>OY282456.1 GCA_958296225.1 uncultured Dehalococcoidia bacterium | reverse complement strand
GGCGCGACTAGTTTAGACTATTTGCCGGATGCTGCGGCGCAAGTCGCCAAAATTGCCCAAATTGCGAAATCAGGATGTTGACAAGCATCATCTAACGTTATAGTATGTATTCAAGGTGCTGGGGTTGCAGGGAATCCCCATCCACTGAGCCCGATGGCAAGCAGCCGTCGTCAACGCAGGAGGTTAGAAGTGGTTTCGCTGATTACGCTGAACCATAGCTGGCATTTCCCCTGTAAGCGCCCTGTTGGCGCAGCCCAAGCGGTATGACGATGCCGCGAGGACGCCGACAGGGAACCAACCGCATCGGGCGAGCCGCTGATTGGCGCTAACCCCGCCATTTGCCCAAAGCAGCGCAGTAAGGCGCTCCCCAAAGGGCAGGCACACCGGCCAGAAAACCGGCAAGCGGGCGGCTACAGCCGATGGAAAAACAAGGCCAGGATACCGACTGTTCATCGGTTCCTGGCCTTTTCAGTGCGGATTGGGGGGCCTTTCCAAAATCCCGCGCCGTCCGCATCGTGGCGAGCCGGTCGAACCATTGACTAGCAAGTAGCGTCAATCCGTTTGCCGGGGCCTGGCCGATTTTGTTAGCATTGAGGTGTTGACAAGCATCGCCAGACGCTATACTATGTATTCAAGACGCTGGGGTTGCAGGGAATCCCCACTCGTCAAGCCCGATGGCAACGCGCCGTCGTCATCGCAGGAGGTATGAAGTGGTTTCGCTGATTACGCTGAACCATAGCTGGCATTTCCCCTGTAAGCGCCCTGTTGGCGCAGCCGGAGCGGTGCGAGACTGCCGCGAGGCCGCCGACAGGGAGCAGCCGCATCGGGCGAGCCGTTGATTGGCGCAGATTAAGCCGTTTGTCCAGAGCAGAGCAGCGAGGCGCTCCCCAAAGGGCAGGCACATCGGTCGGAAGACCGGCAAGCGGACGGCTATAACCGATGGCGAAATTGGGCCAGGACTCCGACTGCTCATCGGGTCCTGGCTTTTCCAGTATGGACGCGCGCGCCGGAGCGCTGCCAGCTAGGGCCGCCGGTAAATCGCATATACGGAAACCGCCAGGTAGTCGCGCAGCACAGGCACGCGCAGCAGCAGGTTGGACAGCCGCCAGAGCGCCGGCCAGCGTTTCAACTGCGGATTCACAATCAACCGCTCCGTTATCCATCCCGTTTCGGCGACGTAACGCAGAAACTCCGAAAACTTCATCTTGTTCAGTCCTTCCCGCATATCTGCGAACGACTCGGCCTCGTCCGCTACCGGCCGCCAGAACTCGCGCCGGATACGCATTAGCGCGTCTTCCGAAAACAGGACTCCCAGCCACGGTATGCGGAATCGGAAAGACCGGTTCAGGTGGTCCCCGAACGGTGAATGAAACAGCGGGCCGAACGCTATAATTATTCTCTCTCCCCCCCGACTTTTGGCCCTCAGAATGCCGTCCATACGGCGGAGGAAATCGCGCGGGCGTGCCACGTGTTCAAGCATCTCGTGAGAAAGTACGATGTCATACTCTGCCTGGTTCGGCAGATCGTGGATGTCCATGCACTTGAAGGTGACTTTGTCCTGCAACTGCGCCTGCCGGGCACAGCGCTTTGCGATTTTGATGTAGTGCGGGTCTTTATCAATACCCGTCACGTGCCGGCATCCGCGCTGCGCCAGCGCCAGGGCCATCTCGCCCATGCCGCACCCGACGTCCAGGTAGCGCAGAGCCGGGTCAATGGGAATGTCGTTCTCCAGGCGGCGGTTCCATTTTTCGAAGCGCGCCTGCGCGGATTCGACGCCTATATCACGCTCAAGCTGACGCAGCTCCTCCGCTTCGGGATGCCGGCCATGGGCGCATAGCCGAAGCAGCCGGTAATCAATCGCCTTGCCAAACATTTACCGTCTCTCCCGTGAAGTAGTCCTGTTCTCTGGGACTTTTGTCCCAAGTATCGGGAACCGGGCGGCCCAAAACGCCGCCGCCGGTTACGCCGGGGGATTGCTGCCGTCCGGTTTGCCGGCCCGGCGCGCCGCCGCCAACGCCGCCTGGTACTGCTCCGGGGTATTTACGTCCCACAGCAGTTCCGGCGCTCCCAGCTCTACCCGCTGCGTGGCGGCTTGGCGCCGTTCCGTCACGGCGCGCATCCCCTGCGTCAATTCGGTTATGTCCAGCAGTTCCTGGTACAGGGCGCGGCTCACGGCGATGGGATGGCCGCCCCTGCCGTTGCAGGTGGGTATGGTAATCAGCGCGCCGTCGCCGTTCCGATGCGCCGCCAGCACTTGGCGGATGATGCCGGCGCTGCGGGGCTGGTCAACGTTCAGCAGCAGGATGGTGCCGGGCCGGTCGGTATCAGTGGCAATGGCACGCAGGCCGGTTTTGATAGACGTGGTTTTCCCTTCGGCGTAGTTGTTATTAGTCACGCAGTGGACATTGCCGGCAGTGTACACATCGCGGTTGGCGCCGATGCGGGCCTGCAACTCATCGGCGCGGTGGCCCAGCACTACCACCACCTCGTCGGCGCCGGCCTGGCGCAGGGCCACTATTTGATGGATGATGAGGGGCCGGCCTTGCCAGTCCAACAAGGCTTTCAGCGTGCCCATGCGCCGGGAAACGCCGGCGGCCAGGAGGATTGCGGAGGTGAATGGCGGCATTAATGAAAAGCAACGGGATTGGCCGGGGCGGGAATGTTTAGCGCTCCGGCTCCGGCGGCACGTAATCTTGCAGCAGGGCGGCGACGAACTGGTCGCGCAGGGATACGTCGTCCATGACTTCGTAGAAGAGCATCTGGACAATGGAATCGGGAGCGAGCCGGGCGCGGCGTTCGTCGTAGCTCAAATCCCTGACATCCGGGATGGTGATGAGGGATTGCATCAGGCTGAGCGCATCGGGGTTTTCCTGTAGCTCCCGGAGCAATTTGCCCAGGTCGCCGGGAAATTCGATGGTATCGTCGTAGAGCATATTCATGGCGTCCTTAGTTTTGGCGGTGTCGTGGCGGGGTCAGTCGGCGGGCAGGCCCATGGCCCGGTTGGCCCGGCGCTCGGCCCGTTCCAGATACCAGTCGTCCATAGTCATGGGGCTGCCCTTCCCGCCCCGGCGGGCCATGATGACCTCGGACATAATGCTGACGGCCAGTTCCTCAGGTTCCAGCGCGCCGATGTCCAGGCCGACGGGGGCGCGGACTTCGGCCAGCCGCTCACGGGGGATGCCGAGCTGGAGCAGGCGCTGGTAAATCATCAGCGTCTTGCGGCGGCTGCCCAGCAGTCCGATATAGCGGGCGCGGGTGGTCAGCGCGGACTCCAGCGCCACGTCGTCGAACCAGTGGCCGCGGGAGGCCACCACGATAAAGCTGTTAACGTTGATGTCCAGATGCGTCGCCCAGTCAGTGTACGAGGCGACGATGGTTTCCTCGGCGTAGGGGAACCGCTGCGGGTTTGAGAAATCCTCGCGGTCGTCAACGATATAAACGCGGTAGCCCAGCCGGTGAGCCAGGTCTGCCGTGGCCTTGCCAACGTGGCCGCCGCCGACCATCACCAGGGTGGGCGGCGTGGTGAAGCCCTCTACGAACAGTTCGGTTTTATCGTCGATGGCAACGGCTTCGTTAGCGCCCACGGCGGCGACGCGGCTGGCCGCTTCCAGGGCAAGCTCGTCCAGCTCCGCAGTACCGATGCCGCCGGCTACCGAACCGTCGGAGCGGAGCAGCAGCCTGGCGCCCAGGGGAGCGGTGTCGCCGTCGGAGCGGACTATGGTAGCCAATGCCGCCGGCTCGGCGCCGTCGTAAGCGCCCAGCAATTCCTGTCCTATGTCGGAGAAGTCGCCAGTGTCCCAGAAGGGTTCCAGGTAAAAGTACATTGTGCCGCCGCAAACCAGGCCGTCGCGGGCCGCGATGTCCTCGTTGAGGTAATAGTCCTTGAACTCCGGGCCGCCCTGGTTGCGGAGGATTTCGCGGGCGGCGAACCAGATGTCGCCCTCGACACAGCCGCCGCCCAAGGTGCCGACGGCGGTGCCGTCCTCACGAACGAGGAGCATGGCGCCGGCCTTTTGCGGCGTGGAGCCTTTGGTGCGAACCACCGTGGCCAGCACACAGGGGTTCCCCGAATCGAGCTGATTGACTGCTTCCTGAATTACGTCGCGCACGCCGTCACCTGCCTGATTGATGCCTGATTAGGGGCGATTGCCGCCAGCCGGCGGGTTGGTGCCTGTATTATACCCTACGGCGACAGTCAATTGCATAAGCGCATCCGGTCGCCGGGCGGCAAAGACGGCGTTCTACGCCGGCAACACAGCAACATTGTATCGCCTGATATTGGCATCGTCGGTGACCAGGATAAGCCTTTCGGCCGGCGCCGGCAGCAAACGGTTGTCCGCAAGCGCCCATAGCAGAACGTGGGTGTCCAGCAGGAGCCGCAGCATTATGCGCTATCCGGGAATATCGGACCGTTCTCGAACCGGTCTATTATCTCCGGCGGCGTTTCGTCAAAATCCGGCGCCATCCAAATCTGCCCCTTGAGCCGCCCCAGTTGGCGCTCTTTCTTTTCCGCCGGCCCTTCGCGGTAGGGCAGCAGCGCCAGATAGGGCTGGTCGTCTTTGGCGATGATAACCTCCGCACCCTGCCAGACCAGTTCGCCGAGCTGTGCCAGCCGGTTTTGCGCTTCGCTGATATTCACCTGCATCGGAACACCTCAACTCCGTCCGATACTCTCCCGTTCAGGCTACCCAGACGCATCGCCGCTGTCAATTGGCAAGTAACAGGCGGTCTGAATAACAGGCGTTGCCCCATCCCCGGTAACCGGGGATGGGGCGGCGTCAGGCCCGCGGACGGGTTTGCGTGTGCCGGAAAGCGGCGGTCATTGCACCGCTTTGAGGGTGGAGGTTGCATTGATGGCAAGGTCGAACCCGTCTCCAATGGTGGTGTCAAAGGCAGTGGTAGCCTCCACGGTGTAGGCTCCGGGCGAGAGGTCGATTGAGATGCGCGCGTCGGCGCCGCTGGCGCTATCGTCGTCCTGGTCCATAACACTGTCGCTGATTCCTTTGCCCCGCAGCAGGTACAGGAAGGTGTCGGCGGAGGATGAAGTCAGTTCAATGATGACGTTGGCCATCCGGTTCAGGTTGAAGCTGTAGTAGCGCGCAAAGGTGCCGGCGTGGGGCCTATTCTCGGAAGAGCAGTCGCCGGTCCACTCTCCTGAGGCGGACAAATCGCCGGTAAGGGGGTTGCCCAGGGTGCGAAGGCAAAAGGCATTGGCGGACTTTGCCGTTACCTCCACGCCGGGGGAACAGTTGTTGTTCGTGTTAATCTCGCCGCTGACCGGGGCCGCGCAAGCCCCGTAGTAATAGCGGCCGGGACTCGGCGGCGCCGGCGCTTCTATCCGGTAATCCTGACTCTCAGACCGGGCGAGAATTCTGATGTTGTCGCTGGCGACCTCCACGTCATTGGAGCTAATTATCGAGTCCCTGGAACGGTAATAAGTGAGATCGGTCGCACGCGACGACACGCCGCCTTCGTTGCGTACCCGGGCCGACAGCAGGATGGCGGTGGGAGAGTTCACGGTCACCGTGTTCCGGCTGACCGCAAAGTTTGCAATCGCCAAATCGGGGTCAGTGCGCAGGACGGTTACCAATGCGCCGGGGGTAGAGCAGTTATTGTTGCGGTTGCTTTCGCCACTGACCGGCTTCACGCAGACGCCGTAGTAGTATTCGCCGGGGGTGGTCGGAGCCGTAATCTCGCGGGAGTGGGGCTCACTGCCGGACCCGGCGAGGGGGGACACATTCGCAGTATGCAGCGCCGAGTCGGCGCTGGAAATGCCCCGGTTGTAGGAGCGGTAATACACCAGCTGCGTGGCGCCAGCCGGCCCGGCGCCGCGGTTGCGCACCGTGGCCGACAGCGTGAAACTTTCTTGCACGCTCACTTCGGTATCGCTGACCGTGAAATCCTCGATAACCAGGTCAGATTGGGGCACGGCTACCGTTACCAGGACGCCGGCGGAGCAATTGTTGTTCAGTTTTCGTTCTCCCGCAGCCGGCTGCACGCAAGCGCCGTAGTAGTAAGCGCCGGCTTCGCCTGGCGCGGCCAGCTCGCGCGGGTAGGCGCGGCTCTCCGACGCGGCCAGCCCCGCCACGTCGACCGAGGACAGTCGAGTGTCGCTGATAGCGTCAATCGTCGGGTTGTTGGAAAGGTAGTACGTCAGGCGGGTGCCGGCGGCATTCCCGGAGCCGTTGTTGCGAAGGGTGACCGTAAGCGAGAAGCTGTCCCCCACGTTCACGGCACTGTTGCTAACCGTCGGCAGGTCAAAGGTGAGGTCGGGAGGCGCGGCGGATACCGTTATCCGCACTCCGTCGGAGCAGTTGTTGCTGGAATCGCTTTCCCGCTGCACATCGACGCAGGCGCCGTAGTAGTAGGTGCCAGGGGTGGCCGGCGCCGTCAGCTCTTGCGTGTGCCGGCTGCTGACGGTTGGGGGCAGCGCAGGCACGATTGCGGAGCTCTCGAAGGTATCATTGCTGGCGTCAATCACCTCGTTGTCGGAACGGTAGTACACCAGCCGGGTAGAATTGGCATCGGCGTCGCCGCGATTGAGGACGGTGAGCGATATGGAGAAGCTTTCGCCGGTATCGATGGCACTCCTGTTCACCGTCGGCTTCTCCACGGTCAGGTCGGGCTGCGGCTCGTCCGGCGTGGGCCGGATGGGTTGGGCTGGCGGTTGGGCCGAAGACCAGTTAGTCCACTGCGACCACTGGGTGGGGCCGTCGCTCTGATTCTGGCCCGCAACCACGATGAAATAGTAAGAGTGCTGCGCGTCCAGCTCGCTGACGGTCAGATTTCCGGGGCTGGGGCCGGCCGCCAGCAGGTAGCGGCCGCCGAGTCCGTTGGTTTGTACCAGCCAAATCCAGTGAATGTCAGCGTTAGCGGCCGGTCTCCAAGCCAGGTCAACCTCGCCGCGGTAGCTGCCAGGTTCGGCAGTCAGGCCGGTAGGGTCACCCAGCGGGCCACTCCCTCCTGGCGGTTGCGGCGGGCTGGGCGCACCCTGCGCCTCAACGAGGCCGGCGGTGAGAGCCACCACCAGAGCTAGCGCCAGCAAAGCCGGCAGTATCGGCCAATGAAACTTCCTGATCCCCCAAATCCGCATAGCAATCACCTTGACACCTTACTAGCATTGCATACGTTCGTTCCGCCGGGGATTATCAAGCACACTGAAGTATGTGTCAAGGTCGCATGGCAGCCGGCGCCGCGCCTTGCGGTTTTCACCGGTGGCAACTCCGCCCGGCTATGGTGTATCATTGCCCGGTCAGTGAGACCTGCCGACTCCCCTTGCTGCCATACTTGAACCGCGGTGCTGATGATGACTATGACCGAGCGGAAAGCTGCCAATAGCGGCGTCACGGTGAAACTGGTGGAAACGCCGGCGGAGCTGGAGGGCGCTATTGCCGTGCGGATGCGCGTTTTTGTGGGGGAGCAGGGCATCGCCGCCGACGTTGAGGTGGACGACGCGGACACTGCGCCCGATACCATCCATGCCGTGGCGGTGCATGAAGGCGCGGTAATCGCCACCGGCCGCCTGTTGCCCGACGTTGCGGGGAAAGGGCCGCATATTGGCCGGATGGCGGTGGAACGGACGTGGCGGCGGTTTGGCATCGGCGGCCAGGTGCTGGCATTCCTTGAAGAACAGGGCCGGGCGCTGGGCTGCGCGCAAATCACGCTGCACGCCCAGGAATACGTAAAGTCCTTTTACGCCGGCCACGGCTATCAGGAAGTGGGCGAGATGTTTTTGGAAGTGGACATTCCGCACCGGGAGATGGTGAAGGATATACGCCGGGGCGAATAGTTATTCGCGCCGGCCATCCTGGTAAAAGCGCCGGCGCGATGCGGCGGCGGCTTACGCTGCGCCCACGGTGGCCGCCACGCCGTCCATCACCCGCACTTCCATTTTGGCGATGTGGCTGGTGGGGCGGTCGCCCAGGGCGGCGCGCTCCGGCGAGGCGAAGTAGGCGGCTTCCTTCTCCGCAATTTCGTCGGCGCTGTCGAACCGGCGCACCCAGATGAATTCGGTGCGGTCGGCGTTCACGTAACTGGACACCACCGGGATGCCCAGGCGGTCGTGCAGGGGCCGGATATGCTCGTTGAACACGCCGAGCCAGGAGTCCATCATCCCCCGGTTGATGGTGTAGATACGCAATTGGTAGGTTGCCATGGCAGTTTGCCTCCGGTTTTGTTTGACATCGTTTGCTTTACATTGGTTGATGGACAGGATAGACGGGAGGGGCGGGATTTTGTCGGATTGGGGTCAGGCGATTTGGTATTGGGCGATGGCGTCCTGGCTGAAGGACAGGCCCAGGCCGGGCCGGTCGGGCACCACGATGTCGCCGTCCACGATGTCGGGCGTCTCGTCGAACAGCCGCAGCGACCAGGGCATATACTCCACCGTCAGCCCGTTGGGGATGGCGGAGATGGTATGCACCTGCACCTCCGGGATGAGGTGGGACACCACCGGCAGGTTGAACGCCTCGGCCAGGCCGGCGATTTTGCGGAAAGGCGTGATGCCGCCGGCGCGCAGCAGGTCAACCATCACGATGTCGACGCTGCGCTGCTCTACCATGTGGCGGAAGGGACGGATGCCATAGACGTACTCGCCGGCGGCGATGGGCGTGGTCAGCGCGTCGGCGACACGGGCGAGGCCCTGGTAGTCATCCCGCGCTACCACGTCCTCCAGCCAGTAGAGGCGGTATTCTTCGACCATGCTGCCAATCTGGATGGCCTGGTTGACGTTCCAGAGCTGGTTGATGTCGCACATCAAGTCGATGTCGGGGCCGATGGCGTCGCGCAGGGTGCGGATGCGGGCCACTTCGCGGGCGGCGGTGGGCTCGGCGCCCATCTGGGTTTTCATCTGGCGGAAGCCCTGCTCCACCAAGCGCGGGCCGGCCTCGGCCAGGTATTCCAGGCCCATGGGCCGCATCAGCGCGCCGCTGGCGTAGGTGGGGGCCCGGTCGCGATAACCGCCCAGCAGCGCGCATACCGACTGGTCCAGCGCCTTGCCCTTGATGTCCCACACCGCCAGATCCACGGCGGCCAGGGCCAGGGACAGGATGCCTTCCGGCCCGGCGGAGGCGCAGGCGTCCATCAGCCGGCCCCAGACGGCTTCCGGGTGCATCGGGTCGGCGCCCACGGCCAGCGTCGCCAAATCGTCCACCGCCTGCCGCAGCGAATTGACCAGTGGCCCGCCAAAGAAGGTGACGCCGACGCCGGTGATGCCCTCATCGGTGTTCAGCTCCAGGGTGACGAACTCCCGGACGCCGGGCTGGTCGATGCCGACCACCAGGGGGTTGTCGGCGGGGGTTTGCAGAACGCGGGTGGTAGCGCCGGTGATTTGCATAGCAGGTTCGCTCCGTGTTGGATAGTCGCCCGCAGATTAGCACGGGCGGTTGGCAAGGGCAACACGGAGCGAGCCTGATGCTGAGCGCAGCGCTCCAACCCGGATAGTTGGCACATCTCACGGTCGAGAGGGCTGAACTTCGATGACGACTGCCTCTAGGGGTATATCCAGCGCAGTAAGCCGTTCTGCAAGGGCCATCCTGATTGCCGGCGCATCCGAACCCGGCTTTATCCGAAATAGAATCCGGTTCATCCTGGGATAGGTTCCAGCATACGTTAAGTTCAAAGGCCCTTCATGAGAGTAGCCGGGGAGGGTCACCAACTCCAGGTACTCCGACGGTTCTCCTTTCGAGTAGCGTTTCCGCCAATCCCCGGAGAAGCGGCCGTACCAATCCTCTAACTGCGTGAACGTGAAGTCTCCTTGCAGCGCAAATACGTTCCGCTCCTCGCCCCAACGCACCGGGCCGATTTGATAGACCATCACCACCTCAGCCGCCTCCTGCGAAGGGCGTAACAGATAAACGTAAAACTCCGTGTCCCCTCTGAAGAAGTACCCGCCGAAACCGGCCGGGTGCGGCGGCTGGCATTCTTCCAAATGATTGTAACCTATGGCCGCGGGGCGTGCTCTCCCGGTCGCCTTGACCTCGATAGCATCCCAGGGTACGCCAAGAACGGCGCTGCGCTCCTTGATTGCCCTTCTGACCGGCTGGACGTTGGCCTCACAGTTCACGCCGAGCACCACCCGCCCTGATGTTTCATCCACCCACGTCAGAGTAACCAACGGATACCCTGCGGCCGGCGCTAAATCTCGGAGCGACTCCTCCCAATGCAACGAGTCATCCATCAAGACATCGTGCCATTCCCAGAGCTGCCGCATGGAAAATATGGGCGACGGCTCGGTACCGGCGGGTGAAACGTCACCGACGGCAGGGCCGTCCCCACAACCGGCCGGGAAGACCGTCAATAGCACGGCCAGGAAGATCAACCGGCGCATCCGGGCTCAGCCTGGGTGGTGTAATTGCAATGTAGAGGCAACCTTTGTGGCTGCCCCGGCGCCTCGGCACGCTTTACCGTTGGGGCGAATGATTATTGGCCCCTGCCGGTTGGCGCGTTCAAGCGTCGCGGAACTGGGGCATTACCTGTTCGGCGAGGAGTTTGAGGGAGCGGTGGGTAGCGGCCCGGGACATCAGGCCGCGGTTGGTAAGCATAAGGTTGCGGATGCCGGCCTTGCGCATCTGGTCAATCTGCTCGGCCACCCGGCGGGGGCTGCCGACCAGGTTTTCGGCGGCGTCGGGGTCGGGATAGTCGGCGTAACCGTCCCGCTGGACGGGCGGCGCCTGCCGGGACATGGGGAACTCTTTGGGGTTCCACCGCGCGCGGTAATCCTGCATTATGGAGTAGGCGCGGTAGTTGGCCGGCAGGAATTCAGCCATCGCCTGGTCATCGGTATCGGCCAGGTGCATCTCCCGCCACACCCAGATTTGGTCCAGGTTGCGCTCAATGGATTGTGCGTCGAAACCGGCGCCGGCCATGGTGTCACGGTACAAGGCGATGTCGGCGGCGACGCTGTTGACGGAACGGCCGCGGAGCAGGATGGGGCGGCCGATGCGGGCCATCTCGATGATGGATTCCCGGTTGATGCAGGCCCGGGCCAGCGGCGGATGGGGTTTTTGGTAGGGCCGTGGGCGCACGGACGGGAAGGATACCTGCCAGTGCTGGCCGCGAAAATCGACGTTGTCGGTGGTCCAGGCCGTTACCAGCAGCTCTTCCGCCTCTTCCATCTGGGCGGCGCCCAGCGCCGGGTCGCTGCCGAAACCGATGTATTCAAAGGCGTTGTAGTTGGAGCCTTTGGCCGTGCCTACCACCAGGCGGCCACGGCTCAGGTTGTCCAGCAGCGCGGTTTGCATTGCGACGCGGACGGGGTTGTGCAGGGGGAGTTCGATGATGCCGAATCCCAACAACACCCGGCTGGTTTTGACCGCCACCGCGCTGGCGAACACCAGCGGGTCGCCGTACACGCATTCGCCGGTAAAGTAGTGCTCGGCAATCCAGATGGCGTCAAAGCCGAGAGCTTCGACCAGTTCGGCTTCGTCCAGGCATTCCTGTATTGCCTGGTCGTCGCGGGAATCGTCGAATTTCATGGGGTAGAAGAAGTGGCCGAATCGCATAGTCGTTCCGTTGGGCGGTTGAATTGGCGCGATTATAGCATTGCCGCGCCGGGGAGGGTGGGGCTTTGACGCCGAGACGCAGAGGGGGGAATGGCGGTTTTACGATTGGCCGGGGTTGCGAGTTGCGTTTGACGGCGGACGCCGGCCGGCGTAGCATAAATCAACACGGGCGGCCAGTATGGTTAAGTCCGGTCCATTTCGTCTATCCATGCCCAAACCTTAATGGGAGGCGCTGATGACTACGATGCCGAATAATACCGATGAGATTCGCCAGGTGGTGCAGGAACGCTACGGCCAGCGGGCGCTGCGGGTCATCCAGTTGACCGACGTTACGCCGGCGGCCAATGCTGGCTGCGGCGCCGAGAACTGCGGCCACGGCGCTTGCGGCGGCGATGACTGCGGCCATGATGCGGCGGCCTGCGGGTGCGGCGCGGCGACTAATGCCGCTGCCTGCTGCGGGCCGGAGGACACCGAGCGGGCGATGGCGCTGTACAACGCGGCCCAGCTGCAAGGTTTGCCGGTGGAGGCGATGGCGGCTTCGGCGGGGTGCGGCAATCCTACCGCACTGGCCGATTTGCGCCCCGGCGAGACGGTGCTGGACCTGGGTTCCGGCGGGGGCATTGACTGTTTCATCGCCGCCGAGCAGGTGGGCGAGTCGGGCCGGGTCTTTGGGCTGGATATGACGCCGGAGATGCTGGCTCTGGCCAACGCCAACCGCGACCGCATGGGCCTTGCCAACGTAGAGTTTGTGGCGGGGCATCTGGAGGATATTCCACTGCCTGACTCCAGCGTGGACGTGGTAATCAGCAACTGCGTGATTTGCCTGTCTCCCGACAAGGATGCGGTGTTCCAGGAAGCCTACCGGGTGCTGACGCCGGGCGGGCGGCTGCACGTGTCCGATATGCTGGCGCTCTCCGAGGACGGGCCGCGCCTCACCGACGCCGAGGCGTGGGCATCCTGCATCGGCGGGGCCGAGTACCGGGGAACCTACCTGGCGCGGATGGCCGCCGCCGGTTTCACCGACATCGCCACTAGCGACGAGGCGCTCCGGCTTGACGCGGACGACCTGCCCCTGAACGTTGCCAGCGTAAAAGTGTCGGCCCGCAAGCCGGCCTGACGTCAATGGGGCCGCACAACGGGGCCGCACAACGGCGGACACCTGGGGAGCGGGCCGCAAGCCCCGCTCCCTAATGCTATAACTATCGGGGACGGTTCCAATTGCAGTTGCACTCCTGATTAGGCAGGGATTGGTGGGTTGGCAGCGGCAGCAGTCAGGCGAATGGGGCGCCGCTGGGGACGGTTCGGCTAGGTTGGCATAGGCGGCTCCTTTGGCTCCGTGCGTTCGGATTTGGTCGGGCGATTGATTTGCGGTGGACCGGGTTTCAGGGATTATCAGCCCTACGGCCGGAGGTTTGCGCGGGGTTTTTAGCTCGGATTTTCCATGCCCGGAGCATGGGGCGCTGTGGCGGACGCCGTGGCCGAGGGGACTACGCCGGTTAAAGCGGTCGGCGGCAGTCTCCTGCGATAGCCGGTGCGACTTGGCTGCTGATGGGGTTGGCCGTGATTACCTGAAACCCGGTCGGGGTATTGACTTTTCGCCTGACGCCGCTATGATAGCACGTGCGTTCTTGCGGGCGCAAGGGGTAATTTTACAGGGATGGACAGGATGGACAGGATATTTTTGCAGGCGCCGGATTTCCCTTATGCCGGAGCAGGAGCACTACCCCTCACCCAACCCTCTCCCACAAGGGGAGAGGGCTATCAGGCCGGCTACCGCGCCGGCCGTGCGGCCCAACCATCTCCACAAGGGGAGAGGGCTTTCAGGCAGGGGGCCGCATACTGCCAGGCGCCGGGCCAGGCGGCGGATGCGGATTATGGGTTATAATGCCGGCGGTTTCCCAAATACCAGCTTGTTGAGTCTGAACAGGATGTCTGAATCGCCACAACGTAACGCGAATGATGAATACGCCCGGCAGTTTATGCCCCCGGAACGCCGGGGGCAGCCGGCTGCCGGCGACGCAGCCACCGGCTTGCCGGGGCCACCGCCGCCGGCAGCAGCGCCCGTTGCCCCGGCATCGGATGGAGTCGCGGCGGCGCAGCCGGTGAAAACGGCGTTGCCCGAACCGATACCCGCGCCGCTGCCGGAAACGGAGCCGGCCTACGCACTGTCCCCCGCAGCGTGGGCCGACCCTGACGAAGCGGATTTTGCGCCTCCTTATATGGAAGCCAACGACCTGTTCAAGATTTACAAGCCGGCCGACCTGGAAGTGGTGGCGCTGCGGGGGGTGGACCTGGCGATAGCGCGCGGCGAGCTGGTTGGCATCGTGGGCGCCAGCGGGTCGGGTAAAACCACGCTGCTGAATATTCTGGCCGGGCTGGAGCGGCCCTCGGCCGGCCGGATACGAGTGGGCGAGCGGGATTTGCTGGACATCAGCGACCAGGATTTGGTGGCGTACCGCCGGCGGGAAGTCGGCTTCGTGTGGCAGGCGACGGGGCGCAACCTGGTGCCTTATCTCAACGTGCGCGATAACATTGAACTGCCCCAGGCCATTGCCGGCACGGCGCGGAAGCTGCGCCGCCAACGGGCTGACGCGCTGCTGGACGCGCTGCAAATGTCCGATAAGGGCCGGCGCTATCCATCGGAACTGTCGGGCGGGGAGCAGCAGCGGGTCGCCATTGCCGTTGCCCTGGCGAATAATCCGCCCCTGCTGCTGGCCGACGAACCAACGGGCGAACTGGATACGAACATGGCCGAGGACGTGTTCCGAATGCTGCAACGCATCAACCGGCAGTTCGGGATAACGGTTATCATCGTAACCCACTACGCCGGCATTGCCCACTGGGTGGACCGGGTGGTTCGCATCCGGGATGGGCGCATCGGCTCCGAGTCGTATCTGATGTCGTCCTACCGAGGGGATGAAGGACAGGAAGCGGAGTATCTGGTGGTGGACCGGGCGGGTCGGCTGCAATTGCCGCGCGAGTACGTAGAGCAATTGTCGCTGGACGGGCTGGCCAGCGCGGGCATTGCCGAGGATGGCGCCGGCATCACCCTGCGGCCGGCCACGGCGCCGCACCGCAGCCGGGAGCGGGCGCCGGGCTACGGCGGCGAGGCGGATAACTAGGCCAGAGGTATCACGATGGCGAACATAACAGCAGCGCTGGCCTCGGAGTCGGTGGTTCGCGATTTTGGCGAGGGCGACAGCGCGGTGCGGGCGGTAAATGAGGTTACGGTCAGCATCGCCCCCGGCGAGTTCGTGGCGCTGGTGGGGCGTTCCGGTTCGGGCAAAACCACCCTGTTGAATCTGCTGGCGGGGCTGGACCGGCCCAGCGCGGGGCAGGTCTGGTTTGAGGGGCGGGAGCTGAATCGGATGCCGGAGCGGGAGTTGGTCGGATTGCGCCGGGAACGGATTGGGTTCGTGTTCCAGTCTTTCGGGCTGATTCCCCTGCTGTCGGCCTTCGAGAACGTGGAGTTGCCCCTGCACATCGGCGGCGTGTCGTGGCGGGAGCGGCGGCGGCGGGCCAACGATGCGCTGGGCCTGGTTGACCTTTTAGGCCGGGCCGGGCATCGCCCCTATGAGCTGTCGGGCGGCGAGCAGCAGCGGGTAGCCATTGCCCGCGCCCTGGTCGCCGGCCCCTCGGTGCTGTTCGCCGACGAACCCACCGGGGAACTGGACAGCGTAACGGCGCAGAGCATCGGCGGCATTATGAAAGAGATTGCAGCCAGCCGCGGCGTTACCGTGGTGACGGCCACCCACGACCTGATGCTGGCCGATATGACCGACCGGCGGCTGCAAATGGCCGACGGGCGCATCGCTGACGGGTCTCCCAGCGGATAGGCCGGTTGGCGAACCCTGCGGCACAGGGTTTGCCGGATTCTGAACGCCGTGATATATTCCCTTCCATATAGGAATTACCGGCAGAACACACTACGTTGGAGCAGGGTATGGCTTACGTAACGCCGCGAGAGGGGGAAACCCCGGAGAGTTTGGTGAACCGCTTCCGCGCCTCGGTGCAGCACGCGGGCATCCTGCGCGAGTTGAAGGACCGGCGGTTTTTCCGGTCGAAGGCGCAAAAGGAACGGCTGGCGGCCCAGCGCGCGGCCCGGCGCCGGCGCCGGCAGCGGCGGTAGGACGGCCTGCCGGCGGTTGTCGCCGGCGAGTCTTGGGCAAATTGACCGGCGGCGGGCGGAGTGTTACACTCTGGCCCGTTAACTGGATTGAATCGTGTCCGTCCGGGCCGGGATGCCCGGCGGCATTTGCTGGATGTAAGGAGGGTAGGTTTGCCTCGCTACGATTATCGGTGTATTGAGTGTCCGTCCGAGTTTGAGCTGGTTCAGAAATTCAGCGAGGCCGGCCAGGGAGAGTGCCCATCGTGCGGCGGCCCGGGCCAGCGCGTGTTTCACGCCGTGCCGGTGATTTACAAGGGCAGCGGTTTTTACACCACCGACTACGGCCGGCCCAAGCGCCCGGCGGAGAACGCGGAGGGCAAGGAATCGTCCTCCGAATCGTCGTCAACCTCCAAGAGCGACAGCGGCGATGCCAAGTCCGGCGATTCGGGGTCTGCTTCCGGTTCGGAATCGGCGGCGCCGGCTGCGGCGAGCGGCGATTCCGCGTAATTGACTGTCCACTCGGTTGGTGCGGAAACAGGGCCGCGCTTTCGGGTGCGGCTCTTTCCCGTTCTGAAAGCAACGGCGCGGCGTGATGCGGGCTTTGATTCAAAGAGTCACGTCGGCGTCAGTGTGGATTGACGATGCGGAGGTGGAGAGCATCGGCCAGGGCCTGGTGGCGCTGCTGGGGGTGGCCGACGGCGATGACGGGGCGGATGCGCGGTACGTGGTGGGTAAGGTAGTGAATATGCGGATTTTCGCCGACGCGCAGGGCCGGTTTAACCGGTCGGCGCTGGACGTGGGCGGCGAGCTGCTGGTGGTGTCCCAATTCACGCTGTACGCCGACACCCGGCGGGGGCGGCGGCCGGACTTCACCCGGGCCGCCGGGCCGGAAGAGGCCAACCGGCTCTACGAGGAGACGGTGGCGCTGTTCCGGGAGTCCGGCCTGGCAGTGGCGACCGGGGAGTTTCAGGCGTATATGCGGGTGCGGCTGGAGAACGACGGCCCGGTTACCATACTGGTGGACAGTGCCGACCGGGGGCGGCCGCGACGCGCCTAGGCATCGGGGTTACCGATGCCAGCCCATGCCCTTGTACATACCCCGCAGGTAGGCGATTTGCCCGCCGTGGGACACGCAATCCCAGGTCATCTGACCCAGGGCCGCGGCCACCGTGCGCGGTTCCGACACCGGCGGGATGATTTTTACCTGCTGCATCTGGGGTTCCGTCAGCGCGGGCAGATACTCGCGCAGGGCGGCGCGGACTTGCTCGAAGTAGTCCATCTGCAAGTTGCGGGCCGGGGGCTGCCAGTCGCATACCATCCGGTGAGTCCAGCCCAGGCCGCGATTCTCGCCGTCGGCCGGCATGGTGTAGTTTTGCGTCCAGTTATGCGTATCCCAGAGCTGGGGCAGGTCGCGCAACCGGGTGTGGATGAAGGAGTCGATGACGCGGGACAAGTGCCAAAGAATCCAAGCCACCGAGTTACAGTCGGGGGCCGGGATGCGGTGGAACTCCTCGTCGCTGAGGTCTCTGAGGGCCAGGTCGATGGTGGCGAAGTTGTTTTCCAGGGCGGAGATGAGGCCGTCGGCGGCAGCGGACATAGTGGGAGTCTCCTTTTAGGTGTAGCATTTATGGTGGTGGATTTCCTGTAGGGCATCGCGGTGGTGGTCGGACAGGGCGCACGGGTGGTTACTATGACTATTGGCAATCAGCCGTACCAGTCCGGCGCATAATTGCAGAATGGGCAAAGCTGCATTGCGCGCTATATTTTCAAGGATGGTGAACTTGTGAATTGCGGTGACACCAATGGAGTTGGCAACTTGGGCTTGCTGATTGTCGCCAGTCAGGAGAACGGAATTGTGCAGTCCGGCCAGATAGACGCCCTCGGCATCGGCCCGGCTAATCTTTTGTTTACTACCAGTATGGCGTGACATTTTGATGATGGCTTGAATGTCTTGCAATTCCTGGCCAGTAAAGCCGACCGGAACGGTGTCGGGATTGCCAGTAACCAGGTCATCCCATATATCCAGAGCTGTGGTTACGTGCGCTCGAAACTCGCGATCACTCTCGCTATAAGCTGTGGGCGAGATACGCAGTTGTTGGGGTTCGCCGGTTAATGTGCTAATTTGCGTTGTAGTGGATCTGATGAATTCATCAGTCCAACCAGCGACGTCAAGACAAACGGCAACGCTGGTGTCAATAACCAGTCTGTCGGCATTAAGCAGGTCGGAGATATTGCCATAGATTTGACGCATTATGCTGCTTCCAGGAAAGCGACATCGCCACGCCATTCTGCATCAATGCCGCGCTCACGGTCCTCATCGTCCAATTGGTTCAGCAAGAACTCAAACCGCTGGGGCTTTTCCTGCTTTGACCAGCGTGGTTCCGGCTCGCGGCGAAACCAGCCGCGTTGCCCCATCAGACGGCAGATTATGGGATACAGCGCAGCCGGCACGATAAGGTTAAGGTCATAGCAACGCCGCAGCAGTGCGGCGATGCTGACGCCGTAGCAGCTTTTGCTGGCCACCAGTTCACGATTGAAAGCGTCCCGATTTTGAGCAATCGGGCCGCCCAATATTTCCACCACGTCCCGGCGCAGAGCTTCCGCCGGCATCAACAGAGCGCCGGCGAATTGATTGCAAGCCGTTTCATCATCGCGCCAGTTGCCGGCCTGGGGCAAAATCAGGTGGCCCCACTCGTGGGCGAGGCTGAAGCGGCGGCGTTCGACCGGGTGGCTGCGGTTGACCAGGACGGCGGCGCCCGTCGGGATGCCGCCGTCAGCGGCGCTGCCGTAAGTCATTGACAAACCGGAAACGCCCGGCGGCAAGGGCCAGCAGGCAACTTTGATGCCAAAGGATTCCATAACTTCGGTGATGCAGTCCAAACAGGCGAAACTTCGTTCCTGGTTAATACAAACGTGTTTCCGCAGCAGCTCGGCGTATTGTTCAATATCATCCGGGGCCAGAGGTTCCTCACTGTTATGTTGGGCGCGGAGTTCCAGCAGCTCCGGAGACAGGTCGCTCCGAGGTACTTCCTGCCCGGCAACGTACTCCTCCAGGTCGCGGCATTTATCAGTGAAATAGGCGAGCCGTTCGCGCAAACCCTCGGATACGTAATTGGGGATTTTCTTGACGGCGCGCCAGGATGGAGTTTCTTGGTAATCCCGGTTTTCGGGCTGGCCGAGCAGAAAGTCGAAGGGCAATTGCAGCGCGGCACTGAGGGAATAGACCATCGCGCCGTCGTCCGGCGTCGAACGGCCCTGCTCCAGTTTGGCAATGGCGCTGACCGGCACCCGCCCATCCGTGGCCGCCGACAGGCCCTCGCGGGTCATGCCCAGCATCCGGCGGGTGGTTCGCATACGGGCGGCGTTTACGGTGAGGGCGCTCATAGCTGCATTCCCTCCGCCGGACGGCGACTGCAGGGCAGCGCAGCGGCGGCGGCCGGGGGTTCTAACCTGGCCTAGGTTATCTCCGGCTGGACGCCTTCGGGCAGGTCAACCTCAAAGGCGGAGAGGATTTGGCCCACCAGCAGGTAATGTCCGATGAGGGCGGTAATCTCCAGCGTCTTTTGCATCCCGAAATGGCCGGACACGGCGTTGAAGGTGTCGTCGCTGATTTTGTGGTTGCGGGACAGTTCCTGCACGTATTGCACCAGGGCGGCTTCGATGCCGCTCATGCCGTCGGGGGCCTGGCCGGTGGCGATGGCGCTGACGACGTCTGCGGAGACGCCGGCCTGGCGGGCGAGGCGGGCGTGGGCGGAAAATTCGTACTGCTGGCGGATTTCGCGGGCGGTGGCGCAGATGATGATTTCCCGGTGGGCCTCGGAGATGTCCAGGTCGAAGCGCACGTAAGCGCCGGTGTGGGCGACGCGGGCGGCCAGGTCGGGGCTGTGCAGCAGCACGCCGTAGGGGCCGCGCACGCTGCCACGGCTGCTGGCGATGGAGTCAAAGAACTCCTGATGCTCCGGCGCAAGTTGATCGCGGGTGATGTCGCTGAGACGGGCCATTGGGATACGCTCCTTGCTGTTGGGTTGATGGTTTGTCGGCGGCGTGTGGTGTGGGCAATATACCGCCGCCGGGGGTTGATATTCAAGCGGGGCGGTCACGCGCCCGGCACGGGCCCCGTTCTAATGACCGTGAAACTGCCTTTCCAGTCAACCGCTTCGCTGGCGAGCACGCTGGCGATAAACTGAGCCTGGGCTGGCACTGGCAGACCGCGAAACCGGAACAGAACTACGCCGCACTGCGCCGGCAGTCCGTCCTGGTAAATCAGGCTGCCATAGTCTGTCTTGTCATAGGTTAGCACTACCCGGTCTTCCCGCAGGGCGCGCGCCAAAACGACGGCGTCCGATACGGATGGCATATCCTCGGATACCCAGGCAATGTCATGGCCGGCAGCACACAACAGTTGTACCGCCATTTCCAGCATATTTTCGTCAGCCAGACCTCGCATAAACTTCGGTCAACCGGAACGGGATATGCTGGATTTTTCCGTTGCATCCGGCCCGTGGTAGGGGCAAAACTCGGCGTTCCAGTCTTCGTATGCGACCATACCGTGGGCATCGGCGTAGGCGAAAGCCGCGCGGATACTTTCGCGGGACAGGCGAGGGTAGTTCTGCAACAAATCGTCCTCACTGGCTCCGCAAGCCTGCAACTCCAGGAGGAGCCACACGGGGATTCGGCTGCCTTTAATGATTGGGCGTCCGCCGGCGGTACCAGGGACTTTTACGATGCGTTCCTGCCAGTCCATAATGCTGCTCCGGGTGACGGCGTGGATTATCCGTTACTTTCCCTGCTGCCACTTTATCATTAAGGGCGGCGTTATCCGGGAAACTCCAGGTCCAGGGAAATGTCCAGGGCGTCGGTGGAGTGGGTGAGGCCGCCGACGCTGATGAGGTCAACTCCGGTTTCGGCCACGTCCCGGACGGTTTCCAGGGTGATGCCGCCGGAGGCTTCCACGGCGGCGCGGCCGGCGATGATGCCGACGGCCGCGCGCATGGTGTCCACCGGCATATTGTCCAGCATAATGATGTGGGCGCCGGCGGCGACGGCTTCCCGAACCTGCGTCAGGGACTCGACCTCGACTTCGACGCGGATGGTGTGGGAGGCCCGGGCGATGGCGTGGCGGACGACGGCGCCCAGCGGCTCTTCCAGAGCGGCGCGGGCGGCCAGGTGGTTGTCCTTGATGAGGATGCCGTCGGCCAGGTTGAGGCGGTGGTTGTAGCCGCCGCCCATGCGGACGCTGTACTTGTCCAGATAGCGATGGCCGGGGGCGGTTTTGCGGGTATCGACGATGCGGGCGGCGGTGCCGGCCACGGCGCGCACGTAGCGGTTGGTGGCGGTGGCGATGCCGCTCATGCGCTGGATGAAGTTCAGCGCGGTGCGCTCGGCCCGCAGGATGGACGCCGCCGGGCCGTGTATGCTGGCGATGTCCTGACCGGGGGCGAGTCCGGCGCCGTCGTCCAGCAGCAGGGCGATGTCCAGCGCCGGGTCAACGCGGCGGAACACGGCGGCGGCTACGCTCGCGCCGGCGAGGACGCCGTTGGCTTTGGCGCGCAGGATGCCGCGGCCGATGATGTCATCGGGGATGAGCGTTTGGGTCGTGGGGTCGTTAAACGCCTGGTCTTCGGTAAGGGCGGCGTCGATGAGGTTGAGAACCTCCGGCGGGAGCTGCTGGGTCATAGTGGCCTCTCCAATTGCAGAATGTCAACGGAACCCGGAATCCGGTTGATGCGGCGCCTCCCGGTAAAAATGCCGTCCGCTACCGCTCGCCCACGCCGAGCTGCCGTTCCACTCGCCCGCTGACGTAGGACATTCCGTAGGTGAAAATCCAGAACACCACCGCCAGAAAGACGAACATTTCCCGCGCGCTGGCCAGATACTCCGTGTTGCCCAGGATGAAGGCGCGGCCCGTTTCCACTATGTCCAGCATAGCGATGATATAAACCAGGCTGGTGTCTTTGAACAGGCCGATGAACTGCCCCACGATGGCGGGAATGACGTTGCGGATGGCCTGGGGCAGGGAGATGAGGATGGTGGTTTGCCAGCCGGGCAGCCCCAGGGCCCGGGCCGCTTCGGCCTGGCCGGGATGCAGCGCCTGCAATCCGCCCCGGATGTTTTCCGCCATATAGGCCGCGCTGAACAGCGTAATTACGATAGAGGCGCGAAAGAGGGAGTTCAGCGGGAAATTCTCCGGGAAAGCCAGCGGCACCAGCACCTGCGACATAAACAGCAGCGTTATCAGCGGCACGCCGCGAAATACTTCAATGAACGCGACGCACAGCGCTTTCAGCACCGGCAGGCGGCTCCGTCGCCCCAAAGCCAGGGCCACCCCGATGGGCAGGCTCAGGGTGATGCCTACTATCGCCAGCATCAGGTTTATCATCAAGCCGCCCCAGTAGATGACCGACACCGGCTGCAATCCGGGGACGCCGGGCAGGCCGCGCAGCAGCACCAGCGACAATACAAAGGCCGCGATGGCCAGTATGACAATCCGGCGCGCCGCGCCCAGCGGCGTATAGCGGGCCAGCGCCCAGCCGGCGCCTACCGCCGGCAGGTTGGCCAGCAGCAGCAGGCGCACGTCAATTCCCATCCGTTCCAGGCTGTAGGGCAGGAAGGCGAACAGCGCCGACGCCACGGCCACCGCCAGGGCGATGCGCCGGGCAAGGCCGCGCCCGGCGACGCCCCACGTCATACCCAACAGCAGCGTCACCAGCAGCAGCACCGCCTGGGGACGCCAGAAGCAGTTCTGGCCGGGACAGGCGCTGCTGGTGTTGTACTGTCCGATGGCCAGGCGGCCCCCCAGCTTGCTGATAACCGTCCAGTCGGCGTCAACAAATACCCAGCCCAGGCCGTACCAGAGGCCCAGGACGACGGCGGCTCCCGCCACGATGGTCAGCAGGCCGTTATGCCAGCTGCTGAACAGGTTGGCGCGAATCCAGCCCGGCACGCCCACGCTCAGGCGCGGGGGCGGCAGCGCGCCGGTCGGTTGGGTATCGTCGGTAGCAGCAGCCATCATCTAACCCCGGCCAGCCCCAGGCGCCAGTTGTACAGGTTGCCAATCAGCGAGTAGGTCAGGCTCATCGCCAGATAGGACAGCATAATTATCATAAAAATGGACACCGCCGGCGCGGTTTGCGTCATCGTAATGGCGACGTTGGTCAGTTCGGTATAGCCCACGGCGCCGCCCAGGCTGCTGTTCTTGGTCAGGTTGAGGTACTGGCTGATGAGCGGCGGGATGATGACGCGCAGAGCCTGGGGGAAAGTCACCTGACGCAGGGTATTCATTGTAGATAGACCCAGGGCCCGGGCGGCTTCCGTCTGCCCCCGTCCGACCGACTGGATGCCGGCGCGGACGATTTCGGCGATGAAGGACGCGGTGTAGAGCACCAGGCCAATCAGCAGGGCCAGCAACGCGGTGCTGACCGTGAAGCCGCCGCTGATGCGCCCGAAGCGCCCCATGGGTTCCGGCGTCGTAATCACGAAGGGCGAAACGTCGCCCGCCGCGCTCAAAACCAGCCACATCAGCGCGCCGCCGGCCACGGCCACCGTCCAGCCGGCGGCCGCCGGGTATGACGCGCGCCCGGTCTCCATCTCGCGCTGGCCCAGCCGGCGGCTGACCAGCGCCCCCGTGATGACGGACACCGCCGCCAAAACCACCCAGACCAGGCCCAACCCCGTTCCCGACGGCCAGGGCAGCGAAATGCCGGCGTTGTTGACGTAGAGCCGGCTGGCGATGACGTAGCTCTCGCGCACCGGCGGCAGCGCCAGCACGATGTAAAACCAGAACAGCAGCTGCACCAGCAGCGGCACGTTGCGAAAGAACTCCACATAGACCATCGCCAGCTTGGCGACCAGCCAGTTGCCCGACAGCCGCAGCACGCCGACGGCGATGCCCAGCGCCGTGGCCAGAATCACCCCGGCGATGGAGACGAAAAGGGTGTTGGTGATTGCCACGCCAAAGGCGTACAGAAAGCTGTTTGACGACTCGTAGGGGATGAAATGCTCCCCGATGGGCGTCTGGTAGGCGCGGTTCAGAAAGCTGAATCCATAGGGGATGTCCCGGTCCTGGATGGCGTTGCCGATATTGGCAAAGAACCAGACTACCAGCGCCACGACGGCAATACCGGACACAATCTGCGCCGCCCACTGGATAACCTGGGTGTGCCGCCACAGGGGGATGTTCTGGTAGATTAGAAATCGGGGCAGTTGCGTCATAATTACACCCCGCCGGGCACAGCGCAGGCGGGGCGATTTTAGCGCATTGCGGAACGCTTGTCAGCATCCCCGGCCAATCTCAGGCGTACCTGCCTGGGCAAAGTCAACGCCGAGGCGCAGAGACGCCGGGGGAGGATGCCAGCAGCGGACGGCTTTTACCGGGATGCGCGGGGGAACCCTGATGCTTTCGCACAGCATCATTGATGACCCAGGACTATCCCCGCGTGTGCGGGGAACCCTGTCGTGGGCGCACCGGCGGATGGCATCGCAGGGACTATCCCCGCGTGTGCGGGGGAACCATGCGTTGGCGCGGCGTCCCAAAACAGCTCGAAGGACTATCCCCGCGTGTGCGGGGGAACCATCGATAATCAACCGGGACCCCTATTCCCCGACGGGACTATCCCCGCGTGTGCGGGGGAACCTGCCCGCCCACGCGCCGGCGCCGGCCTGGTGAGGGACTATCCCCGCGTGTGCGGGGGAACCGCGGCTACAAAATCAATGAGGCATCGCAGAAAGGGGACTATCCCCGCGTGTGCGGGGGAACCCAGGGAACGCAGCGCAAAAAACGGTCAGCACATGGACTATCCCCGCGTGTGCGGGGGAACCGAGGCATTCGAACCCGAAAGCGACTATCTAGGGCGTGTGGTCAAATTATTTTGGCCCACAGCGCCAGGGCCCGTATCTGGCAGATTGCCAGGTATGACGCCGCGTTTTTGGCATACCGCGTCGCCACACCCCGCCATTCCTTGAACTTGCAAAACCCGTTCTCCACCAAATGACGCGCCTGGTACAAATCCGCGTCATACTCCTGAGGCTCCCGCCGATTCCGCTTTGGCGGTATCACTGGCGTCATCCCCGCCCCACGGGCCGCCGCCAGCACCTTATTTGTGTCATACCCTTTATCCGCCAGCAAATGCTCCGCCGCAAGGCCCGCAATCAGCGCCCCCGCCTGGGTACAGTCCGCCGTGGTTCCCGACGTTACCACCATCCGCACCGGCATCCCGTGGGCGTCCACCGCCAGATGCAGTTTCGTGTTCAGCCCCCTTTGGTGCGACCGACCGCCTGATTGCCGCCCCGGGCGCCCGTGCCATGCTGGTGCACTTTGATGTAGCTGGCGTCAATCATCAGCCATTCAAAATCGGGGTCGTCAACCAGGGCTTCCTGCAATTCAGCCCAGACATTTTTATTGCGCCAGCGAATAAAGCGGCGGTGGGTGTTGCCCCAGTCGCCGTAGTCCGGGGGCAAGTCGCGCCAGGGGGCGCCGGTGCGCAGTACCCAGAACACGGCGTTGATGAAACGGCGGTTGTTCTGTGCCGGGCGTCCCACTTTGCCGGGGCCGCCGGGGAGGCGGGGTTCCAGGATTTGCCAGGCGCGGTCGGAGATGTCGTGGCGGTGATAAGCAGCAGCGGCGGTGGACACGGAATCGCCCTCCTGGTGGCAGATTGCGGCTAACAGCGCCAGTTTACCACCATATCCCCAATTTGACCACACGCCCTAGGAGGACTATCCCCGCGTGTGCGGGGGAACCGACAAGTCGGCCAAGCGTTGTATTGCGGTGTTGGGACTATCCCCGCGTGTGCGGGGGAACCGCCGGAACATCGACCGGATGGCCGACCGCGCCGGGACTATCCCCGCGTGTGCGGGGGAACCCGGACGGGGCGGCGACGCCCCGTTTCGCCCTCGGGACTATCCCCGCGTGTGCGGGGGAACCACTCCTCTGGTTGTCGTCCCGCTTCGGATTTGGGGACTATCCCCGCGTGTGCGGGGGAACCTGCCGGCGGCCGCGGCGGCGGGGCGGGGACGGCGGACTATCCCCGCGTGTGCGGGGGAACCGACGTTACGGACTGGTTCTTTACCGCCTCCACCGGACTATCCCCGCGTGTGCGGGGGAACCCTGGGCATCCCCCTGGAGCGACTGTTGGCTCAGGGACTATCCCCGCGTGTGCGGGGGAACCGGGATGCCATCACCGGCTTTCTGGCCGGGCAGCGGACTATCCCCGCGTGTGCGGGGGAACCGCGTTGCGCAGGACGAATTCGCGCTGCATAACAGGACTATCCCCGCGTGTGCGGGGGAACCCTATCCAGGTAGATAGGAATACGGACTTAGTGTGGACTATCCCCGCGTGTGCGGGGGAACCCCCACCCCACCGCAGACCGGCGGATTCTTTACCGGACTATCCCCGCGTGTGCGGGGGAACCCCGCAGTCCCGGAAACGCGAACTCATAGGTGACGGACTATCCCCGCGTGTGCGGGGGAACCCCTTCTGGCCGGTTAGGCGGCGTTAGCCCGCAGGGACTATCCCCGCGTGTGCGGGGGAACCCCGCGTGCGGGCTGTCGCCAGCTCGGTTCGCAGGGACTATCCCCGCGTGTGCAGGGGAACCGTGTCAAAGCGCATCATCCCCCCTTTGGCTTGAGGACTATCCCCGCGTGTGCGGGGGAACCTGAACGCGGCTGAACACCGTCCCTTGCCGGTGCGGACTATCCCCGCGTGTGCGGGGGAACCGAGCGCGGTTTGGCAGGCGGCGCAAGCGGGGGAGGACTATCCCCGCGTGTGCGGGGGAACCGACGACGACGGGCTGATACACCAACATCCGGCGGGACTATCCCCGCGTGTGCGGGGGAACCGTGGCCCCAGCAATCCGGGCGGCCCTGGAATCCGGACTATCCCCGCGTGTGCGGGGGAACCCCGTCGGTATCGCAACGTCAGCCGCCCACGTCAGGACTATCCCCGCGTGTGCGGGGGAACCCGAGCTCCCCTGCCCAGGTTCAGCTCCTCCCGGGGACTATCCCCGCGTGTGCGGGGGAACCGTTTCCTATAACGCCGAGCAGCCCCCTGGCATAGGACTATCCCCGCGTGTGCGGGGGAACCATTGACCACTAACTCATCAGCATCATTCCATACGGACTATCCCCGCGTGTGCGGGGGAACCCGCTCCGCTCCTCGCAATCGCTTTGCCGATAAAGGACTATCCCCGCGTGTGCGGGGGAACCCATCGAAGGAAGCCGGCCGGCCCGCTCCGCAGCGGACTATCCCCGCGTGTGCGGGGGAACCCAACCATGCCCGTGGCCTCGCTGACGGTGAGCCGGACTATCCCCGCGTGTGCGGGGGAACCAGCTACGGGATGGGAGCCTCCGCTATAGTCATGGGACTATCCCCGCGTGTGCGGGGGAACCTCCGGCACATTGACGCTGCGCGGGTTTGGCGTGGGACTATCCCCGCGTGTGCGGGGGAACCTACTGGGCGAGGACCCGACGCCAGACCAGTATAGGACTATCCCCGCGTGTGCGGGGGAACCTCCCCGCTCCGCGCCGCGACCGGCAGCGGGTGGGGACTATCCCCGCGTGTGCGGGGGAACCGCAACACGCGCCGGCATCAGGCAGTGTTGCCCGGGACTATCCCCGCGTGTGCGGGGGAACCGGCGGTACGAACCTCGCTGTTCATTGTTTCACAGGACTATCCCCGCGTGTGCGGGGGAACCTGCCGGCGCGTGTTGCCCGTTCTATCCAGCGTCGGACTATCCCCGCGTGTGCGGGGGAACCCGGAGGATATCTGATTATGCCCCGCTACCCTCGGGACTATCCCCGCGTGTGCGGGGGAACCGGCTACCAGGACGCGGTACGCAACGCCGCCAAGGGACTATCCCCGCGTGTGCGGGGGAACCGGGGATTCCATCCTCTGAAACTCAACGATGATGGGACTATCCCCGCGTGTGCGGGGGAACCGATCAAGCTGCGCAACTTCTTGCCGCCCGTGCGGGACTATCCCCGCGTGTGCGGGGGAACCTTTTCGTTCTGACGTTCGCTGTCTTCAATGTAAGGACTATCCCCGCGTGTGCGGGGGAACCCCGGGCCCACTCCCACGTCGTCGGAGAGGATGAGGACTATCCCCGCGTGTGCGGGGGAACCCAGCCGATTCACAAGGAAAACAACAGTGGCAAAGGACTATCCCCGCGTGTGCGGGGGAACCGCCCCACGGCGCAAAACGCCATTGACGAGGATGGGACTATCCCCGCGTGTGCGGGGGAACCAGGCTTCGGGGGTCGGGTCTAGCCCCTGAATCAGGACTATCCCCGCGTGTGCGGGGGAACCTTGGGGGCAATTTTAGAGTAGGGACGCCTGTTCGGACTATCCCCGCGTGTGCGGGGGAACCCCGACATTCGGCAAATGGCGTCGGAAATTTGGGGGACTATCCCCGCGTGTGCGGGGGAACCCAACGGGCGTGCCGGCTACGGGAACAACGCCCGGGACTATCCCCGCGTGTGCGGGGGAACCTCGCCGCCGCCGCGCTGATACGCTAACCTCGCGGGACTATCCCCGCGTGTGCGGGGGAACCCATTATACCGCAAGCGCGCCGTCTATAACCATCGGACTATCCCCGCGGGTAGCGTTCCGTTTTAGGTGGTTTAGTTGTAGGATGGCTGCAAATACCGGCTCCGAAGTCAGAGGGAGGGGCGCTGCCATGGGACTGCTTTACGACTTGGAAACCCGGCTGGAGCAGCAGATACCCGTCCGGTTGCAGCAGTCGTTGCAGCAGGCTTTGGATGATTACCAGCCCCTCTGCCCGGACTGCGGTTTAGCGATGCACCGGCATCATCGCTACGCCCGCACTATCACCACCCGCTATGGGGCAATTCGGTTGCAGATGCCCGTGTTCCGCTGCGGCCAGTGCGGCCGGATGGCCAGCGGCGCCGACCTGCTGGGCGAAGCAGAACGTTATCAGAGGTACTCAAAAAAACCCGGGAACTAGCCATCAAACTGGCGGCGCAGGGGTTGAGTTACGCCCAGAGCGGCCAATGGTTCGGGTTCGTCAAAAGCACCTTGTGCCGCTGGCTGCGACGGGAGCCAATAGCGCAGCCGGAGCTGCGGGGGCGGGTGTTGGAGATCGACGGATTGTGGACCAGAACGCGGGCCGGAGCTACGGAATTGAAGGTCATCCGAGATGAAAACGGCGTGGCTCTGGGGGCCTTTGGGAGTTGGGCAGGGGTGATTGACCAGGCCTGGCGGCAGGGGGCGGTTCAGCCAACGCACCTGGTGAGCGACGGAGATGCGGCCATCGCCGCGGGCATCCGGATGGTCTATGGCCGGCAAGCGCCCCATCAACTCTGCCATTTCCACCTGCTGCGGGAGTACCGGCGGAACATCGGGGCAGACGGCTGGCCGGCAGCGCGGCGACTGCTGGCATCGTCCGGCCTGGCGGAGGCCCGGGGCTATGCGGCGGGGATGGCCGCGTTGACCGGAGGCCGGGGGACGTACTGGTGTCGGAAAGCCCTGGGGAAAGGACTGCGCCATTTGGCCACCGGGCAAGCGCGGCACAAGACGACCTCCCCTTTGGAACGGCACAATCGGGAGCTGCGGCGGCGGGAAAGAATGGGCACGGTATGGACACCGCACAACCTGCTGGTATTGCTCCAAAACCGGGGCCTGCTCAACCAAACCACCTAAAACGGAACGCTACCATCCCCGCGTGTGCGGGGGAACCGCTATGACCGCCAGCTGGCGAGGGATGCCGACAGGACTATCCCCGCGTGTGCGGGGGAACCCGAGTAGCTGCCGCGAAAGACCTGCAGCGCAAAGGACTATCCCCGCGTGTGCGGGGGAACCCGTCGGCAAACGGTGCAGCTGCCACTAACCTAGCGGCAAGCCGGACTATCCCCGCGTGTGCGGGGGAACCGGGCTTGACTGCGGCATAGAGAACCTGCAAGCCGGACTATCCCCGCGTGTGCGGGGGAACCGCAAAGAGGAATACGAGTATCAGCAAACGCAACGGACTATCCCCGCGTGTGCGGGGGAACCTGAGTTTCGAACCCGATTGCCCGTATCTGCACGGGACTATCCCCGCGTGTGCGGGGGAACCCACGTCGTACTTGGCGTTGCGCTCTTTCTCCAGGGACTATCCCCGCGTGTGCGGGGGAACCACCCCGACGTCAGCCCCGACTTTCTGGCCGCGAGGACTATCCCCGCGTGTGCGGGGGAACCGATGGCTTTGGCTTTTGCCTGCAGGTACTCCACGGACTATCCCCGCGTGTGCGGGGGAACCGCTCGAACTGGTGAAAGACGATGATAGGTCAACGGACTATCCCCGCGTGTGCGGGGGAACCCTCTGCCGGGGGCAGCTCGTGGATGGCCGCCACGGACTATCCCCGCGTGTGCGGGGGAACCGTAACCAGCTCGCTCACATCGTACTGGTTGCCAGGACTATCCCCGCGTGTGCGGGGGAACCCTGTCCGCAGTGCCACAGGCGGCGCAAACGGTGGGACTATCCCCGCGTGTGCGGGGGAACCGTCGTTCGGTGCCGCCAGATGGCGAGCTCGCGGGGACTATCCCCGCGTGTGCGGGGGAACCCAAAGTATCGCCGGCCAGGCGAAGGACCGGAACGGACTATCCCCGCGTGTGCGGGGGAACCTGGGATGTCCACCGGCGGCCGCTCTATCGTTGCGGACTATCCCCGCGTGTGCGGGGGAACCCGCATACCGCCAGCGCCTTCAATCCCACGTCCACGGACTATCCCCGCGTGTGCGGGGGAACCCTTCATGATCATGCCCGCGTCTGCGCCGACCTGGGACTATCCCCGCGTGTGCGGGGGAACCACGGCGCGGGCGCGGCCCAAACCGTCATTACCGGGACTATCCCCGCGTGTGCGGGGGAACCCTCGGCGGCCTTTTCTTGTGCCAGCGTCCGCACGGACTATCCCCGCGTGTGCGGGGGAACCGCCCGTAGCGCCACCTTCCAGCGGTCGGGGGCAGGACTATCCCCGCGTGTGCGGGGGAACCCGGTACACCGCCGGCTATGTCGTCCGCTGTCTGGGACTATCCCCGCGTGTGCGGGGGAACCTGGCCGGCCCGCCCGTAAGTCAGGACGCCGGCAGGACTATCCCCGCGTGTGCGGGGGAACCGCAGGAATTTGGCGTCACGGCCGACGGCACCCGGGACTATCCCCGCGTGTGCGGGGGAACCACCGTGCGGGCCCACAGGTAAGCCTGCACCTGCGGACTATCCCCGCGTGTGCGGGGGAACCCCGCTGACTCAATCAGCGGGGGCATACAGCGGGGGACTATCCCCGCGTGTGCGGGGGAACCTTGGTGGCAAGAGGTTGGCGTAAGGTCAAACAGGGACTATCCCCGCGTGTGCGGGGGAACCCCTATGGCGAGTACCTGGTACTGGCGGCGGCGGGGACTATCCCCGCGTGTGCGGGGGAACCTGCTGCAGCGGACAGCGCCACTGGACTATGTGGGGACTATCCCCGCGTGTGCGGGGGAACCTCCCAGCCGGTCACGACGCGGACCGGGGAACCGGGACTATCCCCGCGTGTGCGGGGGAACCCCTGCGCGGGAGCTTGCGGCCTCACGAGGGACAGGACTATCCCCGCGTGTGCGGGGGAACCCTAAAGCCGTCCCCGCCCCGCCGCCTCGACCACGGACTATCCCCGCGTGTGCGGGGGAACCCGCTGCTGGCAAACCCGATTGTACCGGCAGAAAGGACTATCCCCGCGTGTGCGGGGGAACCGAACAGTCTTGGCGGGAGTCCCCTACGGGAAACGGACTATCCCCGCGTGTGCGGGGGAACCTTTTCGTTCTGGCGTTCGCTGTCTTCAATGTAAGGACTATCCCCGCGTGTGCGGGGGAACCGGTTTGCGCCGCCGTGAGCGTGGCAGGACTGGAGGACTATCCCCGCGTGTGCGGGGGAACCGGCCCGACGGAGGGTTGCGGGCCGCGCTGGTGCGGACTATCCCCGCGTGTGCGGGGGAACCCCGGCCCGACGGTAGCACCGGCCCGACGGAGGGGGACTATCCCCGCGTGTGCGGGGGAACCTAGCACACCAGGGCCGCCGCACACCTGGGCCGGGGACTATCCCCGCGTGTGCGGGGGAACCCCGGGGGGGTGTCGTCCAAATCCGGCGCCGGCGGGACTATCCCCGCGTGTGCGGGGGAACCACTCCAGACCGATACCAGCCCAACGCACGCAAAGGACTATCCCCGCGTGTGCGGGGGAACCCTGGGCCGCCGCGGCGGCAAGCACCAGGGCCGGGGACTATCCCCGCGTGTGCGGGGGAACCGGAGGCCATGCGCTGTCCTCATATCGCTGCACCGGACTATCCCCGCGTGTGCGGGGGAACCCTACCCGTGGCGGTCGGCATTGGATCAGCAACGGGACTATCCCCGCGTGTGCGGGGGAACCCTATCGTCACGTCCGGCGGCAATATCTCGCTGGGGACTATCCCCGCGTGTGCGGGGGAACCGGATCAGCAACGTTGTGCGCCCGGCCGTGTCCGGGACTATCCCCGCGTGTGCGGGGGAACCTCGCTTTGACGATGTAAAACCACGATGATACTAGGACTATCCCCGCGTGTGCGGGGGAACCTCGCTTTGACGATGTAAAACCACGATGATACTAGGACTATCCCCGCGTGTGCGGGGGAACCCGGGATAGCCGCAAGGCGTGTTGTCAATGGACAGGACTATCCCCGCGTGTGCGGGGGAACCGACTGGCACTATGCCCAATGCCCGGACGAGCATGGACTATCCCCGCGTGTGCGGGGGAACCCCTGCAATTTGGTGCGGCGTGGAGCAACCCTACGGACTATCCCCGCGTGTGCGGGGGAACCGCTCCCGTGCTGGGCCACGATACTGTTTATTACGGACTATCCCCGCGTGTGCGGGGGAACCACACTACGATAAAGGCGATGTCAACCACCGCCTGGACTATCCCCGCGTGTGCGGGGGAACCGTAAAGGGTTTTGCAGCGACGATTTTACCAATCGGACTATCCCCGCGTGTGCGGGGGAACCTGGCCGGCCCGCCCGTAAGTCAGGACGCCGGCAGGACTATCCCCGCGTGTGCGGGGGAACCAGCCACGTTCAGCCTGTACATCCGCCAGTATCCGGACTATCCCCGCGTGTGCGGGGGAACCTACGGTGGATGGCGTTTCAATCATGATGCATCCGGACTATCCCCGCGTGTGCGGGGGAACCGACAACCGTTTGGGCCTGGCCAAAGCGGTCATTGGACTATCCCCGCGTGTGCGGGGGAACCCATCCCAGCGCATCGCCAACGTGATAGGTGTTCGGACTATCCCCGCGTGTGCGGGGGAACCTGGCAGCGAAAGACACGACCGCCCTAAACCTGGGGACTATCCCCGCGTGTGCGGGGGAACCGATACAGAAAGGCGGGAAATCGCCAGGCTGACGGGACTATCCCCGCGTGTGCGGGGGAACCGAGGTCTGCGTCGTCGTGGTTCCAGCGGTCATAGGACTATCCCCGCGTGTGCGGGGGAACCGTGATACCGGAGCAGGGCATACCCGGCTGGCGAGGACTATCCCCGCGTGTGCGGGGGAACCGAGGCGGGGAATCGCGCGTCTGGCGTCGCGGAGGGACTATCCCCGCGTGTGCGGGGGAACCATCGGTCGGGGGGGCAACGAAAATCGCAATACAGGACTATCCCCGCGTGTGCGGGGGAACCTCTGGCTCGCCGACCAGTGGGTGGGCGGCGAGAGGACTATCCCCGCGTGTGCGGGGGAACCCCGTAGAAAGGATGGCCGAAGGGCTGGCCGAAGGGACTATCCCCGCGTGTGCGGGGGAACCATGGCGCTAACGCGCTGCTGGGTGATGCCGTGGGGACTATCCCCGCGTGTGCGGGGGAACCATTCAAACGCAGCTGCCCTATTTCAACCGCTGGGGACTATCCCCGCGTGTGCGGGGGAACCACACGGCCAAGCCAAAACCGGCGCCGGCGTCCGGGACTATCCCCGCGTGTGCGGGGGAACCTGGCTGGACATCGACAAAAAGCACGACCTGCAGGGACTATCCCCGCGTGTGCGGGGGAACCTGGGAGAGCTGAACTACGGCAGGAACAAAAACAGGACTATCCCCGCGTGTGCGGGGGAACCCAGACCGGCGGATTCTTTACCTTTGGCCGGCCCGGACTATCCCCGCGTGTGCGGGGGAACCGGATGCTGGATAGCGGAGCCGGCGCGCTTGACCGGACTATCCCCGCGTGTGCGGGGGAACCTCCCTTATGTCGGGAAACTGGTAGTACCTGTACGGACTATCCCCGCGTGTGCGGGGGAACCGTCTCCAGCGGGGGATTGGCGCCGATAAAAACCGGACTATCCCCGCGTGTGCGGGGGAACCGGATTCAACCCCCGGTGCGGTGACCAGATTTTGGGACTATCCCCGCGTGTGCGGGGGAACCTCGTAGTCATCCCTGTACTCCGGCGATAGGTCGGGACTATCCCCGCGTGTGCGGGGGAACCCCGCCAGCGGAGCAGTGACCGGCCGCCACGAAAGGACTATCCCCGCGTGTGCGGGGGAACCATGACCGCAGGCTCTGGGTGAATATCTAGCGTAGGACTATACCCGCGTGTGCGGGGGAACCTGCCGCACCTGCTACATGGAGGTAGAACAGTGAGGACTATACCCGCGTGTGCGGGGGAACCGCGCTGCCTACTCCGGTTCGTCGGCTGGCAAGGGGACTATCCCCGCGTGTGCGGGGGAACCCCTTGCGACGCCCCCGCCAGCATAATAGGGGTAGGACTATCCCCGCGTGTGCGGGGGAACCCTGCTGGCGACAACTGAGGAGCGGCTCGGCAACGGACTATCCCCGCGTGTGCGGGGGAACCGCTCCGCCGGGGGATGTAGTGCGTCATCACGAGGGACTATCCCCGCGTGTGCGGGGGAACCTCGGCGTTCAGGTCGCCCACCGCGCGCAGGTTGGGACTATCCCCGCGTGTGCGGGGGAACCACGGCCGCGGGCATGGCCGCCCTGCTGCGTCGGGGACTATCCCCGCGTGTGCGGGGGAACCGAGGTGGTGCAGATGCTGCAAGGTCACGGCTGGGGACTATCCCCGCGTGTGCGGGGGAACCCACCGCCGCCAGCAGGGTAGGCAAAGCTGCCAGGGACTATCCCCGCGTGTGCGGGGGAACCGACGAGCCTACACCCCAACGGAGGATACGATGGGGACTATCCCCGCGTGTGCGGGGGAACCGCCAGCACGGCCAGGCTTCGGGCAGAGAGAACGGGACTATCCCCGCGTGTGCGGGGGAACCGAGGACCAGATGAGCCTGCTCCCTACCCGCAAAGGACTATCCCCGCGTGTGCGGGGGAACCGCCCGACTTGCCGGTCGGAGATTCGCCCGTCGAGGACTATCCCCGCGTGTGCGGGGGAACCGCCGAGCGATCACGGAAGGACGCGGAATGGTAAGGACTATCCCCGCGTGTGCGGGGGAACCTACTCGGATGAAGGTTTTGAGAGCGCGGTGGCGGGACTATCCCCGCGTGTGCGGGGGAACCCGCCACGGCGGGCCCCTGGTCATTCTGAACGCAGGGACTATCCCCGCGTGTGCGGGGGAACCTCCGGCGGCGACAGCTATTATCGGCTGGTCAGAGGACTATCCCCGCGTGTGCGGGGGAACCTGACCCGCTACGGGGCTGCTGTCATCGGCCGGCGGACTATCCCCGCGTGTGCGGGGGAACCAGCCGCTCTATGTTCGTCGCCGACAACCTGTCGGGACTATCCCCGCGTGTGCGGGGGAACCCGAGGCAGCGGCTCACGCCGCTGCCTCGGTGTCGGACTATCCCCGCGTGTGCGGGGGAACCGATCAATGTACACTAAATACCGCTTATTCGTGCGGACTATCCCCGCGTGTGCGGGGGAACCGCCTAGTGGAGGAGATGACCATGCCCAGCGACGGGACTATCCCCGCGTGTGCGGGGGAACCGCATCGCGGCGACACCAGCCGCAAGTTTCGTCCGGACTATCCCCGCGTGTGCGGGGGAACCGCTGGCGTAAGCCGAAAACTGGGTATCGGTCAAGGACTATCCCCGCGTGTGCGGGGGAACCTAGCGCTGCTAACGAGGGCTTCGTGCTGGACGGGGACTATCCCCGCGTGTGCGGGGGAACCATCAGGCATCCGTCCGTCCAATCGCAGACGCACGGACTATCCCCGCGTGTGCGGGGGAACCCCGCCGTTCCCGCCCCTACCAGCGACTGCGAAAGGACTATCCCCGCGTGTGCGGGGGAACCTGCTAGCACTGCCGCCGGAAACGCTGGCTCAAAGGACTATCCCCGCGTGTGCGGGGGAACCAGGGGGCGGTCGGTTGACAGCCCCAGCGATGTCGGACTATCCCCGCGTGTGCGGGGGAACCGATAGACGGGCGTTCCGGCCTAAACGTTCTGTAGGACTATCCCCGCGTGTGCGGGGGAACCAAGCTGATGCGAGTAGCCGAGCCGCCGGCCGAAGGACTATCCCCGCGTGTGCGGGGGAACCTCATCGATGTCGGTAGGGTCGTAGGGGGTGACAGGACTATCCCCGCGTGTGCGGGGGAACCGTAGATGATTTGGTAAATCACACTGAACGCCACGGACTATCCCCGCGTGTGCGGGGGAACCGCCAGGCAATGAGAACCGCGATGGTCTGGATGAGGACTATCCCCGCGTGTGCGGGGGAACCTCGCCCAGTAGATACTGCAGGTCATCCCAGCCAGGACTATCCCCGCGTGTGCGGGGGAACCAACCACTCGAACTGCCACCGCCTCGCGGAGTACGGACTATCCCCGCGTGTGCGGGGGAACCACCAGATGTTCAACTACCGGAGCTTCTTGGAGCGGACTATCCCCGCGTGTGCGGGGGAACCGTAATGGATATGGGCATTGCATCGCCTCCTTGAGGACTATCCCCGCGTGTGCGGGGGAACCGTATGGCGCTGCGACTGGCAGGCCCGCGTAGAAGGACTATCCCCGCGTGTGCGGGGGAACCCTGAACACTTGGTTTGTGCGTGCTGTGGCATGGGGACTATCCCCGCGTGTGCGGGGGAACCCGCGTTGCCGAACACCTGGGCCGCTGGGCCGCGGGACTATCCCCGCGTGTGCGGGGGAACCACCCCTGCCGCTGTCAGGATGCCGGAGCTGCAAGGACTATCCCCGCGTGTGCGGGGGAACCTGATAAATGTCATCGTAGAATCCGACGATGCGGGGACTATCCCCGCGTGTGCGGGGGAACCAGTGCGTCCGCTCTAACGCGCTGCTGCCTACGGGGACTATCCCCGCGTGTGCGGGGGAACCGGCCGGGATAATTCGATTCCGGTGTTAGCCGTAGGACTATCCCCGCGTGTGCGGGGGAACCTCTAACACTGCGGCAAAACGCGCGGAACTGTAAGGACTATCCCCGCGTGTGCGGGGGAACCGGGCGGGCCTATATCCGGGGCGGGGAGCGGCGGGGACTATCCCCGCGTGTGCGGGGGAACCAGTCCAGCCCGGCCTGCGGGTCAATCATCCCCGGGACTATCCCCGCGTGTGCGGGGGAACCCCCCGTGGACGGACAATCCGCTGCTGCATCATCGGACTATCCCCGCGTGTGCGGGGGAACCGACCGGGACGGCGTTGCCAATTTACTTCGTAACGGACTATCCCCGCGTGTGCGGGGGAACCGGAGCTAGCGGCACGGCCGGCGGCGACAAACCCGGACTATCCCCGCGTGTGCGGGGGAACCCCTTGCGCCTTGCGTACACTGGTATAATCCTAGGGACTATCCCCGCGTGTGCGGGGGAACCCCAGCTGGATGCCGCTCAGGACCCTTACGGTGCGGACTATCCCCGCGTGTGCGGGGGAACCATTATCTGTTGACTTCTGCATTGCCCTAGCGTAGGACTATCCCCGCGTGTGCGGGGGAACCTATATCGACCTGTCCGCGTCTCTGCTGGAGGGGGGACTATCCCCGCGTGTGCGGGGGAACCGGCGCGGCAGGGGCGCGTATTCATGCTGAGCTGGGACTATCCCCGCGTGTGCGGGGGAACCGGGGATAGCCCGCTCTGGACTACGATTGCAGCCGGACTATCCCCGCGTGTGCGGGGGAACCAGCTGCTCCCTGGTATAGCGCCCCAGGTCGTTGGGACTATCCCCGCGTGTGCGGGGGAACCAGGGCGGATGTCGAACAGGGAGTCCAGATCGTGGGACTATCCCCGCGTGTGCGGGGGAACCTGCGTGTCGAAAGCCCGCTTCGCAGCCCCCGTAGGACTATCCCCGCGTGTGCGGGGGAACCTTTTGCCCCCGGCGTAGCGCTACGCCGGGGGCAGGACTATCCCCGCGTGTGCGGGGGAACCACACACTGGAAACTCGGAAAAATGATGATGTGAGGACTATCCCCGCGTGTGCGGGGGAACCCAATCTAGCGTCACGCTTTTGTATTACGCTAGAGGACTATCCCCGCGTGTGCGGGGGAACCAGCGAATGATAGGCAACCCCTGAACGCCTCCCGGGACTATCCCCGCGTGTGCGGGGGAACCTCGGGGCGCGGCACTCCCGCCTGCGGTCGGCCGGGACTATCCCCGCGTGTGCGGGGGAACCCGACGCAGTTTCTACGCGGGGTCTGGGAGCCGTGGACTATCCCCGCGTGTGCGGGGGAACCTACTGGGCGAGGACCCGACGCCAGACCAGTATAGGACTATCCCCGCGTGTGCGGGGGAACCTTGTCCAACTATAACCACTCGACTCGGCATCGGGGACTATCCCCGCGTGTGCGGGGGAACCCCGCCTTGCCGCCTGCTGCATACCGGCGGCGCGGGACTATCCCCGCGTGTGCGGGGGAACCACCTCATCAGCGAAGCGCGCTGGCAGGCCCAGGGGACTATCCCCGCGTGTGCGGGGGAACCTTCTTTTGCCGGGTACGATGCCGGCGTCGGGTCGGACTATCCCCGCGTGTGCGGGGGAACCGATTGTTTGGGCTGGCGACGGACAGAAACGACGGGACTATCCCCGCGTGTGCGGGGGAACCCAAGCAAGTGGTGTACGGCCGGCCTGCATTGGGGGACTATCCCCGCGTGTGCGGGGGAACCCGGCGTCAACCGGCTTTTCGCGTTCGGTCATAGGGACTATCCCCGCGTGTGCGGGGGAACCGACGGCATTGCGCGGGTGGGCGCCATCAGCGTGGGACTATCCCCGCGTGTGCGGGGGAACCACCGCGGCAACCGCTATACGCACGAAAAGGACAGGACTATCCCCGCGTGTGCGGGGGAACCACGCCGCCGCGCCCTCTATCGCGCTGGCCGGCGGGACTATCCCCGCGTGTGCGGGGGAACCCCGGCTGTTGCCGCTGGTAAAGCGGCTGCCAGAGGACTATCCCCGCGTGTGCGGGGGAACCAAGGCGGGCGCATCGGGTTGCGCTACCGCTGACGGACTATCCCCGCGTGTGCGGGGGAACCGCACGCCGCCGGCCTGCTATGCGCTAACTGCGGGGACTATCCCCGCGTGTGCGGGGGAACCTGGCGTCCGAACGACTGGGATGCCATCACCGGCGGACTATCCCCGCGTGTGCGGGGGAACCAGTTTTCGCGGGCAAGGAATCACCCCTACCAACGGACTATCCCCGCGTGTGCGGGGGAACCCCGGGTTCGGTCTTGCGGCGGCGGGTAGTTTTGGGACTATCCCCGCGTGTGCGGGGGAACCACGAACCCGCGAAAGATTGCGCGGCCTACGAACGGACTATCCCCGCGTGTGCGGGGGAACCCATCGTGTCCTCCGGGTTCGTGTTGGTATCGGGGGACTATCCCCGCGTGTGCGGGGGAACCCGGCGGCGTTGCCGTCGGATACCGTCCGGGGCGGGACTATCCCCGCGTGTGCGGGGGAACCGGTACGCTAATCTGGCATTCCCGGTATTCTTGGGGACTATCCCCGCGTGTGCGGGGGAACCTCGGCGGTGTCGTCCCACTCGTCCATCATCCGGGGACTATCCCCGCGTGTGCGGGGGAACCCTATGCGGAGGCGATGGCGGTCTGCCGGGAGCAGGGACTATCCCCGCGTGTGCGGGGGAACCCGCTGGACATCGCGCTGGATACCGAGGTAACGAGGACTATCCCCGCGTGTGCGGGGGAACCGCAGGCAAGCAAATCTGCCAGCAAATCGGGGAAGGACTATCCCCGCGTGTGCGGGGGAACCGCTACCGCCGCCAGTCGGGAATTGCAGGATTTCGGACTATCCCCGCGTGTGCGGGGGAACCTGCGGCCTGAGCAGCGGGAGGAGTTGCCGGCTCGGACTATCCCCGCGTGTGCGGGGGAACCCCTTGCTTGGGGTGGTGGGTTAGTCAATCAACCGGACTATCCCCGCGTGTGCGGGGGAACCGTGAAGGGGAAAAACTCGTTGCAGTGTTCGCAGGGACTATCCCCGCGTGTGCGGGGGAACCCTCATCATCCGGCATTTCGGGGTAGATGTCGCAGGACTATCCCCGCGTGTGCGGGGGAACCCTCACAACGTGATGAATCAATGGTCTGTCGAGAGGACTATCCCCGCGTGTGCGGGGGAACCTGAATTCGCCGGGTCGTTACTTCCGCGTAGCAGGGACTATCCCCGCGTGTGCGGGGGAACCCACAATAGAGCGGCAAAAAAATCGCCCGTTTTGGGACTATCCCCGCGTGTGCGGGGGAACCGACCGGGCCCGGACGCAACGGCGGGCCGCCCACGGACTATCCCCGCGTGTGCGGGGGAACCACGGCCGCGGCGGCGCTGATGCCCTTGCTGCTGGGACTATCCCCGCGTGTGCGGGGGAACCCGCCTGCTGTAGGTTCGTAGCGTTCCAATTTGCGGACTATCCCCGCGTGTGCGGGGGAACCCTCGGTAGAGCTGATAATCTATCGGCAAAGTGAGGACTATCCCCGCGTGTGCGGGGGAACCCCATCCTGGAATCCGGTTGCTTGCCTAACGATGGGACTATCCCCGCGTGTGCGGGGGAACCGCAATGCTGCCTCCAGAACCGCCGGAGCGGATAGGACTATCCCCGCGTGTGCGGGGGAACCTTGCAATCGCCAGCATCGCGCCTGACGCTGACAGGACTATCCCCGCGTGTGCGGGGGAACCCTATCCACGCCTGTTGCCACGACGAGCATTACAGGACTATCCCCGCGTGTGCGGGGGAACCGGCGCGATTGTCCCCACCCCGGCGGCCGCCATCGGACTATCCCCGCGTGTGCGGGGGAACCGAATGCTGGGCCGACCTTCGGAAGTTGGACCCGGGACTATCCCCGCGTGTGCGGGGGAACCCGTCCCCGGCTGACGCATGGAGATGGCGCCGGAGGACTATCCCCGCGTGTGCGGGGGAACCATAGCGTCATAGGCTGCGCCTATGGCTGTCCATGGACTATCCCCGCGTGTGCGGGGGAACCGGCACGAGGACCTGATGTTGGCAAAGGCATTACGGACTATCCCCGCGTGTGCGGGGGAACCCAGCGCATCCGCCGCGGCGGCCTGGCCAATCGGGGACTATCCCCGCGTGTGCGGGGGAACCAACCTCGCCCCTGGGAATTGGCGGAACCCTCACGGACTATCCCCGCGTGTGCGGGGGAACCTGCCGCGCGCATCCGGCGAGTGTCAAAAATGGCGGACTATCCCCGCGTGTGCGGGGGAACCTACTGGCGATACCTGTAACCGATTTTGGAACCCGGACTATCCCCGCGTGTGCGGGGGAACCGCCTGATTCGTCGTCCTCTCTGACGTTGCCCGGGGACTATCCCCGCGTGTGCGGGGGAACCCAGGGGCGACGTGTCGGGCCCATCATAAGCCCAGGACTATCCCCGCGTGTGCGGGGGAACCTCACGGTGAGAGTGGTTGACATTTGGATGCTCCGGACTATCCCCGCGTGTGCGGGGGAACCTCGTCGTCGTACCAGGTCGAGGCGTCTATCTGGGGACTATCCCCGCGTGTGCGGGGGAACCGCCGGCAAGGGCCCCGCCGACCCCAGCGTAGGCGGACTATCCCCGCGTGTGCGGGGGAACCGCATCATGTGTCGCAACGACGAATTGCCTGGCCGGACTATCCCCGCGTGTGCGGGGGAACCCTACCCCAACATCCCGACGGCTATTTGAATGGCGGACTATCCCCGCGTGTGCGGGGGAACCCCTGCAATTTGGTGCGGCGTGGAGCAGCCATACGGACTATCCCCGCGTGTGCGGGGGAACCTTTCTGGTGCCCATGATTGCGACCGGGTTCAGCGGACTATCCCCGCGTGTGCGGGGGAACCACCGTATCCCTGGTGGTGGAAAGCACAGAGTATGGACTATCCCCGCGTGTGCGGGGGAACCGCGGTCTGCAGACTGGCCGCGATGTCATCCCAGGGACTATCCCCGCGTGTGCGGGGGAACCTCCGGCAGACCGGGACGACCTCCACTCTGACAAGGACTATCCCCGCGTGTGCGGGGGAACCCAGCCCTCCCGGTCAGCCGGCCGGCCGGCTTAAGGACTATCCCCGCGTGTGCGGGGGAACCTGCCCCCGTGCCATGAGTTGATAAATATGCTGGGGACTATCCCCGCGTGTGCGGGGGAACCCGGACGTGGACGATGGGCAACGGGAGTTGGCGCGGACTATCCCCGCGTGTGCGGGGGAACCTCAGCCCGGAACGCTGGCCTGGCACTGCGTGGCGGACTATCCCCGCGTGTGCGGGGGAACCGAATCGGGAATACGACGGACTGCGCGCGTACCAGGACTATCCCCGCGTGTGCGGGGGAACCGTTAGCGAAGAGGAACGGCGCCGTCTTGAAGTCGGACTATCCCCGCGTGTGCGGGGGAACCGGCGGCGGGAATACGGGCTCAGTGGAGATAGCCGGACTATCCCCGCGTGTGCGGGGGAACCTCAAACGTTTGCCCGATTAGGGAGGGCTGGCTAGGACTATCCCCGCGTGTGCGGGGGAACCGACATCGCCGGTGAGCAGAAAACCGTATGACGCGGACTATCCCCGCGTGTGCGGGGGAACCGTTCGGGCTGGCACTGCCGGCGGCAACCTCCGGGGACTATCCCCGCGTGTGCGGGGGAACCGCAACGGGGGCTCAGGAGAAGGCTGTGACGAACGGACTATCCCCGCGTGTGCGGGGGAACCCAAGCGCATATTGTGCCCGGCGCGGCGGAATCGGGACTATCCCCGCGTGTGCGGGGGAACCCCTTGGCGTTTTGATAGTGACCCTGCCACTATATTTGCCAAAGGAATGATGCTGCGCCGGTAGCCGCATCTTACCAGATACACCCCGGCGGTGTCCACAGCTGTTTGAGTCCTTCCGGCCGGCGGACGTGGCCGGCGGCCGGGAAGCGCCGGGTTATTCGGTTGTTAAGTTGCGGCGGCCCGGCGGTTCACCGCCAGCGGCGCCGGCGCGAACGGCTTTTGCGGTGGGCCCGGTTCCTTCATGTTGCCGGCGGTCAGGGCCGCTTGCCGCCGGGTCTGTCCCTGCGCGCGCAGTATAAACCGGATTTCAGGATTGCGGAACCGGCAAATCCTGTTTATCCAGTCTATTCTATCCCGGCAAATCTATCCCGGTAAAAACCGGCGGGGGCGGAAGGGCGGCGGGAGTTGGGCGGTTAGCGCAGGGGTATGGAATAGAGCTGCCCGCCTTTGGGGCAGTCGGCGCAGGGCGCGGTGGGCCACAGGGCGTTGCGTCCGCCTTCCCGCACCAGGCCCAGGGGGGCCATGTAGCGGTCGTAAATCTCGCCGTAGTTGCCCACGGCGCGGATGACGTCCTGGGCGGCAGTTGGGCTGAGGCCCAGGTCGGTCTGGCCCCAGGAGCCTTCCAGTCCGAACAGCCGGTCCACGGCGGAGTTGCCGGTTTTGGCGGCCGGCACGGTGTCTGAGGTTACGCCGTAGGCTTCGGCGTAGATGATGATGGCCATTACCGCTTTCACGATGTCGTACCACTGCTCATCGCCGTGGGGCACGCCGGGCCCCAGGGGTTCCTCGGAGATGGTGTCGGGCAGGACGATGTGTTCATCCTTATCCTCAAAGCCGCTGCGATAGGCGTACAGCCCGGAGTGGTCGGTGGTGAAGGCGTCGCACTGGCCGTTGCGGTAGGCGTCCACGGCCACGTCGGTGCGCTCAAAGGTTTTGGCGGTGATGCCCAGGTCGTAGAGGTTGGAAAAGTCTTGCAGGTTCAGTTCGGTGGTGGTGCCCTGGGTTACGCAGACGGTGGCCCCGGCCAGTTCCTGCGCGCCGGTCAGCCCGTCGGCCTGGCGCACGATAAAGCCCTGGCCGTCGTAGTACATCGTCTGGGCAAAGTTGCCCCATTGGGTTTCGCGGGAGGTGGTTACGGTTACGGTGCGGGCCAGCATATCGACTTCGCCGGACTGGAGGGTAGCCCCCATTTCGGTGGCGGTAACCGGGCGCACCTCAACGTCGGCGGCGGCGCCCAGCACGGCGGCGGCGACGGCGCGGCACAGGTCAACGTCAAACCCCACGTTGTTGCCCTCGTCAAGATAGCCAAAGCCGGGAATGGCGTTGTTGCTGGCGCAAATCAGGCGGCCCCGGCTGCGCACGGCGGCCAGCCGGCCCTCCTGAGCCGTGGCCGCTACGGCCTCGGCGGCCGGCGACGCGGCCACGGCTTCCCCGGAAGGTGTCGCCGGCGGCGGCGCCGGCGTTTCCTGTTGCGTACAGGCCGCCGCCAGCGTCAGCGCCAGCAGCGCCGCCGCGCCGGCGATATAATGGAGATACTGCTTTTTCATTCCGATTCTTTCTCCGCTGATAGGGTATATGGGGGGGCGCCTAACGCAGCGGCGCGGCGTAAATCTGGCCGCCTTTGGGACAGCCGGCGCAAGGGGCGGCCGACCACAGGGCGTTGCGGCTGCCTTCCCGTTCCAGGCCCAGCGGCGTCAGGTGGCGGTCGTAAATCTCGCCGTAGTTGCCGACGGCGCGGATGATGTCCTGGGCCACGGTGTCCTCCAGCCCCAGGTCGCCCTGCCCCCAGGAGCCTTCCAGTCCGAACAGCCGGTCCACGGCGGTGTTGCCGGTGGGGGCGGCGGGAACGTTGTCGGCGGCAACGCCGTAGGCTTCAGCGTAGATGAGGATCGCCATTACCGCAGTAACGATGTCGTACCACTGCTCATCGCCGTGAGGAACCAGCGGCCCCAGCGGTTCCTCGGAAATGGTGCCGGGCAGGATGATATGCGCATCGGGGTTCTCAAAACCGGAGCGCGTGCTGACCAGCCCGGAGCGGTCGGTAGTCAGAGCATCGCACTGGCCGCTGCGGTAGGCTTCATCAGTGGCAATGTCGTCAGCAAAGGTTGAGACGGCAATGTTCAGGTTGTTCTGGTTGATGAAGTCCTGCAAATTCAGCTCGGTAGTGGTGCCTTGCAGCACGCAGACCGCCGCGTTGTCCAGTTCCATAATGCTGGAAATGCCCAGGCCGGCCGGCGCCATAAACCCCTGTCCGTCATAGAACATCGTGGGCGCGAAGTTGCCCCATTGCGCGTTGCGGGAGGTGGTCCAGGTGGTGGTGTTGGACATCATATCCACTTCGCCGGACTGTATCGTGGGGCCGCGCTCGGCGGCGGTGACGGGGCGAAACTCCACGGCGTCGGGGCTGCCCAGCACGGCGGCGGCCACGGCGCGGCACAGGTCAGCGTCAAAGCCGACGGTGTTGCCGGCGTCGTTGACGTAGCCGAAACCGGCGACGGTGTTGTTGCTGGCGCAGATCAGGACGCCCCGACCTTTTACAATGCCGAGGCGTCCGGCCGGGCCGGCGCCGGATACCGCCTCGGTCGCGGCCGGCGCGGTGGGGGCGGCCGCGGTTGGGGACGGCGTCGCCGTTGCGGCGGGCGGGGCGGGAACCGGGGGCTCCCGCCCGCCGCAAGCCAGCACGGCCGCCAATGCCAGCATGGCGACCGCTCCGACAAAGTACCTGCCATAGCGCTGCATTATTGCCATTTTTGGCCCTCCCCGGCGCAGTGTTCCGAACCCCCTTCCCTCCGGGAGCAGGACGGGGCAAGGATATACCCGCATCAAAATATCACAGTTATCCGAAAGGAAACGCGACTTTTAAAGGGCGTATCTCAACCGGAACCCGCTCACCCTCTCCCCGGCCCTCTCCCGTCAAGGGAGAGGGGGCTATGCCAATCGCGTTTTGACCGTCCGGCATCACTCCGGGCGTGGCCGGACATAGAAACCGGGGGAACGACTGACGCTTCCTCAGTCGTTCCCCCGGCCGGCTCTGCACGGTTGTGTCCGGGGCAGCGCGCGTTAATCTACCGCAGCGGCGCGGTATAAATCTGGCCGCCCTTGGGGCAGTCGGTGCAGGGGGCGGCCGACCACAGGGCGTTGCGGCTGCCTTCCCGCGTCAGGCCCAGCGGGGTCAGGTGGCGGTCGTAAATCTCGCCATAGTTGCCCACGGCGCGGATGATGTCCTGGGCCGCGGTGTCCGAGAGGCCCATGGTTTCCTGTCCGTAGGCGCCTTCCAGGCCAAACAGCCGGTCAACGGCGGTGTTGCCGGTGACGGCGGTGGGCACGCTGTCGGAGGTAACGCCGTAGGCTTCGGCATAGATGAGGATGGCCATTACGGCGGTAACCAGGTCATACCATTGCTCGTCGCCATGGGGAACCACCGGCCCCAACGGCTCCTCGGATATGGTGCCGGCCAGAATTACATGGTCGTCGGGATTCGCAAAGCCGGCGCGGGTGCTGACCAGGCCGGAGCGGTCGGTAGTCAGAGCGTCGCACTGCCCGGCGAGGTAGGCTTCGTTGGTGGAGATGTTGTCGGGGAAGGTGGAAACCTGGATGCTCAGATTGTTCTGATTGATGAAGTCCTGCAAGTTCAGTTCGGTAGTGGTGCCCTGCTGCACGCATACCGCCGCGCCTTCCAGATCCAGCATACCGGAGAGGCCCAGGTTGGTCGGCACCATGAAGCCCTGCCCGTCGTAGAACATCGTGGGCGCGAAGTTGCCCCACTGGGCGTTGCGGGAGGTGGTCCAGGTGGTGTTGCGGGACATCATATCCACTTCGCCCGACTGCATCGTGGGGCCGCGCTCGGCGGCGGTAGTGGGGCGAAACTCTACGGCGTCGGCGTCGCCCAGCACGGCGGCGGCCACGGCGCGGCAGAGGTCAATGTCAAAGCCGATGGTGTTGCCGGCGTCGTTGATGTAGCCGAAACCGGCGAGGCTGTTGTTGCTGGCGCAAATCAGAGTGCCCCGGCTCTGGACGGTAGCCAGACGGCTGTCGCCCTGGTTGGTCATCGCGGTGGACTCGGTAGCGGTGGGCGCGGCGGTGGCTTCCATAGCCATGGCCGTAGGCTCCATGGCCATGGCCGTGGGTTCCTGGGCCATAGCCGTAGGCTCCTGCTGCATCATCGCAGTGGGTTCCATAGCCATGGCCGTAGGCTCCTGCGCCATCGCAGTGGGCTGTGTTCCGCCGGTATCGCCGGGTTGGGCCGGGGTCGTGGCGTCCTGGTTCCCGCAGGCCAGGGCCGCGGCCAGCGCCAGCAGGATTGCGGCGCCGGCAATGTACTTGGTGAATCGGCTCATCGGTAATTGGCCTCCATGGCTGCCAGTGTAGATTGGGCCCCGCGTTTGCGGAACTCGTGCAGCCTGATAAAGATGGCAACTATTGTATCACGTTGATAACGGCGGTTGACGATTATTATGTCAAAGGGTGACGGTGGCTGTGCTTTCGTGCATCCCTCTTACGAAAACCGCCATAAAGCTAACGCCGTCCCGCCAAATATGCGTTCCAAATCTGCCTGTGGACACCAGCCGGCCATCTGTTCCCAGGTGTAGCGCAGCGAATTGCGATACCCTTCCCGGTTGGTAACTCGGGGCCAGTCGGAACCCCAAATCATCCGCTCCGGGCCGAAAGCGTCGTAGGCCATCCGCACGTAGGGCGGCGTGTTCCGGTATGGGAACGGCGGGTCGCTGATTTCGCCCAGGCCGTGAATTTTGATGACCGTGTTGGGGAAACGGGCCAGCGTCAACGCCCGGCGGAACACGTCATCCGGCGGCATTGCCGGCGCGCCGATGGCGTGGATGCCCATGCCGGCCAGATGCTCAATGATGACGGTCAGCTGAGGCAGTTCCGCCACCAGAGCGGCGAACTCGGCAGAGGCGAAACCTTCCGCCGGGCCGCCCACGCTTACCGACAGACCCAGGCCGGCCGCGGCCCGCCAGATGCGCAGGGGGTCGTTGCCCGGCGAGCGCTGGAAGTTGCGGATGCGCAGGGTTTCCGCCCCGGCGGCGTGGAGGCCGTCCAGCGTATCCGGCGCCGTCGGGTCGTCCACGTCAACGCGGCACACCACCGCCAGCCGCTCCGGGAACCGCTGCCGGCATTCCAGCACGTAGGAGTTATCCAGCGTCGCCGTGGACTGCACCAGCACCGTGCGGGCGACGTCGTTCAGCTCCATCTGCGCCAGCAGCATCTCCACCGGCTCATAGTGGTTGCGACCGATATGCACGTGGGTATCTACAATTGGCATCGGCAAAACCTCGCGGGCGCGAATTGGCAGGATAGATACAGAGGATGGAGATTAACGCAGGCTGCCGAATCACATATCTTGCTGCCGCTTGCCGGACGGCGCGCGGCGCGCGATGCGGTTTGCGGCGTGAGAGTAAGCCACGCGCCGCTGCCAAACACTGCGGTCTCTAGTCAACAAGCCTGGGGAGTATTACCAACAACAGGCTGGTTATGCCGGTGTTGAGGACAACGCCGGCAAATACGGCCCCGAACACCCATTTTATGATTCGGTTCTCAAAATTGCTGGCCCGCACGTCCTGCTCGGCGAATTTCTGGCTCATCTCAACGCGCATCTCAGCGAGCCGCTCGCTCATTTCGACACGCATATCGTCGAACTTCTGGTTCATCTCAACGCGCATCTCAGCGAGCCGCTCGTTCATCTCAATGTGCATCTCTGCGAATTTCTGGTTCATCTCGACGCGCATCTCAGCGAACCGCTGGTTCATCTCAACGTGCACCTCAGCGAACCGCTGGTTCATCTCGACTTTGAACTCCGCGAACTCGTTGCGCAGTTGGTTCAGGTCGTCTTTCGACGCCAGCGCCCCCTCCAGCATCATGCGCCCGGCCAGGTCCAGCATCGCGTCAACCTGTTCCGGCGGGTAGCCCCGCTGTATCAGGTTGGAGCGGACATCATTCAGTGTTGCCATCGTAGTCATTGCGAAATTTCCTTGCCCGGCGGGTTGTGGTTGCGTCACTATTCATTGTGCTGGGGACGACAGCATAGCAAAACTCCCTGCTAACTGCTACTCTAATCCGAGCAACAGGAGGTATGCGCCGATGATTTCACAGGCAGACAATATAACCTTGACCCAGGTTGGCCCCGGCACGCCCATGGGCGAGCTGATGCGCCGCTACTGGATGCCCGCCCTGCTGTCCTGGGAGCTTGCGGAGCCCGACGGCGAGCCCGTGCGCGTCAAGCTGCTGGGCGAGCAGTTAATCGCCTTCCGCGATACCGACGGCCGCATCGGTTTGCTGGAAGAGCTGTGCCCCCACCGGCTGGCGTCCCTGTGGCTGGGGCGCAACGAGGAGTGCGGCCTGCGCTGCGTCTATCACGGCTGGAAGTTCGACGTGAACGGCCAGTGCGTCGATATGATGAACGAGCCGGCGGACAGCGATTTTCCGTCCAAGATGCAAACGGTCGCCTATCCCACGCTGGAACTGGGCGGCGTCATCTGGGCGTATATGGGGCCGAAAGCGCAGATGCCGCCGCCGCCCCGGTTCGAGTGGGCCGCCGTGCCGGAGACCCACCGCCACGTTACCAAGAACATCCAGGAGTGCAACTGGCTGCAAGCGCTGGAAGGCGGCATCGACTCGGCCCACGCCACCATCCTGCACCGCACGCTGCGCGCGGACACGACCCACGCCGGCCTGCGCATCGACTCGCCCCACGTGCAGGGCAGGCCGCCGGAACTGGAAGTTGACATCACGGATTACGGCTACCGCTATGCGGGCATCCGCTCGCTGGGCGACGAGGGCAACCACATCCGGGCCTATCACTTCATCATGCCCTTCCACCAGATTCGCGCCAGCCAGCGCGGCTACCGGGGCAAGCCCGGTCCCGTCGGATACCTGGCCTCCGGCCATATGTGGGTGCCCATGGACGACCACAGCGTGATGGTCTGGAACTGGGATTTGTCCTACGACGACCCTATTGAGGCACAGGAACGCATTGACATGGACCGCAGCTATGGCCGAGGCCCCGAGCATATGCGGGACAGCTTCCGCACCAGGGTGAACCGCGAAAACAACTGGATGATTGACCGCGCCGTGCAAAAGACGGAAACCTTCAGCGGCATCGACGGCGTGAACGCCCAGGACGTAGCGGTGCAGGAAAGCATGGGCCACGTCGTTGACCGGACGCGGGAGAACCTGACCCGCACCGACATGGCTATCGTGTACGCCCGCCGGCAGTTGTTGCAGGCGACCCGGGCGGTGGCCGAGGGCGGCGCTCCCCCCGGCGTGGGCGACAACTACTATATGCTGCGCCCGGCCCAGGCCATCCTGCCCGTGGGCGTGGACTGGCGCGACGCGCTGTGGGATGAGCTGTACCCTGACGGGTCGCAGGAACGGAACGGGCAGTAGAGCGGCGCGGGGTTCATCGGCGGTTGGATGCAACCGCCGGTGAAATTGTATCTAATGGCGTATGCTAAAGTGAGTCGCCATCCTACCAGGGAACCGGAACATCATGCCCGCTTTTAATGATTTCGACGATATCTTGTCTGCCATGGAGCAGGACCCGGCGCTTCGCGACGCGATGCGTAACCACGTATTGGGTGAGGAATTCCTACAGCTGCCAGCCATCGCTCGCCGGCAGGAAGAGCTGATTACCCTGGTCATAGAGCGGCAGATGGAGCTGGCAGCAACGCTCCGGGATGTCGCGGAGCAAATCTCCGGCTATGCACTTGTCAGCAGCCGGGTCATCACGACCACCGTAGAACGTCAGGACCGCATTGACGCCGACATTGCCGAACTGAAAGCCGCCCAGGCCCGGCTAGAGGCAAGCGTACAGGGACTGCTGGAAAGCCAAGCGCGCATGGAAAGCGATATTGCGGAACTGAAGGCCGGACAAGGCCGTATGGAAGTCCGGCAAGGCCGCATGGAAACCGATATTTCCGAGCTCAAAGCGGGCCAGGCGCGCATGGAAGTCCGGCAAGACCATATGGAAGCTCGGCAAGACCGTATGGAAACCGATATTTCCGAGCTCAAAGTGGGCCAGGCGCGCATGGAAGCCCGGCAAGACCGTATGGAAGCCCGGCAAGACCGTATGGAAACTGATATTTCCGAACTGAAAGCGGGCCAGGCGCGTATGGAAGGGCAACTCGGCAATTTAACCGGAACCGATTATGAGCGGAAGGTGGCGAAAAGGGTATCCCGCGCTGCCCGCCGCTACATGGGTTTGCAGCAATCCAGAGTGGTTTACGGGATCACCGTCCCGGACGACAACAGAATCGCGGACCTGCTGCGCCAAGCCACCGAGACGGGAGCCATCACCGATGAGCAGGCCGACGAATTGGAACGAGTCGACCTCATCCTGGCCGGCGCATTCTCAGACGACGAACCGGCCTACGCCGTCGCCGAAGTATCTCTCACCATTGATGAGCACGATGTTGACCGCGCCAACATTCGAGCCGGAATACTGCAAGACGCCAGCGGGGCCGTCGCCAGACCCGTCGTTATCGGAACCGCCATATCCAATGCGAACCGTCAGCGGGCGGAACAGGACAACGTGACCATTATCATTATGGCCGAGTAGAACCTACCGGGATAGTTGCTATGTTTCGCCAGCATCGACTGTGTCGCTAAACTATTGCGCCGCTCGGGTACTGTTCAAATCTTTCTCCTAACAACACGCCCGGAGCGTCATTGCAAAGGCAGGGAATTACAGTTATCAGGATTGCTTCCAATGCGTTAATCATATCAAATTGGTTAAACTGTGCCCCTGCGTTGTAGTACAGCGCAGATTTGTCGATAGGAGTTATGCCGAACCACGAGAATTCATCCCATATATCCTTTTTGTCATTCCGCGTATGTTCGTCCAGTCGTTCTGCTAGCCGCCGGGTTGTTTGCCCAACATAGACAGGAACAGAGACATCTTTGCGGTACAAGGCATAGATGCCATTGTAGTCGATTTCTTTGGCGCTTCTGCTGGGGAGTTTCCCGTACAGCTTGGTACTTTTGCCTTTCCAATCTACGCCACGCCGTTGCCACCGAATTCCATAGGCTTTTATAGCTACCTGCGAACTCAGTTGCAATTGTGAGCAAATGTCGGGGAACCACTGCATCACGAGGTTTGCAATCGATTTTCCGTTTTCCGTAAGGGCGTATCCGGCTCCCTTTGCAGAGAACAGTCGTTCATTTTTCAAGTTATCGAACCACTCAGGGTCGCCGGAGATATTCAACATTTGCAAGACTTGGAATGTAACATCGGCGGCGGCTATGGGCGTTTCAGCATACCGCATCACCGCCAGCACCCCCACTAGAAAACGCGCTTTGCGTTCTCCGAAATCCGACAAGGCATAAAGACCGGCTTGGCGCAGCTCAAACTCGCTGTGTTCATACAGCCTTTGATACGGCTCGCGCCAGCGCTGGTTAATTGCGTCCGATGCCAACCCTTCCCCTTGCGCCAAACCGGCAATGGAATCCGGGTGCATCTGCCCATTGTGCAGCAGGACGATTCCGGCGGCGTTAACGCATTCCATACCAACCTTCCGATTGCTTACACGATTAGCCCGTGAAAGGCCGGCCGTCAGGATACCCTGGCCGGCCGGCCTTTCTTCGCGCAAAGTGTGGCGGCTGTTGCCCGCCTAGCCTTCTTTCAGCGCCGGTATCACCTTCGTCCCCAGCAGCTCCACGGAGCGCATTACGTCTTCGTGCGCCATGTGGCCTTCGTTGCCGTAGATGAGGATGTAGCCGGGTTCCAAATCCTGGCGGATGTGGCGCAGCTTTTCGGTTACGGTTTCCGGGCTGCCCACGATGATGTTGTAGGCGGCCTGCAGGTCTTCGTAGGTCATACGGCGGCCCATGGTGCCGGTGCCGATGAGGGGGCGCGACATTTTGATGCGCAACGCCTCGCGGGACTGGTAGCCCGGCGGGTCGTTGAATTCCATCGGCCCGCGATTGCGATGGTTCTCCGTCCACAGGAAGGTGCGGCCAATTTCCTGGGCCTTCTCGTCGGTGTCGGCGACCAGGCAGCGGATGAGGTAGCCGAAGTGCTCCGGGCCGGCTTCGTAACCTTCCTCGGCGGCGGTTTCGTGGTAGATGCCCTTGAGCTGCTTGGTCAAGTCCAGCAGGGAGCCGAGGTTCATATAGGGGTAGCGGTGCCTGGCGGCCCAGATTACGGACTCGGGGCTGCCGGTGCCGGGGAACCACACCGGCGGGTGGGGCTTCTGAATCGGCACCACCCAGGGGTTCACCATGCGGTGGGGCCAGTACTCGCCCTCCCAGCGGAAGGGGCCGGGCGTCGTCCAGCACTTCACTATCAGGTCGTGGGCTTCCTCGAACCGGGGCCGGTTTTCGGTGGGCGGGTAGCCGGCGTGCAGCGTCTCCACCGCGGTGCCCCGCACGAAGCCGGAGATGATGCGCCCGTTGCTGATGCAGTCCAGCATGGCGATTTCTTCCGCCATCTTCACCGGGTCGTTGACCGCGATGACATTGCCCAGCATGGCAATTTTGGCGTTCTTGGTGCGCTGGGTAATGACGGCGGCGTCCACGTTCACCGACGGTTTCATGCACCAGTAGGAGCTGTGGTGCTCGTTGGACATAATGCCGTCAAAGCCAGCCTCATCGGCCAGCTGGTACTGGTCGTGGTAGTTGGTGTAGAGGACATGGGCCCTTTCGGGGTCAAAGTAAGTGTTGGGGAAGTGCATCCGCCCCGATTCGTAGGGGGCCAGGTCGTCTTCGGTGACGTGGCCGTAAGGTTGTTCCGAGAACCAGAATACTTCAAGGTCGTGCGCCATAATGTTTGCTCCTTGTTAGTGGTGCGCTGGCTCAGTGGTGCGCTGGCGGTTGACGGGACAAGGCGACCACAAAGGTCGCTACAGGCTGGCCAGGAAAGTGGTGACGGCGGCGACGAATTCGCTGCGTTTTTCCACAGCCGGGGAGTGGCCGCAGTTGTCGATGATACGCAATTGGCTCCCCTGGATGGCCTGCTGGAACAAGTGGCCGCACTCTACGGGGATGATGGCATCCTCCCGACCCCAGACAATCAGGGTGGGGGTGTCAACCCGGGCCAGGGTGTGGGGCAGGCTGGGGTGGTACAGGTAGGGCTTCCAGCACAGCTGTGATGCGGTGATGGCGTTGGAGTGTACCACCAGTTGTTCTTCGGGAGACAATTCGCGGGCGTAATGCTCGTAGTTCTCCACCTGACCGGGGTCGTAAAAGCGCTGCTGTAGCCGGGTATCCGCAGACACCATGAAGATTTCTGCAATCTCGCCGTCGCGCGGCTTGATGCCGGCCGCGTCCACCAGAATCAAAGCCGCGATGTTGTGGTCATCCATCGCCGCCATCTCCGCGGAGACCCAGCCGCCCATGGACGAACCCATCAGCACGATGTCCTGCAGGCCCAGGGCATCAATGAACATATGGTTGAAGTGGGCCACGTCGTTAATTGTCTTGACCCAATTGGGCGCTTCGGTGCCGTTGAAACCGGGCTGGCTGGGGACGTACACCGTATAGTCGGAGGACAGGTCTTCGTGATAAGGCTGCCAGCCGTTGGAACCGCCAGCGCCGTGGAGAAACACCAGCGGCGGGCCACTGCCGCCGGAATACATTTCGACGGCAGTACCGTTGACATTTACGGTAGTGCGGGAACCGCTCTGTACTGTGGTCATACTCTTGTTCCTGTGGCAGGTTAGGATGGCGCTATTCTGTTACAGGGGTAGCCGGATGTCAAGGCGATACGTCTGTAATGGAGATGAGGCGTTCGTTGACGGGGTCAACGACGAATTCCAGCTCTTGCAATGTATTAGCGCCCAGAATCGCCCGGCTGCCGCCGGGGCGGAACAGCGTCCGCAGAACCTGGTGGCGACCCTCTACTGCAATGAGCGCATCGCCGAACGGTATTGCAACAACGCTGTTGTCAGCCATGCGGATGCGGGTCTCGCCGGTTGGGGCAATGTCCAGACGGGCCATAACCTCAGCGGGAATCATGCTGTAGCTGGCCGCCGTATCAACAATGGCGGCCATCGTTTCGGAGCGGCCGGCATTCGTGTTGATTACGGTCAGGGGCACGCTAAACAGTCCCATCTTTCGCATCAGGCCTTAGCCGGCCGGCGGCTGTCAACAGCTCCACCATTGCATCACCCGGGATGTGGATTTCGGCGGGGATGAGGCGGTCGTTGTCCGGGTCAACAGCCAGGAACATAGATTCCAATGTAGTGCGGCCCAGAATGGGCGGGCTGCCTTTGGGGCCGAATAAGACGGTGATGGTCGCGCAGAAGTCATCAGCTGTGTACAGATCGTCGCCGTCAGTGGGTATGTCAAGCTGGGCTTCGGCGCTGCCACGGGGCAGGTCAATGGCGTCGCTGTACCCGTTGGGCGCAATGCCCAGCCGGGCCAGCAAATCGGACGGCATTATGCTGTGGAGCGCTTTGGCATCTACGATGGCGTCCATCGTTTCTGAAAGACCGGATTCTATGCCGGTAATGGTCATTGAAACGCTGAATGTACCCATCAGTCACCTCCATCTACGCGGTCGTAAGCAGGTTGGTCACCGAACGGGTTACCAGGTTGGCGGCCATGGGTATTTTATAGGCGTTGTCGGGCAAGGGGCGCGGGTTGGCGATGGCGACCGCTCCCGCTTCGGCCGGCGTTACTGCGGACACCGGGCGGCCTTGCAGATAGGTTTCCGTGTCCGCTGCCCGGTACGGTGTCGGCGCCACGCCGCCCAGCGTTACTGACGCCTGCGTTATCGCGCCGTCAACAACCGTTATCGCCGCCGCCACGCTGACCAGCGCGAAATCGCCCGATTCGCGCTCCCGCGCTTTGAGGTAAGCGCTGCGCTGGCCGTCCGGCGGCGGCGGGAGCGTTACTCCGGTCAGCAGTTCGCCGGGTTGCAGGATATTCTCCCGCATCAAGTCCACGTCCGGGCCGGTAAAGTAGTCATTGATGGCTACGGTCCGCGCGCCGGCAGCCGAGGCAATGCTCACCGACGCGCCCAGCGTCGCCAGCGCTACGGCGGTGTCGGAAGGATGCACGATAAAACAGCGGTCGCCGCCGGTGATGCACAGATATTTGCCCACGCCCGGCACGGCATAGCAGCGGTCACCGCCTCGCTTGAGGCACACCGTCAGCGGATGGCGGTAGTACCAGCAGCGGGGCCGCTGGTTCAGGTTGCCGCCCAGCGTGCCCAGGTTGCGCACCTGCGGCGTCGCCAGGCCGGCGGCGGCTTCGGCCAGCGCGGCGTAGCGGCGGCGGATACCGGCGTCAGCGGCGATGCCGGCAATGGCAGTTAGCGCGCCGATGCGGATGCCCCCATCAGCGGTATCGCTGATGCCGTACAGCCCGGCGTCGGCGATGGCGTCCAGCGCAACCAGCGTCGCCGGGCTGGCGGTGCCGTCCCGGATTTCCGACAGCAGGTCGGTGCCGCCGGCGATGGGAACGGCGTCGTCCGGCGCGGCGGCCAGCAAGTCGCACGCTTCGGCAAGAGAGGTGGGTTGCAGCAATTGAAACGTCATATTAACCAGCCTGTTGCCGGGTCAACGCATCCAGCACCCGGTCGGGCGTTATCGGCAAGCGGGTGAAGCGCACGCCGATGGCGTCGTAAAGGGCGTTGGCGATGGCGGGGGCGACGCCTACCGACGGCACTTCGCCCAGCGCTTTGGCGCCCATCGGCCCCACGGGGTCAACGACATCGGCAAAAATGGTGGTGATGTCGGGGTAGTCCTGGATGGTGGGGCTTTTGTGCTCCAGGTAGCTGCCGTTGAGGGTTATGCCGGTGGGCGCGTCGGTAATCAGTTCCTCACTGAGCGCAAAGCCCAGCATCTGCGATATAGCGCCTTCCACCTGGTTCAGCGCAGTGCGCGGGTTGATGATGCGGCCCGAATCGTGGGCGGCCACGTAGCGCGCCACCCGCACCCGCCCGGTGGCCGTGTCCACTTCAACCGCGCAGAAGTGGGCGCCAAAGGAGTTGACGATGTAATCGGTACTGCCGGGCATAACCACAGCCTCAGCGGTGAGCGCATCCGAACCCGCCGCTTGCGCCAGCGCCGCGTAGGTCATCCGGCGCGTGGGGTCGTCGGTTACGAACACCGCTCCGTCGGCTATCGTCAGCGCGTCGGCGGTGGTTTCCAGTTGGCCGGCGGCGGCAGACCGCATCAACTCGCGCAATCGTTCCGCCGCCCGCAGCACCGCCGTCCCGGTGGAGAAAGTGGCCGTCGAGCCGGCGGTGATGGGCGCGTTGGGCGTGGCGTCGGTGTCGGCAAAGAGCGGAACAACGTCATCATAGCCGACGGAGAGCGCCTCGGCGGCCAACTGGCACAGCACCGTAACGGCGCCCTCGCCCACGTCGATGATGCCGCTGACCAGTTGCACTTTGCCATCTGGTGCGATGGTCAGGCCGGCCGCCGATTCGGAACCGACGCCGCCCCGGTAAATCATTATGCTCAGACCCCGGCCCCGCCGCAGGAACGGGTCGGCGGGGTCGGAATGGTCAAAGGGCTCGTCCCAGCCGAACTCCGCGGCCCCGCGACGCAGGCACTGCGCCAGGCCGTTGCTGGAAAAGGGTATGCCGCCTTCCACCGGCTGGCCGTCCACTATCTCGTCGAGTGGAGTCAAGCGCGGTCCCGCCTGGCCCGCCACAGGCACGTGGTTGCGCAGCCGGAAAGCCAGCGGGTTCATGCCGATGGCCGCCGCCGCCCGGTCAACCAGCGTTTCCAGCGCAAAATGACCCTGGGGCGCGCCCAGGGCGCGATAGCTGCCCGATACCGGCTTGTTGGTGGCCGCCGGCCGCGCGTCAAAGCGGACGTTGGGGCAGCGATACAGGTAGAGCATACCCTGCCCCGTGCGGCGGGCCACGCCGGGCGCGGACGCCTGGTAGGCCCCGGAGTCCATTACGGCGTCGCCGTGGATGGCGGTAATGTCGCCGTCGCGGGTTACGCCCATCCGCAGGATGATGCGCCCCCCGTGGCGGGTGCGGCCGGCGACAAACTCCTCCTCCCGGCTGTATTCAATGCGGACGGGCTGGCCCGCTTGCCGCGACAGCAGCGCCGCCAGCACCGCCAGGCGCGACTCATCCTTGTTGCCGTAGCCGCCGCCCAGATGCGGGCCGATTACGCGAACCTGGCCGGCATCCAGGCCCAGCACTTGCGCCAGGGCCGCCCGGTCAACGTGAACGCCGCGGGTGGACTTCCACACGGTGAGATTATCACCGTCCCAGGCGGCCAGCGCGGCCCGGGGTTCCAGCGGGGTCGCCGAGTGGGTGGGCAGATAGTAGGTTTCCTCCAAGACAATGTCGGCGGCGGCAAAACCGGCGTCGATGTCGCCCCGCTGCAACGCCAGCGGTTCCGGGATGGCCAGGTTGCCCTGGGGATGGATGGCGGGAGCGTCGGGTTCCAGCGCGGCCACCGGGTCGATGACAAAGGGCAAGGGACGATAATCCACGCGCACCAGCGCGGCGGCGCGGCGGGCGGTATCCAGGTCGTCGGCGGCCACGGCGGCCACTTCATCCCCGGCAAACCGGACGCGCGTGTCCAGCGCCGCCAGATCAGGCGCCAGCCGGACGGACGGCGCATCGGCCGGCGTGATGGCAGCGCGGACGCCGGGCAGGGCCAGAGCGGCGCTGACGTCCACGGCCAGCACGTCGGCATGGGGGTGCGGGCTGCGGACGATAACGCCGTGCAACAGCCCCGGCAGCGCAATGTCGGCCGAGTATTGGGCGGCGCCGGTGAGTTTGTCGGGCAGTTCCCGGCGGGGGGCGCTGCGGCCGACGATGGCTAGGGGAGAGGGTATAGTAGTCATAGCGTCACAGATATTTGGGGTTGGAAAAGTTGAACAGGGTGAATGTGTCGGCAAGTCGCAAGTCCACCGATGATAACGCTATCAGCAGCCACGATAACCTCACTTGCATTTGTGATGGGCTGATGGTAACAATGGCCCCGTACTAACGTCAACGACGCGCTGTCATCATTATCCGCTGCCGCCTTCCGGCCGCGCAGGGTGCCAACTGCTATGACCAACCCGCCTGCCGCCGACATCACTATCACCGTCAACGACGCTGAGCATACGCTTTCCGTGCGCCACCACTGGTCTTTGCTGGACGCGCTCCGGGACGCGCTTGGCCTGACCGGCGCCAAGCGGGGCTGCGACCGTGGGGAGTGCGGCGCCTGTACCGTGCTGCTGGACGGGCGGCCGGTCAACGCCTGCCAGGTGCTGGCCCTGCGCGCCGCCGGCGGCCGCGTGCTTACGGTGGAAGGGCTGGCTCCGGCGGGGGAACTGTCGCCCCTGCAGCAGGCGTTCCTTGACGAGGACGGCGGGCAATGCGGCTTTTGCACCCCGGGGTTCGTAATGGCAGCCCGCGCCCTGCTGGACGCCAATCCCGCCCCCACCGACGCCGAGATTCGGGAAGCCCTGTCCGGCAATCTGTGCCGCTGCAACGCCTACGGGCGCATCCTGGCGTCCGTTCGCGCCGCCGCGGCCAGCGCATCCTAGCCGCTGCCCCCCTCTCCTTTTGAAAGGTTGGCGGGGTTATTGCGGCAGGATGTAGGCTGCCGCAAAAGCCCCGAACTCGGTCACGCCGGCGGCGCAGACGCTTTGGGCTGCGGCGTCATACTCCGCGCCGGACACCGCCTGCCAGCCGCCGCCGGTGTCAGCATCACCATACCGCAGCAGCGTCAGCCGGTGTTCCCCCGCCTCCTCCGCCAGCGCCCGGGCTACCGGCAGGCAGACGGTCAGCCCCGATACCGGCGCGTCCTCCGGCGCGGCGACTCTGACGATGGCTTGCGCTGCGCCGTTGCGGCCCAGGCCGTAGCCCGCCGCCGTGCGCGGCACGCCATAGGCCGGCGATACCCGGACCACGCCGTGCGCCGTCAAATCCGCCGGCGTGGTTGGCGTTGCGGTTACGCCCCAGCGCGCTCCCGGCTCTGTGATTACCGTCAGCGCCGGCGCGAGTGTGTCGCCAGCCTGCCGGCTGTCTCCGGTGTCCGTTACCGACACCAGCACGGAGCCGTAGCCACGGTTGGGGCCGTAGTGCGCCAGCGTCGAGCTTTCGTCCGTATGGTTGGCGTCGCCGGCGATGGCGATGCTTACCGTTTGCCACTGCTCCCAGTCGGCGGCGGTGAAGTGCAGTTCGTCGGGAGTGGGTTTCACGTCCGGGTTGTCGCTGCGGATTCTGATAGTGGCACCGCGGCCGGCGGGCCGGCCGGCCAGCCGCACCCGGTAGCTGGCGGTATGGCCCTCCGGCAACGCGATGCGCCGGGCGTCAAAGCGGATGTTCAGGTTGTAGATAATCGGCGGCGGCTCGGACTCGGTCTCCGGCTGGCCGGGGGCAGGCTCATCTCCCGTCGGCTGGCCGGGGGCAGGCTCATCTCCTGCCGGCTGGCCGGCGATGAAGGGGGAGAAATCGCTTACCGTGCCGCAAACCTGGTCGCCCCGCGGCCCCGAACCCGGCACCGCCTGCCAGCGGCCGGAGCGGTAGTGCAGCAGCTGCGTGGAACCGTCGCCCCGGGGCAGGCAGATTTCCAGCCCGCCCGCCGGCGCCGCCGGCGTCACGCTGATGCCTACCAGCGTAGCCCCGTCCAGTGTGTAGCCGTCAAGCGTGGTCGGGATGCCCTGCGGCACGCTGAACGTAATGGTCAAGTCCCCGGCCAGGCTCTGCACCGTATTGACCGTCACCCCGTCGGGAACGCCGGCCATGCCGGACACCGTAAGCGTGTGGGGGGCGATGGCGTAGATTGTTGAGGTAGCGGCCGGCGACGGCGGCGGCGGCCTGATACGGATTCGCGCCGGCTCCTCGCTTTCGCTGGGGGCCGGCTCCCGCAGCAGTACGGGCAGCAGCGTGACGCCGCCGGCGACGCCCCGGACGGTGGGGGTGTGCGTCAGCCAGGACGCATCGTGGAAAGCGTCGTCGTCCGCCGTCGTGGTGACCGTTACCGTCTGGGGGGTGTTGTAGTCGGCAACGGGGAAGGTTAAGGTCCCCGGGTTGACAGTGATTGCGGGGTTGCTGCTGGTGATGGCGACGGTTGTATCAGCCGGCGGCGCGGCAGCCAGTGCCACGGTGTAGGTGTCGGTGTCCCTCTCCTCGATAGACAACTGGCTCTCGCTGAAGGTCATGCCCGGCGCGGTGGTTTCCTGGACGGTTACGGTTACATCCTCGGTTGCGCTGGCCAGGTAGCCGCCGGTGGCGCTGGGCGTGTGGGTCAGCGTGTCGCTGCCGTCGGCAAGGTCGGCGTCGGCCACCGCCGTTACCGTTACCGTCTGCGTCGTGTTCCAGTTGGCGGCGTTGAAGGTTAGGGATGACGGGGTTGCGGCGGCCTTGCCGTTGGCGCTGGTGATAGCGACGGTTACGGCGGCCGAGGGCCGGTGGCTCAGTTTCACGGTATAGGTAGCGCCGGCGTCGTCGCCCTCGGTTACGGTGCGGGCGGTTTGCGACAGCATGAGGCTGCCCGTGTCGTCGTCCGTAACCGTTACGGGCAGGGATTTGCTGATGCCGGCGTAGTCGCTGTCCGTGCTGGCGGCAGTGTGGGCAATCGTGATGGTGTTGTCCGCCAGGTCGTTGTCCGCCCCCGCGCGCACGTTTATCGTCTTTGCCGCATAGTCCGCAGGGGTGAAAGTCAGCGTTTCGCTGGCGGTGAAATCAGTGGCGGCGTCGGGGCCGTCAATGGTCAGGCTGCCGGACGCGGTTACGGTTACGGCTACGTCAGCCGTGGGCTCGGTAGCCAGCCGCACCGTGTAGCTTCCGCCGCCGCTGTCCTCCTCGGTTACGGTCAGCGTGGCGGCGGACAGCAGGATGTTGGGCGTGTCGTTGTCCGTAACGTTCACGGTCAGGGTGGCGTCGCTGATGCTGGCGTAGCCGCTGAGCGAGCCGCTGGCGGCGTGAGTGAGCGTTACGCTTTCGTTGACGTGGTTGCCGTCATCCGGCGCCTGGATGGTTACCGTCTGCGCCGTAGTTACCCCGGTGCCGAATGTCAGCGTTTCGCTGGCGGTGAACCCGGCGCCGGGGTCGGGGCCGTCGATGGTTACGGCGGCGTTGTTGCTGGTGATGGTGACGGTTACGGGAGCCAGGGGCGCGTTGCTCAGGCCCACCTGGTAAGTGACGTTGCTGCCCTCCTCGTCGATGGGCAGCGCGCCGCTGATGGCCACGCCGCTTTGGGTTAGCACGATGCTGGGGCTGGTAGTGTCGGTTACCCTTACGGACAGCTCGGCGTCGGCGGCGCTGCTGAACAGGCTGTCGGCGGCCGTCGTGTTGCTGGCGGCGTGGGTCAGCGTGTTGCCGGTGTCGTGGGACAGGTCGTTGTCGGTTAGGCCCCTTACCCTTACCGTTTGCGTATCGTTCCAGTTGCCCGTCGAGAAACGCAGCGTTTCCTCGTTGCTGTAATTGAGGCCGCTGTCGGGGCCGTCGATTTCCACGTCGTCGGTGGCGCTGCTGGTGATGGTTACGGTTACGCCGGCGTCCGGGCGGTGGCTGAGCTTGACGGTGTAGCTGTCGCTGCCGCCCTCGTTCACCGACAGGACGCCGGTTTGAGACAGGACGATGCTCGGGGTGTCGTTGTCGGTTACGGTTACGGGCAGGGACTTGCTGACGCCGTGGTAGTCGCTGTCCGCGCTGGCGGCGCTGTGGGCAATCGCGATGGTGTTGTTCACCAGGTCGTCGTCCGCCGCCGCTATTACCTTTATCGTCGTCGTCGCCGTATCCCAGTTGCTGGCCGTGAAAGTCAGCGTTTCGCTGGCGGTGAAATCAGTAGCGGCGTCGGGGCCGTCGATGGTCAGGCTGCCGGACGCGGTTACGGTTACGGCTACGTCAGCCGTGGGCTCGGTAGTCAGCCGCACCGTGTAGCTCCCGCCGCCGCTGTCCTCCTCGGTTACGGTCAGCGCGGCTGCGGACAGCAGGATGTTGGGCGTGTCGTCGTCCGTAACGTTCACGGTCAGGTCTTTGCTGATGCCGTCGTAGCCGCTGGCGGTGGACGTGGCGTCGGTGGCGGCGTGGCTCAGCGTTATGCCGGTTTCGTCGTCGGGGTTGGGGTCGTTCGGCGCCCGGATGGCTAGCCCCTGCGTCGTATTGTAGTTCGTCGGGGTGAAAGTCAGCGTCTGGCTGCCGCTGAAAGTGCCGCCGGATTTGTAGATTTCCACGGAGTTGGTGGGGGTGCTGCCGACGGTTACGGTTACGGTTACGTTGGCCAGGGGCGCGTGGCTCAGGGCCACGTCATAATAGACGGCCGCCGCATCCTCGGTTATGCCCAGCGTGGTGATGGCCGCGCCGCTTTGGGTCAGGAGGATGCTGGGCGTGGTGGTGTCCGTAACGGTTACGGACAGGCTTACGGTGGCGGCGCCGGTGAACAGGCTGTCCATGCTCGACACCGTATTGCTGGCAGCGTGGGATAGGGTGTTGCCCGTGCTGTCCGCCAGGTCGTTGTCGGTTGCGCCCTTGACCGTTACCGTTTGCGGCGTGTTCCAGTTGGTCGTCGAGAAGCTCAGCGTTTCGCGGTCGCTGAACGTAGCGCCGGCGTCCGGGCCGTCGATTTCCACGTCGTCGGTGAGGCTGCTGGTGACGGTGACGGTTACGCCGGCGTCCGGGCGGTGGCTGAGCTTGACGGTGTAGCTGCCGCTGCCGTCCTCGTTCACCGACAGGACGCCGGTTTGAGACAGGACGATGCTCGGGGTGTCGTTGTCCGTAGCGGTTACGGACAGGGATGCGGTCTTGCCGGCGTAGTCGCTGTCCGTGCTGGCGGCAGTGTGGGCAATCGTGATGGGGTTGTTCGCCAGGTCGTCGTCCGCCCCCGCGCGCACGTTTATCGTCTTTGCCGCATAGTCTGACATAGTAAAAGTCAGCGTTTCGCTGGTGGTGAACGCAGTAGCGGCGTCGGGGCCGTCGATGGTCAGGCTGCCGGACGCGGTTACGGTTACGGTTACGTTGGCCGTGGGCTCGGTAGCCAGCCGCACGGTGTAGCTCCCGCCGCCGCTGTCCTCCTCCGTTACGGTCAGCGTGGATGCGGACAGCAGGATGTTGGGCGTGTCGTCGTCCGTAACGTTCACGGTCAGGGTGGCGTCGCTGATGCTGGCGTAGCCGCTGCCCGCGCCGCTGGCCTCGTGGGTCAGGGTGACGCTTTCGTTGACGGTGTTGCCGTCGCCGTCGTCCGGCGCCCGGAGCGTTACCGTCTGCGCCGTTGACCAGTCCCCGGTGGTGAAAGTCAGCGTTTCGCTGTTGCTGAAAGTGCCGTCGGTAGCGACGGTCACGGCGGTATTGTCGCTGGTGGTTATGGTTACGGTTACATCGGCCTTCGGCAGGTGGCTCAGGGCCACGTCGTAAGTGACGTCGCTGCCCTGCTCGGTTATGCCCAACGGCGCGGTGATGGCCGCGCCGCTTTGCGTCAGCAGGATGCCGGGCGTGGTGGTGTCCGTAACGGTTACGGACAGGCTTACGGTGGCCGCGCCGGTGAACAGGCTGTCCATGCTCGACACCGTATTGCTGGCAGCGTGGGACAGGGTGTTGCCCGTGCTGTCCGCCAGGTCGTTGTCGGTTGCTCCCTTGACCGTTACCGTCTGCGGCGTATTCCAGTTGGTAGTCGAGAAGCTCAGCGTTTCGCTGTCGCTGAACGTAGCGCCGGCGTCGGGGCCGTCAATGGTCACGTCGTCGGTGAGGCTGCTGGTGACGGTGACGGTTACGCCGGCGTCCGGGCGGTGGCTGAGCTTGACGGTGTAGGCGCCGGCGCCGCCCTCGTCCACCGACAGGGTGCCGGTTTCGGAGATGATGATGGTTGGCGTGTCGTTGTCCGTAACCGTTACGGGCAGGGATTTGCTGATGCCGGCATAGTCGCTGTCCGCGCTGGCGGCGCTGTGGGCAATCGCGATGGTGTTGTTCACCAGGTCGTCGTCCGCCGCCGCTATTACCTTTATCGTCGTCGTCGCCGTATCCCAGTTGCTGGCCGTGAAAGTCAGCGTTTCGCTGGCGGTGAAATCAGTGGCGGCGTCGGGGCCGTCGATGGTCAGGCTGCCGGACGCGGTTACGGTCACGGTTACGTCAGCCGTGGGCTCGGTAGTCAGCCGCACCGTGTAGCTCCCGCCGCCGCTGTCCTCCTCGGTTACGGTCAGCGCGGCTGCGGACAGCAGGATGTTGGGCGTGTCGTCGTCGGTTACGGTTACGGCGAGGGTTTTGCTCACGCCGTCGTAGCCGCTGCCCTCGCCGGCGGCGGTATGAGTCAGCGTGACGCTTTCGTCGTTGGGGTCGTTGTCGTCCGCCGCCTTGATGGTTACCGTCTGCGCCGTAGTCACCCCGGTGGCGAATGTCAGCGTTTCGCTGTTGGTGAACGTGGTATCGGAGTCGGGGCCGTCGATGGTTACGGCGGCGTTGTTGCTGGTGATGGTTACGGTTGCGTCGGACACCGGCGCCTGGTCCGGGGCCACCTGATAGGCGACGTTGCCGGCCGCCTCGGTTATGCCCAGCGTGGTTATGGCCGAGCCGCTTTGGGTCAGGAGAATGTTGCCCAGGTCGTCGTCCTCAATCGTTATGGTCAGGCCGTCGCTGGCGTCCTCAAAGCCGCTGCCGGCGCCCACGGCGGCGTGCGTCAGGATGGAGACGTCGTTGGCCAGGTCGGCGTCGTGGGCCGTCCGGACGCTTACCGTCTGGGGCGTCATCCAGTTGCCCGCGTTGAAAGTTCCCAGTGTTTCGCTCTTGCTGAACCCGCTGCCGCCGTCGGGGCCGTCGATGGTTACGTCGGCGTCGGCGGGGACGGTAATGGTTACGGTTACCGTACTCCCCGCTTTGGGCTCGCCGCCCAGCCGGGCGGTGTAGGTGGCGTTGTCGCCCTCGTCCAAATCCAGTGCGGCGGGGGTGAACAGGATGGTATCCCGATCCTGCCGCAGAATGTCCATCCCGTCGTATTGCAGCACCGGGTACTGCACGTCGTAGCCGAAGTGCCACGGGTCGTCGTTGCCGTCCGCGTCTCCGGTTTCGGTGTTGCCGTCCACGTTCAGGTTCCAGTCAAAGTAGGTGTCGGTGGTAGTGGCGGCGTAGGTGGTTGGCGATCGCAGCTGGTTGGTGTTGCGGGACGTGCCGAGGCCGCCGCCGGTGATTTGCCAGTTGTAATAGCTGTTGGCCACCGTGGGCCCGGAGAAATGGCCGCCGAGCAGCCCGCCCCGGCCCCCGCTGCCCCCGCTAATCACCCCGACGGCGTAAGATGACCGGATGGCGCCCCCAATTGTCAAGCCCACCACGCCGCCGGAGAAAGAGAAGCCATACACCCGGCCGGTAGCGTAGCTGGCCCGCACCGTGCCGTAGTAATTGTAACCCACCAGCCCGCCGCCGTAAGTGTAAAAGCCGTTGCCAGCGCTAACGCTCGCCCTGGAATAGCTGGCCTGCACGGTGCCGTGGGATCGACCCACCAGTCCGCCGGCATATTTGCGGACGTTGGTGCCGCCGGTGGCCGCCACCCGGCCGGTGGTCCAGCTGGAGGTTACCGTTGCGCCGCCGTGCATATAGCCGACCAGCCCGCCAATCTCTGCCGAACCGCTGCCTTTCGTACTGACCACGTTGACGTTGGGCAGGCCCACGCCGGAGATGTGGCCGCTGAGCTCGCCGAACAGCCCCACTCTTTGATGGCCGGAGTTGTTAATTCTCAGGTTGGCGATGACGTGGTGGTTGCCCTGGAAAGTAGCCGAGTAATTCCCGAGGGGCGTCCAGTTGGGATAGGCGTCGCTGCTGTCCACCGTACCGTCGTCGTTGGTGTCAAAGTCCAGGTCGGCCCGCAGCTCGTAGCCCGTGCAGCCGTCGGGACAGCCCATGCCGGCGGTCCGGCCGGGGAACGCGGCGATGTAGCTGGTGTGGGTCGAATCGCCGTTGCCGTTCAGGTCGTGGCGGATGGCGTCCAGCTGGGCCAGGGTGGTGACGTCAATCAGGTTGTTGTCGTTCTCGTCGTAGTCGATGATAATTGCTACCGTCAGCGTTGCGCTCACGTCCGCAAAGCCGCTGCCGGCGCCGGCGGCAGTGTGGGCCAGGCTGGCGGTGTCGCCCAGGGTGGCATCGCTGGCCACGCTGACCGTTACCGTTTGCGCCGTAGCGTAGTTGGTGTCGTCAAAGTTCAGCGTTGCCTGGTTAACGGTTACGTCCGTGTTGTCGCTGGCGATGCTTACCGTCACCGCCGCTTTGGGCGGCCCGCCCAGCCGCACGGTGTAGTCGGCGCTGGCCCCCGGCCTGATGTCCAAGGCGTCGGGGGCGATGACGATGCTGCCCCGCCCCTGCTGCTTTAGCAGGTCCAGGCCGTCGTACTTCAGCGCCGGGTATTGGGAAGCGTAGCCGAAATCCCACGGGTCATCGCCCCCGGTAGCAACGTCGTCGTCGGTATCGGCATTGTCCAGGTCCATATTCCAGGCGGAGTAGATGCCGGTGGTTCCGTAGGCGGCGGGCGTTTGCAGCTGGGCCGTGGTCTTGCCCTCCCCGGGGCTGGTGGACGGGTCGCTGTCGGCAATGCCGCTGGTTTCGGTGTCCCAATAGCTGTTGATTGCACTGGCGCTGCCGGTCAGCGCCCCGGCCAGCCCGCCGATGTTGGTCGCGTTCGACGTAACCCTACCCGTTGCATAAGACGCCGTGATGGTGGTTTGGGCGGTGCTGCCCCCCACGCCGACCAGCCCGCCGACGTAAGCGGCGCTGCCGCCCGTGCCGCCGGATACTGGGCCGGTGGCATAGCTGGCCGTTATCGTGCCGTTGTTCTCCAGGAGCCCGACCAGCCCGCCCATTCTCATCTGCGAGGCCGCCGCCGGGCCGGTTACCGACACCCCGGTATAGCTGGCCCGCAGGCTGCCCGACATAGATCCCACCATCCCGCCGAGGCTTTTGGCGTTGCCGTCAGCATTAGTGGCCGTCAAGCTGCCCGTGGCCCAGCTGGCAGTTATCGTTCCGCCGGATGACAGGTCGCCGGTCAGCGTGCCGGCGAGGACCGGGCTGCGGGTCACGGTGACGTTGACGTCGCGCAGGCCCACGCCGGAGATGGCGCCGCTGGCCGCGGTGAACATTCCGACAACGCTGGCGCCGGAGTTGATAGTCAGGTTGGCGATGGTGTGGTGGTTGCCCTGGAATGTGCCGGCATAGCGCGCGCTGTATGTGCCGATGGGCGTCCAGTTGGGATAGTCGTCGTCGCTGTCCACGGTGCCGCTGTCGTCGGTGTCAAAGTCCAGGTCGGCCATTAATTCATAGCCGGCGCATCCGTCGGGGGCGGGGCAGCCCATGCCGGCGGACAGGCCGGGGAAGGCCGCCGCGTAGCGGGCGCTGACGCCGCCTTTGGCCACGCTGCCGTCGCCGTCCAGGTCGTAGCGGATGGCGTCCAGCTGGGCCAGCGTCGTAACGTCAATCAGGTTGTTGCCGTTGGCGTAGTCCACGCTGGCGCTGCCCCGCTGCCGGTCAATCCCCACCGCATCCCGCTGGTATTGCAGGATGGGGTATTGGGAGGCCGTGCCAAAGTGCCAGGGGTCGTCGCTGCCGCCAACGCCGTCCACGTTCACGTTCCAGCCGGAGTAAATGCTGGCGCCGGTTCCGTAGGCGGTGGGGGTTTGCAGGGCGACGGTGGTTTGGCCCGTGCCGGCGCCGGTTCCGGTGTGGCCGCTGGTGGTGGTGTCCCAATAGCTGGCGGTGATGACGGCGCTGCTGGAAACACTGCCGGACAGCCCGCCAATGTTGGCGCTGGCGCCGGAGCTGACGGCGCCGGTGGAGTAGGAGGCCGTTACGGTGGGCGTGCTGCCGCCCATAATGCCCGCCAGCCCGCCGGTGAAGGAGTTGGCGCCGGCGCCGCCGGCTACTGCGCCGGTGGCGTAGCTGGCCGTTATGGTGCCGCTTTGCAGCTGCCCCACCAGGCCGCCGGCGCTCACCCGCTGGGCCGTAGAGGCGGCCGTTACCGATGCGGTGGCATAGCTGGCCCGCACGGTGCCGGCGCTGTAGCCCACCAGCCCGCCCACGTATTTGTCAAAGATGCCGGCATCAGTGGATGCCACGCTGCCCGTGGCCCAGCTGGACGTTACCGTGCCGCCGGCGTTCAGATAGCCGACCAGCGCGCCAATGGCGGGATTAGTCGCGGCCCCGCTAACGCTGGCGTCGGGCAGGCCCACGCCGGTGATGGCGCCGCTGACCTGGCCGAACAGCCCCACGCGCGCCACGCTGGCCCCGGCGTCAATAGTCAGGTTGGCGATGGTGTGTCCGTTGCCCTGCAACGTACTGCTGAACGGCGCCGCGCTGGTTCCGATGGGCGTCCAGTTGGGATAGTCGTCGCTGCTGTCCACGGTGCCGCTGTCGTCGGTGTCAAAGTCCAGGTCGGCCCGCAGCTCGTAGCCGGCGCAGGTGGACTGGCAGCCCATGCGTCCGGTGGCGCCGGCTTCGCGGGACGGAAAGGCAGTGTTGTAAGCGGCGGTTCCTCCGGAAGTGGGGTCGCCGTTGCCGTTCAGGTCGTGGCGGATGGCGTTGAGCTGCGCCAGCGTGGTGATGTCAATGAGGTTGTTGTCATTGGTGTCGTAGTCGGTGGTGCTTTGAGCGGACACGTCGCCGGCGCCGCCCAACAGGGCCAGGGCGGACGCCAGCAGCAGGGCCAGGGCCAGGGCAGTGAGGACGACGCTGCGGCGGGGCGTCATTTTGCCACCCCAAAGTTGGGGGGCAGAATTCGGGCAGTCATTCGGGCAGGCATCGGGGCGTCCTCTATACGGCTATACGGCATCAGCATCAGCCGGCGTAGGGCCGGCCGGTCGCCAGGCGGGCCGGCATAGGTTAGTCCGTAGAGGATTATAGCCCCGGAATGGGGCGGGGGATAGCCCACCCGCGGCCGGGGCCGCCTTTCCTTTTCGGCAGCCTAACCCTTTGTCATTCCGGCGCCGGCGGGAGCCTATGCGCCTGCCTTGCCGCTGCGTACACCGGACTCCGGCAACCGCCGGAATGACAAGAGGGCGGCCGGCGCATCTGCTATAATGGGCCGCATCCGCCGGCGGAGGGAGCGCCAATGCTTGACAGTATATCCAAAATAGCCGCCATCATCGTAGCGGCCGGCATCCTGATTGGCGGGGTGTTCTGGCTGGCCCAACTGGACGCCGACGTCAGGTACGTGCAAACCGACGTGGCGCAGCTGCAAACCGACGTGACGCACGTGCAAACCGATGTAACGCAGCTGAAAACCGATGTGACGCACTTGCAAACCGACGTGGCGCAAGTGCAAGCCGACGTGACGCACGTGCAAACCGATGTAACGCAGCTGAAAACCGACGTGACGCACTTGCAAACCGATGTGGCGCAAGTGCAAACCGACGTGACGCAGGTGCAAACCGATATGACGCAGCTGAAAACCGATGTGACGCACTTGCAAACCGACGTGACGCACTTGCAAACCGACGTGACGCAGGTGCAAACCGACGTGACGCAGCTGCAATTGCAAGTCGCCGATGTCCAGCAGAACCAGCAGATTATCCTGGGCATCCTGCGCACCCTCGTCGCTGAGACACAGCAAACGCAATCCCCCGCGCTCAACAACCCCGTCCCCGGCGCCGGGCAGCCCACGGAAATAGCCGGGCCCCAGGTAACGCTGCCACCGCCATGCCATACCGTCATTCCGGCGCCGGAACTTCACCCGTCGGCGGCGGGCCAAAATCCCGTCCCTCCTGTCCGTCCCGGTAAATCGGCAGCTCCCGCCCCCGCCGCTCCCCAGTGTATGCCCACCGGAGACGAAACGCTGCCCGATTAGCGTGGTTTGTGGCGTTAATAGGTGAGTGCTATACTCGCCCCATACGATGCTGCTGGCGCGGTCGCTTTGGTTGGCAGCGGACGCAGATCCGGAGGGGCCGATGATACAAAGCGCCGTAGTGCAGCAGCTACGTCAGGGGGGCGTGCGGGTTACGCCCCAGCGCCTGGCCATTGCCGAGGCCGTCCTGAACTCCACTGACCACCCTACGGTGCAGCAGATTCACGAGCGCGTGCAGCAGCATTTCCCGTCGATGACGCTGGCCACCGTCTATTCCACCCTGGGCGTATTGTCCCGGAGCGGGCTGATTCAGGAGCTGCCCTTCGCCAGGCAGTCGCGCTACGAGAGCAACGTGTCCCCCCACGTCAATCTGGTGTGCATCGGCTGCGCCAGCATCGCCGATGCCGACGACGGCAGCGAGATAATCGTCCGCCTGCGCGACCAGGTTTCCCACGAAACCCGCTTTCAGGTAATGTGGCAGCGCGTCGATTTTCACGGCTGGTGCCGGTCCTGCATCGACTCGGGCGGGCTGGACGGATAATTGCCGTGATTACCGCCGTAGTCGGCATAACCCTCTGGACTGGCGACCTGGAGCGGATGCTGCGATTCTACCGGGACATCCTCCGGCTGCCGCTGCATTCGTTCCACGAGGCTGAGGGGTTTGCCGCCTTCCAGCTGGGCGAGCTGCGGTTCAACGTGGGCCGCCACAGCGCGGTCAGCGGCGCATCGCGGGACCCGCTGCGAATTATGCCCCACCTGGGCGTCAGCGACATCCACGCCGAACACGCCCGGTTAGCAGCCGCCGGCGTGGCGTTTATACGCGCGCCGGAGCAGGAACACTGGGGCGGCTGGGTCGCCACCCTGAAAGACCCGGACGGCAACGTACTGCAACTGCTGGAGTTCCCGGCGTAAGGGCAGCCGCCAGGGCTGCCCTTACGCCGCGTCAGGCCGGCCGGCCTAACCCCGGAGTTTCCGGGCCAGCTCGGCGTTGGAAGGTTCTACCAGGATAGAGCCGTCGGGAAAGATGATGGTGGGGATGATGAGGCGATTGTCGTTGACCTGCTTCACGTAGCTTTGAGCGGCATCGTCGCCGTCCACGTCGACGTACTCATACGCCACGGACTGGCTGTCCAGGTAGTTGCGGGAACGGTGGCAGTCGGGGCACCATTCGGCGCCATAGACTTTGATGGCGGGGTCAGCGCTGGCGGTCATTCTAGTCTCCTTGATTTGGCTTGAGGCGGCCGGCGCCCCGGCCCTCTCCCGGAGGGCGCGGGGCATTGGGGGGTTAGTCGGCGGCCCGTTCTCCGGCTGCTTCCGCCACCGGCGGGGCATAGACCGGGCGGATGAGTTCGTACACGTCATCGGTGTGGCAGTACATATTCCCGGCCAGGCGTCCGGTGGGCCGCAAAGCCGCGTGGTTGATGCGCAGACCGTTGGGGCCTTCGTACAGGATGTCATCGCGGACGTGCATACGCACAATTTCGCCGATGACCAGCCCATGGGCGTGGGGCTGCTCCCCGATGTTGACCACCTGCATCAACCGGCACTCCATATTGACGGGCGACTCGGCAACGCGGGGCGCCTGGACTATTTCGCCGGGCGCTTCGGTAAGGCCGGCAATGTCGAACTCCGAAACGTCGGCCGGATACTCGGCGGCGGTAGCGTTCATCGCCGCGGCGATGTCGTCCACCACCACGTTGACCACGTACTCGCCGGTCTCCTCAATGTTGGTCAGCGTGTCCTTGCGCTTGTCCTGCCACCCGGCGGCGCGGCGCGACGAGGAGAAAATCAGCGTCGGCGGGTTGTAAGCCATCGCGTTGAAAAAGCTGTACGGCGCCAGGTTGACCACGCCCTCGGTGGAGATGGTGGACACGAAGGCAATGGGCCGCGGCACAACTACGCCGGTAAGAATCATGTTGAAACGGTCGAAACTTTTGGGGTCAATGAGCATGGTGGCTGGCTTTCTCCTGCGACGGACGTTCCGCCTGGGGGTATCGGGCCAGGCAATTGTACGCAATCTGAGGGCGCAATCCAAATTGCCATCCCCGCCGGCTTGGGATAAAATCCCGGCACTCGCCGCCGGGACAGCCGGCCTCCGGTGACACGGGTCAATTGTAGCAGGCGATTGATTGATTGTAGCAGGCGATTATGGATATGGCAGGCCCGCTGACGGGCATCAAAGTTCTCGACTTGAGCGAAGACATCGCCGGGTCTTTTTGCGCCCGGCTGCTGGCCGACTACGGGGCCGACGTGCTGAAGGTGGAACCGCCGGGCGGGTCGGCCATGCGCCGGGTGGGGCCATTTTATCACGATGAGCCGCACCCGGAGCGGAGCCTGTTCTTCCTGATTCTGAACCTGAACAAGAAGGGCATCACGCTCAACCTGCAATCGGCGTCGGGCCGCAGGATGCTCCGGGAACTGGCGCCGCACGTGGATTTGGTGATTGAGAGCTACCGGCCCGGGTATCTGGATGACCTGGGCATCGGGTATGAGGGGCTATCGGCGGTCAATCCGGGTCTGGTGATGACCTCCATAACTCCCTTTGGTCAGACCGGGCCGTACCGTCAATATGCCGGCGCGGAGATTGTGTCCTACGCGATGGGCATGGTGATGGGCATTAGCGGGGTACAGGGCCGTCCGCCGCTCAAACACGGCGGCTTCCAGGCCCAGTACCAGGGCGGGCTGTTCGGCGCCGGGGCCACGGCGATGGCCCTGTTCGCCCAGGACCGGCACGGCGTGGGCCAGCACGTGGACGTGTCGGTTACGGAGTGCGTGGCATCGACCATGATGGCGACGCAGACGATTTACCCGTTCGTCGGCGGCGTGCAAATCCGGCGCGCCGCCGGCACGATGTGGGAAAACCCGATGCCCTGCAAGGACGGCTGGATTATCGTGCAGGCCGGCGGCGGCGCGTCCTGGGAGGACATTGCCGACTTTTTCCAGGCTCCCGAACTGCTGGAACCGCGCTTTGCCGACCGGGCCCAGCGCGTCCGCAACGGGCCGGCCATGGACCAGGTGGTGCTGGACGCCATCCGCGAGCGGGAGAAGTGGGAGCTGTTCCCCAAGGCGGCGGAAAAGCGGATGCTCTTCGGGTTGGTGCAGACGCCCACGGAGCTGGCCGACTGTCCGCAGCTGGAATCAAGGGCATTTTACCGGGAGACCGAGCATCCAGTTATCGGGCGCATCAAAGTGCCGGCCGAGCTGTTTCGTATGTCGCCGGCGGGCTATCAGCTGCGGATGGCCGCGCCCACGCTGGGGCAGGACAACGCGGAGATATTCGTGGCGGGGCTGGGCTACGACCGGGCGGCGCTGTCGGTGATGCGCCAGTTGGATGTCATCTAGGGTATGCTGGTTACGCTGACTGAGGTTTATTATGGCTACCCAACCCCAAATCGCCCGCCTCCCGGTGGCTCTGCCCGATGATTACGTCTGTCCCGACCCGGAGCCGTGGGAAATGAGTCAAGGCCCCACCATCGCCAAAATGGGTTACTTCGTCGCCCGCCATTTCTCCGGGCAGGAGAACACGCTGGTACGCCCCCCCTTCGTAGTGAACTACGACCCTTACGATATGAACCGTCGGATTGAACCGGACTTGTGCGTGGCTTTCGGCGTGGATGTAGCCGCCATCGACCGGCGCAACGGGTACATCATCTGGGAAGTGGGCAAGCCGCCGGACTTTGTGATGGAAGTGGCATCGGAGTCCACCCACGGCCGGGATACCGGATTCAAGCGGGGGCTGTACGCCGACTTGGGGATTGGGGAGTACTGGCGGGTTGACCCTACTGGCGGGGACTTTTACGGTTATCCGCTGGCGGGGGAGGAACTGGTGAACGGAGTGTACCGGGACATCGCAGTAGCCACGGAAGCGGACGGGATGGTATGGGGCTACAGCCCGACGCTGGACTTGTGCCTGTGCTGGCATCCGGCGTGGGACTGGGATATTGACGATGCGTCAAACCTGCGCTTTTACGACCGCAAGACGGGGCGGTATCTCTGCGATATGACGCTGGTGGAAGGAAGGCTGGCGCTGGCGGAGGCGCAGTTGGGCGCGGAGCAGCAGGCCCGCGCCGCGGCTGAGGAACGCATCCGGCGGCTGGAAGAGCAGTTGCGCCGTCAGCAGTCGGAACCCTCCGCAAACCACTGACGGATGCCTGAGGCTTGCCATGGCTACCCAACCCCAAATCGCCCGCCTCCCGGTGGCGCTGCCCGATGATTACGTCTGCCCCGACCCGGAACCCCGCGATATGCTGCAATCTCCCACTATTGACAAGACCGGCTACTTCGTCGCCCACTATTTCTCCGGCCAGCCGGACACCCTGGTGCGCAGCGCCGGCGTGGTCAACTACGACCCCTACGATCTGAACGTGCGGGTTGAGCCGGACTTGTGCGTGGCCTTCGGCGTGGACGTGCCGGCCATTGTGCGGCGCAACGGGTATATCATCTGGGAAGTGGGCAAGCCGCCGGACTTGGTGATGGAAGTGGCATCGGAGTCCACCCACGGCCGGGATACCGGGTTCAAGCGGGGTCTGTACGCGGACTTGGGGATTGGGGAGTACTGGCGGGTTGACCCGACGGGCGGGGACCTTTACGGTTATCCGCTGGCGGGGGAGGAACTGGTGAACGGGGTGTACCGGGACATCGCAGTAGCCACGGAAGCGGACGGGATGGTATGGGGATATAGCCCGACGCTGGACTTGTGCCTGTGCTGGCATCCGGAATGGGATTGGGATGTTGACGATGCGTCAAACCTGCGCTTTTACGACCGTAAGACGGGGCGGTATCTCTGCGATATGACGCTGGTGGAAGGGGCGTTGGCGACGGAACGGGCGGCGCGGGAGTCGGCGGAGGCGCAGTTGGGCGCGGAGCAGCAGGCCCGCGCCGCGGCTGAGGAACGCATCCGGCAGCTGGAAGAGCAGTTGCGCCGTCAGCAGTCGGAACCCTCCGCAAACCACTGACGGATGCCTGAGGCTTGCCATGGCTACCCAGCCCCAAATCGCCCGCATCCCGGTGGCGCTGCTCGATGATTACGTCTGTCCCGACCCGGAACCCCGCGATATGCTGCAATCCCCCACCATTGACAAGACCGGCTACTTCGTCGCCCACCATTTCTCCGGCCAGCCGGACACCCTGGTGCGCAGCGCCGGCGTGGTCAACTACGATCCCTACGATCTGAACGTGCGGGTTGAGCCGGACTTGTGCGTGGCTTTCGGCGTGGACGTGCCGGCCATTGTGCGGCGCAACGGGTATATCATCTGGGAAGTGGGCAAGCCGCCGGACTTGGTGATGGAAGTGGCGTCGGAGTCCACCCACGGGCGGGATACCGGGTTCAAGCGGGGTCTGTACGCGGACTTGGGGATTGGGGAGTACTGGCGGGTTGACCCTACTGGCGGGGATTTTTACGGTTATCCACTGGCGGGGGAGGAACTGGTGAACGGGGCGTACCGGGACATTCCGGTGATAACGGAAGCGGACGGGATGGCATGGGGCTACAGCCCGACGCTGGACTTGTGCCTGTGCTGGCATCCGGCATGGGATTGGGATGTTGACGATGCGTCGAACCTGCGCTTTTACGACCGCAAGACGGGGCGGTATCTCTGCGATATGACGCTAGTGGAAGGCAGGCTGGCGCTGGCGGAGGCGCAGTTGGGCGCGGAGCAACAGGCCCGCGCCGCGGCTGAGGAACGCATCCGGGAGCTGGAAGAGCAGCTGCGCCGTCAGCAGTCGGAACCCTCCGCAAACCACTGACGGATGCGTGAGGCTTGCTATGGCTACCCAACCCCAAATCGCCCGCATCCCGGTGGCGCTGCCCGATGATTACGTCTGTCCCGACCCGGAACCCCGCGATATGCTGCAATCCCCCACCATTGACAAGACCGGCTACTTCGTCGCCCACCATTTCTCCGGACAGCCGGACACCCTGGTGCGCAGCGCCGGCGTGGTCAACTACGATCCCTACGATCTGAACGTGCGGGTTGAGCCGGACTTGTGCGTGGCTTTCGGCGTGGACGTGCCGGCCATTGTGCGGCGCAACGGGTACATCATCTGGGAAGTGGGCAAGCCACCGGACTTGGTGATGGAAGTGGCGTCGGAGTCCACCCACGGCCGGGATACCGGGTTCAAGAGGGGTCTGTACGCGGACTTGGGGATTGGAGAGTACTGGCGGGTGGACCCGACGGGCGGGGACTTTTACGGTTATCCGCTGGCGGGGGAGGAACTGGTGAACGGGGCGTACCGGGACCTTCCGGTGATAACGGAAATGGACGGGATGGTGTGGGGCTACAGCCCGACGCTGGACTTGTGCCTGTGCTGGCATCCGGCGTGGGATTGGGATGTTGACGATGCGTCGAGCCTGCGCTTTTACGACCGCAAGACGGGGCGGTATCTCTGCGATATGACGCTGGTGGAAGGCAGGCTGACGCTGGCGGAGGGTCGGCTGGCTCTAACGGAAGGCAGGCTGACGCTGGCGGAATCGGCGCTGGCCGATGAACGCGATGCGCGGGAATCGGCGGAGGCGCAGTTGGGCGCGGAGCAGCAGGCCCGCGCCGCGGCTGAGGAACACATCCGGCAGCTGGAAGCGCAGCTGCGACGCCAGCAGTCGGAGGGGAGTTACTAATTATGACGGCGCTGCCACTGGACGGGATTCGGGTGCTGGATTCCACCTATGTCTTTGCATTGCCCTATACCGGCGGCCAACTGGCTGATTTGGGCGCGGAAGTCATCAAGATTGAGGGGCCGGGCCGCCCGGACATCACGCGCGGCGGCGGCCTCTACGGCACCTTCCCGGATAATGAGCCGGGCGAGGATTGGTGGAATCGTCCCTCTACGTACCAGCTGTTGAACCGGGGCAAGCGGTCGCTGGTGCTGGATATGTCACGCGAGGAAGGGCGGGAAATTTTCCGCGACCTGGTGATGGTCAGCGACGTGGTGATGGAAAACTTTACGCCTCGGGTGATGCGGCGTTGGGGGCTGGACTATCCCAATCTCCGCCAGCTGCGGCCCGACATCATCATGGTGTCCAACACCGGGTATGGGCATGGCGACGGGCCGTATTCGTCCTATCCGGCACAGGCGACGACGCAAGAGGGAACGCACGGGCACTGCTGGGTCACCGGGTATCCGGGAGACGAGCCGTCCAAAGCCGGCCGTTCCTTCGTCGATTTTCTGTCCACCTGGAGCGCAATGTTCGCCATCGGGGCCGCGCTGCGCTACCGCAACCGCACGGGCCGGGGGCAGTGGGTGGACATCGGTATGTACCAGGCCGGCGTCATGTTCCTGTCGGAGTACCTCATGGACGCCATCGCCAACGGGCGGGAGGGCGAACGCATCGGCAACCGGCACCCCTACCGCGCCCCCCAGGGGGCCTATCCGGCGGCGGGCGCTGACCAGTGGATTACGCTGTCGGTGGGGGATAATCGGCAGTGGCGGGCGCTATGCCGGATGATGGAGCGGAATGACCTGGCGTCGGATGGCCGCTACGGCACGCTGGCCGGCCGGCAGCAGGGGCACGATGAGATTGACGATGCCATCGGGCAGTGGACACGGCATCAAGACAAATATGACTTGATGCACGCTTTGCAGGCCAAGGGCATCGCCTCCGGGCCGGTGCTGAGCGGGAAGGACGTTCACTTTGACCCCCATTATCGCAGCCGTAATTTTCTGGAGCGGGTGGAGTATCCGCCGGAGCGGGGCATCGGGCCGCGGATTCTGATGGGGCGTCCCTATCAGTTGTCCCGGACGCCACTCGGCATACGCGGCCCGGCTCCCACCTTTGGCCAGGACAATGTGGCGCTGCTGGAAGCGCTGCTGGGCAAACCGGCGGCGCAGGTGTCGGCGTGGGCTGACGAGGCGGTGATTACGACGGTGCCTACCAGCGGCGAGCCATCGCCAACGCTGGACCCGCAGGAACTGATAGCACGGCGGCAGCTGGCGGAGTGGGACCCGGATTACCGGGAGCGGCTGGGCATTTGACGATTGCGGCGGTGAGGTCTAACCTGAAGGGGGGCGGGAATTGCCCCTACCACGCAGGTCTTGGGCCCGTAGCTCAGTGGCAGAGCATCCGACTCATAATCGGCAGGTCACAGGTTCGAACCCTGTCGGGCCCACCGCTACCGCTTATCAACGTCCAGACGGTTGTTTGGTTACGGCGGATGGGAAGCGTTATCCAACCCTGACGTGTTTCATATTGCAGGAAACCGGAACTGGCCGGCTGGTATGCGAGCGATTGTGAAACCCACCGGATTAGCCTGATGTACTTGACTAAATTGACTGATTGGCATGGAGAGCAAACTCGATGTTAGAGATGAGGAACGTAACCGCCGACGAGTTTGTTCACTGGCTGCGCGCCGAGTCGCGCGCCCACGGCAACCGGCTGGCCCACGACCCGGAGGAACTGCGGCCCCATTTTGACCTGGAGCGTTCCATCGCCGTGTTCGAGAACGGGGACATCGTCGGCGGCGCTCACTCGCACCGGCTGGAAATGTCCATACCCGGCGGCTCAACGGTAGTCGCCGGGGTGTCTAACGTGGAAGTGCAGCCCACGCACCGGCGGCGCGGCGTGATGACCATGATGATGCGCCGTCAGATTAACGACGTGCACGAGCGTGGCGAGCCCTTCGCCGCGCTGTTCGCCACCGAAAGCATCATCTACGGCCGGTTCGGATATGGCGTTGGGTCGGTGCATGAGCAATGGACGCTGGAACGCCAGCACAACGGATACGCTCGCCCCCAGGACAGCCCCGGTCGAATCGTGTTCGTCGAGCCGGCGGATATTATGACAGAGTTGCCCGAGGTTTTCCGGCGCAGCACCGTTGACCGCCCGGCGGTGTTCCAGAGGGCGATGCACCATTGGGAGCAGGATTCCCGCGCGCCGGAGCACCGTCAAGGCGGCTCCGGCGGGCTGTTTTACGCCGCCTACGAATCAGACGGGAGAGTGGACGGCTACGTAACCTACCGCACCAGACGGCCCAGCCTCGTTGTGAACGAGTTGATGGCAGCCACGAAAGAAGCCAACGCCGCGCTCTGGCGATTCTGCTTCGATATGGACCTCATCGAACGCACGGAGGCAATCAAACGTCCGGTGGACGACCCCATGCCGTGGCTGCTGGCCGACCCGCGACGGTTGCAAAGAGCGACCCGCGACGGGCTGTGGGTGCGCGTGGTGGACGCCCGCGCCGCCCTGGAACTCCGCAGTTATCTGGCGAGCGACCGGGTGGTTTTGGAAGTGCGGGACGACCTGTGCCCCTGGAACGACGGACGGTTCGAGTTGGCAACGTCGCTGTCCGGGGCCACCTGTCGCGCCACCGGCGCATCCCCGGATGTGATAGTGGCGGTTTCGGCGCTGGCTCCGGCCTACATGGGGGCCGCGAGTTTCAGCACGCTGGCGCAAGCCGGGTTGGTGGAGGAGTGTACTCCGGGAGCGCTGCTGCGGGCGGACCGGATGTTTGCCGTCCAGTATCGACCCTGGACACCATACAATTTTTAGCCGCAAGGATAAAGGACAGGAGAGGATAAGATGGGCCGGTTGGACGGTAAGGTAGCCCTGATTAGCGGCGGCGCGCGGGGAATGGGGGAGTCGGAAGCGCGGCTGTTCGCTCAGGAAGGGGCCGCGGTGGTTATTGGCGACATCCTGGACGAGGCCGGTGAAGCGGTGGCTGCATACATCGCTAACGCCGGCGGTCGCTGCTACTACACGCATCTGGACGTTAGGGAGGAATCGGACTGGCAGGCCGCCGTGGCGGCGGCGGTGTCGCGGTTTGGGATGCTCAACGTGCTGGTCAACAACGCCGGGATTGGCAGCAGTTCGTCGCCCATCCACGAGGAGCCGGTCGAAGTCTGGGACCGTACTATGGACGTGAACGTGAAAGGCGTGTTCCTGGGCGCCAAGACGGCGATACCGGCGATGCGCCAAGCCGGCGGCGGCTCCATCATCAACATTTCGTCGCAGTTGGGGATTGTTGCCGTACCCTATAACGGCGCGGCGTACCAGACCTCCAAGGGCGCGGTGCGGATTTTCACCAAAGCGGCGGCGCTGCAATATGCGGGGGACGGCATACGGGTCAACTCGGTGCATCCCGGCCCGGTGGTAACGGAGATGACCCGCGCCGGCCGCGACGACCCGGAGCGCTACGCCATGATGCTCTCCCGCATCCCCATGGGTCGTTACGGAGAACCCGATGAAGTTGCCCACGCCGTCCTCTACCTCGCGTCTGACGAATCATCCTTCGTCACCGGCAGCGAGGTGGTGGTGGACGGCGGCTGGACGGCGCAGTAATCAGGGCCGCCGGATTCCGGTAAAACGCTCTAACCGGCTGATTAATTGCTCCGGCGTGGCCGCGCGGGGTTCCAACGCCAGGTAGGTCAGGCCGGCGTCAGCGTAGGCCGCCAGGTCGTTGGCGATTTGCTCCGGTGAACCTCGCAGCGGGGTGCGCCCCTCGCCCGGCATCGGGGCGTCCGTGATGTCCAGGCCGGCGCGCAGGGAGATTTCAAAGCCGTCCATCGTCCGGCCGGCGTTAGTACGCAGTTCGGTGATGCGGGCAACGACACGCCCCACGTCTGCCGGGGATTGTCGTATCCCGTGCCAGCCGTCGCCCAGGTTGGCGGCGCGGCGCAGGGCCGGCGGGCTGGCGCCGCCGGTCCAAATCGGGGGATGGGGCCGGCTAACCGGCCGGGGGAACATCATCAGTCCCGATTTCCCGTCATCCGCGCCGCTCCACAGCGCGCGCAGGGTGGCGATGTGCGCGTCGGTTACAGCGCCGCGGGCGTTGAAATCGGCATCCAGGGCGCTGAACTCCTCGGCCATCCAGCCCACGCCGGCGCCGACGATGAGCCGCCCGCCGGAAATAACATCCAGCGTGCCCAGCATTTTGGCGTTCAGCGCCGGATGGCGGTAGGGCAGCACCAGGACGCTGCAGCCCAGCCGGACGTGTTGAGTTACGGCGGCCAGATAAGCCAGCGTGGTCACCGGCTCCAGGATGCGGTCATCCCAAGTGAGGGGAAAGCGGCCATCAGTGCGGTAGGGGTATGCGGAACGCAGGTCGGCGGGGATGGCGACGTGGTCGCTGAGGAAGACGCCGTCGTATTCCAGTTCCTCGGCCCGCTGCGCGATGCCGGCGAGGGCATCAATGTGGGCCAGGGGGCCAACGTTGGGCAGGATGACGCCGTATTTCATGGAGCGCTCCGTGGGGGCCGGGCAGCCGTCAGAGTTGTTCCTGCCGGGTCTTGGGGCGGGTATTTTGGTTGACACTCCGCCGGGGCCAATGCTAGCATAACCTACCGCCGGAGCGTGCGAAAAGCGCCGGCGTTACCGGGGGCCTCGCCCTTAATCAAGGAGGACACTGATGGCCGATCAGCCCGAACTGCATCGCGGTCTGATGAACATTTATATGGACACCACCCAGTCCAGTTTCATCGACGGCGAAATCGGAAAGCTGCTTTATCGCGGCTACGACATCCACGACCTGGCCGAGAAGTCCACCTTTGAAGAGACTATCTACCTGGTGCTGTACGGCCAACTGCCCAATGGCGAGCAACTGGCCGAACTGGACGATTATCTACGGGCCAACCGCCGTATCCCCAACGAAATCATTACGGTCATCGACGCGGTGCAGCGCGCCCATCCTATGGATGTGCTGCAAACGGCAATGATTGGGTTGGCCGCGTTCGACGAGGACGCCGAGAACAACTCCACAGAGGCCAACGTCCGCAAGGCGCTGCGCCTGACGGCCCAGGCCCCCACCATTGTTACGGCCCATCATCGCATCCGCTCCGGCCTGGAGCCGGTTGTGCCCAATCCTGACCTGAACCACGCCGGCAACTTCCTGTATATGCTGTTCGACGAGATTCCTGACGCCGAAACCGTCGCGCTGATGGACGTGGACTTTATCCTGCACGCCGAGCACGGGGTCAACGCATCGTCCTTTGCGGCGCGGGTGTCGGCGTCCACCAACTCGACGCTGCACGCCGCCGTGTCGGGCGCGGTGGGCACGCTGAAAGGGCCGGCCCACGGCGGCGCGGCCGAAGAAGTGATGAAAATGTCGCTGGAAATCGGCAACCCGGAGAACGCCGAGGAATACGCGCGCAACAAACTGAACAATCGCGAGCGTATCATGGGGTTCGGCCACCGGGTCTATAAAGCCGAAGACCCCCGGGCCCGGCACCTGCGCGAGCGCTCTCAAGCCCTGGGCGAAAAGCTGGGCGACCCGCGCTGGTTCCAGATTCTCACCCACTTGTCCGAAAACGTAATGGCCCCCTACCGGGACCGGGGCATCTACGTCAACGTGGACTTTTACGCCGGCTCCATCTACCACCTGCTGGGGATTCCGTCCGACCTGTTCATTCCCATTTTCGCGTTGGGACGGGTGCCCGGCTGGTCGGCCCAGTGCATCGAGCAGTACGAAAACAACATCCTGCTGCGCCCCCGGCTGCACTATATCGGCCAAATGGACCGGGAGTACGTCCCGATTGAACAGCGGTAGAGCGGCAAGCCTGTTCACGGCGCCGGCCGGGGCGAATGATTATTCGCCCCGGCCGCTTGCTAGGGATACACTTCCAGGTTGCCCAGGCGCACTTCGGCGATGATTGCGCGCTCGGCCTGGCCCCCCTGATTGTTGTCGCCGTGGCCGTGTTCGTTGTGTGCCTGGCCCACGTCCGGCACGTTCACGGTAGTGATTGCCTCTACCTTTTGCCCGTTATACGTCAGCTCCCCGTGGTTGTTGGTATTCAGCGTCACGCGGATTCCATGGCGGCCCGGCGCCAACTCCGCGATGTGGTAGTCGGAGCCATAGACGCGGGCGATTTTCTCGCCGTCCACGTAGATGTGGCCGTGGCCCGCCCCCGGCGTGTGTTCCTGGTCCACCAATTCCGGCGCCCAGCGCCACCCGTCGGCCATGATGCGGACGTTGACGCCGCCGTTGTCCTCAACGTCGGCGCTGATTCGCACGCTAACGGGCGCTGCGGACGCGATGAGTTCAGGACTCGTTCCCCCGTTATGGTCGTGGCCGCCGTGGGAATCGCCCGCCGCGCCGTCGGCGGCGAAAACGTGGAAATTCAATCCGAAAGCGCCGGCGGCATCGGCCTCAAAGGTCAGCGCGCCCGGCGTTTCGGGAGACACGGGTACGGTGAGGTTGTAGCCGTGTAAATGAAGCTCGCCCGCCTCGTCGGCGGTAATGTTCATAGTGACGGTATCACCCTGCGCAACGCGCAAGTCTTCGCGAGTGAGGGCGACGGCGCGGTTGGCAATGGGCAGGTTGATGACCACGTTATCGGGGGCCGCCGCCGGTTCCTGCGCGGTTGTGCCACACGCCGCCGCTGCCGGCAGGACGATGCAGACGAGAGAGACGGCCAGCCAGCGCATTGGCCGGCACAGTATTGCGTACATTCCTGGCATCACGAAAATCCTCCGTGCCGAAGTTGTCCACCCCCGCACCAACGCGGCGGGTGGGGATGAGCCGGATTTGCAGAGGATTTACCCCACCGGCGGCGGTTGCGGCGGCGGTATGCGCGCCGCGTCCGGCCGGCGCGCCGGGGTTACGAACCGGGCCAGCGGATTGGCGTTTTTCGCCCGCGGCGCCGGGGGCCGGAGAATGTCCGGCGCCGCATGGTACGGGGCCGACAGGACGGCCAGCATCAGGCTCGCCGTGGCGGAAGTCAGCAGGGCTACCGCGTCATTGTCCAGCCGGTAGTTGGCAGCGGGGGCAATGCCCCTTGGGGCGTGCGGGTGTCGCAAGCCGGCGCCGTAAGCGTGCTGGTGGGGGACGGGCCGCCCTTCAAGGTAAATATGCTCGTGGGTGTGCGTGCGTTCGGCAAAGTGGTGGTCGTCCAGCGGCCCCACCACGGGCAGGGCCAGGGAGAACAGCGCCGCCGCCAGCAGGAGCAGCCGGCCCAAGGAAGGCGTCGGTGTTTCTTTACCGGGATACACGGGATTTAATCGCTTGCGCCGGAATGACGATAAACCGGAATGAGGATAAAGACGATAGCGGGGCTGGCAATCGCCGGGGCCCGCTGCGCCGCGCGTCGTTGACAGTTGTATCAAGCATAGCAGATAATGTCGGCTAATACTGTGAAACTGCTACAGGAGGCAACAGGATGGCATCTCAGGACATCGCCTTGATGGCCCATCTGATGCGTCGTGCCGGTTTTGGGGCTACCCGCGAAGAGCTGGAAGCCCGCGCCGCCAAAGGGTACGAGGCTACCGTTGAGGAGCTGCTCAACCCCGAAAGTCAACCGGCCATCGACCGTTACGAGCTGATTCGCTACCAACCCTGGACCTGGCGTCCGGGCACCATTCAGGGCATGGGTTCGGCCGAGTGGCTGTACTTTATGACCAACACCAAGCGGCCCCTGGAAGAGAAGATGACGGTCTTCTGGCACCAGGTGTTCGCTACCGGGGTCTCCAAAGTTGACCACTACGACGAGATTACCCGGATGGTGGCTTTGTTCCGCGAGCAGGGCATGGGCAACTACAAGGATCTGCTGCTGGAAATCGCCAGGAACCCGGCGATGATTTACTGGCTGGACAACTTCGAGAACCACGCCGACGCCGTGAACGAGAACTGGGGCCGGGAACTGCTGGAACTGTTCAGCATGGGCGTCGGCACCTACACCGAGGTTGACGTGCGCGAGGCGTCCCGGGCCTTCACCGGCTGGACTTTTGAGCCGAAGCTGCCCCGCGGCCCCATCGGCCGCCACGACTGGAATTTCACCTACCTGCCGGAAGACCACGACGACGGGGAAAAGACCTTCCTCGGCGAGACGGGCAACTTCAACGGCGAGGACATCATCGACATCATTTGCGAGCACCCCGCCACGGCCACCTTCATCGCCCGCCACCTGTACAACTTCTTCGTGGCCGACGAGGCGCAGGTTCCCGCCTGGCAGGTAATCCCGCCCAAGGACGAAGACGCCATCGAGTTGCTGGCCGACACCTTCGTGGCTTCGGGCTGCGACCTCAAGGCAGTGCTGCGGGTGCTGTTCAACAGCGATTTCTTCAAGAACGCCCGCTACGCCCGGTTGAAGAGTCCCGCTGAAGTGGTGGTAGGCACGCTGCGGCTGGTGGGCGGCTTCGAGTTCCCCGCTCCCGGTCTGGGCGAAATGGCCCGGCAGCCCACCTATATGGGCCAGGACCTGCTGAACCCGCCCAGCGTGGAGGGCTGGCATACCGGCGTGGAGTGGATTAACAGCGGCTCGCTGATGCGCCGCATCAACTTTACCGCCGATATGGTCAGCGACGTCAGCCGCCCCGGCATCCGGTCGATGATTGGGCGGATGCAGGCCCAGGGCGACCTCACTGCAGCGGACATGGTGGACAACTGCCTGGACCTGATGGGGCCGCTGGAAGTGGACGACGCCACCCGCGACGAACTGGTATCCCACGCTCAGCTGGGAGGCAGCCTTTCCTGGGCCACCGATACCGACCTGAAATCCTCTGAGGAGCGTATCTCCGAGATGCTGCAGCTGATTGTTTCGCTGCGCGACTACCAATATGCCTGACGCGGTTGTTGCGGCGATGCCGTCCCACTGGCATCGCCACAGCCACGGCCTCGCAGTGAAACACGGATTGACAGGAGCAATAAAATGACTGCAACCAGGAAAGACCCCGTTCTGGTGGTGTTGCAGCTGACCGGCGGCAACGACTATATGAACACGGTCATCCCCCACGCCGAACCCCTGTACCGGGAGAAGCGGCCCGTGGTGGGCGTGCCCGACGAACGCATCATCAAACTGAACGACCGCATCGGGTTCCATCCCGAAGTCGGGCCCCTGCGGCGGTTCTGGGACGCCGGCGATATGGCCATTATCCACGGCGTCGGTTACGCCAACAGCCCGCGCAGCCACTTCCGCAGTATGGACATCTGGCACACCTGCGAGCCGGACAAGCTGGGCACCGAGGGCTGGCTGGGCCGGGCCACCCGCGACATCGACCCCAATAAGGACAACGTAGTCACCGCCGTCAGCTTCGGGCCGAGCCTGCCGCGCGCGCTGGCCCTGCCCGGCGTCCCCGTCGCCTGCGTCGATGACCTGGACAACTTCGGGATGCTCACCAGCATTCAGGAAGAGATGCAGCGGGGCAAGATTATCGACCGCTTCACGCGCCTGTACTCGCCCACCATCGGCAGCGGGTTCGTGATGGATTACCTGGGCCAGACCGGACTGGACGGCCTCAAGGCCGCCGACATCCTGAAGGTGGCGCCGGACCGGTACAGCAGCAGCGTTGAATATCCCGACACCCCCATCGCCCGCAAGCTGAAGGGCATTTCCCAGGTGCATCAGGCCAACTTGGGCACCCGGGTGCTGTACTGCGACCACGGGAGCTTTGACAGCCACTCCAACCAGGTTGGAATGCACGACGGCCTGTGGCGGGATGTGTCAGCGGCGGTGTCGAGCTTCTTCGATGACCTGCGGGAAAACGACGCCAGCGACAACATCATCCTGATGATGTTCTCTGAATTTGGCCGCCGCGTCCACGACAACGGCAGCGGCACCGACCACGGCGCCGCCGGCCTGGTGTTCCTGATGGGCGATTCCATCAAGGGCGGTGAATACGGCGAGTACCCGTCCTCCAAGCCGGAAGACCTGGAACAGGGCGACCTGGTTCCCAACACCGATTTCCGGAGCGTGTACTCCACTATCCTGGAAGACTGGATGAGCCTGGACGCCAACCCCATCGTGGGCGGGAACTTCGAGAAGTTGGCCTTCGTCTAGTCAGAGACGGGTTCCGCTTGCCGGGACGCGCCGGTTGGTAAGACCGGCCGGGGCCAGTGGGTATGAATCTGCTGGCCCCGTCATTATCAGGCAGTCGCATTACGGAAAATGCGATTGCCCTGACGCAAGACACGACAGTCAGTGAGCAGGTAAAAATTATGCTAACGCAAATTGCAAAGGGCCGCGTTTATGACTATAGCCATTCCGTGGGGCGCGGCGCGGCGTCGGGGATGGGGTTCAGTCAGCCCGCGGCAATGGCGCTGGAGGGCAACACGGTGTACGTGCTGAACCGGGGGATTGAAGGCATATCCAATGTGCCCTGGAATCGCTTGGGCTACGGCGCCCGTGTCAGCATCATCGACCTGGGCGACGAGGCCGGGGACGAAGCCTTTACCGGCGAGTTCGGCAAGTACGGCGACCGGGACGGCGAGTTCATCTGGCCCTCCGGCATGGTTCTGGGCCCGAACGGCCACATTTTCGTCTCCGACGAATGGCTGAACCAGGTATCGGTGTTCGACAGGGACGGCACGTTCCTGCGCCGGTGGAGCACCGTTCCCGTCGCTGACGGCAAGGAACACAGCACGGCCAACATCGCCGGCGACGCCGACGGCAACATCTACTGCACCGACGGCCGCAGTCATGCGGTTCGGAAGTTCACCGCCGACGGGCAGCTGATTGCCAGCTGGGGCTCGCTGGGCAGCGGCGACGGCGAGTTCGATTCGCCGTGGGGCATCACGGTTGACCGGAACGACGGCTCGGTTTACGTGGCTGACCACCGCAACCACCGCGTGCAGAAGTTCACCGCCGACGGCGCCTGGCTGATGCAGATTGGCGAACCGGGCAGCAAACGCGGCCAGCTGCATTTGCCGGTCAAGGTCACGGTTGACCCCCAGGGCGACGTGTACGTGGCCGACTGGAGCGACAACGGGATGCACGCCGGCCGGGTACACGTTTTCGACCGGGAAGGCGGTTTCATCATCTCGCTGATTGGCGACGCCCAACAGTTGAGCAAGTGGGCGGATATGACCGTGGTTGCCAACGCCGACTATATGAAACGGCGGCGGGAAGTTGCCACCACCGAATCGGAGTGGCGCTTTGCGCTGCCCACGGACGTGCATTTCGACGACCGCCGCGGGCGTCTGGTGGTGCTGGACGCGCAGCGCAGCCGGCTGCAAATTTACCACAAGATGGCAAATTACATGGTTCCCCAGATGAACCTGTGATGCGCTGTGATTACCCGGGAACAGGAACCCGAGTACCTCCGGCTGGCGGAGTCGGCGCCGGGGATGTTGTGCCGCGAAGCCCCGCCGGAAATTCTGGAAGCGTGCGCGCTGGACAACGAGCCTACGCCTTTTCTGGAACGTTTTTTTGAAGCGGGAGTCCGGGCCCACGCTCGCAAGGCGCATGGCCGGGAACTCCCGCAGCTGTACGTCAACAACGCCATCCTGGTGCTGTGGCTGCGAGCCTGCCGGCTTTACACTAACGGGCTGCTGGGCATTGATGACCCCGATTGGGGCCGGGAGTTTTTCTCAAGTGCCGATGCCACCCCAAATTAACCTCGTCGCTGAATTGACGGCAACCTGTTGCAGTACGCTACAATACCTTGAAGGCGCAGCGTACATTGCCGTTGTGCTGGCGGTGCTGGGGGTGCCCCAATTGCTGACCTACTACCTTGACCAGAGAAACCGCAGCCGGGACCGCAAAGAGGACCGGGTAGAAACGGAACGTGTCCGTCAAGAAGAACGGGCGGAAGCGGAGCGGGTGCGCCGTGAGGAACGGGCGGAAGCGGAGCAGGTGCGCCGTGAGGAACGGGCGGAGGCGGAACGCCGTCACCTGGAAGTAATGACGATGCTGACCGGGGCAATCACTGCTTTGACTGCTATCGTGGACCGCAATGGCCATACCTCGCCAAACCAGTCCGGCATCATTGAACAGTTGCAGCAGCGCATCGCCGAGCTGGAAGCGGAAAACGCACAACTGCGACCGGTCAACGGCAACGGCAACGACCTGGCAAGCGATAATTGCTAGCGCGTTGCCCCGCGGAGGGATGGCAGAGTGGACGATTGCGACGGTCTTGAAAACCGTTAACCCTAACGGGTTCGTGGGTTCGAATCCCACTCCCTCCGCCATTATCGTGGGCATTGAAAAACCCCGGCCATCGCAAGATGGCCGGAAAGCAGAGCGGCCGCGATAATTCAGACCCGGTTTCCCCAGTCAGCGTAGCGAGCGTTGCCTACCTGACTCACCTGCACCTCTTGCCGGTAATCTCCCACGGCGGCCTGGTGGGTTGTGATTGACGGTTCCGGGGCGTGGCAGTATCCGTTAGCCAGAACTTCTTGCAGCGTTCGGCCATCCATCGTGCCATCGGCCCCGCCAATTTCCAGCAGGTGGAGGATGGTTGGGGCCAGGTCAATGTTGCCGGTGGGCGTTTCAATCACCGTTCCGTTGCGTATTGATGGGCCGGCGGCTATGCCCACGTTGCGCAGTTCGTGGCGGCTCATGCTGCCGTGCTGCCCCTGGCCGGGCGCCCCGCCGGTGGCAAAGGCGTGGCCGGCGTAGCCGGCTGAATTGGGGGCGCTGTGCCATGAAAATGACATAGCCAGGTCGGGCGACCGGGGGCCGTCGCAACCGATAAGGGACGCCGGGAGCGTGCCGGCCGGTTCACCGATTCTTTCAGATGCGAATAACGGGCCGCACCACGGTTGCGCCGTTAGCCAGGAGACGAGCCGTTCCGCTGCGCCGGCTTCGCAATCATGGACGTAGAACAGCGCCGAGCCGCCGTTGGCTGCGACCGCAACGCCGCCCGGCTGGTCAATGGTGGGAAAGCCGGCGGCGCGCAGCATCGGCTCAACCCGAATCACTTGCCCGATGGTGGAATAGCCGTGGTCGGACGCCACGAACACGTCGGTAGCGCCGGCGCGCCCGGACTGCTCTAAATAGGCGAGCAGTTCGCCAAATTCCGCGTCGGCTTCCGCCAGGGCCTGGGGCGCCCGGCCCAATCCGACCCCGTCCTCGTGCTGGGTCTTGTCCGGCTCCGATGACCAGAGCAGGGCCACCACGGGGTTGCGTTCGGGCAGGATGTATTCGGTGAGGATGCGGCGGGCATGAACCAGGCGGGCCGTGTTGGGCAAGTCCGGTTCCGGCCAGTTGCCGAAGCGCGCTGACAGCTCGGCGTCCAGCCCGCGCGGCAGGGTAAAGTCGGGGTGGATGGTAGCGCCGCCGGCGGTGGCGGCGTTGGGGTTGTGCAGGTAGGCGTTGCCGCTGGTGCCGGTGCCAATGGCGATGTATTCCATTCCGTGGCTGCCCAGGATGTCCGCCAACGTGGGGGCCAGGAGCGCTTTGCCCGTGGCAGCGACGACCGCTTGCAGGGTTGGTTCCATAGCGGCGATGACGCGGTGGGGGTCGTAATCCCGGCCGAGGAACGTGTTGCCGGCCAGCCCGTGCTTGCCGGGCTGGCATCCGGTTACGATGCTGGATACGTTCACGCGGGTAACGGTGGGAAACACCGGGTGGTGATTGGCCAGGGTAACGCCGGCGCGGGCGAATTGGGCCAGGTTGGGCATCAACTCCGGGGTGATTTGCGACGGCTGCAGGCCGTCGAATACTACGATAAGCACGTTGCCGGATGCGGGCATGGGACTGTCCTTTGGCGTTTTTTGCCGGGATAAACCGGATGGCCCGGATGACGAAAATCATTGCCACTCTAACAGATTGCGGATTGCGGCAAAGGCCGCCGGAACATTTACGCCGTCGGGTGCGGCTACGGATACGGGGCCGGCCGTGGCGTCGGTCACGCGGCACTGCCCCCATTCGCTGGCGTCGTCGGTTGACTCCGAATCAGCCACCGCCAGGGTCACCGGCCGCAGTTGCAGCGCGGCCGGGTCGCTAGCTGCGATGACGGCCAGCGGGTCGTACAAATTGAATCGCTGGCGCTGCCCATCCTGACGGAACCAGCCGGCAAGCAGTTGGGCGGCCAGCTTTCCCGCCGGGCTGGGGCTGTGCAACTGCCCGGCATCGGCGCGGGACAGATACACCTGCCGGCACGGAGCCAAATCTACCAGGGTAATCGGTATGCCCGATTCCACAACCATACGGGCCGCCGTGGGGTCGCTGTAAAAGTTGAACTCGGCATTGGGCGTGGCGTTGCCTCCGGTTTCTACCGCGCCGCCCATCACGATTATCCGCCTGGCCGCATCCAGGGCCGATTTGTGCCGTCTCAATAAGCGGGCCAGGTTGGTCAGCGGGCCGAGGGCAATGACGGTAACGGCGCCGGGTTCGGACTGCAGCCTTTGGGCCAGGAACGGAACCGCGCCGGTGTCGGCAGCCGGCGTGGTCGGCTCCGGCAGCCGCCGGGTGAGGCCCGATGCGGAATGCACGTGGCGGGCGTAGGCATAGCGGCCGCGGATGGGCCGCGCCGCGCCCTTGCCTACCGGGATGTCGGCGCGGCCGGCGTACTCCAGCAGGGCCAGGGCGTTGCGGGTGGCGCGGGCCAGAGGCACGTTGCCGGCGGTGGTGGTGATGCCCACCACCCTGAGGTTAGGGGAGGACAACGCCATGAGTATGGCGATGGCGTCATCTACTCCCGGGTCCGTGTCAATGATGACGGGTTCGGGCGCGCCCGGATTCCGTTGTGCCATCGGCCCTAGTCCGGTTCCAGCAGAACGGAATGGCAGTAGGCGCGAATCGCCTGGCCGGAAGAGTACCGGAACGCGAAGCGGCCGGCCTGCTTGAACTTGGTGGCGCTGAGTATCATGGGGCATTTCGCGGCGCCCCCCGCTGGCCGTCGCGAGTTGGGGTTTTCCGGTTGCTGGGCAAGGGGTTTGCCCCGACGTTTGCTCCGGCGCTGGCGGGGCTGGCCCAGGGTTATTACGTCCCGCAGGGAAACCGAGCCGTTGCCGGCCAGGTTGTAAAGCCCGGCCAGCTGTTGCGTAACAACGGTTTCCAGAGCTCGGGCCAGGTCGTACTCGTGCAGGAACTGGAGCGGCAAGCTGCTGCGGTTCTTGTCCCGGAATAAACGGGGCTGCAAGAACTCGTGGGCGGCCGGATTGCAGCCATTCGGCCCCACTGTCATTGCGGTACGCAGCAAGGCGACGGCCAGGTCTCCCGGCGCGTCAATGTCCGGTTCGGCGTCGCGCAGGATTTGGTGGGCGGGGAGAGGATTGGTTGCGGTGAGCTCGGTAAGGGGTATGGGATTCCCCGGGCGGACGCCATAGACCCGGTAGTCGGACAGGTACACGAACTGGCGCACACCGGCGTTGCGGGCGGCTTGCGCCCACCGGCGGGTATCAATCAGGAACTGCTCCGGGTCGGGGCCGTCGTAATGGCTGCCCAAATGGATTAGCGAGTCCACGGCTTCCACTTGTAAAAAATCGTCTATGTCGGATATGGTTATGCGCCGGCTTTCCGCCGCCACGTCCCAGGCCCGGTGCTGCAATACCTCCGGTATGTCGGATATGGAGAGCGTTCCCGGAACGCGGTTCCGGCGCAAGCGGTACGATGTCACCTGCTCCACCGGCCAGCGCAAGGGCCGCTCGGCAAAGGTGACTAACCGGCAATTCGGAAATGCCCACTCCAGATGATGCAGCAGCCGCGCGGCAAAATGCGAAGCCGCGCCCACCACCGCGATTGCCTGGGGACGCGCCGGAGCTGTCGGGTTTGCCATGGTCATAATGTCAACGCAGCCTAACGATTGTCGCGGAACATTTGCATTTCGGCCGCAATGGCGTCGTCAGGCAGAGCAGCGGCGGCGCGGGGGCCGAAGTTGCGGGCCAGGACGAAAATGTGGGCCAGACGCTCGACCAAATCGCACACTTCCAGGGCTTCCCAGATGTCCGGGCCGACGCTAACGACGCCGTGGTTGCGGAGCAGGGCGGCGCTGCGGTCGCCCAGGGCGGCATACGCTGCCTCGGCCAGCTCCTGGGTGCCGGGGAAGGCGTACTTGCTCACCCGGACCGGGCCGCCGATGGTAAGCAGCATTTCGTCGATTAGCGGCGGAATATCCCGGCCGACAACCGCCGCCACTGAGGCGTAGATGGAATGGGTATGCGCCACCGCCTGCACATCGTGGCGACGGCGGTAGATTTCCAGATGCAGGCGGGTTTCGGAGGACGGACGCATCGGAGCCGGCGCCACCGGCTCGCCGTCCAGGTTGACTACCACCAGTTCCTCCGGCTGCAGCCGGTAGTAGGGGTGATGCGTGGGCGTTACCAGCAGCAGGCCGTCGTCGCCCGCGCCGGTTAGCCTGAGGCTGGTGTTGCCGGAATACGCGCCCACCAGCCCCCGGCGATACATTTCGCGGGTGGCCTCGGTCAGTTCCCGCCGTTGTTCAGCCCATTGGTCGGCCATGATTATGCTCCGGGGAAGTGGCGGCTCCGGCGCGGTCTGACATAACTGCGCTGGCCGCATTATAGCCGCTGATGACTGCGCTCTCCATAGTAGAGGGCCAGCCGGTGTCAGTCCACTCTCCGGCCAGAAACAGGTTGGGCGCTGCGGTGCGCGGGCCGGGGCGCCGGCGGCTGGCGCCGGGCGCGCAGCGGAAGGTGGCGTTGCGCTGCTTGACCACCACGCTATCCAGCAGGGTAGCCCTGCGGGCTTTGGGGAACGCGGCGCGCATCTCGCCGGCAATCATTTCGGCCAACTCGCGGCGTCCCCGGTCGATGTATTCCCAGGCCGCGCTGATGGAAACGGTTAGCGATTGCCCGCCGTCGTCAATCCCCACAATGCCCGAATGGTTGAAAACCCATTGCAGCGGACTTTGGACAAAGTAGCAAAAATCGCCCCGCATTACCGCGCGGTCGTAGCGCAGGTGGATGTTGATTATCGGCGACGTTTGCAGCCGGGCTAAGTCCGGGAAGGGGGGCTGCGCCGCCAGTGCGTCCGGCAGCAGGTTCGGCAGCGTCCAGAACGGCACGGCGCTGACGTAGGCATCGGCCCGCAGTGTTTCCCCGTTGCCAACGGTAACGCTATGCACCCGGTTGTCCCCGCCGGCATTGATGCAACGCGCGGCGCGACCCAGCAGCAGCCGCACGCCCAGACGATGCAGGTACCGTTGCGCCGGCTTGCCGATGGCGTCGCCCAGCGCCACCGTGGGATAGCCCACGTTGGCCTCATGCCGACCTTGGAGCAGCCCGTCCTGCACCATCATCAGGCCCATAGCGGCGCTGACATCGCGCGCGTGGTCATTGAGCGTGCCCTCGACGAGCACGTTCCACAAATTGCTGATGGCGCGCTCGGACTGGCCGCGGGAGCGCAGCCAGTCGTAAAAGGTCATATCCTCCAGATGGGGCTGCCGGCGGTTGGTGAGCATCGCCGCCATCAATCCACGCCCGGCTTGCAGCTTGTCGCGGGCGCCGAGATGCGGGTAGGTGAGGAACGCCGGCAGCAGGTGCGCCGGGGCCGGCGCCGGAACCGGCGCGCCGTACAGCCGGCCCCGCCGGCCGGAGCGGTCATATACCGCTACGTCAAGCCGCCGCTGCAATTTCCAGAGGTGGCGGGCGCCGATGCGTTCCAGGAAGTCAATGAGGTTGCGGCAGGCGCCTACGATGACGTGCTGCCCGTTGTCCAGTTCGCGGCCAGTTTGCGGGTCGCGGTAGGAAAAGGCCCGTCCGCCCAGAGCGGCGCGGGCTTCCAGCAGGGTAACTTTCCAGCCGGCTTCGGCCAGGCGGGCGGCGGCGGCGATGCCCGCCAGACCGCCGCCGATGACCAGCGCTGAACCGGGGTGGCCGTGGCCGGCGGTGGCCGCGTTCACTGCCACAGGGGCCCGGTGAGCCAGGCCCGGGCCATAAGCCGCAGCTTTTCGCCTTTGCTCAGGCCGATGCGTTCGCGGAATACGTCATAGCCGGCCCTCTCAATTTTGTTCAGGACGCCGCCGTAAATGAGGCCGAGGGCGGCCGGACAGGCGCGGGAACCACGGGGCAGATAGGGCAGCAGCCGGCGTCCGCTGGCAAAATGCTCGCGCGCCCGGTCAATCTCAAACTGCAGCAGGCTGGCGAACCCGTCGGTTATCTTGCCGGCGGCGATGTCGGATTCGGATACGCCGAACCGGGCCATCTCATCCTGTGGCAAATAGACCCGGCCCAACTCCCAATCCTCGCGCACGTCGCGGCAGATATTGGTCAGCTGCATCGCCAGACCGAGGTCAATGGCTCGCTCGCGGGCCGCCGCGCCGCCGCGATAGCCGAATATGTGGATGCAGATAAGGCCCACGGCGGACGCTACCTGATAGCAGTAGCGGCGCAGTTCCTCAAAGTTGGCGTACCGGGTCTTTACCAGGTCGGATTCAACGCCGTTGAGGACTTCCTGGAAGTATTCCTGCGGGATGCGATAGGTTGTCGCCACGTCGGCCAGGCCGATGAACAGGGGCTGCGCCGCTTGACCGGAGTAGGCTGCATCCAGCATTTGGCGCAGGTGGCCGATGCGCTCCAGTTTCTGGCCGTGGGCCCCTTCGGCGTCAACCGAGTCGTCGCAGTAACGGCAGAACGTGTAGGCGACGTAGATGGCGCGGCGCTGTCGGGCGGGCAGCGTCAAAAAGGCGAAGTAGAAATTGCGGGCTTCCCGACGGGTCACCCGCCGGCATTCCTCGTAGGCGGCGGCCAGAGCCTGGGGTGACGGCGTCGCTGCGGCGGGCGCGGGCCTGGTCATTGGAATCGGTTCGGAATCACGCGGCGGGCAAACCGTAACCCCGGCCCAACTTGCTGCCCAGCCAGGCAGAGGCCAGGAGCCATGCTTTGCGGCGTTTGGAAAGGGCGGGACGGCGCTTCAGAACATCGTAATCCTGTTTGCGAATGGCGTCCAGCACGGCTACGCCGCCGCGGGTGAACAGGGCGACGGGCAGCCGCGCCGGGCCGTCCAGCATCCCGACCAACGGCGCGCCTTGTCGGAACAATTCTATGGCTGCGTCGCATTCGCAGCGTAACAGAGCGCGAAATGCGTCGGTAGCCTTTCCGGCGGCAATGTCATCCTCGCTGACGCCAAACCGCGCCAGATGCGACTGGGGCAGGTAGATACGTCCCCGCTCCCGGTAATCGCGGGCCACGTCCTGCCAGAAGTTGGTCAGTTGCAGCGCGGTGCAGGTGCAGTCGGCCAGTCGCTGACGCTGGGGGTCGCTATAGCCGAACAAATACAGAAACAGGTGGCCCACCGGGTTGGCCGAGTATTGGCAGTAGTTCAAAACATCGTCCATCGTTCCAAACCGGCCCGTACCCTGGTCAATGCGGTTGGCCTGGATGAGGCGCAAGAAGGGTTCGCGGGGTATGTTGAACTTGGCCACGGTGTGCTGGACGGCGACGGCTATGGGGTGGGTGGGCTGGCCGTCGTAGCCGGCTTCGAGCTCCGATTGCCACCAATCCAGCCGGGTCAGGCGGTGCTCGGTTACGGCCGCGTCGGGCTGGCCGGCGGCGGGCGCCGTTGGAGAATGTCCGTCGGGCTGCCCTTCGTCGCCCAGGTCATCCACCATCCGGCACCAGGCGTAGATGGCATAAACATGAGGCAGTTTGTCTTTGGGGGTTATCCGGCCGCCCACGTTGAAGTTTTCATAATGCGACCGGGCCAGGGTCTCGCAGTAGCGGTAAGCATCGGCCGCCGCGCCGGCCGGCACCGGGTAGCGCGAACCGTGGCGCGTTGCGGCGGTATGGTCGGCGTCGGTTGTGGTGAACATAATTGCCCCGGGCTGGCGCGCCCGGTTATTCGCCGACGATTTGGACCATCACTTCGCGAGGCCGCGGGTGGTCCAGTTCGATAAAAAAGATGCTTTGCCACGGGCCGAAGGGCATCTTGCCGTTGATGAGGGGGATGGTTTCGCTGCTGCCCAGCATCAAATGCTGCAAGTGGGCGTGGCCGTTGGGCGATTCGTCCTCGGTCATATTCACGGTGCGGACGGAGAAATCGTTGTGCCGGTATTCGCCGTACCGGGGGCAAATCTGCTCCAGGAATCTGGCCATGTCCTCAATCAAAAGCGGCTCGTTCTCGTTGATTTTCACCGCCGCGGTGGTGTGTCGCGAGTACACGACCACGAAGCCGTTGCCGACGCGGGATTTGCCGACGCATTCTTTCACCCAGCTGGTGATGTCGATGAATTGGGGCGCGTCTTTGGTGTTCACTTTGAGGGTGAAGTTCCTGGTTTTCATAGGCGGCACGCTCGTCAGGGGTGTGCGGGAATGTAACGGCGATGCGGTGGCGCAGTTTAGAGTTGGGGCGCGTTGCCGGGTTGGTGGCCATTGCGCTGCGGATGGGCCGGGCCGGAGCCGGCCCGCATCCGGGTACGGTAGCGCGCCAGGGCGATGAGGGGCCAGGCGTTCCGGTAGAGGTGGTAGTTAATCATAAAGCCGGCGGATAGCTCCGCCCCCTGGAAACCGCGCTCGCCGGGCTGGGGAACCCGATTGACGCGCGCCCCTTTCCGATAGCCGGGGAAGCCGGCGCCGGTGAAATAGGGTTCGTCCCAATCGCCGTCGGGCCGTTGGGTTGCGAGCAGGTATCGGACGCCGCGATGCGCGGACGGGCTGTCGGCCTGCCCGGCGGCCACTAACGCCATCACGGCCCAGGCGGTCTGGGAGGCGGTGCTGGGCCCAACGCCATGCTGGGCCGGATCGATGTAAGAGGCGCAGGACTCACCCCAGCCGCCATCCGCGTTCTGATGGGTGATGAGCCACTGGACGGCGCGGCGCACGTAGGGCTGGTTCATATCCTCGCCGGCCGCTTCCAGAGCGGGCAGCACCGCTCCGAGGCCGTAGATATAGTTGACCCCCCACCTGCCGAACCAGCTGCCGTTGTCTTCCTGTTCGGAGCGCAGGTAGCGATAGGCGGCTTGCAGGGAACGGTTGTCGGTTTTATGGCCCAGTTTGCCGTACATTTCCAGTACGTGGGCGGTAACGTCGGCGCTGGACGGGTCCAGCACTTCGCCAAAGTCGCTGAAAGTCAGCGCGGTGACATAACCGTGGTTGTTATTTTTGTCAAAAGAGGCCCAGCCGCCGTCCCGATTCTGCATACCGGCCACCCAGTTGAGGGCGCGGGTGATGGCCTGCCGGCGCAGATAGTCCTCCTTTTCGGGCAGTTCGCCCAATCGCAGCGCCAGCACAACCTCAGCGGTGTCGTCGATGTCGGGATAGTAATTATTGTAGAACTCGAAGGCCCAGCCGCCGGGCTGGAGTTGCCGGGCCTGCACTTGCCAATCGCCGCCGACCAGGATTTGTTTGTCCACAAGCCAGCGGGTGGCCGATTCGAGCATCGGGTCAGCAGGCGGCACGCCGCTCTCAGCAAGACCCTGGACGATTAAGCAAGTGTCCCAAACGGGAGAGATGCAGCCTTGTATGGTCCAGCGGTCGCCTTTCTGGATACCGAAGCCGTCCAGTCCCTCAAAACCGCGCCTCATGGCCGGATGGTCGTTTGCAAAACCGCACACGCTGAGCGCTATCAGGCTGTACACCCAGGGCGGTTGTATGCCGCCCCAGCTGCCGTCGTCTTCCTGATGCTCCAGAATCCAGCGAATGGCTTTCTGCTCCGCCCACTTGCGGAACGGGTTAAAGCGGATGCGGTTGTATATTGAGCCGACGGTTTGCTCGGCGAGATGCACCAGGCGGGGCAGGTTGAACCCGGGGGGCGCGGGCAGCGAGTAGTCGGTGCCGGAACGTCCGTTGGGCAGCAGCTCGTCAATGGCCTGCTCCGGCGGTAGGGGGCAAACGGGCCGGCGGGACAGCACGATGGACAAGGGCACGATGCAGCCCCGGGCCCAGCTGGCAAAGCGATAGATGCTGAAGGGCGCCCAGTAAGGAATCAGAATCATTTCAGTGGGCAGGCGGGGCGTGCCGTCCCACTCCCACTGCCCGAACAGGGCCAGCCAGATGCGGGTGAACATACGGGCCCGGGGGATGCCGCCACGGGCCAGGATAAACTCGCGCGCGCGGCGCATCGGGTCGGAGTCGGGATTCTCGCCGCAGAGTTTCAGGGCAAAGTAACACTCTACGGACGTGGACAAGTCGCCGGGCGCCCCGTAGTAGATGGGCCAGGAACCGTCGTCCTGTTGCTTGCTGAGCAGGTAGTTGACGATGTACTCCTCGCGTTCCGGGTTGTGGTGGCCGAGAAAGCGCGACAGCATCACGTATTCCGCTTCCATCGTGTTGTTGGATTCCAGCTCGCCCCACCAGTACCCCAGCACGTTCTGAATGCTGCGGAAATACTCCTGTAGCCTGGCAATGGCGGAATCAACTGCTGCCGGCGACGGGGCCGGCCCGTCGCTGATGGTTTGGGAGGTTGCCTGTTGTAGCATAATTGGTAAAGTTAATTGGCGCGGATTTTACAAATAGCCGTAATCGGTGAACCAGCGGATGGCCTTTTCCAAAGCTGCCTCCACCGGGCTTTGCGGCAGCCCCAGTTCGCTGACGGCTTTCCGGCTGCTGACGTACATGGGGCGTCTGGCGATTTTGATGCCTTCTACCGGGATGGCCGGTTCGCGGCGCATAATACCGCTTTCCAGCCACTGGTCGCAGTAGGCGGCGCCGATGATGAGCCAATAGGGAAAACGGAGACGCGGCGCGCGCCGGCCCGTGATGGCGGCCAGCATCCCGAACACCTGGCGCAGCGTCAGGTTGCGGTGGCCCAGAATGTAGCGCTCACCTGGCCGGCCCCGCTCCATCGCCATAATGTGGCCCTGGGCCACGTCGGCAACGTCCACCAGGTTCATCCCGGTGGCCAGGTAACCGGGGATGCGGCCGCGCGCGAAGTCCAGGGGAATGCGTCCGGTGGGCGTTGGCTTGACATCCCACTTGCCCACGGGGGCGCAGGGGTTGACGACCACGACTTCAAGGTCATCGCCGTTGGCGGCCAGGGCAAGTTGCTCGGCTTGATACTTGGACTGTTTGTAGTGGCCGATAAGATGGGACGGAGCCGGCGGGATGTCTTCGTCGCCCAGCTGTTGCCGGGGTGATGCTGCGCCGGCGCTGGGCAGTCCGATGGTGGCGACCGAACTGGTGAACACCACCCGGCGCACGCCGGCCTGACGCGCGACGTTGAGCAGGTTTTGCGTGCCGGCAACGTTGGTCCGGTAAATGTCGGCGGGACGGCGCGACCAGAACGAATAGGTAGCGGCGCAATGATAAACCGTATCGCAGCCGGTTATGGCGCGACTCAGGGAATCAATGTCCAGCAAGTCGCCGGGCATTTGCTTAACCTTCGTATCGTGAATGGCCAGGTCGTTGGCGGCGGGCCTGACCAGGGCGCGCGCGTCCTCGCCGCGCTTGGACAGAGCGCGGGCCAGGTTGCCGCCGATGAAGCCGGTAGCGCCGGTTACCAGCGTGGTCATCGCGCCGCCGCCGTGAGCGCCGGTTCGGGCGCGGCCAGGACACTGATGGCGGCCAGCAGGCACCGGGTGAGGCTGCGCCGCGCCATATACGATTGCCGGGCCAGACGCAGCAGGCCGGGGGCGCGGCCGGGATGCGCGGCCAGGCTCCAGGCGATGCGCGCCGGATTATCGCCGGCGCCGGCCAGGTAGGCCGGCAGCTCCTCAATGGCCGTATCCAGCACGGCGCGCACCGACGCGAAAGGAACGCCCGCCGCCGCGGCCACGCCCGCCGCCCAATAGTCTTCCATATTTACCGATGCGGCCCCGGCGTCCCGGCGCGCGGCTGCTTTAACCTGCGGGTTGGCGATACCGCCGACGGTGGCCGAGGGTTCGGTGACGGCGTGGACGCCCGTTTGGCGGGCGGCAGCGGCGATGCGAGTTGACCAGCCGGCCGCGGCGGCGATGCCATCCGGCCGGCCGGCGCGCTGGAACGCGCTGGCTATGTGCAGGTCGCCCGTGCGCAAGGCAGGGTCGGCGGCGCCGCAAAAGCCGGCCATAATCAGCGCATCCGGCCGGCCGGCCGCGATGCGCGCGATATTGGCCACGGTGGCCCCCTGGCCGACGCCGGTGACGTGAAATGCTACGCCGCAACCGGCGGGGTTGCGGACGGCCCGACGGATGCCGGCCAGTTCGGTGGCCATGGGCGCTGCTATGGCAAGCATCAGCACAGGTTCACGTCCGCTAACCGACGCTGATGCCTCCCTTGTGGGCCGCGCCGGATTTGATGAAAGTCACCCACTCCCGCGGCTTGCCGATGGCGTTGAAAATCGTAGCCGACTCAAAGCCGCAGTGCATCATGCAGTTGTTGCAGCGGGGGTCCCGGCCCACGCCGTACTGCTCTTCCCAGAGGCGGGGTTCGTACAGGTCTTCAATTTCGTCCGTATGCTCGTCGGCCAGCGGGTAGCAGGGTTTGCGCCAGCCCATAACGGTGTAGGTCGGGTTCGACCACGCCGTGCACTGGTATTCCCGCTCCCCGCGCAGGAAGTTCAGGTAGAGAGGGTTGTTGTAGAAGCGCATACCCTCCATACGGGTCGGGTCCAGAAGGTTGCGGAACACGCTCCGGGATTCCTGCCGGGTGAGAAACAGGTCCTGGTCGGGGGCGTCCTCAAAGTCGTAGCCCGGCGAAATCATGGAGCCTTCCACCCCCAAATCGCTGACGTAGCGGAACATCTCGCGCAAATCTTCAACGTCGCTGTTGCGAAAAACGGTGGTGTTGGTGCAGACCCGATACCCCCGCGCCACGGCCATCTGGATACCGTCAACGGCCCGCTGGAACACGCCGGCCCGCGCCACCGATTCATCGTGCTTTGCGGCCATGCCGTCCATGTGGATGACCCAGCAGAAATACTTTGAAGGCGGGATTTTCTCCAGCATCCGGGGCAGCAGCAGGGCGTTGGTGCAGCAATAGACGAAGTATTTTCCGGCCACCAGGGTGTTGATGATTTCGTCGATTTGGGGATGGATGGTAGGCTCGCCGCCGGCGATGGACACAATGGGCGCCCCGGAATTGTGGACGGCGGCCAACGCTTCGTCAACCGGCATCATCTGGTCCAGCACGCCGCGATACTCCCGGATGCGCCCGCAGCCGATGCAGGCCAGGTTGCACATTTCCAGCGGCTCCAGCATCGTTACCAGGGGAAAACGCTTGCGGCCCCGCAGCCGGTTTTTGAGGATGTACCAACCCATGCGCACGCCCAGCTCCACGGGCCGTTTGGCCGGTTTGATGGCCGTGGCTGAATCCTTATGCGTTTGCGCCATGTTTATGGTCTCCAAATTAGGTATGCCGGGTTGCGCGTTAGAACAGGCGGTACGCCATGAAGTCGATGAGATTGGCGGCGTCTTCGGCGGCCCAGGGGGGGAGTTCCAGCATGGCCAGGGCTGAGCGTCCTTCCTCGGCGGTCATTTCGGTAAGGGCGTCGGTTTGTTCGGCGGCGCCGAGGTCGTCAAGGATTGCCATAACCTGCTCCACGTCGGACTCGTCCAGGGTTTCCTGAGCGTAGAGGCGCAGCAGTTCGTCCCGGCTGGCCCCGGCGGCTTGCTGGAAGGCGTACACGATGGGGTAGCTCTTCTTGCGCTGCACGATGTCGCTGTCGGTGGATTTCCCGGTGACCGCCTCATCGCCCCAGATGCCGAGGTAGTCATCCCGAATCTGGAAAAGGCGCCCAATGGCCCGGCCGAAACGGGCCACGCCGTCGCCGGTTTGGGCATCGTTGGTGGCGATGGTGGCGCCGATGACCAGGCTGCTGCGGATCAGAGCGCCGGTTTTAAGGGCAATCATATCCAGGTACTCATCGGCGCCGATGGTGGCGCGCTGCTCAAATTGCAAGTCCCGGCATTGCCCCTCAATCATCTCCAGATAAGCCTGGGTCAATAACCCGGAAACCCGGATGGCGGTAGCGGCGGGAACGCCGTCCCCGGTATGCAGCGCGGTCATATCGCCGATGGCTTGCATAGCGTCGCCGGCTACCAGCGCCGGCCTGGTCCCCCAGACGGCCCACACGGTAGGCTGGTGGCGTCGTTCCGCTCCCTGGTCCTGGATGTCGTCGTGCAGCAGGGAAAAGTTGTGAATCAGCTCCAGGGCAGCGGCGGCCTGAGCGGCCTGGCGCGGTTCGCCGTGGCACGCCTCGCAAGCGAACATACAGAGGGTAGGGCGCAGGGCTTTGCCCTGGGAGGCCGGAGAAGGCGACGGGACGCCGTGCCGGTCAGACCAGCCAAGATGATAGCGCAGCAGAGTGTTAACAGCGTGGCTTTCCAGCGGCGGAACGGCGTTCGACAGGGCATCTTCCAGATCGGCGCGATAGCGGTCAAACATTGCGGGCAGGCTGGGGCCAACGCCTGACGCGGTGTCGCTTTGGAGACGGCCCGGTTGGCGGGTCGCTGCTGAGGCGGTTGGTGTGGTGCCCATTATCGGTAGCCTGCCGAGCGGTAGGAATGGTGGGTAAGCGCGGCGCGCCGTTTCGCGGGTAGGGGCCAGCTGTTCCAACGACGTCAAAATTTAGCGAACCGCGGCGATACTGTCAAGCATCCCCGTTGCGCGGTTGGCTGCAATGTTGGCTACTGGCCGGGGGGCGCGTTCAGGATGGGGTGATGAACGCCTGGCAGACGCGGGCGGCATCGTAGATTTCGCTGAGGCTGGCGGTTTCCCGGGTGGTATGAAAGTCCCGAACCCCGATGCCGACGGGCAGCGCGCTGATGCCGTGCTCCAGGAACACGTTGGCATCGGAGCCGCCGCCCGTGGTTTCCATTGTGGGCGTCAGGCCGGCGCCGGTTACGGCGCGGGCAATGTCGCTGAGGGCCGGGTGGCCTTCGGGTATCCGGTAGGCTTGGTATTGACTCCGGATGTTGAGGTCAATTTTGGCCTGGGGATACAGGGCGGCGGCCTGGTCAAAGGCGCGGCGAAACTCGGCGGTATAGTTCTCCAGCTTGGCCTGGTCCCGGGAGCGCAATTCGCCGTCCATATCAGCCTGCTCCGGGATGATGTTGCGTTTCAGGCCGCCCTGCAGCACCCCGATGTTGCTGGTGGTTTCGTAATCGATCCGGCCCAGCGGCAGCCTGGTGAGGATATTGGCGGCGACCAGCAGGGCCGATGTGCCGTTTTCCGGTTCCAGGCCGGCGTGGGCGGCGACGCCGGTGATGTGGCACTGGACAATGTTCTGCGCCGGCGCGCCCACGCAAATACGGCTGACCGGCCCCTCGCCGTCAAACACGATGCCGCTTTGGGCCGTGATTAGCGAGAAATCAAGATTGCGCGCGCCGTTCAGCCCGCCCTCCTCGGCCCGTGAAAACACCACCTGCACGGGCCGGCGCGGGCCGCCGGATTCAATGGCCGCCGTCAGCCCTTCCATCACGATGGCGATGCCGGCTTTGCAGTCGCCGCCGAGGATGGTAGAGCCGTCCGAGCGAAGGGTATCGCCGTCAGCATCCAGCACGGGCTTGATACCCCGCCCCGGCTCCACGGTGTCCATATGGGCGGACAGCATAACGGGCGGTTGGTTGGCATTGCCGTTGCTGCCGGAGAGGGTGGCGACCAGATTGCCGTAGTCGTCATGCCGCACGGCGGCGCCCAGGTCAGTGAGGCGTGCGGTGAGGTGGGCGTCAATGGCGTCCTCCTCTCCGGTGGGGCTGTCGATTTGGATGAGGTCAATGAGGGTTTGGGTGAGGCGTTGGTGGTTGGGCATAGTGGCGCTCCTGGCGGGCCGGCTGATGGCAGTGAGTGTAATACATTCAAGATGATGCCGGCGACTATCTCCCGGTGTGAAGGCAGTCCTAAACTGTCAAATCGTTGCCATCGAGTAACGTGGGGCCATCAAATCCCAATCGGAAATCCTGTCCATCCCGTCCATCCCTGTCAAATCAGCCCTTGCGCCCACCAGAACTCCCGTGCTACCATAGCCATGTCAGGCAAAAGCAAAACCCCGACCGGGTTTCAGGTAATCACGGCCATTTTCAGCATCCAAGTCGCTACCGGCTCGTTGAGACTGTCGCCGATCTCATTAACCGGCGTAGTCGCTCCGGCCACGGCGTCAGCCACAGCGCCCCATGCTTCGGGCATGGAAAATACCGGGCTAAAAACCCCAGCGCAAAACCTCCGGCCGTAGGGCTGATAATCCCTGAAACCCGGTCCACCGCAAACCTTTCGCCTCGACATCGCCCCCTTCGCCTGACATCGCACCCCAAATCCCCAAAGGCGCCAATGCCAAAGGAGCCGCCATTCCCAACCCAGCCGAACCGCCCCCAGGGGCAACCCTTGCGGCCGCGTCGCCAGTATGACCGGCAACGGTCAGTACTCCAGCATCATCCGCTGCAATTCACCCCGGTCTGCAGTCAGCGTCAGCCCCAGCATCAGCAGGATGCGCGCTTTCTTCGGGTGCAGATTGTCCGCGACGATATACCCTTCCTCAATGAAGCGGCGCGTCCGGACGACGCGGCCCGTGCCCACCTGGGTTGCCAGCGCCACCGGAACCCCGGCGGCGCTGGCGCGTTGCAGGGCCGCCATGAACGGCGCCGGTGAACTGCCGCTGCCCAGCCCGGCGGCAACGATGCCGCTCACCCCGGCATCCACCAAAGCGTCAATCACCGTCCCGCCGGCGCCGGCGTAGGCATAGGCGATGTCAACCTGGGGCAGCTCGGCGATGCCGGAGACGTCAAACTCCGAATCCGCCGTGTGTCGCCGGTCCTGATGACGATAGTAAGCAACGGCGCCGTCCGCATCGGCGTAGCCCAGAAAACCCATATGGCCGGACTGGAAGGTTTCCACCCGGTAAGAGTCGGTTTTGGTAACGTCCCGCGCCGACTGAATCTCGTTGTTCAGCACTACCAGCGCGCCGCGGCCCGCCGACTGCTCCGCCGCGGCCACTCGCACTGCGTCCAGCAGGTTGTTATCCGCATCGGTGCCCATGGCCGACGGCGGGCGCATCGCTCCGGTAACCGCCACGGGACGCCGGTCCCGCACCGTCAGATTCAAAAAGTAGGCCGTTTCCTCCAAAGTGGCCGTGCCGTGAGTAACCGCCGCGCCCGCCGCCTCCGCATCACCGGCAAACCGCTCATTGATGCGTTTCGCCAGCGTCAGCCAGTGCGACGGGTACACCTCGGTGCTGCCCACGTTGATGACCTGCTCGGCCACCACGTCGGCCAGCATTTCCGCCTCGGGAACTCTGGCCAGCATTTCCTCTATGGTCAGATGCCGTCCCCGGTAACTGTAGTTGGCAAAATCCGTGCGCGTTTCACCTACAAAGGAAATGGTGCCCCCGGTGCCAAACAGATACACCCGGCGTTTTGGTTCGTATGTCATTTGTATCCTCCTGCGCTGCAACCCGCCATTCCGGCTTGCGCCCCAATAACCGGGCCGCGCTCCTCGCAATGGCCAGCCGGCCGCCAGCCCTAGTTTGGCACAACCCCGAAACCAATTGCCAGTTTTGCAATTTTGGCGGTGCGACGCTAATATGGTAACCTATCCCCGCAAGTTCGTTTGCGCCGCAGCGCAGCAGTGCAATCCCCAACGGCAGGAATGTTATGACCAATAATCGCTGGGTTCGCAACAGTCTCATCTACCTCCTCATCATCATCGGCGTCATCGTCATCTTCTACACGCTGATTCCCAGTTTCGGCAGCAGCGAGCAGCTTTCGTTGACCCAGGTGCTCGAACGCTCTCACAGCGGCCAGATTGAGCGCATCATCGTAGATGGCGAGAAACTCACCGTCATCCCCCGCGTCGGCCCCGGCGATGAAGCCGAGAAGTACACCAGCCGCATCGGCAAGAACACTGACCTCATCCGGTTATTCGCCGATAACAACGTCCTGGACGGCGTAGCGCCGCCGGATGTGGAGTATAAGGGTTCCAGCGGCTTCGGCAGCGTCTTCGGCATCCTGCTCAACTTCCTGCCCCTTATCTTCTTCGGCGGCCTCATCCTGCTGATGATGCGGCAAGCCCAGGGCTCCAACAACCAGACCATGAGCTTCGGGCGCAGCCGCGCGCGTATGTTGCCCTTCAACCGGCCCTCGGTAACGTTCAACGACGTAGCCGGCGTGGACGAAGCCAAAGCCGAACTGGAGGAAGTGGTCGATTTCCTCAAATACCCGGAGCGGTTCCTGCAACTGGGCGCGCGCATACCCAAGGGCGTGCTGCTGGTCGGGCCGCCGGGCACCGGAAAAACCCTGCTGGCCCGCGCCGTGGCCGGCGAGGCCGGCGTCCCCTTCTTCCATATCTCCGGCAGCGAGTTCGTGGAGATGTTCGTCGGCGTCGGCGCCGCCCGCGTCCGCGACCTCTTCGAGCAGGCCAAGCGCAACGCCCCCTGCATCCTCTTTGTTGACGAAATCGACGCCGTGGGCCGGCATCGCGGCGCCGGATTGGGCGGCGGCCACGACGAGCGCGAGCAAACCCTCAACCAGATTCTCGTCGAGATGGACGGCTTTGAGACCAACACCAACATCATCGTCATCGCCGCCACCAACCGCCCCGACATCCTCGACCCGGCCCTGCTGCGCCCCGGCCGTTTCGACCGCCGGGTTACCCTGGACTTGCCCGACGTAGCCGGCCGCGCCGCCATCCTGGAGGTGCATATCGCCGGCAAACCCATCGCCCGCGAAATCAAAATCGCAGTCATCGCCCGCGAAACCCCCGGCTTCAGCGGCGCCGACCTGTCCAACCTGGTCAACGAAGCCGCCCTGCTGGCCGCCCGCAAGAACCAGTCCAGCATCTATATGCAGGACTTTGAAGAAGCCATCGAGCGCGTCATCGCCGGCCCGGAGCGCAAGAGCCGGGTCATCAACCAGCGCGAAAAGGAAATGACCGCCTACCACGAAGCCGGCCACGCCCTGGTCGCCTGGAATCTGCCCCACGCCGACCGGGTGCATAAAATCAGCATCGTGTCCCGCGGCAACATGGGCGGCCATACCACGCTGCTGCCCGAAGAAGACCGCTATCTCTGGACCAAAAACCAGTTCCAGGATATGCTGTCCGTGATGATGGGCGGCCGCGTCGCCGAGGAACTGATTTTCGACGAAGTTACCACCGGCGCCAGCAACGACATCGAGCGCGCCACCAAAACCGCCCTGGGCATGGTCAAACGCTACGGTATGTCCCCCAGCCTGGGGCCGCGCACCTTCGGCAAACGGGAAGAGCTGGTTTTCCTGGGCCGGGAAATTAGCGAGGAACGCGACTACGGCGACAAAATCGCCGAAGAAATCGACGTTGAAGTCCGCCATCTGATTGGCAACGCCTATCGCCAGGCCCAGCAGCTGCTTATCGACCACAAGCCCAAGCTGGTGCAGGTTGCCGAATACCTGATTGAGCACGAGGCCATCTCCGGCGATGCGCTCAACGGCTTGTTCAATGACGACCTGCCCGGAACCGAACCGGAACCGGCCCGGCCCACTCCGGCCCCGTCGCCCTACGCCCCGCCGGCGCCGCCGGCCACGCAGGGCGGCCCCGTCCCCAACCCGGCGCCGGCCTTCAGCAGCAGCGCCACGCCGGCCCCGCTGCCGGGGGCATCACCGGGCGACGATTGATAACTTCGGGCGTCTATGGCCATAAGCCGGGGCAGGTTTGGAACCTGCCCCGATGACTTGCACCGGCGGGATGACGTTACCGCCGCCCCGGGTCAGCCGCGCCACCGCCGGCCTCGGCTTCCAGCGGCAAACTGCGGTAATACAGCCCCCACTGCTGCATCAGGCTTTCCACCCGCGGGTCTTTCAGAGCAATCAGCTCACGGAAGAACCCGGCCATCGCGTGGGCCGGGCGCAGCTCGTCGCTGCACACCCAGCTGCGGTCGCCGGGCACTGCGTAAATCAACCCGCTCTGGTGCGGGCAGGTTACTTGCACCCGCGCCATATCCTCACTCGTCTTGACCGTTACGCCGTGGGGCTGCGGTCGGGATTCTGGGCTGTGCGATGATAGCCGTATCGGTGTCGTCATGGCAAAACATCCTGGTGAGCGTCGGCGCCGCCGGCAGCCGGTTTGGGGGAAATACGCTGGCCGGTAGGCCAAGCCATTATAAACCCGGCCTTGGGCGATAGTGTTATACTGTTTCCGCCAACTTGCGCTACTGCCGATTTTGACCGCCATTCGTGGCGATTGCCATACTTGCGGAATCGGTTATCGCGCATCCCGTTCCACTAATCACTCACAAAAAAGGACTCAATACCTATGTTCACTCCCGGCGGCGGTCAGCAGCCACCCCGACAACCCGAATTTGACCTGGAACAGCTCTTCGGTCGCGTGCGCGGCCTTTTGGGAGGCGCCGGCGGCCGCTTTGGGGGCGGCAACCTGGGCGTCATTGCCGTCGCCATCATCGCCCTCATCATTATCATCTGGGCGGCAACGGGCGTGTACCAAATCGGCCCCGGCGAAGAGGCCGCCCTGCGCCTGTTCGGCGCCGTGCAGGGCAGCCCGGTAGCCGATGAGGGGCTGCACTGGTGGTGGCCCGGCCCCGTAGGCAATAGAGACGTGATGAATGTTGAGGAGATCCGACGCATGGAATTGGGATTCCGTTCCAATGAAGCCGCCACCAATACTCCCATCCCCGAAGAAGCCTTGATGATTTCCGGCGACCTCAACATCGTTGACGTTCAGATGGTAGTCCAGTACCGCATCAGCGAGCTGAACAATTTCCTGTTCAAAGTGGACGACCCCGGCGAGCAGCTCCGCGCCATACCCGAGGGCCGTCCCGACGGACGCACCCTCAAAGACGGCGCGGAAGCCGCCCTGCGCCTGGTGGTGGGGCAGCGCTCCATCGACGACGTGCTGGTGCGGGGCCGCGAAGTAGTGGAAACCGACACCCGCGAGCGGTTGCAGGACATCCTCAACGGTTATGAGGCCGGTATCGAGGTAACCTCCGTTCAGTTGCAGGACGTGAAAGCCCCCGAAGAAGTCCGCGATGCTTTCGACGACGTGCTGCGCGGCCGCCAGGAGCGGGAGACCCGCATCAACCAGGCATTGGCCTATGAAGCCGACGTGATACCGCGCGCCAGAGGCGACGCCGAGCGCATTATCGAGGCGGCCGAGGCGTTCAGGCGCGCCCGCATCGAAACCGCCAACGGTGAAGCCCGCCGTTTTGAAGCGGTGCTCAATGAGTACCAGAGCTCTCCCGAAGTAACTCGCCAACGCCTGTACCTGGAAGCGCTCGAAGCCGTTTTCCCCGGCGTTACCAAAATTATCGTTGACCCTGAAACCGACCCGGTGCTCATTCTGGGACAGAACGGCAGCATCATACCTGCCCCCATTGGGCCAAGCCCCAACCCATAGCCCGCAGGTATTTCCGCAACGCTGACACCTGACCGTCCACCCGCCCGGAGAACCCCGTCATGCGCAACCTGATAATCGCCGCCATCGTCATCATCGTCGCCCTCTTTCTGCTGCGTCAGGCCCTCTATGTGGTTGACGTCACCGAGCAGGTTATCATCCTCCGCTTTGGCGAAGTGGTGAACACCCGCACCACCCCCGGCCTTAACATCAAAGTCCCCTTCGTCGATACCGTGGTCCGGCTGGACAAGCGCATCCTGCGCATTGACGCCCGGCCCGTCTCCATGCCCGACCGGGACAAAGAGAACCTGATAATCGATATCTACGCCCGTTACCGTATCACCGACCCGGTGCAGTTCCGCAAAACCCTGCAAACCGAAGTCACCGCCCGCAACCGCCTGGGCGACATCGTCACCTCTACTCTCCGCGACCAGGTCGCCCTGAGAGACCGCGAAGATATTATCGGCGCCAAACCTCAGGTTGACGAAAACGACGTCACCATCGTCGATGATGAAGGGCTGCCCTTGGTGGAAGGACTGGAAACCCGGACTGAGATTCTCAATGAAGTTCTCAAAATAGTGGATGAAGAGACCACCATTCGGAATGACTTCGGCATCAAAATGATTGACGTGCGCATCAAGCGCGCCGATTTCCCCGAAGTCGTAACGGCCTCCATCTACACCCGGATGCGCGCCGAGCGTAACCGCATCGCCGCCCGTTTCCGCGCCGAAGGTGAAGAAGAAGACCGCAAAATCCGCGCCGCCACCGACCGTGACCGGGACGTCATCCTCGCCGAAGCCGAGCGCGAATCCAACCAGCGGCGGGGCGAAGGCGAAGCCCGGGCCATCAGCATCCTGGCCGAAGCCCTGAACCGCAACCCGGAACTCTTCGCTTTCCTCCGCAGCCTGGAAGCCTACCAGCGCATCATCCAGCAGCAGGATACCATCATCCTGTCTTCCGACTCGCCGCTGTTCAACTATCTGAAAGGCCCGGCCGCGCCGGCCGGCAACTAACCGCCCTATGACTACCGCATCCACAGCGCCCTCCCCGGTCGCCAGCGCCGCCCCCGACGCGGAACCCCCCGGCGCTATCCGCCTGCGCCTGTCCGCCCTGGGGGTTGACTACCGCGCCGCCGACTTTCCCGCCCGGTTCATTGATTTCTGCGAGGACAACGACCTCTACGAAATGGAAATCAACGAAGCCGGGGAACTGGTGATTCTGCCTATGGTCGGATTTAGAGGAAATCGACAGGAAACGGAGCTGAACGCCGAATTGACTATATTCCGGCGCAGCAACGGCGGCGTCAACGCCTCCCAGACCAGCCGTTTCCTCCTGCCCACCGGGGCCATCCGCGGCCCCGACGCCGCCTGGATTACCCAGGAACGCTACGACGCCGCCACCGACTTGGAACACGAAACCGTCTTTCCCGGCGCCCCCGACTTCGTGGTGGAAATCCGCTCCCGCCGCGACAACCTGCCCCCGTTGCAGCGCAAGATGCAGCTCTGGATGGACGGCGGCGCCCGTCTGGGCTGGCTGATTGACCCGCGCCAACGCCGCGTCTATATCTACCGTCAAGGCCAGCCGGAGCCGCAAGTCCTGGACGACCCGGAAACGCTGGACGGCGAGGACGTTCTGCCCGGCTTTTCCTTCCCCGTCCGGCAGCACATCTTTGACCTGCAGTAATCGGGTGTCTAAAAGCTCCCTCTCCCCTGGTGGGAGCGGGTTGGGGTGAGGGGGGCGTCTCCTCCCGTCGCGCTCTCTGCCCGTATTCACCGGCGCTTTTCAGACACCATCTAAAGGCGATCTACGCGCTATGACTACCCGACTCGCAGCGCCACCCCAAACTTCACCGGCCGTCGTTGCTGCTGCGGAGCCGCCCGGCGCCGTCCGCCTGCATCTGTCTGCCTTGGGCATCGACTTCCAGGACGCCGGCTTCCCGACCCGGTTCATTGATTTCTGCGCGGACAACGACCTCTACGAAATGGAAATCAACGAAGCCGGGGAACTGGTGATTCTGCCTATGGTTGGATTTAAAGGCAGCCGGCGCGAGCATTATATGAACCTGTTTCTGGGCAACTGGGAACTGGCTCACGGCGGCATTAGCGCGTCGCAAAGCAGCCGCTTTCGCCTGCCCACCGGGGCCATCCGCGGCCCCGACGCCGCCTGGATTACCCAGGAACGCTACGACGCCGCCACCGACTTGGAACACGAAACCGTCTTTCCCGGCGCCCCCGACTTCGTGGTGGAAATCCGCTCCCGACGTGACAACCTGCGTCCGTTGCAGCGCAAGATGCAGCTCTGGATGGACGGCGGCGCCCGGCTGGGCTGGCTGATTGACCCCCGCCAACGCCGCGTCTATATCTACCGTCAAGGCCAGCCGGAGCCGCAAGTCCTTGACGACCCGGAAACGCTGGACGGCGAGGACGTTCTGCCCGGTTTTTCCTTCCCCGTCCGGCAGCACATCTTTGACCTGCAGTAACCGAGTGCCTAAAAGCTCCCTCTCCCCTGGTGGGAAAGGGTTGGGGTGAGGGGGTTGTCTTCTCCCCGCACTCTCTGCCCGTGTTCACCGGCGCTTTTTAGACACCATCTAAAGGCGATCTATGCGCTATGACTACCCGACTCGCAGCGCCACCCCAAACTTCACCGGCTGTCGTTGCTGCTGCGGAGCCGCCCGGCGCCATCCGTCTGCGTCTTTCTGCCTTGGGCATCGACTTCCAGGACGCCGGCTTCCCGACCCGGTTCATTGATTTCTGCGCGGACAACGACCTCTACGAAATGGAAATCAACGAAGCCGGGGAACTGGTGATTCTGCCTATGGTTGGCTTTAAAGGCAGCCGGCGCGAGCATTATATGACCCTGTTTCTGGGCAACTGGGAACTGGCTCACGGCGGCGTCAGCGCGTCGCAAAGCAACCGTTTCCTCCTGCCCACCGGGGCCATTCGCGGCCCCGACGCCGCCTGGATTACCCAGGAACGCTACGACGCTGCCACCGACCAGGAACGCGAAACCGTCTTTCCCGGCGCCCCCGACTTCGTGGTGGAAATCCGCTCCCGCCGCGACAACCTGCGCCCATTGCAGCGCAAGATGCAGCTCTGGATGGACGGCGGCGCCCGGCTGGGCTGGCTCATTGACCCCCGCCAGCGCCGCGTCTATATCTACCGTCAAGGCCAGCCGGAGCCGCAAGTCCTTGACGACCCGGAAACGCTGGACGGCGAAGGTGTCCTGCCCGGTTTCACCTTCGCCGTCCGCCAGTACCTCTTTGACCTGCAATAGCGCGGGGGCGACACGTAGCCGCCCCTGCTTGCCTTGCTACCGCCCGGCTATGCGCCGCCCTTCTTCCAGCCCCCCTGCCGTGCGCGTCGGCGCCGTAATCAGGATGCTGAACCCCTGCTCCAGCCGCATGGGAACTTCCGCGGCGGTGCAACCCACGGCGCAGGGCACTCCGGCGTCTTTGCAGATACCGAGAATCCGCAGCAGCATTTCCTGTACTTCCGGGTGGCCGGCGTTGCCCCGGTGTCCCAGCGCCACGGACATATCGCCCGGGCCGGCCCAAATCGCCCCGATGCCCTTAACCTGACGCAAGATGTCCGGCAGGTTGCCCACGCCCGTTGGCTCTTCAACGATGCCCATAAGCAGCAGGTTGCCGTCCGGGTCCAGCGGCCAGATGTCGGCGGCATCGTAATACTCGGCGGCGGAGAGGCCCCAATAGCGGGGCGCGATGCGCTGCCACCAGCCCCGTTCGCCGTGGGGTTCAAAGTCGGCCACGCCGGGAACCTGCGGGTAACGCGCCGCCTGCACCGCCGACATCGCGCCGGCCACCGTATCCAGGTGGGGCAAAATCAGCCCGTACACCCCCGTATCCAGCGCCTGCTTGATAACCCACTGGTTCTGCTCCCGCGTGTTCGGCGGGATGCGAACCACCGGCGTGGGGTCGGCCTGCAGGCTGCCGCCGTCGGCAACGCGCTTGCGATTGAGCAAAAATTGGAGCGAGGTTCGCAGGTTGTTAAATGACAACCCTTCGTGCTCCATCTCAATCATCACCATGTCGTAGTCGGAATCGGCAAAGTAAGTCATCTCGTCCAGATTGCCGTTCCAAATCAGCCCGGTGCCAAACACCGGCTTGCCCTCCTCCAAAAGCTGGATGACCTTGCTGTAGCGGGTGGCGGCCATGGTTTTGCCTCCTTTTAAATTGGCGGTTCTGCGTTTGGAATTTTCTATTTCGGCCATAGATTCGGATAGTAAACTTCAGCTTTGGAAATCAACCCGTGCGGGATGTCCGGCGGCAACGGCTCCAGCTGAAATACTTCCGATTGCCATAGAGCGTCGCTCTGCCTTGGGTAGTATTTGAGCTGGCCACCGGACTGCCCATACCATTCGAACACCCGTCCATTATTGTCGTTTCCGCACACGGCATTTCCGGCTTGTAAAACACCATTGCGCTTTATCAATGGACAATACCAGGTTATATTTGCCGGGTCGGGTAAATCGATTGGAAACTGGTTCAGCTGATAATCGCCGCTTTGATTCCACATCAAGGTCAAGTAGCAGCTTCCGGAAAGGTCAACGCTACCGCCCGAGGCGATGCTTACTGATGAGTGCCATTCGCGGACCAAGCTGATAAGCAATCTGCCGACTTCCGGGGCATAGCTGCGATAGTTCTCAGCGGCAATTCCTTCATTGCCTAACTGATTCCAAAATGCCCGTGCCGCGTTGGACAGTTCAATAGTTACGCGACCATCGCGCCTGCTCCGGTTCAGCTCTCTCCGCATCTTGCAAGAAACCCCAAAGAACGCGCCTTTGCGTAGTGGATTCGGCAGACGAACATCAATCACGTCCTTGTTCTCCGAGGGGACGCCGTCGAAAGCCACAGCCACAGCCCGTTCAAAATCTCGCCAGCCAGGAAGCGTGGCGCCGTTATTAATCGCCAGCATCCCGGTTCCGTCCTGGAAGGTACTGAGCAACAACCTGAGCTTGGTCAGTTCAGCTTCGGTAGGTGGTCGATGCGCGAATACAACCGGGTTGTCGGATAGCGTCATAAGAGCCTCGTTGCAATGCTAGTCTGGAATTTCGAGCTCGTCTTTGAGAAGCACGTCCGTGCTCACGTCGAACAGGCGGGCAATCTTGAGTGTCAAGCCGATAGAAGGGAGCTTTTTGCCGGATTCGATTTCGCTCAAATGACCGTGGCCTTTGTAGCCCAACTCCGCGGCCAGTTGGGTTAACGTAAGCCCCCGGCGGTTACGAAGAGTTCGCAGCTTTTCTCCGAATCGGACGAAATCGGGATTGCCGATAATTGACATATCAGATAGCATATGATATTGTCCCATATAGCGACATTCAGGCGTTCCGTTCTGATAGATCGGAGGCCGGTTCCAGCGATTGGAGAAAGACGGTACAGCGATGATTAACAGCCCTTTCAAGTGGGTAGGCGGCAAGTCCCGGTTGCGGAAGTTCATCATCCCGCTAATTCCGGAGCACCAGTGCTATGTAGAGCCTTTTGGTGGTGCCGCATGGGTGCTTTTTGGGAAATCGCCCAGCCCAATAGAGGTACTAAATGACATTGATGAAGAGCTAATCAATTTTTTCCGGGTGGTGAAACGGCAACCCGAAGAGCTGATTAAGTCCTTTGACCTGGAACTGGTATCGCGGAGCGAATTCCGCCGGCTGGCCGACGTTGAGCCTTGGTCATTGTCCGAAGTAGAACGGGCCCACCGTTTCTATTACCTGATTATGGCCGGCTGGGGCGGCGAGGCAGCCTACCCGCGGTTCCAGACCAGCGCATCTGATGGCGGGCATGGCAACCGGCTCATCGGCGCACTGAAAACGCTGCGGCGACGTATTGAGCCGGTGCACAACCGCCTCAAAACTGTCATCATCGAAAACTTGGACTGGAGCGAGTGCATCGACCGCTACGACCGCCCGACATCATTTCTGTACCTTGACCCTCCTTACCCGGGGAATGGAGCCAATTATAAACATAATATGCGACTAGTGGCAGAGCATTCGGCTATCGCACAACGTCTAGGCGAAGCGCGGGGCAAGTGGATGCTATCATCATACGACACGGATGAAGTGCGGGAAAAATTCCGCCATTACAACATCGTCCCGATTCAATCGGCGTCGGGGATGCGCGCTGCTGCCAGTAACGCTGATGGAAACCGACGGAAGCGAACTTTAAACAAGGAGATTTTGGTTCTGAATTACGACCTACCGGCAGAAAACGGCGACGGCCGGAGCAAGTCACAGGAACCGGCTTGCAACCAATCACGAATGTTCGAAAGGCAGCCCGGCTACAACTCCCTGTAATACGCTCGCTAACCCCCCAGCGCCGCCGTGAACTCGCCAACATCATCGTGCGGCCCCACTATCGCCAGTCGCAAAGCGCTGGTATCGACGAGCCGCTCCGCGGTCCGCAATATGTCCGCCGGAGTTACGCCGTCAATTCGGGCGGCGGTTTCGTCGGGGGTGGTGATTTCATCCATCAGCAACTCTTGCGACGCCAGCCAGGAGGCCACCGCGCGGGAGTCCTCCATCCGCATCAGCAGGCGGCCTTTGATGTATTCGCGGGCCTTGTGTACCTCCGATTCAGGAGCCGGACTCAGCAGCGCGGACAGTTCCTCTTGCGTCGCTGCCACCGCCTCCGCCGCCCGGCCCGGCTCAGTGCCGCAAGACACCACCAGCGCGCCGCAGTCGCGGTAACTGCTGATGGCGCTGTGACAATCGTAGGTCAGGCCCCGGTTTTCCCGGAGATTCTGAAACAGCCGGCTGCTCATCCCGTCGCCGAGCACGCCGTTGAGCACGGTGGCGGCATAGCGGTCAGAGTCGGCAAGTGCCAAGCCCGGCAGGCCAATGCAGATGCTGGTGTCCTCGGTAACGCGGTGGTCGAGCAAAATAGCGGGGGCGTCGGCGGTCGGCGCTGTCGCCGGCTCCCAAAGCAGCGCCTCAGCCGGTTGCCAGTCGTCGGTTGCGCCGGCAATTAATCGCACGGCAGCGTCGTGGCTGATGCCGCCGGCGATGCCGATGACCGTGTTGTTAGGGCAGTATTGACGTTCCATATACCGGCGCACGTCGTCAAGATTGATGGCGGCAACGCTGTCAGCAGTGCCGCCCACGTCCCGGCCCATGGCCTGCTCCGGCCAAAGGGCGCGGTCGATGAGCAGGCCGCACACTTCCCCGGGGTAGTCATTGGTCGTCCGCAGCTCGTCCAGAATGACCTCCCGCTCCTTTTCCATCTCGGCGGGGTCCAGCAGCGGATGGCGCACCAGGTCCAGGATAACCGGCAGCGCGCGGTCGGCATGGACGCTGGCTACCTTGCACCAGAACGACGTCATCTCCCGGTCGGTGGCGGCGTTCATCATGCCGCCAACACCCTCCACCGCCTCGGAAATCGCCAGCGCCGTCGGCCAACGGCGGGTTCCCTTAAATGGCAGGTGCTCCAGGAAGTGGGACAGGCCGGCCAGCTCCGCCGGCTCGTAGCGGGAACCGGCGCCCACTGCGATGAACATAGCGACGCTGCGAGTGTGGGGCATCTCTGCCGTCAGCACCCGCAGGCCGTTGTTTAGAACCGTGCGACGGTACATATCAGGTATTCAGCCAGTCCACGTCGCCCTGCAGGTCGGCCGGGTGCGACTTGGACATAAACACCGTGTAGCGCCGCCGCGCCTCTCCGATGGTGCTGTCCTCCGGCCCGTGTCCGGCGTAAACGTTGGTGTCATCGGGCAGGGTGAGCAGCTTGCTGCTGATGCTGTTCAACTCCTGCTGCAATGCCTCCGGGCTGCGCGACCGGCCCGGCCCGCCGGGAAAGAGAGTGTCGCCGGAGAACAGATGATTGCCCACCAGGAAGCACGTTGACCCGTCGGTGTGGCCCGGCGTGCTCAACGCCTGCATGGTCCGGTTGCCAAAGGCGATAGTGTCGCCGTCGCTGAGGCTGCGCTGCGGCGGGCTGGGCGGCAGCCCCGCATCCGGCCCGCCAATCGCCGCCGGCGCGCCGATGCTGCCGGTGATTTCGGTGTAGCCGGCCAGGTGGTCCTGGTGGCCGTGGGTAATCAGTATCGCCTGCACGTCGATACCGTGTGCGTTCACTTCGTCAATCATCTTTTCCGGCTCGGCGGGGGTGTCGATGCAAACCCCCTGGTTGGTCTCCGGGCAGACTACGATGTAGCCGTTGTTGCCCAGCGACCCCATGTTTTCAATCTTGTGGACGATAACATCGCCCGCACCCTGGGCCTGATGATGAACTGGCATACTGCTGCGCCTCCTGTAAGTCGGTAGTGTAGTATGGAAATACGGTTGCATTGTAACAAACCGGGCCCGCCCGTGAACGGGCCGCCGCGCCCAATCCTCCTGCTATAATCACTTCCACGGCACGGCCGGAACCGGACATCCCATCGCCGGACATTCCATCGGAGCATAGCAGCTATGGTCACCAGGCCCGTCAAAACCCCCCTACCGCATCCGCCGGACGCGGCCATCAGCGATGACCTATCCATTGAATACCCATCCGAGGACGGTGAACGCTTGGCAGAAACCGAATACCAGTACGTCCCTTTGACGGAAACCGTCTCCGCTATGCGCAACCGGTTTGGCAACCGCCCCGACGTGTACGTTATCGGCAATATGCTGGTCTATTACCGGATGAACGACAGCACGGTGCGCGTAGCCCCCGACGTGTTCGTGGTGTTCGACGCGGCCGGCAATCACCCCCGCCGTTCCTGGTTCGTCTGGCGGGAAGGCAAAGCGCCGGATTTCGTGCTGGAGGTCGCTTCGCGGCGCACCCACCGGCGGGACCTGGTCGAAAAGCGCGACATTTACCGGAGGATTGGGGTTACGGAGTATTGGCGGTTCGACCCGACGGGAGAGTGTTTCACGCCGGCCTTGGCGGGCGAGCGGCTGGTGGCGGAGCATATCAGCCGATACCCATAGCCGCGGACGCCGACGGCATATTGCGCGGCTACAGCGCCCTGCTCGGCCTGGACATCTGCCATCGCGGCGGCCTGGAGCTGCGGCTGTATGACCCGGTGAGCGGGGAATGGCTGCTCAACCACCGCGAAAGCGAGGCGGCGCGGCTGGCCGCCGAGGCGGAAAACCAAATGCTGCGCGAGCAAATCCGTCGTCTGCAAGAAGGACGCTAAACGCGCGGCCTCACCCGCCCAGCCGCGCCCGCATCCCGTCGGGCACCTGGCGGATGCGGCGGCTGAACGCCGTATCCCACCGCATGGGAACTTGCCGGGCGGCCTCGGCGACCAGCGCCGCGCCGTTCCAATAGTCGTCCCGGTGAATGTACTCGGCAGCGATAGAGCCATCGGGCGCGCCGTTGTGGTAGTTGCCCAACGGGAAAGCGACGCCGGTGGCACGATAACCGTAGGCGAGAAAGGCGCTGGCCTCGCAAACGCCGCCGCTCATCAGCTGGCGTTGCGCGCGAAAATCGGGCTGGCGCGCCGTCAGCGCTTCCCGCGCCCGGATTAGCGCCGACTCCGCATCGGAGTTGAAAGTGCTGCCCGCGTCGCCGACGCGGATGACCGGGCCGCCGCCAATCTCCGCACCGGGCAATGTTCTCGATGATTCCAGCGACACTACCAGCGTATCGCCGGGCAGTGTACCCGCCTCGGCCAGCAGCCGCGCTCCCACCAGTCCCACTTCCTCGGCGCGGGTGAACACGCCGTACACGTCGCCGGCCGGCGGCTCATCGCGCAATGACGCCAGCGCGGACAGGATGCAGCCGCAGCCGGCCAGGTCGTCGGCGGCCCGCATCACCAGGTAGTCATCCTCAATGCTGAAATCGGGCAGGTCAAAAACGGCCGGCGACGGGATGGGGACCGCATCAGACGACGACGCTAGCAGACGAATTTGCGCCTGCCGCTCCCGCTCCTCGCCATAAGGCCCCACGGTTTCGGCGGCGATGCGACGGCCGGCGGGCAGGATGACTTGCAGCGGCACGTTGGCGGCAAAGGCCCCCTCCGGCACGCCGCCCAGGGCCTGGCCAATCAGATAATCCCCGTCGCGCCCCACTATCTCAAAGCCCGGATGGTCCATGTGGGCCATGAATGCGATGGCCGGGTGGCTGCCGGCCGCGCTGCCGCCGATGTGCGCGATGATATTGCCAAAGCTGTCCGTGCGCCAGGATACGCCAATCTCGGTTAGTGCGCCGCGGACGGCGGTTGCCACGCCGTTCTCGTGAAAAGCGACGGCCGGCTGCGCCCCCAGGCGGGCAAGAAAGTCTAAGGCAAAGTCCGGGGCGCGGTTGGCCGTGTCGGATGGCGTTGCGGTCATATCAGTCAAAGTCACTACCTCCAAAGTCACTACCTCTGCCAGCGGAAAAGGCTCCATACCGGAGCCGTAAAGCCGGGGAGCAAATCGCCCCCGTCAATCGTCTCATCCTCTCCCAGAACAACCGGCGCGCCGCCGGGAACGTACCGGGTAATGGTGGTATGCTCCGGGTCGGCCATCCAGACCTGACGGGCGCCAAAGCTGAGCCACATTTCCGCCTTGCGGCGCATTTCCGGGTAGGAGTTGCCGGGTGATTTCACCTCCACCACTAGGTCGGGGGCCAGGTTGGGAAAGCCTCGCGCACCTTCGGGAATCCGCCCCGGCGCAATCCAGGCCACATCGGGCGCGCGCACCGTATCCGGCCCGATTTCCAGCAAATAACCGGGTTCGCCGCTGACGACTATGCCATAGCCTCTGGGGCCTACAAAAATGCTCAATATCGTTGTAATGATGGCCACAACCACGCTGTGAGGATGTCCGGTAGGCATTTTTTCAACCAATACTCCTCGGATAAGCTCGTAGCGTTTGCCGTACCCTCTGGGCATCGCCAGCAGTTCGTCGGCGGTCATCAGTTTACGTGTGGTAGTCATCGTGCGGCGCCCTATGGTGAGGTGCGCCTATTGTGCCAGCATAGCGGCGGTTAGGCAAACGGGCGTCGGCTGGCGGTGCTATACTGCCCCGCATAATCGCTGTTGCCAATCAGTCAGGAGGTGTGCCGTGCTGCCCAAGTTTCGTGTGAGTCTGGATGAGGCTACGATGGTGCCGGGCGACGACTTGAAATCGACCGTCGCCGCCGTGTTCGAGAAGATGGGCGTGCCGCCCGAGGACGCGCAACTCGGCGCCGACGTGCTGGTGCTGGCCGACCTGCGCGGCGTAGATTCCCACGGCGTTTCCAATATGCTCCGCAGCTACGTCAACGGGTACACCGGCGGCCAGATAAACCCGACGCCCAACCTGCAAGTCGTCCGCGAAACCCCCGGCACCGCCAGCATCGACTCCGACCGGGGCCTGGGCATCATCACCACGCCCAAGGCTATGGACATCGCCATCCGCAAGGCCAATGAGGTCGGCGTTGGCATGGTCACCATCGGCAACGCCCGGCACCTGGGCATGGCGTCCTACCACGCCATGATGGCCCTGGAGCACGACATGATTGGCGTCTGCATGACCAGCTGCCCCCCGTCGGTAGTGCCGACTTTCGGCGCTGAGCCGCGTCTGGGCACCAACCCCATCGCCATTGCCGTGCCCTCACGCCACGAAGCGCCCTTCGTTTTCGACGCCGCCACCAGCACCGTAGCCGGCAACAAAGTCGGCATCGCCCGTCGCCTGGGCGTCAAGCTGGAACCAGGCTGGCTGGCCGACGCCGACGGCAACCCCATTATGGAGGAGGCCGACGCGCCGGACAGCTACACCCTGCTGACCCTGGGCAGCACCCGCGAGCTGGGTTCCCACAAGGGCTACGGCCTGTCCTGCATGGTGGACATCCTGGCCGGCGTCCTGACCGGATTCGGCTACGGCGCCGTCCCCGGCCGCCCCAACTTCGGCCACTACGTCGCCGCCTACAACGTGGCCGGCTTTGACGACCCCGACCACTTCAAAGACCAGATGGACGAATGGCTCCGCATGATGAAAGCCACCCGCCCCGCCCCCGGCGAGGAGCGCGTACTGGTGGCCGGCCAGCCCGAGGCCGAAATGGAAATCATCCGCCGCGCCGAGGGCATCCCCCTGCACCAGGAGGTGGTGGACTGGTTCCACGACACCTGCGGCGAGCTGGGGATTGACTGCCCCTTTTAGTTGGAGAGTCACTTTATGCTGGAACGGCCTTTCAACGAGCTGTGGGGCAATCTGCAAGGCAAGAAGCCCCATATGCCGCAGTTCCTGTCCAGCGTCAGCCTCAAAGGAATACGCGGCATTGACGACCTGCGTGTCATCTTTGACTATCCCGTCAGCGTCATCGCCGGAGGCAACGCCAGCGGCAAATCCACGGTGCTTTTCGCCGCCGCCTGCGCTTACAAAGTCCCTGGCGCCGGCGTAAAAGACTTCGTGCCATCTACCCTCTTCCCTTACTACCGCCCCAAGGTAGGTGGGCGCGCCGATGATATGCAGGAAATCATCATCGAGTTCGATTACCAGACGACAAACGGGCCTATGTCTATGCGCTGGCGTCGCGGCCAGGGCTGGAACCGAAGCTTCCCCAGAGGAAAAAGCGCCGGACAGCCGGAGCGGCCGGTTTATCTCAGGACATTGAGTAACCTTTCCAACCCCTCGGAAGTGCGGGGCGTCCTCTCCATGTCTCGTGCGACATCCGCTCCGCAAGAATCGCATCTCACTGCCTCGCAGATTGAGTTTGCCCAGCAAATGCTCCCTTTCAGATACTCCGAAGTTGTGGAGTTGACCAGTGGCAATAAAGACCTGCTGTTTGCCGCCCAGGAAAGCGGAGCGTCCTATTCCGAACTCCACATGGCCGCCGGGGAACGCACCATCCTGCGCCTGTCCCACGAAATTGCCCAAATCGACGGGGCCCTGGTGCTGATTGATGAAGTGGAAGCCGGGTTGCATCCCTGGGTACAGCAGCTGCTGATGTTGCAGCTACAGCGGCTTGCTCTTCGCAACAACCTGCAAATTATTGTCACTTCCCACAGTCCGGCAGTTTTAGACTCCGTACCTCAGAATGGGAAAATCTTTCTGGACCGTGACGAAACTGGCAAAGTAACCGTGCGCCCGGCCTATCGTGACCTGGTGCAGGATGCGTTGTATGGCCGCTCCGGCGACGCCATCAATATCCTCTGCGAAGATGCCATCGCCGAAAGCATCCTGCACGGCGTCTTTGACACCCTGTACCCCCAGGAGGGTATCCGAACGGATTCAGTACGCATCGGCACCGATACGGGCGCCAGCGAGTTCCCCAGCCATGCGGCGGCTTTCCGCAAATTCGGCCAAATCAAAAGCTTCGTTTTCGTCCTTGACGGCGATGTCGGCGGCCCCGGTATCGCCGACCGGATACTGGATGCCGCCAAAACCGATGTACCCATTCTTTTCATCCCCGGTCAACACGCGCCCGAAGTGTGGGTATGGAAAGGGCTGGCCCGAAACCTTACCCCCTGTGCTGCTGCCCTCGGTATCGACCAAAGCCAATTGCAGGAGCTGATAAGCCGGGCTAACGCCGTGTACGACTCCGCATCGGACTCCATCTCTGAAATAACCAAGTCCAAACTGCGCACCCTGGCCGGTTCCATTCGCCGGAATGCCCCCGACATCTGCCGCATAGTATCCCGCTTGGAAGCGACCCAGAAGGACAGCGACATTCAGCCGCTGGTAGAGGGCCTGAAAAGCGCTTTGCTGGACTGGCGCGGAAGGTAAATCCGCCCGCCAAGTCGTCCGTTGACGGCGTGGTCAGAACCACAAACAGGTAACCGTGTTGTTGATTCCGTTTATAGGACGAATCCGGTGGCGTAAAATCTGGGTAATGTCCTCCGGCGTCCCCGCCTCCAGCTCCACCACAAAGTCGTAAGGCCCCAGGACTTCGCGCACCGTCGTTCCGCTGATTCCGTTCAGACGCTCCAGCACCTCCTGCGTCCTGATGGGTTCCACGTTGATGAGGATGTATGCGTTTGCTGCCATTGTCGCACCTCCGTGCCATAGCTGTTGGCTGGTTCTAATCTTTCAGCGCCGGTATCACTTCCTTCCCGAACAGCTCAATGGAGCGCATCGTGTCCCGGTGCGACAGCTGCCCGCCCTGCGCCTCCAGCAACAGGGAACCCACGCCCAGCTCATCGCGGATGTGGCGCAGCTGTTTGATAACCGTATCCGGGCTGCCCACCACCAGGTGATACCGTTGTTGCAGTTCCGCGTAGGATAGCTCGTGCAGCGGCGTAGGACGGCGGGCCGCCACCGCCGCCGCGCCGGCCCGGGAAGTGTAACCCGGCGGCGACCAGTATTCCCGCGGCCCCCGCAGGGGGTAGTTCATCCGCCAGAGGAACGCCTTGCCCGATTCCTGCGCCTTTTCGTCGGTGTCATTGACGTGGGCGCAAATCATAAAGGCGAACTTTTCCGGCCCCGGCTCCCAGCCGTCGTCGGCGGCGTATTCCCGGTAGCGCGCGAACAGGTTTTTCGCCACCTCCAGCGGCGTCAGAAAGGCGGCGTAGGTGTAGCGATGGCGCGCCGTCCATTCCACCGTCTCCGGGCTGCCGGTGCCGGGCACCCACACCGGAGGATGCGGCTTTTGTACGGGCAGCATCCATGGGTTCACCGCCCGGTAGTGGTAATGCGTACCCTCCCAGCGGAAGGGCCCCGGCGTCGTCCAGGTCTTGACCACCAAATCGTGGCATTCCTCGAACCGCTCCCGGTTGTGTATCGGGTTGGTGTTGTTGGCCCAGGACTCAATGCCGATACCCCGCACAAACCCGGAGATAATCCGCCCGCCGGAGATAACGTCCAGCAGGGCGATCTCCTCGGCCAGCCGCACCGGGTTGTCTGACGTAGGCAGCATATTGCCCAGCATCAGGATTTTGGCCCGGTTGGTGATGCGCGCCAGAATCCCGCCGGTAATGTTCACCTCCACGTCCATACACGACGGCGTGTTGTGATGCTCGTTGAGCATCAGGCCGTCGAAACCCACTTCCTCGGCGTACTGGTATTCGTCCAGATAACGGTTCATCAGCCCGCTGGCCGTGTCCGGGTCAAAGTAAGTGTTGGGAAAAGTCAGCCGCATTGAGGGGTACTTTTCCGCCTCCGACTCCGGGAACTCGGCGTAAGGCATTTCGGTGAAGTAGAAAACGTCCATGGGATTATCTCCAAGTTGTGAGTCAGCCGCCGGCCATGCCGTTGCGAACTTTGTCCAGGAAATGAGCAAAGCTGGGGCTGCGCTGCTCAATGGTGCGGGCGTCCAGCATCCGGGCAATCTCCTCTGAAAGCCGAGCAGTGTAACGGCGATTCCCTAACAAATGCTTGAGATGCTCTTTTGGATTCTGAATGCCGTCCGGTTGGGAGGTATCCACACTCCCCAGCGCCCGTCCGCCGAAAAATTTGCGCAAGCCCTGAGCATCAGCGAAATACCATGCCTCCAGATGCCATTGGGCGTAAGCATACAGCACTGCGGTTTCGAAGTATTCGCCAAGCCGCCGCGACAAGCCGGAGCATATAAGTTGCAAAACCGCTTCCGGAGACTTGCCATCAGCGTCTGCCAGCACGACATACTTATCTGGCGTGGGCATATCGTACTGGGCAGACTGGATTATGTTGTACGCCTCCCTATCTGTGATAGCACGATTTCTGGGTGGAATCCGAACCTCTATGACGATGCCATGATTTTGCAAGTGCGCCGTCAAATGGGGCAGCGCCAGTCGTTCCGTGTTGCCGGAGGCTATGACCAATACGCGCTTGTGCATCGCCGTTAGCCTCCGAACCCTTTGGTTTCATGGTACTCGCCCAAGCCAAACCCGGACGCCTCTAATGCCTGACGCACACCGTCCGGGTTGCTCTCCTTCTGGACGATGGTACCCAGATTTTTATCGCGTTTGACGATGTTCACCGCCGCCGGTTCATCCAGGTAGCTGAGCAACAATGGCGAGTGGGTTGTCACCAGAAATTGGGCTCTCTCTCGTGCGGCGTGAATATGCTCAACGAGCGCTTCCATTGCCAAAGGGTGAATGTAATTCTCCGGTTCCTCAATGCCAATTAGGGCGGTGCCGGATTGTCCGTACAGCGCGGTCATCAACGCGAGTACGCGCAACGTTCCGCTGGAAACACCCATCTGGTTCACCGGAAACATCAGGCCAGGTTCGTGCTGCACAAAATAGAAGCGGTCTTCGGACTCTCTGGGTTCAACCGAATCAGGAAGTCCTACAATTGACTGGGTTGCCTCAACAACCTGGTCAAGTACTTCAGGGTGTGTACCCCAGAGGCTGTAGAGCGTTTCACCAAGGTTGCGGCCGTAGGGGTCAAATCCGCCGGTATCGGGCAGGTTCCAGTCCCGTCGCAACAGGAAAGGGCTGGGGTCAAAAAACCCCCACTTACTCACAAATTCGGCAATTTGACGTGCCGGGAATGACGCGTCGGCAGAAGCGGCGGCCAGCGCGCAAACGGACGAGTCTTGTAGGAGACTGACCGTCTCCCCCTTCTCCCCTGACCACCACGAACCTCGGCCCGATTCGGCGCGCAGCAGCTCAATCCGCGGCGACCCTCGCGGCGTTTCATATACTGACTCCAGCACAGCAAAGTCGTACCCGTGCCGCACTAACGCCACTGACCACTCAAACCGCTTCTCGCCTTCCACTACCACGGTAAGATCTACCCGGTTGGCTTCCGTGCCTTTCCAAGCCAAGTTCAGAATGCCGCCGCGCGAAAAGACGGGCCCGCGGAAATCACGGGTGCGGACGCCTTCGCTCAAAAAGCGCAACGCATCCAAAATCGCGCTTTTACCCGACGCATTGGCGCCGATGAACAGATTGAGGCTGCCCAGCGCAACGGTAACATCGCGCAGGCTGCGGTAGTTCTTTGCGGTGAGCGACAGAACTTTCATCATCGTCCCCTATTGGGCGGCGGAGCAGCCGGCTACGGGTCAAGTATATCCCGCACCAGGCATTGGAAGCCGGGAATCGCCGCCCCGCCGTCCAGCACATCGTCCTCTCCCAGGATGACCGCCGTCCTGCCCAGTGGGTGCGCCGCCACCGTCCGCAGCGCCGGATAAACCGCCCACACCAGCGGCACCCCGTAGCTGTGCCACATCGCTACCCGGTCGGCCACTTGCCGAGGCTGGTCATTAGGCGACACAATCTCCGCTACCAGGTCGGGAGCAACCTCGTAGTAGCTGCCGCGTACTCTCACATCCAGCGGCAGCGTTTCAGCAGAGTAGTAGCCTACATCCATCTCCCGCACCGTGTCAGGGTCCCGTTCCAGTCGGACGCCACCATCGGAAGTTGAGACTCGACCCAGCCGGCGTGGGCGGACATAAGACCGGATTTCGCCGGCCAGTGCGGCGGCGACTTCGCTGTGTTCTCCGCTTGTCGACATAAGTTCGTGGAAAACTCCCCGTACCAGTTCGCCCTTGACGCCTTTGCTGGACAGGCGCAGCAGGTCGTTGGCAGTCAGCAGTTCCTGACCGATGATTGGCGTGGTCATAGTCGCTCTCCGCTGGCCCGGCTTTTGCGGCGCGGCGCCGGCCTACAAAAAGGCCAGCGCCGTCTGCACAAAGTCGTCGGGCTTTTCAATCTGCGGCGAGTGGCCGCAGTTGGGGATAACCGTCACCTGCGACCCGGCGATGGCCTGCTGGTACAGGTCGGCGCACTCCACCGGCACCAGGTTGTCGTTCTCCCCCCACACGATATGCGTCGGGATGCTGACCCGGCCCAGCTTGGCCGGCAGGCGGGGGTTGTACATATAGGGCCGCCAGGTGAGGCGAATAGCCATCTCCCGGTCGCCTTCGGCCTGCTGCGCCTGCTCCGGTGTGGGGGGCGTGCCAAACAGTTCCTCCCATTCGGGAACCTGCGCCGGGTCGTGGTACACCAAATCGCGCACCTGCGCGGGACTGATGATGAATATGTCGGTAATCTCGCCTTCCTGCGGTTTGATGCCGGCGGCGCCCACCAGCATCACCTTGCTGAAAGCGTGGCCCGTCATGGCAAGCATCTCGGCGGCCAGCCAGCCGCCCATGGAGAACCCGATGGCCCGCACGTTCTCCAATCCTTCCTGCTCCTGGAACCAGGTGTAGAAGCAGGCCAGGTCTTGCATGGACTCCACCCAGCCGGGGCGGTCGCTGGCGCCGTAGCCGGGATGGGAAGGCAGATAGACGGTGAACTTCTCAGCCAGGGCGTGGGCGTAGCGCCGCGGCCCGGCGTTGCCGCCGGCGCCGTGCAACGCCAGCAGCGGGTCGCCGGAGCCGCCTTTGTACACTTGCAGGTTGCTGCCGGCAACCGAAATCGTTTCCTCAGTAAAATTCGCCATTCGTGCATCGCTCCTTAATTTTCCAACTGTTCTGCGTATCCCACCGGGCGGCTCCCTCTCCCTGGATTGGGAGAGGGTTGGGGTGCGGGTGGCAATTCCCGTGGCTAGCCCAAGGTAAGCCCCGGCTGCGCTCCCTCTTTCTGGAAGGGGTCGGTCAGCTCCAGCTCCTCGCCGATTTCGCGCAAGGCCGGCAGAACTTCCTGCCCCATCAGCTCCAGGCAGCGCATGGTGTCCTCGTGGCTGATAGAGCCGTCGTTGGTCCACACCGCCAGGATGCCGGGGCGCATATAGCTGAGCACCTCGCGCAGCTGGCTGACGACGGTATCGGGGCTGCCGATAATCCACCGCTTCGAGTCCAGAATCTCGTCATAGTGCGCCGAGTCCAGACCGCCCACGCGGAACGGGTCGCTGCGAATCTGCTCGCGCAGGCGCAGGAAGCGGGGGTCGTCGCTGCGGCTGCCGTAGCCCACCGGCGAGGCATAGTCCCGGGGCAGCGGGATGCGGCCCACGCCGATGTTGCCCACCATATAGCCCTTGCCCACGTCATACGCCTTTTCGTCGGTGTCCTGCACGTGAATCCGCACCAGGTAGCCGAAGTTCTCCGGCCCCGGTTCATAGCCGTGCTCGCGGGCAGTTTCGGAGTAGATGGACTTCATATCCTGGGTGCCTTGCGGGTCGGTTTCCAGAAAGATGTACGGATAGTTGCGCTCGGCGCACCACACCAGCGTCTCCGGGCTGCCCGTGCCGGGAATCCAGATGGGCGGATGCGGCTTTTGCAGCGGCACCTGGAAGGGGTTAACCACGCGGAAGTGGTAATGATTGCCCTCCCAGCGGAAGGGGCCGGGCGTGGTCCAGGTTTTGAGCACCAGGTCGTGGGCCTCTTCAAACCGCTCCCGGTTGAACAGCGGGTTGGTGTTGGTAGCCAGGCTCTCCACGCCGGTACCCCGCACGAAACCGGACACCAGCCGGCCGCCCGAAATCATGTCAATCTCCGCCAGCTCTTCAGCCAGACGGATGGGGTTGTCAAAAATGGGCAGCGGGTTGCCCAGGAGCACAATCTTGGTGTTCTTGGTATTGCGCGCCAGAATAGCCGCTTCCAGGTTCATCGTCGCGCCCAGGCAGGTCGGCGTGTTGTGATGCTCGTTGAGCATCAAGCCGTCGAAGCCCACTTCCTCCGAGTACTCGTACTCGTCCAGGTACATATTGTAGAGGAAATGGCCTTCCTGCGGATTAAAGTTCGAGTTGGAGAACGTGAGCCGCACCGCCTCGTTGGGCGAGTTGCGCACGTCCTCTTCGGTATAGTTCACGTAAGCCCGTTCGGTAAAACGCATCAGAAACATAAACCGGCCTCCTTCGGGCGCAGGTTAGCATCGGCAGCGCCGACCGCCCAAAGCGGCGACGGCGGGGCCCACGCGCGCCCCATAATACACCGAATCGGCGCCGGCTGGGGGGCCACCGGGTTAAAGGGGCGGGCTATTACGGTGGAGCGATGCCGTGTTCACGGAGTATCCGCGCCAGTTCCGCATTGCGGGCGCGTTCCTCGGCCAGGGCTTGCTCTGCATCCAGCCGCGCCGCTTCAGCTTCCTCCAGGTTGTTCAGGTATTCCCCAGTGGCCGGGTTGAAAAACCGGAACCAGTCCGGCCGCACGTGCAGCTCCAGATTCAGCGCGGCGCTGAAACCCCGGTACTGGCCAGTGGCGGGGCCGCTTTCCACCGCGATTCGCTCATAGCGGCCGTTTGCCAGGCGAAACCCCTGCAACTGCGGGCTGAGCAAGGTCTCCGGCGTCGGGTCGTACAGCCAGTACTCCGGTACGCCCCAACTTTCGTACAGGCTCCGTTTGTGGCCAATGTCATTGTCAACGGTCTTGCGCGACGTTATCTCCATTATGAACGCCGGCGCCTGTCCCTCACGCCACATAAAGTAGGAGTTGCGGAGATGATTGCCCACGTTGGGGACGACGAAAACATCCGGCGCGACCTGTCCATCCGGCTGTCCCTGCGCGTAGTAGATGAGCATATCCCCGGCCACGAAAACATCGGGGCGGTCGGAGAAATAGCCCTCCAGGGCAAATACGGCGTAGGCGGCCGGGATGTAGTGGCGCTTGGTTTCAGCCATCGGTTCGTCGTCGGCGTAAGGATAAAACACGCCGTCAGCGTACTCGCCATGGCCATTGTCCGGCGTTGGCGCGGATTGGGGTTTCGGGACGGCAGGCGTAGTCATGGGAACACCCCGGGTTTTTGGCGTTGCCGGTATGCTAAAACAACACCCCCGCCGTTGCAAGGGCGGGGACGCAGCAGGCTAGGGCAGCGGAAAATGATTGCGCTCGTAGAGCAAGTCCAGCTCTGCAATCAGCGGTTCGGCCAGTTCCGGATCCAGCATCCGGCGCACCAGGGCGCGGATGTCATGCACCAGAATCCAGTTGTGGCCTATCTCATCGCTGGGATACCACACGCCATCAATTATCTCCGATTCGGGCGGAACGAATTTGTCCCAGCTGTACGTCGTCATATCAGTCGTCCCTCCTGTGTGCGAAATTGCGAAATGCCAGGACAGCGTTTCGCAATCGTTTCATCAAGCAGCCTGATGGCTTTGCTCCCCCGGAAATTATCCGTGCCGCATCTTTGGCTGGCTGAGTGAAATGTGCCAGCCAGACTATTCCGGCGGTCGCAATTCCCAGAGCTGTTCTTCCAGTTGACGTATCCTCTCATCCCGTTCCCGCAATGCCGCTTGCGCTGCTGCCATGGCCAGCCGCACGCCCCGTCGGTCCAGCAGGATTTCGCCGGTTTCCGGGTCTTGCAGTTCCAGCCATTCGTCGTTCCAGCGCAGGTTCAGGTTTAGGAGGGGGCTGTAGCCCCAGGTTGCGCCGTCCGGGGCGGTCTGGATTGGGAAGGGCTGATAGACTCCGTTCTCCAAGTACTCGCCTACCAGCGCTGCGCCGTACATAGCGCCGCCGCTGGCGTCAAACCGCCAGTATTCGGGGATGCCCAGCGCGGCGTAGAGGCTACGCTTGCTGCCGATGTCGTTGTCCGCCGTGCTTTCCGACGCCACCTCCAGCACGAAATCCGGCGGCTTGCCTACCTCCCAGATTACGTAGCCGTTGCGCTGCCGGATGGCCGCCGCGTCCACGTCAAAGGCGGCGTACACGTCCGGCTGGAACCGGCGGTTGCGGTCGGACGGGTCGTAATAGACGATGGTGTTCGTATCCACGAACGTGTTGAGCCGGTCGGTCAGCACGTCGACGAGGATTTGCATTACGTGCAGGATGTAAGGGTTTTGCTGCATACCGTCGGGCAGTGGTTCCGGGTCGGGCAGTGGCGGCGCGTCCGGCCCGAAAAAGGGGTCCAGGTTGGCGATGTGCGCGCTATGCGGCGGCGCATAGCGCAGTCTGGTGGTCATCTTACGCCTCCGTTCCGGCCGACTACTTCTTGAAATGGGGATTACTCTCTGGCAACCTTACCGGCTTATTCCGGCGGTTGCAATTCCCAGAGCTGTTCTTGCAGTTGGCGTATCTGCTCCCGGTAGTCGGCGCTGGCGGCGAGGGCGGCGTCCCGTTGCTCGAGGGCGGCGTCCCGTTGTTCAAGGGCGGCTTCCTGGGCCAGCCGCACGCCCCGCCGGTCCAGCAGGATTTCGCCGGTTTCCGGGTCTTGCAGTTCCAGCCGTTCGTCGTTCCAGCGCAGGTTCAGGTTCAGCAGGGGGCTGTAGCCCCAGGTTGCGCCGTCCGGGGCGGTGTGGATTGGGAAGGGCTGATAGACTCCGTTCTCCAGGTATTCGCCCACCAAAGCCGCGCCGTACATATCCCCGCCGCTGGCGTCAAACCGCCAGTATTCGGGGATGCCCACGCGAGCGTACAGGTCGCGCTTATAGCCAATATCGTTATCCGCCGTGCTTTCTGACGCCACCTCCAGCACGAAATCCGGCGGCTTGCCCACTTCCCAGATTACGTAGCCGTTGCGCTCCCGGATGGCCTCGGCATCTACGTCAAAAGCGGCATAGACGTCCGGCTGGAACCGCCGGTTGCGGTCGGCGGGGTCGTAATAGACGATGGTGTTCGTATCGACGAACACGCCGGGGCGGCGGCCCCGTATATCGTCAAGGATTTGCATTACGTGGATGATGTGCGGGTTTTGCTGCATACCGTCGGGCAAAGGTTCCGGGTCCGGCAGCGGCGGCGCGTCCGGCCCAAAGAAAGAGTCCAGGTTGGCGATGTTTGTGCTGTGGGGTGGCGCGTAGGGCAGCCTGGTCGTCATCTTACGCCTCCACCGTCTCCTTCTTGAAATGCGGTATCACCTCCGCCGCGAACCGCCCCATCTGCTCCCGGAACTGCCCCGTTGTCGCCCCCATGGGGAAGGCAATCATAACCTGCTCCAGCCCCGGATACTTGTCCTGCAGCTCCCCGATGTAGGCCACCGTGTCCTCCGGGCTGCCGGCGAACCAGGCCCGGTTGTCGATAACGTCCTGAAAGTTGCTGCCGGCGGCGATGTGGCGGGCTACTCCGCCGGGGCCGGTGGCGGCGATTTGCTGGTCGCTGTAGCGCAGCATACCCAGCGGGGCGGCAAATTTGACGTGTTCCTCAAACAGCGGCTCCAGTTGGCGACGGGCGCCGGCGGTGGTGTCGTCCACCATCGCCCACAGGCCGATGCACAAGCCTTCGCCCAGCGCCAAATCCCGGCCGGCCCGCCGGTTGGCCGCCTGGTAGCGGTGTATCCATTCGTCCACGTATTCCTGCCCGGTGCCCAGGATGACGCCTTTGATGCCCCACTTCGCCATATAGTCCAGCGCCCGGTCGGACGCGCTGACGATGGGCTGCCACACCTCCACCGGCTGCGTCCGTGGCCGGGGCACCAGCGTCACCTCTTTCAGGTCATAGCCGCGATACGGAATGTCCGGCGGGATGGTGTAGTGCTTGCCCTGGTGGGAGAACGCCTCGCTGTTAAAGGCTTTCATAACAATTTCGAACTGCTCCTCAAACAGCTCCCGGTTGGCGTCGCCGTCAATCATGGGCGCGCCAAAGGACTCCACCTCGCGGGTGTGATAACCGCGCCCGATGCCGAACACCACGCGCCCGCCGGTGAGGATGTCCACCATCGCAAAATCCTCGGCCAGCCGGATGGGGTGCCACATCGGCAGGATGTTGAACCCGCAGCCAAACTTGATGCGCCGGGTGTGCTGGGCCAGATACTGGCTCATAATCAGCAGGTTGGGGATGCACTCGTAGCCTTCCCGCTGGAAGTGGTGCTCCGCCATCCAGAGAATATCGAACCCCAGGTCGTCCAGAAACACGGCGGCTTGCCGGGCGATGTCCATAGCCTGGGCCAGCCGGTCGTTGTCATACCAGCGGTCGTTAGCCGGTATGCCGTCAAACCCGATGCCGTCGCCTTCCAGCACATGGCCGGCGTAAAGAGTGGAGAAAGTATTAATCATTGGAAAATCCTCCCTGACTGATGCAGCCTTGATTGACGCTGCCTCGCCAGTAATCAGTTAGCATCGCCGGGCGGCGATTCCCGGCGGCCCAACTCCGCCTGCAACTGACGGATGCGCTCCTGTGCCTGTTCCAGTTCCGCCACCGCCTCGTCTCGCTTTGCGACTGCCTCATCCCGCTCCGCCTCAGCCACCACCTGCCCCGCCACTGCCTCATCCCGCTCTGTTTCAACCAGGGATATATCGCACAGGTAGCGCCCGGTTTTGCGGTCGTAAAAACGCAGTTTGGATTCGTCGTCAACGTCCCAATCCCAGGCCGGGTTCCAGCACAGGCACAAATCAAGCACGGCGCTGTAGCCCCATATCGTGCCATCGGCTTCCGTCTCCAGGTCGATGGGATGGTAAATGCCGCCAACCAGCACGTCGCCCGCTAGGGGATAACCGTAAAGGTCGCCCCCGGAGGGGTCCACCCGCCAGTATTCGGCAATGCCCACACCGGCATACAGCCCCGGCTTGCCCCCTGTGTCCCATTCGTGGGTGGTTTCCGAAGCCACTTCCAGCGCGAAATCCGGCGGCTTGCCCACTTCCCAAATCACATACCCGTTCCGCCGGCGAATGGCGTCTGCGTCCACGCCGAAAGCCACGTACAGGTCCGGCTTGAAGCGATAGTTCATATTGTACTGGTTGTAAAAGATAAAACCGTCGGTGCGCACCAGCACGTCGGGCCGGCCGGAAAAATGCCGCCCTACGAAGTAGCCGCCCTTGTCGATGGTAGGAGCTTGCAGCATATCTCGCCCTTCCTCCGGGTCCGGACAAACGTAGTCATCGTCCAGCACGATGGGCGTCAATTCATGGTAAGCGACCCGCGGGGCCGCAATCTGCGTGGTCATGGTGCGAAACCTCAATCAATACCGGCAAGGGTTAGAATTGGTAAGGTGGAGCGCTTCCACCAGCATATTAGCACGGACTGCGAGAGGTGACTGTATAATCCCGTGCCGCGGTGGCTGGCAGGTGCGGCAGTACTGAAGGCGATGCGCCGGCCATGGGGCGGCATCTCGCTCAAGCGACATTAGGGCGTGTGGTCAAATTGGGGATATGGTGGTAAACTGGCGCTGTTAGCCGCAATCTGCCACCAGGAGGGCGATTCCGTGTCCACCGCCGCCGCTGCTTATCACCGCCACGACATCTCCGACCGCGCCTGGCAAATCCTGGAACCCCGCCTCCCCGGCGGCCCCGGCAAAGTGGGACGCCCGGCACAGAACAACCGCCGTTTCATCAACGCCGTGTTCTGGGTACTGCGCACCGGCGCCCCCTGGCGCGACTTGCCCCCGGACTACGGCGACTGGGGCAACACCCACCGCCGCTTTATTCGCTGGCGCAATAAAAATGTCTGGGCTGAATTGCAGGAAGCCCTGGTTGACGACCCCGATTTTGAATGGCTGATGATTGACGCCAGCTACATCAAAGTGCACCAGCATGGCACGGGCGCCCGGGGCGGCAATCAGGCGGTCGGTCGCACCAAAGGGGGCTGAACACGAAACTGCATCTGGCGGTGGACGCCCACGGGATGCCGGTGCGGATGGTGGTAACGTCGGGAACCACGGCGGACTGTACCCAGGCGGGGGCGCTGATTGCGGGCCTTGCGGCGGAGCATTTGCTGGCGGATAAAGGGTATGACACAAATAAGGTGCTGGCGGCGGCCCGTGGGGCGGGGATGACGCCAGTGATACCGCCAAAGCGGAATCGGCGGGAGCCTCAGGAGTATGACGCGGATTTGTACCAGGCGCGTCATTTGGTGGAGAACGGGTTTTGCAAGTTCAAGGAATGGCGGGGTGTGGCGACGCGGTATGCCAAAAACGCGGCGTCATACCTGGCAATCTGCCAGATACGGGCCCTGGCGCTGTGGGCCAAAATAATTTGACCACACGCCCTAGACAAAGTTGAGCGTTGCGGCTCACTGGCACAACGATTTGGAGAACGACCATGGCCACCCAGCCGGTGAACCCGGACTACGACCTGCCAAACCAGGCAGCCACTTACGACAAAGCGGCTGACGTGCTGTATCTCAGCGTTGCAAAATGCGTTCCCATCGGCGAGTCAATTGCCAACGGCGTCGCGGTCTTCTACGACAAAGACCCCGACAAATAACCTGCTTCCGTGGTAGCAATGCACATAATCGGAGCCAAAGGCCAGCTCAAGCCGTTTGTGGACGCCGTTCTACGACAACACGGCCTGGCATCGCCGTAGCCGTCCGTCGTGGCGCAACCAGCCGACGATTTGGCGGACGAATGTCGCCTGCAATGACAGCGGGCGTCCCCTGTGCTACCATCATTGCGCTAGTAATGCTGGCAGGAATTGCCAGTCCGTCGGCAATATGCCATCCCGTCGGACTTGGCGCTTTGTAATGCAACGCCGGCGGCCGCCAATCGGCCCCGGCCCGGAGGCTCCAAATCCCTATGCCCAAAGTACTGATTACCGATAACGTGGACGCCGAGGGTATCGACCTGCTCCAAAAGCACGTCCCCGTTGATGTCAAACGCGGCCTTTCTCCCGACGAACTCATCGCCGCCATCGGCGACTACGACGCGCTGGTGGTTCGCAGCGAGACCAAAGTAACCGCCCCGGTCATCGCCGCCGGCAGCAACCTGAAAGTCGTGGCCCGCGCCGGCATTGGCGTGGACAATATCGACCTGGACGCCGCCACCCGCGCCGGCGTGGCCGTGGTCAACGCGCCCATCGGCAACACCGTGGCCGCCGCCGAGCACACCGTGGCGCTGATGCTGGCGCTGGCCCGCAACGTGCCTCAAGCCTACGCCTCTATGAAGGAAGGACTGTGGCAGCGCTCCGCCTTTATGGGCATTGAGGTGCGCAACAAGACGCTGGGCATCATCGGATTGGGCCGCGTCGGTTCCGAAGTCGCCCGCCGCGCCGCCGCTTTCGGGATGCGCCTGATCGCCTACGACCCTTTCGTTGCCCCCGATTTCGCTTCCCGCCTCGGCGTAACGGTGCTCTCTCTGGACGAACTGCTGCCGCAGGCCGACTTCATCACCTTGCACACCCCCCTGACGCCGGGCACTGCCAAACTGATTTCCGCTCCGCAGCTCGCCAGGATGAAACCCGGCGCCCGCCTCATCAACGTGGCCCGCGGCGAACTGGTGGACGAAGCGGCTCTGCTGGAAGCCCTGGAAAACGGCCATCTGGCCGGCGTCGCCCTGGACGTGTTCACCAACGAACCGCCCGGCGACCTGCCGTTGCTGCAACATCCCCGCCTGGTCGCCACGCCGCACTTGGGCGCATCCACCCAGGAGGCCCAGCGCGAGGTCGCCATTGAGGCCGCCGAGCAGGTGCTGGCCGTGCTGGACGGCAAACCGGCCCGCAACACCGTCAACGCTCCCTTCGTGCCGCCCGAAGTCCACGCCATCCTGGCCCCCTATGTCCCCGTCGCCTCCATGGTGGGCCGCTTGCTCACCGGCATGGCGCAGGGTCAGTTTGTCGGCATCACATTGCGCTGCCAGGGCGAAATCGCCGGCCACGACACCGCCATCCTCAAAGCCGCCGCCCTGGTGGGACTGCTGGGGCCGGTCAGCGGCGCGGCGGTCAACATGATTAACGCTCCGGTGCTGGCCCAGCAGCGCGGGCTGCAAATCACCGAGCAAACCTCCGCCGACAGCCGCGAGTACGCCAGCCTGATTACCGCCACGCTGCACACCACCGGCGACGACATCACCATCGCCGGAACCTCGCTGCGCGACGCCCCCCACTTGGTGCGGGTCAACGACTACTGGATGGACGTGGCCCCGTCCACCACTCCCTACCTGCTGTTCGTGGACAACCAGGACCGGCCCGGCACCATCGGCGCCGTCGGCACGGTGGCCGGCCGGCGCAACATCAACATCAGCTTTATGGAAGTGGGCCGCATCACCCACCGCGGCCAGGCCATGATGGTGCTGGGCGTCGACGACCCCATCTCCGCCGACGTCCTGGCCGAAATCAAAGCCCTGCCGCAGATTGACAACGCGCGGGTAGTGGCAATGTAGGGGACGCGATGCCGGGGTAACTATGGAAGCGAAATTCTGCCGGCATCCGCGCCGGCCGGCAAGTTCAATCTGCGGGCAATCCTGATGACTACGGAACGTCGCATCAACCTCGACGGGCTGGAAGCTGCCAACGCCCGTTTTGGCAGCTTCCTTGCCCGCTATGCCGAAACGGACGCGGAACATTCTCTCTACGATATGCTCCAGGCCGCCGTAGTCAAGGGCTACGAGTTCACCTACGAACAGGCGTTCAATGCCATCCGCCGCTATGTCGCCGATTACGTCCTTTCCCCCAGTCAGGCGGGTATAATGCGCAATCCCGATATTATCCGTATCGCTGCCCGTAACGGTCTGACCGGGCCGCCGGACGAATGGCTCGAATTCCGGGAACGCCGCAACGCTACCGCCCATGAGTACTTTGACGAGGATGCCGTCGCGCGTATTGTCGCCGCGGCCCCAGCCTTGCACGACGCCGTGAACCGGCTAATCGTCATACTGCGCGCGAGGATAGAATGATACCGCTATCCCGGGTTGACATCACCCCCCAACACCTGAAAATGGTGACCGGCATCCTGCAACGCTGCCTCCCCGACCGGGAAGTGTGGGCCTACGGCTCCCGCGTCTCCGGGCATTCGTGGGAATACTCCGACCTTGACCTGGCAGTGATGGGCGACCAGCCGCTGCCAGCGGGTGCGCTGGAGGATTTGCGCGACGACCTCTCCGAAACCCGGCTGCCCTACATCGTTGACCTGAAAGACTGGCATCGCATCCCGCAGCGCTGGCGCGATGAAATCCTCCGCTGTTACGCCGTCATCCACTCCCCCAGCCAACCCCAACCGGCCGTCGCCACGCCGGCCACATCCCCGGACCACGCTGCATAAGGAGCAAACACTATGACAGACCGCATCGTAATCATGGGCCCCGGCGCCGTCGGCAGCTACGTGGGCGCTTTCCTCGTCCAGGCCGGCGAGGACGACATCACCTTCATTGATATGTGGCCCGAGCACGTAGAGAAAATGCGCGCCGCGGGTCTGCGGGCCAGCGGCAGCCAGGGCGACTTCACCGTGCCCGTCAACGCCATGCACCTGACCGACGCCCAGAACATCACTGAACCCTTCGACTATGCCTTTATCACCGTCAAATCCTACGATACCGAGTGGGCCACCCACTTCATCAAGCGCTACGTCAAGGACGACGGCGCCTTCGTGTCCATCCAGAACTGCTGGAACGACCCCACCATCGCCGCCATCGTCGGCCCCGAGCGACAGTTGGGCTGCATCGCCTCCCATATCGAAGTCGCCCTTTGGGAACCCGCCCACGTCAACCGGGGCGGCGCGCCCGGCCGGGACCACGGCCACACCGTGTTTCGCATCGGTGAGAACACCGGCGCCGTCACCCCGCGCTCCCAGGCCCTAGCCGCCAAACTGGACCACATCGACGCCGCCTATGCCACCGACAACCTGCGGGGCGAGCGGTGGGCCAAACTCTGCCAGAACGGAATGGGCAACGCCATCTCCGCCATGAGTACGCTGGGCAGCCAGGATATGGCCGAAAACGCCGCCGTGCGCCGCATCCGCATCCAGCTGGCCAAAGAAGGCGCGCAAGTCGGTCTGGCCCAGGGCCTCAATGTGGTGGACATCAACGGCATCTCCGCCGCAACCTGGGCCGATGCCGACCGGGGCGACGTCTTTGAAGAGCTGGACGGCCGCTTGTCCCAGGCCGGCGGCCGCGTCAACTGGCTGGCCTCCATGGCCCAGGACGTGCACAAAGGCCGCAAGTCCGAAGTGGACTTTATGAACGGCCTCATCTGCGAAAAGGGCCGCGAAACCGGCGTCGCCACTCCCTACCACGACGCCATCGTAGAAGCTATGCGCCTGGTGGACAACAAGACCGTTGCCCCCGGCCCCGACAACGTTGACCGCATCGTCCGCGCCGTGGCCGGCTGACCCAGCCAATCAGGAGGCTGAACCATGTACATCACCGTTGAACCCGCCGGCCTGATGATGCACACCGTCAAGCTGGTATTTGACCCGCAAGACCCCGCCGCCGAAGACCGGCTGGTGCGCGACTACTTGACCGAGCACGAGCTGGAACCCCGCTACCACTGGTTCGCCGAAATCGACGGACTGGAAGGGCGCGAGTGCGAGATTATGCAGTTCGGCGGCTGCTACCTGGGCCGCAATCTGCAAAACATCGGGCTGATTCAGCGCCGCGTGGTGGAGACAGAGCTGCTCACCGCCGAAATTGAGCGTCACGTCAGCGCCGGCAGCCTGCCCGCCCTGGCCGCCGCATCCGATGCGGAACGTGGCGACGCCATCGCCGCCGTGCTGGACGAGTTCCGGCAGGAAGAAAATTTCAGCCTGAACGAGTCCAACGAACTGACCGCCACGCTGGACGCCGCCGCCCTCCGGGATGCGACGACTCGCGCGCTGACCACAGCGGATTTATGATTAAATCCGCACTGTTGCTCACCATCGCGCTCTTAACCGCTCTGGCGCTGGCCGCCTGCAACGGCGAGACAGCCCCGGCCCATAGCCCTGGCGGCTGGGGGTATTCCGGCCCGGGCGCGCCCGATAAATGGGCGTCCTTGTCCGACGACTACCGCGCCTGCGGCGAGGGGATGGCCCAGTCCCCGGTGAACATAGCCGGATACGCGCCGGGGGATGCCGCGCCGGTTGCGTTCCACTACCCCGGTATGTCAACCTCTGCGCGCAACAACGGCCACACCATTTATCTCGACTACGAACCCGGCAACGGCATTAGCGTCGGAGCCCGGAACTACACGCTGCTGGGAATACACTTTCACTCGCCCGCGGAGCATACGCTGGACGGCGAAAGTTTCACGGCGGAGCTGCATCTGGTGCACCAGGACGACAGCGCCAACCTGGCGGTAGTCGCGCTGCTGTTCCGCGCCGGCGTGCCCAGCTCCATTGTGTCGGCCCTGCTGGACGCCGCCCCGGAAGTTGGCGAGACCGTTGACCTGGAACCCGGCGCCAAAGCCGCCGCTTTCATCCCCGCGCAACTTGGTTACTACGGCTACAATGGCTCTTTAACCACACCGCCCTGCACGGAAGGCGTGCGCTGGCTGGTAATGCGCGAGATTGGCACGGTTTCCCCGGAGCAGGCGGCAAAGATGCAGAAACTGACCGGCGGGCCCAACAACCGACCAGTGCAACCCCTGGGCCGGCGCACTATATCTATCATTGCCGGCCCACCCTGACGGGGTTGACTGGCGCGAAAAAATGGAGCGGGCGATGGGAATCGAACCCACGTAGCCAGCTTGGAAGGCTGGGACTTTACCACTAAGCTACGCCCGCTCGGTGCTTACCATTGTACACTGCCGGCCGACGGACGTCATCCGTTTGACGAATTTTTGCGGTACGCTTACAATTGCCATACGCCGTAAGGCAACGCTGTCAAGCCCCAAGCAACGGGAGGAACGTTAAAATGGCTACCGAGAACACCGCCAAGCAGCCCGTGCGCACTTCGGAACAAGCCAAACGTGAACAGTTCGAAGCCGCCGCCAAAGTGACCCGGGCTCGGCGGGAACATTTCGAAGCCGCCGCCAAAGTGACCCGGGCTCGGCGGGAACATTTCGAAGCCGCCGCCAAAGTGACCCGGGCTCGGCGGGAACATCTCGAAGCTGCCGCCAAACTGGACCGGGCTCGGCAGGAACAGTTCGAAGCTGCCGCCAAACTGGCCTTGGCTCTGAACGCCCCGGCCCTGCGTGAGTTGGCCAACCGCTGATTACTGAACCTCCGAGTGCACTTTTGAGACAAAGCCCTCCGTTCACGCACTGGAGGGCTTTGTCAACTTTGTTAACTGGGGAGAGGATTCTTGACCGAGAGAGAATACCGCTTCATCACTTTGGATGAAGTCGAGCGAAACCTTACCGTAATGGTGTCGGATTTTTTCCGAGATTACCCCGACCCGGTGCCTGACTATCAATATTTGGATGGCGACCGGGGCCGGGGCAAGCTGGAATCCGCCTTGGCCCAGCCGCGGCAATCCTTTGGCGGTCAGTACCTTTACCACGGTTTGTACGAAAAGGCGGCTGCCTTGTGGTGCTACCTGACTCTCAACCATCCCCGTTCATCGACGGCAACAAACGGATGGGGTTAATCTGCTGCCATATAATCTTGACCCTTAACGGATACGCTCTCATTGCGCTGCAGGATGAGGCAGTAGAGATGAGCGTTGCTATCGCATCCGGGCGATACGGGTAGGATTTGAAGCCGGTAATGGAATGGCTGCGTCGCAACAGCCTCAGCCTGGAGCGTGTAGTGCGTCTGATGATGTCAATGGATAGCAACCCCCGATACTGGGAACTAATCATTGAGGCGTTTGGTGAACTGACGGCTGCGGATTAGCCCTGCCCCACTTCCCCCAACATCCCCCGCGCCGTCGCCCCAATATCCGCCGGCGTCGGGATAATCACCGCCCCGGCCCGCTCCAGCGCCCGCGTCTTGGACGCCGCCGTCGCCGATTCGCCAGTAATGATGGCCCCGGCGTGGCCCATCCGCTTGCCTGACGGCGCGGTAGCCCCCACAATCAGCGCGCACACCGGCTTGGTGAACTCTGCGGAACCGATGTACTCGGCGGCTTCCTGCTCCATCGTCCCGCCGATTTCCCCGATGAACACCACCATATCCGTATCCGGGTCGTCGTTGTACAGTCGCAGGATGTCCACAAAGCTGCTGCCGATAATCGGGTCGCCGCCAATGCCCACGCACGACGATTGCCCGATGCCCAGGTCGGTCAGCTGCCCCACCGCTTCGTAAGTCAGCGTGCCGCTGCGGGAAACCACCCCCACCCGGCCCGGCAGGTGAATATCGCCGGGCATAATGCCCACCTTGCAGCGCGCCCCCGGATTAATCAAACCGGGGCAGTTCGGCCCAATCAGGCGCACCGAGTTGGCCTGCACGTAGCGATAGAGGCCCACCATGTCCTGCACCGGAATCCCCTCGGTGATGCAGGCCAGCAGGGGGATACCGGCGTCCACCGACTCGGCGATGGCGTCCGCCGCAAAAGCCGGCGGCACAAAGATAAGCGACACGTTGGCTCCGGTAGCGGCCACCGCCTCGCCCACCGAGTCGAAAACCGGCACTGCGTCGTCAAACAGCTGCCCGCCCCGGCCCGGCGTTACGCCGGCCACCAGCTGCGTGCCGTACTCCTTGCAGGCGCGGGCGTGAAAACTGCCTTCGCGTCCGGTTATGCCCTGCACCAGCACCCGGGACTGCTCGTTGAGTAGGATGCCCATAATCTTATGCGCCCTTGCCGTTGCTGAGCGCCGCCGCCGCTGCGGTCAGCGTGTCGGTGAAAGTAACGTTGAGGCCGGATTGGGCCAGAATCTCTTTGCCCTCTTCCAGGTTGGTGCCCAGCATCCGCACCACCAGCGGCTGCGTGGCCCGGCGCTCCGCATAGGCCATAACGATGCCGCGGGCGGCTACGTCGCAGCGCAGGATGCCGCCGAATATGTTGACCAGCACCCGGTCCACCTTGGGGTCGGACAGGATGATGCCTACCGCAGTGGCGACTTTTTCCTCCGATGCGCCGCCGCCCACGTCCAGAAAGTTGGCCGGCGCCGCCCCGGCGGCGCTGGCAACGTCCAGTGTCGCCATGGCCAGCCCGGCCCCGTTGACCAGACAACCCACGCTGCCATCCAGGCTGACGTAGGCGATGTCGTCGTCCGCCGCCCGGGCCTCCAGTTGGTCTTCCTGGCTGCGGTCGCGCAGTCCCCGCAGGTCGTCGTGGCGGAACAGGGCATCGTCCTCAACGTCCATCTTGGCGTCCAGCGCCACCACGCCGCCGTCGCCGGTGGTGATTAGCGGGTTGACCTCAACCAGCGTGCAATCGTTCTCGGCAAAAATGCGGTACAGCGCCGCAAAGACAGCCGCGCCCTGCCGCGCCGCCGGGCCGGTCAGCCCCAGCTGGGCGGCCAGACGCCGGCATTGGTACGGCATCAGGCCCAGCGCCGGCTCCACCGCCTCGGTGATGATGGCGTCGGGATTGGTGGCCGCCACCTCTTCAATGGACATTCCGCCGGCGGCGCTGGCAATCAGCATCGGGCCGCGATGGTTGCGGTCAATAGTCAAGGCGACGTACAGCTCGCTGGCGATGTCGGCCAGCTCTTCAACCAGAACGCTATCAACCGGCACGCCGCCGGCATCAGTTTGATGCGTAACCAGCCGCGACCCCAGCAGCCCGGCGGCGCAGCTGCGGGCTTCCTCCGGCGAGCCAACTATCTTGACCCCGCCGGCCAGGCCCCGCCCGCCGGCGTGAACCTGCGCCTTGATGGCGGCCCGCCCGCCGAGGGACGCGGTGGCGTCGGCCGCCTCGTCGGGGGTTTGCGCCAGCTGGCCCTGGGGTACGGGAATGCCATAACGGGCAAATATCGTCTTAGCTTGGTACTCGTGCAGTTTCATAGCGGCAATCATTGTGCCTCACGGCGGGCCGGGCGTCAACGCTACCCGCCGCGCCGCGAGCGGCGGGTAGCAAGAGGGATGGCCCCGGGCCGGGCCGCTGCTCAGCGGTTGGAGTCGGCGGCCCCGTCTTCCCGCTCGCAGAGGACCCGCCGCTCGCCGGGGCGCTCGTTGTCAATCAGCGCGCGGTGAACGTGTCGGTTAACGCACCGGTTGCCCGGATAAACAACGTGCTGGAAGTGGTCGGTCTCCAGCAGATAGCCATTGCTGAGAACCTCGGTGGCCAGCTCTTCGGATTCGCGGAACGAGGTAGCCGGGTCGGAGTGGTTGCCAACTACCAGTATCGGTACGCCCCCGCCGTCGAACGGTCCCTCAAGAGATTCGGCGGCGAGCTGGTAGTGGAAAGAGCAGGGATGAGGGAACGAGACTTCAAGTAGCGCAATCAAGGGGAACTTTTCCGCGCTGGGGGTCTCATCGGTTGTGGCGTCATCCGTGGCGTCATCTAGTGACGGGGCGCGGTCAAGCTCAGGATGCAGAACCCAGGAGTCCAGGCAGTTGACGTGTGCGGTGAAGCTTGCCTCGCCGAATTTCCTTCCGAACAACTGGATCTCGGCGAGCACGAGCAGGATAGAGGGGTCGTCGTTCTCGTTGAGATCCCACAACCCCCACCACAGGTAAGGCCAGCGTTGCTCGCTGTACAGGGTCGTTATCACTCCCAATTGGCCCGCATAGGGGTCGTTATACGCCGCAGCGACGACCAGGTCCAGTTTTGCAACCGCCTGACGGTAGTAGCCCACCGGGTCGCCGTCGTTGTAGATTGGACACTCCGGGTCAACGCAGGCGGCCAGCGCTTTTTCCAGCAAAGCCTCCCACGCGGCGTCTCCGTCTTCCTCGTCCTCATCCTCCTCGTCTTCCTCCTGGTCAGAAGGGAACGGGTTGGCGGCGCCGTCGACAACCATTGCCCGGACCGAGTCAGGAAAGAGCGTTGCATACCAGACTCCCAACGCCGAGCCATAGGAGAATCCCAGGTAAGAAACCTGCTCCGCACCCAGAGCCTTGCGTATTTCATCCATATCCCTGGCAACGTATTCGCTGTGCAGCCGGCCGCCCACCGCCCCCATTGAATCGATGCACAGGCTGGCCGCCGCTTCGCCGGCCGCTATTTCCTCGGGGGTGTCGATGTCCCCGTCGATGGTGCCCAGCAAAGCGTTCTGCTCACCGCGGCCGCCACAGGCGAAATCGGGCTGGGACGCCCCGACTCCCCGGGGGTCGAAACCGACGATGTCGAAGTGTGAGACGAGTTTATGGGGGTACCTTCCGGTTGGAACCCCCTGGACCGTCTCCAAACCGCTCCCGCCCGGCCCGCCGGGATTCACCAACAGATAGCCAATCCGGTTCTCCTGAGACGTGGCCCGGTGCACGTTGACCGCGATTCTGATGCTGCCGGCCTCCGGGTCGCGGTAGTCCGCCGGAACTGCTACGAATCCGCACTGGAGCCCCAGCCCGGACTCACACAGGCTCCAGTCAATCCGCTCGCCGGCCACGGCCGGCTCCGGCTCTGGGGCCGTCACCGGCGCGGCGGAACGGTCCTCCGCGCAGAAAACCCGCCGCGCGCCGGGGTACACCCGGTCAATCAGCGCCCGGTGCACGTGGTCGTTGACGCACTGGTTCTCAGGATAGGCAATGTGCTTGTAGTGAGAGGTCTCCACCAGATAGCCATCGCTGAGGACCTTGGTTGCCACCTCTTCAGATTCGCGGAACGAAGTGCGTGGGTCGTCGTGGTTGCCAACTACCAGTATCGGCACGCCGCCGCCGTAGAACGCTTCCCCAAGCGGTTCGGGGGCGAACTGGTGGTAGAACGGGCAGACGTCGGGGATCGAGACGTCAATTGACGCCAACATTTCCGCGACGGTGGCGTCAGCGGCGATGCCGTCATCCTGCTGTTCAGTGGCGCGGTCATCCTGCTGTTCAGTGGCGCGGTCCAACCGTCGCGTGTAGCGTGCCAGCTGTCCTTCCGGATCCAGGACCCATTGGTCCAGGCAATTGACGTGGCTAAGGAAGTTTGCGCCAAGTTCCCTAATCTCTGACCGTTCCCGGGCGTACTCGAGCAGAAGAGACGGGTCGTCGTTCTCGTTGAGTTCATGCAGACCCTGCCACAGGTCAGGCCAATCCTCCTCGTTGAACGTGGCCGAAATCACCCCATAGAAGCCCGCGCTGGGATGATTCGCCGCAGCGTTGATTAGGTCAGTTTTTGCAATAGCCTGACGGAAGTAGCCTACCGGGTCGCCGTCGTTGTAGATTGGGCATTCCGGGTCAGCGCAGGCGGTCAACGCTGCTTCTAACCTGACCGCAAACTCCGCAAGCTCGTCTGCATCGTCCTCCTCCTGGTCAAACGGGAACGGGTTGCTGGCGCCGTCCACCGCCATTGCCCGGACCGAGTCGGGGAAGAGCGTTGCATACCAGACCCCCAGCGCCGACCCATAGGAGGAGAATCCCAGGTAAGAAACCTGCTCCGCGCCCAGGGCCTTGCGTATTTCGTCCATGTCCCGGGCAACGTATTCGCTGTGCAGCCGGCCGCCCACCGCCCCCATTGAATCGATGCACAGGTTGGCGGCCGCTTCGCCAATCGCTATTTCCTCGGGGGTGTCAACGCGCCCGTCGATGCTGGCCCGCAGGGCGAGCTGCTCACCGAGGCCGCCGCAGGCGAATTCCGGCTCGGAGCCGCCCCCAACCATTGCTTGGAAGTCCCCTAGCCCTGCCTGCTCGAAGGCTGCAACTAATTTATCGGAGACCCCGACTCCGCGAGGATCGAATCCTACGATGTCGAAGTGTTCGATGATTGCATCGCTGAACCGTGCCCGGTTTTCGAAGACGTACAGTGTGCCACTGGCGCCCGGCCCGCCGGGATTCACCAATAGATAGCCGATCCGTTTTTCCGGGGAAGTGGCCCGGTGCACATTGACCGCAATTCTGATGCTGCCGGCCTCAGGGTCGCGGTAGTCCGCCGGAACTTGTATCGAGCCGCACTCTAAAGAACCGCACCGGTTCCAGTCGATCCGCTCGCCGGCCGGGGTCGGCTCCGGCGTCGGCGTTGGAACCGCGGCCAGGGCGGGAGAACCGCCCCAGACCGCGCTGGCTGCAATGGCCAGAGTCAGGATAATGACGGCGCATAACTGCTTCATGGTCTTACCTCTGTGTTCATGCTATACTTCTTATACTACCCCCCCCCTTTTTTATGTCAACCGTATATGCGATTGCGGTAGCGTTGCAATTTAGGTGGTTGTACCTTGCTGTCATTCCGGCTGGCGCCGGAATGACAGCAAATCCCAATCGGAAACTCCTGTCCATCGCTGTAAAAACGGACTCAAACCGCCTGAATTGCAACGCTGCCCTGTGCCATATCCCCCACGCGTACCCACTTTGGGTTGGGGTTGAAAAGGCCGACCTCTCCGGGTAAGGAAACGGTTACTAACCGCGGTTGCGGACTAGGGAGGCCGACGATGGCATGACAGCGCTCAACCGCTGCGTTCCTGAAACGCGCGTTGCCCCGGTTGCGCGCCACGCGACGCGCCAATCCGGCCCGGCTCACGGCCGCCGCGCCGGCCCGACGCACCCGGGCCATCCCGGTCTGGTACGGGCTGGCGCCGCCGGCTGCTATTCTCGCATCACCGCCGCCAAAAGCGGCGGTTCCGGTTCCTATCCCATACCCGCTTTGACACCATGGCGGCGACGGCGCTACCGGGTTCAATCGCCGGGCAGCCCGGCTGCGGGGTCTGACGCCAATCATGATTGACGGGTCTGATTCAGGCCCGCGGCGCAAGGGTCTGTTCGCCGCGATGTGTTTCCGCCGTCGTGGTCTGCCGCAGACTGCCCGCTGGCCCCGGCGCCGATAACCTACATCAGTCCCCATCTCAGCATCGGCAATCACCGCAGCCGGCTACGGCCCGGCTGCTCCTGCCGTGCGGCGACGCGGGACTGCCCGGAACTGGCCCCCGGAACTTGTCCAGGGCATACTGCCCCCTTTTTGACCCACACGCTCACCGTCGGGGCGCTCACCGGGAACACCCGACCCACCGCGCTCAACTTGCCGCACTGGGCATACCTCGCCCAAGCCGGCGCCTTGACCGCCGGGCCGGGGCGATGGCAGGCTCCCTGGGAGTATGGCGACGCTGACCGTCGCCGCAATCCGGGCCGCGGACATCGTGTCGATAAAGGCGATTAACACAGGCGCGGGCCATCGCCTCACCTCCGAAAACCGAGTTTGGCTTGACTGTACATAATCGCCGCGCAAGTTGCGAATACTATCACGGTGGCAAGTGATACAATCTCCGTGCCGTAACGCGCATAGCCCCCAACAAACGGCGCTCCGCAACGAGCGTTTCCCGGAGGCCCGTAATGACTACAAATGCCAAGGCCGCCACGATGATTCCCTATAATCGGCTGGGCGACATTGATTATGCCAGCTTGGAGTTCAACCCTGATGTAAAGGAACTGCCGCCGGACCAAATGGAACAAAATCGGGAAATACGAGAAATTATCGGCCTGATTGCCGCCCTGCACACCGACTTCGACCATCGACCGGATGTCTTTCTGGATGACCAGACGTTCATCTGCTACGACCCCGGCAACCTCAACGTCCGGGTATCGCCGGACATATATCTGGCCTTCGGCGTTGACGCCCGCGCCATCCGCCCGCGCAAGCTGTACCTGCCCTGGGAGGTGGGCAAGCCCCCGGATTTCGCGCTGGAAATCGCCTCGGAAAGCACCGGGGCGGCGGACACCGGCCGGAAACGGCGCATCTATGCAGCCATCGGCATCCCGGAATACTGGCGGTTTGACCCGTCGGGCGGCCGGTATCACGGCGCGCGGCTGGCCGGCGACCGGCTGGTCAACGGCGTGTACCGGCCCATCCCGCTAACCACCGAACCCGATGGCATCCTGAAAGGATACAGCCCGATGCTGGAACGCAGCCTGTGCTGGGATGACGGCTGGCCAAGACTGTATGACCCGGCAACAGGAACCTATTACGAAAACTGGCGCCAGGAACGGGCCGCCCGCCAGGCCGCCCAGGCCGGATGGGATGCCGAAAGAGCCGAGCGCCTGGCCGCCGAAGCCGAAAATGAACGATTGCGGGAGCAACTGCGCCGCCAATCGCAATAGTCGCCAATCGGAATAACGGAGGCCCGCGATGACCACCCCCGCAGCCACCGCCACGATGCTGCCTTACCGGCGGCAGGGCGAAATTGACTACGCCAGCCTGGAATTTGACCCCAACGAAAAGAATATAACGCCCGACGCTATGGAACAGAACCTCGAACTGGCGGAGATTCTCGGCCTCTTCCGCGCCCGTTTCACCGACTTCAACCGTCGCCCCGACGTGTTTCTGGACAACGAAACTTACATCTGCTACGACCCCGGCAACCTCAACGTCCGGGTATCGCCGGACGTATATCTGGCCTTCGGCGTTGACGCCCGCGCCATCCGCCCGCGCAAGCTGTACCTGCCCTGGGAGGTGGGCAAGCCCCCGGATTTCGCGCTGGAAATCGCCTCGGAAAGCACCGCGCAAGTGGATATTCGCCGCAAGCCGGGCATCTACGCGGCAATCGGCGTCCCGGAATACTGGCGCTTTGACCCCAGCGGCGGCAAGTACCACGGGGCAGCGCTGTACGGCGAGCGGCTGGTGAACGGCGCTTACCAGTCCATCGACCTGACTACCGAACCCGACGGCATCCTGAAAGGGTACAGCGAAGCGCTGGAGTTAAGCCTGTCCTGGGACGAGGGCTGGCCCCGATTATATGACCCGGCCATGGGAACTTACCTGGAGGGCTGGCGGGAAGTATGGCACGCCCGGCTGGCTGCCGAAGCAGAGCGGGATGCCGCCCAGGCCGGATGGGATGCCGAAAGAGCCGAGCGCCTGGCCGCTGAGGCAGAAAACGCGCAGTTGCGGGAACAATTGCGCCGCCTGCAATCCGGGAGTTAGCCGTCCTTTTTGCGTTGCTATTTGCATAGTGCAATGCCGGCATTGGTCACGCCAGGCCGTACTCCGCCAGCGCCGGCCCTATAGCCTCAACCAATGCCGGCAGGTATTCGTTCCAATCGCCGACGATGCCATAGTCGGCGGCGCGGAAGATGGCGGCCCGGTGGTTGCGGTTGATTGCCAGGATGACGCCCGCTTTCTGAATGCCCACCGTGTGGTTGAAAGCGCCGCGAATGCCCACCGCCAGATAAACCTGCGGCGCGATAGTGCGCCCACTGATGCCAACCTGGATATGGTGGGGCAGCCAGCCGGAATGCACGACGTTGCGGGTAGTAGCAATGGGCGCGCCAATGTTGGACGCCAACCGCTGCGCCGACGGTATTCCCTCCTCACCCACGCCCATGCCCAGGCCAACGACCACACCGGCCGACGTTAGATCCAGCGCGCCGTGTTCCTCGGCAAAGTGTTCGCTCACCAGGATTGCATCCGTCCCCTCGCACGTTGCCGCCGGGATAGCCTCCATTTCGATGGCGGCGGCGCCCTCCCGCTCCGGCATTGCCGGAGTCAGGACGCCGGGGCGGAGCGTAACCAGGTTGGGCAGCGTTTTGGACAGGATGGGCGCGACCACGTTGCCGCCCAGGGCCGGCTTCAGCTGTACCAGTTGGCCGGCGTCGTTGATTTCCAGGTCGATGGCGTCGCCGGTCAAGCCGAGACGCTGGCGGGCGGCGATGCGCGCGGCCAGGTCCCGCCCGTCGGCGGTGGCTGCGAACAGCACGGCGTAGGGCGGCTGCGCGGCAATGGCGTTAGACAGACTCTCGGCAACGCTGCGCCCGCAAATTGGCCCCAGCCCGGCGGCGTCCAGCGTCAGTACCCGGTCGGCCCCGCCTTCTGCCAGCTGCTTTATGACGCCCGGGCCGGGCGCGCCGCTGCCAATGACCACCGCGACCACTTCGCTTTGCGTGATGGGCGTGAGCGCCCGCGCCTTGCCCAGCATTTCCAGCGTAACGTGCCGCACGCCGTCGTCGGTCAGCTCGGCGACTATCCAGATGCTGCGCTCGCCACCGGAGTAGTGGGGCATTGCCGTATCCGGGGCGTCGGTGTCCGTTCCGCCGGCGGCCAGGCTGGCCAGCCGCTCGCGCAGCAGGTCGGCAACCTGGCGGGCCGCGTCCTCCGGGGATTCATCCCGAATCACCACGCCCAGCCGGTCGGGTTCCACCAGGCGGATGTCCTCCACCCAGGTTGGAGAGCCTTCCAGTCCGAACAGAGAAAGGTCGTCGGTCAAGTCGGCGCAGGTCAGCTGCTCAACGGATTTAGCCTCCGCCGCGGTCATCTCAGCACGACCGGGGTAGCGTTCCTGGCCGGCGCCCTCGGTAACGCAGACCACGGCGGGCAGGGGGCACTCCAGCACCTGATAGCCCTCGTCGGTAACGCGCTCAGCCAGGATGCGGTTAGCGGCGCGGTCAATGTCCAGTTGGCGAACGTTGCTGATGTGGGGCCGGCCCATCAGCTCAGCGAGCTCCGGCCCCACCTGTCCGGTTTCGGCGTCACTGCTGTTGCGCCCGCAAACGATGAGGTCGGGAGATTCGCGCTGCAAGGCCAGCGCCAGAGCCTGGGCAGTGGCCAGCGTGTCGCTGCCGGCCAGGGCGCGGTCGGAAAGCAGCACGGCGCGGTCAACGCCCAGGGCATAGCATTGGGTCAGGCCCTCGGCAGCGTTAGGCGGCCCCATAGACAGGGCAATGATGGTATCGCCTTCGGCTTTGAGGTCAACGGCCATGTTGATACCCAGCAAGTCAAAGGGGTTGATTTCCGACGGCACGCCTTCTCGCTGGATAACCTTGTTTTCGTAGTCGAACTGTATGCGTGAGACCACGGGCACGTATTTGACGCAAACGGCGATTTTCATCGGGGTCAGGCTCCTCAGGGGTGTCCGGCGGTAAGGTCGTTGCGGATTTGCCGCTCCAGCTGTGCCACGCCGGGGCTGACCGACACCGGGTAGCGGGCCGGGCCGCGCAGCCTTTGGTAGTCATCGGGCAGAGCGGCCAACCCGCCGGCAACGCGCTGACGAGCAGCGGCGATTGGGCTTTGGGCAACGGTACGCTGACCGTCAGACAGGGCCAGGGCAAGCAGCGGTTCTCCGGGGCTGACGCTTTCGCAGTCCAGGCCGATAACGTCGCCGGTCATTATGCCCTGGCCGTCCAACCGGCGGAACACCTGCTTGCCGCCGGGCAGCGACGCCTTGCCCGCGCTGAGTTTCATCACCGGCCGGCCGTCGTAGCGCACCATCTTGTACACCATATCGCACCAGGGCGCGTCTGCCGACACGCCGACGCGAGTTCCAACGCCGAACATATCAATCGGCGCTCCGGCCCGGATGAGCCGCTCCAGCTCGTACTCGTCCAGGCCGCCGCTGGCTACGATGCGCACGTAGTCCAGCCCGGCGTCGTCCAGAATGCGGCGCACCTGCCGGCTCAGAGCTATGAAATCGCCCGAATCCAGACGCACGCCGGTCAGCCGGTGGCCGTCAGCCTCCATCTCGCGGGCGACCGTTACGGCGCTGTGGGCGGCGGCGATAGTGTCGTAGGTATCCAGCAGGAGGATGCTGCGGTCGGGGAACATACGGGCGTAGGCGCGAAAGGCGTCGCCTTCGTCATCAAAGCTGGTGATGTAAGAATGAGCCATGGTGCCGGTGGGCGGGATGCCGTAGCGCCGGGCGGCCAGCACGTTGCTGGTGGCGCCGAAGCCGGCGATATAAGACGCGCGGGCCATTCGCAAAGCGGCCTCCGCGCCATGGGTGCGTCGGGCGGCAAAGTCGGCGATAGGGCGGCCCTGGGCGGCCTGCACGCAGCGCGCCGACTTGGTAGCCAGCAGCGTCTGGTATTGCACCTGGTTGATGACGATGGTTTCGGCCAGCTGGGCAGCTATGACGGGGCCGGTCACTTCCAGCACGGGTTCGTCAGTAAAGAACAGGGTGCCCTCAGGCAGGGCGCGGACGCTCCCGGTGAACCGGAAACCGCGCAGGTATTCCAGAAAGTCCGCGGTAAAAACGCCGGTAGCGCGCAGGTAATCTATGCTGGCGTCGTCAAAAGAAAAGGCGGCCAGGCTGTCCAGAGCGTCATCCACGCCGGCCGCCACCAGATAGCCCCGGTCGGGGGGATACTGGCGAACGTACAGGCTGAAGGTGGCTTCGCCGTCCATACCCTCGGCGAAGTACGACTGGGCCATGGTCAGCTCGTAGAAGTCGGTGAACAGGCCGATTTCGCCGGCGGCTACGGGCAGGTAGGTCGGTTCCAGGTAGGTCGGTTCAATGTAAGTGGACATGGGAGCCATTGCATTATCCGGCGGGCCTGCAATAGTGTCAAACTTATCTGAGCCGAAGCCGGGTCTTTCAATTCTAACCGTGGCCATCCCAACAGCGGAAAGGGTGTCCGGGCGGGCGACGCCCGAGTGTCCCAAACTGGCGCCGTCGACCGGTTGGAGCGGGAACTGCTTTGCCGGGTGTTGGCAACAACTTCACTCGACGGCGTGCAGCGTCCCGTCGCCGGTTCGGACGTAGAAACGCCCGTCGGCAAATACCGGCGATACCTCGATGGGGGCATCCAAAGAGAGCCTCCAGACTAAATCGCCGTCGGAACGGCGCAGAGCATAAAAGTATCCGTCCTGGTCGCCGAAATAGACCCGGTCTGCCAAGACCACCGCCGACCCGAAGATGGCGCTTTCAGCCGCAAACCGCCAGGTTTGCCGGCCGGAATTCGCATCCGCCGCGTAAAAGATGCCGTGGAAACTCCCGGCGTACAGGGAATCGGGCGTTGCCGCCGGCGTGGCCACCAGCCCCGAGGAGTCCAGCTGCTTCTCCGGGTCGAAACGCCATTGCCCGCCCTTTTGCACCGGAGGACGGGGCACCCCAGGAATCCGCCATACCCAAAACTGCGACCAGACCCGGTTGAACTGGAACTCGCCGGGGATTTCCCGCGCCTGGGCGTCAACGGCGTACACCCGGCCGCCAGCGGGGAAATAGGCCAGCCCATTGGCCACCACCGGGGATGCTTTGGTGTTTCCCATGGTGCGGAACCGCAACTTGCTCTGGCCGGTCCTGGCTTCAAATATGTAAAGATTGCCCAAGTTATCCGTGGCAAACACCAGACCATCGCTCACGGCCGGCGCGGAACGGAGCTCGCCCTGGATTTCCTCCCGCCACAGCAGCTCTCCGGTGACTGCATCCAGGGCGTAAATAGAGCTATCGCCCGAACCGAAGTAAGCAATGCCGCCAGCCACCACCGGAGACGAGGTGATGGGGCCCTGGGTCTTGAACTCCCACCGTACCGCCCGCGTGTTCCGGTCCACGGCCAGCATCCGGTGGTCCAGCAGGCCCACGTAGAGAAGGTCGCCGGCAATCGCCACCGAATGGTCCAGCGGCGTGGGCAGCGCAAACTCCCAAAGCTCATTTCCGGTTGCCGATTCTAAGGCAATGAGTTTGAAAAAGCCGCCTACGTACACCACACCGTCATGCACTACGGGCGCGCCACGGGTGGGAGTGCCTAGATTACGCGACCAGGCGAGCCGCCCTTCCGGCTGGTCAGGCGCCACGGGTATGTGCCGGGTGAGCCGGAGGTCTCTGCCGGCCATAGACCACTGGCCCGACAGCGAGGCCGAGCTAACCTCGCTACTGGGAGCCTTGAGCAGCAGTGTAATCGGGTTGGGGAAGAAGGGATAGTACAGCCACGCCAGAACTACCAGCGCGAACGCAATCACCGCGATGCGAATTAAACGGCGTCGGGTAAGCCATTTCCGCCCGCCGGGAGGCGGCAGGGCCCACCCGGGGATGTTGGCGGCGGCCCGGCCGCATTGTTGGCAAGGCTGCCCCGGGCTTTGGCCTTCTGCCCCGCACCAACCGCAGACCGCGGTATTGTCCGACCTGATTTCGGTTTGGGTGGCGTCACTCATTGGTCACAGGCTAGCCGGTTTGACGGGCCGGGGCAATAACAAAAAGGGAAACCGCCGGCGTCAAGTGAACTTGGAGCCGGCGGTCCAGTTTGGCAAAGACCTTTCGCCTCGCGCTGCCGCCTCAGGATTACAGGTTCCTTTGCTTCGGGTCCAGCTTGTCCCGCAGCCAGTCTCCCAGCAGGTTCATGGACAAAACCGTAAGCAGGATAGCCAGGCCGGGGAAGAAAGATACCCACCAGGCGTCCGTCACAAACTCCCGTCCGTCAGCCACCATCAAGCCCCATGCCGGGGTGGGACGGGAAATGCCGGCCCCCAGGAAACTGAGGGTTGCCTCCAGTACGATGACGAAACCCACCTGTAGGGTAGCCAGTACCACTATGGTGTTGAAGATGTTCGGGAAGATATAGCGGATCATAATCCGCGGGTTGGAAGCTCCCGCCACTCGGGCCCGGGATATGTAGTCCTGGGCTCTAATGGTCAGGGTTTCGCCCCGCACCAGCCGGGCATAGCGCGACCACTGGCTTAACACCAGCACGGCAATCAGTATCTTCATGCTGGGCCCCGCCATGGCGGCGACCACAATCGCGACTACGATGATGGGCAAAGACAGCGAAATGTCCACCAGGCGCATCATCAGACTGTCCCACCAGCCTCCGTAGAAAGCGGAAATGATACCAAAAGAGGTGCCAACCAACCCCGATATTGCGATGGCCACCCCGGCCACCAGCACTGACACCCTGGCGCCGTAGATGACGCGGCTGAGTACGTCCCGCCCAATCTTGTCAGTGCCGAACAGATGCTCCCGCGACGGTTCCGCGAGACGGTTGGTAATATCGCCGGCCAACGGGTCCTGGGGGGCAATCCAGGCGGGAATAATGGAGGGAATGATCAGGACGACCAGCAGGACAGTCACCGGGATTACCGGGTATCGGAATACCTCCTTTAAGACGCTGCCGATTCCCGACAGGGGACGTGGGGGAACTCTTGGTATTGCTACGGCCATGGTGATTCTCCTCGCTTAAGCCTCGTGGCGTCAGGTGTACCGTATGCGTGGGTCGAGGTAGGCGTAAGCGATGTCCACTAGCAGATTGGCGATGATGTAGATGCTGGTGAAGGTCAGCATAATCCCTTGCAGCAAAGCGTAATCGCTGGAGCGCGCCGCATTGAACAACAGGAACCCCAGACCAGGCCACTGGAAGACCGTTTCGATGGAAACGGAACCCACCATCAGCGAGCCCAGCGTGATCGCGAAATAGGTCAGCGGGGCGATGGCGGCGTTCCGCAAACAGTGCTTCCAGATTATCTTCCATTCCGGCAGGCCCTTAATTCGGGCCAGCTTCACGTATTCGCTGTCCAGCACGTCCAGCATGGAAGACCGCACCAAACGGAGCATGGCGGCGGCCTGGAACCATCCGATGGCAATGGCCGGCAGGATCAGGTTTCTGATGCCGCCTTTTCCTGAGGTGGGGAACCAGTCCAACTGTACGGCGAATATCCACATCAGGATGATTCCCAGCCAAAAGACGGGCAGGGATTGCCCCAGTAGGGCCACCACTTTGCCCGTCCAGTCAAAGATGGTGTCCCGGTAAGTCGCCGTCAAAACCCCGATGGGCAAGCCCAACACCACGGCCACCAGGATGCCGGCTCCGGCCAGCTGAATCGTGGCCACGAAACGGTCCTGGATGAGTTCGGCTACCGTGAACCTGGGGTATTTGAACGAGTGGCCAAAGTCGCCCCGGAGGGCATTTCCCACGTAAGTGAAATACTGGACGTGCAACGGTTCGTTGATGCCCCAGAATTCTTCCAGGTCGGCCCTGACCTCGGCATCGGCGTCATCCGGCAGTATCGCATCCAGGGGGTTGCCGCCGGCATGGCCCAGAGCGAAGGCCACCACGCTCACCACCGCCAGGACCAGAATCGACTGGAGGACACGTAGTAGGATGTACCGTTGCATCCTTGACTCCTAGCCCGAGTTGGGCAGTTGGCTATTAGCATAAGCACCGCGATTCTGGGTTGCCCAGCAATCGCGGTGCGTTGGAACCAGGCGGTAGCGACGTTGCAGCGGGAATCAGCAGGGGGGCGCCTTGATTTCCTCGTTGCTGCCCAGATCGCCGCCCTCCCAACCTGGGAAAGGCCAGGCGCAGATGATGTCGGGGTCCACAATCGTCTCAATAGGCACCCAGAACAGGGGTATCCACTCGTGCTCGTAGAACTTGATGTCCCCCATCTGTATCAGGACCCGGGCGCGTTCAGCAGGGTCCATGGTGGTCTGCAGAACGTGGTACAGGTCCCGCAGCTCCTTGGTCTCGTACATCCAGACCACACCGCCGTCATCCTTATGGGTGTTGAACAGCATCATCTGGGCTTCCTGGGCCTTGAAGGAAGGCGTGGTCGCCAGGGCCGTTTCGTGGTTAGCCTTTTGCCGACGCCGGGCCACCACAGCCGCCCGGTCCTCGTCCCTGAGATTCAGGGTCACCCCAATCTCGGCCCAGGCCAGTTGCATGAATTGTGCTATCTGGGGCAGTTCCGGCGCGCCGGGGAAGGGGTACATGGGAACGGTAATCTCGAATCCTTCGGGGTAGCCCGCCTCAACCAGAAGCTGCTTGGCCGCCTCCAGGTCGTAGCCGTATTCTTCCTCCCAGTCCGCGTCCCACTGGGGGTTCCACGGTGTCAGCTCATCGTGGAAGGAGTGCACCTTGGAGTCCCACACCCGGCCTTTGTAGAGTTCCGCTTTGAAGGTTTCCCGGTCCACGGCTTTGTTCAGCGCCTTGCGCACCTTAATGCCGATTTCGCCCGGCGCCGTTACGGGGAAGTTGGGGTCATAGTTTTCCGGGTCGTTGTAGAACATACCGCCAAAGCGGAAGGCGGTCTGCTGGGCCGGGCCGGTGCTTTGGATGATTTTGAAACCTTCCTCAACCAGCCGGTCGCCCAAGTCCCGGTTAACCTCGGTCATGTGGGTTTCGCCGGCGCGGAACTGGGCCAGACGGGTGGACTCTTCCAGCACCCAGGTGTTCCGCATTTCCGGGTAGTCGGGGTCGATGCGCCAGTGGCCGTCCGGGAAAGCCAGCGAGTAATCAACCTGGACTTCGGGAACCCGGCCGTCATACTGGTACGGGCCGGTACCGGCCAGGCTTTCGTAGTACGCGTTGGTGCAACCCTCGCTCGCCTGGTTGGCAGCGTCATCAAACCCGCCGGCCTGGTCGCACTGGGCCTTGCTGGATATCATGTTGCCCGCGGACTCGGCGGCATAAAACAGGTACTCCGCAGAGGGGTTGACCATGTGAACCCTGATGTTGTAGGGGTCAATGATCTCCACGCGCTCAACGTTACAGATGCCGCCCTTGTAACTGGCGCGGGTACCCTGCTGGCAGTTGACCTTGAAGCTGTGCTCAACGTCCGCTGCGGTGAACTCGCCAAACCCACGGTGGAACTGGACGCCCTGCTCCAGCTCAAAGGTCCAGATGTCCCCGGTCGCGTTCATCTCCCAGCTTTTTGCCAGCATGGGCTTCCATTCGCTGGTATGCGAGTCCAGCTGCACCAGATACTCCATAAAGGGGCTGTGCTGGTACACAAAGTCAACACCGCCCAGCCAGGGCACTACGGTGTCGTCAATCGGGGTGATTAGCCCCAGGATGATTTTTTGCACCGGCAGCACTTTCTCGCCGGCGGCCATCTGCGAGGGCTCATCTGTGGACTCAGGAGCCGCAGTGGGCTGGGCTGCCCCCGGTATTCCGGTTGCGGCCGGGGCAGAGCCGGACTGCTCACCAGTTGGCGCGGTCCCGGCCGGCGCCTCGGCCCCTCCGCATGATACGGCAAATGCCAGGAGCAATAGCAAAGGCGCCAGTGTCAACGCCAGGGGAACTCTGATTCCGTAACGATTCATTACCAGACCTCCAGACTCTAATTTTCCTATCGGCGACCGCGGGCCAGGCTGCCAGCTGCCGATGAATCCGGGAAAGCTCTAGTCAATAACGATCCCGGCAGATGCCGTTCGTTATGAAACCACGCGGTCGATTTTATGCTGAATGTCGCGCACATCAGCCCAAACCGGTCACGAACCGTCATTCGTAAAGCTTGACAGAATCTATACTAGCAACGCGACCGGTGTCAATAGCTCGGTAGCGTTCCGTTGCCGGCGGTCGGGGCTTTGCAAAGTCAGGGATGCCGCTCTTGCCGTCAGGGATAGAGGTTGCGATAAGAGCCGTCCCACCGCGCAGCTTGCAAAGTCATTAAAGCCCTCTCCCGCAAAGCGAGAGGGTTGGGAAAGGGCAGTTGCGCTCCGCCCAGCGCAGGTAGCCCTCTCCCCTTGTGGGAGAGGGTTGGGAGAGGGGTAGCACTCTGGCGTCCCCAAAACCCGCCGCCCGCACTTTGCGCCGGCCCACTGACAACCCCCCTTTGACAACCGCGAACATCGGTACTATACTGCAATCTATCACGTGAATCTCAGTCCAGCCAGAGGTCAACCGGTCGTCAACGGCCAGTCAGCACTAAAATCGCATACCGGCGTCGTGGAGACCCCTCGTCCAATGCTTACGCGAGTACGGTCTAACCGGCCAACAGCGACTGCCACCGCGCTGCGTGGCTGCGCCCTTAAAAGCGCAGTTCACGAACCATCGGAGCAAAACTTTGCGTAAATCCCCCGGCCGTGGGGCTGACAATGACCGGTAACCTCTGGCCCGCCCACCCCATCCCGCCAACCGCCTGAACCAGCAAGGAGCATTGCCAATGAACCCAGCCCACCATCTCAGAGAAATAACCAAACCACCTGAAACGGAACGCTGCCCAACAGCTCCAAAAGGAATGGGCCGGCCACGATGGGAACAATGACGTATTCCGCAAACACCTATGGGGTTTCAGCGGCTTGCGGAGTTTCCAGGATGGTCAACCGTTGATTGGCAGCCACGTCCGCGAGGTTTTGGACAATTCCGCTGGGCCACCGGATTTCCACATAATCGGCTTGGGCGGCCCGGCCCAGGCCAAAGTGCGCCGGCAGCATATTCTGGCTCTTGTTGCTGGAGCCGGCCGCAATCTCCCTGATTTGTGTGCGGCCATCGGCGACCACGGTGATTCTGGCCCCGATGCCGTCGCGGTTGCTGACCGTCCCCACCGTCTTGATGCTGAGCCAGTTGTTGCCCCAGGCGCAGCCGTTCCGGAACAGCCTTGCGGATTGGGGCCGGCCGCCGGGCAGGCCCAGATTGGCCAGGTACAAGTCCAGGCAGCCGTCGTTGTCAAAGTCGGCATAAGCCACGCCCCGGCCCACGCCCCGGTCGTCGGCGCCGCTGATTGATGACACGTCGGCGAAGGCTGCCTCCCCGGTGTTATGCAGCAGGAGGTTGGGCTGGTTCTTGTGATTGCGGAAGGGGTCGGAATCCAGAAAGCCGCTGGCTGCGTAAAGGTCCTCCCAGCCGTCGTTGTCATAGTCAAAGAACACCGTACCCCAGCTGACCCTTTGCCGCCTTTGGAACTTTCCTTTCCCTGCCCCTACCGCGGCGGCGGCTTCGGTAAAGGTGGCCCCGTCCCCGTTGTTGCGCAGCAGGACGTTGTCCTCAATATTGGTGATGTAGAGGTCAAAGTTCCCGTCCCGGTCGTAATCGCCCACGGCCAGGCCCATGCCGAACATAGCGACGTCGGCCCCGGAGCGCCGGGAAATATCCGCAAAGCGCCAGAGGCCATCTGCCCCCGGCCCGTCATTGCGCCACAGCACGTTGGGCTGAATATCCCGGCCAAAGTCGTTCACCACGTAGAGGTCTGAGTCACCGTCGTTGTCGAAGTCGATCCAGCCGGGTTGAAAGCCGGCGCCCCACAAGTTGCCGTATTCGCCCGGGGATTTCCGGGGCGCGCCGGTGTCTCCCAGCAGGTTCGTAACCTCGGTAAAGGCGCCGTCCCCGTTGTTGTGAAACAGCGCCAGGGGCCTTACCGCGTAGTTGTAGAACCTGAGGTCGAAGGCTTCCAGGTCGGACTCCTCCATGTGGCGGACAACCACGAAATCCAGGAACCCGTCCCGGTCATAGTCGCCCCAGGCGCAGCCCATGGAGCGGTAGCTGGCATCCGGGTCGCCCAATCCGGCCCGCTCCGTTACGTCAACGAAGGCCCCTGCGCCGTTGTTGCGAAAGAGCTTGCTGGAGCCCCAGTTCGCCACAAAGAGGTCCTGGTCGCCGTCGTTATCGTAATCGGCGGCGCACCCGCCGTTGGTCTTGTCCCACAGTTCGCTAACCCCGGCCGCCGGGGCCACGTCGGTGAAAGTGCCGTCGCCGTTGTTCCGGTACAGCGCGTTGGCCCCGTCGGTCTCCGGCGCCATATCGCCGATGTCCGCCGTGGATGCCACGTAGATGTCCTGCCGCCCGTCGCCGTTGTAGTCAAAAACGACTACGCCGGCTCCCAGGGGAATCCTGTCCTCCGGGTCTCTGAAGTGTTGGAAGGCTACGCCGGCCGCTTCGGCCACGTCGGTAAAGTAAGGCCGGTGGTAACTGAAGCCCCCCGGCAAAATGCCGGAGCGTCCGTCGGGGTTGGTTACTGCCACGTCGGCCGCGCCGGCTTGGCGCGGCGGGGCGGCGACGGTTACGGTGTGCGAGTCCAGGAACTCCACTAACGGAGCCTCTGCCCCGCCGATGGTCACCCGGCTGTCCTCCAGCAGGCCAACGCCGGTGACGGTCACCAGGCTGCCCCCCGGCGTCGCGGCGCGCGGCGGGGCCAGGGCCAAAATCCGCGGCCCATCGGCATCGGCCGGCGGAAGCTGCCCCGGCCCCCACGCTGGCCCCGCGTCGGCGGCGGGGCTGGCGCTCAGATTGGTCTGATGCGACCCGTCGGCATACATCACCATGATTTCCTCGTTGCCGTACCGGTCGCTGGCAAAGGCAATCCTGGCGCCGTCGGGCGACCAGGACGGCCAGTAGTCCTTGTAGGCATTGGTGGTGAGCCGCACCGGGTTGGAACCGTCAACTCCCATAACGTAAATGGCCCGGCGGCCGCTGCGGCTGGACGCGAAAGCGATTCGGGAACCGTCGGGCGACCAGGCCGGGAACTCGTCGGCGGTGGCATTCTTGGTCAGACGCTCCTGGCCGGAGCCGTCCGCGTTCATTACGTAGATTTCCAGGTTCCCGTCGCGCCGCGAATTGAACAGGATGCGCTCTCCGTCGGGCGACCAGGAAGGAGACGCATCGTAACCGGGGTCATTGGTCAGGTTAATCTGGTTGGCGCCGTCGGCCTCCATTACGTAGATTTCCCGGTTGCCGTCCCGGTCAGAGGAGAAAGCGATTTTGTCGCCGTCGGGCGACCAGGCGGGAAAAGCGTTAACCGGGCCGTTGTCCGTGGTCAAGCGGCGCAAGCGGGAGCCGTCCGCATTCATCACGTTTATCTCCGGTTTGCCTTCCCGGTCGGATACGAAGGCAATCTTGCGGCCGTCGGGCGACCAGACGGGAAAGTCGTCGTAGCCGGAGTTATTGGTGAGCCGCCTCAAGTCGGAACCGTCGGGCCGCATCGAGTAAATCTCAAAGTCGCCGTCCCGGTCGGAGCGGAAAAGGATGCGGGAATCAGCATCACCCAGGAAAAGGGGGCCTAGCAGTAGCAGGCCCACGCCGCCGAGCATACTTAACGACCACGTACCGGCGGCAAAGGCAGCCACCGCTCTCTTGGGCATCACCCGGGCCAGTCCCCAAAAGGTAAAAGGGCCGGCGGCCGCGGCGCCAAACAGCAGCGCCGCCGCCGGCGCCGTGCCCATGCCAACCAGTAGCAGCACGGCTACCAGGGGGATTTCGAAAAGCAGGGGCACATTGATGAGGATGCCTAAGGTAGCGGCGACGGCAATCCCCGAGACGCTGTCGCCCAGGTAGGCGGCAACGGTTTGCGGCGTTACCCACTGGATTACCAGCCCGCCGGCAAACCCGGCCAACACCATAGCCGGCCCCAGGCGCCACAGATACTGCAGGCTGGACTTCAGCCAATCCTTCAGACCCGAGGCCGCCGTTTCCCGCCACGTGGCCCGTTCCGGCGCCGGTACAGCCGCGCCGTAGCCGAAAATTTCCCGCAACGGAACTTGCCGCCTGACGAGGAAGGCCACCAGCGGGCCAAGCAGCAGCACGCCCACGATGCTGACCGCAATCCGCGTGCTGGCCAGCATCGGCGTGAACACCAGGGCGGCCATTACCAGCGCCGGCACGTTCAAAGTGGCCGACCCCTGGGTCATGGCGATGGCCGTCTCCACCGGCGCCCCTTTCCGGCGAAAGGCCGAGGCGATGGGGACAATGCAAGCGGAGCAGAGGTTCATGGAGGACCCGATGGCGAACCCCTGGAGTACCCCTTTCAGCCCGCCCCCGGTGAAACGGGAGCCGTCGTTCCTGGGGAACAGAAATGTTTCCGTAATCCCCGCCGCGAGGAAGGCGAAAGTCATCCCCACGCTTACCAGCTTCAGGTAGCTTAACGAGAAGTCCCACCACCGTTCCAGGAACCCGGTTTCGGGTTCTCTGTTGATGCAAAAGCCTTGAAAACATTCGGCCTGGGGGGCGTTCACCCCGGCCAAATCCGCTTCAACCGTATCCAGCTTGGGGATACGGTTAAATAGCAGGAACAGGGCCAGAATGACGGCCAACAGCAGAATGCCGATGACACGCTTCTTTTTTAGCGCCGTATCAAACATCCACTACGCTCTACCGATTAAGTACGGGGCCGGCAGTTCCGGCGCGGGAATGACGCCGGCCGGCCGGAGCGGGGAGCAATACCCCGCATCCCAACCCCTCTCCGGCCCCAATGTCTGAACACGGGGCAAGCTCTGCTCACCGCCGCCATTCTCAACCGCCGCCCGGCCCTGGCCGTCATCCGGGACTGGAATACTATCCGGCGACACCGGAACCATTGCCTGGCTGCGCCGGCCGGCGTCGCTGCCGCGGTTAGATTCTGATGCCCCGGTATGTTCAAAGTGCGGTTATCAGCGCCTGCTCGTTCGTGGCCGACGCTTTGATACCGAACGCAGCCGGATTAGCAGCCTGGCGCTGCCGGAAAGAGCGCGCCTCAGTCCAGCGCCGGCCAATGGCCGCGGCTGGGTGAAACGGCCTCGTAAGCCTGACCGATTCGGAACAAAGCGCCCTCGTCCCACGGGCGGCCAATAAACTGGAGTCCGATGGGGAGGCCCGCTGCACTGAAGCCGCAGGGAACGGTGATAGCGGGGAACCCGGTGGCGTTCATCGGGCTGGTGTTGCGGGATACCAACCCGGAACCGGGGCCTCTAACCTTCTGGCGTTCGCCGCCGACCATGACGGTCTCGGCGTCAATGCGGGGGGCCGGCGAAGGAGTGGTCGGGGTTACCAGAAAATCTACGTCCTGGAGCGCCCTGGCGTGTTCTTCCTTGATGATGCGCTGGACTTTCATCGCCTTGGCATAGTCCCGGCCCAGCACGAACTGCCCGGCCAGAGTCCGGTAAAGGGTGTCGGGACTGTAATCCTCACGGTTGGACGCAATCAATGGCTCATGGGTAACCACGCTGTCGGCCATGCTGGAGAAGCGCAAGGCTCCGGCGTACTTCATGCTGGGGACGCTGACTTCACGGCTGGCAACACCCAACTCCTCCAGCGCTGCGATGGCCCGGCGGACGGCGGTTTCCACCTCCGGGTCCAGCAGGTCGAAGTAATAGTTGGAGGGAATCCCCATAGTCAACCCACGGCCCCCTTGCTCCAGGGCCAGGGAGTAATCTGCCACCGGAACCGGGACGGTGCTGGGGTCAAGGGGGTCGTAACCGGCAATAACCTGGAGCATCAATGCGCTGTCGCGTACCGACCGGGTCATGGGGCCGATGTGGTCGCCGTTGTAACTGGTTACCAGGAGTCCGCGTTGGCTCACCCGGCCAAAGGTCTGTTTCAGGCCGACCACGCCGCAAAAAGCGCCGGGCAGCCGCACCGACCCGCCCAGGTCAGTGCCCAGGGAAGCGAAGGTAACGCCGGCGGCCACGTTGGCGCCGCCGCCCCCGCTGGAGCCGCCGGGGATGTGTTCCAGCGCCCAGGGGTTATGCACCGCGCCGTAGTGGGGGTTATTGGATGTGGCGCCGGCGGCGAACTCTTCCAGGTTCTCCTTGCCCAGGATGATTGCCCCGGCTTCCTTGCAGCGGCGCACCACCTCGGCGTCTGCGGCGGGAACGTGGTCCCGCAAGACCTTGCTGCCAACGGTAGTCGTAATCCCGCCGGTAGCGATGTTGTCCTTGATGCCGATGGGGATGCCGTGCAGTGGCCCCAGATATTCCCCGCGGGCCAGGGCGGCTTCCGCTTGTTCGGCCTGGGCCATGGCTTGCTCGTGCAGGATGGTGATGAACGAGTTCAGCGCCGGCTGCCGCAGTTCGGCTTCGGCCAGCGCCGCCGCGGTCAGCGCCACGGGAGACACCTCCCGCGCCTGAATCAGGGGCGCAATCTCGGCAATGGTCAGCCGGAGCAGTTCAGAGTCAGGCATCGGTTTCACCCCCTTCCGCCGCTCTGAGCAAGCGTGCGGACGTAACCGACGACAAGTCCAGGTCGCGCAGATTCTGTAGCTCGGTCAGGTAGTTTTCCAGCTCCGGCCTGACCAGTTCCAGTTCCGCGTCGGACAACTCGAACCCGCCGTATTCGGCAATCATTCTCTTCAGAGTATCATCGGATATCGTCATTCGTTACACCTCCCGGCAGAGGCCAGCCTGGGCGCGAGTGTACAGGTCGGGTATGGTCGAGGCAATAGCAATGAAAACCGAAAGGCTATGCTACGCGGCGGCTCTCATAGCCTGGGGTCAACGGGTTCGCTTTCCAGGGCGAGTACCGCGAAGGAGCACTCATGCACTCGGTACAGAGGTTCCCGCTCTACGAAACGCCGGAGACCTTCAATGCCCACAGCGAACTCCCGAAGCGCCAGCGACCTTTTCGCGGCGAGCCCGCGATTCCGCAGACGTTCGATGTTTTCCGGCCGGGTGTACTCCGGGCCGTAGATGATGCGCAAATACTCAACGCCCCGGCATTTCACGGCCGGCTGCACCAGGCCGCGCTGGCCCGTTGCGACAAAATCGGTGGGCTTTACTACCATCCCTTCCCCGCCGGCGCCGGTCAGTTCCTCCCACCAGCCGGTAGCCTCAACTTCACCCGAGGGGTTCAGCGCCACCACTTTATGCCTGGTGGCCTGGAACAGCGCGGGGTCGGCCTGGCGCAAGCGTGAGGCCGCATCCATATGCCACACGTGGCCCTTATCGGTGTGCACCCGGCCCTCGCTCGCCAACAGGTGGAATGGCGCCAGCCGGATGTCGTCAAGGGATGTTACCGGCCAGCAGTAGCGGGCATAGGCATCGCTGTAGAGTTGCGCCTGGCGCAGGCGCTCTTCAACCTGCAGCCGGGTCTCGCCGGTGTCAATGCCACGCGCCGCCGTCTGCCGGAGGAGCGCCTTTGCGGATGTCAGGCTGGCCCGCGCCGCCGCGCCCACCGCCGCATACTGCTCCCGGAGCAGCTCTTGAGCCTTGACTGACCAGGGCATGAGTTCACTGTCCAGAACTACCCAATCGGTTTCCAGCTCAGCCCAGAGACCGGCGGCGGCCAGCGCGGCGCGAACCCGCTCCAGGAATTGCGCCTCAAGGCCGCGGTCATCAAAAAACCGGCGCCCCGTCCGCGTGTAACAGGCCCCAATGCCTTCGCCGGTGATGCCGAATCGCCGCTCGATTACTGCGGCGTCCTGCCCCACCACAACGATGGCCCGTGAACCCATGTGCTTTTCTTCGCAGACCACGCTTGACACGCCGTTATTGCGAAAGTAGTTGAATACCTCCGCCGGATGTTCCAGCATTCCGGGCAGTTTGGAAGTATCACACGGGGAAATGGTGGGCGGAAGGTACACCAGCCAGCGGGGATCCAGCGCGAAACGGCTCATCACCTCGAGGGCTGCCGCCGCGTTCTCTTCCCGAACCCCAACGTTGCCGCGCAGCCGGGTCGCAACAATGCGCTTCCCAATCACGTCGTCAATGTCCAGCAGATTCGGCGCGCGCGCCTCGGTTGGCGTCGGGGATTCTGCCGGCGGGGCGCTTTCGGCCAGGGGCCTGGCCGGCGCATAATAGACCCGCGCCGCCGGAACCGACACCAGCTCCTGTTCCGGGTACCGGAGGGCGGTCAGCTGGCCGCCAAAGACGCAGCCGGTATCAATGTTCATGGTACGGTTTAGCCAGGCCGGCTCCGCCACCGGGGTATGGCCATAGACCACCATCGCCCGGCCGCGATACGCGGCGGCCCAGTCGGCGCGCACCGGAAGGCCCCACTCGTCCGTTTCTCCGGTGGTCTCCCCGTAAAGACAAAAGTCTCGCACTCGCGCGGAGGCGCGGCCCTGGTATTCAGCCTTCATCCCGGCGTGGGCCACTACCAGTTTCCCGCCGTCAAGCACGTAGTGGCTAATCAGTCCGTCCAGGAACTCGACGGCCTGCTGCCGGAAATCAGGGGATTCCAACTCCAGCTGTTCCAGCGACTCGGCCAGTCCGTGAGATACCTGAACGTTCCGGCCACGGAGCTTGCGGACGAGCTTGGACTCATGGTTGCCGGCGACGCACAGCGCCACGCCGTCCGACACCATGGACATCACGAGCTTCAATACGCTGGCAACACCCGGCCCCCGATCTACAAGGTCGCCGAGAAACACCGCCTTGCGACCTTGCGGATGGGTGACGGCAAAGCCGGTTCCCCCGTCGGAGTCGGCCCGAACCGCCAATTGGTACCCCAGACGTTCCAGAAGGATGGCCAGTTCATCAAAGCACCCATGCACGTCGCCGATGATGTCAAACGGCCCCGGCTCGTGCTGCCGGTTGGTCCACATCGGCACGCGCGCAACGGTGGCGGCATCCATCTCGGCGGGGGAGTTGAGCGCGAACACGTGCCGGAAGCCCTCGCGTTGCAGGCCGCGCCGGGAGCGCCGGAGCTGTTCTACCTGCCGGCGCACCACCGACGCGCCAAACGCCCGGTCGGGGCGTTCCCGGTTGCGGGCCAGGCACAGCGCCTCCGGCATATCCAGTACGATGGCCACCGGCAGGCAGTCGTGCTCCCTGGCGAGCGCCACCAGAGACTTGCGCGCCGCCGGCTGTACGCTTGTGGCATCAATCACCGTGAGGCGTCCGGCCCGCAGGCGGGTGGCCGCTATGTAGTTGAGCAGCTCAAAAGCGTCGGGCGTTGCGGCCTGGTCATTGGCGTCATCCGCCACCATCGCCCGGCACGCATCGGAGGACACCACTTCCGTAGGCTTGAAGTGCCGGGATGCAAAGGTTGACTTCCCCGACCCGCTGGGGCCGATGAGCGCCACCAGGCACAGTTCCGGTATGGCTATCTGCATCGGGTAAAGACTCCCATCTGAGTCGGCGCGCCGTGAACGGCGTTCTCCGGCCCGATGTCCTGGAAACGCACGTCGTACTGGCGGCGGCCGGCGACTCGGCGCGACCAGGCCCGGAATTCCTCCCGCGTCCACTCAAATCGGTGGTCCCGGTGCCGGAACGCTCCATTGGGCAGCCCGCTGAATAGCGTGTTGTATTCCGCATTGGGCGTGGTGATGAGCGCCGCGTCGGGTTGCGCCGCGCCGAACACGACCTCCTCAAAGGCGTCAAGTCGTGGGGCGTCGATGTGCTCGATTACCTCCATCGCTACCGCGGCGTCATAGCCGGACAGCCGACGGTCTCGATAGGTGAGAGACCCATGCAGCAGGGTAATGCGTTCCCGCTGCCGGTTGGGCAGGGTATCCATGTGCAAACGCTGTCGGGCCGCTTGCAGCGCCCGGTGGGAAACGTCAAGGCCGGTTACGGAACGAATCGCCGGCTCCTTAAGCAGCTCGCTAATCAGCCTACCTTCACCACAGCCCAGGTCAAGAACCCGCGCTGCGCCCAGCGTGCGGAGCGTGTCCCGCACAGTTTGTATCCGCTGCTCGCCCAGGCGCAGGGGCGCTTCCAGCTGCTCCTCTTCCTGCTGGTGTCGCACTGAGGCGATGCCGGGGTCGGTCTGACCGGTATCGAGAAGTTGAGCCAGCGCCTGGTTCACAAGGTCGCGCTGGTGCTTCAGGTAGCGGCGCGAAATGAGGTCCCGCTGCGGATGGCTGCCCAGCCAGCCCTCGCCGAAGCGCAACAGCTTGTCCACCTCAGCGTCGCCCACCCAGTAATGCTTGTCGTCGTCCAGCACGGGCAGCAGCACGTACAGGTGCGCCAGCAGGTCCCGGAGCCGGGATACCGACGTTAAGCCTACGCTGAAGTATGGGCTGGCGCCCCACTCCGGAAAACGCCCATCCAGCGGATGGCCCTGCGTCTCTACGGTATAACCCAGAGGCTCAAACAGTTTGCGGATGAGGCCGGCGCCTTCCCGGGCCGGCGCCACTTCAATGCGAGTCTCAAGGGGAATAGCCCGCTCCGCCAGCTCCGGCCGCTCCCGGCTCTGCCCCGCCAGCGCGCTGCCAAAAACGGAGGCAATGGCCACGCTCAGGTGTGATGACGCGACGTAGGGGCGGTCGTTGACATATTGCTCAACCCGGCCGCCGGCGTTCGGCCCGCCGGGCTTCGGGCGTACCAGCCCTATCGGATCGATGTCCAGGAGCAGCGCGGCCGTACAACGGTCCTTCCCCGCTTCGGGGTAGAAAACATCCGCCCGTCCAAACGGGAGCCGGAACGACTGGAACCGCGCCGGGTTTTTGTACAGCAGGAACCCCAGGTCGGTCGCCGGCCGGTGCGTTGTGGAGATGGTGAGAAGCATGGCGCCTGTGTTACGGCAGACGGCTCCCGGTGTTCAAGCCGGTGCTCAAGAAGGAACGCTCCCGGTCTTACGCCTTGATACCGCCGAACCGCCCTTGCGATGCCGAGAGAGCCGCCGGCCCGTCACGTGCGAAAAGTTACGCGGCGGAACGCTTCGGCCAGCGTCAGGCCGCTGACGGCTTCCTCCGGGTAGGAATTGCCGGCCGCGGCGGCTTCCTCGGCCCGCCTCCGGATGAAGGCTTGCACATCCGCCCGGCTGCGCTGGCGGGTTTGTGTGGCGTGGGCCATCACCGCGTCCATCTTGGTATCGAAATCGGGGGCGATGTCCACGAAGGTATTGGGGTTTTCCGACCCCCAGAACATAATGGCGGCGGTCTTGTGCGGTTCAATGCCCTCGTTGGTGAACAGCTCGCCAAAGTGCAGATGGTCGCGGGCGTAGGGAAACACGGCGTCCAGGGCCACCTGCCCGGCGATGCGATGGTCGCGGTGCCACTGCATATTGCGGCGGTAGGGTTCGGTGGTGAGCACCACGTCGGGCTTGACCAGGCGAATCTGGCGCACCAGGGCCTTGCGAAAATCGGAGGTGTCTTCCAGCTCCCCGTCGGGCCGGCCCAGCATTACCACGTCGGTTATCCCCAGGATGGCGGCGGCGGCCAACTGCTCCCGGCTGCGGGCTGCGGCCAGCGCGGCGGAATCAAGCTCCGGGTCATCGGAGCCTTTGCCACCGTCGGTGCACAGCACGCAATGCACTTCGGCGCCCCCGCGCACCCACCTGGCGATAGTGCCGCCGGCCCACACCTCGGCGTCGTCGGGATGGGGCGTAATCACCAGGGCGCGTTCAGGGATGAAATCCATTGGGGCAATCCTCCGGGGTTGGCGTGACGCCGGCAACCGCACGGTCAACGGAAGGGCGTAAATTGGGAACTGCCGGCTACTCTGCTACAATCGGCTAACAGTGTCAAGAGGACTTTATATCAAGCAGAAAATTGCGAAACTACGCCCCAGCAGTACAATGCTGGGCCAGGAGTAGATTACGTGCCCGTGAGACGGGAAAAGGCCACGGCACTGCGCCCACGGCCAGCAGGTCAGACGAATTCGCTCCCCCACAAAGGTGAACCCGCGTTGCGTATCCCGTAATACTCACTCACCACAGAACGCAACCTCGAACCGCGAATCAGTTGCGCATTCGTCTGAGCGTGAAACACTAACCCCCGGGCTACCCGGGCGCCGCCAACCCATTCCCCTGGCGTCACCGCAGACAGGCCCCGGCGTGGTCCTACGGCCACGCCGGAAACCGGTCCCGACCGGTTACACTAGCGGTCAATCAGCACCGACTGGAGTACAATGACAAGGAAAGAAAGCATGAACAAAAAGAGAGAGGAACTCAACAGAGACCAACTGTTCTCAAGAGACAAAGGACTCTGTGGCACCCACATCGGCGGATGCCATCAACCAATACAGAAAGAGGAGATCACGAAAGACCACCTGATCCCCAAAGCCTTTATCAAGCACTGCCCTAAGGAAGTACAAGCTCAACTGTACGGAAACCTGTATAACCAACAAGTAATGTGATCAGACTGCAACGTAAAGAGGTTCGGACAAATATGGAAAAGTTTCCCCAAGTTTCAATGCCCCTGCCACGCAATACTGATAGATGACGACGGATACGCCTGTCTTGTATCCACTATAAGGCCAGATAAAAGCCGAGACAGAGAATCCAAGTACTTCAGCACCAGACTATACAAACGAGCAATCGGCTACGGAACAATGATAGTAGGAAAGAAAGGGACCGCAAAAGGGGCAGCAGTGGGTGAAATGGGACACCTATTCCACATAGCAGACCTATTCAGAGCATACGGCGAAAACTACAAAGAGTTGAGGAGAACCGGCTGGGTAAAAGACCTCGTATGGGAGAAAAACAGGATAGACATACAAATCGGAGAAGAACACCAACAAGCCAGGTACATCCCAGAACCAGGAACCGAAAACGTAGGCAGACTACCTACAATCGCATTTCCTCCAGCCGTGGGACACCAACATACAATATGGCCAGCCCCGATTTTAAGGACAGTTACATTGACTGAAAAGGAAAGCGGCAGAATCCAAACGATACAACCATCTCACGAAACAGATGAGGAGAGATCTAGATATGCAAACATCGCTGGCATCCTCGCTTTCAGCCCGGATTACAAAGGAAACGGAGAAGAATTACTCCGGGTTTCTGCTCGCAGCGAGCCAACCAGCTAGCTTTGGGTACCATCCTGGGTGAGGGGGTTGAATGTAAACAGACCCTAGCCAGGCCAAGAGCAATAGCGCATGACCCAACGCAAGTGGACCAAAATCAGGCTGCCGGAACGCCGCACATTGAACCGGTACGCCGTCGCCGCGGGAGCCACCGGTATATCGGCTGACCAGCGCGGCGCGTCTGGGTCGCGGCGTGAGTTTCGCAATCGTCTCATATCAAGGGTCAGGCCCGCGCGCAAAATATCATTGCGAGCGCAGCGTGGCAATCGCGTTCCATTGGCAACGGCGGTTTGCCACGTGTGCGTTGCCTGGTGGCGATTCCTCGCTCTATGTCCGCTGCCGGCAGCAATTATCGTGTTAGCCAGGCCAGCGTCTCATCTACCAGCGCGGTGGGAATGTCGCGGCGGACGGTGGCCTGGCCTACGTCCTCCAGCAGCACCCAGCGGTTGGCGCCGCCGACGGTTTTCTTGTCCAGGGACATGGCCCCTCGCACTGCGTCCAGGTCAACGCCGGCTGCGGTGATGGGCAGGTTGAACCGCTCCAGCAGGTTGCGCTGGCGCTCCAGGATGTCGTCGCCAATCATGCCCATTTCGCGGGCGATGCGGCCGGCGCCCATCATGCCGACGGACACGCCCTCGCCGTGCATAAAGCGTCCGTACTCGGTGGACGCTTCCAGCGCGTGGCCGATGGTGTGGCCGTAGTTGAGCAGGATGCGGATGCCCAGGGTTTCGCGCTCATCCTGGCTGACCACATCGGCCTTGATGGCCATGCTGCGACGGATGACTTCAGTAGAGATTTCCGGCTCGACTTCCATCAGCGCCTCGGCGTGTTCCTCGAATATGTCCACCAGCGAAGGGTCGAGGATGAAGCCGTGTTTGATGGCTTCGGCCCAGCCTTCCGACAGTTCGCGCTTGCCCAGGCTGGACAGGGCCTGCACGTCGGCCAGCACCGCCCGGGGCTGGTAAAAGGCGCCCACCATGTTTTTGGCCTGGGGCAGGTTGACGGCCACCTTGCCGCCAATGGATGCGTCCACCATCGCCGCCATGCTGGTGGGCACCTGCACGAAAGGCACGCCGCGCAGGAAGGTGCTGGCGACAAAGCCGCCCAAATCACCGGCCACGCCCCCGCCGATGGCGATGATGGGCTGCCCCCGTTCCGCTTTCAGGCCAACCAGCCACTCGTAGATTTCCTGCGCCTGCCCGAAAGACTTGCTGGTTTCGCCGGCCGGTATGACGAAGCAATGGGCCGCGATGCCGGCCCGCTGCAAGGCCCACTGCGCGTTGCGTCCGTAGGGCCGCATCACGTTGTCGTCGGTAATGATGTAGGCGGTATTGCCCAGCCCCAGCTCGGTGATATGCTCGCCCAGGCGTTCAATGACACCCCAGCCGGCGATGACGGGGTAGCTGCCGCCGGAGTGGTGAACGGTGGCGGCGAGGTTGGGAGTGGTCATCTCAAAGCTCCTTTGTCTGGGGCCGGGCATCGGTCAGGAGAGGTATTTTCCCCACTGCCGCAATGCCATAGCCAGGCGTTGTTCTGCCCATTCCGAAAAGCGCGGCAGCATAGCGTCCGTGTCGCTTTCCCAAGTAACGGTGAACGGTTCCATAGTGCAGTCGATGAGAGGAAGCGGTTCCCGTTCTTCTGCCGGCTCGGAAACGTCGTCGTAGTAATGCTCAATGAGAGCGAAGGCGGTGGCGGCCATAACGCCGGTCAGTTGCCGTCCAGTGTGGTGCAGTGACACCACAAAGACGAGCCGCGGCAATCGGGCTGCCGCGCTCGGTGTCAGGGTGAGTCTGACGAAAAACCTGGATTCGTTGAAATTTACCCAGTGCCCGGAGTTATTGGCTGTTTGGACTACCTGATGGCGATACCAGTGTTCCCTTTCCTGCGGGCCTCCTTTGAGGACATCAGGCAAAACGGTTATCCCGGCTCGCTGCAGGCTGGAACCTGCTTGCTCAGCCCGCTGCGCCAGCATATCGGCGGCATGGTTGCGAAGCGCCTCCGCAATTCCATTGACCGAGCGCATTCTGGCTTCTCTGCTGTCACCTTGACGGCCAACTTGCTGAACGATATGGTCCAGGACTTGCTCAAAGGCCCCTGCCGGTTCGACGGATTCAGGTTCGCCGAGAGCCTCCAGAATCGTCCGCTTTTGCAAGCGCACTAGCAGGTCAACGAAAGGTGCCAGATTGCCCCGGTCGGCGTCTTCGAGGGACGCAATGTATTGCTCGCGATCATCCCTTTTTACTACCACAGGCAGATAATCTTCCCGTACCAAATGCCAGGTTAGCAAGGTGCGGACGACCCGGCCGTTCCCATCCTGAAAGGGATGGATTTGGGTAAAGCGGTGGTGGAGCCACGCCGCGGTCAGCAATGGGTGATAACGTCCGGTATCCTGTGTGTATTGGCCGTACCATTGGAGCAGGTTGTCCAACTCGCTATCAACCTGTTCCGGCGGGCAGTATTCGTGAAGTGCCCCGTCATTTCTGGTTGGGTTGTTCGGCATCGTCTTGAAACCGCCACGATTTAACCGTGTTTCAAATCGCTGTCCGAATTGATTCATCGCCTGAAACGTCGGCTGGTTTTGGGTCAGGGTAGCGTGAATCTGGCGGATTGCGCTGCGCGAAATCGGCTTCCGGTCCCTGATTTCGGCATCCACTCCATGCACTGCGTTTTGGTGGTCACGCAATATGCTGACCAGTTCCAATGGCTCCTTATTGGTGGCGCTCCGCTCAATGAGGTCGGCGGAGATGCCCCGTGTCACCAGCGTTTCGGTCATCCCCCGGTCAAGGGTGTACAGCCCCTCAATGATGCCGGTTTCGATAGCCCAACTGCGCGTCAGCCGTTCCAGGAATGCTTTATACGCCGCGCCGCGCGCGCCCTTGGCAGCGAGCCACTGCCGTTGCAGCGAGTCAATTTCAGAAAAGTCATAGTCGCAGTTTCCCGCCAGCGGGCTTATGGGCTTCCATTTGTGGGCAATCGCTTGTACGTTGCCCGAAGCAGAGTAGGTTGCCATTAGTTTTCTCCTGCAAAGATGCGCAGGATTTCGTCGGCCACTTCCTCCGGCGTGCGGTCGTCGGTGGCGACGGCGTGTTGGGCGTGGGCGTAGGCTCTGGCCCGGTCGTCCAGCAGTTGGCGGATGCGTTCCAGCGGGTCGCCGTCGCCCAGCATGGGGCGCACGGCGGCGCTGGGGCTGCCCCGGGTGATGCGGTAGTGGATGGTCTCCGGCCTGGCGGTAAGGCAAAACACCGTTCCGCTGTCCAGCAGCACCTGCCGCGTCAGCTCTTGCGCGAACGCGCCGCCGCCGGCAGCAATCACCTTGCCGCCGCCTTCGCACAGGGTAAAAGCGGCGTGGCGTTCCATAGCCCGGAAAACGGCCTCGCCGTCTTCACTAAAGATGCGGTGAATCGGCTTGCCCGCCCGCCGCACAATTTCCTCGTCCAGGTCGGCCATTTGCCGGCCGGTGGCGCGGGCGATGATGCGCCCCACGTGGCTCTTGCCCGTGGCCATAAAACCCACCAGGATGATGTTGTCGCCAGTCATTGCAGCCGCGCTGGAACCGTCGCTACCATCGTTTGTAAGGCAGGTATTTACCGGACATAACGACTCTTACCCGGTCGCCGTCGTCGGCCTCATCCCGCTCCACGTGCAGGGTAAAGTCGATGGCGCTCATAATGCCGTCGCCGAACTTTTCGTGGATTATCTCCTTCAACGGCATCCCATAGACCTGCACGATTTCGTAAAAACGGTAAATGAGCGGGTCGGTGGGAACGACGGGGCCAAGACCTTTCACGGGCGGTTCGGTAAGTTCCATTGCGACGTCGGGGCCAAGCCCCAGCGCCTCGGCCAGCATCGCCGCCTCGTCCGGCGACGCGCTGGCTTGGCGGTAAAGCAGGGCCGCCACCCAAACCTCGTCCCGGCCGACAGCCTCGCCCAAATCGGCGAAGCTCAGCCCGGCGGCCCTTTTGGCAGCCAGCAACTTGCGGACGCTTTCCTCAAGTTCCATAGTTCCCTCCGGTTAGGCCGGGCGCGGCGGGGCTGGCGCGTAACCGGAAGCCGTGCAGAACTCCACGCTGTTGCCGTCGGGGTCGGCGATGAAAAAGTAAGCCTGGCCGTCGTAGCGGATGCCGCCGCGCAGAATCTCGAATCCGCTGCTTTCCAGCGTGGCGCGGGTGGCTTCCAGGTCATCGACCTGAAAGGCGTGGTGGATGTTGCCGGGCTTGGCGGGGGCTTCGTCGGTCTCAATAAGGTGAACCATAACGCCGTTTTCCAGTTGCAGCCAGGTGATGGCGGGGTTGTCAACCTGGCTCTGAATCTGCTTGATGCCGAGCAGATTGTTGTAGAACTCCATCGCGCGGGCGGTGTCCTTCACCATGGTTGTTACGTGGTTAATCTGGCGGATTTGGATTTGGCCGGCCATTTCGTCCCTCCGTGGGTATGCTGCGGACATTATGCCACACCCGGCAGCGCGGCGCCGCAGGGGTGGCTACATCCGGCGGTCGGGCCATGCGCCGTCGCCGAGCAGAGGCACGAAACGGCACGCGCCCAGGTCCTCGGTGATGAGGCCCCGGGGTGTCAGGCGAACGCGGGTGAGGATTTGACGCTCCCGGTCGCCTACGGGCAGCGCCATCCGCCCGCCCGATTTGAGCTGCGCAATGAGCGCGTGGGGGACGCCGGGGGCGCCGGCCGACACCAGAATAGCGTCAAATGGGCCGGCATCGGGAGCGCCCAGCGTTTCACCCGCGCTTTGCAGTATTTCGGCGTTGGCAATGCCGCAGTTGTTCAGGTTGCGCCTGGCCATTGCCACGAGTTGGGGGATGCGCTCAACGGCGACCACACGTCCAAAGGGCAGCAATTCGGCGAGGACGGCGGCTTGATACCCGCTGCCGGCGCCGACTTCAAGCACGTCTTCATCGCCCTGCAAATCCAGGGCCGCCGTGGCCTTGGCTACCATAAAGGGCTGGGATATGGTCTGCCCGTGTCCGATGGCAAGGGGGATATTGCAGTAGGCGAGGGTGCGAAACTCAGGCGCTACGAACCGTTCCCGGGGTACGCGCCGCATTGCGTCCAACGTGGCCCCGTCCCTTTCGCCCAGGGATTCCGCCAGCTCGGCGAAGAGGCGGCTGCGTGCGATTTCCAATTCGTGGTTCATGGCAGCCGGCGCCAGTGCATTATACACTGGCGCCGGGATGAAAAACGCGCGGAGAGCGGTACAACTCGACTACCTACCACGGACCTGGTTCTAATGGCCGTTGGCGGGCGGGAGCGGTCACTCCCCCGCAATCCAGTCGGCCACCCGTTCGCCAATCATAATGGCGGTGGCGTTGGTGTTCGCCCGCGTAACCTGCGGCATAATTGACGAGTCGGCTACCCATAGGCCCGGCGCGCCCCGCACCCGGCACTGCTGGTCCGTAACCGCCATGGAGTCGCCGTCCGGCCCAATCCGGCACGTTCCGGAGACGTGGCGGGAGGTGCCTACCGTTTGGCGAATCCAGGCGTCCAGCGCATCATCGCTGGAAAGCGTCGCGTCCGTTGGCGCAGTGCGGTAGTCCATCACGTCCCGATACGCCTCAGACTCCAACAGGCTTGCCGCCAGCCGCACCGCGTCGCGCATCCGTCGCATATCGTTGTCGTTGTGCAGGTAGCGGTAGTTGACGGCGGGCTGCACCGCCGGGTCGGATGAGGCCAACCGCACCCAGCCGGCGCCTTCCGGCAGTTCCAGGGCGCAGGCGATACGCGCCGTCCGGTCGGGCAGCTGCTCCCCCGTCATCACGTTGAACACCCCCAGCGTATGCAGCATCACGTCGTGGGGGTGCGAAGGCGGCTCCGACGTTACCCGCAGGCCGAAGCGAAGGGCGCCGGCGTTGGCGTGCAGCTCTACGTGGTCTTTCACCCGGAAGGTAACGTTGCCCATGGGATGGTTAAACAGGTTCTGACCCACGCCCGGCAAGTCTTGAACCACGGGGATGCCAAACTCCTCCAGTTGCTCACGCGGCCCAATGCCCGACAGCATTAGGATATGAGGCGACTTCAACGCGCCGGCGCTCAAAACAACTTGGTCCGCCGCAACATTAAAAATCTCGCCGCCACTTTCTGCCTCTACTCCGGCAACGTCACCACCATTAAAGAGCACGCGCCGGACGAAAGCGTTGCCCTTGACCGTCAGGTTTAGGCGGTGGCGCGCCGGGCTCAAGTGCGTGATGGCGGTGCTCATGCGGACGCCGGCCTGGTTGTTCATCGGTATGGCGCCGATGCCGGCGGAGTCGGGGCCGTTGAGGTCGGGGTTGCGCGCGTAGCCCCGCGCCACGGCCGCGGCGTGAAACGCCTGCTGCACGTCGGGCCACGGTTCTTTTTCCCGCCGCACGACGGGAATGGGGCCGTCGCTACCGTGAAAGTCATCCCGGATGTCCAGGTCGGTTTCGGCTTTGCGGAAAAAGGGCAGGACTTTCCGGTACGTCCATTCTTCATTGCCAAAGGCGGCCCAGCGGTCAAAATCCTCCGGCAGCCCCCGCAGATATACCTGGCCGTTGATGGAACCGGAGCCGCCGATGACCTTGCCCTGGGCAATGTTGATTTCGCCCTGCTGGTCATTGATAATGCCGCGCAGCGACCACGACACCGGCGAACCGGGCTGCTCTCCCGCGTTGGAATACCCGTCACGCACGGCCTCAGGCAGGTGCTCCGCATTGGGATAATCCTGGCCGGCTTCCAGCAGCAGTACCGAACGGTCGGGATTCTCGGACAGGCGGCTGGCCACCACTGACCCGGCGGAACCGCCGCCAACTACGATTACGTCATACTTCATTGCTGCCCCCCTGCTTGCGGCTTGCGATTGCTGATTCTACACTATCGCCGCCCGCGCGACAGTCCGCGGCGCCAAGGAGATTAAGTCTTATGTTGAACGACACCCAAGCCTACCTGCGCTATTTCGATTCCATCCACCGCCGCACCCTCCGCGACATCCGGGCCCTGCCCGCTCCCGCCGAATCGTGGGCGCCGCCGGTGGGCGAGGGCGAAAAATCCTGGAGCATCGCCCAGATTGTGCATCACATCGCCGAGTCCCGAATATACTTCGCCCGCGCCTATCGCAACGAGGGTTGGGTATATGACTGGCCGGTTCCCGGCACCGAGTCGCAAACGGACTGGATACCGGCGCTGGAAGCCGCCGCCGCCGAGTTCCATCGCCGCCTGGACGACACCCCGCCGGAGTGGCTGACGCGCCGCATCAAGATGATTGACACGGATGGAATGCTCAGCGGCTGGCGCATCCTGATGATGCTGGTGGAACACGAAGTGCACCACCGTTCCCAGATTGACACCTACGCCGGCTTGCAGGGCTGGGACGTGCCGCAGATTTATGGCCGCACGCGGGAGCAAATCGACGAACTGCAATCGCAGCAGCAAGCCTCCGGGTTAGCCGGGTAGCGCCCGGTCAGGGGTTGATGATGCGCGTGCGATTCTCCACAATAAACGTCTCCCGCCGCTCCAGATAGTCGGCCACCAAGCTAACCAATGCCTGGGGCCGTTCGGCGGCAATGGCGTGGCCGGCGTCGTACACGAAGGCGATGCTGCAATTGGCGATGCGTTCCCGGTAGATGCTGGCGGCCGGCGGGGACACCAGGGCGTCTTCCTGGCCAAACACCGCCAGCGTGGGACATTGAATCTCACCCAGCCGGCTCTCCAATTCGGCATCATGGGTTGCGCCTCGCCGCCGTTCCCACCAAGCCTCCTCCACCGCGGCGGTCGGCAGCGCGGCGGTTGGCAGCGCAACGGCCTCCGGATGCGCGAACAGGCGCGCCGCCGACGCCGCGCCGGCCGCCGGCCGCAAAGCCAGCGGCGAAACCAGGACCAGCGCCGCCACCCGCTCCGGCGACTGCACCGCGTGCCATGCCGCAGCCGACGCGCCCAAGGAAACTCCCACCAGCGCGTAGCGTTCCAGCCCCCAGGCTGCGATAGCCGCGCCCAGGTCGCCCTCCGGTTCCAGCACCCGGTAGCGTTGCGCCAATCCTTCCTGCAACGCCGGAAAACGCCAGGGCAGCCCGTCGCTGACGACTACCGGGTCGTGGGCCTCTGCCGACGCCATCTTGCTAAAGCTCCTTCAGGCGGGGCAGGACTTCCCGCCCGAACAGGTCAATTTCCGCCATGATGTCCCGGTGGGTCAGGCTGGGCTGCTGGAAGAACAGGTCGATGACGCCCGTGCCGCATTGGTCGTGGTAGGCTTTGATTTGCTCGAACACCGTGTCCGGGCCGCCGACAAAGGTGAGGCCGGGCGCGCCGCCCACGATGTCGCCGCTGGCGCTGCCGGCGAAAACGTTGCGGTAGTCAATGGCTTGGCCGGCGCGCGACGCCTGTATCACCTGGGACACCGACGCGCGCAGAGCCATGCCGGGGGCGCGGGCCTCGTCGGTTTGCCGGTCGAACCAGTCCTGGGCCTGCCGGTCGGTTTCGGCCAGGTAGATGCTGCCTCGAAAAACCAGTTGGTCGGGCGGCGGCGTCCAGCCGGCGCCGGCGCACCAGTCAAAGTATTTGTTGGTGATTGCAGCCGCCTGCTCCACCGGCAGAAACGATACGCCCAGGCCCAGGCGGTGCGCGGCGGCGTACTGCACGGCGTCGTCGCTGCGGGTAGCCACGATGGCCGCCGGGAATGGCTGCTGCACCGGGCGGGGCCAGACGGACACGGTGCGGAACTGGTAGTAGCGGCCCTCCCAGGAAAAGGGCTGGGGTTCGGTCATGGCCTTCAAGATTAAGTCCATGCTTTCCAGCATCCGGCCGCGCCCTTCCGCCGGATTGACGCCGTACACCTGGTCCTCGTTGGGGGTGCCCCGCAGAAACCCCATCACCAGGCGGCCGTTGGTGAGGTTATCGAGCAGCGTCAGCTCTTCGGCCACGCGCACCGGATTGTTCAAAGGCATCAGGTGGCCCAGCATGGCGATTTTCACGGATTGGCACCGTTCCGCCACGGCGGCGGCCACCACCGCCGGCGTTCCCGTGGCGATGCGCCCCGAATAATGATGCTCGGAAAAGCTCACCCACTCGAACCCCATCTCCTCGGCGAACTCGCACTCCTCAATGCCATCCTGATAGCTCTGCACCGAAAGCTCAGGGTCGTTGTAGGCCGGCGGCGTCGGCCAGGTGGGAGGAAAGTCGCGCCGCGATGCGTAGCCCATGGCGCCCAGATAGGATGCTCTCATAGTTTTCTCCTGTCGCTGGGGCTAATCTTACCACGCCGGGCGGCGCGGCGCGCGCCGGCAATTCGCCGCCGCCGGCATTCCTTGCACGTCCCCGAGCTAATCCCAATCCGTATGCAAGTTTTGCCCGATGATTAGACCACTGAAAACGAAACGCCGCTAGGGCGTGTGGTCAAATTGGGGATATGGTGGTAAACTGGCGCTGTTAGCCGCAATCTGCCACCAGGAGGGCGATTCCGTGTCCACCGCCGCTGCTGCTTATCACCGCCACGACATCTCCGACCGCGCCTGGCAAATCCTGGAACCCCGCCTCCCCGGCGGCCCCGGCAAAGTGGGACGCCCGGCACAGAACAACCGCCGTTTCATCAACGCCGTGTTCTGGGTACTGCGCACCGGCGCCCCCTGGCGCGACTTGCCCCCGGACTACGGCGACTGGGGCAACACCCACCGCCGCTTTATTCGCTGGCGCAATAAAAATGTCTGGGCTGAATTGCAGGAAGCCCTGGTTGACGACCCCGATTTTGAATGGCTGATGATTGACGCCAGCTACATCAAAGTGCACCAGCATGGCACGGGCGCCCGGGGCGGCAATCAGGCGGTCGGTCGCACCAAAGGGGGCTGAACACGAAACTGCATCTGGCGGTGGACGCCCACGGGATGCCGGTGCGGATGGTGGTAACGTCGGGAACCACGGCGGACTGTACCCAGGCGGGGGCGCTGATTGCGGGCCTTGCGGCGGAGCATTTGCTGGCGGATAAAGGGTATGACACAAATAAGGTGCTGGCGGCGGCCCGTGGGGCGGGGATGACGCCAGTGATACCGCCAAAGCGGAATCGGCGGGAGCCTCAGGAGTATGACGCGGATTTGTACCAGGCGCGTCATTTGGTGGAGAACGGGTTTTGCAAGTTCAAGGAATGGCGGGGTGTGGCGACGCGGTATGCCAAAAACGCGGCGTCATACCTGGCAATCTGCCAGATACGGGCCCTGGCGCTGTGGGCCAAAATAATTTGACCACACGCCCTAGATGACGCCAAACCCTTGCGCCCAGCGTACTATTGTTCTATCATAACCGTGTCAGGCAGCCCGGCGCGGCCCCGCGAACCCCGCCGGACCCGCCGCCCGCGCAGCGGCATCGCCAAATCAAAATCCGAATATGGCGAATACGGTTTCGGGCCGGTAACGGCCTGTCGGTTATCTCGCAGAACGCCTTTGGCGACGGCATGACCCGCTTATTGCTTCAACGGGGCGGGCCGTCCGGGGCCAGCGTTAGTGCCAGCGCCCCGTGCCGGGCCCGGCCGGTCTCATTAGCCGGCCAGCCTGGGACACGGAAAAATGGTGTACAAAATGCTCTGCATAAAAATGGTGTTGGCCGTGCCCCGACGCCGCCCGAAACCGTAAATCGCCTGACACCCTCAAAACCCCAATCCCCAATCCCCAGGAGGAACCGCCATTGCCAGAGGACTTACACGGTTGCCCCCGTCATTATGACCAGGCGGGTACGCACGCATCAACGGTTTTGCGGTACAATAGCGGACAATGGCAGCCATGAAGGTTTGCGTGGCTGCCCCGGTTAGCCGCGTGGAAGCCAACGATGGAATTCAATAGCTACGACCTTGACCCGGCCATCTATGATGAGATGTTGCTGCCGGACGGTGCCCCCCGGGAGCATTGCCGGCAACTCTACAATGCTCTGCTCCGATTCTCGGCTGCGGAACTTGCCGGCATTCAGGAGCGCGTCACCCGTTCTTTTTCCAACGAGGGCATCACCTTCACGGTGTACGGCGATGCAGAAGCCGACGAGCGGATTATTCCAATTGACTGTCTGCCCCGGGTGATGTCGGCTGCCGACTGGCGACAAATCGAGCAGGGGCTGGCCCAGCGCATCAAGGCCCTGAACCTGTTCCTGGAAGATGTCTATGGGCAGACACCCGCGAAAGAACGCTATGGCGAACCGCAAATCATCCACGACGGCGTCATCTCCGCCGACCTGGTGTACGACTGCCCCCAATATCGGAAAGAACTGAGCGGTTTCTCCGCGCCCTACGGAACCTGGGTCGCCGTCTGCGGCACCGACCTGGTGCGCACCAACGACGGATTCCACATCCTGGAAGACAACCTGCGCGTTCCTTCCGGCGTATCCTATATGCTCGCCAATCGCAAGGCCAGCAAGGCCCGCCTGCGCCGCATCTATCGCCAGTCCCGCGTGATGGAAGTAGAACATTACGGGGCGGCCCTCCGGGAAACCCTGAGCGAACTGGCCCCCGGGGAGCGCGGCGACCCTGCTATCGCGCTGCTGACGCCGGGAATGTACAACTCGGCCTTCTACGAGCATATGTTCCTGGCCCACGAAATCGGCGGCGAACTGGTCGAAGGACGCGACCTGCTGGTCAGCAACGGCTTCGTGTATATGCGCACCACTGCGGGGCTGCGCCGCGTCGATGTAATTTACCGCCGGGTGGATGACGATTTCATCGACCCGACCGTGTTCCGCGCGGACTCGTTGCTGGGCGTGCCCGGCCTGATGGACGCTTACCGGCGGGGCAACGTAACCCTGGTCAACGCGCCCGGAACCGGGGTCGCCGACGACAAGAGCGTTTACGCCTGTGTCCCGGACATGATTCGCTACTACCTGAACGAAGAACCGCTGCTGGCCAATGTCCCAACCTATCTGTGCCGCTATCCCCGGGACCTGGAATACACCCTCGACAACCTGGCGAGCCTGGTGGTCAAGCAGGTGGGCGGCTCCGGCGGTTATGGAATGTTGATTGGCCCTCACGCCACTCCCGAAGAGCGGGATGAATACGCCACAGAACTGCGCGCCAACCCTGCCGGCTACATCGCGCAGCCGGTGCTGGCCCTTTCCCGCTCGCCCTGCCTGGTTGATGGACAGTTTCAACCCCGGCACGTTGACCTGCGCCCGTTCATCCTGCACGGCCGCGAAACCCGCATCGTTCCCGGCGCATTTTGCCGTGTGGCGCTGCGCCGGGGCAGCCTGGTGGTCAATTCCAGCCAGGGCGGGGGCGGCAAAGATTTCTGGGTAATGGAGGACTAAACCAATTGCTTGCGCGCAGCGCCCAGGGCCTCTACTGGATGGGCCGCTACCTGGAGCGGGCAGAGCGTATGTGTCGCCTGCTGCGCTTGCAGATGCAGCTGCTGGTGGAACGGCCAACGCCGGAAATCGCGGTCGGGTGGAACCGTATTTACGGCAGCATTAACCGGGAGCCGGCCGGCGGCAGCCTGATTATTGACAGCGACGCCGCGGTTCAGGCCGACTCATTCGCGCTGGCCGACGACCTCACTTTTGAGCGGTCTAACCCCGATTCGGTATGGAGTTGCTTTGTGCTGGGCCGGGAGAACGCCCGCCAATTCCGCCACCGCATCAGCGCGGAAATGTGGACCAATCTCAATTTGACCTACCTGCGAATACAGCGACTGAACATCCTGGACATCTGGAGAACCGCGCCGGAAAACTTCTACGCGGAGACCGCCGCCCAGATTGACACCTTCGCCGGCATCGCCGAATACACTATGTATCGGGACGAGGGCTGGAGCTTTATGCGGCTGGGGCGGTTCATTGAAAACGCCCAACTGTCCACCGGACTGCTGCTCACTCAAATCGCGGCCGATACATTCATTGCCGATGCCGCCGACCCGGGCTGGGCCGACCTGCTCCGCATCTACCACGCTTTTGAGGCGTACCAGCGCCGGTACAGCGGCGCAGTCGCGCCGGAGCAGGTGCTGGATTTGCTCGTCACCGACCCGCTCCTGCCCGATTCCCTCTGCCGCTCCCTGGCCCTGGTCGCGGCGGAACTGCGCGCTATCGGGGCCGGCCCCAATAGCATTGACAGCGACGCGGCCCGGCAATTGGCCGGCCGGCTCAGTGCGCTGGCGCGCTACGAATGGCCCTACCGGGAAGATCGCACCGACCTGCTGCGGGAAATCAACCGGAACTGCCGGGAACTGCACCAACTGGTGACCGGCGCTTATTTTGAATACCCCATCGCAAACTTGTCCGCGCACTGACCGGTTGCCTGTTTCGGATTCCGGTACGTCGCGGCGCATAACGGAGTCTGCCCTGTGCTATTATTGGCCCGACATAACCTTGCTCAATGCTCGCGGCGGAGGTGCGATTATGCCACCACGTGGTAATGAATGGCTGGCCCTCACGACGGAACCAACCCTGGAACCGGAAATCCCCATCTGCGACCCCCACCACCATTTCTGGGTGCAGCGCCCGGAGCCGGCCGACTATCAACAGTATCTTCTCGCCGACCTGGCCGCCGACATCAACAGCGGCCACAATGTGCGCTCCACGGTGTTCGTTGAGGCGCGTTCCCAATACCGCACCGAGGGGCCGGAAGAGTTGCGCTCCGTGGGCGAGGTGGAATTCGTCCAGAGCATCGCGGACGAAAGCGCCGCCGGCCGCTACGGCGCCAGCCGCGCCGCCGCCGCCATCATCGGGCGCGCCGACCTGAAAATGGGCGATGCGGTGCGCCCGGTGCTGGAAGCCTTGCAGGCCGCCAGCCCCAACCGCTTCCGCGGCATCCGCCACTCCGTCGGCTGGGACCCGCATCCCGAAGTGGAGAACCGGGAAGTGGAGGGCTGCCTGGCCCGCGACGACTATATGGCCGGGGCGCAGGTTTTGCAGGATATGGGCCTGATTCTGGAAACCACCGTGTTCTTTCCCCAACTGCCCGACCTGGCCGACTTCGCCCGCAAAATCCCCGACCTGACCATCGTGCTCAACCACATCGGCGGCATGATGCGCACCGGCCCCTACGCCAACCGCGACGACGAAGTGCTGGCCCAGTGGCGCAGCGGCATCGACGCCGTGGCGGCCTGTCCCAACGTCATAATGAAGCTGGGCGGCATCGGTATGCCCCGCATCGGGTTCGACTGGCACGAGCGGGCCACGCCCATCGGCTCCGGGGAGCTGGCCGAATCCGTGGGGCCGTGGCTGCAATACTGCCTCGACCAGTTCGGCCCCGACCGCTGTATGTTTGAGAGCAACTTCCCGGTGGACAAGGTGTCATTCTCCTACCATGTGATGTACAACGCCTTCAAGCGGGTGTCGCAAAGCTACTCGGCCACGGAGCGGGCCGCGGCTTTTCATGACACCGCCGCGCGGGTGTACCGCATCAGCTACGAGTAACCGGACGCCAGATCCGGCGCGGACGGGGCAGCTTTCACGGTTGCCCCTGCTGCGTCAAGGACAGCGTCGCCTCCCAAATCTGCCCGTCGGGAGTATATTGGCCGGTGCGAATCAAGCTAATTTCATAGTTGGGAAGCGGAACCGTAGCCAGGCATTTCCCGTCTGAAATCACGCCGTATGACGCGAAATTGAAGTCCCGGTTGTCAAAGCCATACTGCTTGCGGTGGCCGGGCAGGTCGGCTGCATCCGATGGGATGAGGTGCAGAAAAAACGCTGCCATCGTATCCGCGTCGGCGCACGGCTGCTTGAGGTAGGTCAGCGTGGTTTCATTGCGATAGACGTCGTAGGTTGAGCGGGCGGCCGGCGCGCCGGCACTGCCGGATACGATGGACTCATACGCTGACCGGTACGGGTTTGAGGCCGGCGCATAGTCCCGGTTGACCTTGAGAATGAGCCCGTCGTCCAGCTCGGCCACCGGCTCCAGACCCGGCGATGCGCGCAAGGCGGGCGCGCCGTAGTCATATGCAGCGTCGTTATCCCACCAGTTGTTGAACCAGACCAGGTATGCGCCATCCGGCGCGCCGGCCAGCCACGCTGCCAGTTGCTCCCGCCCGGTGGCAGACCCGGCGCGGCCGTCGTCGATGATGTTCCCGATAGGGCGGCTCTCGGGCAGATAACGATAAGCCCCGGTTTCGTCATTGTGAAGGTACGCCAGATGTATTATGTTGCTGTAGATTACGCCGTCCATGGGATTTTCCCGAATGTAGCGCAGCGTCGCGGAATTGGCCCAGGGCTGCCCGGCATAGCCCCGGTGCAGCCCGGCGGAGTTTGCCAGGCTTACGGCGCAGGCGTGGGGCGCAATCTGCCCGGCCACCCAAGATGTACCGGGCCTGCCAGGCCAGCGCGCAAAACACCGCCGCCCAAATCAGAGAGGATATTTTGCCCCCGGTTAGAAACTTGTCGGTCTGTATCAGGGCCAGGGTGGCCAGCAGGATGAACAGAGAAGCTGACAGCGCCCACGACGCCAGTTCAACCAGCGGAACGGGCAGAGCCATGGCCAGGCAGGCCCACACCGCCAGAAAGCGGGATTCCAGACGCTGACGCAGGTATCGCCCCACGACGAATATGGTCAGCCCGAATATGACGGCGTTGAGAGGGCCGGCAACGTCCAAGGGGTCGAACACGCCCAGGCTGACGGCAGCCAGCAGCAGCGGGTAGAGGGGCGGCCACAGCACATACGCATTCCCGGCGAATTCGTAAAAGCCCGCTCCGGCCAGCAGGTTCCGGGCGACGCTGACGTAGTTTATGGAATCTTCATGCAGCCCGCCCCGTAAGTAACCTCCCGCGCCAGCGTCAGGGCGACGCCCAGCGCAGCGATGGCGGCTATCAGCAGGGTAAGGCGGTCGGGGCGGCGGCGGTTCGGATTACGGACGGTTGCATAGCGGTTCGCCGGGCGATTATACCGCAAACCGGACGCGGCCACGGAACCCGGCCTGTGCTATTATGGGCGGCGCCCGACCTTGCCGGCCGGGCATTTGCCAACCAACCGCGCGGGGCAATATCTACGGAGGATGCTATGGAACCCTTTACAATCGCCGTCAGCGACGCCGCGCTGGACGACCTGCGCCACCGCCTGGGCCAGACCCGATGGCCCGACGAAATGCCCGGCACGGGGTGGGAATACGGTTCCAACCTGGACTACATCCAGGAACTGGTGGAGTACTGGCGCACTGGCTTCGACTGGCGGGAGCAGGAAAAGAAACTCAACGCCTTTCATCACTACAAGTCGGAAGTGGACGGGCTGAGCATCCACTTCATACGGGAGCCGGGCGCGGGGCCGAATCCTATGCCTCTGGTCATCACCCACGGCTGGCCCAGCACCTTCTTTGAGATGACCAAAATCATCCCCCTGCTGTCCGACCCCGGCCGCTACGGGGGCGACCCGGCGGATTCCTTTGACGTTATCGCGCCGTCCCTGCCCGGCTTCGGCTTTTCGCAGGCATCCCGGGAGCCGGGGATGCAGGTGCAGAAAGTGGCCGACCTGTGGGCCAGGCTGATGACCGAGAACCTGGGCTACCCTGAGTTCGCGGCCCACGGCGGCGACATCGGGGCCGGCGTAACCTCCCGCCTCGGCTACGCCCACGCGGACAAGATGATTGGCGTTCACCTGACCTCCATCACCCGGCCTACGCCCTACCTCGGCCCCGGCTCCCGTCCCCTGACCGCGGCGGAGCAGGCCCACTCGGCCCAGCGGGAAAGCTGGCAGCAGAGCGAGGGCGGGTACAGCCACATCCAGGGCACCAAGCCGCAAACCCTGTCCTACGGCCTGAACGACTCCCCGGCGGGGTTGGCGGCCTGGATTGTGGAGAAGTACCGCACCTGGAGCGACTGCAACGGCGACGTGGAAAGCAGCTACACCAAAGACGAGCTTTTGACCAACATAACCATCTATTGGGTAACGCAGACTATCGGCTCGTCGGTGCGGATGTACAAGGAAAACCAGAGCGCCTTGTGGGAGATGACGGAAGGCGAGCGGGTTCCCACGCCGGCAGGCATGGCTTTGTTCCCCCAGGAAATCGCCAAGCCGCCCCGGGAGTGGGCCGAACGCTCCTGGGACGTGCGCCGTTGGGAAGAGATGCCCCGGGGCGGACACTTCGCCGCCCTGGAAGAACCGGAACTGCTGGCCAACGAAATCCGCGAGTTCTTCCGGCCCTTCCGCAGTTGACCCCCGCCGTACCTTTCCCGGCCCGGCAGCGTAGGGGACGGTTGCCAGCCGTCCCCTACCGCAGCAGAAACTCGACGATTTTCGGATTCACTACGGCCGGCCTTTCCTGGTGCATAAAGTGACCCGTGCCCGGAATAATCACCTTCTCCAACCCGCCCGTGAAATACGCATCCATAGCCGCGCTTTCAAAGGCGTCCAGCCGCCGGGGGCGGTCCCGCGTGCCGTGCAGCGCCAGCGTGGGGACGGTCACCGGCCCGGCGGCAATCCGCGCCTGGTCGGCCTGCGCCGCCGCATCGGCCTGCGCCGCATCATACCGCGCCCGGTAGTAGCCCAAAGCGGCCGCCACCACGCCCGGCTGGCGAAAGGTCGCCCGGATGCTTTCCAGCGCCGCCGCCGGTATGTCCCACTCCGGCGACGCCCAGCGCCACCACTCCTCAATAAAGGCAAAGTCGTTGTGCGCCACCGTCTCCTCGGCAAAGGGCAGCTGGAAATAGTAGGAGTGCCAGGTGCCTTGCAGATATTGGAAGTCCCGGCTCAGATCCCGGTCAACCTGCCCCGACGCTATTATCACCAGTTTGATGACCTTGTCCGGTTCCAGTACGGCGGCTCCGGTAACGGCGCCGGCGCCCCAGTCGTTGCCGATGAGATACGCCCGCTCCGCCCCCAGCGCGCCGATTAGCTCCACCGCATCCCGCGCCAGCAGCGCCGAATGATAGCGGCCATCCGCCGGCGGTTCGGTGGGCGCATAGCCGCGCATGAAGGGAGCAACCGCCCGGAAGCCGGCCGCGGCCAGGTCAGGCAGCAGGTGGCGAAAGGAATAGGCGTGGTCGGGGAACCCGTGCAGGCAGAGGGCCAACGGCCCATCGCCCATTTCCAGGTAGTGAAAGTTGATGCCGTTGGCGCTCACGACGCCGGTATTGAAATCGTCCATTGTGCCTCCTGCCGGCTAAAATTCCCTGATTTGGGGCAGCACTTCCCGCGCGAATAACTCAATCTCGGTCATAACGTCCGTGTGGGTCAGCCCCGGTTGCTGGAAAGCGAAATCCACAACGCCGACGCCGCATTTGTCATGGAACTCCCTTAGCTGCTTGGCTACGGTGTCGGGGCTGCCGACGAAACTCAACATCGACCTGGGGCCGCCCACCGAACCGCGCTGCGCGCCTGACGCGGATGCCGCCGGCGGATTGAACTTTTCCCCGGAGCGCGCCGCCTGCACCGCTTGGGCGAGCGAACGCCCGATATTCAACCCCCGTCCCCCGCCGGCAGCCTGCACCCGATTTTTCAGCCCGGCTGCTTCCCGGTCAGTCTCGCCCAGGCAGATGCCGCCGCGATAGACGATTTGCTCCGGCGTGGGTCGCCAGCCGGCCGCCTGGCACCATTGGTTGTACTTCTCTGTGACCTCCGCCATATCATCGGGACGGTCATAAGATACGCCCAGGCCCAGGCGGTTGGCGGCGGCGTATTGCACCGCGTCATCGCTGCGGGTGGCCACGATTATCGGGGGCGTCGGCTGCTGCACCGGCCAGGGCCAGACGGAAACGGTGCGGTACTGGTAATAGCGCCCTTCCCAGGCGAAGGGTTGGGGTTCGGTCAGCGCTTTGAGCGCCAAGTCCATGGCTTCCATCAGTCTGCCCCGACCCTCGGCGGGGTTCAGGTCATACACCTGGTCTTCGCTGGGGGTACCGCGCATAAAGGCCACCACCAGCCGGCCGCCGGTCAGGTTGTCCAGCATCCCAATCTCTTCGGCGGCGCGAATGGGGTTGTTCAGAGGCAATAACTGGCCCAGCAGGGCAATCTTGGCCCTCTTGCACCGCTCGGCTACGGCGGCGGCCATCACCGCCGGGTTGGGCGTCGTCCGGTTCCCGGAGTAATGGTGCTCCGAAAGGCTCAGCCAGTCAAAGCCCAAAGCTTCGGCCAGTTCGCACTCGGCCATGCCTTCCTGGTACGACCGCATGGAAACCGCCGGGTCATGGTACGATGGAGGAACGGGCCAGCCCTCGGGGAACTTGTGCCGCTCCGAGTAGCCCATACATCCGAAATAGGAAGCCTTCATGGATACTCTCTGCTGCGATGCGTCTTGATAGCGCGATGGTAGGTGTACCCGCGATGGTTGTCAACGACGGGGCGGGCTCAGGCGTACCCACTCTGCCATTGCGCGCCCCCTTGACCCGTCGCCGGCCTGTTATACTGTCGTTAACACGTGAGTCATCCGGCGGAGCAAGTATCAACTCATCGGAGCAGTGCTGTGCCGCCCGACGCGCCGGTTGCGCCACTACGGATAATGAGGTGGATACATGGACTTCGGCATCAACGCGGACTTTACTATCGGCAATCACCCGTCCCACGCGGCGGCTTTCCGGGCGGCTATGGCAGAGGTGGACCTGGCCGAAGAGAGGGGGCTGGACACGATTTGGCTGGGGGAGATGCACTTCAACCCGGGCCGTTCCGTGCTGGCGGCGCCCATTATCATCGCCAGTTCCATTGCGACTCGCACCAAGCGGCTCCGTACCGGCATGGCGGTTCAGGTGCTGCCGCTGATTCACCCCCTGCGTATCGCCGAAGAGGCGGCCACGGTGGACCAGCTCAGTGAGGGCCGTTTCGAGTTCGGCGTGGGCCGGAGCGGCAACGTGCGGGCCTACGACATTATGGGCATCGACTACGGCGAGAGCAAGGAACGCTTCCAGGAGGCCCTGGACATCATCCTGCAAGCCTGGTCCGGCGAGACTTTTTCCTACGCGGGGAAGTACAACACCATCACCAACGCTACCCTCTCGCCGTTGCCCTATCAGAAACCCCATCCCAAAATCCGCATCGCGGCCAGCAGCGAAGACAGTTTCGGACGCATTGGCCGGCTGGGGCATCCCATCTTCCTGGGCCTGCGGACGATGGATGTAGAAGAACTGAAGACCAACTTGCGGGAGTACAAGGAAGAATGGCAGGCGGCCGGCCATCCCGGCGACGGCGGCGACATCAACGTGCGCTTCCCTATGTACATTGCGCCCAGCGACGCCGAGGCCATTGAGGAACCCAAAGACAGCATTGAAGCGTTTTTCCGGCGCCAACGGGAGCTGTTTGAGTATTCGCTGGGGCGCCTGGGAACCGAAGCCAGCGCGGTACGGCAGGCCCGCTACGAAAGACTCGCCAACTCGACCTATGAGGATTTGCTGGAAACCAGGGTTGTTTTCGGCAGCCCGGAGCGGGTTATCGACCGCCTGCGCCAGTTTCAGGAGATGCTGGGCATTACGGGCATCACCGCCGAATTGAACCCCGGCGGGTTCCTGCCCCCGGAGGCGGTGCAGCGGAGCCTGCAACTGCTGACCGAAGAGGTCATGCCGGCTTTCAAATAAGAGCCTTGCCGCCATTGAAGACTTGCCGAGGAGGTGCAGGACTATGCCAGCGCGAACAGGACAGGAATATATCGCCGGCCTCAAAGACCGCCCACGGGAGGTTTGGATTGACGGGGAGCTGGTCAAGGACGTTACCACCCACCCGGGCCTGCGGAACGGCGTGAAGTCGGTGGCCGCCCTGTACGATATGCAGCGCCACCCGGCGTTGCGTGAGGAGATGACTTTCGCCTCCCCGACGACCGGCGATGCAGTGGGCCTGTCTTTTCAGGTTCCCCGGACGATAGAAGACCTGATGCGGAAGCGGGAGATGATGTCGCGTTGGGCGTGGGCCAGCTGCGGCATGATGGGGCGTTCGCCGGACTTTATGAACACCATCTTTACCGCCTGGGCCGGGTCGGCGGATTATTTCGCCCAGGACCGGCCGGAGTTCAAGCAGAACGTTCTCAACTATCACGAGTTTCTCCGCGAGAACGACGTTACCTTGACCCACGCGCTGGTGAATATGCAGCGCCGTCGCACGCCCAACGCCTCTGACACCCTCAGCGAGGACGTAGCGCTGACGCTGGTGAAGGAAACCGACGCTGGCATCATCGTCAAAGGCAGCCGGGTGCTGGCCACTCTGGGGCCAATCTCTGACGAAATCGCCATCTATCCCGTGGCGAGCCACCGCCTCGCCGATGAGGACGGGCGGCACTCCTTCTCCTTCTCCATTCCTTGCGATACCCCCGGTCTCAAGTTTTTGTGCCGGGAGAGTTTCGACGTGGGGCGGTCCCATTTCAATCACCCATTAGGTTCGCGTTTCGAGGAGATGGACTGCGCCGTATTCTTCGACAACGTGCTGGTGCCCTGGGAGCGGGTCTTCCTGCTGGGCAACGTGGAGTTGTGCAACAACTACGCCGCCGGCACCCAGTCCAACGCCCACACCGGCCACCAGGTGTTGAATCGCTGCGTGGTCAAGGCGGAGTTCATCCTCGGATTGGCGGACTTGATTGTGGAAACGCTGGGCTCCGGCTCCATCCCCCACGTGCAGGAGCAAGTCGCCGAGCTAATCACCCAGCGGGATATGTTGCAGGCTTGTCTGCGCGCCGCCGAGGCCGACGCCACTCCCAACGAATGGGGGATGATGAACCCAGCCAGCGCGCCCATCCAGGCCGGCCGGGCGCTCTTCGGACGCACCATATACCCCCGGATGGTTGAGATAATCCAGTTGCTGGGCACCAGCAGCCTGATGGCCCTCCCGGCGGAAGCCGATTTCGATGCCGGCATTGCGCCGGAAGTGAACCGGTACCTGGCCACGGATTCCACTAACGCATGGGAGCGGGCCAGGCTGTTCCACCTGGCTTGGGACGTGTCCTGCAGCGCGTTCAGCGGGCGGCAGGTGCTGTACGAGCGGATGTTTGGCGGCAATCCGGTGCGCAACGCGCTGGCATTGTTCAACACTTATGACAAGGAACCTTTCCGGACGAAGGTGCGCGCGTTTCTGGAACTGGACGATTAGCGCCGGATGCCCACCCCTTACAGGCGGTCACGAGCAACTGCTGACCAATGGCGCCCAGCGCGGCGTCCATCTGGTCCAATCGGGAATGATGTTGAATATCCAGAACCCGGTCAATTTGAGGCAAATTCCAACCCAGACGCTGGGCCAACGCGGCTTTACTGATGCCCTGCTCTCGCATCCCTTGGTACAGCAATAGCTTGACAGTGGTAAGAGTCGGCAACCGAACGTAGTCTTGACCTGACGACGGCGCGGGGACATCCTGGCCAGTATGAATGCGTGCCGCAATAGCTTCTTCAAGAGCATCCGCCGCCCGCGCGAGGGCTTCGTCGTAGTCATCGCCAAAAGTGGTGAGCTCGGGAAAATCGGGCGATGTAGCCAGCAGAGTACCCTCGTCGTGTTCCAGTTCAATTGGGTAAGCAAGCATCAGTTCAACCCCAAGTCCTTTTTGATTTTGGCAACAAGCCCCTTTCCCAATTCCCTGCGGCCTCCGTGCATTGGCAATTGGGAAGTCCGGTCGCCACGCCGCACGGTCAAATGACCGCTGCCTCCGCTATGGTTTTCAAATGTGCAACCCCGTTCTTGGAGCCATCGCCGGAATTAGTTGGAGTTCATGAACTGATTGTACACAACAGATTAGTTGTTGTCAGTAGGGCCTTGCGGTTGTTACTGCGAGGAACCTAGCGACGTGTCAAGCGCGCTCCCCTCACGATGACCGTCGCAGCAGCGCGCTTGACACACTACGCTTGCAATGGACTCGATGATGAGGTGGACATCCGGCACCCCGCGCCGTACTATTCGCCATAACAATCGGCTACACAAGGAGAAACGTAATGCAGACTAGGGAAATGACCGCCAGCGCATCCCGCCTGATGGTGGAGCAGATGGTGGCTTCCGGCGTGAAGTATGTTTTTAACAACTCCGGCTCTCGGGAGGCGCTGTTCTTCAACGAACTGCACTCGCGCTCCGACATCCACGGCATTCTGGGGCTGCACGAGGGCGCGGTTACGGCGATGGCCGGCGGGTACACCCAGGCCAATCTGGCCCCCGGCGTGATGGTAGTGCATCTGGGCGCCGGTCTGGCGCAGGCGATGGGGCAGCTTATCAACGTCTGGACAGGGAGCCTGCCGGTGGTGGTAATTACGTTTGCCGGCGATACGGGCAGTTTCGCCGGCAAAATAAGCCTGGACGTGAGCCATAACGCCGGCCCCACCGCGATTGCGGCCCCGTTGACCAAGGCTAACTGGACGGTGATTGAACCGGAAGGATTGCCGGCCGCCGTCGAGCGGGCTTTGCGGGTAGCGATGACGCCGCCGGTGGGCCCGGTGCATCTGGCGGTGTATGACCGTTTGCTGGGGCCGGCGGAGTTTACCGCCAACATAATTGACGGGCAGTTGCCGGAGTTCCGCGCCGGCTACCCGTCGGACGGCGACGTGGAGGCGGTGGCCCGGGCTTTGCGCGACGCCAAACGGCCCCTGCTGTACGTGGGGGACGGCGTCTGGAAGAGCGGCGCCATCAGCGAAGTAACCGCCTTGGCCGAGCGGTTTGGCGTGCCGGTGGTGGGCGACCCACGCGCGGTTTCCATCAAGCACCCGCTGCACGCCGGGGGCCGCCGGCTGGAACAGGCGCCCGACATTGACCCCGACCTCATCCTGTGCATCGGCGTTACGCACAACGGCGCCGGCAATGCCAGCGACTATACGGCTTTCTACGACGCAGAACGAACTATCGCCATTGGCGCGGACGCCGAGAATCTGGAGAACATCCCCGGCCTTGACCTGGCGGTGCTGGCGGACGAACGCCGCGCGGCCCGGCGTATCCTGGAAGCGACGGAATCGGCTGCGGATGAACTGGCTGACCGTCGCAGTCGGGCCCGAGAGGAAGTTGCGGCGCTGCGCGCCCAACGTCGCGACACCGCCCTGCGGGCTGCGCCGCAGCAGGGCAAGGTGCGGGCGGCTGTGTTGGGCGACGCTCTGGATAACGCGCTGGAGCACCGGGGCGGCGGCCTGGTAACTATTGAGCAGTTCGCCGTGGCGCAGGATATTCTCGCCAATACCGGCGGGGCCGGCAACAACGAGTACATCCGGCCGGCCGGCGGCTCCGAAGGGTACGGCGTGGGTATGGCGATTGGGGCCAAGCTGGGCGCTCCCGACAAGCCGGTGGTGGGACTGGTGGGCGACGGGTCGCTGTACTACTCGGACTCGGCGCTGTGGACGGCGGCCAGCCACGGCATCCCCGTGCTCTACTGCATCTCCAACAACGGCGCTTACGGCATCGTCGCCAGTTCCTTTGCCAACGCCAACGCCAATATGAAGGAAACCGGCGAGTACCGGGGCGTCGTCCTGGACAACATCGACCCGGTGAAGCTGGCCGAGGGGTTTGGCGTGGAGGCGATGGACGCCACCGACGAGGCTGCCATCGGCGACGCCATTGAGTATGGCCTGCGGATTGTGGAGGACGAAAAGCGACCGTTCCTGCTGAACGTGCACCTGCCCCTGGGATTGCCGGAAGGCGGGCGGCCCGGTCAGATTTACAGCCTGAGCGGGGAAACCGGGTAAGGCGGGTTTTCGCATCGCTGAACAGGAGATGCCGGATTTTGGCCGGTTAGGGCCGGAATCCGCCAGGTATCAATCATCAAATCTTGTCAATCCTGTCCGGCGATGTAAAATACGCTGCTAAAAAGGAGGGCATTATGGGTTACACGCCGCGAAATTTGGGACACGTCAACATTTTTGTGCGCAATGCGGAACGAGCGCGGGAGTGGTACGAGGACCTGCTGGGTCTGCACACCTACGGGTTCCGGCCGGGGGGCGCCGCGTTTATGTCGGCGGACTTGGAGAACTCCCACGAAATTGCGCTGACCGAAGTGGGAGAAAACGCCCTGGGGCCGCAGGCGGGGCAGGTGGGGCTGAACCACATAGCGTGGTATATGGACACGCTGGATGACCTGAAGGAGCTCTACTACCGGGTCAAGGAAAAGAACATCCCCATCGACCGCGTTTCCGACCACGGCCACGCCATCGGTATCTACATCCGCGACCCCGACGGCAACGGCATCGAGCTTTCTTACGAGATGCCCCGCAACCAGTGGGGACACGATGAGAGCGGTTATATGATTGGCGGCACCGAAAAGGGGCGGCTGTCCGGCCCGTGGGACGAGGAGCTGGCCGCGCAAGCGGCGGCGATGGCCAGGTAACCCGCCGTCCGGCCGGGTTCAAACCGTTGCGGGGGCGTCCAACGACACCCCCGTTTCGCATTGGCCGCAGCGAAAGAGGTACGGCTATTTGAAAAGATGAACGGCTATTTGAAGTGGGGCATCACCCGTTCGCTGATGAGGCGCAGGGAGTTTTTGACGCGGTCGTAGGGGATTCTGCCGCCGTAGTTCACTTCCATCACTACGCCGGTGGCGCCGAAGTCTTCCTGGTAGCCCTTGAACCGGGCCACGATTTCCTCGGGGGTGCCGAATACGACGCGCTGGCGGAGGACATCCTCGTAGGGAGTGTTGGCCGTCTGGCGGATTCGGGCGGCGGTTTCCTCGCTGGCGGCGGTTTTGACCAGCTCGCTGGCGGCGTACCGGATGGCGGACATAGCGCTGGCTTCGGGTTCGGAGTGGGCTCGCCCGGTGGTTTCGGCGGCATAGACGGGGACGCGCACGGCGATGTCGGCGGGGCCGTCGAAGCCGGCGCCGGCCCGGCTTTCCAGGTACGAGCCAATGCGCTCCCGGAGTTGAGCGCGGCCGGTGTTGGCGCTGACAAAGATGGGGTGCCCCAGCTTGCCGATGATGGGAAAAGTATCCTCGCCGGCCACAGCGACGCGAACGGGCGGGTAGGGCTGCTGGTACGGTTTGGGCACCACGGCTACGTCATGGTAAGAATGGAACTCGCCCTGGTGGGAAAACTCATCGTTTTGCCAGGCTTTCATAATGATTTCCAGGGCTTCCAGGAAGCGGGGGCGGCTTTCGGAGTATGGAATGTTGTAGCCTTGGTAATACTTGGTGAGGCCGCTGCGCCCGATGCCGAACTCGAAGCGGCCCTTGCTGATATGGTCAACGGTGGCGGCCTCTTCCGCAACGCGCAAGGGGTTGGTCAGCGGGAGCACTTGAACCGCCAGCCCGGTGCGGATGCGGTGGGTGCGGGCGGCGATGGCGCTGGCGATGACCATGGGAGAGGCCAGCACGGCCCGCTCGGGGCTGAAGTGATGCTCGGCCAGCCAAACAGTGTCGAAGCCCATGCCCTCGGCGTCGCTGATTTGGGTAAAGGATTCATCAAACGCCTCAGCCTGGGTCTTGTTTTCGCCGATATGGAAGTCGGTAAACATACCAAAGTTCATGGGTTCCTCCCTGGCGCAGCGCGTGGCTGCGTGTACCGATTATAGTGCCTGGGGGATGCGGCGTCATCCCGAATCCGGTGGTTCTATTGCAGCACGGCATTTTGAAAACGAATAAATTTTATTGACGCCGGCATTCATTCCCGGTATTTTAGACTGGCCCAACACCGAAGTCCTGACGGATTTTGACCTGCTGGAATCCATATCCACATCCAAGAGGAGGGGGAGTGATGGCGGATTACGACATTATTATCAGGAAAGGCACTATCGTCGATGGAACTCGCACGCCGCGTTACGTAAGCGACATCGCCATCAAGGACGGCAAGATTGCCAAGATTGGCGGATTGAACGGTGGCGCCGCAGACCGTATCATTGACGCCGAGGGGCTGATTGTAGCGCCGGGCTTTGTTGACCTGCACACTCACTACGACGCTCAGATTTTCTGGGACCCTTATTGCACGCTGTCGGGATGGCACGGCGTTACTTCGGTGGCGCTGGGCAACTGCGGGTTCGGTTTCGCACCGTCGCGGGTGGAAGACCAGGACCGGGCGATGCTGAGCATGACTCGCAACGAGGCCATCCCCTACGATGCCATGAAGGAAGGGATGCCCTGGAACTGGGTTACTTTCCCCGATTTTATCGACAGCCTGACCAACACGCCCAAAGGCGTGAACTGTCTGACCTACGTGCCGCTGACTCCGCTGTACGCCTGGGTAATGGGCTGGGACGAGGCCAAGAACCGCCGCCCCACTGAGGTAGAACTGCAGGAGATGGTGCGGCTGATTCACGAGGCCATGGACGCCGGCGCTTGCGGCTGGTCGGCTCAGGTGCTGGGCGCGAACTCGGTGCAGCGGGACTATGACGGCACGCCGATGATTACCGACCTGCTCTCCGAGCACGAGGTGCTGACCTTCGCCCAGGTGCTGGCTGACCGGGATGAGGGCTTCATCGAGCTGGCCTACCAGGAGACGGGCGAGGAAGGGCGTCCCCTGGGCGAAGAGACCCGGGTGTTCTTTGAGCAGGTTGCGGCAGTTTCCGGCCGGCCCGTGCTGTACCAGGCGGTGTCGCCCAACGCCGTCCACCCGGAGCAGCACCGGGAGCGCATCCGCTGGCTGGAGAGCTGCGCCGAACGCGGCCTGCGGGTCTATGGCCAGGGCGCGACTCGCCGGGGCGGTTTCGAGCTGACTTTTGAGGACTGGAACCTGTTCGACGACACCGCGGCCTGGCGCGACGTTACCCTGGGCAACAAAGCCGAGCGCAAGGCCAAGATGCAGGACCCGGAGATGCGTCGCCGCCTGAAGGAAGAATGGGACTCCGACATCCGCCCGACGACCGTCATTCCCGGCTCGGTGGGCAGCTTGCAGGTGATGACCCGCAAGGTGAAAATTGACATCGGCGCCGAGGCGGATTACCCGGAGCTGCCTGCGATGGTGCAAGCGGGAGGCGCGTCCTACTTCCTCATCAATACCCGCGACGGGTACAAGCTGCTGTCGGTTACCTGCCCGCACCAGGGCGGCACGGTGTGCGATGAGGGCGACCGGTTCATCTGCGACACCCACAGCTATGAGTACGAGTACGACGGCGGACGCGGCATCACCAACCCGGAGCTTCGGATGCGCTCCTTTGTGGTGAACGTGGTTGACGGACGGCTCATCGCGCTGGCGCCGGATGAAACCGAGGCGTCCAGCCCCCAGGCCGGCCGGTCGGTGCAGGATATTGCCGACGAGCAAGGCAAGCACGTTATCGACGCGCTGCTGGATATGTGCGTTGAGGACGACCTGGCTACCGAGTTCTATGCGGATACCCAGGGGCGGGACGTGGCGCAGTACACGGCGGAGGTGCTGGACTCCAACCACATCGTGGCCGGCGTTTCCGACGGCGGCGCCCACGTGAAGTTCCTCACCGCCGGCACCTATCCGACGGATATGCTGACCTGGCTGGTGCGCGACGAAAAGGTCATCACGCTGGAGGATGCCCACTTCAAGCTGTCGTACCTGCCGGCTCACTTCGGCGGATTCCAGGATCGCGGCGCGCTGCGCGAGGGCGCTCCGGCCGACGTGGTCATCTATGATATGGAGAAGCTGGAGGTGCTGCCTTCCGAGGTCGCGGAGGACTTGCCCGGCAGGGAGTGGCGGCGTATCCAGAAGGCCAGGGGCTACCGCTGGACGCTGGTGAACGGCGAGATTACCTTTGAGGACGGCGAGCCGACCGGCGCGATGCCGGGGCGGCTGCTGCGGAACGGACGCGGCTAATCCCCGGTCGCTACCCGACCTCACTGGGCCACGGGGCAAACCTCGTGGCCCTTTTCAATACTCCGGCCTTGTTTTATCCTTGCCGGGCGATTCAATGTCGCACTCGACAATGCCGATGCAGGTGGAATGATGAAATACGACGTGATAGTGATTGGGGCCGGTTCCGGCGGTTGCGTAGTCGCTTCCCGGCTGGCCGAAGACCCGGAGCGGTCGGTGCTGCTGCTGGAAGCAGGGCCGGACTACCCGGATTATGAGTATTATCCCGACGATTTGAAGTACGGCTACAAGCCCGACGCCTCGGCCCAGGGCGCGCCGCACAACTGGACGTGGTGGGCGCAGGGCTCGTCGGAACAGACGGAGATGCTGCCGGCGCCACGGGGCAAGGTGGTGGGCGGCACCAGCGCCATCAACGGCCAGGTGCTGCTGCGCGGCGTGCCGGAGGACTATGACGGCTGGGCCGCCGCGGGCAACGATGAATGGTCGTTCGTGGATGTGCTGCCCTACTTCCGCAAAATGGAAACCGACCTGGACATCAGCGACGACTTTCACGGCTCTGAAGGGCCGATTCCGGTGCGCCGGTTTCCGAAAACGGAATGGCTGCCCTTCCAGGAAGCCTTCGTTCAGTCCTGCCTGGAGGCCGGCTATCCCGAAGACGTGGATATGAACAGCCCCGACTCCGGCGGTGTGGGGCCGATTCCGATGAACAACCCGGAGGGCGTGCGGATGAGCACTGCTTTGACGTTCCTGCGGGCGGTGCGGCACCGGCTCAACCTGACGGTGCGGCCTAACGTAGTGGTGCATCGCGTCCTTTTTGAAGGAAAACGGGCCGTGGGCGTCCTGGTGGAAAGCGGCGGCGAGGTTTATCAGGTGGAGGCCGGGCAGATTGTCCTCTCCGCCGGGGCGATGGCGTCGCCGCAGCTGCTGATGCTGTCGGGCGTCGGGCCGGCGGAGCACCTGCGGGAGATGGAGATTCCGGTGGTTCACGAACTGCCCGGCGTGGGCCGGAACTTGCGCGACCACCCCATCGTGCCGGTCATTTGCCGGGTGCATGACGATTTTCCCCAGGACCCGCTGGCGCCGCGGACGCAGACGGCTTTGCGCTACACCGCTACCGGGTCGCCCGACCGCAACGATATGCAGATTACGGCGTCGTCCTTTTCGTCGCCCATCGGCGGGGCCGACCCGTTCAATTCGGAAGGCGTGCGGTTCAACTGCATCCTGGAACTGGCGGACGGCGCGGGTGAAGTGCGGCTGTCGGCCAACGACCCCAACGTGCAGCCGTCGTTGAACTACCGATACCTGGAGCCGGAGCGGGACCGGGAACGGCTGCGGGAGTCGGTGCGGATTACCGTTGACCTACTGCAGCATGGGGCGTTCCAGCCCATCGTGGCCGAGGTGCTGCAGCCAACGGCGGAGGATTTGGCGTCCGACGCGGCGCTGGACGGCTGGATGCGGCGGACGGTGTTCAACACTACCCACGCCTCGGGCACGTGCAAGATGGGCCCGGCCAGCGACGCCATGGCGGTGGTGGACCAGCATCTGAACATCCACGGCCTGGAAAACATCAAAGTCGCCGACGCATCGGTGATGCCCAACGTGATTCGCGCCAACACCAACTGCACCACCATTATGATTGGCGAACGCTGCGCCGATTGGGTGCGGGCCGGCCAGTAAGCGGCAATAGCCCAACGCCGGGCGACGCCGCAAAAACGGGGCAACCCCGGTGGCTGCCCCTGCTGAGGAATGGACTGCCATGAAATGGGAGTATATGGTTGACAAGGTTCCGATTAGGTCGGGCGGCTTTTTCGGCGGCGGGATGAACGTTGATTCAATGAGCGACGAATTTTTGACCAGTCGGGGAGCGGAAGGCTGGGAACTGGTTTCGGCGCTGCCGCTGTTCGTGCCGCAGAATCCAACGGACTGTTTCGTGTATTACTACTGGAAACGGCCCGTTGCCGAGTAGTCCGCCGGCGGCGCGGCAGTGACTCGCGCCGGGGCTTTTCGAACCGGCGCCGGAGCTGAGGCAGCGTTTCGTTTCAGGTGGTTTGGTTATTTCTCTGAGGTGGTGGGCTGGGTTCATTGGCGATGCTCCTTGCTGGTTCAGGTGGTCGGGGTTCGGGCGGTTAGCGGGATGCGGTGGGCGAGCCAGAGGTTACCGGTCATTGTCAGCCCCACGGCCGGGGGTTTTACGCAAAGTTTTGCTCCGATGGTTCGTGAACCGCGCTTTAAGGGCGCGGCCACGCAGCGCGGTGGCAGTCGCTGTTGGCCGGTTAGACCGTTCTCGCGTAAGCATTGGACGAGGGGTCTCCACGACGCCGGTATGCGATTTTAGTGCTGACTGGCCGTTGACGACCGGTTGACCTCTGGCTGGACTGAGATTCACGTGACGGGGTACAGTATAGGTCTTATGTTCGCGGTTGTCAAAGGGGGGTTGTCAGTGGGCCGGGCCGTTGCAAAGTGCGGGCGGCGGGTTTTGGGGACGCCGGAGCAGGAGGGCTTTAATAGCTTTGCAAAACCCCGACCACCTGAAATGGGACGCTACCCGGAGCTGATTGTTTCTTGACAGTGGATTGCCCATTTCGTAGCATAGGCGCGTTTCATCGTCTGAATTTGGCACTGCATTGGCAGTGAACTGAACAATCCCTTAAAGGAGGGAAACCGATGGCTAATCGGGAAGACATAGCATTGATGGGCCATCTGATGCGGCGGGCCGGCTTTGGCGCGACGCACGATGAGTTGCAGGAACGGGCCGGCAAGGGATACGAGGCTACGGTAGAGGAGTTGCTCAACCCGGAGCAGTTCGAGCCCGTGGATGACGAATTGCTTTACCGCTTTCTGCCCGGATACGAAGGGGCATTGGGGCCTCCGTTGAACCAGGCTGATTGGGTCTATCGGATGGTGAACACCGAGCGGCCTTTGGAAGAAAAGATGGCGCTGTTCTGGCACCAGCTGTTTGCCACCGGCAACGCCAAGGTTGACAATCCGCCCGAGCTGACGCAGCAGATTGTGATGTTCCGCCGCTGCGGGCTGGGGAAGTTTCGGGACCTTCTGGTGGAGCTGGCGCAGAATCCGGCGATGATTTTCTGGCTGGACAACAACGGCAACCACCGGGGGGCCATCAACGAAAACTGGGGCCGGGAGCTTTTGGAACTGTTTTCCATGGGCGTCGGCAACTATTCGGAGGATGACATCAAGGAAGCTTCGCGAGCGTTCACCGGGTGGACTATCGGCCCCAAGATTCCGCGCAACCCGCTGGGCCGGTTCTACTGGAGCTTCGAGTATCGTCCCGAAGACCACGACGACGGGGAAAAGACTTTCCTGGGGAATACGGGCAATTTCGACGGCCAGGACATCATTGACATCGTAGTGAACCAGCCGGCTACGGCCCGGTTCCTGTCGCGGCATCTGTACAACTTTTTTGTGGCCGACGAGCCGCAGGTTCCCAGCTGGAACATTACGCCGCCCAATGACCCGGATGCGATTGACCAGCTGGTGGCGGCCTACGACGAGTCGGACGGCGACATCCGCGCGATGCTGCGGGCGCTGTTCAATTCCGACTTCTTCAAGCAGGCCCGGTTTGGCCGGGTGAAGAGTCCGGCGGAACTGGTGGTTGGAACGGCGCGGCTGGCCGGCAACTTCAATGGGCCGCGGCCCGGTTTCAACTCGCTGGCTTTTGAGTGCGGCTACCAGGGGCAGGAGCTGCTGAACCCGCCCAGCGTGGAAAGCTGGCACACCGGCGGCGAGTGGATTGACGGCGGGGCGCTGGTGCGTCGGGTGAACTTTGCCGCCGGTCTGCTGGGCGACGTTTCTTTGCCCGGCGTGCAATCCATCGTGAAAAACCTGCGGGGCCGCGGTGCGCTGAGTCCCGAAGAGCTGGTGGACGCCTGCCTCGAGATGGTGGGGCCGCTGGACGTGAGCGATGGCACGCGCGCCGAGCTGCTGGACCAGGCCCGCAGCGACGGCGAACTGCGTTGGGATTCCGCAGCTGACGCCGCCGAATCGGAGAAACGGATTGGCGTGATGCTGGCGCTGATTGCCGCGTCGCGAGACTTCCAGTTTGCGTAAAGGGATTGGGGCAACCGGATTGCCGATTTCGCGGGAATGACGGGCCGGTTGCCCAAGCCAGGGAGGCATAACATGGCAACGACGAAGAAAGACCCGGTGGTGGTGGTTCTGCAAATGACGGGAGCCAACGACTACCTGAATACGGTCATTCCTTATACCAACGGTCACTACCGGGACGCCCGGCCCCGGGTGGGCATTCCCGAAGACCAGGTGCTGCCCATCAACGACGAACTGGGTTTCAATCCCCAGATGGGAACAATCAAGCAGCTGTACGATGCGGGCAAGGTCGCCATTATCCACGGCATCGGCTACGAGAACTCGCCGCGCTCGCACTTCCGCTCCATGGACATCTGGCACACCTGCGAACCGGACATTGTGGGCACCGAGGGCTGGGCCGGCCGTGTGATTCGCGACTTGGACCCCCGGGGCGAGAACGTGCTGAAGGGCATCAACTTTGGACAGGGTTTGCCGCGGGCGCTGGCGCTGCGGGGCGTTCCGATTACGTCCGTGTCCGGCCTGGAATCCTACGGTGTGCTGTCCAGCGTGCCGGGGGTGGCCGCGGAAGAAGAGCGGAACCGGATTCTGGACCGGTTCGCCCGTATGTACTCTCCGACCATCGGAACCGGCGCGGTGATGGACTACCTGGGGCAGACCGGGCGCGACGCCTTGAAGGGCGCCGACATCATCCGCTCGGCGCCGGAGCAGTACTCATCCTCGGTGGAGTACGCCGACACTCCCATCGCCAGGTATCTGCGGGACATCGCGCAGGTCTATCTGGCCGACCTGGGGACGCAGCTGTTCTACACGCAGCACGGCAGCTTTGACACCCACTTCAACCAGCCGCCGATGCACACCAAACTGTGGACTGATATGTCGCGGGCCATCGGGGACTTCTTTGATGACCTGAACGAACACGACGCCGGCGACAACCTCATCATGGTGCTGTTCACCGAGTTCGGGCGGCGCGTCAAGGACAACGGCACCGGCACCGACCACGGGGCCGGCGGCGCGGCCTTCGTCATCGGCAATCAGGTCAAGGGCGGTATGTACGGCACGTATCCGTCGCTGGCGCCGGAAGACCTGTTGCAGGGGGACCTGGCGCCCAACTACGATTTTCGCGGGTTCTACTCAACCGTCATCGAGAAGTGGCTGGGGCTGGACCCGGCGCCCATCGTGGGCGGGAACTTCGAGCAGCTGGACTTCGTGTAGGACGGCTGAACTGACACTGCTGCAATTCCCTCTCCCCCTGGGAGAGGGTCAGGGTGAGGGAGGTCAACAATGCTAACTACGGTAGCCGCCGGCAGGGTGTTTGATTACAGCTACTGCCTGGGTATGTACGGTATGTCGGGGCAGGGGTTCTGGACGCCCCAGGACTTTGCGCTGGCTGAGGATGATACGGTTTACGTAATCAGCCGGGGCGCGGAGGAGTTGGGGCAGCGCATCAGCCGGGTCACGCTGGACCACCAGTTTCTGGGGCAGTTCGGCGCTTTTGGCCGGGGCGACGGGCAGTTTGTCTGGCCCCGCTCCATAACGCTGGACGATGACGGCAACGTTTACGCCGCGGATGACTTTCTGAATCGGGTGTCGGTGTTTGACCCGGAGGGCGGTTTTCTGTCCTGCTGGGGCGAATCGGGCAGCGGCGCGGGCGAGCTGAACGGGCCTTGCGGGATGGCTTTCGACTCCGACGGGAATATGCTGGTCGTCGATAGCCAGAACCATCGCGTGCAGAAGTTCACCAGAGCGGGCAAGTTCCTGGGCGGCTTCGGACGGCAGGGCAAGGGCGACGGCGAGTTCAAGATGCCCTGGGGTCTGTGCGTTGACGACGCCGGCAGTGTGTACGTGGCCGACTGGGAGAACAACCGGGTGCAGAAGTTTGATTCTGATGGCAACTTCCTGCTGAAGTTTGAAGCCTCTCCCGCCTCCGGCGTCGGCGACCTGCGCGGGCCGACGGGCGTTGCGGTGGACTCGGAAGGCGACGTTTACGTTACCGACTGGGGGAATCACCGGCTGCAGGTTTACGCCCCCGACGGGAGGTTTATCACGTCCCTGGTGGGTGACGCCCAACAGCCTTCGCCGTGGACGCAGACCTATATCGACGCCAACCCGGACATCATCAAGGCGCGGCGTCGGGTGAATCTGGAACCGGAATGGCGGTTCCGCCGGCCGGTAGCAGTGCGGGTAGATGAGAACGACCGGATATTCGTGCTGGAAGCGAACCGGCACCGCATCCAGATTTACGACAAGGTGAAGGACTACGAGGAACACCCGCTGAACCTGTGATGCGGTGCGAGCCGTTTGGCTGCGACTTGGGGGGCGGGCTTGAAACCCGCCCCCACACGTTAGCGCCGGCGGCGTTATAATACCGGCCAGCGAAAGGGTCGCGCGGCCCGGCGCATTGCGATTGGAATTACTGAGGGAGGATGATATGACGCAGCAGGCGACGAAAATTGATGCCAGCAGGACTGCCGTTTTGATTATGGACTTTCAGCAGCGGATTATCGCCAACGTGGCTGCGGAGCCGGCGGCGGTGGTTGAGAATGCCGCCAGGGCGCTGGACGGCGCGCGGCAGGCCGGCATCCCCATCATTTACGTGGTGCATCGGGGCGGGCCGTTTGCCGAGGATGCTCCTGATGTGGAGCTGCACGAGGGGGTTGCACCGGGAGCCGGGGAGTTGGTGATTACGAAGGTTCGGCCGGGGCCGTTCTCGACCACGGCGCTGGATGTTACGCTGCGGGAGATGGGCCGGGACAATCTGGTGATAATGGGCGTGGCCACCAGCGGCTGCGTGCTGTCGTCGGTGCGGTGGGCGGTGGACGTGAACTATACGTTCATCGTGCTTTCCGACGCCTGTTCCGACGCAGATGAGGAAGTGCATCGGGTGCTCACCGAAAAGGTGTACCCCCGGCAGGGCACGGTGATGACTACCGCAGAGTTTTTGCAGGTCATCTAGCGTGTGCAGTGCCGGCAAAAGCCGACTTCCCAGGTTGAGCGCCGGCTGAATATCAAGCTGACGCAGGCCGCGAAAGGGAACAGCAACCTCCCGGCAATTGCCGGTATCGTCGGCTTTCGCGCCAGCCTGATACGTCCGGCGCATTTGGAGGAGTTATGACGTGGCTGGAGCGCCATAGCAGCAGCGAAAAATACGCCTCCGACGCCGAGGCGGCCGGCCGCAGCGGCAAGGACGCTTGGGCTCAGCAACTTTACGGCAAAGCAGCGCTGGCCGAGGAGCAAGCCTTATCAGAGCTGGACCCGGCCCAGGCGCGCACCTACGGCATCACCGCCGTCAGCGCGGTTGCGCTGTATCGCAAGGCTGCGCAGAATACGGCGGCCGGCGCTCTCGCGCAACGCTGTCTGGCGTCCCCGAACTTGCCCGGCTTCGCGCGCCGGCAGCTGGAGGATTTGCTTGACTCCATCAATCAGGCGACAAGGCAGGCGACAAGGCAGGCGACAAGGAGAATCTCCATGAAATACGACGTTATCGTGATTGGGGCCGGCTCCGCCGGCGGGACGGTAGCCACTCGGCTCTCCGAAGACCCGCAGAGGTCGGTGCTTTTGCTGGAGGCCGGCCCGGACTACCCCGACCTGGAGCAGACGCCCGACGATTTGAAGTTCGGTTACGCGCCGCGAGCGTCGGAAATGGGCGCACCGCATAACTGGTCGTTCGTGGGTACGGGGACGCCCCGGCAATCGGAGCCGGTGAACGTGCCGCGGGGCCGGGTGGTGGGCGGCACCAGCGCCATCAATGGGCAGGTGTTCCTGCGCGGCGTACCGGAGGACTATGACCGCTGGGCCTCCTGGGGCAACGATGAGTGGAGCTACATCAACGTCCTGCCTTACTTCCGCAAGCAGGAAACCGATACCGACATTAGCGATGACTTTCACGGCTTTGACGGGCCGATTCCGGTGCGACGACACCGCCGGGAGAACTGGCTCCCGCTGCAAGAGGCGTTCTATGAAGCCTGTACCGACATTGGCTATGCCGAGGTGTACGACCACAACCACCCCGATTCCAGCGGCATCGGCCCCTTTCCGATGAACAACCCTAACGGCGTGCGGATGAGCACGGCGCTGACCTACGTGAATCCCAGCCGCCACCGGCTCAATTTGACCATCCGGGCCAACGTGCGGGTGCGGCGCATCCTGTTTGAAGGACTGCGGGCCGCCGGGGTTGAGGTGGAGAGCGGCGGCGAGACGTTCCAGATTGAAAGCGCGCAGATTGTCCTGTGCGCCGGCGCCATCGCGTCGCCGCAGCTGCTGATGCTGTCGGGCGTGGGGCCGGCCGCGGAGCTGCGGAGCCTGGGCATTCCGGTGGTCAAAGACCTGCCCGGCGTGGGCAAGAACCTGCGCGACCATCCGCTGGTGCCGGTGCGGGTGAAGGTGAAGGATGATTTTCCGCTGGACCCGGACGCGCCCCGCATCCAGACGGTGCTGCGGTACACGGCCAGCGGCTCGGATGCCCGCAACGATATGCAGATTTTCCCCTCGTCGTTCTCAACCCCATTGGGGGGAGACCCGTTCGATAACGAAGGCATCCGCATCACGTGCATGATGGAGCTGGCGGAGAGCGCCGGGGAGCTGACGCTGCAATCCACCGACCCGGACGTGCAGCCGCATATCGACTGCCGCTATCTGGAGGCGGCATGGGACCGGGAGCGGATGCGGGAATCGGTGCGCATCGCGCTGCGACTGTTGGCAAACGAGCGTTTCCAGGGCATCTACGACGGCCTGATTTCCCCTACTGAGGATGACCTGGCATCCGATGCGGCGCTGGACGACTGGATGCTGCGGGAGGTGTGCATCGGCCAGCATCTTTCCGGCACCTGCAAGATGGGGCCGGACAGCGACCCTATGGCCGTGGTTGACCAGTATTGCCGGGTGCACGGGATTGAATCGCTGCGGGTGGCCGACGCCGCGGTGATGCCGGACGTGATTCGGGCCAACACCAACTGCACGACGATTATGATTGGCGAGCGGGTGGCCGACTGGATTGCTGAAGGTTAGCCGGAGAAACGAATCCGAATTCCGGCGGTCGCCGGAACGACAGCGGATATGGAAATGGAGGAGAAAGATGTCTGTTGGTGTAGTTGTACCTCTGCCGGCGTACACGCTGGACCCGGCGTTCATCGCTAAAAAGGCCGAGGAGCTGGGGTTCGAGTCAATCTGGTATCACGAGCATCCGATATTGCCGGTGAACAGCGCAAGCCCGTTTCCGGCCACGGGCGGGGAGATTCCCTGGACTTACCGGCACTTTTCCGAGCCGTATATGGCCCTGGCGATGGCGTCCGCCGTTACCAGCACTATCAAGCTGTGCACCGGGATTACCCTGGTGCCGGAGCGGAATCCGCTGATTCTGGCCAAGCAGATTGCGGTGCTGGACCGGCACAGCAACGGGCGGTTCGTCTTTGGCATCGGCGCCGGCTGGAACCGGGAAGAAACCACCATGATGGGCGGCGATTTCGACCATAGGTGGACGCAGACGCGGGAAGCGGTGGCCGCCCTCAAAGAGCTGTGGACGAAGGACGAGGCGGAGTACCACGGACGGTATTATGACTTCCCGCCGGTTTATATGTACCCCAAGCCGGCGCAGGAGCCGCACCCGCCGATACTGCTGGGCGGCAACGCGCGCAATGTGCTGCAGCGGGTGGTTCGCTGGGGCGACGGGTGGCTGCCGACACGGACGACGCCGGGCCAGGTTGAGGAAAGCCGCAAAATCCTGGACGCGCTGGCGGACGAACGGGGCCGGGACCCGGAATCCTTGACCATTTCGGTGTTCGGGCAGCCGCCGGAAACGACCAGGCAGCAGGTGGCCGACTTTCTGAACGCCGGAGCCGTAAGGGTGTCGGTGTGGCCCACGCATTGCGATACCGAGGCGGAGATGGGCGAACAACTGGAAAAGATGGCCGCGGAGCTAGTTAGGTAGCAGGGACGGGCTTCAAACCCGCCCCTACCGCGCAGCCGGCCAGCGAATGGGTATTGGACAGGCAGGAGGTGATAAAAATGGCAAGCTATGTGTACGTTGCCGCGCAGGATGACAACAAGGTATCAATTTTCACAATGGACGAAGCGAGCGGGGCGCTGACGCCGGCGGGGGAAGAGCCCGTTGCGGGCGGGCCTTCGCTGCTGGCAATCAGCCCCGACCGGCAGACGCTGTACGCCGGGCATCGCGAGGTTCCGGAGATAACCAGCCATCGCATTGACCAGCAGACCGGCGGGCTGACGCAAACCGGGTCGGTAACGCCGCCGGGGCAGCCGGCTTTTCTGGCTGCTGACCGCACCGGCCGGTTCCTGCTGTCGTCGTACTACGCCGGCGGCCAGGCCGCGGTGCATCCGCTGGGCGACGACGGGAGCGTGGGCGGCGCGCCGACGGCGGTGGTGGATACGGCGGTAGGCGCCCACGCCATGCAGACCGACCGCTCCAACCGGTTCGCCTACGTACCCCACATCGCCCGGCTGAATGACAACGTGCTGGAACCGCCCCGGAATAATCCCGGCCCCAATTTCATTTACCAGTTCCGGTTTGACGCGGACACCGGCGCACTGACTCCCAACTCGCCGCTGGAAGTAGCGCAGGATGGCGACCTGGGGCCGCGCCACTTCTGTTTTCATCCCACGCTGGACGTGGTGTATTTCTCCAACGAACAGGGTTGCAGCGTGTCCGCGTACCAGATAGACGAAGGCGGCCGTCTGACGGCGATGCAGACTGCGTCAACGCTGCCGGACGGGGTTACGGAGCGGAACACCTGCTCGCAGATTCAGCTCTCGCCGTCCGGGGATTTTCTGTTCGTGCCGAACCGGGGGCACAACAGCATCGCCGGTTTCGCGGTGGACGCTGAAGGCCGGCTGACTCCGGCAGGCCACGCGGCCACCGAAGCCGTGCCCAGCGCGTTCAGCCTGGACCCGGCGGGCCGGTTCGTGTTCGCCGCCGGTTCCGCCACCGGGCAGCTGGCGTCGTACCGTATCAACGGGGATACCGGGGAGTTGACGCCGCTGGACACCTACGCCGTCGGAGAGCGGCCCATGTGGGTTTTGACGACGACGCTGGACGGGTAAGGCGGCGTTGCGTTGCCGGCAGTCCGGCGTAAGCGCCGGGGCAGCCCGGGCCCGCCGCCGGCGGACGGGCGCAGTTGCGGTAGAGGCGCGGAATGCTGTTATGGTAATAAGGGCCGGCTGTAAAGCCGGCCCCTGCCACCGGCTGCCGGAGAGGAGGCTTGATGACCGACATTCCAATTGACAATATGCTAATGGACTTTGGCATTGCCTATAATGAATACCCAAACGCCCGCAACGCACTCTTTGAATGGGGGGTAATCCAACGCAGTCCCCACCGCGCCAACATCGCCGGTTCCAAAAGCTGCCTCGCCCGTGAGGTTCTAACCGCGGCCTTTCTCTGGCACTGCAACAATGGAGACTGCCGGCAGGCGGCTAATAAGGATGCGGATGGCTATGGCGACTTGCCGCCGCTGCTGGTAGTGAAGCAATCGGAGTGTGATATTTGCGGTGGCAAGCCCAGCGCCCGTTCTCTGGACGAAATGAGCGCGGCGCTGGCGGCGGCTGGCCGCAGTCGCATCCTTGTCGTTGGCGGCACGGAAAGGAAAGAGCGTGAAATCAGGGAAAAATCCCCGCCGTGCGTAGAGTGGCGCTTTGTTGACGGCAAGGTGGCGCGGGATGACCGCTACTATCGTCCCGACCGCAATTGGGCTGAAATCATCGTCATCTGGCAAAGCACTCCCCTGGACCACCGGGTTTCGGCGCATTTTGACGGCAAGGGCGACCGCCGGGTTATCACCGTGCGCCGCCGCAGCATTGCCGCCTTGGCCGGCGAAATCACCGGCCATGTGCGGCGGCGGTAGCCCAGCATCGCAATCCCGCCGCTGATGCGCTACTATGGCCGCGTATCCGTACTGAATCGGGAGGTTCATCATGCGACTGGCAGGGAAAGTAGCGCTCATCAGCGGCGGGGCGCGGGGGCAGGGGGCCGCCGAGGCCCGGCTGTTTGTGCAGGAGGGAGCCGCCGTAGTCATCGGCGACATTCTGGATGATGAGGGGATGCAGCTGGAGGCGGAAATTCGCGAGCTGGGCGGGCAGGCCACGTTTGTCCACCTGGACGTGACCGACGCCGACCAGTGGGCGGACGCGGTTACCGAGGCAGTCAATCGCTACGGGAAGCTGGATATATTAGTGAACAACGCTGGCATCGGCAGCACCAACATCGGCGGCGTGAACGCGCCGCGCATCCACGAGGCGCCGGCGGAGGTTTGGGACCAGATTATGGACGTGAACGGCAAGGGCGTGTTCCTGGGCAGCCGCGCCGCCATTCCGGCTATGCGTACCGCCGGCGGTGGCTCCATCGTCAACATATCGTCCATCGCCGGCTTGGTGGGCCTGGGCCCCGGCTCCGGGGCCGGCTCGGCTTACGCCAGTTCCAAGGGCGCGGTGCGTCTGCTCACCAAAGCTACCGCCGTGCAGTACGCCGGGGAGAACATCCGCTGCAACTCGGTGCATCCCGGATTTATCGACACGGCGATGACGGCGCGGACGATGGCCGACCCGGAGCAGCGGCAGCGGCGTATTGACGCCACGCCTATCGGACGCATCGGCACGGTGGACGATATTGCCAACGGCGTGCTGTTCCTGGCCTCGGATGAGGCGTCGTTTATGACGGGCAGCGAGTTGGTGATTGACGGGGGTTATACGGCGCAGTGAAGGCGGCGGCTATGGCCTGAAACCCGGATTGCAGCGCGCCAGCCGCCGCGCCGTTCCGGTGACAGCCCGATGCTATAATGTGCCTATGCAGTGGCGTCAGATTGAACGCTGGGCGACCATCGCCATCTACGTATCGGCCGGCGTTGGGCTTGCCATCCTGCTGGTCGAGGCGCTGGCGCCCGCCGGTTCAGCGGTACAGCAGCTGGCCCAGATCACCGCTAACCGGCTGACGCGCCTGGGTGAAATCGGCGGCGGGCCGCTTTTCGCCGTAGTCCTGGCTTACCTGACTACTATGGGAGGAACCTGGATTATGGTACTGCTTATGGAAGGCATTGAACGCCTGAGAACCCGCCGCGCTCGCACGGAACTCCGATTAGAGAGAATGCGTGAGGAAGTTCGGGAGGAAATCCGTCGTGAGGAAGTTCGGGAGGAAATCCGTAAGGAAGTTCGAGAAGAAGTGCGTGAGGAAATTCGAGAATTGGGTCGTGAGGAAATGAAAGACCTAATCCGTGAGCGGTTGGAGCGGCTGGGCCTCGACATTCAAATGGAGCCGGAACGGAGAGCCCAAATAATCGCGGAAGCGCAAGAAAGGGGAAGGTTGGCGGCGCGGGAGTACCTGGCAGAGCACGGTATCAACCCGGACAATATGCCCCTCCCGGAAAATCCTGAACCCCCGCCTACTCAATAGCGTGCAGTTCCCCGTCCTCGGTTCGTACCAACAGCCGCCCATCAGCGTAAATCGGCTCCGTGCGGACGCCTGCCGGCAGCCGCAAACGCCACTGTTCCGACCCGTCGGCCCGGTTCAACCCGTATAGCCGTCCGGCTTTGTCGCCGAATATCGGCAAACGCCCTACCGTCACCGGCGACGCCACGATGCCGTCCTCCGCCGCGAAAGTCCAGCGCAATTCGCCGTTCAGCGCGTCTCCGGCGTACAGGTTGCCCTGCAAATCGCCAACATAGTAGCCGTCCCCGGCAACCGCCGGCGCCGATATGATGCCCTCGGTGCGCCCGGCGTCGTCCGGCTTGAACCGCCAGATGTCGGAGGTTAGCGCCAGGGTGCCGGGGGGCGGTTCGCCACTGCCGCCAGGTGGTCGAGGACCAGGATTGCGCTTGCCAACTGCATCATCCGGTTGTAATTGCAGCGGGTGACGGCGTTCCGGGTCAGCGGATTGCGTCGGGTTTCGTGGTCGCCGGTGGTTGGCGGCGGCGGGTCAGGAACGTCCAGCGGCGCGGGGACAGGGCGACCGCTATCAGAAGGAGGCCGACGGATACGACTACGATGGCCGGGCCGGTGGGCAGGTTCAGGTGGAAGGACAAGTACAGCCCCGCCACGATGGCAACCAGGGCCACCGCCACCGTGGCGGCCATGATGCTGGCCAAACGGCGCGCCAGCAGCGCGCCCGTTACGGCGGGCACTACCAGCAGCGACATTACCATCACGTTGCCTACGGTTTTGAGGGCCGCTACGGTGGTCAGGGCAACTAGTAGGGGCAGCAGGTATGCGAGGAAACGCGCCGGCACCCCCGACGCCTGGGCTACGTCGGCGTCGTAGGTGGTGAATACCAGCTCTTTGTAGAAGAGGCGCACCACCAGGAGGACGCCGCCGGCCAGCAGCGCCACGGCCAGCACGTCGCCCCAGGACGCGCCCAGGACGTTGCCGAAGAGGACGCCGAGCAAATCCCCGGCGTAGTTTTCCGATGTGTTGATGAGGATGATGCCCACCGCGAATCCGCCGGCGAACATCACCCCGATTACGGCATCAATGCGAACACCGGCCCGGCGGGATATGGCGGATATGGTGAGCGACGCCGGCACCGCCCAGATGAGCGCTCCGAGGAACACGTTGACCCCCAACAGGAAGGCTGCCGCCATGCCGGTCAACGCCGAGTGAGCGATGGCGTCGCCGAGGAAGGCCATGCCGCGCAGGACGACGAAAGTGCCCACCACGCCGCAGGCGATGGCCGCCAGCGCGGATACCAGCAGGGCGCGCTGCATAAAGCCGAACTGCATAGGTTCGATAATCAGGTCAAGCAAGGGTTGCTCCGGTGGGGGTATGCCTGCTGGCCGGGCCGGGGCGTCTTAAGGCAGGAGTTCGGCCAGGGCGTCGGCGTTGGCGCGCATCATAGCGATGTAGTCAGGGTGGGCGGCGTCGGGCAGGGAGTGGATGATGCCGACCCGGATGCCGGTATCGCGGGCGACCTGTTCCAGGGCGTCGGCGGAGAATTGGGGTTCGGCGAAGACGGCGGGCAGGCCCCTGTCGCTGACCAGTTCCATGACCCGCACGATGTCGCCGGGAGAGACGTCGCCGCCATGGCCGGGGACGAAAGCCAGCACCGCCAGGTCGTAGCGGGCGGCGAAGTAGCCATAGGCGTCGTGGAAAGTTACCAGCACGCGGCGTTCGGCGGGGATGGCAGCCAATACGTCAGCAATGTAGGCATCGAGCGCTTCAAGCTCGGCGATGTAGGCGGCGGCGTTATCCAGATAGAGGCCGGCGTTATCCGGGTCAGCGGCCACGAAACCGTTGGCAATCCGGTTCACGTAGTGGACTGCCAGGCGGGGATTGAGCCAGAAGTGGGGGTCGCCGGCGGTGTGACCATGGTCATCGTCGTCGTGGTCGTGAGCATCGTCGTGGCCTTCCGCCGGGCGGTCGCCCGCGCTCAGGATGCCGACGAAAGCGATTTTAGTCGGCTTGCCGGCTACCGCCCAACTCTGAACCACCTCCAGGTCGTGGTCGTCCAGGGCGATGACCGAGCCGGCGACGGAGTCGGTGACGTAGATACGGCCGGGCGCAGTAGCGATATGAGGCCGTGCCCAGAATCCGGTATCAATATCGGTAGAGAGGAAACCCTTTGCCGACGCCAAGAGGTCGGCGTCGTGGGCATCGTACATCCGCAGTTCGCCGTCGCTCATTACCACCAGCAGATGCTGGCCATTGTAACTGAAGGCGGCCTGTATCGGGCGCAAGGCGTCGGTAGCGGGGATTAGCAGTTCCATCTCCCCGGCCTCGGGCTCGACCAGATAGAGGCCCACGGCGGAACCCAGGGCGAAGAAATGGTCCAGCCCGTGATAACCCCACACGGATGTCAGCCGGAAATCATCGGCTGCGCCGGCGGGAGCGGGGATGAACCGATGCTCAAACTCGCCGTCATGGGCCTCCACCGCGAGGGCGCCGCCGGCGCAGCCGAATACGGCGATATGGCCGTTGCCGCTGTCGCCGTGCAGGCGGTCGCAGCCCTCGGCCCGGTACAGTACACTGCCGGCCAGATTCCGAATCTCGGCGCCGATGGGCAGCCGCGCGTCCGGGTCATCGGGAAAATCGGGGTGTTTGATGCTGGTGGCGAAAAGATTGTTCTCCAGGGGAACCGCCGCACCGTGATGCGGGCCGACGTTGAATCCGGCCGGCGCGTAGGCGCTGCCGTCGCGCTCCAGGTCATGCTCGTTGAGCAGCAGCACATCGCCGGAGCCGTCGTAAAAGATGGTGCCCCACTCATTGCCGAAGTACAGATGAACCGGGCGGTCGCCGCCCAGGTCAACATCCAACCGGCGCAAGTCGGTCTCCACCGTATCGAAATGGTCGCCGTGTTCTTCCTGGTAGATGCCGCCGTCAAAGACGTGGGCGGTATTGGCGTCGGATGATACGGCGATGGCGTAGCGTCCGCTGGGGCTGGGGTAGATGCGGCCGGCGCGGGCGCCGAGGTCAAAGGCGTCCTGCCGTACCGCGCCGGATTCCAGGTCAATTATTGACAGGGCGGAGCTTTCGCCGTCGCCGACCAGCAGCCGGCCATGGGCTGCGGCCGGTTCTGCGTCGTCATGGTCATCCTCATGGTCGTCGTCCGGGAAGGGCAGTTCCACCAGTTCTTGCGGTTCCAGTCCGTCGGACGCCACCACGTGAACAAAGTTGGCAGCGGAGGCGTTTTCAATCAGCTCCTCAACCTGCCCGGACAGGCCGGCGCCGTTGCTGACAATGACATCGGCCTGGGCGATGCGCACGCTGTCCTGGGGTGTGCTCTGCCAGGTGTGCGCGTCGCTGCCGATTGGCACCAGGTTGTGGATTGAGACGCGGCTGCCGCCGACCTGCTGCGCCAAGTCGGCCAGGACGGGGTTGCCGGCGACGACGGCGATGGGTTCGCTATCCGGTTGGGCCGCCGGGGCCGCACCTGCGGGGGCCGCCGGGGCTGTACCTGCGGGGGCCGCCGGGGCCGCCGGGGCCGTACTTGCGGGGGCCGCCGGGGCCGTACCTGCGGGGGCGGACGAGTCCGGCGGAGGGAGAGCCGGCGCGTCGCCCCCGCAGGCGGTCAAAAATAGCGCGGCGGCCAGCAGCAGGGCGGCGTTGACCGCGGCCAGCCGCCGCACGGGGAAGTTGGCAAAGATGGCGCGATGGGTTGCAATGGTGTTCATCGGTTAGCTCCTGTGGTCTGGTTTTGATTGCCGGTATTAATAAAATCGGTCGGCAGGGCCGTACCTGCGGGGGCGGACGAGTCCGGCGGAGGGAGAGCCGGCGCGTCGCCCCCGCAGGCGGTCAAAAATAGCGCGGCGGCCAGCAGCAGGGCGGCGTTAGCCGCGGCCAGCCGCCGCACGGGGAAGTTGGCAAAGATGGGGCGATGGGCTGCAATGGTGTTCATCGGTTAGCTCCGGTGGCCTGGTTTTGATTGCCGGTATTAATAAAATTGGTCGGCAGGGCCGTACCTGCGGGGGCGGACGAGTCCGGCGGAGGGAGAGCCGGCACGTTGCCCCCGCAGGCGGTCAAAAATAGCGCGGTGGCCAGCAGCAGGGCGGCGTTGACCGCGGCCAGCCGCCGCGCGGGGAAGTTGGCAAAGATGGCGCGATGGGCTGCAATGGTGTTCATCGGTTAGCTCCGGTGGCCTGGTTTTGATTGCCGGTATCAATAAAATTGGTCGGCAGGGCCGTACCTGCGGGGGCGGACGAGTCCGGTGGAGAGAGAGCCGGCGCGTCGCCCCCGCAGGCGGTCAAAAATAGCGCGGCGGCCAGCAGCAGGGCGGCGTTGACCGCGGCCAGCCGCCGCGCGGGGAAGTTGGCAAAGATGGCGCGATGGGCTGGAATGGTGTTCATCGGTTAGCTCCGGTGGCCTGGTTTTGATTGCCGGTATCAATAAAATCGGATAAATGATATGCAGTATCAATAATGCGGCAAAAAATAAAAGCGGCGGCGGCTCAGGCGATAACGCAGTCGGCGCAGCGCCCGTACACTTCCAGCCAGTGGCCGCTCATACGGAAACCGGCGGCGGCGGCGGCCTGCCGGAGCAGTTCCTCTACGTCGCAGCCCACCAGGTCGGCGGACGCGCCGCAGACGGCGCAGAGCAGGTGGTGGTGGTGGCCCTGGTGGCTGAGCTGGTAGCGGAGTTCGCGGTCTTCCAGCAGGACGCGGCAGATTTGGCCGGTTTCCACCAGCAGGCGGAGGCCGCGGTACACGGTGGCCCGGCCGACGCAAGGGAGGGCGACGCACAGCTCTTCGGCAGTGAAGGGGCGGCCCTGGGCGGCCGCGGCGCCGATGACCAACCGGCGCGGCTCAGTGTCGCGGTGACCCTGCTCGGCCAGCTGGGAGACGATGTCGTCCACCACGGCGGCGGAGCGGGGGCGGGGGTGGTCGTGGCCGCGGTGTCTGACGTTGGCGGTGGTCATTATGATACTCCGTATCAAATAAGCATTCTACCAAGCATCCTACACCAACTTTTGGGCCACGGCAACCGTCAGACGCCTGGAGGCTGGGCCTTTGCGAAGTCGCGGCCGAGAGTTGCGAATTGACAGGGAGGCACAAGATAGACAGGATTTTGCCGATTACGCTTGATGGGTGGAGGTGGGGTTAGCGTTTGATGCGGCAGCAGTCAGGCGAAAGGCTGCCACTGGGGACGGTTGGGCTAGGTTGGCATAGGCGGCTCCTTTGGCTCCGTGCGTTGGGGATTTGGTCGGGCGATTGATTTGCGGTGGACCGGGTTTCAGGGATTATCAGCCCTACGGCCGGAGGTTGGCGCGGGGTTTTTAGCTCGGATTTTCCATGCCCGGAGCATGGGGCGCTGTGGCGGACGCCGTGGCCGAGGGACTACGCCGGTTAAAGCGGTCGGCGGCAGTCTCCTGCGATAGCCGGTGCGACTTGGATACTGATGGGGTTGGCCGTGATTACCTGAAACCCGGTCGGGGTTTTGCTTTTCGCCTGACACGGCTATGATAGCACGGGAGTTCTGGCAGATGCAAGGGGGTTGACACTTGTGGTCAGGGCTATCGCAGATGAAAAGTTGCGGCGTTCGGTATGATGTGGGCAAAGGCGGCGTGGAGCTGGCGCGATGCCTGAATTGGCTGACGTATTTACCGACTTGGAGGACCCGCAGGCCAGCAATGCCCGCCGCCATTCGCGCCATGACATTTTGGTCATCGCCTTAGGCACCGTGCCCGGTGGCGGCCAGACCGGCGCCGGCCTGGCGCTCCTGGGCCAGGCCAGGCGGGATTTTCTGCAATCCTTTCTGAAATTGGAAAACGGCGTACCCCGCCACGACACCTTTTCCCGGGCGCCGGGGATGCTGCGGTTCAGGCGGCAGTTTGCGGAGGGCATTGGGGGTTTCATCGCAGTCAGTGGACGGCAAGATACTGCGCCGCTCTTACGACCGCGCCGCCGGGCGCTCGCCGCGGCATCCGGTCAGCGCGTGGGCCGCCGACGCCAGCCTTGCCAGCGGCGGATGGCCCAGCAGGTGGCGGCGCCGGATGGGGACTACGCGCTGGCCTGGCAAAGCAATGCGGGCACGCTGCGGGACGACGTGCCGTTGTTCCTGGACGAACCGGCCGCGCCGATGGCTCAGGCCACCCAGGTCAATAAGGGACACGGACGTATTGCAACCCGCAGCGCCAGCGTCAGCAGCGACGTCGCCTGACGGCCGGAGCGGCATCACTGGCCGGGATTGCCGGCCAGCGGCCAGGCGTCGGCCGTCCGCTGGCCGAGTCTCTTTGCCGATGACTCGGCGCCCCCGGCGCCGGGCGCGGTCAGTACGGAAACCTGCTACTACCTGCTGCACTGCTGCGCCGGGGCTTCCCGCCGGAGCAGCGCCATCACGTCGTGCGGGGACATTGGGGAATTGAAAACCGGCGGCATTGGTACTGGACGCGACCGGCAACGAAGACCAGGCGCGCAATCGGAAGGGGCATGGCGCGGCAACCTGAAACGGGCCGGCTGGGACAACAACTTCTTATCAACATCCTGTCCCAACATTATGCCACCTGCCCCGTCAGACGCCGACCTAGCCCGGGACAACAACTTCCTTATTGCCATCCTGATTAACATCCTGTCCCAACTCACCAAAATCCATATGCGATAGCCCTGACCCAACGGGTAGGTAGCGTTGCAATTTAGGTGGTTTAACATTCGGAACGGTAGGGGCGACCTCATGAGTCGTGCCTATGCCCGCCGTCAAAACGACGGTATCGCGCCTCAAACCACCTGAAACGGAACGCTACCCAACGGGTACAGTTCGTTGACACTGCCGGGAGCCGGTGGTAGGATATTCAGCAGTAATATCGCAGTGATGGGGAGTAGTAGGGGTGGATGGCCTGTTAGAGAGCCGGCGGTTGGTGCAAGTCGGTGGCCGGAATCTCCGAACTCGCCCCGGAGCGTCCTTCCTGAAACGACCCAGCGTGCGTAGGGCGGGCGGCTCGGCCCCGATAGCGGCTGTGTACAAAGTGTTTCGCGCGCCGTCCTGAATTGGGAGGACTTGGTCGCGGAAAAGAAGGGTGGTACCGCGGGAATTAAGCCCGTCCCTTCGGGGTCGGGGTTTTTTATGCCCTGACGCCACCGGATTGCAGCAAAACAGCAGGAGTAGCCGAAGTATGGAAATGACCGGCGCGCAAATCATTTGCGAGAGCCTTCTCCGCGAAGGTGTGGACACGATTTTCGGGCTGCCCGGCGGCGCGGTACTGCCTTTCTACGGCGCGCTGTCCGGCTATCCCGGTTTGCGCCACATCCTGGTACGACACGAGCAGGCTGCCGCCATGGCCGCCGACGGTTACGCGCGGGCTACCGGCAAGGTGGGCGTGTGCTCGGCTACCTCCGGCCCCGGAGCTACCAATCTGGTGACGGGTTTGGCATCGGCGCAGATGGACTCGGTGCCCATCGTTTGCATCACCGGACAGGTGCCGCGGGCCGCCATCGGCCGGGACGCCTTTCAGGAAACCGACATTACCGGCATCACGCTGCCCGTTACCAAGCACAACTACCTGGTGATGGACGTGCGGGACATCGCGCCGGCGGTCAAGGAAGCCTTCTACATCGCCAGCACGGGCCGGCCGGGCCCGGTGCTGATTGACGTGCCGAAGGACGTTCTGGCCGGCGAGAAGATTGAATTTGAGTGGCCGGAGGGGCTGGACTTGCCAGGCTACAACCCGCCGGGAGAGCCCGCCCCCCGGCAGGTGCTGGCCGCGGCCAAACTGATTAACGAAGCGGAACGTCCGGTTATCCTGGCCGGCCATGGCGTGCTCATCTCGCGGGCGTGGGATGAACTGCGGGCGCTGGCCGAGAAGGCGCAGATTCCGGTGATTACCACCCTGCTGGGCATCGGCGCGCTGCCCACCGACCACGTGCTGCACCTGGGAATGCCGGGGATGCACGGCATGGCCTACGCCAGCCTGGCCATTGACCGCTCCGACCTGGTAATCTCGCTGGGCGCGCGGTTTGATGACCGCGTTACCGGGCGGCTCACCGACTTTGCGCCGGGGGCGAAGATTATCCATATTGACGTTGACCCCACCGAGTTCAACAAGAACGTCGTCGTGGACGCGCCGGTGCTGGGCGACCTTAAGGCCAGCCTGCGCGCCCTCATCCCCATGGTCAACGCGACGGTGCATCTGGACTGGATTAAGGAAACGGACAACCTGCGCGCCGCGCATCCCTCGCTGTTCATCCGCAAGTCCGACGAGCTGCTGCCCCAGCAGGTGCTCAAAGAACTGTCCGACGCCACCCGCGGCGACGCCATCATCGTTACCGGCGTGGGCCAGCATCAGATGTGGGCGGCGCAGCATTACGGCTACAAGGAACCCAACTCGCTGATTACGTCCGGCGGCAGCGGGGCCATGGGCTTTGAGGTGCCGGCGGCCCTGGGCGCCAAGGTGGGCCGCCCCGACAAAACGGTATGGTCCATCGCCGGCGACGGCGGATTCCAGATGACCTTGTGCGAACTGGCCACCGCCGTGGAAAACAACATTGAGGTGAAGTACGCCATCCTCAACAACGGCTCCCTGGGTATGGTGCGGCAGTGGCAGGATTTCTTTTACGAAAAGGACTTCTTCGCCACCATCTACAGCGGCAACCCCGATTTCGTAAAGCTGGCCGAGGCTTACGGCATTCGCGGCATCCGGGTAACGCGCCAGGAGGAGGTATCCGGCGCGATACAGGAGGCTATGGAGACTCCGGGGCCGGTGGTAGTGGATTTCGTGGTGAAAGAGGACGAGTTCGTGTACCCGATGATTCCCGCCGGCGAGTCGGTGCATGAGATGCTGGAAGAGCCGGCGGCTGAGGGGGTGGGCATTGAACGCGCCTAGTATGCAGCACACCATCATTGCGCTGGTGCAGGACCGGCCCGGCGTCCTGACCCGGCTGGCCAGCCTGTTTCGCCGGCGCGGGTTCAACATCGCCAGCCTGGCCGTAGGCGCCAGCGAGGAGGCGGGTCTCTCCCGCCTCACCTTCGTCGTTACCGGCGACCAATATACGGTGGAGCAGGCCACGCGGCACCTGGAAAAACTGATTGACGTGGTGCGGGTCTCCAACATCTCCAACGAAGACGTGGTGGCGCGGGAACTGGCGCTGATTAAGGTGCGCGCCACGCCTTCCAACCGCAGCGAGATTCTGGAAATGGTCAACCTGTTCCGGGCCAAGGTGGTGGATGTGGGGACGCGCTCGCTGGTAGTGGAGATTACCGGCGAGGAAGACAAGGTTGACGCCCTGTATGACCTGCTGCGTCCCTTCGGCATCCTGGAGCTGATGCGTACCGGACGGGTTGCGATGGTGCGCGGCAAATCCATGGGGCGAGTCAGTGACGACGTGGGAGCCGAGCCGCTGGCCGCAGGATGGAACGGCGCAGCGGCGCATCGGGGAGCCGGCGCCGTGCCGGGACATTACGAGGGCGTTTAGGCTACTTCCGTCATTCCGGCCGGCTTTGAGCCGGAACCCGGACCTTCAACAAGCAGGCATCGCTCTCCCGGATTCCCGCCGGCGCGGGAACGACCGGGCATCGCCAGCGAACCGTAACCGAACAAAGGATGAACCAGCATGGCAGTTAACATCTACAATGAGCAAGACGCCGATATGTCGTTTCTGGCCGGCAAGACCGTGGGCATGGTGGGATACGGCAGCCAGGGCCATGCCCACGCTTTGAATCTGCACGACAGCGGCGTCAAGGTAATGGTGGGTCTTTATGAGGGCAGCCCCAGCCGGGAGGTGGCGCGCAACGCCGGGCTGGAGGTGGGCAGCGTGGCCGACGTGGCCAAAGCCGCGGCAGTGCTGATGGTAGCCATCCCCGACCACGTGCAGAAGGACGTGTACCGCGAAGAGATTGAACCCAACCTGGCCCCCGGCGCGGCGCTGATGTTCGCCCACGGCTTCACCATCCACTACCAGTTTGTGGTGCCGCCGCCCTCGGTGGACGTGATGATGATTGCCCCCAAAGCGCCCGGCCACCGGATGCGGGAGCATTTTGTAGAGCAGGGCATCGGCGTGCCGTGTCTGCTGGCAGTGCATCAGGATGCCACCGGCAACGCCAAAAACATCGCGCTGGCCTATGCCGCCGGTATCGGCTGCGCCCGCGCCGGGGTACTGGAAACCACGTTCAAGGACGAAACCGAGAGCGACCTGTTCGGCGAACAGTCGGTACTGTGCGGCGGCGTTACCTCCCTCATCAACCTGGCTTTCGAGACGCTGGTGGAACGGGGTTATCCGCCCGAAATCGCTTATTTCGAGTGCCTACACGAGCTGAAGATGATTGTTGACCTCATCCAGCAGGGCGGGTTCAACTATATGCGCTACTCGGTCAGCGACACGGCGGAGTACGGCGACTTGACCCGCGGCACCCGGGTGGTTGACGAGCACGTGCGGGAAAATATGAACCGGGTGCTGGACGACATCCAGAGCGGTTCCTTCGCTCAGGAGTGGATGGCGGAATGCGACGAGGGGCGGCACAACTTCCTGCGGCTGCGCCAGGAAGCCCGCACCAGCCGGATTCACGAAGTCGGTCGCGGCCTGCGCGAAATGATGCCGTGGCTCAATCCGCGGGAAATTGAGTGATTGGGCCGGAATCACCCTCACCGTAACCCGCCGCCGGCAAGGGCGCGGGCACAGCAAGGAGGCGACGAATGAGTATGATGGAGGTACTGTGCAGAGCAGTTCACCATCGCAGTCCGGTCTTGGCGGGGCTGGCTGCGGTGGACTGCGTGGGCCTGCCCCGCCTTTCCCCGCCGGCCCGGGCGTAACGGGCATCAGCAAGCGCCCCGTGGGGGCAGATTAACCTTTCGGAGGGAAAGGAAACAAAATGGCTGCACAAGTAAAGTTTCTTGATACTACGCTGCGCGACGGCGAACAGTCCGCCGGCATCGGCATGACCGTGGAAGAAAAGCTGCAAATCGCGCGCCAGCTGGCCCGGCTCAAGGTGGACATCATCGAGGCCGGCTTTGCCGCCAGCTCGCCGGGCGACTTCCAGGCGGTGCAGCGTATCGCCCAGGAAGTGGACGGGCCGGTTATCTGCTCGCTGTCCCGCGCGGTGGCCGGCGACGTGGACGCCGCCTGGAACGCCATTCAGAACGCTGCCCAACCCCGCATCCACGTCTTTCTGTCATCCTCGGAAATTCACCAGATGCACCAGTTGCGGAAGGACCGGGAAGACGTGATGACTATGGCGGTGGACATGGTCGCACGGGCCAGGTCCTACTGCGACGACGTTGAGTTTTCGCCGATGGATGCCACGCGAACCAACCCCGATTATCTCTACCGGATGCTGGAAGAGGTCATCAAGGTTGGGGCGACGACCATCAATATCGCCGACACGGTGGGCTACGCCATACCGTCCGACTTCCAGGCTATGCTGCGGGATATTCAGCGGAACGTTCCCGGCATTGACGGCGTAACGCTGTCCGTCCACTGCCACAACGACCTGGGCCTGGCGGTGTCAAACAGCCTGGCTGCCATTGAGGTGGGCGCGCGGCAGGTTGAAGGCTGCATCAACGGCATCGGCGAGCGGGCCGGCAACGCCTCGCTGGAAGAAATCATCATGGCCCTGGACACCCGCAAAGACCTTTTCGGCGTCGCGCTGAACGTTGATACCACGCAGATTTACCCCAGCAGCCGCCTGGTCAGTCGCATCACCGGGATGAGCGTACAGGCGAACAAAGCCATCGTGGGCGAAAACGCCTTCCGCCACGCTTCCGGCATCCACCAGGACGGCGTGCTGAAAGACCGCTCCACCTACGAAGTGATGCAGCCGGAGCGGGTCGGGCTGCCGGCGGACGTGCAGCTGGTGCTGGGCAAACTGAGTGGCCGCGCCGGGTTGCAGGCCCGCCTGGAAGCTCTGGGCTACTCGCTGGGCCGGGAAGAGGTTACGGGCGTGTACCAGCGGTTCCTGGAACTGGCCGACAAGAAGAGCGAGGTTAACGACCGCGACCTGGAAATCCTGATGGACGAGGAAAACCGCACGGCGTCGGAACCCGTCAGCTATGCGCTGGACACGGTGCATTTCACCGGCGGCGACAAGGATATTCCCACGGCCACGGTGCGGCTCATCGGGCCGGATGGCTCAGTGCAGACTGATGCCTCCACCGGCAACGGCCCGGTGGATGCGGTATGCCGCGCCATTGACCGGGTAGTTGGCTGCACCGCCCGGCTGGCCGACTTCCAGGTGCAGGCGGTGAGCGAGGGGCTGGATTCGGTGGGTTCGGTGATGATGCGGATTGAAAACGGCGGGCGCGTATTCTCCGGGCGCGGCGCTTCCACCGACATTATCGTGGCCAGCGCCCAGGCGTATCTCAGCGCCGTCAACCGGATGCTGGCCGCCGACGAGGCGGCGGCATTGCCGGCGGTGGGGACGACGCCGGATTAGGCCGGGCATCCCCTAATAAAAGGATTTTCGCCCCTTTCCCGCGCGGAAAGGGGCTTTGGTTCAGGCAGTGGCGGCGCGCTGGCTAATCGCCGGGCGTTTGCGGATGTTGATAACCCAGAGGTAGCCAGGCCAACCTACCTGGGCATTGACGTTTTGCGTTATCAGCTCGGCGCGTTCGCTGGTCGGTATTTCATCGGGGATGCGAAACAGGATGATGCCATAGGGAGCTCGCAGGCCGTACCTTTGGCTCAACTCTCCAAAGTCCTTGTCAAAGGTGATTAGCAGCCGGCTTTCCCGAGTGGCCCACTCCAGTACGTTAGGGTCGGGGGCGCGCGGCCGTTCCTCCTTGACAAACAGCACATCGTGACTGGCGTCGCGCAACGTTGCCACCGCCTGCTCCAGCATATTGGCGTCGGCCATTATTCGCATTGGCTATTTACGCCGTCCGCCGCTGGCTTTAGCGGGCATCGTCGCCGAAAACGGCGGCTTCCCATTCGGCCCAGGTCATCGGAGACAGCGGTTCGCCAGTGGCAGCAAATTGCCGGCACGCCTCAATATCCGCCGCGGTAATCCCGTAACCGGCGATGATGTCCTCCTCGCTCCAGCCCCCGTTCAGGTGGCCCACTATTTGCTCTACGGAGAGGCGCATTCCCTTGATTATCGGCTTGCCGCTCAACACGCCGGGCACTTTTTCGATGCGTTCCTGCCAGTCCATAATTGCCGCTCCTTTACTCGGCGCCACAGGCAGTTTAGCACAGTTTGGAGTCACAACGTGTCCGGTGTCGCGCAGCATTGCAACGGCCAAGTCCGGTATATTTTCGTCGGCCATAATGCGCATGGGTCACTATGCCTTTGGTTGCCGATTGATTTCGCCGTCGCCGAAAAGGGCGGCCTCGAATTCGGCCCAAGTCAGGGGAGAAAGGGGTTCGCCGGTGGCGGCGAACCGGCGGCAGGCCGCAATGTCCTCCGCGGTAATGTGCGGGTAATTGATGAGGATGTCGTCCTCGCCGGTGCCGCCGTTCAGGTAATCCATAATCAGCTCTACGGAAATGCGGGTTCCCTTGATTATCGGCTTGCCGCTGAGTATGTCGGGCACTTTTTCGATGCGTTCCTGCCAGTCCATAACGGTCGCTCCTGGCGCCAGGTTACGCGGCCAGTGTAGCACGGTCACCACAGCGGCATTTGATAGGCCCGGTCTGCGGGAGTGGCGTTCTTGCCCAGGTGGCTGGCGGCGTAACCCATGCGGCGCAGCCGTTCCGCCAAATCGGGAAAACCGAACACGGTGTACACCTGTCGGGGTTGCACTGCCGGCACGTAGGCCAGCAGGTCGTTGAAGTCGGCGTGGTCGCTGTACGGGAGGCTGGCGTCGCCGGGGCGGCCGCGTCCCCAGGGTCTGACGCCGTTGCCGGCGGCCCAGCCGGTCAGTTCCAGATAGCGTACCGGGCGGCGGTCGGGACGGTGGCGGTTGACGGTTTCCCGCGCCTTTTTGCCCGGGGGGAACAGCAATACTTCGCCATCGCGGACGGAGCCATCGAAAATGCGGTAGTCGCCGCCAAACTCCACGCCGGCGGCTTCGTACTTGCGGGCAATGTCGTACACGGTCTCCTCGCAAGCGACTTTGAACCCGGCTGACGATAGATGATGCAGAGCCTCCTGCGCTTTGCCCAGCCGCCAGCCCAGCACTACGGGCAACGCTCCCTGCTCCAGCCATTGGGCAATCACCTTCCGCGCGGTGGCGATGGCTTCCTCTTGCGGCGGGAAGACGTAATCCGGGCGGCCGTAGGTGCTTTCGATTACCAGCGTGTCGCAGGGGACGGGCTGCAGCGGTTCATTAATGGGGGAGGGCTGGGTGCGCAAGTCGCCGGTGTAGAGCAGACGCTCGCCGTTGGAACGGCGCGTAACCAGGGTTTGGGCCGAACCCAGGCAGTGCCCGGCCGGGTACAGGGTGATGGTGCAGTCCTGAAAATCCAGAGTTTCGCCGTAATCCAGTTCGACAGGTTCGGAACGGCTGAGATAATCGCCCAGCAGCCGGCGAGTTCCGGGCGTCAAGATTGGCCGGCGGTGGCGAGCGATGTGGTCGGAATGGGCGTGGGAGATAACCGAGGTGTCCTGCTTGCGGAGGGCGTCGAGCCACAGGTCCAGTTCGGGCAGATATACGCCTCTGTCAAAAATCACTTCCACCGGAGCAACCTAGCCGCCGGTTGCGGCGGGGGGAGTATAGCACGGGTTTTTGCTTTACATCGCCAGGCCGGTTAGGCAGCGTTCCGTTGCAGGTGGTTTGGTTATTCCTCTGCGGTGGTGGGCTGGGTTCATTGGCAATGCGTCCTTTTGCTGGTTCAAGTGGTTAGCGGGATGGGGAGTGCGAGCCAGAGGTTACCGGTCATTGTCAGCCCCACGGCCGGGGGATTTACGCAAAGTTTTGCTCCGATGGTTCGTGAGCCACGCTTTGAGGGCGCAGCCACGCAGCGCGGTGGCAGTCGCTGTTGGCCGGTTAGACCGTTCTCGCGTAAGCATTGGACGAGGGGTCTCCACGACGCCGGTATGCGATTTTGTGCTGACTGGCCGTTGACGACCGGTTGACCTCTGGCTGGACTGAGATTCACGTGACAGGTTGCAGTATAGGTCTTATGTTCGCGGTTGTCAAATGGGGGTTGTCAGTGGGCCGGCGCAAAGTCTGGGCGGCGGGTTTTGCGGGCGCCGGAGCGGGAACGCTACCCCTCTCCCAACCCTCTCCCGCAGGGGGAGAGGGCTTTAATGACTTTGCAAAACCCTGACCGCCGGCAACGGAACGCTGCCGACCGGTTACGCGGGAATGACGAAAGTTAGCGGCGGGGGTATAATCCGGCGTATCCGCGCTGAACGGAACGGGTTTGGCGCAATTGAGGAGATGCCTATGCCCGGCCAGATTGGCGACGTTGCCCCCGAATTTACTCTGCCGTCTCCCAACGACGGCGACATTACGCTGAGCAGCTACCGTGGCACGAATACGGTGGTGCTGTCATTCCACGTGCTGGACTTCACCAGTGGTTGAACGGACCAGGCGACCTCGTTCCGCCGTTACAACGGGCGGTTCGGGGAGCTAAATGCCCAGGTGCTGGGTATCAGCTGCGACCATCTTGCCGCGCACCGGGCGTGGACTACGTCCATGGGGGGCTTGCCCTACCCGGAACTTTCCGACTGGCACCCCAAAGGCCGGGTAACGACGGCCTATGACTTGTGGAATGAGGAGCGGGGCGCGGGCACGCGGGCCGTAATCATCGTGGACACCGAGGGCGTGATCCGGTTCCGCGAGGTGTACGAACCGGGAACGCTGCCCGACCCGGAGACCATCTTGCAGGCAGTGGCAGACCTGGCTCAGTGAGCCGGAGCCGGGGTTGCTCAGCGCAAATGGCCGGAGCGGATTTGAAAACCGCCCCGGCCATTTGACGTTGCCTGTGGTGTTACGGTTGTCCGCCGATACCCTCAATGCGGTACTGAACCGAGCCGCGGGGGGTGCTGATGGTAACTTCCTCGCCGGCGCTGTGCCCCATCAGGGCCTGGCCGATGGGCGAAACGGTGGATATTTTGCCGGCGGACACATCGGCTTCGCGGACATCCACCAGCGTGAACACGCGCTCCTGCGCCGAGGCCAGGTCGTGCAGGGTAACTCGCGAGCCCATGCCGACTTTTTCGGTGTCGGCGTTGGCGGCGTCAACGATTTCGACGTGCGCCAGGTCGGTTTCCAGTTGGCGGATGCGTCGCGCTACCAGCTGCTGCTGCTCGCGGGCAGCATCCAGTGGCGCATTTTCCCGCACGTCGCCATCGCTGCGGGCCAGGCGGATGGTCTCGCGGATTTGGGGAACTTCGTCGCGCAGCCGCTGCAGTTCGGCTTGCAGCTCGGTATGCCTTTCCTGGCTGAGCCGCGCGCTGGGCGTCCCGGGCCCGGCGGAAGTCTGGCCGGAGTTTTGGAACCGGCGGCGGTTGCGCCGGGGCGCGGCCGCGTAACGCGCCAGGCTGCTTTCCGTCCATCCCTGCCGGTTGGCGAAGGTCAGAAACTTTTTGACGGGGTCAAGGCGCAAGGCCGGGTTCTCCACGTTTTCGGTGGTCCACTTGGCGTAATCGCCGACTTCAATAGCATGGAGCGTAGAGACGAGCTTGTCCTTGCCGATTCTGGCCTGGAACCGCAGCAACTCCTGCTGGCCCTGCAGTGCCTGCTTGCCATCTTTCAGGTGATTAATGAAGAGACTGATCGCTTGCGAAATCGAGAGGTGCTGGTCGTTGGTCAACTGTCTATCCTCCGGTTCGGGCGCCGGCTGCGGCTGCAAGGTACCAATAATCATAGCATTTGCCCGCTTGCCGGGCAATTGCTGACAGCACGGCGTTGGGCGGGTTCAGTACCCTGTGCTATGCTAGCGGCGATGAATCACGGCGCGAGGAGGCGACTACGATGAAAGCGATGCAGATTACGGAGTATGGCGGGCCGGAGGTGATGCAGTACGTTGACCTGCCCAATCCGACGGCCGGCCCCGACCAGGCGGTGGTCGAAATCCAGGCGGTTGGGGTCAACTTTACCGATATTTACAGCCGGATGGGAGTCAACCCGCCCGGCCTGCCCTGGGTGGCCGGCGTTGAGGGAGCCGGGGTCGTGCGCGAGATTGGGCCGGGGGTTGACAACGTGGCCGTGGGGGACACGGTGGCCTATTGCAGCCACCCCGGTTCCTACGCCGAGCAGGCGCTGGTGCCGGCCTGGCGGCTCATTAAGATGCCGGAGGGCCTGTCGGCGCGGGACGGCGCCGCCGCGATGTTGCAGGGAATGACGGCCCACTACCTTTGCTACGACACCTACCGGGTGCAGCCCGGAGACCGGGTGCTGGTGCATTCCGGGGCCGGCGGCGTGGGTCTGCTGCTGATTCAAATGTGCAAGGCGCTGGGCGCTTACGTGTACGCCACCGTTTCCACCGCGGCCAAGGCGGAGCTGGCCAGGGGCGCCGGCGCCGACCACGTTATCCGGTACACCGAGCAGGATTTCGCCGCGGAGATTGCCGAGGCTACCGACGGCGCCGGGCTGCAGGCGGTGTACGACGCCGTGGGCAAGGACACTTTTGAGCGGAGTATCGCCTGCCTGGCGCCGCGGGGTTATATGGTGCTGTACGGCCAGGCCAGCGGCCCGGTGGACGCGATGGACCCCAGGACGCTGGGCAATGGTTCCAAGTTCCTGACCCGGCCCGGTTTGGGTGATTACACCGCCAACCGGGAGGAACTGGAAAAACGGGCCGGCGCCGTGCTGGGATGGGTCCAGTCCGGCGAGTTGAACTTGCGGGTGGAGCATATGTTTGCCCTGTCGGACGCCGCGGAGGCGCATCGGCAGCTGGCGGGCCGGGCTACCACGGGCAAGATTATTCTCACGCCGTAACATCGCCATGCCGAAACAGCGAGCAAACGCGAGCAGCGGCCGGGCGTCCGCGCCGGCCGGGCCGGCCTGGCCGGCGCCCCGGGGCATTGTGCTGGCTGACCTGGGCTGGGTTAGCGATGTCGCCGGCCGGTATCTGCTGGACAGCCTTGACGTACCCGCCGGTTCGGTAGTGCTGGAGCGGATTTTCGCTACGGGAGGGCGCTGTTTCTGCTACCCGGACGGTTCCTGGCTGATTGGATTGTCCTTGCCCCGGCTGCAGCGATGCGGGCGGCGCGGCGTGGAAGGCATACTGGCCCACGAACTGCTCCACGCCTGGCTGTGGTCGCACCACCGGTTTCAGGGCCATGGGCCGGTGTTTGAGGGCCATGCGTCGGCGCGGGGGATACCCCGATGGTGTTCCGCGTTCGGCGAAGTACGGCGGCAGGGGCCGCAGCAATTAGCCCTGTTCGACACCTGGCCGCCGGCGCCGGTGCGCGGTCTCTGATGCTGACCCGGGTTCCGGCGCGCGACGGTCAAGCCGGCAAAGCCGTTTGTCAAGTGGCCGGTGGGTCCAGTATTGATGATATTTTTGGAATTGGCCGGGGCTATACGGCGCCGGATTTGACACCGGCGGTTAGTCGGGCTAAACTGCCCCCCAGTCAAACGCAGGTCTGCACGCCCATCAACCTGCCCTTAAGCAAGGAGGCCAAATGAGTGCAGCCGCGCTATCAGCGCACCGACAATCCTCGGAATCCGACTCTACGCAGTCCCGCCCGCTGCGGGACGTGCAACGTAGCAGTCCATTGTACGGAGTCCACTGCCGGGAGCAGACGCCCCGGATACGCGGACGCAGCAAGCACTGCTTGCCTTGCGAGCCTTAGCTGCTCCAAGCCTAAACGGGCGGCGGGATTAACGCCCCGCGCCGCGCCCACCCCCCCATCGGGTTTTCGCCGCAAAGCCGGTTGCGACGTGGGATCCCCACGCGCAGAGTTGGCTGACGCTTAACCACGTCAAGTCACGCCCGGCGGCGACGGCAAACCGGGCCGAATGCCGGCCATCATTCAAAATGCCAACAGCAGATTGGCCATCACACGAGGAGAAAGTATGCGGGAAGTTCTGAGGTCTAAAATCCATCGCTGCTGGGTAACCAGCGCCAACCTGGGGTACGTCGGCAGCATCATCATTGACCGCGATTTGATGGAACAGACGGACATCGTGGCATTTGAGAAAGTGCAGGTGCTCAATATCAACAACGGCCAGCGCTGGGAGACCTACGCTTTGCCGGGCGAGCGCGGCAGCGGCACCATCGCAGTGCAAGGGGCGGCGGCCCGCCTGTGCCAGGAGCGGGACTGCCTCATCATCCTGGCCTTTGAGGTAACCGACCTGCCGGTGGAGCCGCGCATGGTTCTGGTTGACGAAAACAACCGATTCCTGGAATGGATCGAAGGGTCAATGTATGCCGAACCCGAACGGGAACCCGTCGCGCTTTTCTGAGCGCGACACCGAAGAATACTACGACGCCGAGGATGCCCTCTACCGTTCCTTCTGGGACGCTGAGGGCAGCCTCCACTGGGGCATATTTACGGGCCAGGACGAGCCGGGCGACGGCGCGGACGTGCGGGCCGGCTTTCTGGCCGCCTGCTCCCGTCTCAATGAGATAATGCTGGCGAACTCCGGCATTGATGAAACGGCCCGCGTCCTTGACCTGGGCTGTGGGAACGGCAACACCGCCGCCTGGCTGTGCCGCGCTACCGGCGCCCACGTAACGGGCATTGACCTCAGCGGCGTGCGCATCGCCAACGCCATTGCGTCCCTGGCCGGCGTCCCCGACCTGGCCCCCCGGCTGGAGTTTCACAAAGCTTCAGCCACCGACTTGCCTTTCGCCGACGGCGCGTTCACGCACGTCTGGAGCCAGGCCACCATCTACCACATCCCGGACAAGGCCAGGACGTTGCAGGAAGCGTACCGCGTTTTGCAGCCGGGCGGCGTGATGGTCTTTGACGATTTGACCAAACCCCGGCCCGACATCAGCGACGAAGCGCGGGCTTTCGTGTACGACCGGCTGCTGTTTGATACCGATTACAGCTTTTACTCGTACCTGGAGGCGCTGCGCGGGACGGGATTCCGGGTGCTGGAGGCGCGGGACCTGTCGTCCCACCTGGCCCGCAGCTATGCCTGCCTGTCCCGGATGGCGGCGACGGGGACCGACCCGGAGCGCGCAGAACGCTTTGCCGCCCTTGCCGACGCTTATCTGAAGATGGTGAATGCCGTCCAAAACGACGAGCTGGGTTGGGCGCAATATCTGTGCGTCAAGTAGGCGCGGCTCCGGAGGAACCACAACAGGAGTTATCATTTGGAAACGCGACACCGATTTTCCGAGCGGGAAACCGAGGACTACTACGACGCCGAAGACGTTATCTACCGGTCGGTCTGGGATGCCGACGGGAGCGTGCATTGGGGCGTGTTTGATACCCAATCGGGGAACGAAACGGGCAGCATCCGTGAGGAATTTCTCGCCGCCGGCATTCGCCTCAATGAGCTGATGGTGGCGGCCGCGGGAATCGACGAAAACTCACGGGTGCTGGACGTGGGCTGCGGCAACGGAACCACTGCGACCTGGCTGTGTCGCGCCAGCGGCGCCCAGGTTACCGGGATTGACTTGAGCGGCGTGCGCATCGCCAACGCGGTGGAGTCGCTGGAAAAGGTTCCCGAACTGGCCGGCCGCCTGGCCTTTGAAAAGGCGTCGGCGACGGAGCTGCCGTTTGCTGCGGGAACCTTCACGCACGTCTGGAGCCAGGCCACGATTTACCACGTGCCGGACAAGGTAAAGGTTCTGGAGGAATCGTACCGGGTATTGCAGCCCGGCGGCGCGATGATTTTTGACGACCTGACCAAACCCCGGACGGACATCAGCGAATCGGCCCAGGTTTTCGTGTACGACCGGCTGCTGTTTGACACCGACTTCAGCTTTTACTCGTACATTGACGCCCTGCGCGAAACGGGTTTCCGGGTCATACAGGCGCGGGATTTGTCGTCCCACCTGGCCCGCAGCTATGCCTACCTGTCCCAACTGGCGTCAATCGCCCAAGGCCCGGAGGGATACCGGGAGCGGTTTGACTATCTCACGGACGCCTATATGAAGACGGTGGACGCCATCAACAACGATGAGCTGGGCTGGGCGCAGTACCTCTGCGTCAAGTAGGCTCATCCGGTACGCACAACGGAGCGAAAGAAACGATGCCTGAATCGGGAAACGTGGATTCGGAACAGCGAGTCCAGTGGGTGTACTCGTCCACCAACAATGAGGAATTGGCCGAGCGGTATGACCAATGGGCCGGGGAATACGACGACGACCTGGAAAACACCTTCGTCTGGCTGGCCCCCCGTCGTGGGGCAGAGGCGCTGGCGGAGTATGCCGCCACCGACGCGCGGATTCTGGACGCCGGGGCGGGCACCGGCCTGGTGGGTGTGGAGTTGCAGCGGATGGGCTACGGCGACATCTGCGCCATGGACCTGTCCCAGGGGATGCTGGATGAAGCGCAGGCCAAGGGCTGTTATAACGATTTCCGGCGGATGGCGCTGGGCGAGCCGCTGGATTTTGATTCGGATGCTTACGATGCGGTGATCAGCATCGGGGTTTTCACGCCGGGACACGCGCCGCCCAATTCATTCGACGAACTGTGCCGGGTAACCCGGCCGGGCGGCCACATCGTGTTCAGCCTGCGTCCCGACGCCCATAGGGAACTGGGTTTCAAAGAGCAGCAGGACAAAATGGCTGCCGACGGGGTCTGGAGCCTGGTGTCGGTGAGCGAGCCGTTCCAGCCGCTGCCCAAGGGAGAGCCGGACGTGATGCACCAGATTTGGGTGTACCGGGTGAACTAGGGCGGTTGACGAACCCGGTCATTCCGGCTTTTGCGGGAATCCACCGGCCGGCCCGTGTAGGTTTTCCCCGTTATCGCCGGCTCGCTGGACAGGGCGGCGCGCGTCTTGGCCAGCTCGCCGGCGGGAATATCCAAAGCGCGGGCTACGGCGTCATCCAGACGGCGGCGAATATCGTCCTGTGGCAGCTCCCGCAGCTCGCGCAGTTCCTCACCGCATAACTCATCGTAGGCCGCGGCCAGCCGGCTGACCTGCGCGGCAGCCAGCCGGCTCCAGTGGGGCATCGGGATTTGATAATGGTCGTCAACCGACCAGTTGGGACGGTCGATAATCCGGTTGGAGCTTACGCCCAGCATCGCCACAATGCCCATAGTGCTATTGAGCCAGGCGACGACGGCCTTAGCTACGGCCGTCCGGTCGTGGGGGCCCGCTGCCGGGTGGTAGGGCACAAACAGGCTGCCCAGCGTCGGGCTGGCGCAATAAACGGCGGTCACGCGGGTGAGAGGAGTGCGCAGTTGCGTCGCCAGCAGCACGGGCTGCCGCTGCGTCCAGTATTTTTCCGCCAGATGTTCCCTGCCGCTTTTGGGCCTGGTGTAAGTATCCGGGCCGGATGCCATCGTCTTTTGCACGTCGGTCTTGTGATGCCAGAGGGCGTGCTGGGGAGCGCTGATATTGCTCTTGACGAAAGCATCCCGGATGCGCCGGCCGGCGGGGCCCAACTGCCCGGCGAACAAGCTGTTGGCAGTCGGAAACCACTGGCCGCGATTGAGATTCTCAAAGGCGGCGACGCACTCGGCACGGACAAACTGCGTCGGCAGCCAGTCGCCCTGCTGCATCCGCGCTTGCGGCCAATAGGTGACGTCATAATCGGGATGCGGGTCGCCGCGCAGGATAGACTCTCCCATGGCCCGGGCCTGGGCCGGGGTTTGCGGCTTGCGCAGGACTTTGACGAAAGCGGCGGGCGTATTTTCGCGGTCGGCATCGGGCGGCCAGGGGCTGGCGATAACCAGCATCTCGCCGATGGCGGTATTTTCGGAAAAGGCCATACCCGCCGGGTCTTTCAGCGCCACCACGTACTCAACGCGCATGGCGCCAAAGAGGCGGCTGCGGATGGGATGGGCGGATTTGGCCTGGGCCATGGCGATGGGATAGACGGCGGCGATACGCCCCCGGTCTTTCAGGTGCCGCCGGGCCAGCACGGTAAATCCGTGGGTGCCGCCGGAACGGTGGGCCGGCGTGCTGGCCAGCAGCGCATCCTCACGCGCCTTAATCAGCTGCTCCTCCGCTTCGGTGAACTGGTCATAGCGCAGGCTGTCTCTGGCGAAGGGCGGGTTCATAATGAACAGGTCGGAGGCCGCCAGCCCCGGCGCTTCCACCAGCGTATCGGCGTGGTAGCCGATGGACGGGTCGGGCCAGGGCGCCAGCAGGGGGCTGCGGTCGAGCCACTCCAGGCTGCCCAGGCGGGCATGGTCGGTTTCCAGATCGCCGTCATAAACCGGCGGGCGCAGCAGGGTGCGATGGACATTCATATTGCGGAACCGGGTTGACGGCGACATCAGCCCGATGGTAGTGGCCGCCATATGGGTAGCGGTGAGGTTAATATCGTAAAGATGCAGCACATTTTCCACCAGCGCGGCGGAAAGCAGTTCCGGGTTGACGCCGCCGGCCAGTTCCCGGATGCGGGCGGCGACGGCGATGGGCAGCGTGCCGGTGCCGCAGGCCGGGTCGGTAACGTTCATTTGGCGAATGGCGTCGAGGTCGGACCAGTCCCGGTCTCCGGGGCGAATGGCCAGGGTCGCCAGCAGCGTCGCCCCCGCCGTTCCGGTGTAAAAAGAGCCGTCAAAGGGGGCGGTGTCCAGCACGCGATGGAAGATACGCCCCATCACGTCGTGGCGTCCGCCGGCCAGATTGCCGGTGAGGTTCAGGGACTCTTTGGCGATGATGCTCACGGCCTGCCGCCAGTTGGCATCGGGCCGGGGGCCGCGGATGCCGGCGATGGCGGTCTGGAAAACGGGCTTGTAGTCCAGCGCGAGGATGGTATCCCAGGCGTCGGCCAGAGCATTGATGATGTTGTCGGAACGGAGACAGCGGTCGGCGCGCAGCGGCGGCCATGCCCCGGCGTAGGGCGATTCGTCCGGCGCCTGGGCGTCAACAACCGGGCGGTCGGCAGCGGAGAGGTGGCCGTCCAGCCGGGCGTGAAACATTACGGCGCTGGCGATGACCAGGGCGCCCCGCACGGCGGCGGTGTCGTATTTGGCGGTTTCCCAGCGGGCGAGGACGCGGTGGTAATCGGCGACGCTCTGGCCGGATTTGCGCCGGGGCCGGGGCGTGGCCGGCAGGTCGAGGCGCTGGGCCAGGGTTTCTTTCTGCCGGAAGGACAGCGCGGCCACCGCCTTGCCGATTTCGTCGGACAGCCGGGCCGCCGCCAAATCGGCGTTGCCCAACTGGGCCGGCGCCAGGGCCACGGCGGAGGCCAGGTCGGCCGGCGTGCCGGTGGTCCAGTGCGGCGCGCGGTTGTCCTTGTCAATGATGGCGTAAAGCAGCCGGGTATCGGCCAGCGTGTCCTCCGCAGCATGGTCGGGGTAGCACAGGGCGATGGCGCCCTGGCAGTGGTCGTTGTCCAGGCGTTTGAGGCAGTCGGCGAGGGCGTCCTGCTGGGGCCTGGCGCCCTGGCCCATTTTGGCTTCGACGATGATGGTATGGCTGCCAAAACGGATACGGCCATCGGCGCGCCCGCCGCCTTTGCCCTTTAGGGTGACTTCGGCTTCGGCGCGCAGGCCGTGTCCGCGCAGGATGATGCCCAGGGTGGTATTCAGATTTTGCTCGTGGGTACGCGGCATAGCCGAATCGTAAAGCTCGCACCGCCCTGCCGTCAACGCCCCGGCGTCACCTCGCCGGCATCACTGCGCCGGCGTCACTGCGCCGGTGGAGAGCCGGAGCATGGGGCGGGCGGTTATTCCCGCGTCTCCATAGGGAGGTCCTGGGCCTGGGCTTCGAGGATGCACTCCTGGCAGCGCTCGTTCAGGTCGTGGCCGGTGGCCGGCCAGATGTCGTTGCCTTTCACGCCGCACAGGAAATAGGGCTCGACTTCCTCAATGCCCAGGCTCTCCAGGTAGTGGACGAAACCGCGGCGGCCGGGGTTATCGTACCACCAGGGGGTCAGGGTTCGGGCCAGGGCGTGGATGCCTTCCTTGAAATCGTCGGCGTAGTCTTCGACGTTCTCAGGAATGTCCACCATCCAGCGAGTGCCGTTGGGCCCGCCTTCTTTGGTGGCCGGCAGCTTCCCGTCTCGGACGTTGCGGCGGATGACGTCCTGGGAGACGTTAAGAATCCGCGAGGCTTCCTGGATTGTAACCCGGGGCATAAGGCACCTCTATCAGCAGTAATGGTCAAGCAGTTGGCCCTATTTCTACCACTAACCCGGCCGGGCGGCAAGTCGGGGTTGGCCATGGTTCGTAGCGTCATACCCGCTGGCGCAGGGATGACGCTTACGTTCAGCGCGCCGCCGTTGCGGTGCGGGGGTCTTCCAGCGTGTCGGCCAGGGAGCCGCCGGGGGGAACCATGGGGAATACGTTGGTTTCCCGCTCCACGACGAACTCGATGAGGAAGGGGCCGTCGCAGGATTGGGCTTGCCGCAGCGCGTCCGCTACGTCTTCCTGGTGTTCCACCCGCAGGGCCGGGATGTCGTAGGCGTTGGCCAGTTTCACGTAGTCGGGGCCGGGCATAGGGACTTCTTTGAGGTGGCCCTCGAAGAACATTTCCTGCCACTGCCGCACCATGCCCAGGTAGCCGTTGTTGAACAGGGCAATCTTGATGGGCAATTTCTCCTGGACTGCGGTCACCAGCTCTTGCAGCGTCATTTGGAAGCCGCCGTCGCCGGCCACTGACCACACGGTCGCACCCGGCCGGCCCATCTGAACGCCCAATGCGGCCGGCACCTCGAAACCCATCGCTCCCAGTCCGCCGGAGGTTACGAAGGAGTTGGGCCGGTTCAGGAACAGGTACTGCGCGGCCCACATCTGATGCTGTCCTACGCCCGTTACCACTACGGCGTTGTCGTCCTGCCGGATGGCCTCGTTCAGCTCGGCCAGCACTTGCTGGGGCAGGAGGGCGTCGCTGGCCGGGATGGCCAGCGAAGGGTGCCCGGCTTTCAGCCGGGCGATGGCAGCCATCCACTCGGGCCGTTCGACCCACCGGACGAGGGGCAGCAGGGCCTGGAGGACGGGGCGGGCGTCGCCGACCAGCGGCACCTCAGCGGGGACGATGCGGCCCACCTGGCTGGCCTCAATGTCCAGGTGAATGATGCGGGCATGGGGCGCGAATCCCGAAACCCGGCCCGTTACCCGGTCGTCAAAACGCATTCCCAGGCCGATGATGACGTCGGCCTGGTCAACGACCATATTGCACCAGTACATACCGTGCATACCCAGCATACCCAGGCTTTGCGGGTGGCTGCGCGGGAACCCGCTCAGGCCGAGGAGGGTGTTGATGACCGGGATGCCGGTGCGGTCGGCCAGGGCCAGCAGCTCGTCAAAGGCGCGGGAGTGGACGATGCCATGACCGGCGATGATGACCGGACGTTCGGCCTGATTGATGAGCGCCGCCGCCCGGCGCACGTTTTCCAGGGTGGCCTCGGACAGCGTTGGCTCCGGGGTTGGCTCCATTGCCGGATACTCAAACTCGGCTTCTTCCAACTGCACGTCGCGGGGCACGTCAATCAGGACGGGGCCGGGGCGGCCTTCCTGGGCGACGCGAAAGGCGTCGCGGACGGTGCGCGCCAGGTCGCCGGCCGACATCACCAGATAGGTGCGCTTGGTGCAGACGGACGCGATGGAGCAGATGTCGCACTCCTGGAACGCCTCGGTGCCCATGGCGGCGCGGGCGACCTGTCCGGTGATGGCTACCAGGGGGATGCTGTCGGCTTTGGCGCCCATAATGCCGGTGATGAGGTTGGTGGCGCCGGGGCCGGAGGTGGCGACGCAGACGCCGGGCCGGCCGGTAACGCGGGCGTAGCCGTCGGCGGCGTGGGCGGCGGACTGTTCGTGACGCACCAGAATATGGCGCAGCTGGGGGTAGGCCCACAGCGCATCGTAGAAGGGCAGAATGGCGCCGCCGGGGTGCCCGAACAGCACATCAACGCCTTCGCGCAACAGGCTCTCGCAGATGATTTCCGATCCTTTCAGCTTCACGGCCTATCTCCATGGATGTTCGTTCTGCCTGCCAGACCGTTGCGGCAGGTGGCTTCGCTGCGACCAGGCATTAAAAAAGCCCGCCCCATAGGGACGGACAATGGCCCGCGGTACCACCCTATTTGCCCGTGAGCCGCCGGGTATCCGGCGACGCAAGGCCACTCTAGCAGGACACCATCATGTCCCGTCGCTGCTAACGGGCGACGAACCCGGCCTGAGCTTAATCACCGTCGCTATAGGGCAACGGTTTTCAGCCGGCAGCTCCGGAGGGATTTTGGGCGGGGTCGGCGCGCCTGCTTACACCGGACCAGGCTCGCTATCGCGCTTGAAAACCGCTTACTCGTCTCCATCTCAGCTTTTCGCTCAAAACTGTATCACGGGGCCGGCGGGGGCGTCAATTACAATTTTATTTCCGGTATGGACAAGATAGACCGGATTTTGCTGATTGGGTTGCGCTGGATTCCAGCCGGCGCCGGAATGACGGGAACACCGGCAACGCCAACCCCCCGGTTGTGATAGCATTTCACCCGCGTATGCGCTATCATCCTGATTATTCCCAATTGTGATGCAACCAACCACATCTTATTTGTCCCGAATCCGGGGGGTGGAGCTGCTGCCTGGCGAGATGGTCGGGGCTATTCTGCATACTGAGCAGGGGCTGATTGCCGAGCCGGCCACGGCCGGGCGCTTGCTGGTGGCTACGAACCGCCGCGTTATCAGCGTGTTTGAGGACCGGCGGGCGCACGCTACGATGATGTTCCCGGCGGCATCCGTTCGCGGAGTGAGCGTCCGCAATGACGCCCGGCGGGGTTTGTCGTGGCGACAGTGGGCATCACTGCTAATCGGCGGCGTGGCCATCTATCTGGTGTTAGCGTACTGGCTGGTGGACCGGCTGCCCGAGGTGATAATTCCGGTCATCAATTTGCACGCGGTGGCGGCGATTATCGTGGCGCTGATTGTGCTGGTGGGGTGGCTCTTCTGGCGGAGCCTGACTCATTCGGGCGGGAATCTGATACAAATTGCCGGGGTGAACTGGACGATAGACGCTCCCTGCGCGGAATCCAACGATGACTTGATGGCCTTTGCCAACGTAGTGCTGCTGCTGCAAGCCGGCGGCAGCGTGGATTGTATTTATCAGCCGCCGGGCCTAATGATGGACCGTGAGCAGCGGCGGGAGGCCGACCGTTAGTCAGCGTCACCCCGGCACAACCGGGGAAACAGCCGGCGGCAGGGAAGTTACGCCGGCTGGCCGAATGGCAGGGACGGGTCAACGTCGAGGGATAAGTCGGCGATGTCGCCGCGCTGATACTGGTAGAAGGCTCCGGCGGCAATCATGGCTCCGTTGTCGGTGCATAGCGCCGGCGGCGGGATGACCACGGGCAACGGCGAGTCGGCGCGGACACGCTGGCGCAGCCGGGCGTTGGCAGTTACCCCGCCGCCGAGTATCAGCCCACGGGCCTGATAGCGTTCGGCCATGGTGAGCAGCTTGGCGGTCATCACGTCCACCAGGGACTCCTGGAACTCCCGCGCCAATTGCGCCACCAGCCGGTCGGCGTCCTGGTCAATGGATTCCGACGGTGGGTATAGCCCTACGTCCTGGGCGCGGTGCAGCAGCGCGGTTTTCACGCCGCTGAAGCTGAAATCCAGGGTGTCGCGCATCCAGGCGCGGGGCAGAGGCGTCGCCGCTTGCGCGCGGCGCGTTCCGGGAGAATCGTCAACTTCGGTGAAGGCGGCCAGGGATTCGGCGGCCCTTTGAATTTCCGGCCCGCCGGGGAAGCCCAGGCCCAACACCCGCGCGGCCTTGTCAAAGGCTTCGCCGGCGGCGTCGTCGCGGGTCCGGCCTACCAGCCGGTAATCGCCGTGGCCTTCCATCAGGATAAGGTCGGTATGGCCGCCCGACGCTACCAGGCAGGCCAGAGGAAACCCCGGTTCATTGGATGGAGCCGGGGATGGAGCCGGGGCCCGGCCCGGCCCGGAAGCGGCCAGCCAGGCGGCGTAGATGTGGCCCTCGAGGTGGTTGACGCCGAGGAGTGGTACGTTCAGCGTCATCGCCAGGGCTTTGGCGGTGTTGACGCCGCTGATGAGAGCGCCGGCCAGGCCGGGGCCGTGGGTAACGGCGACGGCATCAACGTCGGCCAGGGCCACGCCGGCGTCGGCCAGGGCGCGTTGCAGGGTGGGCTGCAGATCGCGGATGTGCTGGCGGGAGGCCAGCTCCGGGACGACGCCGCCGTGGGCAGCGTGGAGGGCAGCCTGGGAGGCAATTACGTTGGCGCGGAGTTCGCGACCGTCCCGGACTATCCCGACGGCGGTTTCGTCGCAGGAAGTTTCGATGCCTAGGATGAGCATTTTTGAACCGGCCTTTTTGCTAGCGTCAGGGAATTATATCAGGGAGATACGCAAGCCGCGCCACTTTGCGCCGGGCCGCTGCCGGTGTTATCCTTTTCATAAATAATCAAAATCAGGTTTCGGTTGCCACAACCTGGAAATCGGACCGCGTTCGCAACAGGAGGTAGATCACCCCGATGCTAGAGCTTGCACCCGATGGTTTATCCCGCTGGGTCGTTTTGCTGCAGGCCGGAGACGTGAGCGGCGGATTCGCCGTTCCGCTGGGCCTGCAACTTTCGCTGCTCATCATCAGCTTTCTGGGAGTGGCGTTTTTCACCAGCGCCGAGGCGGCGCTGATTGCGGTCAACAAAATTCGCATCCAGTTTCTGGTCGGGCAGGGCCACGCGGCGGCGCGGGCGGTCAACGGGGTGCTGTCGCAGCACGAAAAGTTTTTTGCGACCATCCTGCTGAGTCAGAACGCTTTTACCATCTTCGCCACGGCCATCGGTACCGCGCTGGCGGCGGAACTGCTCAACGACTCAGGCTACGCCGCGCTGCTGACCACGCTGGTTATGACGGTGGTAATCTCGATATTCGGGGAGATAACCCCCAAGACGGTAGCGGCCACTTACTCGGAACGCTGGTCGCTCATCGCGGCCCGTCCCGTGAGCTGGGTGATGCTGCTCTGTACGCCCTTCATCTATCTCTTCACGGTGATGCCCCGGCTGATTTACAAGGCTCTGGGCACGCCGTCGGACGGGTGGCAAGCCACGTTCACCGAAGGCGAACTGCGCATGATGATTGACTTGTCCCGGCAGCAGGGAACCGTGGAATCGGAGGAGGCCCAGCGGCTGGCCCGGGTGTTCCACTTCCGGGACCGCCGGTTGAGCGAAATTATGACGCCGCGCACGGATATTGTCTGGATTGAAAAAGGCACTACGCTGCCTGAGTTCCTGGCCCTCTATGCCGAGCACAGCCATACCCGGTTCCCTATTTTTGAGGGCAGCCAGGAAACCGTCCTGGGGGTGCTCTCCAATAAAGAAGTGCTGATTGCCCAGGGCCGGGGACTGCTGGGCCGGGATGACTCCGTTACGGAAACGATGCGCGAAGTGGATTTCATCCCGGAGACGGTTACGGTGTCCGATGCGTTCGACGCGATGCAGGCGAAGCGCCTGTCGATGATGCTGGTTACCAACGAATACGGCGGGATTGCCGGGCTGGTAACGTTGAAACAGCTCATCAGCGTAATCGTGGGGACGGTGGTGGACGACGACCCGCCCTCGGCGATGGCGCACGGCAGCGTCGCCCGGCAGCCGGATGGCGCTTACCTGGTGGAAGGCGGCATGACCATCATCGAGCTTAACGACCGGCTGGGTGATGACGGCATCGTTCTGCCCGAAGGCGAATATCAGACCATCGCCGGGCTGGTGCTCCACAAGCTGGGGGAGATTCCGCGGGAGTACGACACGGTTAGCTCCGCCGGGCTGGCGGTTACGGTTACCAACATGGCGGGGGCGCGCATTGACCAGGTGCGTCTGGAGCGAGTCGCCACACCTCAGGAGGAAAAGGCGCGATGAGGCTCCACCTGGTGCGGCACGGCGAAACGGACATCAACGCCGCCGGCCGTCTGCAAGGTTCCACCAACTCGCTGCTGACGCCGCGCGGCCACCGACAGGCGCAGGAGCTGGCCGTGGCCAGTCTGGCCTGGAACCCGGCCGCCGTCTATTCCAGCCCCCTGAAACGGGCGCGCGGCGTCGCCGAGCCAATCGCCAGTCTGACCGGGCTGGCCGTTAACGAGGAGCCGCGAATCACCGAGATGGCTATGGGCGCGCTGGAAGGGGTTACGGTACAGCAGATGCGCGACGACTGGCCGGAGCTGTATCAGGGATGGCGTCGGGACGCCAGCAGCGTTACGATGCCGGACGGCGAGTCGCTGGGCGACGTGCAGGAGCGGGCGATGGCCGCTTTCGCTGATATGGACCGTTGCCACGGCGCCGACGATACGGTGATTGCAGTTACGCACAATTTTACGATTCGCTGCATCGTGGCCGCCATCATTGACCTGCCATTGGCGAATATCAATTATATGGACCTGGCTCTGGGCAGCCGCACGACCGTCAGCACCGGGCGACGGGGACGCCGGCTGAGCGAATACAACGCCGTTAATCATTTGACGCCGGCGAACCGCACCGGGTATTAGGTTGGGCGATAAATGAACCGGCACTATGAACAGCTGCGGTCGGAGCGGCGGGGGGCATTTGCGGCGATGGCAGCGGCGCGCCGCCTCGGGCTGGGGCCGGGCGATACGGTGGTAGTCGGATTATCGGGCGGGCCGGATTCCTGCGCGTTGTGGGCGTCGCTAGGCAGCAGCACCGGAAAAAGGGGGCTGGGGTTCGCACTGCACGCGGCGCATCTGATTCACGATTTCCGGGGGCAGGAATCTTACGACGACGCCGAGTTTGTGCGGCGGCTGTGCCGGGGGTCGGATTTGACGGTAGCAGAAGTGGACGTGCCGGCCTACCAGCGGGAGCATGGCATCAGCTCTTTCGAGCAGGCGGCGCGGGATTTGCGGTACGCATTTCTGGCGCGGGTGGCGCGTGAGGTGGGGGCCAGTACCGTCGCCCTGGGGCATACCGCCGACGACCAGGCCGAAACCGTGCTGCTGCACCTCGCGCGGGGCAGCGGGCTGCACGGCCTGCGCGGGATGCGCGAAGTGAGCGCCTGGCCTTATCCGCAAGGTGAGGACTCGCCCCGGCTCTGGCGGCCTTTATTGAGCTTGCGGCGGGCCGACACCATCGCTTACTGCCGCGCGCTGGGGATTGATTACCGGGACGACCGCACCAACTATATGGAGGATTTTGCGCGCAACCGGGTGCGCCTCAATTTGATGCCGGCGCTGGCCGAACAACTGAATCCCCAGGTTGCGCGCGCGCTGGTGCGGCTGTCGCGGACGGCCGGCGTCCAGCTGGATTACTTGGAGGCGCAGGCGGCCGGTTATTGGAATTGTGTTGCGCCGGAACCCGCAGCGGCGGACGGCGCGCTGCGGCTGAGCCGGCGCGCGCTGGCCGCCGCTCACCCGGCTTTGCAGCCGCTGTTGCTGCGGCGGGCATGGGAGGTTGTTACCGGCGGGAGCAAACGGCTGACGGAACGGCACCTGCAACAAATGGCGGCAATCGCCGGGGGAGCGGAATCGGGGAAAAGAGTGTCGCTGCCGGGCGGTTATACGGCGCGGACGCAAGGGCAGTGGCTGGCGCTGGCGCGAAATGACGACGACGAATGCCCCTATCCGACGTTAAGCGGCGAGTTCCGATTAACCCTGCCCTGGGGGCCGATTGCGGTGGGGGTTACCAGGCGCGATGGCTGGGAAGTCACTTGCCAGGCGTCCCGGCTGCCAGCGGATGCGTCTCTGGACACCGGGAATCCTATGGCAGCATATTTGTCGCCGGCCGCTTTGTCTGAGGGCGCGTCGGTTCGGACCTGGCAGCCGGGAGACCGGATACAGCCCCTGGGGATGGCGGGCAGCCGTAAGTTGCAGGATGTGTTCACGGATGCGGGCGTTCCCCGGAACCGGCGGGAGCGGGCGCCGCTGGTGGTTACGCCGCGCGGCGTCGCCTGGGCAGTGGGGGTTCGCATCGCGGATTGGGCCGCGGTACGGCCCCGGAGCGGCGCCGAGCATACGGCCACACTCATCAGGTTCGAGCGGGTCGCAGCAACCGGGGGCGGCGGCGGCTAGATGCCGGGCCGCCGGCACCTGTGGACAGATCCCGGGGTGGCGGCTATCATTCAGATGGAATTTCAGCCAGGCTGCGCCCGCGACAATGGCTTGCGGGTGAAGGAGATGAAACATGATGGCCGCCGATTGGGGTGACATCTACAAAGAGCTGGGGGCGACTCCGGTAATTAACGCCACCGGCAGCGTAACCATGTTGGGCGGCTCCACTCCCATTCCCGAAGTGAAGGCAGCCATCGACCGGGCCGACGGCGCCTATATCCCGCTTATGGAGCTGCAAGAGAAGGCGGGGGCAGCCATCGCCCGGATGGTGGACGTACCGGCGGCCTACATCACCTCCGGCGCCGGCTCGGCCCTGATGCTGGCTACCGCGGCGGCCATGGCCGGCGACGACGATGACCGGATTCAGCAACTCCCCAACACCGGCGGGATGAAAAACGAAATCCTCATCCAGACCCGCCAGCGCTACTGGTACGACCGTTGCCTGGAGTTGGCCGGGGCCAAACTGGTGATGTTCGGCTCCGAGGAACGAACCACCGCGGAGGACCTGGCAGAGGCCATCGGCCCCAACACCGCCGCCGTACACTACTACGCCGTGGAGCAGGATTACGACCCTAATGCCCTGTCGCTGGAGCAGACTATCGCTATCGCTCATGCTCACGGCCTGCCGGTCACGGTGGACGCTGCCGGGCAAATCTATCCTTTGGAGAACTTCGGCAAGTACGTCAGGATGGGCGCCGACTTTCAGTGCATCGCCGCCAAGTACCTGGGAGCGACCCAATCGGTGGGCCTGGCCCTGGGTTCCGAGGATATGATACGCAAGATAGGTTTGCAGGCATTTGCCAGCTACGAAGGGCGCCGGGTGCGCGGGGTCGGCCGGCCCCAGAAAGTTGACCGCCAGGAGATGATTGGCGCCGTGGCGGCGGTCAGGCACTGGATGACTATGAACCACGAAGACCGGCTGGCCGATTCCGAACGGCGGAGCCGCAACATAATGAACGCCGTCGCCGGCATCCGGGGGCTGCGGGCGGAACTAATCGACAACATCATCGGCCATCACGCCTACGGCCTGAACCTGTGGGTTGACCCGGCCGCCGCCGGAATGACTATCTACGAGCTGCGGGACCGCCTGAAGGAAGGCGACCCTCCCATCTGGACCAGGGTTCGGGATGATGAGGACTTCATCACCATCCATATGTTTGGGCTGAACCCCGGAGAGGACGGCATCGTTGGAGAACGTATCGCGGCCCTGTTGCGGAAGTAACCGGCCCTACCAGCGCTGTCCGGGGACGCGCTCTTGCAGCACTTCCCCGAACAGCGTTAGCACCTGGTCAATCTGCAATACCACGATGGCCCCCCGGCCGCCCTGGAGATAGCGCTCCGTTACCAGCCCCGACTGAAGCAGGCGGTCGCTCATTTCATCGAATACCGCTCCTTCCCGATAGACGCTGGCGGTGCACCGGAACTTCCAGCCCGCATCGCTCCCGGTGTTGCGGAAAAGGACAATGACCTTGGGATTGTCCTCAACGTGCTCCAGGGGAACCCGTCCGGTGCGGTCCCGGTAAATGAGGGAGTCGTCGCCGACGGTCAGCACCGTGCCGATGTAGCCACAGTTGGGGGTGCCGTCGCCGGAAGCCGTGCCCACGATGCAGGGGTACCCGTCATCGCGCGCGCTATTAATCAACCTCGCCATCTCTTCCGTTAGCCGTATCATCCGTTGCCTCCTGTTGTTCTGCCGCATCCCCGGCGGCGAATCACTCGCCCTGCTGCCGGTTCTGCGTCCTTACGGGCAGGCCGTAGATGTCGATGAAGCCTTTGGCGGCGGTGTGGTCGAACTCGTCGGCGCGGTCGTAGGTGGCCAGGCCGTAGTTGTAGAGGGGGCGGTCGGCGGTGCGGCCCACCACTACGCCGGAGCCTTTGTGCAGGCGGAGGCGCACGGCGCCGGTTACGTGGCGTTGCGTGCTGTCCACGTAGGCGTCCAGGTCGCGGCGGTGGGCGGTGTACCAGAGGCCGTTGTACACCAGTTCGGCATATTCCTGGGCGATGCGCTCCTTGAGACGGCTTTGCTCGCGGGACAGGGTCATGGTTTCCAGGGCGCGATGGGCGGCGTGGAGCAGCGCCGCCGCCGGGGATTCGTACACCTCGCGGCTTTTGATGCCCACCAGACGGTTTTCCACGTGGTCAATGCGGCCGATGCCGTGGGCGCCAGCCAGGCGGTTGAGGTGGGCGATGAGGTCAACGCCGCTCATCGTCTCGCCGTCAACGGCGGTGGGGATGCCGGCCTCGAAACGCAGCTCTACGTAGGCGGGTTCGTCGGGGGCGGCGGCGGGACTGACCGTCCACTCGTAGGCGTCTTCGGGAGGCTCCACCCAGGGGTCTTCCAGCTCGCCGGCCTCGGCGCTGCGGCCCCACAGGTTTTCGTCGGTGCTGTACTTGCTGTTGGACGGGGCGATGGGCAGGTTGCGCTGGCGGGCATACTGCACTTCGTCCTCCCGGTTCATCCCCCACTCGCGGATGGGGGCGATGAGTGCCACGCCGGGAGCCAATGCCGACACGCCGATTTCGATACGCACCTGGTCGTTGCCCTTGCCGGTGCAGCCGTGGGCCACGGCGTCGGCGCCGTGCTGGCGCGCCGCCTCGGCCAGGTAGCGGGCGATGAGGGGGCGGCCCAGAGCGGTAGCCAAAGGATACTGCCCCTCGTAAATCGCGCCGGCGCGCAGGGCGGGCCAGAGGAATTCGCTGACCAAAGTCGCGCGCCCATCGACCGTTATGGCTTCCGTTGCGCCCACGGCGTAGGCGCGCTGGCGGATGGTTTCCAGGTCCACCATGCCCAGGTCGATGGTGCAGGTAATCACGTCGGCGTTGTAGTTTTCCCGCAGCCAGGGCACGGCTACGGAGGTGTCAAGGCCGCCACTGTAGGCGAGGACGATTTTCTGGCGGGGCATTGGTTGCATCTACTCCTTGATAGTCGCATCAGGATGGAACGGATAGCTCGGTGATAGTTACCAGGCCGCCGGGAACAGCGTCAACATTGATGTTGCAGCCGCGGAGCAGGCCCATTCCGATGAGCGGGTCGGGGCCGAGGGCGACAACTTGAACTTCTCTCAGCCGATCATGCCACAGAATTCGAGTGGTATATACACTGGGGATGGCGGTCGAACCGTCGGCCAAAGTGATTCTAAAGCTGTCATCATTATCATCACCGTCGACCGCTGGCAGATTGAGCCGGTCGATGATTTCTTGCGGCAGGATTGCCTCCTCAGTAAGGCCGGTGTCTATGATAAAAGCGATGCGTTCGGTTGCGTCATTATTACCCAGCGCGGTAAGGGTAACAATGGCTTCAATACCGTCGTTGACCGTGCCGTAGTGCATTACTGAGCTGTCTTTGCCTTGCGTTCGATGCGACGCGGGCTGCGCAGTCGCCCAACGTAAGGTTGGTGGCGGCGCATCGTGAGGATGACCGCATCCGGCCGGAGCGCGCGCAGTTTGATTCTCGCCGGGGCGGCCCGATGGTCGATTTCATAGTCGCCGGTGAGTATGTCAACAAGCACGTACTTGTCCTCGTCGGCCGGGCCAATCAGATGGCGGATTTGGGCGTCGTAGATGGCCTGGCCGCGACGTTCTTTTTCCCAGTAAGGGATTTCACTGCGCTTGCTCATAGTTTTCACCTCCGCTGCTGATGGTGCAGATAATCACGTCGGCGGTGTAGTTTTCCTGCAGCCAAGGCACGGCTACGGAGGTGTCAAGGCCGCCACTGTAGGCGAGGGCGATTTTTTGCGTATCATCCGGCGCGGGCTGCGCAGCTTGATAATGCGGGTCTGGTGGCCCTGGATGGTATGGATAACTGAGCCCGGCCGGCGGGTACGAAGTATGCGCCCGGCAATGGCCGGATTGTCGCTAATTTCGTAATCGCCGGTGAGGACATCAACCTTGACAAACTTGGCCTCATCCTCCGGGCCAATCAGGTGGCGGATTTGGGCATCATAGATTTCCAAAGCGCGGCGCTCCCTTTCCTCACCGGTCATCTTGCCTTGTGCCGTCATCATCTTCACACCTCCAGTTTGTCGGGGCGCTTCACTGTCTAATAATAGCATAGCCGACGGCCCGGCATGACGCGGTTCAGCGGGTAATGCGTCATAGCGCATTATTGAGCTGCCGGCTCTCTTTCCCAATGGACTATAAAACGGGGACTGCGGAATCACAGGGCATAGGTTTGGTGGTTGCGGCCGGGGCGGCGCGTTACACGGCGCGGCTCAGTCGTTCCCGCAGGTAGTCGTTGCTGCGCGCCCCTTTGGTGCGGTTGCACCAGCCGCAGAGCAGCTGCAGGTTGGCGTCAACGTCGGGGCCGCCTTTGGAGCGGGGCGTGATGTGGTCCAGTTCCAGCAGGCGGGCCGGCAGTTCAATCCGGCAGCCGGCGCAGCGCCGGCTTTGGGCAATGTAGAGCCTTTCCTTGATGTTGCGGGAACGGCGGGGCGCGGCGGCGTCGGTGCGTTTCGGCGCGTCCGTCCGGTGGCTTACGCTGCCGAACAGCGCGGGCAGGTCGGCGTCGCCCAGGCTCACTTCCCGGCGCATCCGCTCGATGACCAGTTCGTAGGCTTTCTCCGAGATGTCAACGCCAATCCACTGCCGGCCCAGCCGCTCGGCGGCGATGCAGGCGGTGGCGCAGCCGCAGAACGGGTCCAGCACCAGGTCGCCCGCGTCGGACGACGCCTTGATGATGCGCTCCAACAGGGCCAGCGGCTTTTGGGTCGGGTAATTGGTGCGCTCTTTGGCCTGGGAATTAACCGGCGCAATGTCCGTCCAGAGGTTGTCCAGAATACGCCCCGGCATTTCGTTGAGATAACGCTTGAGCCGGGGACGTTTCCGCTTGGAGTCGGGATACCGGATGCGCCCTTCGCTGTCCAGGCGGGTCATAGTTTCCATCGAATAGCGCCAGCCCCGGGGCGGTGAAGCGTGGCCTTGCCACTCGTACATCATATTGGGGCGCAGGTTTGGGCTGGTCATATTGTCCAGCGTATAAGGGCCTCTGCCGTCATCGTCGTCGTAACGGTATTTGGTATGCACATACTCCGGGTCGTATTTACCGTGTTGCGGATTCCAGAGGTAGTTGTCGCTCATCGCGTAGTAAAAGATAATGTCGTTGACATTCGCCCAATTCTTGGAATCGCTGTGTGTAGTAGTGCGTTTCCAGGTAATTTCGCTGCGGAAATTATCCGAACCGAACACGGCATCCATCGCCGCTTTCAAGTAGTGCGCGGCGGTGGGGTCGCAGTGCAGATAGACGCTGCCGGTTGGTTTGAGAACGCGCTGCATTTCCATCAGGCGGACGGTCATCCAGGTGAGGTAGGCTTGCATTCCCTCGGAGTGGGCCTTGCCGGCGGCGGTGATGATGTGGGCCAGAGCCGGGTGGTCGTCCTCAATCTGCGTAACCCATTCCTCTTTTACGTCGTCCAGAGTCCAGGCGTCCTTGAACGCGGCGCCGGCCGCCCGGCTGCCGATGGGGGCCTCGAACATCCGCTTGGAGTTGAACGGCGGGTCGAGATAGATGAGGTCAACGCTGGCGGAGTTGACGCCGCGCATCACCTCCAGGTTGTCCCGGATAAAGATGGTGCGGTTAGCGACGTTGGACATCGGCGTTTTCCGTGGCCCGGAACCGGATGCAGCCGCAATGCCAACGCCTCCCGGATTTGCTCAGCCGGGATGGGTTGCGAGCTTGGGCCGCGTTTTCGTACTTGATGCGGATGCGGTTCAGAGCGGCTTCGGCACGGTCGCTTTGCCATCTTCGCGCCGTGGCGCCGGATTCATACCGTACTTGGCCAGGATTGCATCCACGAACGGCTTGAGCACGTCTTCGGCAAATTCAATGCGAATCCCCTCAGCCTGCGTAGCATCCCCTTTGCCGTAAAAGACAACAACCCCGTTTGCGATTGTTTCCCCTTCTCCAAGTGGCTTACCGCTGTCAATCCACAGCCATTGCGTCTCAGGAAAGTACTTCACGACCGGCTCCGTCTCAAACTCTCTTTGCAGGTTATTCATGCCTCGTGCCATGGTCTTCCTCCATACCTTGGCCCGGAGAGAGCGCGCGGCCGGCGTTAGCTGTGAAGCCTATGCCGGCGAAAGCGCCGCCTCGTCAATAATGCGGGCCACTTCGTCACCGGCGATGCCCAGCTGTTCCCGCAGAATACGGCGCGCAATTTCGCAGTCCTGGTCTTTGCCGGCAGCAAGATGCGACAATGCCTGTTCGTAACGCAGTTGGTAAAACTCGGGGCCCCGCTCCGCTCGTTCACGTACCATTCTGGTGTATCCGTCCATAGCGTTCACTTTTTTTGATAATCTTGCCAGTAGCCTTTGACCCTGGCAATGTCCCGCTGCTGTTCCCGGTGATTGTTCTTGTCGCCACCGTGAAGCAGCCACAACTTATTGCGCCGGCGCCGTCCGCAGCTGGTTGACGTAGTTGACCAGGGTGAATACGCCCGATGCCTGCTTGACCGAAAACTCCGAACCCATCAGCCCGCCCAGGCGGCTGAACACGTCCAGGCGGATGCGGCGGCCGTTATTGACGATGGAGCGGTCCCAATGGGCTTTTACGCCGTCGATGGTGGACATTGGGACGCGGGCGGAGTCGGCGGACACGGACTTGCCCAGATAAACGAAGTCGCGGTCGGCCCACATCATACCGCGGCGGCACTGGAAGGGGCCGACCATTTCCGGGGTGTCGGTGCGCATCTCGCCCAGCTCGGTGGTTTCCTCTTCGGTATAAACGTGATGCAGATGGGCGGCCAGGCTAATCATCCCGGAATACTGTAACGCTCCGAAGCTGGCGCGCACCAGGCCCACCGGCCCCTGCACCATTATCTTGGTTTCGGCGCGCGTGGGGTTTTCCTTGAAAAAATCCCAGTCGGCGATGATGTCCGACACGTCGTTGAGCGGCAGGCGGAAGGACCGGCTGGTGTCAATGCCCGACTTGTGCAGGCAGCTGTCCTCAATCCAGACCAGGCCGTCCAGGCAGGGGATGGGGGTGAACTGCTGGGGTGCCCGGACTTTGCCGCCCCGGTTTTCTGCGGCGTTATCGTCGTCCGATTCTCGCCGGCGCCGCCTGAAAATGCTCATCATGCCCCTCCTGCTGTTTGTGCTTGCTCCAGTGTTGCTGGCGACTATTCTACCAGCATATCGCCGGGCTGCCATCCGTTCCGGGGCCGATGTTGTCCGGCGGCTTCCGGCGGGCCGTGCTGAGGGCAGCGCGGCAGCGGGTTTCGGGATGTGGTAATCTTGCCGGCAGCGCCGGGGCCAAGTTGCCAATATTTTCCGGAAGGATGCCGAGTTATGACCATTGCCACCCGTATGAGCCGTTTGGGAACCGAATCCGCCTTTGAGGTGCTGGCGAAAGCGCGGGCGCTGGAGGCCCAGGGACGGGAGATTGTCCACCTGGAAATTGGCGAACCCGACTTTGAGACGCCGGCCCATATCGTTGCGGCGGGCGTCAAAGCGTTGCAGGACGGCTACACCCACTACGGCCCCACGCCGGGGCTGCCGGAGTTGCGCCAGGCCGTGGCGCGCAACAGCCGGGAGGTGCGCGGCATCGACACCGATTGGGAGCAGGTGGTGGTTACGCCCGGCGCGAAACCCATCATGTTCTACGTGCTGCTGGCGATTGCCGAGGCCGGCGCCGAGGTCATCTATCCCAACCCCGGTTTCCCCATCTACGAGTCGATGATTGAGTTCAGCGGGGCGACCGCCGTGCCGATGCAGCTGCTGGAGGAGCGGGCCTATCATCCCGACTTGAGCGGCCTGTCCGGGATGGTGAACGAACGCACCCGGCTGCTCATCATCAACTCGCCGGAGAACCCCTGCGGCTCGGCATTCACGCTGGCTGAGCTGGAAACCATCGCCGACGTGGTGCGGAGCCACCCGGATCTGTACGTGATGTCGGATGAGATTTACAAGGACATCCTGTACTCCGGCGCACACCACAGCATCGCCGCGCTGCCGGGGATGGCGGAACGCACCATCATCCTGGACGGTTTTTCCAAGAGTTACGCGATGACGGGCTGGCGGCTGGGCTACGGGATTATGCCGGAGGAACTGGTGCCCCACGTATCGCGGCTGGCGACCAACAGCGTATCCTGCGCCGCATCGTTCAGCCAGCTGGCCGGCGTGGCCGCGCTGGACGGGCCGCAGGACGCAGTGCAGGAAATGGCGGCCGAGTTCGCCCGCCGCCGCCGCCTCATCGCCGACGGGCTGCAATCTATACCGGGCATTAACTGCCCCGAGCCGGAAGGCGCGTTCTACGCCTTCCCCAGCATCAAGGAAACCGGGCTGAGCAGCGCCGAATTTGAGGAGCGGGCGATGCAGGAGGCCGGCGTGGCGCTGCTGTCCGGTGCGGCGTTCGGGGAGTTCGGCGAGGGGTACGTGCGGCTTTCCTACGCCAACAGCCAGGAGAATATCAGCCGGGCGCTGGAGAGTTTGGACGCCATGGTGCGGGGGCTATAGCCACGGCGCCGGTGGCAGCTGCTCCGGTGGCACAGAAAAGCGTTATGACGACGCAGACTAAACCGCTCACGCTCAGCGCGGTCGAACCGTACCGTTTCACCGTGGCCGAATACCTGGCCATGGGCGAGGCCGGCATCCTGACGGATGATGACCGGGTGGAGCTGCCGGATGGAGTGATAATCGCAATGGCCCCCTTAGGAAACCGCCACGTCGCTGCGGTGGACATACTTACCAGAATGATGGTTACGACCGTCGGGACACGGGCTATCGTGCGAGTGCAGGGGTCAATAGCGCTGCACGAACGGAGCTCGCCCCAACCCGACCTGGCAGCGCTGCACGAGCGCGCCGACTTTTACGCATCCGGCGCGGCCGGCCCTGAGGATGCGCTGCTGCTGATTGAGGTGGCGGGCGGCTCAGTGAACTACGACCGCAACGTAAAGCTGCCGGCGTATGCCCGCGCCGGCATCCCCGAAGTTTGGCTGGCCGTGCTGCCGGAGCGCACGGTGGCAGTCCATACGGAGCCGGCGGATGGTAAATACGCGCAAGTGCGGACGCTCCGGGCCGGCGATATTCTTACGCCGGGGCGCTTCCCCGACATTGCGCTGGCAGTTGCCGGGATTATGCCGGGCTAATTTGACTGGACTGCCAACCCGGTCTGCAACCCGCGCTGCGCCGTGTGGCTGCGCGGTGTGTATCGTCATCTGCTCCATATCGGCGGCGGGCGGGCGGCGTCACTGGGGGACAGTAAATATGATGTGCCCGTCGGCGTCGTGAGTGTGATTGGCCAGGGTCATCAGTATCCGGTTGGTTTGCTGGACTTCCGCGCGCATTGCGGCTATCTCGCCGGACAGGCTGTCAAACTTGCTGTCAATCTTTGAGTTCAGGTCGTCAAACTTGCTGTCAATCTTTTTGTCCAGGTCGTCAAACTTGCTGTCAATCTTTTTGTCCAGGTCGTCAAACTTGCTGTCAATCTTTTTGTCCAGGTCGTCAAACTTGCTGTCAATCTTTTTGTCCAGGCTGTCAAACTTGCTGTCAATTTTTTTGTCCAAGCTGTCAATCTCTCTGTCAATTTTTTGTCCAGCCCGTCAATCTTGCTGTCAATTTTTTTGTCTAGATCGTCAACTTTTTGTCCAGACTGTCAACCTTGTTGTCCAGCTTGCCCAACATGAAGCTGCCTCTGAGTATCAGCACTATCAGCGTGATACCGACGCCGATTCCGGTGGCGACGGCAATCGCGGTAGTAGCGTCCATAAGCTTCCCTCCAGAATAATGCCGGATGACTGTGGCGGAACCCGCAGCCACAGGCTATATGCGCCTTTTGCTTGCTGTCAAGACTGGGCAAAATGAGGCATCACCTTTTCCCCAAACAGCCGCATTGATTTCTGTACCTGGCGGGTATCCATTTCGCCGGTGTTCAGCTTCAGCATCAGGTTACGAACGCCGATGTCGCGCATGGCGGCGACTTGCTCGGCCACTTGGGTCGGGGTGCCCAGAATAAACGAATGTTCCAGGCTTTCGCCGGCTGGCACGGGTCGGTTGGGGTCAGGGGGCGGGAATCCGCCGGGGTTGTAGAGTTCGCGGGCGCGGCGGAAGTGGGTGCGTTCGCGCTCAAAGCCGGCCTGGGCGATTTCCAGCGCCTCGCCGTGGCTGTCGGCTACGAAAAGGTCGCGGGAGGCCCAGCACTGGTCCAGGGTGGCCTCGGTCTGCGGCTCGCTAAACCCGGAGTCGAGCATGGCGGCCCGGTAGCGTTCCAGACGCGCTTGCAGCGTGTCCGGCGTCTGTATGCCAATCATCACCGGCCGGCCGATTTCGGCCATCTTGATTGCCGACGCCTCGCTAATGCAGGCGCGAATCAGTGGCGGGTAGGGCTGTTGGTACGGTCGGGGGCGCAGCCGGGGAAACTCTACGTCCCAATGTTCGCCGCGGTGGTGCAGGTCTTCGCCCGTCCAGGCTTTGACTAGCAGCTGCTCGGCTTCGTCGAGGCGGGCCAGGCCGTCCTCCATAGTAATGCCGAAGCCCAGGTACTCGTAATGGTTGTAGGCGGAGCCGCGGCCCGTGCCTACGATGAGCCGGCCGTGGCTCAGATTGTCCAGCAGGGAGGTTTGCACGGCCAGGCGGACGGGATGATGGAAGGCCAGCTCCACCACCGCAAAGCCGATTTTGACGCGCCTGGTGCTGGCGGCGACGGCGGCTCCCAGCACCAGCGGGTCGGCGTGGGCGGCGGCGCCGTCAAAGTGGTGCTCGGTGAGCCATACCGAGTGCATACCGATTTGCTCGGCCAGCAGTATCTCGTCAAGGGCGCTGTCAATGACCGCCGAGTCGGTTTCGGGATGATGGCTGACGGGAAAGACGAAAGAACCGAAGCGCATTTTTGCCTCGCAGTGAGAGAGTTTTACATTGAATGAACCGGGATGAACCGGATAAGCAGGGTTTGACTGGCCGTGATTATAAGGTACGCTGTTTGTTATGACACGGCTGTTTATTCCAATCTGGCTAATCTGCCTGCTGGCGGCGGCCTGCACGCCGGCGGCGCCCGGGGACCCGCTGGCGCAGCCTCCGGGCGGCCCGCCGGTGAGTCTGGTCATCGCCAACAGCGACCTGGCCGTGGGCGACAACCGCGTGTCCTTTGGGCTGGTGGACCGGGACTATATGCCGGTGCGTCCTGATTCGGTTGCCCTGCGCGCGGTGTATTACGAGCCGGGAGCGGCTGAGGGCCAGGTGCGCCATCGCGCTGACGCCGAATATTTGCCCTGGCCGCCGGAGGGCCGGCGCGGCGTATTCATCGCCAACGTGGCTTTCGACCAGGCCGGCACGGCTACCGGCGACACTCCGGGAATCTGGGAACTGCACGCCACTTTTGACTACGCGGACGGGGAAACGCTGACCATCGGCGCGGCGGTGTCCGTTGCTGCCCGGCACAGCGCGCCGTTCCCCGGCGATGCGGCCCCGGCGTCCCACACGCCGACCGTCGCCAACACGGCTGACCTGCATACCATCAGCAGCAGCCCGCAGCCGGACCCGACGCTCTATCAGCTGTCGGTGGCCGAGGCCGTGCGGGCGGGGAAACCGGCGGTCATCAGTTTTGCCACGCCGGCCTTTTGCGTTTCCGCAACCTGTGGCCCGCAGATTGCCGACCTGTCGGCGCTGGCGGGACGTTATCGGGAACAGGCCAACTTTGTGCACGTGGAGGTCTATCGCGACCCGCATCGGATTGACCCGGCAAGCCCGGCGCGGGAGTTGGTTCCGGCGGTGGAAGAATGGGGTCTGGTGTCGGAACCGTGGACCTTCGTGGTGGGCCGCGATGGACGCATCGCCGCGCGGTTTGAGCAGTACGTGCCGCCGGACGTGCTGGAGTCGGCGCTGCTGGCGGCGCTGCAACAGTAGCGTTCCTTTGCAGGTGGCTTGGCCCCAATGCCGTCTCTCCAACTTGCGTCGGAGAGACGACATTGGGGGAATGACGGCGCGGGTACGGGATGGCCGGCGGGTTATTGCGGCAGGATATAGGCCGCCGCAAAGGGGCCGAACTCGCTCACCCCGGCGGCGCAAACCCTCCGCCCCACGGCGTCATACTCCGCGCCCGGTACCACCTGCCAGCCGCCGCCGGTGTCAGCAGCATCACCATACCGCAGCAGCGTCAGCCGGCGTTCCCCGGCCTCCTCCGCCAGCGCCCGGGCCACCGGCAGGCAGACGGTCAGCCCCGATGCCGGCGCGTCCGCCGGCGCGGCGATGCTCACGATGGCTTGTGCTGCGCCGTTCCGGCCCAGGCCGTAGCCCGCCGCCGTGCGTGGTACGCCAGAGGCCGGCGATACCCGGACCACGCCGTGCGCCGTCAAATCCGCCGGCGTGGTTGCCGTTACGGTTACGCCCCAGCGCGCTCCCGGCTCCGTGATTACCGTCAGCGCCGGCGGGATTGTGTCGCCAGCCTGCCGGCTGTCCCCGGTGTCCGTTACCGACACCAGCACGGAGCCGTAGCCGCGGTTGGGGCCGTAGTGGGCCAGCGTCGCGCTTTCGTCCGTATGATTGGCGTCGCCGGCGATGGCGATGCTTACCGTTTGCCACTGGTTCCAGTCGGCGGCGGTGAAACGCAGCTCGGCGGGAGTCGGTTTCACGTCCGGATTGTCGCTGCGGATTCTGATCGTGGCACCGCGACCGGCGGGCCGGCCGGCCAGGCGCACCTGGTAGCTGGCGGTATGCCCCTCCGGCAACGCAATGCGCCGGGCGTCAAAGCGGATGTTCAGGTTGTAGATGATGGGCGGCCGCTCAGGCTCGGTCTCAGGCGCGACGGCGGCGGGCTGGCCGGCGATGAAGGGGGAGAACTCGCTTACCGTGCCGCAGACCTGGTCGCCCCGCGGCCCCGAACCCGGCACTACCTGCCAACCGGCCGCCCGGTAGTGCAGCAGCTGCGTGGAACCGTCGCCCCGGGGCAGGCAGATTTCCAGCCCGCCCGCCGGCACGGAATCCGGCTCAATGTCCACCAGCGTATCGCCGTCCAGACTGAAGCCGGAAAGCGTGGTTGGGATGCCCGACGGCACGCTGAACGTAATGGTCAAGTCCCCGGCCAGGCTCTGCAACGTATTGACCGTCACCCCGTCGGGAACGCCGGCCGTGCCGGCCACCGTAAGCGTGTGGGTGTCGATAGCGTAGATTGTTATTGTTGAGGTGGCGGCCGGCGACGGCGGCGGCGGCGGCGTGATACGGATTCGCGCCGGCTCCTCGCTTTCGCTGGGCTCCGGCTCCCGCAGCAGCGCCAGCAGCAGCGTGACGTCGCCGGCGATGCCCCGGATGGTGGGGGTGTGCGTCAGCGCAAACGCATCGTGGAAGGCGTCATCGTCCGCCGTCGTGTTGACCATTACCGTCTGGGCGCTGCCGTAGTTCATAGTGGTAAAGGCCAGGGTCGCCGGGTTGACAGTGATTGCGGAGTTGCTGCTGGTGATGGCAACGGTTGTATCAGCCGGGGGCGCGGCAGCCAGTGCCACGGTGTAGGTGCCGTTGTCCCTCTCCTCGATAGACAACTGGCTCTCGCTGAAGGTGATGGCCGGCGCGGTGGTGTCGTGGACGGTTACGGTTACATCCTCGGCTGCCGTGGCCAGGTAGCCGCCGGTTTCGCTGGGCGTGTGGGTCAGCGTGTCGCTGTCGTTGGCAAGGTCGGCGTCGGCCACCGCCGTTACCGTTACCGTCTGCGCCACGTTCCAGTTGGCGGCGTTGAAGGTTAGGGACGCCGGGGTTGCGGCGGCCTTGCCGGTGTCGCCGGTGATGGTTACGGTTACCGTTGCCGAGGGCCGGTGGCTCAGTTTCACGGTATAGGTTGCGCCGGCGTCGTCGCCCTCGGTTACAGTGCGGGAGGTTTCGGACAGCATGAGGCTGCCCGTGTCGTCGTCGGTAACCGTTACGGGCAGGGATTTGCTGATGCCGGCGTAGCCGCTGGCCGTGGCCCCCGCGTTGGCCGCCCGGTGGTCAATCCTGGCGGCGTCGTCCGCCAGGTCGTTGTCCGCCGCCGCCTTCACCTTTATCGTCTGCGCCGTTGACCAGTTCAGAGCAGTGAAAGTCAGCGCTTCGCTGGTGGAGAACGCAGTGGCGGCGTCGGGGCCGTCGATGGTCAAGTCGCCGGACGCGGTTACGGTTACGGTTACGTTGGCCGTGGGCAGGGTAGCCAGCTGCACGGTGTAGTCCACGGTGACGCTGTTCTCCTCGGCTACGGTCAGCATGGATTCGGACAGGACGATGTTTGGCGCGTCGTCGTCCATAACGTTCACGGTCAGGGTGGCGTCGCTGACGTTTTCGTAGCCGCTGAGCGAGCCGCTGGCGTCGTGAGTGAGCGTTACGCTTTCGTTGACCGGGTTGCCGTCATCCGGCGCCTGGATGGTTACCGTCTGCGCCGTAGTGACCCCGGTGTTGAATCTCAGCGTTTCGCTGTTGCTGAACCCGGCGCCGGCGTCGGGGCCGTCGATGGTTACGGCGGCGTTGTTGCTGGTGATGGTGACGGTTACGGGAGCCAGGGGCGCGTTGCTCAGGCCCACCTGGTAAGTGACGTTGGTGCCCTCCTCCTCGATGGACAGCGCGCCGCTGATGGCCGCGCCGCTTTGGGTTAGCACGATGCTGGGGCTGGTAGTGTCGGTTACCGTTACGGACAGCTCGGCGGCGGCGGCGCTGCTGAACAGGCTGTCCTGGCTGGACACTGTGTTGCTGGCGGCGTGGGTCAGGGTGTTGTTGAGGTCGTTAGACAGGTCGTTGTCGGTTGCTCCCTTGACCGTTACCGTTTGCGGCGTATTCCAGTCGCTAGTCGAGAAGCTCAGCGTTTCGCTGTCGCTGAAAGTGCCATCGGTTGCGATGGTCACGGCGTCGGTGGCGCTGCTGGTGATGGTGATGGTTACGCCGGCGGCCGGGCGGTGGCTCAGCTTGACGGTGTAGCTGCCGGTGCCGCCCTCGTCCACCGACAGGGCGACGGTTTCGGAGATGATGATGGTTGGCGTGTCGTTGTCCGTAATCGTTACGGGCAGGGACTTGCTGACGCCGGCGTAGGCGCTGGCCGTGCCCGGCACCGCGTCGGCGGCGGCGTGGGACAGCGTGGCGCTGCCATCGGCCAGGTCGTCGTCCGCCGTCGCCCGCACCGTTACCGTTTGCAGCGTATCCCAGTCAGCCGTCGTGAAACTCAGCGTGCGGCTGCTCCCGTAATTGCCGCTGCCGTCGTTGATTTCCAAACCGGCGGACGCGGTGACGGTGACGGTTGCATCAGCCGTGGGCAGGGTTGCCAGGCGCACGCGGTAAGAGGCGGCAACCGTCTCGGTTACGGGCAGCGTGGTGATGGCGGCGCTATTGGTGGCGTGGTACAGGATGATGTCCGGAGCGTCGTTGTCGTCAATGGTTACGGACAGGGATTTGCTGACGCTGCCATAGCCGCCGCCGGTGGCCGTGTGGGCCAGCGTAGCCGTTTCGTCCATTGCGTTGGCGTCATTCCCCGGCGCCTCTATCGTTACCGTCTGCGCCGTTGACCAGTTGGAAGTGGTGAAGGCTATCGTTTCACTGGTGGAGAACACAGCGCCGGCGTCGGGGCCGTCAATCAGCAGGCCGGTGGTGGTGGCGGTGACGGTGACCGCAGCCGTCGGCCGGTGGCTCAGCGCCACATCATAAGTAACGTTGCTGCCCTCCTCATCCACCGTCAGCGCGGTTATGGCCATGCTGTTTTGGGTCAGGAGGATGCTGCCGGTGTCGTCGTCCGTAACGGTTACGGCGAGGGACGCGGTGACGCCCGCAAAGCCGCTGCCGGCGCCGGCGGCGGTGTGCGTCAGGGTGGCCGTGCCATCAGCCAGGTCGGTGTCACTCGCGACCCGGACGGTTACCGTTTGCGGCTGATTCCAGTTGGTAGTCGAGAAACTCACCTCCTCGCTTTCGCTGAACCCGGCGCCGCTGTCCGGGCCGTCAATAGTTACGTCGTCTCCGGTGGGGCTGGTTACGGTTACGATTACCGCCGCCGTGGGCCGGCCGCCCAGCCGCACGGTATAGGTGGTGTCGGCCCCCTCGTCCGCGTCCAGTTCGTCGGTGGAGAGAACAATCGTGTCCCGCCCCTGCTTTAGCAGGTCCAGGCCGCCGTACTTCAGCACCGGGTATTGGGAATCGTAGCCGAAGTCCCAGGGGTCGTCGTTGCCGGTTTCCCCGTCAACGTCCACGTTCCAGCCGGAGTAGATGCCGGCGTAGCCGGTGGGCATTTGCAGCTCGCCGGTGAGTTTGCCCTGGCCGGCGCCGGCGGTGATGATGCCGCTGGTTTCGATGTGCCAATAGCTGTTGGTCACCGTGGCACCGCTGGGCAGATTGCCGGCCAGCCCGCCCCGGTTGCCGCTGGCGCCGACCGTAACCGTCCCCATTGTGTAGGACGCCGTTATGGTGGGCGTACCCTCCAGCCGGCCGGCCAGCCCGCCGACGTAAGAGGTGTTGCTCGTGCCGCCGGCTACCGCGCCGGTGGCATAGCTGGCCGTCACTGAGCCCGCGCCCGTCACCTCGGTGGTGCCCATGCTCCCGGCCAGGCCGCCGGCGTAAATCGTCGTAGCCGCCGCGTCGGCCGTTACCGACACGTCGGCATAGCTGGCCCGCACCACGCCCACGTTGTTGCCAACCAGGCCGCCGATGCGCTTGACGTGGCCGGTGGCGCTGCTGGCGGTTACGCTGCCGCTGGCCCAGCTGGAAGTTACCGACCCCCCCTGCGGGTACAGCTCGCCCACCAGGGCGCCGGCGAACAGTTCATTATGGGCGCCGGTAACGCTGGCGTTAGGCAGCCCGATGCCGGAGACCGGGCCGTTGATGACGCCGAACAGCCCGATTTGCAGGGTGCCCGCCGGCGCGTTGATTTGCAGGTTGGACAGGGTATGGCCGTTGCCCCGGAACGTGCCGGTGAACGACGCAGGGCCGGTCCCGATGGGCGTCCAGCCGGCGCCGCCGTTGTAATAAGCATCGTCGGTGCGGGCGGCCATTCCGGTGTTAAAGTCCAGGTTGTTCCGCAGCTCGTAGCCGGCGCAGGTGCCGGGGCAGCCCATCCCACGGGACAGGCCGGGGAACGCCGCCGCGTATTTGCTGCTGGCGCTCCCTTTGGCGATGCCGGCGCCGTCGCCGTTCAGGTCGTAGCGCATGGCGTCCAGCTGGGCCAGCGTCGTAATGTCAATCAGATTGTTGTCGTTGGCGTCGTAGTCCTTGCTGGTACTGCCCCGCTGCTGGTCGATGCCGACGGCATCCCGGTCGTATTGCAGGATGGGGTATTGATTGTTGGCGCCAAAGTTCCAGGGGTCGTCGTTGCCGGCGTTGCCGTCAACGTTCACGTTCCAGGCAGAGTAGATGCCGGTAGTTCCGTAGGCGGTGGGCGTTTGCAGGGCGGTGGTGGTCCGGCCCGCGCCGCCGCCGCCGGTGAGGGTGCAGACGGTGGAATCCCAATAGCTGTTGGTTATGGTGGCCGGGAAGTTTCCCACCAGACAGCCGACATCGACGTTGGTGCCGGTGGCGCTAACGGTGCCGGCGGCGTAGCTGGCGATGATGGTGCCGCCAAAGTTGTTGCCCAGCAGCCCGCCGATGTCATTATCCTCATCGCCACTGTTGGAGATGGCAGCGGTGGAATAAGAGGCGCGTATCGTGCCCCTGTTCCGGCCCGCCAGCCCGCCGGCGAAGATACCCTCGTCGCTGGCGAAAACGGAGCCGCCACTGACAAAGGCGGCATTAATCGTGCCCTGGTTATCGCCCACCAGTCCGCCGACCGTTGAGTAATCCTCCCGACCCTTCACATCGGGATTAATCAGTCCCACCGCGGAGATGGCGCCGCTGCTGCTCAATATCGAAAACAGCCCGACTTCATCTTGGCTGCTGTCGATGTTCAGGTTGGAGATGCTATGGCCGTTGCCGTAGAAGGTGGACGTGTAAGTTCCGATGGGCGACCAGTTGGGGTAAGCGTCGTTGCTGTCCACGTCGTCATCGCCGTCAGTGTCAAAGTCCAGGTCGGCCATCAGCTCGTAGCCGGCGCAGGTAGCGGCGCAGCCCATCCGCCCGGTGGCGGAAGTTACGCGGTAGGGGAAAGCGGTATTGTAAGCAGTGGTTCCCGCTCCGGCAGTAGGGGCGCCGTCGCCGTCCAGGTCGTGACGGATGGCGTTAAGCTGGGCCAGCGTGGTGATGTCAATGAGGTTGTCGTTATCGGTATCGTAGTCGATAACGTTGACCTTGTGCGCGGCCTGAGCGGTAGCCAGGGTGTTGGGGATGGTACGGTCGAGACCGGGCTCGGAGCTTCCGTGCAGATAAGTGCCAAAGAGGGCGTTAGTGGCCACGGTGATGCCGTCGGTGTCTAGGTCGGCGGCGACGACCGTATAAGAGAAGTCAACGTTTGTGCTGTTTGGTTCGCTAGCGGTCGGCGGGGCGTTGCGGGTGTTTCCGCCAACGGCGATTCGCAAGTAGCCGTTGATGTTCGTGATAGCGGCGTCAAAGGTCAGCCGCACGGTTATGACGTCGCCGGTGCGGTAAGTGTCATCCGGCCCGGCGTTGCTGGTGATGCTGATAGCCGTGATGCTGTTGTTGTGCGCGGCGGCCGGCCGTACCTCCGGCAGCAGCCAGCCGGCCAGGGCCGCCAGCACGACAAACAGGGCCAGCGCAGCGCCGGCCAGCGCAAAGCGGATGCGGCGGCGGGTCATCATTCTGCACCCCCAAAGTCGGGGGGGGGGGGGGGGGGCAGGATTCGGGCAGTCATTCGGGCAGGCATCGGGGCGTCCTCTCTGCGGCGTCAGCATCAGCCGGCGTCGGGCCGGCATAGGTTAATCCGCAGAGGATTATAGCCTTAGAATGGGGCGGGGGATAGCCCACCCGCGGCCCGGGCCGCCCCCGCCAGCCGCCGCCCCGGTAGCGTTCCATTTTAGGTGGTCGGGGCCTTGCCAAGTCAGGAATGCCGCTCTTGCCGTTCCTGGATTCCCGAGCAAGCGGGAATGGGGAATAATCAAACCACCTGAAACGGAACGCTGCCTGGGAGCGCGCTGCCTTGACCATCCCAAGCCGCATTAGCAACATCCTGTGGCGCCGGAAAATGACCGCCGGCCGGCATAATGACGGCCACGCATCATTGCGCGCGTCGCTGCGACAATCTTGTAGTTAGGCAATCTTGTAGTTAAAGGTACTTGGCAGCTGCCACCGCAACTGCCGCCACCGCAACCGCCATACCGCCGAGCCTGCTGAGCAGGCGGTTGCCCAGGGCATCTATCTTGCCGTCCAAACGCACGTTCATGGCGTCAATCTTGCCTTCCAGACGTTCGTTCATGGCGTCAATCTTGCCTTCCAGACGTTCGTTCGTAGCGTCAATCTTGCCCTCCACTCTCGCGATGTCGGCTTTGGTCGCCAGGGTGGGCAGGATGGTGTCCAAGCGGGTTTCCAGTATGGTTACGCGCTCATCCAAGTTTGAGGCGGGGGTGGTCATAGCGGTTGTTCCTCCGGAGGCCGGGTTGCCGTGCCACTCAATGATAGTCTAGAGGTACTTGGCAGCTGCCACCGCAACTGCCGCCACCGCGACCGCCATACCGCCGAGCCTGATGAGCAGGCGGTTGCCCAGGGCATCTATCTTGCCGTCCAAACGCACGTTCATGGCGTCAATCTTGCCTTCCAAACGTTCGTTCATGGCGTCAATCTTGCCTTCCAAACGTTCGTTGGTAGCGTCAATCTTGCCTTCCAAACGTTCGTTGGTAGTGTCAATTTTGCCTTCCAGACGTTCGTTCGTAGCGTCAATTTTGCCTTCCAATTTCGCGATGTCGGTTCTAATCGCAGCGATGTCGGCTTTGGTCGCCAGGGTGGGCAGGATGGTGTCCAGGCGGGTTTCCGGTATAGTTACGCGATCTTCCAAGTTTGAGGCCGGGGTGGTCATAGCGGTTGTTCCTCCGGAGGCCGGGTTGCCGTGCCACTCAATGATAGTCTAGAGGTACTTGGCAGCCGCCACCGCAACTGCCGCCACCGCGACCGCCATACCGCCGAGCCTGATGAGCAGGCGGTTGCCCAGGGCATCTATCTTGCCGTCCAAACGCACGTTCATGGCGTCAATCTTGCCTTCCAGACGTTCGTTCGTAGCGTCCATCTTGCCCTCCAGCTTCGCGATGTCGGTTTTAACCGCAGCGATGTCGGCTTTGGTCGCCAGGGTGGGCAGGATAGTGTCCAGGCGGGTTTCCAGTATGGTTACGCGCTCATCCAAGTTTGAGGCGGGGGTGGTCATAGCGGTTGTTCCTCCAGAGGCCGGGCTGCCGTGCTACTCAGTGCCAGTATGACACAGCAGGTTAAACCGTTACAATACGGCCTCCAACTCTGAGAGAGCCGTTGCCAAGTCCGGGTGGCGGGTTTTGCGGGCGCCGGATTTCCCTCACGCCGGAGCAAGAGCGCCGCCCCTCACCCAACCCTCTCCCGCAAGGGGAGAGGGATTCAGCTTTAATGACTTTCAAAGGCCCTGCTATGGAGCGCGGTAGCGTTGCAATTTAGGTGGTTTAACATTCGGAGCGGTAGGGGCGACTCATGGATCGCCCCTATGCCCGCCGCCAAAACGATGGTATAGCGCCTCAAACCACCTGAAACAAAACGCTGCCCCGGTAAAACTACCCCTTGCATCTGACCGAACGCCCGTGCTATCATAGCCGGGTCAGGCGAAAAGCAATACCCCGACCGGGTTTCAGGTAATCACGGCCACTATCAGCATCCAAGTCGCTACCGGCTCGTTGAGACTGTCGCCGATCTCATTAACCGGCGTAGTCGCTGCGGCCACGGCGTCAGCCACAGCGCCCCATGCTTCGGGCATGGAAAATACCGAGCTAAAAACCCCAGCGCAAAACCTCCGGCCGTAGGGCTGATAATCCCTGAAACCCGGTCACCGCAAACCATCCGCCTGACCATCGCACCCATCGCCTGACATCGCCCCCCAAATCCCCAAATCCCCAAAGGCGCCAAAGCCAAAGGAGCCGCCATTCCCAATATAACGAACCCGCTCGCGCCCGAATCCGTAAAGCGCAATCAAAAAATCCTGTCCCTTCTGTCCATACGATGTAAAAAACGGACTCAAACCACCTGAATTGCAACGCTGCCCGATTCAACAGTAAGCCGGCGGCGGCGGCATTTGTGTGGTATGGTGTAGCGGGATTGGTAAATGTTGGCGCAAGTTTCACACTTGTTTGCGGAGCGTGAAACCGGGCAACCAGGAGCAATGTTTTGGCGAACATTACGGTAACAATTGAAGGTGACGTTGACGAAGTAATCGCTACCCTGCGGGGGATGACCGGCCGCGGCCTGAACGCGCGCGCCGCTGAGGAAGCGGCAGCGCCCCCGGAGGCTCCCGACGCGATGCCGGCCGTGGCGCCGCCGGAAGCAGTCGCCGTCGCGCCGCCTGAGCCCCCGGCTGATAAACCCGAAAAAGCCGACTGGAACGCCAGCTACGTCACTATATTCTGGGGCAATCTGTCGGACACGGCACGGCAGGCGATGCTCCGGGTTTCCCGTTCCCCCAACCACACGCAGAAACGGGCGCAGCTGATGCACACGCTGCGACTGTCCCAGCGGGAGTTGTCCGGCTCGCTGTCCAGCCAGGGGCACAGCCTGAACCGGCTGAAGCGGCGACGGGAGAACCTGGACCTGCCGCGTCCGCTGACCTACGACCGCGCCGAGGATGTTTATATCCTGGACGCCAATTTCGCCAGTGCGCTGCGGGAGTTGGGGATGAACTAGACGCGGGCGGCGCGGCGCAAACCCGTAGGTAGTTGGCTAGAAATGGACGCCCCGGCCCCCGCCGCCGTCCACGGCGATGGTCTGGCCCGTGATGGCAGAGGCCAGGTCGGAACACAGGAAAGCCGCCAGGTTGGCAATGTCGTCCGGCTCCACCATCCGGCCAATGGGGATTTCGGCGACGGATTGGGCCAGCTCCGCTTCCGGAGTAGTATTGCTGCGGGCGGCGCGCTCGGCCACCAAGCCCATATAACGCTCGGTGCGGGTACTGCCGGGGTGGATGCAGTTGACCAGGATGCCGTCGGCTGCTACGTCGTCAGACAGGGCTTTGGCATAGTTGGACATGGCCGAGTTGGTTACGCCGGAGCCGGGGTTGGTGGGGCTGGAATTGCGCGCCGCCATGCCGCCAATGTTGATGATGCGCCCCCCGCCGGCCGCCGCCAGGTGCGGCACGCACTCGCGGGCGCAGCGGATGTAGCCCATAACCTTCGTGGTGATGTGGTTCAGGATTACCTCATCCGGGATTTGACTGGCGCGGTCGCTGGTGCTGTTGACGGCGTTGTTAACGAGGATGTCCAGCTTGCCGAGGCCGGACACGGTTTCCCGAACCAGGTTGATGATGTCTTCGGGCACGGTCATATCGGCGCGGATGGGGATGACGCGGGAGCCGGTGGCGTCGCCGATTTCGGCGGCGGCGGCCTGCAAGTCGGCCGCGCCGCGGGCGCAGATGGCGACGGCGCAGCCCTCTCTGGCCAGCGCATAGGCAATAGCCTTGCCGATGCCTTTGCTCCCTCCGGTAACCAGCGCGGCTTTGCCTTCCAGTCCTGGCAGCATATTTCTCACTCCTGTTCCTGTTGGCGGTTTAATCTTTTGTTGAGCGTCAAGGCGTGGCCGCGGCAATCAAATCGCCGGCGTCGGGCGCGCCGGGTATGGCGCGGACGGCGGCCACGATGGCGGTCAGTTTTTCGGCCGGCCAGCGGATTTGGGGGAACAGGGGGCGCAGGCGGACGATTTCCTCATCCAGCCCCCACTCTAGTTCGTTGCCCTGGTACTCGCCCTGGTAGGTTGTTTCGCCGGTCATTTCAATGGTGATGCGGGGCGCGAAGGCCGGCCGGTCTTTATGGCCGACGGTCTGGACTTTGTGCATCAGGGACAGCACGGCATCGTGGTTCTCGGCAGCGGCGGCGGAGTCGTCGCCGGGGTCAATGTGGGTGCGCAGGGGCGGGTAGGCTCCGTTGACGGCGACGTAGGCGGCGAAGTAGTGGGTGCTGCCGACAATGGCCTGCCCACGGGAGGGATTGGGAAAGGCGGGCGAAGGATACAGCGTTTCCAGCCAGTTCATATCAATGGTGATGCGCTCGATCTCAGCAACGGCCAGTTGGTGGGAGCGGCGGATGTCGGTCATCAAGTCGATGACGGGGCAGTTGTAGCCGGCGGTGGGGTACATCTTCAACACGGTGTGCAGCAGTTCCCAGCGGGAGCCCAGTCCTGCGGTGACCGGGCCAAAATCAACCTGCTGCGGCCCCGTGAACACGTAGGACAGCTCGCCCCGGTTGTTGCCGGTGAAGGCGTTGTAGAATCCGGCCGGGCCTTCCAACGCTTCCTCCGAACCCCGCACGTCTTCCCGGGCCAGCAGGGCGGCCATAATGCCGCTGCGGGTGGACTGCGGTTCGTGGAACATCATCTCCCGTCCGCCGGAGCGGGGGCCTTCGTTGGTGCCGGCGGTGAACGTGCTGGCCAGGGCGATGGCGGTAACCATCTGGTCTTCGGTCAGCCCCAGCAGTTTGCCCGTGGCCACGGCGGCGCCCAGCGTGCCGTAGATGGGGCTGGAACGAAAGCCCCTGGCCTGAGTGGACGCGATGAAGTCGCCGGCAATGCGGGATTCCACTTCGTAGCCGGCGGCCAGGGCGGTAATGAGCTGAGCGCCCGTGGCCCCACCCAGCTGGGCCGAGGCCAGCGCCGCCGGAATGACGCACGGGCCGGGATGGGTAAGCATCCGGTATGAATCGGCCTGGTTGGTGGCGTGCATCAGCTTGCTGTTGGCGAAAGCCGCTCCGCAGCGCGTAGCGTGGCCGCCGGCGGCCAGAATGGCGGCGCCGTGGGGCGCGGATTCTTCGGCCAGGGTAAGGTCAACGGCCGCTTTGCCGTGATGGGTGCCAGCACCGATGATGGCAACCACCGTGGCGTGGAGCAGAGAGGTTTGCATCTTGTCGACGACGGCGGGCGGCAGGTCGGCGGCATCCAGGTTGACGACCCAGCGGGCCAGTTGACGGGAGAGGGAATCGGGCATAACGGTATGTCCTTTTCATCCGATTGTGTTGACTTCGGGGTAGTTCAAAATACGGCCATCCGAAGTGACCAGCGGGCAGTAGTGTTCCAGCGCTGTGGCCACCAGGATGCGGTCGGCGGGGTCGCGATGGAAGGGTTCGGGAAGGCTGTAGGCGCGCACGGCTATCTCCGGGGTGACGGGCAATAACCGGACGCCAGGGTAAGCTATGCCATTACGCAGCCAGGTCAGCGTGTCTGGGTAAAGCTCCAGACGACCAATCGCCGTCAGTCGGGCTATTTCGATACAGGATATAACGCTAATGCCGATGCTGCCGTTAGCCAGTTCAGTTGCAATAGCAGCCCGCTGTGCCGCAGTCAGTCGGCCTGTCTCGTTCGACCACCAGACCCAGATATGGGTATCAAGGATTATCAATTTCGGGCCTGACCGCAGTCGTCAATCAGCGCCGGGTCAAATGGCCGATCATACCGTATGACGGTATTGCGATTGGGATGGGGCGGCGGCGGCCCGGAGCGGGGCGTGGTTTCCCATTCGGGGGCATGGATGGTAATTTCCAGCCGCATACCCGGGGGGTAGGGCAGGTTACGCAGGGTTATGGCCCCGTCGTCGCCCATTTTGACGGTAGCCTGGTAGTCTCCCATATTGCACCTCCGAAATAACGTTCCGCGCGGAGTCAGACTCGGTTGCAGGGACATATTAGCATACCCGGCCGGTGCGATTGCCGGAGCGTTTCGGCCCAACGGATTGGGGCCGGCTAATCCAGGTCGCGCAGGGCGCCGCGGAGCAGGATTTTGCTGAACGCCAGCAGCAGCACGCCGGCGGCGAAGAGGGCGATTACCGTCAGCTCAAAGCTTTGCAGGGCGAAACCCATGCCGGTGGCCGCCGCCGGCGGGTGTTCCGTGTCGGTTATTGCCATTACCAGAATGACAACGCCCAGTGCGACGGCGGCCGCTACGTCGGCGGCCCAATGGTACATATCTGCCGGCACCGGCAGCAGGCTGGAGTGAAATAACAGCAGCGACGCCGCCACGCCGATTACCAGGCCGTGCAAATGCCCGCCGATCAGATGGCGCAAGGTGGCTCTGCGGGAATTGGGATGTACGAAGACGATAACGGCGCTGGAACCCAGGCCGGCCGCCAGCACCGCGTCGGCTACCGAATCGACCAGCAGCAATACGGCCAGCATCACTATCGTCGCCAACGTTGCCTGGGCCACGTAGCTTTTCTTCATCAGGAAGAACCGGACGTCGAACAGCTCGACAAATGGGGGCAGGTGCAGCCGGCGACTCAACCGCCGGGGCAGCAGCTGCATCTCGCCCCGGTCCAGCAGGCGCGAGGGGTTGCGGCTTCGTTGATACCGGAGATGGGCGTGCCGGGGATTTCCGGGCTGGCCCGCCCCGCTGCCGGGCCGCTCCGGCCCGTGGGAGAGGCGGCGATTGGGGTCCTCTGTTGCGCGGTCCACCATAGCAAACAAAAAACGGCGCCCGCTCCGAACCGGGCCGGACACGGGCGCGGTCGTGAATCTTGTTATCCGAGGCTGCGGGCGAAATCGAGCCACACCCGGGCGCAGGGCACGGGCAGGATGTGCTGCACGAACCCGGACACGCCGGGGAATACGACGGAACGTCCGTTGGGGAACACGTCGGCAGCGCCCCGGAAGTCGCCCAGCACTTCCTCACGCAGGGCGGCGGCGGCGATAATCAGCGTCGGCGTCGGCACGTCTTTCAGCAGGGGACGCAGGTCTCCGCCCGCCTGGGCCTGGAAGCCGGCCACCACGTGGGGCGTGGTAGCCTTCATCTGTGCGGCGTACCAGCGGGTGTAGGCGGGATCGACGATTTGCGGGTCCAGGCGGCGCCCGATGCTGCTTTCGACCCAGGCGCCGATGCCCTCGTTCTCAATCTGGATGGCCGACTCGCCATGGTGGGCGTCGTTGAAACTGGTGGGCGAGGTGCAGGCGGTGAGGGACAGCAGGCGTTCCTGGTGCATGGTGGCGTAGCGCATGGAGATGCTGCCGCCCACGGTTTCGCCGATGAGGTGGAACTTTTCCAGGCCCAGCTTGTCAACGAACTCGGCCAGGTCATTGGCGAAGTTGTCCACCGACCAGGGGTAGCCCGGCTCCGGCACTGCCGATTGGCCCATGCCGCGCATATCAAACCGGATGACGCGATAGTGGCGCGCGATGATGGGCACCCACCCGAACCAAAGCCGGTGATTCTTGGCCATCCCGTGGTGCATAACCACCGTTTCCGGTTCCGTCCAGGGGTCGGTAAAGTCGTCAATGGTGTAGAACAGTTCGCAGCCGTCGTCCAAACGTAGTTTCATCAGCTTTCCGCCGACCTCCGTGCCGTGTTTCACGCCGTGATGCCACCTGCCGTTACCGGGTATCGCAGACGCCGGGGCCGTCAGCCAATCTCCAGCTCGTTGAAAACGGAGCGGGCGATACGCATGGAAGTGCGGGCGTTGATATAACCGCCGTACAGGGACAGGTGGATAAAGATTTCCATAACCTCGTCGGAGGTGAGGCCCACGCCGATGGCGCCCCGGATGCGGCGGCGCATCTGGGCGTCGTACACGCCCATACTGGTCAGCGCGGACAGGGAGACGATGGCCCGCTCCTTGTCGTCCAGGACGGAACGGCTGTGGATGCCGCCCCAATGGTATTCGTCAACGATGCGCTCCAGCTGGGCTTCGGGCGTACCCGGCTCAAAATTGGTAGCCGTGATGCTGCCCATATGGTGGCGGTGCACCTCTTGGCCCAGGGCGTGGAGTTCGTCAAAATGGCGATTGGAGTCGTACTCGTTGACGGGTTCGTAGTCAATGCCGCGCTCCTCGAAAATATCTTTCGCCAGCCGCAGGCCCGACTCCACGGCCGGCACGCCGATGTAAAAGGTGGCCTGGATGAAAATTTCCACTACCTGCTGCGGGGTCAGGCCCACGTTCAGGGCGCGCGTAATGTGGCGGCGCAGCAGGTTCATTTCCCCCTGGGTCATCAGCGCGGCGATGGTGGATATACAGCGCTGTTTCAGCTCCAGCCCCGGCCGCGTCCAGATAATGCCGAAAAGGGCTTCGTCAATGATGCGCTTGAGGTCGGGGGCCAGCTGGTCAACGCCGGGGAGGGCATAGTGGCTAATATCCCCACCCGACATTATCCCCCGCATTTCTTGGCCGGCTTGCCGGCGGGCATCTGGGGTAGTCAAAGCAGTGTCCTCCTCAGGTCAGGTAAGGTGGCGGCTGGCTGGTCTGGGCAGATTATAGCACAGCGCCGGCGACCGGTTCCCTTGCCAGCCGGCCGCGTTATTCAGCGTATCGCATTACATCGCCGGCGAACCAGTCCAGCCGCTCCAGCGTCCGGTTCAAGTCATTGCCCCGAATGTCAAAGATGATGTGGGAGACGCCCGTTTCGGAGTAGGTATGCACATCCTCCAGAATGGCGTCGGCGGAGCCGGAGAACCGGCGGCGGGGGCCGGTTTGCATGGCAGCCGGGTCGTAGAGGGGGGCTTTCATGGAGACCTGGATTGCGGCCGGGTCGCGGCCGGCCTGCGCGGCGAAGCGGTTGAGCGTTGCCAGGTCGCCGGCCAGTTCCTCCGGCTCCAGCGTGGCCGCCGGGATGGTTCCTACGGGATGCCAGCCGTCGCCGATGGTGGCGGCGCGGCGGATGGCCGGCCGGCTCTGGCCGCCGACCCAGATGGGCGGGTGCGGCTTTTGCACCGGCTGGGGCAGGAACCGGATGCCGGAGAACCGGACGTACTGGCCGTCGAACTCCGGGTTGGGGCTGGTCCACAGCTCTTTGTAGGCGCGCAGGTATTCGTCGGTAACGGCGCCGCGCGCGGCGAAGGGGGGCGCGCTCAGCGCCTCGAACTCCTCTTCCATCCAGCCCACGCCGACGCCGAGAATCAGGCGGCCCTGCGACAGCACGTCCAGCGTCGCCAGAATCTTGGCGGCCAGGATGGGCGGGCGGTAGGGCACAATCATCACGCTGGGCACTATGCGGATGTTTTCGGTAACGCCGGCCAGGTAGGTCAGCAGGGTCAGTTGCTCGAAGTACTCGCCGCTCTCGCCGGTGGGGAACTCGCCGCCGACGGTGTAGGGATATGGCGAATCAATGCGGTCAGGCACGAGCACGTGGTCGCCGGCGACCATGCAGTAGAAGCCGAGGCGGTCGCCGGCTTGGGCGATTTGGGCCAGCGGGCCGGGCTGGGCGTTCGGGCCGTGGTTGGGCAGGTAGAATCCGAATTGCATTGCGGCGCTCCTGAAAGTACCCTTGAAAGTACCGGCGAAAGGGGTCAGCCAAGGGCAACGTTACAGCTGCCAAAAAGCAGACCGATAATGACGGCGGCGATGACCAGCCCGGCAATTACGCCGAGGGTGCAACCGCAGCCTTTGTTAAAAGAGCCAAAACATCCGGGCATAGTGCGTTGACTGCCTCCTCTGGCGGCGTCTTACCCGGCGGGGAGCCGTCCGCCTGCTATAATAGCGCAGGCGGCTTGACGCCCTCAACCCGAATCAGTCCGACCATTGGTCAAGGAGATTTTAACGATGCCGAACATTACACTGGAACAGGCGGAACTCGTGCTGGGCGGCGCCAAAGCGGCGGCCCTGGAGCTGGGCAAGGCGTTCAGCTTCTCCGTCGTGGACGCGCGCGGCGACCTGATTACGATGTGCAAGATGGACGGCTCGGCGTGGCGCACGCCCTACGTTTCGCGCGGCAAGGCGCGGGCGGCGGCCTGCTTTGGCGAGCCGAGCGGCGACCTGACCGAGCGCTCCACGACGCCGATTATGCGCGCGGTGATGGAAGTGGAACGCGGGGAGTTTGTGCCCGGCCAGGGCGCCCTGCCCATCTATATTGACGGAGAGCTGATTGGGGCCGTCGGCGGCAGCGGCGGCACGGCCCAGGAGGATGAGGATTGCTCCCGGGCCGGCATTGGCCGTCTGGCCGGGGCCAGCGCCAGCCGGTAAGCGCATCCGCCGGGGTGGGCGTTGCCCCGGCGTTGCGGGCAAGGTGACCGGGGCGGGTTTGAAAATCCGTCCCGGTAGTTGGGCAAGGCTTTTCAAAGTCAAGGCCGGGAGTTAAGAATTTACCGGGAGGCGCCGGATAGACCGGATTTTGCTGATGGCGCTTTACCGGATTCCCTAAACTCACCAAATGTCAGGCTGTCCTGACATTCACGAGGCATTCGCTGCCGGAGATTCCACCTTGACTACTGCTAACCCCACTATCGCGCCTTACGGTTCCTGGCGTTCGCCAATTACCGCCGATGCCATCGTCGCCGAGTCTATCACCATCAGCAGCGTCGCCATTGACGGGGATGCCATTCTGTGGACGGAGGCGCGGCCCGCGGAGGGCGGGCGTAACGTTATCGTCCGCTGCACTCCCCGCGGCGACGTGTCCGATGTCAACCCGCCGCCGTTCAACGCCCGCACCCGTGTCCACGAATACGGCGGCGGGGCGTGGCTGGCCGAGGGCGGCACGGTGTGGTTCTCCAATTTTGACGACCAGCGCATTTACCGCCAGCAGGCGGGGGATACGCCGTTGGCCATCACGCCGCCGGCGCCCCTGCGTTACGCCGACGCCGTGCTTGACCGCGCGCGCAACCGCCTCATCTGCGTGCGGGAAGACCATGCCGACCCGGATAACATCGTTAACGCCATCGCCGCCGTCCCCGCCGACGGGATTGGCCGGCAAACGACGCTGGCCGCCGGCTGGGATTTCGTGTCCGCGCCGCGATTGAGCCCCGACGGGGCAACGCTGGCCTGGCTGTCCTGGAATCACCCCAATATGCCCTGGGACGGGACGCACTTGTGGACGGCGCCCGTGCTGGCGGACGGGACGCTGGGCGCGGCTGTCCTCGCGGCCGGCGGTGACAACGTGTCCGTGTATCAGCCGGAATGGTCGCCCGACGGCATCCTGCATTATGTGTCCGACGCATCCGGCTGGTGGAACCTGTATCGCAACGATGCCGGCGCGCCGCAGCCGCTCTACCCCGACGCCGCCGAGTATGGCCGGCCGCAGTGGGTTTTCGCCTCGCATACCTACGGCTTTGCCGGCGACGGGCGCATCGTATGCGCGGTGAACCGCCGGGGCGCGTGGTCGCTGAACCTGCTTGACCCGGACGCTGGCGTGCTGACCCCGCTGGACGTGCCGGCCGGCGAAATGGGGCGCGGCGATTTGGCCGTAACGGGGATTACGGCGGTGGCCCTGGCGGGCGATGCCCGTCGTCCGTTGTCGCTGCTGCGGGTCAATTTGAACACCGGCTATTGGGATACCCTGCGGATGTCGTCAACTACGAATGTTAACGCCGGCTACATATCGCCGGCGGAAACCGTCGAGTTTCCCTCCAACGAAGGCCGGCCGGCCTACGCTCTCTACTATGCGCCGCGCAATCCGGCCTACCGCGCGCCGGCGGGCGAGCTGCCGCCGCTGCTGGCGCTGAGCCACGGCGGGCCGACGGGGGCGGCTTCCGGCGCGCTGGATCTGTCCATCCAGTTTTGGACCAGCCGGGGTTTTGCCGTGGTGGATGTTAACTACGGGGGCAGTGTGGGCTACGGGCGGGCCTACCGGCAGCTGCTCAAGGGGAACTGGGGCGTCGTGGATGTGGACGATTGCGCCAACGCAGCCCTGTATCTGGTGCATCAGGGTCTGGCCGACGGCCGGCGGCTGGCCATCCGGGGCGGCAGCGCGGGGGGGTACACCACGCTGGCCGCGCTGACCTTTCGCAACATATTCGCCGCCGGCGCCAGCTACTACGGCATATCCGACCTGGAAGCGCTGGCATCAGATACGCACAAGTTCGAGTCCCGCTACCTGGACCGGCTGGTGGCCCCTTACCCGGAGGGCGCCGACACCTACCGCCGCCGCTCGCCAATCAACCACACCAACCGGCTGTCCTGCCCCATCATCCTGCTGCAAGGGCTGGAGGACCGGATTGTGCCGCCCAACCAGGCGGAGCTGATGTACGACGCCGTGCGCGGCAAAGGCATCCCCTGCGCCTATTTGCCCTTTGCCGGCGAGCAGCACGGCTTCCGCCGCGCCGGAAATATCAAGCGCGCGCTGGAGGCCGAGGCGTACTTCTACTCGCGGGTGTTCGGGTTTGCGCTGGCCGATGCGGTGGCGCCGGTGGAGATTGAAAACTTGTAAGCTGGCAATGCCCGGCATTATCATCAAGCGAATGGAGGTTCACCTGTGGACGGCCAGCAGCAAATCAGACATTTCGGAGCCGGCGACATTGGCGTGAAAGGAGAGATGCTCCAGGTAGATGTTCGCCGGCAGGAATGTCACATCCAAATCGACAAAAGCGCCTGCATCCCGATCAACTTCGACAAGGAATGGGAAAGCACGGTTACGGATGCGTTGCGCCAGCATGACACAATGCGCCTGTGGGTGCGCGGGCAAGGCGAATTTGCGCCGGACGGCGCGCTGCAGCGCATCACCGGGGGCCACAGCTGTTTGCTGATGATGGCAAAGCCGCCGCCCAACCCGAACCGCCGCTCCATTTGGGAAGTGATGGATGAAATCGCCGCCAATGTGCCGGAGCAGGAACGGGGCAAACTGCCCACCGACCTTTCCCACCGGCATGACTATTATATTTATGGTATCGAGGATGCGGAGTGACTCCTGTTTTCGCCGATACTGCGTTCTGGATTGCCCGCACTGGTGCGCCGAAGCAGCCGGGCTGGTGCGTTCCGTTCTGGCCGACCCAAATGTGGACGTTATACCGCAAAGCCGCGAGTCTTTTCTGCTCGCAGCGTTCGCGGCAGTTCCGGCTCGCGGCACAGGCCGTCCACGGCAAAGGAGAGAGCGAATGACTGCTCATAATTCCTTAACCGCCAAGCAGGTTCTGGACCGGGCCGAGGCGGCCATCGCCGCTGGCGACGTGCGTTATGGCGCCCGGCTGGCCTACGAAGCTGCGATGCAGGCGGTGAACGAGGCAGCGCGGCGGATGGGACGCAAGACCGGCCACACTTCCGAACAGATTTGGGATTTGATGCGCGCGCTGGACGGCATCACGCTCGACCATTGGCCGGAGCCGGGAGCTGACTGTCCGCCGCTCCGTCATATGGGGTATTACGGGGTGGCTGAGTCGTTCCTGAAACACGCCGAAACGCCGTTGGAAGTACAGCTGGATGACCCGGAACAGTACTGGCAGCCCGATGAATACGCGCTGTTCCTGGGGCCGGTACGCGCCCTGCTCGAGATGCTGGCCGAAGTTAGAGGCGAAGGTGTGTCTCAGTGATAAGAGCCGCGCATCTTGCCAGAGCGCAGTATTTGACCCGGCTGGCAGCGCGGCTGAACACCGAACCGGAGTCGCGCGACGCCGCCGGTGAAATTATCTGGGGCGCTACCGTACACGCCGTGAGCGCCGCCGACCCGGAACACGGAACCGGTGAACATATGGCGCCCAACAACATCAGACGGTTCAACGCTGCCGCCAACCGAATCGCTAATTCCGAACTAACCATTGCCGACCTACAGGATTGTCTGACTAACAACCAGGGCGGGCGGCACAACCACTTTTATCATGGCAACCTTACGGAACGGGGTCTCCGCGACCGCCTCACCATAGGGTTTGCGCACTTAAGGCGGCTGATCAGAACGGCGGCGGACAGCCTGGCCGCGTCGGAACAATAAGGGGGACGCCGGCGCCGCCATCAGTAAGCCGCCCGCAGCACTTCCATTACCGGCCCGGCGTCGCTAATCGGCTTGGGGTTGCTGCTCAGGCTGCGGTCGTGCAGCGTGGCCGTGGCGATATATTCCAGCCCGTCCTCGGGTACGCCCACCTCCCGCAGTGTTCGTGGCAGTTCCAGCTCACGGCACAGGCCGTCCACGGCGTCGGCGGCGGCCAGGCCGGCCTCTTCGTCGGTCATACTGCCGCTGGCGACGCCGATGGCCTCGGCGATGAGGCGCTGGCGGTCGGCGCAGGCGTCCAGGTTGTAGCGCATAGTGTGGGGCAGCAGGATGGCGTTGGCCTCGCCGTGGGGCACGCCGTACAGCCCGCCCACGTGGTGGCAAGTGGCCGTGTTCAGGCCCAACCCGCCAAAGGACGCCAGCGACGCCATGGCGCAGGCGGTCTTGGTGGCCAGCAGCGTATCGATGTCGCCGTCCTTGCAGCGGGGCAGGTTCTCAAAGAGCAGGCGGATGGCGTGCAAGGCCATGCCGTCGCCGATGGGGTTGTGTCCAGTGGAATAGACGGTTTCAATGGCGATGCGCAGCTGGCCGATGGCCGTGGACACCAGAATCCGCAAGGGCGTGGTGGCGATTGCCTGGCCGTCCAGGATGACGGCGCGGTGGGTTACGCCGTCGCCGGCAATAATCAGCTTGCGCCCTAGCCGGTGGTCGGTGATGCCGCCCCCGCCGCGACTGAACTCGGCGCAGCCCATGGTGGTCGGCACGCTGAGGATCGGCAGCTTGGGCGACGGGGTGGGCGGCACGGTAATTTTGTCGGGCGGTTCAAAGATGATTTCGTAGTCGTGGATATCGCCGCCCTCGGCCAGCAGGGTCGCTATCGCTTTGGTAGTGTCGTGGGTGCTGCCGCCGCCGACGCTGATAAAGACGTCGGGCTGCGTCTCCTGGGCCATCGCCACGCCGTCCTCCACCGTCGCCACGGGCGAGTGGGGCAAGACGCCGGAGTAGGTGCCCACGTAGCGGGAGCCGAGGGCCGCCTGCACGCGGGGGACAACGTTGCAGGCAGACAAGATGGTGGGGCCGCAGGTAATCATGGCGCGGCTGGCGCCCAGGCTGTCCAGCTCGGCGGGCAGGGCGTCAATGGCGGTTTCGGCGCAGATGATGTCCTGGTGCAGGGGGTTGTAGCGATACTGCAATGTGTTGGCGGGCATTTTGATACCTCTCTGCAAAAGCCGGGGCGAATAATTACTCGCCCCGGCGCCGTTCGCAAGCGCAATGTTTATTGATTCAGGCCGCGCTGCATCCCGCGCAGGTAGCCGGCCTGCCCGCCGTGCTGGTTGACCTCCCAGATAAGCAGGCGGAACATATCGGCCAGGGCGATGGTTTCGCCCCGGCGATTGGTCATCGTCGTGTTGACCAGCGATGCGTCGTCGTGCCGGGCCAGAAATTCCAGCAGGTTGTTGCGGGCGGCGTCGGCGTATTCCATGAGCAGCGCCTTGTCGGGGCAGCCCCAGCCGGCCAGGTCGTCCACGGAGTAGCCGAAGCCGACATTCATCGGTTCCGGGGCGAACCCCAGCCGTTCCGCCCATCCCTGTTCGTACAGCTGCGGCTCCTGCTTGGCCAGGGACTGAACCCACATATCCAGCGCGCGCCCGTAGTGCCAGACAATGAACCCGATGGAATGGCACTGCTCGTTGGGGGTGAACTCGATTTCGGCCTGGGTCAGCCCGTCCACGTAGCGCACCAGCCATTCCCAGTTGTTGTCGAAAGACTGTTGGATAAACTCTTGCAGAGCCATTGTTACCTCTTTTCCGTACAGGGGGCAACCCTGGCGGCTGCCTCTGAATGTGTCGTCAGGTCGTCCACACCGGCGGGCGCTTTTCCAGAAAGGCGGAGATGCCCTCATGCGCGTCGTCGGCCAGCAGGTTGTCCACCATCACTTTGCCGGCGAAGTGGTAAGCGTCGGGGCGGTTCATTTCAACCTGCTGATAGAAAGCGGCCTTGCCCAACGCCAGCGTGTGCGCGCTGGCTGACGCAATTTGCCGCGCCAGTTCCATCGTCTGCGTTTCCAGCTCGTCGGCCGGGGCGATGCGGCTGATGAGGCCGAACGCAATGGCTTCCTGAGCCGATATCGGCTTGCCCGTCAGCAGCATTTCCATAGCCTTTTTGGGCATCACGGAACGGGCCACGGCGACGCCCGGCGTGGTGCAGAACAGGCCAATCTGGACGCCCGGCGTGGCAAAGGCGGCCGTATCGGCGGCCACGGCAATATCGCAAGTGGCAACCAGCTGGCAGCCGGCGGCGGTAGCCAGCCCCTGCACCTGGGCGATGACCGGCTTGGGCAGCAGGCGGATGGCCTCCATAACGCGGGTGCAAGCGTCAAACACGGCGGTGTAGTCCTCCGCATCCCCGTTGACCAACTCGTTCAGGTCGTGGCCGGAGCTGAAAACGGGGCCTTCGGAACGGATGACGACGACGCGGGCGGCGGGGTCAGCGGCGATTTCGTCGAGCCATTCCTCCAATGCTGCCAGGGTGTGCGACGAGAGGGCATTGCGCCGCTGCGGGTTGTTGAGGGTAAGGACCGCGATGCCATCGGTGGCGTAGTTGTAGAGGACCGTCAGCGGTTCAATCTCTGCCGGGGCAGCCGGTCGGGCTTGCGTCCGCTCGACAGTGGCAACTGCAACAGTATTGCCGGCCGGCGAGAAAAACTCTACTTCGTATGCGACGTGTCTGGGATAAATGTGAACGATGGTGCCAACGTCGCCGGCCTTGAGATTATCTTCCGGTATGTCGGCGGTGAGCACGATTTGTTCGTGTTCCTGTAACATACTTCACCTCCGTCGTGGGTGGGCGGTAATCAGCCGGGGTTCTTCCGAACCGTTGCGGATAATCCAGGCAGTTCGGATGTGCGGATTGCGACCGTCGAGAGTTTGCAGCTCGCCGTCAACAGTGAATCTTGTGCCGTGTTGGGTTTGGGTAACGCTGGTGACTTCGTGGCTTACTCCGTGAATGCGCAACGCATTCGCCAACTGCTGCCATCGGTCAGCGCTGAAACCGAATTGCGTGAAAAACCGGGCCTTACTCTTACCGCGGGGGCTTTCCATCGACAGCAGGTAGTCCAGGATTTTCGCCGGTGCAACATAGGCGTGTTCTGCGTTAGGCAGTTTCATTGTACCGCCATCCTCTGCTTCCCTCACACCGAATTTACCAACTCGGCAATGCGTTCCTGCAACTGTTCCCGCCGCGCCTCGTAGAATTTCCCAAAACCGACCATCTCACGAGGAACATCGCCCAGATGGTGCAGATTGCAATTATGCTGGCGCGCTTGATCATCTGGAAAACGCTCATCCAACCATTCCGCCGGCAGTTTAGCTTGCTTTTCAAGGTTGATGGCTCCGTCAAGTAACTGGAGATTGGGAAGGCGGTTGGCCAAGTCAATGAAAGACTCAATCTGATCCTCGCCAACTTTGGCGGAGCGCAATCGGGTTGTGGTAAAGCGACTCTTGGGGAAAACATGGTCGATGTGGAAGCGATTGCTCTGCAAGTCAATGAACGGGTATAGCAATGCCAGCAGTGGGAAAGTACGGCGGTCGCTAATTCCCATGTCGGCAAGGTCCTCGACTTCTTCCTGTGAAAATTCCAAGCTCTTGCCCCGCTGCGCCATAACCCGGCGCATTTCCGACGCCGGAAATTGCCCGTTGCTCGTGTTGCGCAAGACGTCACGAAGCGCAGTCAACAGGGTATCTAAACCGCTGCCCCAGACGCCGGACTTCAAGATAGAACGGGTGAGCCAACCTCGGATTGCCTTGCGGTCTGGCTCATATCTTGTGTGAATGTCAAAGTCCGTTGGTGCGCCTAGATGGTAGATGTAGTATGCAATCGGAAGCAATGCGCTGTTGGCCCGAATGCTGTTGCCGTCGAATCCGAAGCCGGTTACCAGTTGGATAGTTTCGACCAGCGCGGCGCTGATTCTTGACCAATTCTTTTCGAGAATCGCCATATTGGCGTGCGTGAAATTGCGAACCTGGAAACCGACGCTTGCGATGTCGGTAAGCATTAGCCCGGCTTTCAGCACGAAGTCCTTCGTCAGGTTAAGACCGGACCCAATGCGGTTCAGGTCGTCGACTAGTGCATGAACTTCTTTGCGGGCATCCAAGTTATCCCACTGCGACGTTGCAATGCTCAGCAAGAGGTCGGAGTAAGAGAGAACGGTGCCGCCTCTGTTGCGTCGGATAAATATATTGAGTACATGCTCAATGTCCTGGTTCCTTTCCTCGTAATAGCACACCGTCTGGTCTTTGTGAACAGCTTGGTACAAACGGGACAAGATACGGATAGCCAGGCTTCGTTGCTCTTGGCTAATGTCTTTGTCATTAAGCCAATCGTCCATGTCAGGCCAAGCCGTATCGTCTCGGATTTTCAAAATGTCGGCTGCCTTGTACCAAAGCCGTCCTCCATCGATGCCGACTCTGCTTTCTTCGATGAATGCGAAGGCGTAACGGTTGCCTTCCTCATCAGGTTCAGGTTGCGTCAACAAGTCCAGCGCTAAAACCCGGCGAGGGAACGCATCCGGGTTATTCCACCATTTGTAGGGAATCTTGATTGCCACCGATCCGCGGAGACCAATATTGAAAGCCGTTAGCCGTTGCTGACCATCCAGCACCGCCGTCAGTGGACTGTCCGGCAGGATGCCCAAATCGTGGCAATGCGGGTCGTCGCGTTGGTGGTAGTCGAGTACGAAATCGTAGTAGCGGTATTTTCCGGAGTTCTCCGGAGTAATCTGCCAGAACAAAAACTCCCCAAACGGATAGCCTTGCATCAGGCTGTCGAACAGCGCACAAATCTGTTCTTGACTCCAGACAAATTCTCTCTGGATTGCCGGCAAGACATATTTACGAGACGCGATGCTGTACACCGCATCTTTGATGGTTCCCCCAGGGTGGTACATTTGCTCATCCCCCACCGGTTCCGGCAATCATCAGCATCCGTCTTACGAAATACTCTACGGTTTGCCGGGCCTTTTGCAAATCTGCGTCGTTCAGAAACCCTTGTGTTTCAGGTTGGTCATTGGCGGGCCTCACTACCCCCGTGGCAACCCCAGCCCCCGGCTGGCGATGATGTTGCGCTGCACTTCGCTGGTGCCGGCGGCGATGGTGTGGGAGAAGGCGCGCAGCCAGTGCTCCTGCATATCGGCTGCCATGGGCGTCCATTTTTCATCGCGGAGGCCGCCGTACATACCCATAATTTCCAGGCAGGCGGCGGTGGTGCGCTGGACCGTTTCGCTGCCGAACACTTTGGACATTGACGCCTCTTTGTTGGGCACCAGTCCCTCGCCCTGCATCCAGGCTACGTTGTAGGCGATGAGGCGGGCCACTTCAGTCTCAATGTAGCGGTCGGCCAGCAGGTTGCGCACCCACGGCTCCCGGCTCAGCGGTTGGCTGTTGCGCCGGATGCCGTCGGCCCACTGGCGCGTGTCGTCCAGATGCCGGCGGGCGGCGGCGGAGTAGTCGATGCCGGAACGCTCGAAGTCCAGCAGCGTCACGGCCACGTACCAGCCCCGGTTTTCCTCGCCGACGATGTTGCTGGCCGGCACCCGAACATTGTCAAAAATCACCTGGTTGAACTCGTGGCGGCCGCCCATGTTGATGATGGGGCGCACTTCGATGCCAGGGGTTTTCATGTCCACCAGAAAGAAGCTGATGCCCCGGTGCTTGGGGGCGTCGGTGTCGGTGCGGGTGAGCAGCATAATCCAGTCGCCGCGGTGTCCCATTGAGGTCCAGATTTTGCTGCCGTTGACGACGAATTCGTCGCCGTCGCGGATGGCGCGGGTGCTCAACGACGCGAGGTCGGAACCGGACTCCGGCTCACTGTAGCCCTGGCACCATTGCACTTCGCCCCTGGCTACCGGGGGCAGGTGGTCGGCTTTCTGCGCGTCGGTGCCGTGAATCATCAGGGTGGCGCCCATCATCCGCACGCCGAAGTTGTCCCGTCCGGGCGCGCGGTGGTAGGTCATCGCCTCGTTGAAGATTGCCGTCCTTACCGGCGATGCTTTCTGCCCGCCGTACTCTTCGGGCCAGTGCATGGTCAGCCAGCCCCGGTCGGCCAGCTTGCGCCGCACGTCCAGGGTGCGCTGCCAGTTCTCCTCGCCGGCGCCCCGCTCGCCCAATTCCCATTCGGGAACATACTCATCGGAGATGAACTGCCGCAGGTCGCTCTGGAAAGCAGCGTCCTCGGTACTAAACTGGAACTCCATCGTAACACTCCTGTCCCGGCGTTTCGGCTATCTTATCACGTTAGGCGCGTCAGATTTGGCTGTACCCGCTGCCCGGCCCCCGGGAGTTATCCACGCCCCAGCCGCGACCTTCGGCAATCCAGCCGAACTCCAGGAGAATCTGCTGGCTGTAACAAACCCGGCCGGTAACCTTATCCACCGGCTCCGAGGCCAGCAGGAGCGTGGCCTGGGCCAGCAGTTCCGGCGACTCGCCGCGAGGGTCGTCCATACCTTCCACCAGGTGGTGGAATACCGTGCCCGGGGTGGGCACTACCAGCGACGGCGATACCGCCGTAACCGATATGCCGTACTCATACACTTCCTGCGCCAGGCCCTGAGAGAATCGTTCCAGCGCCGCTTTTTCCGCTCCGTAGCAGGTGCCGTTGTTGGATGGGGTGGTGTATGGCCCACGACCCGGCCCCACGGCGCCGCCCGACGAGATGTTGACGATGCTGCCCGACCGGCGCTCAATCATATCGCCTAATACCAGTTGGCTCAGGATAAAGGGCGCGTGGAAATTCACTGCCCAGGAGCGCATCCAGCGATTGATGGGGAAGTCCTTGATGGGCAGATAGTAGGTCAGGGCAGCATTGTTGACCAGCACGTCCACCGGGCCGTAGCTGCTGCGGGTTTCCTCGACCAGCCGCTGGCAGTCCTCGGGCAAGGATATGTTGGCGGCCACCGCCGTAGCTTCCCCACCGGCCTCTTTGATGTCAGCGATGGTCCTGGCCAGCGAGCCCTCCAAGGGGTGGTCGCCCTCGTTCACGGTGCGGGCGGCGCAGATGACGCGGGCACCCTCGGCGGCGAAAAGGCGGCTGATTGCAGCGCCGATGCCGCGGCTGGCGCCGGTAACGATTGCGGTTTTTCCTTCGAGTCTAGCCATTTACAGCCCTTCCTTTGCGGGTAAGTAGAACGACCGGCTGGCGGCCGGCCCGTGGGATTAGTTTCGTTCCTGCGGGTTGCCATCAGCCCGGCGCATTCTGATTATCGCCGGCTGCGTCCAACCCCGGCTCCGGTTCGTTGAAAGGCTGGCCGGCCTGCTCCGCCGCGTTACGGCGCCGGTTCCATTCCTGCCAGCGGGCCAGCATCTCTTTCATACCTTCCTCACGGCCCTCCTCACGAACACGGTCTCTATACAATTTTGCGAGTACCATAGGTATTCCCTCCACAAATCCGACTGCCAGCGGGAACGCGATGCCGACGGTGACGCCGGCGGCGACGATGACGATTATAACGATTTCGGGCCAGGACAGCGGCGTGTTTTCGGCGGTTACGATGCGCGCGTAGCTGAGCAGCCCGGCCAGCAGCGTCCAAAGACTGAAAAACGCCGCCAGAAACCGACCGGCGCGCCGGGACAGAATGTCGAAAGCCCCGCCCCGGCCTGCCGAACGTCCATTGTTCCCGGAAGGCAATCTATTCGTCCCGCAGGTCGGCCAGCAGGCTTTCGTTCATCGTAAAGCTCTCCGCCGCTGTCGGAAAGGCCCCGCTGCGCACGTCGTCGGCGTACCGGCGGAACGCGGCGCCGATGTCACCGGCCAGGCTGGCATAGCGCCGGGCGTGCCGGGGAACGAAATCGGCGAAGAGGCCCAGCATATCGTGGAACACCTGCACCTGCCCGTCGCAATCCGGCCCGGCGCCGATGCCGATGGTGGGAATGGCGAGCCGCTGGGTGATGAGCCGGGCCAACGGGCTGGGCACACATTCCAGCACCACCGAGTAGGCTCCGGCGTTCTGCAGGGCCAGGGCGTCGTCCAGAACCCGACGGGCCGCCGCTCTGGTGCGCCCCTGCACCCGGTAGCCGCCCAGGGCGTTCACCGATTGCGGAGTCAGTCCGATGTGACCCATCACCGGCACGCCGGCGTCCACGATACGGCGTACCGTGTCGGCGATGGCAACGCCGCCTTCCAGCTTTACCGTGTGCGCTCCGCCTTCCTGCATCAGTCGTCCGGCGTTCCTCATGGCCTCGCTGGCGTCAACCTGGTAGGCCATGAAGGGCAGGTCGACGACCACCAGCGCGTCGGACGCGCCCCGACTCACCATGCGGGCATGGCGCAGCATATCGTCCATAGTAACGGGAATGGTGGAGTCGTACCCCAACACCACCATGCCCAGGCTGTCGCCCACCAGGATGATGGGGATGCCGGCAGCATCGGCGATACGCGCCGCCGTATAGTCGTAAGCGGTGACCATGGGGATTTTTTCCCCGGCGCGCTTCATCTCGGCCAGTTTTCTAATAGTAGTCGTCATAGTGCCGTGATTGTATCAGATAGCGCCGCCAAGTCTGCCTCCCCCACCCCCTTGCTCCGCGCCAGTGGCAGTGAGGCCAGCGTCAGCTCCCGGTACAAGGGAATCAGGCGCGCGGCGTGTTGGGACAGGGCCTCCAGGTGCGCCGCGATGGTGGCGGCATCCCCGCGCACGGCCGGCCCGGTTACGGCGGCGGCCGGCCCTGCGGCCGCGATGGCTTCGATGGTGGCGCGGGCCAGGGGGACGGCCGCCTGCACCCCATCCTCAACGGTGAATCCCATCTGTGTCCACAGGCTGATGGCGGCGTCCAGCAGCGCGGTTACGTAGCCGCAGCCCAAAACGGCGCTGGCGTGGTAGAGCGGACGCATTTCGTCCGCGATGGTGATGGCCCGCCCGTCCAGCCGTTGGGCCAGCGACGGCAGGTAGTCCGCCAGCCACCCGGTGGCGGAAACCGCGAAGGTAACGCCGGACAGACGCCGGGCGGCGGCGGCCGGTTCGCTGAGGGCGGCAAAGGTCTGGAACGGGTGCATCGCGCCGACCGCGGCGCCGGCGTCCGCCGCCGCGGTCAGCAGTTCGGTTGACGCCGCGCCGCAGCAATGAGCGACCCCTTGCCCGGCACGCCAGTTGACGCCGGCGGCCACTTCCGCAATCACACCGTCGGGCGTGGTGATAAACACCAGATTGCAACGGTCGGCAACATCCTGGGGGGTATCCAGCGCAACGCAGCCGTCAATCCGTTCCGCCAGCCAATCCGCGCTGGCCCGCGTGCGACTGGACACGGCTGTTACGCTGCATCCAACCGCAGCCAGCGCCAGCGCCAGGCCCCGGCCCAAGGTGCCGGCTCCCACGAAGCCGATGCTGACGTCGCTATCGGTTGACATCGGCCAACTCCCCTACCGCCGGCGCTCCGCCCAAGCTAGTCGCCGACCGCACGGCGTCGATGACTGCCAGGGCCGTTACCTGCGTGGCCGCCGCAACGATTGCCATTAAGTCTGCCGGCGCCGAGTTTTCCCCGGTTGCCACGCCGAACAGCGTATCGCCGTCGTTGGGGGTATGGCAGGGGCGGATAGTCAGAGCCAGGCCATCGTGGGCGGAAGACGCCATGAAGTTGACCTGCATTTTGTCCAGCGCGGCGTCGGTGGCGACCACCCCGATCGTGGTATTCACCAGCAGCGACGTTTCCGCCGACGTTTCGCCGGTCAGCATAATCTCCACCGGGTCTGCCATCCGTCCGTCCGGGCGGCGCGGCCCGGCGATGAGGCTGCCGTCGCGATGGTCGCAGACACCGCCCCAGGCGTTGACCGCTACCGCCGCGCCCACCGACACGCCGTCCGCCAGCACGCAACGGGCCGAACCAATACCGCCCTTGACCGCCCCCGCGATGCCGAAGGCTTTTGCCACCGTCGCCCCCGTACCCGCGCCCACCGAGCCGGTCGCCAGCGGCGAGCCGGTTGCCGCGGCGCAAGCGGCGTAACCGGCCCGGGCGTCGGGGCGAACATCCGCGCTGCCGATGCCCAGGTCATACAGAATGGCCGCCGGCACAATCGGAATGTACCCATGCCGCGTCGCAAACCCGATGCGCCGCTCCTCCAGCCAGCGCTGGACGCCGCCGGCCGCCGCCAGTCCGAAAGCGCTGCCCCCGCTGAGGAGTATGGCATGAACCCGGTCAACCCGACGGACAGGGTCCAGCAGGTCAGTCTCGTGAGTGCCGGGAGAACCGCCGCGCACCGCCACACCGCCCACGGCGCCGCGCCCGCACAGAATCACCGAGCATCCGGTAGCGGCGTTGGCATCCGTCCAGTGGCCGGCTGCGATGCCCGGCACGTCGGCGATTGTCCCCATAAATTCAGACTGTCCCATCAGCGTGCAGCGGCCATCATCCCTTCCAGCCGCTCCTTTACTCCGGGCCATTCGCTCGCGATGATGCTGAAGAAAACCGAGTGGCGGTTCACGCCGTCCCAGGTAATCCGGTGGTTTCGCAGCACGCCCTCGCGCACGGCGCCGATGCGCTCGATAGCCCGCTGCGACCGCTCATTGCGGCTGTCGGTTTTCAGGCAGACCCGCAGCGCGCCCAAGTCCTCGAAAGCGTGGCGCAGCAGCAGGTACTTGCACTCGGTGTTGACCGCGGTGCGCTGGTAGGCCAGGCCGTACCAGGTCATGCCGATTTCCAGCGCGCGGTTGGGGCGGTCAATATCCAGATAGCCCGTCGCGCCGATGGCCCGTTCCTCAGCCGCCGGAACCACGGCGAACTGGACGCGCTCGCCCGACTGGTTGCGCGCAACGCACATATCAACCCATTCTCTGGCATCGTCCAAACTCGTGAATGCCGGACGGGAGAGGTAGCGCCAGATGGATTCGTCGGACCCCACAGCGAACAGGTCGGCGGCGTGCTGCGGGCCGATGGGTTGCAGGCGGACGTGCTGGCCGATTAGCGTTACGGGCTGCGGGTTCATTCTCGCGCCACCTTTGAGCCAATACCGAGTTCGACAGGCGCTGGCAGCGGCGGCAAGGGTTCCACGCCGTCTTCTTGGCACCAGTCAAGATACACGTCAACGGACATCTGAAACTCCCGTCGCAGCTGATGCTCTTCCGTGGCCACGAATGTAGCGATGGGATAGGGGGCGTTATTGGCGACCCACCCGCAAAAAACCTCCGCTGCATCGTCGTATTCAAAATCTCCGATGTACCCTTTGTACTCCATCATAGCTTGACTCCAATTCCATCAAAAAACTTGGCAACAGTGCGAACGGCTGCTCGATCTAAGTTTGAGCCAGGATGCGGACGATGCAGCACGACCCGCAGCGTGTCCCTTTTGAACGGAGCCCTAGAGCCGGCCCTTTCTGAAATTTCAACATCCAGCGCCCACATCCGAGCCATAACTTCCGCCCAACGAATACCGGCCAGCGTCGGCGTTGTGAAAATGCGCGTTAGAGTGCGCCGATGCCGGCTGGGCAGCATACGCCTTATGATACGAGAAAAGGCCCAGTTTGCAACCGATACGACATCTGCGGCAGCGTTCCGTTTCAGGTGGTTTGATTATTCCCCGTTCCCGCTTTCGCGGGAGTCCGGGAACGGCAAGAGCGGCATCTCTGACTTGGCAAGGCCCAGACCACCCGAAACGGAACGCTACCCTGGCAGGATTGCCCGTTTGACCGAATAGCAGGGCGCGGCCTATAATTTTATGACGTGGCAAATATTGAGAGTGACAGCGGGCGACGGCGGCCTCGTATCTTCTACGGATGGTGGGTCGTCGCCGCCGCATCTTTTGTAGGTATGTTCGGGAACGGGTCTATCTCCCAGGGGTTCCCGCGCTTTTTCACGCCTATCCAGACTGAGCTGAGTCTCACGTCAACGCAGATGTCGCTGGTTTTCAGCCTGGCCCGCGCTGAAGGCAGCGTCGGCGGCCCTCTGATTGGCTGGGCGGTGGACCGGTTTGGCGCCCGTCCCATGGTGCTGGCGGGGGGGCTGACGACAGGAATAGGGACTATTCTGTTGTCCCGGGCCGACAGCTACTGGGAACTGCTGGTGCTTTTCTCCGGTCTGGTTTCCCTGGGCAAAAGCGCCGGATTCGGACAAACGCTGATGGCCGCCGTCAACCAGTGGTTCATCCGTCGCCGGTCGATAGCCATGTCCACCCTGATGACGGCCTTCGCCGGCGGCGGCGCGTTCGTGGTTCTGCTGCTCAATTGGGGCATCCAGGAGTTGGGCTGGCGGGACACGCTGCTGTGGACGGGGGTGTTCATCATCGTGATGACCCTGCCCGTCGCCTACCTGATTCGCAGCAAGCCGGAAGACATGGGGCTGCGGCCCGACGGCGACCTTCCGGCCGGCGCAGCAGCGGCATCCGGCGGACGACCTGCCCGGGCGCGGGCGGCATCCGGCGGCGAGGTCAATTTCACCTTGAAGCAGGCCCTCCGCACCCGTACCTACTGGATGATTATGGTCGGTTCCTTCGTTCGCGTGTCGGCCACCAACGGGATACTGGTTCACATTTTCCCCATCATGGGGCAGCGCGGAATCTCGGAGAACGAAGCCACGGTGTGGGTCAGCGCCATGTTCTTCCTGGGCATACCGCTGCGGTTCCTGCTGGGTGTAACCTCCGACAAGTTCCCGTCCAACGTGATGCTGGCCCTGGGCATGGTGATAGGCGCGCTGGGCATGGGCGGGCTGTGGATTGGGCCGGGAGTGTACGGACTGCTGCTCTTCGTGGTCGGAATTGCCATCGTGGAGGGCATTACCTCCGTGAACTGGCTCATGCTCAGTGATTATTACGGACGGGCGCGCTTCGCCACGTTGATGGGGGTGATGAGCCTGTTTATGAACATAGGTCTGTTCACCGCGCCATTGGTTGCCGGCATTGTGGAAGACGTCACCGGCAGTTATTACCTCATCCTGGCCGTGTTCACGCCGCTGTATCTGGTTAGCGCGGCGGCCTTCATGTTGTGCACCCGTCCGAATCCACCGACCAGCGCCCGGCGGCGGTGGATTGGCACGGAGACGCGGGCGGCGCCCGCCACCACGGGCGGGGACGGGAGCTAGGCCGCCTTTGCAGATGTGATAGCGTTCCGTTTTAGGCGGTTTGGTTGTAGGATGGCCGCAAATACCGGCTCCGGTGTATGGAGTGAGAGGCGTTGCCATGGGACTGCTTTACGATTGGGAAACCCGGCCGGAGCAGCAAATACCCGTCCCGCTGCAGCAGTCGTTGCCGCAGGTTTGGGATGACTGCCAGCCCTCTGCCCGGACTGCGGTTTGGCGATGCACCGGCATCATCGCTATGCCCGTACTATCACCACCCGCTACGGCGCGCTGCGGTTGCAGATGCCGGTGTTCCGCGGCGGCGAGTGTGGCCGGATGGCCAGCGGCGCCGACCGGCCGGGCGAAGAGGAGCGTCATCAAAGGTACTCAAATCACTATCGTCAAGTGCCGGGACATCAGCCGGGCGTCTGGTAGCGTTCCGTTTTAGGTAGTCTGGGCCTTTCAAAGTCAGGGATGCCGCTCTTGCCGCTCCTGGATTCCCGCGAAAGCGGGATTGGGGAATAATCAAACCACCTAAAACGAAACGCTACCCCACTGACAACCCCCCTTTGACAACCGCGAACATAAGACCTATACTGTACCCCGTCACGTGAATCTCAGTCCAGCCAGAGGTCAACCGGTCGTCAACGGCCAGTCAGCACAAAATCGCATACCGGCGTCGTGGAGACCCCTCGTCCAATGCTTACGCGAGAACGGTCTAACCGGCCAACAGCGACTGCCACCGCGCTGCGTGGCTGCGCCCTTAAAAGCGCAGTTCACGAACCATCGGAGCAAAACTTTGCGTAAATCCCCCGGCCGTGGGGCTGACAATGACCGGTAACCTCTGGCTCGCCCACCCCATCCCACCAACCGCCCGAACCCCGATAGCCTGAACCGTAACCCCGACCACCTGAACCAGCAAGGAGCATTGCCAATGAACCCAGCCCACCACCTCAAAGGAATAACCAAACCACCTAAAACGAAAGGCTACCCGTGACTGCGCTGCGGTTGACAAAAACGGCCCGTTCGTGTAGCCTGATACAACCTTCAATGTACAGTATGCAAGTAGCCGCGATAGCTCTGAAGTTTCGCCTGCGCCCTCAGTTCTAACTTACCTGTGATTCGGCTTGCCGTGACCGGCGGGCCGAATCTACGTGTCTATTGACAATGAACGGAGGGGCAGGCTCTGCGCCTTTAACATAACCGTCCCCAACCGCCAGGAGTGCCGCCCTTATGGTTTTGACCCGAAAACGCTCAGGCCGAAACGACCGCGGTTTGTCCGCCCGTGATGTCAAGACGTACTCCGATTCCAGCATCGCCAACGTCCTTGACGTACCCAACCTCATCCGCAGCCAGATAGAGTCATTCGACTGGTTCAAGACCAACGGTCTGGCCGAAACCTTCCGGGATTGCTCCCCCATCGTAGCCGGCATCACCAGGCGCTTTGCCAACGGCGAGGCGTCCCGGCGTGCCGAACGCTTCGAGCTCTATTTCCTTGACCACTGGTTCGACACCCCTAAGTTCAGCCCGGAGGAATGCCGGGAGCTCGAGATTACTTTCTCGCAACCGCTGTACGTCAAGGCCCAGCTGCGGGACCAGGAAACCGGGGAAGTAACCGAGTCCGACATCTTCTTCGGCGACGTGCCGATGATGACCGAAACCGGCACCTTTATCATCAACGGCGCCGAGCGGGTTCTGGTCAGCCAGCTACAGCGCGCCCCCAGCGTCTATTACGAGCGGGAACCATCCCAGGACCCGGCTTGTCCCGAATGCGGCAAGTTGGAAAACTGGTACTACAAGGGCCGCATTTCCGCCAGCCGGGGAGCCCGCGTCGAGCTCTCCACCTGGACACACTATTACGCCCGGCGGCGCAACCTGCCCGAGGCCGTCACCGTCAGCGTTGACCGCCGTCGCCGGATGGGCGTTTCCACTTTCCTCTACGCCCTGGGTATCGTCAGCGCCGAGGAGATGCGGAGCCTCTTTGCGGACATTGACTCCCACGATTGCCGGCCCTTTGTCGCCGGTACGCCGCCCGCGGAAGACCGCGATTACAACCCCAGGGAGGAGGAACTGCGGTCGCTTTGGGACCGCATCCACCCCGACCGGGGTTACGACTTCGACCAGGCTTACCGCATCGGTCTGGCCCAGCGCAACCTCTACAAATGGCTGCGCCCCGGCGAGCCGGCGGTGCAGGTGGATGCCGCCTGTACCTTCGTGATGAACCACTTCTTCGACGGGCGGCGGTTTGACCTGGGCGAAGTGGGCCGGATTAAAGTTGACCAGCGGCTGGGTCGCTCCGACTCGCAGCTTCTTTCCCAGTCGCAGCAGGCCATCCTGGAGTTTGTCAAAGGTCAGCATACGGCCACCGGCGACGGCGTTACGCCGGACCAGATTTTCGATGCCTCCGGACGTGAGCATCGCATCCTGTCGGACCGGGACACCGACGCCCTCATCAACTACGGCTACCTGGCCCGCCGGGCCGACCGGCGGATTGAACCCGTGAACCTGTTCGCCGGCGTGTCCGATGAGGATGCCACAACGCTGAACGTGTGGAGTGTGGATGCGGCCAACACCGGAACCCTGCTGGCGTTGGGCGACGGCTACGTTGCTGACGACCTGGTCGTTAGCGTGCAGCGTCAGGTTACGGAAACGCTGGGCGCGCCGGTTGCCCTTTCCACCCAGCCCATATACGCCCGTTCCGCGGCCGACGACGCCATCGCCTGCGGCGAAGTCGCCATCCTGAAAAATCGCTTCCTGGCTGAGGAGAGCATCGTTGAAGCCGGCCAGCTCATCTACGCCGAGCGGGTCAGCCGGGGGCCGTGGCAAACCTGGCGCCTGACGCCCGTCCGGGCCCGGGCCTCCCGCATCATCGGCGTTGTTACCGAAGTCAACTGCGGCCCCAGCAACAATATGCACAAAGTGCGCTTCAACCTGCCGGGCCTGGAGTTGCCCGAGCGCCGGGTGCTGGACCTCAACGACATCATTGACACCTTGCAGGGGCTAATCCGGCACCACACCGGCAACGCCGAGCCCCGGGACAATATCGACCACTTGGGCAACCGGCGCGTGCGGGTGGCCGGCGAGTTGATGCGCGACCAGGTTCGCATCGGCCTGCTGCGGATGCACCGGATGTTCCAGGACCGGGTGGGCCGGCTGGAAAAGCCGGAAGACGCCGTACCTGCCAAACTGGTCAACGTGCGCCCCGTAACCGGCGCGATTCGCGAGTTTTTCGGCGGGGACAAGCTCTCCCAGTTTATGGACCAGACCAACCCCCTGGCGGAGCTAACCCACAAGCGGCGCCTTTCCGCCCTGGGTCGCGGCGGCCTCACCCGTGAGCGCGCCGGATTCGACGTGCGCGACGTTCACGCCTCCCACTACGGGCGCATCTGTCCCATTGAGACGCCGGAAGGCGCCAACATCGGCCTGCTGAGCAGCCTGGCCGCCTATGCCCGGATTGACCGGCTGGGGTTCATCGAGACCCCCTATTGGCCCGTCATCACCCAACTCTGGCTGGGCGACTGTCGCACCCCCGGTTTGCCCGGCTACTTCGACCTTATGGGACACGTAGTTACCGCCGACGTCAAGACTCGTAAGGGCGAGGTGATAGTAGCGGTCGGGGAGGCAATCACCGACGCCCATCTGCGTCGGATGCGCCGGCTGTCGGCGGACATGGTGATTAACGTCAAGCCTTTTGTGGACACCCGACCGGAGAGCGTCCAGTACTTGACTGCCGACCAGGAAGAGCGCTACCGCATCGCACAGGCCAACGCCGTTTTCGACGACCTCTACCAGTTTACCGAGGAGCAGGTGGAAGTGCGCGAAGGCGACAACTACCGTCTTGCTTCGCCCTCCGCAGTGGAGTACGCCGACGTTTCCCCCCTGCAAATTATGAGCGTGTCGGCGGCCCTGATTCCCTTCCTGGAACACGACGACGCCAACCGCGCCCTGATGGGCTGCAATATGCAGCGGCAGGCCGTGCCCCTGCTGCAGCCCCAGGCCCCCATCGTCGGCACCGGCATCGAAAGCCGGGTCGCCCGCGACAGCGGCCAGGTGCTCCTGTCTTGCGCCCAGGGCTGGGTTGACACCGTGGACGGGCATAAAATCGTCATCGTTGGCGACCCCCGCGCCGGGCATAAACACGACCAGCATACCCACAACGGAGCCCCTGACTACCGGCATACCCTGTCGGAAGCCAGTGACGGGCATACCCACCGGCATACGCTGGAACTCCGCAAGTTTGCCCGCACTAACCAGGGCACTTCCCTGAACCAGCGCCCGGTGGTGCAGAAAGGCGACTACGTGAACGAGGGGGGCGTGCTGGCCGACAGTTCCTCCACCGATGGCGGCGAACTGGCCCTGGGTCAAAACGTGGTGGTGGCGTTCATGTCTTGGGAGGGCTACAACTACGAGGACGCCATCATCCTCAGCGAGCGCCTGGTCAAGGATGACCAGTTCACCTCGGTTCATATTGAGAAGTACGAGGTGGAAAGCCGCGCTACCAAGCTGGGCGGTGAAGAGATAACCCGGGACATTCCCAACGTGGGCGAGGGCAACCTGCGCGACCTGGACGAACGGGGCATCATCCGCATCGGCGCCGACGTTGGCCCCGGTGACATTATGGTGGGCAAGGTTACGCCCAAGGGCGAAACGGAAATGACCGCCGAGGAACGCCTGCTGCGCGCCATCTTCGGCGAAAAATCCAAAGACGTCCGCGATACTTCCCTGCGCGTGCCCCACGGCCAGCGCGGCAAAGTCATTGGCGTCAAGGCCTTGAGCCGCGAAAACCGGGACGACCTGCCCCCGGACGTGAACGAAGCCATCCGCGTCTGGGTCGCCCAAACCCGCAAGATTTCCGTCGGCGACAAGATGGCCGGACGGCACGGCAACAAGGGCGTGGTCTCCCGCATCCTGCCCGAAGAGGATATGCCCTTCCTCTCCGATGGCACTCCCGTTGACATCATCCTCAACCCCATCGGCGTGCCCTCGCGCATGAACCTGGGGCAGGTTCTGGAGAGCCATCTGGGCTGGGCGGCCCGCAGCCTGAACTTCCAGGCCCTGACGCCGGTGTTCGAGGGCGCCGACGACGACAATATCGAAGACTCCCTGGCCCGCTGGTGGTTCGCCGAGCAGGCCAAAGCCGCCGACAACGGCTCCGACGCCGACGGCTCCATTGACTTGAACAAGGTGTACGACTGGTTGCAGGAACAGGGCTTTGACCCCGCAGCCATCTACGACGAGAGACAGCACGGCAAAGCCCGGGAAGCGTGCCTCTACCTCTGGCTGCGCGACGTTGCCGGGGAAAACCCGGACGGAATGTCCCTGTCGGAGATGCACCAGCTGGCCCTGGAGGTGCACCGGCGCCGGCTCATTGCGCCGCCCACTTTCGCCAAGTTCCAACTGTACGACGGACGCTCCGGCGAAGCCTTTGACCAGCCGGTGGCCGTGGGCAGCATCTATATGCTCAAGCTGATTCACCTGGTGGAAGACAAAATCCACGCCCGTTCTACCGGCCCTTACTCCATGATTACGCAGCAGCCCCTGGGCGGCAAGGCCCAGTTCGGCGGCCAGCGTTTCGGCGAAATGGAAGTCTGGGCCCTGGAAGCCTACTCCGCCGCCCACAACCTGCAGGAGGTTCTAACCATCAAGTCCGACGACGTCACGGGTCGGGTCAATACTTACGAATCCATCGTCAAGGGCAATCCCATCAGCCAGCCCGGCGTTCCCGAATCCTTCAACGTTCTGCTCAAAGAACTGCAAAGCCTGGGGCTGAACGTGCAGCTGGAAGAGGAAGATGAGCAGGACGACGCCAGCCTGGGGCTGCCCGGCGAAGACGACTATCTCTTTTCCGCGGAGGTGAACTAAATTATGGTCAGGATGCTGGACAACCGCGAATCCACCTCCTCCGATTTCAACGCCATTCGCATCTCCATCGCCTCGCCCGACCAGATTCGGGCCTGGTCGTCGGGTGAAGTGCAAAAGGGCGAAACCATCAACTATCGCACGCAGCGCCCCGAAAAGGACGGCCTGTTCTGCGAGAAGATTTTCGGCCCTACCAAGGACTGGGAATGCCAGTGCGGCAAGTACAAGCGCCAGAAGTATAAGGGCGTGGTTTGCGACCGCTGCGGCGTCGAAGTAACCCGCTCCAACGTGCGGCGGCAGCGGCTGGGGCATATCGCCCTGGCGGCTCCGGTGGCGAACATCTGGTTCGTCAAAAACACGCCCAGCGTGATGAGCCTGGCCCTGGACCTCAAATTGTCCGACCTCACCCGCGTCCTGTACTACTCGGCATACGTCATCACCCAGGTTGACATTGATATGATGCGCGAGCAGCTGGAGCGGCACAGCGCCGAGGTCGACGTGCTCCGCAGCGAACCCGTTACCGTGGCCGAAACCGCCTTGCAGCGTCTGGCCAACCGCATCGCCGAGTGGGACCTGGAGAGCCGCCGGGTTGACGCCGCCGCCGCTATCGGGGAACTCCCCAGTACGCTGCGCGACGCTGCCGCCGCCGCCCGTGCGGCGGCGGCCCGCATGGCGTCCGCCGAACCGGACGGAGACGAGGATTTTTCGGCTGACCTGCAAGCCGTGTCGGAGTTGGCTTCGGTTAACGTCGCGGCTCACGGGGCGATTCTGGCCGCCGGCCAGAACGTCCTCAAAGCAGCCGACCTGGAATCCCCGGAGCGGTTGTCCTTGCTGGCAGTGGACGGCGACCAGGTTGCCGCCGCCATCTCCCGGCTCCACTATGGCGGAATGACCATTGAGGCCAGTTTGCGGACGCTCCAGGAGAATACGGCGGCCGTCACCGCCGCCTTTTCCGCCTGGCGCGATGACCCCGGTGAAGAACGGCAGGACGACGTGGCCGACGCCGCTGACCGGCTGCGGGCCGACATTGCCGCCATCGACGACGCGGTTCTCCTCCCGGCGCTGAACGACCTGCACGCGATTTTCGCCGCCGGCGCCACCGGGCCGCAGGGCGCGTTGGCCGAACAGCCCATGTCCGACGACCTGGCCGAGATTCGCGAAGCGCTGGTTCGTATCGAGGAAGCGGTTCGCTCCTGGAACAACCGCCGCGCCGATGACAACCCGGAGGGCCGGGGCTGGGCCGTGCCGGCTTTTTCCGCCCTGCTGGAACGCCTGCACTCGGGCAGCGATGACCTGCGGGCCATCTCCAACCTGGAAGAACGCATCGACCAGATTCGGGGCATCGTTGACGACTACCGGCGCCAGGAGGAAATCGACTACTGGCGGAAGCAGCTGGTGACCCTGCAAGACCTGCTCGCCAGCGTTGACGGCTACCTGCTGCGCGCCCTCGCCGAGCGGCGCAAGGAAGCGGTGGACCTGATTCAGGCTATGCGCTGGCTACGCTGGGATCCCACCCAACGCCCCCGCACCGCTGACGTGGAATGGCTTTGGGACGACCTCAAGCTGCCCGCCTCGGCCCGCCACGACGACGAACTCCCCGACGAGTTCTATATCGCCCGCAGCGGCTCTCCCGGCCTGCACCTCACCATCCTCTCCACCAGCCGCTACGACCGGCTCAAGCCCTTCTGGGAAGACGCTTTCGAGGCCGATATGGGCGCCGAGCCGGTGCTGGACTTCCTGAAACTGCTGGATTTCGACCTGGACCAGGAACGGTACTACACCGAGCTGGAAATGCGGGCGACTTCATCGCAGATTCGCACCAAGGCCGGCAAGCGAATGCGCCTGCTGGAAACCTTCCGCCGCAGCGAAAACCGGATGCAGGACATGATTATGACCGTCCTGCCCGTCCTCCCGCCCGAACTGCGCCCCATGGTGCAACTGGACGGCGGCCGCTTCGCCACCAGCGACCTCAACGATCTCTATCGCCGGGTGCTGTCCCGCAACCACCGCCTCAAGCGCTTCGCCAGTATGCGCGCCCCCGGCCTGATGATTCGCAACGAAAAGCGGATGCTGCAAGAGGCCGTCGATTCGCTGATTGACAACGGCCGGCAGGGCAAGGCGGTCAAGGGCAAGCGCGACCACGCCCTGAAATCGCTGAGCGACCTGCTCAAAGGCAAGCAGGGCCGCTTCCGCCAGAACCTGCTGGGCAAGCGGGTTGACTACTCCGGCCGCTCCGTTATCGTCGTCGGCCCCGAACTTAAGATGGACCAGTGCGGTCTGCCCAAGCGCATGGCTCTGGAACTCTTCAAGCCCTTCGTCATGCACCGCCTGGTGCTCAACGCCCTGGCCCCCAACATCAAGGCGGCCAAGCGTATGGTGGAACGCTTTTCCCCCGAAGTCTGGCCCATCCTGGAAAGCGTCATCAAAGAACGCCCCGTCATGCTCAACCGCGCCCCCACCCTGCACCGCCTCGGCATCCAGGCTTTCTGGCCCGTCCTCGTTGAGGACAGCGCCATCCAGCTGCACCCGTTGGTTTGCTCCGCTTTCAACGCCGACTTCGACGGCGACCAGATGGCCGTCCACGTTCCCCTGTCCACCATGGCGGTGAACGAAACCGGCTCGGTGATGTTGAGCATCAACAATATGCTCTCCCCGGCCTCCGGCGAGCCTCTGGTTGCTCCCACGCTGGACATGGTGATGGGCTGCTATTACCTGACCGAGCTGGCCCCCGACGCCAGGGGCGCCGGCAGCGTCTTCTACGACATCCACGAAACCCGCATCGCCTACTCCGACGGCCAGATTGAACTGCGCGCCCCCGTCACCCTGCTGTGCGTGGCCGGGGTGGAAGGCAAAATCGAAACCACCATGGGCCGCCTCATCTTCAACGAGGCCATCCCGGACGCCCTGGGCTTCAAGAACCACCTGATGGACCGCGGCGCCATCAAAAACCTCACCTCCGAACTGTACCGCAACCTCCCCAATACGGAGACGGCGAAGGCCCTGGACCTGATTAAGGAGATGGGGTTCTACTACGCTACCAAGTCCGGCATCACCATCGCCATCAACGACATCCAGGTGTCCGACCGCAAGCGGGACATCCTCGACTCCGCCGGCCAGAAGGTCGCCGAGCACGAGGACAACTTTATGATGGGCATGATGACCGAAGAGGAGAAGTACGACCGGATTATCGAAACCTGGACGCAGGCATCCGACGATATGCAGCACGTCGTGGAAGCCGAGCTGCGCAACTACGGCGGCGTCGCCGTAATGGCTATGTCCGGGGCCAAAGGCAACATCTCACAGATTAAGCAGATGGCCGGGATGCGCGGCCTGATGAGCGACCCCGAAGGCCGCATCATCGAGCGTCCGGTCAAGTCCAGCTTCCGCGAGGGCCTGACCGCCCTGGAGTATTTCATCTCCACCCACGGCGCGCGCAAAGGACTGACCGATACCGCCCTGCGTACCGCCGACAGCGGCTATCTGACCCGGCGACTGGTGGACGTTTCCCAAGAGGTCATCGTCCAGGAAACCGACTGCGAGTTCGCCGAACCCTTCTACGTGGAACCCCGTCCCAACGACCCCACGCTGACCAACCTGCCGGAGCGGATTATCGGCCGCCTCGCCGGCGACGTCATTGCCGACCCCCGCAGCGGGGAAATAATCATCGACCGCAACGAGATGATTGACGAGGAAATCGCCGACGCTATCAAGGACTCCGGCCTCGACCGGATTCCGGTGCGCTCGCCTTTGACCTGCCAAACTCGTCGCGGCATCTGCCAGATGTGCTACGGACGCCTCCCGGCTACCGGCCAGCTGGTGGAAATCGGGCAGGCGGTGGGTGTCATCGCCGCCCAGAGCATCGGCGAGCCGGGCACCCAGCTCACCATGCGCACCTTCCACACCGGAGGCATCGCCGGTTCGGACATCACCACCGGCCTGCCCCGGGTGCAGGAACTGTTTGAAGTCCGCCCGCCCAAGGGCGCCGGCGTGCTGACCCATATCGACGGCATCGTGTCCATTGAGGAAGACCCCAACGGTTCGCGCCGCATCCGGGTTACTTACGACGAAGAAGAGCGCCACGAGTACCCTCTGCCCGAAGGCGCAATCCGGCTGGTCGAACGGGGCGAGCCGGTGGCCGAAGGCAATCTGCTGGCCGTGGTGGTCAATCCCCACGTTCCCGCCGTTTCCACCAATGGCGCCGCCGCCAATAGCGATGCCGCGGGGGTGTCCGACCCCGACAGCGCGCTGGTGGGCGCCAACGTGGTGCGCGAAATCCGCTCCCACTATCAGGGTGAAGCGGAGGTTTTCCCGGACGGCGTTACCGTGGTCTGGCGGGAGGAAGAGTCGCGCGCTTACGACGTAAGCTCGCAGATGTCCCTGAAAGTCAACAACGGACAGCAGGTCATGGCCGGGGACGCCCTGGTGGACGGGCCGCTGGACCTGCGCGAGCTGCTGGACATCCGGGGCCTGGAAGGGCTGCAGCACTACCTGGTCGATGAAGTCCAGGAAGTGTACCGTTCCCAGGGCGTAGGCATCCACGACAAGCACATCGAGGTCATCCTTCGCCAGATGCTGCGGCGGGTGCAGGTGGAAACCGCCGGCGACACCGAGTTCATCACCGGCGACGTGGTGGACAAGTTCCGCTTCCAGGACCAGAACGCCCAGGTGCTGGCCGAAGGCGGCGAACCCGCCACCGCCAAAACCCTGCTGCTGGGCGTTTCCAAAGCCGCGCTGACCACCGACAGTTTCCTGTCCAAGGCATCCTTCCAGGAAACCACCAAGGTGCTGACCATGGCCGCCGTCGCCAGCGACCGCGACTGGCTGCGCGGCCTCAAGGAGAACGTCATCATCGGGCGTCTGATTCCGGCCCGGCTGGAATCTCTGCTGGAAGCCGAGAAGACCTTTGCCCTGCGCGAGTCCCTCGGCGATTACGACGACGATATGACGCCCCCGGCCTGGCTCGCCGGCGACGGTGAGATTACGGAAGGGCTTGGCGGCCCACCGGAACGGACAGCCTTGGGCCCGCCGGAGGACGCGATTGATGAGGAGGTCATCTCCGGGCAGCCGCCGTCCCCATTTGCCGCCGCCGCCGGTTTCGGCAGTGCGGGTTACCAGATTCGCACCGCCGAAGAAGAGGATGAACTGCAGCGCCGGGCGCATTCCCTGACCGAAACCGACTCCGAAATCGACCGGGAAGTAGAGGCCACCGTGTCCCGCATCTTCTCCCCCTTTGACGGCGATGAGGATGCGGAGGACGTTCCGCGGCTGTAAATCGCGCGTCAGCGTCAACAACCGTGTGGTGTAGGGGCGAATAATCATTCGCCCCTATATCTGAGGTGAAATGATAGGCAGAGGCATCTATGGATTTATCGGTGAACCTGGCTCCGGGACGACCCGGCGGCCTGGCCTTATCCAACCCGGTGCTGATTGCGTCGGGCACCTTCGGCTATGACGGGTATGGCCGTGGCATCGCCCCGGATGCGGCATTGGGCTTGCTGGGCGCCGTGCTGCCCAAGACTTTTACCCGTTATCCCAGGGACGGCAACCCCGAACCCCGCTGGTTTCCCGCCTCCTTTCGCGAGGGACTGGCCGCCGGCGAAACTACGCTGCTGAACTCCATCGGGTTAACCAACCCCGGCATTGAGGCCGCGATGACCCACTTGGCACCCCAATGGGCGGCGATGGACGCCAACATCGTAATGAGCATGGCCGGCGACAGCCCGGAGCAGTGGGAAGAAATGGCCGCCTTCACGCGCGGAGTGGACGGTTTCGCCGCCATCGAGCTGAACCTCAGCTGCCCCAACGTCGCCGATGGCGCGATGTTCAGCCACTACCCCCGGCTTGCCGAGGCGGCCGTCGCCGGCGTGCGCCGTCAGACCGGCTTGCCGCTGTGGGCCAAGCTGTCGCCCAACGTGCCCGACATCACCGAGATTGCCCATGCCGCCGTGGACGCCGGGGCGGATGCGCTGACCATCTGCAACACTATGCCCGCCCTGCACATTGACGTTGACACCGGGCGCCCCACGCTGGGCGCCGGCTACGGCGGCTTGTCCGGCCCGGCGCTGCGCCCGGTTGCCATGGCGCTGGTACATCGCACGGCGCAGGCCGTGAACGTTCCCATCATCGGCGTCGGCGGGGTAATGACGGGCCGCCACGCCGTCGAGTACCTGCTGGCCGGCGCCACCGCCGTGCAGGTTGGCAGCGCCAACCTGGCCAACCTCAACGCGCCCTTCCGCATCCTGGGGGAACTGGTCGACTTGTTGACTCAGTGGGAAATCGGCAGCGTATCGGAGATAATCGGCAAGGCAGAGCTTGCGTAGCATCATACCCGGTATGAACTTGCGGGATTTGCTCGATGTTCTCCCGGTTTCGCTGGCATCCGGCGTAACGTTGGTTATCATTGCCGCCGGGCTCATGCTCATTTCCCGCCCGCTGCGTTCTGGCGAGGAACCGCCTTGCCTGCGGCTATGGCCTTTTCAAAGATTAAAGCCCTCTCCCCTTGTGGGAGAGGGTTGGGTGAGGGGTAGTGCTCCTGCGATTTCAGCCGCGATTTAACACCTTACCAAACAGCAGCCGGTAGCTGTCCCGCGTCGCCCATATATCCCGAGCGAGGAAAATCACCAGCCAGACCAAGCCGGCGGCCCATCCCACCGACCCCAGGAACAGCGACAGGAGGCCCCGCCAGCGCCAGGTTGTATTGTCCCGTTTCGCGCCCTGTCAGCATCACCCCAATGGCGGCGAGGCTAGCGAGGCAGTTGGCGTAGATGATGCGGCGGAGCATACGGGTTCGCCGCGCGCGCCTTCTCCCGCCCCGGCGCTCTGCCCGTCCCGCATATTGAGCGTAACCATAACTTGACCTCCTCCCGACACCCTTGCGCCGGATGGCATCAAGCGTACCCTGAACGTACACCCTGCCGCCATTTTTTGACAACTCGGCAAGGCGGCGTCCCTACCACGCCGCCCGCAGCAGACCTTCCAGCTCTGCTGCGCCGTTCACTAGCCGCACGTTGCGGTGCAGGCCGAAATCCGTTAGCGCATCCTCGGCGATGGCGGCGATGCCCTCCGCCGGGACGCCGACATCTCGTAGCCTGACCGGCAAGCCGATAGCCTCGAAAAAACTGCCTACGGCGTCGGCCGCCGCGTCGGCGGCTTGTGCGTCGGTTGCGCCGGGTTCCCGAACGCCCAGCGCCTCGGCCACCCTTGCCTGCCCGCCCCGGTTGTAATCCCGGTTGAACCGCATCCCGGGCGCGGTGGTAATGGAATACGCCGCGCCGTGGCTGCAGCCGGCGTAGCGGGTATCCAGGCTGTGCGCCAGCGCGCTGACCACGCCCAGGGCCGAACCGCTGGCGCCGCTGTCCCACGCGCGGTTGTACATCAGGGATGCCACGCACAGGTTCACCCTGGCCGCTCCGTCATCCGCATCTTTGCGCGCTGCCGGCAGGTTCTCCACCAGCAGCCCCAGCGCGCCCAGCAGGTCGGCTGTCGCCAGCGGGTTCAGCGTGGGCGCTTGCAATGCGCCGACTACCCCGCTGAACAGGGAGCCGGACGCGCTGATGCACAAGTCGGCGGGCGCGGTCAGCAGTGCCTCCGTGTCCCAGATGACCGCCGCCGGCCGGGTTTTGGGGTCGAACATTTCCAGCCGGTGGCCGGTTTCGGCATCAATGACGGCCGTGCCGGCGCGAGTGGCTGCCGTGGTGGGCGTGGTCAGAACCAGAATGTTAGGCAGCTTGGGCCGCATCAGCCGGGGACTGACCGGCGGCTGCCCCGGCGGGTATCTGGTGGCGTGGTCGCGCGGGCTGCCCCCCTCGGCCAGCAGAATGATGATGGCCCGCGCCGTTACCACCGCGCTGCCGCCGCCCACGGCGATGATGAGGTCGGCATCGGCGTCGCGGGCCATGCGGACGCCTTCCAGCACCGCCGGAACCGGCGAGCCGGTCTGCACGCCGTCAAACACCCCAGCGGGAGGTTCCCCCAGCGCCGCGGCCACGCGCTCCGGCAGGTCAGTGCGCCGCGCCACCGACTGCCCGCAAACCACAAAAGGACGCCTGGCCCCGGCCCGCGCCACCGCGGCCCGCAGGTTGGACAAAGCATCATCCCCGACATAAACCCGGACGGGGTAAGCAGTATGGCGAAAAGGCGCAACGGCAGACATTGGCATCATCCTCAGCTAACGGCGTGGGCCGCAAATCGCCCCGCAGTGTACTACAACTATCCGGCAAACCGAAAAATCCAGTCCATCCGGTCTATCGCTGTAAAAATACGTCTCCGGGCGTGTGCTAAAATTGGAAGTAATGACCTCCCATCGCCCCAACGCCGACCCGTCCCTGCCCGTCCGTCTGTCCCGCTATCGTAGCCAGGCGCTGCGGTTGCAGGATGCGGCACAGACTGCTATGCGCCGGGGGCAGTGGAGCCAGGCCGAGGAACTGCTGTGGGGCAGTCTGGTAGCGGCGGCCCGCGGCGTTGCCCTCTGGCACGGCGCGGCGGTGGATACCGACGCCGCCCTGCGGGATTTCGTCCACCGCCTCGGCGAGCAGGAGCGCGACCGCTACATCCGCGACGCCTTTGACCACCTTTCCGCCGTGGCCGACGCCGCCGAGCGGGTTCGGGAACGGCGCAGTCGCGTTGACTATCTCTTTATGGCAATGGACGACTTGACCGAGGCCGTTGACCGCCTGGTGGCGCGGATTCCCGCCGGAGCTGTGCCACCGCCCGCCGCCAATCCCGACTGACGACCGGTCAAATTATGGACCTGTCAGATTACGGACGTATCAGATTACGCAGGTAAGCCACTATGCCCGGAACCGTCGCCATCGAAACCCACGGCTGCAAACTGAACCAGGCCGACAGCGCAGTACTCGCCCGCCAATTCGCCCAGGCCGGCTATCGTCTGGTGGACGCCAACCCGGATGCCGACATCATCGTCGTCAACACCTGCACCGTAACCGCCACCGCCGACTCCAAAGCCCGCCAGTCCCTGCGCGCCGCCCACCGCGCCAACCCGGATGCCGTGGTGGTGGCCGCCGGCTGCTACCCCCAGCGCGCCGCCGACGAACTGCGCCGGATGCCGGAGGTATCCCTGGTAGTGGGCAACCGGGAAAAACCGGAGCTGGCCGCGCTGGCGATTGCCGCCCTGAACCGGCGGCGCGGCGACCGCCGGGCTGCCGCGGCCAAACCCGCCCCCGCAACCGTCGCCGGCATCTTGCGTCGCAGCCGGGCGATGGTCAAGATTCAGGAAGGCTGCGACCAGGTTTGCGCCTACTGCATCGTGCCCAAAGTGCGCGGGCGCGAGCGCAGCATCCCGCCGGACGACCTGGTTGCAGCAGTCCAGCGCCACGTCGCCAGCGGATTCCAGGAAGTGACGCTGACCGGAACGCAACTGGGAACCTACGGCTTTGACCGGGACGGCGTGAACTTGTCGCAGTTGCTCGACCGCATCCTGGCGGAGACCGACCTGCCCCGCCTCCGCGTGTCCTCTTTGCAGGCCCACGAGATTACCGCCGACCTGCTCCAACGCTGGCATAACCCGCGCCTTTGTCCCCATTTCCACGTCCCCCTGCAAAGCGGCTGCGACGCCACACTAACGGCGATGCGCCGCCGCTACGACACCGCCGCCTATCGCCGCGCCATCGCCTTAATCCGCGATACGGTTCCCGACGCCGGAATCACCACCGACATCATCGTTGGCTTCCCCGGCGAGAGCGCCGGAGACCACGCCGCCAGCCTCGCCCTGGCCGCCCAGATGCAGTTCTCCGACATCCACGTGTTCCCCTATTCGCAGCGGCCCGGAACCACGGCTCATTACTTGCCCGGTCGGGTAGCAGACGCCGAGAAGCGCCGCCGGGCTGCGGAAATGGCAGCCGTGGGCGCAGACGGGTTCACAAACTACCGCCGCCGCCTGGCCGGGCAAACGCGGAGCGTGCTGTGGGAAACGGCGCGCCCCGCAGACAATGGCGCGATGCTCTGGAACGGCCTCACCGACAACTACGTGCGCGCAACCACCGCAACCGGGCTTGACCTCGCCAACCGCATCACCCCGGCCCGCCTCATCAAACTGGAAGGCAAGGCAATGACGGCAGAACTGCCGTAGGCGTCGCCGGCCCCTCTCCCCATTGTGGGAGAGGGGTTTGGGGGGTGAGGGGCGTCTCTCAGCGAGGAGAGGAGCCCGGAAGTGCGGCGTCCCTCCCTAAAACTCCACGGGCCGCAGGTAGGTCATATCCTGCCGGCGCTCCAGGTAACCGGCCCTGGTCTCGTGGCCGTGGGAAAACACCAGCAGCCAGCCGTGTCTTTCCGCATCCGACAGAACCTCCCGCTTTTGGTCCAGCGTCGTCTCCGGTTCGTGGTCAAAAGAGGAAATCACCGTAAGTCCCAGGTGGTGCGGCGTCGGCACCAGGTCGCCCAGGTACACGATGCGCTCGCCGCCGTGGGTGAAAACTGCAATCTGGTGGCCGTTGCAGTGGCCGTCGGTAACAATCAGGTTCAAGCCGGGGAACAGCTCGGTATCCCCGTCCAGCAACTCCAGCTGGCCCCGCTCCGCGATGGGCGCGAAGTCCTCAACTCGAAAAGCGTCGGCGTTCCTGATGGAAGGTAGCTGGGCGTCCTCCCAGCTCGCCCGTTGCACGTAGTAGGTGGCCTTGGGGAAAGACGGCACCATATCCCCCTGCCGGTCCATGCGGGTCGCCCCGCCGGCGTGGCTGAAATGCAGATGCGAAAGCACCACGCCGTCAATGTCCCTGGGGCCCAGGCCCATGCCTTTGAGGCTGCGCATCAGGCGGCTGGGAACCAGGCCGTACATCTCTTTGTCCCGATAATTGTCCTTGGGGCCGACCCCGGTATCCACCAGGATATGCCGTCCGTTGCATTGGAGGAGGAGGCAGTTCAGGCCCATGGTGAGCCGGTTCTTGCGGTCGGTCGTAACCAGATTCTCCCACATCATTTTGGGAATGCGACCGAAAATCGCGCCTCCGTCCACTTTGAACACCCCGTCGCTGACGACGGTTACTCCGGTAGCGAGCATTCAGGGTTCTCCTTGCCGTTCATTAGAAATCGGTATCCAGCCCCTGTCCACCACAACCGCCCGGTTTATATGATTTGAAGCACGGAGAATGGGCTAGGCAGAGAGCTTGCCCGCATCGGGCAACGCCGGAAGCCGTTAGGTTGGTTCCATCAAGTGGGAATTTCCCGCCGTTACTTTACAACCCCCGCTTGGGAAGGCGTCAAGGTAATTTAGTTCTAATTGCGGTCATTTTCCTAAAAATTTACCAAGCGTTAATTTTTTACGGCGCGCCACGGGCCGGCAGCCGCCCGGCGCCGTCTCTGCCTGCTCCCTCTGTCATCGCCAGCGTAGCGCGGCCATCTCGCCGGCCTGCCGCCGGCGGGTTGGGCGTGGCCGTCAGCCCTCATCCCGGACTGCCGTCAGCCGTCAGCCCGGCGCCGGCAACAGGGTCACTCCCCTACTCAATACCGGGCCGGAATCCAAAACCCTGTCCCGCCAGTACGCCCCGGATTCCCGTTTTCGCGGGAATCCGGGGCGTCTTGGGGACGGCCTATCTTGGCAATAACGGGTTTCGCAAAAGTCAGGCGTCCGCCAGTTTCGCCGCCGCCACCGCCAGCCGCTGCGCCACCCGCTCTTGCCCCATAACCTCCATCATCTCGAACAGCGGCGGCGTGGCGGTGCGGCCCGTGAGCGCAGTCCGCAGCGTGCCAAAAAATTGCCGCCCCGACAGCCCGAGTTCGGCCCCGGTAGCGCGTAACCGGGCTTCCAGGGATTCGTGGCCGAAATCACCGGCGGCCACGGCCGACAAGTCCGCCTCGGCCCGTTGCAGGGCGGCCAGCGTACCGGCGGCGTCCATACCCCGCTGGACCAGCATCGCCCCGTCGTATTCCGGCGCATCCTCAAAGAAGTACGAAATCATAGCCGGCGCGTCGGCCAGCGTCTTGATGCGCTCTTGCACCAACGGCACAATGCGGAGCAGATATTCCCGGTCAATGGGCAGCAGGTCAGCCGGGTACTCGCGCTCCAGAAAAGGCCGGATGCGGTCAGCCAGGTCAACGGCGTCCGTCTGCCGGATGTACACGCCGTTCATCCACTGGAGCTTGTCCAGGTCAAAGATGGCGGCGGGTTTGCCCACCCGTTCCAGCGTAAAGTGCTCCCGGATGGTGTCCGCCGCCATAATGTCGGTTTCCCCGTCCAACGACCAGCCCAGCAGCGCCATGAAGTTAATCAGCGCCTCCGGCAAAAACCCGTCGTCCCGGTATTCCATCAGCGAGGTTGCGCCGTGCCGCTTGGACAGTTTGGCCCGGTCAGCGCCCAGAATCATCGGCAGGTGCCCGAAACGGGGCATGGTCAGCCCCAGCGCCCGGTACAACTGCACGTGGCGCGGCGTGCTGGGCAGCCATTCCTCGGCGCGCAGCACGTGGGATATTTCCATAGCGTGGTCGTCCACCACCACCGCCATGTGATAGGTGGGGAACCCGTCCGATTTCACCAGCACAAAGTCATCGGTAAGTTCGTTCTGCCATTCCACGTGGCCCCGGATGGCGTCGTCCACCGACGTAACCCCCGATTGAGGCATGGCGAACCGCAGCACCGACGGCATCCCAGCGGCATCGTTGGCTAGTCGCTCCGACTCCGCGAGGTAGCGGCAATGGCTGTCATAGCCCACCCGCTGCCGGTTGCGCGCCTGCTCTTTCCGCAGCGCGTCCACCCGCTCCGGCGGGCAGTAGCAGCGGTATGCCTCCCCGGCGGCAACCAGCCGCTCCGCGGCGGCGTGGTAGCGTTCCAGCCGTTGGGACTGGAAGTAGGGGCCGTAACCGCCGCCGACGCGCGGCCCTTCGTCCCAGTCAATCCCCAGCCATTCCAGGCCGTCGAGGATGTGGTCCACCGCGCCCTCGGTAATGCGGCCCTGGTCGGTATCCTCCACCCGCACGATAAACCGGCCTTTATTGCGGCGAGCGAACAGCCAGTTGAACATAGCGGTGCGAATATTGCCAATATGCGGGTTCCCGGTAGGGCTGGGCGCATAGCGCACGCGGACAGCATTGGGCATTGGTGATAACCTCCCGTTAGGTATCATTCACGTTCCAGCAGTCGGAGCCGTCGGCGCGGCATCAGGCAATTGCCCGCCGCGAGAATCCCTTGACGCCGACCCCGTTATTGATTATACTGCATAGCAATTCCCCCCCGGCGGACATCCCGAAAGGGCCCAAAGGGGTTATTTTTTGGCCCTAAGACAATGAACGAGCCCACTGTCAAACGAGCTGTATCGTTCTATGACGGTCAGAATCTATTCCGGCACGCGATGGCGGCATTTGGGCATTATCATCCGAACTATGACCCCGCGAAACTGAGCGACGCCGTATGCCGGGAGAATGACTGGCAGAATTACGGTGTGCGCTTTTACACGGGCGTTCCCGATGCCGTCAGAGATCCTATGTGGTACGGATATTGGCAGAGCCGTTTCCTTGCTATGCAACGCGCCGGCATAACGGTAACGGCTCGTCCGCTGCGTTACCAGATTGAGAACGAGATACTGACCGATGGCGCTAATCGGGAAAAGATAGTTGCCCGGCAGGAAAAAGGCATTGACCTGCGCATTGGATTGGACGTGGTTAGAATGGCGCGCGTGGGTCAACTGGATGTGGCGGTAATTTTCAGCCAGGACCAGGACTTGGCCGAAGTAGCGCAGGAAATCCGGGAAATTTCCCATTCCGAGGGACGTTGGTTGAAAATCGTTTCCGCCTTTCCAGCGAGCGCTAGAGCTACGACACGTCGGGGCATCAACGGTACCGATTGGTTCAGGATGGACCAAACTCTCTACGACGCTTGTCTTGACCCTTGGGATTACCGACCCAAGCGCTAGAACAGTCATTCCCAAACCCGATTACCAGCCCCTCCTGCATCGCGTGGCGTAGCGATTCAGTAGCACCCAGATGATAGTAATGCTCAAAGGTTTCAATCCGGTAGCCGGCGAACCACTCCAACAGCCGCTCGTTGCGCCGGAATCGGTTTCCCATCCACGTTGAGCACAGGAACCGGCACGGCGCCCCTTTGAGCGCCTGCGCCAGTTCCAACCCGTCAGTCTCGCCCCAGGCGTTGTAATAGTCGGCGTGCCGCCCGGCATAGGGCGGGTCGGCATAGATAAAATCCTCCTCTCCAACGCCGGCCAGCGTCTCTCGCCAGTCAACGCGAGCAAACTCCCAATCCCGCCCCCGCATCGCGTCGCTGGCCCATTGCACCTGATTGCAGATTTTCGTAATGTACGCCGGGCGAAACCGCTCCGGCTTTTTGCAGAACGGCGTGTTGAACCGCCCTTTCCGGTTAAAGCGCATCAGCCCGTTGAAACACGCCCGGCTTACGAACAGAAAATCCAGCGGGTTGCCGGTATCGTTAAATCGTTCCCGGATTGCATAGTATCGGCTCGCCCCTTCGGTTTGCAGCCGTTCCCCTTCGCGTTGCAGAAACGTCTCCACACGGGCGGCGGTAATCTGCCCGCTCTGCAACGCCCGGTAAAAATTGATGATGGGCGCGCAGGAATCGGCCGCCAAAGCCCGGGGCGGCCGGACGTTCAGCAAAACCGCCCCGGAACCCAGAAACGGCTCTACCCATCGTCCCCGCCGGTCCCATTCCACGCGGCTGGCGATGAACGGCGCCAGCTTGGTCTTGATGCCCTGCGTCTTGATGGGCGGCGCTTTGGGCTTCCCAGCCGCGCAGTGCATTTGCCCGCCTACCCCTGCTGCCGGCTGATGCGCGCCCAGCTGTCCCGCAGCGTGGTGGTCCGGTTGAACACCGGCGCGCCGGGCCGGGAATCGACAATATCGGCGCAGAAGTACCCCAGCCGCTCAAACTGGCAGCGGTCGCCCGGCTTGGCCTCGGACAGCGCCGGCTCTGCCAGAGCGGTTACTACCTCCAGCGAGGCGTCGTTGATAAAGTTGGTGAACTCCTGCCCGGCGTCGCTGGCGGCGCCGGCCGGGTCCGGGTCGGTGAACAGGTTGTCATACAGGCGCACTTCTAGCGGCGCGGCGTGGGCGACGGAAACCCAATGGATGGTGCCTTGTACCCGCCGTCCGTCGGGAGCGTTGCCGCCGCGGCTGTCGGGGTCATAAGTGCAGTGAACCTCAACGATGCTGCCGTCGGCATCCTTGACCACATCCGTGCAGGTTATCAGGCAGGCGTAACGGAGCCGAACCTCCCGGCCCGGCGCCAGGCGGTAGAACCGGCGCGGCGGGTTCTCCATGAAATCGTCCCGCTCAATGTACACCTCCCGGCTGAAAGGCACGCTGCGCGCGCCCATCGCCGCGTCTTCGGGGTTATTGATGGCCTGGAACTCTTCGCTTTCGCCTTCCGGGTAGTTGGTGATGACCACCTTCAGGGGCCGCAGCACGGCCATGCGACGGGGCGCGCGCCGGTTCAGGTCTTCCCGTAAGCAGGCTTCCAGCAACGCCAGCTCGGTTACGCTGTTGCGGCGGGCCACCCCCACCCGCTCGCACATATCGCGGATGGATTCGGGCGTGTAACCCCGGCGACGCAGGGCGCTGAGGGTGGGCATCCTGGGGTCGTCCCACCCTGCCACGTGGCCGTCCTCCACCAGCTGCCGCAGCATCCGTTTGCTCATCACGGTATGGGTCAGATTCAGCCGCGCGAACTCAATCTGCCGGCTCCGGTAAATGCCCAGAACTTCCTGGCACCAGTCATACAGCGGGCGATGGTCTTCAAACTCCAGCGTGCATAGCGAGTGGGTAATGCCCTCAATGGAATCGGATAGCGAGTGCGCGTAGTCGTACATCGGATAGATGCACCAGTCGTTGCCGGTGCGATGATGCTCGGCGTGGCGGATGCGGTACAGCGTTGGGTCGCGCATATTCACGTTGGGCGAGGTCATATCAATGCGGGCCCGCAGGACGTATGCGCCGTCGGGAAACTCCCCGGCCCGCATCCGGCGGAACAGGTCCAGGCTCTCCGCCGCCGGGCGGTTGCGATGCGGACTTTCCCGGCCCGCTTCCGTCAGCGTTCCCCGGTACTCCCGCATTTCCTCGGCGGTCAGGCCATCCACGTAGGCGTTGCCGTCCCGAATCAACTGCTCGGCATACTGGTACAACTGCTCAAAGTAGTCCGAGGCGTAAAACAAATTCTCGCCCCAGTCAAAACCCAGCCACTGGATATCGGCCAGGATGGACTCCACGTACTCAATGTCCTCCCGCGTTGGGTTAGTGTCGTCAAAGCGCATATGGCACCGCGCCCCGGCGTACTGCTCGCCCACGCCAAAGTTGAGGCAAATCGACTTGGCGTGGCCAATGTGCAGGTAGCCGTTAGGTTCGGGAGGAAAGCGCGTTACCACGCGGCCATCGTAAGCGCCGGCAGCCTGGTCCTCGTTGATGATAGTGCGGATGAAATCGGCGGGGACATCCCCCGTTGCCGTAGTCGGATTAGTGCTCATGTTCCCGCCGCCTGGTCAGAGAGATTTGCAACCGTGGTTTGGTTCATCATCCGATTATATCCTGTTATATCCTGCCCGGACCCGATTCGCTCTAATCAGGATAAGTTGGCGGACGGTTTCGCATCCTGCCCAAAGCGTGGGCCAGTTCGTCGGGCAGCGGCGCCCGGTGCTCCGACCATTCCCCGCTAGCCGGATGCCAAAAGCCCAGCCGCGCGGCGTGCAGAAACTGCCGCCCTGCCCCCCCGCTCCCCCGCCCGTAAATCGCATCCCCCAACACCGGATAGCCCAGATAGGCCAGATGCACCCTGATTTGGTGAGTGCGGCCCGTTTCCAGCCTTACCCGCAGCAGCGTATTGCCCGCCAGCACTTCCTCGGTTTCGTAATGGGTGCGGGCTCTGCGGCCGCCGGCGCTGACGGCCATACGCTGCCGATGGTACGGGTGTCGCGCGATGGCCGCGTCAATCGTACCCGATTCCGGCGTCACCCGGCCCACGGCAACCGCCAGGTATTCTTTGACCATGGCGCGGTTTTTGAGCTGCTCAGTCAGATTTTGATGCGCTAGTTGGCCCTTGGCTGCCACCAGCAGGCCCGATGTGTCGCGGTCAAGACGATGTACGATTCCCGGCCGCAGCTCGCCCCCGATGCCGCGAATGTCCGGGCACCGGGCCAGCAGGGCGTTGACCAGCGTGCCGTCGGGATGCCCGGGGCCCGGATGCACGGCCAACCCGGCCGGTTTGTCCACTACCACTATATGGCTGTCCTCATAGACTACTGCTATGGGTATGTCCTGCGGGGCCAGGTCGGCCGGCGATTGGGGCGGCGGCGCCAGAACCACGATGACATCCCGGTGGCGGACGCGCTGCGCCGGCCGGGCCGGCGCGCCGTTCACGGTAATGAGGCCGTCCGTCGCCAGGGCGTGCAGGCGGCTGCGGGACAGCCCGGCGGCCGGCATCCGGGGCTGGCCGGCCAGCCAGGCGTCCAGACGCGACGGCCTGGGATTGCCGCCCACGACGAACTCGTACCTTGCGCTGACGGCGGCGGCGGTCACGGTTCACGTTCCTCCGGGGTTAGGATGCGCTCGCGGACGCCGCAATCGGCGCAGCGCGCGCCGTTGGGCAAGCCAATCATCGGGCCGTCGCAGAGGGGGCAAGTTGATGGGGCGATGCCGGCGTCGGCAGTGGCGGCAGTGGTATCCGTAGCTTTATCCCGGCGTATCACCAGCAGCCAGCCCATCATAATCAGGCCCACTACAATCGCGGAGTCGGCCAGGTTGAACACGGGCCACGGGCCGATGTCGATGAAGTCGGTAACGTGGCCTTGCAGGATGCGGTCGAGCAAATTGCCCATGGCTCCGCCCAGCATCAGGGCGATGCTGGTTCGCATCATCAGGCCGGGCCGTTCCTGGCTGCGGTAAATATAGGCCAGCACCGCCACGCCCACCACCGAAACCAGCAGGAGCGGCAGGTTCTGGTCCTGGAACAGGCCAAAAGCGCTGCCCGTGTTTTGCACGTGGGTAAAGCGAAAAAAGCCGTGGTGCGGCCAGGAGTGATGCCAGGCCAGGGTTTGGCGGACGACGAACTTGGTCAGCTGGTCCAGCACCAGCGTCAGCGCCGCCAGTTGCAGCAGAGTCCAGTCCCGGTACAGCGGCGTGCGCCGTTTGGTCTCCTCAATGCGCGTTGTCATTGCGCGCCTGGCGTGGCAATCTGCGTCCGCGGCTTTACTTGGTCAGGTGGTCTCGGAAAAACCCTACCACCTTGTCGGCCATCTCTCGTTCCTGTCCCACCCAGAAGTGGTCGGCGCCGGCTACTACGTGGTAATCGGCCGGCGGGTTGAACCGGGCCAGTTGCTCCGCAACGCCGTCGGAGTTCGCCAGCCGGTCCCGGTCGCCGGTGATAATCAGGCGCGGGGTCTTGTCCGACTGCAACGGACTGTCGGTAATCGCCTCCAGCGACGGCGCCACCAGAGCGATGGCCCGGGGTTTCTTGTAAAGTTGCTTGTGAGCGCAAATAACGCGGGTGCTGAAAGAATAGCCGCCCAGCCCGATGCGGCTGTCGTCCACGTCGGGCAATGCCCCCAGGAAGTCCATGGCGGCCAGCGTTTCCTCGTGTTCCTTCTCCCCTTTCGCGTGTTCGCCCGTGCTGTTGCCCACGCCGCGAAAGTTAAAACGCAGCGAGGCAATGCCAGCGTCCGCCAGCCCGAAGGTAACGGCGACGACCACGTTGTTGTCCATATTCCCGCCGTTCAGCGGATGGGGGTGGCACATCACCACGCCGGGAAAAGGCCCTTCACCGTCCGGGAGAGCGATAATACCCTCCAAAGTCATTCCCTTGGTCAAAAAACTAACTGCGCTTTGCCGCATAACTCCACCTCCGGGCCGCCATTCTGGGGCTGAATATACGTCGCTATGATAGCAGATTTTGCGCCGCTTCAGAGATGCCCGACTTTGCTATAATGCTTACCGCAACGTTTTGCCAACGCTTGACACAAGGCCCGATATGACTGTTCTAACCGTACCCGAACCACCGGACGCTGCCTCGGATACTCGCAACCGGCCGGCAGCAATTGACGCCGTCCGCATTCGCGGCTTCCGGTCGCTGTTTGATGTGGAGCTTACCGATTTGCCCAGTGCGATGGTTCTGATTGGGGCCAACGGCTCTGGCAAGTCCAACTTCATCCGGTTCTTTGAGATGCTGAGCTGGATGCTCCGCTCCCGCAGGTTGGGCGACTTTGTGGAGTTGCACGGCGGCGCCGACGACCAGCTGTTTGGCGGCAACCGCATTACGCCTCGGATGGAAGCCGAGATTTCTCTACGAGGCGAACGGAAGAGGAATTCATCAATAGAGTCCTGGCCGGTTACCTGCGGACTAGAGGAGTGGAACCGGAGCCCGTCTTGCTCGGTTATAGCGGCGGTGACGTAACCGTTGCGCGATTGGCGTCGGATATGGCGAATTTGCTAAGTTCCCCTTGGGATTTCGGCTTCTTCACATCTTTGGTAGATTTTTACGGGTTCCGCGACAAGGGTGATGCAACACCCGATGAATTGCAGCAGCGCATCGATGAAGCGGTCAACCAGAAAATGGGCCGCGACTGGGACCAATCGCGACTGTTCTCTTATGTGCAGCAGTACGAATTTGAGAGCCTGCTGTTCTCCGATTTCAGAGGCTTTGCCGGATTGCCCGACATATCGGACAATTCCATGACCGCGTTGCGGGAAATCCGTACCCGATTCCAGACGCCCGAAGACATCAATGACAGCCCGGCAACGGCCCCCAGCAAACGAATTGCACAGGAGATACCTAAGTATATCAAGCACGTTCATGGGCCATTGCTGGCTGAGCAAATCGGGCTGGATACCATCCGCTCCCAGCGCCCCCGTTTCAACGCTTGGCTGGCCCGCTTGGAGTCACTGGCTAACACTGCCCACCCGCTATAGTGGCCCCCACCGGTCGCATTAGTGCTAGAATAACCGCAACCCCAACCGCCCTCCCGGAGGCTCTATGGCTTTGATTGACCTGCGCAGCGATACCGTTACGCACCCCACCGACGAGATGCGCCGCGCCATGGCCGCCGCCGAAGTGGGCGACGACGTGTTCGGAGAAGACCCCACCATCAACGCCCTGCAGGAACGGGCCGCCCAGCTGATGGGGCAGGAGGCCGGCTTGTTGACGGCCAGCGGCACCATGAGCAACCTCATCGCCGCCCTGACCTGGTGCAGCCGGGGCGATGAGATGATTATGGGCCAGGAAGCGCATATGTTCTGGAACGAGTCCGCCGGCGCTACCGCCCTGGCCGGCGCTCAAATTCGCCTGGTGCCTAACGACCCTAACGGGCGCATCGCCCCGGAGGACGTGGCCGCCGCCGTCCGCGACAGTTCCAACATCCACGTGCCGGCAACCACGCTGGTCTGTCTGGAAAACACCCACAACCGTTGCAGCGGCGGAGTGATGACTCCCCAGGACACGAAAGACGTCGTTGACGTGGCTCACGCCGCCGGCGCTGCCGTGCATCTGGACGGCGCGCGCATCTTCAACGCCGCCGTCGCCCTGGAAGTCCCCGCCGCCGCGCTGACCGGAGACGTGGACGACGTAAGTTTCTGCCTGTCCAAAGCCCTGTCCTGTCCGGTGGGTTCGGTGCTCTGTGGCTCTGAGGAGTTCATCAACCGGGCGCGCAAGTGGCGCAAGATGGTGGGCGGCGGAATGCGCCAGGCCGGCGTCCTGGCCGCCGCCGGCCTGGTGGCGCTGGACACCATGATTGAGCGCCTGGCCGACGACCACGCCAACGCCCGACGCCTGGCAGCCGGCCTGGCCAACATCGCGGGACTGTCCGTTGACCCGGAGAGCATCCAGACCAACATCGTCATCTTTGAAGTTGACCGGGATAAAGTCGGCGACGCCAGAGAAGTCATCGCCGCCCTGCGCGAGGACGGCGTGCTGGTCAGCCACAGCCGCGACCAGGCATTGAGGATGGTCACCCACCGCCAGGTCTCGGCTGCCGACGTGGACGAAGCCCTATCCCGCGTCAACGGCACCATCCGCCGGCTGGCGGCGTCCGTTTAGTCGGATTGCTAGGTCAAAAAACCCCTCACCCAGCCGGGCGAGGGGTTAGACATTACCCTGCCTTCTCATCATCACGCTGTCGCACTGGCACCCACTCTCTCACGGAATTTGTTAAGGTTCTCAGGGCCAGAGCGCCCCATGCCGACGGCGCCAGCACATCCCAATCAACACTGGCCGCCCAAACAGCCCAGCGCGCACCCGACCGCGCGATTTACGCCCGTTTAACCGTCCAACATTTCGGCAATATCAGCCGGCAGGGTGATGCCGTTGCGCTGCGCAAAGTCGGCAACGTTTTCGTAGTCGTTGCGGAATGATTGCACAATATCTACGCCCATATCATCGGCAGTACCCAAGTCTTCCCTGGCGTTATCCCACTCGCACAAATGCAACCAGGCCTCGCCGCGATTGACGTAATTATTGGCAATATCCGGGTCCAGTGTGATAGATTGGCTAAAGTCGGTGATGGCTTGGTTATAATCACCTTTGCTAAGGTAAGCAAGACCGCGATTGCTGTAACTATCGGCATCGTCAGGGTCTAATGCGATAGATTGGTCAAAGTCCTCAATAGCGTGTTCATAATCGCCTATGGAGGCGTAAGCAAGACCGCGACTGTTGTAAGCCGCCGCATCGTCCGGGTCTAATGCGATGGCTTGATTGAAGTCGCCGATGGCACTGTCGTAATCGTTTATGGAGGCGTATGCTATGCCGCGATTGTTATAGACAAACACCGATGGGTTGAGGTCGAGTGATTTTGTGTAAGAGTTTATCGCACTTTGGTAATCCCCATTCATCTCATTCGTAAAAGCGGTATGGAAATGCCTAAGAGCATCCTGGTGGATTTCCCGATACCGGGCGAATCCGAGCAGGTCGTTATAGATGGTTTGTGCGGAAATCCCATGAGATTTCCGCAAGTAATCCAGCATAAAACGCTTGAGGCTGTTTGGAATGATGACAATATCATCCGGCTCAACGTAGCCCAGTGGAGGCCGCACAAATACGCTCTTTTGCGCGATGACGCGATTAATCGGATTGCGGGGCCCGTAAATATGGTCGTCCATCTCTCCTTCCCGCTCCAGTAAAACGACCCTGCCGTCCTTTAGATGCTTACCGTCGCAGGCAAAGAAAAGGGCGATGAGATAATCCGCCGTGAAGTCAATCAAATTGGTCTTACCGCCATAGTGTTGGAGTTCAGTCAAAATCGCGAAATCGTCGGTCTCAAACGTGAATTTCCGAGCCTCCACCAAATCTTCTTCTTGTAAGGCATCGACATTGAAGCCCAACGGTAAATCAACTGGAAAATCCCGGTAGAGGCTCGACGATACTTGGTCATAGCACTCCGGTTCACCCCGGTAAATATAGTTGCCGCTGGCTGACTTCCGAGCCAGCTCGTTAACCACTTGCAGGACTGCGTCCAGTTCGGATGTGCCAGATTGGGTAGCGGCTTCAGAATTATTCTGCATATTGATAATTAGCCCCCGGCAATTGGAATCTTGGCCTGAAATCAGGATGTTGCGATTGAGCCGCAGCATTAGGTCTGCTGCGGCTCAATCGCATTTAATCAGGCGTAGTAGCCCCGAGTCTTCGTTTGCCGGCTCTCAACCTTCCGGGCGCCGGCGCGGGTCTTGGCCCGGCCGTCAACCGTCAGCTTGCCGCCGGGGCGCGCCCGTTGGTGTTCGCGCTCGCGGCGCTCCGAGTCGTCGGCAACCTCCCGGCTAGAAACCTGGCGCCCCCTCCGGTAGGTGTAGTTGTAAGTATTGCGAGTAGCCATCGGCATCACCCCCGCTGTGGATTTACCCCATCATACCACACCGCCACACCGCCACACCGCCACACCGCCACACCGCCACGCCGCCGCCACTTCCCTAGCGGTCAGGCCCCTACACCGGCCGGCCGGCTACACGCCGCACCGCCCGCGGTTGCCGCCACTCCAGCATACCGCCATCCCCCGCCCGCCGGCCGCTGCCATCAGGGGAAGTGCGGTAGATTTCGCCTCGGGGCAGGAACCGGCGCAGGATGGCGGTTTCGCCGGCTATGGTTATGCCCAAGCGGTAGTCGCCTATTCTGATGCGGTAGTGTTGGCCTTGGAGCCTTTTGACTCCGCTGACCTCGGTGATGCTGGCGGCTGCAATCAGTTCCTGGATTGCCCCATCCAGCCGGCGCCGCAGTTGAGCCGGGCCCAGCCGCCGCGCGTCCCGGCCAAACAGGCGGCTGGGTTCGGCTCAACGGTCATCGGGCGCCCGCAGGATTGCCCGCACTTCGGACAGGCTTACCCGGTCATTGACGTCGGACTCGGCCATTGCCCGCAGCAGCGCCTGGTCTTCCTCCGCTTCGCTCTGCGTTCCTTCCCAGAACAAATCGGCCACCACCGCCGTCTCCTCGTTGGTTAGCCCGTACAGGTCATAGACCAGCCAGTCGATTTCCGCCTCCAGCGCGCCGGTGTCCGCCGCCGGGTTGGACGCTTTGGCCTGCAATATCCGCTCTACCAGCCGGATGATGGGGCGCTGCTGCGCGGCGGTGGCTTTGGGTATGGGCAGCTGCTTGGCGTCGTTGGGGTAGAAATTCAGGTTGTCGCTCAGGAAGTTTAGGAAGTACCAGTTGACGAATTGCGAGTTTAGCACCGCCAGCAGGTACTTATAGTCAAACCTGCTGGCGAGGGCCAAGTCAGCGCCTTTGCGCGCTGATACCGCAGTCCGGTGTGTTGCTCCGGCCAACAAGTCCAGCCGCACGCAGTTGACTACGGTGTGGCTGTTGTAAAAGCCCTTCTCGTCGTAGGCGAACCGCAGCTTGTCTTTAACAATTCTGATGAACATCAGCTTTTCGCTTTCGAATAGTTCGGGGAACATCGGGTTGTAATGTTCGCTGGGTTGGTAGTTCAGCCAGCCATCCTGGGAAAATGAGTAGCGTTCAATGTTCTTGCCTTCGCAGAAAGGCTTGCCACCGGCGATGAGCGTATCGCTGATATAGTGGGCTTTGCCAATTTTTGCGGTGCGGTGATTGAGTCGCGCGCCGTAGGCTACCAGGCAAATCTGGTCGAAGCGGACGGCGTTGCGCCAGACTTTGTCCTTGATGACAACGGCGCCGGCGATGTCCGGGTTGGTATCAAAGCGGGCGTCTTTCAGCGTGGCGAAGCGATTCTGGTCGACGGTGAACTCCGTACCACTGCGGTTGTCAAAATCAGCACTGCTGGCGTGGATGCGTACCCGTGTCGGCGCGTCGCTCCGACTTTTCGTAACTTGCAAGACGACATTGAACACGACGGCGTTCTCGAAAATGCGGTAGCTGCTGGCGTCCACGAACTCGCGGACATGGTGGTTGGCAATCAGCCGTTGGCGCATTTTGGTGGCGTACTGCTGCGTCGTGAAAGCGGCGGGAATGATGAAGCACATCAACCCGTTGTCGTTGAGGATGGACAAGGATTTTTCCAGAAATGCGATGTAAATATCTGTACGCATCATGCAGGTTTCGTAATTAGCGAACAGATAATCCCGCATCCGGGCGGACAGGTTTTCAACATTGATGTACGGCGGGTTGCCAATCACCACGTCAAAACCGTCGGCCACGCCGAACATATACTCGGCGTCAAACCAGCCGGCGGCGTCCGCGCTCTGGTCAAAGGGTTCCCAGGCGGCGATTTGGCTGGCCGACCCTGCGGAAAAGCCGGCGGTTTGCAGTGCCTGGGCCAGCCGTTCCCGCAGGCGTTGATCCTCCTTCCGGCAGGCCAGCTTGACGGCCCGGCTGCTGGCGTGGAAGTGCCGTTCCCGGTTGGCGGCCAGTTCCCGCTCCAGCCGCACCACGGCGTCGGTCTGTCCCAGCGTCCGCTGCGCCGGCCGTGCCAGGGCCAGCAGCGTGTCCGCCGCCACGAACCGCGTTTCCAGGTTGGGCAGCGGCTTGATGCCGTAGTTGTCCGCCGGGTTGTCGTTGGGCTGCTGCTCAATGGCCAGGGAGATGAAAAAGCGCAGCCTGGCAAGCTGCGTGGCGATGGACTGGATGTCCACCCCGTAGATGCTGTTCTGGATGAGGTACAGCTTGCGCCCGAAGTCGGAATCGCGGTAGCGCTCAAAAGTGGCGCTGATTTCGTCCAGTTCGGCGTCGCGGGCGGCCCGGTCGTCGGTGTCAAAGGCGGCGTCGGCGCGGATGCCGGCCTGTTCCCGCTGGATGCGTTCCCAGATGCGGTTGTCCGGGTCCAGCCGGCGCAGGGCCAGCGTCAGCTTGTGCAGGATGCCCATAGGAAAGGCGCCGGAGCCCACGGCCGGGTCCAGCGCTTTGAGGCCGGCGACGGCGCGCACGACGGCCTCCCGTTCCGGCGGAGTGAACAGGGTTTCCGCGTCAGCGAAAGCGTCGCCGTAGTCCAGCAGATAGCGCAAGCGGTCTTGCCCGTCGCCGTCATCTGAAAACGCCTTTTGCGCCAGCGTGGCCGTCAGGGCCTCGTCCACCATATAGTCCACCACGGCGCGCGGCGTGTAGTACGAGCCGGTTTCCTTGCGCGCGTTTTCCCTGGTCTCCGGGTTGAAGGCGGCCAGCAGGTTCTCAAAGACCTTGCCCAGCAGTTCCGGGTCCAGGGCGACTTCCTGCTCGGCGGGGGTGTTTTCCTCCACGGTGAACTTGTAGCGGTTGAACAGGTCAATCAGGCCGGGGCTGGCGTCGTCGCCGAAAAACAGGCGGTTGGGGATGGAGTAGCCGGCCCGGTGCTGGGGATTGTCGGTAAAGCAGTCCACGCGGACGCCGCCGGCGCCCTGGGCGTCAAAGCTGTCCAGGCAGTCAAAGAGGCCGCCGTTGATGAAGGGTGTCGCCGCGAACAGCGCGCGCAGAGCGTCCGGCTGCGCGATTTCGTCCCGGTAGCGGTACACGGAAAAGTTGCGATGGTCGTCGCGCGTTTGCCGGCTGAAACGGCGGTCTTTGATTTCGGTGTTCAGGGTGGCGAAAAACAGGTTTTGCAGCACGGCGCGGTAGTAGGAATCGCCGCCGTCCCGGTCATAGTCTGGCAGCAGCTGCGCTACCCGATGCTCAATGAACAGGTCTGCGGCGGCCAGCCCCTTCTCCTTGATGAACCACACGAACATCAGACGGGTAATCAGCCGGATGACGTGTTCCTCCGGGGGCAGCGTCCGGGCCGCCCCGGCCGGAAAGCGGGCCGTCGCGACGGCGCCCTCGAACCACCGGAACAGCTCCCGGTAAAACTGCCGGTTCAGTTCCTCAGTGTCCAGGGCTGCCAGCCAGGATTCCAGCAGGCCGTCAAAGTTGTGCGGCTTGCCGTGGGCCGTCATCCATCGCAGACGTTCCGGCAGCGACAGCTCGGCCAGGATGTCCCGGTGCGCCCGGTGCGGGTCGGCGGGGTTGATTTCGCGGATGAGCGAAACGCTGCCCAGCACGTCCCGGTTGGGATGGTGGCGGTTGGGGCGGCGATGGACAAAGGCCAGCGTAATTCGTCCGCTGGCGGTGCGGAACAGGACGACCATGGGATGCGGGAAGCGTTTGTTGAGCTCGCGGGTAAAGGCGGCATACCGGCCGCGGGGGTAGGCGCTGCCGCGCAATGCCACGGCGGCAAAGAGGAAGCTCTGGGCGTTGCCCGTGTCAAACCCGCCGCCGTCGAACAAGGCTTTTTGCTCCGGCTGGGCGATTTCGGCGTTGGTGAGCTGAAAGAGGATATGGACGGACTGGGCTTCCCCCAGGAAATCCCGCTCGGATTGCGTACCCGGGCTGGCCGCCCGGAACTGCCGGACAAAATCGCCGGCGTCCCCCGACTGGCCGGGCAGGGTGCGCGTACTGCGGTAGCCCAATTCCCCCAGGAGGCTGGGCGCGGCGGCCGCGAAATCGCCGCCGGCCAGCGGCTGCAAAGCGGCGCGGATGCGTTCCGGGATAAGTCCGTTCATAGTTCGTTTCCCCTCGTTAGTCGTCGCCCTTGATGACCAGCCAGGTTACCAGCTCGAAGTCGGTTGCGGCGGTGGGGTTTTCCACCGCCGGCGGCAGCCTGAAATCCCGCGCGCCGTCGCGGCCCAGCAGGTCGGCCTGCGTTCCGGCGTGGGCCTGGAGGATTTGAGCGATGGCGCTGGTGAGCAGCCGGTCGTAAAGGGCCATATTGCGGCCCTGGCCGGTTTCCCGGTCAAAGCGGTCGCAGAGTTCGGTAATGGGGACGGTTTGCCCCACCGCCGCCGCCTCAAAGACGGCCAGCGTTTGTTGCAGGCTGGCGCAGCCGTAGCGGATGGCGCCGTCGGGCAGGATATAGACGAAGTAGTAAGGATGCCGGGGGCTGGCGTACTGGCGCTGCGGGTTGCCGGCGTCGCCGGCGTTGCGCTGGCGCAGGCAAAAGATTACGCCGGGGGCGGTTGGGCCCGCTGCGGCAACGGCATAGACGCCGGGGGGCATGGCTTCCAGTTCATCCCGGTTGCGTTCCAGGTAGCGCAGCAGCTGGGCGATGAAGTGGTCGAGGGTAAAGTCCCCCAGGGTGGGGGCATCGTCCAAATCCTCCAGGGTGAGGGCTTCCTGGCGGAGCCGCCGCAGCTGTTCGTTGCGGAAATTCAATTCCAGCCGGGCATCCGCTTCGGTAAAGGGGTCCTCATCGCCGCTGGCGGCGATGTCGGCCAGGGCCATGCGCGCCTGCACCCGGCTGCGCAGTTGCAGGTAGGCGTCCATATCGGATGTGGGCCAGTAGTTCACCATCCGCACGGTGCGGCTGCGGCTGCCGATGCGGTCAATGCGCCCGAACCGCTGGATGAGGCGCACCGGGTTCCAGTGGATGTCGTAGTTGATGACGGTGTCACAGTCCTGCAAGTTCTGCCCTTCGGAAATGCAGTCGGTGGCAATCAGCAGGTCAATGTCGGCGTTGCCGGCGGCATCGGCCCGGCGTTGGCGGGCCGCGGGCGCAAAGTTGGCGAGGATGGCGTTGAAGTTGTTGGCGCCCGCGGCGGTACGGGTTTCCGCGCCGGATACCATGGCGATGTTGATGCCCAGCTTTTTGGCCAGGCCGGCCAGGTTATCGTACAGATATTCGGCCGTATCTTTGAAGGTGGTGAATACCAGCAGCTTGCGGTTGGGGTTGCCCTCCCGGTCGGAGGTTGGGCGTTCCACCTTGTCGCGGATGGCGTCATTGATTGCGGCCAGCTTGCCATCCCGTTCCGGGGTAACGGCTTTGACCTGTTGCAGCGCGGCCGAAAGGGTGGCCTGGTCCTGCCGCAAATCGGCCTGCCAGCGGGGCAAGTCCAGCTCTGACAAGCGATAGGGATTGCGGCCCCGGTTGACGAAAAACTCCTCGTCGTCATCATCGTTGTCGGGCAGAATGTCCGAGCCGGACAGGTTGGCCGTGGCTGGATTGCCCTTTTGGTAGCGGTCAATCCGGGCCAGCAGGCGGTCAATCTTGCCGATAGTGCGTTGCAGCGTCAGGGTGAGCGAGTGGGCCGAGCTCTCCAGCCGCTTGAGGAAGTTAGTCCGCATCATTCCGATGAGGAAGCGTTCGCTGTCCTGCTGGTTGAAGTTGTACTGCTGGCGGGTTGCAGCCAGTTCCGCCAGCCGTTTGGGGTCGGTGACATAGGCCGAGGGCTGGTAGAGGGCCAGCCGGAACCGGCCAATGAGTTCGGCCAGGTCTTGGTAGGACAGGCTGCCGGCCAGGTCGGTGGGCGGGTGTTCGTTGACCGGAGGGGCCTGTTCGGGGAACTGCCCGATGCGCTCCATTTCGGCGGCGTAGAACTGTTCCACCAGCCGGCGGGAGCGGGATATGGACACGCCGTCCAGCAGCCGCAGGAAGTCGGCGCCCAGGTTGTCCAGCAGCCGGGATTTATCCCGCTGGGCGCGCCGGCCCTGCTCGGTTTCCCATTCCCGGAACTGCTTTTGCGCCGCCGCCATCACGCCGCGAATGCTGCTCACACCCAGGCTTTGGCGGAAGGCATCCTCCCGCTTTTCGGTCATCAGATAAATCTGATTCCGCAAATCAGCCAGCGAAGTGTTCACCGGCGTGGCCGACAGCATCAGCACTTTGGTGCGCGCGCCGCTGGCGATAACTTCGTCCAGCAGCCGCCGGTAGCGTCGGCCTTCGTCATTGCGGAAGTTGTGCGACTCGTCAATGACCACCAAATCGTAGTTGGCCCAATTGAAGTTAGCGAGGTCAACGTTGCCGGCCATGCCGGAATCCCGCGACAAATCGGTATGAGCCAGCAGGGTGTAGCCGAAGCGGTCATCGCCGAAAGGATTTTGAATATGATTGTTGGCGGCCTGGTACAGCGACCAGTTTTCCCACAACTTTTTGGGACAAAGCACCAGCGCGCGTTCGTTGCGCAGCTCACAGTATTTGATGACGGCCAGCGCGGTGTAGGTTTTGCCCAGGCCCACGCTGTCGGCCAGGATGCAGCCGTTGTGCGCCCGCAGCTTGGCGATGACGCTGCGGACGCCGTCTTTCTGGAACTCGTAGAGGGCGTTCCAGATTTGGCTGCCGGTAAATCCGGCGGCGTTCAGGGCGTCGTCGCCGGCCTGCATAGCCGCAATGTCCTTGCGGAACAGCTCGTACAGGGTTTTGTAGTACACCCGCTCCGGGGCGTAGTCCTCGCCGATGCGGGCCAGCGCATCCAGTACCCGCCCTTTGACATCCTCCGTGCGTTGCTCGTTATTCCAAAGGCGGTTGAACCACTCCCGCAGTTCGGACAGCGTGATGGCGTCGTCGGTTGACAGGTTGATTTCCAGATTGGCCTGGCCGCTGCCGCCCAGCCCGCGCCTGGTGAAGTTGGAGCTGCCGACTACGCCGGCGGCACCGTCCGGCCCATCGGTGAGGTACAGCTTGCCATGAAGAAAGTTGGACTGCCTGACGGAGCGGATAGCCACGCTATCGCGGGCAACCCAGGCCGCGCACCGCTGCGCCAGTTGCCGTTGCTGCAGCGTGTGGTTGGGCGTCAAGCCTTGCTCCGTCAGCTCGAAGGACTTGGGTTCCTGCGCTCCGGGGTCCACCTGTTCTATGGAGGTTGGGTTCCCAAACAGGAAGCGCACTGCGCCGACGCTTTCCAGTTCCTCAGCCAGCAGTTCGTAGCCGTAGATGGTGAAGTAGGCGGAGACGAAGTTGAACTCGTCGGCGGCGCGCAAGTTGCGGCGCAGATGGTCGGCTACGGTGAAGGTTTCGTTGTCCAAAACGTGCGGGAGGCTGGGCATTAGCGTCCTCCGATGTACGGGCGGTGCGGTGGTGCCTAGTTGCGGGCTGTTTGCCCGTCGATAGCAGCGATTAGGCGGCTTTGCGGGCCAGCGCCGGGTCGTTGCGGTAGGGGTTGGCCCGGGGCGGACGCATCCGCGGCGTGTTCCACTGGTAGCTCTTGCACTTGGGGCAGACCTTGGGTTCGGGCAGGCCCGGCTGCTTCAGTATCCAGCGGTGCGCGCAACGCTCGCAGAGAAAGCCGTCAATTTTGACGTAGGCCATCATGTAGCTCCTTTGGTGGTCGGTGTGTCTTTGACAACGGGCCACGTTGCTACACTAGCCTACCATTATAGTCTAGTGCCGGCAAGAAGCCGGTACGACAGCGGTTGCAGAACGATGTCCGCTTGGAGTTTCCATAAAGCAAGGCGAAAAACGCCAAAACCTTTTGCATTGGCAAGACTATTTTAGTAGTATAGGGCGAGCGTTTTGATAGGCTAGGCTCTTCCTGGAGCAAGGCCGTCAAGCGTAGCGAAATAACGGCGAGGCCGCCGGAGTCACTACCTCCGACAGCCTCTGTAACCACTGGAGCCCTTTGGTGGAGGAGCGTCCCTGATGGCCGCTTGCGATAATACTCGCAACTGGTGGCTGACCAGCAACAGGCTGGCCATTCACCAATGCCGTCACTATCCTCAGCTGTGCCAAGAAGTGGCTACCGTTTTTTGGCCAGCATAATCGGGGCCGTGCAAAAGCACGCCGGACCGCTGGCGGCAACGCTGGATGCGCCGCACCGGAAAGGCGGCCGCAAGGGCCACTGCGCGATGCCAAAGCTCTGTGCCTGCTTACCGCAGCACGTCCTCAATATCCGCTACGCTAGCCGTTTCCTGTCTGAGCTGGACGCCAGCGGTGTTATTGGATGTGTGTGGCTTGGAGCCGGCTCCCGGCGCCGGCGCCTACAGTCGCTTCAAGAAAGCGCTCACCGCGCGTCAGGAAGCCATCGCCAGCATCGTCCGCCAGGGTGATAGTTGAAATCCGCGACGAGTTGGAGCGGTTGTGAGCCGCCGGCATCGTACCGGCCGACGCGCCCCGACTGGGCGATTACATCGCCTTTGACTCTACGGACATTGCCGCCTACGGCAATCCCAAGCGCAGCGTGCCTGCTGACCAGGATGCCAGCTGGGGACACCGGACGGCCAAGAACCAGAGCAGCGCCAAAAAAGATGAGCTGTTTTACGGCTACAAGGTCCACGAAGCCGGCGATGCTTACTACGGTGTCCCGCTGGCGGGCATCGTCCTGCCGGCCAACGCTGGCGACGGGCCGCAGCTGCCCCAATTGCGGGCCGCAGTCCGGCGGTTGCATCCGTGGCTGACGCCGCAGTACGGCATCGGCGACAAAGCCTACGCGGGACAGGAACGGCGGCAGCACCTGGTGGACCACGGCATCGTTCCAATTGTTGCGGCGCCGCGGCCGCGTAAGGACGATAAAGGCCGGCGGCTGTACGACGGCATCTACACTGCCGATGGTCGGCCTACCTGCCTGGGCGGTGAGCCGGTGGAGTACCTGGGTTCCGACCTGGAGCGAAGACACCGGTTCCGGTGTCCCGGTAGTGGTTGCGAGTTGCAACGTAAGGTTCACTGGTCTGCCTGCTGTGACTACGCGGTTTGGGAAAAGCCGGCGGGCAAGTTGCTGCGGATTATCGGCATCCTGCCGGGTTTTACCGCCGAGTGGCAACGGATTTACCGGATGCGGACGGCAATTGAGCGTTACTTTCGCAGCGGGAAACACTCGCGGTTGCTCAACAGGCGCCAGCGCCAGGGGATGGCCAAAGTGAGCCGGCACGTCAGGATGTCGCGGCTGTAGCACCTGGCCACGGTGTTGGCCCGCCTGAAATCCGACGACTACGTAGGGATGCGGCGTATGACGGTGAAACTGCCGCCAGCGCGGCGCGGGAAAGCCGAGCATCCGCCGGCGTTGATCTGCCAGAATCCCGACTGCGGTTGTTGTGACTGGTGGGGTAAGACGGCGTAATGCCCGGCGCCGGCGGGGCGTCGCTGACGAGACACCGGCGGCGCGCCGGGCGGGCTCGCGAGGAAAACCGTTCGCCCAGTTGCCGGCGCAGTGCTGCGGGGTGCCACTGCGAGTGCCTGAGCGGCTGAGATCTAACTCTGGCGGCGCCGGCAAATTCGGAGCAATGTTCTACGTGCCGGGCGTAACCTGGTAGCAGCCCGGCGGGCGGTTGCAGTGTACTGGTGGGCCGTGGCCCCTGCAGGAACGACCCAGATTCTGTAACGTATTCCGTCGCGCTTTTGACGAATTCGGTCGTTACTCCGGCGCATCGCTAGTTTCGCAATTCTCTCGACTAGCCGCCTCCGGTTGCATTATCGACATGGGTTCTGTTACAACGATGTCATCTATCGCACAGGCGATAGAGTTCGCCGTTATAGCACATCCGCAGAGCGGACACAGCAACGGCGAGTTCAATCATCAATTCGCTACCTCCATTATCTGGAGTGCGGCACAACGATTCTATCGTTGGAAATGCGGAGCGTGTGGCGCGCCATCCGTTCTACCCTTTGCTAACTTACTCACTCATCACTCCGCGCATCAAAAAAGCCTTTGCGGTAAGCCCGGCGCCTTTCATAAAAGATCCGAAAGAACGCCCTATTGCCTATCCTGCCCACAAGGACGGCTATATTTTCGCATACTACAAATCTCTCCTTGAAGCCCCTTACGAAAACTGGCTGCAATTTAATGGATTGGACACGGCAGTGACAGCCTTTCGGCGTAATGTCGTGAACAACATAACCTTGGCCAAAGAAGCGTTTGACTTCATAAAGGCTAACCCCGGCTATCAAATCATTGCTACTGACGTGGAGTCATTTTTCGACAATATCAATCATAAGCAACTGAAATCAATTTGAGGACATTTCATCGACAATGAACGCCTGCCAGACGACCATTATGCTGTGTACAACGCTGTTACCAAGTATAGCGTTGTTGAACGCCATAAAATCTACAACCTGTTTGGTATCAGAATGTTCGGGAGATCCAAGCGCGAGAATCAACCGCAACGGTTATGTACGCCGAAGCAGTTTCGCGAGAAAGTCCTTCCGCGTGGCTTGGTAAAGCCCAACCCCGGCTTATCGCAGGGAGTGGGCATCCCGCAGGGTACGCAGCTCAGCCCTCTGCTGTCCAATATGTATATGGCCGACTTGGACTTGGCTATGTACGAATGGATAACCGGGCTTGGCGGGCGGTACTGGAGGTACTGCGACGATGTTCTGGCGGTCATACCGTGTGGCTACGGGGACGAGGCGTTGAGCAGACTGGACGAGGAATTGCAGCATTTATCGCTGAATCGTAGCGAGCCGAAAACGCAAATTTTGCACAGCGCTGAACTATCTCAACACCGCCAGCTACAATATCTTGGCTTTATGTTCAACGGAACTGATGTGGTAATCCGTCCGTCATCTATCCATCGCTATCACCGGAAGCTGAAAAAAGCTATCGGCGCAGCCGAAATTCGCCGCGAACCCGGAGCGCCGCTCCGCCAACAAGCACTTTATAATATGTACTCGGAGCTGCCGACCCGTGGCAAAAAGGCTAGAGCTCGGAAGGCACGCCAGAAGTTCAGCGGCAACTTTATCAGCTACATGGAAAAGTCCGCCAAATTAATGGGTTCATCGCGTATCAAACGCCAGCGACGAAGGGCCTTGCGGCGATTTAGGGCGTCGCTCAGAAAGCACGCTGGCTAGTCGGTTGATGTGGCCATTACTGCAACACTGCGGCGTCAACCCCGCCGACGTGTTTATTCAAGACGCGCCATAGCCGCAAGGAGAACAATGTGGCTGCCACACTGAAACCCAAAACCGCCGCCCGCATCGCCGCTTTGGCCCGGCGGTTGGGCTTGGATGGGCCGGACGCTACGGAGCAAGTGCTCAAAATGGCGCTGGACGACCTGGAGGCCAAAGCGCCCCCGCCGCGCCGCAAGATGACTTCTACAGAAATAGCAGAAGAGTATAGACTCTTAAGCGCGGCCGGCCGTCGTTGGCGTGAGGAGCATCCTGACGAATATGACGAAAATAATCCGCCCTCCAAAGTCTGGCAGGAAGAACTGTACGATGAGAACGGACTGCCCAAATGATGGTGGCAGACACTTCAGCGATAATGGCGGTCCTGATGGATGAAGACGAAGGGCCGTCGTTTCACCTTGCGATGCGAAGCGATGGAGATGTGCTGGTGTCCACCGCTACGGCGGTTGAACTTATGATAGTCGCTATGGGAAAAGGAGACGCCGTTTCCCAGGCCGCAGTCCATTTTCTGGGCCGCCCCTTTGTCCGCCTGGTTCCGCCGGATGAGGCGCAGCTGTGGGTTGCCGCTGATGCTTATCGACGGTATGGACGGGGCCGTAATCACCCCGCCTAGCTCAATTTCGGCGATACTTTCGCCTACGCCCTGGCGTCGGCGCGGGGGTTGCCCCTGCTGTTCAAGGGCAATGATTTCGCGCAAACCGACGTTACGCCGGCGGCATTGCGGCCTTAATGGTAGAATGTTTGTTGGGGAACGGCTATGCTGTCCCTGATAACCGCAACCGCGATTACCTCAGCCGGGAGAATGCAATTCGCCATGTACTCAAAAGTAATCGTACCGCTGGACGGGTCGGAATTATCGGAACAGGCTCTGCCTTATGCGCAGCTGGTGGCCAGGTCGCTGTCGGCGCCCATTGAACTGGTGCAGGCGTTCGACATTCTATCGCCCGGCCTGCTGGGGCCGCGACACCAACGGGCGGTCGAGCAGCTACAGCGGGGCGCGCAAGAGCGGGCTTTGGCATCGCTGGACCCGGTGCGCCAGCGTCTGGAAGCGGCCGGGCACGCCGTGGGCGTGGCGACGCAGCGGGGGGCGGCAGCGGATACCATCGTGGCCCAGGCCAGCGCCGACCCCACGGCGCTGGTGGTTATGTGTACCCACGGTCGCGGTGGAATCTCGCGGTGGGTTATGGGCAGTGTTACCGACAAGGTGCTGCACACGATGCCCAACCCTATGCTCATCGTGCGCGCCACGGTAACGGGGCCAGCCGCGCCGGAGGCATCGCTGCGGTCGGTAGTGGTTCCGCTGGACGGCTCGGCGCTGTCCGAATTGGCGCTGCCCCATGCCGTCAGCGTGGCGGCGGCGCTGTCCGCTCGCATCACGGTGCTGCGGGTTACGCCGACGCCGGGTTACTACCGGCAGCAGCTTACCGCCGCGACTCTGGAGATGGGGGCCATTCCGAATTTCGACCCCGCTTCCCCGGAGGAGTTGACGGCCGAGGACGCTGAAAGCGCCGCTATGTACCTGGCTGACGTCAGCAACCGCATGGCCATTGACCACGCTCACGGCGTAGTCGCCGAGCACGTGGCTCACGACAACATCGCTCAGAGCATTATCGAACAAGCCAACGTGCAGCCGTCGCTGGTGGTGATGACCACCCACGGGCGCAGCGGGGTGGGCCGTATGGTGATGGGCAGCATAACCGACCGGGTGATTCGCTACTCCAACACGCCGGTGCTGGTAATCCGGTAGCCCGCCAGCCCCGGTAGCCGGCCAGTCAGTGACTGGCGCCCGCGGCGGCGGCTTGTTTGGCGGGTAGAGTTCCATTTCAGGCGGCTGCCATTCCCGCCGGGGCAGGTCAAACCTGCCCCGGCGCGTCTCGAAAGCAGCCCGGAAACCGCGACCCCTAAAACGAAACGCTGCCTATTGCCAAATTACGGCCCAGGCGATATACTATTGTTATCACAGATAAGGAATATCCCAATATAAAATGTGACAGGTTTCACAAACTAGGGAATCTTTCGCTACGCAATTGTAGCGCACCAGGAGGTGGCGTTATGACACTGTGCAAGAACATCATCGTCCCTCTCGACGGGTCGGAAGTGTCCGCCCAGGCTTTGCCGGCGGCCCGCTTGATGGCCCATGCTGCCGGCGCCGCGATGACGCTGGTGCGGGCTTTCGCGCCGGCCCCCGACTGGCAGGCCGACCGGGAGCGCGGGCGTTACCGCGGCTCCATGACCGCCGCCGAGCACGACCGCATCACCGCCTTTCTGACGGGCGAAAGGCGTCGCTTGGAAAGGATGGGCGTTACCACGCCGGTTCACGTCGCAGCGCAGGAAGGCCCCGCCGCCGCAGTCATCGTTAACCTGGCGAACCACGACCCCGACGCGCTCATCGTGATGTCAACCCACGGGCGCGGGGGCTGGTCCCGCATGGTGATGGGCAGCGTGACCGCCAAAGTGGTCCGGGAGGTGAAAAATCCGACGCTCATCGTGCGGTGCAACGAGCGGGACTGCCCGGTAGTTCCGCAGTCCTGCGACCACATCATCGTGCCGCTGGACGGTTCAACCTTTGCCGAGGACGCGCTGCCCTACGCGGCGGAGCTGGCGACGGCCTTCGGCGCCCGCGTGGTTCTGCTCCGCAGCACCCAGAACTCGGAGTACTTCCGGGCGCATACCGAGTGGACGCGGCTGAATGGCGAATCCGGGTTCCAATTGGGCGGCCCAACGGAAATGTCCGCGAGTCTGGCGGCGCTGGCCGTGGAATATCTGCGGCGCAAAGCGGAGGGCCTGGGCGCGCAGTTCGGGGCCTTTGATGTGGACGTGGTGCATTCGCTAGAGCATCCGGCGGACGCGGTGATTGGGCTGGCCGACCGGCTGGACAACGCGCTGGTGTTGATGACGACCCACGGTCGTCGCGGCGTGGAGCGGGCGCTGCTGGGCAGCGTGGCCGACCGGGTAGTGCGCCATTCGCCGGTTCCGACGCTGCTGGTGCGCGGGCCAACGCGGGCCGGGGAGTTGGTGGGCGAGGTTCGGGAGAAAGCGCTGGCCGCCGTGTAGCCACTGCCGATTGGCGCAACGGCACAGGGGCGGGTTTCAAACCCGCCCCTAATGCGTATATGTGGGGACTGCTAATAGCGGACAATCATCATCCTGATGACGGCGCGGATGTTCCACCGAGAAATCTCCACCCACGCACGGGGCCACCCTCTCCCGTGCTGCCTTGCCAGAGCGGTTATTGTTGGCGGCGTCTGCTGGCGCGGATTTGCACCCGCACCAACAGGAACCAGCCGCCGAACAGGATGACCGCGCTTGCGGCCAGGCTTAGCGGCGACGAACCGCCAGTAACAGCGGCCACGAGCGTGGCAAACGTTAAAATCGGCATTACAACCTTCAGTGCTGTTAGCAGGCCAGCCATAAATCCCTCCTCATGCGGTCAAAATAGGCGCTGAATGCCTTGTCCAGGCGCTCTATGACGGTTGCGACTTCCAGGCGGCGGTTGATGCCTTCCAAATCAGGGTCGATTTTCCTGATAGCGGTCAGATGGTTGCTCAGTGAGGACTTGTCGTCAATATTCTCCAGGGCGTCGTCCAGCGCCGGCCAGGCGTTGCGGTTGCGCCAGCGTGTCCAGGCATACTGTTCTCGCAGGCTTTCCTGTTCTGCATCGCTGGGCCATAAGGCGCGCCATAGCCGATAGGAATTGTGCGACCGGCGAGCGGCGGCTAGTTCCTTGACCTCACCGGGATTCAACTCCCGGCGGATGCTATGGGGGAGGCTCGGCGGTTCCAATTCTGCAACGGTGCAACCGTAGCCGGCGGCCCGGCGTTTGCGTTGCGCCGGACCTAACCCGGTCATAGACATACCGCCGTAAATGGGCGGCGGGTCGGTGTTGACATACACCATACGGGCGTCTGGCTGGGGTATGATTGGCTCGTCGCCGGCAGCCCGGTTCTGCTTTACCGGGGCGGATTGACTTTTGCCGTTCAAGGTTGCGCCCAAGGCATTATAGGCAGTTTTGCGTGCCGTCAGGTAGTCATTATAAAGTTCGCGGCAAGTTTCCAGCACTTCATCCAAGCGGCGGTGGCCGCCCTTGGTAAGGTTTGCGGTGAACGTGTATGTGCGCTGGACATCGGCCATTTGCCAGCCATCCTACCACTGCGCCCCGGCGGTTCACAATGCCCAGGGTGTCGCCAAATCGCCAACTACCACTGCTGTATCACCGGCAGCACTTCTTTGCCGAACAGCCCGATGTTTTTCATCGTAGCCTCGTGGCCCATGCGGGATTCCTGGCCGTAGAACACCAGGTGCTCCATGCCCAGGCGCCGGTGCAGGTATTCCAGCTTTTCCAGCACGGTGTCCGGGGTGCCGCAGACGATGTGGTAGTTTTCTTTCAGCTCCTCAAAGGTCTGCATATTGAGGGGTTTGAGGCCGGTGCGGCGGGCGGCGATGGCAGAGCCGGCGGCGGAACGGTAGCCGACGGGGGCCATGTACTCGCGGGGGCCGCGCAGGGTTGGCCCCATACGCCAGATGAAATGTTTAGCCTGCTCGTCGGCCTCTTCCTGGGTGTCGCCCACGTAGCAGCAGAGCAGGTAGCCGAAATTGTCCGGCGTCGCCTCCCGGCCGGCGGCGTTGGCAGCCTGAGCGTACATCCCGAACAGCTCTTCGGTAACGTCTAGGTCGGTAAGGAAGGCGACGTAAGTATAGCCGTGGCGTCCTGACCACTCGGCGGTTTCCGGGGATGATGTGCCCGGCACCCAGATGGGCGGGTGTGGCTGCTGGATGGGCACCATCCACGGATTGACGACGCGGAAATTGTAATGTTTGCCTTCCCAGCGGAAGGGGCCGGGCGTGGTCCAGGTTTTGATAACCAGGTCGTGGCATTCCTCGAACCGCTCACGGTTAGCGGTAGGGTTGTTATTGGTGGAGACGGTTTCCACGCCGGTGCCGCGGACGAAACCGGAGATGAGCCGGCCGCCGGAGATGACGTCAATCATCGCCAGTTCTTCGGCCAGGCGGATGGGGTTGTCGTGGATGGGCAGGATGTTGCCCAGCAAAAGTATTTTGGCCTGGTGGGTGATGCGGGCCAGCACCGCCGCCGACAGGTTGGTGGCCGCGTTCATGCACGACGGCGTGTTGTGGTGCTCGTTGAGCATAATGCCGTCAAAGCCCAGTTCGTCGGCATAAACGCACTCGTCAAAGTAGCGCTTGAACAGGCCGTTGGCCGTGTTGGGGTTGAACCAGGTGTTGGGGAAGGTGAGGCGCAGCGAGGGATACTTCTCGCCCTCTGCGTCGGGGTATTCGTGGTAGGGAAACTCGGAGAAGTAGTAACTCTTCACGGGGTGATTGGCCTCCGGGGGCAATGGGATTGAGCGATTGCGGGGCAATGATAGCACAGGGCTGCCGGGGACGGCGGATGCGCCGGGGGAGAGGGTGCTACAATAGCAGCGGAGGTTAAGCGCAATGACCACTGCCATCAACGATATAGATGACCTGATGCGCATTCTCGATGCGAACCCGCCGTTGGTTGAAGCCTTGCGGGCGCGCCTGCTGACGCGGGAACTGCTGGAGCTTCCTCAAACCGTTGCCGAACTGGCGCGGGCGGTCGCCGAGTTGGCGCGTCGGATAGACGCTTTGGAACAGGGTCAGGCGCGGCTGGAGGAAAACCAGACGCGATTTGCCGAGACCCTGGCGCGCATGGAGGAAAACCAAGCCAAGCTCGCCGAAAGCCAGGCCGAGCTCGCCAAGAGCCAGGCAGAACTGGTCAGGAGCCACGCGCAGCTGGCCGAAAGCCAGGCGCGGCTGGAAGTCAGACAAGACCGGATGCAGGATGACCTGGGTTGGATAAAAGGCAGGATTATTTACGACATCGTTCGCAATGATGCCGACCTGATTGCCCGTGAGATGGGCTTTGAGCTGGAGCAAAGGCTGACGCGGGCCGACCTGATGGAGTTGACGCGGAGGCAGGATGTTTCCGACCTGTCCCGCGGGGACTTGCAGATCTTCCACCGGGCCGACCTGATGATGCAGGTTGCCGACGAGGAAGGCGGCCAGCGCTATATTGCAGTGGAAGCGTCGTTCACGGCGAACGGCCGGGATTCCCGCCGCGCGCGGCGCAACGCGGAGCTGATGACCCGGTTCACCGGACAGCCGGCGCTGGCGGCCGTGGCCGGAGTGCGGTTTGACTGGGGTTTGCGACCGCTGATTGAATCGGAGCAGCTGTACTGGTACGAGATTCCGTCGGAGGATTTGGAGGCGGAGTAACCGTCTTCAATTTGATAGACACCTGGAGGAAACACGATGCTTACCTATCGTTCGCACGTCTATAACTTGGCTATGGCAGTGTCCGCTGCTTTGCCGTATGGTGCGAGCAACAATCCCCTCAAGACGCTGAGCTCAGTACTCGCTTGAATCGACTCATCAAGGGAAGGCAGTCGAACGTTGTAATCAGGGAGGCTAGGGCAATTTTCAAGACGCACATGGTCAAGGCGTTTAACTCGGAAACCATATCCCCCTATGCGTCCGCCGCCGGGTTCACCGGGCAGCCGGCGCACATCGCCCCTCGGCTGCCCGGGATGCACTCGTGGCTGGTGTAAGACCCGCTGGCCTGATACGCCGCCGGCCGCTCCATTACGGCGGACAGGGCCGGCGATTTGGGCGGTGGCAGGCTGACGGCGGCCGCCTCCGCCGCCCGCCGGTCTTGCGCCTCGCCGAACAGGTCCAGCCGCAGCTGCTTGCCGGACGGCGGGCGCTGGCCGGGGAATACGACGTAGGGCCAGGCCCGCTTGCGAACTACGCCCATGGCCTGCAAGTCGCGCCAGTTGTCAATGGTGTGATTCCGGCGGTTTTCCAGGATGCGGCCGGCGGACACCGGGCCGATGCCTGGGATGCGGAGCAGCCGGTCTTTGCCGGCGGTGTTCAGGTCAATGGGGAAAGCGTCCAGGTTCTCCATGGCGATGACCGTCTTGGGGTCTTGCTCCAGCGACAGAAAGCCGCCGTGGTCAAAGGCCAGGTCAATTTCGTCGCTGCCGAACCGATAGACCCGGCGCAGCCAGTCCATCTGGTACAGGCGATGCTCCCGGCCGGCGGGCACCGGCGGCTTTTCCTCCATCGGCGTATGGCGGGCGGGACGGAAGGGCGGGTAATAGACGCGCTTGAGGTTCCAGTCAGTATACATCTGGTCAACGCGGCGGTAAATCTGGCGGTCGGACTCGTCGGCGGCGCCGACTACGAACTGCGTGGCCTGGCCCACGGCGCCGCCGCTGCTTTCCCGCGTCAGGTCGTTAATCCAGGCCATGGGGTCAAGGATGTCTTGTTGCAAGTCCTTGTGCGGGCTGATGCGCCGCATCATATCCGGCTCCGGCGTCTCAATGTTCACCGACAGGCGGCTGCCCAGGCGGTGGGCCTTTTCCACCAGCTCGCGGCTGGCGCCGGGCATCACTTTCATATGTATGTAGCCCTTGAAGCCGTGCTTTTTGCGGATGATTTCCACGGTTTCCACCAGCCGCTGGGTGGTTTTGGAGCCGTCGCCGGCAATGCCGGAGCTGAGAAACAGGCCGTCCACGGCCAGGCGGCCGTGCAGTTCCATAAAGGTGTCGGCCAGCTCGTCGCGCTTGAAGGCGTAGCGTTTGCGCGGCACGTAGATGCTGTTGGGGCAGTAGGCGCAGTCCATCTTGCAGAAGTCGGTGAACATCACGCGCATCAGGTTGATTTTCTTGCCGTTGGGCAGGCTGGCCTTGTAGATGCCGGGGGCAGGATTCTTGCGCGGGTCGGAGTAGGCCATGCGGTGGGGGCCGCTGCTGACTTTGCCCCCGGTGAGGATGTCGTCGGAGGCAAGCATACCACCGAGGATTTGCAGCTTGTCGTAGCGGTCGGGCGTCCGTTTGATGAGCATAGGGTTGGTCGCTCCTGGCCGGCGTGGGATGATGGCAGTACGCCGGCGTCAACGAACCTATGTTCTTACAGCAGAGCGGAAGTGTCAACCGGGCGGGCGTCAGCAAATTGGCCGCTCGCTAGCCGGGGGCGGTGAGACGGTGCCTTGCGTCGGGAGTCATTTCGTAGCGGCGGGGTTTTTCTTTGGCGATGGCCACGCCGTGCTGCTCCATCAGCGGCCAGAGGTGGTTCTTGAACCAGACGCCGAACCGTTGCGGTATCGCCGCCGCCGCCGGATGCTCTGGCCAGCGTGCTTTGATGGCCGCCTGGGCGTCGGATGCGCTAAAGATGTCGCTGGTTATGCCGCCAGCAACAGCGGCAGCCAGCTGTGCCGGGGTGGGTTCGGCGGCTCCGTTCGCGGTTTTATCCTGGCGAGCCGGCTCTGCTGGCGCCGCAATGGAGTTTTTGGCGGCTTGCGTGATTTCGTAAGTGCGCGGCGAGCTCTTGCGGGGCATCGTTACGCCGCGCTTTTGCAGCAGCGGCCAGACTTCATTGAGCAGGAACTGGCCAAGCTTGGCGGTATCGCCGGCGACTGAAAGCTTGGGCCAACGTTTCTGGATAACCTTCTGGGCCTCGGCAACCTTGAAATTTCCGACGGGCAGCCGGCGTATCAATTCCTGAGCGATGGCCTCGTTGCCATCGTCGGCGCCGTCGTTAGCGACCGGAGCGGCCGGCAGGGCGGGCTTGGTCGCCGCTGGCAGCGATTTCGGCGTCGCCTTGCCGACCGTAGGCGCTGGCCCCGGCGCCGGGAGCGGCGCGGACAAATTCCACCGGAACCGCTCCGGGATGAACTGTGCGATTTCCGGCGACAATGCGCCGCCGCCCTCAGCGATAATCCAGAGGAAGGGGATGCGCTCCAAGTGAGCGGAACGGGCCAGCTCGCGGACTTTGACGAACAATGCGCCAAAGTCACTATCGTTGCTGATGACGGCGACGGCGGCGGTTTGCCCGGTGGCCAGGTCGGCGATGGCGTCGGCGGTAATGGCCAGGTCGGCGGAGTTCTTGGCGGCTGTTTTGCTGAAATGCTGGACGCCGCGGACGCGGATACGCAAGTCCGGGTACGACTCCTCAGCCCACAGCCGCCACAGTTCCTCCTTGTCGGCGCGGACGTAGAGGGAGAGTGCGCCGACGGGAGGATGGTCAGGCGGCCAAGCCGCAACCGTCTGGGCGATAACCTGCTGGGCATGGGTGTTGTCCCGCAGGTTTTCGGTGTCCACATAGACGGCGGAACCGGGAGATGTGGGGGTGGAGTGGCTACCGTTGGAGTGAGTAGTCATACTGTATTTTACACGGCTAGACTGGCGTGCTATTGCGTCAGCAGTCCGGGCGCCGTCTGACGCTGCCCCGGTTCGTCATACTTGTCATCTATTGCAGAAACCGTCCACGATGTCAACCAGCCTGGGTTCGGCGTCAATCAGCCGGTGTACCAGCACCCGCAGCGCAGCGGCGTCCAGCCCGGCCAGCAGGTCGTCAATGGGAGTTGCCGTGGCGATGGGGATGGAATGGTCATCGTCGGGGTCGATGTAGGTCAGCATTGCCGCGACGATGTGCTTGCAGTAACCTTCCCAATCGTAGGGGCAGGTGCAGGATGCGGTGAAGTCACCATCGGCGATAGCAACGCCGACCTGATAAGGCTCCCACTCGCTGCCCTGCACCTCAGCGAACAGCCGGTTGCCGCGCAGCGTCGCTGACTCCACTGTGCCCTGGCAATAGTACTCCTCGCCGCGCTCATACGACTTTTCCGTCGATTTTGCCCGGATGGCGGCCTCGGTGATGTGTAGCAGGGTAGTCATAGCGTAGCCTCACAGCGTAAGGTCGGCGGGAATGAAACGCCGATGCTTCGGGTCTGACGCCCATCCGAAAGTAGCCAGCGTAGTTGCGCCAATCAGAATGTTGCGCGGGTCTGCGCCAAACAGCGCCGGCACGGCGATGATTTCGCCTTCCAGCTCGATTGGGGCCGAACCCAGCGGCATCGCGACGGCAGAGCCGTCGGCCAGTTGGTACTCCCGGCGCGTATAGACCGGAATGCCCAGAGCCTCCAGGATGGACGCCGGAATGACGGTGTGCAAGGCCCCGGTATCCACCATGCCGACGAGAGAACGCGACTGGGACATATCCGGGCTATAGACGATGAGCGGCACGTTAAGAATCTCTACTTGGCCCCCGATGGTGGTTCCCGGCAGTATCAACGGGTACACAAAAGGTTGCTGCTGCTCGGTAAGTCGCGGCTGCGTCATCATAAACTTTTCTCCGGTTACATCGTCACTCGGGCTGGAACCAGTCGCTGGTGAACCGGGTCGGCAGCAACCCCAAATCGCTCCAGAGTCATCGCGCCAATCAGAATAACTTCGTCGTCGTAGCCAAAAGCAACGTGAACGGTTCTAGCCCGGCCATTTATTGTGACGAGCGCCAGCCCGATGGACATTTCCACAACCGACCCGTTGGCAAGGCTGAACAATTCATCCTCATCCCGCGCAATGCCCAGCTCGTCCAAAATTGACGCCGGGATGATGGAGTAAAGCGAGCCAGTATCCACCATTCCCGCCAAGGGGAGCGAATGGCCGCCGTCCGCGCTGCCAATGTTGAATTCGATGTTGAATGTCCCCACTCCTTTTCCTCCGATGTTAGAGCCGGGCAATATCATACTCTGCGTCATTGGCGTCACCTCTCCCTACACAAACTGCGGCTGCTCGAAACTGCCGCCCACGACGGGGTTGGCGTCCAGACCCAGCCACTGCTCAACCAGCGTTCCATAGACGCCGCGGAAGTCGGTGTTGAATGCCAGGTCACCCTCTACCAAATCGGCCTCGGCCAGGGACGGGTATTCGCCGTATATGCCGCCGGACACCGGGTCGCCGATGGCGAAGGCTACGCCGCCGCTGCCGTGGTCGGTACCGCTGCCGTTGTCCTTGACGCGCCGGCCGAATTCGGTAAAGGCGAACATTACCACGTTATCAGCGGCGTTATGCTCGCGCAGGTCGGCGTAGAAATCGCTGACGGCGCGGCTCAGGTCGGCCAGCAGTTTGGGGTGCACGGTCTCCTCGCTGGCGTGGGTGTCGTAGCCGCCCTGCTGGGTGTAGAAAACGCGGGTGCCCAGGTTGGCGGTGAGCACCTTGGCGATGCCCTGCAAGTTGCGGGCGATGCCGGTATCGGCGTATTCCACGCTGGAAGCGTATCTATCGGGGGCGGCTTTGAGGATGTCGGCGCCTTTCAGGGCGTCGAGGCCGGTCTGCCCCAGGTAGTCCATGGTGGCGCCCAGGCCGACGGTGGGGGAGTACATACGGGCGAAAATATCCAACGCCTGGGAACGTTCCGGCTCGCCGGTGATGCCGGTCAGCACGCCGTAGGTCTCCAGCACGGCCACGGAGGCCACGGGCACGCCGGTCAAGGCCATGGCCCGGGGGAGGCCGCGCCCGAAGTTGACGCCGGTGAGCACGTTTTCGGCGTGAGGGTCAAGGTCGCGGATGACGCGGCCCAGCCAGCCTTCGGTGCCCACCTTTTCCGGCTCGCAGGTGTGCCAGATGTCCATGCTGCGGAAGTGGGAACGGTTGGGCGTGGGATAGCCAATGCCGTTGATGACGGCCACCCTGCCGGCGTCGTAGAGGGTCTTGATTTCCGCCAGCGCCGGGTTGAAACCGAAGCGGTCGTCAATGGCCAGCACATCGGAGGCAGGGACGCCCACGGTAGGCCGGCTGTCGTGATAACGCCCGTCGGCATAGGGGATGACGGTATTCAGGTAGTCGTTGCCGCCGGTAAGCTGGATGACGACGAGGATGGGGTCTTTGGTGGTGCTGGTCATAGTGGCGTGGCTCCGTGGGAAGTTGATGGGCGTAGTTTAGCACAGGGACGACCGGGATACGGGCTAACCGGAAGCCTGGCGTGGCCCGACGTCCATTTGCGGTAATTCCGGCAACCGGCCACAATAGTAGCACAAATGTAGGAATGGCGTTTGCCGATTACGCTGGAGGGACGTCCGAACTATGCCAACTATGCCAGCCCCGGAACATCCCAGGATTTACCACATCGTTCATGGCGACCGGCTGGCGTCAATTGTCAACTACGATGGCCTGCATTGCGATGCCGCAATCGCAAATCGTCAGGTGGGCGGCACGACAATCGGATGGCGAACATAAAAGAACGCCGTCGCCGGCGGCCGGCGCCTTGCTACCCTGATACCAGCGTTCCGTTGCGCTGCCGCCGCTGAGCAGCGGTTTGGGCCGCTTGGAGTGGGCCTCGGTGCGCTCACGGATTGAAACGGCGCCTGGCGGATTGTCCGTGGAGTGCGGGTGGTGGTTTTCGAGCCGTCTGGCCCACCGGATGCCCGCACTATGGCGCACTTGACCGAGTCGCCGGAAATGACGCCGGGCCGGGCGGCGCCGGTTATGTTGTTGCGCAACTACTCCGGCGGCTTGATGTATCCCTTTATAACTCTGCTGGAAGTGCCTAAGCTGGTGTACTTCCCAAGGCGAGTAGTCAAATTATTTTAGCCCACAGCGCCAGAGCCCGTATCTGGCAAATCGCCAGGTATGACGTGACGCCGCACGTTTTTATTGCGCCAGCGAATAAAGCGGCGGTGAGTGTTTCTCCAATCGCCGTAGTCCGGGGGCAAATCGCGCCCGGGAGCGCCGGCGCGCAGTACCCGGAACACGGCGTTGATAAAGCGGCGATTGTTTGCTGCGGGGCGTCCGGGGCTCCGGTTTAGCGCCACGCTGAACCGCCGCAATATGGGAATCGCCACCGGGGCAGTGGCAATCACCGCGGACACCGCCTCCGGCAGGACTTGGTATTAACATTCCGCCGCCTGGGGGTGAACCGCCGGAACCGGGCTTGCGGACTGACTGGCGCCCCCAACACGGCCGCCGTCCGGATGCGGGCCGCGAGGCTAGCCTCAGGGTTTGCCAGCCACCCCAAAACCAGGGTCTGGGCAAAGCCGGGGCCGGTGAGTCTGGAACGCCGTTGTACCAGTCCCGTCGCGGACGCGGCTTGTCCGGAGACATCGGTGAGAAGGCGATGCCGGGCCTGGGCAACCTCCGGTATATTGCTCACAAGGAAGCTCCGATAGTGGTTAGATGGATACCATCACTATCGCACAGGCAGCATCCCTTCTGCATCGGCCCCCTTAACCTATGGGGGAAGCTTACAAATCCAGCGCGTCCGCCAGCCTCCGCCGGTGGAACTTGGGGTCGCCCAGGAACTGATACAGCGTGCGCGATGCCGTGGTGTGCAGGGTGAGGCCGTACTCGGTAGTGCTGCCAACTCCGGCGTGTACCTCGTGGGCGTGGTTGCAGGCGTTGTAATAGGCGACGCTGCTCACCGCTTTGGCCAGGTGGATGCTGTCGGCGGCGGCCCGCGCGCTGTCCAGTTTCCAAAGGGCTTCGTAGGTCGTCCAGCGGGCTGCGTCCAGCTCGTTGACCAGATTGATGATGTGGTCCTGCACCCGCTGGAACCGCCCGATAGGGGTACCGAACTGGATGCGCGTGCGACTGTAATCCACCGACATCTCATAGACCCGCTGCGAACCGCCCACCTGATAGGCGCACAGCAGCGGGATGGCGCTCGCCACCGCCCGCTGCAAAGCCGCCCAACCGCTCGCGAAGGACCCGCCCAGCACCGCCGACTGCTCAATCTGCACGCCGTCCAGCCGCACTTCGGCCAGGTTCCAGGCAAACCCCTCCAACCGCCGGATGGAAACGCCCGGAGCATCCGCCGGCACCATCGCCAGGCCCACGTGCTGCCGGTTCTCAGTACGCACCGCGCAGATGAGGTCAGTGGTAGCCGCCGCATCGTACACGTACACCTTGCTGCCGGATATGCGATAACCCGCGCCGTCGGCGGCGGCAACGGCCTGCACGTCATCCTCGTCCCACTGGTAATCGGCCTCTGTAATCGCCAGCGCCACAGTACGCCGTCCCGCCGCCAAATCCGGCAGCAGCGCGCGCTTTTGCTCCTCAGTCCCGGCCTCCAGAATCGTCAGCGCTCCCAGAGCCGCGCTGCTGAGATGCGGCCCCGGCACCGGGCCCCGGCCCAACTCCTCGAACAACACGCCGGCGTCGGTATAGGAACCGCCCTCGCCGCCGTACTCGGCAGGGATGATGATACCCAGCCAGCCCGTCGCCGCCAGCTTCTGCCACGGTTCGGACGGCGCCGTTTGCCCGGTGGCGGCCAAATCCAGCAGCACCTCCTTGGGATACTCGGTGTCCACAAACCGGCGCACCGCCGCTTTGAGCATTTCCTGTTCTTCGGTAAGGGCCAAGTCCATTGGTCAGTCGCTCCTGCGCGGTTAAATCCTGTCTATCCTGTCCTGTCCGTCCCGGTAAAAAATTCACGCCAGCGCGCCGGCCCGCTCCCGCTGCTGCCGACCGATGCCGATGCGTCGGGCCATGATGACCTTCTGGATGTCGGTAGTGCCGCCGGGATGCAAAGCGATAATCGCGGCCCGTTGGTTCGCCTCGATGTGGCCTTCACCGGCGCCCCACTGCGCATCCTTCGTCAAAGCCGCCGGCCCCAGGACGTCCAGAATGCCGGTGGCAATCCGCAGCCCGGACATCTTGCGGAAGTACGACGCCTGGGGGCCTTCGTAGGTAATCAGGGCGTTGCTGTGGCGCATCCAGTAGTTGCGCAGCTGGAACAAACGCCCAATCTCGGCGTCAATGTAAATGTCGATGAGTCGCTCCCGAACGTCCGGGTCTTTGCTCAACGGTTGACCCCGCCGGTTGTTGGACTTGCAGTAGTCAAAGATGCGGTCAACAATCCAGTTGCGGCCAATCTTGCCGCCGGTGCCGTGCTCCAGCTCCAGGTGAGTGGTGGCAACCTTCCAGCCTTCGTTCTCGCCGCCGATGAGGTTGCGCGCCGGCACGCGCACGTTGTCGAAATAAACGATGTTCTTGACGCCCGAACCGGCCCCGGACTCGCCAGCCGATGATAACAAGTCCATGGGGAACACGCTGATGCCGGGCAGGTTGGACGGCACCATAAACCAGCTCAGGTTCTGGTGGCGGTCGCCCTCGGGGTCGGTGCAGGTAATCGTCCACATATAGTCGGAGCCGTGGGCGCTGCCGACATAGACTTTCTGCCCGTTGATGACGTAATCATCGCCGTCGCGCCGGGCGGCGGTCTTGGCGTTGGCCAGGTCGGAACCGGCTTCCGGTTCAGTGAGCAGCTGCCAGGTGCGGATTTCGCCCTTGAAAATCTTGGGCAAGAACTCCTGCTTCTGTTCCTCGGAGCCCCAGACCAGAATGGAGTTGCCGCCCAGCCGTCCGCCGGAGTCATAGTAAGGCGGCAGCGAAAGGTTGTAACCGTCAATCTCCTCTTCCAGCACCACCGAGTGGTCAACGGTAAGCCCGCCGCCGCCATACTCTTGCGGAGCGGTGGGCCACAGCCAGCCCTTGTCCCCCAGCCGCCGCCCCAACTCCCGGCGCATCTGGTACTGCTCATAGGTCAAGTCGATAGAATCGGCGGGATTCTCAATTCCGGCGGGAATGTTGTCGGCCAGCCAGGATTGCACCTCGGCGCGGAAAGCTTCCTGCTCGGCGGTGTAACGGGGTTCAAAGTCCATGATATGCCTCGGCGCCGACGCACCGGCCGGCGGGGTGATGCTGCGATTGACGGGCGCAATTATGCCCTATGCCGGGGGATGGGGCAACCGGCGGCAAAGGTTAGGCAGCGTTCCGTTTCAGGTGGTTTAGTTGTAGGATGGCTGCAAATACCGGCTCCGAAGTCAGATTGACCGGGCTTGTCGGCAGGGAGCCAATCCAGCCAACGCACCTGGTGAGCGACGGGGATGCGGCCATCGCCGCGGCCATCCCGATGGTTTATGGCCGGCAAGCGCCCCACCAGCTCTGCCATTTTCATCTGCTGCGGGAGTACCGGCGGAACATTGGGGAGAAGGGCTGGCGTGAGGCGCGGCGACTACTGGCATCGTCCGGCCTGGCGGAGGCCAGGGGCTATGCGGCGCGGGTGGCCGCGTTGACCGGAGGCCAGAGGACGTACTGGTGCCGGAAAGCCCTGGGGGAAGGACGGCGGCATTTGGCCACCGGGCAAGCGCGGCACAAGACGACCTCCCCTTTGGAACGGCACCACCGGGAGCTGCGGCGGCGAGAAAAGATGGGCGCCGTATGGACACCGCACAACCTGCCGGTATTACTCCAAAACCGGGGCCTCATAAACCAAACCACCTACAACGGAACGCTACTGCTCACTCGCCCGCCAACTTGACATCCTGCGGGCATCCGGGCATCGTTACCCTATGCGCGCTCTGCTGGCCGGTATTTCCGGCGTCAACAAAAACGTCGTCGTGGCCAACCTGCTGGGCCGTTTGCGCGCCCATGGCGAAGTAGCGGCCCCTGCCGATGACGACGTTGACCCTCGCGAGCTGCTGGCCGCCAGCATTGAGGGCGCGCTGGCGGCGCAGGGGAATGAGCTGGCCGGCGTGCTGGCCGCCTTTCGCCCCACCTACCAGTTGGCGGCGTGGCGGCGGGCCGGCCTGGAAATCGCCGAGCAGCTGGAGGCCACCGACCCGCGTCACAGCCTGATTGCGGCGCACCTGACCTACTACACCAGCGGCCGGCAGTTTTCGCTGATTGATATTCCCACCATCCGCCGCTGGCGGCCCGACTGCATCATCACCCTGGTTGACGATATGCTGGACATCCGCAGCGCCCTGCAACGCCGGGACGCCGACCGGCATACCAACTTTCAGCTGCGGCTGCGGGAGATTCTGGCCTGGCGCACCGCCGAAATCGCCATGGCCGACCTGTTGGCGCGCAATCTCTACCAGGAGCGCGCCGTTCCTCACTACGTCGTCAGCGTCAAACACCCCGCCGAGATGCTCTACCGGCTCATCTTTCGCCGCCGCCAGTATCCGCTGGTATATGCCAGCTTTCCCATCACCGCCGTGCGCTACGACACCGCGCTGCGGGCGAAAATTGACGACATCCGCCATGAACTGCACCGGCGCTTCATCGTGTTCGACCCGCTCACACTGGACGAGGGAACGCCCCAGGTGTTCGACAAGGCTCAATCCGCCTACGCCGACGCCGTGCCGGAAATCGCCATCTGCGCCGACGAAGCCCGCTGGCCCCTGGAAACCGCCGGCGCCCTCACCGAAGGCCGTCCACCGGCCTATCCCATGACGCTGGACCCGCGGGAAGCGCTGGAAGTCTGGGACGACCTGGAGAATCAGATTCGGCACCGGGATTTGACGATGGTGGAGCAGGCCCAGTGCGTCGCCGCCTACCGCATCACCCTGGGGGGCCGCCTGTCCACCGGGATGTACTCGGAGCTGATGTACGCCTCCCATGCCGCCGAGCCGGCCCGCCCGGTGCTGGTGTACGCCGACCCGTCCGACGACGGCCTGGGCCACCCCTTCCTGCGGAATTTCAACCACCGCACCTTTTACGAACTGGAAGACTGGCTCGACGCCATCCGGCAGGTTGCGCCAGCCGCCGCGCCGGAGACGCAACGACCGCTGTTTTAGGGAGCCGCCGCGCAACGGACGGGGGTATCTGGCGTAATTTCATCTTGCCCGGGGATTTCCCGAACCGGCGGTCACGGGCGGCAACATTGTTGAAATAATGATTGTGTACAATATAATCCTTACCGTAAGAGCCGGGAGAACGACCGTAGCAGGACGAAATCGAACGGCGCCGGTCACAGGCGTTTCGGCAACCAGTTCTCGGCAACTAAAAGGAGGGGCTAGGTGCCGGTCCGCAATCTGACGAATTTTCTGGTGCATCTTTTCAGCGACGGGGACGATCTGGAAGAGATGTACCTTTCGGCAGTGCATGACCACTGCCTGTTTTGCCACGAGCCAATCAGCGATTCTACGGCTTACCTGGAATACCGGGTTTGCCCGTTTTGCCGGTTTCACTACACGCTGTCGGCGCGCGAGCGGATTGAGCTGTTAGCCGACCGGCGGAGTTTCCGGGAACAGAACCGCTACGTTCGTTCGGTGGCGCCGCTGGCCTTTTCCAACCGCACCCCCTACGACGAGCAGATTACCGAGAGCCAGGACCGCACCGGGTTGACCGAGGCCGCCGTTACCGGAACCTGCCGGATTGACGGCAGGAACATCATGCTGGCAGTGCTGGACTACGGCTTTATGGGCGGCAGCATGAGCAGCGTGGTGGGGGAGAAGGTGGCGTTGGCCTTCGAGCTGGCCGCCCGCCGCAGCCTTCCCGTGGTGGCGCTGGTGACCGGCGGCGGCGCCCGCACCCAGGAGGGCGTGCTGTCGCTGATGCAGATGGCGAAAACGGTTTCCGCAGTCAATAAACTGCGCGAGTCGGCGGTTCCGTTTATTACGGTGCTGGCGAATCCGTCCACCGGCCAGGCTTACGCCAGTTTCGCCAACCTGGCCGACATCATTATCGCCGAGCCGGGCTCCGTGGTGGGTTTGTCTCCCATCCGCACCATGATGGAGGCCACGGGACGGCAGCTGCCGCCGGACGCGCACACCGCGGAATATCACCTGCGCCAGGGGCTGCTGGACAACGTGGTGGACCGGGAACGGTTACGGGCCCGGCTGAGCCAGCTGCTCAATTTGCTGGTCGCACCGGAAGGCATCCGCCTGAGCCGGCGGGCCGTGTCGCGACTGCCGGCGCCGGCGGCGGAAGATACGGAGACCTGGGAATCGCTGGACGCGGCGACCCACGACGAACGGCCGGATGCGCTGTACTATATGCGGCGCATACTGGAAGGGTTCTTTGAGATTTGCGGCGACCGGGTGAGCAGCGACGACCGTACCGTGGTGGGCGGCATCGGGCTGCTTCGCGGGCACCCGGTGGCCGCCATCGGGCAGCAGCGGAGCCACTCCCACGACAGCGACCGCGGCCGTTACCACGTCCACCCCGACGGACTGCGCAAGGCGCAGCGCGTCATCCGTCTGGCGGCCCGGTTTAACCTTCCGCTGATTACGCTGATTGATTCCCAGGGGCCGGACCCGCGGCTGGAATCGGAGGAGCAGGGCGTGGGCAACGCCATCGCCAACAGCTTGTCGATGATGCTGGATGCGGAAACGCCGCTGGTGTCCGTAATCATCGGGGAGGCCGGCAACGAGGCGGCGCTGGCGTTGAGCCTGTCCGACCGCATCCTGATGCAGCAGTACGCCATCTATTCGCCCATCTCGCTGCATCACACGGTCGGCGGCCCGTCGCGGGAGCGTTATCTGACTCGTGAGGCGGCCGAGGCTCTGATGCTCACGGCTCGCGACTGTGAGGAACTGGGCATCGTTGACCGGATTGTGCCTGAGCCGGCCGGCGGGTCGCACAATGACCCACGGCAGGCGGCGGCGGATTTGGAAGCGGCGATTTACAAGCACTTGGCGGAAACGAGCCGCGTTTCCACCGGGAAGCTGGTGAAGCAGCGCCACCGCAAGTTCCGGCAAATGGGCGAGCTCAACCCCTTCGCGCAGGAGGCCATCCAGCAGGAGGTAGCGGCGCTCCTGCGTATGCACCTGGTGGACGGGCCGGAGGAGGAGCTGACGCTGCCGCCGGCTGCATTCGGCGGCCCTCCGGCGCTGGAAGAGGGGTTAGAGCAGGCATCGTAAGTAGCGCCCGGGCGGCGCACGAAACAGGGGCAACCGCCAGGATTGCCCCTGCGAATTGGAACAGCGCCGGAGTTGGCTAGGCTTCCAGGCCTAGGGCTTGCAGGCTATGTCGCAGCTGGTCGGCTACGGCGGCGTACTCTTTGCTGACCGTTTCATCTACCAGCACGGTGGGGCGGCTGGTGTCGCGGTAGGCCCCGCGCAGGGACATACTGCCCAGGAACGGGGCGTCGATGTCGTCGGCCAGCTGGCGGCCGGCGCCTTCGCCGAAGATGTCCCCGGAGTAGTTTTCGACCACGCCAACGACGTTCAGATTCAGCTTGCGAATCATATTGATGCAGCGTTTGGCGTCAATGATGGCCAGGTCCTGGGGGGTGCTGACTACGATGAACCCGTCCATGGGCAGCGTCTGCATCACGGTGAGCGGGGAGTCCGAAGTTCCCGGCGGCAAGTCAACGATGAGGTAGTCCAGTTCGCCCCAATCGGTGGCTTGCAGAAACTGGTTAATGGCGTTGTGAATCATCGGGCCGCGCCAGATGATGGCCTCGTCCTCGTTTTCCTGGAAAAAGGCCATGGACACCACTTTGACGCCGTGGCCCTGGGCGGGGCTGATTTGACCGTCCCGGTAGTCGGGTTTGTCCAGGATGCCCATAACGCGGGTAACGTTGGGGCAATCGATGTCCACGTCCAGCAACCCCACCCGCTCGCCCTGGGCGGCCAGGATGGTAGCCAGGTTGCAGGCGACGGTGGTTTTGCCGACGCCGCCCTTGCCGCTGTACACGCCGATTTTGGTGCGGACGGCGGCGAGGCGGTCGGTAATCTGCCGCTTCTGCTCCCATTGGCGTCGGATTTGCTGCAAGCGGGCGTTCTGCTGAGCGTTGGGCTGCTGCGGGGTTGCCATCGTGCGGTAATCTCCAATCCGATTTGGTCATTCCGGCTGGCGCGGGAATGGCGGCGTTGCCTAGATACCCAGCATATTGCGGGCTTCTTCGCTAATCAGGTCGGGAGACCAGGGCGGATCGAAAGTCAGTTCGATGTTGACTTCCTCGACGCCTTCCACGTCCTGAATGGCCCACTCGGCTTGCTGGGCGATGTGCGGCCCCATGCCGCAGCCGGGGAAGGTCAGGGTCATCTGAACGAACACGTCGTTGGCGTCGCTGACCTGCACATCGTAAATCAGGCCCAAGTCCACCACGTTGACCGGGATTTCCGGGTCATAGACTGTGCGGAGCGCTTCGTAGACTTCATCGCTATTTACCGTTCCCGGCATGGTTGGCCTCCTTCGGCATGGGTAGTTGCAGCCATTATAGGGAGGTCGGTCTGCTTTGTACAATGTCGGTCGCCGCGGTGTATGATTCCGGGGCAACTAATGGAACGACGGCGCCAGCCGGGGAGGGCGACGATGGCTGATTTGCTATTCGCTAACGGGACGATTATCGACGGCGCCGGCGCGGCCGGGTACCGGGGCAGCGTGGCCGTTACCGGCGACACGGTGCAAGTCATCTCCGGCGACGTTTCGGCCATTGACGCGGGGCGCGTCGTCGATGCGAGCCGCTACGTGATTTGCCCCGGCTTCATTGATATGCACTCCCATTCCGACCTGAAACTGCTTACGGAGCCGGCTCACGAGGCCAAAATCCGGCAGGGCGTTACCACCGAGGCTTTGGGGATGGACGGCCTGTCCTATGCTCCGACGACGCCCCGGGGCCTGGAGCAGCTGCTGGTCTATCTGGCGGCGGTGAACGGCACGCCGCCGGACGTGCGCTGGAGCAGCGTGGCCGATTTTCTGGCGCTGTTTGACGGCAACTCGGCTTGCAACGTGCTGCACTTCGTACCCCACGCCGCCATCCGGGTGGCCGCCATGGGCTGGTCGTCGCGCCTGCCCACCGACGGAGAGTTGGCGACGATGCAGGAATTGACCCGCCAGGGAATGCGCGACGGGGCCTTTGGGTTCACGACGGGGCTGACCTATGCGCCCGGCGCGTACAGCAACACGGACGAACTGGCGGCCATCGCCAGCGTGGCCGCCGCGGAAGGCGGTTTCTACTGCACTCACGCCCGCTACACTCTGGGCGACCGCCTGCTGGACCCCTTTCGGGAGGCGCTGGCAATCGGACGACGCTCCGGCGCGCCGGTGCATATCTCCCACTACCACAGCCCGGTGGCCGGCCTGGGCGCGCAGATGACGGCGCTGGTGGACGACGCCCGCAACCGGGGGCAGGACGTAACCTATGACCAGTATCCCTACCCGGCGGCCAGCACTATCCTGCACTCGCTGCTGCCCTATTGGGTGCACGCCGGCGGGCCGCAAGCGCTGCTGGCGCGCATCGCCAACCCCAACGTGCGCGATTTGATGGTGCGGGCCGTGGAACCGCAGTGGGGCGGCCAGACGCTGGACAATTACATTTTCGCTAACATCGCCTCGGATAAAAACAAAGAGTGGGAAGGCCGCTCGCTGGAGGAGCTGGCCCGGCACCGGGGCGGTCGCATGGTGGACGCAGTGTGCGACCTGCTGCTGGAAGAAAACCTGCAAGTCGCTTTCGTAGCCCGCACCGGCAACCTGGAAAACATCCGCGAGATTGCCGCGCATCCGGCGCAGATGATTGGCAGCGACGCCATCCTGACCGGCGGCCGGCCCAACCCGCGCACCTACGGCACCTATCCCTACGTGCTGGCCCAATTCGTGCGCGGCGAAGGACTGTTCCCGCTGGAGGAAGCCATCCGCAAGATGACCGGCGCGCCGGCGCAAAGGCTGGGCCTGGCCGACCGGGGGGTGATACGGGACGGCGCCAAAGCGGATTTGGTTTTGTTTGACCCGCAGCAGGTGGACACGCCGGCAACTTTTGACGACCCGCTGCAATTCCCGGTAGGCATCGACTACGTGGCCGTCAACGGAACGCTGGTTATTGACGATGGGCGGCATACGGGGGCGCTGCCGGGGCGGGCGCTGCGGAGCCGGTAGGCAAGGCCCGTTACAACGGGTTGTGCCATTGCAGGCCGGGAAACCGGGCAAAGTCAGCGTCGTTGGAATGTACTTCGGCCCCGTATTCCATGGCCAGCGCCGCGATGTGGGCGTCGGGAACCAGGTTAGCGCCGGCCCCGGCCGCAGCAAGATTCTGTTGCAGGAGCGCAAGGTGCTCCGGGCCGGGATTGAGGGGCGTGACATGGTCGCGACGCAGCCAATCCCGGACATAGCCAACTGCCTGCGCCGGCGTCATGGGCGGCGTCAGCATTGCGGGATTAGTCGTCAGTCTTACAAACCCGACTGCGACAATCCAGGGCAGGCCAACCTGCTCGGTGCCGTTCATCAGCACTTCCCACCAACGCAGCGCTGCGTCGTGGTGAGGCGAGCCTTCGTTATAAGCGTACACCAGCAGGTTGATGTCCGGCACAATCACACGGCTGCCTCTGCTTCTGCCGCCAAGCTGCCCGACTCAATCAGGTCACAGCTGATTGAGCTTCAGCGGGTCAATGCCGTCGACAAACTTGCCATGGTGCGGAACGACCCGGAACTTGGGCTTCTCCGCCTGATGCCGGGGTTCCGGCAAAAGGTGTGGCGGGACTTCGGGCGCCGGTCGGTTTGCGCGCTCTTCATCTTGTGCCTGGCGTCGCTCCTCAAGGTACTGCGCGCGCGTTTGAGTGTACCGCTGCCATACGGCCTCAGTGTACGTCAGCCAGGCGCGCATATATTCCTCATGGGCAGGGGATGTGTCGAAGCCATCCTGTTCAAAGTAGTCCCATTGGAAATCGTCGCTCCGTTCATCAATATCCTCCATGAGTTTATCCCATCTTTCCGTGAATCCCTTGACCCCAGACAAGTGTGGAACCGGGACAAGCCACGTTAGCCCTCTCAGCTTTTTGACCACCCCTTGCATATGATGCAAGCGCTCCCAATCTTTCAGCGTCGCCTTCTGCACCCAGGCTTTAGCGTCCTGATACCCGAGCTCCGGCCAATCATCCTCGAGCATCCGCCTTTCTTCTTCGTACCAGAGCTGATTGACTACTTCCTCAACGCCGTCAACGTCCAGACCCTCATTCATGCGCTCGTAACGTTCGACGTAGGCCGTGATGGCTTCACGGCAAACCTGCGATACGTTTATCAGCTGCTTCAGCGGTTCCATCCTGCTGTGCAGTTCGTCGGGGATGTTGACACCGATTCGCATTTTAGCCTCCATCAAGCAACCGTATGCTGTATGTCTATACCAAGCATAGGGCATATGATTTAACAAGTCAATCCCATTGGGCTTTGACCATCGTTCGTTATCCCGCGTAACCGGTATGATCCCGTTTATCCGACCCCTCCCGGTAAATTCGTAACCCTTGGGCAACGTTGCAATTCAGGTGGTTTGAGTCCGTTTTTTACAGCGATGGACAGGATGGACAGGATTTTTCCGATTGGGATTTGGTGGATTCCGGCTGGCGCCGGCATGACAGCAAAGTGCAACCACCTAAATTGCAACGCTACCGCGAGTGAGCGGCGTTCCTTTTCGGGCGGTGGAGCGCGGATTTTACCGGGATGTACCGGATAAACCGGATTTAACCAATCGGGGCGGAGTGGATTCCCGCGAAAGAGGGGATTGACGCGGCTGGTGTAATCGCAATGCGATTGTCCTGGTAGGGTTGCGAATTTGCGGCGATGCCCATACCCGCGCAGCGTCGCCGTCCGCCTGTGCTATACTGCCGCCGTATTGGTCGGGACAATTCGCCGGGCTGTTTGCCGACCGGATTACTGCGCGTCCCACCGCGTCCCACCAGGAGGTGCGTCTTGGTTTCTCCCCTGGCCGCTACGCCAAATCCCTTCCGTGGGGTGGTTGTCAATACTGCCGAATTGCCGTCAGACCCGGGCGAATTTGCGGCCCGACTGGACGCCGCCATCGCAGCGTGGCAGGATGCCGGCTACGAGGTGGCCTGGGTGGACCTTCCCATCGCTCTGGCGACCCATGTGCCCATCGCAACGCAGCGTGGCTTCAGGTATCACCACGCCGACGCCGACAGCATCACGGCCACGCTGACGCTCATCCCCGATTCTTTCATCCCGCCCTACGCCACTCACTACGTGGGCGCTGGCGGCGTCGTGGTGAACGACCGGGACGAGTTGCTGGTGGTGTGCGAGCGGTATCGCATCGACAACCGGCCCCCCTTCTACAAGCTGCCCGGCGGCGCGCTGGAACCCGGCGAGCACATCGTCGATTCCATCGTCCGCGAGGTTCTGGAGGAAACGGGCGTTGCGGCGGAGTTTGAGGCGCTGGCCTGCTTCCGCCACTGGCACGGTTACCGCTACGGCAAGTCCGACATCTACTTCGTCTGCCGCCTCCGCGCCCTGACCGACGAAATCAAGATGGGCGAGAAGGAGATTGAAGAGTGTCTCTGGATGCCCGTCCGCGATTTTATGACCGACGACAACATCAGCCCCTTCAACAAAGGCATCGTCCGCTCCGCCCTGGAAAGCGACGGCATCGTGCCGGCAGACCTGCCGGGGATGCCTCCCGACCCGACGCGGGAGTATTTTCTGCCCAAGTTCCTCACCCACTGAATATTGGAGACGGTCAAAACCGCAGTGTAACGAGGCAATTATGCTCGCAGCAGACAATCTACCCTTGACCAACTATCCGGTTTCCCGCAAGATTGAGCGATACGCGGGGAGCTACTCCGTTGCCCTGTCGGCTCGCTTGGTCCGGTTTTCGCTGCGACACGTGCGGAGCTACGCCCGTCAGCGCGACGGCGACGGCAAGCCATGGGGTGAGCAACCTCGGCGGCGGGAATCCTTCCTGGCGTTCCGGGACTTGATGGAACTCCGCGTTGCCCGGGCCCTGCATAAAATTGGGATACCATGGCATGAAGTATGCCACTTTGCGCGTTACGATGCAAAAAAGCTCGGCAACAAAGACCACGTCCTGTCTCACCACCGCTTTCTTACCCACGATCGCCAAGTATTCAAGCACGACCCGGCAGAGTTGAAATCGTTGACCGCGCCCATTGAGTATGACGAGCAAGGCATACCCATAAGGTGGAACATTTCCCAAGAATGGAACATTGCTGCCCCGGACGCCGTTGTAGTAATTGACCCGCGCCTGTCTTTTGGCTCACCTGTGCTATGTGGTTGCTACGTGCCAACATACATCCTGCATCAAGCCTTGCTGGCGGAAGACGGGGATTATCATACCGTGGCCGAAGACTACGAGGTAAGAGTCACCCAAGTCCAGCTTGCCCACCGCTTTGAAACAATGCTGTGGGAGGACTATGCTATATCTTCTTGATGAAGGTTGGCCTCCCTTTTTTGCCAGATTATTGAACCAACAGTTTTACCCCGAACACGATAACCCAGTAGTTTTGTCAACGCGGGAATTGGCCCTCCTCGGAGTGAAAGACGGCGACTGGATGCCCATATTGGAGCAGCGAGTTCAAGATGACAATGAGCAATGGACTATTGTCACACGCGACAAAATGCGACCGCACCATAGGGAGATGTTTGCTAGTCCACTCAAATTCGCCATTCTGGCAGATGACTGGTGGTCCACAGCATCCAGGCTCGAGTTATGGGATGCTCTCTCCAGGTACTGGTCAATCCTGCAAGCCTATGCCGAGTCGTCATCTGCCAATGTCTTTCGTCTCTCACGTTATGGCAAAATTTCCGATTTCCAGGAACCGACATAAGAACCTAAACCGCTTGTGCTAACTCCCAGACGCCAATGCTCACCCGCAGGAGGAATCCAATGACCACTACCACAGAACAAACCGGCCCGTACCGTGTCATCGGTACCCGACCCATCCGGCACGATGGCGTGGACAAAGTAACCGGCGCCGCCCGCTACGGCGCCGATATTAACCTGCCCGGTATGCTTCACGCCAAGGTCCTGCGTAGCCCCCATTCCCACGCCCGCATCCGCAATATTGACACCAGCAAGGCCGAGGCCCTGCCCGGCGTGGTCGCCGTGGCTACGTCGGCCGACTTCCCCATCACCAGGGACCAGATTCTGGACTTTGCCGAAGTGCAGGGCAACGCCCGCATGATTGCCGAGAATATGCTGGCTAAGGACAAGGTTCTGTACGTGGGCCATGCCGTGGCCGCCGTATGCGCCACGAGCGCGCACATCGCCGAAGAGGCGCTGCAACTGGTGGCAGTTGACTACGAAGTGCTGCCCACCGTCCTCACCTGGCGCGAGGCCATGGCCGACGACGCTACGCTCCTGCACGACGATATGACTACCTACTTCCGGCTTGAACGGTTCGCCCGCGGGGACGATACCGGCGTCAAGAGCAACGTGGCCGGACACATCCAGCACAAGGTCGGCGACGTGGAGCAGGGCTTCCGCGACTCCGACATCGTAATCGAGCGGGAGTTTGAGACCCAGACGGTGCACCAGGGCTACATTGAACCCCATGTTTCCACCGCTATGTGGTCTGCCGACGGCCGCGTTACCGTTTGGACCAGCACTCAGGGCCTGTTCAACATCCGCGCCCAAACCGCCGCCATCCTGAGCATCCCCGAATCGCAAGTAAAGGTGGTGCCTATGGAAATCGGCGGCGGGTTCGGCGCCAAGGCCATCGCCTACCTGGACCCGGTAGCGGCGGTGCTGTCCCGTAAGACGGGCCGGCCGGTGAAAGTGGCCATGGACCGCACCGAGGTCTTCGTGGGCAGCGGGCCAACGTCGGCTACGTTTATGCGTTGCAAGATGGGCGTGAAGAACGACGGCACGATGCTGGCCGGCCAAATCTATATGGTGTACGAGGCGGGCGCATACCCCGGTTCCCCCGTGGGCGGCGGTGCGCTGACCGGCTTCGGCCCCTACAAGATGGCCCATATGCTGGTGGACGGCCTGGACGTGGTGTGCAACAAGCAGAAGGTGCAGGCCTACCGCGCGCCGGGACAGCCGCAAGCCGCCTTCGCCGTGGAAGCCGTGGTGGACGAACTGGCCGAAATGCTGGGCAAAGACCCGATGGAGTTCCGCCTCCAGAACGCCGTGCAAGAGGGCGACCGGATGCCCAACGGCGTCCCTCACCGGGTGTTTGGCTGCCGCGAAATGGAAGAGGCCATGGTCAACAGCGACCACAATCAGACCCCGCTGGCCGGGCCTAACCAGGGCCGCGGCGTAGCGGTTGGTTTCCGCTGGCAGGCGGGGCAAGCGTCCTCGGCCACCATCAACGTGAACGCCGACGGCACGCTGAACCTGATTACCGGCTCGGTGGACATTGGCGGCACCCGCACCGCAGTCGCCATGCAGGTCGCCGAAACCCTGGGCATTGATGTTGACCAGATTGCTCCGACGGTGGTGGACACCGACACCGTCGGCTGGACGGCCACCACGGGCGGCAGCCGCATCGCCTTCGACACCGGCCTGGCCGCCATCGCCGCCGCCGAGGACTTGCGCGACCAGATGGCCCAGCGCTGCGCCATGGTGTGGGAAGTGCAGCCGGAAGACGTCGCTTTCGCCGACGGCGCGTTCACCTGCCGCCGCAATCCCGAAGACCGCCTGACCCTCGCCGAGGTGGCCGGACGGATGATGCGCACCGGCGGGCCGCTGACCGCCTCGGCGTCGGCCACCTCCACCGGCGTCGGGCCCATTTTCGCCGGCAACATTATCGACGTTGCGGTTGACCCGGAGACCGGCAAAGTGGACATCCTGCGCTGCACCGCCTTCATTGACTCCGGCACTTCCGTGCATCCCAGCTACGTGGAAGGACAGATGCAGGGCGGCACGGTGCAGGGCCTGGGCTGGGCGCTGTCCGAAGATTACACCTACGCCGACGACGGGCGGATGCTCAACTCCAGCTTCCTGGACTACCGGATGCCCACGGCGCTGGACCTGCCCATGATTGACACCGTGGTGGTGGAAGTGCCCAACCCCCGCCATCCCTACGGACTGCGCGGCGTGGGCGAAGCCCCCATCATCCCGCCCCTGGCCGCGCTGCACAACGCCATCTACCACGCTACCGGCGTGCGGGTGAACAAGCTGCCGCTGTCGCCCACGGCGGTGCTGGAAGCCTTGCAAGAGGCCAACGGGCAGTAAGTAACGCCGGATGGGACAAATACGTAGGGGCGGGTTTGAAACCCGTCCCTACGTCGCCAGCGAGGGAATGATGAATACATACGATATGGGCGAAAATTGGTGGATTTGGGGGGATGTCGCAGATGAATTGGACGGTGCGGCAGAATCTGGGCAAGACTGCGTTTCGGTGCTATGCACACTTTCCGGGGTAGGTGCCTGGGAAACTACACCGGAAGGACTACCAGTTTATCGCTCTCCGTGTAGTGCCGATGAACGTTCACGTCACACTCCAAAGGTGACTCTTTCTCAGACTCGGATTTTGTGGACTCATTCTAGAGTCTGTTGACAAATGACCATCATTCCTGCTTTCGTGGGAATCCAGTAGTGTAATTCACTATTGCGGTCAAGTAATCAGTCACCAAACAACCTACAGATTCCGGCTTTCACCGGAACGATGAGTAGAATTCTAATTGTCAACAGCCCCTAGCGAGTTTCCAGTGCAGGGAGGCCGGCTATGGGATTACAAGAGTTTACCAACCGCCCGCTGACACAGTCTCGAAAACGGAGGCGATGCTGATTATGACACTCGTGATACCGACCGCGGTTGTCATGCTATTCCCAACGCGTGTTGGTGTTAGATTAGACCCAGCCGTAAGCAGACCAGGGCTATCGAATCCCGCAGCATCGCCAGGCTCTTGTTGTATCCCCTGGTCCATCGCTGCAATCGTCGCAGCCGGTCCCGCAGCGCCGAGTGGATGCCCTTGTTCCTGGAGAATACCTACAGCGTGGCGTGGTGGTCGGCGGCAGGCACGGTGAGCGGCGGCCACTGCTTTTGGCGGGCGCTCCACCCCACAAAGCAATCTCCGCCTGACGGACTGCGGCGGCCAGCGTCCGGGGGACGGGTGGGGACTGGCTGCCGCCGGCGGTGGTCGCCGCCACTACCAGCAGCGCGGCGACGGCGTTAATTCCGGCGGATACGGGTTGGAATCGGGAGCGTTTCGTTTCAGGTGGTTTGGTTATTCCCCATTCCCGCTATAGCGGGAATCCAGGAACGGCAAGAGCGGCATCTCTGACTTTGCAAAGCCTCGACCACCTAAAACGAAACGCTACCCCAGCAGCATCACGCTTGACAGCCCGAACGCCCCGCCCCTAAAATGATAGGCCGTTTGGGAGATTATCAAAATGGATTACGCAATCGTTAAAACGGGCGGCAAGCAATACCGCGTCTCGCCGGGCGATGTGCTCGATGTGGAACTGCTCACTGCCGAGGAAGGGACTACCACCGAGCTGCCTGAGGTGCTCGCAGTGTCGCGGGATGGGCAGGTGCGTTTTGGCGCGCCTATCGTGGCTGGCGCGCGGGTTATCGCCGAGGTGCAGTCCCACTACAAAGACCGCAAGGTCATCGTGTACAAGTACAAAGCCAAGACCCGGTACCGCCGCAAGCGCGGGCATCGGCAAAACTACACTCGCATCCTGATTCAGGGTATCGAGACGGGAGGCTAGAGCAATGGCCCACAAGAAGGCCGGCGGCAGCACCAACAACGGCCGCGACAGCAACGCCAAACGGCTGGGCGTCAAGCGCTACGGAGGCGAGCGCGTAACCGGTGGCTCCATCATCGTCCGCCAGCGCGGCACCCGCATCCGGCCCGGCTCCAACGTGGGCATGGGCCGGGACTACACCCTGTTCGCCAAGATTGACGGCCAGGTTACCTACGAGTGGGCGGCCAGAGGCAAACGGCGGGTCAGCGTGTACCCCAGGGCCGACGTGTCGGCAGCGGCGGCGTAGAGGTATTGTCATGAAAGCAGAAATTCACCCCCGGTATTTCAGCGCCACGGTTACGTGCTCCTGCGGCAACGTCTTCCAGACCGGCGCCACCAAGCAGGCCCTGCGCATAGAAATTTGCGGACGCTGCCACCCCTTCTATACCGGCGAGCAGCGCATCGTCGATACGCAAGGGCGCATCGAACGGTTCTCGCGCCGGTTTAACCTCGACGGATGACCCCACGTCCAACCGTGGCAATGCTATTGTAGGGGCGACGCGCGCGCGTCGCCCCTGTGGCTTTGCGCCCAACCCCGTCAAGGACAACCCAAAATGCCGCGCTACGTTCCCCAAACCGTGCGTGAATACGGCCGCATCTACCTGGCGGAGCGGCTGGCCGAACACGGCTGGCAATGCTTCATCGCCCGCCGCAGCCCCAATGAGGATGCGGTCATCGCCGGGATTCCGGCGGATGGGCGAGAGGTGCGGCTCAAGTTCCACTCCCAGGAACGCCGCCAGGCAGTGCGGTTTTACGACCGGCACGGTCTGGACTGGGATTGGGAGTATCTGGTCATCAGTACCCACATCCTGGAGCAGACGCCGGTAACGTACCTGCTCTCCCGGGATGACGTGCGCGGCCCCGGCCGGCTGGAAGATGAGTGCGACGGCGCGCTCTGGCTGCAGCCCGAATCTTTCTCTGACGACCGGTTCAAAGAAGCCTGGTACAAGTTGGATGAGTAGCCAGCCCCCAGCCGCCCCGTCGCCGCCCTCCCGCCCCCTCTACGGCGGGCAGGCGGTGATTGAGGGCGTAATGATTCGCGGAGTGCGCCACTATAGCTTGGCGGTGCGCCGCCCTGACGGCGGCATCTACTGCGCCACCGAGCCGGTCAGCACCCGGTTCTCGGGGCGAGTGCGTCGCATACCCTTCCTGCGCGGGGCGCTGATTCTCGCCGAAACCCTGTGGCTGGGCATGAAGTCGCTGCAGCGTTCGGCCATCCTCGCCGCCGAGGAGCCGGGCGCGGGAAACGGCGCCCAACCCCAGGTCAGCGGCTGGACAATGGGGCTGACCATGGCGATTGCCCTGGCGCTGGGCATCGGCATTTTTCTGGTGCTGCCCCTGCTGGCGGTACGGCTCATCGACCCGTTCCTGGCGTCGTCGGTGGTGAGCAACCTCATTGAGGGAGTTATCCGCCTGGTGATTCTGGTCGCCTACGTGGCCGGCATATCGGCGATGAAGGACATTCGCCGCGTGTACGCCTACCACGGGGCCGAGCACATGGCGGTGCATACCTACGAGGCCGGCCAGGCCCTCACCGTGGACAACGTGCGACGGCATCCCACGCCGCACCCCCGCTGCGGCACGGCGTTTCTGCTGACGGTTGCCGTGGTGTCGGTGCTGGTGTTCGCCCTGCTGGGCCGCCCCGACCTGGAATGGCGCATCCTCTCCCGCATCGTGCTGATTCCGGTGGTAGCGGCGGCGAGCTACGAAATCATCCGCTTCGCCGGAGCGCACCGCCGCGCCTGGTTCGGCCAGGCTCTCGCGGCGCCGGGCCTGCTGCTGCAGCTCATCACCACCCGCCAGCCGGATGAGGCCCAAATCGAGGTAGCCATCGCCGCCATGACCGCGGCCCTGGCGGCGGATGGCCAGGCCGCCGACGAGACCGCCCCCCTCCCCTCGCAATGACCGGGCGGAGTCGGCGGGTGTGGTACCATCTGGATTGCGGCCAGTAAGTTGCGATAATGCGAACTCGCAATGACCGGGCGGAGTCGGCGGGTGTGGTACAGTATCGCCGGCGGATGACGCCGTAACGCCCCCTATGGCAGGTGCAGCATGGCCGATGTTCCTGATATGCAGATGATTCCCTATCTGACGGCGACGGAGCCGCGCAACTTCGTGGAGCAGGGGTTGCAGCGCTATAACGAACTGCTGGAGCGGCTGGCCGGGCAGATGGACGCGCTGCTGGATTTGGCGCGGGAGGGCAAGGCCGTTGATTCCGACCTGGCCGGGCAGCTAACGGCGCTGCGGGAGGCCCTCCGCCCCCGCCACGGCCTCTGCATCGACCGGGCCTGCTTTTCCTGCCGGGTGCATGAAGAGGCCATCAAGGAGCACGTCCTGCTGTACGTGGACTGGAAACTGCCGGGTACGGTGCAGCAGCTGGAGCGGCTGAAGAATCGCAACTGACTGATAGAGAGTAACGCTCATGGCGACCAGGCCCGTCAAAACCGGTCTCACCCCCCTCGCGGCCGGGGAAGAAGACCCCAACATCCATTACCCCTGCTCTGACGATGAACCCATGGCCGAATCCGATGCCCAGCGCCGGGCGATAATTGACACCAGCGAAACGCTAATCCAGCATTTCGCGCACCGGCCCGATGTCTATGTCTCGGCCGATATGCTCGTCTATTACGAGATGAACAACCCCGACCGCAGTCTGGCGCCCGACGTCTTTGTGGTATTCGGCGTCGCCGACCATCCGAGAGGCTCCTTTTTCGTTTGGCGCGAGGGCAAAGCCCCCGACTTCATACTGGAGGTTGCATCGCCCGGAACCTACATCAGAGACGCCAGGGAAAAGCGTGATATCTACGCGGCGATGGGCGTAACCGAGTACTGGCGTTTCGACCCCACCAACGGCGACTATTTTCAGCCGCCCCTGGTCGGCGAACTCCTCAACCGCCGGGGGCAATACGAACCCGTCCTTGTTGCTGACCACGAAGGCATCCTGCGCGGGCGCTGCCAAACCCTGGGACTCGATATTTGCGTCCGCGACGGCGAAATCAGGCTATTCGACCCGGTAAGCCAAACCTGGCTGCGCAACCTTCAGGAAGAAACCGCCGCCCGACTGGAAGAAGCCGCCGCCCGGCAAGCTGCCGAAGCGCGCGTCCAGGCCCTCGAACGGCTGCTCCGCGAACACGGCATCACGCCACCCGACGCCGCCGCCTAGCCGGGCGGCGCCGGCCGCCGCGCCACCGCGATGATGTGGTACATATGCCGGTACAGCTGCCCGGCGCCCCGGAGCAGCGATTGCAAGTCCCGGTCAGCATCCGGGCGGACGTGGCGGAAGATGTCGGTTTCGGTGTAGGACACGGCCACGTCGGGCCGCTGCTGGCGGAGAGCATCCACCAAGCGACGGGACTCGCCCACCGGGATGAGTGGGTCGCCCCGGTCGTGCATCACCCGCATCACGGTATCGCCGCTCCATTCTCCAACATGGTGGGATGGCGATATGGAATCGACCTGCGCCTGAAAATCGGGGGGCAGCCGGTCGTAAATTTCTTGCGCCTGAGCGATGCTGTCCGCGCCTGCCAGCAGGGACAGCGCCGCGGCGGCGTCAACGGGCAACCCGGCGGGCGCTTCGTAACCGGCGCCGGCGGCGATGGCTTGGGCCGCCTCGCGGTGGGCCGGGTCGGATAACGCTCCGATTAGCATATTGTTGTACACCCGTTGGGTGAGCCGGTCGACTTCCCACCGGGTTTCGGTATCATCACTGACCGCGCGCCCGGCGGCGATTTGCGTCATCAGGTCGGCAGTGTCGTAGTAACCGCCGAAAGCGTTGACGAAAGCGATGTCGTCGGCGATACGTTCGTCCGCGGCGGCTACCAGAGCGAAGGACGCGCCCACCGAAAAGCCGGCCATCCCAACCCGCTGCGGGTCAACGTATTGCTGCTGGCTGAGATGCTCAAATCCGGCGACGATGTTGGGGATTTCGCCAGCATCCACCTGGGCTTGCAGTCCCATCGTCGGCGACCAGTAGTACATTACCGCAAAGCCGGCGCGGGCCAGGGCTTGGCCCAGGTTGACCACTTCGGGGTCGTCGGCGCCGGCGGCGTTGGCGCCCAGGAATATCAGCAACCCGGCCCGGCGTCGCCCGTCGGGAATCACGTAAATGTCGGCATCGGCGTCGGTTCCGTCGTGGCGCTGGAAAGTGGTCGTCAGGCGTCGTGGCTCCGCAGTAATCCCGGGCTGTATCTTCACCGGAGAGGGCAGCACCTGTGCCGCGAAGGCAGCGGTTTGGATAGCCGTAGTCGCCGGCCGGCACAGCGTCAGCACGGCGGCAATGGCCACGCCGCCTATGATGATGGCTACGTAGCAGCGGTAAGCGATTCGTCCGACGGCGCGCGGCATGGCCCTTCGAGATTGCCACGCCGCGCTGGCAATGACAAGAAGGCTGGCGATGTTGGTAGCGTTCCGTTTTAGGTGGTCGGGGCTTTGCAAAGTCATTAAAGCCCTCTCCCCTTGTGGGAGAGGGGCAGCGCTCCCGCTCCGGCGCTCGCAAAACCTGCCGCCCGCACTTTGCCCCGGCCCCGCCTACTGACAACCCCCTTTGACAACCGCGAACATCGGTACTATACTGCAATCTATCACGTGAATCTCAGTCCAGCCAGAGGTCAACCGGTCGTCAACGGCCAGTCAGCACTAAAATCGCATACCGGCGTCGTGGAGACCCCTCGTCCAATGCTTACGCGAGTACGGTCTAACCGGCCAACAGCGACTGCCACCGCGCTGCGTGGCTGCGCCCTTAAAAGCGCGGCTCACGAACCATCGGAGCAAAACCTTGCGTAACCCCCCCGGCCGTGGGGCTGACAATGACCGGTAACCTCTGGCCCGCGCACCGCATCCCGCCAACCACCTGAACCAGCAAAAGGACGCATTGCCAATGAACCCAGCCCACCACCACAGAGGAATAACCAAACCACCTGAAACGGAACGCTGCCGGCGATGTTACACCCGCACCCGGCTAATCATAGCGGCGGAAATCAGGCGGGTGGCGGCCATGGCCAGGAACACTATCGGCCACGGGCTGCCGGACATATCCAGCAGGACGCTGAATATCATGGCCTGGGCGCCGGCGTAGAGGTAGCCGTGGGCATCCAGCACTCCCGCCCCGGTGCCGGCCATCTTGCGCCCCGACAGGTCCACCGAGATGGCAGAAATGAGGGACACGCCCATACTGATACCGCCCCACAGCATCAGCGCCGCGCCCAGCCCGGCGTTGGACGGCGGAGCCAGCGCGATTGCCACCAGGGCGGCGGCGGACAGGAAGCAGGACGCTATTACCAGCGGACGGCGGCGGCTCCCCAGCAGGCGGTCGGAGACGACGCCGGCGACCGGGGGCGCAATCAGGTAGCCCAGGGGCAGCAGGAAAGTGATGAGGACGGTTTGGGTAATGTCCAGGCCGCCGGCCTCAAAGTAATACAGGGGCACCCACGTCGTCAGACCGTAGCGGGCCACGTTTTCCAGCCCCTTGACGTGGCAGGCCAGCTGGAAGCGGGAGTTGGACAGCAGGACTTTGTAGGGGCCGAGCCCTTTGAGCTCTTCGTCGCTGACCGATTCCGGCGCGGCGGAAATTTCGTCCTCTTCGATGTATTCGGGCAGGCCAACGTCCCGCGGGCGGTCGCGGGAAAACAGGTAGAAGGCGATGCCCAGGGCCATAATAATCAGCGGCGGGTAGCGGAAGGCGGCGCGCCAGCCCCACTCGCCGGCCACCCAGCTGCTCAGCCACCACATCAGCAGCATGGCCCCGCCGGTTACGGTGCCCAGGATGCCCAGGGCCAGGCCGCGCTCCCGCCGCGGCCACCACTGGCTGAGCATACTGATGGCCGGCGACCAGCACGCTGCGTTCACGAATCCCGTAATGGCCCAGGGTATGGCGATACCCACCGCCGAACTGCCAAAGGACGCCGCCCAGTTGAAAACGGTGGTGAGCGCCGCGCCCAGCATTACCCACAACCGCAGCCCGTATGCCTCGGACATCCGTCCATGCACCAGGTCGCCCAGCATAAAGCCCCACAGCAGCATGGCGTTGATGACGCCAATCTCAATGTTGGTGAGCTGCAGGTCGTCCTTAATCAGCGGCGACGTGGGCCAGAAATTGAACCGCCCGGTATAGACGAACAGGTAGAACACGCAGAAGGCGACCAGCGCCTGCCACTTCCAGCGATGGTAGCGCTTGGGGAGGTCGTCGTAGGCTACCGGAGCGGCGGCGGCCGTTGCCGTGGCGTCGGATTGATGGGGCGTTGCCATCGGTGTTGCGGGAGTTCGCCCTCACCCCGTCCCTCTCCCGTCAAGGGAAAGGGAGTGAATGACAAACCGCCGCCGCCGGATTCAGCCGGCAACGGCGGCGCGGTGGTTCGGCTGGTGGATTAGCGCTTGCTGTGCAGCAGTTCCCTAGCCTCGCCCAGCAACTCGTCGTCGCTGCGCCCCAGGTCCAGCGGGTCGCCGTGGGGCTGGGGAACCGGGAGGCCGGTCTTGTAATACAGCTCGATACGGTTGCCTTCCGGGTCAAAGAAGTACATTCCGAAGGCGTTGCCGTGGCTGACGATGCGGTCAATGGTCAGGTTCTCGGCGTCAATGCGCGCTTTGAAATCGCGCATATCCTGGATGGAGGGGACGCGGAAGGAAATCTGCTGAATCACCTTGGCGTCATCCGAAGTAACCCGGCCTTCCATCAGCACAAACTCATGGTGCTCGCCCACCGGGTCGGAGCTGAGGAACACCATGCGGCGCTCTGCCAGGTCTTCGTCGGCGATTTGCAGCCCCAGCACGCGGGTATAGAAATCGCGCATATTCATAAGGTCGGTGGCATAAATGCCAACGTGGCCGAGTCCGGCAATCTGGGCCATGTCAATACCTCCTGCGATTTGGCGGTTGTTGGGGCAACGGTAGTGGAGATGGTGGGGGATGTCAAGTTCAGAGTTGCCGGCGGCGGAGTTGGGCTTCGAGCTGCCGTATTCGCTGCTCGGCGGCCCGGCGCGCCGTCTGTTCGGCAGCGGCGCGGGCTTCGGCTTCGGCAGTGCGGACTTCGGCTTCGGCCAGCGCCGCCAGGGCCTCAATCAAGTCGGGGAGATATTCTTGCGTGATGGGGTTGTAGAATCGCAACTGCCGGCCAGACCAGTGCAACTCCAGTCCCAAGGCTGCGCTGTACCCCCGGATGATGCCACCATCTCCGGTGTCAACGTGGATTGGTTCGTAATCCTCGTTAGCCAGCAGGTCGCCCGCTAATGCTGCATCATGGTAGCGTCCGCCCGTGTAGTCAAAGCGCCAATACTCCCTCACCCCATAGGCGGCGTAGAGGCCCCGCTTGACGGTTTAATCGCGCCGGCCCGTGCTCGGCGACGCCACCTCCAGCACGAACTCCGGGGGCTTGCCCAGCTCGCTAATCGTATAGCCGTTGGCCACATCCTCAATGACGTCCGGGGGAATAGCCAGGCCAAAGGCAACCGGACAGTCGGGCCGGGGCGCGTGGCGAATGTCGCCGGCGTCGTAGCAAAGGTAGCCGTCGCCGGATACCAGAACGTCGGGCCGGTGTTGGAAGTGGCTGCGTAGAATCTGGTCGGCGCGGGCGATGTGTCGGCGTCGCCGCATAGCGTCAGGCGGCTTGGGCCGGTCGGGCAGCGGCGTAAGACCGGCATACTTGCTAGCCGTCGGAAGTTTGGATGCGGGTCCGGTGGCCATAGCGGGCCTCGCGGCAGGCGGGCGTGGGGGGCTGTGTTGGCGTTGCTGACGGGGAATTATAGCAGGATGGCAGCGTTCCGTCCTGGCAATCTGCCAGATACGGGCCCTGGCGCTGTGGGCCAAAATAAATTGACTATACGCCCTAAAACGGAATGCTACCGGCTGATGGCCCCGGTTTGACGGGAGGGGATGAACCTGCTAATCTGGCATCGTTAACAATCGAAATTGGTGACTAACGCCCGCTGGTGGCCCGTGTCCTGTTGCCTTTCGCGCAGCGGTCAACGGGCTGAAAAGGAAATCCGGTGCAAATCCGGTGCGGTCCCGCCACTGTAATTGGCGAGACGCCCTCCCGTTCGCGTCCCGGTTGGATGCGGACTGCAAGCCACTGCCCTGACCGGGTGGGAAGGCGGAGGCGCGTCGCTAGCAGCCATTAGCCAGGAGGCCTGCCCGCGGGTGTGTTCCAGCTGCACTTCGCGGAACGAGTGGGCGAACCGATGCCGATTTTGACCTGGCTGATTGAGCCGGCTCATCAAGGCGAAGCCCAGGGACTGCCACCCGACCGCGCTTTTGCGGTCGGGCTTTTTTAGTTAACGGATTGCAACGACTCTTTCTGCGCTGCTCCGGCGGGCCGGAATCCTCCTCCTCCGGCCTGCCGGGGCGCGCTTCCGATTATTTGCCTTGCCGTCGCCGCTGGTTCATAATCGGCGCTACATACGTGGGCGACGCGGCTCCGGCCCCAATTACGAGGTGAACAGGATGGCTGATGCAACAGATGTTATGCTCCGCGGGATTCTTGAAGAGTGCCGCGACGGTGTGGACGGAATCGGGTTCAACGAAGTGGTGGTAATGCTGGAAAGCACCGCCGCCTCGGCCGAGGTCTATATGGACTTTGACGACCTCCGGTTCACACCGGATGGCCGTATCGTTACGCTGATGGTGCCGGGCGGCACGCATATGCACCTGGATATGTCCAAAATCAGGGAGGCCGAATTCATCCACACTACCAACGACCAGGGGCTGCCCTCGTATCAGCTGTGGATGCGCGACGGCGCGGGCAATCCGGCTATGCGGGTCTATCTCCGCAAGTCGGATGACGACGCCACCAACCCGCCGCGCCACAACTTTTTCATGGCGCTGCTGGATAAATACCCCGACAAGATTGCGCTGCCCGCCGACCCTTACGGGGCAGCCGGGGAGCATCCGTAGCATGGCGGCGGCCATCGTTATTGCCGGCGTGCGTTCCGGCGTGGGCAAAACCACCATCGCCAGCGGCATTATGGGGGCGCTGGCCCGTCGCGGGTTCCGCGTGCAGCCCTTCAAGGCCGGCCCGGACTACATCGACCCGTCCTATCACCGCATCGCCTGCGGCGTGCCGTCCCGCAACCTGGACACCTGGCTGCTGCCCCATCCGGTGGCAACGGAACTGTTCCACCGTGCGGCTGGCGCGGCGGACGTCGCCGTGGTCGAGGGTGTGATGGGCGTATTCGACGGCCACTCGGCGCTGGACGAGGACGGCTCCACGGCGGAACTCGCCAAGCTGCTGGGCGCTCCGGTAATCCTGATTGCCGACGCCGGCAAAGTGGCGCGCAGCGTGGCCGCCGAGGTGCTGGGCTACCAGCAGTTTGACCCCAACCTGCGCATCGCCGGCGTAATCCTGAACGGAGTGGGCAGCGAGCGGCACCTGGAGTTTTGCCAGCCGCAGATTGAGGCTACTACCGGCCTGCCCGTAGTGGGCTGGCTGCCCCGCCGGGACGACCTGACGCAACCGGAGCGCCACCTCGGCCTCATTCCCACGGTGGAGGGAACGGTAGTCAACCAGTGGTACGACGCCCTGAACGCCCAAATTGAGCAAACGATAGACCTTGATGCCATCATCCGCATCGCCGCCACCGCCGGCCGGCCGGCGGAAACCCCGCCGCAGGTGTTCCCGACTACGCCGCAGCCAACCCGCGCCGCCATCGCGGTGGCGCAGGACCGGGCCTTTTCTTTCTACTATCAGGACTCGCTGGACTTGCTGGCGGCGTGGGGAGCGGAGATTGTACCTTTCTCGCCGCTGGACGATTCCACCCTGCCCGACGGCGTGGGCGGCGTGTACCTGGGCGGAGGCTTTCCCGAGCTGTTTGCCCCGGAACTGTCCGCAAACGACGGGATGCTGGACTCGGTGCGCCAGGCCATCGCCCGCGAGATTCCCGTTTATGCCGAGTGCGGCGGGCTGATGTACCTGGGCCGCAGCCTGTCCGACCTTGACGGCCGGCAATTTCCAATGGTGGGCGCGATTCCGGTGGTATCGTCCATGACCGGCCGGCGGCTGCACCTGGGCTACCGCGAGGTGTCGGCCTGCGGCGACGGCCCGCTGCTGACTTCCGGGCAGCAGGTGCGCGGCCACGAGTTTCACTGGTCGGTACTGCAAGAACCACCCGACGCCGCCAGCGCGGCCTATCAGGTAATGAATCAGAACGACCGGCCGGAAGGCTTCCGGAACGGCAGCGTGTGGGCATCCTACATCCACGTGCATCTGGGCAGCCGGCCCGGTATGGCAAAACGCTTTGTGGATAACTGCGCGGCGGCAAAGGGGGAGGCTGCAAGATGACCACGGCACAGCCGCAAGCGCTGCCGACGCCGGCAGTCGTCATTGCGGATATGGAGCCGGCGCCCGGTTTTCCCGGCTACTTTCTGCTGCCGCTGGCCGAGTTCGGGCAGTCGCTGGACAGCCCCGGCTTGGATGTCTGGCTTGAGGCTTTTGCCGGGCGCAACCGGGAACAGGGCGAATACGAAATTACCGCACAGGGAGAATTGAAAATTATGCCTCCCACGGGGTTCCCATTTGATTTGTATGAGGCCAAGATGGCCGCCCACGTCGTAATTTGGGCGGAGGACAACGGGGGATTGGCCGGAGGGCCGACCTCACGCTTTACCCTGCCCGATGCTTCCCGGCGCGGCCCGGACGCCTGGTGGATTTCCGCAGAACGCTGGCGCTCCGCTCCCCTGGAAGCGCGTACACGGACTTTTGTCGCCGTCGTACCGGACTTCATCGCCGAAATCGTTTCCCCATCCAACCGGGGGCCGGAGCTGGCGGACAAGGTGCGGCTTTATCTGGAGGGCGGCGCGCGGCTGATTTGGGTTATCAACGCGCGCAATCGCACCGTGGTCATCTATCGTCCGGGGATGCAGCCCGAAACCCTGCTTGACCCGGAGCTGCTGGACGGGGGCGACGTGCTGCCGGGTTTCGTGTTCCGCGTGCGGGAGCGCATTTTTGACAATGTTCCGTGATACCGCTGCCGGCCGGCAAAGGGGGGCGACCGGATGACTACCGCACAGCCGCAAGCGCCGCCGACGCCGGCGGTCGTCATTGCGGATATGGAACCGGTGCCCGGTTTTCCCGGCTATTTTCTGCTGCCGCTGGCCGAGTTCGGGCAGTCGCTGGACAGCCCCGGCCTGGATGTCTGGCTGGAGGCTTTTGCCGGGCGGAACCGGGAACAGGGCGACTATGAAATTACCGCGCAGGGAGAGTTGAAAATTATGCCTCCTACGGGGTTCCCATTTGATTTGTATGAGGCCAGGACGACCGTCCGGGTAGGCGTCTGGGCGGAGGACAACGGGGGATTGGCCGGCGGGCCAACCTCACGCTTTACCCTGCCCGATGCTTCCCGGCGCGGCCCGGACGCCTGGTGGATTTCCGCAGAACGCTGGCGTTCCGCTCCCCTTGAAGCGCGCGCGCGGACTTTTGTTGCCGTTGTGCCGGACTTCATCGCCGAAATCATTTCGCCATCCAACCGGGGGCCGGAGCTGGCGGACAAGGTGCGGCGGTATCTGGAGGGCGGGGCGCGGCTGATTTGGGTCATCAACGCGCGCAATCGCACCGTGGTTATCTATCGTCCGGGGATGGAGCCGGAAACCCTGGTTGACCCGGAGCTGCTGGACGGCGAGGACGTAATGCCGGGGTTCGTGTTCAACGTGAGAGAGCGCATCTTTGACTATAATCCGTAGAATAGCCGGCACATTGCAACGGGAGGAAAAGCTGATATGACGACGCAAGAACGGCGCCACGGGCCGCAATCGGTGCGGGGGCCGCGCATCAACAAGGGGCTGGTCATCGTCAACACGGGCAACGGGAAGGGCAAGACCACCGCGGCCATGGGCGTGCTGATGCGCGCCTGGGGACGGGATATGAAGGTGGTGATGCTGCAGTTCATCAAGCACACCACCGCCAACTTTGGCGAGCAGCGGGCGGCGCAAAAAATGGGCGTTACCGTGCGCGCGATGGGCGACGGGTTCACCTGGCGCTCCCAGGATTTGGACGCCAGCGCCGACTTGGCCCGCGCCCTGTGGGAGGACGCCAAAGAGGTTATCGCCGGCGGTGAGTATGACCTGGTGATTCTGGACGAGTTCACCTACCCGATGCACTACGGCTGGCTGCCGGTGGCGGACGTGGTTGATACGCTGCAAGCCCGCCCGGAAATGCAGCACGTCATCATCACCGGGCGGCACGCGCCGGCGGAACTGGTGGAGTACGCCGACCTCGTTACGGAGATGAACGTGGTAAAGCATCCGTATGACGCCGGCATCAAGGCACAGCCGGGGATTGAGTTCTGAAACCTGCAAAGCGCCGGCAACCAGGCGAAGCCTTATCGGGTGCGGCAGGTTCGGGGCGTTATCCTGAAGTATCAACCGGAGGGAGTCTGATGCACAAGTACGAGCTTGTCATCTACTGGAGCGATGACGACCGAGTTTTCATTGCGGAGGCGCCGGAATTGCCCGGTTGCATGGCTCACGGCGACACTTACGAAACCGCGCTCCAGAATATCAAAGATGCCATGGCACTCTGGATTGACACTGCCCGCGCGATTGGCAAACCAGTACCCGAACCCAGGGGCAAGCGCCTGCTGCCAGCGTAAGCGAGCATAAGAGGACGATTGAGAGGTATCACGATATGCCCATTTCCCAACTGGTTGACCAGACCATTGCCGCCATTGGGCCGCTGGACACAGACGCTATCGCCGCCGCCACTGCCCGGCAGGGGATGCTGACCAAGCCGCCGGGCAGCCTGGGCCGGCTGGAAACCTTGTCCGTCCAACTGGCCGGCATACTGGGCCAGCCCATCCCGCAAATCACCGGCAAGGCGGTAATCGTGGCGGCCGGAGACCACGGCGTCGCCGCTGAGGGAGTGTCGGCCTATCCCGCCGCGGTTACGCCGCAGATGGTGTTCAACTTTCTGGCCGGCGGGGCAGCTATCAACGTGCTGGCGCGGCAGGCGGGGGCCGACATCGTGGTGATTGACGCCGGCGTGGCCGTTGACCTGGCGCCGCAGCCGGGGCTGACCATCGCCAAAGTGGGCTACGGCGCGGGCAACATCGCGCGGGGGCCGGCGATGACGCGGGACGATGCCATCCGCTGCCTGGAGGTGGGCATCACCGCCGCCAACGGGAGGGCGGACGCCGGAGCCAACCTCATCGCCGGGGGCGATATGGGCATTGGCAACACCACGCCGTCGGCCGCCGTCACCGCCGCCGTCACCGGGGCGGACGTGGCGGCGGTAACGGGCCGGGGCACCGGCGTTGACGATGCCGCCCTGGCCGCCAAAATCGCAACCATCCGGCGGGCCCTGGAAGTGAACCGGCCCGACGGCGCGGACGGACTGGACGTGCTGATAAAGGTGGGCGGCTATGAGATTGGCGCGCTGGCCGGCGTGATGCTGGGGGCGGCGGCCCGCCGGTGCGCCGTCATCGTGGACGGGTTCATCAGCGGAGCGGCGGCGCTGATTGCCTGGCGGCTGTGCCCGGCGGTTGCGGAACGGATGATTGCGGCCCATCGCTCGGTGGAACCGGGGCACAACGTCGCCCTGCGGGCGATGGGGCTGACGCCGCTGCTGGATCTGGAGATGCGGCTGGGCGAAGGCACCGGGGCGGCGCTGGCAATGCCCATCATAGAGGCGGCGGCGCGGTGTCTGGCGGAGATGGCGACCTTTGCGGAGGCGGGGGTTTCCGACCGCGATGACGGCTAGCCCGGCGTGAGGACGGTGACGCGGGCGGTTTGCGCGCCGCTGCTGGTGGCGTTGTCCTTTTTGACGCTGCTGCCCGTTGGGGTTGCGTCCGCCACCGACACGGAAATTTCCCGCTCGCGGGGCTGGTATCCGGCGGTGGGGCTGCTGTACGGCGGGCTGCTCGTCGGTCTGGCGGCATTGTGCGGCCTGCTGTCCATTGGGCCGCTGCTGGCGGCGGCGCTGCTGGTGGCGGCGTTAGCGATTGCCAACCGCTTCCTGCATCTGGATGGACTGATGGACGTTTGCGACGGCGTTTGGGGCGGGCGCACGGTGGAACGGCGGCTGGAAATAATGCGGGATTCCCGGGTCGGCGCTTTTGCCGTCGCCGGGGCCGGATGCGTGCTGCTGGTCAAGTATGGCGCGCTGGCAACTCTTCTGGCCGGACCGGGGGCGGTCTGGGCGATGCTGCTGCTGTTTCCGGCGCTGTCGCGCTGGACGATGACGCTGCTGCTGACGGTATTCCCTTACGGCCGGCAGGAGGGGATAGGGACGGCGTTCACCAGAGGCGGACGGCCCTGGCTGGCGACCGGATGGGCCTTGCTGGTGGCGGCCGCAGCGGCCACGGCCACCGGCGGGCCGGCCGGCGTGGCGGTATGGGCCGGAATATCGGCGCTGGCGCTGGCGCTGGGATGGTGGGTTTCCCGGCAGTTGGGCGGCGGGTTGACGGGAGATTGCTACGGGGCCGCTAACGAGCTGATGGAAACGGCCGGGCTGGTGGCGCTGGCGGCGCTGGCGGCTCACGGGTGGTTTGCGCCAATATGGACGCCGTAGCCGCCGCGCTGAACTCGCTGCCCGTTCCGTTGGACGCGCTGGCGCTACTGCTGGCGCTGCTGCTGGACTTGACGCTGGGCGAGCCTCCCAACCGACTGCATCCTACGGTGTGGATAGGCAACACGGTGGCTTGGGCCGAACGCATCGCGCCCGGCCCGCAATCCGCGCCGGCGGCGCAACTGGCTTCCGGCGTGGTGCTGGCGCTCCTGATACCGGCGGCATGGGGCGCGGCGGCGTGGGCGGTGGGCTTCGGACTGCTGCAACTGCACCCGCTGGCCTATCTGCCGGCGGCGGCGATATTGCTCAAGTCCACATTTTCAGTGCGGATGCTGCACCACATCGCCGCCGAAATCGGACGGATACTTGCGTCGGGAGACATTGCCGAGGTGCGACGCCGTATGTCGGCCCTGGTCAGCCGGGACCCGTCGCAGCTGTCGGAGGGACAGGCCGCCGCGGCCGCCATCGAATCGGTGGCGGAAAACATTACCGACAGCATCGTAGGCCCGCTGCTGGCCTTTGCCCTATTCGGCTTGCCGGGCGCGGTAGCCTATCGGGCCATCAACACGCTGGACAGTATGGTTGGCTATCACGGACGCTATGAGTATCTGGGCAAGGCGTCGGCCCGCCTGGATGACGTTGTCAATCTGATTCCGGCGCGGCTGGCCGCCCTGCTGCTGTGGCTGACGACGGCGGCGCTCCCCGGTATGTCCCCCGCGCGGGCCTGGCGCATCATGCTGGCGCACCGGAGCCGCACCGAATCGCCCAACGCCGGCTGGACGATGGCGGCAATGGCCGGCGGACTGGGGGTTACGCTGGAAAAGGTGGGCAGCTATCGCCTGGGCGACCCGGCCCCGGAACCGCAGCCGTATCACATTGGCCTGGCCACCCGCGCCCTGTACGCCACTACGGCCTTGACCGCTGCCGTGGCCGTGGGCGTCATCTGGCTGCGGTGGCTGCCGTGGCAGTAGTGTAGAATGGCGCCGGAGCCGCCGGCGCAGGCAGGAGAGCATACGATGACTACCGCACAGCACGGCGCCAGAATGACGCTGGCAGAGTACAGGACTGTTGACCCGGTTAGCGACACAATTACCGTCCTGGAACCGGCCGGCGCCGAGTATATGGCGCGGGCGGTTTTGGGTCGTAATGACACTCTCACTACGCCGGCCATACCGGGGTTTGCGCTGCCGCTGGAACAACTTTTCGGCGACCCGGTGCGCGAGCGGATTCGCAGCCGCTAATCGCGGCGGTATTTTTACATTGATGTACCGGATACACAGGATTAAGCCGATTGCGCTTTGCGGAATTCTCCGCCAGAGACGTACCGGAAGGTTAGGACATGATGACTACCGTACAGCACGGAACCGGAATGACGTTGGCAGAGTACCGCGCCCGGGACGAAATGGATGACGGCGTATGGGAACTGGTCGGTGGAGCGTTGCAGCAAATGGCGCCACCTACCTACGACCACCAGAATCTAATCACGTTTCTGGTCGGGTTCATTAATGCGTATCTTGACGCAACCGTTCCAAGACCGGGCTGGGCGATACCCGGAATCGGTGTCGTCTTATCCGAGCGACGAGCTCCAGCACCCGATTTGATTTACGTTCCGGCCGCCCGCGCGCACTCGATACAGGGCAGCTTCGTTGAAGGTGTCCCCGATTTGGCGGTGGCAGTGTTGTCCGGCGACCGGGCGCGCGACCTGGTGATGAAACGGGCCTGGTACGCAGAAGCCGGCGTACCGGAATACTGGATTATAGACCCGTTGGCGGACCGGCTCCTGGCGCTGGAGCTGGATGGCGCCGAATATGTCGCACACGCTGCTTTGGGCCGCGGCGACACGCTGACTACGCCAGCGATTCCGGGATTGGCATTGCCATTGGAGCGGCTTTTCGGCCATCCGGCGCGCCTGCTGCCCGGTCGCCGGCCATAAACGATGTCCCGTGATTAAACGATATTCCGTCACTGATACATCAGGCATGACTACCCCCGACCATACCGCAAACGCCGTTCCGCCGGCCCGCCCCGTCCACGGCGGCATCAAGCCGGCCGAGCTGCGCGCGCTGGGCCTCCGCCCTGAGGATTGCCTGGACTTTTCCGCCAGCGTCAGCCCGCTGGGGCCGCCGGCCGGCGTGGCCGAGGCCGTCGCCGCCGTTGACCTGGCGGCCTATCCCGACCCCCACTGCCTGACGCTGACCGAGGCCATCGCCGCCCATCACGGCAGCGACGGCGTTGCCGCCAACAACGTCATCGTCGGCAACGGCTCCACGGAAATCATCCACCTGCTGACCAGGGCCTACATCGGGACACCGCCGGCCGGCTGTTCCGGCGCCGCCCTGCTGCTCACGCCTACCTATGGCGAGTACGATGGCGCGGTTCGCATATCCGGCGGGTGGGTAACTACGCTGACGGCGGCCCGGCGGGAGACCGGATTTACCTGGGATGTTGATGCCGCCGTCGCCCGCATCGCTGCCGAACGGCCGGCGCTGACATTCATCTGCAATCCCAACAACCCGACGGGCGCGCTGCTGGGCAATGGGGAGCTGGAGGTTATGGCCGATGCCGCCGCCGCCGTGGGCGGTTTGCTGGTGGTTGATGAGGCGTACATCAATCTGTCGGAGCGCTACGCCGAGGCCAGCATAGCGGCGTTGGCCGGGCGACACGATGCCATAGTTGCGCTGCGCTCGATGACCAAGGACTACGCCCTGACGGCCCTGCGTTTGGGCTACGCTGTCGCCAGCCCGCCGGTCATCGCCCGGCTGGCGGCGCTGCAGCCGGATTGGAGCGTCAACGGGCCGGCGCAAGCCGCCGGCGCGGCGGCCCTGGCGGACGGCGGCTATCTGGAACGGGCGCGGGCGGCGGTGGCCGCGTCGCGGGAGTGCGTGGTCGAGCGGCTGGCCGCCGTGGGCATCCGCTGTTATCCGACGGCGGCCAACTTTGTGCTGGCCCAGGTGGGCGATGCCGCCGGATTGCGCGACGGGCTGGCGCGGCGGGGATTGTTCGTGCGGGACTGCGCATCCTTCGGGCTGCCGGACTGCATCCGTATCGGCCTGCGGCCGGTGGCGGATTGCATACGATTGACCAATGCGATTGCGGCGGCGCTGGGCGACGAATTTGCGAAGTAAGGGAGCGGTATGGGCATAATTTACATCACCAGACACGGGGAAACCGAGTGGAACGCCGAAGGGCGCATTCAGGGGCATACCGACGTGCCGCTGTCGGCGCGGGGCCGGGAGCAAGCGCAGATGCTGGCCCGCCGCCTGGCGACGGTGCGCATTGACGCCGCGTATTCGTCGGATTTGTCGCGCGCATCGGAAACGGCGCGGGTGGCGCTGGGCGAGCGGGATACGGCCCTGACGCTCACGCCGGAGCTGCGGGAGTACAACAAGGGCGTGTTTGAAGGGCTGACGGCGGCGGAGTACGGGCAGCAGTACCCCGAGCTATACGAGGCGTCAATGGCCAACGATTTGGATTTTGCCCCGCCGGAAGGGGAGACCATCCGCCAGACCAGCGTGCGGCTGTCGGGCATATTCCAGCGGGTGCGCGCGGCGCATCTGGAGGAAAACGTGCTGATAGTGGGACACGGCGGCAGCCTGCGGGCGGGTATCGTGTCGCTGCTGGACCTGCCGCTGGAAGCCAACTGGAAATTCGTTATGCACAACTGCTCCCTGACGGTGGTGCATACCTACGCCGATAACGCGGTGCTGCATCTGTACAACGATACCTCGCATATCGACGGGGCAGTGCGGGCGATTTGACGGGATAACGGCCGGAACGGGCGATTACGACCGGGAGGCGATGAACACCCGCAACCGGCTCCGTGAACCCAATCCGAAGGGCAGCGCAGTTGCATTGCGGCTGCGCTCCCTGCCAGGTATAAAGAGCGACTAACATCGCCCGCGAAATGGACGTTTAACGACGTTTGACAAGGAGATTGCGCTATGACTACCGCCGCCCCGGTGTACACCTACACCTATGACCACATCCACGTTCGCACCAAGGACCCGGAAGGGATGGCGAGCTTTTTTGAGACCATGTTCGGGGCCCGGGTGCTGCGCCTCATCCAGAGCGACGGCGCGCCCCGGGTTGACCTGGACGTGAACGGCCTGGCCATATTCATCGCCACCGCGCCGCCGGAGGAGCACATTGAGTCCAACCCCCGCGACCCGCACCTGGGCCTGGACCACTTCGGTTTCCGCGTTGATGATATTGACGGCGCAGTGGCAGACCTGAGAAGCAAAGGCGCTGAGATCTACACGGAACCGCGCACCATCCGCCCCGGCGTCCGCATCGCCTTCGTCCGCGGCCCGGACGACGTGCGTATCGAGCTGCTGCAGCGGGACGGGTCGGGGCTGCTGGAAGAGTAGCCGGTTACGTGGCGGCCGGCTGGCGCGCTAACGCCGTTGCAGCCAGACCCACGCCCGGCGGCGCGGCGACACGGCGTGTTAGCCGGCAATGGTGTAAGTCGCTTCCTGCTCGGCGACTTGCCCGTCCTGTCGCAGTTTTTCCAGGTGGGTACGGACGTTGCGGCCCGCCGCCGCGCGGAGAGATTTGCGCAGGTTGCGCGGGTACACGGCGGTCACAATTTCGTCCACCGTAGTTGCGCCGCCGGCCAGGGCGGACAGGACTTGCTCCTCCCGGCCTTGCCGGTGGGCAATCTGCTGCCGGATGCGCGGTGCGCCGCGCAGGATGGTGTCACCGTGGCCGGGGCAAACGACTTCGGGGTTGGTGTCGGCCATGCGGGTCAGCGAGGCCAGATACTGTTTGAGGTTGCGGACGCTGGACGACGAGTTGCCCAGCAGGTTGTCGCCGCTGAACAGCACGCGGTCGGGCTGCAGGAAGTAACAAACGTGGTCAACTTCGTGTCCGGGAGTGAACAAGGGTTGCAGGGTGGCGTCGTCGCCGGTCGTCACTACCTCCCGCGCATCCAGCGCCGTTACCGAACCGCCGCCCAGGATGTGTTGGAGACGCGGGGCCAGCCGGGGATGGCAGCGCACCGGGCAGTCGAATGCCTCTTGCAGACGGTCCAGCCCGCCGATGTGGTCGCCGTGGCCGTGGGTAATCAGGATGGCGTCAATGGCCGGGCGTCCCAGCTCGTTCCAGTAGTCCAGGATTTGACGCCGCCAGGCCCGGTAGGGTTCGCCGGAATCAATCATCACCATGCGGTCGTCCGGGTCGCCGACGAAGTAAATCTGCGTGCCGCCCGGGTGCATTGCCCCGTAAGAGTTGGGGTTTTCCTGAATGTGGGTACTGTACACGTGGTCGGTAATCTGCATCGTCCTGCCTCACCACTCTTTGCTGCGGATGTACCGGAAGGCGGCGATGGCCGCCGTCGCGCCGTCGCCGGCCGAGGCTACCAACTGCGCCGCCGACTGCTGGCGGATGTCGCCGGCGGCGAACAGCCCGGCTTGCGGGGTATCCATAGCCAAACCTACCGGAATATGCCCGGCGTTGTCCAGCGGCACCAGGCCGGCGACGGACGCCGAGTTGGGGTCGAGGCCAACATAGATAAACAGGCCGCTCACCGGCTCCACAACCTCGCCGTCGGCGCTGCGGATTTTCACGCCGGAGACGGTGTCCTCGCCCAATATTGCGATGACTTCGGAGTTGTAACGCACCTCAATCCTGGGTTCGGCAGCGATGCGGTCCCGGAGCGTCTGCTGCGCGTCCAGGGCATCGCCACGGTGGAACAGGATGACGCGGCCGGCGTATTGGGTCAAAGTCAGCGCCTCGTCCGCTGCGGAATCGCCGCCGCCGACTACGGCGACGGTCTGCCCCATATACAGCGGCCCGTCGCAGGTGGCGCAATGGGAGACGCCGCGCCCGTCGAACTCGGCCTCGCCGGGAATACCCAGGGGGCGCAGCGAGGAACCGGCGGCCATGATTACCGCCTTGCCGCGGTAGCTGTCGCCGCCGTCGCCGGCAACGCGCAGATAGTCGCCGTCCAGGGACACGCCTACCGCCGTGTCCATCACCATCGCCACGCCGGCGTTCATGGCCTGTTCCTGAGTGGCCGGGCCAAGTTCGTAGCCGGCGATGCCCTGGGGGAAACCGGGGTAGTTTTCGATGCGCTCCAGGTTGATAATCTGGGCACCGGCCATCATTTGCTCCACGATGGCGGCGCGCAGCCCGTGGCGGGCGGCGTAGATGCCGGCGGTCAAACCGGCCATGCCGCCGCCGATGATTACCAGGTCAAAATCTTGTTCAGCCAATGGGGTTACCTCACTGTGGGTTGGTGAAATAGTCGAAAATTCTGGCGCGCGCGGCGAAGCGGAAACCGGGCAGCACGTCGTCATCGCCGTCCACAAACTCCGGGTCGTGGAGAACTTCCGGCTCTTGACCCGGCCGGAATGTGATTACCCGCCGCGTGGTGGCGTCGATGAACCAAGCCAAGCGGGTACCGTATTCCAGGAATAAGTTGATTTTGTGGATTAGATCTTCGTCGCTGTTGGATGGCGATTTTATCTCGGCGATGAAATCCGGGACGAGATGCGGGAAAGGTATGTTGTGCGCTTCCCACAATGCAGGTATTAGTTCCTCCCGAATCCAGGCTGCGTCGGGTCCGAAGCGGGAACCGTCGGGCAGGATAAAGCGACTGGTGGGCAGAAAGGAGTAGCCCCCATGCTCGGTAGTCCATACGTATAAGGCTCCGGCGAATTCGCGTTCGTGGAGCGACCCGGGGTTTCCGGTAGGAGGCATAATCAGCAGCATTCCTTGGCTTGAGATGGCGTAAGTCTGGCCGGAGTCCGCGTTGCGCTCGGTGAAAGACTCGAACCAGTCATCCAGGCCGGCGTTGGCCAGGGACTGGCCGAACTCGGACAGGGGAATTGACACCGTGCCAGACCGCGGCGGCGGTTTGGGATGCAAATGAGCTTCCGGCGGCGGCAGTGTGCGGGTCGTAGTCGTCATAGTCATGGCTGAGCCTCAAATGAGTTGGCTGCTCACTCCGCGCCCGTCAAAAAGTCAAAGATTCGTTGACGGATGGCGAACCGGAAACCGGGCAGCACGTCGGCATCGCCGTCCACGAACTCCGGGTCGTGCAGTATCTCCGGTTCCTGGCCGGGGCGGAACTTGATGACGATGCGGTCGCCGGCGTCGATTAGCCAGGCCAGCTTGGTGCCGTAGGCGATGAACAGGTTGATTTTCGCTATCAATTCCTCCCGGCTGTTGGACGGCGACTGAACCTCAACTATAAAGTCGGGCGCGAAGGTGGGGAAGGGCCGGTTCTCTGGCAGCAGCAATTCGGCGCGCCTTGCCTCGGCAATCCAGGTCGCGTCCGGCCCGCGTCGCGAACCGTCGGGCAAAAGGAAGCGGCCGGTAGGCCCGCCAACAATCCCGCCGTGAACTTCAGACCAGTTGTCCAGCGCGGTCACTATTTTGGTTTCGTGATAGTAACCGGGGTTTCCGGTAGGAGGCATAATCAGCAAAAGCCCCTGGTTGGAGATTTCGTACTGTCCCACATCCGAGTTGCGCTCGGCAAATGCCTCAAACCACTGGTCAAGGCCGGCGTTGGCCAGGGACTGGCCGAACTCGGACAGGGGAATGGTTACGGCCGCCGGCCATTCGCTGGCGACGGGCTGCCGGCGGGCCGGCTGCGCTTGCGGGATGCTGGCGGTGGTCATAGTTGCGCCTCGGCGAAGGTGGAGCTGCCGGACGCAAGGCCGGCATTTCCTTGCCGCAGATTGTACCACCGCCGGCTAGCGCCGGGCGGCGGTCTGGCGGGAGTTAGCCGGCTCCGCCGTTCCTTGCAGCATTGCCTTTACTTCCAGCGCCGAGGGGATGGGGGGTTCGCCGGGGGACGGTTCCAGCGCCGCGGCCGCGTCGGCTACTCGCGCGCGGGCCAGACGGCAGTATTCCTCGGAGAGGTCGATGCCGACGTACTGCCGGCCCTCCTGCAGCGCGGCCACTGCCGTAGTGCCGCTGCCGATGAAGGGGTCGAGCACCACCTCGGCCGTGGTCGCGGCGATGGCGCGGCGGGCCAGCTCTACCGGGAAGGACGCCGGATGCGGGTTGCCCCGGTCCTGGCGGATACGCCACACGTCGCCGATGCCGCCGGCTTTGGGCGCCAGGCGGAAGTCCGGGTTGGCGATGAGGTAAATCACTTCGTAGGTGGGCAGGAAGTAGCCGGGATTGTGGTTGAAGCCGCCGGAACGCTGCCAGATGATGATTTGCCGCACCGGGAAGCCGTCCATAATATCGGCGCGGTCTTGCAACAGGCCGCGCTGGACTCGCCACTTATGGTTGTAGAAAATCGCTCCGTCGGGCGTCAGCACCCGCAGCATTTCGCGCAGGCATTCCCGCTGCCAGGCTACGTAATCGTCGTGGGGCATACAATCGTCGTGGGCGGCGTAGCCCTTGCCCAGCAACAGCGCGGCGCGGGACCACTTGCCGCCGCGGCCGTTTTTCATCCCGTTGCCGCTGCTGTTGAGCAGGTTGTAGGGCGGGGAGGTGACTACCAGGTTCACCGACGCGGCCGGCATCCGGCGCATTGCCGACAGGCAGTCGCTGTGGTGGATTTGGTTGAGCCAGGGGCGCATAGGCAGAATGGGGCGCGTTCCAAAAAACCGGGGCAATACGGGGCGCATTTAACCCCGTATTGCCCCGCCGCTGCATAGCGATGGGGCTACGGGTTTGGGCGGATGCCGACGGGCAGGATGCTGCAATGCCCGTATGACGGGGCCGCAGCACACCGGCGACGCTAAATGCCGACGCCGACACCGATTTGGCGGCGGAGATTTTGCGCCGGCATAACGATGGCAGTTCGGAGACGGACATTCGCAGCGCGGTATGGGATTTCATCATCCGAACCGGGCTGGCGGCGCGCGGCGAGGTGAATCAGGAGGAATCGCCGGCGGACGGTTTCTCCGGGCGCGTTGACCTGACGGCGCGGGATACTTGCTTTGAGTTCAAGCGCAGCCTTTACGCAGCGCGGCTAGCGCCCCCCCGGCATATCGCCCAGCCGGACGGCTATCTGACCGACGCCCTGATTGCCGGGCGCGGCATCCGCAACGGCGTTTTGACTGACGGCAAACGCTGGATTCGGCGGCGTGCCGGCGCGGAGGCGGTGGCCGACTTCAGCCCGCCGATGTGGGTTTTGGAAAACGCCGGCGCCGGGCGGCGGCTTGGCGAAGGGAATTACATACCTAACGGCACAGGCGCCGGCTACCTGTGCGCCGGTCAGCAGTCACCTGCTATCCGATGTCCTGTCGATACCTGGCGGGATGGTAAATACTGGCGGACTCCCGTCATCATGGTGGTGATGGCCGAGGGAAATCAACAGTTCGCGGTTGCTGCGGCGGATTTCGTCAGTCAACCGCCTTTCAACGTCGTCAATTTTATCGCTCAAAGTCTGGTTGACCATGCGAATTTCCTGGCGGGTATCGCTATTGATCTGATAGACCAAGGCCAACATAGCAGCGAATGCGAGGGCAACTGCCGCCAATGCCCCGATAGCCCCGGCGTTTGCCCTAATCCAATTCCACATAGTGAGCCTCCCTCGCCAAGCGAGCATCGAACCCGACGCCGCCAGTGGGTTGATAGTACCAACCTGCTGCGACGCTGTCTATACCGGCCTCCTACTTCGGCAGCGTTCCGTTTCAGGTGGTTTGGTTATTCCTCTGTGGTGGTGGGCTGGGTTCATTGGCAATGCTCCTTGCTGGTTCAGGTGGTCGGGGTTCCGGTTCCGGTTGTTGGCGGGATGCGGGATGCGAGCCAGAGGTTACCGGTCATTGTCAGCCCCACGGCCGGGGGTTTTACGCAAAGTTTTGCTCCGATGGTTCGTGAACTGCGCTTTAAGGCGCAGCCACGCAGCGCGGTGGCAGTCGCTGTTGGCCGGTTAGACCGTTCTCGCGTAAGCATTGGACGAGGGGTCTCCACGACGCCGGTATGCGATTTTGTGCTGACTGGCCGTTGACGACCGGTTGACCTCTGGCTGGACTGAGATTCACGTGATAGATTGCAGTATAGTACCGATGTTCGTTGTTGTCAAAGGGGGTTGTCAGCGGGTAGCGTTCCGTTTTAGGTGGTTTGGTTGAGCAGGCCCCGGTTTTGGAGCAATACCAGCAGGTTGTGCGGTGTCCATACGGTGCCCATCTTTTCCCGCCGCCGCAACTCCCGGTTGTGCCGTTCCAAAGGGGAGGTTGTCTTGAATCGCGCTTGCCCGGTGGCCAAATGGCGCAGTCCTTTCTCCAGGGCTTTCCGACACCAGTACGTCCCCTGGCCTCCGGTCAACGCGGCCACTTGCGCCGCATAGCCCCGGGCCTCCGCCAGGCCGGACGACGCCAGCAGTCGCCGCGCCTCCCGCCAACCAGTCTCCCCAATGTTCCGCCGGTACTCCCGCAGCAGATGAAAATGGCAGAGCTGGTGGGGCGCTTGCCGGCCATAGACCATCCGGATGCCCGCGGCGATGGCCGCATCTCCGTCGCTCACCAGATGCGCCGGCTGAACCGCCCCCTGCCGCCAGGCCTGGTCAATCACCCCTGCCCAACCTCCAAAGGCCCCCAGAGCCACGCCGTTTTCATCTCGGATGACCTTCAATTCCGTAGCTCCGGCCCGCGTTCTGGTCCACAATCCGTCGAGCTCCAACACCCGCCCCCGCAACTCCGGCTGCGCTATTGGCTCCCGTCGCAGCCAGCGGCACATGGTGCTTTTAACGAACCCGAACCACTGGCCGCTCTGGGCGTAGCTCAACCCCTGCGCCGCCAGTTTGATGGCTAGTTCCCGGGTTTTTTTGAGTACCTTTGATGACGTTCTGCTTCGCCCAGCAGGTCGGCGCCGCTGGCCATCCGGCCGCACTGGCCGCAGCGGAACACGGGCATCTGCAACCGAATTGCCCCATAGCGGGTGGTGATAGTACGGGCGTACCGATGATGCCGGTGCATCGCTAAACCGCAGTCCGGGCAGAGGGGCTGGTAATCATCCAAAGCCTGCTGCAACGACTGTTGCAGCTGGACGGGTATCTGCTGCTCCAGCCGGGTTTCCAAGTCGTAAAGCAGTCCCATGGCAGCGCCCCTCCCTCTGACTCCGGAGCCGGTATTTGCAGCCATCCTACAACTAAACCACCTAAAACGGAACGCTACCAGCGCGGGAGTATTCTCAACTTGCGCTGCAATTGAATTTGGCCCACCGATACCAGCATACCAACGCCAGCGAAGACACTAGCATCGCCGGACGAACCAGAGTACACCCGGTCGGCAACGGCCATCGTCGGCATTAAAATCGCATACCGGCTCCCCCGCCGCTCAATACCAAACGGCGCAGTCCCACCAGGCCACAGGAGACGCCACTATCCTGGGCGTTGCGACATCCGCCCGGCCTCACCGCCGGCGTCGCAGTCCACCGAAACGGGGGTTAAACCCATGCGTACCGCCTCCGGCCGCAGGGCTGACAATCGACCTCAAACTCCGGTTCGCCGCCAGCAAACGAAATCACCTGACCGCCTGACTGGACGCGATAAACCCGCCGTCCCTGAGGAGCCAGCCTATGAACCCGCCCGACACCGGAATGCTCCCGCCTCTGGGGGCCGGGTCGTGTATAATACCGGCAATTGTCGCCATAGACTAAAAAGAGGTGTAATCATGGCTGAATACGCGCATCCCGAATCGCTGGTATCTACTGAATGGGTGGCCGAGCACGGCGGCGACCCCAACGTGCGCCTGGTGGAGGTGGACGTGGATACCTCCGCCTACGAGCAGGGCCACATCGCCGGCGCCGTTACCTGGAACTGGCAGAGTCAATTGCAGCAGAACGTGGTGCGCGACATCGTTTCCCGCGACGAAATGGAATCCCTGCTCAGCGGCAGCGGCGTCACGCCCGACACCGCCATCATCCTCTACGGCGACAACAACAACTGGTTCGCCGCCTGGGCCTTCTGGCAACTGCGCTACTACGGCCACCAGGACGTGCGCCTGATGAACGGAGGCCGCGCCCTCTGGCTGGCCGAAAACCGCCCCACCACCACCGACGTGCCCTCTTACATTGCCACCGACTACAGCATCGCTGCCGAAAACGGCGACCTGCGCGCCCTGCGGGATTACGTGTTGCAGGCCGTCAACAGCGGCAGCCACGCCCTGGTGGACGTGCGCTCGCCCGACGAATTTTCCGGCGCGCTGAACGCTCCGCCCAACCTGCCGCAGGAGGGTTCCCAGCGCAACGGCCACATCCCCGGCGCGGCCAACATCCCCTGGGGCCAGGCCGTCAACGAGGATGGCACCTTCAAGTCCGCCGACGCACTGAGCGAGCTATATGGCAGCCGGGGCGTGGACGGTTCCCGCGAAACCATCGCCTACTGCCGCATCGGAGAGCGCTCCTCCCACACCTGGTTCGTGCTCAGCCAGCTGCTGGGCTACGAAAACGTCCGCAACTACGACGGCTCCTGGACCGAATGGGGCAGCATCGTGGGCGCGCCCATCGCGCGGGACGTATAGCGAAGTTTTCCAGCGCGGGCCCGGCGCCGGGGCGGGTTTGCAACCCGCCCCGGCAGTTGATGACGTATCTGTAATCGTCCAGATACCGGAAAGCCAATCTTCTACGATAATCCCATTGCGGACAATGAACCTGGCTTCTGCTTCCTCAAAAAATCCCCCCGACAGCATCATGCCGCCGGGGGATGACAGCCAAGCTAAACGGGCTTTCTGGGTCGTCCACCCTTATTTACCGGTTTGTTGAGCGGTTGAATGAGCGTATTTTCGTGAATTACCGGATAGCCACCACCAGCCGCCGGTGCGCGCAAGCGGCCCATGCAGGATAGCCGACCCCGGTTGATTCATTATGTAACACTGCATCCCGAGTCCGTACTCCCGGGCCGCGCTGGGCAGGTCAACGAGGCCGTGGGGCAGCTTGTCATAGATAGACGACTCGTCCGCTACGGCGGGGATTTCGGGGTGGGACAGCGCAGGCTGCTGTCGTCCTGCGCGGCGTTAGTTCAGGGCATCGGCCCCGGCGTTCAGGTCTTCGTAGCCGGTTGCCATGCTGTGAATGTGGCGCTGGGGGGACGCCAACGCGAAAGGCGTCGTCCAGGGCACATCGTAGATAAGCGACGGCGGGCGTCGCATCGGATTGTGCCATACCCCCGGCAAGGCGATGTGGTGGGCGGTAGTGGACTCGAACCACTGACCTCTTGCGTGTCGAGCAAGTACTCTAACCAGCTGAGCTAACCGCCCACGTGTGCGAGGTATGGCTTGATTTTAGCAAGGCTCCACTGGCGGCGTCAATAACGCAGCCTTCCGGGGTAGCGTTCCGTTTCAGGTGATCGGGACTTTGCAAAGTCAGGGATGCCGCTCTTGCCGTTCCTGGATTCTCGCTTTCGCGGGAATGGGGAATAATCAAACCACCTGAAACGGAACGCTACCCGCGCCGACACGGAGCGGGACTACGGCGGCCCGCCGCGCCGCAGGCATTGGGCAACATCAGGCGTCTGTTGAGTTCTGGATAAGAGGCCGGACGTACCCCGCGCATCCGTCAAAAATGATGATTTGATGAGTCGAGATAGCCAGCTCCGCCGCCGCTAACGTCCCCCACTCCGGTGGGGCTACGCTTTCAGGAAACGCAGTTCGCCGGGGATAACTCCCAGCGACCGGCCATGATTGTGATAACATAACGCGCAAAATGCAAACCAGGCGGCAGCATATCACCGCGGGCGAGGATTCAATATGACCACCACGGCTGTACCGGAACTGGTCCCGGCAAGGATGCTGAACGAGTTTGCTTACTGCCCCCGACTTTGCTACCTCGAATGGGTGCAAGGCGAATTCGCGCACAGCGCCGATACCATTGACGGACGTTTCCAGCACCGGCGCGTTGACCGGCCTACCGGCAGTCTGGCCTTGCCCGCGCCGGATGACGACGCCGGCGATACGGATGAAATTCACGCCCGTTCCGTGACGATTTCCGATGACACGCTAGGCGCAATCGCCCGCATTGACCTGGTGGAGGCGGATGGCAAATACGCTACGCCGGTGGACTACAAACGCGGCGCCGTTCCCGATGTTCCCGGCAACGCCTACGAACCGGAACGGGTGCAACTGTGCGTTCAGAGACTGCTGCTGCGGGCCAGCGGTTACGAATGCCGGCAGGGTGTCCTGTATTTCGTGGCCTCCCGGCGCAGAGTGACGGTCGAGTTTGACGACGACCTCGTGCAGCGTACCAAATCGCTGCTGGACGAAACCCGCGCCATGGCCGGATCCGGCCGGATACCCGCGCCGTTGGAGGACAGCCCCAAATGCCCCCGCTGCTCGCTGGTAGGCATCTGTCTGCCCGATGAGGTAACGTTCCTCAAGGGCAGCCGCTATGTAACCCGGCCCGACGACGTGCGTCGTATGGCGCCGGCGCGGGACGACGCTCTCCCGCTGTACGTGCAGACCCAAGGCGCCGTAGTCGGGAAATCGGGCGACGAACTCACCGTCAAGAGCAAGGGCGAAGTCATCGCCAAAGCGCGGCTGCTGGACGTGTCCAGTGTGTCGCTGTTCGGCAACGTGCAGGTTACGGCGCAAGCGATGCGGGAGCTGCTGGCCAGAGGCATCCCGGTATGCCATTTCAGTTACGGCGGCTGGCTGAACGGCATCACCGCCGGGATGACGCACAAGAACGTAGAGTTGCGTATCCGCCAGTTCCAGGCGGCTGGCGATGCTGTACGGTCATTGAAAATTGCGCGGGATATTACCGTGGCCAAGATACGCAACAGCCGGGTGATGCTGCGGCGCAACCATCCGGCGGCGCCGGCCCCGGCCATCAGCGAGCTGGAACGGCTGGCGGCCAATGCGGCGCGCGCGGACGGGATGCCGACGTTGCTGGGCATCGAGGGCGCGGCGGCGCGGGTCTATTTCTCCAACTTTGGGGCGATGGTCAAAAGCGACAACGCCGCCTTTGACTTCGTCACTCGCAACCGCCGCCCGCCCAAAGACCCGGTGAACGCGGTATTGTCATTCCTCTATTCAATGCTGGCGCGGCAGACAGCAGTATCGGCACTGGCAGTCGGATTTGACCCCTATATGGGATTCTACCACCAGCCCAAGTATGGGCGGCCGGCGCTGGCCCTGGACCTGGCCGAGGAATTCCGCCCCATCGTAGCCGATTCGGCCGCGCTGACCCTGCTCAACAACGGCGAACTAAAGGAACGGGATTTCATTCACCGTTCCGGCGCAGTCGCGCTAACATCCGACGGACGGCGCACGGTAATCAGGGCTTTTGAGCGGCGGCTGGACACGCTGATACGGCACCCGTTGTTCAGCTACTCGGTGAGCTACCGCCGGATAATGGAAATCCAGGCGCGCCTGCTGGGACGGAATCTGCTGGGCGAACTATCGGACTACCCGGCCTTTACCACCAGGTGAATGACCATGCGTAACCGTCACATCGTAGCCTATGATGTCAGCGACCCGGCCCGGCTGCGGCGGGTGCACCGCAAGATGAATGGGTTTGGCGACCCATTGCAGTACTCGGTTTTTACCTGCGACCTGTCGGCCAAAGAGCGGGTCCTGATGGAGGAAGCGCTGACGGAACTGATTAATCTGAAAGAGGACCGGGTGCTGATAATTGACATTGGGCCGGCCACGGGCCGGGGCAGCAACGTGGTCAAAGCTCTGGGTCGTCAGCTGAAGCCGGTGGCGCGGGAGGTGCTGGTGGTTTGACAGCGCGCTCCGAGTTTGACGAAAAGCGCCAGCCGGTCTAAAATGCCAGTGAACAATTGTGCTATTTTGACAACGCGGTAAGTTTCCAACTCGGAGAAAACCACAATGGACTTGCAAACTATCCAAGAGGCAGTCGTCAGCAACGCCGCCGCTTTCCGCTGCATCACCAGATACCAACCGGCCGGCGGGCCCGGCGACAAAGTATTCCCGCCCACCTACGAAGGCGGGCAATACGCTACCGAATCGCGCATCAACCCGGATACGGGAGAAATCAGGGAGTGCGTGCTGCTGGATTCCGTAGCCAGCCAGGCCAACCGTATGGAACTGGCCTTGCTGGCCGCCCGCCGTTCCGGGCTGGCTAATCTGCCGCTGCTGGAAGTGCGGTTTGACCGGGATGACCTGCCCCGCAAGTTCACGGTGACCAGCCTGGAAGCGCCGCACCGCATCGCCGACGCTTTGTTTCGGGACAGCCGGTTGGACGGCAAGATGTTCCGCGCCTCCGACACCGGCAAGCTGCTGGACCACGCCCGCATTGACAACGCCGCCGGTCTATTCGGCATCTGCCCCACGGCGCTGCTGTTCGGCTTTTGGGATTCCACCGGGCCCAGAGGCGGTTTGGGCGTCAAGTTTCAACGGGCCATAACTTCGGAAATCGTCGGCCACGACGCCGTGCTAGGCAAGAAAACCGCCAGCCGCATTGACCCGGCCAGTATTCGCGTCGGCGCTGGAACCCTGTACCAGCGAGAGAACGAAAGCGACGAATACCCGCGCTGGACACTGGAACGCGAGCAAGCCGCCGGCGGCAGCCGCCCCCGCACACTGGGCCGGGATGGCCGTCCATCCGAGGCCAACCACGGCAATGTGACGCCAGCTATCTCTGACGGCGGCTTCACCATCAGCGAGGCCGTGCAAACTACCACGCTGTCCCTATCCGTAATCCGCCGCCTGCGCTTTCCCCTGAATGGCGCCGTAGATTCCGACGCCGCCGTTGATGTTGCCGCCCGCACCGCTCTGGCCGCGCTGGGGCTGGCCGCCGGCACGCTGGCGCGCACCGATACCGACCTGCGCTCCCGCTGTCACCTGATTCCCCAAAATCCGGTGGTCTGGGAACTGTTGGACCAGCCCGGCCAGTCGCCCGCCAAGTTTTCGCTTGGCGTAACGTCCGCCCTGGAACTGCTCAACGCCGCCATTGCTGCGGCTAAAAGCAAGGGCCTGCCCTGGGAGAGCGTCATATCGCTTGTCCCTTCGGACGAGTTGCTGGAGCTGGTCAAGCGGAGCCAGGAACCGGACGCTCAATCATCGGAGCAGGATTGATGTTTGCCATCGCAATCAACTACCTGAACGGCCGGGTAGCGGCGTCCGCTTACGGCTCGGCCGGCGGGGCCGTAGAATGGCCCCCGCATCCCGACCGGGTGTTTATGGCGCTGGTGGCCGCTTGGGGTGAAACCGGCCAGGACGCCGCCGCAGAACAGGCGTTGCGCTGGCTGGAAAGCCAAGCCACGCCGTCCCTGGCCGCCGGCGAGTGCCAGACCCGGCAAGCAGTCCGGCATTATGTCCCGGTGAATGACGACCGCCCTCCGGCGCAACGCCGGCAGCTATTGCCGGAAAGTCGCAGCCGGCGGCCCCGTCAATTCGCCACTGCAACACTGGACAACCCCACCGCGCATATCATTTGGCCGAATGCCGACCCGGCCGAGCATCTGCCAGCATTGCAACGGCTCGCCGCCAGTGTCACCAGCGTCGGGCATTCGTCATCGCTGGCGCAAGCGTGGGTTGACGACAACCCGCCCCCCGCAAACTGGCGGCCGGCAGCCGGGCCGGGCGGCTACCGGATGCGTGTCCCCTACGGCGGCCGGCTCGACGACCTGGCCACTGCCTACGCGAGTGGCCAGCGGCCGGAGGCGCGGCGCTGGGCGGGCTATCTCCGCGCCGGCGCCGCGGATACTACGGAGCGCCCGCACAGCGTTTTCACCGACCGTCTGATAGTGTTTGAGGCCACCGGCGCCGGCCTGGATTTACGAGCGGCCGGCCAGCTCACCGCCGCCTTTCGCAATCTGATTCTGTCCCAATGCCCGGAACCGCTGCCGGAATGGATTAGCGGCCATACCCCGGACGGCGGGCGCAGCGCAAGCCCCCACGTTGCCCTGATACCGCTGCCTTTCGTCGGGCGGCAGCACGCCAACGGGCGCGTTATGGGGCTGGCGATTGCCCTGCCCCGCGCCGTACCCGACGCAGAAGCAAACCGTCTTTTCCACAATCTGCTCGGCTATGAAGCGAATGGCGAACTGAAATCGCACCAAATAATGCGCGGCCAGTGGAACGAGGCGACGCTGCGGCAGCCGGAATCCAGCGCCAGCCAGCAGGCGAGACATAATCTGCAAGCCGAGACCTGGACGCATCCATCCGATACCTGGCACACCGTAACCCCGGTGACCCTCGACCGCTACTACAAGGGGCCGGACAAAGCCCGGCTGGAGCGTGAGAACGTTGCCGAGCAGTGTCGCCGTATCGGCCTGCCGTCGCCCATTGCGGTGGCGCTGGGCCCGGTGTCAATGCTGGAAGGCGTGCCGCCGGCGCGGGAGTTCCCCCGGCTGCGCCGGCGCAGCGACCAGGGCGGCAACGGCGAATGGCAGCACACCCATGCCGCCATCGTATTCGCCGAGCCGGTGCGCGGGCCGGTCATACTGGGCAGTGGGCGCTACCGGGGCTATGGCCTGTGCCGCCCCGCGTGAGAGTGAGCGAAAACGGAATGAGCATCACAAACGACAATCTAACCCCGGCCGATTTCGGGCCGTTTTTCCGGGAGTTGTGGGGGTACGAACCCTATGACTGGCAGCAGCGTATGGCGGAACAAGTGATGCACTCTGCCGGCAATCTATGGCCGGAGGCCATCGCGCTGCCCACCGCCGCCGGCAAGACGGCCTGCCTGGACATAGCCGTGTTCTCGCTGGCCGCCCTGGCCGACACGGAACGGGCAACCAGTCCGCACCCCCGGCGGCTGTTTTACACCGTGGACCGGCGGAACATCGTTGACCAGACCTACGACCGGGCAGAACGCCTGGCCGGGAAGCTGGCGGCGAGCGACGAGGGCATCGTCAAGGTCGTCGCCGACCGGCTGCGGATACTGGCCGGCGGCAGTGATGCCGATGACGCCCAACCGCTGGCGGTGTACCGGCTGCGCGGCGGCATCCGCCAGTCCAGCAGTTGGGAAAGGAACCCCCGCCAGCCGGCGATTATTACCACCACCGTTGACCAGGTGGGCTCGGCGCTGCTGTTCCGCGCCTACGGCAAGGGGCGCGGCGTCTGGCCGGTACACGCCGGGCTGGCGGCCAACGACAGCCTCATCATGCTGGACGAGGCACACTGCGCGCAGCCGTTCTTGCAGACCATCCGGGCCGTCCGCAAGTATCGCCAATGGGCGGAATGCCCGACGGGCGCGCCGTTCCAGGCGGTTATAATGTCGGCTACGCCCCCCAACGAAATCGCGGAAAGCCGGCACTTTCGCGATACGTCGTCGCAGCCGGCCGACCCCAATCACCCGCTGGGACGCCGGCAGCTGGCAGCCAAGCCGGCGACGCTGGCAGTGGCAAAACGGGTTCCCCGCAGCGGCGACGTCCACGCCGCATTGGGGCGGGAACTGGCCGGCGCCGCGCTGGATTTGACCGGACAAGGCATTCCAACGGCAGTAGTTTTCGCCAACCGGGTAGCGACGGCGCGGGAAGCCTATCGCATTATCCGGGAGCGGGACATTGCCGATACCGTCCTTCTAACCGGGCGGATGCGCCAGCGGGAACGGGAACAGGCCATGCACACCCTCGCGCAAGTTAGCCCATATGCTGCTCCGCAAACCCGCGCCGGCGCCCGCCCACTAATCGCCGTGGCCACGCAAACGCTGGAAATCGGCGCCGACCTGGACTTTGACGGACTGGTCACCGAGTGCGCCAGTCTGGACGCTCTGCGGCAGCGCTTCGGGAGGCTGAACCGCACCGGGCAGGCTCTAACCGCTCCCGGACGCATCATCATCCGTGCCGACCAGGTAGATGCCAAAACTCCCGACCCCATATACGGCGACGCCATCAGCGCAACTTGGCAGTGGCTCAAAGAACGGGCCAACACATCAGGCGAAATAAACTTTGGCATCGCCAATATCGCAGAGCTGTTGGCGGATACGCCGCCAGATGACCGGGCGCGGTTGAATCCGCCGGCGGAAAACGCCACCGTGATGCTGCCGGCGCACATTGACGCCTGGGCGCAAACCAGCCCCGGAATGGGGCCGTCGCCATCGCCGGATAGCTACCTGCACGGCAAGGCCAACAGCCCGGCCGACGTGCAAGTATGCTGGCGCGCCGGGCTGAACCTGGATAACTTGAACCTGGGCGACGACGATGCAGTGAACGCAGTACTGGATCTGCTGCGTCCTTGCCCACCCAGCGCACGGGAAACCCTGCCCGTTCCGCTGTTTGCATTCCGCAAATGGCTAGCCGATGACACGGGCGATGACAGCGGCGACGCTCCGGGCGTTGCGGAATCGGAACCACCGGACGCTCCCGGCGACGACCGGCAAGGCCGCCGGGTTGTCCGCTGGCCTAGCGAGCCCGACGACCGGAACCGGATAACCCACCGTCCGGCGCACATACGCCCCGGCGATACCATCATCATACCCACCCGGCACCGGGGCAACTTTCATCGCCTCGGGGATATGCTGGAGTATGACCATCCGGCGGCATTGGACATCGGCGACGTAAGCAATCGCGCAGCGCGCGGTCAACTCACTCTCCACATCAGCAATGAAGCGTTGGCCGGCTGGACGAATCATCCCGGCAACCCTGACGGAGCAACGACGGACGAACCCGCCCCCACCGTTCAGCAAGTAGGCGCAATGCTGGACGAAATCCGCAACGCGGAAACCGCCGCCGCCGCTGCAATGACCGTCAAGGATATGCTGGAACTGCTGGCCGGCGCAAGGCTGCCCGGATGGCTCGGGCATTGGGGCGACCATGCCCAAGAACTGCTGGACCACCCTGCCGGGTTCGTCACTGCCGGTCAAAGCGACGACAATCTGGTTATACAGGCCCGCCGGCCGCGGCGGGACACAGCCTCGCCCCGGGAAATTACCGACGACACGGATGACGTTGCCCATTCCCGGCGCGCCCGGCGGGTAACCCTAACCGACCACTCGCACGGGGTAGCCGGGTATGCCGCTCGCTACGCCGCCGGCTGCGGGCTGGCCGGCAAAGAATACGAAGCCCTCCACAAAGCCGCCCTGCTCCACGACATCGGCAAGGCCGACCCGCTGTTCCAGCAGGCGATGCACGGCGGCAGCCCTTATTATGATACGACCCAGCCGCTGGCCAAGTCGCCCAATGCCGCCAATATCCATGTCCGTCACGAGCTGATGTCGGTTCGCATGGCCGAAAGTAACCCGGCGCTGCTGCCCGACGACCCGGACGCCCGAGACCTGGCGCTGCATCTGATTGCCAGCCACCACGGCCACTGCCGCCCCTTTGCGCCCTTTCGCCGGGCCGATTTGGAGAAGCGCGCCGCCGAGTTTATACTTGATGGCGTGGCTATGCGCGGGCAAGGGCCCACGGAGCTGGAACGGCTGGACTCCGGCGTGACGGAACGGTACTGGCGTCTGACGCGCAAATACGGCTGGTGGGGACTGGCCTATCTGGAGGCCATGCTCCGGGTTGCCGACTGGAGCCGCAGCCAATGGGAGGAAACCCATGATGACTAGCAACGGACAACTCCGCCTGGACTTTGCGCCGGCGCCCGATGCCGCCGTTCCTCCGGTGCAGTCCCCGACGACCGGCCCGGCCCCGCAGCCGGTGGACGCACAGGCCGGCGGGCCGGACGGCAACCCGCAACCCGTTGTGGCACGACGCGAGTTCGCGCTCAAAGGACTTGACGGCGGCAATCTGCTGGGCTTTCTGGCAGCGGTCGGCGCCTTGCAATCCGTAACCGCAATGGAGCCTGCCGCAAATTGGCGGATGTGGTGGCAGCAGGATAGCGGCCCGTGGCGTCCCGCGCTGTCCGGGAACACGGCCCTGGAGCCGGCAGAACTGCCCCAACGGTTGGCGGACTACCTGCGCGACACCGATAACGACGCCTTGAAAGTCAGTAAAGATCTCACCATCAGCACGGACGAATTCCGTAAAATAGCAAAAACCGCGCAGGGGAAAGCCACTTGCTCAGACCGTCGCTTCGCTGATTTCATAACGTCTTTCGGTTGCGAGAACACTCCTCCGCGGGATAAAAAAGGCAATATTCAGTTCACCGCGCTACAGACTATCGCAGGCTCTGGTCGGCAGTATTTTCTGGATACAATGCTGCGAACGGTCCAACAGACCGACTCCGAGCATCTGCGCCGCAGCCTGTTTGAACCGTGGGAACGCAAAGACCGCAGGCTGGGTTTGCGGTGGGACCCGGCTGAGGAACGCCGGTACGCCTTACGCTGGAAAGAACCCAGCAGCGAGCCCGCCAGGACGGAGCGCGGCGCCAACCGGCTGGCTATTGAAGCGCTGCCGCTGCTTCCCACCGCAATCAGCGGCGCTAGGTTAGAAACCACCGGGTTCAGACAAGAACGCAGACGCGGCGTCTATTTCAGCTGGCCAATCTGGATTTGTCCGCTCAGCATCGCTACCATAGCATCGGTAATGCGACTGGAAGAACTCCGGCGGAATGAGCCAAGGCATGAAAGGCTAACCCCGCTCGGCATCGCAGCAGTGTACCGAAGCCGGAGAGTAACCGAGGGGAAACAGCGCAATTTCACGCCGGCCATACCGGTCTGAACTTGCCAAGCGATGCTGCCAGGTTATGCGAGAGGTTTGGCGGTGAACCTTCCCAGCAGGGACCTCTCGCAAAGCACACCGATTGCAGGACAATTCGTCAGGGAGGTGCCAGATGTCGTAATGCGAAAAGCGAATGCCACAACTGCATCAAAAGGCGCAAAGCGGCCTTGATACGGCGAATTCGACAGCCCAATTAGGGTAACCGCTCCCGAAAGGGGGCGGCACAATTGAAGCTTGGCCAGGAATACGCTGCGCCTGCCGGACTTCTATTGGTAACCGCTCCCGAAAGGGGGCGGCACAATTGAAGCACATCAACTTTGATGGAATCGTTGCTGCCACCCTTATGTAACCGCTCCCGAAAGGGGGCGGCACAATTGAAGCCCACTATCCCCGGAACTTATGCGTATCATCAAATTACCGTAACCGCTCCCGAAAGGGGGCGGCACAATTGAAGCCGACAAAAAAGACAGCATCGCCCCAACCTGCATTGTCTGGTAACCGCTCCCGAAAGGGGGCGGCACAATTGAAGCGCGCCATCCTGGATAGATACCAGGCCCGCCACCGGTCAGTAACCGCTCCCGAAAGGGGGCGGCACAATTGAAGCTCGACTATTCTGCGTGGGCGCCCTGGCGGTGTGGGCCGGTAACCGCTCCCGAAAGGGGGCGGCACAATTGAAGCTCGACTGGCACGGCCACCGCCTCGCCCGTTTTTCCAGTAACCGCTCCCGAAAGGGGGCGGCACAATTGAAGCGACTGCTGACTCTTCAACGTTTACGGGCAGTGGGACCGTAACCGCTCCCGAAAGGGGGCGGCACAATTGAAGCTTTCTGGACTTGGATTTGCCCCCGACGGCAGACCGGGCTGTAACCGCTCCCGAAAGGGGGCGGCACAATTGAAGCGGGTAAGACCGCCGTCAACCAGTCCAGCGACAGCGTAGGTAACCGCTCCCGAAAGGGGGCGGCACAATTGAAGCGTGCGTGAAATAGGGGCGGTGCTGCCGGACAATTGGCGTAACCGCTCCCGAAAGGGGGCGGCACAATTGAAGCATGATGGTGTTGACCACCACCTGCATCTCTGCCGCGCGTAACCGCTCCCGAAAGGGGGCGGCACAATTGAAGCCTGGCGGTAGGGGGCGGCTGGTGTGCCGCCCCGGATGGTAACCGCTCCCGAAAGGGGGCGGCACAATTGAAGGCACGATGGCGATGGCGATGGCGACGGATGCGCCTGGGTAACCGCTCCCGAAAGGGGGCGGCACAATTGAAGGATGAGTTTGGCGTGGGGGACGATGCCAGCGCCATCGTAACCGCTCCCGAAAGGGGGCGGCACAATTGAAGGGTGCTTACCCGTGCTACGCCCGGCCAGTGCGTACTTAGTAACCGCTCCCGAAAGGGGGCGGCACAATTGAAGGCCCTGCTTCTGGTCAGCAATTTTCACCAGCCATTTGTCGTAACCGCTCCCGAAAGGGGGCGGCACAATTGAAGGCCTGCAATCACAGGTAACTTGGCAATCTACTCGGCTGTGTAACCGCTCCCGAAAGGGGGCGGCACAATTGAAGGGTTGCCAGTATCCTACGGGGCAGACCCTGGTTATCAAGTAACCGCTCCCGAAAGGGGGCGGCACAATTGAAGGATGATTGACCAGTATCCTATCGCAACCGAGGCGCAGGGTAACCGCTCCCGAAAGGGGGCGGCACAATTGAAGGCCGATTCGGGTCATAAACCAGGTGGGACGGCTCCCCCCTGTAACCGCTCCCGAAAGGGGGCGGCACAATTGAAGGGGCGCTGTTATGGGAGGCGTTGTGCCTACCAGCGTTGTAACCGCTCCCGAAAGGGGGCGGCACAATTGAAGGCTATCGGTTGCGGCGGTATTAGCAATCCGCAAGACGCGTAACCGCTCCCGAAAGGGGGCGGCACAATTGAAGGAAAACCGCGCCCTGGTACACCAGCAGCGACTCCACGCCGTAACCGCTCCCGAAAGGGGGCGGCACAATTGAAGGTGGGGTTTAGCGGCCGCTTTGCCGCTGGCGGTGCGGCAGGTAACCGCTCCCGAAAGGGGGCGGCACAATTGAAGCATATATTGACCCCTATCGCCAGATTGACCGCCGCGCGTAACCGCTCCCGAAAGGGGGCGGCACAATTGAAGCGTACTATGAAAGTCGTTGCCGACATCATGGGATAGTTGGTAACCGCTCCCGAAAGGGGGCGGCACAATTGAAGCCCGGAATCTACTTCCGCCAACGCCTCCCTCCGAATGGGGGTAACCGCTCCCGAAAGGGGGCGGCACAATTGAAGCCGGCAAAGCCCATTCACCGGCCCATCGCTGACCCGCGTAACCGCTCCCGAAAGGGGGCGGCACAATTGAAGCCTGCGGGTCAGGGACAACTCCGCTGTGATGTCCTGCAGTAACCGCTCCCGAAAGGGGGCGGCACAATTGAAGCATGGTGGGCAGCGATCCGGCGATGGCGTGGTTCCACCGTAACCGCTCCCGAAAGGGGGCGGCACAATTGAAGCGGGCCGGCGGGGGAGTGGAGCGACGGTGAGCCGGAAGGGTAACCGCTCCCGAAAGAGGGCGGCACAATTGAAGCACGCGGCGGGGCGGGCGGGCGCCGACGCAGTTCCAGTAACCGCTCCCGAAAGGGGGCGGCACAATTGAAGCGTAGGCGGCGGATTCCCGTTCCCGTTCCTCTTCCTCGGTAACCGCTCCCGAAAGGGGGCGGCACAATTGAAGCAACCGACGTGGTAGCCACTGCCAAACCGTACCTGTACGTAACCGCTCCCGAAAGGGGGCGGCACAATTGAAGCCCTGGAAGCCGGCATCTGCGTCGCAGCGGCATACACTGTAACCGCTCCCGAAAGGGGGCGGCACAATTGAAGCTCGTTGTCGCCCGTCAGCCGGAAAACATAAAGCCACGTAACCGCTCCCGAAAGGGGGCGGCACAATTGAAGGCAGCGCGGCTGCGGCTGCGGGCGGCGGCCCGAAGGCGTAACCGCTCCCGAAAGGGGGCGGCACAATTGAAGGGCATCGGTAAAATCGCGCCACCGTATCGGGCCGCCAGGTAACCGCTCCCGAAAGGGGGCGGCACAATTGAAGGCGTGAAATCACGGGGATGCTGCACGAGCTGAACACGCGTAACCGCTCCCGAAAGGGGGCGGCACAATTGAAGGCGCGGTACGCATCATCAGTCTCACCCTCAACGACCGCGTAACCGCTCCCGAAAGGGGGCGGCACAATTGAAGGTGTGCTCCTACAATGGGTGGGCCGACAGGCGGTAGCGTAACCGCTCCCGAAAGGGGGCGGCACAATTGAAGGCACCAGCGCCGCCAGGCCGCCGGTTCGGGCCGCCAGGACGGTAACCGCTCCCGAAAGGGGGCGGCACAATTGAAGGCCAGGAACCGGCGGCGCCTAACCGCTCCCGGTGTGAGTAACCGCTCCCGAAAGGGGGCGGCACAATTGAAGGTGAGGACCCGCTTATCAGCAGTAGCTATGGCGAGGGTAACCGCTCCCGAAAGGGGGCGGCACAATTGAAGGGTGTTCTATTTCGTCGGTCTGGCCGGCCCATAGAATCGTAACCGCTCCCGAAAGGGGGCGGCACAATTGAAGGGCGTTGGCGGTCAAGGTTCACCATCCTGTTTTGAGCGTGTAACCGCTCCCGAAAGGGGGCGGCACAATTGAAGGCAAAACGCCTGGAAAGACCCGGAGAAATTCCGATAGGTAACCGCTCCCGAAAGGGGGCGGCACAATTGAAGGTTAGAGGGCGGCGGCGGCGGCTAAACCGCCCCGTCGTAACCGCTCCCGAAAGGGGGCGGCACAATTGAAGGAGGGCCAAAACGAACACCACAGCCCCTCGCAGACGCTGCGTAACCGCTCCCGAAAGGGGGCGGCACAATTGAAGGGGTAGCAATAGACCTGCTTAGGTTTCCCCGTGCGCGTGTAACCGCTCCCGAAAGGGGGCGGCACAATTGAAGGTTTCGCCGGCGGGTATCGCAACGCGGTCACGGGTGCGTAACCGCTCCCGAAAGGGGGCGGCACAATTGAAGGCGAGTGGAAACGGTGCCCGGGGTGCGAGCATTGTTCGGGTAACCGCTCCCGAAAGGGGGCGGCACAATTGAAGGGTCAAGGGCCTGAGCCAATCGGTTTTGCTTATAAGGTAGTAACCGCTCCCGAAAGGGGGCGGCACAATTGAAGGCGGAAAGCACACGCCGAAATCGGGCGGGATGGGCCGCCTGTAACCGCTCCCGAAAGGGGGCGGCACAATTGAAGGCCATTGGGTAACTCCGGGCCAGGCTGACGGTATCCGGTAACCGCTCCCGAAAGGGGGCGGCACAATTGAAGGATAGCAACCGACGACTGGCCCGCCCGGCCGTAGGTCGTAACCGCTCCCGAAAGGGGGCGGCACAATTGAAGGCTGAAACGCCGGCGCCGGCGCCGGCGCGTGATTGGGGAGTAACCGCTCCCGAAAGGGGGCGGCACAATTGAAGGTAGGCAATCCCAGCATCGTAAGCGCCCCGCATATTGGGAGTAACCGCTCCCGAAAGGGGGCGGCACAATTGAAGGCGGTAACTGCTGGCGCCGATGTTAGCCAGGGGCTGGTGGGTAACCGCTCCCGAAAGGGGGCGGCACAATTGAAGGTACAATAGCATCGGCTTCGCCAGTAATCCTTTGTATGTAACCGCTCCCGAAAGGGGGCGGCACAATTGAAGGTTGCGGGTGCGCTGGGATGGTTGGCACAACGGGGCGGCGGTAACCGCTCCCGAAAGGGGGCGGCACAATTGAAGCACTTTAGGCCCGGCCCGAATCGGATACGCAAAGACCCGTAACCGCTCCCGAAAGGGGGCGGCACAATTGAAGCACTTTAGGCCCGGCCCGAATCGGATACGCAAAGACCCGTAACCGCTCCCGAAAGGGGGCGGCACAATTGAAGCTTGAAACACGACGGGCGCGCCTGGCTCAGGGCCGTCAGTAACCGCTCCCGAAAGGGGGCGGCACAATTGAAGCCCGAGCAGTGCGGCATCCACCCATCCGGTCTGTCGAGGTAACCGCTCCCGAAAGGGGGCGGCACAATTGAAGCTTCATCTCATTCACCATTCTGGCCAGCGGCAGAGTAGGTAACCGCTCCCGAAAGGGGGCGGCACAATTGAAGCCCGGCTACGCAGGCCCGGCCAAAATCCTGACGGACGGTAACCGCTCCCGAAAGGGGGCGGCACAATTGAAGCACGTGCTTTCGCTGCGACCTGCCCTCGACGTGGGATGTAACCGCTCCCGAAAGGGGGCGGCACAATTGAAGCCCGCATCAGTCGGTTGCGCGGTTTGACCGGCACAAAAGGTAACCGCTCCCGAAAGGGGGCGGCACAATTGAAGCGCCGGAGGTTGAGGAATACATCGCCACCCTGGACAAGGTAACCGCTCCCGAAAGGGGGCGGCACAATTGAAGCACGATAACGGCGGTGGTATTTAGGATGGCCTCTATGTAACCGCTCCCGAAAGGGGGCGGCACAATTGAAGCTCGTTGAGGGTGAAAAGGCGGCGGCGGCCCTAGTATGTAACCGCTCCCGAAAGGGGGCGGCACAATTGAAGCGATGATGTCCAGCGCCTCCTCGACCCGACGCCGGTAGTAACCGCTCCCGAAAGGGGGCGGCACAATTGAAGCCCAGGTCGTCTGGTACACCATCCCGTCGGATAGGAGACGTAACCGCTCCCGAAAGGGGGCGGCACAATTGAAGCTGTCTGGCGGTCAGGCGTGGCTGCGCAGCCGGACTAGCGGTAACCGCTCCCGAAAGGGGGCGGCACAATTGAAGCAATACGGGCAGCGGCTCCGGTCTGGGCGGACGCAGGTAACCGCTCCCGAAAGGGGGCGGCACAATTGAAGCGTTTTACATTGGTAAAACCGCGCCGCCGCATCAAGGTAACCGCTCCCGAAAGGGGGCGGCACAATTGAAGCCGGGGGCAACCGCTCGCGTGAATGTGGCTGCGTTCTTGGGTAACCGCTCCCGAAAGGGGGCGGCACAATTGAAGCTCCGTCAGGCCCGTCAGGGCTGCCCCGGAGTACCGGTAACCGCTCCCGAAAGGGGGCGGCACAATTGAAGCGCGCAACAATCCCGACTCGCTGGACCCCGGCACCGAGTAACCGCTCCCGAAAGGGGGCGGCACAATTGAAGCGGCCACCGACGCGGGCCTGATTGAGAGCGTGGTCGCCCCGTAACCGCTCCCGAAAGGGGGCGGCACAATTGAAGCATTGAGCTATGGGCCCTTGCACTAACCCTTAGCACCGGCGGGTAACCGCTCCCGAAAGGGGGCGGCACAATTGAAGCGCGTTCTGGAAGGCGGGATCGTCGCCCATCTCCTTGTAACCGCTCCCGAAAGGGGGCGGCACAATTGAAGCGTGTAAAATGCCCGACGTCCGGCGCGCGCCGGGCCACTGGTAACCGCTCCCGAAAGGGGGCGGCACAATTGAAGCATTGAGCTATGGGCCCTTGCACTAACCCTTAGCACCGGCGGGTAACCGCTCCCGAAAGGGGGCGGCACAATTGAAGTCTGGTATCCAGCTCGCGAGTGGCCGCGCCCCTGCCGACGTAACCGCTCCCGAAAGGGGGCAGCACAATTGAGGTATTTCTCAACGTGTGTTGGTGATGGGTAGAATAAGGTTAGCACAAGGCGGCAAGCCGGAGGAGGTGCGCTAATGGCTGGCAAACGCGCTTACCGGGATGATATGCAATGTCTCCGCTGCGGTTCCAACTGGCTGCCCAAATACGGCCATGCCCGGGGCAAGCAAACCCGTCGCTGCGGCCAATGCCTCTACCACTTTACCTGGAACGCCCCCCGCCCGCACCAGCCGGCAAAGGTGAAAAACCTGGCCGCAGCGATGTATGCGGAAGGTCTGGGGATTGCCGCCATCGGACGGGTGCTGTCGGTGCGGTTGGGTACGGCCTACTCCTGGGTCAAAAAAAGCCCGTTGGGCCGGGGACTTGATGCCCCGGCTGGTGCGGGAACGGGCCGCGCGGCGGCCGGGGCAGGGGCTGGCTAAGGTCATCTCCTTTGACGAGATGTGGAGCTACCTGGGGGCGCGGCGAAAGGGGTTGCGACGGTCGGTTTGGATTTGGACGGCGGTGATTGAAGAGGCGGACGGACGGCGCTGGGTGGATTTCGAGGTTGGGAACCGCAGCGAGGCGACCTTGCTGAGACTGTACGAACGGTTGCCGGAGGCCGCGCAATACCGCAGCGATGATTACCAGGTGTACGGCTGGCTGCCCCGGAACCGGCACTTGGCGGGCAAAGGTGGTGCGGTGAACCGGAACGAGGGCATCCACTCGGCGCTGCGGGACCGGCTGCGACGATTGCAGCGACGAACCAAGGGATACAACAAGATCCCGGCGATGCTGCGGGATTCGATAGCCCTGGTCTGCTTACGGCAGGGTCTAATCTAACACCAACACACGTTGAGGATACCCCCGGAGGTAAATGGCTTGACAACAATCCTGCTTAGTGGTATCGAGAGCAGCCAATTGGCAAGCCCGCAAAGGAGGACTGAGATGGCGCACCGCTACGTATGGGTTCTGACCAGAGACGACGGAATCAGTATAGACGACGTGCTGACGCATTGCGGTTCGGAAGATGAAGAAGGCAAATGCTGCTGCGCGTGCATTGCCGGCGCGTCCTGCGAATGGCACCCGCCGGCAGATATGAACGACGAAGGGTGGGAAGAATGGCTGGAAGAACATAACCCTCTACCTGGATGTTCCATCCATTTGATGTGGGACTATGTTGTAGTAGGTGGTAGAGCCAATGGCGCAATTACGATGCGGAAAGGTCAATGCCGGCCCGTCAAGCCAACATCTCATAACACCATCAGAGCCGTCGGAACGAACAGCATACGGCTGTTGGACCTGGATGTTGACCAGGTTCCGTGCGTCCCGTCCCGCATCGTAAATGGGGCAGTGAATGCAGAAATGCACATGGACGAGTTTCGCGTCCATACGCCAGAATCCGAATACGCCTCGGACAAGCACCGCCCACAAGTGAAAGAATTCCTAGCAACAATACCGAACTCCGGCGAAGTCGTGGTATGGGGCGTCGATGCACACAGTTGAACGGACGTCCCCAATCCGGTCGCGTAATTTGCTGCCTAGCGGGTCGGGGTGCGCGACCGCAGATTGAGAATGATGTCGCTTCCGTACCGCAGGCTGAGGATTTCACAGGCCAGCTGGGCGCTGGTTTCAATGGTAGTCCGGCTTTGGTGGGTGGCAACAAATCATCCTCCGACATCCAATTCGACGCTGTGGCTTTCGCAACGTTCAGTTTGTCCCGGGTAAAGCTCCGTACTTGTCCTGCGAAAGGAAACGACGGGAGTAGCCTTGTTTTCGAGCGGCGTAGCGTTCCAGGAAATCAAGATACAGCTCGGCAAGTTTATTGAATAGCGCTACCATTACCCCAGTGTTGGCCTGGCAGGGGTAGTTTCGGCCTCGAAAAACGAAACTTGGGGCGTCACTTGCCAGCGCCGGAGCAGGGAGCGGCTCCGGAGGCGTCGTAGCCATTTGAGGGGTTGAAACAACACACTACCGCCGCCTCGTGCTGCGCGTCGGCAGAGATAACCGCTCCCACGCCTGCCGACCTGGAGGCCGGTGCGGCGCCGGATGGCTGGCTGGGACGCAACATCAGCGCCTCAGACCACGTCTCCGGCGTCTGCAAGATGGGGCCGGCCAACGACCGGGGAGTTTGGCAGCCCTTTTGGTGAACACCCTCTAGTCAGTCTAGCCCCACCCGCCGCAGGGTGTATGCGTCCCCGGCCATAATCTCCGCAATCCGCGGCGGCAGGCTGCGAAAATCATCGGTCGCCGCCGAGATTAACCTTCCGGTCAGCGCCCCGCTTTCGTCTGAGGCCAGCCACACTGCCAGCTCGGCGCACTCGTCGATGGACGCGCCGCCGCCCGACGTTACCCGCAGCCCGAGTTGGTGGATGAAGTCCGCGCCGGCCTGGGCGGCTTCGGCGGTCATCTTGTCCCACATACTGGTATGAACCGAGCCCGGCCCGAGGGCGTTCACCGTAATTCCCTGGCCGTCCAATTCCTGGGCCAGCACTTCGGTCAGTCGCACTACCGCCGCTTTGCTGGCGCAATAGGCCGACATATTGCTCCACGCATTGGCCGCCCCGGCGCCCGACAGGTTGATAATCTTTCCTCCCGACTGCCCCAGCATTACGGGGATAACGGCGCGACATACCAGGAAGGCGCCGGTGAGGTTAACGTTGACGGTGTTCACCCAGTCGGCGATGTCGTTGACCTGCAAGGGGCCGATGGGGCCTGAGCTTCCGGCGTTGTTGACCAGCACGTCAATACGCCCGAATCGCTCTACTACGCTATGGGCCAGCCGTTCCGTGTCTTTCCGGCTGGTGACGTCGGTGCGGACGGCAATGGCTTCAGCGCCCAGCGCCGCGACGGCGTTGACGGCCTCTTGCAGTTCGGATGCGCTGCGTGCGGCCAGCGCCAGCTTCGCGCCTTCGCGGGCATAGGCCAGGGCGATGGCCCGCCCAATGCCTCGCCCCGAGCCCGTAATGACCGCGACCTGACCATCCAGTTTCATGGCGTAACCTCCCATCCTTGTTTACCTATTGCGCCATACCAGCCGATGATTGCCCAGACTCCAAACCCCGGAACGGGTCCCCTGCGGTCACCCCGCAGGGGCGAACAAAGCCCAGGCCCATAAGGATATGCCAAAATGGGGAGCACCCCCACCGGGGCCCATGGTGGCGAGTACCTGGCAGACCTGGACACGTTCTTTCGGGACCGCGCTCGCGCTGTTCCTGCGTGTGGGGGGAACCCGGCGAGTTACTGGCCGGCCAGGGATTCGGCGTCGCTGATGTATTGGGCGGTCTCTCTGATGCGGCGCTCGGTGTGCCTGTTGCACCGTCTGTCATAGAAGCAAGCCCCGTGGAGTTGGCTCAGGCGGCTGTAGTAGCGGCCTTGGAGCGATCCGGCCCCGGCTACCCGGTCGGCCAGGTCGTCCAGCTCGTCGGTGGTTCTGGCGGTAGTCCCGGGCTCATCGCCGGCGCGGGCCAGAATGAGGGCGTCAGTGGCGCGCTTGGTGGCGCACCAGGCTTTCTCGGCCGCATCGCGGATGTCGCCGTGGTCCAAGCGTTGGACGGCCTGCGCGTGTACTTCGCGAGCGTCGGCGAAGGGTCCGTCAACGCGGTCCTGGATTGAGGTGGTGGTCACGTGTCGGCTCCTGCAGGGTTGTGCGGGTATTTTATCAGCCTGTGTTTGATTGCGGAACCTGAACACAGTTGCCACGTCTCCGGTTCCTGCGGTAGCGGGTATTTTATCAGCCTGTGTTTGATTGCGGAACGGTACTCATTGTGCCGCCCCCTTTCGGGAGCGGTTACTTGCGATGCCTGGCAATGGATCAACAAAGACATCACGCTTCAATTGTGCCGCTCCCTTTCAGGAGCGGTCACATATCTATCTCGGGCAGATCCCCGCGCACGGGGCGACCATGTCAATGTTGGGCATTTCCTTGCGCTCGAAGGGCAGATCCCCGCGCGCACGGGGCAACCGTTGATGCATCGTGGGACGTCAGGATGCAACTGGGCAGATCCCCGCGCGCACGGGGCAACCCGACGTAAAACCCCGTTCCAGCCGGTAGCCAAGGGCAGATCCCCACGCACACGGGGCAACCGGCAGCTCCAACCCTGCATCGAGGGCCGCTTTAGGCAGATCCCAGCGCACACGAGGCAACCCGGTGGCCAGCGCGGCCTTATGATAGCACGGCGGGCAGATCCTGCGCACACGGGGCAACCTCCATGGAATACTGGGTCATCATCACCGGGCTGGGCAGATCCCCGCGCACGGGGCAACCGTCGCCGGTGGCCGTATGCTGACCCTTGACAAAGGCAGATCCCCGCGCGGTATCCTCAACGTGTGTTGGTGTTAGATTAGACCCTGCCGTAAGCAGACCAGGGCTATCGAATCCCGCAGCATCGCCAGGCTCTTGTTGTATCCCCTGGTTCGTCGCTGCAATCGTCGCAGCCGGTCCCGCAGCGCCGAGTGGATGCCCTCGTTCCGGTTCACCGCACCACCTTTGCCCGCCAAGTGCCGGTTCCGGGGCAGCCAGCCGTACACCCGATAAGCGTCGCTGCAGTATTGCGCGGCCTCCGGCAACCGTTCGTACAGTCTCAGCAAAGTCGCCTCGCTGCGGTTCCCAACCTCGAAATCCACCCAACGCCGTCCGTCCGCCTCCTCAATCACCGCCGTCCAAATCCAAACCGACCGTCGCAACCCCTTTCGCCGCGCCCCCAGGTAGCTCCACATCTCGTCAAAGGAGATGACCTTAGCCAGCCCCTGCCCCGGCCGCCGTGCGGCCTGTTCCCGCACCAGCCGGGGCATCAAGTCCCCGGCCCAACGGGCTTTTTTTGACCCAGGAGTAGGCCGTGTTCAACTGCACCGACAGCGCCCGACCGATGGCGGCAATCCCCAGACCTTCCGCATACATCGCTGCGGCCAGATTTTCCACCTTTGCCGGCTGGTGCGGGCGGGGGGCATTCCAGGTAAAGTGGTAGAGGCATTGGCCGCAGCGGGGACATTGCATATCATTTCGGTAAGCGCGTTTGCCAGCCATTAGCGCACCTCCTCCGGCTTGCCGCCTTGTGCTAACCTTATTCTACCCATCACCAACACACGTTGAGAATACCACCTCCTAGTATGTAGTGTACCAGTGGCTGCCGACGGACCGGCATCTGGTGGGGAAGGGTGGCGCGGTCAACTGGAACGAGGGGCTGCATTCGGTGTGGCGTGGGAAGTTGAACTGGCTGGTGAGGCGGACGAAAGGTGACACGAAAAGTGTGGCGATGCTGGTGTATTCGCTGGCGCTGGTGTGCTAGTATCTGTGGGCCAAATCCATTTTCAGCGCAAGTTGAGAATACCAGCGTCCCCGTAACGCTGCAATGTCAGCGGCCAAACTGTTACAATATCCCCGTTAGTTACGCTGTCGCCATCACAACAACCGTCGGAGTGGCTGTATCAGGCCATAGCACTACCGCCACAAACTATGGAGTGACATTTTGCTGATACATAGCGTCGTTTGCCAATCACAAACTTATGAGGTCGTGCTGGTGCTAGAGGATGACGGCGGCTACTCGGCCAGCGCGCCCGGCGTCCCCGGCGCTTACTCGGACGGCGATACCGAGGCGGAAGTGCTGGCAAACATTGCGGACGCCATCGCTATATTGCGGGAAAGCGAAGCGGAAGCGGCCAACATTCTCGAGGAGTACTGGCGCGCGAGCCAACCGGATGCGGCGGTGAGGTTAGACTGACTGGAATGCCGAGAGTTCCTAACGACATCAGGCACGGGGCTTGCGTCAACGCTCTAATGCGTGCTGGTCATATTGTATGGGTACGGGAGGGGGCAAAGCACACGGTGATGCTGAACCTGCGCACCCGAAAAACCTTCACCATTCCGCGCCATCCCAGCCGCCCGATTAGAGTAGGAACGATGCGAAACATACTTCAGGACGCGGAATTGACCGTCGTCCAATTCCGGGAACTGCTTTGATACAATGACGGAAACAGTGCAGGGTACTGGATTAGCGGCGGTCGTTACGTAAGGACAGCGGCGCCACCGGATTAGCCGCACTGGGCGGCAAGGCCAGCTCCCCGGAACGCCCGCCCCACCGTGCGGACAGCGGCCAGAACTCCCACGCCGCGCCGGCCGGCTCTGCCGCCAGCGACTCCGCCGGGCTGGCCGGCGCCTCGTCCTCATCGTCCGCCGGGTGGTCGCCGTCGGGACGCCACGGCCCCGGTAGCTGCCGCAGCCACGGGTTGGCCCCGTCATCGCCGCCGGTATCCGCCAGCATCGCCATCACCTGGTGGGGACGCTGCAAAGCGTAATCCGGCTGCAATTCCATAACGGCGTCCCGGTCAATGGTGGCCCACAGCGCGGCGGCGGCGGCAACCCCGGCCGCCCGCGCGCCGGCCATATCCTGCGGGGCGTCGCCAACATAGACGGCGTCGCCCGCGGCGACGGCCAGCGCCGCCAGCACGCTCCGCAGCCCGGCGGGATGGGGCTTGTAGGGCCGGGCGTCCGTCTTGAAATCGGCGTAATCCACCAGCGACGCCAACCCGGACCGCTCCAGCTCCAGCAGCCCGAACTCGGGTCTTTTGTCCGACAGGATGCCGATGCGGATGCCGCGCCGTTTCAGAACGCGCAGCAGGCTGGCAACGCCGGGATACAGGTAGTTGCGGTGGCCGGCAATCCGGTAGTAGCGCCGCAGGTACGCCGCCTCAATGCCCGGCATTTCGTCCTCGGCATCGGGCCGGCTGCCCAGAAACAGCAGCAGATGCCGCAGAAAGGGACGATGAAACTCGGCGGCAATCTCGGCGGCCGACGGCGGCGCAACTCCCAGGTCGGCCGCCGTCTCCTCCATCAGCAGCAGGTGTATGTCCCAGCTGTTCCAGAGGGTCAAGTCCCAGTCAAAGATGACGGCGCGCATCGCAAATCCGCGTCAGCAGTGGCCGGGGTGGTTCTGCCCGCCGCCCTGGTAGTCAATCGCGCTGGGCATCACGGTGGTGCCGGGGTGTTCCGCCCGCCCGATGTTGACCGTGAACGCGCCGCTGGCGTAGTGCAGCACGCCGCTAATTTCCAGCGTGGGCGAGTCGGCCAGGTAGGTGATGCCGCCGTCGGCCGCAACGCGGAAGGGCCGGTCGTGGCCGGGGTAGATGGTGTTGGCGGCGGCGACGATTTTCCGGATGCTGGCGCGGGCGTCGGCCTCGCTCCAGAAAATGATGGCCGGCGTGCCGCGCCCGATGGCCCCGGCGTCGGACATCGCGTCGCCGCCCACGCAGACGGCGCCGCCGGCCGTTTCCACCACCACGCTGATATGCCCCCGCGTATGGCCCGGCGTTTCAATCAGGCGGACGCCCGGCTCCAGCTCCGTCTCCCCGCTGACGGCGCGGACGTTCTGCTCCAGCAGAGTGTTGGCGAAGTAGCGGGCGGTAGCCAAATCGCCGGCGCGGGGGTTCCTGCTGTACTCCAGCTCGTCAGCGTGAATGACGATTTCGGCGTTGGGGAACAGGTCGGTGTTCTGCGAGTGGTCCCAGTGGGCATGAGTCAGGATGACCCGGCCAATGTCGTCGGTACTGATGCCGTTGGCGGCCAGCTGGTCCACCAGCATATTGCGCCGGCCAAAGTGGGCCACGTCCACGATGGACAGCGTCTCGCCCCGGATGAGCGTAACGGTGCACAACCCCAGCCGGGTCTGGTCGGTGTTGATGGAGTAGCCGCCCATAATGATTTGCAGTTCCGGCATAATGTCCCTCCAAAGCCGATTTTGACGATTATAGCATTGGCGGCAACTGCACTTTGACCTCGCTGAACAGGATGGACAGGATTTGGATGTTGATTGATTTGATACTGCGCGATGTGGCGGCGCCCACGCTGGCGGGCGGCGCCACTACGGTTGCCATTGCCGGGGGCCGGATTGTTGCCGTAGGCGCCGGCTCCGATTTGATGCCCCTGGCCGGCCCGGATACCGACATCCTTGACTGCGGCGGGCGCGCCATCATGCCGGGGCTGGTGGACGCCCATTGCCATTTGTTCGCCGCGGCGGCGGCGCAAAACGGCGTTGACTGCCGGCCGGCGGCGACGCCGGATGCGGCGGCGGTGGTCAAGGCACTGCGGACGGCAGCGGCCCAGGGCGACGGCTGGGTGCGCGGTTACGGCTATGATGACTCCCCCATCGGCCTGGCGCGGCATCTGAACCGCTGCGACCTGGACGCCGTGTCAACCGTCCGTCCGGTGCGGGTGGAGCATCGCTCCGGCCATGCCTGCGTATTGAACACGGCCGGCCTGGCCGCCGCCGGCATCGGGCGCGACACGCCGGCCCCGCCGGGCGGCGTCATCGTGCGTGACGCCGCCGGCGAACCCACCGGCCTGCTGCTGGAGATGTCCGGCTGGCTGCGGCGGCGCGCCGGCCCAACCGCCGGCGCCGGCGATTTGCCGGCGTCATTGCAGCGGTTCGCCCGGCGTATGTTGAGCTACGGCATCACCGCCGCCACCGACGCCGGCCCGGACAACGGCGTTGCCCGCTGGCAGTCCTTTGGCGATGCCATCGCCCACGGGCTGCTGCCCCTGCGGGTTACGATGCTGGCCGGCATTGGCCGGCTGCCCGAACTGGCGGACGCCGGCTTGCGCTACGGCGCTGCCGCGTGCGATGGGATGCTGCGCCTCGGCCACGCCAAGATAATGCTGACCGCATCCGCCGGCGGCCTGCATCCGCACCCGGAGGAACTGGCCGGTATGGTGAACGCCGCGCGCCGCGCCGGCTACCCCGTCGCCATTCACGCCGTAGAGCGCGACGCCATCGTTGCCGCCGCGCTGACCTTGGCCGACATTCCCCCGCCCGCCGGACGCCATCGCATTGAGCATTGCGCCGAATGTCCGCCCGACGTTGCCGAACTGGTAGCCCAATCCGGGGCGATGGCAGTCAGCAACCCCGGCTTTCTGCATTACGACGGGGAACGCTATCGGGCCACCGTGCCGCCGGCGCTGCTGCCCCATCTGTACCCCGCCGGCGCGCTGGCCGCCAGGGGAATCCCGGTCGCTTTCGGTTCCGATGCCCCGGTGATTGAGCCGAACCCCTGGGCGGCCATGGCGGCGGCGCTCACCCGCCAATCGGCCGGTGGCCCGGCGCTGGGCGGCCAGGGGCTGCCTTCCATAGCCGCTGCCTTGCGGATGCACACCGGCGGAAACCGCATCGCGCCCGGTTATCCGGCCGACCTGGCGATAGTGGCGCCGAACCCGTTGGCGACTCCGGCGGCGGCGCTGCCGTCAGTCCGCGCGGTGGCAACCGTTGTCGCCGGGCGCGTGGTCTGGCGAGCAGGGGTTTAGCGCGAGCGCTCCCGGATGTAGTCCACCATTTCCAGCAGGGAGCGTCGCGGCGGGCAGTCGGGCAGGTCATCCAGCGCGGCGGCGGCGGCGGCGCAGTAGTCGCGGATGATGGCGAAGCAGTCGGGGACGATGCCGGAATCGTTAATCATTGCCAGCGACTGCTTCAGCAGGCCGTCAACGTCTCCGCCGCCGTTTTTGATGGCCCCGAACAGGGTATCAATGGGATGGTCGTCGGGATAACGTTCCGTCAGCATAATGGTGGGCAAAGTCAGTACGCCTTGCAGCAGGTCGTTGCCCACGGGCTTGCCGATTTCGCTGGCGTCGCCCTGCACGTCCAGCAGGTCATCAACAATCTGAAAGGCCATGCCGATGTTATAGCCGTAGCGTCGCAGGGCTTGTACCTGGTTCTCCGGCGCGCCGCTGAGTATCGCGCCCGATTCCGCCGAGGTGCAGAACAGCGAGGCCGTTTTGCGGTAGATGCGCTCGTCGTAGAGCCGGCGGGCTTTCGTAGGGTCAAAGGTGGTAAAGAACTCAATCAGCTGGCCGCTGGCCAGCTCCATGATGGTCTCGGAGAAACGGCGAATGACCCGGATAACCTCGGTGTCGCAGACGAAAGTGGCCGAGGTGGCAAAGAGATAGTCGCCCAGCAGAACAGCGACGTGGCTGCCGTACAGCTTGTTGATGGTGGGCTTGCCCCGGCGCATCCCGGCGTTGTCCACGGTGTCGTCGTGAATGAGCGTGGCCAGGTGCAGCAGCTCCACTGCCGACGCCATAATGAGGGAGCGGCGGCGTTCGTGCTCGTGGAACCCGGCGGCCAGCAAAGTCAGGGCGGGCCGGACGCGCTTGCCGCCGGAGCGCAGCGCGTAATCCAGCAGTGGGTCCAGGTCAGCGATGTCGGTCTGGCACAGCTCGCGCAGCTGCTCTTCCACTTGAGCCAGTTGCGCTACCACCGGGGCGTAGATGGAAACGGTTTGCAGGTCCGGCCCGGGTTGCACGACGAATTGCTCTGCGCTGAAAGAGGGTCAGGCCGGAACGCCCGGCCGACCGGCTTCCTGCTCGGCCGCCGCCACGTCCAGTTTGGTGTACAAGTTGGACGGGTTGCGCAAGGGCGCGCCGGGACGGATGCTTGCGATTAGAGCGTCGAAGTCCCAGGGTTCGGCGGTAACGTCTCCGTCAAGGCCCAGAAAATCGTGCACCTTCTGGCCGGTAAAAGGCAGGTAGGGCGACAGCATCACCTTGAGGCAGTTCAGGACCTGTATCGCTGTACCCAGGGAGCGGGCGGCGTGCGCGCGGTCAGTCTTGATTGCCTGCCAGGGCGCGCGGCTGTCCAGGTAGCGGTTGGTCTCTTGCGCCAGCCCAAAAGCCTGGCTGATGCCGGCGCGGAACCGCGTATGCTCCAGGCTGTCGGCCACCGCGTCCATACCCCGCCGCGCCGCGGACAGCAAGGCGGTTTCGGCGTCTTCCGGCGGCAGCGCGTCAACGGGAATTTGACCGTCAAAGTTGCGGTAGGTGAACCGCAGCACCCGGTTGACCAGGTTGCCCCAGGTTGCCACCAGCTCATCGTTGTTCCGCCGCACGAACTCGGCCCAGCTGAAATCGGTATCCCCCGTTTCCGGCATATTGATGGACAGCATATAGCGCAGCGGGTCCGGGTCGTAGTTGTCCAGGTAGTCGGGCACCCACAAGGCCCAGTTCTGGCTGGTAGAAAACTTGCGGCTTTCCAGGCTGAGAAACTCGTTGGCCGGCACGTCGTAGGGCAGGTTCAGGCCGCCGTACCCCATCAGCATCGCCGGCCAGATGATGCTGTGGAAGGGGATGTTGTCCTTGCCGATAAAGTAGTAGGAACGGGTGTCGCCGTCCTGCCAGTAATCCTGCCAGGCGTCGGCGTTGCCGCTGCGCTGCGCCCACTCCACGGCGGCGGAAAAGTAGCCGATAACGGCCTCAAACCAAACGTAGATGCGTTTGCCCTGAAATCTGACGGCATCCGGGCCGTCCGGCGGCAGCGGCACGCCCCACGTCAGGTCGCGGGTAATAGCGCGGTCTTTCAGCCCGCCGCGCAGGAAGCTGCTGGTCTGGTTGGCGACGTTGGGCCGCCAGTGTTCCTTGCTTTCAATCCAGTCCAGCAACGGCTGCTGGAAGGCCGACAGGCGCAGGAAGTAATGCTCCGATTCCCGGAAGTCGGGCGTTGCCCGGCAGATGCTGCAATAAGGATTGAGCAGTTCAATGGGGTCAAGAGTGCGTCCGCAGGCGTCGCACTGGTCGCCGCGCGCCCCTTCGTTCCGGCAGTGGGGGCAGGTTCCCTCCACGTAGCGGTCGGGCAGAAAGCGGTTGCAGCCGGCGCAGTAGGCCAGCAGCATCGTGTCGGGGTAGATGTAGTCCTTATCCTTCAGGGTGGTAAAGAAATCCTGCACTATCCGCCGGTGGTTGTCGGTATGAGTATCGGTGAACAGGTCAAAGGAGATGCCCAAGCGTCGCCAGGTGTCCAGAAATTGGGCATGGTAGCGCTCCAGCACCGCTTGCGGCGCCACGCCTTCCTGGTCGGCGCGGATGGTGATGGGGGTGCCGTGGGCGTCGGAACCGGACACCATCAGCACGTCGTTGCCCTTCATCCGGTGGTAGCGCGCGAAAATGTCGGCGGCCAGATAGCAGCCGGCGATATGGCCCATGTGCAACGGGCCGTTGGCGTAAGGCCAGGCAACACCGATGAAAATGCGTTCGGGCAAGGTTGACCCTCCTCAATTCGCGGCGACCGAATCCAGCAAAGCTATTCTAGCATAACCCGATTCGGGCCGTTATCATAGGCCCAGCGTTGGCCGGGTCTTTCCCAAGTCGTGATTCTCTGCCTCCGGCTGCCGACCGTCATTCCCGATTCCGCCGGAATCCGGTAAAGCGCAATCAGCAAAATCCGGTCTATCCTGTGCATCCCGGTAAATCCGTAACTCCCGGCCTTGACTTTGAAAAGGCCCTGCCTATGGGGGACACCATATGAGTCAACAAGGCCACGAATCAACCAATTTTCCCGCCAACGGCGCGTCCCAGGCGTTTCCCGAAGCGGAAAAGCGGGCCGTGTACCGGGCGATTTACCAGCGCCGGGACATTCGTAATTTTCGCGATGATCCAATCTCCGACCCGACACTGGCCCGGATTATCCAGGCCGCCCACCACGGGCCTTCCGTGGGCTTCATGCAGCCCTGGGACTTCATCCTTATCCGAGACCTGGAGCGTCGGCAACGGGTGAAAGACCTGTTTGACCGGGAGCGCGAGGCCGCCGCGTGCTTCTTTGACGAGCCGCGCCGCTCCAACTACCTCTCCCTGAAGCTGGAAGGCATTCTGGAAGCGCCGGTCAACGTGTGCGTTACCTGCGACCCAACTCGCGCCGAGGTTGTGCTGGGCCGCAACTCAATGCCCGAAACCGACGTTTATTCCACCTGCTGCGCCGTGCAGAACCTGTGGCTGGCCGCGCGCAGCGAAGGGGTTGGCGTGGGTTGGGTGAGCATCCTGAAGCTGCCCCAATTGCGCGGCATCCTCAACATTCCCCCGCATATCGTCCCGGTGGCCTATCTTTGCCTGGGCTACCCCGTAGAGTTCCCCCCCGAACCAGGACTGCAAACGGCCGGCTGGCGTAACCGCCTGCCCCTGGACCAACTGGTTCACTTTGACGGGTGGGAGGATTCTGTTCAGAATGAAAGTTGGGCAGGATTTCGAGAAGCATTGAATAGCGAGGCCGGGTTGGCGCCGTAGCCGGTTGCCGTCATTCCGGCGCCGGAACAGCCGGCCCCGTGCTTGCTACGGGGCAGGCCACCAAATCCCAATCGGAAAAAATCCTGTCCATCTTGTCCATCGCTGTAAAAATTTGATACCATCAACACCCTAAATTTGAGCACCAGGAGCGTTTCCTTTGCCCGCACAGAAAGCCTATCGGCAATCCGTTAAGCGCAACTCTCGCAATATGAGCGTGCGCCGCACCACTCGCACCGCCATCGGACAGGCCCGGCGCGCCCTGGCTGCTGATGCCCCTGAATCCGAAGCCGCCATCCGCAAAGCCATGAGTCTGCTTGATGTCGCCGCTCGCAAGGGCGTGTTTCACAAAAACAACGCCTCTCGCCGCAAATCCCGGCTCGCCGCCGCCTTGAACCGCACTCGCGCCGGCTAGCCGGTGCATCTGCCTCTCATCGGTGGTGTTGCTCTAGTAATTCCCGCAGAGGGGTATCGCCCCGATCCCGGCGTATGGTGTGCGGGAAACTTGGCGCCGGCAAAACCGGCTACCCTGATTTTCCCCAGGCCCTGACCGGGTGCAGGGTTATTCAAAACTCGGCGTTGTCGCTGGCGTATTGCTGATTTCGCCATTACCCTAGTCGGATTCCGTAATCTGACAGTAGCGACGCCGCAGGCATTGCGGCAAGGCCGATGGACTCACGATGTAGCCATCGGTACCAGTCCGGCAAAAGAAAATTGGCCGCCTGGTCGGGCGGCCAACCGGGATGGCGCGGCTCCGACCGCGAGATGACCGACCACCGCCCGCAACGCCGCTGCCGGCTCTCCCCAGTGGTTATAGCATCGTGAGGATTACGCGCCATCCCTTCGGCGGCCCTGAGTCGTCGTCCGGCCGCCGGATGGGGGTAGGTCGTTTGCCCTGGCGGGTTGGCGCTTGGATCAATCCGGCTGCCCGCGGCCATTTAACAAGGGTGTCCGGTGCGGACGGCGGGCGTAGTCATCAGGCGATGGCCTCCCACAGGCTGACGGACGGATGGCGCGGCGGCGGCGGGATGTCGTCAGCCTATGTTATCATCAACCGGCCAAACAATCATGGAGGTGCGCCGTGGCTACAATAACCGTGAGGGACGTGGATGATGATGTGGTGCGGCGGCTCAAGACGCTGGCCGACGGGAATGGCCGCTCTCTGGAAAGCGAACTGCGCCATATATTTGAACAGGCGATTGCCAATGACGCAGAGGCGATGGCGGAGAAACGAAAGGCGTTTCTGGAACATATCGCGCGCCGGAAGCAGCAGCAAGGGCCGGCGGGAGACATCCCCCAGACGCCTTCCCGGATGCTAATCCGGGAGGACCGGGACAGCGACCACGGACGGTTGTGATGCGTTTGGCGCCGGATGCCAGCGCAGCAGTCAAATGGGCGATTACGGAGCCGGACTCGGCGGCGGCAAACCGGCTGCTTAACGGGGAGCACGAGCTTTATGCGCCGCGGCTGCTGGCGTCCGAGGTTGGCAACGCGCTGTGGCGCAGAACCCGGTCCAACGAGCTGGAGCGGCAAAGCAGCCTTACGGAAGCCGGCGGGCTGGTCGGGCTCCCTCTGAACTGGGCCAACGACGCGGAACTTATCACCCCGGCACTGGACATCGCGTTGGCCCTCAACCGCCCCATCTGTGACTGCGTGTACCTGGCGTTGGCCTATCGGGTTGACGCTACTTTGATAACGGCGGACGCAAGTTTCTACAACACGCTGGCGGCAACGGAGCATAGCGGCCGAGCAGTCCTGCTGGCGCATTTCGCACCGGCGCAATGACGAGGTTTCCCCGATGACGACCACACAGACGACGGCCACACAACTCCGGTCAACAGACGCCGATGCCGCAACCCGCCGCCGTTTCACCGTGGCCGAATACTACGCCATGGCCGACGCCGGCATCCTCACCGCGGACGACCGGGTTGAGCTGCTGGACGGGGAGATAATTCAGATGGCGCCTATTGGCAACCGCCATGCTTTTTGCGTGGACGGACTTAACGAAATGCTGGTGCTTGCCCTGGCCGGCCGGGCATTGGTGCGAGTGCAAAACCCGGTGCGGCTGGACGACGGCAACGAAATGCAGCCCGATATTGCGGTAGTGCGGCGGCGCAGCTATGCCGCCGGCCATCCCAACCCCGCCGATGTCCTGCTTCTGATTGAGGTATCCGATACTACTGTCGGCTTTGACCGCGGCGTAAAGCTGCCCAGGTATGCCCGCGCCGGCATCCCCGAAGTGTGGCTCGCCAACCTGTCCGCCCGACGCATTGAGGCTTATACCGAACCGGCCGGCGACGCCTGCGCCAGCGTCCGCTGCTTTGAGATGGGCAGCAGCGTGTCCCCGCAGTCTTTCCCTGACCTGATGCTGCCCGTAGCCCGGATTATCCCGGCCTGAAAGCCCACCGTCCCGCCTGTGCTATCATTGCCCCGCCGTTGGCCGCGCGCGCCGCGCCAACCGCGCCATACTACCCACAGGAGGCACTGACTATGCCATTCGGAGGCAATGACTGGCACGCGCTCCGCCAGGAGGAGACGCTGGAGCCGGAAATTCCCATCTGCGACCCACATCACCACTTCTGGGATTTCCGCAGCGAGCGGATTCCCTATCAGCGCTACCTGCTGCATGAACTGGCCGCCGATATTAACAGCGGCCACAACGTTACTTCTACGGTGTTCGTAGAAGCCCGCTCTATGTATCGCGCCGCCGGCCCGGAGGAAATGCGGCCCGTGGGCGAGGTGGAGTTCGTGCAGGGCCTGGCGGCGGCCTCGGCCAGCGGCCTGTACGGGCCGGGGCGGGCGGCGGCGTCCATCGTGGGCCACGCCAACCTGAACCTGGGCGATGGCGTCAAGCCCGTGCTGGAGGCGTTGCAGGCCGCCAGCCCCAACCGCTTTCGCGGCATCCGCCACTCCGTCACCTGGGACCCGCATCCTGAAGTGGAAAACACCGCCGCCCACAATGCGCCCCAACAGCTCGCCAGCGACAACTTCCGCGCCGGCGCCCGCGTGCTGGCGAGCATGGGCCTGTCGCTGGAGGGCTGGATGTACTTCCCCCAGATGCCCGAACTGGCCGACTTCGCCAAAGCCGTCCCCGACCTGACCATCATCCTCAACCACATTGGCGGGCTGCTGCGCGTCGGCCCCTACGCCAATAACGATGATGAGGTGCTGGAAACCTGGCGCAACGGCATCGCCGCCGCCGCGGCGGCGCCCAACGTGGTCATCAAGCTGGGCGGCATCGGAATGCCCCGCACCGGCTTTGACTGGCACGAGCGGGCCGTGCCGGCCAGCTCCGAGGAGTTGGCCGAGGGCATGGCGCCCTTGATGCACTACTGCATCGAGCAGTTCGGCCCCGACCGCTGTATGTTCGAGAGCAACTTCCCGGTGGACAAGGTGTCCTACTCCTACAACGTGATGTACAACGCTTTCAAGCGGCTGTCCGCCGGTTACTCCGCTACCGAGCGCGCCGCCATGTTCCACGATACCGCCGTGCGCGTGTACCGGGTGGACGAAAGCTAGGCGGGGCAGAGAACACCTCACGGCGACGCACACCGCAACCGTGCATAGGGGCGGGCTTGAAACCCGTCCCTACGCACGGCGTGATACGGAGGAATAAAGTGGCGCGATACATCAAGCCAACCATCCCAATCATCGTAGCCCTGCTTCTGACGGCTGTTATGTCGGGGGGGGGGGGGAATAGCATCTGCTCAAACTGGCGCTCTGTCGGCGCCGGCCAACATCAGGGTGATCGACGGCGCCAACGCCGGCGAGGTAGTAATTTCCTGGAACGCGGTCAGCGGCGCCAGCCAGTACCGCGTCGGCTGGATTAACTACAACGATTTTCTGCAAGCGCAGGCGGCCGGCGAGCCATGGCTGGAACGCTTTGCCTTCGTCAACGTCCGCGCCGCCCTCACTTCCTACACCATTCCCCGACTGGCGCCCGGCGAACGGTACGCATTCATCGTCGCTACCGTTCCCGCCGCCGGCGGCCCGGTATGGCCGTCGCAGTGGGCTTTCCTGACCACCGCGGCGGCTCACTCCGGCGGCGGGGGCCTGTGCCCCATTACCGGGCTGCCCCTGGGCGAAGGCTACCTCAACGTGGGCGACAGCGTATCCCATTCCAACGGCACCAGGTTCACGCTGACCGGGGCGTCATCTCCGGCAACCGTCACGTACAGTTGGTCGGATGCCCCTACTCGACAATATCCTCCTGCTGATGGGCGTCGCTTTGTAAGGGTCTGTGGCACTTACGCCAACCGGCACAGCTTCGCCCACAGTTTCAGTTTCATTTACACAAATGTGGATAGCGATACCGGCCTCGGGTTTTGGGCTGACAGTACCTTCCCGGAGATAGCGCCCGGCGCATCGGGAACGGGCTGCCAGGTATGGGAAGTGCCGGCGACGGCAAGCGCCGTGATTTTTGCGGTCAGGCTGGACATCAACGGCAACGACGTTGGCCTCTACCGCGTTGACCTGGCCGGCGGCGCGACAGCCACCGGAACGCCGGCCGTAACGTTGACTCCGCTGACTACCGAGGAACTGGCGCGCACCGTCAAGCCGGCACTGGGGCAAATTTTCACCGCGACCGGCAGCGGCACCGGCTTTGTAGTGCGCTCCAGCGGCCTGATGGTCACCAACCGCCACGTGGTTGACGACGCCGAAACCGTAACGGTTCAGATGCACACCGCGGGCGGCGGGATTCAGCGGCACACCGGGCGCGTGCTGGGCCGGGGCATCCTGGCCGACTTGGCGGTGGTGCAGTTGCCGGCCGGCCGCACCTATCCCACCCTGCCCCTGGGTGATTCCGACGCCGCCGCCATCGGGGCCGACGTTATCGTAATGGGCTACCCGGCGGGAAGCATTTCGGCAACCGAGCCGGCGTTAACGCAAGGGGTGATTTCGACCAAAGGAATTCAGAAGGACATCGCATATCTCCAGACCGATGCCGCTATCAACCCCGGCAACAGCGGCGGCCCGCTGGTTGACCGCTACGGGCGCGTCATCGGCGTCAATACTTCCGGCAGGGACCCTGGCGATCTGGAGAGTGTAGGATATGCCATCGCCAGCAACGAAGTCAGCAGCCGGCTGGATTCGCTGTCGGCGGGCGGGCCAGGCAGCGCCACCTATCGCAACGCCCGGTATAGCTACGGGTACAGCGTGGACATTCCGAAAGGCTGGTATCTGGACTCGGAGACTGCGGGTAGAACTATCTTTACCCCTTATCACGGCGCCGGGTTATCGCGCGTTGCCTTCTGGGACTTTGGCGATACTTTGTCCGCCGGCGGCGACAAGCTGGCTGCCATCGTCCAATGGCGGTGGCAAAACCTGCAAAGCGTTGCCAGCGAAAAGGAATGGCCTTTGTATGAACGGATTTCCTCAAGGGAAGTACAGTCAGGGGCCAGTCGGTATTACCGATTGGAATACCGCCGGCAACGTGACGCGCAGTCCTGCGTTGCAACCAGAATTGAAATCATCGCCTTGCCCTCGGCATACCCTGACCGGCCCTATGCCCTTTCCATGATGGGCAGCGTTTGCGAAAACAGCCTCAGCCAGTACGGCCCGGAGCGGCAGGCGATACTGGACAGCTTTATGCCCTAGCCGCCGGCAGTGGCCGGAAGCAGGGCGCCGTGTTGATTGCAAACGTAGGGGCGGGTTTGAAACCCGCCCCTATGCCGGCCGACGGCATCCAATGAGACGCCGCCAGCCTTTACGGCTGGCCCTGGCCCATAAGCGCCGCGTTCGCGCTGCCCGGCCCAAACCGACGGGGGTATAATTCCGGCTGCGGGGAGCCATCGCCCCTGCCTCAGATACCATCCGACACGCTCGCCGACCCGACGAGGCGCAATATGACTACTGCCAGGACGCCGGCCACACGGGACATCAGCACCAGGATACCGGACCCCCCCGACCGGGAGCCGGAGGATATGACCAGCTTCAACCACCTAACCGCCACGGGCAGCGCCTATCACCTAATCCAACACTTCGGCAACCCCGACACCACGGTGGTCTCCGGCGAGCACTACATCCTGCCCGAGCCGAACGTTCCCCTGCGGGGCCAGAGAGCGCCTGACCTCTGCATCGGGTTTAATGTTGACCGGGCCGCCTACGTGGCCCGCAATGCCTACGTCATATCCGAGCAGGGCAAGCCGCCGGATTTCGTGCTGGAGATTGCATCCCCCAGCACCGCCCGCAGCGACATCGGAACCAAGCGGGGGGATTACGCCGCGCTGGGCATCCCCGAATACTGGCGGTTTGACGAAACCGGCCGCCATCACGGCGCGCGCCTGGCCGGTGACCGGCTGGTGAACGGCCAGTATCAGCCTATTGCCATCGCGCCGCTGGCGGAAGGCGTGTGGCAGGGCTACAGCCGGGTCCTGAACTTGAACATCCGTTGGGAGCGCGGCCAGCTGGGCTGGCACGACCCGGCAACGGGGCGGCAGATCCTGACCTTTGAGGACGAGCGGGCAGCCCGCGTCCAGGCCGAAGCCCGGGTCCGCGAACTGGAAGCGGAGCTGCGGCGGCTGCGGAACCGCTGACTGCTCCAAGCCAGGGCCTTGCAAAGTCAAGGCCGGGAGTTACGAATTTACAGGGAGGCACAGGATCGTGCTGATTTGGCGGAGTGGGTGAATTGGCGCTAGCACTTGATGCGGCAACAGTCAGGCGAAAGGCTGCCACTGCGGACGGTTCGGCTAGGTTGGCATAGCGGCTCCTTTGGCTCCGTGCGTTGGGGATTTGGTCGGGCGATTGATTTGCGGTTGACCGGGTTTCAGGGATTATCAGCCCTACGGCCGGAGGTTTGCGCGGGGTTTTTAGCTCGGATTTTCCATGCCCGGAGCATGGGGCGCTGTGGCGGACGCCGTGGCCGAGAGGACTACGCCGGTTAGAGTGGTCGGCGGCAGTCTCCTGCGATAGCCGGTGCGACTTGGGTGCTGAAGGGTGGCCGTGATTACCTGAAACCCGGTCGGGGTATTGCTTTTTCGCCTGACGCGGCTATGATAGCACAGGAGTTCTGGCGGGTGCAAGGGCTGATTTGACAGGGATGGACAGGATAGACAAGGTTTTTCTGATTGGGATGCGATTGCCAAGCGTCAGCCGGCTATCGGATTGACGTAACCCCCGCCAGCGGCTAGATTAGGGGCGCCGGGGATTGGCGTGGTTTGCAATCGCCAGTGCCCCCGCAATCTTTCCAGGAAGCGCGCCGGATGAACAGAACCACCGCCCGGAACACCGTTATTGTCTCACTGCTGCTGCTGGCAACGGTGGCCGTCATCGTCCTGCTGGCCGGGGGCGCCGGCGCCGGCACGGCGTCGGCTCAGGAAAGCACGCCGGCGCCTACGCCCACACCCGCGCCCACCGCCACCCCGCCTCCGGCCGCCACTCCCACCCCACCGTTGCCGCCCGCCAACATCGCCGCCGTCAACGGCGCCAATCCGGGAGAGGTCAACCTGACCTGGGACGCCGCCGCGGGGGCAACGTCCTACCGTGTCGGCTGGATTGCCCACGACGACCTGCTGGCCGCCGGGGCGAACTGGCTGGAACGGTTCGCCTTCGTTGACCTTGGCGCCAAAACGGCCTACACCCTGACTCGCCTCACCCCCGGCGCCGACTACTGGCTCATCGTCGCCAGCATCGGCGAACCCAACGGCGCGCCGCAGTGGGCCGCCCGCTGGGTGCGCCTGACCCTGGCCGGCGCACCGCCGCCGACGGCCGGGCCTACGCCAACACCGCCCCCGGACGGGGACACGCCCCTCACCCGCGCCGAACTGGTGCGACTGGTCAAGCCGGCGCTGGCGCAGCTTTCTTATACCTTCACTGATGACAACTATCCCGAAGGCGTTACCATCAGCGGTACCGGCTTTATCGTCCGCGCCGACGGCCTGCTGGTCACCAATGCCCACGTCGTCCGCGAGACGGAAACCGTCACCGTCCACCTACAGAACTTGCAGGGCGAAATGCAGGAGCTCAAGGGCCGCGTCCTGGGCCGGGGCATCCTGGCCGACCTGGCGCTGGTGCAGATTGACTCCGACCAGACCTTTCCCATCCTGGAGCTGGGGGATTCCGACGCGGTTCAAGGCGCCGATGAAGTAACCGCCTGGGGCTACCCCTACGGCGATTTTCTGGGTACCTATCCTACGGTGACCCGGGGAATCATCTCGTCCCTGGGGCGGATTTTTGAGGATACCGACTACTTGCAGACCGACGCCGCGATAAATCCCGGCAACAGCGGCGGCCCTCTGGTTGACCGCTTTGGCCGCGTTGTCGGCGTCAACACCGCTGCCGTCGGCGGCGACAACACCGGCCTGGCCATCGCCAGCAACGAAGTCAAACGCCGTCTGGACGAGCTCGAATCCGGCGGCCCCGCCAAAGCCACCTACCGGGGCCGCAAGTTCGGCTATGGCTACGCCCTGGACATCCCGGCCGGCTGGTACATACTGATCGAGTTCTCTGAGTGTACGCTCTTTGCCGATGCCGACGGGACCCGGCTGGCCTTAATCTGCGCCGAGGACATCGCCGGAAAATACGACGCCGACCAGGACCAGCTGGCCGCCCACGCCGAGAAAGTCTGGAGCGAACTGCGGGAGCAGGAACAGGAAATTGACCCCCTTTCCTTCCGCCGGGTTAGACAGAACGAAGCCCAATTTTACCGGCTGGAATACCGCAACCTGGCCAGCTATCTGGAATGCGGCGTTGACCACACCGTTGCCCTCGTCGCCCTGTCCGCCGCCTACCCGGAAAACCCCCACGGCTTCACCTGGCAGGTATTAATGTGCGAAAGCAGCCGCCAGCAGCACGGCCAGGAACGCCAGGCGATGCTGGACAGTTTCAGGCCCTGACCCGGCACAGCCAAAACCGCCGGCCGCATCGCCAAAACCGCAGCGCCGGCCGCGAAAAGCGTCCATTGCGGCGCGCCCCCGGTCTATCGCCGGGCGACGCGAAAGGGTACAATGAACCGGTGGGAACGGACATCATCGAGAACGGCTGTGCCTGGACCGCAATCATTCAACCAAGAGGCCCCTAATGGTAACCGCAGAACGCCCGACAACACACCACCACCGCGAACATCACGCGCACCAGTCCAACGAAGCAGTGGAGCATGACCACTGCCAGGGCAATATGGATTGCGTTTGCAACCACGACGGCCATTGCTGCTGCTGCGTGTCCGCCAGCTGCGGGCCGGGCAGCTGCAACTGCCACGGGGGACACCCCTAGCGCCAACGCCGCAGCGCCGCCGGGGAGGGCTTTCGCGTGGCTGCTTTCCCGCCCCTAACCGGCCAGCCAACGCTCGTCAGGAGGTTGGGTTTGGTTATGGACCCCCAGCGCTTCCCGCCGGAGTTTTTCCGGCGGGAGGACGAAAGCAACGACGCCGACTTCTACACGATGCCCCGCCTGGTGGTGCATATTGACGACGGGGCCATCGTCGCCGTGGGCCGGCTGTTCCGGCAGCTCATCCCCGCAAACGCCGAAGTCTTGGACCTGATGAGCAGCTGGCGCACCCACTGGCCGGAGGAGCACCCGCGCCGCCGTATCGTGGGCCTGGGGATGAACGCCGTTGAGCTGGCCGACAACCCACAGCTGAACGAGTACGTGCTGCGGGACATCAACGCCAACCGGTCCCTGCCTTTCGACGACGAATCCTTTGATGCCGTGGTCATCACCGTGTCGGTGCAGTACCTGACACGTCCGGTTGAGGTGTTCGGTGAGGTGTCCCGGATTCTGCGGCCCGGCGGCGTGTTTATCGTCAGCTTTTCCAACCGCTGCTTCCCAACCAAGGCGGTGCGGGTCTGGCGCTCCAGCAACGACGAGGACCACATTGAGCTGGTGGCATCCTATATGCAGCACGCCGGCGGGCTCAACGGCGTGCGCGGCGGCCTGGCCAACCCCGACCTGGCCCCGCCGGGCGACCCCCTGTTTGCCGTGTTTGCCTACAAAGAAGCTCCGTCCGAAACCGAAACGCCGGCGTGATACACTGGAGCCAATAATCTGTCGAGGTATCGCGTATGAGCGGCGTTTTTGTTTATTGGGACAATTCCAACATTTTTCACGAGGCGCAGCGGATTGCCGAGGAGCGGGACGGGACTCCCGGAGCGCGCTATCTGGTGCGAATCCATTTTGAAAACCTTTTGCGCCTGGCCCATGCCGACCGTCCTTTGACCAAAGCGTGGGCTGCCGGTTCCATTCCGCCGGAATTGAACCAGTTGTGGAACCGGCTGGAAAACCAGGGCGTGGCGGTTGAGCTGTTCGACCGGGGCGCCCGGGAGCGTGGGGAGCAGGATATTCCGGACCGCTGGCTGCAGCTGCGTATGCTTGAGGATGGCTGGGATTACAACGGCCGCCCCGGCACAGTGGCATTGTTGACCGGAGACGGCGCCGGCTACGTCGAAGGCCGGGGTTTTCACCGCACTCTGGAGCGGATGCACCGGCGGGGCTGGCGGGTAGAAGTCTTGTCCTGGACTCATTCCTGCCGACGGGGGATGCGCTTGTGGGCAGAGGAGAATGGCGTCTTTGTTCCGCTGGATGATTATTACAATGCGATAACCTTCCGGGAGCCGTCACGGCCCGGTCACGAGTTCGCTCCCCGTCGGGATGAGACCGAGCTGGATTTGTCAACCCGTCCAATGACATAGAGCCGGAGCTGCGGAGATTGCAATGACGACTGCCAAGCCCAAACTGCTGACCGCCGACGACCTGCTCCGCCTGCACAGCAAAGGCGTGCGCGGCGAACTAATCCGGGGGGTGCTGCACGAAACGATGTCAGCCGGACTGAAACACGGCGAAATATCCGCCGCCCTGATGGCTCTGTTCTGGATGTACGTCCACCCCGCCCGGTTGGGGAGGATATTCGGCTCCGATACCGGCGTCCTGCTGGAGCGCAACCCCGACACGGTGCGGGAACCGGACGCAGCCTATGTTTCCGCGGCACGCCTCCCCCTGGATGTTGAGGTCAGCGGCTATTGCCCCGTCGTTCCCGACCTGGTGGTTGAGGTAGTATCCCCCAGCGACCAGGAAGTGGACGTTGATAACAAGGCCATCATGTGGCTGTACTACGGCGCCCGTATGGCCCTGGTGATAAACCCGGAACCCCGCACCATAAAGGTACGCCGGGCCGATGGCCCGACCACCATCCTCACCATCGACGATACGCTGGACGGCGGGGACGTGCTGCCGGGTTTCACCTGCCCGGTGCGGGATATTCTGGAGCGCTAGTCCGCCGCCGGATTAGAGACGGCGTTGAGGTAATCGTCATGACGACCACACAACCGAAACTGCTGACCGCCGACGACCTGCTCCGCCTGCACAGCAAAGGCGTGCGCGGCGAACTAATCCGGGGGGTGCTGCACGAGACGATGTCTGCCGGATTTAGACACGGCAAGATAATAATGCTTTTGGGCGCCCGGCTGGTAACGCACGTGGTGCCGGCGGGTCTGGGCCATGTGTTCGGCTCAGATACCGGCGTCCTGATAGAGCGCAACCCGGACACCGTGCGGGAGCCGGACGTAGCCTATGTTTCCGCGGCACGCCTACCCCTGGATGCCGAAATCAGCGGCTACTGCCCCGTCATCCCCGACCTGGTAGTTGAGGTAATATCCCCCAGCGACCAGGAAGTGGACGTTGATAACAAGGCCATCATGTGGCTGTACTACGGCGCCCGTATGGCCCTGGTGATAAACCCGGAACCCCGCACCATAAGGGTGCGCCGGGCCGATGGCCCGACCGCCATCCTCACCATAGACGATACGCTGGACGGCGGGGATGTGCTGCCGGGGTTCACCTGCCCGGTGCGGGATATTCTGGAGCGTTAGGCTAGTCGGCCACTTCCAGCACCATCTCCACCTCCACCGGCGCCCCGCGCGGTAGCGCGGCCATGCCCACGGCGGAGCGACCGTGACGACCGTTTTCGCCGTAGAGTTCCACCAGCAGGTCGGATGCGCCGTTGCCCACGGCGGGTTGCTGGTCAAACTCCGGGTCGCTGTTGACCATGACCAGCAGCTTTACGACCCGCTGCACCTTGTCCAGGTCGCCGATGATGCTCCTGGCGCCGGACAGGCAGTTGACCGCGCACTGGCGGGCGGCGGCGTAGCCCTCCTCAACGCTCAGCTCCCGGCCCAGCTTGCCCTCGGCGACCATGCTCCCGTCGGGCAGCCGGGGCAAGTTGCCGGACACAAAGAGCAGGTTGCCCGTGCGGACGCCCGGCACGAAGTTGCCCAGGGACGGGTTGGGTTCGGTGATGGTCAGGCCCATGTCGGCCAGTTTGCGTTCAATTTCCATGTGATGTTGTCTCCTCTGGGGATTATGTTGCAAGTGTAGGGGCGACCCCAGCGTTGCCCTTGCGGGGTAATTGCCCCTACCCGGATGCCGGACGGTAGCGGTTGACGATGGGCAGCCGGCGGTCTTTGCCGAAAGCCCGCGGGGTAATCTTGACGCCCGGCGGAGCCTGGCGGCGTTTGTACTCGTTGCGGTCCACATAGGCCATCACCTGCCGCACCCAGGCCGGGTTGTGTCCCATCGCCACCATCTGGGCATAGCTGTAGTCATCCTCCACGTATGCCTTGATGATGGGGTCGAGCCGTTCGTAGGGCGGCAGCGTGTCCTGGTCGGTCTGGTCGGGCCGCAGCTCGGCGCTGGGCGGTTTGTCCAGCACGGCCTGGGGGATGAGCGGGCGGCCGTTGGCGGTGCGGGCATTGCGCCAGCGGCACAGCTCATACACCAGCGTCTTGGGCACGTCCTTCAGCACGGCAAAACCGCCGGCCATATCGCCGTACAGGGTGGCGTAGCCCATGGCCAACTCGCTCTTGTTGCCGGTGGTCAGCACCAGCCAGCCGAACTTGTTGGCAATGGTCATCAAAACGTTGCCACGGATGCGCGCCTGCACGTTCTCCTCGGCAACGTTGGCTTCCGTGCCGGTAAAGTATGCGGCCAGCATCTCGGTAAAAGCGTGATGGGCCGGCTCAATGGGGATGCGCCACAGTTTGATGCCCAGGTTGTCGGCCAGTTGCTGCGAATCGGCAACGCTGCCCGCGGAGGAATAGCGCGACGGCATGGTAACGCCCACCACGTTATCCGCGCCCAGGGCATCCACGGCGACGGTAGCGGTCAGCGCCGAGTCAATGCCGCCCGACAGGCCCACCAGCGTCCGCCTGAACCCCGACTTGTGGACGTAATCCCGCGTGCCTACCACCAATGCCTGGTACACTTCCTCGGTCTCGTCCAGCGTCCGGCACAGGGCCGGATTGACCACCGCCCGGCGGTCGGACAGGCGATGCCCGGAAATGGTGGCCACGCGCGCCGGCCCCACCTCGCCCAGGATTTTCGGATTCTCCTTGCGGGCCCGCGGGTCGCGGAGGCGCTGGCGCAACACGGAGTCCACGTCCAGGTCAATCACCATCAACCGGTCTTCAAAGGATGGCCCGCGCGCGATAACCGCGCCGTCGGGAGCGCAGACGATGCTGGCCCCGTCAAAAACCAGCTCATCCTGCCCGCCCACGGTATTCAGATAAGCGACGAACACCCCGTTATCGGCGGCGCGCGTGGCAATCATGCGCTCCCGCTGCCCCGCCTTGCCCGCGTGGAAGGGCGAGGCGTTGATGTTGACGATGACCTCGGCGCCGGCGTCGCGCTGCACCGCGATGGGGCCGATGGGATACCAGATGTCTTCGCAGATGCCCACCCCCACCGGGGTGCCGTTGATGACGTACACCGGACACTCCTCGCCCCGGCGAAAATAGCGGTCTTCGTCGAACACCCCATAGTTGGGCAGGTGCATCTTGCGATACCAGTCCAAAATGCGCCCGTCGTTAATAATGGCGGCGGCATTGGCAATATCCCCGCCAACCCCAACGCAGCCCACGATGGCCGCAATGCCGCGAGTAGCGGCGGAAATGCGCTGCACGGCGGCGGTGTTGTCGGCCAGAAAGGACGGCTTGAACAGCAAATCCTCCGGCGGATAGCCGGTAACGGCCAATTCGGGAAAGGCCACCAGGTCGGCATGGGCCGCCCGCGCCTCGTCAATCAGCTCGATGATGCGGGCAGTGTTGCCGGCAATATCGCCGACGGTGGGGTTGAACTGGGCCAGGGCCAGGCGAAAGATGCGCTGCATAAGAGGATTCGGTCAGGCTGTTATGGCGGCCGGGAACGGTTTTTGCGTTAGCGGGGACATTATAACCTAACGGCGGGGCGTATAATCATTCGCCCCGGTCAGGCCGGGCGAATTAACCGGCCTACCTGCTATAATCGGCGGCATCCCTCAGCGAACCGTCGTCAGCCTGTGCATTCCGTCGCTTTGTCACCCCACCGCCCGTTGCGTCCCGCCGGCGCCGTCCGGCGCGCCAGCCGTCGTTGATACGCGCGGCTCAGTCCCGCGCGGCCCGGGCCATTCCGTTCTACTACGGGTGGGTCATCCTCGGCTTGTCGGGGATAGCGTCCTATTCGTCCCGTCCGCTGATGTCGGTGGCGGTGCTGACGGTGTTCGTGGTGCCGATGTCGGAGCAGTTCGGGTGGACGCGCACCCAGGTGGCGGGGGCGGTGAGCCTGGGCGGGGCGCTGGCGGCGGTCATCTCGCCGCTGGTGGGGCCGGTGCTGGACCGCTACGGTTCCGGCCTGGTGGTGGGCCTGTCGTCGGGCATCGCCGGATTGTGCGCCGTCGGCCTGGGGGCGGTCAGCCAGATTGGGCTGTTCTATCTGGTGTACGTGCCGGGGCGGATGATGTTCTCCAGCCCGCTGGAGCTGGGCACGTCGGTGGCGGTAAGCAACTGGTTCATCCGGCGGCGGCCTTTCGCCCTGGCCCTCAACCACATATCGCAGGGTTCCGGCCTGGCCGCAATGCCGCTGGTGGCCCAGGCCATTATCGGAGCCTGGAACTGGGAAACGGCCTGGTATGCCCTGGGCATCTGGACGGTGGCGGTGGGCGTAATGCCGGCCATCGTGCTGATGGCCCGGCGCCCGGAGGATTTGGGCCTGGAACCCGACGGCGGCCGCGCGGCCACGGGCCAGGCCGCCACGGGGCGACGCCCGCAAAGCGCCGACGACGAAATCAACTTTACCGTGGGTCAGGCCATCAGGACGCGCTCTTTCTGGCTGATGATGCTGTTCGCTTTTGCCGGTTTTATCGTGCAGGCCGGCGTTTCGCTGCACCAGGTTCCCCACTTTGTGGACCAGGGTTTGCCGGCGTCAATAGCGGTTTGGACGGCCAGCACCTTTGCCATCTCGCAAGTGCCGGCCAGCATCCTGTGGTCGGCCCTGTCCCAGCGCGTGGCCGCCCGGTATGTGATGATGGCCGCCGGGTTGGTGGTCAGCGGCGGCGCCGTAACCACCGCCTTCGCCGACAATATCGTGATAGGCGTCACCGGCGCGTTCATCCTGGGCTTCGGCGTCGGCGGCCTGCACATCATCAGCCGCCTCACCTGGGCCGACTACTTCGGCCGGCGGCACCTGGGAGCAATACGGGCCTGGGGACTGGCGGCCCAAGTTGGCGGCCAAGCCCTGGGTCCCACGGCGGCGGGCATTGCCGTGGACCGGGTGGACAGCTACCAGGGCGCGTTCCTGGCTTTCGGTATCAACCTGGCGGTAGTGTCGCTGCTGATGCTGACGGCAAACCGGCCGGGGCGGGGGGAGGGGGGAACAGGAGATTGAGGCGCAACGAAAATGTGGTGCAGAGCGAATAATCAGCTGCGATATGTGGTTGGATTTATTTGAACAGTCGCGTAAGCCAAGCAACGAATTTTTGGCAGAGTTCGCCATCGGTTTCCAAGTCGTGAGTGCCGATCGCCGAGCCCATCATCCGGGGTGCTGCCCGGGCGGCCAGCCAAGCATAAATCTGGGCGCGTGAGGTCTTGCCTAGTGCAAACTTTCTGTCCGCTTCCGGTATGCCGTCGATATAATTCTGAGCTAACGGCCACACCGGGTCGCCGTCCGGAATCATTTGCGACACGAAATCCTCAACCTCGCCGGCAGCCCGATTGTCCGGCATCAGCCAGATGCCAACACAAGGCCGGCCGCCGTCAATAACGGTTCCTTCCACATCGGGTGCCGGCGTTGGTGGGATGCCGGCCCGGCGGAGCCGGCTTGCCACTTCCTTCCAGCGAGATTGCGGCGCATCGTCCGCATCTACGAGTATGCCTAGCGCTACCCGTCCGGGGGAACGCAGTTCGGGGTCAATGGATGCCAGCACTCCGTTAACGTTGCCCCGGTCCTGAATATAAAAATCCGGGATTTCCGGGTGTTGGTTGCAGATATGCCGGACGACGTGCTCGTCGCTCGGCCCTTCAACTAAAAGAAACTTGGCTTCGTTCCTGGAATCTGATGATTCAATGCGAGCCATGGAATCACCTTGTCTCAATCCCGTATTGTGCGGCGGCTATGAGACTCTCATTTGGATATTCAACGGCACGCATTCCATCATTATCTTTTTCCAGGCGGATATAAACCCCGTCGGCATCACTGAAATCCTGCATGGCTTTGGCAAATCCAACCACGCAGTCCCAGCTGTGGGTCGTCGCCAGAACTTGAACGTTGTATTGCTGCGCGGTCAGTAAGACCAGATTCCAAAAATCCTGCTGTATTGAGTGGTGGATGCCGTTTTCTGCTTCATCAATGAGCAGAAAACCGTCGCGGCTGTTGGCAAGGGCCAAGGCAACACCAAAGAGACGGGCAGCTCCATCCCCCAGGCTTTGCAACGGGACTGGCGAATCTTGCCCCTTGATTTTTACTATGACGCGACGTCCTCGGTCGGCGCCACGTTGTGCGGAATCGCCAATCACTGCAATCCACTCCACGCCGGTATCAAGAACCAAGGCAAGCGCCTCTATCGCAAGGTCTTGACTGTCCCGAAGGAGCACCTCGTCCCAGAATCGTGCCAATGCCAAATTGCCCGGCAGCCCAGGCCCAATTGACTCGCACTTGATTTCAGGTATTAGTTCGGACGGCCATGCTTGAAAGCTACGGTTCGGCAAGTTAGCCAGAGGGTACGCTATGGGGATTTCCCGGCGTTGATTTCCAAAATCAACACGAAGTACCGTTAAATCGCCCTCATGAAAACGAGAGGACGACAGCATACTCATTTGTACGCCTTCGGCCAAAGCGGCCTTGATGGTAAGATGAGGGTTCATACCAGACTGACCGATTACTATGCCGGGTTCTGCCCGCATATCACGGCCATGGAATAACCCATTCCAATCAGGTGCCAGCGTTTCAACACCTTCTGCGTTGGTAGTGCGGTGCAACTCCCCATGGTTACGCAACAGCGTAGCAAGAACGCCGTAACTGCTCCGGGCGGCATAAATTTGGACGGCGTTCAGCGCCGACGTTTTACCGACGCCGTTCTTTCCGGCAAGCAGCGTTACGCGGCCCAAGCGGGGTATTGCAAGGTTCGCTATGCCGCGAAACCCGCTGACCAGCAGGCTGTCAAGATGCAATTTCGTATTAATCGCTGGCGTCAGCATAAAACGTTCCCCGTCAGGTTTGGCTAATTAGACTAGCCTACTTCAGCGACGATGGCAACCGCCGCCATCCCCAACACCTCCCGCAAGTACCGCCCGGTATGCGATTCCGCCACCTGCGCCAGCGTCTCCGGCGTGCCGTAGGCCAGCAGGCTGCCCCCTTTGTCGCCGGCGCCGGGGCCCAGGTCAATTATCCAGTCCGAGTTCTTGATCAAGTCCAGGTTGTGCTCAATGAGCAGCACTGAATTGCCCTGGTTCACCAGGCGGTGCAGCACCCGCAGCAGGGCGGCGCAGTCCTCAAAGGACAGGCCGGTGGTGGGTTCGTCCAGCAGGTACAGCGTCCGGCCCGTGGCCCGGCGGGACAGTTCGGTAGCCAGTTTCACTCGCTGCGCCTCTCCCCCGGACAGCGTGGTGGCCGGCTGACCCAGCCGGATGTAGCCCAGGCCCACGTCCCGCAGCGTTTCCAGCCGGTTGCGGATGCGCGAGTAGTTCCAGAAAAAGTCCAGCGCCGTCTCTACCGTCATCGCCAGCACGTCGGCGATGGACTGGTCGCGCAGGGTTACTTCCAGCGCCTCCCGGTTGTAGCGGCGGCCCTGGCACACTTCGCAAGGCACCGTAACGTCGGGCAGGAACTGCATCTCAATCTGGATGTAGCCCTCGCCCTGGCAGGCTTCGCAGCGGCCGCCCTTGACGTTGAAGGAGAAGCGGCCCGGTTTGTAGCCCCGGATGCGGGCCTCGGGCAGCGTGGCGAACAGCTCCCGGATGGGCGTGAACGCGCCGGTGTAGGTGGCCGGGTTGCTGCGCGGCGTGCGTCCGATGGGCGACTGGTCGATATTCACCACCTTGTCAATGTTCTCAATGCCGGTGATTTCGTCGTGTTCGCCGGGGCGGTCGCGGCCCTGGGCCACCGCCTGCGCCAGTCGCTTATACAGGATGTCGTACACCAGCGTGCTTTTGCCGCTGCCCGACACGCCGGTTACGCAGCCCAGCAGCCCCAGCGGAAACTCCACGTCAATGCCATTCAGGTTGTTTTCCCGCGCTCCTTTAACGATGATGGACTTGCCGTTGCCGGGCCGCCGCGCGTCAGGAACGGGAATGCGCTTGCGTCCGCTGAGGTAAGCGCCGGTAAGGGACGCTTCGTTAGCCATCACCTCGGCCACGTTGCCGGTGGCGACAATCTTGCCGCCGTGTTCGCCGGCGCCGGGGCCGAGGTCAACGATGTGGTCGGCGGCGCGCATCATGGCGTCGTCGTGCTCCACCACGATGACGGTGTTGCCCATATCCCGCAGGCGGGTCAGCGTGCCAATCAGCCGGTGGTCGTCGTGGGGATGCAGGCCGACGGTAGGTTCGTCGCACACGTACAGCACGCCGGTCAGGCCGCTGCCAATCTGCGTTGCCAGCCGCACGCGCTGAGCCTCGCCGCCGGAAAGGGTGCGCGCCGTGCGGCTCATGGTTACGTAGTCCAGCCCGATGCCGTCCAGAAAGTGCAGCCGTCCCTCAATCTCCTTGAGAATCTGGTCGGCGATGGTCATTTCGCGGGCGGTAAGGGTGGCAGCCATCGCCGGCGGAGCGGCTGACTTGCGGCTATTGCGCGGCCGCCCCCGTCCTTTGGCCGGCGTTGCTCCGTTGCCGCTGCCGTTAGCGCCAAATATGTCGTCATCCGCCAGGACGGTGGCCGGAGCGTGTCCATTGCTGCCGTGTCCGTTGCTGCCGTGTCCGTTGGTTGACGGGCCGGCGTCCGGCTTGATGCTGCGAACCCACTGCAGCCCCCGTCCGATGGTGAGGCCGGTAACTTCTATGATGTTCCGTCCGCAGACCAGCACGCCCAGCGCCTCGGGACGCAGCCGCGCGCCGCCGCAGGTGCGACAGGCCCGTTGGGCCATATACCGCTCAATTTCGCTGCGGGTGTGGTCGGATTCGGTGTCGCGGTAGCGGCGTTGCAGGTTGGGAATGACGCCTTCGTAGGTAGTACTCCAGCTGTAAGTACGGCCCCGCCCGGTGCGGTGGCGAACCGATACCTGCTGCTTGCCCGCGCCGTACAGGATGACGTTCATCTGGTCGTCGGTCAGCTCGCGGACGGGAGCGTGGGGCGAAAAGTCGAACTCGCGGGCGACGGCTTCCATCATGCTGGCGTACCAGGCGTTGGCCGCGCCGGAACGCGCCCAGGGGACGACGGCGCCCTCCAGCAGGGACAAACCCCGGTTCTGTATCACCAGCCCCGGGTCAACCTCCAGCTGGTAGCCGAGGCCCGTGCAGGTGGCGCAGGCTCCGTGGGGGCTGTTGAAACTGAAGGTGCGCGGCTCAATTTCGGGCAGGCTGACGCCGCACGCAACGCAGGCGAACTGCTCGCTGAATACCTGGTCCTCCGCACCCTCGCGGCCCACGGTGAGGACGCCTTCACCCTCCCGCAGCGCAGTCTCCACCGATTCGGTGACGCGGCTGGGTTCAGTGTCGCTGCGGATGATGAGGCGGTCAACAACGATGTCGATGTAGTGCCACTTTTGCTTGTCCAGGGTCAGGGTGTCGGTGTCCTCCACCAGCATCACGTCGCCGTTGACCCGGACGCGGACGAACCCGCCCCGGCGGGCCGCCTCAAAAACCTCGCGGTGCTCGCCCTTCTTGCGGCGGACTTTGGGCGCCAGCAGGGTGATGCGGGACGATTCGGGCAAGGCCAGGATGGCGTCCACAATCTGCTGCACGGTCTGCCGGGCCACCGGGTTGCCGCACTTGGGGCAGTGCGGCTTGCCCACCCGCGCGAACAGCAGGCGCAGGTAGTCGTAAATCTCGGTAACGGTGCCCACGGTGGAGCGCGGGTTGTGGGAAACGCCCTTCTGGTCAATGGAAATAGCCGGCGACAGGCCCTCGATATAGTCAACGTCGGGCTTGTCCATCCGCCCCAGGAACTGGCGCGCGTAGGCCGACAGCGACTCCACGTAGCGGCGCTGCCCCTCGGCATAGATGGTGTCAAAGGCCAGGCTGCTCTTGCCGGAGCCGGAGACGCCGGTAATCACCACCAGCTGGTCGCGGGGGATGGTTACGTCAACGTTCTTGAGGTTATGCTCGCGCGCGCCCTTGACGTAGATGACTTCCTGAGGCATTGGGCAACCCTTTTACATAAGGATGGTGAAACCGGCTTGCGTAAAGTGATGGTCGTTGGTCAGGGCTTCCCGGATGTTGTGGGTTTGCATCAGTTGGAAACTGGCGCAATCGACCAGGCCCCATTCCTGGTCGGGGCGGGCGGCGTAGAGGGCTACGGCTTCCCAGAATTTTTCGGTGCGCAGCGGCTCTACGTCTATATTGCGGCTGCCCTCAAAACTCCTGATTAGGGACACCGCAGCCAACCGATTTTGCGCTCCATACTTCGCCATATAGTTCAACAGCTCGACGATGACCATTTCGCTGGTCAATATGCGCTGGGTTGAGTATTCTTCGCGCAAGAGCAACGCGATTTCGTGCCAGGCATCCCCGGGGTTCAGCAAAGCAATCCAGAAGCAGGTATCGGCAAAAACGGCGCGCATCAATCATCCACCTTGGGCCGGCCGTAGAGGTAATAGTGCAGGTTTTTCGCGCCGTCGGTAGGCACGTCGTCCCAAGTATCCTGAGGATACTGTTTCCAAATTTCCTTGAGGATGTGCAACAGCGTCGGCATCTCCGGGTCTTCGGGCAGCATTACCCGGTCCGTCCGGCGCAGGTCAATGCTCACGACCCGCTGCAGCCGTCCGTCGGCGAAGTCGCCCGTTCCGACGATGTTGAGCTTGTACCGGCCCCGGTTATGCATACTCTCCAGGCTGTCCCATTGCGAAGCGGTGAAATCGGCCGGAACCGTAGAGCCGTCTTCCAGCAGCAGCCGGTAAGCGCCGCTATGGTCCAGATTCAGCTCTATCGACTTTACTTTGGCAACCAGCTCTATGGGATGCTGTCCCACCTGTTCCGACATGGCGCGCCTCCTTACGAACCGGATAGTCTATTCTAATTCTACCAGCGGGTCGTTGGCGTTGACGGAATCCAGCGGCTGCACGAATACGGTCTTCACCACCCCGTCCCGGTGGGCCAGGATGCTTTGCTCCATCTTCATGGCTTCCACCACGCAGACTTCGTCGCCGGCGGCTACGGCGTCCCCGGGCCGCACCAGCACCGACATCACCCGCCCCGGCATGGGCGAGCGGAGAATGTCGTCGTCAACGGGCGCGGCGGAACCGGCCGGCGCTGCCGTCGGAGCGTCGGGCACGGACAGCCCCCCGGACGGACGGCCCCGGCGCGGCGGCGCGGGGCCAACCTCGGCCTCAACATCTACCTCAAAAGTTTCGCCGTCAACGGTGACCTGGACCGGCGATTGGCTCAGGTCGCCAACTTCAACGGTGTACCAGTGGTCGCCGATGCGTACCCTAATCGTGGTCAAGTTACCAGGACGCGCTCCCCAGCCGCGAGCGGAAAAGTTCCCGACGACCCTGGGTGCGCCAGCGTGAGGCAGACTCCCGGACGCTGCCGCCGCCCGGTTGCTCAGCCTGGGCTACCGCCACGGCGGCGGCGCCGATAGCCGCGGCCAAAGCCCGTGGGTCCAGTTCGGGACGCTGACCATCAGCCGGCCGGCTGCCATTGTTAGCAATGCCGTTGTTGGAAATGCCGTTCCGGTGCATGGTCGTTTTCGCGCCTTTAGCTTGTTGTCGTCGCTCGAGGATGCCGGCCAGGCTGCCGGTGTGATAGCTGCCCGATACGAACTCCGGGCTTGCCAGCACGTCCCGCAGCAGGGGAATATTGGTGTCCACGCCTGCCACCCGGAAGTCGGCCAGCGCCGCATCCAGCGTGGCGATGGCGGCGGCGCGGTCGGCTCCCCAAGCCATGACTTTCGCAAGCAACGGCTCATAGTGTAGCGAAACCTCGTAGCCGACGCAAAGGGCGGTATCCACCCGCACGTTTGCGCCCTGGGGCAGTTGCAGGTCGGTAACGACGCCCACGTTGGGCAGGCAGGTGTCCGGGTCTTCAGGATAAACGCGCGCTTCAATGGCGTGTCCGTGGGCATGGATGTCGCGCTGGCGGATGGCGAAGGGAATGCCGGCGGCGGCTTGCAGCTGCAGCTCCACGATGTCCTGTCCGGTGAGCAGTTCGGTTACGCCGTGTTCCACCTGCAGCCGGGGGTTCATCTCCAGGAAGTAGAAATGGCCGTCGGGAGTAACCAGAAACTCCACGGTGCCCGCGTTGGTGTAGCCAACCTCCCGTCCCAGCTGCCGGGACAGCCGGCCGATTTGCTCCCGCACCGCGCCGGGCAGTTTGGCCGACGCCGGGGTTTCTTCAATGAGCTTCTGGTTGCGCCGCTGGATGGAGCAATCCCGCTCGTGCAGATGCAGCACGTTGCTATACTGGTCGGCGATGAGCTGCACCTCAATATGGGACGCGCCTTGCAGGTAGCGTTCGTAAAAGAGGCTGGAATCGGCGAAAGCGGCCTGAGCCGTCTTGCGCGTGCGCTCGATGATGGGTTCCAGTTCCGCCATGGTATGCACCACGTGGATGCCGATACCGCCGCCGCCGGCGGTGGCTTTAACCATCATGGGAAAGCCCAGCTCCCAGGCTTTGGTGATGGCTTCGTCGTCTCCCACCGGCTCCTCGGTGCCCGGCATCACCGGCAGGCCGGACTTGCGGGCCACCCGGCGGGCGGACAGTTTGTCGGCCATCTGGCTCAGCACTTCCTCGCCGGGGCCGATGAACACCACGCCGTCGGTCTTGCAGCGCCGGGCCAGTTCGCTGTTTTCGGAAAGAAAGCCGTAGCCGGGGTGAACCGCCTGGGCGCCGGTTTCCCGGCAGGCGCGCAGCACGGCGTCAATGTTCAGATAAGAGTCCGCCGCCGCCGCGCCGCCGATGCAAACCGACTGGTCGGCCATCCGGGTATGCACTGCGCCGCGGTCGGCCTCGGAATACACGGCAACGGTGGCCACGCCCATCCGCTGGCAGGTGCGGATGATGCGGGCGGCGATTTCGCCCCGATTGGCGACCAATACTTTGCTGAACATCCCGGCCTCCCTCGTGTAGGTTCGGTATCCGTAATGACAGACTTTTACGCTTTTGCCCGCCGGCGGTTCAACAAAAGCGGCGGCGAATTTCAGGCTAATTTGGCGGCGTCCAGAAAAACCTGGCAACGCACCGGCCGGTCCAGCCAGTACTGTATCGCAGTGCTCAAGGTGCGGCGCACTTCGTCCCGCACCCCGGCCGGCATCCTCAACTCCGGCAGCCGGGCGACCGATTCCGTGCGGTGCAGCAGGCGCAGCACTTTCAGCGCCGCCAGGGACAGCGGGCGCACGATAACGTCCGGCGGCGTACAGTCGGGGCACAGCGTACCCCCGGAGCCGGCCGCGAAACGGTGGCGTTCCGGCTCCAGTTCCGCGCCGCACTCCACACAATGGTACAGTTCGGGCAGGAACCCGGACAGGCGGAGCAGCTGCAAGTCAAAGTAGCGCAGAGGCAATTCGGATGCTAAATCGTCGCCGATGGCATCCAGAGTTTGCAACGCCAGGTCAAAAAGCTCCGGGTTGGCCGCGGCCAGCGCGCTGAAAGCATCCACCAGCTCCGCCACATACAGCCCGCGCGCGGTAGTGGCATAGTCCGTCTTGACCATGGGAAAGGCGGTAATCACCTCCGCCTCGGCCACGATGTCCAGCGCGCGCCCCCGCGCCACGGCAAGCCGCAGCAGGGTCAGCGGCTCGAAGTGGCCCATCAACTTGCTGGTCAGCCGCCGCGCGCCGCGCGCGAGCACCTCCAGTTTGCCGTGCTCCGCAGTGTAGAGAACGGATACCAGGTCGGTCTCGCCGACGGCCGATTTACGCAAGGTCAGGCCGACGGTGCGATAGGTGCGGGGCAGTGTCATTGTAATTGCGGGCGTAGGCGTGGCAATCCGGTGGTTATTCCAGCTGGCTGCGTCCGGCCAGCGCCCGGCTGAGGGTGGTTTCGTCGGCAAATTCCAGCGACCCGCCCACGGGCAGCCCCAGGGCCAACCGGGTAATGCGGATGCCGGCTCCGGCCAGCCGGCGGTAGATGAAATCGGCGGTGGCGTCCCCCTCCAGCGTCGGGTTGGTAGCGACAATCAACTCCTGCAATGGACTGGCCGCGCCCTGCAAACGGGCGAACAGCTGCGGCAGGTGGATGTCCTCCGGCCCAACGCCGTTCAGGGGCGAGAGGACGCCGTGCAGCACGTGATACAGCCCCCGGTACGCCCGCGTCCGTTCCAGCGCCACCAGGTCCCGCGATTCCTCAACCACGCAAATCTGGTCCCGGTTGCGCTGGGGATTGGAACAAATCGCGCAGGGCGAGGCGTCGGTCAGGTTGCGGCACTCGTCGCAAAAGAGGATGCTGTCTTTGACGGCCACGATGGCGTCGGCCAGCGACCGGGCCTCCTCAGCCGGGGCATGGGCGATGTAGTAGGCGATGCGCTGGGCGCCTTTGGGGCCAATGCCGGGCAGCCGGTGCAGCTCCTCAATGAGCTGGCTGAGGGAGCGGGTCGTGCCTGGGCTGGGGTCGCTGAGCATATCGGTTAGAACAACCCCGGTATGTTCAACCCGCCGGTAGCGGCCCCCATCTTCGCGGCGGCCAGCTCTTGCGTGCGAGTGGAGGCGTCGTTGACGGCGGCGGCCACCAGGTCTTGCAGCAGGTCGATGTCCTCGGCGGCCTCAGGTTCAATAATTACCGACGTAACTTCCTGCTTGCCGGTCATGGTAACGCGGACTACGCCGCCGCCGGCGGAGCCTTCCACGGTCATTTCTTCCAGTTCCTGCTGCGCTTTGGCCAGGCGGTTCTGCAACTGCTGGGCCTGGCGCATCATTTTGCGGTTCATCATAGTTGGTTCGGGGCCTCCTGTTGGTCTTCCACGATACGCGCGCCCAAGCCGATGGCGGTGCGAACCAGATGGCTGTCCTGGATGGAATTGCGGGCCGGGCGCGCGCTGTCGCCGTTAGCGCCGGCCAGGGTTACGGTAAAGGGGTGGCGAGCGCCAAAGTGCTGTTCAATGGTCTGCTCAATAGTATCACGGATTTTCGGGTCGTTCAGTTCTTCCTGCATCCGGTCCAGATTGGCGGCGTTGCTGAACGGCAGCACCAGCGTTGCGCCGTCGTCGGACAGGTGAACGTTGTCGGTGCGGCAATCCCGCAGCAAAGCCCCCAGGTTGTACTTGCCGCCCTTGACCCGCCCCAGCTGCCGGACGGCCTGTTCCCAACGCCCCTGCAGGCTGTCGGGCGCGGCGGAACGGGCCGGAGCGCGGGCCGGCCCGTTGGCATTGCCCGCCGGCGCTGTCGGGCGCGGCGGCGCGGACGGGGCCGCGCGCTCCCGGCGGGGCGGCGACGCGGAACGGGCCGGCTCCCGCTGCGGCTCCCGGGCCGGCCGCGACGGGGGCGGAGCCTCCGGCGCCGGCGCGTCTTTCCGGCAAATCTCCGCCGCGGCCACTTCCAGCGGCAGCGACGCCGGAGCGTCGTAGCGCAAGTTGGCCTCGCCCCAGATTCGCACCGCCCGCAGCACGTGCGCCGGGTCGGCCTGTTGCACGGCGGCGCGCAGGGACGCCAAAGCGTCCTCGCCCAAATCCAGAGTATCGGCCGCGTCCCAGGAAACCAGCAGGGCGGAGCGCAGCAGTTTCAGAGTCTCCCGGTGCATCAACCGGGGGTCGGCCCCTTCCCAGGCGGCTTCATTGATTGCCGACAGCGCGCCGGGAGTATCGCCGGCCAGCAGCCGTTGGGTCAGCGCCAGATAAGCGTCGCCGCGCCCCAGCCCCAGCATTTGTTCCACGTCGTCCCGGCTGATTTCACCCGACGCGGCAACTACCAGCTGCTCCAGGATGTTTTCGGCGTCGCGCAGGGAACCGTCGGCGTTGCGCGCCACCAGGCGCAGGGCGTCGGGCTGGATGGCCACGGCCTCCCGGTCGGTAATCCGGGCCAGCCTTTCGTAGATAACCTGCCCCGGCAGCCGGCGGAAGTCATGCCGCTGGCAGCGGGAGATGATGGTGGGCAGGATGTTGTGGGCCTCGGTAGTGCAGAGGATAAACACCACGTGCTGCGGCGGCTCTTCCAGCGTTTTCAGAAAAGCGTTGGACGCCTGCGTGGTCAGCATATGCGCTTCGTCAATAATATAGACCTTGCGCGAACTCTCCGAGGGCAGAAAATGCACCTTGTCCCGCAGATCGCGCATCTCGTCAATGCCCCGGTTGCTGGCGGCGTCCAGCTCGATAACATCCAGGCTGCGCCCTTCGCCGATCGAGACGCAGGTGTGGCACTGGTTACAGGGGTCGCCCTGCTGTGGAGCGGAGCAGTTGACCGCCTTGGCAAAGACGCGGGCCGTGGTCGTCTTGCCCGTCCCCCGCGGCCCGCAGAACAAATAGCTGTGCCCTACCCGCTTCTGCATAATGGCCTGGCGCAAAGTATTGCCCACGTGTTCCTGCCCCGCCAGGTCGCTGAACCGGGTGGGGCGCCATTTGCGGTAGAAAACCTGAGAGGTCATAAGAAATGCGGAGGGAAGGCACGGGCCGGAGCGCCGGATGGTAGCGTTGGCCCCATTATACGCCATGTCGCGGTTCCTGCCCCACGCCGTGGCGGCGGGTGATGGCGTTTTCGCGGCCGGGGGCCGGCTCGGAGCCGGCCCTACCGGCCAGGTTGGTCTGGCATTGGTTGGGTTTGGCACAGGTGATAGGCCCCCACCGCGATCGCCTCCCACTCGTGGGTGGTTTTGCGGACGCCGAGCAGGCCCAGCCCATCCATCACGGCGAAGGCCAGGGCCCGGCGCGACGCCCGGGGGTGGCCGGCAACGGCCCGCCGCACCTGCTCGGTGGGGTATGGCGTCAGCGGCAGCCCGGCCTCCCTGGACCAGCGCGCCAACTCCCCGGTGAGCAGCGTCAGCGCGGGCACTTCCCAGCGCATCCCCGACGGTTGGCAGAGCGCCGCGGCGTCAGGATGGTATCGCGAGCGCAGCCCGTCCAGCGACCGGAGCAGGCGGGCGATGCGTTCCGACGCCGGCCCGTCCCGGGCCCGGGCCGGGGCGATAACCCCGGTATCCCAAAGCGTCCAGCCGGCGAATGTGGCCCAGCCCGTTTCGCCAACGCCGGCGTCCAGCGCCAGCAGCACGTTAGCCGTGTCGCCCGTCATTCCGCACGCTCCGCCCGCCGGTCGGGTTGGGATGCCGCCGCCTGGGACAGCCAGGCGGCCCAGAAATCGTTGACCCCGGGTTGGGGCGGTTTCCGGTGGCGGTAGCGTCCGCATTGCAGACACTGCCAGTCGTCCTGCCCCTGGCGCTGCTCATCATTATTGAGGTAGAGGTCGCCGCCGCAACGCTGGCAGCCGCGAAAGATATACCGGGTCACCGCAAACTCCTGGGCAAACCGCGCGGGTGGCCCCAATGGGCAACCGCCGGCGGGAATGTTCAGCCCTCCTATCAGTTTGGGAGCAGCAGCGCCCATTATAGATTATTTGTTCGGATACGTCAAGCGCCGGCCGCGCCGGTAGCGTTGCAATTTAGGTGGTTTGGTTATTCCCCATTCCCGCTTTCGCGGGAATCCAGGAGCGGCAAGAGCGGCATCCCAGACTTTGCAAAGCCTCGACCACCTGAAACGGAACGCTACTCACTGACAACCCCCCTTTGACAACCGCGAACATCGGTACTATACTGCAATCTATCACGTGAATCTCAGTCCAGCCAGAGGTCAACCGGTCGTCAACGGCCAGTCAGCACAAAATCGCATACCGGCGTCGTGGAGACCCCTCGTCCAATGCTTACGCGAGAACGGTCTAACCGGCCAACAGCGACTGCCACCGCGCTGCGTGGCTGCGCCCTTAAAGCGTAGTTCACGAACCATCGGAGCAAAACTTTGCGTAAATCCCCCGGCCGTGGGGCTGACAATGACCGGTAACCTCTGGCTCGCACACCACATCCCGCCAACCGCCCGAACCCGAACCCCGACCCCCTGAACCAGCAAGGAGCATCGCCGGTGAACCCAGCCCACTACCTCAGAGGAACAACCAAACCACCTGAAACGGAACGCTACCCCGCGCCTGGGCCGCGTGGCAATTCCGGTGGCTGGAATCCGGCTTTTTTACGTTGCCGTACCGGATGGCGGGGACTTTGCCGGCAATCAGCAAAAACCCGGTCCATCCTGCGCGTCAACGCTGTAAAAGCGCCGTCGCCGCCCGATAAAGTCCGCCGCCCACATCGTGCCAATGGAACCGGCGGACAGCGAGGCCGACAGTATGAACGCCGTCACGTAGTCGCCCTGCGTGTCAAACAACAGGCCGCCCAGGATGGGGCCGAGGAATATCGCCGCGCCGCGCCCCATCTCCACAAAGCCCATCACCGCGCCCAGGGTTTCGGCGGGGAAGAGGTCGGCCGCTTTCGCCCCCACGATTAGCCCGCTGATGCCGTCGGTAACGCCGGCCAGCATCACGTACAGGGCCAGGGGCCAGAAGCTCGCTCCGTCGCCCAGCCACACCACCAGCAGCACTGCGCCGGCGGATATGCTCATCCCCAGGGTGTACACCGATTCCCGCCCCCAGCGGTCGGTAGCCAGCCCCACCAGCGGGCGGGCAAACAGGCTGACCAGCCCCACGCCGCCCAGGGTGTTCGCCGCCGTCTGGGCCCCGTAGCCGGCCAGCACGAAGAACGTAACCAGATGCACCCGTATCATCTGCGTGCCCACGGAGCCGGCGATGCGGGTCAACACCAGCAGCCACATGGCCGGGTCCCTGACCGCGCCGCCCAGGGAGGGCGCCCCCGTTGGCGGCGGCGGCGGCGTTGGGCCGGTTGACGCGGGCGGCGTGGCGACAGCCTCCGGCGCGCGCCGCTGCAACAGGCCGTTGGGCAGCGCAATCAGCACGGCGAAGATAACGCCAAAGATGCGATAGGCCCATTGCCAGCCCAGGTTGGCGGTCAGTACGCCGGCCAGCGGCGCAAATATGGCCTGTCCGATGGGATTGCCGCTGTCGGCCAGCCCCAGCATCCGGCCGCGGGTTTGCGGGAACCACGGCGCCAGCGTGGCCGTCATTGAGAATGACGATATGGCCGTGTGGCCGACGCCGGCAAAGATGCCGTAAAAGATGAACATTTGCCATAATTCGGTGGCGAAACTGGAAGCCCACCAGCCGAACAGGATGCACAGCCCGGCCAGCGGAAACAGCGCCCGCGCCCCCCAGCGGTCCAGCAGGATGCCCAGCAGCGGCGCCGAGATGGCCCCGATGAGCCCGGCCAGCGAAAACACCGCCGACGTGTAGGTGGCGCTGCGCCCAAAGGCGTCTTTCAGCGCGTTGAAATAGACGGCCTCGCTGTTCTTGGTGCCGCCCTCAACGGTAAGGTTGCCCAGAGAGAGCACGAACACCACCCAGCCGTAGTGCAGACGCCGGAATATGGGGGTGCGGCCAAGCATCCGCCGATTATACACGCCAGGCCCGGCGTCGGCGCCCGCGCCGTGCGGTTTACATCCCGTCCATCCTGTCTATTTCTGTCCATCCTGTCTATTGCCGTCCATTCTATTGATTGATGGAAAATTCGTCCTTGAACCACTCAATCCAGGTGGATTTTCCCCTCCCAGACGTGCTTAAAATCGCCATCTACCAGTAGGTACTGGCCGGTTCTGATTTCGGTTATGTCGTATTCCGGGAGCGGAACTTCGGCCCAGCAGGTGTTGCCGGATTGGATGACATCGCCTCCGTTGAAGTCCAGGTTGTCAAAACCGTACTGCTGGCGCTGGTCGGGCAGGTCGTTCACGTCAACCGGGGCCAGGTGGAGAAAGAACCTTGCCTCAAGGTCATCTTGACGGCACTGCTCCTTTGCGTAGATGAGCCTGTTTTCTATAAGGTACACGTCGAATTTGGCGCGGATTGCCGGCGGGCTGTGTCCGGCCAATTTCTCAACTTGTACCTGGCCCGCGTTGCGGGGCAGCTCGATGGCGTCCCCGCAGAGCCCGCTTTGACTCCGGTGCCAACTCGTTACGGATTTAGCGGCCGTAGCACGCTCCGGTTCGGCCCATGACCATATTATCAACTTATCCGGCGCACAGTCTTTGGCGAACGCTTGCGCCAGCCGGCCGTCCACAATCAGCCCGATGCCGTCCGACTGGCGGGCGAAGTGGGGTTCCAATCTTTGCCATAACCGGGCAGCGGTGTCCGAATCTTGCGACGGCGCAACGGAGCCGAGTCTAAAACTCCCGTTAGGCCAGATTTCTACAAATGCCCGGCTCTCAAAGATGTTGCTATCAAAAGTATTATAGATGTTTTTGGAGCGGTTGGCTAAATGAGATATTCCCAACTGCCGATAGAGTGGCTTGAACTTGCCGTCCTGCCAGGTGGCGTAGCTATCCGCAGTCGGGTTAGTCGTGCGAAAGTAGTCGTAGGAATTGACCAGCCCATCCAGGTTGACCACCGGAAAGCGGGAGAAGTAGCCGATGATGCCGGCATCCCACGAGCCAATCACGCTGCCGTCGGGAAGCAGGCGGTTGGCGGCCAACGTTCCCGTGTAATAACTGATGCGCCAGGAGTGGGCCGGACCTCGCTCACTGCGGGCGTCAATATCCCGGAACGGCCCGGCGCAATCTGCCCTGGCCAGCAGGAAAACCGCGCCAGCGACAACGATGACTACGCTCAGCAGGCTGGCCGTGCGGCGCCAGCTTGGCCCCAGCCAACGACGAATGAGGTAAATGCCGGCGTAGCAACTTACGGGAATAATCAGCGCCATCATCAGGTACGCCGGCACGAAATAATGGGGCCAGATTCCCTCGGACGGGTGAACCATCAGCACGGTTTGCGCGAACATTGCCAGATGGCCGGCGGCCAGGCCGAACACGCCCACCAGAAAGGCCAGCAGCAGCCAATCCCGTTCATCTCGCGTGCGTCGGGCCAGCCACCAGATCAGCAGCAGGCCGACGCAAACCGCCAGCGCAGCCAGCAGCTCAAAGTCAAAGACCGGAACCTGCAATATGTCCCGGAAGTTTTGCGTGAAACTGTACCCGCCCTCTTTCGCCCACTTGAACTGCGACCAAGCGGCTTTGGTGGCGCCGCTCACCGGCAGGATGCCGCCGAATACCAGCCCGTTATAGAGGAAGTAGGCTAGGATGCCGGCAATGGCGCTGCTGATTAGAACTAGTGTACGGGGGGGGGGTAGAAAGTATCAGGCTGCGCCACGCTGCGCCGGCCGGCCGCTCCCGCCACGACCACTCAGCGATGCACAACGCCGCCGTCGCCGCCAACGATATGGCGATGTACTCCAGCCGCACCCAGGGCAGCGCGAAAGCGACGATGGCCAGTGGCCAGGTCCACCGGGCCGGATTGCGCGCGTAGAGCATCAGGGCCAGGAAAAACAGCCCCAGCATAAACAGCGCGGCGGCGGCTTCCATCCCGCGCAACAAGGCACGATGCTCGTAAAGCAGCGGCAGCGTGGCAAAGAGCAAAACCCAGGGCAGCCGCGCCAGTCGCGCCGCCCCGGCGATACAGGCAACGCCCCCGGCAACGAGCATAATCTCAAAAGCCTTGATGCCGAACAGGGCCGTTTCCTTGTCAAACACCCAATAAAACGGCGTAATGAGCAGCAGCCACAAAGGATGGTAGCCGTTAGTCCGGGTGATGCCGCCGTCAAAGGTGGAAAATTTCCCCTCCGCCAAGTGGTAGGCTATCTGAAAATAGTAGTAAGCATCATCGTAGCTTACGTCGCGGCGGATGATGTTGATGAGGTCAAACTTGACCAGCATATAGCCGGCAAACCCGGCGCCGTAGGCCAGGATGCCGGTGATGAACAGGGCGAACAGGGCGTGACGCAGCGGGGCAGTCTGCAACCCGGCCCACATTATGTGTACCCACCGTTTGTTTATCATCTGCCTGATTCCTGGATAACCGCGCCGGGGCGACGCAAAACGCGCTTGTGGCGGGGCGGCGGCCTGGTACTGTGCGCTATGACCCGTAACAGATGCAACCGCTTTGGCAGGGGGAGATTACCGGCTCATTCCGGCCGTATTTCCCCTTCCCAGATGTGCTTATAGCCGCCATCCACTTCTATAAACTGGCCGGTTCTGATTTCGGCGACGTCGTATTCCGGTAGCGGAACTATGGCCCAGCAGGTGTTAGCCAGTCTGATGAGACGATCCTCGTAGAAGTCTCGGTTGTCAAAACCGTACTGCTTGCGGTCGTCGGGCAGGTCGTTCACGTCAACCGGGTGCAAGTGGAGGAAAAACGCGGCGTCAAGGTCGTTCGGGCCGCACTGTTCCTTTACGTAAATCAGCCGGTTCTCCACAAGGTGGACGTCGAAATCGGAACGAATTGCCGGCGTGTTGCCCCTGGTCAACTCCGCAAAGTAATCGCTGGACACTATTAGGTCGCGTCCGGCAAAAGCGGAGCTGACCCACTCATGGTCGTCGGACTCAATGGGCATCCAGAGGTTGGGCCCCACCGGCGCCACATAATTCCCCAGGTAAAACGCCTGCTCCACTGTGTCCGCCGGGGGGTGGACATAGATATTAACGCCACGCTGCTCCAGATAGCCGGGAGGTGGAAAACGGTCGTGGGCCATTTGGCGCTCTCGGTTGGGGCGTGTAACCGGATTGCGCGCTACCGTCGCGTCGGTCAGACCCATAGAGTCAATGACGGTCAGTTCCGGGAGGTGATAGGAATGGATGCCAATGCTACCACGCGTCATTACTGCATCGCCGGGAATTATCCCCCGTTGCATATTCTCGTAGGGCTGCCACCTCGCAATCATGAGGTCAGCGAATTCACGATGCTCAACGAACCGATCACCTACGTTCTGCCGGACAAGACTAGCGCGCAAGTCGTTGGAGATTGCCGCCAGCGCGGGCATCCCCGGCGCGGACAGCAGCCAGCCGGCGTTATCATCACCAAGCTCGATATGAATTCGCTTGATGCGTTCGTCAATCTTGGCTCCCTCAAACAGCAGGGCCGCCTGCATTGCGCTGGAGTAGAAAATGACGGGCACGAACAGCAGCAGCGCCCACGCCGGCGGGCTTGACAGTATCCTGACCCGTGCGCTTGCCCTGATGCGTTGCATTCTGTCCGCAATCCGGCCGCCCAGATGCACAATCCCCACTGCGGCCGGCAGCGCCAGCAGCGGCCAGTAGAAATCCAGCGGCCGGTATTCAAAATGGTCGCCGCCAATCCGCATTACGTAGGCCATGTGTACGACGATTATCAGCAAAATCAGGGCGCAAGCGCCATCCCGGTACTGCCGCCAGCGTTCCCGCAAGGCGACGGCGACCAGCGGCAGCAACAGGTACAGGCCCGTTTCCAGCGCCGCCGCCCACAGGTAGCGGAATCCCGATTCGTACCAGGGGCGCACGTGCTTGGCGTAGTAGGTGTTGGGCAGCCATTCGCCGTAGTAGGCGTAGCGGAACAGGAAATGGCCGGCAATCAGGATTGCAAAGGGCGCAATCAGGAAAGCCAGTTCCCGCCAGTCAAGACGGGGCCGGCCGGCGTCAAGCATCCGCTGGACGGCGAACCAGCCGAAGCACAAAACCGCAATCAGGGGGCCCTCCGGGCGGGTCAGGGACGCGGCGGCCAGGCTCAGCGATGCCGTCAGCAGGGCCCATTGGTTGTTGCGGTACAGGGCCAGGCAGACCACCGCCAGAACGACAAAGAAAGTGAACTGCCGGGTTTCCAGTCCGCCGCCGGACGTCCAGACGGCAAAAGTTGCGCTGCTGCACACCAGCCCCAGGGCCATCCATGCCGTCAAGCTTCGGCAGCGCAGCGACGGCGTGCGCCACGCCCACCACAGCAGCGCGGCGATGGTTGCCGCCGTGTAAATTACCGACAGCCACGGCGCGGCGTGTTCCGGCTTGATGCCCAAGATGCCCCAAATGGCGGCCAGTTCCAGTACCCACAGGAAGTTGGAGTAGCCCTCAACCCGCTCGCCAACGTTGAAAACCAGGCCGTGCCCCTCCAGCAGGTTGCGGACGTAGCGAAAGCTGATATAGGCGTCGTCGGTAAGAAACCACGACACCGCTGCCAGCCAGCCCAGCAGCGCCAGCCAGGGCAGGAGGGCAACGATGAGATAGATGCGGTGGGCTGGAAGTAAGGTTTGCACGGCGCAACGCTTTGGAGAATTGCGGGGGCGGCTATTGTACCACTGCTATTGCGGCGTTCTTTATTGCCCGGGCGCAAAGGGGAACTCCCCCTCCCAGACGTGTTTATAGCCGCCATTCATCCGTATGTACTGGCCGGTTCTGATTTCGGTTATGTCGTATTGCGGGAGCGGAATTTCTGCATAGCACCTGCTACCTAACCTGATGATGCGATTGGAGGTGAAGTCCCGGTTGTCAAAGCCGTGTTGCTGGCGCTGGTCGGGCAGGTCGCTCGCGTCAAGCGGGGACACGTGGAGAAAGAACGTTGCCGCAAGGTCATCCGGGCGGCACTGCTCTTTTACGTAGATAAGCTGGTTTCCTATGAGGTGCACGTCAAAGTTGGCGCGGATTGCCGGCGAGCTGTGTTCGACCAATTTTTCAACTTGTACCGGATGGCCCATGTTGCGGGGCAGCGCGATGGCGTCCCCGCATATCCCGCTTTGACTCCGGTGCAAACTCATTACGAATTTAGCGGCCGTAGCACGCTCCGGTTCGGCCCATGACCATATTATCAACTCACCCGGCGCACAGTCTTTGGCGAACGCTTGCGCCAGCCGGCCGTCCACAATCAGCCCGATGCCGTCCAACTGGTGGGCGAAGTGGGGTTCCAGTCTTTGCCATAACCGGGCAGCGGTGTCCGCATCTTGCGACGGCGCAACGGAGCCGAGTCTAAAATCCCAGTTAGGCCAGATTTCAACAAACGCCCGGCTCTCAAAGACGTTGCTATCGAAAGTATGCTTGATGTTTTTGGAGCGGTTGGCTAAATGAGATATTCCCAACTCCCGATAGAGTGGCTTGAACTTGCCGTCCTGCCAGGCGGCGTAACTATCCGCAGTCGGGTTAGTCGCACGAAAGTAGTCGTAGGAATTGACCAGCCCATCCAGGTTGACCACCGGAAAACGGGAGAAGTAGCCGATGATGCCGGCATCCCACGAGCCAATCACGCTGCCGTCGGTAAGCAGGCGATTGGCGGCCAGCGTTCCGGCGTAAAAACTGATGCGCGAGGAGTAGGCCGGAACTCGCTCACTGTGGGCGTCAACATCCCGGAACGGCCCGGCGAAATCCGCCTGGGTCAGCAGGAAAACCGCGCCGGCCGCGACGATGCCCACGCCCAGCAGGTTGGCCGTGCGGCGCCATCTTGGCCCGATGCAACGGCGGATGAAGTAAATGCCGGCATAGCAGCTTACGGGAACAATCAGCGCCATCATCAAGTACGCCGGCACGAAATAATGCGGCCAAACCCCGGCGTAAGGGTGAACCGTAAGTACCCGGTGCGCGAACATTGCCAGATGGCCGGCGGCCAGGCCGAACACCCCCACCAGAAAGGCCAGCAGCAGCCAGTCCCGTTCATCACGAGAACGGCGGGCCAGCCACCAGACCGGCAGCAGGCCGGCGCAAACCGCCAGCGCAATCAGCAGCTCAAAGTCAAAGACCGGAACTTGCAACGCATCCCGGAAGTTCTGCGTGAAACTGTACCCGCCGGCCTGCTCCCACTCGAACTGCCACCAGGCGGCTTTGGTCGCGCCGCTCACCGGCACGATGCCGCCGAACACCAGCCCGTTATAGAGGAGGTAGGCCAGGATGCCGGCGACTGCGCTGCCAATTAGAACTAGTGTACGGGGGGGGGGGGTAGAAAGTATCAGGCCGCGCCACGACGCGCCGGCCGGCCGCTCCCGCCACGACCATTCAACGACGCACAACGCCACTGTCGCCGCCAGCGATATGGCGATGTACTCCAGCCGCACCCAGGGCAGCGCAAAGGCAACGGCGGCCAGCGGCCAGGTCCACCGGGCCGGATTCCGTGCGTAAAGCATCAAGGCCAGCATAAACAGCCCCAGCATAAACAGCGCGGCGGCGGCTTCCATCCCAGACAACATCTGCCGGTTTTGGTAGAGCAGCGGCAGCGCAGCGAACAGCAAAACCCAGGGCAGCCGCGCCAGCCGGGCCGCCCCGGCGATACAGGCAACGGCCCCGGCAACGAGCATAATCTCGAAAGCCTTGATGCCGAACAGCGCCGTTTCCTTGTCAAACACCCAATAAAACGGCGTGATGGCAAACATCCAGATAGGATGGTAGCCGTTGGTGCGGGTGATGCCGCCGTCAAAGGTGGAGAACTTTCCGTCCGCCAGATGATAGGCTATTTGGAAATAGTAGAAAGCGTCATCGTTGCTCGCGTCGCGGATGAGGCTGATGAGGTCAAAGTGGGCCAGCATATAGGCGGCAAACCCGGCGCCGTAGGCCAGGACGCCGGCGATGAACAGCGCAAACAGGGCGTGGCGTAACAGCGGGGCGCGGATTGCCGGCCGCAGATACGTTATGAAAATCCGTTCGAACATCCTGCCGCTTGACAACATTGCGCAGTATCCGACCGGCCGGGCGGACGGGCATCGCACCGGATACGGCACAGGCGCCACGATGCACCGCCGCCCCGCCATCCCAAGATGCTATCATAAGAACCCACCCCAACCCTACGGAGCGCCGAAACTTATGGCCTTCTTAAAACCTTTTCGCGGCTGCCGTTTCAACCCCGACGTGGTGGGCAGCCTTTCCGCAGTAATCTGCCCGCCTTACGATATGATTGGGCCGCAGCTGAAAGCCGAACTGCAGCAGCGCAGCCCCTACAACGCCGTCCACCTGGAAGGCGGCGAGCAGCCGGACCCGGTTGACCCCCAGGCCGGCTACCGGCAGGCCGCCGGCTTGTTTGAGCAGTGGCTTGCCAATGGCGCGCTGCGCCGCGACGACGGCCCCGGCTTCTACCTGATGCGCCACGCTTACGACTTCGGCGGTCAACGCCACCAACACCTGGGCCTTTTTGCCGCCGTGCTGGTGGAGGACTACGACGCCGGCGCCGTCCTGCCCCACGAGTTCACCCGCGAGCCGGCCGTTCTTGACCGCGTGGCCCTGCTGGACGCTGGCCAGGCCCAGTTCAGCCCGATAATGTCGCTGTACCGGGATGCCGGCGGCGACCTGCGCCGCATTTTCGACCGCATCAGCGCCGGCCCGCCCGACGCATCGGCCACCACTCCGGCCGGCGGCGACGCCCAGCTCTGGCGCATTGCCGACGGGGACACGCCGGCCGCCATCACCGACACCTTCGCCAACCGCCCCGTCTTCCTGGCCGACGGCCACCATCGCTACGAGGCCGCGCTGCGTTACCGCCGCCGCCAATCCCGCGAACGCCAGTCCGACGACCAGGCCGCCAGCAACTACGTGATGATGACGCTCATCGAGTTCGACGACCCCGGCCTGCTCCTGCTGCCCTACCACCGGGTGGCCGGCGGCCTCGCTCCGGAGCAGCTGGCCGCCGTGCGTCAGCATATGGACGATATTTTTGATTCCCGCCCACTGAGCGCTGACACCACCGCCGCCGCCGCCGTAGCCGAGGTGGCCCGCATCGGAGCCGACACCCACTGCTTCGCCGCCTTCTGGTCCGACGCCCCGCCTACCATGCACACCCTGCGCCCAAGCGTGGACTGGGCCGGCTGGGGTTCGCTGGCCGTGTCGGAGGCGTGGGTTTTACAGGAGCGGGTGCTGGCCCCGGCGCTGGGCGACGCTTTGGCCCGGCACATCGACTACAGCCCCGACCACGATGCCATCGTCCAGCAGGTCAACACCGGAGAACAGCAGCTCGCCATCCTGCTGAAACCCTTCCCGCTGGAGCCATTCCGGGAGATAGTCAGCGCCGGCCAGCGCTTGCCGCCCAAATCCACGTTTTTCTACCCCAAGCTGCCCACCGGCCTGGTGATAAACCGGCTGGCCGGCAGCATCTAGACGGTGAGGTTTTGCCATGACCACTGCCACGCTGCCCCCGCAGACCATTGCGCCCGTCCGGCGCCGGTTCACGGTATCCGAATACTGCGCCATGGCCGAAGCCGGCATCCTGGCGGAAGACGAGCGCATCGAACTGCTGGACGGAGAGATAATCGTAATGGCCCCCATTGGACCACCCCATGAAGGCGGCACCGACCAACTGAACAGCGAATTGGCCCACCGGCTGTACGGCCGCGCCATAGTCCGAGTGCAGGGTTCGGTGCAGCTCAATGACGACAGCCTGCCCCAGCCCGACATCGCAATTCTGCGGCTGCGCGACGACTATCACCGGGAACGGGCGATGCCGGCCGACGTGCTGCTGCTGATTGAAGTGGCCGACAGTTCCCTGGAGTATGACCGCCGGGCCAAACTGCCGCGCTACGCCGCCGCCGGCATCCCCGAAGTGTGGATTGCCAACCTGCGGACGCGGCAGGTGGAAGCCTACGATGACCCGGCGGGCGGCGTTTATCAGGGCCGGCGGGTGGTTTCCGCCGCCGGCCGCCTCAGCCCCCGGGCCTTCCCCGACGTAGTTCTGGCGGTGGCCGACTTCCTGCGCGCCTGACGCCGCTGCCCCAATGCCAACGCCACCCCAGCCGTGAGGTTTTGCTATGACTACTGCCACGCTGCCCCCGCAGACCGTTGCGCCCGTCCGGCGCCGGTTCACGGTGTCCGAATACTGCGCCATGGCCGAAGCCGGCATCCTGGCGGAAGACGAGCGCATCGAACTGCTGGACGGAGAGCTAATCGTAATGGCCCCCATTGGACCACCCCACGAAGGCGGCACCGACCAACTGACCAGCGAATTGGCCTACCGGCTGTACGGCCGCGCCATAGTCCGGGTGCAGGGTTCGGTGCAGCTCAATGACGACAGCCTGCCCCAGCCGGACATCGCAATTCTGCGGCTGCGCGACGACTACCACCGGGAACGGGCGATGCCGGCCGACGTGCTGCTGCTGATTGAAGTCGCGGACAGTTCCCTGGAGTATGACCGCCGGGCCAAACTGCCGCGCTATGCCGCCGCCGGCATCCCCGAAGTGTGGATTGCCAACCTCCGGGCGCGCCAGGTGGAAGCCTACGATGACCCGGCGGGCGGCGTATATCGGGGCCGGCGGGTAATTCCCGCCGCCGGCAGCCTCAGCCCCCGGGCTTTCCCCGATGTGGTTCTGGCCGTGGCCGACTTCCTGCGCGCCTGACGCCGCCGCCCCAATGCCAACGCAGCCCCAGCCGTGAGGTTTTGCTATGACCACTGCCACGCTGCCCCCGCAGACCGTTGCGCCCGTCCGGCGCCGGTTCACGGTGTCCGAATACTGCGCCATGGCCGAAGCCGGCATCCTGGCGGAAGACGAGCGCATCGAACTGCTGGACGGAGAGATAATCGTAATGGCCCCCATTGGACCACCCCATGAAGGCGGCACCGACCAACTGAACAGCGAATTGGCCCACCGGCTGTACGGCCGCGCCATAGTCCGGGTGCAGGGTTCGGTGCAGCTCAATGACGACAGCCTGCCCCAGCCGGACATCGCAATTCTGCGGCTGCGCGACGACTACCACCGGGAACGGGCGATGCCGGCCGACGTGCTGCTGCTGATTGAAGTGGCCGACAGTTCCCTGGAGTATGACCGCCGGGCCAAACTGCCGCGCTATGCCGCCGCCGGCATCCCCGAAGTGTGGATTGCCAACCTCAGGACGCGGCAGGTGGAAGCCTACGATGACCCGGCGGGCGGCGTGTATCAGGGCCGGCGGGTCATTCCCGCCGATGGCCGCATCAGCCCCCGGGCCTTCCCCGACGTAGTTCTGGCGGTGGCCGACTTCCTGCGCGCCTGACGCCGCCGCCCCAATGCCAACGCAACCCCGCCGTGAGGTTTTGCTATGACCACTGCCGCTTTGCCCCCGCAGACCGTTGCGCCCGTCCGGCGCCGGTTCACGGTGTCCGAATACTGCGCCATGGCCGAAGCCGGCATCCTGGCGGAAGACGAGCGCATCGAACTGCTGGACGGAGAGCTAATCGTAATGGCGCCCATTGGAAACCCCCACGCCGACGGCACCGACCGGCTGGAAGAATCCCTCAAGGAGAAACTGCGGGGACGGGCGCGGGTTCGAGTGCAGGGCCCGGTTCAGATTAATGACGACAGCCTGCTCCAGCCGGACATCGCCGTTTTGCGGCTGCGGGACGATTACCACCGGGAAACGGCCACGGCGGCCGACGTGCTGCTGTTGGTTGAAGTCGCCGACCGTTCCCTCAGGCATGACCGGGAAGTAAAGCTGCCGCGCTACGCCGCCGCCGGCATCCCCGAAGTGTGGATTGCCAACCTGCGGACGCGGCAGGTGGAAGCCTACGACGACCCGGCGGGCGGCGTATATCAGGGCCGGCGGGTAATTCCCGCCGCCGGCCGCCTCAGCCCCCGGGCCTTCCCCGACGTAGTTCTGGCCGTGGCCGACTTCTTGCGCGCCTGACGCCGCTGCCGGATTTCGCCAGCGGTTGCGGCAGATTTCGTAAAATCCCTGCTATAATGTTAGGCGTTGTGTCAACATTTGATACCCCGATTTGTCTGCCCTTCAGGAGCTTCCCCGATGACCTTGACCAAAATTGCGCCGCAGAACCTGCGCACTCCCGGCCCGACTCCAATCCCCGACGACATCGTTGCCGAGATGTCCCTGCCCATGATTAACCACCGGGGGCCGGAGTTCAAGGAGCTGATTGAGGCCACCACCGCCGGGCTGAAACAGGTCTTTATGACCACCGACGACCTCTATATCCTCACCGCCAGCGGCACCGGCGCGCTGGAGGCCGCCGTCGTCAACACCCTGTCCCCTGGCGATAAGGTCATTGCGTGCACCGCCGGCGCTTTCGGCGACCGTTTCGTGCAAATTGCCCAGGCTTACGGCGCCGACGTCCTGCGTATGGACTTCGAATGGGGCGACGCCATCGACCCCGACGCCATTCGCGCCGCGCTGCACAAAGACGCCGCCATCAAGGCCGTGCTGGTTACCCACAACGAAACCTCCACCGGCGTTACCCACGACCTGGAATCCATCGCCAGGGTGGTCAAGGGCGAGTTCAACAAGCTCCTGCTGGTGGACGCCGTCAGCAGCCTGGGCTGCCTCCCCCTGCCCGTGGACGGCTGGGACTGCGACGTAGTTGCCACCGGCTCGCAGAAGGGCTTTATGATTCCGCCGGGCCTGGCCTTCATCAGCATCAGCCCGCGCGGTTGGGAAGCCTACCAGGATGCCAAAATGCCCCGCTTCTACTTCGACCTCATGGCCGCCGAACGCTCCCTAGTGCGCGGCCAGACGCCATGGACGCCCAACGTGGCCCTGCTCTACGGCCTGCGCCTCGGCCTGGACCGCATCATCGGCGAGGGGCTGGAATCCGTGTACGAGCGCCACGCTGGCATCGCCGAATACTGCCGCGCCGGCGTCAAGGCCCTGGGTTTGCAGCTCCTCCCCAACGACGAATCCCGCGCGTCCAACACCGTAACCGCCATCAAAATGCCCGACGGCATCGACCGTAGCGGGTTGATGTCCATGATGCGCGAAGATGAAGGCGTGGTGCTGGCCGGCGGGCAGGGCAAGCTCACTGGCGAGGTGTTCCGCATCGGGCATCTGGGCTGGGTTTCCAAAGCGGACATCACCGAGGTTCTGGAAGCCCTGGCGCGGGTGCTGCCCAAAGTCGGTTTCAGGGGGTAGTCAAGCCGCCGTGTCATCCATATCGCAACTGCAACAGGCGATGGCGGCATTGCGAATGTCGCTGGCGAACATTCGCCACCAGGAAGAGCAGCTGGACGCCCAAATCGCCCAGTTCCGCACCCAGCTGCGCCGCCTCCCCCGCCAGACCATCTACGGCCGCGCCCCGCTGGAAATGGCCCTCTCCGCAATGGGCGAGATTGAGGAACGGCTGCAAGATGCGGAGAACAACCGCCGCCGCCTGCTGGCCATAAAAAAGGCGGCCCAGGACGAGCTGGCCGCCCTGGAATCAGTGCAGCAGGTGGACGAAGCCCGCAAAGAATTGTCTCAATTGAAACAGCAAGCCAGCCGTCAGCCGGCGTCGGAAGCAACCGCCGCCGAAATCCGCCGCCTGGAGCAATTCATCGCCGAACACAGCCGCCGCGCGGAGCAAACCATCACCGCCAACTTTGAGGAGCGACGGGGGCAGGGTTAGCGCGCCCTGCCCTCGCCCGGCTGCAATAGCCTTATGGACAGTATTACCCTTGAAAATTACCGTTGTTTCGGTAGTAGGCAGACTGCCCGCCTGGCCCCGCTGACCCTCCTGGTCGGCCCCAATACCGCCGGCAAAACATCCTTCCTTGCCGCAATTCGCGCTTTGTGGGATGTGGCATTCCGCGATGTCGCACCGGATTTCCGGGGAATGCCGTATGACTTGGGTTCCTTTCAGGACATCGTACACCAAAAAAGTGGCCGCGGTGGACAGAGCGCTTGCTTCGAAGCAGGTTTTGAGTACAGCCTCATCACAGAAATGTACAGTGGAGTGATGAGATTCAACGCTACTTTTGAGAATCGGGCCGAAGCTCCCTTCCCGATAATTCGGCGCATTGCCAGGGATGACGCACGAGTTGAAGTGTATGCTCAAGAAAGAGAACAACAATCAATATACTGGCAAGAATCACACGAAGAGGAGTGGCATTCCTTTCCCTTCGACTTACCTACTTATGGTGATGCCGTGCTGGCTCCATTGATGCTGCTGACTTTCCCATGGGAAGCTATAGCTGAGCAATATGGAGATGCTCTTCCGGCAAATACCGAGGTATCAAAAAATTTACAGGATTTGATAAACGAAATTACGCGCCGGAAATTGTCACCTCAACCCTTCGCAGGTGCTCCGATCCGCTCCCGCCCACTCCGTACTTATGACCCGGTACGCCCTTACCGGGATCCTGAAGGCGAATATATCCCCAGCTACTTGGCGAGCCTGTCGCGGCGCAACCCGGATGAATGGCAAAAACTGAAAGGAGTTCTAGAAAAATTTGGACGTCATTCCGGGCTGTTCGATGATATTGAGGTCAAATCATTCGGACAAAGTGGCGGCGACCCATTTCAAATACAGATTAGAAAATCCGGCAAACGTCGTAAAGGCCCGTGGCGCAACTTGATTGACGTAGGCTACGGCGTCAGCCAGGTATTGCCGGTTCTTGCTGAGTTGCTCAGCGCTGAACCTCCTCCAATGTTCCTACTCCAGCAACCGGAAGTGCATCTCCACCCCAGTGCACAAGCGGAACTAGGTACCCTGTTCTGTTCCGTAGCCGCCGGCGGCCGGCAGTTGGTGATTGAAACGCACAGCGACTATATTATCGACCGGGTGCGGATGGACGTGCGTGATGGAGCCACCGGCCTCAAGCCCGAGGACGTTTCCATCCTCTACTTTGAGCCGGGAGATTTGGAGGTGAAAATTCACTCCATCCGTATAGACGAGGCCGGCAACGTGCTGGATGCGCCCCACTCTTACGGAGAGTTTTTTATGGCGGAGACACGGCGGTCGATTGGGTTGTGACTGATGTGCGTTATCGTTGACAACAACGCTAGGAGTGACGTATTCGGGAAGCCAAATGCCCAAACGCCGGCTGGAAAATACTTCCTTGACTGGCTGGACGCCGGCCGCGGCGTACTGGTTGTGGGCGGTGAACTGAGGCGTGAACTTGGTGAATATCGTCGGTTCGAAGTTTGGCTTAAAACTGCTGTCAAATTTGGCCGAGCGCGACAGATTGATGACACGCAAGTTGACAATGAGACGGCTGATTTGAGCTCGCAAGACATCTGCCGCTCTAACGACGAGCATATATTGGCTCTAGCCAGAATTAGCGGCGCGCGCCTTCTTATCACCAATGATGACCGCCTTGAGCAGGATTTCAAAGACCGTCGAATCATCAATAACCCACGCGGTAAAATATACCCTAATGAAGATTATCAGGAATTTCTAAGCAACCGCAACAATCGTAACCTTTGCGGAAACCTATAATCCGAATGTCGCTCCACGTAGGGAACCGATTAACCGGGTGATATGCTCCCACCGCCTGCCGCCGGTATGGTATATTGAACCGGCATTTTTGCTAATTCGTGGCCTGTAGGAGCGGTTCATCATGTCCGACAACTCGTCCGTCAGCGTTGGTATAACTTCGGTTTCCGGTGGCACCATCACCTCGCCGCAGGGCTTTTCTGCCGGCGGCGTCTATATCGGCCTGAAAACCCGGGGCGAGGACAAGCTGGACCTGGCCCTGCTGGTTTCCGCCGCCGAATGCGCCATCGGCGGCGTGTTCACCACCTCGGCCATCCGCTCGGCCACCGTTGACCTGGACCGGGAGCGCGTCGCCACCGGGCGCGCCCGCGCCCTCATCGTCAACGCCGGCATCGCCAACACCTGCGTCGGCGCCCAGGGCTACAAGGACGCCGCGGAAATGACCCGCCTCGCCGCCGACCGCCTGGGGATGGCGGCCGAGGATGTGCTGGTGTGCAGCACCGGCGTCATCGGCGTCGAGCTGCCCATGTCGCTAATCCGTTCTGGCGTGACGCAAATCGCGCTGGACGACGACGGCGGCAATGAGCTGGCCCGCGCCATGATGACCACGGACACCCATCCCAAAGAAACCGCTGTGTCTTTCACGGCGTCAACCGGACAGACCATCACCATCGGCGGCGTCGCCAAAGGCTCCGGCATGATTCACCCCAACATGGCGACTATGCTCTCCTTCGCCGCCACCGACGCCGCCGTTGACCCCGGTTTTCTGCAAACCACCGTCAAGGCGGTGGCCGACGAAACCTATAATATGCTGACTGTGGACGGCGACAGCAGCACCAACGATACCTTCCTCGCCTTTGCCAACGGCCGGGCTGGCAACCCGGTAATCAACGACCGTTCCCCCGACGCTGACTTGTTCCGCCGCGCGCTGCATCAGGTTTGCGCCGACCTTACCCGGATGCTGGCGCGGGACGGCGAGGGCGCGACTCGCCTCATCACGGTGCAGGTGGACGGCGCGCGCAGCGACTCCGATGCCCGTCTGGCCGCCAAAACCATCGCCGGCAGCAACCTGGTCAAGTCGGCGGTCTATGGCGCCGACCCCAACTGGGGCCGCCTGATGATGGCCCTAGGCCGCAGCGGCGCCGCGGCGGTAGAGGAGCGCGTTGACCTGTTCGTGAACGGCGTCTGCATTATGGAGGCCGGCACGCCGATACCCTTCCACCGCGACGCCGTGGTCGCCCTGATGTCCGGCGAGCAGGTGGATTTTCGCGTCAGCCTGAACCTGGCCGACGGCGCCGCCACCGCCTACGGCTGCGACCTCACCGAGCAGTACGTCATCATCAACAGCGCGTACACTACCTAGCCGGAGTGATTGCGCGGCCGGTGATGGCGAATATCTCCGCACGAGCAAAATGCCACTGCCGGATAATGACGGGTTATCAACCCGGCGTGATACAATGGCGATGCCGTCAGAAGGAGCATTCGGCTTATGTTCTGGGCAATTGGCAAAGGGCTTGAACATTGGGAAAACTTCGATAACAAACGGAAAGCCCGCAAAGCCGAGTACGATAATGCAACCCTGACGCGCGTACTGGGTAACCCAACCGACGACCAGCTGGAACTTATCCGCCAGTTCGCTGTTAGTCATAGCATAACGACAATGACTGTTGACCAAAAGGTATGTCCCCAACCCCCTCCGAACCGCCCATCGTAGTCAAAATCGGCGGCAGCACGCTGGGCGGCAACGATACTTCGCTGCCTGACCTGGCAGCCCTCCACGCCGCCGGCCGGCCGGTCGTCATCGTCCACGGCGGCGGCAGCGTCATCAGCGACTGGATGCAGCGGCAGAACCTGGCTCCCACCTTTGTCAACGGCTTGCGCGTTACCGATGCCGCGTCGCTGGAAATCGTAGTGGCCGTGCTGGGCGGGCTGGTCAACAAGGAACTGACGGCGCTGTTGCAGCAGTTGGGCGCGCCCACCATCGGCATCAGCGGCCTGGACGGCTGCCTGCTGCAGGCGCGAATCGCCAACCCGGAACTTGGCTACGTGGGTGAGATTGCCGCCGTTGACCCCGCGCCGGTCAACGCCATCGTCGCCGCCGGGTTCATTCCCCTGATTTCTCCCCTCGCCGTCGATGTCAGCGCGGGCAGCGACCACGCCGGTCAGCCGCTCAACGTCAACGGCGACACCGCCGCCGGCGCGCTGGCCCACGCGCTGCGCGCCGAACGCATCATCTTCCTTACCGACGTAGCCGGCGTTATGGACAACGGAGGCCGGGTCATCCCCCGCCTCAACGCCCGCACTGCCGAGGAACTGCGCCGCTCCGGCGTAGCGCGCGGCGGTATGCTGCCCAAGCTCGCCGCCTGCCTCGATGCCCTGGCCAACCGTGCTGTCCCCAGCGCCCACATCATCGACGGCCGCGCGCCGGGGGCGCTGCTGGACTGCATCAACGGCCGGCCGGTCGGCACGCGCATCACCCCCTGAACGGCCCAACCGTGAGCACTGCGGGGGGGCGGGTTTGAAGCCCGCCCCCGCCTTGCCACCGCTATGCGCCGGTGGGCGTTCTACCAATCGGCGGGCAGACTCACCACGCCCCGGATGTTGAGCAGGTTGTGATATTCCAGCTGGTCGGGGTCGCTGGCGAACCGGAACGGCGGGAACTTGCGAGTCAGGGCGCGGAAGGCTTCCTGACCTTCCAGGCGGGCCAGGTTGGCGCCCAGGCAGTGATGGATGCCGCCGCCAAAGGCCACGTGGGGATTGGGATAGCGGGTGATGTCCAAATCCTCCGGGTTCTGGAAAGCCATCGGGTCGCGGTTGGCGGCGTTGATGATGGTCATTACCTTCTCGCCCTCGCGAATCTTCTGGCCGCCCAGCTCAATGTCTGCCAGGGCAATGCGCGGGGCGCGCTTGACCGGCGAGTCGTAGCGCAGCAGTTCCTCGGTGGCGCGCACCAGCAGGCTGTCGTCTTCTTTGAGCATCTGCCACTGCTCCGGGTTTCTCATCAGGGCCATAGTGCCGTTGCCCACCAGGTTGATGGTAGTCTGGTGGCCGGCGATGAGCAGCAGCAGCGTGTTGCCCAGCACTTCCTCGCGGCTCAGCTCCCCCTCCCGCTCGCCGATGGCCAGCACGGACAGCAGGTCGTCGGACGGTTCGCCGACGCGCGTTTCCACTAGCGGATTCACGTAGTCGTTGAGGGTGGTGATGGCCTCGTGGACGCGGGTATGGCGGTCCGGCGATTCCTGGTCCAGCGACAGCAGCTGCCGGGACAGGGTGCGGATGAACTCCCGGTCTTCGCCGGGCATCCCCAGCCAGCTGGCGATTACCAGCACGGGCATGGCGTTGGCGAAGTCCCGGAGCACGTCCATCTCGCCGCTTTCCGGGTCAAAGTCTTTGAGCAAGTCCTGGATAATGTTCTGCACCATCGCCCGGAAGCGGTTGTCAATGTACTTGGGATTGAACACCGGGTGGACGGCGCGGCGCATCCGCAGGTGGTCGGGCCGGTCCCGCCGGATGAACCAGTTGTTCATATAGTCCAGGTTGAACTTGTACTTGGAGAAATCCGCCTCCGAAATCGGCGGGCTGGGCGGCTTGTCGTCGCGCAGGAACACCTCCGAGGAAAAGTACTCGGGATGCCGCAGCGCCCAAACCACGGCCTGATAGGAGGTTACTACCCAGGTGTCGAACTTGGCATTCCAATGAACCGGGGCCTCTTCCCGCAGCATGGCGTAGTAAGGATAGGGATTGCGGAGATTTTCCGGCGACAGCAGTTCGTCGTGGATACGGTCTTTCAGCATCGTAGCAACCTCGCACGAGAGTAGAAAAGTTCGACCACAATGTTGCCGCAAGGCAGGCAGGATGTCAACCGGGAGCGCCGGCGCGCCGTAATCCATCCGCCCCATCCGGTCAAATCAAATCCTGTCCATCCTGTCCGTCGCTGTAAAAAATGATGACGCCAAACCCTTGCGTCCGGCGTACAGTTGTTCTATCATAACCGTGTCAGGCAACTCGGCGCGGCCCCGCGAACCCCGCCGAACCCGCCGCCAGGCCAGCGGCATCGCCAAATCAAAATCTGAATACGGCGAATACGGTTTCGGGCCGGTAACGGCCTGTCGGTTATCTCGCAGAATGCCTTTGCGACGGCATGACCCGCTTATTGCTTCAACGGGGCGGGCCGTCCGGGGCCAGCGTTAGTGCCAGCGCCCCGTGCCGGGCCCGGCCGGTCTCTTAGCCGGCCCGCCTGGGACACGGAAAAATGGTGTACAAAATGCTCTGCATAAAAATGGTGTTGGCCGTGCCCCGACACCGCCCGAAACCGTAAATCGCCTGACACCCCGCAAACTCCAATCCCCAAACCCCGGGAGGAACCGCCATCGCCAAACCCCTCAGCAAATCGACTGGAGCAATCTCAAATGCAATAGCCCCGGCCTGGCCGGAGACGGGCCTTTCCGTTGGCGCTCAGAGCCACCGGCTAGCACTCGCCCATCTGCGTGAGGCGTCCTTCCCGCCAGGCCACGGCGCCGCCTTTGACGGTGGCGAAAGTGTCCAGGCGCAGCGCTCCGTCCACGTTGTGGCCGGCCATGTCGTGCCAGACGAAACGGCCCCGGCGCTGCTCCCACACGGCGGCGTCGCCCGCCATGCCCACGGCCAGAGAGCCGATGCTGTCTTGCAGGCCCAGCGCCTGCGCCGGGCGGCTGGTGCTGGCGGTTATGGCGTCGGCCAGGGTCATTCCCAGGGCGTGAAACTTGCTCACCAGGTCGTTCATCAGATAGACGATGCGGCCCGGCGGCGCGATGTGTACGTCGGTGCTGATGGTGTCGGGCACAATGCCCTGGTCCATCGCGGCCTTTACCACCTCCACGTCGCAGTGAATGCCGGCGTGGGCAACGTCCATAATGACGCCGCGCTGGGCGGCGGCGCGCACCTCGGGACGCACCTTGCCCGCATTGTCCAGCATATTCTCCGGCAGGCCGTTGTAGGCGTGGGTGGATATGTCGCCGGGGCCCAGGTGTTCCAGCACGTCGGGCAGCGGGATGGGCGTGCCGCTGACGTGAACCATCAGGGGTACGCCGGCTTCGGTGGCGGCGGCTTTGGCTTTGGCCATGGCCTCGTGGGCGTTCCAGCGGGCGACCGCATCGTAGTGCATCCGCACCTTGACCCCGAACACGAAACCGGGGTTGTCTTTGATGGCCTGCACCGTCTCGCCCACGTTGATGATGCGCATATCGTGCAGCCCGCCGCCCAGTGCGCGGTTGGCCGCCAGCCCCACGGCGCCAATGTGCAGAAAAGCCACCAGGCGAGTGCGGTGCGCGGGAAAGACGTAATCCCGCATCGCCCCGTAGTTCAGGAAGCCGGCGCTGCCAGCATCCACGCCGGTAGTGACGCCGCTGCTGAGGCAGGTCTGGTCGGCGTGGACCGCGCTGCCGCTGCCGCCGTGGTAAAAGTGGCCGTGCAGGTCAATCAAGCCCGGCGTTACCAGCTTGCCCGTAACGTCAATGCTTTGGGCGGCGTGGGACGGGTCGATGCGGTCAGCGACGGCGGCAACTTTGCCATCTTTGAACGCCACGTCCCGCGGCGCGTCGTTGATGCCCTGGGCCGGGTCAAGCAGGTTGCCGCCGGTCAGCGCGAGGTCATAGGCTGGGGTAGTCATTGGAGCGTCCTCCATCTGGCGACGGGAAGCTAATCCTCGTCCCAATAGTAATCTTCGGCGGTCAGATTTTCCTGCCACCAGCGGCGCAGGCGGGGCAGCACCAGTTCTTTGGGCTTGCGAAAGTCGGCTTCTACGAAATCCAGAGAGTCGGACAGCGGGCGGGCTTCCCACTTCTGGATGGCTTCCAGGATGAAACGGCGCACCATTTCCGGTGAACGGGCTTCCAGGCGTCCCAACTGGTAGGCCAGGGTTACGGCCATCTGCATCTGGCAGATGAGGGTGTGGGCGTCCTCTTCGCGCAGGTTCTCCGGCATCGCCCCCGACTGGTCAATAAAGTCGTCCAGTACCTGACCAATAATCAGAGGCGGGTCATTTTCGTCATGCTCCGGCAGAAACTCGGTCAGCCGGTCGGTAAGGTCGGCCACCCCCTCTTCGGGCAGAGCGTAATCGGCCCACCGGTCGTCGCCGGATTCGGGGCGCTGCGGGTTCTGATGCGCGTCGCTCATCATCGTCAAGTCCTGTGCGGGCTGGTTTCGGCCGGCCCGGCCCGGCCCCCGTATTCCCATCCCTCCCACGCCAGCCGACGGATTGATTGTATCACGTGTATCACGCCCGCCCGGTGCATCTCGGTGAATTCGGAACTCCCGCCCCTGCCGTCCCGAAACGCCGGGCCGCCCGCGGCGGCAAATTGACATATAGCAAGAGCGGTGGCAAACTTGTCGCGGCTTTAATTTTTTAAAGGCGGCCCCGCCCGGTCGTCCGCCGTGATTCCAACCGTTTCCGGTCCTGGAGGACTAACCAAATGAATTTGTTCGCCCGCAAACCCCTTTCCTGGATTATCGGCTGCGTAGCGGCGTTGGTCATTGCCGGCGCAATGGCCGCCGGCGTCAGCCTCCTTACTGTGGCATCCCCGGCTCCTGCGGCTCCGCAAACCGCCGCTCCGGGCTTGCACAACGTCCTGTTGGAACTGCCGCCCGCCGCCGGCCTACCCGCCGCAATTCGCCCGCAACCGGCGCCGCCCCTGACCACCGCCGCCGTGCGTACCCCGGCGGATGCCGGCAGCATCGCCGCCCGCACCGGCGCCACGGCCGGATTCACCGCCGGGGCCGGTACAACCCACGCCGCCGCCCCCTCCGTAAGCGGGCAAGTCGCTGCGCCGGCCAGCATCGCAATCGCCCCGGCTGAGGACTGGAATCCCGTCAAGTCCCAGCACACCCTTACCGTAACGGTCAGGGACGCCAACGGCGCGCCCGCCACCGGCGCCGAGCTGGAACTCATCCTCAACCGCTTTCCGCAAGCCGTCGGCGACATTGTATCCCTCGCCGGCGACCGCCCCGACAAAGTGGACAACACCTTTGGCCGGGTCACCACCGACGCCAGCGGCCAGGCACAGTTGACCATCACTTCAACCCGTCCGGGCGATACCGACGTCACCGCCTATGCCCCCGGCATCGCCGACGCCGGCGCGCATAAAGCGTTCGCCGTCAAACGCTGGGTGGATATGGACGTGACCTTCCCCGATGACGGCGTCAACCTGGTAGGACTGGACCACCCCCTGGCCGTCCGCGTGTTCCGCGTTACCGACGGCGCGCCTTTGGACGATGTGGAAGTGCGCTGGAGCATCAGCGACGACACCCCCGACGCCACCATCGACGACGCGGCCCGGAGCGTCTCCACCCGCACTGACAGCGACGGCGTAGCCGCTACCGTGCTGCGCCAAACGACCCCTGAAATCGGCAACAACGTCGTTGACATCAGCGTTATTCACGCCGAATCCGGCGCCGCTATGTTCACCAGGGCCGTCACCAAAGAATGGGTGGCCCCGTCCCTCGCCGTTGACAAGAGCGGCCCGGCCTCCCTCGGCCTCCTCAAGACCGGAACTTACACCATCACCGTAACCAACTCCGGCAACACTGCAACCACCGGCGTAACCCTGACCGACGAACTGCCGGCCGGTATGAGCTTCGTCAGCTCCAACCCCGCGCCCAGCCAGTCTGACGGGGGCACCGTGACCTGGAGCCTGGGCAACATCGCCCCCGGTGGCTCCGTCTCCGTTGAACTTACCGTGTCTGCCGACGCGGTAGGCAACTATACCAACGTCGCCCGCGCCGTGTCCGTAGAAGGCTTCGGCAACCGGGACGACGCCACTACCAGCGTCATTCCCGGCTCGCTGGCCGTCACCAAGACCGGGCCGGCCGAGGTCAACGTCAACGAAACGTTCACCTACAACGTCACCGTCACCAACAACGGGCAGGGCGCGCTTACCGAGGTTGTCGTAACCGAGGACCTGCCCGCCGCCTTTACCTTCGTCAGCAGCGACCCGGCCGCCGCGTCCGATCTGACCTGGAATCTGGGCACCCTGACCGAAGGCGAATCCGGCGCTATTGCCATCACGGCCACGGCGGACGCCGCCGGCCTTCACACCAACAGCGTCAGCGTGGCTTCTGCCGAGGGCGCGTCGGCCAGCGCCCAGGCCGCTACCACTGTGCTGGCCCCCAGCGTCGGCATCGCCAAGACGGGCAGCCCCGATGCTATCCTGGTGGGCGAGCAAGCCACCTTTACCCTCACCGTCACCAACAGCGGCACGGGCGCGGCGCTCAACGTCCCCGTGTCCGACACCCTGCCCGCCGGCCTGGAGCTGGTGTCCACTAACCCGGCGGCCATCGTCGGCGCGGACGGCGCCCTGAGCTGGACCATTGACCGGCTGGACGCCAACGCCTCGGAAACCTTTACCGTCACCGTCCGCGCCACCGCCGGCGGCGACTATACCAACCAGGCGCAGGCCGGGAGTACGGGCGAAACCGTAACCGATTCGTCCACCGTGTCCGTCCTGGCCCCCGCCGTCACGCTGGAAAAAACCGGCGGCGACGGCGCCAGCACTATGTACATTGCCGGCCAGCGCACTTACCACATCACCGCTGCCAACAGCGGCGAAGCCGACCTCACCGGCGTCATCATCACCGACACTATCCCCGGCGGCGTGTCTTACGTGAGCAGCGACAACGACGGCAGCGCCAGCGGCGGCGCCGTAACCTGGAACGTGGGCAGCCTGGCGATGGGCGATTCCGTCACCGTGTCGGTAATCCTGCAAGGCGTAACCGCCGGCGACTACACCAACCGCGCCAGCGTGTCCTCCGACCAGGGCGCCAGCGCCGACGCTTCCTTTGGCCTGACGGTGCTGGCCGCCGCCGGCGCCGCCCTGGACATCAGCGACAACGTCGACCCCGTAGGCGTCGGCGACACCGCCACCTACACCGTGTCCCTGCGCAACCAGAGCGAGGACACTCCCATCACCAACGCCCGGCTGGTCGTGACCATCCCCGACGAGTTTGAGATAGTGAGCGCGGAGAGCGGCTCCATCACCGGCAACCGGGTCACCTACCCGGCCATCGCTACCCTGGCCGCCGGCGACAGTGCCATCTACACCATTTCGGTGCGCGCCATATCTGCCGGCGACGTGGTTGCCGAAGTTACGCTGTCCTACGACGGCTTTGACCTCAGCATCACCGACCAGGAAGGCACCACCATCATCAACCGCTAACCCGGCGGCCGGTGAAACGAACACGGGGGCGGCGCGTAACGGCGCCGCCCCCGTTGCGTATCGACCAGGATTAACTATGCCCCCGCTGCCCCAGGTCGCCGTCGCCGTGTCCACCGATTTGACGGACGGCGACGACAGCATCCCCGGCCCGCAGTGGCTGGCCACCGTGGTGCGGCTGGGCTTGGCGCAGGTGTTGCCGGACAATGCCGCCGGCCAGGTCAGCCTGCTGCTCACCGACGATGCGACCGTGCGGGAGCTGAACCGCCGTTACCGCGGCCTTGACGAAACTACCGACGTGCTGTCGTTCTCCGCGGAACACGCCGGCCAGTGGCAAGGCGACGACTACGCCCCCTCTCCCTTGACGGGAGAAGGCCGGGGTGCGGGGGAACCCGCCCTCGCCTTTGTTTTCCCAATCCCGGACGATGAGCCGCCGCCGCTGGGCGACATCGTTATCTCAGTGCCCCAGGCCCTCCGCCAGGCCGCAACCCAGGGCGTGCCCCTGTGCCGGGAACTGGCCCTGCTAATCGTCCACGGGGCGCTGCATCTGCTGGGGCACGACCACTATGACGATGGGGAAAGGGCGGCGATGCAGGAGTTGGAGCGGGCCGCGCTGGCGAGCATTTTCAGCGACGTTCTAATTGAATAGCCGGGGACGCTATCATCAGCCCGGCCCCGCCATCACCAGTAATGCCGCCAGCAGAACGAATATCGCCAAACCGCCCCACACGCCGGCGGCCACGTCGTCCAGCATAATGCCCCACCCGCCGTGGAGTCGTTCCAGCCGCCGGCAGGGCCACGGCTTCACAATATCCAACACCCGGAACACCAGAAAGGGCAGCGCAATCCAGTAGGGCTGGAGCGCCTCCCAGAACACTGCCACCGGCAGGCAGGTTATCCACATCCCGACGAACTCATCCCACACGGCTGCGCCGGGGTCGGGATTCGCCTCAGTTGACATCCGCCCGGTGGCCCAGACGCCAACGGCCAATCCGATTACCGACAGCAGCGCAACGACGTACAGCGGCAGGAAATAGTGCCAGACGGCCAGCGGCAGCAGCATTATGACGTAGAAAATTGCGCCCGCCGCCGCCGAACCCGCCGTCCCCGGCGCCACCGGCGACAGCCCGCTGCCGAACCCGCTGCCGATAACCCACGCCAGCCGGTCAGCCATAGCCCAGCCGGTCCAAATCCTGCTCGCTCAACCCCAGGTAATGGCCGATTTCGTGCCGCAAAGTGGTGCGTATTTCGTGAACCACCGCATCATAAGAATCGCACACTGACAGGATGGGCCGGCGATAAATGTAGATGCAGTCGGGCAAGAGCGGGTCGGCGGCGTAGCGTTCCACCAGAGGCACCCCCACGTACAGCCCCAGCAGGCCGCCGCCGTCGTCGTCTGCCCCTTCCGCTTCCGGCCCCGGCGCGTCCTCCACTATGATGTCCAGATTGTCCAGGCGAGCCAGCACCGGCGCCGGCAGCTCGGCGTAGGCTTGCAGCGCCAGTTCCTCAAACTGCTGGCGGGACATTCGCATCGGCGGCCAGTTCCTAAACGCCGGCCACGCGGGCGCGGATGGACTTCAGGATGTCAACGTTGGGTTTGTCCGGCCCCCGGTTGTCCTTGTCGTAGCCGGGAACTTCCAGAAAGAACGGCATTTCGGCAAAGGCCGGGTGGGACATAATATTGGCAAAACCTGCCTCGCCAATCAGTCCTTCGCCAATGTTGTCGTGGCGGTCCACGCCGGAGCCGCAAGGCCGTTTGGAATCGTTGGCGTGGACGGCGCTGAGCCGGTCAAGGCCAATGTCCCGGTCAAACTCGTCAATCATGCCGGCCACGCCGTCCGGGTTGGTGAGGTCGTAGCCGGCGGCAAAGGCGTGCTGGGTGTCCAGGCAGATGCCCAGGCGGGGGCTGTCCACGGCGCGCAGCACCGCGCCCAGCTCGCTGAACCTGGCGCCGATATGCTGGCCCATGCCGGCCATGTTCTCCAGGCACAGCAGCGGCCCTTCCGGGGACTGTTCCAGCACCCGGTTGATGCTGTCAACGACTTGCGGAAATACGCCCTCATAGCCGGCCCCGCCGTGGCTGCCGGGGTGAAAGATGACGCCGCCGGCGCCAATCTGCTCGGCCAGCCGCATATAATTGACCAGCGAGGTAACGGATTTCTCCACGTTGTCCGGGTTGGCGTTGCCCAGGTTAATCAGGTAGATAGCGTGCAGAAAGGGCGGCGCCAGGCCCGCCGCGGCGCTCTTTTCCCGGAAACTCGCTGCCTGGGCGTCGGTAAGAGCCTTGAACCGCCACGAGCGGGTGGACGAACCGAAAATCTGGACGGCCTCGGCTCCAATCTCAACGCCGCGGTCAATGGCTTTGGCAATGCCGCCGGCGGCGGAAACGTGCGCTCCAATAATCATTTTATTTCCTCTCAGAACTTGATACTGTGTACCGGCCACAGTATCGCAAAATCAAACCGCCGCCGTAACTGTTATGCCCGTGCCGCTTTCACCAGTTCCCGAAACGATGGCCGCCCTGTCGGTGGTTGAGACCGGCCGGCCCCCGGCGCTGGCGATGGTCAACCGTCCCGTTCCCACGCCCGCACCCGGCGAGGCGCTGCTGCGGGTGGACGCCTGCGGTTTCTGCCATCACGACCTGCTGGTGATGGACGGGACGCTGCGGCGCGGGGTTGCTCCGGGCGTAACCCTGGGCCACGAAATTGCCGCCACCGTCGCCGCCGTGGCCGACGACGTATCCGACCGGCAACCCGGCGACCGGGTGGTCAGCCTGCTTACCGCCGCCTGTGGCCGGTGCGCCCGCTGCCGGGCCGGACGGGAGCACCGCTGCCTGACCGGAGCCGGCATCGGACACGGACGGGATGGCGGGTTCGCCCCCTATGTGGCCCTGCCGGCCACGGCGCTGGTTCCCCTGCCTGACGGCATCCCGGCGGCAGAGGCCGCGCTGCTGGCCTGTCCGCTGGGTGTCGCCCTGGCCGGTGTCGCGGCGGTGGACGTTGCCGCCGGCGAGACGGTGGCAGTAACCGGAGCCGGCGGCGGGCTGGGCGCTCACGCCGTGCAGATTGCCGCCATGGCCGGGGCGCAAGTCATCGCCGTCACTACCTCCCCGGAGAAAGCGCCGGCGCTGGAATCATTGGGCGCATCGTTGGTTATTGAGGCCGGCGACGGGTTAGACTTTGCGGAGGTAGTGATGGCCTTGACCGACGATGCCGGCGCCGATGTCGTCGTTGATACCGTCGGCCCCCCGCTGTGGCCGGCGACGCTGCGCTGCCTGGGCCAGTACGGTCGTCTCGCCCTGCTGGGCGACCTGACGGGACAACCGGCGTCCTTACGCCTGGCCGAGGTCATCTTTCGGGATTTGCGGGTAATCGGCGTATCCGGCGTGTCGCGGCCCACGCTGGAACGGGCGGTTGGGCTGGCAGCGGCGGGATGGCTGCGCCCGGTAGTTTCACAAACCCGGCCGCTGACGGCGGAGGGCGTCGGCGCGGCGTGGCGGCTGGTGGCGGAGCGGCGGGCCCTGGGGCGGGTGGTGGTGGCGCCGGAGTAGTTGCAGTTCGGCAGCTAATCCCGAAAACGCTCTGGCGTCTTCCCGTCCAGCGCAGCCAGGAACTCCTCATCGGTTACGCCTGACCTACGAATTGCATCGGTCACCGTCCCCTGCGGTATGTCGCCTCGGCGGCGGTGGACTATCATCGTCAAATTCAGCTGCCTATGCCGTAACTTGTGATGCCGTCCCCGGCCTTTCACGCGCTCAAACCCCAGTCGGAAGTAAGCCGAGAGTACATCCGCTGTTTTGAGGTTGCGAAAATAATCCGGCACGAATTTCTAATCTACACCGGCTGGAGCCAGGAATGAAAACCTGGGATAGGTTGCCAACTCCTCATCGGTCATTGCCCGGGGCGTTACCAAATGCGTCTCGGCAGCAATGCCGGCCCGCTGCGCCTCAAGCAATGCGGCGTTTTTCTGCCGCGTTGTTTCCGCAGCATCCAGCGGTTCGTCATCTTCAAGCCAGAGGTCGATGACGTCGGCAATCATCGCCAGCGCTTCCTCCCTGGTTTCCCCGTCGGTAACGCAGCAGGGCAGCGACGGGCAAATCGCCGTCCAGTATCCATTGGGCATATCCGCGTCAGCGGGGTATCGCTTCAGCACCACTTCATATTTTGTCATCATGCGCTCCTGCCTGGCATCCGATGCGGATGGCCCTATTCTACACGCAACCCCGGCTCCGCTCAGCTCGTGGCCGCCTCCCGCCGGCCGAGGGTGAAGATGCGTCCGAACTCCCGCCGCTCCCAGATGACCAGGAATTGCGCGGCTATGAAAATGGAGCTGTAGGTTCCAATCGCTACGCCCATGGCTACCACCAGCAGCAGCTCACGGATGGAATTGCCGCCGATGAGCAGCATGGCCATCAGCACCAGCAGGGTAGTGAAGCTGGTGTTGATGGAGCGCCCGACGCTTTCGATGATGCTGAGGTTCACGGTGTCTTCCAGCCGGCGGTCGGGAACGCGGATGGTGTTCTCCCGGATGCGGTCGAAGATCACAATAGTGTCGTTGACCGAGTAGCCGGCCACGGTGAGAATACCCACGATGAACATGGAGTTGACCTCCATGCCCAGCGCTCGGCCCAGGATGGAGAACACGCCCAGCACAATCACGGTGTCATGCACCAAAGTAACCACCGCCGCCACGCCGTAGCGGTAGGCGCGGGGCACCCGCCGGAAGGCGTACCAGATGTAGATGAGGATGAACACCGACGCCACCATCAAAGCCAGGAAGGTGTTGCGGACGGTTTCCTGAGCCACGATCGGCGATACGGTATCCACGCCCGACGCCGCGATGGGGCCGATTTCCTCTGCCAGCGCATCCTGAATCCGTTGCCGCTCGGATACCTGGCTGCCGACGGCTTCCTCCAGCACGCGGGTGCGAATCAGCACGGAGTCTCGGCCCACCGTCTGCACCAGCGCCTCGGGGTGGCCCAGGGTCGCCAGCAGCTCGCGCACCGCCGCCGGTTCTACCGGCTCCTCAAAAGCAACGTTGAGCACCGACCCGCTGGTGAAGTCAATGCCCGGCCGCAGGCCGGAGCCGCCGCTGGCCCACCCCGGCGGCGCAATCATGGAGAGCAGGCCCGGTATTATCAGGCAGGCCGAGATTACAAAGTACCAGCCCCGTTTGCCGACAATGTTCAACATAGTTATCTAACGGCCTCCCTGAGCCGATTGGGGCCGCTGGCCGCTGGCGCGTGGCTGGATTTTCTCCGGCGTGAACAGGCTGGCCGCCCGCCCCAGGCCCACGGCGTGCAGCGCTTGCAGCAGGTTGCGGCTCACCAGCACCGCCGTGAACATACTCACCAGCACGCCTACCAGCAGGGTCAGCGCAAAGCCGTTGATTAGCCCGCCGCCCAGCCGGTTGCCGAACCACAGCAGCACCACACAGGTAATCAGCGTGCTCACGTTGCCGTCCCGTATCGCCGGCCAGGCCCGGTTGAACCCGACCTCCATCGCCGAAGCCAGGCTGCGGCCCAGGCGTATCTCCTCTTTGATGCGCTCGAAAATCAGGATGTTGGCGTCCACCGCCAGGCCGATGGACAGGATGAACCCGCCGATGTGCGGCAGCGTCAGCGTGATGGGCACCAGCTTGAAAATCGCCAGCGTAACCACGGCATAGCAAATCAGCGCGACGGCGGCCACCACGCCCGCCGCCCGGTAGTAAGCAATGACGAATATGAGCACCAACGCCAAACCCACCAGCCCGGCCCGCAGGCTGCGTTTCAGCGATTCGGCCCCCAGATGCGAGGTAACTGCCGACTCCTGTATCAGCGTCAGCGGCACCGGCAGACTGCCCGATTTCAGCTGGATAGCCAGCGTGCGCGCCGACTCCCGGTTGAAATTGCCGGAAATCTGGCTGCGTCCATCGCGGATGTGGACGCGGGCGACCGGAGCAATCAGCTCCCGTCCGTCAAGGAACACCGCGATGACTTCGTTGGATTGCGGGTGATTCTGTACGTTGATGTCGCCGGTGAGCTGGCCGAACAGCTCCGCGCCCCGGCCGTTGAACTGGATGTTGACCACCCATTCGCCGGTGGTCTGGTCGGTATTGGCGTAGGCGTCATCCAGGTCGTCGCCGGTCAAACCGATGCTGCTGTCGGTAAAAGGCGGCAGACAGGGAGCATTGACCACCGGCGCGCCGCACTGACGCCGCAAAAACTCCAGCTGCGCCGTCTCGCCAATGAGCCGCTTGGCGTCATCAATGCCCCCCGTTACCTGGTAAGTCTCAACGGCGCCCACTTCCGACGCCAGCAGGGTCTCCAGCGCCTGACGGTCGGCAATATCGAGAGTGGTTCCCGTAGTGATGCGGAACCGGTTTGCCCCCAGGCTGACCACCTCCGCATCCGCATACCCCTGGCCGGCAATAACGCTGCCCAGCTTCTCAACGTCGGCGCTGTCGCCAAACCGGACGGTGATAACCGACCCGCTGGCGCCCGGCAGCTGCACGATGATGCGGTCGTCGCCAAACCGCTGCACGATGGGTTCCTCGGTGCCGTAGAGGTTGACGCGGCGGCTGATGATGCTGAGTGCCCCTTCCATCTGCTCGGCGGTGGGCGGCGGTGTGTCGTCGTTGACGAACTCCACGGGTTCCGCGATGGCCTCAACCAGCGCCTGGCGCACGGCGTCGCGCCGTTCGGGAGACAGATATTCGCCGCTAATCCGGTACGCCGGCCCGTCGCCAATCTGACTGACGGCGGCATCGTAATTGGCATCCGCCAGCGCTTCGCTCACCATGTCGGCGTCCACCTCGGCGTCTTCCGGGAACTCCACGCCCAGGATGGTGCCGGTATCGGCCTGGTACACCAGGTGCGCGCCGCCCTGCAAGTCCAGGCCCAGCTTGAGGCCCAGCGGCCCGGTGTCGGCGCGGTCCAGACGGCCCAGGCCCGGTATCCCGATATGGATTTCCGGCAGGGCCAGCGCGACGACCGAGACGGCCAACACCGCAACGATAAAAACGGTCAGCAATATGGTGCGTCGTCGCATAGGACGTAATCAAACCTCAATTTCATTTAGCAAGGAGTTGCGCGTTCATTTAGCAGGGAGTGGCGCGTTCGTTTAGCGGGGAACGACGGGAGCGGCAAGGGGGGCGTGCCTAAGTCTTGTCTGATTCACCGCGCTGGCTCTGGCGATTCGGCCAGCAGCCGCCGCGCCAGGGCCAGCGCGTCCTCCCGGCTGGCGGCCTCGCCCACCGCTTCGGCTTCGCGCAGCCGTTCCAGCAGCGCGCCGATTTGGGGGCCGGGTGGTATTTGCAGAGCATCCATTAGGTCGTGGCCATTCACCAGCCCGCGGGCGCCATCCTCCCGTTGGGGTGGGGCGGCGGCTCCCGTTTCGAGCACGGCGGCAACCATTCTAGCATAGTTGCCCCAGCGTTCCGGCGCCAGTTCGGGCCCCCTCGCCGCCAAAAAGTCGGCCATCGCCAGATATAGCGTGTCCACGGCGGCCTCGCCCACGTCGCGATAGTAGCGGTAGATGGCGCGACGGGAGGGCATCTCCCGGCCGTGGCGGAGCTGGCTGGGGCGCAGGTGGTGCCGCACCATCGCCGATACCAGCGCCACCGTCCGCCGGGACAGCCGCAGCGCCGGCAGCCGCTCCGCCACAATATCGGCGCCCTGCTCGCTGTGCCCCAGGAACCGGATGCGGCCCTGCGCATCGGGCGCGCGGGTCTGCGGCTTGGCGATGTCGTGGAGCAAGGCGGCCAGCTTGAGGATGGTGCGGCGGGTGTGCCCGTCACCGATGGTCTCGCTGAAATAAGCATCCTCCGCAGCCGTCCAGGGAGCCATGGTGTAGATGGCGTTGTTGCGGTGGCCGGCGGTTACGGCCTCGGCGTACTCGACGCAGTGCAGCAGGTGGCCCCAAACGTCCCAATAGTGATGGGCGCGGGGCTGTTCGCAATGGCGCGCGGCCTCCAGTTCGGGGATGACGCGGCAGAGCAGGTCCAGGCGGTCGAGAATCTCCAGCTGCACGCGGGCGCCGTCGGCGGCCAGCAGCGCCATAAACTCATCGCGCATTCGTTCGGCGGCCACCCTTTCCAGCAGAGGAGCATCCCGGCGGATGGCGCGGGTGGTATCCGCCGCCATACGGAAACCGAGTTGATTGGCCAGGCGCACGCCCCGGAGCATCCGGCCCGGGTCGGCGCGAAACACGTCATCTCCGGTGGCGCGCAGAATCCGGCGGGCCAGGTCCGCCTTGCCGCCCAGCGGGTCGATGATGGCGTCCAGCCGCTCGTCGGTATCCCAGCAGCGCAGAGGGAGGCCCATAGCGTCCACGGTAAAATCGCGGGCGCGCAGGTCATCCTCAAACGCGCCGTGGTAGCCGGATATGTCGATGAGGAAGGGCGGGGCGCCGTCGCATCCGGTGGGCAGGGCGACTCGCACGATGTTCCAGGGTTCCAGCGGCACCGGCGTACCGCCCAGATAATCGGCGACGGCCCGACCCACGGGCCCGGCGTCGCCAGCCACCGCCAGGTCAATGTCGCGAATCTCACGGCCCAGGATGGCGTCGCGGACGGCGCCGCCTACCAGCCACGCCGCATTGCCGCCCCGGGCGGCGAAAAAGCCGGCCAGGCGGGTGAGCAGGCTGGCGGCGTCAACCTTATTGTCGTTAGCGGTTGGCAAGGCTTTCTCAGGCGGCAGTTTGACAGCGGATTATCAGCATCGTATGTTGTATAACAGAAACCGGGCGTTGCCGGCAGCGCGGAAATGGCCGGCGCTAACGGCGGTGATTATATGATAAACACGCAGGAACGCTTGCAGTTGGTTGCCGATGTTGTGGCGGCAGACTTGAACGAACGCTTTGCCAACGAGACCTTTTTCGACCCGATTGCAGTAGCCCCGGCCACCAGCGTGTACGGCGACGACTACTTCCGCATCATCGTTGTCGTCCGCGATGGCGCAGTCCTTGACCCGTATCAGCTAGGTCGCGCCGGTGTGAACATTCGAGCCGAACTCTACGCGATGGACATACCGGAGTTCCCCACTCTGACGTTTGTTGACAAGTCCGACTGGCTTGACCCTGAAGGGTATGACGGTGGCAAGCGCGGAGTTTATATTGAGGGATACTGACTTCATTGCCACGGCTTGGCGTCTCGCAGAGTCGGGGCGCCCCGGCCGTCCCCTTGAAACTGACCTGCGGCGGGCGGTAAGCACGGCGTATTACGCTTTGTTCCACTGCCTGGCGGCTAGTTGCGCTGATACACTGGTCGGAGGTATCGGCTCCGATCGTAATGAGCGTGCCTGGACCAGAACCTGCCGGGCTCCGGAGCACGGTGTCGTCCGGAGGCGTTGTCTGCGGCAGCAGGACATTGCGAGTTTTCCCGGCGCAATCCAGGACTTTGCGAAAGCATTTGTTGAGTTGCGGGGCCGGCGACATATAGCGGACTATGCCCCTGAAGCGCCGTTTTCCAAATCCGATGTTACCCGAGCTATAAACCTGGCCGAGAGCGTCATAGCCGGCTTTTCCGCGGTCAATCTCGCTGACCGCCGCGCTTTCGCCGTTCACGTCCTGTTCGACCATAATCGCTAGCGTGCGCTAATCCGCGGCGTCGGCCCGGCCCTGGCCGGCTGCCGGGTTCGCCGGCCGGCCGTTGGTCGGGTCAAACTGCGGCAGGTGGGGATGTTGATTCATCCGACGGGCGGCGGCTTCCAGTTCGGCGGCATCCGGTTCGCCGGTGGGCAGGTACTCAACCTCGCCGTCCTCGCCAACCTTGATGCGGAAAAACCGGTCGTGGGCAATCAGGTGGTCAATGTAGAGGATGCCATTGAGATGGTCGGTTTCGTGCTCGATAGCCTGAGCCAGCATACAGTCAGCCTTGAGGCGCAGCTGCTTGCCGGACAAGTCCTGATACCGGACGCGGATACGCTCCGCCCGGTTCACCATTCCCCGGTAGCCGGGCAAACTGAGACAACCCTCTTCCACTTCGCGCAGCCCTTCGCGGCGCATAATCTCCGGGTTGACCAGCGCCAGCGCCTCATCCCAATCCTCCGGCTGCACGACGCACATACGCAGCAGCGCGCCCACCTGGTTGGCGGCCAGCCCTACGCCGCGGTGGGCAGTCATGGTCTCCACCATGTCGGCGGCCAGCCGGGCCAACTTGGCGTCGAACTGCGTAACCTTGCGCGCCCGCTGGCGCAGGATAGGGTCGGGAAATACGCGCATTTGCAGCACGGCCACGGTAGCACCCCTGGGACGGCGGGAAAGATGCCGCCATTTGTTGCAAAATTCGTAATCGGTTGGGTTGCGATTATATGCTGGCGGCGGTGGGGGTGTAAAGATGGCGGGGACTATGGGGGCAGCAGACCGGAAGTGAAGAGCCCATCCGGCAGCTGGCGTACTGCGTGCCTGATGCCGTCGGCATCCGAGGGGGTTCGGTCAACGTCTTGCTGACTCGCTTATTTGTAGTGTTGTCAACTCACAGGCTAATGGAACCGCGTGGCATTTTCAAAATCGCCTCAAACCGGCGCCAATGGCTGCTGGCACCGGGTTATAATAGGCATCCGGGAGGAACCCAAATGCCCAAACCGCCGTTCATACACCGCGTCAAGCTGCGGAACTACAAGAGCATCGCCTGGTGCGACGTTGCGCTGGGACCGCTGGTAATTCTGGTAGGGCCTAATGGCTCCGGCAAAAGCAATTTCCTTGATGCGCTGGCGCTGACGCGACAGGCGTTAGATGTAACTTTAGACCACGCGTTGCGCGAACGCGGCGGTATCAATGAGGTGCGGCGCCGTTCCGGGGGCTATCCGGCCAATTTCGCAGTCGAACTGCATTTTACCCTGCCGGACGGAGCGCGACAGGGGCACTATGGCTTTGAAGTAAGCTCACAAAGCAGCGGCGGCTTTTCGGTTCGCAGTGAGACCTGTACGGTTGGGCCGTCCGATGCGATTGGAGAGCCGACCCGTTTTGTGGTCAAGGACGGCAAAGTTACCGATACCAATGTCGAGGTACGGTTGCCGCGTCCTATGTCAGACCGGCTCTTTCTGGTCAATGCCAGCAGCATTGACGAATTTCGGCCAGTGTACGATGCGCTTACCGACATGGCCTTTTACAGTTTCGCACCGGATGTAATGCGCTGGCCGCAGGCGCCAGACCCCGGATATGTGCTGGATTCAGACGGCCATAACCTGGCCAGTGTGCTTGCTGCCTTGGAAAAGCGAAACCCGCAGAGCCACCAGCGCATCCAACAGTACCTTAGAAAGGTAACGCCAGGCGTTGAGAGCGTAGAGCGCAATACGGTTGGCAACCTGGAAACTCTCTGGTTCCGACAGCAAGTCGCAGGACAGAAATCGCCCTGGAAATTCCCGGCTATCAACATATCTGATGGTACGCTGCGCGCGTTAGCGGTGCTAACTGCGTTGCTACAAGGTGACGGCGAATCTCCTTCGCTCATAGGTATTGAGGAGCCGGAAATTGCCCTGCACCCGGCAGCCGCCGGCATCCTGTGGGACGCCATGGAGGATGGGCAAGACCGGGCACAAGTGTTGGTTACCACCCACAGTCCAGACCTGCTTGACCGCAAAGACATACCTATCGATGCAATTTTGGCAACCGACAGTGAAGCAGGCACAACCCAAATCGGCCCAATCACTGAAAGCAGCCGCCAATTGTTGCTGGAACGTTTGGCAACGCCGGGAGAACTGCTGCGTCAAAGTATGCTGTCGCCCAATGAACAGATAATGTACCCGCAATCCTACGTCCGGTTTGGTCTATGACGCCACCAGTTTTTGTATCTGTAATTGAAGGCCACGGGGAAGTGGAGGCACTCCCCGTATTGCTTAACGTCATAGTCGCCTCAATTGGCTCAGACTTATATCCAGCAATTGCAAGACCAATTAGAGTTCCTTGGGGTACTTTGGTAAATAACGCTGGGGAATTAGAACGCTATGCAGCGATGGCAATTCGCAACGGTGGGCCAACGGCACGGTTGTTCGTAGTGCTGGATGCCGACGATCGTTGCCCTGCTGAGTTAGGCCCACAATTGTTGCAACGGGTAATTGCTCGCCTCCCGCATAACCCGGTCTCAGTTACGGTTGCAAATCGAGAGTACGAGAGTTGGTTTATAGCCAGCTCCGAATCAATTGCTGACCATGTAGGTTCTGGCGCCACTTTCGATGTACCGCAGAACATCGAAGGAATCAGGGCGGCCAAAGAATGGCTCGAGCTAAACCTGCTGAACAGACGCTATAAAGAAACCAGAGACCAGGCGGCCTTTTCCAGCCGCATCGACGTACCACTAGCTCGCCGGCGTTCCCAATCTTTCAATCGCTTCTGCCGGGAGGTCGAGCGCCTGCTGGCCGCTTGACGGTCGTTTTCCTGCTACAATCGGGCCGTTCTATTCTACCTTTGCCCCGCTACGGAGGTAACTCCCATGCCCGTCTTCACCCCCGAATACCTGCACCAGGCTGCCGTCCACATCTACCAGGCCAAAGGCACGCCGGCCGAGGAGGCCGAAATCGTGGCCGCCCACCAGGTCAAGGCCAACCTGGTGGGCCACGACTCCCACGGCGTCATCCATATTCCCGAATACTGCGAGCGCATCGACCGCGGCCACATCGTCCCCGGCGCGCCTTTCGAGGTGCTCAGCGAGACGCCCACCACCGCCGTTGTGGACGGCCATTGGGGGTTTGGCTTCGTCGTTACCGAAAGGGCCACCCGCATGGCCATCGCCAAGGCCAAAGAGAACGGCGTCGCCGCCTTCACCATCCGCCGCCAGAGCCACATCGGACGCCTCGGCGACTATCCCACTATGTGCGCCCAGGAAGGCATGATTGCTTTGCTCACCGCCGACTCCGGCGCCGGCCCCAAGGCCGTGGCGCCCTTTGGCGGGCGCGCCCGTCGCCTGGGCACCAACCCTATTTGCATCAGCGTTCCCAGCAACCTGCCCGGCCAGGTGCTGCTGGATATGGCGACCTCGGCGGTTGCTGCCGGCAAAATCAGTCTGGCCCGCAACCGTGGCGAGGCCGTGCCGCCCGGCTGGATTGTCGATAAAAACGGCGACCCCACCACCGACCCCAACGACTATGCCGCCGGCGGGGCGATCCTGCCCGTGGGCGCCGACCAGGGACACAAAGGGTTTGGCCTTTCCTTTATGGTAGAGATGTTCTCCGGCCTGCTCACCGGCCTCGGCTTTGGCATTGACCCCCAGGCCCGCCACAACGACGGCTGCTTCCTGGCCGTGTTTGACGTGTCCAAGTTCCGCCCCCTGGACGACTTCAAACAAGAGATGACCGAGTTCGCCGAGTTCGTTAAAACTTCCCCGCCGGCCGCCGGCTTCAGTGAGGTGTACTATCCGGGCGAAATCGAATACCGTACCGAGCTGCAACGCCGCGAAAACGGGATTTTCATAGAAGATGAAACCTGGCGCCAAATCACCGACCTGATGGAGGAGGTGGGCGTGACCGAAGCCGTCGGCCAGCCGTGATTGCTCCCCTCTCCGACATTGGCCTGCCCTCCGACGTGCTAATCTGGCACGCCGTCCTGCTGGCGATAATCTCCTTCCTGGTGGGCATCCTGGGCGGTTTCGTCGGGCTGGCCCTGGGTACTATGCGCCTGCCGGCCATGCTGCTGCTGGGGATGCCGGCCCCGGCCGCCGGCGGCACCAACATTATGGTCAGCAGCCTGGCGTCGCTGGCCGGCACCATCCGGCATTTGCGGGCCGGCCGGGTTAACCTGCGTATCGTATTAACGATGGGCGTGCCGGCCTTTATTGGCGCGTTCATCGGCGGCCTGCTCAGCGACCGGACGCCGGAACATCTGCTGATTGCCCTGGCCGGCGCGCTGGTCTTGTGGCAAGGCGTGGAGTTCCTCATCATCGCCCGCAACCGGATGCGCTCCGGGCAGTCCGGCGGCGCGCTTTTCGGTGCGGGGCTGGAGGGTTCGCCCGGCCTGTTCACGCCGGCCCGCGTCGCATCCGAGGGCGGTATTGGCTTTGCCGTTGGAATGCTGGGCGGCGCGGTGGGCCTGATTCTGGGCAGCATCCGCCTGCCCGCCTTGGTTCGCATCCTGCGCGTTGACCCGCGCATCGCCGCCGGCACCAACCTCTTTATCGGCTTCGTCATGGGCGCCGCCGGTTGGGTCGGCCACCTGATTCACGGCCAGGTGGACTGGGTTCTGCTGGTGATGATGGGCGCCACGGCAATGGCCGGCAGCTACCTGGGCGCCAACCTCACCGGCAAAGTCAACCTGAACCTGCTGATACTGGCCATGGGACTGACGCTGCTGGCGGTCGGCATCCTGCTGATTTGGCAGGGAGCGGCGGCCTTAATCTAAAACAACGCGCCGCCGTTGCGGTAGCGGAGTATAATTGCAATGAAAACACGACTGACACCGGCCGGCGCCGCGTACCTGGCCACGTCTCTGGCCATCGCAGCCGCCGTCCTGTGCGCGACCATCAAAATCTATACTGACTGGAACAAGGCGCTTCCTGATACATTCTCGGCGTCCATCGTGCATACGGCGGCCACGCTGGGAGCGGCGGCTTTTGTAGGAGCGATTGATATGTTTTTCAAGTTTGAGGAAACCAAAGAGCACGCCGAAGAACGCAAGCAATGGGAAGCCAGGCTGGAGCGGGCGCTAGAGGAGGCTAAAGCCCAGCGCGAACAGAATCAGCAGATGTTTGCCGCCCTGATGGAACAGAACCGATTGCTAACCGACCGCTTGTTCGAACTGCTGGAGCGCAGGAACGGCTCCGCCAACGGCGCATCCGACGCCTCCTGACCAAACCGCCACGCCGGCTATTCGTCCCGGCTTTCCAACCAGCGCCGGCGGGTTTGAGCGGCTCGGCGCTTGAGCCGCCGCACCCGCCGGCGCCGGTTGGCGCTTATCTTCCCACGCCTCAACGGTCAGGGCATCGGAGCGGGAAAGGTTGTTCGGGCGTAGGCTAACCCCGGTTGTGGGTCTTGGTCTCGGCCCAGGCGACGATATGGGGCAGGGCGGCGTCAACGTCCCGCTGGTCAACCCGGCGCGCGGTGGAATCGGCCTCGCACCGGAGCAGCATTATCGGCAGCCGGTTCCGGATTTTATCCAGCGTCCAGACCAAAGGGTCGCCCTCGGCGGTGAAGTCCAGCTCCAGCCGCTCGTTTTTCGCTATGGGCTGGTTCCGGTAATGGTAGTGCGGGCCAATCCGGAAGCAGTCGAAGCGCAGCAACTCCTTGTCATCGCCTTCAATGTCGTTGCCGTAAACGTGGATGCAGATGCCTTCGTCGTCCATGGCCCCGACGTTGGTGCGGTACTCCAGGCCGAAGGTAACCGCCCCCGCCGCGACCAGCTCCTCCCCGCCCCCGGTGGTTCCTCCCATTTGAGCGTGCATCGCTTGTTGGGTCATCTTTCCGTACCTCCTTTTTGACGGGCCGACTTCAAGCAGCGTCCCATGTCGGCCTTCCGTCCTGGCGCGATTATACTATGCGAAACCGTGCCGGATTATGTTTATGCTGCCTTTACCCGTACCCGCTATCAAGCAACCTGTCCTTTCTCTTGCCGCAGCTTCACCAGCAACGGGATGGAGCGAATCTTGCGTTCGTCCAGGTCTTCCCAATAGATTCCCGTCGGCCGCGGCCGACGCTCTCCGCTGCCGTGGCATCGGATGACGGCATCGGTAGTAACCACGATGTCCAGCGGCACGTCGTGCTGTGTCCAGGGCAAATCCTCATCCAGCACCTGCATCGGATGCACCGTGCTGATTACCGGCGTTTCGGGCCGCACTACGCCGGCGGCAGTCGCCAGGCCATACTCCAGGTCGGCAAATCCGCCGCCCTTGCCGACGCGGACGCCCTGACGATTCACGGCCACCGAGCCGGACACCACCAGGTCGATGGGCGGCATTTCCGACACGTACACCGGGCGCCCAACCCGGAACGCGCCGGAGATGGTAGCTGCTTTGGCGGGCACGACGTCGGGCCGGGTTGGGTCTAACTCGATGAACACCCGCTCGTCTTTCAGCCGGGGCACCGCCATGTACAGCAGTTTGCCTTGCTCCAGGGCCAGCTGCCGCAGGGGACGCTGCGCCTGGTCGGGGTTGCTTTTGACGGCGCGGGCCGCCTGCCACTCCGGCAGTTCCGCCGCCAGCGCCGCCGCCTGCTCGCAGCCGAGGAAGTGCGGAATCTTGTCATGCACCGTTTTGCCGCGCACCACCCGCGCCGTTTCCAGCGCCGTCCACACGGCTTCGCGTATTGCCCATTTGTCGCGCATTTGCCCCCCGCCTGAATCCGGCGCGTCTAGACCAGAGCGAGCAGGCTGTTGACGTTGGCGGGAGACTCGCCGCCGCTCAGCACTGCCAACTGGATGGCAGCAATGATTATCCACGGGATGAACCCGATGACGCCGGCCAGCACCACAACCCCGATGGCCCGTCCGGTGGACTCAAAGTCCAAAGCCTGCCGCACGGCCACTACCGCCGCCGCCAGCGTCCAGAAAAAGCCGACCACAGGGAATAGTCCGCCGATGACCGGCACGAAAGCAAACAGGGACAGCACGCCGGGCGTATAGGCAAAACCCAGCACGCGCCCCAATTCGCCCCAGCTGGTTTCCGTATGACCGGTGCGCAGCATCTTGCCGCCCACCAGGTACAGCACGCTCACCCACAAGGCCCAGCGCACGATGCCGAACACCAGCCCGCCAACCACTCCAATGATGATGCCCAGCAGGGAAGAGCCGGAAATCACCCCGCTGATGACGCCGCCCACCGCGCCACAGACGGTTACCAGCAGCACTACCATGATGGCCTGGCCCAGCGCGCCCGGGTCAGCCTCAATCTCCTCGTAAGTTTGGACGTTGAACAACGCCGCTCCAATCATCCGCTGAATCATCAACTCACCTCGCCGGCCTGATTGAACCCGGTAGCCGCTATGCTGATTCTAACCGCCCGGATTTCGCTTTGCTATCGGCAGGCCCTGCGAGTTGCGCCGGTTTCGCTTTACAATTTTTGGCGACGGCTCTATAATTTCACGAAAGGGAGCAGGCTGGTTGCAGCCTCTCCCGCCTTGTTGTTTCTGATGACGGGCGGTGAATCAATGCCCGAACCACAATATATGTCCCAGAGCAAGCTGGATGAGCTGATGGCCGAACTGACGGAGCTCCGCACCGTCAGGAAGCCTGCTGTCTCCCGCCAGATTAATCTGGCCCGCACCAGCGGCGGCACGGACGACAACGCCGAGCAGGAACTCGCGCGGCAGGATTTGGCTTTTGTCGAAGGCAAAATCCGCTCCCTGGAAAGCCTCATCAATAACGCCGTTGTGGAAGACGCTACCCGAACCGGCGGCGCCCCGTCGGGGACGGTGGCCCTCTGGCGCATTGTAACCGTAGAACGGGAAAACGGTCAGCAGGTACAGTACCAGATTACCGGCTCCTTGGAAGCCGACCCCGGCCAGGGCAGAATATCCCACGTATCCCCCATTGGCAAAAGCCTGCTGGGCAAAAAGCCCGGCGACATCACCGAAATTCAGATTCCCAACGGGAAAACCAAGCTCAAGATAATCTCCGTTAGTTAGCCGCCCGTCCCGTGCCAGAGCCAGCCGAACCGCCGCCGACCGACCAACCGGACAATCCGGGCAGCCTGCGGGCTAACCTGGAAAGCCGGCGCGGCAAGCTGGCCCGCATCCGGGAGCGGGGAATCGACCCCTATCCGCCCCGTTTCCAACGCAGCTGCACCGCCGCCGCCGCCATCGCCCGGTTCGAGGCCGCCGAGGCCGCCAATCGACTCGGCCACGCCGCCGACCTGAACGTGGCCGGCCGGGTGGTGTCCATGCGAGTAATGGGCCGCGCCGCCTTCCTCGACCTGCGCGATGCGTCGGGCGTGGTGCAAGCCATGCTGCGCCGCAACGTCCTCGGCGACGACTACGCCCTGCTGCACGACCTGGACCTGGGCGATTTCCTGGGCGTCGGCGGCAATATGATGCGAACCCGCACCGGCCAGCCCACCATCGCAGCCCGCTCGCTGACCATCCTGGCCAAGGGGATGCGCCCCCTGCCCGAAAAGTGGCACGGCCTGCGCGACGTGGAAATCCGCTACCGCCAGCGCTACCTTGACCTCATCGCCAACCCGGAAGTTGCCGATACCTTTGTCCAACGCAGCCGCATCATCAGCGGCATCCGCCGGTTCCTGGACAACCGCGGCTTCATCGAAGTTGACACCCCCATCCTGGTGCCCATACCCGCCGGCGCCCACGCCCGTCCTTTTATCACCCACCATAACGCCCTGGACGAGCAGCTGTTCCTCCGCATCGCCACCGAGTTGTACCTCAAACGCCTCATCGTCGGCGGCTTGGACAAGGTATATGAAATCGGCCGCGTTTTCCGCAACGAGGGCATTGACCAGGACCACAACCCGGAGTTCACCCTGCTGGAATCCTACGAAGCCTACGCCGACTACAACGCCGTGATGGAGATGGTGGAATCGCTGGTAGCGTCGCTGGCCCAGGACATCCACGGCGCGATGCAGGTTGCGATGGGCGATGACGTGATTGACTTCACGCCGCCCTGGCCCCGCCGGTCCCTGCGGGAGGAACTGCGCCGGCGCAGCGGCGTTGACATTGAGGACTACCCCGACGCGGCGTCGCTGACCCGCAAGGCGCTAGACCTGGGCCTGGAACCCGGCCCCCGGGAGGCCCGGGGCCGCCTGATTGACAAGCTGCTTTCGGTGTACGTGGAGCCGCATCTGATACAGCCGTCGTTCCTGATGGACTACCCGGAGGATATGTCGCCACTGGCCAAAGGGCACCCCAACAAGCCCGGCTACGTAGAGCGGTTTGAGGCTTTCGCCGCCGGCATGGAGATTGCCAACTCTTACACCGAGCTGAACGACCCGGAGGTGCAGCGCGCCCGCTTCGCCGCCCAGGAACACCAGCGCGACGCCTACGGCGACGACGAGGCCGACCGCACCGACGATGATTTCCTCACCGCCCTGGAATACGGGATGCCCCCCACCGGCGGCCTGGGCATCGGCATCGACCGGCTGGTGATGCTCCTCACCGGCCAGTCCACCATCCGCGATGTGCTATTATTCCCGCAGATGCGTTCCCGCGCCGGAGATACCAACACGCCAGCAACGCAGGAATATGCGACGGGGTGACGCTATGACCACCACTGCCCGTCCCGCCGCTGCCGAGTCGCCAGCAGCGCCGCTGGCGCCTGATACGACCGGCATAAGGGGGCTGCTGCCTATCACACTGCGGTTGCCGGAGGCGGTGTTGGCAGCCGGCCCGGACGCCTGCGAAGCCTGGTTCGTCGCTCTGACGCTGGCCAACCCGGATTGCCCCTGGGTGATTGAACTCAACGCCGCCGGAGAGCTGGAGCTGACGATGCCGCCCTTTGCGCCATACGACAAGCAGGAAATGAAGTTCGTTGTCGGGCTGGAAAACTGGAACACCGCCGGTGGCAAGGAACTTGGCACTGTAACCGGGTCAAGTGGCGGTTACCGACTGCCGAACGGTTCCATCCGTTACCCGGACGCCGCCTGGTCGCCGCAAAATAAAGTGATTCCTCCTCCGATTGACCCACCGCGGGCGCGACCCTACTGCCCCGATTTCGTCGTTGAAATCCGCTCCGGTCGTCAGCCTCTCAACGACCTGCAGGGCAAAATGCGGGAGTATATGGACAATGGCGCTCTTTTGGGCTGGCTGATAGACTCGCGCGAGCGCACCGTCCGCATCTACCGCGCCGGCGTTGCCGAACCCGAACTGCTGCCAGACCCGGAAACCCTGGACGGCGGGGACGTGCTGCCCGGCTTTGTGTTCCCGGTGCGGCGGCTGATTTTCGACCTGGCGTAGTCCGACCGCCGGTAACGCAGCGAGGTAACTGATATGACGACAACCGCAGCCCGCCAGCAGCTGGCGCCGGTTGGCTCCCCGCCGACTCCGCAATCGGCGCCCACGCCGCCGGATGCCGGCGTCGCCAACCCGTTTCCCCTTAAACTCCGGCTGCCCCATAATGTGGTTGCCGCCGGGGCCGATGTATGCGAGGAATGGTTTTGGGATATTTGCAGAGCCAATCAGGATTGCCTCTGGGCAATGGAACTCACCGCCGACGGAGCGTTGGAACTGATGCCTTCTTACGCTTATGCGGAACGACGCGAGTTCCGGCTGGGTTTTGCGCTGGAAACATGGAATATCGGCCAGGGCAGCCCCGGTATGACGACCGGGTCATCAGCCGCATATCGCCTGCCCAACGGCGCCATTCGCGGCCCCGATGGAGCCTGGACACTTACTGAAAATGTCGCGCCACCGCGTACCGACCCGCCTCAAACCTGGCCATTCTGCCCCGACTTCGTCGTGGAAATCCGTTCGCCGTCCCAATCCCGCCCGTCCGATTTGGCCGCGTTGCTGGACAAAATGCGGGAGTATCAGGACAACGGCGCCAGGCTGGGCTGGCTGCTTGACCCGCTGGAGCGCACCGTCCGCATCTACCGCGCCGGCGTGGTTGAACCGGAGCTGCTCACTGACCCGGAAACCCTGGACGGCGCGGATGTGCTGCCCGGCTTCACTTTTCCCGTCCGCCAAATCATCTTTGACTTGGTGTAACGCCGTTGCCTGTTGATGCTGTAAGGTGAGCTAATGACTACAATGACGACAACGCCAGCAACCGTAGCGGAGCCGGCGCCGCCGGCGCCGCCGGATACCCACATCGCCAACCCGTTTCCCCTTAAACTCCGGCTGCCCGATGCTGTAATCGCCGCCGGCCCGGACGCCTGCGAAGCCTGGTTCGTCGATTTGACACTGGCAAACGAGGATGCCCGCTGCCGGTTTGAACTCAACGCCAACGGCGAACTGGAGCTGACGATGCCGCCCTATGACCCCGCCGACGCGCAGGAAAGTGAAATGCACGGGACACTGTACATTTGGAACACTGCTAACGGACGTCCTGGAACCGCAACTTCCTCGTCCGGCGCTTACCGCCTGCCCAACGGCGCCATCCGCTTCCCGGATGCGGCCTGGACGGCGGCGGTCAATGTGCGCCCCCGGCCGGCCATACCGCCCCGCGCGCGGCCTTACTGCCCGGATTTCGTGGTGGAAATCCGCTCCCCGTCGCAATCCCGCCCCTCCGATTTGGCCGCTCTGCTCAACAAGATGCGGGAGTATATGGACAACGGCGCCAGGCTGGGCTGGCTGCTTGACCCGCTGGAGCGCACCGTCCGCATCTACCGCGCCAGTGCGGTTGAACCGGAGCTGCTCAACGACCCGGAAACCCTGGACGGCGCGGACGTGCTGCCAGGTTTTGTGTTTCCGGTGCGCCAGCTGATTTTTGACCTGGTATAAGAGTGCTGACCTATGCTTTCCATTGAACAGATTCGCAACGAACCCGATGCCGTCCGCGCCGCTCTCGCCCGCCGCGCCGAGGATGAGGATTGCCTCGACGCAATCCTCGCCCTGGACGCCCGGCGTCGCGCCGCCATTACCGAGGGCGACGAACTGCGCGCCCGCCGCAACCAGGTGTCCCGGGAAATTGGGCAGGCCCGCTCCCAAGGCAACCAACCGCCCGATGACGTGGTGGCCGAGATGCGCGCCGTCGGCCAGCAAATCAGCGCCCTGGAAAACACCGCGCGCGCGCTGGACGCTCAAATCAACGATGCCATGCTGGCGCTGCCCAACCTGCCCGACGCCAGCACCCCCGACGGCACGGATGAAACGGGCAACGTCGTCCTGCGGCATTGGGGCGATTTGCCTACTCTGGACTTTGAGCCGCAGCCCCATTGGGATTTGGCGGAACGGCTGGGCATTATTGACTTCCAGCGCGGCGTCAAGTTGTCCGGCAGCCGGTTCTACACGCTCAACGGCTACGGGGCGCGGCTAGAACGGGCCATCATCTCCTGGATGCTGGACCTGCACGGACGGGAACACGGCTACACCGAAATGGCGCTGCCCATCCTGGTGCGCCGCGAAATCATGGAAGGTTCCGGCAACCTGCCTCTCTTCGCCGACAACCTGTATCACGACGACGAGGATGACCTCTGGCTGATTCCCACCGCGGAAGTGCCGGTGACCAATCTGCACCGGGACGAAATCCTGTCCGCCGCCGCGCTGCCGCTATATTATGTGGCGCATACGCCCTGTTTCCGGCGGGAGAAGGCCGCCGCCGGTCGGGACACGCGCGGCATCAAGCGAGTGCACCAGTTCAACAAGGTGGAGCTGTACAAGTTCGTGGAACCGGAAACCTCCTTCGACGAGCTGGAAACCCTGCTCGCCAACGCTGAAACCGTGTGCCGGCGGCTCAACCTGCCCTACCGCATCCTGCAACTCTGCGCCGGCGACATATCATTTCCGTCGGCCAAGTCTTACGATATAGAAGTATGGGCGGCCGGCTCGCAGGAGTGGCTGGAAGTGTCGTCCTGCTCCAACTGCACCGATTTCCAGGCGCGCCGCGCCAACGTGCGCTACCGCCCTGGCGTCGGAGAGCGGCCCCGCTTTGTGCATACCCTCAACGGCTCCGGCCTGGCGCTGCCCCGCGTCATCATCGCCCTGCTGGAAAACAACCAGCAGGCAGACGGCTCGGTGGTGATACCGGAGACGCTGCGACCTTACACCGGGTTTGACACGATACCGGCGAGGTGACGCCAAGCATGGCAAAGCAAAGGAACTAGGGTTATTCAAAACCCGACGTTGTCGCTGGCGTGTTGCTGATTTCGTCATTACTGTAGTTGGATTCCGTAATCTGGTAGCGGCGACACGGCAGGCAGTATAGCAGAGCCGATCCGCAACCCGGCTACCGGCTCGCCCCGGTGGTTATACCATCGTGAGGATTGCGCGCCACCCTTTCGGCGGCGCCGAGCTGTCGTCCGGTCGCCGGATAGGGATACGGTCGGTTGCCCTGGTGGGTTGGCGCCTGGGTCAATCCGGCTGAGCGCGGTCATTATCGGACTGGCACCGTCCGCAATGATACGGCTGGCTGTCGGCTCCGTTGGCGGCATCGCCGGGAGGGGGTGGAGCGTGGCTGATTTTGCCGGGCGCCAACCCCTTGCTACTGACATTTGATATGCAGACGGGTCTCGCCGCTCCGGGCTGGCCCATAATCGGCGGCCACGTAAAAATCCGGCGCCCGCCCGCCGTAGGCGCCGGCGAAGGTCAGGGACGTACCCTCGGTCATGCCGGACGTTGCGCCGCCCGGCCGCTGGAGAAACCGCCACCGGTATCCGGTCACCGGTATCGGGAGGTGGTTCAGGAGCGGTTCGCGCCACGACACGGTAATGCTGCGGCCGTCGTCGGCGCAGTCCGTGGAACCGACGCCCGGTCGGGGCAGCTCCCCCGGCAGGTCGGTGCGCACTATGGTAACGGTGGCGGTTTCCGTGGGAGTGCTGTGGCCCAGGTCAGGGTCATAATAGCGACACCGGGTGCGGGCCGTCAGCGTGGCCAGCGGCGCGTCGCCCACAGTAACGGTCTCTAAGTGCCGGCCGCCTGGTGTCCGACGGCACGACGGCATCTATACGACGGACGGCGTACCCACCGGCCTGGGTCGGGTGGAGATGGAGTACGTGCGTACCGACCCGGACACGGGGCATCGCCGGTACCGCTGCCCGGCCGGCGGCGGTGCGCGGCGGGAGCGGTTCCAGGGCTGCGCCGTCTGCGGCGTGGCAGACCCGGGGCGGAACCTCCGGTGGTTCGGCGGGCGCATCTGGAGCAGCGGCGTCAGTATGAGACGGCAGCAGCCGGGGGGTGAACCGTTCGCAACGCCGCGAGCAACGGTTATCTGGCGGGCGGAGCCTCGCAAAACGCAGGGCACCGTGCCGATGCTATAATGCCTGCTGTGTCGCTGCTATCAGATTACGGAATCCGTTCACATCGGCAACGCAATCAGCAACACGCCAGCGACAACGCCGGGTTTGAATAACCCTGGGCGGTTCTGCCGGCGTTATAAGGCGACGTTTGCCTACGCCCTTTGCCGAGCTAGGGCAATACTGATGCGCTACGGCGCGGTTTTACCTATAAAGCAAGATTACGAGTCTGCCCTGGTGGGGCAGACTCGCGTGGTACGTCAACGGCTGCTTATGACAGGTGCCGCCCGTAGAACTCGAACACCCGCTCCCAGCCCTGGTTGGCCGCTTCTACGGCGTAGCTGGGGCGGTCAACGGCGAAGAAGCCGTGGCCGGCGTTGGGATAGGTGTGGTACTCCCACGACTTGCCCGCCGCCTTGATGGCCGCGTCGGTGGCTTCCACTTCAGCGATGGACGGACGGGCGTCGTCCTCGCCGAACAGGCCCATCAGCGCGCAGTTCAAATCGGCGACGAACTCGATGGGCGCGTGGGGCATGGCCTCGGTGGGCGGCTCGCTGTCGCGCGGGGTTACGCCGCCGCCCCAGCAGTCCACGGCGGCGTCGATGCCGGACAGCTTGCAGGCGGCCAGGAAAACCTGGCGTCCGCCGGAGCAGAAGCCGATGATGCCGACCTTCCCGTTGTGGACGCTCAAATGGCGCAGGTAGCCGATGGCGCCTTCGGCGTCGCCCAGGGTGCGGGCGTCGGGCATACCGCCCTTGTCGCGGATGCTGGCGCTGTTGGCAACGGGGTCATCGCTGCCCTCCCGGTAGTGCAGGTTGGGGGAGATGGCAATGTAGCCGTTGTGCGCGAACTTGCGGGCCATCTCCTTGGTGGCGGCGTCCCAGCCGGGCATATGGTGAAACAGCATCACCGCGGGGAAGGGGCCTTCGCCCAGGGGCCGCGCCAGGTAGGCATTGATGCGGTCGCCGTTATGTCCCTGAACCCAGACCTGTTCGGCAATCATTCCTTCGTAAGCCATATTGTGATACCTCCAATTGGGGTTGCGTGGTTGCTGGTTGACGGGTAGCAGGTTAATCGCCGATGTGCCGGGTGTCAAACGGCTTTTTGTTTTTTACGGGGAAGGACAGGATAGACAGGGTGCTGCTGCACAGGGGGCGCGATTAGCCCCCTGCAATATCCGCGAGAATCGGCAGTAGCGCATTAACGCTGGATACATAACTACGGGGGTTTTGCATACGAACCAGGCCTTGCAATTGGGCTAGCCGGGTTTCGTTGTAATACGGGCCGTCCACCAGAATGAAAAGCGCAACGCCATTGTTGATACGCTGTAGGAAATTTCGCAGCAGCGATTGAATTTCATTGAACTGATTGTCCTGAGTGCCGCCGCCTTCCCGTGTATATTTTTGGGCGGCGTAGCAGGTTACAGCGCCCGTCTGCCATTGAAAGTCGATGGATTTGGACGGATGGCGTGCGCCGGCTAACTGCTCTCCGGTTACTATCTGACCATCCCCGTTGATATAGCGGGCATTAGGGCCGCCGGACGGTAACTTACGGAATTGCGCAACGTGCGCCAGCGCTGCAATATAAGCGGCGGCGGCTCGTTCATGGATATTCTGGCGTCGTGCCTCTCGCGCCAAAACTGCCGCCAATGGGCCGTTAGGATTGGCGTCCAAAGCTCGCCAAAAATCGGCCTCCGGGATGTCAAACTGCTCGGCGAAATGGAGTACCCGAGTCCTTAATCGGTCCGAACGTTGCGCAATTTCTGCCGCCATTTCTGCCCGGTTTTCCAGATTTTGCCGGTGTTCGATAGCCTCAAAATCCAGGGGAGGTTGCTGCTGCGGTTCTACCATATCAATTCTCTGTCAAGCGATTTCTTGCCACGCAATCCGCCGGCCTTGCAGTCGTTGTTCAATAACCTGCTGCGCTGCCGGGGAGTTGTCCATCCCGACGAACCGCCGCCCTAGCCGCGCCGCCGTCAGCAGCGTGCCCCCGCTGCCGGCGTAGCAGTCCAGCACGGTATCGCCGGGGTTGGACGAGGTGCGGATGATGCGTTCCAGCATCCGGGCGTTTTTCTGAGTGGGGTAGGCCGGACGCTGGGGGTCTTTGTAGAGCCAAACATCCTGCGGCAATTTGCCGGCAGATTCGCTGGCGTAGCGGATTTTGCGCGGGTTGCCGGTAGAACTCCACTCAATCAGGCCGGCGGCGTCCAGCGCGTCCAGCTTTGCCGGCGGGTAGCGCCAGTGGCGGCCCGCCGGCGGCTCCATACCGCGCCAGGGTTGGCCGGTGGCCCCGCTGGCGGTGACGCCGGGGGCGTGCAGCGGCGTGGTGGTGTAACGGCGGCCGGCGGCGTCGGTGAACGGGTAGAGGCGGGCTATCTCGTCGTCGCTCAGCGGCTCTTTCTGCGGATGCCACGTAATCATTTGCGGCGACATTGAGTAAAAGAGGATGGTGTCCTTGATATTGCCGTAGGAATAGCGGTCAAAGTTCTTGGGGTTGCACTTGATGCGGGTGATGCTGTTGCGGAAGTTCTGCGGGCCGAAAACCGCATCCAGCAGCAGCCGGACGTGGTGCTCCATCTTGACGTCAATGTGGACATAGACCGAGCCGGCGGGCGACATCACGTCGCGAATGGCGCACAGTCGTTGCCGGAGCGCGTCCAGATAGGCGTCGCCGCGCACCGTATCCGAGTAGGCCGGCCGGCCCGACGCGCTGATGGCATTGGCGCGGTCGTCGTCAATCAGAAACTCGTTGTTGGTGGCAAAGGGCGGGTCGATATAGACCAAATCCGCCGCGATGCGCAGCTGCGCCAGCCGGCGCAGGCCAGCCAAGTTATCGCCCGGATAGAAAAGGTGTTCCATGATGACGCGAGTTTAGCATACCGGCGCGCTATAACAGACCGGCTTGTGTCAGCAGGGCGCGCAGCATCCGCGCCATTTGCGCCTCGTGGTGCGGGGCGAATTGGGCGAACTCGCGCAGATTGCGGGCGGCTTCCTCGGCGGGGTCAAAACGGTCGCCCATCAGCGCGTAATCGCCGGCCAGTTCCCGGTTCCAGACCTGCAACTCGTCCAGCGTCAGTTGCGGCTCAAACTGAAAGGCGTAGGACAGGCCGTAGCGAAAGGCCATGGGGATGCGGACGTAGCCGCCATCCCGCCGCAGCATCGTCCCCTGGGCCAGCAGGGTTGCGCCGGGCGGGACGGTGAACTGCTCGCCGTGCAGGGTGGAAACCAGAGGGATGCCGATTTCGCGAAAGGCGGGGTCGGTGTCGCCGGCGGCGGTAACGTCAATCTTGCGGAGGCCGAACTGGTAGCCGCCGGTAGGGGCTACGGCGCCGCCTAGGGCGCGGGACAGCAGCTGCGCGCCGAGGCAGATGCCGATTACCGGCGTCGGCGGGCTGCTGCCCAGCGAGCCGGTGGCGGCGGCGCGCAGGTAGGCCGCCTCCTGGCGCAGCGCCGGCAAATCATCGTTGGCCGACATGGGGCCGCCCAAAGCAACCACCAGGTCAACCTCAGCAAGGTCAGGAGCGTCAAACCCGGATGCGCCGGCAAATACCGGCACCGTAGTAAGGCCAAAGCCGGCGTCTTGCAAGACAGCGGTAAAATTGCCGCCGAGGGTTTCGACGGGGTGATGCTGGATGACAACGGCGTGGTTGGTCATTATATCCTGCCGATTTGCGGATGGGTTGTCTTTAGGGTGTAGGCCAATTGTCGCATTCTAAATCGCATGAGCAAAGAATAGTGCCAATACGGGGTTGCGATTACGAGGTAATATGCACTGAGAGCCAGAAATAACCGTAATCTCGTTGGGCGATGGCGTGCAGAGCTCGTTGATGGCGTTGATGGCTGCTAAAGGAATAGTCAAGCCTCAGTGCACCAGCGAGTACAAGTTGACCCCGATTGAAACCGAACTGCGCAAATTGTTGGGGCTTGGTTATCGGGAGGCAACACCGCCGGGGATGTTCGTTGAACTGTGGATTGGCATCAGCCGTGACGAAGTCATCCGGATAAAGCATAGCCGTCAGTCTTGGATTGAGGATTATTGGCCGCTGCTTGAGCTAGGTATGACACGCGCCGATTGCCAAGAATAGTTCGCCGTTTTATACTGATGCCGAATGGGTTGAGCTGAAAGAACCGCCTCCGAATCTCAGGCAGACGCCATAGGCGTCTGCGGCCTCTATGCTTTCTGGCTGGACGATGGGATGTGCCTTTACGTGGGTATGGCTGGCGATATACGCCGCCGGATGTACGAACATCGGATGAGACGCATAATCCAACACTAGAACGTTTTTTCAAGGCGTTCCCCGAAATTATTGAGGTGTCACACATTGGACTGAATGACTGTACCAAATCCCAACTGCAAAACCTGGTATGGTGAGCGGTTGGGGTACTGCGGACGCCCGCTAATGTGGCACTACAGCACTGAAAAAGGAAGACGCATTATGCCTACAACCATCCCGGCCCTGCGTGGACAATTCGGCGCTACCGAATACTACCTCTCCACGATGAGTATTGGCGAGTTCGTCAAGACAGTCCGCTTGCCTCGTGAACTGCCGGGGTGGGAGAAACTGTCTATCGAGGACCGATACCAACAAGAGCCTAACCTTGCTCGTGTTCGCAGGGAGATTGCCCCATACTTTGCGTCAGACGAGCATCGGTTTTCGGGCGCTCTCGTATTAGCGGTGGTAAATCACGACAAGATGGCCTTTGAGCCACTGCCAAATATCGGTGGCGGTAGAAATCCTGTCCCGCAGCTCTACCAGAGTGCCGCTAGAGACATGGGCTTTCTGACGTTGAACGGCAATGAGATCCTCGTGCCGCTTGATGGACAGCATCGTACCAAAGCATTCCAATTTGCCATCGACGGCACTGACGACAACAATCGCCCGATTGAGGGAGTGAAAAGCAACCTTGAATTGGCGAATGACCAAGTTGCAGTCATCCTGGTGCGATTCGATGCAGCAAGATCGCGGCGCATTTTCAACAAAATCAACCGCTACGCGAAACCCACGACCAAAGCGGACAATCTCATAACCGACGACGATAACGCAATGGCCGTTATGACCAGGGAACTGCTGGATGAGGACGGCGTAATCCCGGCCAGTTTGGTCAGGATTGACGCCAACAATCTGAACAAATCATCCAGTGAATTCACTACCTTGGCCACGTTCTATGACTGCAACCTGGCCATCGTGAACGGGCTGCAAATCGTTGCATCAGGAACACCTCAGGGAATGCCCGAACCGCAGCGAAACTTAGTGAAGGAGCAAATTCGGCGAGTTTGGGAACGATTGTTGGACAAGGTTGACCTTTGGAGCAAATCCTTAGCCGATAGTACACCCACGGGTAACCAGGTTCGCATCGACATACGGAACGAGACCTTGCTTGGTAAACCGATTGGTCAGCTCTCGTTGGTCCGCGGGTTCATGTTGATGCGTGAGAGGTGCGAGGGCGTGGCGGAGGATGAACTGTGCGACCGTCTCAACCTCATTGATTGGGATGTCAACAGCCAAATGTGGCACGGTGTCTTGATGAACCCGAACGGACGGGTGATGTCAGGCCGGGGAACCGTCAACCGCGCCTGCGAATTCATCGCCCACCTCGGCGGGGCCAAGCTAACCGATGAGGAAAACCAAAGGCTGAGGGAGCATATCCACGGCGTGGAGTGGGAACAGCACGAATTGCCTGCCCCGGTAGCGTAATCAGCTTGGCAATCTAGGCCCCACGGGCCAAATCCGCCAGCACCACCCGGTCGGTGGGGAAGGCCAGCGGTTCCGGCGGCGCATCAAGGGGGAACCAGTCAATCCGGTCCAGGTCGTCGGATGCTTGGGCGTTGCCGCCGGCGATTGTGCCGTAGAACCACACTCCCACGGTCAGCGCGGACGGGTTGTGAAAGTTGGAATGGACGGCGCAGACTTCTCCAATGTCCACCTCAAGCCCGGTTTCCTCGGCGAACTCCCGCCGGGCGGCATCGCGTATGTCCTCGCCCCATTCCACGTAGCCGCAGGGGATGCACCACTGACCTTCGTTGCCGCCGGCAGAACGGCGGCCCAGCAGGATGCGGCCGGCGTCGTCCATTACTACGACGGCGACGCCTACCGCCGGGTTGCGGAAATGGACGAATCCGCAGGCGGCGCAGGCGGGCCGGGGCAAGCCGCCGCGGACTACCGGCGCGAGTGGGACAGCGCAGCGGGGGCAATAGCGGTAATCGGGGGCCAGGGATTGGGGCATGGCGAATTGCGAAACCTCCACAGTCAACGGTTTGACAAAAAGCGGCGAACGGGCGTAGTGTAGCATTAGCGTTGGACGGAATACCCTGCGGGTATGACACCTGACGCTCTGGTTAACCGGAGCCGCCGCCTAGCAGTGTTCCGGTATTTTTGTGCCTGCGCTATAACGTCGCTAGGTCGCCGCCCGCCCCCGCCGCACCGAGCGGCCCGGCAGCGCGCCGGTGTTTTCGCCCTGCTCAATTACCACCTGGCCGTTGACGATTACGTACTCGATGCCTACCGGGTACTGTTTGGGGTTTTCGCGGGTGGCGTGGGTTTTTACCGTGTCGGGGTTGAATATTACGATGTCGGCCTTGAAACCGTCGCGGAGCAGGCCACGGTCCGGGATGCCCAAACGCTGGGCCGGGAAAGAGGTCATCTTGCGGATGGCCTCCGGCAATCGGAGGTGCTGTTCCGCGCGCACGAACTCGGCCAGCACGACGGGGAAACAGCCGTAGGTGCGTGGGTTGGGATACTCCCCGAACAGGATGGCGTCGGAGGCAATCATCCCGTAGGGATGCGAAACGAAGGCGTAAAGCGTCTGCGCGTTGGTGCCTAACCCTACCGTGCTGATGCCCAGGTTTTCCGACAGCAGCAGGTCAAAGAGGGCGTCAGCCGGCTCCTGGCCGCGCATCTCCGCGATGTCGGTAATCAGCCGGCCGTCATAAATCCGGTTTTCGGGGCGGGTGAAATTGGTGAGCCAGTTGTTTTCCAGGCGGCTGGGCGTGATTTCGCGCTTCATACGGGCGCGGTCGTCGGCATCCTGCAAGGCGGCAATCAGGCGCTCCGGCCCGCCGTCCTTGGCCCAATGGGGCAGCCCAATGGTGGGCGTGGTGCCGGAGTAGGGATAGGTGTAGCAGTCAAAGGTGCAGTCAATGCCCGCGGCGCGGGCGTCCTCCACCAGGCCCAGGTGTCCCAGGTGGCTGCCGACGCCGGAGACCGACTGCCGGTAGTGGGTGAGGTGGACGGGGATACCGCTGCGCCGTCCTATCTCAACGGCCTCGTGCCAGGGGGCCAGGTAGCCCTGGCTGAGCCGGCTGGCGCGGGTGTGGGTGTGGTAGATGCCGCCCATTGCGGCCGCCGTTTCCGACAGGGCAACCAACTCGTCGGTGTCGGCGTAGGCTCCGGGCGGGTAGTCGAGGCCGGTGGACAGCCCCCACGCGCCTTCCTCCATCGCCTCGCGCACCACGGATTGCATATCGGCGATTTCGGCGGCAATGGCCGGACGCTGCTCCCAGCCAACGCTCCAGATGCGGACGGGCGAGTTGCCCAGGATGTAGGCCATGTTGATGGCTACCGTGCCGTCGTACTTGCCCAGCAGGTCGGCCACCGTCAGCCAGTCGGCGGGCAGGGGCGGGTAGCCGTTCAGCCCGGCGTCCAGCCAGATGTAGCGGTGCAGTTCATCCCGGGTCTTGAAGGGCGCGTGCGAGATGCCGTCAATGCCCACCAGTTCCGTAGTTACCCCCTGCCGCACTTTGGGGTCGTGATGGGGTTCGCCCAGGATGGTCAGGCCGGCGTGGGAGTGGAGGTCGATGAAGCCGGGACAAACCACGTGGCCGGCGGCGTCGATGACGCGCGCGGCGTTCCGGCGCAGCGCGGAGTCGTCGCCCCGGTGAATGGTCAGGGTATCGCCGGATACGGCCACGGCGGCGCGGAAGCCGGGGCTGCCGGCGCCGTCGATTATCTGGCCGTTGGTAATCAGCAGGTCAATCATAAGGGCAGCGTTCCTTTCAGCCGGGGATGCGGCGCGGCGGGTTGGTCTCCAGATGCTCGACCACTGAATGGGGAGAATGCGCGCCGCACTCCATAAGCCTGGCCAGCATTTCATCAAGGGAGTCGGCCACCACGAACTCCCAGTTGTCGCCCAGTGCGACCCACTGGTCGGGATACTGCGCCATCAGTTCGGAACGATGGTCGCGCAGGAGCTTGGAGCGGGCCGAGCTGTCGCGCAGCAGGGCCAAGATTTCCGCTTTGTCTTTAAGATACCTTTGAGGCGCGACCGGCGTGCGCCGCGTGGTTGACAGCATAACGCCTCCTTATCACGCGAACCATTTTACCGCAACTGCGCCGCCGCGTTGAGTATGGCCAGCAAAGGCGGCGGCGCGGGATGCGATGCAACCGGGCCGCCCATTGACGTCTCTTACGGAAGCGCATTATGAGCCAACGGGATGACCGCTACGCACGCGGTCAGGAAACCCGGCGTATGGGGACTGCCCCTCCTGGCGACAACTATACCTGATACCTGTTGCTTCCCGGCAAGCGTCAAAATCGTTGGGGTGCGGCTTGATGGTTAAGAAGTTGCCGTTTGCGATAGCAACTCTCTTCCGGCGCCGGTTATAGCGGAATGTTGGGGTGACGGATGGCGATTGCCGATAGGCCGGGGGGTTGCTAGTATAAAGGCGGCGGAACGCGAACCTTCAGCCGGCTAGGACGCACACTATGGCCGAACTCAATGTACCTGACCGCACCTTTTTTGAGGGCGATAATCTTGCTATTCTGCAGGGTATCAACAGCGAGAGTATTGACCTCATCGCCACTGACCCGCCGTTTAACAAGCGGCGCAATATGTCGGGACGGGCCGGCAAGTGGCCCGACCAGTGGTATTGGGCCGACACCCACACCCATACCTCCGATTGCCCGCCCGAATGTAATCTGCGCGCCGTGCAACGGGAATGGCTGGACGAAATCAGGGCGCTGGGTGAAATCGCCGCCGGGCAGAAAGGGGCGCCGGCCCGGCGCGACGCCGCCCGCTACAACGGGCTGGTCGCTGTTATTGAAACAGCCCGGCTTGCGCACGACGACGGCATCGCCGTATTTCTCTGCTTTCTGTCCGTTCGCCTGCTGGAGTGCCGTCGGATATTGAAACCGACGGGCAGCATCTACCTGCATTGTGACCACAGTGCCAACGCCTACATCCACATGGCAATGGACGCCATCTTTGGCAAGGACAACTTTCGCAACGAAATCGTCTGGCTGCGTCGCCAGGACCGGCATAATCTGGGCCGGCAGCAGATGGGCCGCGCCCACGACACCATATTCTGGTACGCCAAATCGCCGGCCGCCCGGTACAACATACAATATACGCCCTACTCTGACGAATATATTAAATCGGCGTACCATAAGTTTGACGACCGGGGGCAGTACCGGACGCTGCCCTGCACCAACGAAACCGGCGGCAACAAGCATTATGAATTCCGGGGCATTACCCGCGCCTGGCGGTTTGCGCCGGAACGTATGGCAGAACTGTACCAAAGCGATATGCTGGTACAAGCCACGCCCACTTCGCCGTTTCAGTACAAGAAATATCTTGACCCCAATGAGGGGGTAAAAATACAGGACGTCTGGACAGACGTAGCCGGCGCCCGTGGCCGGGAACATACGGGCTGGCCCACGCAGAAACCCTTGTCCCTGATGCAGCGCATCATCGCCGCGTCCAGCAATCCCGGCGATGTGGTGCTTGACCCATTTGCCGGCTGTGCTACCACGCTGGTGGCCTGCGAAAATATGGGGCAAGGCTTGCGTCGCCGCTGGATTGGCATTGACCGCGCTGCTATGGCCAAAGTCCACGTCCTCAACCGCCTGCTGGACACCGACAGCAAGAACCCCGTCGTCATCGTCGCCAAGATTGATGAGAACGATGACGACAGCGTCTATGACGAAGCGGAGTTCCAAAAGGCCCTTGCCGCCAACCGATGGGCGATGCGACTGGAAACTGCGCCGCCGCGGACGGACGCCGGCGAAACCGCTCCCGGTTTTGCCACGCCTTACCGCCCGACTACCAAACCGGAAACCACTTTCACCTACGACGAAATGCTGGAGCTGTACTTCGCCCGCTGGCTGTACCAATGCGCCGGCTGCGGCAAGCAGGCCCCAACCTATCCCAACGGCAAAGTGGACACGGGCGATTTCCAGCTTGACCATCTTACGCCGCGGGATTTGAACGATCCCGATACCGACCAACTGGACAACCGCTGCGCCCTGTGCGCCAAGTGCAACCGCAAGAAAAGCAACCGGCTCACTCTGACGGGCCTGCAGGTCCAGAATGTCAAGGACAAGGAGATTTACGTCAAGCGCGCCGATTTGCCAAAAGAGAACGCCATCCGTGCTTGGGGACGCAGTGAACTGGAGAAAGCGAAGCCGGCTGCTGCCAGCCTGACCGCTAACCCGGCCTGACGTTCCCGGTCAATGACAGCGGCGCGGGTAAGCCCTCGCAGTTGCGCCGTCCCGTCGGCCGCCGTACACTGCCGGCGGCTTGAATCGAGACGCAGACTTGGGAGGCACACTATGAGCGAATTGGATGACCGTTACGAACGGGGGCAGGAAACCCGGCGTATGTTTGGCGGCGGGCAGATTACGGGCGGCTCTGCGCCCGGCGCTTGGGAAATCGCCCCCGACCTGGAGCGGATTCTCGGCGAGGCGCTGTTCGGCGCCATCTGGAAGCGGGAAGCTTTGACTCCGGTGCAGCGGGAGATGATTACGCTGTCGGTCCTCATCTGCCTGCAGCGGGAGAATCAGCTGCGGCGGCATTTGGGCAATGCCCTGAACGTGGGGCTGACGCCGGAGCAAATCGTGGAGCTGATTATTCACGACACCTGGTACGGCGGCGCGCCGGCCGGCATCCAGTCCCTCAGCATCCTTAAGGAGATATTTGAGGAGCGGGGGATAGACTTCACGCCGGCCCGAATCCACGACGCCAATGAAGACCCGGACAGCCTGTTCCAGCGCGGCGACGAGTACCGGCGCAACTATATGGGCGCGACTTCCGCCGCCCGGCCGGCTCCGCCCACCGACGCCGAGCGGGAGCTGGGCCGCATCACCGGCGAATACTACTGGGGGGCCACCTGGACGCGGCCGGGGCTGGATTTGCCCAGCCGCTGCCTCTGCACCATGACCTGCCTGGCTACGCTGGGGCGGGAAGGGCCGCTGCGCAGCCACATCCGGGGCGCGCTGAACATCGGGTTCACGCCAGACCAGATTATTGAAGTGTTCGGGCATATGACGCTGTACGCCGGGATTCCGTTTGCGCGCGGGGCGATGGATATTGCCAACGACGTCTTTGCCAACGGCTAACCGGCCGGCCAGGAGTTTGGCCGCCGTCTGATTTCCGCACCGCGCGCGGGACAGATACCGCAGCCGCCAATCCAAAATCCGGTCTGTCCGGCGCGTCCCGGTAAATTCGGAACTTTCGTCCTTGACCCTGCAAAGGCCCCCTACCGCGCCTCGGCGCAGCCGGGCAGCCAGCGGTGGCCGTGGTTCGCCAGCAGTTCCGCGCCGCCCGGCGGCCCGTCCATGCCGGGCAGGTAGCGGTAGGGCGAGGGCGCGCCCGGCAAGTCCAGGCCGTCCACGATGGGGTCGATGATGCTCCAAGCCAGTTCGATTTCGTCGCTGCGGGTGAACAGGGAAGCGTCGCCGGACAGAACGTCCAGCAGCAGCCGCTCGTAGGCGTCGGGCAGCGCGATGCCGGCAAACCCCTCGTCGTATTCAAACTCCAACGCCACGGACTTCATGCCCAGGCCGGCGTCGGGCACTTTGGACTGGAACTCCAGGTGTATCCCCTCGTTGGGCTGGATGCAGATTGACAGCGTGTTGCCCGGTATGCTTGCGCCGTCGGGCACGGGAAACAGCATATGGGGCGGGGAACGGAACTGGATGGTCATTTCGGTGGTCTTGCGGGCCATCCCTTTGCCGGAGCGCAGGTAAAAAGGCACCCCCTGCCAGCGCCAGTTGTCAACGAACAGCCGCAGGGCGGCGTAGGTGGGAGTCTGGGAGCCGGGCGCGACCCCCGGCTCCCAGTGATAGCCTTCGTACTGCCCGATGACCAGGTTGCGGCTCACCTCCCGCAGGGACAGCCGGCGCACCGAGCTGAGGGCTTTGACCTTCTCGTTGCGCAGCGCGTCCGCAGTGTAGGCGTAAGGCGGGTCCATCGCCACCAGCGCCAGCAGCTGCAGCAAATGGTTCTGGAACATATCCTTCAGTACGCCGGCCCGGTCGTAATACTCGCCGCGCTCGCCCACCAGCACGTCCTCGGCCACGGTAATTTGCATCTGCTCAATATAGTTGCGGTTCCAGACGGGTTCAAAAATGGCGTTGGCGAACCGGAAAACCAGCAAGTTCTGCACCGTTTCCTTGCCCAGATAGTGGTCAATGCGATAAACCTGCTCCTCGCGAAACACGCTGTGGATATGCTCATTGAGCCGGCGGGCTGACCGGACGTCGGAACCGAAGGGCTTTTCAATCACCACGCGCCGCCAGCCCGGCCCGTCGCCGGCCATTGCGGCCCCGGCCAGCGCGGTTATCGCCGGTTCGTAAAGGCCGGGGGCCAGAGCCAGATAGTACAGGCAGTTCAGCTCCCCGCCCTCGCCCGGCGTCAAATCCGCAATATGCCGGCCTATCGCCGCCAGCGCGTCCGCGTTGGTCACGTCGGCCGGCGCGTAGCTGAGCCGCAGCGCGAACTCATCCCATTCCCAGGTCGCAGCGTCGCCGATGCCGCCGCGCAGCCAATCCCGGAACTCATCGCTGCTCATCTCGTCGCGCGCCACGCCGACGATGCGGACGTTGGCCGGCAGGCGGCCCTTGCGATACAGGCTGAACAGGGCCGGCCCCAGCTTGGTGTGCGTCAGGTTGCCGCTGCCGCCCAGTATCACCAGGGCGGTGACACCGGCGCCGTCAAGGGTGCGGGCCGGGGTGTAGGATGGAGCGGCGGTCATGGTCGGGCCTCGCCGCCGGATTCGCGGACGGCGTGGCCGCCGAACTGGTTGCGCAGGGCCGCCAGCAGCCGCGCGCCGAAGGGTTCCTCCTGGCGGGAACGGAACCGCTGGTACAGGGCCGCGGTGATGGCCGGCGTCGGCACCGCCAGCTCCACCGACTCGTTCACCGTCCAGCGTCCTTCCCCGGAGTCTTCCACGTAGGCGGCCAGGCTTTCCAAATCCGGGTCTGCTTCCAGGGCGCGCACCGTCAAGTCCAGCAGCCAGGAGCGGACGACGCTGCCGTGCTGCCAGGTTCTGGCGATGGCCGGCAAGTCCAGTCCGAAGTCGTCCTGCCGGGCCTGGAGCAGCTCAAAACCCTCGGCGTAGGCTTGCATCAAAGCGTATTCCACGCCGTTATGCACCATTTTAGTAAAGTGGCCGGCGCCCGTGGGGCCGACATGGCACAGGCCCCGATCCGGCGCCGGGGCCAATGTCTGGAATATCGGTTCCAGCCGGCGGTAGGCGTCTGCGTCGCCGCCCACCATCAGGGAGTAGCCCTCGGCCAGGCCCCAGACGCCGCCGCTGGTGCCAGCGTCCAGCAGGTGGATGCCGCGCTCCGCCAGCGCCGCGCCCCGGCGCATAGTGTCCTTATAGTTGGCGTTGCCGCCGTCGATGATGGCGTCGCCGGCGTCCAGCAAATCGGCCAGTTCACTAATCACGGCGTCGGTAATCGCTCCCGCCGGCAGCATTACCCACACGCCGCGCGGGGGAGTCAGCCGGCTGACCGCATCGGCCAGCGACGCGGCCGCCGCCGCTCCGCCGGCCGCGCTGGCCGACACTGCCGCATCATCCCGGTCGTAGGCCACCACCTTATGCCCGCCGTTGAGCAGTCGCTGAACCATATTGGAGCCCATGCGGCCCAGGCCAATCATGCCAATTTCCATATCGGTCGTCTCCGGCGTTACAGCGTGTTGGTCAAATTGTGGATAGCGTCCGCCGGGCTGCCCTGGAGCCGGACGGACACGGCGCGGCGGCCCAGGGCCTGCAACGCCTGCAAGTCGCCCAGCGCCTGAGCTTCGGCCAGGGCGCCGAAACTGAAAGGCCAGCCGGGGATGTCAATATCGTCGCTATGTTCCTGAGTCAGCTGCAGCAGGATGCCGCTGTCGGGGCCGCCCTTGTGCAGCTGGCCGGTGGAGTGCAGGAAGCGGGGGCCGTAGCCTGCCGTGGTGGCGATGCGATGCCGGCGCATCACCCGGCGGCGCAGGGCTTGCAGCGCGTTGCTGATGTCGTCCCAGTCCGGCAGATAGGCCATTATCGCCAGGTAATCGCCGGGGCGGCTTTCGGCCAGCAGTTGGGGCAGGCGGCCGGCATCATGCGCCGGGGGCGACGGCAGTCGGCCCTCGCGCCGGTACAAGTCCAGGACGCTGACGGTGCGGTCTTTTGCCCCTTGCACATCGGGCTGGTCAAAGGGGTGGATGCCCAGGATGTGGCCGGTGACGGCGGTGGCGTACTCCCAGCGGTAGAACTCGGCGCCCAGGTCGTAAGCGTCGGACAGCTCCAGTCTGGCTACGGGGTGGCCGGCGGACTGGAGGCGGGAGACGGTTTGGTCGGAGGCCGTATTGTCGTCGGCTGCCAGGCGGAGTTGCACAAAGAAACGGTCGTTTCCGTAGCAATCCGGGTTTTCCAGCGGCTCTGCGGCCACGGGGATTACGCCGGCGCCGTTTTTGCCGGTGCTCTCCGCCAGCATCTGTTCCACCCAAAGGCCGAACGCGGCGATGCCGTCGGAAGCAATCAGCGTCAGTTTGTCCCGGCCGTGCCTGGCCAGCGTGCCAATGACGGTACCCAGCCACGCGCCGGGGTTGTCGGCGGTTGGGCCGGCCGACAGGCAGCGGCGCTGCATCTGTGCCGCCGGGGTTAGCAGGCGCTCCAAATCTACGCCGGTCAGTGCGGCCGGAACCAGGCCGAAGTAGGAAAGGACTGAGTAGCGTCCGCCGATGTGAGGGTCGTTGCGAAAGGTGCGGCGGAAATTGTCGGAATGCGCCAATTGCGTCAGGGCAGTATCGGGGTCGGTTACGGCGACGAAATTTCCGCTGGCGGATTGGCGGCCAACGCCGGAGTCCACCAGGCTGCGGAAGTAAGCGTAGAAGGTCAGGGGTTCGGTGGTGGTGCCCGATTTGGAGGACAGGACAAAGATGGTGCGGGCCGGGTCGATGGCCGCCGCCGTGGCCGCCACCCACGCCGGGATGGTGCTGTCCAGCGTGAGCAGCTGCGGATAACCGGCGCCGCGGCCGATAGTTTGGCGGATGACTTCCGGGCCGAGGCTGCTGCCGCCCATGCCCAGGAGGACGACGTGCCGGTAACCGTCATCGCGGATGGAATGGGCGAACTGGCGCAACTCGCCGGTTTTCGCCGCTATATCCGTAGGCAGCGTGAGCCATCCCAGCCGGTCGGAAATCTCGGTGGGATTATCGCTCCATAGCGTGTAATCGTGGGCTTTGAGGCGAGCCGGAACATTTTCCGCATCCAGCCTGGCAGCCGTATCGGATGCCAATTGAGAATAGTCGCCGAGGTAGTAACGGTCGGTCATGGCAATTTCCCGGTGGTAGTGGCAATCTGGTGACGGGATGATTTTAGCACACCGGGGCATCGCATCCCCGGTAGGCAGTCGCGCTATGGCGATGGTAAAGGCGTATAATTGCTAAAATTTTGCCCAGCGAGCGGTGCCCATGTCGAACTCTGATGCCGGCCCGGCCCACAAAAACCCCGAACCCATGGCTGCTGCCATCGGCGATTTAACCATGCACTACCTGGATTGGGGCGGCGACGGGCCGCCGGTTCTGGCTCTGCACGGCCTGGCGTCGTCGGGCCACTGGTACCGGCGGCTGGCGCCGTATCTGGCTGGCGATTACCGGGTGGTGGCGCCGGACCAGCGGGGACACGGCGCGACCACCCAAGCCGGCGCCGGCTACGACTGGCAGACGCTGGCCGAGGATGCCGTCGGGCTGCTGGACCACCTGGGCATTGAGCGGGCGGCGGTGTTGGGGCACTCGTGGGGCGGCCACGTCGCCAGCAACCTGGCGATGCGGTTCCCCCACCGGGTGGGCCGGCTGACGCTGATTGACGGCGGGTTTCAGGACGGCGGCCTGATGCCGACGCCGACCTGGGAGGCGTTCCGGCAGCGGCTGGCGCCGCGTCCGGTAGCCGGGACACGCGCCGAGTATCTCAGCCGGCTGGCGGCTAATCTGTCGTTCTGTTGGGACGACGACCTGGCGGAGATTGCGCTGACGATGGTGTACGAGGGCGACGACGGGCAGATGTACGACATTCTGCGGCCGGACAACCATGCCCAGGTGCTGGAGACGATGTGGGGCGAGCCGCCGTCGTTGGTGCTCCCGCAGGTTACAACGCCGACGCTAGTGGTAGCCGCCGGGCCACGGCCCGACCGGGCGAACTCGCAGTTTTCCCGGCAGCGGGAAATTATGGTGGCCGCTGCCGAGGCCGCGCTGCCCAATGGCCGGGTACACTGGATAGCCGAAACCATCCACGACATCGGGTACGACAAGCCGGGGGAGTTGGCGGCGGTGATACGGGAGTTTCTGGCCGAAGGGTGACCGGACGGCGGCGCCCGGCTACTGCGCCGGCGGTTTGCCAAACCAAAACAACCCGGTTTCTCCGGCCGGCGCGCTCCGGTCGGTTATCAGCCAAAGGGACACGTGCTCATAGCTAATATGCGGTTGGGCGGACAGTTCCGGGGCGGCGGATTCCCACTCTTGCCTAATCTGCCCCAATGGAGGGCCGTTCATCATTACTGCCCACAGCCGCCATTGGCCGCCCCCGGACTGCCGGAGCGACTCTGCCAACTGGCGCAACTCGGCGACGCAGGCGGGGACGGGGTCCCAGAACCGGCATTGTCCGTATAAATAATTTCCCGGCGGGTGGGGGTTGTAAAACTGCGCTACGCTGGCAGCCCAGCCGTCGATATAGACGAGGTCCGCGGGGGCGGCTTCCGCGTCCAGGTAAGCCAGGATGCTTTTGAATTTGCGGTCGCGCGCGTCGTCGTAAGCCGCCGGCGCTGCCATCAGGCCGGTGACGACGATTCCCGCGGCGGCCAGGGTCAGAGCGGCCGGGGCCAGCCAGCGGCGGCGGCTCAAGTCGGCCAGCAGGGCTGCCGTTGCGCTCAGCCCGACGCCGGCGGCCAGAAACAGTACCGGCCCCAGATAGACGTTCTGTTGAGAGCCGCCGTAGGGGTAAATGCCAGGCACGGCGGCGGCGATGGCGGCGGCCAGGCTCAGCGCGGCCAACAGGGGCAGGGCGCTGAACTGCCGGCGAGTCGCCAGCGTCACCACCAGCAATGCCAGCGCGACAAGGGCGGCAATGGCCACCGGCGGCGTCATATGGTACGCCAGCAATTCCCAAGTGCGGGTTGCGCCGAAGTTGACGACGGCCAACGGGTCGTCCGGCCCGCCCTGGTAGTAGTAGTGGGCCAGGTAGCCGTCTTTGCCAGACCAGGCGCGGGCGCCTTCCTGCCACTGGTAGAGGGCGGTGGTGAACAGGCTGAGCAGGCAGCCCACCGCAAAGCAACCGGCCGGCCAGAGCAGATTCAGCCGGGTTCGCGCCCAAGCCTCAATCCGCACAGGGCCGCGCCCGCTGCGCCTATTGCGCCGACGCCTGGACGCTCTGGAAGCGCGCCAGTCCGCACGAGGCCGCGCTCCGGCCCGGGGACGGGCTGGGGGGCAACCAGCGTGGTGAGCAGAACCGCGACGCCGAACAGCGCCAGCCCGTATTGCAACAGCGGCGCCAGCAGCAGCGTAACGCACAGCAGGCGTTTTTTCCCATCTTGCAGATACCGGAGCAATCCGGCAATTATCAGTACCGCAAGCAGCGCGTCAACAGAATACTCCCGCGCGTCCTGGGCGTTCCAGACTGCCGGCAGCGACAGGGCCGCCAGCAGTCCGGCCAGCAGCGCGGCGGGCCGGCTTACGCTTTCCTTATTACGCTCCCCCCCGACTTTGGGCAGCGAAATCAACGCCGCTACCATTAGCACGCTGGCCAAAGCCGGCATAATGCGGATGGTGAGCGGCGAGCTCGCGATTTTCTGAATTACCCACAAGGCCAGCGGGTATAGAATCGGCGAGGTGTTGTTCGCGCGCGCGTTTTGTCCAGAACCGCCGCGAGTCCTTCGCGGGAGTTCAGAGCGGCCAGGGCTTCGTCATGCGTCACCGAATGTTCGGTGATGTGGTAGAACCGGAGTACGGCGGCCAGCAGAGCCAGTATTAAGCCGGCGGCAATCCATGCGGTGGCGCCGTTCCGCAGAGGGAGCCGGGGCCGGCCCATGCCGGTCTAGTCAGCGGCGGCCGGCGACAATCCATCGGCGCCGATTACTTCGCCGCCTACCGGGGCCACGTCAATGCTGGGGCCGGACAGGCCGTAGTTGATGGCGTAGAGCTGGGCGTACACGCCGCCGGACTCCAGCAGCTGGTCGTGGGTGCCGACTTCGGCGACCCGGCCCCGGTCGAGCACCACGATTTTGTCGGCGTTGCGGATGGTGGACAGGCGGTGGGCGATGACGATGGACGTGCGGCCTTTCAGGATGCGCCCGAGAGCCTGCTGGATAAGCAGTTCGGTATGGGTGTCAATATTGGCCGTGGCCTCGTCCAGCACCAGAATGCGGGGGTTGCCCACGATGGCGCGCGCAAAGCTGATGAGCTGGCGCTGCCCGATGCTCAGGTTGACGCCGCGCTCGGCCAACTCGGAGTCGTAACCGTTTTCCAGCTCCATAATGAAATCGTGGGCGCCTACGGCGGTAGCCGCCGCGATAACCTGTTCCTCGGAAACGTCCTGGTTCTGGTAGCAGATGTTCTCGCGCACCGTGCCGGAGAACAGGTACGGTTCCTGCAAGACCATGCTCATCTGGTGCACCAGGGACTCCCGCTTGACGTCGCGAATGTCGTAACCGTCAACGGAGATGGCGCCGCCGGTAACGTCGGCGGAGCGGTGCAGCAGGTTGACCAGCGTGCTCTTGCCGGCCCCGGTGGAGCCAACCAGGGCCACGTTTTCGCCGGCCCGGATGTGCAGGTTCACGTTTTGGAGCACGTCAATGCCGGGGACATAATGGAAGATAACATTGGTGTAGCGAATCTCGCCCTGTACTTCCGGCAGGGGTTCAGCATCTGGCTTGTCGGTGATTTCAGGCTCGAGGTCGAGCACCTCAAAAATACGCACGCCGGCCGCCATGGCGCGCTGCAACTGGCTGTATTGCATCGTGAGCTGGCGGATGGGTTCAAAGAAACGCTGAATCCAGAAGGCGAAGGCTACCAGCACGCCCACCTCCAGGCTGCCGCGCTGGAGCAGGAAGCCGCCAAATACCACCACGCCCAGGCCGATGCCCAGGCCGATGAGCAACTCGACCAGGGGCTGCAGCATCCCGGAGTAGCGCGCGGCCTCCAGGTTGGCATTGAGATACTCGTTGTTGAGGCCGCGGAAATGCGCCAGGTTTTCGTCCTGGCGGTTCAGGCTCTGCACCACGCGGACCCCGGTGATGTTCTGGTTGTACTCGCCGTTGACCATGGCGATGGCCCGGCGAATACGCATAAAGGAATGGCGGGCGAACCGCTGCCAGTACATCATTATCAAAGTCAGCACCGGCACGACGAACATACAGACCAGCGCCAGCTGCCAGTCGATAATGAGCATCAGGATGATAATGGCCCCAACCGTCATCAGCTCGGCCAGCGACAACGCCAGCAGCTCAAAGGTCTCCTGCAACTGGAGGGTGTCGGACTGCATCCGGGACATCACCCGTCCAATGGGCGTGCGATGATAGAACGCATTGGACTGATTTTGCAGATGGCCGAACATTCCCGAACGCAGGTCGTACAGGATATGCTGGCCAGTGAGGGAGATGAAAATGAACTGCAAACGATTGGCCAGGAAGTGGATTACCATAATCACCGCGAAGGCGGCGCCGATGATATGAACCCGCCCCACATTGCCTTCGGCGATGGCCCAGTCGATGCCATACATAATAAGCAGGGGGATGCAGGCGTTGACGGCGGCGTACACCAGCAAAGCGCCCAGGGCAATCAGGGCGTATTTGCGGTAAGGGCGAATAAAGGTCATAAAACGCGCCACGACGCGGTTGTCGTACACGCGGCCCACCACGTCTTCGTCGGTAAGGTTGTCATTGGACGGGGCGAACATACTGTCTGCGGAGGTGCCGCGCATCCCCCGCATCATGCCGCCGCCCATACCGCCGCCGCCTCGCATCATAGGGCTGCCCTCCCATCGGCCATCGCCGGCACTGCCGCCTCCCGCAGGACTTCTTCCTGCGGGCGCAGCTGGAGTTCGTAGATGCTCTGGTAGATACCGCCCTGGCGAATCAGCTCCTCGTGGGAACCGCGCTCGGCGATAACGCCCTTATCGAGCACCAGAATCTGATCGGCCTCGCGCACCGTGCTCAAACGGTGTGCGATGACAAAGGTAGTGCGGCCCTTCATCACCTCGACCATGGCCCGGTGAATCTGGCGCTCAGTCTCCACGTCAACGCTGGAGGTGGAGTCGTCCAGAATCAGCACCGGCGGGTCGATGAGGATAGTGCGGGCGATGGACAGCCGCTGACGCTGGCCGCCGGAAAGCGTAGTGCCGCGCTCGCCGACCCAGGTATCGTATCCGCCGGGCAGCGCCATAATCTGGTCGTGCAACTGGGCGACGCGGGCGGCCCGTTCCACGTCTTCGTGGGTAGCGTTGCTAACCCCGTAGGCGATGTTATCCCGTATGTTGGCGCTGAACAGATACACGTCCTGATGCACGATGCCCACGTTGTGGCGCAAGGATTGCAGCGTGAAATCGCGGATGTCGGCCCCGTCAATGGTAATTTTCCCGGAGGTTACGTCGTAGAAACGGGGCAGCAGGTTGACGACGGTGGTTTTGCCGCTGCCGGGCGCGCCCAGGATGGCGGTCACCTGCCCCGGCTGGGCGTCCAGGTCAACCTGACGCAAGGCCGGCGACCGGTCTTCGTAGGCGAAGGCTACGTTGTCAAAACGCACGTGGCCATTGGCGCGTCCCATGTCAGCCGCTCCGGGGCGCTCGGAAACCGGAGACTCCGCATCCAGCACCGTGAACAAGCGCTGGCCGGAGGAAATTGCCCGCGAGAACGTGTTGATAATCTGCGCCGAGGCCCGGATGGGAAAAGTCAGCTGGTTCAGATACAAAAAGAACATCGCCAGTTCGCCCGGCTCCAGTTCGCCACGCACTACCAGCCAGCCGCCCAGCCATAGAATCAGCCCCAGCGCAAAGGTGAAGTACAGGCTCATCCACGCGCTGTTAGTGCCCTGCATCCGCTCGGCGTCGTAGTATTCGACGCGCAGCTCTTCGGCCTTGCGGTTGTATTTGGCCCGCTCGTAGTTTTCCGAGGCGAAAGCCTTGACCACGTGCATACCGGCCAGGTTTTCCTGCAGCACCGTTACCGACTCGCCCATAACCTCCTGCACGTGCAGCCACTTGCGGCGCAGGGCGCGCATCACGAAGGACGAGCGCAGGATGATGGCGGGCACGAAAACCATGCTCACCAGCGCCAGTTGCCAGTTGACTGCGAACAGGATAATGGGGATGGCGATAATGCGAATAACCACGTCCAGCGACCGGATCATCCCCATGTTGACGAACCGGCGCATTGCCTCGACATCGGCGGTCGCGCGGGACATCAGGTCGCCGGTGTGTTCCTTGTCGTGGAAGGCGAAGCTGACGTTCTGCAGTTTGTCGTAGAGCAGGTTGCGGCAGTCGAAGGAAACTTTCTGCGACAGGGATTCGGTGGTATAAGTGCGGCCGAAATCGCAGAAACCGCGGCCCAGGCTCACCAGCAGGATGCCGACGCCCAGCAGCATCACATCCCCTAAGGCGAAGTCCCGCTTGAAAAACTGCTCGACTTCCCTGCCGGCCTCGTCCACCGTCTTTACGGTTTCCACCATCGCGTCGATGGCGCCGCCAAACAGCCAGGGCAGCGCCAGGGAGAAGCCGATGGCGGCCAGGGCGGTGATATAGGCCAAGCTCAGCCGCGCCGGGTAATGGGCGGCCATGCCGATGATGCGCCAGAGGATGCCCATTATCCGCCGTTTCTCCTGCGGAAGCCGCCGGCCAGGCCGCTCGAGAAACGGGATGCCGCGAGGTTGGTCAGGTTACGAGAGTCGCAGATGCGGACGCTGGCCGCTGCGAACCGTGGTGCGATTACGAAAACAGATAGCATAGGACACGCAATATACACCTAAAACCGGGTTTGGGCAAATCGCGCTGCGGCGCAGGATGGGGGGTAGCTCATCCGCCGGCGTCAGGGCGGGAGACCAGCCGATGGCCCATTTGGCGGCGCCTATATTGAAGGCTGCCGTACTGCCCCTCAAATTAGCGACCGCGTTGCGGTTGACAGCAAAGAACATGAGGTCTAAAATAATCGCAAGAAGACCGAACATTCGTTTGCTGAGGACTTACCGATGCCTGCTGCCGAAGTTACCGAAATCCGCTGCAAGTCCCTGATTAACCGCGTCAACGCTCCCGATTTCCATTTCCGCTGGACAATCAACCCTTACCGGGGCTGCCGGCACGCCTGCCGCTACTGCTACGCTCGCTCCACCCATCAGTATTGGGGCATGGATGCCGGAGCCGACTTCGAGCGGCAGATTTTCGCCAAAGTCAACGCCGCCGCAGTGCTCCGTGACGAACTCTCCCGACCCAAATGGCAGGGCGAACCCATTGCCATCGGCACCGCATCCGACCCCTACGAGCCGGCTGAGGCCCAGTATGGCCTGACCCGGCAGATATTGGAGGCGCTGGCCGAGTTTCGCAACCCGGCGTCCATCACCACCAAAGGCGCCCTAGTGCGCCGCGACGTTGACGTGCTGCGACGACTGAACGAAGTGGCCGGCGTGCAGGTCGTGTTCAGCGTCGGCACTATCGACGAAACGGTGTGGCGTCAGACCGAGCCGGGAGCGCCCCACCCGATGGCCCGTCTGGAAGCGATGCAGTACCTCGTGGAGCATGGCGTACCCGCCGGCGTCCTGGCGGCCCCGCTGCTGCCCGGCCTGTCCGATAGCGCCGTCAGCATCAACGCTCTGGTGGCCGCCGCCGCCGCGCACCGGGCGCAGTTTCTTTCCAGCAACCTGCTGTTCCTGCGGCCGGGCAGCCGGGAATGGTTCATGCCCTTCATTCGGGAATCCTATCCGCATCTGGCCCCCGGTTACGCGCGGCTGTATCGCAGCGAACACGCGCCGCGCGATTACACTAACGCCGTACTGGGTCTGGTGGATGATGCCAGGCTCCGCTGGGAACTGTCCCGTATGCCCTCGGTGCGGAGCTTGCAACCCACCATCCTGCCCGGCTTTGCCGAGGCAATGGCCCCGGAAAATCAAATGCCGTTATTGACCGGGGAGGCAAGTGTACCGACACAACTGGCGCTGCCGCTGGCGGCATAGCTGAGATAACCGCAATGGCCCAATGCCGGTTTCCAGTATCAGCTATTCGTGGGCGTCCATACCTGCCCGCGCTGACGCACCGGCTCCAGCAGCGATTCGTCGAACGGCTTGGGGTCGTAATCCGCCCGGTTGGGCGCGCGGTAGCTCAACAGATTGCACACCCTGGCATCGGTGTAGTAACCCCGGTAGGTTTGCGTAACCAGCTCCTGGAAAAACTCGGGCCCGGCCGCCTCAGCCGCTTGCAGAGCGTTGACTTGTGCCTCGTTGGACAGGGCGGTGAAGGAACCGCCCTGCGCGCTGGCCGCCAGTTCAATCTGAACCAACCCGTCCAGCAGCCGGCGCCGGCTGGCGCCAGCGCCGGCGGCAACTGATTCCACGAATGCAGCGATGCCCAAATCGCCGGCGGCGGGCATTTCGCCGTCTGCCGGTACGATGCAGTTCAGCGCTGCGGAGAGCAGCGCCCGCTGTTCAGCGCTCAGAATCGTGTTAGAGGTAGTCATTGCCCTGTCCCCATTAAACCGATGTCGCAACCGATGATAACACAACCTGCAGCGAGCGTATCAGAAAATGATGCTCAGCGCCCCGTGGTCGGAAAGTTCTTCCTGGTCCAGAATCGCCCGCTTGTAGCAGAGGCGCAGCTGCCCATCGACCCGCCGCAGCCGCACGTCGTACCGGCCTACGTAAGGCGCCGATTCTCCGGCGCGAAACCGCCAGACGGCTACGGCTGCAGTGGCCTCAATCTCATCGCCTTCTACCGCCGTTACCATCACGTTGCCGATGAAACGGCGGGTGCGCGACCAGGGATATTCCCGGTGGGCGTGCCGGCTTTTGAGCCGGACGACCCGCCCGGCCATTCGGCTGTAGTCATCGTCAATGAACACCAGGTCGGATAACGGGTCGCCCTCGGGCAAGTCGGTGGTGGGTACAACATAGCGGGCGTCGGGCGTGTACAGCGTCAGCCAGGCGTCCAGATTCCAGTCGTCCAGCAGCCGGGCCTCCAGGTATAACAACTGCTCAACCTCGTGTTGCAGCAGCAGGGACTCCGGGGTGGCGGGCCGGCCAATTACGGACGGCGGGGCCGGGGTGAGTTGGGTTGCCATGTTGGGCTCAGGCTCCTGTTGTTAATCGTCAGCCGCAACGGTTAGTTCGGGCGAAGGGGCCACTTGGGGGATTTCGCCAGGGGTCAGACCCCGTTCGTACCGCTCAACGTGGGGCCGGTCGGCGACCAGCGACTGCCAGCGTCGCCAGAAGGAGCGCATCTGCAACTCGTCGTTGCCCCTGGGCGAGCGGTGGAACCCGCGGGACAGGTCCGACCATTCAATGCCGCCGGAGCGGAACCCCTGCTGACAGGACTCCAGCGCCTCGGTATCGTCGGGCGTGGCGAAACCGCCGGGCCCCAGGAAGGTCAGGAAGGAATCCAGCCGGCGGCGTAACCTGCTGCCCGTCTCCCCGGCGGGAACCATCTCCCACGCCGTTACGTCCATGCTGGCCGGGCCGGTGGGCTGGAACACGCGGATGGTAACGGCCATGATGTCGTTGATGACCAGGTTGGGGAATATGACCATGTTGCGGCTTTTTTCGCACATTCGGAGGGCTTTGGTGCGACCGTGCCGAGCCATGAGTTCGTCCTTGATGCCCTGGATTTCGTCGCGGGCTTCCTCGCCGAAATACGGGTGCCACATGGCGATGGGCCGCCCGTAAATGGCGTCGTTCTCTGTCACGCCGTGGCCATTGCCCAGGGAGCGACCAAAACCCCGACGGTCGCCAATGGCCGGGACATTGCCGCCGGCTTCGTTAGCCATGTAGTCAAAGTAAGTCTGGTGCGTGGGCAAGGCATGGTAGCCATCAAAGCTGTTCTCGGCCAGCAGCTTCCAGTTGGCCTTGATGGTGTAGCGATTGGAGCCGGGGATGACGCGCATCCCGTCGGGAGCCTGGTCGGCTACCAGGTCGAGATACTCGGCGGCGCCGGCCAGATACTCGCGCAATGATCCGGTCTCCTGGTCGAAACACACGAATATGAACCCCTGGTAACTGTCGAACCGTGGCGAACGCAGCCCCATCTCGCCAGGGTCAAAATCGGGGCCGTACCCGTCGCGGTCGGGCATACCAATCAGTTCGCCCGACGTGTTGAAACTCCAGGCGTGGTAGAAACACTGGAACACTTGAGTATTCCCGTGGTCGGTGCGGCAGATGAGGGCGCCGCGATGGGGACAAGTGTTGTGGAACACCACCAACTCGCCGTACCGATTGCGCGCGAAGAAGAGGGGCCGCTCGGCCACCACCCGCCGCACGTAGTCGCCGGGGCTGGGCACCTCCGACTCGTGGCCCAGGTAGAGCCAGCAGCGGTCGAAAATTCGCCGCCGTTCCAGCTCGTAAATCTCCGGCGACACCATGCCGGAGCGGTGTACCTTGAATTTGCCCAAGTCGGGCCGGTCATATACCAATTCGGTGATTTCCATGCTGAACCTTCCTCGCGTTAGTCAGGTCAAAAGGTCATTGCGTCGCGTCAAAAATCAGCTCGCGCACCCGGAACTCAAACCCCGGCATCACGTCCTCGCCGGACAGGATTTCGGGGTCATCCAGTACCTCCGGTTCCTGTCCTAGGCGGTACACCGTAACTTGCCGGTTGCGCGGGTCAATCAGCCAGCCTAACCGCGCGCCGGCGGCGATATACTCCGTCATTTTGCGTTGCAGGTAGGCCAGCGAATTAGACGGCGAGCGGATTTCGGCGACGAAATCGGGGCAGACTTGCCCGGTGCGGTATTGCTCCGCGTCCAGCCCGGCCAGCCGCTCCGGCGATACCCACGACGCATCCGGCCCCCGGCCGCCCAAGCCGGGGATACGGAACACCGTAACGGATGACGACGCTATACCGCCATGCGCACGCTGCCAGAGCTTCGCTTCGGTCTGCAGCTCCAGTTCCTCATTTCCGCCCGGCATCAACATAGGCGGCATTATAATCAGTTCGCCGGTTTCGTTATATTCAATGGCGTACAGTTCGTTAGCCTCAATGAAAGCCCAGAGGCGTTCAAAGTCAATTTCCGCCAGCGTTTTGCCGCCCAGCAGGGGGCGCAAGTCCAGCGTGATGGGCAGGCCCGGCCCGTCGGCGTCCAGCCGGTAGCCTTTACCGGTGCCTGCGCCGGCGGTATGGGGCCGGCGGGTGACAGCTGCTCTAACCATTTTATACCTGCCGCGGTGCGTCAAAAATCAGCTCGCGCACCCGGAACTCAAACCCCGGCATCACGTCCTCGCCGGGCAGGATTTCGGGGTCGTCCAGCGTTTCGGGTTCCTGTCCTGAGCGGTACACCGTAACTTGCCGGTTGCGCGGGTCAATCAGCCAGCCCAGCCGCGCGCCGGCGGCGATATACTCCGCCATCTTGCGTTGCAGGTAGGCCAGGGAGTTGTTCGCCGAGTGGATTTCGGCGACGAAATCGGGGCAGACTTGCCCGGTGCGGTATTGCTCCGCGTCCAGCCCGGCCAGCCGCTCCGGCGAGACCCACGAGGCGTCCGGCCCTCGGCCGCCCAGGCCGGGGATGCGGAACACCGTACTTGATGACGGCGTCACTCCGCCGTGTGGACGGCTCCAAATCACAACCGCGGCCAGCAGTTGCGTTTCCAGATTTCCGCCCGGCATCAGCATAGGCGGCATTATAATCAGTTCGCCGGTGTCGTTGTATTCAATGGCGTACAGTTCGTTGGCCTCAATGAAAGCCCCGAGGCGTGCCAAGTCAATTTCCGCCAGCGTTTTGCCGCCCAGCAGGGGGCGCAAGTCCAGCGTGATGGGCAGGCCCGGCCCGTCGGCGTCCAGCCAATAGCCTTTACCGGTGTCGGCGCCGGCGGTATCGGGCCGGCTGGTGATAGTTGCTCTAACCATTTTATACCTGCCGCGGTGCGTCAAAAATCAGCTCGCGCACCCGGAACTCAAACCCCGGCATCACGTCCTCGCCGGACAGGATTTCGGGGTCATCCAATACCTCCGGTTCCCGCCCTGGCCGGTACACTGTAACTTGCCGGTTGCGCGGGTCAATCAGCCAGCCTAACCGCGCGCCGGCGGCGATATACTCCGCCATTTTGCGTTGCAGGTAGGCCAGCGAATTGGACGGCGAGCGGATTTCGGCGACAAAATCGGGGCAGATTTGACCAGTCCGGTATTGCTCGGCGTCCAGCCCGGCCAGCCGCTCCGGCGCTATCCAGGAGGCGTCCGGCCCCCGGCCACCCAGGCCGGGGATGCGGAGCAGGACGTTAGACGATGGCACTACTCCCCCGCATTCCAGCGCCCAGATTGTCAGAAAAGCGATTAGTTTCGACTCCTCAATCGCTCCGGGCAAATACAGTGGCGCCATAACGATTAGCTCTCCCGTGTCGTTGTATTCAATGGCGTACAGTTCGTTGGCCTCAATGAAAGCCCAGAGGCGTTCAAAGTCAATTTCCGCCAGCGTTTTGCCGCCCAGCAGGGGGCGCAAGTCCAGCGTGATGGGCAGGCCCGGCCCGTCGGCGTCCAGCCAGTAGCTTTTACCGGTGTCGGCGCCGACGGTATCGGGCCGGCGGGTGACAGCTGCTCTAACCATTCTTATACCTGCCGCGGTGCGTCAAAAATCAGTTCGCGCACCCGGAACTCAAACCCCGGCATCACGTCCTCGCCGGACAGGATTTCGGGGTCATCCAATACCTCCGGTTCCCGCCCTGGCCGGTACACCGTAACTTGCCGGTTGCGCGGGTCAATCAGCCAGCCCAGGCGCGCGCCGGCGGCGATATACTCCACCATTTTGCGTTGCAGGTAGGCCAGCGAATTGGACGGCGAGCGGATTTCGGCGACAAAATCGGGGCAGACTTGCCCGGCGCGATATTGCTCCGCGTCCAGCCCGGCCAAACGCTCCGGCGATACCCACGACGCATCCGGCCCCCGGCCGCCCAGGCCGGGGATGCGGAACACCGCGCTGGATGATGGCGTTATGCCGCCGTGCTCCAGACGCCACATAGTCACCGGGGCAATCAACAGCGACTCCAGGTCGCCGCCGGGCGGATATAGTGGCGGCATAATAATCAGTTCCCCCGTGTCGTTGTATTCAATGGCGTACAGTTCGTTGGCCTCAATGAAAGCCCAGAGGCGTGCCAAGTCAATCTCGGCCAGCGTTTTGCCGCCCAGCAGGGGGCGCAAGTCCAGCGTGATGGGCAGCCCCGGCCCGTCGGCGTCCAGCCAGTAGCGGGCCTCCCCGGATGCGGGGGCGCTTGCCGCGGCATCCGTCAATTTTGGGGTTTGCGTTACCATGGGCGTCGCCTCCGCAATAGCAGCCGGCGGTTAGCGCGGGATGACCGGCAGGGTGATGTGGGACGGATAGCGGGCTGAGTGGTGCACGGTCTGGCGGGCCGTGGCCAGCCGGGTGTCCACGCCCAGGGCCGCGCCGGTGTTGGGGTTGCGGTCGAAGCGGGGAAAGTTGCTGCTGGATATGTCCACCCGGACGCGGTGGCCGGCTTTGACGACGTGGCTGGTGGCCCACAGGTCAATGGCGTAGCGGTACACCTCGCCCGGCGTAACGAAAGACGGCTCCCGTACCGAGGTGCGATAGCGCGCCCGGATGATGCCATCTTGCAGGTTGTGGGCGAAACCGTCGGGGCGCACGTCCACCAGCTTGGCGGTGAAGTCGGTGTCCACGGCGGTAGTGGCGGCGTAGAGGGTAACGGAGATAGGGCCGGTCAGCTCCAGGTCGGCGGGCAGCGGCTCGGAGGTGAATACCAGCACGTCGGGGCGGTCCTCGGCCGGCCCCTGGTCAAACACGCCGTAGTCGATAATCAGGGTGTTGCCGCCCCGGGTGGGCGCCGGGTTGTCCGGGTCGTAGGTGAATTGGTCGGCGGGTTCGTCCGGTTCGGGCGGAACGGTGGACAGAGCGCCGTCGCCGCTGCGGGAGTTGGCCGCGCCGCCGGAATGGAGATACCAGCGGGTGTATTGCGTGCGAGCCAGGGGCCACTCCTGCTCATCACGCCATTTGTTGTCGCCCATCACGAACAGGCGGACGGGGGCATCGTCCATAATGCCGGTTTCCTCGCCTTTGAGCCAATAGTCGTACCACCGCAGCAGGTAGTCGTGCAGCTCAATGGCCGCCTCAGAGCCGAAATCAATGTTGCCGGCGCCGCCCGTGGTGGGCTGGGTGTAGGGCCGCAGGTGCGCCCAGGGGCCGATGAGCAGCTTTTGATTCCGGCGGGCCAGTTCGCTGCCGCCGTGCTGCCGGATGGACTGGTAGGCGTTCAGCGCGCCTTCCAGAAAGATGTCGTACCACGAACTGACGTGGAACATAGGGATGGTTACGTTGCGGGCCTGGCGCATCAGGTTAATGCCCCACCAGTACGGGCCGTCCGGTTCCTCATCAAAATATTCGTGGAAGTAGGGAGCGGCTTCTTTGAGCCGGTCTATCCAGTCACGCAGGGGCAAGTGGCGATACCATTGGTCGGAAAGGGGCTGCCCGAAATTGCCCGGCGCGATGACGTAGTCGTCCATCTGGGCGAGCAGGGCCTCATGGCCGCCGCGGGCCAGGGTGTTGCGGCCTTTCAGGATGGCGTAAGGCACCGTCCAGCCCCATTCCATGACGCCGCCGGTGTGATAGACCCAGGACTGGTGAAAATCCGACGACGCGGATATGGTCGCCATTGTATCCAGGTGCGGCGGCAGCGGATGCTTGCCGGCCAGCGTGTACTGGGTCGCCCCCAGGTAACTTTGCCCGGTGGTTGCCACGCGCCCGCTGGACCAGGGCTGCCGGGCCGCCCACTCCACGGTGTCGTAGCCGTCCAGCGCCTCTTGAAACAGGGGGTTGTACTCGCCTTCCGAGTTGAAACGCCCGCGCACGTCCTGGCTCAACAGGACGTAGCCGTTGCGGGGAAAGAACCAGATGGAATGGTCGGGGTTGTCCAGATAGCTGTCTTTGCTGTAAGGCCCCCGATTAACCAGCACGGGGAAACGGCCGGGGGCGTCGGGGCGCACCACGTCGGTAGCCAGGCGCGTCCCGTCGCGCATGGGCACCATCACGTCGGGTTCGCGGATAACCTGGTACTGGCGTCGTTGGGCGGTCATGCGGGCTGCCTCCGGTGATGAGCCGGCGATAGTGACCGGCCCCGATTGTCGCCAACGATACCCGCCAGATGGTACAGCGTCAACTGACCGGTCAGACCCGGTAGCGTTCCGTTGCCGGCGGTCGGGGTTTTGCAAAGTCATTAAAGCCCTCTCCCCTTGTGGGAGAGGGTTGGGAGAGGGGTAGCGCTCCCGCTCCGGCGCCCCCAAAACCCGCCGCCCGCACTTTGCCCCGGCCCGGTCCACTGACAACCCCCCCTTTGACAACAGCGAACATCGGTACTATACTGCAACCTATCACGTGAATCTCAGTCCTGCCAGAGGTCAACCGGTCGTCAACGGCCAGTCAGCACCAAAATCGCATACCGGCGTCGTGGAGACCCCTCGTCCAATGCTTACGCGAGTACGGTCTAACCGGCCAACAGCGACTGCCACCGCGCTGCGTGGCTGCGCCCTTAAAAGCGCAGTTCACGAACCATCGGAGCAAAACTTTGCGTAAATCCCCCGGCCGTGGGGCTGACAATGACCGGTAACCTCTGGCCCGCACACCGCATCCCGCCAACCGCCTGAACCCGATAGCCTGAACCCCCCACCACCTGAACCGGAACCCCGACCACCTGAACCAGCAAGGAGCATCGCCGGTGAACCCAGCCCACCACCTCACCACCACCTCAGAGGAACAACCAAACCACCTGAAACGGAACGCTGCTGTCAGACCCGACGATGCCGGCGCGACGAGTGTTGCAGTTGCGCCCGCCGGCTGCGCTGGGATAGACTGGCCGGCAAATGTCGTTATCAGTATAGGACAGGACAGGAGCCGTTGCAGTGACCACCACCGCCAGAACGTCCCCCGTAGCCCAAACTCCACCCGTAACCCAAACTCCAATCGAAGCCCGCAACCAGATTGTCAATATGGTGCGCGATTTCGTGCGCCGCGAGGTGGAGCCGGCGGCGGCCGAGCATGACGCCAACGATACGGTGCCCTATGACCTTATCGACCAGATGAAGGAGCTGGGGCTGTTCGGCATCAACGTGCCCGAAGAGTACGGCGGCATGGGGCTGGACTACACGACCTTTGCCATGATTTTCGAGGAAATCAGCAAGGGCTATATGACGCTGACCGGCACGCTGGGCACGCACCACATCCTGACCTACGTACTGACTCACTACGGCACACCGGAGCAGCGGGCGCGTTTTCTGCCCCGGCTGGCCAGCGGCCAGATTCGGGGCGGCCTGGCGCTCACCGAACCCGGCGGCGGCAGCGACGTGGGCGCGCTGCAAACCCGCGCCGTGAAAGATGGCGAAGAGTACGTCGTCAATGGCTCCAAGATGTTCATTACCAACGCCGAATCGGGCGATGCTTTCTGCCTGCTGGCACGCACCGACCCGGACTCGTCCATCAAGCACCGGGGGCTGTCGGCCTTTGTTATTGAGAAGGATGGCACTCCCGGGTTCAAGGTGGGCCGGCACCTGGACAAGCTGGGCTACCGAGGGTTGGATACGTGCGAACTGTTTTTCGAGGATTACCGCATCCCCGCCGAAAACCTGATTGGCGGCGCGGAGAACGTGGGATTCGGCCAGGTGATGAGCGGACTGGAGACGGGCCGCATCAACGTGGGCGCCCGCGCCGTGGGAGTGGCGCAGGCCGCGCTGGACGCCTCCATGCGCTACGTGCAGCAGCGGGAATCCTTCGGCCAGCCCATCGGCCAGCACCAGGCCATCCAGCTGAAAATCGCGGATATGGCGACCAAGATTCAGGCCGCCCGCCTGCTGGTCTATGACGCCGCCGCCAAGAAGGACAGCGGCGAACGCATCGACCTGGAATCCGGCATGGCCAAGCTGTTCGCCAGCGAGATGTGCGGCGAGGTGTCTATGGAAGCCATGCGCATCCACGGCGGCTACGGGTACACGAAAGACTTTCCGGTGGAGCGGTATTACCGCGACGCGCCGCTAATGATTATCGGCGAAGGCACCAACGAGATAATGCGGCTAGTAATAGCGCGGCAACTGCTGCGCCGGCCGGAGTACCAGCTATAACCGCCATGGGGGAGCGATGCCGAGCTTACCCTCAAAAAGGGGCGGCGGTTTGCGCGGCAGGCCCGGCAAAACAGCGAACAATGACGGCCTCGAAACCCGCTGTCCGCTGCCCTGATGCGGCGCCAGCGTCGTCCTGCCACCACTTGGGCGCAACGCTGCATCACGGCGACTTTTTGCAGGTGTCGGAGGATTGGCCCGCGCCGACGGTTATCATCGCGGACGGGCCCTATGGCGTGGGCAGTTTTCCCGGCGACCCTGATTCCCATGCCGCCCTTCCTGACTGGTATCGTCCCCACATTGTCCGCTGGTCGGAACGCGCCCTGCCGGAGACCACGCTTTGGTTCTGGAACACCGAAATCGGCTGGGCCAGCGTGCATCCCGTACTGGCGGAACACGGCTGGGAATATCGCTCCTGCCATATCTGGGACAAGGGCATCGGGCATATCGCCGGCAACGCCAACAGCAAGACGCTGCGCCGCTTCCCCGTCGTTACCGAAGTTTGCGCGCAGTACGTCCGCAAAGTGACCATTGGCGTCAACGGGAACGCCATGGGCATCAAGCAATGGCTGCGCTCTGAATGGGAACGCAGCAAACTGCCTCTCTACAAAGCCAACGCCGCCTGTGGCGTCAAAAATGCGGCCACCCGGAAGTATCTGACGAAATGCCGCCTCTGGTATTTTCCACCGCCGGACGCCTTTGAGCTATTGGCCGCATACGCCAATCAGTACGGCCGGCCGGAAGGCAGACCGTACTACAGTCTGGACGGCATACGCCCGGCAACGGCGCGAGAATGGGAGCGGATGCGGGCCAAGTTTCACTGCGATATCGGGATTACCAATGTCTGGCGGGAGCCGGCGGTGCGCGGGGAGGAACGCCTCAAGCGAGCCTGCAAGTGCGTCCATATGAACCAGAAGCCGGTGCGCCTGTTGGAGCAGATTATCCGCGCCTCCTCCGACTCCGGCGACGTGGTGTGGGAACCGTTTGGGGGCTTGTGTTCCGCCGCAATCGCCGCGGTGAACGCCGGGCGACGCTGCCACAGCGCCGAAATCCTGCCGGAATATTACGCTGCCGCCCGGCAGAGGCTGGCTGAATATGCCGCGTCCTGATCTAGCGGAACCGGCTGAATCCTGGCCTCACTACCTGCTTTACCGTAGCGTAAGGGACGCTCTATACGCGGTGCCGGCCCATTTCAGCAGCCGCACCGCTATCGAAGGCATTGTTGCTACGGATGTCCAGACGCTCAACTCGGTACTCGGCGCGACTATTGAGGAACAGGTGGTAGCGACGCTGAACCGGATGCGCCCGGTTTGGGACCCGGATGAGCAGTATCAGCGATTTTTCTTTCAGCGCCAGGCGCAGGTGTTCCCCGATGTTCTGTTCAAATCCGACCGCAACGGACAGGAAATTGTCCTGGGTATTGAACTCAAAGGCTGGTACTTGCTGGCCTTTGGTCATCCCGGCCAGATATGCGGCCGCATACCGAAACTACTGGTGGTCAGAGATTCGGGACGCGCGGAGCGACGCGAGCATCGCATCCCCAACCGGCGTAAATCCTTACCCGTCAAAGAGCGACCGGGTTGCCGACCGGCCGGCCAGCGACCGGGGCAGCAACTTTGGCCGGCTGGCGAGAACTGGTATTATGGACGAGTATATTGACGAGATGCTCAGCCGGCGCCTCTCCGGGATTCCGGCCGGAGAATGGATTGACTTTCTGCGGCGGTTTGAGCAATAGCCACGCGCGAGGTTGCTTTTTATGACCCAAACCGAAATGCCCATCCGCCTCACCGAGCTTTCCCACTGCGCCGGTTGAGCGGCCAAGCTGAGCCTTGAGGACCTGGGCCAGGTCCTGAGCTATGTTCCGCTGCTGCGGCACCCCGACCTGCTGGTGGGGGCCGAGACCGGGGATGATGCCGCCGTGTACCGGCTGAACGATGAGACGGCGCTTATCGTTACGGTGGATTTCTTTCCACCGATTACCGATGACCCCTACGAGTATGGGGCCATCGCCGCCGCCAACTCGCTGTCCGATGTGTACGCCATGGGCGGCAAGCCGCTCATCGCGCTGAACGTGGTGGGTTTTCCGGCCGCTTTGGACAAGTCAATTCTGGGGCGCACCCTGCAAGGCGGTTACGCCAAAGCCGCCGAGGCCGAGTGTCTCATCGTCGGCGGCCACACTGTGGACGACCCGGAACCCAAATACGGCTTGTCCGTCATCGGCGTGGTGGCGCCGGGCAAGCAGGTTTCCAACGCCAACGCGCGCCCCGGCGATGTCCTGGTGCTGAGCAAGCCCATTGGCACCGGCATCATCACCACCGCCGGCAAACAGGGCGTTGTCCCTGCGAACGTCCTCGCCGGCGCCGTGGCTACTATGGCCGCCCTGAACCGTCCCGCGGCTGAGGCGATGATGCGGGTGGGGGTCAACGCCGCCACCGACATTACCGGGTTCGGGCTGCTGGGTCATTTGCAGAGCATGGTGCAAGGCAGCGGCGTTGCCGCCGAAGTTAGCCTGGCCGGCGTTCCGGTGCTGCCCGGCGTGCGGGAACTGCTGGCCGACGGCGTTGCTCCCGGCGGAACGCACCGGAATGTCAGCAGCGTCGCCGGTACCGTAACCTGGAGCGACGCGCTGACCGACGCCGACCGGCTGCTGCTGTGCGACGCGCAAACCTCCGGCGGGCTGCTGATGTCGGTGCCGGCGGATCGGGCGGACGGCCTGGTAGCGGCGCTTCAAGAAGCGGGCGCGCCGTGCGCCGCCGTGGTGGGCAAAATCACCGATGGGCCGGCGGGGACTATCACCGCAACGACCTGAATCCAATTGGAGCTTTTCCTGATGACTACATCCGACCAGCAGCAACAGCCGTCCACCGCCGCGCAACCGGAGTTTGGCCTGAAGCGGCCCGACCAGGTGAAGTTTGCTCCCCCGGCCGGCGAGCGCGTGCCGCCGGGCCAGTTCGTGGCCAAAACCTTTCCCGTGCTGACCTATGGCGACACGCCGGAGATTGACCTGTCCACCTGGAGCATCCGCGTTTGGGGGCTGGTCGAGCGGGAGATTACGCTGGACTGGACACAGTTTTGCAACTTGCCGTGGGTTACGGTGGGCGCCGATTTTCATTGCGTAACCCAGTGGTCGGCGCTGGACCAGACTTGGCAAGGGGCGCCGGTGTCGGCGCTGCTGGCGCCGGCCGGGCCGCTGCCGGCGGCGCGCTACGTCATGGCCCATTGTTTCGGCGACTACACTACCAACCTTCCGCTGGACGTGGCCCTGTCCGAGGGGCTGCTGGCCCACCGGCAGAACGGCGCCGAGCTGGGTAAAGACCACGGCTGGCCGCTGCGTTTGATTATCCCCAGCCGGTACGGCTGGAAGTCGGCCAAGTGGGTGAACGGGATTGAGCTGATGGCCGACGACGCTCCGGGTTTCTGGGAGCAGCGGGGCTACAACAACAACGCCGACCCCTGGCAGGAAGAACGATTCTGGCCGGAGCTGACCCGGTGAAGCCGGAGTGTCGGAAGCTGGCGCCGGGGGAGTTCCGTTCCGAGGATGAGTTCGCCCTGGAATCACTGAAACCCACGATGCAGGAACCCTAAAGCCGGGGGTACTATGGTGGGCCGGCCCCGGTCATTCTGCCGGGCTGAAAGGGAACTCCGCCTTCCAGACTTGCCCTTCGCCGGGGACATACTGGCCAGTCCTGATGCGGGTAATATCATACTCCGGGAGATTCACCTCTGCCATACACTTACCGTTGAATATCACGCCGCGCCCGTCGAAATGGAAGTCCCGGTTGTCAAAGCCGTGTTGCTTGCGGGCGTCGGGGAGAGCGTCCGGGTCGCTGGGGATGACGTGCAGAAAGAACGTCGCCGCCGTGTCGGCGGGGACGCACGGTTCCTTGGCGTAGGCCAGCGTGTTCTCACTGAGATAGATGTCAAAGGTGGCGCGGATTACGGGTTCGCCGGATACGAGGGCCTCGTAGTCGGAGCGGGCTGTCGCAACGCCGGACTCTTTAATCTCATTGGGGTTCGCAATCAGCAAGACATTGAGCCTTCCGCCGCCATAGATAGGCTCAACTGAAACTTGCTCTCCCCGCAGTTCCAGCGTGTCAACAATCCCGGCATCGCCGGGTGCTGCCATCCGTTTTTTGGGGCGTAAAGGGGAACTCCTCCTCCCAGAGGTGGTTGTAACTGTTTGCCACTTGCACGTACTGGCCGGTGCTGATGCGGAGGATGGGGTAATCGGGTAGCGCGCGCAGGGTGACGCAGCCCTCGTGCAGCGGAAGGCTGTAGTCGGGGAAGGCGAAGTCGAGGTTATCGAAGCCGTGCTGCCGGCGGTGGGGGGGTAAATCGCCGGTCTCGGCCGGGTAGATATGCAGGAAAAAGGGTTCCTGAACGTCCTCGGCGCGGCACGGCTCCTTGTGATAAATCAGCAAATCCGCGCTGTGATAGATGTCAAAGGTGGAGCGAATTGGCGGCTGATCAGGCAAGATCGGCTTGATGTTGCGCAACATATCGGTAGCGGCGGCGATTTTAATCAAGGCTGCCGTATCCTCAATCAGATAAAGATTGGGGCTTCCGCCGGAAACGATATGCTCGATTGTGACGTGCTCCGCCAGCGCCAGCAGCACGGGCAAGTCAGACTGGTTAGCGTGCCAGGCCCGGTTTGCTTGGAGATGTCCAGCCGCATACCGGCCCCGCAGCACGGGCAAGTCAGACTGGTTAGCGTGCCAGGTATGTTCGGTGACCAGCCAGAGTTTGCTTAGGCCGGCCGGCGGGGTGACGGCGGCAATCATTTTCGGGAAACACCTTTCGGGCCGAACCCGACAATATGCCTTTACATCAATCACATCCTCCCCGATTAGGCTTCTTTGGTGGAATTTCATAACCTCTGGCGTCCAGGGGCCGAAATAAACCACATCCTCGGCTGATGCGCGCTCTTGCAGCAGGGCGACAATCGCACCGCCGTTGTCCCGGGGCGAGTAAAGCGGCCAGTAGGATTCCCGATGCAGGGCATCCGCGCGGGCCGCCAGCAGTATTGCGGCGGCGGCGGCGATGGTGAGCGTCGGCGTCAGCCACTGCTGGCGGGCGAGCGCGGCCAGACTGCCAGCCGTCGTATGGGCGGCGACGCCGGCCGCCAGGAAAATAATCGGCCCCAGATAGATGATTTGGTGAATGCTGCCAATGGGATATATTCCCAGCACAGCAGCGCCGGCGGAAATTGCGATGCAGAGCGAAAATAAAACCGCGATCGGGCTGGCTTGAAACTGTCCTTGAAACTTGCTGGTGACTACTGCAATCAGGAGAATCGCGAACGCGGGAATCGCGGCTATCGCCACTTCCTCCGGCAGATGATACGTCAATAAACTCCAAATGCCGTCAACTGCAAACTCAAATATAGCGGATGCAGCGATTTCTCCCTGATAGTAAAAGGTCTGCAAATAGCCAGCCGAGGCGAATCCGCCTTCCTGCCACTGATAGCGGACGGTGACTGCGTAGCTGATGGCGCCCCCCGCCAGAAAGCAGGCCGCCGGCCAGAGCAGGGCGACGCGCGCCCGGAGCCAATTACGAATCCAAGTCAGGTACGAATCCCGTTTCAGCGCTGCCAAACTCGGGGGGGGGGGGGGTAGAATCAGAGCGGCGCCGATTACGGCCACGCCGAATAGCGCCAGGCCGTACTGGAGCAGCGGGGCGAGGAACAGCGCAACGCAGAGCAATGCTTTGCGGCCATCCCGCAGATACCACAGCAAACCGGCTATTAGCAGCACGGCCAGCAAGGCGTCAACGGAGTATTCGCGCGCATCCTGGGCGACACGGATTGCTTCAACGGAAAGCGTGGTGAGCAGGGCGGCCAGAAAGGCGGCCCACCGGCTGACCCCGAGGCGCGGCAGCAGAAAGAGCATCACGGCGACGGTCAGAACGCTGGCCGTGGCCGGCAGGACGCGGACGCTGAATATGGAGACATCCACTTTCTGCACCACCCATAACGCCAGGGGGTACAGGATGGGCGATGAGTTACAGCAGCGCGTGTTGGGGATTACCTCCGTGAGGGCGCCGCCGGCATTATTGCCGGCAGTCGCCTCATCACCCCACAGATAATGCCCCGGCAAGCCATAAAAGCGCAGCGCCGCCGCCGCCAGCAGCAGGCACACAAAGGCCGCTAGGGCCAGCCGCTCCAGGGTGAGGCGGATGGGGATTGAGGGGGTGGGGATGCTCATGCGCGGTTGCTCAGGGGGGGAACGCCGTTTGGGGCGTGGCAATTTTACCATTGCCGGCTGGCGTACTGAGCGGCCCCTGAGAATGACAGACGGGGGCGCGGGGCGGTTATTGCGGTGGTTCCGATTTGCTGGGCGTGAGCAGGAATTCCTCCTCCCAGAGGTGGTTGTACGTGCCGTCCTGGTACACGTACTGGCCAGTCTTGATACGGATAACATCATAATCCGGCAGAGCTATCGGAATCAGACACTTGTCGTCGAATACTACGCTGCGTCCGTCGGAGTCGAAACTGAAATCCCAATTGTCAAAGCCGTCCCGCCGGCGCTGGCCGGGCAGGTCGCGCACTTTGGCGGGAAACAGGTGGAGAAAGAACGGCGGCTCGGTGTCGGCCGGGGCGCAGGGCTCGCGGACGTACAGGAGCCGGTTCGCGCTGAGATAGACGTCAAAATCGGAGCTGATTACGGGTTCGCCGGATACGAGAGATTCGTAGGCCGACTGTCGGGCGGCGGCGCTGTCAAAGGCCGGATTCAGTCGGAACACGATGCCATCGGCCAGTTCCGCTACCGGCTCCAGCGGCAGCGGCGATTCCATCTGCAAGAGGGTGCAATTGATGTGAGAGCCGGCGCCCTGGCCAACCCAGACGATGCGCGCGTCGGCGTCGCCGTGCTGTTGGGATTGCCGGATGGCCCGCTCAAACCAGCGCTGGCAGTCATGGAGGTCGCCCAGGTTCTGCCGGGGTATGGGAACCCAGCTCACCAGCGTTCCCGTAATGCCCGCGTTCCAGCGCAGCACGTTGGGCTGGTTGCTGTAATACCGGCCGGATTTGGGGTTGGCCCGGAGGTACTCCACCAGCTCGGAATCCTGCCAGTACGCCGTGTTCAGACTCTGGCCGATGTACCCGGATTCCAGGGCCTCGGCGGTCAAGCGGAGATTTTGCTGCGCCGAGATGCCGATGTGAACGGCGCCGGCAAGCAGGGCCAGTGCAAGCAGCGTCCACCGGGCCACGCCCATCTTGCCCGATACCCGGCGGCCCGACGCCCGGCTATTCAAGAGTCCATCCAGCCAGAACGCCGCGACGAACAGCAGCGGGACATAAACCGGCGCCAGATAGCGGCTATCTATGCCTTGCCAGGATGCGAAGGGCACCGTTGCGACGATAACCGACGGGTACGCCAGCGCAAACCAGCAGAATACGGCCGACTCGCGGCGCCGGAGGGCGGTGATAATGAGCAGCGCCGCCAGCAGCAGCAGGATGACTACCGGCGCCGGCCAGTCTTGCAACCGCAAGGGGAGCAGGGCGATGGGGTCGGCCCACTGCTGGAACACTGCGGCAATTTGGCCCAGCGAATCGAACAACGGGCGTCCCACCGCCATGGATCTGTCCCCGGTGAAAGTGCCGGATACCAGGTAGTTGCGCGCCAGCACCGCCGCCAGCGGCAGCGACGAGATGGCGCCAAAGGCCAGAGCATCCCGCAGCCGTTTGCGCAACGGGATGTCCCGGCGCATCAGGAGCATGAGGACGCCGGAGAATATGAGCACAACGCCCACGTATCGCGTCAGCGCGGCGAGGGCGGCGAATACGGCGGACAGCGCCAGGGCCCGCCGGCCGCTGCGCCGGTTCAGGAATGATTCCAGCGGCATCAGCGCAAGCACGGTGAACAGGATGAAAAGCGGTTCGCTCAGCAGAGTCGAGGCGGAATGAGCCAGCGGCAGGGCCGCCATCACCATCACCGCCGCCCCCAGCGCAACCCACTGCGACTCCAGCCGCCGCCTCAGCCATAGTCCTGATACCAGAATTAGCAGCCCAAAAGCCGCCGCATTCAGCAGCCGTCCCCCATCCACCGGCTCGATGCCAAACAGGGCCAGGAACGCCATTGCGACGGAGAAAAACGGCGCAAAGAGCACCATCTGCCCGCCGCCGGGGCTCAGCAACCCCTCCCCGGCCGCCAGACTCTCCGCCGCCGACAGGTAGTTGAAAGCATCATTGCCCAGCGCCGCCCCATAGCCGGCCGTGCGCACCAGGATGTGCGCCGTGCCGAGAACGGCAACCAGGATGCAGAGCGCGGGAAATGCGGAACGTTTTAACCGCTGCCAGGCGATGGGGGGCAGATTCATTTATCTCTTTGCGGTTGTCGTCCGTGAGTCTGCCCAGGGGGGCGCTAATGCCATGGTAGCACCCGGTTGCTGCCGTTCCCTTCCATTCGCTGCCACAGCCCCGCGCTGCTCATCGCGTCAATCCGGCCCCCGTGTCGTGGCGCGGGCCGGCGCAACCGGCGTCGCAGAATTTTACCAACCGCCGCCATCGTAATCCGCTCCAGTTGCTGTATCATACACTCCCGGAGCCATATCCGGCGGAGGCATACGAAATGAGCAGCAGCGATAATGCGCCGGCGAACCCGTCGCCCCCTCTGGGCCGCGTCCTGATGGTGCAGGGCACGGCGTCGCACGTGGGCAAGAGCGTGCTGGTGTCGGCCCTGTGCCGGATGCTGCGGCAGGACGGGCTGCGGGTGGCGCCGTTCAAGGCGCAGAATATGTCCAACAACTCCTACGTTACTCCCGACGGCGGCGAAATTGACCGCGCCCAGGCGGTGCAGGCCGAGGCCGCCGGCGTCGCGGCCCGCGTGGAGATGAACCCCGTCCTGCTCAAGCCGGAGGCCGACAGCCACGCCCAGGTGGTGCTGATGGGCCGGCCCCTGACCTCGGCCCGCGCCCGGGATTACTTCGACCTCAAAGCCACGCTGTGGGCATCGGTGGCGGCGTCGCTGGATGCGCTGCGCCGCCGGTTTGATGGCTAGTTCCCGGGTTTTTTTGAGTACCTTTGATGACGCTCCGCTTCGCCCAGCAGGTCGGCGCCGCTGGCCATCCGGCCGCACTCCCCGCAGCGGAACACCGGCATCTGCAACCGTATCGCCCCGTAGCGGGTGGTGATAGTGCGGGCATAGCGATGATGCCGGTGCATCGCCAACCGGCAGTCCGGGCAGAGGGGCTGGTAGTCATCCAAAACCAGCGGCAACGACTGCTGCAACCGGACGGGTATCTGCTGCTCCGGCCGGGTTTCCCAATCGTAAAGCAGTCCCATGGCAGCGCCCCTTCCTCCGACTTCGGAGCCGGTATTTGCAGCCATCCTACAACCAAACCACCTGAAACGGAACGCTACCGAGCTGGGAGGTAGCGTTGCAATTTAGGTGGTTTAACATTCGGAACGGTAGGGGCGACCTCATGAGTCGTGCCTATGCCCGCCGTCAAAACGACGGTATAGCGCCTCAAACCACCTAAAACGAAAGGCTACCAGCTGGGACGACCTATTGTCCCGGATGATGGTATGTGTTAGCCTATAGCCCGTGGTTGACGAGTAATTGTCGGAAACCCGGCGCGGCGAGCATAGCCAAGTGGCCTAAGGCGCCTGTCTGTGGCACAGGAGATCACGGGTTCGAATCCCGTTGCTCGCCCCATCCCCCTATCACGCGCGATTGCACCGCAACAGGCGCCTGTAGCTCAACGGACAGAGCACTGGGCTTCGGACCCAGGGGTTGCGGGTTCGAGTCCTGCCAGGCGCGCCACCGAGAACCAGGCCGGCCGCCGGAACTGCGCCAGCGGCCGGCCTCCCCGGTTGCGGCGGCTCAGGATTAGTTGGGGCGTTTGCCCATGGTGATGCTGACCGCGGCCTCTTTACCGTCGCGAAGCACGGTGAACTCCGCCGTATCGCCGGGTTGGGTGTGCTCCACGATGTAGGCGACTACGTCATCCATCCCCCGGATTGTTACGCCGTTGATGGCAATGATGATGTCGCCGCCGATGGGCAACTCGGCGCCGTTGACCACCGTAAGCCGGTCGGAAGCCCGCAGGCCGCCGCGACTGGCGGCGCTGTCGGCGCCCACCGCAATCACCAAAGCCCCCCTGGTATCGGCCGGCAAATCCATGGCGCGGGCCAGGTCCGGGCCAACGGTAGCGCCGCGAATGCCAATGAACGGATAGTCATAATGGCCGTCGGCGATTAGCGCCGGCACCACCAGTTTCGCCAGGTTTACCGGAATCGCCAGACCCACGCCGGAGAATGCGCCGGTTTCGCTGATAATCTGGGTGTTGATGCCCACCACCTCACCGCCGCGATTCAGCAGGGGCCCGCCCGAGTTTCCGGGGTTGGTGGCAGCGTCGTGTTGAACGACCCTGGGGACGGAAAAGTTGCTGTCGGCCGGGTTAATCGTGCGTCCAACCGCGCTGATTATCCCGGAAGTCATGGAAAACCCGCGGGAGAAGGGGTCGCCAATGGCTACCGCCAGCTGGCCCGGTTTGATGCGGTCGCTGTCTCCCAGAGCGATGGGCGGCGGGCGGATGGCATCATCAATAATCCGAATCACGGCCAGGTCGGAATCCGGGTCCTGACCCACGACCTCGGCGTCCGTCTGCATACCTTCCCGCAGCACCACCACGATTCGATCCGCTCCATCGACCACGTGGCGGTTGGTCACGATATGGCCCGCATCATCCCAAACGAAACCGGAGCCGGCGGCGCGGGAAAAGAAGTCGCCGGGCATCATCCCCGGCACGTTGCCGCCCATGGCAACCGACTTGATGACGCGCAGGCCCACCACCGAGGGCAGGGCCTTTTCATACAAATCGCTCATTACCCGGTCGTGGGCCGCCGTAATCTGCGCTGCGGTCAGCTCATCGCCGGCCGCCGGCTGCGGCGGGGCCGGTGCGGGTGGGCGGGCGGTTTCCGGTTCGCCGGGAGACGGCGGCGGCGCGGCAGCCGTCGTTGTCATCGTGGCGGTGGCCTGGGCTGCGGTGTTAATTGCCGGCGGCGGCGTCAGCTCCACCGGCGGCGGTGGGGCGGCGCCGGGCTGCCCGCAGGCCAGGGCCAGCATCAGGGCGGCCGCGCCGGCGGCCTGGGCAAGGGTTCTCAATAATCTGCGACTGTGATTTGCCAACACGGGCAACCTCCATTTCTTTAGCGTCCGGCCTGGTACGTCAATATACGCACCCGGCCCGGCAACGGATTTTGACAACATAACCGATGTTCCGATGCTATACTAACGCCGGCGGCGGGCCACCGCCATATCCTCCCGCCGGCCCAACTCCGACACCCATTGCACCCGCAAGGAGAGTAGCGATGCTTTACGAACTGCGTATTTACGACGCCGTCGCCGGTCGCCTGCCCGACATCAGCGGCCGCTTCGCCAACCACACCTGCGCCCTGTTCCGCAAACACGGCGTCAAATATCTCGGCTTCTGGACCGACGAAATCGGCCAGAGCAACCGGCTCACCTACATCAACGTTTTCGACAGCATGGCCGACCGCGAGTCCCGATGGGCCAAGTTCGGCGCCGACCCGGACTGGCTGGAAGTCCGCAAACAGACCGAAGCCAACGGGCCGCTGGTGGACGCCGTGACCAACCGCTTCCTGCGGCTGACTCCCTACTCCCCCGAACCCAAAGTAACCACCGCCGTGCAGGAACTCCGCATCTACGAAGCCATGCCCGGCCGCCTGCAGGACGTGCACAACCGCTTCGCCAACCATACCATCGGCCTGTTCGAGAAGCACGGCATTGAGAACGTCGGCTACTGGTCGGAAGATGTGGGCGTCAACAACGTGCTGGTCTATATGCTGGGCTACCCCAGCCTGGGCGACCGGGAAAAGAGCTGGCGCTCCTTCCAGGCCGACCCGGACTGGAACACCGCCCGCGCCGCCAGCGAGGAAAACGGCCCCCTAGTTCGCAAGTCCCGCCACACCATCATGCGCCCGACGGACTACGCCTTTACCAGCGAATAGGCGCACACCCGAAATGCCGGCCCGCAGGGGCGTTCCTAGTGGGCGCCCCGCTCAGGAAAGCCCCTCTCCGAACGGGAGCAAGGGTAAGGTTATGCGGGGCTAATCCCTTTCGCAATGAGGCTGGCAAGAACAATCAATGAGCTGCTAACCGGGGAGAGCGAGCAAGCACAAAAACAAGGTATCTGGCAGACCATCCTGCGAAACGTGCCGCGTGGTCTGGTAGGATTAAAGATAATATTGGCGATAGCCGTGCTGGCTGAGGTAATCCCAGCCAACGGTATGCTTGGAGAAGCGTTAGCCCAGATAAGCGCAGCAATAGCCACGAAAATCGGCAAAGGCGTGCCGCCATATACCACGACGGTTACGCTGGCCGCTATCGTGCTGTTGCACGACGGAGCAACGAGAGCAATGTCCATAGCACACAAAGCCCTGACCCTGGCAATCAAACCGCTGCTGAACGAACGCCACCAGGCGGGTCTGAGCGAAGGCCACCAAGCCGGCCTGAGCGAGGGCAGAAGCGAGGGCCGGGCGGAAGAACGCGCCGAGTGGCAGCAATGGCTGCGCCGTCGGAATGAAGCCGAAACCCACGGCCGGCCTTTTGACGAACCCCCGCCGGGCGAAGGGCGGCAGCCGGCGCCCCGGTAAATAAAATAGCCAAGCAAATCCGGAGACGTTGCGCCGGCCGGAGGGCTTGATAACCATGTCAACAAGCAATGCCAAAATCGGCCGGGGCGCGCCGCCGCAAACTGCCACGGTTACGCTGGCCGCTATCGTGCTGTTGCACGACGGAGCAACGAGAGCAATGTCCATAGCACACAAAGCCCTGACCCTGGCAATCAAACCGCTGCTGAACGAACGCCACCAGGCGGGTCTGAGCGAGGGCCGAGCGGAAGAACGCGCCGAGTGGCAGCAATGGCTGCGCCGTCGGAATGAAGCCGAAACCCACGGCCGGCCTTTTGACGAACCCCCGCCGGGCGAAAGGCAATAGCCGGCGCCCCGGTAAATAAAATAGCCAAGCAAATCCGAAGCCGTTGCGCCGGCCGGAGGGCTGGATAAAATGTCAACAAGCAAGCAGGAATGGCAAGATGCCACGCTGTCGCGCGTTACGCGGCGATTCCCGGAGCGCCGCGAGTCCTTTGAAACCGACTCCGGGCTGATTCTGGATACCGTCTATACGCCCGAAGACGACGGCGCGGCAGCGGGCGATTACCAGGAGGCGATAGGCTATCCCGGCGAATTTCCCTATACCCGCGGGGTGCAGCCCAATATGTACCGCGGGCGCATCTGGACTATGCGCCAGTACGCGGGCTATGCTACCGCCGCCGCGACCAACGAGCGCTACCGTTATCTGCTGGAAAACGGGCAAACCGGCCTGTCGGTAGCCTTTGACCTGCCCACGCAGATAGGCTACGACAGCGACCACCCCCTGGCCAAGGGCGAGGTGGGCAAGGTGGGCGTGCCAATCTGTTCGCTGGCCGACATGGAAACTTTGTTTGCCGGCATCCCGCTGGACAAGGTAAGCACCTCCATGACCATCAACGCCACCGCGTCGGCGCTGCTTTGCCTGTACATCGCCGCCGGGAAAAAGCAGGGCGTTGCCATTGACCAACTCAGCGGCACCCTGCAGAACGACATCCTGAAGGAATACATCGCCCGCGGGACTTACGCCTACCCGCCGCGCCCGTCGATGCGTCTGGTGGTGGACGTGTTCAAGTACTGCGCCGCGAACGTGCCGCGCTGGAACACCATCAGCATCAGCGGCTACCATATGCGCGAAGCCGGGGCGACGGCGGCGCAGGAGCTGGCGTTCACCTTCGCCAACGCCATCGCCTACGTGCAGGCCGCCGTGGCGGCCGGGCTGCCGGTGGACGACTTCGCGCCCCGTCTCTCCTTCTTTTTCGTGGCGCAGAACAACCTTTTTGAGGAAATCGCCAAGTTTCGCGCCGCCCGCCGGCTGTGGGCCAAAATTATGCGCGACCGCTTCGGGGCCAAAAACCCCCGCTCCATGATGCTGCGTTTCCACACCCAAACGGCCGGCGTTACGCTGACCGCTCAGCAGCCGGACAACAACGTGATACGCAGCGCCGTGCAAGCCCTGGCCGCCGTCCTGGGCGGCACCCAATCCCTGCACGTCAACTCGCGGGACGAAGCGCTGAGCCTGCCCACTGAGGAATCGGCGCAGCTGTCCCTGCGGACGCAGCAGATTCTGGCCCACGAAAGCGGCGCCGCCGACGTGGTGGACCCCCTGGGCGGTTCGTGGTACGTGGAAAACTTGACCGACCGCCTGGAGGCGGCCGCAATGGAATACATCCTGCGGATTGACCAAATGGGCGGCGCGGTGGCCGCCATTGAGGACGGCTTCCAGGTGCGCGAAATTGGCGACGCCGCCTTCCGCCACCAGCGGGAAGTGGACGACAACGCGCGCATCGTCGTAGGCGTCAACCAGTACGTAACCGAATCGCCCCCCATATCCGGCCTGCTCCGGGTGGACGCCGCGGCGGCCGCCGAACAGGTGGCGCGCCTGCAAACCCTGCGCCGGCAGCGGGACAATATGGGCGTGCAAATCAGCCTGGCCCGCCTGGCCGACGCGGCCCGCTCTCCCGAAGCCAACACCATCCCGTTGATGATGGAGTGCGTCGAAAAATACGCCACGCTGGGCGAGATCTGCGGAGTGCTGCGGCAGGTGTTCGGCGAATACGAACCCACCGGCGGGCTGTGATACACTGGCAAAAAGGCCCGGAGGACTCCCGTGAGTGACCTGATGCTCAACGAACAAGAAAGAATGCTGCAAAACCTGGTGCGGGATTTTGCGGAACGAGAGGTAATGCCCCGCGCCGCCGAGCTGGACGAGAAGGCCGAATTCTCCCACGAAAACTGGCGCGGCATGGCCCGGCTGGGGCTGGCCGGCATCGGCGTTGACCCGGCCTATGGCGGCAGCGGGGGCGGCTTCCGGCAGTCCTCCATCGCCATCGAAGAGATGGCCCGGGCGGACGTTGCGGCCAGCGTTACCCTGGCTGCCCACCTGGGGCTTGGCGTGGAAACCATCGCCCGCTTTGGCAACGAGGAACAGAAACAGCAGTACATCCCCGCCCTGGCGTCGGGCAAGGGCATTGCGGCGTGGGCGCTGACGGAGCCGGGCAGCGGCTCCGACGCCGCCGCCATGGCGACCACCGCCAGCCGGCGCAACGGCTCCTGGGTGCTTAACGGCTCCAAGCACTTCATCACCAACGCCGAGGTCGCCGAAACCCTGGTGGTATTCGCCAATCAGGACCGCGCCCTGGGCTACCGTGGCGTTTGCGCCTTCATCGTGCCCGCCGGCGTCAAGGGTATGCAAATCAACCCCCAGCACAACAAAATGGGCGTGCGCGCGTCCAGCACCTGCGAAATCGTGTTTGAGGACGCGGAAATTCCCTCCGAAAATCTCATCGGCGAAGCAGGCATGGGTTTCCGCTACGCGATGGACATTCTTGATTCCAGCCGCATTTCCATCGCGGCCCAATGCGTGGGCATCGGCCAGGCGGCGCTGGAAGAGGCCGTGAGTTACGCCCAGCTTCGGGAAACCTTCGGGCGGCCGCTGTCGCAGCACCAGGCCATCCAGTTCAAGCTGGCCGACATCGCGACCGCCGTACACTCGGCCCGCGTTGCCACCATGCACGCCGCCACGCTGCGGGATGAGGGTCTGCCCTTCATCAACGAGGCGTCCATGGCCAAGCTCATCGCGTCGGAGATGTGCAACAAAGCCGCTTACGAAGCGATGCAGATACACGGGGGCATCGGCTTTTTCAAGGAATCACGCATTGAGCGCATCTTCCGCGACGCCCGCGTTACCACCATTTATGAAGGCACGTCGGAAGTGCAGCGCATGATTATCGCCCGGCAGGTGCTGGCCCAGTATCCCGTCTGAACGCCCGCGTTCCAACTAGGGGGACACACCGTAGATGACTGAGATTTGCGCCGTCAACTACATTGACCACGTAGGGGTAGCCGTCAACGACATCCGCGCCGCCCTGGACTTTTTCGCCGCCAATTTCGGCGCTCCCGACGCCGAGGTGGTCGAGTTGGACGACCAGGGGGTACGGGCCTGCCTGATTGAAATTGGGCAAACCCGGTTGGAACTGCTGCAACCCCTGGCGCCGGAAAGCGCCGTGGGCCGGTTTATCGCGCGGCGGGGCGAGGGTTTGCATCATCTGGCCCTGAACGTGGACGACATCGGCGGCAAGCTGAAAATTCTGGCGGCTAACGGGTTGTCTCTGATTGACCGCGAACCCCGGCACGGTTTGTCGGGAACCATCGCCTTTGTTCATCCCCGCTCCGTGTTCGGCGTCCTGACCGAACTGGTTGAGAACTGACCGCGCGGCAGCGTAGCCGGAGAGGGCAATATGCCGGCCCATGTAGTGTATGGCGATACCTTCCTGGTGGCGGAGGCGGTCCGGCGCATCAAGGGAGAGACAGGGGCCGGCGACCTTATGGAGTCCAACCGGCACAAGGTCGCCGCAGCGCAGTCGCGCCCCGAGGAAGCGCTGGCGATGTGCAATTCCCTCCCGTTTCTGGATACCCTGCGTCTGGTGGAACTCGAAGGAGTCCTGGCAACGCAGGAGAGCGCCGGCGGCGGCCGTTCCGGTCGCCGCCGCGCCAATGCGCAAGGCGGCTGGGGACGACTGGCCGACGCCATCCCCCAAATGCCTGATACCACGCTGCTGATAATGGTCGATGGCGACGTATCGCGGAGCAACCCGCTGCTGCGCGCGCTGGCGGAAAACTCCGACGTACACCACCAGGCAACGCCCACCGGGGCGACGCTGAACCAGTGGGTCAAACGCCGGGCCGAGGCAAAGGGCGCGTCCATCACGCCGCCGGCCATACAAGCCATCACCGAAATGGTGGGCAATGACCTGTGGACCGTTGACCAGGAGCTGGAGAAGCTGGCCCTGTACGCCGCGGGCCGGGACATCAACGACTCGGACGTGCGCGCCCTGGTGCCCTACGCCCAGGAAGCCAATATCTTCGCCGCTGTCGATGCGATGATGGCCGGCCATCCCGGCGAGGCATTGCGTCTCTTGATGCAGTTGATGCAGGACGGGCGCGAACCTCTCTACATCATTGCGATGATTGAGCGGCAGCTGCGGCTGCTGGCGCTGGCCCGGGATTTGACCGACCGGGGGGTTGCGCAACCGGAGCTGGGGCGGCGCATGGGCACGAACTCCGACTTTGTGGTTCGGAAAACGTTAGGGCAGGCGCGGCATATGTCCCTGCCGGAAATCTCCCGCAAGTATCAACGGGTATTGGAAAGCGACCTGGCAATCAAGCAGGGCCGGCTGGAGCCGGCCGTGTCATTGGAGCTGCTGGTGGCGGATTTGACAACGGGCGGATAGCCGCGGCGGAATGGCGCTGCGATAGAACTATTTATCAATAACTATCAACCGGCATTGCCCAGCGCGCCAGGAAGGGAAGGACGATAAAGCGATGCAAAAATGCCGGTAAAGCCTAATTCCCATCCGGGTAAGTAACCGGGTTATAGCACGCGGTCAGATGGCGGGCCGCCGGCTCGGTGAGGGGAGGCGCTTCCTCTACCCGGCAGCGCGCCAAAGCCTTGGGACAGCGCGGCAGGAACGGGCATTGTTCCGACATATTGATGAGGTCGGGCGGCGTTCCCCGCAAGGCTTGCAGCCGGCGTCCGGCGGCGTCCAGCCGGGGCAGGGTTTGCAGCAGCGACCAGGTGTAGGGGTGGCGCGGCTGTTGAAAAATGGGCAGCAGCTCGGCGTATTCCACCAGGTGGCCGGCATACATTACGCCAACCCGCCGGGCCATGTTCGCCACTACACCCATATCGTGGGTAATCAGCAAAATCGCCGATTTGGAATCGCGGCTCAATTCCTTGAGGCGTTCCAGTATCTCGGCCTGCAACGTTACGTCCACGCTGGAAGTTACCTCGTCGGCGATGAGCAGGCGGGGCCGCATTACCAGCGCCATGGCCAGCATTACCCGCTGGCACTGGCCGCCGCTCAGCGTGAATGGATAGGCCCCCATAATGCGGCGCGGGTCGGGCACGCCTAACTCGCGCAGCATCTCCTGGCAGACGGCGCCGGCCGCCCGGCGGTTCAGCTGCGAATGGGTAATGATTACTTCGGTAAGTTGGGCGCCGACGGTCTGCACCGGATTGAGGGCCGACTGAGCGTCCTGGAACACCAGCGACATACTCTTGCCGCGCAGCTGCCGCAGGTATTCTTCGGACGCCGACACCAGGTCAACGCCGTCAAACAGGATTTTCCCGGAGGTGATAGCGCCGTTGTCGGGCAAGAGACCCATTACCGCCAGGGCCAGGGCGCTCTTGCCGGCGCCGCTCTCGCCAACGATGCAGAAAACCTCTTCCTCTTCCTGAGCGAAGGACACCCCGTTCACAGCGTGGACGACGCCGTTGGGGACGCGGAACTCGACCCGCAAATCTTCTATTTGCAGAACGGGGGCCATACTAACCTACCGCCGGGGCCGCCGCCGGCGATGCCGCGGCCAGGGCAACCGGCTGCATTCGGCCCGATTTCAGTTCGGTTATCAGGTCATCCAGCGACGTGATACGGCGTTGGAACCGGGTGGCAGCGGCGCCAATCTGATGCCGGCGGTGGGCGTCGCTGCCGCCCACACCGGGCAAGCCGAGGCACCGGCGCAGGTCGTCGGCAAAGCAGTTCTCCACAACGGAACCGCGCCCGTTGCGGGATTCTACGGCGTCAAACAGCCGCAACTGTCGGTCGGCAACGGCGCGCGCCAGCATTTCGGCGCGGGCTTCCGGGTCTTGCCCGGGGTCGGCCAGGAAACGGCGGCGATAGGGATGGGCGGCGATGAGCGCGGCCCCCAGGCGGTTGGCCTCAGCGCGCAAAAACAGCGGCTTGTGCATCCCGAAACGGTAGCGACACAGGCCGAACGCCAGCACGTGGCCGGCGTCGGTGTTGATTTCGGCGCCGGGCAGCACCAGGATGCCGTGCCGCCGCGTCAACTCCGCCGCATCCTCTGCCGGCCAGAAGTCGTCGTGTTCGGTGAGGCATACCCCGTCCAGCCCGGCGCTGCGGGCGGCGTCCACCAGCTCGTCGGCGGAGATAAAGCTGTCGTCGGACTTGGGGTAGGTATGGTTATGGAGGTCAATGAGCATAGCGGCGCCAGTGCAGTGTACGCTGCTGCATCATACCACCGATAGCCACCCATTCGGAAATCCGTGAAGGCAAAGGTCAGGGTATTTTCACGCTCTGCTGCCATTCCGGGCCCGCCGCAGGCGGATGAAGGAAGCTCGCCGGCGCAGCGCATATACTGGCGAACCGCTGCCATTACCGGAGCAAGGTTGCGGGCGCGGCGCGCAAGGACAAGGGCAGTGGAGAATGGCAAAACCCTGCTAGGCGTCGGGCTGGTTGACGCGGACGGTTACCACGTCGGTTTCGTGGTACTGCTGGTGGCGCACGGATGTGGCGTAATGCCGCAGCAACCGGAGTGAGCCTTCACGTTCAAGGGTAGTTTCCGGAGAGTGCTGGCGGAGTTGCGAGATGCGGTCTTCCAGGTTGCCTTCGCTGGCAGCGCCGATAAACTCCAGTTGGGCGGTGTTGTCATCCCGGGAGGCCAGAACGACCAATTGCCTTTGCTGCGGTCTATTCGCGTCTTCATCAATCGGGGCCAGCGTCAAGAGAGTTTCTTCCGCAACGGCGTACAGCCGGCGCTCCATAGCGGAGTTCCAGCCGTGGCGCGTTGCGAAGCGCCGGATAAAGGCGTTGAGTTCGGGCAGGGCGGCGACGTCGAGTTGCGACTGGAAACGCATACGCCGGTTGGTAAGTTCCAGAAACAGGGTGAGCGCCAGCGCGGTGAATCCCCCGGTAGTTATGCCGCTTTGGAGCACTGCCCACCCCGACGCCGGGTCAATGTTGGGGAAGGATAGCATCTGATACTCGAAGGCCACGCCAATCCAGAAAGAGACTCCCGCGACTATGATTTTCCGGTGGTCGAGTCCGTCCTGGACAATGGTGCGCGCGCTCTCAAAAAATATCACTCCAATTATCACGATAAGGTAGCCCACTATAACGGCCTGGGGGATGCTGCTGAACAGCCCCGAGGCTTTGGGCAGCAGGGCCAGCGCGATGTAGATGCCCGCGATAAAGATCCCGACCCGGCGGGCGGCGACCCCGGTAGTCTGGATGAATGGAATGATGCTCCAATCGACGCTGTTGGGCACCGTGCCGGCAATTCCGGCCAGCAGGTTGCCGACGCCCGTACTCAAGACGGCGCCTTGCACCCGCCGGAAGTCGATGGCCCGAGGCTGCCGCCACGAGACCGACTGCAGCGTGATGGCCGTGGCGCTCGCTTGCAGGGATATCGCCGCGCTCACGAACAAAAAGGCCGGCAGCAGGGACCAGAAGGCGGGGCCGAAGTCGAGCCGCAGCCCCGGCCAACCACTGACCGGAAATCCCACCCAAGGGGTGTGAACCACATTCCCGAAGTCGTAGCCGCCAAAAATCACGGTCAAGATGCAGCCGGCTAAGATGCCGGTTACAGGCGCCCAGAGCCGTAGCACGGGCGGGGCGCGGAGGACGAGCGCAACTATAACGACGAGGGTTACCAGCGCGGCAACCGGCGCTCCCACCGGCTCGGTCTCCGACGCGGTATCCAGCAGGCGGTAAGTCACCGGCGCCAGGGCGGCGGCAACCAGCATCATCATGGTGCCGCTCAGGGTGGGCGTGATAATTCGCCGCAGCGTGAACAGCCACTTGGCGGCGCCAATCTGGAACAGCGCCGAGGCGAGGAGCAGGGTAATCAGCGTTGCCGGCCCCCCATACGTCAGCGCCATGATGCAGAAGGGAATGGCGCTGTAGAAGGTGTATAGGGGAAGCAGGTAGCCGACGCCCATGGGGCCGAACCGGAATACTTGCAGCAGCGTGCCTACGCCGGTGCTGGCCATCGTGGCGAATACCAGCCACGCCAGGTAGGAATCATCTACCATAGACGCTTTGGCTACGATAACCGGCGCCACCAGGATTCCGGCGACATGGACAAAAGCGCGTTGCAGGCCGAGCCCCAAGGAGACCGGGAAGGGCGGGTTTTCGTGGGGTTCGTAACGGAGGTCCCGGGAACCCGATGTTGCTGACAAACTCTAACCCCTCGGCAATGTCGCTAATGCAATCTCCGGAGCAATCCCGGCCCATTCGGGCAACGGTCACAGCTGACCCGCCGCAGGGTATAGCAATCACCCCGGAATAACAACCTTGCCTACCTTACGGGCAGCGTTGCAATGCAGGTGGTTTGGTTATTCCTCGTTCCCGCGAAGGCGGGAATCCAGGAACGGCAAGAGCGGCATCCCTGACTCTGCAAAGGCCCGACCGCCGGCAACGGAACGCGGCCGTCGAACACCGGCGCTTTGACGAACAGGCGCAGGCGTCGCCGGGTGTCGCGGCGGTGATGGCAGTGGACGGCGGCGGCGGTTACGGCGTGGCTGACCGACCGGCACAAGGCACGGGCGGCGCGGGCGTAATCGCCGGCGGCGATGTTGGCGGGGGTGAAGTTGAGGTAATGGCGGCTGCGATTGAGTGGTGGGCTGGGTTCATTGGCAATGCGTCCTTTTGCTGGTTCAGGTGGTTGGCGGGATGGGGTGGGCGGGCCAGAGGTTACCGGTCATTGTCAGCCCCACGGCCGGGGGATTTACGCAAAGTTTTGCTCCGATGGTTCGTGAACTGCGCTTTAAGGCGCAGCCACGCAGCGCGGTGGCAGTCGCTGTTGGCCGGTTAGACCGTTCTCGCGTAAGCATTGAACGAGGGGTCTCCACGACGCCGGTATGCGATTTTAGTGCTGACTGGCCGTTGACGACCGGTGACCTCTGGCTGGACTGAGATTCACGTGACGGGGTACAGTATAGGACTTATGTTCGCGGTTGTCAAAGGGGGGTTGTCAGTGGGCCGTTGCAAAGTGCGGGCGGCGGAGCAGGAGCGCTACCCCTCTCCCAACCCTCTCCCACAGGGGGAGAGGGCTACCGCGCCGGGCGGAGGGCTACCTTGCGTCGAGTGCAGACCGCATCGCCTGACGCTGGGCTACCGCGCCGGGCGGAGGGCTACCCCTCTCCCAACCCTCTCCCACAGGGGGAGAGGGCTTTAATGACTTTGCAAAACCCCGACCGCCGGCAACGGAACGCTACCTACCTCACGGGTAGCGTTGCAATGCAGGTGGTTTGAGTCCGCTTTTTACAGCGATGGACAGGATGGACAGGATTTTGCGATTGGGATTTGGCGGATTCCAGCTTGCGCCGGAATGACGGTTGCGGGCAGGCGCGGCTCGCTCCGGCGCTCAGGAACCGATAACCGGGCCCGCGCGGCGCAGCGGATCAATCAACAGGTTGCTGGCGCTCTCCGTCACCGATAACCGGGCCCGCGCGGCGCAGCGCCTCCACAATTTCGTCCCGGGCAGGAAATAAACGGGGCGCCGGCATTTGCCGGCGCCCCATTGCGGAGATTGGTACTGCGCTCCGGCGGAGTCACCCGCCAATCACCAGCCCCTCGCCGCGCAGTTCGTCGATAATTTCATCGGCAAAGGATTTGCGGATTTTGAAGCGACGTTCCAGCATCGCCGAGGTCAGGCGCGGGTTGCGCAGCGCGATGTCCCGGGCCTGTTGCATGATGTCGCCGTCGTCCATATCGTCGTCGCCGAGGCCGGATTCCGCCGGCGATTCATCATCCTCGTCTGCCAGGTTGATGGGCGGCAGGGGGGGGCCTTGCTGGTTGCGCCAGAAGTCAACCAGGGCGTCCATTTCCTCATCATAAACCAGGGTGCCCTGGCCCCGCCGGGCCTTGGGGAAGTCGTTGTTGAGCAGCAGCAGGTCGCCTTTGCCCATCAGCGCCTCGGCGCCGCCGGAGTCCAGGATGACGCGGGAATCCACCTGCGACGCCACCGAGAAAGCCACCCGCGCCGGCACGTTGGCCTTGAGCAGTCCGGTGACCACTTTCACCGACGGGCGCTGCGTGGCCAGCACCATGTGGATGCCGGCGGCCCGGCCCAGCTGCGCCAGACGCACCAGCTGCTGCTCCACTTCCAGCCCGCCCGTCATCATCAGGTCGGCCAGTTCGTCAACTATCAGCACCAGGAAGGACATTGGCTCGGGGGCTTTGGCGTTGTAGCCGGCGATGTTGCGGACGCCCAGTTCCTCCATCAGCTTGTAGCGGCGGGTCATCTCGTTGATTAGCCCGCGCAACGCCGGCTGCACGTCGTCCGACTCCACGATGACGGGTATCACCAGGTGGGGGATGCCGTTGAAGGGGGTCAGCTCTACCCGCTTGGGGTCAACCATTATCATTCGCAGCTCGTCCGGCGGGCGGGTCATCAGCATTGACGCCACCAGGGAGTTGATGCAGACGCTCTTGCCGGAGCCGGTGGCCCCGGCGATGAGGACGTGGGGCATTGCCGCCAGGTCGAGGGCGAGGGACTGGCCGCCGGCGTCCTCGCCCAGGGCAAAGGCCAGGCCGCCCTTCTGCAACACCTTATTGAATTCGGGCGATTCGACCAGGGAACGCATCAGCACCTTGCCCGGCGTGGGGTTGGGGACTTCCAGGCCAACCATGCCCTCGCCCGGTTCCGGGGTTTCGATGATGCGGATATAGGGGCTGCGCAGGGCGAGGGCCAGGTCTTTCTGGCGTTTGGTAATGTCGCCCACGCGCACCCGGCTGGGGCGCTGTTTGGCGATTTCCCCGTCCTTGCCCGGCTTTTGCGGCATATAGCCCGGAACCAGGCCGAACCGGATGACCCGGGGGCCGGCTTTGACATCTTCAATGTCAACGTAAACGCCGTGTTCGGCCAGGGCTTCTTTAATTTCCCCGGACATTTCGGCGATGGCCGCCTGGTCAATCTGGTGGGCCTCAGCGGGGGCCAGTATTTCCACCGGGGGCAGCTGCCAGCCGCCGCTGCGGGAGATATTGGCGAGGGCCGGGGGAGCCGCCGGCATTGGTTCCGCCGGTTGGGGTTCGTAACGCTCGGCCGGGGCCGGATTCGCCGGGGGCGACTGCGCCGGCGCGGGGTGCTGCCGCTGCCGGCCTTTGGCCAGGCGGCTGACGCCCCGGCCCGTGGCCAGCGCGGCGACGGCGAGCCGGATTCCGGCATACCGCAAGCCGATGCCTAGGGCGACCAGCGCCAGCCAGGCCCCGATGGCGGCGTACTTGATGCCCAGCCAGTACCAGCGCGGCGCGGCCGGGATGACCAACAGGCCAATCAGGGCCAGCCCCAGGGCGCATTGCGCCGCGGCCAGCGCCGGGAGGCCCCCGGTCAGCCCGTAGCCGAACTGCCCGGCCATACCGTAGGCGTACAGAACGCCGCTCTCGCCCGGCAGCAGCGATAATCCGACAATCAGGCCCAACACCACGAGGACGCCGGCCAGCCACCAGCGCCAGCCGCGGGCCAGCGCGACCGGCCGGTGAATCGCCAGCAACAGGGAGACGACGCCAAAGGCGCCCACCGCCGCCCAGCCGTAGCCGAGCGTGGCAATCATCCGTTCCCGCAGGCCCGGCGCCAGGAACATTGCGCCGGCCAGCGCGGCCCCGGCCAGCAGCAGGATGCCGGTTTCAATGCCAATCCAAAGCCAGTTGATGCCGTCGCCGGCGGAAGGTCTCCTGTTGGCGGTCGCTGCGGTGGACATACTCTTACACTCCTTCCGCAACGGTTGTCCGGCGCCGCGCACAAGCGAAACCGCCGCCCTGGGGCGGCGGCGGAGGATAAATCGCGCTGCGGTGTCGGCGCCGGCGGCCCGTTACGTATCCAGAATTACCGGGATAATCATAGGCCGTTTGTTGAGGTCGCTGCGAAGGAACTGCCGGGCGACTTTTCGCATATTTGCCTGGGCCAGCTCCCGGTTGCCGGCTACCGTGGCGCCGGCTACCCCTGTTGCCACCGCCTCGGCCAGCCGCCGGAAAGTATCTACGGCATCGTGCTGCTCCATAAACCCGCTGGCGGCCACCTGCACCGGCCCGGCCACCTCGCCCGCAGAGTCAAAGGCGGCGCAGATTACGACCACGCCGTCCCGGGCCAGCGAGCGGCGTTCCCGCAGCACGGTGGTGTCGGTTTCCATAACGGTGAGGCCGTCGAGATAGATGGGGCCGGCGGGCAGGGATTCAACAACGCGCGCGCCGTCGTGGTCAATTTGCAGCACGTCGCCATCCTCCAGCACGAAAATCCCGTCGGGAGCGGCGCCCAATTCCCAGGCCAGTTGCGCGTGGGCGCGCAGGTGGCGGTGTTCGCCGTGTACCGGGACGAAATAGCGGGGCCGGGTCAGGTTGAGCATCAGTTTCAGCTCCTCCTGGCTGGCGTGGCCGTGGACGTGGACGGGAGCAACGCGGTCGTAGAGAACCTGCGCGCCTTGCCGCAGCAGGTTGTCGATGGTCTGGCTGACGGCGCGTTCGTTGCCGGGGATTGGCGTGGCGGAGATGATTACCGTGTCCCCTTCGATGAGGTCAACGTCGCGGCTTTCGCCCTGGGCGATGCGCACCAGGGCCGACGTGGGCTCGCCCTGGCTGCCGGTGGTCATCAGGACAACACGGTTCAGGGGCAGGTCGGCGGCCTCGCGGACGGGGATGATGGTGCCGGGCTGGGCGTCCAGGTAGCCCATCTGGGTAGCCATGTGAACGTTGGCAACCATGCTGCGTCCAACGAAGGCGACTTTGCGGCCATGTTTTTCAGCGGCGGTGATGACCTGCTGGATGCGGCTGATCAGGGAGGCGAAAGTAGCGATAATGACCCGGCCCGGCGCATCGCCGACGGCCCGGTCGAGGGCGGCACCCATGGTCTGTTCGGAGGGGGTGTAGCCGGGCAGTTCGGCGTAGGTGGAATCGGAAAACAGGAGCAGGACGCCGCCCGCCCCCCGTTCGGCCAGGGCCGGCAGGTCAATGGTGTGGCCGTCCACCGGAGTGTGGTCAATCTTGAAGTCGCCGGTGTGGATGACGGCGCCCCAGGGGGTTTCGATGCAGATGCCCATAGCGTCCGGGATACTGTGGCAAACGCGGAACCAGGTGGCCCGGAAGTTGTCGCCGAAGCTGACCGGCTGTTCCGGTTCAATGGCATGGACGACGGCATCCCGCGTGCGGCGGCGTTCGTTCAGCTTGACGGTGATGAGGCCGTGGGCCAAGCGAGGGGCGTACACCGGCACGTCAAGTTCGGGGAGGATATGGGGCAATGCGCCGATGTGGTCTTCGTGGCCGTGGGTGATGAGGATGGCGCGCACCCGGTGGGCCTGGGCGACGAGGTAGGAAATATCCGGGATGATGAGGTCAACGCCGGGCATATCCTCGGTGGGGAACTGCACCCCGCAATCGATGGCGATGATGTCGTCGCCGCACTCCAGAACCATCATGTTCTTGCCGATTTCGCCCAAACCGCCCAGGGGCAGGATGCGAAGGGGCGGCGTTGAAATTGGGCGGGACGATGTCAAGTTGGTCACGTGCGCTCCGGTTAGAATAAACGCTGCTGGCCCGGCGGGGGTTCGTCGGGAGGCGGGGGGTTCGTATCGGCGGGCGTGGCTGGAGTTTCGCCGGCGGCCGGCGCCGGGGTGTCCTGGAAGGCAGGTTGAAGGCTGGGGGCCGGCTCCGTTGGGTAAGCGGACTGCGCATCCTGAATCCGGCCGGCTGCGGAAGGCGGGGCGGCCTGCATCCGCAGCACGTCCAGCAGACCGGGCAGCTTGGCGAAATCTTCCTCGATGGCGGCGCGCATCTCCTGGCGGCGCAGCCCGGCGGCAGGGTGCATTATCGGGAAAATATGGCGCCCGTTGACCGAACGCAAGCGGCCCCGGACCCGGCTGATGCTTTGCCCCGGCAGAAACCGGGCGGTGGAGAACCGCCCCAGCGTAACGATGAGCAACGGGTTGAGGAGTTCAATCTGGCGGTCCAGGTACTTGCTGCAGGCGGCGATTTCGTCGGGGGCCGGGTCCCGGTTGTTGGGCGGGCGGCACTTGACCATATTGGCGATGTACACTTGCTCGCGGGTCATACCGATGGACTGCAACAGGTCTTCCAGAAAGTTCCCGGCCGGGCCGACGAAGGGGCGGCCCTGCCGGTCTTCGTGGTAGCCGGGGCCTTCACCGATGAACAGGACTTCGGCATCGTCGGGGCCTTCGCCGGGCACGGCGTTGACGCGCCCGGAATGGAGAGGGCAAGCGGTGCAAAGGCTCACGCGGCGGGCCAGTTCTGCCAGGGTGTCCATAGGCTGGTGGCATCCGTAGTCGGGATGGGCGGCGGCGTAGCGGGCGGCGGCTGGTTAGTCTTCGTCGGCCACGCCTTTGCCTTTCAGGTAGTTCACGGCATCGGCGATGCTGTGAATCTCACCGGCGTCTTCGTCGGGAATCTCAATGATGTTGTCGTCGGAACTGAATTCCTCCTCGAAGGCCATGATGAGCTCGACCAGATCCAGGGAGTCAGCCCCCAAATCATCTTGAAACGTGGAATCTTCGTTGACATCGCCGGCATCGACGCCGAGTTTGTCAACCACAATATCGGTGATGCGTTCAAGGACGGTACTCACAGGTTCATCTCCGTGAAAAGTGGCGCAACGACTGGCGACGCCACGGGATTGCATTGCGACTTGGTGGTGGTTAATCTAGTCAACTGCGTCATTGGCGGGGGCGGGCAGGTCGTTCAGCACCGACCCCAATACGCCGTTGACGAAGCGGGCGCTGCTTTCACTGCCGAACATAGAGGCCAGTTCAACGGCTTCGTTGACGACGACATTGCGCGGCATTCGTTCCCGAGTGGTCAGCTCATAGATTGCCACACGCAATATGTTGCGGTCAACGACCGCCAGCAAATTTACCGGCAGGGCCGGCGCATAACGGTGGATAACCGCATCCAGGTGCGCCGCACTGGTCGCGATGCCGTCAACGATGGCGGCGGCGGCCCGACGCACGGACGGCGGCGCCGGGTCTTCAAGGCACAGCCAGTCCAGCAAGTTGGGGTCGTCAGAACCGCGTAGGTCCCGGGCATAGAGGGACTGCAAGGCCAGGATGCGGGCCTGCCTTCCGACCGGGCCCTGGCGACGGCTGCGTGTGCGGGTTCGGGAAGCCATTCTGTAGGTGTCGCCGGGCGCAGAGTTGGGCGGTGTCCTGCGGCTGGCGCGGACACCGCCACGGTTATTGCCGGTCGGGGGCTACTTTCTGGTCGGGGGCTGCCTCCTGGTCGGGGGCTGCCTCCCGGTCGGGGGCTATTTTCTGGTCGGGGGCTACTTTGCGGATGGAATCCGGGTCGGACAGCGTGAGGGCTTCAACGCCGGGGTCAATACGACGCACCAGGCTGGACAGAACCCGCGCCGGGCCGAACTCGACAAAGCGGTTCACGCCGGCATCCACCATAAACCGCACGGAGTGTTTCCACATAACGCAGTGGCAGAGGCCGGTAAGCAGCTCGCGGCGGGCCTGCTCGGCGTTCACGATGGGCGTCCCCGTGGAGTTGGCGATTACGGGGAACAGGGGGTTGCGCAAGGCGATGGCGTCGATGGCGTCGGTCAATCCTTCCTGGGCCAAGTCCATCAGCCGGGAGTGGAAGGCGCCGCTGACGGCCAGGGGAACTACCTTTTTCGCGCCCCGGGCCGATGCCAGGTCCATCGCGCGGGCCAGGGCCATTTTGTCGCCGCTGACTACAATCTGGTCGTTGGAGTTGATGTTTGCCAGCTCAACGCCGGCGTCCTGGGCGACCTGGGCAACGGTGTATTCGTCCAGGCCGATGATGGCGGCCATGGAGCCGGGGCGGGCGGCGGCGGCTTCGTGCATCAGCCGGCCGCGCTCGCGCACCAGGCGGATGCCGTCGCGGAACTCCATAACGCCGCCCACCACCATAGAGGTGTATTCGCCGAGGCTGTGGCCGGCCACGGCGGCCGGTTGGGGGGCCTGCGCGCCCAGGTATTCCTGCCAAGCCCGCCAGATGGCGATGCTGACCGCCATGATTGCGGGCTGGGCGTGGGCGGTGTCCTGGAGCTCTTCGGAAGGCCCCTCGAACATCAGGCGGGACAGGTTGACGCCCAGGCTGTCGTCGGCCTCGGCGAAGACGTCGCGGGCCGCAGCCGACGATTCGTAAAGAGTGCGGCCCATGCCCACTTTCTGGGCGCCTTGACCCGGGAAAATGTAGGAGTAGACAGGAGCTCGCTCAATGTCAGTCATAGTGACCGCTCTCCAAGCTGAGTTGCCGAGTTGGGGTTCAGGGATAGGGTTCGCTGAGCAGCCGGCTGGGGAAAAACGACCGGTGTCGCATCATCCGTGGTCAGACAGCGACCGGCCGGCCGCGGTAGTACCCACATTCGGGGCAAGCGACGTGGGGCCGCTTGGCCGCCCGGCAGCGGGGACAGCGCGCCGGGTTCAACGTCCGCAAGCGATAGGCCGGGGACGAAAGCCGCCGTCCTTTGCGGGCTCGGGTTGATTTCTTCTTCGGTAGTGCGCCCATTTCGGTTCCATTGCTGACGGCTTTAACTGTCCCGTGCCGGGTACAGGTGGGCCGCCGGGGGTGTTTTCAGGTTTGTGGTTCGACGATTAGCGCGCGCAAAGCCGCCCATCTGGGGTCGATTTCTGCGGCATAGCAATCGCAATCGTTGAGGTTTCGGTCAGCGCCGCACCGGTCACAGATGCCAACGCAATCGGGTTTGCAAAGCGGTTTCAGCGGGAGCGTCGCCAGCGCGGACTGGCGAGTGGCCTCGGCCAAATCCAGAATGTGGTCGGCGCCAATGTACAGTCCTTCCCAGTCATCGGGGGGAAACAGCCGGTGGCCGGTTCTGACATCAACCTCGGGGAAATATTCCTCGTCCAGTTCCAGTTCCAGGGTGCGACTGAAATCAGCCAGACAGCGGCTGCAATCCTGGGCGACGGTAACGGTAAGGTCGGCTTGCACCCAGATGCCTTGATGGGTGCGCACCATTCTGACCGCGCCCGCGGCGTAGTTTGCCGGCTGCTCCGCGTCGGTAATCGTCTCCTCAATGCTGAAATCCCGTTCGGAGCCGATAGGTTCTTTCAGCAGCTGCGCTACGTTGTAGTTCATGGCTGGCAATCCCCGAATCGGCGTGAACTTTGAAATTCTGCGGGGGATTATAGACTTGGCTCAGTGCGGTAGCAAGCAGCGCGGAAACCAGTTTTGCGAGTTTCCGGCCGCCGGCGTTAGACGGGCGGAACGCTCGCCGTAATGTAGTTGATGATGTCGTTGGTGGAGGCGCCCGGCCCGAACACGGCGGATACGCCCATAGCGGCCAGCGGCGCCCGGTCTGCTTCGGGGACGATGCCGCCCAGGACCACCAGCACGTCATCCATGCCCTGTTCGCCCAGCAGCCGCATAATTTCGGGCAGCAGCTCCATGTGTGCGCCGGACAGGATGCTGAGGCCCAGCACGGCCACGTCTTCCTGGGCGGCCGCCTGCACCACCATCTGCGGAGTCTGGCGGATGCCGGTGTAGATTACTTCCATACCGGCGTCGCGCAGGGCGCGGGCGATGACTTTGGCGCCCCGGTCGTGCCCGTCCAACCCCGGTTTGGCAACGAGGACGCGGATGGGATTGGCGAGTTGCGTTGTCATAAGTTCAAGAGTCCGCAGTTCAAAAGTCTGTCCGGCGAAATCCGACCGCCGGACGGCCCGAATCAATGGCAAGCATTTTCGCAGACCGCGAATCCAGGCGCAATACTAATGACGAAAAACGGACACGAGATTGTTAGATTCCGTAGCCGGCGAGCCCGTCCGCAAACCCGTGGCTTAGGAAGGGACGCCCCTCACCCCGGCCCTCTCTCCTGCGATGGAAAGGGGGCCGTCGAAGACCAGCGCTTTGACGACCAGGCGCAGGCGTTGCCGGGTGTGGCAGCGGTGATGCCAGTGGACGGCGGCGGCGGTTACGGCGTGGCTGACCGACCGGCACAGGGCACGGGCGGCGCGGGCGTAATCGCCGGCGGCGATGTTGGCGGGGATGAAGTTGAGATAGTGGCGGCTGCGGTTGAGGTGGTGGGCTGGGTTCACCGGCGATGCTCCTTGCTGGTTCAGGTGGTCGGGGTTCCGGTTCCGGTTGTTGGCGGGATGCGGGATGCGGGGTGCGAGCCAGAGGTTACCGGTCATTGTCAGCCCCACGGCCGGGGGTTTTACGCAAAGTTTTGCTCCGATGGTTCGTGAGCCGCGCTTTAGGGCGCAGCCACGCAGCGCGGTGGCAGTCGCTGTTGGCCGGTTAGACCGTTCTCGCGTAAGCATTGGACGAGGGGTCTCCACGACGCCGGTATGCGATTTTGTGCTGACTGGCCGTTGACGACCGGTTGACCTCTGGCTGGACTGAGATTCACGTGATAGATTGCAGTATAGTACCGATGTTCGCGATTGTCAAAGGGGGGTTGTCAGTGGGCCGGCGCAAAATCTGGGCGGCAGGTTTTGCGGGCGCCGGAGCGGGAGCGCTACCCATCTCCCAACCCTCTCCCCCTGTGGGAGAGGGCTTTAATGACTTTGCAAGGCCCAGACCACCTAAAACGGAACGCTGGCTGACTGACGCAATTGTTGACAGTGGCCCGGCCCTTTACCTATGCTAGACCGAGCGCGTCCCAGTAGCTCAGTGGATAGAGCGGCTGCCTTCTAAGCAGTTGGTCGCGGGTTCAAATCCTGCCTGGGACGCCATTTTTATGCCCAGCCAACGGAGTTTGTACGATGAAATTTGGCATTATGGCAATGCCCCAGCACCCGGCGGCCGATTCGGCGACCCAGCGTTTCCGCGAAACCGTGGAACTGACCCGGCTGGCGCGTGACGCCGGGTTCGGCTCCATCGCCTGCGGCCAGCATTTCCTGTCGCCGCCGTACCAGAATCTGCAAAGCATTCCCCTGCTGGCCCGGCTGGCCGCCGATTCCGGGGATATGCAGCTGGTATTGTCCATCCTGCTGCTGCCGCTGTACTCCCCCGCCGACGTGGCGGAAACGGTGGCGACGCTGGACGTAATCAGCGATGGCCGGATAGTGCTGGGCGTCGGCCTCGGCTACCGCGACATTGAGTACCAGGCGTTCAACGTGGAGCGCCGCCACCGGGTGGGCCGGTTCCTGGAAAGTCTGGAGCTGGTGCGGCGGCTGTGGACGGAGGATGAAGTTACCCACCACGGGCGGCATTTTCACCTGGACAAGGCCACCTGCGCCATCCGGCCGGTACAGCAGCCGCATCCGCCCGTCTGGGTGGCGGCCAATTTTGATACCGTGGTGCGCCGGGCCGGGGAGCTGGGGCTGCCCTGGTTCGTGAATCCCCACGCCACGCTGGCCACGCTGGAACGGCAGACGGCGATTTACCGGGAAGGGCTGGCGGCCGGCGGCCAGGAAATGCCTCCCGAAATGCCCATCATCAAAGAAATGCACATTGCGCCGACTCACGAAGAGGCCGTGCGCAACGCCCAGCCCTATATGGAGGCCAAGTATCAAGCCTATGCCGACTGGGGGCAGGACAAGGCCCTGCCCGGTGAAGAGGATTTCCGCATTCCCTTTGAGGAACTGGCCCGCGACCGTTTCATCCTGGGCAGCAGCGAAGAAGTCATCCAGCAGATTGAAGACCACCACCAGCGGGTGGGCGCCAATCATTTTATGTTCCGCATCTGGTATCCCGGAATGGACGCGCGGACGGCGATGCGGGTGGTGGAGCAGATGGGGGACAGCGTGATTCCTTACTTTGAGAGCCGTTACGGGGACGGGGCGTGAGCCCGGCGCGTTCACCGGGACGCTGACACCGGGACGCTGGCCGGGACGCTGAAACCCGGAAACGCATTTAACCGCGGCGGCGTTAGTTGACATTCCGGGCGGCGGGTTCATATACTGCCGGCGGTTTTCGTCCCGCAACAGCGCGTCAGATTCATTTGCGGCAAAACGAGCCACATTTGGCCGGCCAATGAGCAAAAAGAACATCGTCGTAGTCGGCGGGGGCACCGGCAACCACACCACTTTGACCGGCCTCCGCTCCTGTGACTGCAACCTCACGGCTATCGTAGCCATGACTGACAGCGGCGGCAGCAGCGGCCGCCTCCGCAACGAGTTGGGCCACCTGCCCCCCGGGGACCTGCGCCGGTGCCTGATGGCCCTGGCGGACGGCGCCGAAGCGTCCAACCTGATGCGCCGGCTCTTTGACTACCGCTTTTCCGCCGGCGACGGGCTGAGCGGCCACAGCTTCGGGAATCTCCTGCTGGCGGCTCTGACCGAGGTTACCGGAGATACCATTACCGCCATCCACGAAGCGGCGCGGATACTTGGGGTCAAGGATACCGTGCTTCCGGTAACGCTGACCAGGGCCACGTTATGCGCGCGGCTGGTTGACGGTTCCGAACTGGTGGGCGAGTCCGCCATTGACCTGCGCGACGACAACCTGGAAGTGCCGATAGACTATATCCGCCTTGACCCCAAAGCCTACGTTTATCCCCCGGTGCTTGACGCCATCGCCGGCGCCGATGCGATAGTTCTGGGGCCCGGCGACATTTATACCAGCGTGCTGCCCAACCTGCTGGTAGAGGACGTGGCCCAGGCAATCAATGAATCGGACGCCGTGAAGATTCACGTTTGCAATCTGATGACCAAACCCAACGAAAGCGCCGGGTTCCACACCTCCAATTTTCTGGCCCTGCTTACCGAGTATCTGGGCACGCGGCAGCCGCTGGACTTTCTGCTGGTGAACAACGCGCCGCTTCCGCCGCGCCTGCTGGACCGCTACGCCGCCGACGGGCAGTATCCCGTGGAGCTTGACGAGGCGGCATCGCTGACCATGGTGGGGCGCATCGTCGGGCGGCCTTTGCTGGCGCCGGGCGTTTTCATTCGCCACAACCCCACGGCGCTGGGTTCCGCCATCATGGAAATCGTCGCCGCCAAGCCGGGCAAACCTCGGGATACCGGAGCGCGGCCGGCGGTGTATGATTGCGACGATTTCGCCGCGCCGGCAATGGGGGACGCGCGATATGGCCCCATTGCCGCGCTCCGCGACGACGATGCCCAAGACCCCGGCGCCACCCTGACCGTGCCCAGCGCCGGCGCCGACGGCGGTTAAGCAGATATGTGCGGAATAGTTGGCTACGTTGGCGACCAGCCGGCCTGGCCCATCGTAGTTGAGGGTCTCCGGCGGCTGGAATACCGGGGCTACGACAGTGCCGGCGTCGCCGTGCTGGAACCCGAAGGGGGCCTCCGGCTGCGCAAAACGGTGGGGCGGGTGCTGGGCCTGCTGCACGATTCTTCCGGCCCGGCCCCGGCCGGCTGCGCAGGGCTGGGGCATACCCGGTGGGCGACCCACGGCCGGCCCTCGGAAGCCAACGCCCACCCCCATACCGATTGCACCGGCCGCATCGCCGTTGCCCACAACGGCATCGTGGAAAACTACCTGACGCTGAAAACCCGACTGCAAAAGCAGGGCCACGAGTTCAAATCGGAAACTGACACCGAAGTGATTGCTCACCTCATTGAAGACGGGATGAACGGCGGCTTGAGTTTGCCGCAGGCCGTGCTGCGGATGGGCGAGCAGGTGCAAGGGCCACAGGCCATAGTCGCCGTCCAGGAAGACGACGCCGGCAGCATCTGCGCCCTGCGGCTGGGCAACGCCGGGGGCGTCGCCGTGGCCCATCACGAGGGGCAGGGCGTAGTAGCCAGCGATTTGCCGGCCCTGCTGCCGCTCATTGGTAAAAAGGGCGGTGGCAAAAAGGGCGGCGGCAAAAGCGGCTATCTGCCCGTGGGATTCCTGGAAGACGGGGAGGCCGCCGTGGTTACCCGCCAGGGCATCACCTTCCTGGACCGAGCCGGACGCCAGGTAGCCAAGAACCTGCGCACCGTTTCCCTGGATGACGTGCTGGTGGACCGGGGCGGTTATCGCCACTATATGCTCAAGGAGATAATGGAGCAGCCCCAGGCCGTGGTCGCCGCGCTGCGGGACCGGGTGAATTTCACGGCGGGGCAAGTAACGCTGCCCGAATTGACCATTGCCGACGCCGAGCTGGCCGGATTGCGGCGGGTCGTCCTCATCGGGTGCGGCACCAGCCTCAACGCGGCCCAGGTTGGCCGGCACCTGATTGAGCGTCTGGCCGGCATTCCGGCGGAAGCCGAGTCAGCGTCCGAGTTTCGCTATCGTGAGCCGTTCCTGGACGAGAAAACTCTGGTGGTGGCCATTGGTCAATCCGGGGAGACCGCGGACACGGTGGCGGCTATGGAGCAGGTGCGGCGCAGCGGCGCCCGTTTGCTAACCATCTGCAACGCTCCCGACAGCCAGGCGGCCCGGCTGGCCGACCTGGCCCTGCTGATGCGCGCCGGCGTTGAGGTCGGCGTTGCCAGCAGCAAGACTTTTACCGCCTCGCTGACCATTCTCAACCTGCTGGCGATGCGCCTGGGCGCGGGGCGCAACCACCTCAGCCGCCAGGTCAGTCAGCAATGGGTTGACCAGTTAGCCCGGCTGCCGGGGCTGATCGCGGATACGCTGGGCAAATCCGGCGCCGTGGAGCAGTTGGCGCGGCGCTATTACAACTACCAGAACTTTCTCTATCTGGCTCGTGGCATCAACTCGCCGATAGCGACGGAAGGGGCGCTGAAACTGAAAGAAATCAGCTACATTCACGCCGAAGCCTACCCGGCCGGCGAGATGAAGCACGGCCCCATCGCCCTCATTGACCACGCAATGCCCACTTTGGCAATCGCCCCGTCGGGCGCCCTTTACGACAAGATGGTTAACAACGTTCAGGAAGTCAAAGCCCGGGACGGCGCCGTGCTGGCCGTTCTGACACAAGGCGATGCGCGCCTGTCCGGGCTGGTGGATGACGCCATTTTTATACCGGACGCCCCCGGACATTTGACGCCCATTCTGGCCACCATCCCGCTGCAGCTGTTTGCCTATCACATCGCCCTGCGCCGGGGCTGCGACGTGGACCAGCCGCGCAACCTGGCTAAATCCGTTACCGTCGAATAACTGCGCCCGAGGCCATGTTTTTGCCGGCGCTGCTCTTTGCCGTGGTGCAGGGCGTTACGGAGTTTCTGCCGGTATCCAGCAGCGGGCACCTGGTATTGCTGGCGCTGATTCTGGGCGGGGACGGCGAACCGCTTTTCGTCGTAAGCGCGCTGCACGTCGCAACGGCGCTGGCCGCCGTTATCTACTACCGGCGGGCTTACCGGCAGGCGGTTTGGGGATTGTGGCAGCCCGGCCCCCGGCGCCGGTTTGCTCTGCGTTACCTGGCGGCCCAGGCCAGCACCGCGGCGATAGCCTTGCCGCTGGTGTGGGCGTTGACGCAAACGCCGGCGGAACAGTGGCGCTTGTCCGCCGGGCTGCTGGGCGGAATGATGCTGCTCAATGCGGTGATTCTCCTGACCGCGCCCCGGGGCGCGGCGGCAGCGGCCGGCGAAACCTTGCCGCACGATACTTTGCCGCAGTTGACCTGGCGTTCTGCGGCGTGGGTGGGGCTGGCGCAAGGGGCGGCCACGCTGCCCGGACTGTCCCGTTCCGGGCTGACGGTGGCGGCCGGCCGGCACGCCGGCCTGTCCCGAGGGGAGGCCGCCAGCCTGTCGTTCCTGCTGGCCCCGCCCGTAATTCTGGCCACGGCGGTATTCTGGTCGGCGCAAGTGTGGCCGGAGCCGCTGGCGCTGTTCGCCTCCTGGCGGGCCGCCGGGCCGATGCTGGGTATGGCAGTCATCACGTTCCTGATTGCCCTGGCCGCGCTGCACTGGGTAGTTTCGTGGGTGCGCGCCGGCCGGCTGTGGTGGTTTGCGCCGTGGAGCGCCGTCCTGGGAATCGCCACGCTGGCGACGGCCGCCTTTTGAACCCGGCCCCGGCCGGTTGTGGCGCAAATCCGCGCGCAATAATCAGTGTACGTAACTAATGATTGCCTCTAATATGTGCCGAGCAAATCTCTCACACGGGAGCGGAACCGGGTTGATAGACATAATCGAGTATCCCGAAACTGACGCGCAGCGTTATCTTGACCTGATGTCTCCGAACGCGGCCGGCCGGCTCACCAAACTGGCGGCCCGTTTGAGCGGCCGGAATGTAATCCATATTAACAGTACGGCTTACGGCGGCGGCGTGGCCGAAATCCTGCACTCGGCGGTGCCTTTGAGCAACGCCCTGGGGGTTGATACGCGGCGAGTCGTCATTACGCCAAAGGAGCCGCGCTTTTTTGACGTTACCAAGCGCATCCACAATATGCTGCAAGGGGCCGAGGGGCGGCTTTCCGACGACGAACTTGCCGTCTATTACGGCTGCCTGGACGACGTGGCCGACGAGGTTCAGCGCACCGGGCTTTCCGCCGACATCTGGTTTTTGCACGACCCCCAGCTGCTGCCGTTGGGCCGTCTGCTCAATCAATGCCACGCCGGCGCCCGTATCTGGATAGTGCACATTGACCTGACCCAGCCCAACCCGTGGCTGATGGATGAGCTGCTGCCGCTGACGGCCGCCTATGACAAGCTGGTTTGCTCGCTGGATGCCTATGTGCCGGCCCGGCTGCCGGAGGGGTTGGAGGTGCAAATCGCGCCGCCGGCTATTGACCCGCTTACTCTTAAAAACTCCGCCATGTCGCCGGAGCAGGCCGCCGAAATTACCGGAGCACTGGGCATTGACGCCTCCCGGCCGCTGGTAACGCAGGTTTCCCGCTTTGACATCTGGAAAGACCCGTGGGGCGTGATTGACGCCTACCGGCTGGCGCGTAAAACGCACCCCGGCCTGCAACTGGCATTGCTGGGTTTGAGCCAGGCTAACGACGACCCGGAAGGCGCGCAGGTGGTAGAGTCAGTGCGGGATTACGCCGGCGGCGACCGGGGAATCCACCTGTTCTTTTCGCCCGACGGCCTGCCGGCTACTAACGATGAGATTGTCAACGCATTGCAGACTCATTCCGAGGTTCTGGTGCAAAAGTCCACCCGCGAAGGTTTTGGCCTGACCGTTTCTGAAGGTATGTGGAAAGGCAAGCCCATCATTGGCGGCAACGTCGGCGGCATCCGCCGGCAGATTGTTGACGGCGAGTCCGGTTATCTGGTTGACTCGGCCGATGAAGCGGGAAAACGCATCGCCCAACTCCTTGCCGACCCCGATTTGCGCGCTACAATTGGCAGCAACGCCAAAGAGAGGGTACGGCAGCGGTTTCTGATTCCGCGACTGCTGTATGATTATCTACAGGCGGCGCAGCGGGCGTGCTCCGCGTCGCTGCAAACTGGCACCGGATAAGGCGAAAATATGCCCCGCACTACGATACTGGTAATGATTGACGGGCTGGACCCGGAGTATCTCGCGGCGTGCCCGGCGCCCAACCTCCGAAGGTTCGCCGCGGAAGGGTTTCACGTCAGCGGCGCCGGCATGATGCCCAGCGTTACCAACGTCAATAATACTTCGATGGTCACGGGCCATTACCCGGCGCAGCATGGCATAGTGTCCAACTACTGGCTGGACCGGGAGGCTGGCATTGAGCAGTACGTGGAATCCGGCGAGTTCATTTGCGCGGATACCATTTTTGCCCAATGCCAGCGCAGCGGCGGTCGCTCGCTGCTGGCCGCCTCCAAGGACAAGCTGCGCCGCCTTTTGGGGACGGACACCGACCTGGCCTTCTCTGCGGAACAGCCCACGCCGGAAGCAGTGGCCGCCGCCGGCGAGCCGCCGCACGTGTATTCGCTGGAAGTGAACGGCTGGACTATTGAGGCGGCGCGGGCCGCGCTGCAGGCCGCGCATTACGACCTGGCTTTTATCGCCACCACCGATTACGCGATGCACGCCTACGGCCCGCAGCATCCCGAATCGGCCCGCCACCTGGCAATCCTGGATGCGGCCCTGGGACGGCTGGCCGCCGACGTGCCCGACGCGCAACTGCTCATCACCGCCGACCACGGAATGTCTGACAAACGCCGTATGCTCCACCTGCCCGAAATTCTGGCCCGGAAAGGCATCGCGGCGCAGGCGGTGCCAATCATCAAAGACCAGTACGTGGTTCATCATTCCAATCTGGGCGGCTGCATCTACGTCCATCTGGAGGACCCGGCCGCAGCCGACGACGCCATTGGCGTGTTGCGAGAAACCGACGGCGTTGAGGAAGCCCTGCCACGACACCAGGCGGCGCGCCGGTTTTCGCTGATGGGCGAACGCATCGGCGACATCCTGGTGACCGGAGCGGCGGACGTTGTTTTTGGCGACCCGGCTGAAGTTGCGCTGCCGCCCGGCTTGCGGTCGCATGGTTCGGCTCACGAGATGGGGGTGCCCATCATCGGCTATGGCGGTGATTTCGGTGGATTTGAGTTTCGGGAAAACCGGGACCTGGGCCGCTACGTCAGCCAGCGCGTGTTAAACTAACCGCAAACTTGCCGGCAGAGAGATTATCGTGGCAACCATAGAGGTACGCGCTCCCGCAACGACGGCGAACCTGGGCCCCGGCTTTGACTGCCTGGGCATGGCGCTGGACTTGTGGAATCGCCTGACCGTAACCACCGACGCCGACGCCGCGTCCGTTGCCGTATTTGGCGAGGGAGAGGGCGAACTGGAAGCGGACACGCGCAACCTGACCTACCGGGCGATGGAGTTTCTATACGCCGAGGCGGATGCGACAATGCCGCCCGTCGCGTTGCGGTGCGACAACGCGATACCCCTCAGCCGGGGCCTGGGCAGCAGCGCCGCCGCCATTGCCGGCGGGTTGGTGGCCGCCAACACGCTGCTGGGCGGCGCTTTCTCCTCAAGCGACCTGCTGGAGATGGCGGCGACTATGGAAGGCCACCCGGACAACGTGGCGGCGGCGGTGCACGGCGGCCTGCAACTGGTGGTGATGGAAGGCAGCCAACTCTACACGGCGCCCATCCGGGTGCCGCCGGACTTGCAAGCCGTACTGTTTATCCCGGAGCGGCGCATCGCCACGGTGGACGCCCGGCGCGTGCTGCCGCGCGAGGTTTCCGTGGCCGATGCGGTGTACAATATGAGCCGGGCCGCTCTGCTGGTGGCCGGTATGCAGTCCAATCACCCGGAATATTTCAGCATCGCCACGCAGGACAGATTGCACCAACCTTATCGCCAAAGCATTTTTCCCCCGATGAAAGTGATTTTCGCAGCGGCGCGCGACGCCGGCGCCTGGGGCGTGTTCCTGTCCGGCAGCGGCAGCACCATCCTGGCTCTGGCCCAGGAGCGGGCGATGACCGTGGCTTACGAAATGTTCGACGCCGCGCGTCTGGCCGGGGTGGATGGCCGCGTTGAAGTTACGCAGCCAACTGAGCAAGGGGCGCACGTGGTTGCCGCCAATCTCAACAGCTGATGGCCCTCTACGTCCATAAATACGGCGGCAGTTCCGTCGCCGACGCCGCAAAGATAGTCAACGTGGCCCGACGCCTGGCCGACGTGTATGACGCCGGCCACCAGATAGTAACCGTGGTTTCGGCCATGGGCGACACCACGGACGAATTGATTGACCTGGCCCGCACCGTGTCCAACGAACCGGACCCGCGGGAGCTGGACCTGCTGTTGTCCACCGGCGAGCTGGTTTCGATTACGCTGCTGTCCATGGCGCTGCGCAACCTGGGGTACGACGCAATCAGCCTGAGCGGCCCGCAAGCCGGGATTCGCACCGACAGCGCCTACGGCAGGGCGCGTATCAGCGAGGTGGATCCGGAGCGGGTGCGGCGGGAGTTGGCGGAGGGCCGGCTGGTGATTGTGGCCGGCTTTCAGGGGCTGGCCCCGGATGAGGACATCACCACTTTGGGGCGCGGGGGTTCCGACACTACGGCCGTCGCGCTGGCCGCCGCCCTGCAAGCCGACCGCTGCGACATCTACACCGACGTGGCGGGCATCTACACCGCAGACCCGCGCGTGGTTGGCAAAGCGGCGAAACTGGCCGCAGTCGGCTATGAAGAGATGCTGGAGCTGGCCGCGGCCGGCGCCAAGATGCACCCCCGCTCCATTGAACTGGGCGCGGTTTATAATGTGCCCATCTACGTCGCTTCCAGTTTTACGGACGCGCCGGGCACGCTGATTCATAACGCATCGGATGATGAGCCAATGGAAGACCGAATCAAAGTTACCGGCATTGCGTATCAAACCAACGTCGCCAAGGTAACGGTGTGCGGCGTGGCGGACCAACCGGGGGTAGCGGCGGCTTTGTTCGAGCCGCTGGCGTCGGCCGGCATCAGCGTGGATACCATCGTGCAGAACACCAGCGCCGACCGGATGACCACCGACATCAGCTTCACCGTTGCCGCTGCCGACCTGCCGCGGGCCTTGCGGGAGATGGCAGGGCTGCAAGCGACGCTGGGCGCCGGGCAGGTGATTAGCGACCACACCCTGGCGTCGGTCAGCGTCGTCGGCTCCGGGATGCAGAACACCCCCGGCTATGCTTCGCGGATGTTTCGCATTCTCGCCGACGGCGGCATCAATATTGATATGATTACCACGTCGGAAATCCGCATCTCCTGCATCATCAGCCAGGACAAGGCGCACGAGGCGGTGCGCCTGCTGCACGAGGGCTTCGCGCTGGACGAAGCCGGTTAGACCGGCGATGACTGCGGTTATGACCGCTTGCTATCTTTCCGTCGTAATCCCGGCCTACAACGAGGAACGCCGGCTGCCCGACACGCTGACGGCGGTGGCCGAATACTTGAGCCGCCAGCCCTACGCCTGGGAAATCATCGTTGCCGACGACGGGAGCGCGGACGCCACGGCGGCGGCGGCGCAAAAGGCTAGCGGGCAAAACGCTAGTATCAGAGCGCTCAAACTGCCGCACCGGGGCAAGGGTTCTGCGGTAAAGCATGGGATGCTGGCGGCTGGCGGCGAGTTTCGTTTCCTGTGCGACGCCGACCTTTCCATGCCGATTGAGCAGCTGGCGCGGCTGCTGCCCACGGTTGCGCCGGCGAAGGACATTATAATTGGCTCGCGGGAGGCAGCCGGCGCGCGGCGCATCGGCGAACCCCGGCGCCGTTGGCTGATGGGCCGGGTTTTCAACGGTATGACGCGCCTGCTCGCCGCGCCCGGAATCGCCGACACGCAATGCGGATTCAAGGTGTTCAGCGCCCGGGCGGCAAGCGTCCTGTTCCCGCTGCAAACCCTTGACGGCTTTGCGTTTGACGCCGAAATCCTGTTCCTGGCCCGCCGCCACGGCTTTGCCATCTGCGAGGTTGGCATTGACTGGCATTACCGGGCGGAGAGCAAAGTGCGGCCCTTCCGCGATGGCTGGCGGACGCTGCGCGACTTGCTCATCATCCGCTGGCGCTGGCTGACCGGCCGCTATCAACGCGCGGCGCGATTGGACCGGACGCCGTAAATCCGCTGAAATCCGCGCCGGGTTCTGATTGAACCTTTTTGCCGCGCGGGTGTAATTCTATTGCGCCATCCTACGACAGCCTTTAGGCTCGCGATTCCGGTGTCCAGGGGAGTAACGTCAATGACAGGAAATATGACACGCCGAACAGCCGGCCAGCCCGCGCCCGGGGCGGCGGCCAGCCGGCTGAAAACCAATCTGGGCAAACAGGCGGTCAAGCTGGCCCTGAACGGCGATTGGGAACGGGCGGCCGAGGTCAACCGGGCGGTTCTGGAGCTGAATCCCCGCGACTGTGAAGCGGCTAACCGGCTGGCCAAGGCGCTTATGGAACTGAGCGATTACGACGCGGCCCGGCAGATTCTGGAAGAGCTTTGCCAGCGCGCGCCGGGCAACAACATCGCCCGCAAGAATCTGGCCCGTTTGCAGAAGCTGCAATCGTGCGGTGGACGCGCCTACCCGTCCGGGGCCAGGGAAGCCGAATCGCCGCGCTGGTTTATTGAAGAGAGCGGCAAGTCCTGCACCACGACGCTGCGCCAACCGGCAGACCCGGCAAACGTCGCCAGCGTCAGCGCCGGCGATGCCGTTACGCTGGCAGTCCGGAACGACAACATCGTGGTAAGTTCGCGGGATGGGCGTTATCTGGGAGTGATTGAACCGCGCCTGGGGCGGCGTCTGCGCCGGTTAATCGCCAGCGGGAACCGCTATGCCGCCGCGGTGGTGGCGAGCGGGGAGAACGGCCTGTCCGTCATCGTGCGCGAAACCGCCCAGCATCCGGCGCTGCGCCACATCATATCGTTTCCCGGCGCAGCCCGGGGCCACGGCAGCGCCGAACCCGGAACATCAGGCGAGCGCGCCGCCCGCGAGGCTTACGCCGAAGAGCCCGAGGTCAATCCTGAAGAGGCCCCGGATACTGCCGACGACGGAGAGCCGGGAGACAGCGAGGCCGTATCACTGACGGACGAAGTTGATGACGAGGCGGACGGCGACGCCGATGTCACCGTGCCTATTTTGGACACGGACGTTGATTCGGGGGCCTGGCCGGCTTTCGTGCCCGCAGCCGAAAGCGACTGGGAGTAGCTGGCCGGTTCCGCCCGGCGCGCCGTCCCCCCGGCGGCGCGCGTTACTCCGGCTGACCGGCGCCGCGGGCTTGCGCGTCCAGACTCACCGCCAGGCGGGAACGGAAGGGCCGCACGCGGTTGACGGTGTGGGGCGCGCCGACAGGCACCACGAACACGGTGTCCTGGCCGTTGGCGTGGGGCGCGAAAAATTCGGCAACGGCATCGTCGAAAAAGGTCAGGCCGGTAGCGCCCAGCCCCAGCGAATGGGACGCCAGGTAGATTCGCCCCCCGATGATGCCGGCAATAGTTTGCGCCATGCGGTAGCCCCGCGCGCCAAACTCCCGCTGGATTAAATCCAGGTCGGCGGTAATAAAGGCTACGGCGGCGGCGTCCGCCGGCAACGCCTGCTCGAATCCCAAATGGCCGGCGGTTTCCCGGAACGCGCCGGCTTTGAGGAGCCGGAGGCCGTTGTAAAACCGGTTGTAGTAATAGGCGCCCGGAGCCAACCCCTCGACGGCGTTGACGATGAAATAGAGGCTCAGATAGGGCGCCAATCCCGCAGCGAAGTGGGGCGAATTGATACCGCCGCCGGCCGCGTCCACTATGGCGCGCAGCGATTCCCAGGGGATGGGTTCGGTGGCAAAACGCCGGGTCGAGCCACGGTAGCGGATGCAATCGCCCAGGGGTGCGGACGCAAGGGCCGTCAAATCCAGGGAGCCGTCAAAGTTGCCGTCAGCGCCGGAGCGCAGGGGCCGGAAGTTGTCCCCGGTGCCGTCCAGTTCCTCCCGTTCCGAGCCGGATTGAGAGGCGGCGGCAGCGTTCCAGCGGGCCGCATCCTCACGGGTCCGCAGCAGGGAAGCCAGACGCAGCCCACGGCTCAGCGGATAGTCAATCGCTCCCGGAGCCAGGTCGTTGCTTTCCTGGGTCAACATTCCGGGCACGTCGCCGGAACCGGGGGGCAGCATACCGTCCGGCGCGCCCAGCGTGGCCAGCAGTGCGGGCGCTTCGTCGTACCCGTCAATGCCCAGGAATCCGCTAATCAGGTGGTCAGCGAAACCGAATTTCAGGCCGACCGGCACGCCTTCGGCATAGCCCGTCGCCAGCAGGTTGGCCGCTATGGTGCCGGCATCCCAATAGCAGTAGCGGTAGCCCCGCTCCCGGTACTTCCACGCGCTGCGCCAGAATACGGTGGTGAACACCAGCGTTGCGGGATAGGCGACATTATCGCCGGCCGCCGCCGCCAGCCAGCGCCGCAGGTCGCCGTTCCGCAGCCGGGCCAGCGTGCAGTCCCGGGGGTTGAAGTGATAGACGCCGGCCCGCAGTCCCTCCAAATCGCCGCAGACTACATAGAGCTCGGTGGGATACAGCGCGCCGGCCGACGCGGCGGCGCGGTAATGCACCTCGCCATCGCGGAGCTGCGCCCGGCGGATGACGGCCGCCGAGTGATAGAGCAGGCTGGTCAATTTAGCCAGCGTCAGCGGAGCATCGCCCCCGGCGTCTCCGCCCCGGACAGCGTCCAGCGTCGCCATGCCGGGCCCCGGCCCCGCCGCCACGTCCGGCAGGGCGATGGCGCGCAGACCCGGATAGGTCTTGTACCGAGGGGGCTTGTTAGCCAGGTTGATGTACTGCAACTTGGTGGCGTCGTTGAACTGCCGCGCGATGGGGTCGCTCCCTGTTGCCATAGTAATCGCTCCCTAATTGATGGTGATTACCCGGTTTCATTCCGTTTCCGGTAAATCTCAACCGCCGCCGACTCGATGACGGAACCCCGGATGGGCGGACGGGGTTTTTGCACCCGCACCCGCACCGCAGCCACGGACGGATGCTGTTCGAGGACGCCGGCGGCGATGGCTCCGGCCGCGGCTTCCAACAGGTTACGCGGTTCGCCTTCCACCACGTTTTTTACGACGCGATACAGCTGCGTGTAACTGACGGTATCGGGCAGCCGGTCGGAGCGGCCGGCGCGGCGCAAGTCCAGCTCCGCTTCCAGGTCAACGATGAAGGGCTGCCCCAGCCGGCGCTCCTCCGGGTTAACGCCGTGAAATCCGTAGAACTGCATCCCGGTCAGGATAATGCGGTCGGCGGGCATAGTGCGGCGCTCACTCCAGCACGACGGCAGTGCCGTAGATGGTGTATTCGCGGTCCACGTTGTTGTCATTCCGGGCCACGAAACTGTCCATACCTACGCCGGTAACTGCATTGGCTCCCATCGACTGGGCCCGTTCCACCAGGTTGTTATAGGCGTCGCGGTGCGCCGAATCCGCCGCCACGAACTGGCGGGAGGGACGGCCGTGCTCGTTGGTGATGCCGATACCCCACACCAGGCCCAGAACTTGCCTAACGCTGCGGCCCGGCACCGTATCGGTGGTAACGCAGATGATTTGCTCCGGCTGCTCCATTGCTTACTCCTTTTAGCCGGCAGTGCGCCCTGCAATGGCGGCGACCTGGGCGAGCAGGTTCTGCGCCCTTTTGACCACGGGCACGTCCACCATCCGCCCGTCGATGGAGAGGGAACCCCGGCCGGCCGCCGCCGCGGCATCCCACGCCGCTACTACCCGGCGGGCATAGGCTACGTCGTCCGGCTGGGGCGAGAAAGTTTCGTTGATAATGTCAATCTGCGCCGGATGGATGGCGAACTTGCCGGTGTACCCCAGCTGCCGCGCGGCGCCGGCGTCGGTACGCAGGCCGTCGGGGTCACGAAAGCCGACAAAGGGGCCGTCCAGCGCGGCGACGCCGGCGGCACGGGCCGCTACCGCCACCGCGGCGCGGGCGTAGTAGCACTCCGCGCCGAAATCGCTGCGGGTAACGCCCATATCGTTGGTGTAGTCCTCGGCCCCGAAGGCGATGCCCACGATACGCTGCGATGCCCGGGCCATCTCATAAACGTGGACAATTGCCATTGCGGTTTCAATCCAGGGAATCACCTTGACGCTGCCCGGCGGGATGCCGGCGTTGGATTCCAACGGGGCCAGCAAGCGGTCAACCTGCTGCAAGTCCCACGCGGTGTTGCCCTTGCCGATGCTGACGCCGGCCAATTGGGGGGAGACTACGGCGGCCAATTCGCCGGCGGCCAGGCCGGTATCCAGGGAGTTAACCCGAACCATAACCCGGCGGCCGGCGGCGCTCAGGCGGGGAACCCAGGCGACGGCCAACTCGCAGGCGGCGGCTTTCTCGCCCGGCGGCACCGAGTCCTCCAGGTCCACCATTACGACGTCGGCGCCAAACCCTAGCGCCCTTGCCAGCATATTGGCCCGATTGCCGGGGACGAAAACCAGGCTGCGCAGCAGTTCCATAGGAATCAGACCTCCCAATCAGAAATCACCCCAGGAGTAACCGGACTTGACATCCACTTTCAGGGTAACGTCCAGTTCCAACGCGGCCGGCATCTCGTCGAGAACCAGCGCCGTCATCACGTCCATCTCTTCGTCGGGCACCTCAAACACCAATTCGTCGTGGACTTGCAGAATCATCGCGGAACGCATTTGCTCGTTAATCATGCGGGCGCGCACGCTAATCATAGCCTTTTTCATAATGTCGGCGGCGGTGCCCTGAATCGGCATATTGATTGCCATGCGCTCGGCGGCGGCGCGGATGTTGTGGTTGGAGGACTGGATATCGGGCAGATAACGCCGGCGGCCCAGCAGCGTTTCGGCGTACATCATACCGCGAGTCTGCTCCTTCACCGATTCCAGGTAGCCGTTGATGCCGGGGTAGCGGGACAGGTAGGTGTCGATGAAATTGCGGCCCTCTTCGCGGCTGAACCCGGTTTGCTGGGAGATGCCGTAAGGCCCCAGGCCGTAGATGACGCCAAAGTTCAGCACCTTGGCGATGCGCCGCTGTTCGGGGTCAACCTGGTTGACCGGCACGTTGAACATCTGGCTGGCGGTGGCGGCGTGAATGTCCTCGCCCCGCCGGAACGCCTCCAGCAGCGATGAGTCCTGCGAAAGATGGGCGAGCACGCGCAGCTCAATCTGTGAATAATCAGCGGAGAGCAGCCGGCGGCCGGCGTCGGCAACGAAGGCGCGTCTGACCTGGCGGCCCGACTCGGTGCGGACGGGTATGTTCTGGAGGTTGGGGTCGCTGCTGCTGACCCGCCCGGTGGCCGAGCCGGTCTGGTGGTAGGACGTGTGGATGCGCCCGGTGCGCCGGTTCACCATCTCCGGCAGGGCGTCAACGTAGGTTGATTTCAGCTTGGCAACTTGCCGGTAGTCCAGGATTTTATCCACCACCGGATGCAGCCCTTTCAGCGTTTCCAGCGCGTTGGCGTCGGTGGAGAACCCGGATTTGGTGCGGCGGGTTTTCGGCAGCCCCAGTTCGCCGAACAGCAGGTCGCTCAACTGCTTGGGGGAGTTGATATTGACGCTGTGGCCGATGTCGCGGTACAGGTCGGCTTCGATTTGCGTCAGCTGCTCGCTGAGGTCACGGGACATTTCGTGCAGGATGCCGGAATCCAGCTTGACGCCGGCCCGCTGCATCTCCACCAGGACGGGAACCAGGGGCAGCTCCACATCCGACATTAAAGCGGTGAAGCCCTGGGCCGCCAGCGGCGTCTCAAACTGCTGCCGCAATTGAAGGGTGCAGTCCGCGTCCGCGGCGGCGTAGGGCGCGCCGTCTGCAATGTCGATCTGGTTGAATGTCTTTTGACGCGCGCCTTTGCCAATCAGGTCGGTGATGTTGGTCATTTCGCGGCCCAGGATTTCCAGCGCCAGCGGTTTGAGACCCAGCCGGGTTTTGCCCAGCAAATGGGCGGCAATCATCGTGTCGTGGTCGATGACGTGATAGGGGTCAATCCCATAGCTGCTGAGCAGCGTGAGGTCGTAGTTGGCGTTGTGGGCGCAGCGGCGGATGCCGTCGGCAGTGAACAGCGGGCGCACCGCGGCCAGCACTTCCTCCAGGGGGAGCTGCGCGCCGGAATCGTGCCCCACCGGAACATACCAGGCCAGGCCGCCCGCGACGGCGAAGCTGAGGCCGGCCAGGTCGGCGGCCACGGGGTCGGTGCTGCTGGACTCGGTGTCAAAGGCGAAAGAACCGGCCTCACGAATGGATGCAATCATGGCATCAAGTTCCGCTTTGGTGACAACGATACGATAATCGTCTGCCGGCGGCGACGCTTTGTCGTCAGCGGAATCCGCGCCGCCGCCGGCGGGATGGGCAGTTGCGGTTGCCCAGGGCGCGTCCGGGGAGGGGACGCGGCCCACGATGCTGTGAAACTCCAGCGCCGTCATCAGCGAAACTACGGCGGCGCGCTCGTAGTTGCCGAACTGGCAGGATTCAAGGTCCAGGAGCATCGGGGCGTCGCGGTCTATGGTGGTCAGGATGCGATACTCGAAGGCGGCATCCCGGTTTGCCGACAGGCTGTTATGCACCCGCTTCTGGGTTATCTCGTCAAGGTGCTCATAAACGCCTTCCAGCGTCCGGTAATTGGTCAACAGCGTGGTGGCGGTCTTGTCGCCCACCCCCGGGACGCCGGGGATATTGTCCGACTTGTCGCCGACCAGGGCTTTGTAGTCGGGCTGCTGCGCGGCGGTGAGGCCGCCGTAGCGCTCGGCGAGGGCGGTTTCGTCAACGATGCTGGCCCGGTCTCCGGTGCTGGCCAAATCAACGCGCACCAGCGGGGAGATGAGCTGAAAGGTATCCCGGTCGCCGGTAAGTATCACCGTTTCTACTCCGGCGGCTTCGGCCTGCCGGGACAGCGTGCCGATGATGTCGTCGGCCTCAAAACCGGGCAGCTCGTACACGGGGACGGCAAAGGCGGCCATCAGCTCTTTCACCCTGGCGAACTGCCCCCGCAGTTCCGGGGGCGACGGCGGGCGCTGCGCCTTGTACTCCGGGAACCGCTCATGCCGGAAGGTGGGCGTGGGGGTGTCAAAGGCCACGGCGACGTGGGTGGGCCGCCATTCGTTGAGCGCGCGGATGAAGACGCTGGCAAATCCATAGACGCCGGTAACGTCTTCCCCGGTGCTGGACACGGTGAGGCTGCGATTGACGCTGATGGCCCGGAAGGAACGGTGCACCATGGCGTGGCCATCAATGAGCAGGAACAGCGGCAATGTTCTCCCGGTGTGGCCGAAGGACATCGGCATTGACATCTGGCTGGCCATGGCTGAATCTCCGTCCTCTGGCGCCGCAGGGCGCAATTCGAGGCAAGCGTGGGTTGATGCTGCATTATACATCAGCGAAAACCCGGCGGCGGGTGTTAATGCGGCGCGAAATGTCGCCGCTGCTGTGCTACAATGCCGGCGTCAAAGTGCCGTCCCTGACTTGAGCGCCATGCCGATTTACGAATACCGTTGCGACCAATGCGGCCACCGCCAATCCCGATTGGTGTACAGCTGGACCCCGGCTGACGGTTTGGCGTGCACCAGCTGCCTTGCCGCCGACCTGACCAAACTGGTTTCGGGGTTTTCCTTTCATCGCTCCTGGGGCGACAGCCTGAACTGGATGCCCGACAATGCCGCCGCCGATTTGGACAACAGCCACGCCGGGAGCATTGATGCGCATATGGGCCGTATGGGCGACGCAATGGGCGGGTTGGTGACCCCGGATTTCCACGAGCACCGGCACGAAATCAACCACTCAGACGGTTAGACGCTCAGACGGTTAGACGCCCCGGCGGTTAGACGCAATGCCCATCTACGAATATCGCTGCCAGCAATGCCAGGGGGTTTCATCGTTTTTCGTGCGCTCCATCAGCGCCGCTTTTGAGGCGACCTGTGACGCTTGCGGGAGCGGCGACATGGAGCGTCGGATGTCCACCTTTGCCCTGGGCAAGACCACGGCCGCCGTCCACGAAGCAAATCCCACCGGCAGCAGCAGTCGTGATTATTACAGAGACCCGCGCAACATTGGCCGCCACGTAGAAGAAACCTTCGCCCGGCACGGTGTGGCAATGCCGGATACGGTTCGCCAGTCCATCGACTCCGCCCGCAGCGGCGAGGCCCCCAAAGGAATTGACCTGTGACCACGGAACACGACCGCGCTCCCGTTGATTTGATGCCGGCGCTGGCGGGCTGCCTGGAGAGCCTGCTGGCTTCCGACGACGTGCCCGAAGGCTTGATGCGCGGCGAGGTTAACTGGCTGGACTACGGCCTGGGAACCGCGCGGCCAGCGCCGGCGAACTCCGGGCAACCCCGGAGTCGCCGCGAGGCGCTCACGCTGGCCGCCGCCGCCGTCAGCCTGCTCGACGTTCTGCACGGTGCGGGAGAAATCAGTTCGGACGCCGCTTTGCAATTGCGCCGGGCGCTGGACGACGCAGCGGCCCGCATCGGCGGCGCGCTCCGGCAATCGCAAGCCCACCGCATCCATGGGCTGTACGTCATCATTGACCCGGAAGTTACCGGGGGCCGGGAACCTCTGGACATCGCCCGCGGCGCCATCAACGGCGGCGCGCGGATGCTGCAATTGCGGGACAAGCTGCGGGACAAAGGCGAGCAGCTGCCGTTGGGAACCGCTTTGCGCGACTTGTGCGCCGCCAACGACGCGCTGCTTATCATCAATGACCATGCCGACCTGGCCGCCGCGCTGGGGCCGGAACACGTGGGCCTGCACGTCGGCCAGACCGACCTGCCGGTGGCCGCGGCGCGCCGGGTTCTGGCGCCGGGCCAGGTATTGGGCCGTTCCAACCGTGAGATTGACCTGATTATCGAGTCGCAACGGATGGGCGCGGACCACGTGGCTTTTGGCGCAATGTACACGACCACCACCAAGCAGGTAACGCGCGCGCCGCAAGGCCCGGAACGGTTGAAACAGGCCCGCGCCGCCGCCCAGGTGCCGCTGGTGGCGATTGGCGGAATCACGGCGGAAAACGCGGCGCCGGTGGTTGAGGCGGGGGCGGACGCCATCTGCGTGACGGCTGCGGTAGGCAGCGCGCCGAATCCCGAAGCCGCCGCCGCCGCGCTGACCGCAGCAATCCGCGCCGCCGGCGGGCGGGTGTAGGCGGCCAGGGGATGCCCACGCGCTACGGCCCCCACCTGGCGGCGATGTCTGCCCACGCGGTAGCAGAGTTGACCGCGCGGCACCAGGCCCGCGAGCAGGCGCTGGCCATATCGCGGCAGGTGATACGCCATTCGGCCAACGCCATCCGGGCCGTGCATCGCAACGAGTTCGCCGAGGCCGGGCGGCTCATCGGGGAGGCGTCAACGCGCCTGTCGGAAACGCGCCGCATCCGCACCGACAATCCAGAGATTTACTACGCCGGCTTTCTGTCGGACGCGCGGAAAGAATTTACCGAGGCTAACATAACGCTGGCGGTGATTTCGGGGACTGACATACCCGACGCGGACACGCTGGGCATTGACCCGCCGGCGTATCTCAACGGCATGGCCGAGGTGATTGGGGAGCTGCGGCGGTATATTCTGGATGCCCTGCGCCGGGATGAAACCAGCCGCTGCGAAGAGCTTATGGAACTGATGGACGAGATTTACGGGATACTGGTTACCGTGGATTTTCCGGAAGCGGTGACCGGCGGCCTGCGGCACAGCACGGACGCGATGCGCGGCGTCCTGGAACGCACCCGGGGCGACTTGACCATCTCTTTGCAGCAGCGCCGGCTGGAGCAACGGCTGGCCGGACTCGAGCGGGATTAGCAGGCCGGCCGGGTTGCGCTGTCCGTTTCGGCCCCGGCTGCCCGGCTTGCTCACTGCCCATTGGCAGAATCCGGCGCTGTTTTCCTGGCCCATTGCCGACGGCGCGCTGGAGCCATTCGTTCCGGCCGGCGTTGCGATAGACCGTTGGAATGGCAGCGCTTACCTCAGCCTGGTTGCGCTGTGGTTCGCCGACGTTCGCGTGCTGGGGATACCGGCGCCATTGCGGCGATACGAGGAGGTCAACCTGCGGTTCTACGTTTGCCGTCGCGGAGCAGGCGGCGATGCGTGCAAGGGCGTGGTTTTCATACGGCAAATGGTTCCCCACCGCGCGACGGCGTATCTGGCGCGACGGGTGTATGGAGAGCCGTTCGTGGCGACTAAAATGCGCCACCAGTTCAGCGAACCGGACGCCGGCGGCCCCGAAAGCAACCGGCGCATCGCCTACGATTGGGAGTACGCCGGCCGCCGGTACGAGTGCTGGGTCGAAACCGGCGGGGAGGGACGCTATGCCGAACCGGGGTCGTTGGATGAATTTCTGACGGCTCGCTATTGGGGATACAATGGGAATCCGAACCGGCGGACACGGGCGTATCGATTGAGTCGCCCAGCCTGGACGCTGGCCCCGGCGACCGACTGGGGCCTGGGCGGCGACCCGGCAGCGTGGTGCGGCCCCCCGTTTGCCGATGCGATGTCAGACCGGCCGGCATCGGTGCTGGTGGCCTCCGATTCCTGGGCGCAGGTGCATTTGCCCCGCCGTCTGGTAGAATGACGGACGGTAAATGCCAGTATTGCCGTATTGCTTTGTTGAATTCGCAGGAGTTATGCAGTGGTCAACCAAGTTCCCCGCGCCGCGGTACATCCGTACCCTGATACCCTGGACGCCATTGAGGAATGTTATCGTCGCGGTTGGACGGACGGCCTGCCCGTAGTTCCACCCACGGCTGACCGGGTGCAGGCGATGCTGGACGCCGTGGGCCTGGCCCCGGATACGATGCTCGGCGAGGTGCCGGTGCGCCGGCGCACGCTGAGCGCCGAACAGGCGGCGGCCAACGCCGTGATGGCCGGGTGTTTGCCGGCCTATTTTCCCATCGTGCTGGCAACCCTGCGCGTATTGTTTGAGCACGACCCCAACTGCATCCACGAGGTATCGGCAGTTACGAACTCCACCGGCCTGCTCACCATCGTCAACGGCCCGATTCGTCGGGAAATCGAGCTGAATTGCACCGACAATCTGTTCAGTCCGGGTTACCGGGCCAACTCGACCATTGGCCGGGCGCTGCGTCTGATACTCATCAACGTCTTTGAGCAGCGCCCCGGCGTTCTCGACCGGGGCTGTATGGGCAGCCTGACCAAATTCGGCGTGGTCATCGGGGAGGATGAAGAAAACAGTCCGTGGGAACCCTTCCACGTCAGCGCCGGCTATGCCGCGGAGCAGTCCACGGTGACGGTTGCCACGATTCAAGACCCGTCGATGCACGGCAACCGCTACGGCGCCACGGCCGAAAGCCTGCTGGATTCCATCGCCGACGGCATGGCGTCCCACGGGCTGGGCATCTACTTCGGGCGCGGCATCAAATGGGTTTGGGTAGTGGGCCACTGGCATTCGGAGCTGCTGGGCCGCCTGGGCTGGCGCCGGCGGGAGATGCAGGAATACCTGTACGAACGGGCCTGGCGTTCCACCGGCCAGCTGAAGCGGCTGGGCATGGTGAACGGCGCCGTTGCGCCGGGGGACGACGACGAACGCCGCCTGACCGTTGACCGCCCGGATGACATCCTGATTATCAAAGCCGGCGGCGACAGCGGCATTTACAGCGAGCTGATTATGAACTACTACGGCGTGCCGGCCGTTACCACGGCCATTTAGCGGGAGCACAACGATGACAACCGGAAATACAACGACAACCGGAAATACCACCACCATGCACCTGATTGACCCCACCGGGTTTGACCCCGGCGAAAGTCCGCTGGTGATGGCGGCGCGCCCCGTTGACTTGCGCGGCGGCCGGCTGGGTCTCCTGGACAACTCCAAGGCTAACTCGGATGCCATCCTGTGGGCCATCGCCCGGACGTTGAATGACGAGTTCGAGTTTGCCGACATCTTTTACGTCCGCAAGCACAACGCCTCTCTGCCTCCGCATCCTGAGGCGCTGGCTGACCTGCATCGCAACGCCGATTTCGTCATTGCCGGCATTGGTGATTGAGGGGGCTGCTCGTCGGGCAGTTTGCACGACGGAATTACTTTGGAGCGGCAGGGCATCCCGGCGGCGACCATCATCACTACGGTATTCGCCAACACCGCCCGCGCCTACACCAGGCTGATGGGAGTCCCGGGCTTTCCGTATCTGATGTGCCCGCACCCCATCACCAACGTGAACGCCGATGCCTTGCAGGAACGCGCCCGGATGCTGACGCCCCAAGTGCGCGGCCTGCTGATTAACGGCGCATTGACTAACAACTAACCGCGCGATTGGAGTTTTTCAGTTTATGCCTGGCTTTCGGGACGCATTCCGCCGCATTTCAGGTCGGGGACGCAAGGAGCCGGAGCCGGAGACTGCTCCCGCTTTTGCGGAGCTCGAGCCGCCAAGGGAGCCTGACGAGCGTCCCGTTGGCGGTGAACCGGCCGAACCTCCGGCCCTGGCCGGGCGCCTGCTGTGGGAAACCGGAGACGAAGATACGTCGCTGCGCGGGGCGACGACTGGGGACGAACCCGGGGAACCGGGCCCGTCCGCAGCCACCGCCGGCGGCCCATCGCACACGGCGACGGCGCCCCCCCCGGAGGAATCCGCAGATTTGCCCCAAACCGGGGCCACGCGCAGCATAACCGACGATGACATCCTGCACGAAGACCATCTGCTCCTGGCCTGCCCGTACTGCGGCTTGCCGGAGCAACGGGTCGGTTCGCGCTGCGAAAAGTGCAACCAGGTTATAGTTCGCCTGCCAACGTGGGCACAGCGTCGCCGTCAGAGCTGGTTCATGCGGCGATTGTCCTTGCGCCGCATCGTCATGGCCTGCGTCATCGTACTCTTTATCGTGTTCGTCGTTTGGGTCAATTACCCGTTTGCCCCGAACCCGGTGGTGCTGTTCAAAAGGACGCAATCCCAATTGACCATTGACGCCGACCTTGGCGCCTGGTCGGCCATCGGGCGGGACTTGCGCAACAGCCGGCAGGTGATGGTAGGCCCGCCGCCGCCGGCAGGCATAGTAAGGTCTGAAAACGCCCAAATACCGGAGCCTTTGGAATCGGAACCGGTGGCGCAAAGCAACAATATTTACGTGGGTTCGGCGAGCGGCGTTTACGCTCTGGCACACCACGATTTGACCCTCAGAGAGGGGTGGGACGGGGATACGCCGGGGAGGGTAACCGGCACGTTGGCCGTGGTTGACGCCTATCTGTTTTTCGGCAGCACCGACCATACGGTTAACGCCTGGAATGCGCTGACCGGGGACGTGCGCTGGACTTTCACCGCCGCGGACACGGTGGAGGTGTCTCCCGTCGTGTCCGACGGGCTGGTGTATATCAGCTCCGGGGAAGGCTGGGTTTATGCCCTGGACGCTCAAGACGGTTCGCTAATCTGGAAACGGCAGTTGGACAGCAGCGCCAGCGCGGCGGTTGCAATTCACGAGGGGCGGCTGTTCGTTGGGGATGACAAGGGTATCTTTTACATCCTTTCGGCCCGCACCGGCCAGGAATGGTTCCGTTATCGCACCCCGCGGGCCATCACCGGGCCGCCCGTAATCTCGTCAGATGGGCAACGGGTCTATTTCGCGTCCGGGGGGCAGTTGTACGCGGTGGACGCTAAACAGAGGGAGATACCCGGCCTGTACCAGTTCAAGCAAATCTGGGCGCAACTGTGGCTGTGGCAAGTGCCGGGAGTGCCGCGCCCGAAGGGTCAGCAGGGTGGGCTGTGGCGGTTTACGCCGGATAATCCGCTACAGGGTTTGAAAAGCAGCCCGGCGCTGACAGACGATGCGGACGGGGGCACTTTATACGTTGGCGGCCACGACCACATTTTGTACGCGCTGGATTCCATTGACGGCTCGCTGCTCTGGACATTTGACGCCAATGAGGCCATTTGGGCTTCGCCATTGATAGTGAAAGACCAGGTGATTTTCGGCGACGACGCGGGTATCGTCTATTCTCTGAACCGTGAAACCGGGGAAGAAAGTTGGCGACTGACCTTGCCTGACAAAATCCGCATCGCGCCCGTGCTGAGCAATGGCCAGCTTCTAGTCCGCACCACCGACGGGGCCATATTCGCCATTGACTAGGGCGGCGCGTTAGCCCAAAGGAGTTCAAGAAAAACCGCCGCCGTTACCCGGATGGCAGCGGCGGCGGTACGGTTTCGCCGGTGGCCTCAGTACAAGTGGCAGGATACCCGGTGTCCCGGGGACACCTCTTTCTCCACTGGCACCTCCTCGGAACACTGGGGCATAGCGAAGGGGCAGCGCGGATGGAACCGGCACCCGCTGGGCGGGTTGATGGGCGACGGCACTTCGCCCTGGAGCACGATGTCCTCGCGAATCAAGTCGGGGTGCGAGGGCAGCGCCGCCGAGAACAGCGCTTTGGTGTAGGGGTGCAGGGCGTTGTTGTACAGCTCCTCCGTTTCGGCGTACTCTACAATCTGCCCCAGGTACATTACGGCGGTCTGGTGGGCCATATAGCGGACGGTAGCCAGGTTGTGGGCGATGAGCAGGTAGCTGACGTTGTACTGTTCCTGCAAGTCTTTCAGCAGGTTCATCACCTGGGCGCGGATGGAAACGTCCAGGGCGGACACCGGCTCATCAAGGACGATGAGCTTGGGGTAGGACACCAGGGCGGAGGCCACCGCGATGCGCTGGCGCTGGCCGCCGCTGAATTCGTGGGGGTAGTTGTTAGCCTGCTGCGAGTGCAGTCCGACCTGGGCCAGCACTTCGGCGACGCGCTCGTTCTTTTCCTGGGTGGTAACGTTGCGGTTGACTACCAGGGGTTCGGATACGATGTCGCGGACGCGCATCCGGGGGCTGAGGGACGACCAGGGGTCCTGGAACACCGCCTGCACCGTGGTCCGGTATTCCTGCAACTGCGCGCCCCGGAAGGTGTTAATGTCCTCGCCCTCCAGCAGGATTGATCCCTCGGTCGGCCGCTCCAGGCGCAGCAGGAGTTTGCTGGTGGTGGTTTTGCCGCAGCCGGATTCACCGACCAGACCCACCGTTTCGCCCTGCTTGATATTGAAGGTGATGCCGTCAACGGCCTGCACGTAACCGATGGTCTTCATCATAATGAGACCCTTGGTGACCGGAAAGTATTTTTTCAGGCCGCGGACTTCCAGCAAATTGTTGTTGGTAGCGACTGCCATCAGGACAGTTCCTCCTCAAGGTTGGTTCAAGAAAAGGCGCGCGCGCCGGAGGCTTAGCCGGAGCTGCCGGTGGGCGGAATGAATTCGGGAATGACCGGGCCTTCCCAATCCTGGGCCAAGGCCCAGCAGTCGGCATAATGCCGGTCGTTCAGTTGGTGGGAAGCGGGGTAGCCGTCATAGCAGCGGTCGGTGGCGTACTCGCAGCGCGGGGCAAAGCGGCAGCCTTCCGGCAGGTTGGAAAGCAGGGGCGGCTGGCCCTCAATGGAATAGAGGCGGTCAACCCGCTCTTCCAGCTTGGGGACGGAGTTAATCAGCGCCTGGGTGTACGGGTGGGCCGGCCGGCTGAAAATGTCGCGCACGTCGCCCTGCTCAATGATGCGGCCGGCGTACATCACGGCCACCCGGTCGCACATCCGGGCAACTACGCCGAAGTCGTGGGTGATGAAGATGATGGCCAGCCCGGTTTCCGCCTGAATCTCTTTGAGGAGGCGCAGGTACTGCAACTGGATGGTAACGTCCAGCGCGGTGGTTGGCTCGTCGGCGATGATGATGCCGGGTTCGCAGGACATGGCGATGGCGCCGACGACGCGCTGCTTCATACCGCCCGACATCTGATGCGGGTAGTCGTCAAGCCGGCGTTCGGGAGCGGCCACGTTGACCTTGCGCAGGGCGTCAACGGCGCGGGACAGCATGGAGCCTTTGTTTTCTTTGTGGGCGATGCCCAGCGCCTCGCGCAGCTGGTTGCCGATGGTGAACACCGGGTTGAGCGAGGTTTGCGGGTCTTGCAGAATCATGGAAATCTGACGGCCCCGCACGTCGCGCATTTCGTCTTCGCTTTTTTGCAGGATGTCTTCGCCGTTGAGTACGATTTCGCCCTCCACGATGCGCCCCGCCGGCCGGGGGACCAAGCGGAGCAGGGAGAGGGCGGTCATCGTCTTTCCGCAGCCGGATTCGCCGACGATGCCCAGCGTTTCGCCCTTGCGCAGGCTGAAGCTGATGCCGTCCACCGCCTTGACGGTAGCGGCGCGCGTGAAGATGTACGTCTTGAGGTCGTTGACTTCGAGGATGGTGTCGGTAGCAGTCTGTACGGCAGTAGTCATGGCTTAAATGTTCCTCAACTTCGGGTCCAGCCGGTCCCTTAACCAGTCGCCCAGCAGGTTCATCGACAATACCGTAAGCACGATAGCCAGGCAGGGGAACAGGAAAATCCACCAGGCGGTGGTAATCAGGTCCCGGCCGTCGGCTACCATAACGCCCCAGGCGGGGGTTGGAGCCGGGATGCCGGCACCCAGGAAGCTCAGAGTGGATTCCAGGATGATAACGTGTCCGACCTCCAATGTGGCTAATACTACCACCGTATTGACCAGATTGGGGAAGATGTGGCGCATCATAATGCGGGCGTTGGACGCTCCCGACACCCGCGCGCGGTCGATGAAGTCCTGCTGCTTGATTGCCAGCGCTTCGCCGCGGACGATGCGGGCGTACCTGGCCCACAAAAGCACGGCGATTACGATGATGACGGTGGCGAAGCCGGCGCCGATGGCGGCCACCAGCACCAGCGCCAGCAGGATGGTGGGGAAGGCCAGTTTGATGTCAACGACGCGCATAATTATGGAGTCGGTCTTGCCGCCCCGGTAGGCGGCCAGCATACCCAGCAGGGTGCCTAACCCGCCGCCCATCAGAATCGCCAGGGAGGATACCAGCAGCGAAACGCGGGCGCCGTGCATAATCCGGCTCAGGATGTCCCGGCCCTGCTTGTCGGTGCCCAGGGGGTAATCCATGGAGCCGCCTTCCCGGGCCTGGAATCTGATGGTGTCGCCGGGGTTAACCTCGCCGTCTTCGCCGCCGGTGAGCAAGATGGCTTCGCCGCGCTGTATTTTCCGCTGTGCGTTGGACAAGCCGATTTCCACGTCCAGGCGGTTCCGGTCGGCGCGTTGGACAACGGCGCGTTCCTCGTAGCTTTCGGATACCCAGAAGGGGGGCAGTTTGGCGTCGTCCAGCACGCCGATGCGGTGGCTGTGGGGCGCCAGCTGGTTGGCGAATATGGCGGGTATCACCAACAGCGCAATCAGCACCGCGAAGGGAATCAACGGCAATTGGCGGGCGGCCCGCAGGCCGGCGACTACCCGGCTGGTAGTTTGGGGAGTTGCCGGAACGGCAAGTTCGGGAGTTGTAGTGACGGCTGCCATTTAGTACCTCATCTTCTGGTTGGCCTCTTGGTGCGATTGGATGGCTAACGTCGCTCACGTATAGCGGATTCTGGGGTCGATGTAGGCGTAGAGCACGTCAACCATGATGTTGATGATGACGAATACCGCGGCGAACAGCAGCACAACCGCCTGCACGACGACGTAGTCGCGGAACAGGATGGCGTCAATCACCAAAGCTCCCAGACCGGGCCAGGCGAACACGGTTTCGATGACTACCGAGCCGGTGATGAGTACCGCGCCAATCAGCCCGAAGTAGGTCAAGGGAACGATGAAGGCGTTGCGGAAGCAGTGCTTCCAGATTACTTTCCACTCGGGAACGCCCTTGATTCTGGCCAGTTTGACGTACTCGGTATCGAGAACCTCCAGCATGGAGGAGCGAGTGAGACGCATCAGCGCCGCCACGTTGTAGTACCCCAGCGCCACCGCTGGCAGAATCATGTACTCAATGCCGCCGCTGCCGGAGGTGGGGAAGATGTCGAGTTGAACCGCGAAAATCCACATCAGGATCAGACCGACGGCGAAGGACGGCGCCGATTGGCCCAGAATCGCGAACAGTTTGCCGCCGTAGTCAAATGGGGTGTCTTTCTTGATGGCGACCAGGACGCCGATGGGGAATGCGATAATCGCGCTCACGATCAGGGCCAAGGCCGACAGTTTTATCGTGTTGGGCAGCCGCTCCAAAATCAGCTCGCCGGCTGTGGAATTGGGCCACGCCAGCGCTTCGCCCATATCGCCCTGGAACAATTTCCCAAGATACAGCAAATACTGCATATGGATCGGCTTGTCCAGTCCCCATTCTTTCTTGGTCAGTTCAATCTGCTCTTCCGAGGCTTCTTCGGGCAGCAGCACGTTCAACGGGTCGCCCGAAACGCGGGCCAGCGCGAAAGTGATTGTGCTGATGATGAAAATAGCCAGGATTCCCTGGGCTACTCGCAGGATGATGTATCGTTGCATCGGCGCTCTCCGATTTTCTTGCGGTGGGAAAGCCATACCTCCGGCGTCGCTCTGTGTATGGAGTGCAAGCCGGAGGATGGAAAGTTTTGCGCAGTTGGTTGGCCGCACCGGGCCGGTTCACGTCAGTAGCGGACGCCCTTGATGTGTTCCAGGTCGGTGAACTGGCCGCCGTAGGGGCCGAGGTAGATGTACTCTTCCACCACCTCGGGGTCGATGACCACCTGCACCGACAGGGTGTGCAGCGGGATGGAAGCCACTTCGTAAAACAGTTCGTCCGTTACTGCGTGCCAGTGGCCCAGCTGCTCCTCGAAGTTGAGGGAGTTCAGCGCATTGTAGGTGTTCTGCCAGGCAGTGTCGCTGACGTAGAAGCGCATAAACCGTTCCGGGCTGTAGGCGAAGTGGACGGTGGGATGGGGCGGTTCGGCGTAGCCCCGGAAGGGGTACACGCAGCAGTTGGTGGTGGCGCCCCGGTATTCCGACCGCCAGGCGGAGAACTCCATCTCGCGGATTTCGGTCTCCAGGCCGATGTTTTCCCACATAGCGGCGATGGCCACCACGTAGTCTTTCATCTCCGGCAGGCCGCTCATCGTGTAGCTGATAATCGGCACGTGGAACCCGCTGGGATACCCGGCTTCGGCCAGCAGTTCTCTCGCCGCATCCGGGTCATAGCCGTACAGTTCCTCCCAGCGGCTTTCCCAGTCCGGGTTATAACCGGCGTATTCGCCGCCGAAGGCTTCGGCGCTGGGAATCAGGCCGGCGACGCGGCCCTCGGCGCCCTGTCCGTCAAAGATGTTCTCGCGGATGGCATCGCGGTCGATGGCCTTGTTCATGGCCTGGCGCACCAGTTTGCCGGCGTCTCCCGGCGCGGCCCACGGAACGGTGGGGTCATAGGATGCAGCCGAGTAGGGGTCGAAGTCGGCGCCTTCTTTGGTGGAGTAATAGAGGCCGCCGAAGACCATCATGCTGTTGACGGCCACCACCTGGCTGGGCGCGATTTCCAGGCCGGAGTCCAGGGCTTGCCCGACCAGCGCGCGGTCGATGGTCGCCAGATGGGCTTCCCGGGCCAGCATCGCGGCCAGGCGGGTAGAGGCTTCCTCAATGATTTTGATTTCGATGGAATCCCAGTCCGGGTCCACCCGGTAGTGGTCGCCGGGCGCGCGTTCCCACACCCAGCCGATGCCTTTCTCAAATTCGGCGAACTGGTACGGCCCCAGGCGGGCGGGCCCCTGCTCCAGCAGCGTAGGCTCGCCGGCATTGCAGAAGCCGTCCAGATGGGCCGTTACGTCGAAAGTCTCGTAGTCGGCCGCGCCGTTGGGGCAGCCGGTGTCCCACTGCGCCTTGCTGGTGATGGGCAGGCCGCGATACCCGGAAATCCAGTAGTCGAAAATCAGCTCCGGGCGCGCGCCCATGGTAATGTTGATTTCGTGGTCGCTGACCACTTCCGGCAGGGCCTGCGGGTTGGTGCGGAAGTAGTCGGAGTAAGATGCGCCGCACGTCGGATTGGTGTAGTAGTTGAGTGAGTTCACGATGTCGTGAGCGGTGAATTCGCCGTAGTCAAAGTGAAAGTCAACGCCCTGGCGGAGCTTGAAGTTCCAGGTGCGCCCGTCGTCGCTCACGCTCCAGTCGGTAGCCAGCTGCGGGTCAAGGGAGCCGGTGTAGCGGTTGGGGTCCAGCAGAAACTCGTGGGACGGGCGGTGCTGGCTGGTGGCGCTTCCGGTAACGTCGCAGTCCATAATGCCCTGGCGAGTTTGCTGGGAGAACAGGAAAATCAAATCCTGCGTTTGCAGCGCCCCTTCCGTGGCCGGCGCCTCGGTAGGCACGGCCTGCGGAACGGGGGTTGAGGCGATGAAAGAGGGCCGCGTCGGCGCGGAAGTGGGCGCCGGCGCGGGCGTGTCCGCCGGCGCCGCGGCGGCGGGAGCGCTGGTCGGATCCGCCTGCGGTTGGGCCGGCGCCTGGGTAGCCGCGGGCGCGGCCGCGGGGGCCGCCGGCTGTTCCGCGGCCCCGCCGCAGCCGATGATAAACAGCGCGGCCAGCAAGGCCGGAACCGTCAGGATGGTTGAAAGTCGGAAACCACTACTGCGTGTCATGCAATCCTCCGGGGTTGTGAAATGGGTGTGGTTGATTGGGAGAGCCGGCCCTTCCCCTGCAATGGAAGGGTTAGACGTTCCTCAGTTTGGGGTCGAGGCGGTCGCGGAGCCAGTCGCCCAGCAGGTTCATTGACAGCACCGTGAGCACGATGGCCAGGCAGGGGAACATGAAAATCCACCAGGAACTGGTGATGACTTCGCGCCCGTCAGCGGCCATCAGACCCCAGGCGGGGTTGGGGCGTGGTATGCCGGCGCCCAGGAAGCTCAGGGTGGCTTCAAGGATGATAACGTGCCCCACCTCCAGCGTTGCCAGCACAATCACGGTGTTGAACACGTTGGGGAAAATGTGACGGCCCATAATCCGCAGGTTGGAAGCGCCGGCCACCCGGGCCCGGTCGATGAAGTCGCGTTCGCGGATGGCCAAAGCCTCGCCGCGCACTACGCGGGCATAGCGGGCCCAAAGCAGCAGCGCAATGACGATGATAACGGTGCTGAACCCGGAGCCGATGGCGACTACCAGCGTCAGGGCCAGCAGGATGGACGGGAAAGCCAGCTTGATGTCCACGATACGCATTACCAGTGCGTCCAGGAAACCGCCCCGGAAAGCGGCCAGCATCCCCAGGCCGGTGCCCAATATGCCCCCGACCAAAATGGCCAGGCAGGATACCGCCAGCGAGATGCGGGCGCCGTGCATCATACGGCTCAGCAAATCCCGGCCCTGCTTGTCAGTGCCGAAGGGATATTCCCAGCTGCCGCCCGGTTCACTCCTGATCATCGTCTCGCCCACGTCAACCGCGCCGTTGCCGTTGGCGTCCACCAATGTGGCAACGCCGCTGTCCAGGTTGCGTTGGGCGTTTCTAATACTGACTTCGTTGGGGTTCTTGTCTTTAACGCGCTCAACTACGACCTGGCTTTTCTCCCGGTCAGAGACCCAGCCGGGTGGCTCCAGGTCCCGGCTGAGGTCGCCGATGATATGGTCATGGGGCGACAACACATCAGCGAAAATCGCCGGGACAATCAGCAGAAAAACCAGCACGAATAGCGGCACCACCGGAAAGCGGCGAAATTCGCGCCACGCCCGGCCCAGGGAGAATCCGCGGGCGGCGGGAGCGGCCCCGGCCAGTGCGTCAACAGGCCCTCCCGGCGCGCTTGTTTGTACAGCCATTATCCTTTCCCTCCGATGTTTAGGACAATGCGATGGGTCTTATCGAACCGGCGACAAAGCCGAAGAGCGTTCTAGCCGTAACGGATGCGTGGGTCAACGTAAGCGTAGGTGATGTCGGTGACAATGTTTATCCCGATATACAGCAGCGCAAAGAGCAGCACCACGGCTTGAACGACGATGTGGTCTTTGGAGTTGATGGCTTCAATGACCATGAGGCCCAGACCCGGCCAAGCGAAAACGGTTTCGATGACCACCGAGCCGGTGATGAGCACCGCGAAAATCAGGCTGAAATAGGTCAGCGGCCCGATAAGAGCGTTGCGGAAGCAGTGCTTCCAGACGATTTTCCATTCCGGTATGCCTTTGATACGGGCCAGTTTCACGTACTCGGTATCCAGCACATCCAGCATTGAGGAGCGGGTAAGGCGCATTATCGCGGCCACGTTGTAGTAACCCAGCGCAAAACCGGGCAGCAGCATATGCCTCAGACCGCCCCTGCCGGATGTGGGGAGCCATCCCAGCTGAACCGCGAAAAACCACATTAGAATCAAGCCAACCGCAAAAGTCGGAGCCGACTGTCCTAAGATGGCGAACATTTTTCCGCCGACGTCAAACAACGAATCTTTTCTCACTGCCGACAGTACGCCGATGGGAAAAGCAATCAAGCCCGTAATGACCAACGCGAATGACGATAGTTGCACGGTAGCGGGCAGCCTTTCGGCAATGAGTTCGACTACCGGGCGGTCCCATCGGAATGATACGCCCAGGTCCCCGGTCAGCAGACGGCGCATATAAGTGAAATACTGGACATGGAGCGGCTGGTCCAGCCCCCAGCTTTTACGAAGCAGTTCAATCTGTTCCTTGCCGGCTTCGTCATCCAGAATGGCGGCCAGCGGGTCGCCGGCCACTCGGGAGAGGGCAAAGACAATCAGGCTGATGACGAACACTGCCAGCAACCCTTGTAAGATTCTCAGGAGTATGAATCTCTGCATAATGGTTAGCCCTACTTGCCGGTTGTTGAGTGAACCGGGAACGGCAGTAACGGTTCACGGCGCCTGATGTAATTGGCTGCCGAACCCTGACCTGCGGGCTGAAACCGCAGCGTCAGGGGTTAGCGTCCTTTGCTCGGGACGTGGCTTACTCACGCACGCCTTTGACGTACTCCAGGTAGATAAAGCTGCCTTGATTGGGCCCCAGGAAGACATACTCGGCAACTACGTCGGGGTCGATGGTAGCGCTGATGGGCATAGTCCAGCCGGGGATGGTACCCACGTCGTAAAAGAGTTGGTCAGAAACGTTCTGCCACAGCCCGGCGGCGTCAGCCTCATTAAGCGCGCGCAGGGCCTGGTTTTTCCAATCCTGGATTTCGTCGCTGGTGTGAGCGCGGAAGAACCGTTCGGCGCTGAAGTAGAAGTGAACGCGGGTGTCGATGGGCGCTGCCGGTCCGCGGAAACCATAGACACAGCAATCGGTGTCCAGGCCACGGTAGTTGTTCCGCCAGTTGGAGAATTCGATGGGGTCGAGCTCGGGTTCCAGGCCGATTTCGGTCCAGAACTTGGACATGGCTTCCATCATGTCGGGCAGTTCGGGGACGCCACCCAGGACGAATACGGGAACACGGAAGGAGAAGCCTTCGGGATAACCGGCCTCGACCAGCAGCTCCCGGGCTTTGTCCGGGTCATAACCGTAGAGTTCATCCCAGCGGTCTTCCCAGTCCGCGTTGTAGCCGCCGGGGAAGTCGGGGGTCAGGGTGGCGACCCACTGCTTCCCACCGACGCCTTTGAAGATGGCATTGTTGATTTGGTCGCGGTCAATGGCTTTATTCATAGCCATGCGGACCAGGCGACCGCTTTCGCCGGGTTCGTTCCAAGGCATCTTCTCGTCACGGGCGGCGACGATGTCGTAGCTTGCCCGAATCTCGGCCTGCTGCTCTGCCGAAAGGTCGGTGGGGACGCCTTTGGCGCCGGTGGCGAAGTACATACCGCCAAAGAGAGCGAAGGCGGTTACTGAGGTGACCGAGCTGTCAACTACTTCCAGGCCGTCGTCAATGGCGTCTTGCAACAGCGCCCGGTTGATGGTGGCGATATGGCCTTCGCGGGCCTGCATAATCGCCAGGCGGGTGGCGGATTCGCGCACGTCCTTGAGTTCAATCTCGGCGAAATCAGGATTGACCCGCCAGTGGTCGTAATCGACTCGCTCCCATTCCCAGCCGACGCCTTCTTCAAAGCTGACGAATTCGTAGGGGCCGGTACGAGCCGATTTTGCAGCGGTGGCATCCCGGCTGGCCCTGCAGTAGTTCAGCGGCTCGCCGGCCTCGGTAGCGCCGTAGTCGGCCTCACCATTGGGGCAAGCCTGCTCCCACTGGGCTTTGCTGCTGTGGGGAATGCCGCGATAGCCGGAGTACCAGTATATGAAGTCAACGGCAGGGCGTCGCTGCATATGCAGGTTAACCTCGTAGTCGTTGACTATTTCAACCTCAGCGCCGGGGTCGTTGCGGAAATAGTCCGAGTACGATGCCCGGCATTCCGGGTTGGTGTAGTAGGCCATGGAGTGCTGCACGTCCTGAGCGGTGAACTCGCCCCAATCGTCATGCCAGCGGACGCCCTGCCGGAGCTTGAAGTTCCAGGTGCGGGCATCTTCGGAAACGCTCCATTCGGTGGCCAGCATCGGCTCATAGGAGCCGTCATACCGGCTGGCGTCCACCATCCACTCGGCAGACATACGGTAATTGAGCACGCCGGAGCCGGTAACTTCGCAGTCCAGCATCGACTCCAGTGAAGGCGGGTCAACGACCGCGATTAGCCGGTCAGTTACCAATACTCCCTCGGGCTCTTGCCCAACCGGAGTTGCCGTAGGGGTGGGCCGGGCCGGCAGCACCGAAATGCGTTGGGTGGGCGTAGGCTCCAGCGCGGCCCCCTGGGGAACCGGGGTATTGGTGGCCCGGACAGCCGCCGGCGTGTTGGTGGGAGCGGCTGGGGCCGCCGCGCCGCCACCAGTAGCGGCGGCCGGCGTAGGCGCGGCCGCTCCCTGCTCGGCGGCGCCGCCGCATCCGACGATAACCACCGTGGCGATTAGCACTGTCAACAGGGCAATAGCGGGGAATTTCAAGAATCGTCGGTAAACCATGTGAACCCTCCGGGGTATGGTTCATGATGTCAAGCATGATGACCAGCGTATTTCCATCAATTTGAGTATGATGCCAGCGTTGGCAAATATAGGCAACATTCGCTATGCAGTCAAACCCGCCTTTACTGACTGCGTAGTACGATTTTCGTCAAAACCAGCGATAATATCTGATGTATCCGGCTGTCTGTAGAGCAGATTCGTTTAATCGGATGGCCTACGCGACGATTTAACAATAGATTAACATCAGCCCGGCAAATATGCGATATGCCGGGCCTAGATATATTGCGCTGATTGATACTCGGAGCGGGCCACCCACGCCGGCAACGCTCGCGAACAGGGAATAAGCGCGGCCGGGCGCCCGTGGTCGGCCATGGCGCAGTCAGCGGCCAGCGGTCAGAGGACGGCTTCGGCGATGCGCTCCATTTCGTCCAGCGCGCCGGCGTTGGTGGTATCGGGCAGGCGGATGATGACCCGGTTGGCGCCGGCGTCCTCAAAGCGGGCGATGACCTCCCGGTCGGCCGGCTGGCCGAACACGGTGACGTTGATGCGGGACGGGTCGCGGCCCGACGCCTCGGCCAGCTCGTCAATGGCGGCGCGGCCGGCGGCAATCTGCTCCGGGCTGGCGGCGGTGGGCATCCAGCCGTCGCCCCAGCGGGCCACCCGGCGGAACACGTTGCGGGCGTTGCCGCCCAGGATTACCGGTGGGCCGCCCACCTGGGCCGGCTTGGGGTTGCACTGGACGGGCGGGAAGTCGTAATACTGACCGTGATACTCGGCGGCGTCCTGCGTCCACAGGGCGCGCATCACCTCAATGGCCTCGCGGGCCTGCGTCCAGCGATGGTCGAAGTCGCCGCCCATTATCTCGGTTTCCTCCCGCAGCCAGCCCGTGCCGATGCCGAGGATGAACCGCCCGCCGGAGAAACGGTCGAGGGTGGAGATGGCGCCGGCCAGCACCAGCGGGTTGCGCTCCGGTATCAGCGTGATGCCGGTGCCCAGCTTGATGCGGCTGGTGACGGCGGAGGCGCGGGCCAAGCCGATGTAGGGGTCGGCCATATCGCTCATGGACGGGGGAATGGAGCCATCCGGAGAGCCGGGGTACCTGGACACGGGGTTGACCGGCATCACCGGGTGCTCAGGCAGCCAGATGGACTCGAACCCCAGAGCCTCTGCCCTGGCAGCGATGTCAGCAACGTCAATCGAGTCAGTGGAAATTGACATATTCAAGCCGATGTCCATATAAGCCTCCGTTGAGCAAGGGGCGGGTTTCACCTTGATTTGATGTTCCGGGGTGTTCGGGGCGATAATAGCATGCCGCCGCCGGCGGGTCTATCCGGGGTTTGGCCTCAGGCGCGCCCGCCGCAGCGGGAGGCCGGCAAACTGAAACCCGGCGCCGGTATAATCCGGTTCACGGTCCCGCCGGGCCGGAAACCGGCCAACTCGCCAAGCCCCAGAGGTTCAGCATGACCACCGCCAACACCGTCGCCAGGACGCCGCCATCCCAGGGCCTCTACGAGTTCCCGGATCCGCCCGCGCGAGCACCCGACGCAATGACCAGCTTCAACCACCTCAACGTTACCGGCAGCGCCCACCATCTGCTCCAGCACCTGGGCAACCCCGACACCACCCTCGTCGCTGGCGAACACTACCTCAGCCCTGAACCCACCCGAAATATGGAGGGGCTGAGGTATCCGGACCTGCTCGTCGCCTTTGACGTGAACCCGGCGGCCTACTACCGGAGCAATGCCTACGTCATCTCAGAACAGGGGAAGCCGCCGGACTTTGTGCTGGAAATCGCATCACGCAGCACCGGACGCGCCGACATTAGAGCGAAGCGGGACGACTACGCGGCGCTGGGCATCTCTGAATACTGGCGTTTTGACGAGACGGGCCGCTATCACGGCGCGCGCCTGGCCGGCGACCGGCTGGCGGACGGCGTGTACGTGCCGATTCCCATTGCGGAGTTGGCCGCGGACATCCGGCAGGGTTACAGCGCGGCGCTGAACCTGAACCTCCGTTGGGAGCGCGGCCAGCTGGGATGGTACGACCCGGCAACGGAACTGCATATCCTGACCTACGACGACCAGCGCGCCCAAGTCGCCCGGGAGCGCGCGGCCCGCCGGCAGGCCGAAGCCAGAGTCCGCGAACTGGAAGAGGAACTCCAACGCCTCCGGAACGGCTGACCACCCCAGGGTTCCCCCACGCAAACTGAAATCCGGCCCCGCCCGAACCCGGCGCCGGTATAATCCGGTTCACTTTCACTTTCCCGCCGGGCCGGAAACCGGCCAACCCGCCAAGCCCCACAGAGGTTCAGCATGACCACCGCCAACACCGTCGCCAGAACGCCGCCATCCCAGGGGCTCTACGAGTTCCCGGACCCGCCCCAGCGAAAACCCGACGCAATGACCAGCTTCAACCACCTCAACGTTACCGGCAGCGCCCACCATCTGCTCCAGCACCTGGGCAACCCCGACACCACCCTCGTCGCCGGCGAACACTACGTCAGCCCTGAACCCACCCGGAATATGGAGGGGCTGCGGTATCCGGACCTGCTCGTCGCCTTTGACGTGAACCCGGCGGCCTACTACCGGAGCAATGCCTACGTCATCTCAGAACAGGGGAAGCCGCCGGACTTTGTGCTGGAAATCGCATCACGCAGCACCGGACGCGCCGACATTAGAGCGAAGCGGGACGACTACGCGGCGCTGGGCATCTCTGAATACTGGCGTTTTGACGAGACGGGCCGCTATCACGGCGCGCGCCTGGCCGGCGACCGGCTGGTGGACGGCGTGTACGTGCCGATTCCCATTGCGGAGTTGGCCGCGGACATCCGGCAGGGTTACAGCGCGGCGCTGAACCTGAACCTCCGTTGGGAGCGCGGCCGGCTGGGATGGTACGACCCGGCAACGGAACTGCATATCCTGACCTACGACGACCAGCGCGCCCAAGTCGCCCGGGAGCGCGCCCGATACGACGACCAGCGCACCCGAGCCGACCGGGAGCGCGCGGCCCGCCGGCAGGCCGAAGCCAGAGTCCGCGAACTGGAAGAGGAACTCCAGCGCCTCCGGAACAGCTGACCACCCACGGGCGATTAGGCGCGGTCGTCAGTGCCCTAGCGAAACTGCCACTAACGCCTGACGGTATTTTCACAATGACGGATGGCGCGGCCGTTAAGCCTGTTGGCGGCGGCAGTGCTATACTACTGGCGACGCTCCGAAAAATAAACCGCAAAGGTGCCTGCGATGCCAAACTACATAATGCTTGCCAATTTCACCGAGCGGGGCCGGCGCATGGGCCGCTCCAACCCCAATTTGCTCACCGAGGCCGCGGCGCGCGCCGAATCCTCATCGGGCAGAGTGCTCACCGAATATGCCGTGCTCGGTCGGTACGATTTCGTCATAATCGCCGAGGCGGATGACAACCAGTCCGCCGTCCGCCTGTCCCTGGAATTGAGCTCGCTCGCCGGAGTGAATATCGAAACGCTGCCCGCCTTGCCCATTGGCGTCCTCTCCGATGAGGAGCACGCCAACGCTTTGAGTGACACTGCCGTAGCCATGTCTGTTCCCGAAAGCCCCGGCGCCAGCGGCGGCGATGACTGGCGGATTCCCGCCAATCCCGACTGATTGCCGTCAAGGCGCCTGGCCTCCGGCCGGCGCCGGAATGACGGGAATGTTAAAGGCAAGGGCTATGGCTACCCGCAATCATCCACCCGTAGCAATGACCATCGCCGGCTCCGATTCCGGCGGCGGCGCCGGCATTCAGGCCGACCTGAAAACCTTTGCGGCGCTGGGGGTTTTCGGCACATCGACGCTGACCGCCATCACGGCGCAGAACACGGTCGGAGTTACCGCCGTTCACGAAGTGCCCACCGCAGTAATTACCGCCCAGATTGACGCCGTGATTACCGACATCGGGGCCGATGCCGTCAAAACGGGGATGCTGTCGTCCCGCGCGATTGTGGAAACGGTGGCGGAAGCCGTCCGTCGTCACGCCATCGTCAACCTGGTGGTGGACCCGGTAATGGTGGCGAAAAGCGGCGACCGCCTGCTGCGGGAGGAAGCCATCTCCGCAATCTGCGACTCCCTCCTGCCGCTGGCCGCCGTGGTAACGCCCAACATACCGGAGGCGGAGGATTTAACCGGACAGACCATCAGCACCGATGCCGACGTGCGCCGGGCTGCGGAAAGCATCGTAAGGATGGGCGCAAAGTCGGTGGTGGTTAAAGGCGGCCACCGCGACGGGCCGCCTACTGATGTGCTCTACGACGGTGAGCGGTTTCTGGAGTTCACCACGGAGCGGATTCCCTCCCGCAATACCCACGGGACAGGATGCACCTTTGCCTCCGCCATTGCCGCCGGCCTCGCCTACGGTTTGGACACCCCGGCGGCGGTGGCGCAGGCAAAGGAATACGTTACCGCCGCAATCCGCGCCGCTTACCCCATCGGGCAGGGCCACGGGCCGTTGCACCATTTTCATGCCTTCTGGTAACGACCCGGCCCGGAATCGGACAAGCCTTTTGGCAATTGCCATAGCGGCGATTGCGATATAATCGCAAATTATCGGGTTTTCATTCCGGTGGCCGGGGATAGGCGCCCCGCCCCCGGTTACAGACGACGCAGAGGTATTCGGACTATGTTTGACGTGGTTTCCAGCCGGGTCAGTTTTCCAGACCTGGACGCTGAGGTTCTGGATTACTGGCAGGAGCGCGATGTGTTCCGCCGTTCCGTGGCCGAGCGCCCGGACGCTCCGCTGTTTATGATGTACGAGGGGCCGCCCACGGCCAACGGCAGCCCGGGCATCCACCACGTGCTGGCCCGCGTATTCAAGGACGTTATCTCCCGATACCGCACGATGAAGGGCTGCCGCGTCATCCGCAAGGGCGGCTGGGACACCCATGGCCTGCCGGTGGAGTTGGCGATTGAGCAGGAACTGGGGCTATCATCCAAGCGGGAGATTGAGGAATACGGGATCGCCGAGTTCAACCGGCGCTGTCGGGAAAGCGTGTTCCGGTACGTGAAGGATTGGGAGGTGATGACGAACCGCATCGGCTACTGGGTAGATATGGACGACCCGTATGTGACGCTGGAAAACGACTATATCGAAACCGGATGGTGGATACTGAAGCAGCTTTGGGAGCGGGGCCTGCTGTATCAGGACCGGCGCGGCACCCCGCATTGCCCCCGCTGCGTGTCCAGCCTGTCATCCCACGAAGTGGCGCTAGGCTACCGGGAAAACACGCCCGACCCCAGCGTTTTCATCCAATTCGAGGCGGCGGCGCCTTTGCCCAATTCACCCGCAAACGCGGGGACAGACGCAAGCGCGGGGACAGATTCCATCGCCACTTACTTTCTCGCCTGGACGACCACGCCGTGGACGCTGCCCGGCAACACGGCGTTAGCCGTTGCTCCCGATGCCGAATACACCATCGTTGAAACTGCTGACCACCGGGGCGAAACGGTCAGGATGATACTCGCTACCGCCCGGCTCAATGTGTTGCAGGACGAGTATACCGTTACCGGTACGGTCAAGGGCAGCGACCTGGTGGGCTTGCCCTACCGCCCCCTGTATGATGCGGTGGAGTACGGCTCCCCCATCCGGCAGTTCGTCAGCCGGAACGGAACGACGCAGCTGGAGGATACGGACAGCTACGCCCCCCGCGTGGTGGCGGCTGATTTCGTCAGCATGGATGACGGCAGCGGCATCGTTCACATCGCCCCGGCCTTTGGCGATGAGGACCTGGCGTTGGGCCGGGAACGGGAGTTGGCCTTTGTGCAGCCCGTGGACTTGCAAGGCATCGTCACCGGGGGCTATCCCTTCGCCGGAAAGTTTGTCAAAGACGCCGACCCGGAGATTGCCGCCGACCTGGAAGAGCGGGGGCAGCTCTATCACCGGGGCGTGTACCGGCACACCTACCCCTTCTGCTGGCGCTGCGATACGCCGCTGCTGTATTACGCCAAAACCTCGTGGTACATCCGCACCACGGCGGTGAAAGAACGGCTGGTTGACATCAACGACACCATCAACTGGTATCCCGAACACATCCGGGCCGGCCGTTTCGGGGAATGGCTGCGGAACAACGTGGACTGGGCCCTCTCGCGCGAGCGCTACTGGGGGACGCCCATCCCGATTTGGCAATGCGACACTTGCGAGACGACGACCTGCATCGGCAGCCGGTCCGAATTGGCCGAATGCTCCGGAGCGGATTCCGACGACATTGACCTGCACCGGCCCGATGTGGACAACATAACCTGGCCCTGCGGGACTGACCAATGCGGCGGGGTGATGCAGCGCATCCCGGAGGTGGCCGACGCCTGGTTTGACTCCGGCGCAATGCCTTTCGCGCAGTGGCATTTTCCTTTTGAGAACCCGGAGATTGCGCAGGACGGACGCCTGCCCGCCGACTACATTTGCGAGGCCGTTGACCAGACCCGGGGCTGGTTTTACAGCCTGCACGCCCTGGCCACGCTGTTGCAGGATGATGCCGCCTACCGCAACGTAATCTGCCTGGGCCTGATTCTGGACGGGCGCGGGCGCAAGATGAGCAAGCGCCTGGGCAACGTGGTGGACCCGATGAGCGTGCTGGACACCCACGGCGCCGACGCCCTGCGCTGGTATCTGTTCACGGCGTCGCATCCGGGGGAGCCGCGCAGGTTCTCAGACCGGCTGGTGCAGCAAACCCTGCGGCAGGTGATGCTGACGCTGTGGAACGTCTATTCATTCTTTACCAACTACGCGAACATTGACGGGTTTGAGCCGGACCAGATTCCCGACGGCTGGCGGCCCGAAGCCGAGCTGGACCGCTGGATTCTGTCGGAATTGAACCAACTGGCGCAGCAGGTTGACGACCATCTGGATAACTACAATCCCACCGACGCCGGCCGGCGCATCCAGGAATTTGTGGACGTGCTTTCCAACTGGTACGTGCGGCGGTCGCGGCGGCGGTTCTGGAAGTCGGAAAACGACGCCGACAAGCGGGGCGGTTACGCCACGCTGTACGCCTGCCTGACCACCGTGGCCCGGCTGATGGCGCCGCTGGCTCCCTTCGTGGCCGAGCAGATGTACCGCAACCTGGAACTGCGCTACAACCCGGACGGGCCGGACAGCGTGCATCTGGCCGACTATCCGGTTGCCGACGCATCGCTGATTGACCGGCCGCTGATGGATGCTACCCGGCTGGCGATGCGGGTATCCAGCATGGGCCGCTCCGCCCGGAGCAAGGCCGGCCTGAAAGTGCGGCAACCGCTGGCGGAGGTGGTGGTGCGAACCCGCGCCCCGGAGGAAGCTGAGTACCTGGGCTGGGTGCAGGGGCAGATTCTCGAGGAACTGAACGTCAAAAACCTGCGGGCCGACGCCGGGCACGGGATTTACGCGCTGGCGCAAGAGGCAGCCGGCGCAGATACGGATGCCGTCGTGTCCGTTGACGGCTACTCGGCTGCGCTGGAAGCCGGGTATATGGTAGCGGTGGACGCGCGGCTGACACCGGAACTGGCCGATGAGGGGTTGGCCAGGGAACTGGCCCACCGCATCCAGAACCTGCGGAAGAACGCGCGGTTTGAGATTACCGACCGCATCGTAACCTACTACCAGGGGCCGGACGACATGGCTCGCGTGATGGCCGTGCATCGGGATTACATCATGCAGGAGACGTTGAGCGATGCCCTGCTGGCCGCCCCCCCTCCGACGGACGATGCCGCCGCCAGGTCGGAAACGCAGCAAGTGGAGGGCATGGCAGTCGTCCTGGGCGTGCGCCGGGTCGAATCAGGATAGGCCGGTATGCCCGAACTGCCGGAGGTGGAGAACACCCGCCAGTACCTGCTGCGTTCCGGGCTGGCGGGCCGGCGGCTGGGCGCGCCGGAAATCACCTGGGCCAACACCGTCCGCCGCCCGCCGGTGGGCGAGTTCATTGAGGGCGTCGCCGGCCGCCGCGTTGCGGATGTCGCCCGCCGAGGCAAGTACCTCATCGCTCCGCTGGACGACGGGAGTTATCTCGTCCTGCATCTGGGAATGACGGGGAGTTTGCGGATTCACGACGCCGCGCAGCAACTCCCGCCAATGGCCCGCCACATATTCCCCCTGGACGACGGGCGGGAGCTGCGCTTTATGGACCCGCGCAAGTTCGGCCACCTCTGGCTGCTGGACGACCCGGCCGGCGCTACCGGCAAGATGGGGCCGGAGCCGCTGTCGCCGGATTTCACCCCGGACGCCCTGGCCGCCGTCCTGCGCCGCCGCAAAGCCCCCGTCAAGGCCCTGTTACTGGAGCAGTCGGTAGTCGCCGGGCTGGGCAATCTGTATGCCGACGAATCCCTTCTCCTCGCCGGCATTCACCCGGAACGGGCGGGTAGCAGCATCGCCGGCGAGGAAATTGCCCGCCTGCACACTGCTATCGTCACCGCTCTCACCCGCGCCACCGCCGCCTACGCTGCGGCACGGGATGCTCAATGGCCCGACCCACCTACTGCCCTGTCGCCCTGGACTATTCCCAGAGCTAAGGGCGAACCGTGTCCCCGATGCGGCACGCCGGTACAGCTGCTCAAAGTGCGCGCCCGCAGCACTTGGCACTGCCCCCGGTGCCAACCGCCGGAGGGCTGATTATTGACGGCGGGCGGGCTGCCCCGTACACTAGCGGCTACCAAAATTGCCGGATGCCGGCTATTATCGCCGGCCCTGCCGCGCCGGTTGGCGCTGACCTATGACCACTACCCCCGGAGGCTGACTACTATGGCCGGTTACCGCAAGCACGAGGCGCAGGAATGGGCCTGGCAAACTCTCAAAGGCCAGTGGACGACCCTGGTAACGCCGTTCACCCCCGATAATCAGGTGGATACTGAGGGCTTGCGCCGCAATGTCCGCCACGTGCGGAGCCTGGGCGTGCGCGGCGGCGGCTGCACTTGGAACATGGGCGAGTTCTGGAGTCTCACCGAATCGGAGCGGCGGCTGGTGATGGACACCGTGGCCGACGAGGCGGCGGGCCGCTGGCTGATTGGCGCCCACGTAACCGACACGTCGTTGCACGAAAGTATCGCCCTAGCCCAACACGCCCAGCAGCGGGGGTTTGACCTCCTCATCATCGCGCCGTCCTATATGGTCACCAAAACCGAGGAGCAGGTAGTCGATTTCGTGCGGCAGGTCGCGGACAGCACCGACCTGGCGATGATGTTTTACAACTCCCCGCAATTTGGCATCACCATCAGCCCGCCGGGGCTGAAGCGGCTCTGCGCCATCCCCAACGTCGTCGGCGTCAAGGAAGCCAGTTTCAACCAGCAGATTTCCATTGAGACGCACCTGACGATTGGCAAGGACGCCGTCATCAGCACGCCGGACGAGTGGATATTCCACAAGGCGAAAGAGCTGGGGTTCCGCCAGCAGGTAATGTTCGCCAACACTTCGGACTGGCGTTTTGACACCCCGGAACACAATTACTACGTCCAGTTCATTGACCAGGCCACCGCCGGCAATCACGATATGGAGTTTTACAACCGGCACTTGAAGGACATCAAAGCGCTGTCCGACAAGTGGTGGGGCGGCACAATGCAGAAGACCAACGGCGCCCTGCCCGTGGCGATGTGCAAGGCGTGGGGCGAGCTGATGGGTATGGCCGGCGGCAGCGTGCGCGCGCCACTGAATGACCTGACTGCCGAAGAAAAGAGCGAGCTGTGGCGGGAACTGGAACCCCTGCTGCCCCGCGCGGCGGCTCCAACCCCGACGCGAGAAGTGATTCACGGCCGGGCGCACGCGCCCTGGCTCAATGGCAACGCAGCGCGGGACGGTCGAAGCGGACTCAACGAGTCGGGCATGATGCTGCTGGTCAGCGTGCAGAACATGGCCGAAGCGCTGGAAGCCGACCGGGGCGGCGCCGACATCATTGACATCAAGAACTTGCAGGAAGCGCTGGTAGGTTCCGGCCATCCGAATCTGGTTCGGGAAGTGCGGGAGCGCATCCCGGCGCACAAGCACGTCAGCGTAACGCTGGGCGTGGTGCCGAACCAGCCCGGAACGGTGGCGATGGCGGTACACGCGGCGACGCTGCTGGACGCTACGTCGGTGAAAGTCGGGTTCCGGGTTTCGGACTATGCCACGGCTCGGGAAGTATTGCAAGAATCCCGCGCCGCCATCGGCAACTCGGATACCAAGCTCATCGGTTCGCTGTTTGCCGACAACCTGCTCTTTGACGGCGGCCTGGACCCGCACCTGATGGTGCAACTGGCCAGGGAGGGCGAGTGCGACGGGTTCCTGATTGACACCCTGACCAAAGACGGGCGCAATCTGTTTGACTTTATCCCGGAAGCTATGCTCCGCGATATGGTGATGGAGGCCAAGCAGGCCGGGCTGAGCACGGCCCTGAGCGGGCACCTGAAGCTGGAAAACCTAGACAAGCTGGCCCGTATCAACCCCGACATCGTGGGCGTGCGCGGGGCGGTCTGCTCCAGCGGCGAACGCGACCGGGCGGTAGCCTGGGAAGCGGTGGCGTATTTCAAGGAACAGCTGGACTTGCGAAAGTCTGGGCAAATCGACGTGCGCGCGCCGGTGGGCGCCGTTACCGGCGGCAACGGCCACAACAACGGCAGCGGATGGAAGGTGATTGACGGTCGCGGCAAGAACTGCGCCGGCGTCATCGCCGCCTTGAGCCGGCAGATGGATTACGACCGCACATCGTTCATCGAGGCCATCCTGCACGATGCGCTCAACATCTACGACGTGGTTTATTGGGCCGAACAGGCCGGCCACCGGCTGCTCACCCAACGCAAAGAGAACGACGGGACGCTGCGGGTACTCATACAGCCCTACGCTGGCAGCAGCCGGTAATCGCGGCTAGCCGGTTTCGGATTGAACGGGGGCAAGTGGCAAACCTGCCCCCGGCTCCCACTTGGATATGCCCGCCAGCAGACCTGAAGTAGCGCCGGCCGGATTTTAGACTCTGACCGGGCGTGATATGATTAGCAGTAGCGGCGGTTGCCGTTTTGGAGCAGATGATGAGCACGCCGGATATTACCGACCTGATTCCGCAAGAGGCGGCGCTGGTGCGGCAGATGGTGCTGGAAATCGTCCAGCATCCACGAATCAGGGAGCCGCTGATGCGTTTCCTGCTGGCGGACGACTTCCCGAACCTGGTGGCGATGGTGCGGGAGAACTCCGACAACATCAAGCTGATTTTGGAACGGCTCGGCGTGGTTGAGGAGGCCGTCCAGCGCATTCCCGCGATTGAGGAGGCCGTCCAGCGCATTCCCGCGATTGAGGAAGCCGTCCAGCGTATTCCGGCGATTGAGAAGGCCATAGAGCGCATTCCCGCGATTGAGAAGGCCATAGAGTGCATTCCCGCGCTTGAGCGGTCGGTACGGGTTCTCCAGGGGCACGTGGGCCGTCTTTTGGGGAATTCCTATGAGGACCAGTGCGCCAGGCAGATTGTTGCCATTCTGGACGGCTTTATGGACCGCGCCGTGCTGGCCGACCGGGAGCGCATCAACGCTTTGCTGGTCGAGGCGCGGCACGCCGGGCAGATTAGCCGGGCCGAGCTCATCGACGGCTACAACTGCGATATTATCGCCCGGGGCCGGGAGGATGGCGATGAGACCGTAACGTTGGCGGTTGCTGAGGCTTCAATCACCTTCAACCGTCAGGACCTGGAAACTGCGGCACGGCGGGCGGAACTGATTGGGCGCATTGCCGGAGTGGCTACGGACGCCTACCTGGTTACGCACCACGAATGGCCGGAGGCAATGGATGTTGCCGCCCGCGAGCTTAACGTAACCATCATCAGCTATCCCATCAGCGACTACGGCGTAGAGTAATCGCGGCGCGCTTCCCTATCACGGGGATGTTCAGAATTGGGGGACTGCTCCCCGGCTGATTGCAGGGGCCGCCGGCAGCGTTTCGTTGCCGGCGGTTTCACTCTCGCCACTCCCGAAAAAGCGGGAATCCAGGAACGGCAAGGGCAGCGTCGTTGACTTGGCACCGGCCCGGCCTGGGTTGCCCGCGAGGGTTGCCCCTGCTGTGCGGCGGGCAATATAATCGGCAGAGGCCGGCGTATAAGCGGGGGTTGCCGTTGGCTTCCCCGTTTATCCATTGACGCCGGCGGTGGAGGGCTTAACAAATGGCTCGTTTTGATTACCTGGAGCCGCATTCTTTGGACGAAGCGCTCGGGATGCTGTCCGAACACGGAGACCGGGCGCGTGTGGTGGCGGGCAGCACGGACTTTCTGGTGCGGTGGCGTACCGGCGCATGGCGGCCTGATACCGTCGTATGTATGCAGCACGTGCCCGGACTGGACGGCATCAGCTGGAATGACGATGATGGCCTCTCTTTGGGGGCAATGGTTACGGTTCAGGATATTGAGCAGGATGACGACGTTCGCCGCCGTTATCCCGCGCTGGCCGCCGGAGCGACGGCCTTTGCCGGGGTGCAGGTTCGCAATCTGGCTACCGTCGTGGGGAACGTATGCAACGCATCGCCGGCCGGGGACACGCTGCCGGCGCTGCTGGCTTATGACACGCAATGCCGCATCGCCGGCGCCGGCGGCGAGCGGTGGCTGCCGTTGCACGAAGTTTTCGTGGGGCCGGGGCAAACTGCGTTGGCCGCCGGCGAAATCTTGACGGAACTGCGTCTGCCGCCGCCGCTGCCCAATACCGGCGGCCTCTACATCAAGCACAGCCCCCGGGGGGCAATGGACATATCGGCGGCCGGCGTGGCCGCGGTGGTCAGCCTGGCGGCGGACGGTACCTGCGCCTCGGTTCGCATCGCGTTGGGGGCGGTAGCTCCGGCGCCGCTGCGGGCGCGGGCGGCCGAAGATGGACTGACCGGTCAAACACCCACCGACGATGCCATCGTTGCGGCGGCCCAGTCCGCGGCCGCGGCGTCCAGTCCCATCGCCGACGTGCGGAGCGGAGCCGAGTATCGCCGGGAGATGGTGCGGGTTTTGACGGAACGCACGCTGCGCCACGCCGTGGCGACGGCGGGCGGCGACGGCGCATCTTTCAATGACATCCGGCGGCTCGCGGTGCAAACTGCGTGGTAGCTATTGAGGTTGACGTAATGAAACAGCCACTTCTTTTGCTCATCAACGGCGAAAACCGCCAAATGCTGGTGGAGCCGTACTACTCACTGCTGGACTGCCTGCGCGACGACGCCCAGCTGACCGGCGCCAAAAAGGGATGCGACGAAGGCGACTGCGGAGCCTGCACGGTGCTGATGGACGGCAAGCCCGTTACGTCGTGCCTGGTGCTGGCCCACAGCGCCCACGACGCCGCGATTACTACCATTGAGGGATTGGCCGGGATTAGCGGCTTGAGCCCGGTGCAGCGCGCGTTTGTGGAACACGGCGGGCTGCAATGCGGTTTCTGCATCCCCGGGCTGATAATGTCGGCCACCGGGTTTTTGCAGGAGAACCCCGCTCCTACCGAAGAGGACGTGCGGTTCGCCATCGGCGGCAACCTGTGTCGTTGCACGGGATACTCCCGCGTGATTGAGGCGATTATGGCCGCGGCTGAGGAAATGCGAAACGCCGGCTAGTTGGGGAATGACGGCGGCAACGGAGGCGCTTGAAATGACAATGACACAGTTCAAAGTTCTGGAAAGAAACTACCCACGGGTTGACGCCTACGACAAGGTGACCGGACGGGCGACCTATGCGTCGGACGTGTATCTGCCGGGTATGCTGGCCGGCAAGCTGCTGCCGAGTACCCGCAACCATGCCCGTATCGTCAGCATTGATACCAGCAAAGCCGCGGCGCTGCCGGGTGTCCGGTGCGTAATCACCGGCACGGATTTCCCCGACCTACGCTATGGCTCCGGCGCGTTGCGGGACCGGTACATTATGCCGCGCGAGGTGGTGAACTTCGTGGGCGAGCCCATCGCGGCGGTGGCGGCGGATGATGAGGCGACGGCGCAGGAAGCCATCGCACTCATTGAGGTGGAATACGAGGATTTGCCGTCGGTGGTGAATCCGCTGGCGGCCATGGGCGACGGCGCGGCCACGGTGCATCCGGAGCTGGAGAACTACGAGGGCTACGGGTTCACCCTGGGGCACAACGTGAGCACGCTGCTGGACGCCGACCGGGGCGACGTGGAGCAGGCTTTCCAGGACGCCGACGTGGTGGTGGAGGACGTATATCGTTCTCAGGGCATTAACCAGGGCTTTTTGGAGCCGATGGCCTGCGTGGCCGACGTGGAACCCAACGGCCGGCTGGTGATTTACGCCTCGACGCAGGGGCCGTACCAGATACGGGCCGGGCTGGCGTCGGTGCTGGAAATCCCGGTTTCGCGCATCCGGGTAGTGGCGATGGAACTCGGCGGCGGATTTGGGGCCAAGCTGCGTTTGACGTTTGAAGCGTTCCCGGCTCTGCTGGCAATGAAGACCGGGCGGCCGGTGAAACTGGTCAACACGCGGGAAGAAGTGTTCACGATGAACGGCCCGCGCTTGCCGGTAACTAACTACATCCGCTCCGGCGTGATGCGGGACGGCACGATTACGGCGCGGGAGGCGTACACCATCTTTGACGTGGGGGCGTACCTGGGCGCGGGGCCGAACTCCGGCATCGGACACGGCATCGGCGCGTATCGGGTGCCGAACTACCGGCTGCGTTCCTACGGCGTTTATACCAACAAGATTTACGTGGGTTCTTACCGCGCCTCCGGCGTGGCCGACATGACTTTTGCCGTGGAGTCGCACATGGACCACATTGCCCACGAGCTGGGCATTGACCCCTACGACCTGCGGGTGAAGAACGCGCTGCGGGAGGGCGACGTGTCGGTGAGCGGGGCCGTGGTGCCCAGCAACGGCCTGATGGAGACGCTGGCGGCCATCAAGGAAAAGATGGACTGGCCCCGCCAGTTGGAAGACGGCCACGGCCTGGGGCTGGCCCTGTGCGAATGGCGCAGCGGCAGCGGCCCCTCCACGGCGGCCATCAGCGTGAACGACGACGGTACGGTGAGCCTGCTCACCGGGTCAACGGACATATCCGGCAGCGATACGTCGCTGGCGGCTATTGCGGCGGAGGCTCTGGGCATCGGAATGGAGCAGGTTATCGTCGCCAAGCGGGACACCGACCTGGCGCCCTACACGGGCCAGTCGGGGGGCAGCCGCATCGTGTACAGCCAGGGGACGGCGGTGAAACGGGCGGCCGACGCCACGGTGGACAAGCTGACGGCGCTGGCCGCCGAGCGGCTGGGCGTGCCGCAAGACGCGCTGGGCTGCGACGACGGGCGGGTGTACGTGCTGGACAATGCGCCGCAAGGGCTGACCTTCACACAGTTGGCCGCGGCCAGCATCACCTCGCGCGGGGGCCCAATCATCGGCACGGCGTCGCTTTCCAGTATGCCCTACACCCCGGTATTCGCGGCGCAGGCGGCGGAGGTCAAGGTGGACCGGGATACCGGGCAAGTAAAGGTGCTCCGGTACGTGCAGGCGCAGGACGTAGGCACCGCCATCAACCCCATGGCAGTGGAAGGCCAGCTGGACGGCGGCGTGGTGCAGGGCATCGGACGCGCGTTGACGGAAGACCAGCAGTTCGACCCGGAGACCGGCGCAGTACGCAACCCGTCCTTTGCGTCCTACCTGATGCCGCTGGCCATTGACCTGCCGGAAATTGAGGACGTGCTGATTAACGTGCCGGCGCCGGATGGGCCGTTTGGCGCGCGGGCCGTAGCCGAACCGCCGGGCTTCGGCCCCCCGGCCGCCATTGCCAACGCGGTGTACGACGCGGTCGGCGTGCGGGTGAAAGAGCTGCCGCTGTCGGGGGAACGGGTACTGGCGGCGCTGCGGGGGGAGAACGGGGATATTCCCTTTGACGTGGCATCGCTGCGGCGTGCGGAGGGGATTGCGGCGGATTAAGCGACGGAATCCGTCGCGCCCGGGAGTGGCGGCGCGCCAATGCGGTTGCCGGCATAGATGAGTGTACTTTGGCCGAGCCTAACGGTATCAGGATACTGCTCATCGGCCCGCTGCCGCCCGCGTCGCCGGGAACCGCTGAAATCATCGGCGGGGCGCGGGTGCTTTTTGCGGAAACGGCGCGCCAGCTGGAGCAGCGGGGCTTTGACGTTGACCTGATCAATACGGCGCGGCCCCGGCCCAACCTGCCCCGCCGTAAAATCCTGTGGCACGAGTTCCGCACCCTGGCGCGGACGCTGCGGGGAATCCTGCGGCAGGGCCGGCGCGCCGACCTGGTATTCCTCAACACGTCCGCCCACTCAATCTACTCAATGCTGGTCGGGGTCTCTATCATCTGGCTGCTGTGCCGGGCGCTGCGCCGGCCTTTGGCGCTGCGGTTTTTCGGGGGCCATTTGAGCCAAAGCTATCAGCGGTACGGGCCGGCCCGCCGCCGGTTGATGGAGCGGACGTTCCTCCGCTCCGCGCTGGTATATGTGGAAACGCGGCGGCTGGGCGCCGATTTCGGCAACCCGGACAACTTCCGCTGGCTCCCCAATACCAGGGAATTTCCCCCCGCCCGGCCGGGGAGGGATAAAATGCGCCGGCTGCTGTTTATGGGCCAGCTGCGAATGGAGAAGGGACTGGCCGAGGCGCTGGCAGCTTGCCGCGCGCTGCCGGCAGACTGCCACTTGCAGGTGTTCGGGCCGGGGATGCCCAACACGGACTGGACGCTGTTTGACGGACATCCCCGGGCCACCTACGGCGGCGTGCTGGACCATGGGGATGTGCCCCGGGTCCTGTCTGAGCACGACCTGCTGCTGTTTCCCAGCTATATGCCCAGTGAGACCTATCCGGGCGTCATTGTTGAGGCTTTCCAGTCCGGCGTGCCGGTTGTGGCTACCCCCATTGGCGGCGTACCGGAAATCGTAGAACACGAAGCAAATGGGCTGCTGGCAGAACCGCGCTCCGCGGCCAGCCTGCAGGCCGCCATCCAACGGCTGATTGATGACCCGGACTTGTACCGGCGGCTGTGCGCGGGCGCCAGACGGCAGGGCGAATTCTTTCGCGGCTCGAAACACTACGACCGGGTGGCCGAGGACTTGCACAAAGCGGCACAGGAACGGCGGCGGGCGGGCGGGCGCCAGGCCAGCCCCTAGGACTGGCGGCCGTAAGCGTTGGCCGGGGTTACTATCACCGCATAACGCCGGTCATCCCGCATAGCCTGGTCGTATTCGGGCCAGTTGGGATGCTCCTGGCCGGCGGCGGTGCGGAACACATCGCGGAGGGTTTCCCGGTATTCGTCGGCGCCGGCGTTTTCAATGCCAACCAGGCGGGCCTCGCCTTCCAGTACGACGAAGTCGCGCCAGTCGTTAGCGCCCACCAGGATAGTGCAGCGGGGGTTGCGGCGCAGGTTGCGCAGCTTGGCGCGGTCGGCGGTGGTGGTGAAGGCTACTCCGTCGCCGTAGATGCCGCAGGTTACGACGCTCATTTGCGCGGCGCCGTTCCTGCGAAAGGTGGTTAGCGCGCCGTTGTGGTTGCCGGCCAGGAACTGGCGCTGTTGGTCGGTTAGCATTTGGGGCTCCTTATTTACAGGGATTTACAGGATGGACAGGATTTTTGGGATTGGCTAGCTCAGCCAGAATTGGGAACCGGCATCGGTTTTCAGCACTTCAATGCGGACGGGGAATAGGTCTTTGAGTTCGTCCAGGTGGGTAATGACGATGATTTTTTCAAATTCGTTCTGGATGGCGGCGATGGCGTCAACGATGCGTTCCCGGCCGGCCGCGTCCTGGGTGCCGAAGCCTTCGTCGATGAACAGGGTGGGCAGGGGCACGCCCATGCGCTGGGACAGGACTTTGGACAGGGCAATCCGCAAGGACAGGTTGATGCGGAAGGCTTCCCCGCCGCTGAACAGGTCGTAGTTGCGGGAGCCTAGTTCATCGCTGATGAGGATGTCCAGGGTTTCGGTAACATGGCCGCCCAGACTGGTACGCTGGGTTTCCAGCTTGACGGCCAAGCGGTTGTCGGTCATACGGCCCAACAGGTGGTTGGCCTCGGTTTCGATGTGCGGCACGGCGGCATCAATGAGCATGGCGGGAACGCCGCTGCGTCCAAAGGCGGTAGTCAGGTCGGCATAAACGGATTGTTCAACTTGAGCGTGGGACAAGCTCTGCCGCAGGCTGGCGACGGATTCCTGGTAAGCCCGGCGTCGCTCCGCATCGCCTTGGAGGCGGCCCTGGCGCGCCAGCAATTCGTCGCGTTCACCGGACAGACGGGCCAGCGCAGCCTCGGCGAATTGAGCCTCCGCCTCCCGGGCCGGCAGCTCAGCCACGGCGGACTGGTCAAGGGCCAAGGCCGCCGCGGCGTTTTGCAGCTCATCCTGCCAGCGGGCCGTCTGCGCTTCGTACTGCTGCAATTCGGCCTCATCGTGGGGCAGACGGGAGAGCGCGGCGTCTAAATCGCGGCGCTTGGCGTCCCAATGCTGCAACGATTGGGTCAGCAGGTAAGCCGCCTCCCGGATGGCTTCGTCGTAAGCGAGGGCAGCGATATTGCGGTCGATTTCGGCGCGGGCAGAGCGATGGTCGTTCGCAAAATCGCCGGCAGCCAGGGCTTTTTGCAGCGCTGCCAACCGGGGTTGCAACGATTCTAACTGCCGTCCGGCGTCGTCGCTCTGCCGTTGTTCCTGCTCCAGCCGGCCGCGCTGCTGTTGCGCCTGCCGCTGGCGTCCGGTCAGGGACTGGCGACGGCTTTCGGTATCGCTAGTCAACCGGGTATGGCGACTGGAGAGGTCGTCGATGATTTGCTTTATCTCGCCGTGGCGCTGCAGCTTGGTCATAAGCTCAGATTGATACCAGGCGTTGATGTTGCCGCAGGCGTCCTCGCTGAGTGGCGTGCGGCAGAGGGGGCAGAGGGCGTCGGCGGATTGCATTTCAGTCTGTTTGGCGCGCAGTTCTTTGCCTTCGGCGATGCAGCGGGCCAGCTCTCCCTGCTGGACGGCAATGCTGCCTTGCAGTTCCGCGGAAGCGGCCGTTTGCGCGTCGATGATGTCCTGCTCGCCGGTCAGGGATTGTTCCGTCTCGGTGACGGCAGCCAGCCGGCTCGCGATGTGGCCGCCGCGACCGGCCATTGGCTGCAGTTCCTCACGGATGCGCCGTTCCAACTGGCTGGCCTCGGCGGACAGTTCAGCGTGTTCCCGGTCGATGGCGGACTGCAATTCGCTGCGCCGGGTGCGGAGATTATCGTATTCGCGGCGGGCGGATTCCAGGCGTTCCAGTCCGGCGCGGGCGGAATCCAGCTGCCGTAATCCGGCATTGATTGCGTCGGAGCTTTGGGCTAATTCGTTGGCGCCGGCGATGCGCTGGCCGATGGCGGCGATGGCGGCGTCGGCCCGCCGGAGGTCGCTGCGAAGGGTGTCGATGCGTTGGGTGACGGCGGCCAGCTCAGCCTGCTTGCGGCGCAATTCCGCCACGGCGCTGCGCCGCTGCGCGACATCGGTGGACGCGGCGGCGAGTTCGGAGTCAAGCAAGGTCAGCCGCCGGGCGATGCCGGCCAGGTCGTCAGTGGGGTCAGGTATGGCGGCGAGGGCGGCTTCGGTTTGGGTCAGCGCGCCGTCGGTGCGGGCAACGGTGTGCTGCCACTGGTCCCGCATACCGCGCGCGGCGGACTGGAGGGCGTCGTAGAGGCCGAGGCCCAGGATTGAGGAGAGGACGTCCTTGCGGTCGGCGGGGGTTTTGCGGGTAAATTCGTCGGAGCGCCCCTGGAGCAGGAAAGCGGAGTTGACAAAGGTATCGTAGTCCATACCGAGCAGGCGTCGGATGCGGGCGTCGGTATCCCTCAGCGAGTTCCCCGTGATGGGCCGGGGCTGGCCGGCGTCGTTGAGCGCGAAAAGGTCCAGCTCGGTACGCCCGCGCCCGGAACGCAGGCGACGGCGGATTACGCGGTAAGTCTGGCCTTGTGCCTGGAAATCCAGCTCGACGCGGCACTCAGTTTCGCCGTAGGCAATCAGGGCGTCATAGTTGCGGCTGCCGGTGCGGGCTTGGCCCCAGAGGCACCAGGTCATGGCGTCCAGCAGGGCCGACTTGCCGTGGCCGTTGGCGCCGCAGAGGCAGGCGACGTGGACACCCCGCAAGTCCAGCGGCGGCAGGTTGTCGCGGTAGCACAGGAAGTTGCGAATGGAAAGCTGCAAGGGAATCATTTGGGGATGATTTTATCATCGCGGGGCAGGATTGGCATGATGGGGCAGCGTTCCGTTTCAGGTGGTTTGGTTATTCCTCTGCGGTGGTGGGCTGGGTTCATTGGCGATGCTCCTTGCCGGTTCAGGGGGGCGGGGTTCGCGGTTGGCGGGATGGGGTGTGCGAGCCAGAGGTTACCGGTCATTGTCAGCCCCACGGCCGGGGGATTTACGCAAAGTTTTGCTCCGATGGTTCGTGAACTGCGCTTTAAGGCGCAGCCACGCAGCGCGGTGGCAGTCGCTGTTGGCCGGTTAGACCGTACTCGCGTAAGCATTGGACGAGGGGTCTCCACGACGCCGGTATGCGATTTTGTGCTGACTGGCCGTTGACGACCGGTTGACCTCTGGCAGGACTGGGATTCACGTGACGGGGTACAGTATAGGTCTTATGTTCGCGGTTGTCAAAGGGGGTTGGTCAGCAAAGTGCGGGGGGCGGGTTTTTGCGGGCGGCGGAGCCGGAGGGCTGCCCCTCTCCCAACCCTCTCCCACAAGGGGAGAGGGCTTTAATAGCTTTGCAAAACCCCGACCGCCGGCAATGGAACGCTACCTGCGGATTGCGCGTGATATAATCCGACGGCGGATTGATTGAATGTGATGGCGCAAGGACGGCAGGAACGAATGGACGGCGGGGGCGCGCCCGTCATAGTCGTGGAGGAATTAAAGAAGCGCTATGGCGACGTGCAGGCGGTGGACGGGGTATCGTTCAGCGTAGAGCGGGGAGAGGTTTTCGCGCTGCTGGGGCCGAACGGGTCGGGGAAAACGACGACGGTTGAGATTATTGAAGGGATGCGCACCGCCGACAGCGGGCGGGCGACGGTGGGCGGAATTGACGTGCGCCAGAACCCCCGGGCGGTGAAGCAGCTGATTGGGGTGCAGTTGCAGAGCAGCGCGTTCTTTGAGCATCTGCGTCTGTCGGAACTGCTCCGGATGCTGGGCAGCATTTACAGCGTGCGGGTGGACCCGGAGCCGCTGCTGGATGCGGTCGATTTGGGAGAGAAACGGTCGTCGTCCTTTCGCACGCTGTCGGGCGGGCAGAAGCAGCGGTTTGCGATCGCGGCGTCGTTGGTGAACAATCCGCAGGTGATATTTCTGGACGAGCCGACTACAGGATTGGACCCGCAGGCGCGACGGCGGATGTGGGAACTGGTGCGGGGATGGAAAGCGGAAGGGCGCACCGTCGTGCTGACCACGCATTATATGGAGGAAGCCGAGGAACTGTGCGACCGGGTGGCGGTGATGGACGGCGGGCGAATCATAACCCTGGACACGCCGGGCGCGCTGATTGACGACTTGATTGCACGGGGTTTCCATCGTGAGCAGGAAGTGCGTCTGGCTACGCTGGAGGACGTGTTCTTGGACCTGACGGGACGTTCGTTGCGGGAATTTTAACGTGCTGACCCGACCCGCAATCTATCTCACCTGGTCGTCCATCAAAATGTGGTCGCGGGACCGGGCGGCCCTGTTCTGGACGTTCTTTCTGCCCCTGGTCATCATGGTCATTTTCGGCCTGCTCAATTTTGGCGAGTTGGGCAAGGTGGATGTTGGCATCGTGGATCAGGCGCAAAACGAAGCGTCGGCCCGGTTGGTCGCTAAGCTGACCGCCGTAGAGTCCTTGCGCATTACCGCCGGCTCTGAGCCGGCAGAACAGGCGGCGCTGTCCGATGGGCAGCGAGACCTGGTAATTATCCTGCCCGAGGGATTCGGGGACTCCCAGGAACCGGCCACGGTGCGGGCGCTGTACCACGGCAGCCGAACCGGCGAATCGCAAGTCGGGTTGAGCATATTGCAATCCGGCATTGACGCGATGAACTTTGCGATTACCGGGGCGGAACGGGTGGTAACGCTGGAGAGCCGGGCCGTTGCGGCCCGGGACTTGGGCTACATTGATTTTCTGATGCCGGGCGTAATCGGGATGGCGATTATGCAGCTGGGGTTGTTCAGCGTAGCTTTCAGCTTCGTTACGATGAAGCGGGAAGGGGTGCTGCGGCGGCTGCTGGCGACGCCATTGAATCCGGCCACGCTGCTGGTGGCCCAGGTGATTACCCGGCTGATTGTGGTGGTGGCGCAGACGATTATATTGGCGGCGGTGGCGGTGTTCCTGTTCGGAGCCGAGTTTGCCGGCAACTTCTTTGCGGTGCTGCTGGCCGCCGGGCTGGGCGGCGCGGTGTTTCTCGCGCTGGGATTCGCAGTATCCGGCTGGGCGCGCACGGAGCAGCAGGCGGCGCCGCTGGCGAATATCGTGTCGCTGCCTATGATGTTTCTGTCGGGGGTATTTTTCTCCCGCGACGTGCTGCCGGACATCCTGCAAACCGTTACGGACTACTTGCCGCTGACCTATCTGGTGGAGGCGATACGTGGGATGACGGTGCAAGGGGATTCCATATTCACGCAGTGGCCGAATTTTCTGGGCCTGGCGGTGTGGCTTGTGGTAGCCTTTGTGATCGCCAACCGCACTTTCCGGTGGGAATAGGGTTCCAATTTTACAGGGATGGACAGGCAAAATCCCGTTTATCCTGTCAGGTGTGAGCTGCAATGTTTGACAATTTGACCGACCGGCTGACCGGGATTTTCAATCGGCTCCAGGGCAAGGGGCGGTTGACCGAGAAGGATATTGACGATGCGCTGGGCCAGGTGAGGCGGTCGCTGCTGGAAGCGGACGTCAACTTTCGCGTGGCGCGGGATTTCATCGCCACGGTGAAGGAACGTTCGCTGGGCGGCGAAGTGCTGGAAAGCCTGTCGCCCGGCCAGCAGGTGGTGAAAATCGTCCATGAGGAGCTGACCGCAATCCTCAGCGCCGGCGACCACCGGCTCACGCCGTCCAGCCGGTTGCCGGCGGTGCTGATGCTGGTGGGCTTGCAGGGGTCGGGCAAGACTACCACCGCCGCCAAACTGGCGTTGCAGATGCGGCGGCAGAGCCATAGCGCGATGCTGATTGCCGCCGACCTGCGCCGTCCGGCGGCAATCTCCCAACTGCAAACTTTGGGCAAGCAGCTGGACATCCCGGTGTACTCGGAAGACCCCAAGTCAACGACGCCGGCCAAAGTTGCGGCGGCCGGCGTGCGCCGGGCCGCGGAGCTGGCGCTCACGTGGGCCATCGTTGACACCGGGGGCCGCCTGCACATTGACGACGAGTTGATGTCCGAGCTGGAAGAGGTGAAGCGGGCGGTATCGCCGCACCAGTCGCTGCTCGTGGTGGACGCGATGACGGGCCAGGACGCGGTGAAAGCGGCCCAGGAGTTTCACCAGCGGGTGGGGCTGGACGGGCTGGTGCTGTCTAAAATGGACGGCGACGCCCGTGGCGGCGCGGCGCTTTCCATAACCCGCGTTACCGGGGTTCCCATCAAGTTCGTCGGCACGGGCGAACGGAGCGACGCGCTGGAGCCCTTCCACCCGGACCGGATGGCGTCCCGGATTCTGGCTATGGGCGACGTGCTGACCCTGATTGAGCGCGCCCAGGAGGCCGTTGACGAGCAGAAAGCCAGGGAACTGGAGCGCAAGATGCGGACGGCCAGTTTCACCCTGGACGATTTTCTCGACCAGATTCAAGGCGTCAAGAAGATGGGCGGCCTGGCGTCGGTGCTGGATATGATGCCGGGCCTGGGCAAGCAATCGAAGAAGATGCAGGACCAACTGGACGAATCGGAACTGCGGAAAACGGAGGCCATCATCCGGTCGATGACGTTGCAGGAGCGGGAACACCCGGAGATAATCAAGGCCAGCCGGCGGCGCCGCATCGCCCTGGGCAGCGGCACCAATCCGTCGGACGTGAACCGGGTGCTCAACCAGTTCAAACAGACCCAACGGCTGATGCGCCAGTTTTCCAACAACCCCAAAGGGCTGATGCGGATGCTGCGGTAAGGGCGCCGGTTCCCGCGTGATACAATTCCGGCTGCCAACGCTCCGCCTTGCTGCGAGGCCACTATGACTGCCAAACCACCCGGAACGCCGTCGGCCGGAGCGTATCCCCGTCTGACGGAACTGCCCGACCCGCCCAAGCCGCCCGACGCTATGCAGCAGCGTAAACACATCGCCAGCGCCGACCAGGCGCTGCGCAGCCATTTCCGGCATCTCCCCGACGTTCCGGTGTCCGGCGACGGCTATCTTTGCTACGACGCCAGCGACGTGCTCCGCACCCCCGGCCCGACTGCGTCGTCGCTTTTGGCGTGGCTATTCCGCCGGCGGTCATTGAGGATGCGGCCAACGGCTATACCAGCAGCGAAATTGGGCGGCCTCCCGATTTTGTGCTGGGAAGTGGCGTCAAAAGCACCGGGCGACGGGATTGCACCGCCAAGCGGGACAGCTACGCCGGTTACGGCGTAGCCGAATAGTGGCGTTTTGACCACACCGGCGGACAGTACCATGACGCAGCGCCGGCCGGCGACCTGCCGGTGGACGGCGTGTACCAGCCCATCAATGTTGACACCGGAGCGGACGGCATAAGCCGAGGATACAGCCCGGCGCCGGGGCCGGAGCTGCACTGGTATGAGCGGCGATTGCGTTTCTAGGACCCGATGACACAAGAATATCTGCCCGACCTGGTAGAAGCCCGGGAAGGATGGGCGGCCGAGCGCGCGGCGCGCCAGGCGGCGGAAGCCCGCGCCAACCAAGCGGAGGAGGAAAGTACGGCAACTGCGAGCGCAGCTGCGCCGGCAGTGGTGGGAAGGATAGTTTTGCGCCGGCCACAGTTAGGGGCCGGCGACGCGCCCGGCTCGCAAAGCAGCAAACAGGTACGAAGTGGCATACGACCGCCACGGCGACCAGCGGGTGGAAAAATCCAGCAGCTCAGCGTCGGTAATTTCGGCCCCGTCGAAATAGAGCCGTGACACGGTGCGGCGCAGAGCCAGGTCGCCAACAGGAAAGCCGTCGGGGCGGGCCAGGGCGCGCACCAGCACCCATTGCGCCGTCCAGTTGCCGACGCCGCGCAGGGCCATCATCCGCTTGACAACCTCAGCGTCGGGAAGCCCGTGCAGCTCCTCGAAACCGTCAGGGGAATCCAGAGCGGCGCGGGCGATGCCCTGGATGTACTCGGACTTGCGGACGCTGAGTTTGAGCTGGCGCAGGTCGGCCACTTCCGCCGTGGCCAGGGTTGAGGCGCGGGGGAAGGCGTACCAATCCTGCCCGCGGACAGTGGCCCGGACGCCGTAGCGCCGGATGAGCAGGTTGCGGACGACTCGGGCAACCGCAGTGGCGATTTGCTGCCCCATAACCGCCTGCACCAAAGCCTCGAAAACGGATGCGGTGCGCGTGTTGTGATACCCGTAGAAATCGTTGACCACAGCGGCGAGTATGGGGTCGTGGGACACGGAATCGTAGAACGGGCGCAAGTCCTGGTTGCAGCCAAGCAGCCAAGTTAACTGCGCCGCAGCGCGCTGAGCGTCGGCGTCTGCCAGGTCATCGCCGGTCAGGGTTACGGACAGTTCCGCATTGTCCGCCGCGCCGCTGGAACGCACCGATGCCAGGGCGACTTTATCGCCCAAATCCAGCAGACGGATGTAAGCGCCGGCAACGTAATCTTCCGTTTTGAACTCCTGGTCGCGGGAATAGCCGGGCTGGCCGGCGGTCAGCTCAAAGTCATAGGGCGGGAGCGGAATGATTTTCGTTTCGATAGTGGTTTCCATCAAATTGCTACCTCGCCGAGGCTGGTGTAGATTGCGCCCCGGGGCGTCAGGACGCTGCGATAGAGGCGAACCGTGTGGGGCTGCCAGCCGGTCGCCGGCGGGAGTTTGGCATTGGCGACGGCCTGGGCGATGGCCTGACGCCGCTGGCCGGGGGTATGGTCGCGAACCCGGCCCAGGGTGAGATGCGGCCGGAAGGGGCGTTTTTCCGGGGGCCAGCCCAAGCCGGCAGCGGCGGCCTCAGCGCGCTGTTGCAGACCCTGGAGCGCGGCCAGGTCGCCGGATACGCCGGCCCACAGCACGCGGGGGTTGCGACCGGCGGGGAAGGTTCCCAAGCCGGACAGGGACAGCAGGGGCGGCGGCGCCGAGGCCATCTGCGCAATGAGAGCTTTGACGATGCCCGGAACGGCGTTGGCGTCCGTGGGGCCGAGGAATTTCAGCGTCAGGTGGATGCCGGACGGGTCAGCCCAACGGACGCCGGCGGGTATGGAACGGCGCAATTGGCAAAGGGCCTCGGCCAGGGCGTGCGTCCAATCCGGCGGCAGCGGCAAAGCGATGAAGGCGCGCAAGGTTTCCGGGGCCGTGGTCATAACTGCAACTCCGCGCGCCATTCGCTGAGTTTGCGATACCACCGGGTCAAATCGTCCAGTGAGTAACGGGCGTTGGCCGGGCTGGGATTGGGCAGAACGAAGACCCGGCTGCTGCCGATAGCGCGCTGCTGGCGGCCCAGGGCAATTGGGCCGGGGCTGCGGATTCCATCAGCGTAACGCAAATAGGCGCGGTAGGCGGTCAGGCCATGGAAACAGGCGATGGCTGGCGCGTGGCGCAGCAGTTTGTCGCGCAGCAATGGAGCGTCCCGGCGGTAGTCGGCAGCTGACAGCCCCGATGCCTGGGGAGTAGGACGCTTTACTACGTCGGTGAAACCAATCCCACAATCCAGGAGGCCGGCGTCGTCGGCCGGGCCAACCGGCCGGCCGGCCAGATTGGCCGCGGACACCGCCGGCCAGAAACGGTTGCGCGGATTGGCGAAGTAGTGGCCCGCCCTGACGGAATAGGCCGACGGGTTGAGGCCGATAAGCACGATGTCCAGGCGGGGACGCAGGTAATCGGGAAGCGTCGCCAGCGCCAGAAGGGCCGCTGCGTTGTCGCCCAGAACGGCGTCCGTCTGCTCCGGTTTCAGGTTGGCGGAACGTATGTAGTTGACAACGCGGCGGTGGCGGAGCAGCGGGTAGTCGGTGGCGAATATGATACGGCCGGCTCCGACGGTAAGGGCGGCGGCGGCAAGGGCGGTTGGCTGATAGAGAAAGGGCAGGGCGGCGGTATCGTACCAAACGTTGGACAGAGCGTCGGCAACCTCCGGCATAGCGGCATAGAAGGGGAGGCCGCCGCCGAGATGGGCCAGCACAATGGGGTTGTCGGGAAAGTTGCCGGCGAATTGCAGCAGGCGTTCCGGCGTGGTGGCGCCCTTGCCGGGGTATTGGTGGCCGACCGGTTCCGAGGCGTGGATGATGACGGGCAAGCGGCGCTCCCGCAGCAGGCGCAGCAGCGGGGCCATAATGCTGGCGTCGGTGATGTCGAATCCCTGAGTGTCGGCATGGAGTTCGCCGACGCCGGCGGCGCCCCGGTCAATGCAGCGGGCGGCCTCCTGGACAGCCGCGTCGCCCCAGGCCGGGTTCACGGAGCAGAAGGCCGTTATGCGGTCGGAATGACCGGCGGCGGCGGCCAGCAGATAATCGTTGACTTCGGCAGCAAGGGACGGGTCGGTCCAGCCGTAGCCCATGGCCACGGCCCGGTCGATGCCGGCGTCGTCCAGATCGCGCAGCAGCGTGTCCGCGTCAGCTATACGCCCGCCGGCTTTGGGAAACAAAGCGGCGTAAGTTGCATCACGGGCCGCGAGTTCCTGGTGGCGGCTGGCGAAAGCGGGCGGCAGGATGTGGCAGTGAAAGTCGATAATCATTGCGGGCGAAAGAGCCGGAACGACGGAACCGACGGCGCGCCCAGTATAGACCATCGGCGCACGGGTGGCAGCGTTCCATTTCAGGTGGTTTGGTTATTCCTCTGTGGTGGTGGGCTGGGTTCATTGGCGACGCTCCTTGCTGGTTCAGGTGGTCGGGGTTCGGGCGGTTGGCGGGATACGGTGGGCGAGCCAGAGGTTACCGGTCATTGTCAGCCCCACGGCCGGGGATTTACGCAAAGTTTTGCTCCGATGGTTCGTGAACCGCGCTTTAAGGCGCAGCCACGCAGCGCGGTGGCAGTCGCTGTTGGCCGGTTAGACCGTACTCGCGTAAGCATTGGACGAGGGGTCTCCACGACGCCGGTATGCGATTTTTATGCTGACTGGCCGTTGACGACCGGTTGACCTCTGGCTGGACTGAGAATCACGTGACAGGTTGCAGTATAGTACCGATGTTCGCAGTTGTCAAAGGGGGGTTGTCAGTGGGCCGGCGCAAAGTCTGGGCGGCGGGTTTTGCGGGCGGCGGAGCGGGAGCACTACCCTTCTCCCACAAGGGGAGAGGGCTTTAATGACTTTGAAAGGCCCCGACCGCCGGCAACGGAACGCTGCCGGCACGGGTTTGCTTATGGACACGGTTACGATGCGGGCATATAATCTTGCCGGCCTCTACTATTATCCTTGTCTATATCGCAGGTGACGCTTTGCCCGCAGTGACCCAACCGCTACAGACCGTCGAGGAGATGCGCGCGACATCCCTTGAACTTCGCCGCGACAGTCTGGAAATGATTTTTGCCGCCGGCACCGGACACCCCGGCGGCTCCCTGTCCGAGATTGACATTCTGGTAGCGCTCTACTTTGGGGTTATGCGCTACGACGCCGCTAATCCGGGTTGGCCGGAGCGGGACCGGTTCATATTGAGCAAGGGGCACGCATCGCCCGGGTTTTATGCCACACTGGCGCGGGCCGGTTATTTTGGCCGCGAAGAGTTAGGCTCGTATCGCAAGACCGACGGGCTGCTGCAAGGCCACGCCCACCCGATGACGCCGGGGGTTGAGATGAACTCCGGCTCCCTGGGGATGGGGCTGTCCTTTGCGCTGGGCCATGCGCTGGCCGGCCGCCTGGACGGACGCGACTACCGGGTGTTCGCTCTGCTGGGAGACGGCGAGTGCCAGGAGGGTGAAGTGTGGGAAGCGGCCATGTCGGCGGCGCACCACCGGGCGACTAACCTGACCGCCATCATTGACCGGAACCGCATCCAGAACGACCGGTTCACCGACGAGGTGATGACGCTGGAGCCGCTGGCGGACCGGTGGCGGGATTTCGGCTGGAACGTAATCACGTGCGACGGGCACGAACACGCGGACGTGCTGCGCGCGCTGGCGTCGGCTGAGGAAGGCGGGCCGACGGCAATTATCGCCCAAACGGTGAAGGGGAAGGGCGTCAGCTTTATGGAGAACAACCCCGGCTTTCACGGGCGGGCGCCCACGGCGGAAGAGTACGCAGCAGCGCTGAAGGAGCTGGCCTGATGACGACGCAACGGGAAATGGCGGCCGCCCGCCAGACTTACGGGCGCACCCTGCTCACAATGGCAGAGGAATACCCGGACATCGTGGTGCTGGGCGGCGACTTGAACGTATCTACTTTCGTGCATCTCTGGCGGGACCAATACCCGGAGCGGTTTTTCGACTTCGGGCCAGCCGAGCAGAACATAATCGGCGTGGCGGCGGGACTGGCCGCCGCCGGCAAGATTCCCTTTGTCAGCACCTTCAGCGTTTTCGGGACGGGACGCCCCTATGACCAGCTGCGGGTACTGGTTTCGCAGCCGTCGCTGAACGTGAAACTGGTTTGCACCCACGCCGGAATCCTGACCGGGGAGGACGGGATGTCCGCTCACGGCATTGAAGACCTGTCCCTTATGTGCGCGCTGCCGTCGTTCACGGTGGTTGCGCCGGCCGATACGCTGGAAACGGAGCAGGTGATACGCACCGTTGCCGCCACCGACGGGCCGGTGTACGTGCGGCTGTCGCGGGCCGCCACCCCCATCGTGCATACCGGCGGCTATAAGTTCGCTATGGGCGCGGCGGACATAATGCGCCCCGGAAGCGACTTGACCATCATCGCCAACGGCGCGCTGGTGGCCCCGGCCCTGGACGCCGCCGACAGCCTGGCCGGACAGGGCATTGACGCCCGGGTAATCAACCTGCACACGGTGGCGCCGGCGGACGAATCCGCCATTATCGCCGCGGCGCGGGAGACCGGGGCTATCGTAACCGCCGAGGAGCACTATATCCACGGCGGCCTCGGCAGCGTGGTGGCGGGAATCGTGGCGCGCAACTGTCCGGTTCCCGTGGAGATGGTGGCGCTGCGGGGCTACACCAGCTCCGGGCCGGGCTACGAGCTGATGGCGAAGAACGGGCTGACTGCCGAAGGTGTGGAGAAAGCGGCTTTGCGGGTAATTGGCCGCAAGGGTTAGGGCGAATCGCCGGCGGTCAGTTAGCGCCGGGCGGCGGCACCGGGCCGTGCCCGCGTCCATTGCCGTTGCCGCCGTAGTCGTCATAGCCGGTGTCGCTGAAAACGCGAATCTCCGTGCCCTGAAACACGTGGTACATATGCGAATCCCGTTCGGCGCCGACGGTGTTGAGCATATCGGCGTCAATGTCGGAAAGGATTTCCTCAATTTGCTCTGAGGTCAAACTCTGGTCAACTGCAACGGAGACGTGAGCCACGCCGGGCAGGAAGTGGGTGTCGATGCGGCCCACCGGGTTGTCGCCGTCGAGGATCAGGTACGCCTCGGATTGGGCGGTGCGGATTTCGCGTTCGTAATCGTAGGGCATAGCGCTCACCCGGGCCCGCTCCCGTTTACTGCCGGATTTGGCCCTGGCCGCGCACTATCCATTTGTATGAAGTTAGTTCCCGGAGGCCGAGGGGGCCGCGGGCGTGGTACTTCTGGGTGCTGATGCCAACCTCGGCCCCCAGGCCGAATTGCGCGCCGTCGGTGAAGCGGGTGCTGGTGTTGTGGTACACCGCCGCCGCGTCCACCTCGTTCAGGAAACGCTGGGCGGCGTCCTCGTCCTGCGTAACGATGGCTTCGGAGTGGCCGGAACCGTAGGTCCGGATGTGGCCCAAAGCGTCGTCGAGGCTGTCCACTACTTTGACGGCGGCGATGAGGGCCAGAAATTCCCGGCCCCAGTCCTCGGGCTGCGCCGGAACGGTGTTCAGGCCGTGGGCCGGGCCGAGGATGCTGAGGGCGCGGTGGTCGCAGCGCATTTCGACGCCGGCCCGGTTGAGGCGGGCGGCGATTTCGGGCAGGCAGCGGGCGGCGGCTTCGGAATGCACCAGCACGGTGTCCAGGGCGTTGCAGACTGTGGGCCGCTGCACTTTGGCGTTGTGCACGATGCGCGCCGCCATCGCGGTGTCGGCGTCCCGGTCAACGTAAGTGTGGCAGACGCCCACGCCGCCGGTGAGGACGGGCATCGCGGCGTTTGCGGCGACGAAGTTAATCAGGCCCGTTCCACCCCGGGGAACCAGCAGGTTGATGTACTGTTTCATCCCCAGCAGCACGTCAACCAGGGCGCGGTCGGTATCAGCGACGAACTGCACGGCGTCCGTGGGCAGGCCGGCCTCTCCAATCGCCTGCTGCGCCAAAGCGACCAGCGCGGTGTTGGAACGCAGGGTTTCCTTGCCGCCGCGCAGGATGCAGGCGTTGCCGGATTTCAGGGACAGGGCCACGATGTCGGTGGTTACGTTGGGGCGGCTTTCGTAGATGCTGGCGATGACGCCCAGGGGGATGCGCCGCTTTTCAACTTCCAGGCCGTTTTCCATAATGAAGGACTCGATGCGTTCGCCCACCGGGTCGGGCAGAGCGGCGACGCCGCGCACGTCGGCGGCCATTCCGTTGAGCCGGTCGGCGGTAAGCAGCAGCCGGTCCAGAAAGGCGTCGTTCATGCCGTCGGCCTGGGCCTCCTGGTAGTCGGCTGCGTTGGCCGCCAGGATGGGGGCTTGCTCGGTTTCCAGAGCGTGGGCGATGTTGGCCAGAGCGTGGTTGCGCGCGCCGCCGGGCAGGCGGGACAGTACCGCCGAGGCGGCCTGGGCGTCGGAACCTTGCTGGCGCAGTCGGTCGGCGGCGGTCATGGGGCAGTCTCCGTTTTTTACATTGATGTACAGGATGGGATGTACAGGATGGTCAGGGTACGGGATGGCCGGGATTAGTGACTTGCCGGCGTCTAGAGCAGGACCAGGTTGTTGCGATGCACGACTTCCTGCCCGTAGTGGTAGCCAAGGGTGTCGGCGATACGGTCGGAGCGCAGGCCCTGGATGCGCTGTACGTCCGCGGCGGAATAGTTGGCGATGCCGCAGGCGATATGATGACGGGCAAAGTCTGAGATATAGATGATGTCGCCCCGCCGGAAATCGCCAACGACGTGGTGAACGCCGGTGGGGAGCAGGCTGACCCCGTTGCGGCGCAGCGCCGACACCGCGCCATCGTCCACCACCACCTGGCCCCAGCCGCTGTCGCCGACGCGGCTGAGCATCCACCGCTTGCGGGCTTCGAGCTTGTTGTCGGCGGGCCGGAAAAAGGTGCCCACGGGTTCGCCCCGGGCGGCCCGCAGCACTACGTCGGGGTCGCGGCCCCGGCAGATGGTCATGGCGATGCCTGAGGTGGTGACAAGGTGCGCGGCGTGGAGCTTGGTGGGCATACCGCCGCGGGCCCAGGCGTTGCGGTGCTCGCCGGCCATCGCCAGCACGTCGTCATCAACGACGGCGACGGTGGCGATGCGAGTGGCCGTCGGGTCGGTATTGGGGTTCGCAGTGTACAGCCCGTCAACGTCGGTAAGTATCACGAGCAGGTCGGCATCAATGAGGGCGGCGATGAGGGCGGACAGGCGGTCGTTATCGCCGAATATCTCCCCAATCTCGTCGGAGGCCACCACGTCGTTTTCGTTCACCACGGGGACGATGCCCAAGTCCAGCAGGGACAACAGGGTGTTGCGAATGTCCAGGTAGGATTGGCGATGGGCCAAATCATGCAGGGTGAGCAAAACCTGGGATATGGCGACGCCGTGCCGGGCGAACCGGTCGGCGTAAATGTTCATCAGCCGGCTTTGGCCCAGCGCGGCCAGCACTTGCCGGGTGGGAATGTCGGGTATGGCCGGCACGGCGGCGGTTTCGGCCAGGGCCTGGCGGCCGGCGGCGATGGCGCCGGAGGTTACGAGCAGGGCCTGGGTGGGATGCCCGTTCACCAGCTGGGAGATTTGCGCCACCAGGTCGGCCATTACCGCCGTGTCCAGGTTGCCTTGCGAATCGCCGCCGGTCAGCACGCTGGTGCCGGCTTTGACTACGATGCGCCGGTAAGGCGGCCGGCGCGCAGCACAGTCGCCGGCGGCATCGTTGACATCGTTTGAGGCAGAGGGGGCGGTCTGGCTCCGCAGGGCGGGCATAGGGGCAATCCTGGATGGGCAAGATTAGTGAATTATATCACGCAGTGATGAATCGGTGACTTGCGGCAGCGTATGGTCGAGCATATGGAATCTTAGGGGATGCTGATTCGCATGGGTTTTTGTCTTTAATCCCTGATTATTCGCGCGACGACTATAGCGAATGTACTTGTTACGAACAATGCCATCATCGTGATTATACCTATTATCCAAATGATATCGGTTATTGATGCGCTGGGCGTTGCTGTTTTGATGCTATCAATGGTCCATAGCGTTGCTGATACCGTGAGTGTTATTGTGCTGATAGTTATCCCGAATTTTTTTGCCTTTTTCCCTATGTATGGCACCAAAGTCGTGCACAGCACGCTACCGCCGTACATTGCAGTGAGTGGTGCGAAGATTTTTATACTTTCTTTCCATGATTCGTCTAATGTCACGATGATGGCGCCTACGATGATTAACGTTGCTGCCGTAAACCACCACCATGCTAGGTAACGGAGTACTGTGCTGAGTACGCTTTTCATTTTTGAATTGGCTCCTTGATGATTTTGGTGCTCTGCTGGTTTGGTGCATTAGCCATGCCGCCTGATTAGTTTCGCGGTTCGTACCGACGGATGTTAGGTACGTTCCAGTTGCTGCCATATGTACGGACTCGGCTACTGGTAGTTTGCTGAAATTTGCTAGTGCTACCTACCACCCTGATGCGCCAACCGGCAGTGGCAGCAAAGATGGAGGGGTGGCTCGCAATGCGAGCATCGGGGCAGTCCGGGGCGAAATGGGTTAGTGAATTATATCACGCAGTAGAGGCCCTGGCCCCGGCGCGCTGGGCTCACAAGGACAGGATGCCCCGGATGTGGAGCTGCTGCTTGAGGTATTCCATGCCGCGGTTGCCCTTGATGGCGTTGCAGGTGTGGCACATCAGTTGCAGGTTGCCGATGGTATCCTGACCGCCCCGGGAGCGCGGGGTGATGTGGTCGATGGTCAGCACGTGGAGGGGCAGTTCGTACTCACACCCGACGCAGCGGCGGTTCTGGCAGGCGTACAGCAGTTCCTTGTCGGATTGGGGGTTGGCCGGGCTGAGCGAGGTCAAGTCGCTGCGCCGGGGCGGTTCCTGCAACACCAGCGGCGTCCAGTCCTCCCAGGGGCGTTCATCGTCGCCGTTCATCGGTATTTGCAGCTCACGCCGGGCGCGGGCGGCCAGCACCTCGGCGGCTTGGGGCAACTTGTCAATGCCAATCCATTCGCGCCCCAGCTTTTCAGAGGCAATGCAGGCCGTAGCGCAGCCGCAGAACGGGTCCATTACCAAATCGCCGGGGTTGGACGACGCATTGATGATGCGTTCCAGCAGGGCGACCGGCTTTTGCGTGCGCCAGCCTGTGCGTTCCCGCGCGCGCGGCCCAATCGGGCGTATATCATTCCATTGGTTGCCAGGCACTTGACCGGGGTTTTCGGCAAGGTAACGCTTCAGACTAGGCATACCGTTGTTGGGTGGATGATAAATCAACCCGGCTTCATCCAGTGCGTCTAACCGTGCCAACGGGCTCGAGATACTTCGGTATCCGGGAATAATATTCGTCTCAATCCATGTGGCATAACGCCCGCGCAAGGGCGCGTTCCACTGCCGGCCGCTATCATTGGGGTCATGACCTTTCCAGGGGCGGCCAGTCTCCCCCGTACCTAAACGCGGAGCGGTGAGGTCACCGAGGCGATATTTCCCGCGTTCATCCTCAAAGCGGTAGAACCCTTCTACGTAATCAGCATCCAGCGGAACTCGAACATTGTTGGCGTTTATCCGAGTTTGCCGGCTGTAGAACAGGATAATGTCCCGAATCCTGCCGAAGTTAATGGCATCATTATGCGCGGAAGTTCGCTGCCAGCTGATTTCCGCCCGGTAGTTCGGTTCTCCAAACACTGCGTCCATAACGGATTTCAAGTAGTGAACTGCCCTGTCATCGCAGTGCAGGTAGATGCTGCCCGTCGGTTTCAGCACCCGGTGCATTTCCAGCAGCCGCACGCTCATAAAGGTGAGGTAGCCGGCCATGCTCTCACTGTGCGACAGTTTGGCCCCGTTGATGAGGTGAAACAGGGCGGGCAGGCGGTATTCAATCTCGTCAATCCATTCCGCCTTCATATCGCTCAACGTCCAAACGTCATCGAACTCGGCGCCCCGGGCTTCGCTGTCCAGCGGGGCGGCGTAGGTGCGGTTGGAGTTGAAGGGCGGGTCGAGATAGATGAGGTCAATGCACGCGGAGTTGATGCCGCGCAGGATGTCCAGGTTGTCGCCGGTAAAGATGGTGCGGTTGGGTACGTTGCAGGCTGGCATAGCGTGGGCGGCTCCGGCTTCCGGCGGCGGGCCGGGGGATGTTTGGAAGTCTAGCAGTTGGCGCAGACTGGGTACAAGGTGGAAGTGTCATCGCTTTGCGCCGTCCGGTGGCGGGCGAATCGGCGTCGGGTTCCCTTGAATAACCGCCCGCCGGCGGCGTACAATCGTGGCAACGGGGCTGTCCGATGGTCAGTCCCGCAGCGGCGTGTACGGCGGCAGCCGGCGCGCGAATCTAGTTGATGGAAGGAATATGGCGCTAACCGGATTGCTTTCCCTGCTGGGCGGTCGGCCCTGGCTACAACAACAGCTGCGCAATTTGAACCGGCCGCAGGCGCGGGGGGCGCTGACCATTGATGCGGAACATCAGGCGGTTTACGTGGGCGCATTGTGGCACTTGCAGCAGCGGCCGGTGGTGGTGATTGCGCCCCGCCTGGAGGATGCCCGCCGTCTGAACGACCAGTTGCTGGCTTACCTGGGCGACGACGCTCCCGTGTGGCTGCTGCCGGAGCCGGAGGTGCTGCCTTTCGAGCGGCTGGCCGTGGACGCGCGCACCGGGAATCAACGGCTGGCGGCGCTGGCGGCGCTGGCGGATGCGGAGAGTCGCGGGGCCGGAGCACCGCCGCCCCTGGTGGTGGCGTCGGTGGCGGCGGCGCTGCGGTTGACGCTGCCCCCACCGCTGCTGTCGGGGCAACATCCGACGGTGAACGAAACCGGCCGGCTGGCCAGAGGCAGCCGGATTCCATCGGTGGACGGGCTGCTGGCGGCCTGGGTACAGTTGGGCTACCGGCGCGAGCCACAGGTGGAAACGCCGGGGAGTTTCAGCCTGCGCGGCGGCATCCTGGACGTATTCCCGCCTAATGCCGAGCTGCCCTACCGGATAGAGCTGTGGGATGACGAGGTGGATACCATCCGGGTTTTTGACTGGGAAACGCAGCGTTCCATTGCCGATGCGGAGGAGGCGCGCATCATCGCGGCCCGCGAGCAGCTGCCGGAACTTGGCGACGCCAATCTGTTTGACCGGCGGCGCGGCCGGATTGATTTGTCCCCATGCACCGCCGCTACCGTCGCCAGATTCCAGGAGGAATTGAATACGCTGCTCACCGGCCCCAATCCGGAAGTTTTGTCGTTCTATAACGGCCTGCTCAACGCTCACACTCTGGGCGACTATTTGCCGGCCGACGGCATCGTGGTGTTTGACCGCCCCAACAGGTTGGCCGGCGAAGCCGAGGAACAGGACGCCAAATACGAACAGCAGCGGGCGAACCGGCAGGGTCGGGGTGAGCTGCCTCACGGTTTTCCGTCGCCGGCAACAGACTGGGAAACTTTGCGCCTTCAGATACGCAATGCCGGCGTGGCGGCGGTGAATATGGGGCGCTGGGGCGGGAATGACAAGCCGGGGCTGGTGGCGCCGCTGGCCGATACCCGGGCCGGCCTGAGCTATTTCACCGACGACGTGGCGGCGCGAGTGCGTGACGGCGGCGCGGTGGTCGCAGTCAGCCAGCACGCCAGCCGGCTGGTTGAGGTGCTGGAGCAGGCCGGCGTGCCGGCCAGCCTGGTGGACAGCCTGCCGGCCCGTCCCCGCCCCCAGCGGGTGTACGTGCTGACCGGGGCGCTGCGCAAGGGCTGGCAAACGGAGAGCGGCGGCAACGGCCCGGCGGTGGCGGTGTACAGCGACGCCGAGCTGTTCGGCACGGTGAAACAGCGCAGCTACCGTCCGCCGCGGGTCCGGCGGGACTGGGGCGAAGCGGTGTCGCTGGCCGACCTCAGCCCGGGCAGCTACGTGGTGCACATTGACCACGGCGTGGCCAGGTTCGTGGGGACGACGCATCTGGAGGCTACCGGGGACGAGCGGGAATATCTGGTACTGGAGTACGCCGGGGATGACCGGCTGTATGTTCCCACCGAGCAGCTGGACCGGCTGGGCGCGTATGTGGCGGCGACGGACCAGCCGCCCACCCTGACCCGCCTGGGCGGCAGTGAATGGCAGCGCATCAAAGAACGGGCCAAGGGCGCGGCCCGGGAAATCGCCGCGGAACTTTTGCGGCTCTATGCCACCCGCGAGGCCATTGACGGGCACCGCTTCGGCCCGGACGCGGCATGGCAGCGCGACCTGGAAGATTCGTTCCCCTATCAGGAAACGCCGGACCAGCTGCGCGCCATTGAGGAAGTCAAGAACGATATGGAAGCGGCCAAGCCCATGGACCGGCTGATTTGCGGCGACGTGGGCTATGGCAAAACGGAGGTGGCGCTGCGGGCGGCGTTCAAGACGGTGAATGAAGGGATGCAGGTTGCCATACTGGTGCCGACCACGGTGCTGGCACAGCAACACTACGCCACCTTTGCCGAGCGGCTGGCCCCCTATCCGGTGAAGGTTGAGGTATTGAGCCGCTTTCGCAGCCACAAGGAACAGGCCGACGTGGTGGCCGCCGCCCGCTCCGGCTCGGTGGACATCGTCATCGGCACGCATCGCATCCTGCAAAAGGACGTGGGTTTCAAGAATCTGGGCCTGGTTATCGTTGATGAGGAGCATCGCTTTGGCGTGGGCCACAAAGAGCGCCTGAAGCAGATGCGCGCCGAGGTGGACGTGCTGACGCTGAGCGCTACGCCCATCCCGCGCACGCTGCACATGGCCCTGGCCGGGGTGCGGGATATGAGCGTTATCCATACTCCGCCCGAAGCCCGGCTGCCGGTCAAGACCTTTATTTCCGAGGACAGCGGCGAACTGGTACGCGAGGCAATTCTGCGCGAAATGGAGCGGGACGGCCAGGTGTTCTTTCTGCACAACCGGGTGCGGACGATTCACAGCATCGTTGAGGAACTGCGAAAGCTGGTTCCCGAAGCCCGCATCCTGGTGGGCCACGGTCAGATGCCCGAATCGGAGCTGGAAGACGTGATGACGGCCTTTGCCGACCGGGAAGCCGACGTGCTGGTATGCACGACCATCATTGAGTCAGGACTCGATATGCCCAACGTCAACACCATCATCATTGACCGGGCCGACCGCTTTGGCCTGGCCCAGCTCTACCAGCTGCGCGGGCGCGTGGGCCGGGGAGACCACCGGGCTTACGCCTACCTGCTGCTGCCCAGCGACCGGGAGATAACCGAGGCGGCCAGCCAGCGTATCCACGCCATCCTGGAGGCCAACGAACTGGGAGCCGGGTTCCGCATCGCCATGCGAGACCTGGAAATCCGGGGCGCCGGCAACCTGCTGGGAGCGGACCAGAGCGGCCAAATCCACGCCGTAGGGCTCAATCTGTACTCGGAACTGTTGAGCCAGGCCGTGGAGGAACTGGGCGCTGAGGATGCGCCCGCCGCCGGCGCCGGAACCCAGGCGGCGCCACGGATTGACTTGCCGGCCCCCGCCGTGATTCCGGAGGAATATATCGCCCACCTGCCGGCGCGGCTGGCGTTTTACCAGCGGCTGTCCAACATCACCGACCGGGAGCTCATTCCCCCGGTGCGTTCGGATATGCAGGACCGTTTCGGCCCGCTGCCGGAATCGGTGGAGAACCTGCTGGCGATAACCGATTTGCGGTGCCTGGGCGCCAACGCCGGCGTCGAGTCCATTGCCGGCGCAAACGACGGGATAGTAACCGTAGTGTTCCGCCAGCCGGTAGGCGACGTGCGCCTGGCCCTGCAAAAGAAGATGGGGCCCGGGGTGAAAGTGGGACGCCGGGATATGGAGGTGCGAACCGCCGGGGACACCGACTATGGACTGGCCCGGCTGGCCCGCGCGCTCCGCCGGGTGGTATCCTTCATTGAGGAGATGCAAGAGGCCCTGGCAGCCGCGCAAGACGGGGTCGCGCCGGTCGCTGACGTTCCGCCAGCGGCGGAGCACGGCGCAACCGAGAACGGCTCAACCCCGCGGCCGGCGCGACGGCGACGACGGCCGCGGCAACCCGTCGCCGCCGACTGAACGCCCGGCTGCCGTAATGCCACTGATGCGAACCGGACTCGGACTCGCAATCGGATTGGCAAACAACGGGCGTCCGGCGTGGTATAATAAACGCCATAGTCGGGGTGTAGCGCAGTGGTTAGCGCGCCACGTTCGGGACGTGGAGGCCGGTGGTTCGAATCCACTCACCCCGACCATTATTATTGCCCGAACAGGAGGGATAGTATGACCCGCCGCAGTTTTTGGGCCTGGGGAACGGCAGACCGGGAACCGTCGCCGGCCGACTACGCGGCGATGGCAGAACGGATTTATCGCCGGTACGGCGCAACGCGGCCGCCGCCCACTCCACCTACCGACGCTGACCTGAACCTCCGCAAACCCCGCATCCGGCCCCACCCGCTGGTGGCCGAGTTCTGCGCCACCGACGACCATGACCGGGCGACCCATAGCTACGGGCGCAGCTTTCGGGACCGCATCCGGGGTTTCAACTGCCAGTTTCCCAACCCGCCCGATGTTATCGCCTACCCGCGCACGGAAGCGGAAGTTGTGACCGTACTGGACTGGTGCGCCAACTCCAACATCGTGGCGATTCCCTACGGCGGCGGCAGCAGCGTGGCGGCGGGGGTAGAGCCGCCGGCAGCGGATGCCGTCGTAACCATTGACCTTACCCGGCTGGGGCAGGTGATAGAGATTGACGATACTTCGCGGGCGGCCCGGATTCAGGCCGGCGCGCTGGGGCCAGGACTGGAGGCGCAACTGCGCCCCCACGGGTTCACGCTGCGGCATTTTCCACAGAGCTTTGAGTTCTCTACGCTGGGCGGCTGGATTGCCACGCGCAGCGGCGGGCACTACGCCACCAATCACACCCACATTGACGACTTTGTAGAGTCGGTGCGGATGGTAACGCCGTCGGGCGTGTGGGAATCCAGGCGACTGCCGGGCAGCGGGGCCGGCCCGTCGCCGGACCGGCTGGTTATCGGCAGCGAGGGCATCCTGGGCATCATCACCGAAGCGTGGATGCGGATTCAGGCGCGGCCCCGGTTCCGAGCGTCGGCGGGGGTGGTCTTTGACAGCATGGCGGGAGCGTCGGAAGGGGCGCGCCGCATCGCGCAAGCCAAGATGTGGCCGGCCAATCTGCGGATGCTGGACCCGGCGGAGGCGGAGGATTTCGCCGGTCTGGACGGCACACGGGCTTTGCTGATAATCGGGTTTGAAGCCGCGGAACTTCCGCAAGGGGATAACATCCGCCAGGCGGTGAGCATCGCTCGCGACGCCGGCGGGGTAATTGACGAAGGGCAAATCCTGGTTGCCGACGCCGCCGAGCGGTCGGAGTCGTCGGCCGGACGGCAGGGCGCGGTGGGCAGCTGGCGCAACTCGTTCATCAACGCGCCTTACGAGCGGAACGCCACCATCGGCTTCGGAGTGGTCGCCGAAACGCTGGAAACGGCAATCACCTGGGAGCGCTGGCCGGCGATGGACGCCATGGTGCGCTCCGCGCTGGCAGAGGCGCTGCGTCGCACCTGCGGCGGCGGGCGGGTATCCTGCCGGTTCACCCACGTTTATCCCGACGGGCCGGCGCCGTACTACACCTTTGAAGGCTTGGGGCAAGTTGGGGGCGAGCTGGAAGCCCACGCCGAAATCAAGCAGGCGGCATCCGACGCGGTGATGGCCGCCGGCGGCACGATTACCCACCACCACGCCGTGGGACGGACGCACCGGCCCTGGTACGACGGACAGCGGCCCGACCCGTTTGCCGAAGCGCTGCGGGCGGTGAAACGGTCGGTGGACCCTAACGGCATCTTGAACCCGGGCGTTTTGATTGACCCCTGAACCGCAAACACCCGCAGACCCAAACCGCAAAGCCCGCCGACCCCAGCGGCGGGCAAAACTAAAGTACCGGGAGGCAATTAATATGCGAGGCGCAGTATTCACCGGAGACCGGGAAGTTGAAATTCGCACTTTGCCCGACCCCCATCCGGGGCCTGGTGAAGTGGTAATTGCGATGAAGGCGTCCGGCCTTTGCGGCAGCGACTTGCGCCACTATCGCGCTACCAAAGCCGAGCGGGGCGACCCGGCCAACCTGAAAGTCGCCGGCCACGAGCCTTGCGGCGTGGTTGCCGAAACCGGCTCCGGCGTTACCGAAGTGGCGGTGGGCGACCGGGTGATGATGCACCACTACACCGGCTGCCGCGCTTGCGGGATGTGCCGCATTGGCTACACGCAGATGTGCCGGAACGGTTCCGTAGTGTATGGCACCGGAGCCAACGGCGGCCACGAAGACTACCTGATTTGCCCGGCCTACACCTGCGTCAAGATGCCCGACGGGTTGGATTTTGACGAAGGGGCCGCCTGCGCCTGCGGCACGGGGACGGCGTTCCACGCGCTGAAACGGCTGCACATTGCCGGGGATGATACGCTGGCTATCTTTGGGCAAGGCCCGGTGGGGGCCAGCGGCACAATGTTCGCCAAGGCCATGGGGGCGCGGGTTATCGCGGTGGACGTGGACGCCGAGCGTCTGCAACTGGCGCGGCGTCTGGGCGCCGACGTTTGCATCGACGCCAGCACGCAAAATCCGGTTGAGGCCATCCGCGAGTTGACCCACGGCGAAGGTTCACCGGCCACGCTGGACTGCACCGGCCGGCCAGAGGCGCGCGTCAACGCCGTGGACGCGGCCATGCTCTGGGGCCGGGTCTGCTTTGTGGGCGAGGGCAACACCACTACTTTTGACGTCAGCCCGCAAATTATCCACAAGCAGTTGACCATCGTGGGCTCCTGGACATTCAGCCTGAACGGGCTTCAGGAGGTGGCGCGCTTTGTAGTTGACCGCCAGGTTCCGCTGAAAGACCTGTTCACCCATCGGTTCACACTGGACGAAGCCGACGCCGCCTACAAGCTGTTCGACGCCGGCGGGACGGGGAAAGTTTGCTTCATTTGGGATTAGGGCAAAGCCAACGCCGCCCCTCAGTCAGATGGAGGAAGGCTGATGCGTAAAGTCGCTTGCTACGCCTGGGGCAAGCCCGGCGATTGGGAGGCGATTTGCGTTGACTTGGACATTGCGGCGCAAGGGGCCAGCTTTGAGCAAGCGCGCAGTGAGCTTGCCGACGCAGTAGAGACTTTTCTCGGTTACATAGCCGATTTGCCGGAAATTGAGCAGGCTGTAATGTTAAGGCGCAAAGCTCCGTGGTGGCTGCGGATACGGCTGGAGTTGCTGAGCCGGGTTTGTGCGCTCCGGGCGCTGTTGAAGCGCCGGACGGGCAGCAACGGGCATAATCTGACGGTGTTCGTTGTGACGCCGTCATCGTGACCTGGCGGCCAGGCGAGGATGTTAGGCCGGGAACGCTGCGCTCAATCAGCCGGCAATCCGGGCTTGGCCGCAGCCTTTTCCGTTAGCCGGTCAATCTGGGCAACACCTTCTTGTTGAACAGCCGCAGCGAGGCGGTTTGCAGTTCGTCGGGCATCAGGTTGCCGTAGTTGATTTCGTAGATGCACTGGTCCAGGCCCAGGGTTTCCTCCAGTTCAGCCAGGCGTTCCGTTACTGCGTCCGGCGTGCCGTACACCACTTTGTCGCGCAGCCAGTCGTCGTAGTCCATGCCCAGGATGCGGCGGCTTTGCTCGGCCCAATCGCCCAGGGTTCCGGTGCGGCCGGCGTAGGAGCCTACCCGCTCGCCCAGGCGCGACATTGAGTTCATGGCGGATTCCATGGGGTTGCGGTAAGCCAGTTCGGCGTCCTCGTTGACATAAATTGGGACACGGAGGCCCACCTTGCCGGCGCCGGGATGGCCGGCGGCTTGCCACGCCGCCCGGTATGCGGCCATTGCGCCCTCCAGTTCGGCGAGGGTGAAGACGCGGGACGGGTTGACGATTAGCGGGTAGCCCATCGCGCCGATGATGGGGAAACTTTCGGCGGAAGTCACCCCCACGGTGATGGGAGGGTGAGGCTGTTGGTAAGGCCGCGGCGTCACCGTGAGCTCATCGCAAGAGTAGTGCTCGCCGTGAAATGAGAATGTCTCTTGCGTCCAGGCCGCAACCACGATTTCCAGGAACTCGTCGAACCGGCTGCGGCTCTCCTCGAAGGTTACGTTGAACCCCTCGTGAACGTTGGGGAAGGTGCCGCGCCCTACGCCCAGCTCGATGCGGCCATCGCTGATGTGGTCCAGGGTTGCCATCTCCTCGGCGACGCGGATGGGATGGCCCAGGGGGAGGCAATAGACGGCGGTGCCGATGCGCATGGCGCTGGTCCTGGCGGCGATGGCCGAGGCGATGGTTACGGGCGACGCCAGCACACGCTCCATATTGAAGTGGTACTCAGCGAGCCAGACCGATTTAACGCCCAAGTCTTCCGCCTCTTGCACCAGCCGGAATGATTGAGCAAAGGCGTCGTGGTGGTCCCCATCAAGGGGCCGGGGAAATTCCAGAAACAGGCCAAATTCCATTGCTATCCTCCTTCATCGCGGCCGGCGACTAACCGGAACGGGGATGGTGCGCCGTGCCAGCGGTTGGTAATCACGTAACCTGGGAGCCTTGAATCCGACGCTCGCGGCCCTGCCACTCTTTATCGCGCAGGATGTACTTCTGAATCTTGCCGGTGGCGGTCTTCGGCAACTCGCCAAACTCCACGCTCTTGGGCGCTTTGAAACGGGCGATGCGGTCGCGGGTGAAGTTGATGATTTCGGCGGCGGTTACTTCTCCGCCGGCCCGGGGCACGACAAAGGCTTTCGGCACTTCGCCCCACTGCCGGTCGGGCACACCGACGACGCAAACTTCCAAAACGGCCGGGTGCTCCATAATTACCTTTTCCACTTCCTGGCTGGAGATGTTCTCGCCGCCGGAAATGATGATGTCTTTGGAGCGGTCTTGCAACTCAATGTAGCCGTCAGGATGCCACACGGCCAGGTCGCCGGAGTGGAACCAGCCGCCGCGGAAGGCCTCAGCGGTGGCTTCGGGGTCGTTGTAATAGCCTTTCATCACGGCGTCGCCCTGAAACACCACTTCGCCCATGGTCTCGGAGTCGCGGGGCACGTCGGCCAGGTCATCATCCACTACCCGCACGCCGGAGCCATATACCATATAGGGGACGCCCTGCCGCGCCTTGACGCGGGCCAGGTCGGCGGCGGCCATAGTGTCCCATTCGGGCTGCCCGGCGGCGACGGTGCAGGGGCCGTAGGTTTCGGTGAGGCCGTACACGTGGATGATATGCGCCCCCATGCCCTCAATGGTGCGGATGACCTGGGGCGCCGGCGGTCATTATGGTGAGGCCAGACAGGTCGGCGGAGGCAGCCTCGGGCGCGGCGTAAAGGCCGGTGAGCACGGTGGGCGCGGCGCACAGGTGGGACACCGATTCCTCGTGAATCAGCCGGTACACCTCGGCCGGGTCAACGCGGCGCAGGCAAATGTGAGCGCCGCCCACGGCGGTTACGGCCCAGGGGAAACACCAGCCGTTGGCGTGGAACATAGGCAGAGTCCACAGATAAACGCTGCGCCAGCTCATACCCATTTCCAAAGCTTCGCCGACGGCGTTGAGGTAAACGCCGCGCGGGGTGTACTCGACCCCTTTGGGCCTTCCCGTGGTGCCGGAGGTGTAATTGATGGTGGCGGTATCGTTCTCCGACGCCGGGCCGGGCAGTTCCGCCAGCGGTTCTACGCCGGCCAGCCACTGCTCATATTCGGGGGCCGGGATGTCGTCGGCCAGGGGCGCGGTGTCCCGTACCTGCACGTAGGTTTTTACGCCGGGGCAGTCGTTCCGCAGCTGCCGCACCGTATCGGCCAGCTCGGAATCGAAGACCAACACTTTGGAACCGGAGTGGTTCAGGATGTAGGCAATCTCCCGCGGGGACAGGCGGATATTCAGCGCCACCAACACCGCGCCGATGCCCATGGGGGCAAAGTTGGCTTCCAGCATGGCGGGCAGATTGGGCAGCAGGAAGGCCACGCGGTCGCCGGGGACGACGCCGGCGCCACGCAGGGCCGCCGCCTGCCGCCGCACCCGCTCGTAGAACCGGGCGTAGGTAGTGACTGCTCCGTTGTAGATGCAGGCGGGGCGATGGGGATAGACGGCGGCGCTGCGCTCCAGAAAGAGCAGCGGACTGAGATTCCCGGCGGTAGCGTTGCTAGTCGTCATAAAAGGCGGCCTCCGGCTGACCAAGCGATGCCTCCAATGGCTGCCGCCATTCTGAACGGTAGCGGCGGAATTGTCCAGAACCGGGCGCGCGGCGTGATATGATTGCCCCAATCCTACATTGAGGCGGCGATGATGCAGACGCCAGTAGCAATAGCGCCCGAAATTGGCCGGGTAACCTATCTTGACCCAACCGGGTTTGTCGGGCAGGCGGCCAGGCAATCAGCCCCGCGCCTGGGAAGCGTATCCGGCAAGGTGGCCGGGCTCCTGGACAACGGCAACGATACGTCCAGTTTCTTTTTCACCGGTCTGGCGGAGGTATTGGAGCAGGAATTTGGGGTTAGCCAGGTTGTGCTGCGAACCAAGTTCACCTCAACACGGCCGGCGGAAGCCGGCCTAATATCCGAAATGGCCGAACAAACCGACTTTCTAATCGCCGGCGTGGCCCTTTGAGGCTCCTGCACGTCGGGCAGTGTGCTCGACGCCGTGAATTTTGAGGACGGGAACAAACCGGCCGCGGTGGTCGTAACCACCAACTTCATCCGGCTTGCCAGTTCCATAGCCGGCGCCAACAAGCTGGGCGCTTTGCCCCTGGTAACTATCCCGCATCCGTTGGGCAACCGCGAGCAGGCGGCCCAACGGGCGCGGTCAGCGGCCGCTCAAGTAGTGGCGGCAATAACCGGGGGATAGCGGGGGCGCTGCCAACACTTATGCCGACCCACGAACCAACCCGCCGCCTGACCGGACTGGACACGGTGCAGGGCGCGCTGGACACCATCGAGACCTATTTCGAGAACGGCTGGACGGACGGCCTGCCCATCGTTCCGCCGACGGAGAGCGCAGTCGCCGAATTTGTGGCGGCGTCCGGCCGGGAGGCCGGCGAGATTCTAGGGGCGATGCCCCCGCGCCTGGGCGTCGTAACGGTTGAATCCGTCGCCGTAAATGCGGTGATGGCGGGATGCCGGCCCGAATATATGCCCATAGCGCTGGCGGCAGTGGAGGCGGGGCTTGACGAACGGTTTGATATGCGGGGCCTCCAAGCCACCAGCGACCCGGCCGCGCCGCTGATAATCGTCAGCGGGCCAATCGTGGAGCAAGTGGGCGTCAATCACGGCGTGGGGCTGTTCGGACACGGCAGCCGGGCCAACGCCACCATCGGCCGGGCTTTGCGTCTGGCGATGATAAACTTGGGCGACGGCCGGCCCGATACGGGCGACAAATCAACATTGGGTTCGCCGGCCAAGTATTCTTACTGCATCGGCGGCGACGTGAACACACCCTGGCCGCCCATCCATACGGATTTTGGGTATGGCGCCGACGAAAGCTGCGTAACGCTGTTCGCCGCCGACGCGCCGCGCGGCAACAGCCCGGCCGGTTCCGGGAGCATGGAATTTGCCTTGTGGATTCTGGCCGACTCGCTATGCAACCTGAATCACAATATGATTCACGGCGGGCATATGCTGGCAGTAGTCAGCCCGCTCATCGCCCACGGGCTGCACGCCGAGGGCTGGACGAAACGGGACGCGCAGCTGTATCTGTACGAGCGGGCGCGGGTTCCCATTGACCGGGTGCGCCGTTACAAGGAGCGGCGCTACGGACGCAACGTTGAGGCCGGCGACCCGTATTTCTGGCCCAAATGGCTGGACACCGGCGAACCGGACTTGATGTTGCCGGTAGTGCGGGACCCGGATAATATAATGATTGTGGTGGCCGGCGACCCGGCCCGCTCCCGCTCCGCCTACTGCCCGCCACGACCCTACAACCGGCCGGTGACCAGAGCCATCCGGCAGCCGGGGTAGTATCCGCACTAACTGAGGAGACCAAAGATGCCTGACGAACTGCGTGATTTTGTAGGCTACGGCGCCAATCCGCCACGGATTAGCTGGCCCAACAACGCTCGCATCGCCATTTCCGTAGTCGTCAACTACGAGGAAGGCAGCGAAACGTCGCTGCTGGACGGCGATGAGTACCACGAATCCAACAACGAAGTGCCGTCGCCGGTTCCGCCGGGGCAGCGGGATTTGTTCAACGAGTCGTTCTTTGAATACGGCAGCCGGGTGGGCGTGTGGCGGATTCTCAACCTGCTGGACCAGTACCGGGTGAAGAGCACATTTTTCTGCTGCGCCCTGGCCCTGGAGCGCAACCCGCAGGTGGCCCGCGCCGTGGTGGAGAGGGGGCACGAGGTTTGCGGACACGGCTACCGCTGGGAGGAATATCACACCAAATCGCGGGAAGAGGAAGCCGAGGCTATTGGCAAGGCGGTGGAGTCGCTCACCGCCACCACCGGCGTGCGGCCGGTGGGGTGGTTCACCCGCTACGGCCCCAGCGTCAACACGCGGGAGCTGGTGGCTGCCGAGGGCGGATTCATTTACGACAGCGGCGTTTTCAACGACGACCTGCCCTATTACACTGACGTGGCCGGCCGGCCCTGGCTGGTACTGCCCTACAGCTTTGAGACCAACGACGCCCGCTTCTGGCGGGGCGGACTGAACAGCGTGGGCGATTTTTACGAGTATCTGAAAGATACTTTTGACGTGCTGTACAACGAGGGGCGGACGCACCCCAAGATGATGTCGCTGGGCTTGCACTGCCGGATTGCGGGTCGGCCGGGCCGGTCGCGGGCGTTGCACGAGTTCCTGCGGTACGCGCGCAGCCGTCCCGGGGTCTGGTTCGCGCGACGGGATGAGATTGCGCGCTGGTGGCTGGAGCATTACCCGCCGGGGACATTGCAGGGGCAGGCTGCAAGCCCGCCCCCCAAGGGCGTTATGCCGGCCACTGGTTCAGACGGATGACAGAGAAAACGGCGCCCTCGGCGTCCCGGAGCACGGAAAAACGCGCGAAGTCGGCGATGTCGGCGGGTTCCACCACTACGCTGCCGCCAAGTTCCTGCGCCCGGGCAACGGTGGCATCCACGTCATTGACGCCGAAATAGACGCCCCAGTTGGGCGGCACCGGGCCCCAGTCCTCGCCAATCCGGATGATGCCGGCGGCGGGGTTGTCGCCGACCTTGATTAGCGTGTAGGGAAAAGGCGTGTCGGGGTCAGGGCCGGCCTCAACCTGCAAGACTTCGGTGTAGAAAGCGCTGGCGGATTCCGGGTCGGTGGTGGCCAGCTCGAACCAGGTCAGCGCGCCGGGTTCGCCCATCACGCCGGCGCCGGCGTGGGCTACCGGATACCAGAGCCGCAGGACGGCGCCCTCTTTGTCCTGGATAACGGACATCCTGCCGACCGTTACCCCTTCCATCGGGGCCACATCGCAAGGCTCCATGATGACGGCGCCGCCGGCGGCGCGGGCGCGCTCGGTGGCGGCTTCCAGGTCAGCGACGGTAACGTACACGCTCCAGTGCGGCGGCAGGTTATCTTGCCCGGGCCCGGCCTCGGCCGAGGCACAGGCGGGGATGCCCCGGTGGGTGTACATCGTATAGACCATGTTCTCGCTGACCGGGTGGTCGTCGAACTCCCAGCCAAACAGGCCGGTGTAAAAGTCTTTGGCCGCCGGGCCGTTGTGGGAAAGCAGGTCGGCCCAGGACGGCGCGCCGGGGGCGAAAGTAGTTGTTTCGGGCATAAAGGAGCCTCCGCGATTTCGATTGCGCTACCAGCATAGCAGGCCGGCGGCAACCCGGTAAGTTGCCGCCGGTCATCAAAATGGGCGGATTTGGCGGTTGTGTTGCTGGTTAGTCGTCGGCGGGGACGGCTACCTCGACTTTGGTTTCTTTGAAGGCGGGCATTACCTCTTCGGCAAACCACTGCAATTGTTCCACAATCATCGCCTGCGGGGTGCCTATCGGCTGCCCCACCTGCACCCGCCGGAGGCCGGGATAACGCTCTGCCACGCCCTGGAGCTTTTCGATAATCATGTCGGGCGGGCCGGCCAGCACGCTGCCGTTTTCGATAGCATCTTGAATGGTGGGCAGGCCGGCGTTGGGGGCGACGCGCGGGTCGCTGATGTCGCGAATCTGCTGCTCGGTGAGGCCCCGGGTCAGGCGCAGTGGGCCGAACATCTTGAGGTTTTCCTCATAGTAACCGCCGGCGATGCGCGCCGCTTCTTCCACCGTTGGAGCAATCTGGAAGTGGAAGCCCACGGCCAGGTCTTCGCCCAGCTCGGCGTCGGGCTTGCCGTGGCGGGCCAGCGCGTCGCGGTAGGCGTGCATGATGCCGTCCATAGCGCCGCCTTCCGAAGAACCGCCGCCGATGACGCCCTTGATGCCCATTTTGGCCATAAAGTCCAAAGCCCGGCCGGTGCCGCCCTGGATGGGCTGCCAGCACTCTACGGGCGTGGTTTTGGGACGCGGCACCAAGGTAATCTCCTCCAGCTGATAGCCGCGATAGGGCACTTCCGGCGGGAAGTCATAATGCTTGCCGTGGTGGGAGAAGGAACGCTCGTTAAACGCCTTGAAGATAACCGCGACCTGCTCCTCGAAGAGCTCGCGGTTGGACGGCTGGTCCATTAAGGGAGAGCCGAAGGATTCAACCTCGCGGGTGTGGTAGCCCCGGCCGACGCCGAAGGTGACGCGCCCGTTGGTCAGCCAGTCGGCGGTGGCAAAGTCTTCGGCCAGGCGCAGGGGGTGCCACATAGGGGCGATGTTGAACCCGCACCCGAACCGCAGCCGCTCGGTAAGGTGGGCCAGATGCACAATGAACAGCAGCAGGTTGGGGATGCACTCGTAGCCTTCGGGCTGGAAGTGATGCTCGGCCATCCAGAAGGTGTCGTAGCCGTACTTGTCCAGGGTCTGAGCGATGGCAACGCCTTTGTCGAAAGCGGTAGCCAGGTACTCGTCGGAGAAGGAACGGTCGTTGACGGCGGCGCCGGCGTAACCGACGTTTTCCATGTCAACATGGCCGGCGTAAAGACTGTCAAAGGTGGTAATCATTAAATGCCTCCGGTGATTGGGGCGCGGCGCACGGCGCAGCAGGTTCGCGCGTTTCACGAACCAAGATGTACCGGCATTTTAGGATAACTGCGGCAACCATTCAACCGCCGGGCAACGCCGGGCCGGCGCAAAGTCAAGGCCGGGAGTTACGAATTTACGGGGATGGACAGGATATTTTTTTGCGGGCGCCGGATTTCCCTTGCGCCGGAGCGGGAGCGCTGCCCCTCTCCCAGCCCTCTCCCACAAGGGGAGAGGGCTTTAATGACTATGAAAATGCCAGGCCACAACCGTTGCGTCCCTTGAATTGCGGGCCGGTGTCTGGCAAGATAGTGACACTATGAGAATTGGCGCTTTTGAACTACAAGAACCGTTGCCCGAACTTCGGGACCCGCACGTCTTTGCCATGATTCGCCCCTGGGTGGATGTGGGCAGCGTGGGGACACTCACGCTGAACCGGCTGGAACGCTATCTGGGCTCCAGAGAGCTGGGGCGGCTGCACCGGCCGGGGGAGTTTTTCGACTTCACCCGCTACCGGCCCAGTATGCGCCTCGTGGACAACGAGCGGCGGGTGCGCATTCCCAACAGCATCATCCGCTACGCCACCACGGAGAATGGCCCAGACTACCTTTTCTTCCACCTGCGGGAGCCCCACGCCAACAGCGAAACGTACACCGACTCCATCCTGCAAGTAGTCGAGACCTTCAACGTCAAGCGGTACTGCCGCCTGGGCGCGATGTACGATGCCGTGCCCCACACGCGCCCGCTGCTGGTGACCGGCTCTCTGGGTTCGGTATCGCAGATTCGGCCCGTGTCCAATCTGAAACTGCGAGGCAGCACCTACCAGGGGCCGACGACGATTATGAACCTGGTGTCCGACGGCATTGAACGCATGGAAATCGAAGCTATCAACTTCATGGTTCACCTGCCCCAGTACGTCCAGTTGGATGAGGATTTCAACGGCACGGCCCGGATGATTGAGGTGCTTTCGTCGGTCTATGCGGAGATTCCGGCCGACCTCGCGCCCACTCGTCGGGGCCAGCGGCAGTACCGGGAGCTGAACTCGGCGGTGGAGCGCAACTCCGACTTGCAGAACCTCATCAAGCAGATGGAGGACTACTACGACTCCAACGAAGCGGAGGCCGCCGCGACGGACGATGACGGGGCGCCGGTTGACGCCGTAGCCCTCTCCCCGGAGATTGAGCAGTTCCTCAGCGAGTTGGGCGAAGAGTTCGGCGAGCGGGGGAATTAGCCGCGACGCCCGCGGGGCACGTGAAAGCCGGGTCAATTGACCCGGCTAAACTGCTTGGCCCTGCGACGGGCGGGGATGGTGGCGACGGATGGATTCGAACCAACGACCTAGCGCTTATGAAGCGCCCGCTCTGCCACTGAGCTACGTCGCCCACCGGCGCGGCCCCGACCAGACGCCGGCGATGCCGCACTGCCAACTATGGTAAGCCTACGACGCCCGGCTGTCAATTAGCAATGGCAAGACAGGACGCACAGGAAGCGGCGGAGGCCGTACTCGCCGAGGCAACCGGCAAACTGGAGTCAATCCTGGCGGATTTATGCCAGCGTCTAAATCCTTTCCCGGCTTTCCTCGGCATGACCACCATCCAGGCCGTGGAACTGGAGCCGGCGTTGCGGCCCGTGGCAGACCGGGGCTGCGTGGTAGTCACCCCCGACGGCGCAATTGCGGAGCTGGACGTTACGGCCATACCCGGCATCGTCGGAGTGCTGGAGGTTGACCAGGTGGAGGAGTTCAAACCCCTGGACCTGACCGCCGAGGAATACCTGATTTACCTAATGGCAGCGGTCAGGGCGCTGGCGGCGGAGCTGCGCCGGCGTGGGGGCTAGGCGTCGGTAAGGTCAACGTCGCCGGACTGCCCGCCAGTTTTGCGCAGCAGGCGGATGCCGTCGATGCGTACCGCCCGGTCAACGGCTTTGCACATATCATAAACCGTCAGCGCGGCCACCGTAACCGCGGTGAGCGCCTCCATCTCCACGCCGGTTTTGCCGGAGGTGGTAGCAGTAGCAGTAACGCAGACCCGGCGCTCCGGTTCATCCAGTGTCAGCTCCACGTCCACCTTGTTCAGGGGCAGCGGGTGGCAGAGGGGGATTAGCTCGGCAGTGCGCTTGGCGCCCATGATGCCGGCCAGTTGGGCGATGGTCAGCACGTCGCCCTTTTTCAGCAGGCCATCGCGGATGAGCGCCAGGGTCTCCGGCTGCATCACCACGTAGCCGCCGGCCTGGGCCATGCGGTCGGTAACGGGTTTCCAGCCCACGTCCACCATGCGCGCGCTGCCGTCGTCGGCGAGGTGGGTCAGGCGGTCGGCGGGGCGGGCAGTGTTTCCGGTGGTCATGCTTCCCTCACTAGCCGCCAATCTGGTACATCTCGACCTTGGGGCGGGCGGCGGCTTCGGCGGCGGTTATCTCGGTGCGTATCTCGGAATAGCGGTCGCGGCGGACTCGCCAGACGCCGGCGATGATATTGTTCAGCTCAGCATCGTCAGCGCCGTCGCGCAGGGGGCCGCGCAAGTCCACGCCGTCGGTAGCGAACAGGCAGGTGTAAAGCCGGCCGTCGGTGGAGATACGGGCGCGGGTGCAGTTGGCGCAGAAGGGCTGCGTTACGGACGCGATGACGCCAATCTCGCCGTCGCCATCGCGGTAGCGCCACCGGGCGGCCACCTCGCCCGCATAGTTGGCTTCGGCCGGCTCCAGGGGCAATTCCGCGTCAATGCGGGCGACAATAGCGGCGGCGGACACCACCTCGTCCAGCTGCCAGCCGTTGCGGTTGCCCACGTCCATATACTCGATAAAGCGGACGATGTGGCCGGTGCCCTTGAAATGGCGGGCCAGGTCAACAATGGTATGGTCGTTGACGCCTTTCTGGACGACGGCGTTGATTTTGACGGGAGCCAGCCCGGCCTCAGCGGCGCGCTTGATGCCGTCCAGCACGCGGCGCGTGCCGAAGCCCCGACCGTTCATCCGCTTGAAAACCGCATCGTCCAGCGAGTCCAGGCTGACGGTGATGCGGCGCAGGCCGGCGTCGGCCAGCGGTTGGGCTTGCTGGGCGAGCAGGTAGCCGTTGGTGGTCAACGTAATGTCATCTGCGCCCGGTAGATCCGCCAGTTGGCTGATGAGGTTGGGCAGGTCAACCCGCAGCAGGGGTTCGCCGCCGGTGATGCGGAGCTTGTTCACCCCCGCCGCTACGAACAGGCGCGACAGGCGGGCGATTTCCTCGAAGGTCAGGATTTCATCTTTGGGCAGGAAGCGGTACGCCTCGCCGAAAATCTCGGCCGGCATACAGTAGGGGCAGCGGAAGTTGCAGCGGTCGGTTACCGAAATCCGCAAATCCCGCAAGGGACGGCCAAACAGGTCGGTAATCATAGTGAATTTTACATCAATGCCCAGGATGGGCAGGGTTTTACAGTAAGGAACTGAGGATGCGGCTGGCTTTGCGGGCGGCGTCGGCGCGGTGGCTGATGCGGTTCTTATCCGCCGGCGGCAGTTGCGCGATGGTTTTGCCGTAGGACGGGAGATAAAAAACCGGGTCGTAGCCGAAACCGTGTTCGCCCTGCGGTTCGTATTGTACCACTCCGGCGATGGAGCCGACGACGGTGGCGATAATGCCGGCGGGTGAGGCGATGGCGGTAAAGCAGCGAAAGCGGGCGATGCGCTGCTCCCAGGGCACGCCGTCCAGATTGCGGAGCAGCAGGGCAACGCGGTCGGCATCGGAGGTACAGGCGTTGCCGCCGTAGCGCGCGGAATGGACGCCGGGGGCGCCGCCCAGGGCGTGGACTTCCAGCCCGGAATCGTCGGAGATGGTGAGATGGCCGGACAGGCCGGCGTAGGTGGCGGCTTTGAGATGGGCGTTCTCAAGGAACGTGGCCCCGGTTTCGTCAACCTCGTCGGCAACGCCGGCGTCAGCCAGCGAAATCAGGCTGCCCGGCCAACCGGCCAGCAGCTGCCGGTATTCGCGCATCTTGCCGGGGTTGCGGGTGGCTACCAGCAGAATGTTGAATGACATAACCTAAATCACACCGTCGCCGGCCAGGGCGGCCAGTTCGTTATAGTCCAGCCCCAGCCAATCCCCGTACACGGCGGCGTTGTGCTGGCCTACCGTCGGCCCCATGTGGCGCAGTTCGCCGGGCGTGTCGCTGAATTTGGGGACGAGGCCGAGCATCCTGGTGTGGCCTAACTCCGGGTCGTCAATCTCTACGATGTCGTTTCGTTCCTGATAATGCGGGTCGTTCACGATGTCGGCGCTGTTATAGACCGGGCCGACGACACCGCCGGCGGGAATCAGTTCGTCCATAATGTCGTCGGCAGCGCGGCGGCCCAGCCAGCCTTGCAGGATTTCGTTGAGGGCGTCCTTGTTGTCCAGCCGGGCGGCGTTGTTGGTGAAACGGGCGTCGCCCAGCAGGTTGTCCAGGCCCATGGCCCGCGCCAGTCCTTCCCAGGTATTTTGAGAGGTGGCGGAGAGGCCCAGCCAGCGGTCGTCGGCGGTGCGGTACAGGCTGCGCGGCGCGGCGTCGGGAAAGTCGTTGCCGACACGCTCGCGGATTTCGCCCAGGCGGTCGTAGATGGTGAGGTGGGGGATGCAGAGGCGGAACAGCGGCTCAAAGAGGCTGAGGTCAACCACCTGGCCGCGGCCGGGCAGCCCGTGGCACCGGTCGGCATCGCGGCGGTAAATCGCCATCATGCCGGCCATGGCGCCGAACACGCCGGCGATTTCGTCGGCCAGGGGCACGGGCGGCAGGTTGGGCGGCGTATCCGGGAAGCCGGTCATGCCGATATAGCCGCTCATGCACTCGGCGATGGTGCCGAAGCCGGGCCGGTCTTTGTAGGGGCCGGTTTGCCCGAAACCGGAAAAACGCAGGATTATCAGGCCGGGGTTGACGCCGGCGGCGTGCAAATCATCCGGGCCGAGGCCCCAACGCTCCAGGGTGCCGGGGCGGAAACCCTCAATGAGCACGTCGGCCTGGGCGGCCAGACGCTTGAGCATCCGCTGGCCTTGCGGGTCGGCCATATTCAGCGTGACGGACTGCTTGTTGCGGGAGTGAACCTTCCACCACAGCGACACGCCGTTGTAGAACGGCCCCCAGTTGCGCAGCGGGTCGCCGGCGCCGGGCCGCTCCACCTTGACCACCTCGGCGCCGAAATCGGCCAGCAGCGACGACGCGGTGCCGCCGGCCACGATGATGGAGAGGTCAAGCACGCGCAGGCCGGCGAGGGGGCCGGCGGCGTTCCCGTCCGGGGTAGCGGTCATTTTTTACTCCGCTGGCGTTGGTAGGCCGCCGGCCGCATCCGAACCGACTGGCACTGCGGGCAGCGCCATTTTTCCTGCTTGTGCGGACGGTGGGCGTCAACCCGCATTTTGGTTTGACAACGGCGGCAATTCATGACGGTTGTGGCTGGGGGTACGGTGATATGGATGATGTTACGGCGCATTGCCTTTGGCGTCAAACCAGGCTTGCACCGCCGCCAGCACGTCATCCGGGTATTCCAGGGGCAGGAAGTGGCTGCCTTTGCCCATGGGTTTGACCTGGGAGTTGGCAACCAGCTTTTGGAACTGCCGCACGCCGGGGTCATCAATCCGCTGGCAGCCGGGGTAATCGGCCAGCAGCAGCAGCCAATCGCCGGTCAATCCCCGCAGGTAGTCCGCCACCGGCAGGTCGTCGCGCATCCCGTAAAAAGCGGCCTCCGTTTCCGGGTGGCATTTCAACTCGGCCCGGCCATCGGGCAGCAGCCGGGCGCCCCCGGCGATGAATTGGCGGTAGGGTTCATCCTCCCAATTCCGGAATGCGGCGCGGGTTCGGTATGCGGCGAACATGGCAGCGCGCGTTTCCCAGATTGGCCGTTTCATTCGGGTGCGTTCCGCGCGGCGGTTCAAGTCCTGAGCGGGCACGGTGGGAGCATCGTTGCTGACGCGAGTTTCGACCAGGGCCACCGGCCCGAAACGGCCCGGCAGCAGGCTGGCGGCGATGATGGCCGCCAGGCCGCCGGAAGAATGGCCGATGACGCGCGGATATTCCAGCCCCATCGCCGCTACGATGGCAGCGACATCCTCGCCGGCGTACTCGAAACGGTATCCTTTATCAGAGCGGTCGGTATCGCCATGCCCGCGCTGGTCAAAGGCCAGGACACGATACTGCCGGGCCAGCCGGCGGGCAACGGGCTTCCAGGGCCAGGCGCACAGGCCGGTGGCGTGGAGCAGCAGCAGCGGAGGGTTGGCCGGGTCGCCCCATTCCAGGTAGTGGTGGCGGATGCCGTTGGCGTGTACGAACCGGCTGGTCCAGTCGCTGCTGGTCCAGTCGTTGGAGGAAAGGTTGTCGGACATAACGGGCCTTGTTTGGAGGAATAGCATTTTGCTGCCGCCGATATGCTATAATGCCGCCGCCCATTAGCCAAGAGGAATCGGGGGCAAATGCGATTATGCTAGACGATTACACTGGTCAATACGGCCTCATCGCCATTTTCCTGGCGCTGTCCATTGTGGTGCCATGCAGTATGCTGCTGGCTTCCTATGGTCTGGCCCGGTTTGGCATCCGGCCGGCGCGGCCCGATGCGGTGAAGCATGATACCTACGAGTGCGGCGTGCAGACCATCGGCGGGACGTGGAACCGCTTCCAGTTCCGCTACTATATGTTCGCCATCCTGTTCGTGGTGTTCGACGTTGAGGTGGTGTTCCTGTACCCGTGGGCGACCAAATTCCTGACGCTGGAACTGTTCGCTTTGATTGAGATGGCGGTGTTCGTCGGCATCCTGCTGCTGGCGTGGGCCTACGCCTGGCGCAAACGCGACCTGGAATGGCAGGGGTAAGGGGTAAAGCGTATGGCGGAACAAACCAATTTCACCCTGCCGTCGGTCGGCGGGCCGTTGCACAACCGTACCTGGGACATCGACCGCTCCGAGGGGCAGGTGGTCAACGACCTGATTGCCGCTTCGCAACTGCCGATTGAATCGCCGGCTATTGAGGTGCCCGACGACCTGAAACGCAACCTGATGGTTACGTCGGTGGATGCCCTGGTCAACTGGAGCCGCAAATCGGCGCTGTGGCCGGTGTCTTTCGGCCTGGCCTGCTGCGCCTTTGAGATGATGGCCACGGCGATGGGCCGGTTTGACATATCGCGCTTCGGGATGGAGGTGTTTCGCGCCTCGCCCCGTCAGGCGGATTTGATGATTGTGGCCGGCACCGTAACCTGGAAAATGGCGCCGCCCATCAAGCGCATCTACGAGCAGATGGCCGAACCGCGTTGGGTCATATCAATGGGTGTTTGCGCCACCAGCGGCGGCCCCTACTTCGGCTCGTACAGCGTAGTCCCCGGCGTGGACCACATTATCCCGGTGGACGTGTACGTGCCCGGCTGTCCGCCCCGTCCCGATGCGCTGCTTTACGGCATTATGGAGTTGCACGAGAAAATCAAGAAGTACCGCAACCTGGGCAGCGGGGGGTTGAAGCCGTGACGCTGGCGGCCCTATCCGGCGAGACGTTGGCGCGGCGTTTGCAGGCAGCAACGCCGGACGCCGTGGTTGGCTGGGACGACGCGGCGGTGTGGGTGGCTCCGCACGCGATGAGCCTGGCCGCCAGCGTCCTGCACGACGACCCGGAGTTGGACTTCAAATATCTCAATGCGGTCAGCGCCATTGACTTCGTGGAGCATTTCGAGCTGGTCTATCACCTGACTTCGCTGGCCAAAGAACATACCGGCATCGTGCGCAGCCGGGTCTATGGCCGGGAAGAGCCGACGGCAGCGTCGGTGGTGAGCGTCTGGAAAGGAGCCGACTTTCAGGAACGGGAAATCTGGGACTTGATGGGCGTGCGTTTTACCGGCCATCCCAATATGAAGCGGATTATGCTGTGGGAAGGCTTTGACGGCCATCCGCTGCGCAAGGATTTTCTGTAGGCCGCTCCTGACGGAACTGCCGAGCATTTATCCCATGACCATTCGCACCGAACCGATGACGGTCAACGTGGGGCCGCAGCACCCCAGCACGCACGGCGTGTTTCGGGTACGGATAACCTTTGACGGGGAAGACATCGTTGAGGTGGAGCCGGTGCTGGGCTATCTGCACCGGGGCAGCGAAAAGCTGGCGGAAGAACGCAACTACGTGCAGGTGGTTACGCTGACCGACCGCCTGGACTACACCTCGTCCATGATTAACAACCAGGCGTACTGCCTGGCGGTGGAGCAACTGCTGGGCATTGAACCGCCGCCCCGGGGCAAGTACCTGCGGACGCTGGCCGCCGAGCTGCAACGCATCGCCAGCCATCTGATTGCCGTGGGCTTTTTCGTGCAGGAACTGGGGGCTTTCGGAACGCCGCTGATGTACACCTTCCGCAGCCGGGAGCGCATCCTGGACCTGTTCGAGATGCTGTGCGGCGCGCGCATCACGGTTAGTTATATGCGGCCCGGCGGCGTGTTCGCCGACACCCCGGCGGACTTCTGGCCGGCGTTAGACCAGTTTCTGGACGACTTCGAGGGGGAGCTGGAAGAGCTGGAAAACCTGCTGCTCAACAATGAAATCCTGATGGTGCGCACGCGCGGCGTCAGCCCGCTGCCGGCGGACGTTGCCATCAATTGCTCGGTGAGCGGGCCGGTGCTGCGGGCCAGCGGCGTCAACTGGGACTGGCGCAAGATGGCCCCCTACGACGCCTACGAACAGGTCGAGTTTGACGTGCCGTTGGGCAGGAACGGGGACAACTACGACCGCTTCTGGGTGCGGGTGCAGGAGGTGCGTCAAAGCCTGCGTATCGTGCGGCAGTGTATCGCCCAGATTGAGCCGGGGCCGGTGCGGCTGGAGCTGCCCCTGGTGCTGCGGGCGGAACCCGGCGCCCAAGCCTACGGACGGGTGGAAGCATCCAAAGGCGAGCTGGGGTTCTACCTGGTCAGCGATGGCGGCGTGTCTCCCTATCGCTGCAAAATCCGCTCGCCTTCCCTGATTAACCTGACCATCACCGAACACCTGCTCGTCGGCTGGAAACTGGCGGATATGATTGTGTCGCTGGGCAGCGTGGACATCAATATGGGCGAGGTTGACCGGTGAACGGCTGCCAGCTCAACCCGGCCGGCCTGGGCGGCAACCCGCTGTTCGCATTTTTGTACAATGCGGCGGCGCACGTTCTGCCCTGCTGGGCGTCGTATCTCATCGCCGGCCTCGTCATTATGCTGATTCTGATTAACGCCGTGCTGCTGGGCGCGGCGGTCGTCAGCTGGGGCGAGCGGCGGCTGCTGGGCCGGTTCCAGAACCGGATTGGCCCCAACCGCTGGGGGCCTTTCGGGGCCTTGCAGCCCATCGCCGACCTGGCCAAACTGATTACCAAAGAGGACATCATCCCCTACGGCGCCGACCGGATTGCCTTTACGATGGCGCCGGTGTTGATGGTAGCGTCGCTGCTGGTGGGGGCGGCGGTGATTCCCTTTGCCAAAGACGTAGCGCTGGTTGACCTGAACGTAGGCGTGCTGTTCGTGCTGGCGGTGAGTTCGCTAACGTCCATCGCCATTTTCACGGCGGGCTGGGCGTCCAACAACCGCTATGCGCTGTTCGGCGCGGGGCGGGCGGTGGCGGTGCTCATCAGCTACGAGGTGCCGGTGGTGCTGTCGCTGCTGGGCGTGGTGCTGGTGGCCGGGTCAATGTCGCTGGGGGACATCGTGGCGGCGCAGGCGGTGCCGTTCTTCCTGGTGCAGCCGCTGGCGTTTTTCGTGTTCCTGGCGGGAATGTCCGCCGAGCTGAACCGGACGCCTTTCGACGTGGCCGAGGCGGAATCGGAGATTATCGCCGGCTATCATACCGAGTACAGCGGCATCAAGTTCGCGCTGATACAGGCGGCGGAGTTTGGCGGGGCGCTGGTGGTGTCGGGCCTGATTGCCACCCTGTTTCTGGCCGGCTGGGCCGGGCCGGCGGCCGACTGGCTGGGCTGGCTGTGGTTCCTCATCAAGACGTTCCTCGGCATCTTCCTCTTCGTGTGGATTCGTGCCACCTACCCACGGCTGCGGCTGGACCAGATAATGGCCGTTTGCTGGAAGTTTCTGATGCCGTTGAGTATCATCAACCTGGCCGCCGTGGTGCTGGAAGTGTATTTCCTGCGGGACGGCAACGGGGCTTTGAGCGCCTCCGATTTGTGGATAATGGCGGGCATCAACACAGTGCTGGCGGCGGTGTCCATCGCATTCTTCGGGCGGCTGATTCGCCAGAAAGTGCGCGCCAACTCGCGCACGACGACGGCGGCCCAAACCGTGGCGCGCGGCGTCCCGACCATAGAAGTGGGATAACCCGGGGAGGAATTACAGTGTACGGACTGGAAATGGCGAAAGGGTTGATGGTTACGCTGTCCAACCTGCTGCGCAAACCCTTTACCACCGCGTACCCGGAGCAGCGGCTCACCCAGCATCCCCGGTTCCGGGGCGAAGAATTTACGTGGTACGAAGAGCGGTGCACCGGCTGCGCCTCGTGCGCCAAGTATTGCCCGCTGGGAATCATCAAGATAGTCACGTCGCCCAGCGAAACCGCGCCGTTGGAGGGCGACAAGTACCGGCTGGAAACCTTTGACATTGAATTGCAGCGCTGTATGTTCTGCGGCCTGTGCGTGGAAGCCTGCCCCTACGATGCCCTGTTTATGGGCAGCGGCTTTGAGGAGGGGCAGTACAAGCGCACTGACCTCGTTATCACCATCGACCGCCTGCGTCAGGCGGAGAAAAACCCCAGCACCTGGTTTCGCCCCCAGCTGGAGAGTATGGATTACCGCCCCGGCGCCAGCCGTCCCCTGGGCTGGCGGGAAGTGGGCCGCGAAAAGTGGCGCTGGCACCAGCACGAAAAGGCCGGCCGGCGCCTGAACGGCCGCGACGCCGGGGGCGACGCCTAGATGTGGTTTGAGCAAACAGTGTTCTGGGCGCTGTCGGCGGTGGCAATCGCCGGGGCCCTGGGCGTAGTGCTGGTGCGGGACCTGTTCCGCGCCGCCCTGCTGCTGGCGCTGGTGTTAGTCGCCGTCGGCGGACTCTTCGTAATGATGAACGCCGAGTTTCTGGCGGTGGTGCAAATTCTGATTTACGTGGGGGCCATTGCGGTTCTGTTCATCTTTGCGGTGATGCTCACGCGGGACGTGCAGCAGGGCAACGCGCCCAACCGTTTGCAGATTCCGGCCGCGCTGGTGTCGGCGCTGCTGCTGGCGGCGATGGCGTTCACCGCAGTAACCACCGACTGGACCACGCTGGCCAGCGCCGGGCTGGAGCGCAAGTCGCAAATTGCCCAGACGCAGGCGGTGGGCATACCGAACGCTGCGGAACTGACCGACGCCGGACTAACGGCTCCCGAAGTGGCAAGCGTAACCGACGGCGGCCTGGCCGACCTGCTGATTGGCAATTTCGTGCTGCCCTTTGAGGCGGTGTCGCTGCTGCTGCTGGCGGCTGCCATCGGCGGGCTGGCCCTGGCGCGCGGGCGAGGGAGTTAGGACTTTGACGCTGGAATCCATGCTCATTGTCGCGGCCGTCATCTTCTGCATCGGCCTGTACGGAGCGTTGGCGCGGCGGAACTTCATCGCCGTGCTGATGTCCATTGAGCTGATGTTCAACGGCGTCAACTTAACGCTGGTGGCGATGGGCCGGTGGCTCGCGCCTTACGCCGTGCAGGAGCAGCTGTCGGCGGTGCTGACGGGGCAGGTGTTCGCCGTGTTCATCATCACGGTGGCGGCGGCGGAAATCGCCCTGGGCCTGGGCATAGTGTTCGCTATGTTCCGCACCAACGAAAGCGTGGACTTGACCGACGCGACGGCGCTGCGCCACTGAGCAGCGGGTATTTTACCGGGATGGAATGGACAGGATGGACCGGATTTTGGGTCGGGATTTGACGGATTCCGGCGCCAGCGGGAATGACGATAAGATGAATAAACGGCAGCGACGATAACGATGTGGGTAGAATTCAAACGCGCGCCCAACCTGATGGCGGCGGAAATCTGGAAGGAAGTCCTCGAGGCCGAGGGCTTGCCTACCCGTATCCTGCCGGAAGGCGACATCCGCGACTGGAGCGAGCGGATACCCTTCCGCATCTACGTGCCCAAAGGCCGGGAACACGTAGCCGAAGAGATTGTGCGGAAGCTGTGAGGATGGCCGCGATATGCTGATTGAACCCCTGGTATGGGCCATCTTCCTGCTGCCCGTCGCCTCGTTCCTGCTGATTGGCCTGGTCATCAGGCCGTTGGGCGCGGACTTTGCCAGGCTGGCCGGCTATGTGACCATCTTTGCGCTGGGAGTCGGGTTCTTACTGTCGGTCTGGCTGCTGTATTCGTCCGCCCACGGTACGGTTTACGCCTTTGCCCCCCATTTGTGGCTGGATTTGGGAGCGGCGTCAATCGAGGTTGGGCTGCTGCTGGACCCGCTGACCAACGTGATGCTGGTAGTGGTCACCGGCGTCAGCCTGATGGTGCAGATTTACTCGCTGGGCTATATGGACGGCGACGAGAGTTTCGCCCGCTACTACGCTTATATGTCCCTGTTCAGCGCCTCGATGATTGGCCTGGTGCTGGCGGTGAACGTCGTGCAGATGTACGTGTTCTGGGAGCTAGTGGGGTTGTCATCCTACCTGCTCATCGGATTCTGGCACGAGCGGCCGGCGGCGGCGGCGGCGGCGAAAAAGGCGTTTATCATTACCCGCATCGGCGACGTGGGCTTTCTGCTGGCCATAATCTACCTGTTTTTCCAGGCCGACGCCTTTGCGGCGCAGGGATGGAACGCGCTGCATATTCCCGACATCTGGCAGGCGGCGGCGCCCATTGCGGCCGGCGGGGCCGGCATCGTGGCGGGCGGCGCGCTGCTGTGGCTGTGCCTCGGCCTGTTCGCCGGAGCGGCGGGCAAGAGCGGACAGTTCCCCCTGCACACCTGGCTGCCCGACGCCATGGAAGGCCCCACCCCGGTGAGCGCCCTCATCCACGCCGCCACCATGGTTGCGGCCGGCGTGTTCCTGGTGGGCCGGTTCTTCCCCGTCTTTGCCGAATCGGAAACGGCGATGATGGTGGTGGCCCTGGTTGGCGCGTTCACCGCGGTATTCGCCGCCACGATGGGCCTGGCGGCCAACGACATCAAGCGGGTAATGGCCTATTCCACGGTCAGCCAGCTGGGGTATATGATGGCCGCGCTGGGGGTGGGCGCGTACAACGCCGCGTTGTTCCACCTGTTCACCCACGCTTTCTTCAAGGCGCTGCTGTTCCTGGGGGCGGGCAGCGTCAACCACGCCGCCGGCACCTTTAATATGATGTACATGGGCGGACTCCGCAAAGCCATGCCGTGGACCTATTGGCTTACGGTTATTGGCGCGCTGAGCCTGGTCGGAATCTTTCCCCTGGCCGGGTTCTGGAGCAAGGATGAGATTCTGCTGGAAGCCTGGCTCGCCGGCGGCCCGGTGCCGGCGTCAATCAGTATGCTGGTATTCGTAATGCTGCTGGTGGGCGTGCTGCTGACCGCGTTCTATTCCTACCGCATGGTGCAGCTCACTTTCCACGGCGAGTTTCGCGGCGGCGGCGAGCGGGAGTTGCACGATGCGGCCGAGGCCGGCCGGCCCGCGCCTACGGGCGTCAGCCATCACGTGCATCTGGGCGAATCGCCGTGGGTGATGGTGGCGCCCATGGGCCTGCTGGGAATCAGCGCCGTCATCGCCGGCTGGCTGGCTAACCCGATAGGAGTACCCAGCATCCTGGGACTAATACCGTCCCACTGGCTGACCGAATACTTCGCCTCCGGGCTGCACGACGGTCACCATGCGCCGCCATTCAACATAACCGTCGCCGCTATCTCCAACGGGGTTGCCCTCGCCGGCATCGGGCTGGCGGTTCTGGCGTATGCCTGGCCGCGCCCGTTCACAGCCGTTGACCTGTTGACCAAAGCCGGGCCGGTTCATACCCTGCTGGCGCAGCGCTATTATCTTGACCACCTCTATGAAGGACTAATCGTCGGCCGGCTCTTCTACCGCGTTGTCGTCGCCGTCACCGACTGGATTGACCGCAATATTGTTGACGGCATCGTTGGGCTGGTGGGCTGGATTTCGCGGAACATCGGCAGCCTGATTGCCCTGGCGCAAAACGGCCAGGTGCAGACCTACCCGCTGGTGGCCGCTGCCGGGGGCGTGGTCATCATCGTCCTCTATTTGATACTGGGATAAGCGACGATGCCAACCGGATTCACAGGACTGCTAACCGCGACCGTCTTCCTGCCGGCCGTGGCCGCGCTGCTGCTGGCGATTGGCGTCGCGCGGGGCGACCGCATCGTGCGCCGGTTCGCCGCCGCCGTGGCCGTGGGCGACCTCGTGCTGTCGGTCATCGTGTTCGCCCGGTTCGAGCCGGGCGGCGAGCGGTTCCAGCTGGTTGACCGTTTCGACTGGATTGACACCGGCACGGTGCAGGCCAGCTACCTGCTGGCGGTGGACGGCATCAGCGCGCCGCTGGTGATGCTGACCGGATTGCTCGGCCTGTGCGCCGTTTTCGTTTCGTTCCACATCAATACGCGCGTGCGGGAATACTTTATCTGGCTGTTCGTGCTGCAAACCGCGGTGATGGGCGTATTCACGGCCCTGGACTTCCTGCTCTTCTTCCTCTTCTGGGAAGTGGAACTGGTGCCGATGTACCTGCTCATCTCCACCTGGGGCACGGGCCGCCGCGAATATTCGGCGATGAAGTTCCTGATCTTCACTATCCTGGGTTCAGCATTTATGCTGGTGGCCATCGTGGCGGTATTCGTCAGCGCCGGGGTGGGCAGTTTCGATATGACCCGCCTGCTGGAGCCGGGCGGCGCGCTGGACGCATCACGGGCGGCGCTGCCCATGGGAGCGCTGTTCTGGCTCTTTTTCATCGCATTTGCCGTCAAGCTCCCGACCTGGCCCGTGCACACCTGGCTGCCCGACGCCCACACCGACGCGCCGACGGCCGGCAGCGTAATGCTGGCCGGCGTAATGCTGAAAATGGGCGGCTACGGACTCCTCCGAATCAATGCCGGAATGTTCCCCGAACAGCTCCAAACCTACGCCCTGCCCGTGGTGGCGCTGGGCGTTATCAGCGTCCTCTACGGCGCGGTTGTTACATTGCGGCAGACCGACCTGAAACGCCTTATCGCCTATTCCAGCGTCAGCCATATGGGCCTGGTGCTGGTGGGCGTCGGCTCCGTAGCGGTAGCCGGCGGAGCGCTCAGCGATGCCGGCCTCACCGGGGCGGCGATGCAGCTCTTTACTCACGGCACCATCACCGGCCTGCTGTTTGTCGCCGTGGGCATTTTGTACGAAAAGACCCACACCCGTTACATTCCGGACCTCGGCGGGTTAGCCAACCGGATGCCCATACTGGCGGGCGCGTTCCTGCTGGCCGGAGTCGCCTCGCTGGGGCTGCCGACGTTGAGCGGTTTTGTGTCGGAGCTGCTGGTATTCTTTGGCGGCTTCCGGGCCTTCCCGGCGTTGACGATTCTGGCTGTGCTGGGGATAATTCTGGCCGCGGGATACATTCTCTGGATGCTGCAGCGCACGCTGTTCGGCCCGCGCCCGGCCCGCTGGGACAACTTGACCGATGCCACGATGGTTGACGCGGTGCCCCTGGCCCTGCTGGCAATCAGCATCGTGGCGGTGGGCATTTACCCCGCATGGCTGACCGACGTGTTTCGCGACGGCCTGGAGCCGATTGTGAACGGCTACAATGCCGGCCTGGCCGGGGCCGGCCGCTAGGGAATCAGGCTGCATCAAACATGACCGTTTACGACCTCTACCTCATATCGCCGCATCTGGCCCTGGCCGCCCTGGCGCTGGTGGTTATCGCGGTGGATTTGCTGACCCGGCGGACGGGAGTGCTGGTCGGCGTGTCCTTCGCGGGGCTGGCGGCGCCGGCGGCGTTGAGCGCCTGGCAGGCAGTGGACTTGTCGGCCAGCGGGGCCAACGAATTGACGGCCGAGGGTTCGGTTATCCTCTACACCCTGTCCATTGACCAATTCTCCCTGTTCTTCAACTTCCTGATTCTGGCGGCCGTCGGGCTGGTGGTGCTGGTCTCCAACGATTACGTGCGGCGCATGGAGCGGCTGCAGGGCGAGTATTTCGGACTGCTGCTGCTGTCGGCCACGGGCATGATGCTGCTGGTAGCCGCCGATGAGCTGATTACCATGTATATCGCCCTGGAACTCACCACGCTGCCGCTGGCGGCGCTGGCGGCTTTCCTGCCCAACGGGCGTTCCAGCGAGGCGGGGATGAAGTTTCTCATCGTCGGGGCGGTCAGCAGCGCGCTGATGCTGTACGGAATGGCGCTGCTCTACGGCTTCACGGGCAGCACGCGCCTGGAGGAAATCGCGGCGGCGCTGTCCGGCGGGGCCAATTCGGGAATCATCCCCTTTGGCAGCATGGCGGCGCTGCTGGCGGTAGCGCTGCTGCTGGCGGGGTTCGGGTTCAAGATGTCGGCGGCGCCCTTCCAGATGTGGGTGCCCGACGTGTACGAGGGCGCGCCCACGCCTATGGTGGCGTTCCTGTCGGTGGCGAGCAAGGCGGCGGCCTTCGGCCTGGCGCTGCGGGTTTTCTACGTCGGGTTCGATGCGCTGGGCGGCGACTGGTGGGTGCTGCTGGCCGGGCTGGCCGCGCTCTCAATGACCATCGGCAACCTGGTCGCCATCGTCCAGCGCAACATCAAGCGGCTGTTCGGATACAGCACCATTGCCCACGCCGGTTACATCCTGGTCGGGGTGGCCGCCATCACCACGGTGAGCGGGGGCGCGGCCAGCTTCGGCCCCAGCAGCGTGTTATTCTACCTGGCGGCGTACACGGCGGCGAACCTGACGGCATTCTTTGCCATCGTGTGCATCGGCAACCGCATCAACAGCGATGAAATTGAGGACTACGCCGGGATGCTGCGTCGCGCGCCCTTCCTGGCGATTACGCTGGCGCTGGCCCTGATTGCCCTGATTGGCGTGCCGCCTACCAGCATATTCATCGCCAAAATCTACATCTTTGCGGCGGCCATCAACACCGGCGAATCTTTGATGACCTGGCTGGTTATCATCGGAGTGGTCAACAGCGTGGTATCCGCTTACTACTACCTGCGCGTCATCAAGGTGATGTTCCTGCAGCCGGCCATCAACACGGAGCGGCTGGGCGCGTCGTGGCCCGTGAACGTGGCGCTGGGCATCGCCGCGCTGTCGATGCTGTGGCTGGGCGTAGCGCCGGATACCATCCTGGGCGCCGCCGAACGCGCGGTTCTGGTATTGGCCGCCGGCGGATAAACAGCAATGGCTACCGTTGGCATCGCATATAACGACCTGATACCCGAGGCGCTGGACCTGGCCCACGCCATCGTCGGCGAACTCAACCTGGGCGCCAGCAGCTGGATTTTGCGGGCCGAGGACGCCGCTGACCTGAACGAGCGGGCCAAAGATACCGACCTGGTCATTACTATTGGCGGCGACGGGACGATTTTGCGGGTGAACCGGGCCATCGCGCCCCGCGGCATCCCCCTGCTGGGCATTAACATGGGACGGCTGGGGTTTATGACCGAGCTGACCGTGCCCGGCGTGATGGATGCGCTGCCGCGCTATCTCAAAGGGGGGATGCGGGTTTCGGAGCACAGTATGCTGATGGCCGCCGTCTATCGACGCTCCGGCAATGACGGCGAATCCGGCCCCCAGGGGCCCTATCACGCCCTGAACGACATAGTTCTTTCCCGCAGCCGGGTCTCCCGCGTCATCACCGTGCGGGCGGTAATCGACGGCGCCGACGTGTCCACCTTTCGCGCCGACGGGGTAATCCTGGCCACGGCCACGGGGAGCACCGGGTACAGTTTCGCCGCCGGCGGCCCGATTGTGGACCCGCTGTCGGACGACGTAGTGCTGACGCCCCTGGCCTCCCACGTGGGCCTGACCACGCCGCTGGTGCTAAGGCCCACCAGCAGCGTGGACTTTCACCTGGAGGGTTCGCAAGAAGCCATTATCAGCGTGGACGGGTTTGAGAATCATCCCATTGCTCCGGGGGATTGGGTGCGGATTACGCGCAGTCCATACCGCGCCCGTTTCCTGCGCGCCAATGAGCACAACTATTTCTGGGCAACTCTGACCCGCCGGCTGGGTTTCGGCCAGCAGGGACGATAGGGGCATCGCAATGACCGCTTATCCTGACAACGAACCCACCATCGCCACCCGCGCGATATTCCAGGGCCGCATCATTGACGTGCGCGTGGACACCGTGCGGCTGCAAAATGGACGGGAAAGCACGCGGGAAATCGTGGACCACGCCCCGTCAATCTGCGTGGTGCCGGTGGATGCGGACCACAACGTGCTGCTGGTGCGCCAGTATCGCAAGCCGGCGGACAGTTTCCTGCTGGAAGTGCCGGCGGGCGGCATTGAACCCGGCGAGGCGGCGGCGGCGGCGGCCCGGCGGGAATTGCAGGAGGAAATCGGACACACCGCCGGCATCCTGACCCCGTTGACCGCTTTCTGGCTGGCCCCCGGCTGGTGCTCGGAGTATATGTACGCCTTTCTGGCCACCGAATTGAGTCCGGCAACGCTGGATTCCGATGACGACGAATTCATCGAGGTAATCCGCGTTCCCCTGAACCGTATCCCCAATGAGATTGCCAGCGGTTCGATACGGGACGCCAAGAGCGTGGCGTCGCTGTTGCTTGCAATGCGCATCTTGGGGGATAATTAGCCGCCGCAAACTGGCGCGCCGCTAATGCGCCACATACAGCCGGGTCTATTTGGCCCGGCCGGAGGAAGACACAAATGCCAGAGGATTTGCAACATGACGTGCTGGTGGTCGGCGCGGGATTGGCCGGTATGCGCGCCGCCATTGCGGCCCGGGCCGGCGGAGCGAACACTGCCATCATCAGCAAGGTGCATCCGGTGCGCAGCCATTCCAACGCGGCCCAGGGCGGAATCAACGCCGCGCTGCTGGACCGGGGCGATGACTGGGAAGACCACGCCTACGACACCATCAAGGGCAGCGACTTTCTGGGCGACCAGGACGCCATTGAAGTAATGTGTCGTCAGGCCGGCGCTTCGCTCATTGATATGGAGCACATGGGCGTTACCTTTAACCGGGACGATGACGGTCGTTTGGGTACGCGGGCCTTTGGCGGCCAGCGTCGCGCCCGGACATTTTTTGTCGGGGACTTTACCGGACAGGCCCTGCTCCACGTGATGTTTGAGCAGCTAATCAAATCCGGCGTGCGGCGTTACGAAGAGTGGTTCGTAACTTCGCTCATCATGGAAGACGGGCAGGCGGCCGGAGTAATTGCGCTGGAAATCCGCACCGGCGAGTTGCACGTGATTCGCGCCAAGACGGTCATTTTCTGCACGGGGGGCTGCGGGCGGCTGTTTGAACCCAGCACCAACGCCCTCATCGTCACCGGCGACGGCATGGGGCTGGTGTACAACGCCGGCGGCCAGCTGATGGATATGGAGATGGTGCAATACCACCCGACTACGCTGGCGGGCAGCGGCGTGCTGATTTCCGAGGCGGCGCGGGGCGAGGGAGCGTATCTCCGGGATAAAGACGGCAACCGCTTTATGGAGAAATACGCTCCCAATATGATGGAACTGGCCTCCCGCGACGTGGTATCACGGGCCGAGCAAACCGAAATCAACGCCGGCAACGGCATTGACGGCTGCGTGCTGCTTGACTGCACCCACCTGGGCGAGGCCCTGATTATGGAGAAGCTCAGCCAAATCAGAGAAATCGGCATTGACCTGGCCGGTTTCGACATGATTAGGGAGCCGATTCCGATTCGCCCCGGGATGCATTACATAATGGGCGGCATCAAGACGGATATTGACGGGCTGACCAACGTGGGCGGCGTTTATGCGGCTGGCGAGTGCGCCAACGTCAGCGTCCACGGCGGCAACCGGCTGGGCGCAAACTCGCTGCTGGATACCATCGTATTCGGCGAGCGGGCCGGCAACCACGCTACCAACGCCGCCCGCAGCAGGAACTTTGTTGAGTTTAACGCCACCGCCGCCCTGGTACGGGAACGGCGGCGCATTCAGGAAATGCTGGACCGTCCCGAAAACGGCGACCGCTGGGCCGCCATTCGCCGCGATATGGGCGAGTCCATGAACCGGAACGTCGCCGTGTTCCGCAACGAGGAGGGCATCCAGGAAACGCTGGGCGACCTTCACGACCTGCGCCGCCGGTATGAAAACGTGCCGGTTCACAACAAGGGCAAGAACTTCAATACCGACCTGGTGTTCGCGCTGGAATTGGGGTATATGCTGGATTGCGCCGACACCATCGCCATGGGCGCGTTGGAGCGGCGGGAAAGCCGGGGCGCTCAATTCCGGGTCGATTACCCGGAGCGGAACGACGAGGAGTGGCTGCACCACATCGTGCTCAGCAAGGGCGATGCCGGCCCCGAAATTTCGGAGCTGCCCGTGACCGTTACCAAGTGGACGCCGGAAGAGAGGAAGTACTAGGCTATGGACGTTACCATCAGGGTAAAGCGACAGGACCCGGAAGCGCAGGGCGAACAACGCCGGCCCTACTGGCAGGAATATCCGGTTACCATCGCCGACAACGCCACCGTTCTTGACGCGCTGATTCAGATTCGCGAGGACGACGACGGCACGCTGTCCCTGCGTTGCTCGTGTCGCAGTTCCATCTGCGGTTCGTGCGCCATGCGGATTAACGGCCATGCCGGGCTGGCCTGCAAAACCATCGCCAATACGGTCATTCAGGACGGAGTCATCACGGTGGAGCCGGCCGGCGTGATGCCGGTGGTGAAAGACCTGGTCGTCAATTTCGATATGTTCTGGGAGAAAATCGAGGCGGTGCGGCCGTTTTTGCAGCACCGGGGCCAGGAGCCGGAAAGCGAATACATCGTATCCAATGAGGCGATGCTGCATTTGTCCGGCGTTACGGCCTGCATTATGTGCGGAGCGTGCGTGTCGGATTGCACGGTGCTGGAAGTTGACCCGACGTTTATGGGCCCGGCGGCACTGGCCAAGGCGTACCGATTCACCGCTGACCCCCGGGATGGCGATGCCAACGGCGTCTCTATGGAAAGGCTGTGGGCGCTCAGCGAACCCACCGGAATTTGGGACTGCACCCGCTGCAACGAATGTGTCCAAGTCTGCCCCAAAGGGGTGGCGCCGATGGATCGCATCATGGCGATACGGGAGCAGGCCATCCAACAAGGCTACGACAACAATAACGGCGCGCGCCATGCCGACGCCTTTACCGAATCGGTGGGCCACAGCGGGCGGCTGGACGAGTTGCGGCTGCCCATCAAGACGGTGGGCATAATGAACCTGCCGGCGCTGCTGAATTATATGCCGGTGGCCTTCCGCGCCATGCGCCGGGGCAAGATGCCGCCCATCGCGCACAAAAACGTGGAGAACGTAGAGGCAGTGCGGCGGCTGTTCCAGAAGCTGGAACCGGAACCGCCAGCGCCCCAGGTCAGCAACAACTCCCCCTTCGGCTAGGGGTTTTGGCCGCATCAGTTACCGCGGAGGACTCACAAGTGAAGTACGCTTTTTTTCCGGGCTGCGTGTCGCAAGGCGGCGCGCCCGAGCTTTACCCGGCGGCCAGCATGGTCTGCCGGCGGCTGGGCATCGAACTGGAGGAAATCCCCGGCTGGACTTGCACCGGCGCCGGCGTAATCCAGGAAAAGAACCAGCTTTTTGGCGATACGCTCAATGCCCGCAATTTCGCAAAAGCGGAGCGCATGGGGCTGCCCATCCTCACTATCTGCAGCACCTGTCAGGGGGTAATGTCCCAGGCCAACCACCGGATGCGGAACCCGGAATATCTGGCCGAGATTAACTCGCACCTGGCCGAGGAAGGACTGGAATACAGCGGCCACAGCGAACCGAAGCATCTGCTGTGGATTTTGATTGAGGACTACGGGCTGGACCGGCTGGCGCCGCAGATTACCCGCCAGCTAACCGACCTCAAAATCGCCCCGTTCTACGGCTGCTACATCGTGCGTCCTACGGAAGCGCTGGACATCGCGGAGCACCCGGAGCGGCAGCAATCGCTGGAAATGCTGATTGACGCCCTGGGGGCTACGGTGGTCGATTTCGAGGGCAAGACCCGCTGTTGCGGCTTCCCCATCCTCACCATCAACGAGCGCAACTCCATGGCGATGGTGGGCAAGCATACGTCGGAAGTGAAAGACCTGGGAGCGGATGCGATGGTTACACCGTGCCCGTTGTGCCATTTGAATCTGGACGGATTCCAGCCCAAAGCGGCCTCGCAAGCGCGCCGGTCGATAGACTTGCCGATTTTGCATATGCCCCAGCTGATTGGCCTGGCGATGGGTATGTCGCCGGCAGAATTGGGGATGCGAAAGCACATCGTCAGCACCGGGCCGTTGGAAGTGAAAGCGGGGGCGAGACGATAGGAGTTCCGTAACAACGGCATCCAAGATGCAGGGGCGGATTTTAAGTCCGCCCCTGTGAATTATGGGCCAGTTACTGCCCCAGCAACGCGGTTGACGAGCTGGCGAACCCTGATTTCGGCTGCAGCTATTTCCGAATCCTGCATAAAGCCGGCGTACATATTCTGGTGCAGCCTCTGAGCAGCGTAGAAATTGCTGTACACTCCGGGGATGCTGAGGTCGTCATTAATCCCAGAGGCTGCGTCAAACAGCTGGTCGTGGCTGCGGTTGTCCCAACCGTTTTGCACGGCAACGGCTTTTACGATATGGGCTGCCGCGCACCACAGCATTTCCGATTTGGCCAGCGCGTCCTGCTCAATCGTGAAAAAGTCAGCGAGTTGCAGAAAGCGAAACGCCGCCCGAACATGGCTATGCTCGTTCACGAAGCGGATTGCCCCGCAATATCTAACAACCCGTCCACAAACTGGCGCACCAGTGGGCGCCCGCCTCTGATTACATAGTCCTCCATAAAATCGTAATCCGCGTTATTCCGGAAATATCCAGCCGCCTGGTAAGTAGAGCCCAGAAGGTCAACATCGTCATTTGCTCCGTTTTCCGCAGCCAGCCGCTCGAGGATGTCGAAGTGGTCATCCACGGTCTGGCACGGCCAGCCCCGACTTTCCGCTGCGATTGATAGCGCGCACTCCGCGGCTTCCCAGAGTTTCAAGGAGCCGAGCTTGTTGTCGCCGGCGTCAAAGGCGCGGTCGGAGGCTTTGAAAAGGGCCTGGATAACAGACGTGCGGTCTTTGGTCACCATAACGCATTCTCCATTGGCGCTGCCTGGTCTGCCGGAACCGGACCTGCCGGCTAACCCCGCAGCGCCGGCGCGACTTCACGAATGGCTGCAATCGTCTCGTCAACATCCTCATCGGTGTGGACAATAGAAGGATAGAATTTCTGCGGCCAGGATTTGATGATGCCCCGCTCCAGCAGGCCGGCGTTGAGCCGCGCCAGTGGGGCGCCGTCGGCCGCCAGTCCGTCCCGGAAGTTCCGCACCGGGTGTGCGGCGAAAAAGATGTCAAAGATGGCGTCCTCACCTACGCTTTGCACCGCGAAGCCCTGTTCCTGGCAGGCATCAGTTAGAGCGCGTCGCAGCCGTCCCCCAACTTCCCGCAGCCGGTCGTACACCCCGTCCTGCTGCAACTCCGCCAGCGTGGCCAGGCCGGCGGCGCAGGCGACGGGGCTGCCGTTGAGGGTGCCAATCTGGTCAACATAAACGTCGGACGAAACGGCGGCGCGGTCGTACACCGACATCACTTCGGCGCGGCCCATCAGCGCGGCCAGCGGATAGCCCCCGCCCATAATCTTGCCCACCGTGCATAGGTCCGGGGTTACGCCGTAAAACTCTTGCGCGCCGCCGTAAGCCAGGCGAAAACCCGTAACCATTTCGTCGAATATCAGCAGCACGCCAGCGTCGGACGTAATCTTGCGGAGGCCGTCCAGAAAGCCCGGGTTGGGGGCGATGATGCGCTGCAGCGGCTCCACAATGACGGCGGCCAACTCGTCCCGGTGGGCGTCGATAATGGCGGCGGTAGTGTCCAGGTCGTTGAACTGAGAAATGAGCATCAGGTCGCTCAGGGCGCGGGGAATGCCGGCGCTGTTGGCCTGGGCCTGGGGGAACTCCGTGCTGGCCGACGCAAACACCGACATCATGGCGTAGTCGCTGGTGCCGTGGAAACCGCCCTCAAATTTGAGGATTTTTTCCTTGCCGGTGAAGGCGCGGGCGGCGCGCATAGCCTGGAAGCAGGCGTCGGTGCCGCTGGTGGTAAAGCGCACCTGCTCGGCGCAGGGCACGGCGCGCACCAGTTCCTCGGCCAGCAAAACCGCCTGGTCATTGGTCGTGAAGAAGGTGGAGCCGCGGCCCACTGCGGACAGCGCCGCCTCCGTAACCGCCGGGTGCGCGTGGCCCAGAATCATCGGCCCGGAACCCATCAGCCAGTCAATATACTCGTTGCCCGACACATCCCAGACCCGGCCGCCCCGGCCCTCCCGCACCAGAAATTTCAATTCGTCGGGGTAGTTGGTATTGCCAGTGCTGCTGCCGGGAAAGTATTGGGCGGCTTTCGCCAGCAGTTCCCGTTCCAGTGGGGTGCGTTCAGTCATGGCGGCCTCCGGTTGGGGTGGGTGAAGGTGGCGGCTATTATACACACGGGGCAAGGCGCAGGGGCGGGTTTGAAACCGGCGGCAGCGGCGGTTTGCCAACGTGTGCGCTGCCGGGTCGCGATTCCCCGCTACGCCCGGAATGACATTTTGCCGTCCGCATCCATAATCCGGCATGGCCCTGATGGGGCAGGGTAGCGTTGCAATTCAAGTGGTTTAACATTCGGAACGGTAGGGGCGATCATGGGTCGCCCCATGCCCGCCGCCAAAACGATGGTGTAGCGTCTCAAACCACCGAAAACGATATGCTGCCACTGAGGCGTGCGTACCCGCCTGGTCATAACCACGAGGGCAACTGTGTAAGTCCTCTGGCAATGGCGGTTCCTCCTGAGGTTTGGGGTTCGGGGATTGGGGTTTGCGGGGTGTCAGGCGATTTACGGTTTCGGGCGGCGTCGGGGCACGGCCAACACCATTTTTATGCAGATTTATGCAGAGCATTTGGTACACCATTTTTCCGTGTCCCCAGGCTGGCCGGCTAATGAGACCGGCCGGGCCCCGGCACGGGGCGCTGGCACTAACGCTGGCCCCGGACGGCCCGCCCCGTTGAAGCAATAAGCGGGTCATGCCGTCGTCAAAGGCGTTCTGCGAGATAACCGACAGGCCGTTACCGGCCCGAAACCGTATCGCCATATTCGGATTTTGATTTGGCGATGCCGCTGCGCGGGCGGCGGGTTCGGCGGGGTTCGCGGGGCCGCGCCGAGTTGCCTGACCTGGCTATGATAGAACAATAGTACGCTGGACGCAAGGGGTTTGGCGTCATACGAATTGTTACGGCGATGGAGAGGAATTGATTTGAGCGAATGGGGGCAACAGAGGCGGGGTAGCACTGCAATTCAGGTGGTTTAACATTCGGAACGGCAGGGGCGACTCATGGGCGGCCCCTATGCCCGCCGCCAAAACGACGGTGCAGCGTCTCAAACCACCGAAAACGAAACGCTACCACGGGGCCGGCATGGGCTACCATTGATTAGGATTCATGTGTATAATCGGCGAGGCTTACCCCCTGCCGGATGCGCGGCATCCGGTTTTCACGTCCGGGCCTGTAGTCAAACAATCCTTGGCAACCCGCAGCGGCCCTTGGAACTTACTTGCTAAAGAGGAAATCATGCCAGAAGCCGCCAAGATTATTTACACCGAAACCGATGAGGCGCCGTTCCTGGCGACGCACTCGCTGCTGCCCATTCTCCAGGCTTTTACCAAGGGTTCGGGTATTGAACTGGAGACTTGGGATATCTCGTTATCCGGCCGCATCATCGCCAATTTCCCCGACAATCTGACCGAGGAGCAAAAAATCCCCGATTATTTGCGGATGTGTGGGGAGCTGTGTCTGGAGCCGTCGGCGAACCTGGTCAAGCTGCCCAATATCAGCGCCTCTATTCCCCAGCTAAAAGGCGCCATCCAGGAATTGCAGGGCAAGGGATACGATATTCCCGATTACCCCGACCAACCGGCAAGCGACGCAGAACGGCAAATCCAGGCGCGCTATTCCAGGGTGCTGGGGAGCGCCGTCAACCCGGTGATTCGGGAGGGCAACTCTGACCGCCGGTCGTCCACTGCGGTCAAGGAACACGGCAAGCGCAATCCCCATCGGATGATGCAGGATTGGCCGGAAGTGTCCCAAACTCGGGTTGGCCACATGACCGATGGGGATTTCTTCAGCAGTGAGCAGGCCGTCACCACTACGGCGGCCGGGTCAGCCACCATTGAATTTGTGTCCGGCGACGGGAGCGTGACCGAGCTCAAATCCGGCATCCCCCTGCAATCCGGCGAAATCATCGACTGCGCCGTGATGAATGTCCGGGCGCTGCGCGAGTTTTACGCCGCGGAAATGGCACAGGCCAAAGCCGACGACGTGCTGCTCTCCCTCCATTTAAAGACCACCATGATGCGCGTGTCGGACCCGATTATCTTCGGGCACTGCGTGTCGGTGTACTACCAGGACGTGTTTGACAAGCACGCGGCGGAACTGGCGCAACTCGCGGTGGACCCGGACAACGGGGTTGCCGAACTCCTGACGAAGCTGCAGGCTCTGCCGGAGGACAAGCGAGCGGAAATCGAGGCGGACATCCAGGCGGTTTATGAGCGTCGCCCCGAGCTGTCGATGGTGAACTCTTACCGGGGCATCACCAACCTGCACGTGCCGAGTGATACGATTATTGACGCTTCCATGCCCGTTATCGTCCGCGACGGCGGACGCACCTGGGGCCCCGACAACGAGTTGCACGACACCATCGCGCTGATTCCCGACCGCTCTTACGCGACCATCTATCAATCGGTGATTGAGGACTGCCAGGCGCATGGCGCCTATGACCCGTCCACGGTCGGCAGCGTCGCCAACGTGGGGCTGATGGCGCAAGCCGCCGAAGAGTACGGGTCTCACGACAAGACCTTTAAAGCCCCCGGCAGCGGGACGATTCGGGTCGTTGACGCATCGGGCGCGACTCTGATGGAACAGAGCGTTGAGGAAGACGATATCTTTCGGATGTGCCAGACGAAAGACGCCCCGATTCAGGACTGGGTCAGGCTTGGGGTCGGTCGGGCCAGGATTACCGGGCAGGCGGCCATTTTCTGGCTGGACGCGAACCGGGCTCACGACGCTGAGCTGCTCAAGAAGGTGGATCAGTATCTGCCCACGCACGACACGACCGGGTTGGACATTCGCACTATGCCTCCCGTTGACGCCATGCGGGCTACGATGGAGCGCAGCCGGGCCGGCCTGGACACGATTGCCGTGACCGGCAACGTGCTGCGTGATTACCTGACGGACCTTTTCCCCATCCTGGAACTGGGCACCAGCGCCAAGATGCTTTCGGTCGTGCCACTGCTGAACGGCGGCGGACTGTTTGAGACCGGCGCCGGCGGCTCGGCCCCCAGGCACGTCCAGCAGTTCCTGGAGGAGGGGCATTTGCGGTGGGATTCGCTGGGCGAGTTCTGCGCTCTCGTCGCATCCTTTGAGCATTTCGGCGAAGTGTTCAATAGCGACCGGGCCAAACTCCTGGCGGAAACCCTGGACCAGGCGATTGGGGAGCATCTGGAACACCGCCGGGCACCATCGCGTCGCGTAAACGAACTGGACACCCGAGGCAGCCATTTCTACCTCGCGCTGTACTGGGCGCAAATGCTGGCCAAGCAGACTCAAGACCCAGAGCTGCAAGCCCGTTTTACTGAGGTGGCCCAGCAGTTGGCCGACAACGAAGACCGTATCGTCCAAGAGCTGGAGGCCGCTCAGGGCCAGCCGATGAATATTGGCGGCTATTACCGCCCCGATGACGAGATGGCCGCCAATGCCATGCGCCCCAGCGCCACTTTGAACGCCATTGTGGATGCAATCTAGCACGCACTGATTAAACGGAGGAGCACTCACCGGATGCGAAGCAAAGTAACCGTAGTCGGCGCCGGCAACGTCGGCGCCACCACTGCCCAGCGCATCCACCAGCTGGGCTATGCCGACGTGGCGCTGGTGGACGTGGTTGAAGACCTGCCCCAGGGCAAAGGGCTGGATATGCTGGAATCCGGCCCCGTGGTCGGCTCCGACGCGCTGATTACCGGCTCCAATGGCTATGAGGAAACCGCCGGTTCCGACGTGGTAGTTATCACCGCCGGCATCGCCCGCCGGCCGGGAATGAGCCGGGACGACCTGTTGCTGACCAATATGCGGATTACCGCGGCAGTTACCGAGGAAGTGGTGCGCCATTCGCCGGACTGCATCATCCTCGCGGTTACGAATCCACTGGACGCGATGGTACAGAATGTCTTTGAAACCGCCGGTTTTCCCCGCAACCGCGTGTTCGGAATGGCCGGCGTGCTGGATACCGCCCGCTACCGGACCTTTATCGCCCAGGAACTGAACGTTTCGGTGGACGACGTGCAGGCGATGGTGCTGGGCGGGCACGGCGACGATATGGTGCCGCTGGTGCGCTATACCACCGTCGGCTGCATCCCGCTGACCGAGCTGCTGCCTCAAGAGCGCATCGACGCCATCGTGCAGCGTACCCGCGACGGCGGCGGCGAGATTGTTGCTCTGTTGAAGCAGGGTTCCGCGTTCTACGCCCCATCCGCCGCAATCACCCAGATGGTGGAGGCGATGCTGCTGGACAAGAAGCGCATCCTGCCCGGCTGCGCCTATCTGGAAGGGGAATATGGCATCAACGGCCTGTGCGTCGGCGTGCCCGTGAAGATTGGCGCGGGCGGCATTGAGCAGGTTATTGAGATTAGCCTGACCGACGACGAGCAGGCCGCGCTCAACGCCTCGGCGGCGTCGGTGCAGGAACTGGTTGACGTAATGGCCAAAGCGAAAGCTGAGGCTGGCTGACATCTCGTTGCAGTATGACCGGCTGCAATCAGGCAGGGGCAGGTTTGAAACCTGCCCCATAAGCATCAAGTTACGGGAGCCGATGCCAAAGGTAAAGCCGGCCTGCAAGACCTGATTTTTCACCCGCGCTGAGATGGAATGAGCAATCCCGGACAGCCCGCGGCGCGCCTGCCGTTGCTCAACAAACTGTTCTTTGCCGCCGACCACGTTGGCCTGCAAGCCGTGAGCTATTTCCGGCAGCAGTGGGTGCTCTTTTTTCTGGCGCCGCCGGCGCTGGAGGGCGTGAGCCGGGTGCCCGACGTCCAGCTGTTGGGGTTCGCCGTTGACGCCCGGGTGATGGCCGGCTTTCTGATTTTCGCCGGCCGGTTCATCGACGCCTTTACCGACCCGCTCATTGGCTGGTGGAGCGACCGGACGCGCAGCCGCTGGGGGCGGCGCATACCCTTCATCCTGTTCGCCACGCCCTTTTACGCCCTGTTCGCGGCCCTGATCTGGTTTTTGCCCACCGCACATAGCAGTTGGTGGAACGCCCTCTACTTCGTGCTCGCCCTGGAACTGTTTTTCACGGCCGCCACTATGTCCAGCGGCGCGCTGGAAGCGCTGGTGCCGGAGTTGACCCCTACCGCTAAAGACCGGATGAACGTGGTGGGATTGATATTCCTGTTCGCCGTGGTCGGGGCCGGCCTGGGGCTGGTGGCCGGGGGCTATATGGCCGATACGTTGGGATTTCAGGTTGCGGGGACGGTCTTTGCCGTGTTGGCCCTGGTGTTTCGCGGCATCTCACTGCTGGCGGTGTGGCGGCACGCGCCGCGGCACACCCCGCCGGCCCATGTCCCTTTCTGGCGCGGGCTGCGGGACACCCTGCGCAACCCGCAGTTCATCTATTTTCTGCCCACCTTCGTGATGTTCACCACCGGCGTGGGAGTGTTGCAGGGCTGGATACCCTTCTTTGCCTCCGGAGTGCTGTTGCAGGAACGGGAAGGCGGGGCGTCCAGTATGCTTTCCAGCACCCTGATTATGGGCGCCGTCTTGTCCGGCATCGGCATCTGGCTGCTGTTCTACTTTCGGGGCCTGAGCAAGCGGCGGCTGTACGGAATCTGCCTGGTGATAAGCGGGTTAGCGTTTCCGCTGCTGGGACTGGTCGGCTTGCTCTCACAAAGCAATCTGATGCTGCAAGGCATGGCAGTGGTGTTCGTGGCCGGGATACCGATGGCGGCGGTGTTTCTGATGCCCAAAGGGCTGACCGCCGACATCGCCGACTACGACGCTTTGCTCCACGGCGAGCGGCGCGAGGCGATGTTCTATTCCACACAGAACTTTTTTGAGAAACTGACCTACGCGCTGCCGCCGCTGCTCCTGAGCCTGGTGCTGCAATTGGGGGATTCGCCGGAGGACCCGCTGGGGATACGCCTGGCGCCGCTGCTGGCCGGCGGGCTGGTGCTGCTGGGCTTTGTGCTGTGGCCGAACTACCGTCTGCCGGACACGGTGAACCGGCAGACGGTGGCGGCGGCCGGACTGCTGCCGGCAACCGCCGCCCGTTCCGGTTAGGGCGGTTCAGGCATCCAGCTGCGCGGCCAGCCCCGCCGCATCCGTTACCGGCAGCTGGCAGACATAATGCTCGCAGACATAGGCCGTCGGCGCGCCGTCCGTCAGACCCCGCTGCTCCAGCAAGGGGGAGCCGGTCAGCGGCGGGTGGGTCGGGTCAGGCATACCGACAACCACCCGGTTGGGCAGATAGCGCGCGCCAACCGCGTTCAGCATTGCGCCAGTTTCGGGATGCTCCGCCGGGCCGACGATGACGATTTCTTTGGGCAGCGACACGTAGAAATCCAGCGCGCCCAGCCAGTGGCCGGTGGCGGTGGGAGCCCGGCCTAACAGCTGCTGCATAGCGCGCAGGGGCGTCGCTCCCTTTGACGAATAGTCGCCGTTCCCGGTAATCACGGCCAGGCGCAGCAGCGCGTCGGCGGCGACGGAACTGCCGCAGGGCTGGGCATTATCAAACAAGTCGCGGGGCCGGATGACCAACGTCTCGTGGTCGCGGCCGGTATCGTAGAAGCCGCCGACGGCATCATCCCAGAACAGGGCAATCATCCCGTCAGCCACGGCGACGGCCTCTTGCAGCCAGCGGGGTTCCAGCGTGGCCTCGTGCAGGGCAAGCAGCCCGTCGGCCAGGCAGGAGTAATCTTCCAGATAGCCCAGCAGTTTGGCCTGCCCGTTGCGCCAGGTGCGCAGGATGCGGCCATCGGCGTCGCGCATATTGTCCAGCAGGAAACCGGCGTTGCGGCGGGCGGCGTCCAGATAGTCGGCGCGGCCCAAAGCGGCCCCGGCCTCGGCGAAAGCGCGCAGCAGCAGGCCGTTCCAGGCGGTGAGCACCTTGTCGTCAAGCAGGGGATGGATGCGCTGCTCACGGGCATCCAGCAGGACGGCGCGGGCGCGTTGTATTGCGCCGGCCAGTTCCGCATCGGATACGTTCCTCTGTTCGGCGTAGTCTGCCGCCGGCCGGGGGACGTTCAGGATGTTGGCCCCCTCAAAGTTGCCCCGTTCCGTAACGCCGTAGTAGCCCATTATCAAATCGGCGTCATCGCCCAGCAGGGCGCGCAATTCGTCGGGAGTCCAGACGAAAAACTTGCCCTCAACGCCCTCGCTGTCAGCGTCCTGAGCGGAGTAGAATCCACCCGCCGGGTCGGTCATCTCGCGCAGCGCGTAGTCCAGGGTTTCTTCGGTAATCCGCCGGTACAAGGGGTCGGCGGTGATTTGCCAGGCGTGGAGATAGAGGCGGGCCAGCAGCGCGTTGTCGTAGAGCATCTTTTCAAAGTGGGGCACCAGCCAGTAAGCGTCGGTGGAGTAGCGATGAAAGCCGCCGCCCACCTGGTCGTACATACCGCCGAGGGCCATCTTCCGCAGCGTCAGCTCCGCCATCTCCAGGGCGCGAATGTTGAACCCGTGATGATAGTAGCGCAGCAAAAACTCGGGCGTCATCGGCTGCGGGAACTTGGGGGCGCTGCCAAAACCGCCGTTCAGGTGGTCGAATTGGGTCGCCAACTGGGAATAGGCGTTGTGCATTACCTCGGTAGTCAGCGGCGTAAAGCCCCGCGGCATCTGCCCGGTGCGCCCCATCTGCTCGGCCAGCTGGCGGGTAACGCGGTCAATCTCCCCTTTGTTGGTGTGATAAGCCTGGCTGGCGGCGGCCAGCAGGCGGGGAAAGCCGGGCATTCCCTGGCGGTCTTCCGGCGGGAAATAGGTGCCGCCGTAAAATGGGTGGCCGTCCGGCGTCAGGAACACCGTCATCGGCCAGCCGCCGCTGCCCGTCATCATCTGGACGGCTTCCATATACACGGCGTCCAGGTCCGGGCGTTCCTCCCGGTCCACCTTGATGTTGACGAAATGCTCGTTCATCAGGGCGGCGATGTCTGTGTTCTCAAAGGACTCCCGCTCCATCACGTGGCACCAGTGGCAGGCCGAGTAGCCGATGCTTAAAAGGATGGGCCGGTCTTCGTCCCGCGCCCGGTTGAGGGCCTCTTCACCCCAGGCATACCAGTCCACCGGGTTTTCGGCGTGCTGCAACAGATAGGGGCTGGTTTCGTCAATCAGTCGGTTGGGCATCGGGCTGCACTCTCCGCAATCTGGTAAAATCATGGTCAACATTGGCAAGCATACCAGATGCACGGCCATCGTAGCGGAACATATCGCAGCGGGATGAGATGAGAGCGTTACGGCCCCGAAACCAAATGCTGCCGGGATTGCTGATTGTGGCGATGCTGGCCGCGATTGCCGTGGCCTGCGCCCCGGCGTCGGGCGGCGGAACCGGCGCTGACGCCGGCGATATTGCGCCGCCCTTTGCGATGCAGCTGGCCGACGGTTCGCAAGTCGCCCTGAAAAACCTGGTGGACGACGCGCAGCCCGTCTTTATGATGTACTTTGCCACCTGGTGACCGCACTGCCGCGCTGAGTTGCAGACGCTGAACAACTTTGCCTCCGATTACGCCGGCGACATTGATTTCTATGTGGTATCCTTTGACGAGGATGCCGGCGTTATTGAGGACTACATCGCGGAGCATGACTACCGGGGGTTTATCGCCGCCCAGCCCGTCGGCACGATGCTGGCCGACCTGGAGATTGTCCGCCAGTCGTCAATGATGGCCCTGAACGCCCACGGCCTTATCCTGCACCGCCAGACCAAAGGCGACGCTACCGAATGGCCGTCTTATCTGGACCAGTTGACCGAGAACCCCAACGCCGCCCCGCTGCAAGGCGACGCCGAGCAGCAGAAGGAACAACGCCAGCGCGACATCCAGCTGCCCAGTTGATGAGGGTAGATCCGGCGTCGTTGACGCCGCCGAGTTTTACGATGACGAAAGTTGCCCAAATAGCCGCGCTTTTCATCGCCGTCGTCATGGCTGGGGTTGCGATGCTGGCCTGCGAGCCGGGCGCAGCGCCCGGTCAGGACGCTACGCCGGCCGCCCAGGAACCGGCGGCGACTGCCGGTATGCCGCCGGCGACGCCGGTTCCCACGACGGCGCCGGCCTTGCTGGTGTCCACCTTCGCCGCCCGGCCGGCGACGACGCCGGGCCCGTCGCCCACTGCGTCAGGGCCGACTCCGCCGCCATCTGCGGAATATCACACGCCGCCACCGCCGCCGGCCGATACGCCGCCGGCCAGTATACCGACGCCGCCACCGCCGCCGCTGATGTCGCTGCCTACGGCAACGCCAATACCAACGCCTACCGAACCGCCGGCGGCGACGGACACCCCGGCCCCGTCGGAAATCCCGGCCCCTCCGGCGGGAACCGGCGTGGGCGAAACGCCCCCGGATTTTGCCATGCAACTGGCCGACGGTATGGCCATCACGTCGCAAGACTTATCGGCCGCCGGCCGGCCGGTTTTTATGATGTACTTTGCCACCTGGTGACCAACCTGCCGCGCCGAGTTGCGGACGCTTGCTCCCATCCTGACCGACTACGCCGACCGGGTAGATTTCTACCTGGTGTCCTTCAACGAAAACGCCGCCGCCCTGGAGGGCTATATCGCCGAAAACCAGTACGTCAATATGACCGCCGTTCAGCCAGTGGGTGCAATGCTGCGCGACCTGGCAATCGTCAGCCAGTCCTCGATGCTGGCAATGGACAGCAGCGGGGTCATCACTTTCCGCAAGGGGTACGGCAGCCGCGGCGGCGACGCGGCGACTTTGCGCGGGGAGTTTGAGCGGCTGGCGCAATAACGGCGCGTCAAGCCGGAATGGGTATCCTCCGGAGTATGAGACTGCAAACGAAAGAGGGGGTGAAAAATGGCGGCTGTGAACAAAGCCAAAACCGAAGTGATTACCGAGCCACCGCCGGAATGGCTGCTCGAACTTGCGAAGCAGACTTTCCACGAGGTTGACCAAGCCCACCGGCAGATTATAGCGTTGAACCGGAAACATGAACGCCAGACCGGATGAGCCGGTTGCGTTGCCCAATTACGTATCTGGCGCCGGCTGCACTATCTTATGGCCTTGGCCGGCGTACCGGCCAGTTCTCCGTTTAGCAGCGCCACCACATCGTCCAGCGGCATCGCCCCTCGGTTGTCGCCGTCACGGGTGCGCACCGCCGCGGCGCCGGCGTCCGCCTCCCGGTCGCCGACTACCAGCATATAGGGCGTTTTCTGCAACTGGGCCTGCCGGATTTTCTGGTTCATCCGCTCGCTGCGGTCGTCAACCTCAACCCGGTAGCCGGCATCCCGCAGCTGATTGGCAACCTGCCCGGCGTACTCATTATGCCGGTCGGCGATGGGAATGACCACCGCCTGCACCGGGGCCAGCCACAGCGGAAACGCCCCGGCGTAATGCTCCACCAGCACGCCAAAGAACCGTTCCAGCGAACCCAAAATGGCCCGGTGCACCATGTAAGGGCGGGAACGGTTGCCCTGGTCGTCCTGAAAAACCAGGTCAAAGCGTTCCGGCAGGTTGAAGTCGAACTGAACGGTGGTGCACTGCCAGGCGCGGCCCAAAGCGTCGGTGATTTTGATGTCAATTTTGGGGCCGTAGAAGGCGCCGCCGCCCTCGTCAATGTCGTAGGGCAGGCCGCGGGATAGCAGGGCTTGCCGCAGGGATTCGGTGGCGTGTTCCCACGTTTCCGGCGCGCCCACGTACTTGTCCGGCCGGGTGGACAACATAATGTCGTAATCCTCAAACCCGAAGGCGGACATAATCTCAAAGGTCAGGTCCAGCACGTCGCCCACCTCGCCGGCCACCTGGTCGGGCAGGCAGAAAATGTGGGCGTCATCCTGGGTGAACCCGCGCACCCGCATCAAGCCGTGCAGCACGCCGCTCCGTTCGTAGCGATAGACGGTGCCCAGCTCCGCAATGCGCAGCGGCAGTTCCCGGTAACTGCGCAGGGACGCGCGGTAAATCTGGATGTGGAACGGGCAGTTCATCGGCTTCAAGAAATATTCCTGGTCGTCAATCTCCATGGGGGCATACATACTGTCCCGGTAAAAATCCAGGTGGCCGCTGGTTTGCCAGAGGCGCGCGCGCCCGATGTGGGGCGAATAGACGATGTTGTAGCCCCGGCGGTAGTGAATATCGCGCCAGTAGTCTTCTATAATGGAACGCATCACGCCGCCTTTGGGATGCCAGACAATCAGCCCCGGCCCGATTTCCTCGTGGACGGTGAACAGATTCAACTGGCGGCCCAAGGTGCGATGGTCGCGACGCTCCGCCTCGGCCAGCCGCTCCAGGTGAGCGTCCAGTTCGGCTTGCGACTCAAAGGCAGTGCCGTAGATGCGCTGCAGCATAGGGCGGTTTTCGTCGCCCCGCCAGTAGGCCCCGGCGGTGTGCAGCAGTTTGACGGCAGTTATCTCCCCGGTACTGCCCACGTGCGGCCCCTGGCACAGGTCGGTGAACTCGCCGTGGCGATAGATGCTGAGCGTCGTTTCGTCAGGCAGGTCGTCGATAATTTCCTGCTTGTAAGGCTGGGTGGCGAAAAACGACCGGGCCGTGGGCCGGGCCAATTCTTCCCGGACAAAGGGCGCATCGGATTTGATGGTAGCGAGCATCAACGACTCGATGCGCTCCAAATCCTCCGGCGTGAAGGGCCGGGCCACGTCGAAGTCGTAATAGAAGCCGTCGGCAGTAGGCGGGCCGATGCCAACTTTGGCCTCCGGGAACAGCTGCAGCACAGCGTCGGCCATCACGTGGGCGGCACTGTGGCGCATCCGGTGGCGCAATGATTCGATGGGGTCGTCAACGGCGGCGTGTTCCGGGGTTCCGTGGTCCAGCATCGTGCTACCTACCTGGCGGGGGATTGGGGGGATAATTATAACCGATGCCGCGAGTTTGTCCCGCACTGTATGACGACGCAGGGTCTTTTGAAAGTCGTAGCTGGCGACCTTTGGCCTGGCCGTCATTTCCGCCTGGTCGCAACCGGAGCTGTCCTTTGTTGGGCGTGGCCGGAACTGTCCTTTGTTGGGCGTGGCCGGACTCATCCGGCCCCAGCTCATCGGGCGGAGTAGATAACATCGCGTCTTTCCATTTCTCTCCACGCCTATTCTTTGCCGTCGGCAATGTGCTTTTCCAGTATGCCCTTGTCCTCTATCCACACGTGGCAGCCGAGCAGGTTGTAGAGGTCTGCGACGACGTCGCAGTGGCGCTTTTTGAAGTACCACGAGTATTCCCCAGGGCCAAAGTCAGCAATCAGGTAGAGGTCAACCGACACGAAGGGGTTGTCCTCCGGCAGATACGGCGGCCCCGGTTCCGGGCGGGTCCGGCTGGAGTCAATCGCCATTTCCCGCCCCCCCAGCGCCGGCAAATTTCGGCGATGGCTTCCAACGGCAGGGCATCGCGGGTCAATAAGGGTTGGGGTTTCAAAACGGCCATTGTACCTCCTGGTCAAAGGTAGCGCCGCTGCTCTCTGAACGCCAATTGTACCCCTTCCCCGGCAAGCCGGCGCGGTGACAGTCAGCAGTTGGTCGTCTCTTTGTCCCCAACCTCAACCAGCGGTGGCATTTCAGGCCATTGCATCCAGCCGTTAGCATAATGCCAGGGTCTTGCCATCTACTGTAATTCCGAGTCCGCCGCAGGCGGACGACAGGAATCTCGCTGGCTCAGCCCGCACGTTGGCGAACCACCGTTGCTACCGGAACGAGCTCGCCACGCTGCGCTCACAATGACCAGGGAAAATAGAAAGGCCCTGATTGCAATGCAGGCAACGATGCTGCTAATCCGCGATTGCTTGTATAATAGCAGTCGAAATATCGCCAACCGCGCCGCCCGACCCGGAGGAACGCTCCCCATGATGGATGAACTGCGCCAGCAACTTGCCGAAATGTCCCTGAAACTAGTCGCCGTCGTGGAGCGGCTTTGACCTTGCCGGCAAGGAACACAGCATCGCGCAGCTGGAAACCGAGGCCGCTGCCCCTGATTTTTGGGACGACCCGGCCAACGCACAGCGCAAGATGCAAGAGCTGGGCCACTTGCAGCAGTCGGTAGAACTCTGGCGCGGCTTGCAGTCGCAGGTGGCCGACCTGCTGGAATTGACAGACTTGGCTATCGAGACCAACGACGACAGTTTGTTTGATGAGCTGGCCGCCGAAACCTCCACGGTAAGCGCCCGCCTGAACCGGGTTGAGATGGAACTCACCCTGTCCGGCCCCTACGACGACCGCCCTGCCATCTTGACCATCCATTCCGGCGCCGGCGGCACGGACTCCCACGATTGGGTTGAGATGCTGACCGGGATGTATGCGGGATGGGCCGCGTCCGGCGGCCGGGCCGTGCAGGTGCTGAATACGGCTTATGGCGACGAAGCCGGCCTGCGCACCAGCACTTTGGAAATCGGCGGCCAGCACGCCTTCGGCTACCTGAACGCCGAGGTTGGCGTACACCGCCTGGTGCGCGTTTCTCCCTTCGACCCGGCCCGGCGGCGTCAAACCTCTTTCGCCAGGGTTGAGGTTCTGCCGGCAGTCCCCGATGAGGATACGGAAGTGGAAGTGCGCGCCGAGGACGTCAAGATGGACTTCTTCCGCTCCAGCGGCCCCGGCGGGCAGAACGTCCAGAAAGTCGCCTCGGCGGTGCGTCTGACCCACGCGCCTAGCGGCATCGTCGTATCCTGCCAGACCGAAAGGTCGCAGCACCAGAATCGTGATTACGCCATGCGGATTCTACGCGCCAAGCTGCTGGCGCTGCGCGACGCCGAACGGGCCAAAGAACTGTCAACCCTGCGCGGCGAGCGGGTTTCCGCCGAATGGGGCAACCAGATTCGCAGCTACGTGCTGCATCCGTACAAATCGGTGAAGGACCACCGCACCGACCACCAAACGGGAAATACCGATGCGGTGCTGGCCGGAGAGATTGACGGCTTTATCGCAGCCTACCTGGTGAGCAAACTGGGCAGCGACGATTAGCCCAACAAATGACGGCATAAATCCGTCAGCCGGCGGTGTCCGGCAGGCTGGGCTGCATCGACGACACCAAATGCCCCATGCTGTCCCGCTTGGTGCGCAGGTAGTGTTCGTTGGATTCGTTGGGCGGCACGGTCAGGCCGATGCGGTCGGTGACCTGTACGCCAAGCCCGCTGATGCCGGCCATCTTGTGCGGATTGTTGGTAACCAGGCGCGCGCGGAAGATGTTGAGGTCGCGCATAATCTGTACGGCCAGGTCATATTTGCGCTCGTCGGGCTGGAAGCCCAACGCCACGTTAGCCTCAATGGTGTCCAGGCCCTGTTCCTGCAAGGCATAAGCCCTGATTTTGTTGTGCAATCCAATGCCGCGGCCCTCTTGGCGCAGATAGACCAGCGCGCCGGAACCGTTCTCGAACATCATCCGTATCGCCAAATCCAGCTGCTCGCCGCAGTCGCATTTCAGGCTGCCGAAAGCGTCGCCGGTAAGACATTCGCTGTGGACACGCACCAGCACCTCATCACCCTCATTCCAGTCCCCGACAATCAAGGCCGCGTGTTCGCCGCTGTCGATGGAGCTGCGGTAGCCGATGATGCGAGCCGTGCCGTACCTGGTGGGCAGGTTAGCTTCGGCGACCCTGGTGACCAGGGTTTCGGTCATCCGCCGGTGGGCTATGAGCTGGGCGATGCTAAAAATTTTCAGGTCGTGCTGCGCGGCGAATTGCTCCAGCTCCGGCAGGCGGGCCATTGTGCCGTCGGCGTTCATAATTTCGCAGACGACGCCGGCGGGAAATACGCCGGCCTCCTGGCACAAGTCCACGACCGCCTCGGTATGACCGGGGCGGCCCAACACGCCGCCGGGATGGGCGCGCAGGGGGAACAGGTGGCCGGGGTGGATGAAATCGCCCGGCTGCGAATCGGGATTGACCAACGCCAGGATGGTGGCGCTGCGGTCATAGGCCGAAATGCCGGTGGTGGCGCCCGGCTTGTAATCCACTGAGGTGGTGAACGCCGTGGGCTGCGACGACCGGGAGTTCCGGCTGCGCAGGCTGGGAATATGCAGCTCGTCGAGCCGCTCCCCCAGCATGGGGACGCAGACCAGCCCGCGGGCGTGGGTTACCATAAAGGTAATTGCCTCGGGGGTGGCGTGCTCGGCAAACAGGAACAGGTCCCCTTCGTTCTCTCGCCCCTCGTCATCCACAACAATTACGAATTTCCCGGAGGCAAGGTCTTCGAGCGCTTCTTCAAGGCTGCACAGGGGCATTATTCCTCCGGGGTGTTAATGGTTTTCGCAGAGGCCGTCGCACGGGCGATTGCTGACCAACGGATGCCCCGGAACGGGGGCGCCGCGCCTGCAACGGGTCAGACGCTGCCCTCGGCAACCGGGTCGTGCTGGCGGCGATACGCGATGAGATCGGCGATGGACAGGATGTTCAGGGCGTGCTGCTGCGCCATCGGTATCAAGTCGGGCATCCGGGCCATCGTGCCGTCGTCTTTCATAATCTCGCAAACCACGCCGGCCGGATACAGCCCCGCCAGCCGGCACAGGTCAACAATCGCTTCGGTGTGACCCGGACGAACCAGAACGCCGCCGGTGTGGTAACGCAGGGGGAACAGGTGGCCCGGCTGGATAAAATCCTCGGGCAGCGCCGCCGGATTGATGAGCGCGCGCACCGTGGCCGCCCGGTCGTGGGCGGATATTCCGGTGGTGGTGTCAATAGCGTAATCCACCGGCATAGTGAAGGCCGTGGGCATGGCAGAGTCGGAGTTGCGGCTGGGCAGCATGGGGATGTCCAGCTCGGCCAGGCGCGCGGCGGTCATCGGCATACAGAGCTGGCCCCGCGCGTAGGTGACCATGAAGTTAACGGCGTCCGCCGTTACGTGCTGCGCCGGCATAACCAGGTCGCCTTCGTTTTCCCGGTTCTCATCGTCCACAACGATGAGGAACTTGCCGGCTTTCAGGTCTTCGAGACCCTGTTCAATGCTAATCAACTGCATCTTTTCGTTGCATCCGGCGGTTGGGCTACGCTACGGTTAGCTGAACTTGGCGGCGAGCAGACTTTCCACGTATTTGGCCAGGATGTCCGCTTCCAGATTTACCGTGTGGCCGACCTCCCGCTCGTGCAAGTTGGTGTGCTGCATAGTGAACGGGATAACGGAGATTGTGAAACGGCGCCCCGTTCTTTGTACCACCGTAAGGCTGATTCCGTCAACCGCAATAAAGCCCTTCTCCACGATGTAGGGGGTGAGCGATTCGGGGGCCTCAATTTCCATGATGCAGCAGTCGGCTTCCGGCGTCAAGCCGGTGACGGCGCCGGGGGCGTCCACGTGGCCCTGCACGATGTGGCCGCCCATGCGGTCGTTGGCCGCCAGAGCGCGCTCCAGGTTCACCGCGCCGCCCGGCCCAACCTGGCCCAGCGAAGTGCGGCGCAGCGTCTCCGGCGCCAGGTCAACGGCGAAACTCCCGGAGTCAAACTCCACCACGGTAAGGCAGGCGCCGTTGACGGCGATGCTGTCGCCCAGCTTGACGTCCTCCAAAACCTGCTCCGCGTTGATAACCAGCCGATAGTCTTCAAGGCCGGACACGCGCCCAACCTCCTCAACGATTCCGGTGAACATTCAGCCGCCTCCTTGAGTTGGGTATCCGGGAGTTGGGTATCCGGTAATCAGCCAGTCCGGGCCGATTGGCTCCATAGCGGTGCGCTGCAAGCGCCAGGCGTCGGCCATAGTGGTCGCGCCACTACCCTCAATGGGCGAGCGGGCGCCGGCGCCGCCAATCAGCATTGCGCCGATGAAAGCGTACACCTTGTCAATCAATCCGGCATCCAGCAGTGCGCCCAGCACGCCGCCGCCGCCCTCAACCAGCAGACTGACTATGCCCTGGCTGCCCAGGTAAGCCAGCAGTTCGGTCAGATTCACCCGGTTGTCGCTGCCGGGGAAGGCGCGGACGGTGGCGCCGGCATCCTCCAGGGCGGCGATGCGGGCCGGAGCGATGCTATGCCCCGTTGCGATTATCGTCCGGCCCGGTTCACGCAGCATACGCGCGGCGCTGGGCAAACGGGCGGCGCTGTCCAGGACGACGCGGACGGGCTGCAAACCGGGCGGCAGCGGGTTTCCGTTCCCGTCGCGGGCGGTGAGTTGCGGGTCGTCGGCCAGCGCGGTGCCGATGCCGACCATGATGCCGTCCAGTTCCTTACGCATTTGCTGGACGCGGGCGCGGGCCAGGGGGCCGGTTATCCACTGGGAATCCCCGATGCGGGTGGCGATATTGCCGTCCAGACTCATGGCGAATTTGGCGACGACGAAGGGCAGCCCGGTGGTAACGTGCCTGGCAAACGCCTCGTACAGTTCATCCGCCGCCGGATTGGGCTGGCGTTCCACGCTGATGCCGGCGGCTTGCAGCGCCGCCGCGCCGCCGCCGGCTACGCGGGGATTGGGGTCGGTAACGGCGTACACTACCCGCCCGATGCCGGCGGCGATGATGGCGTCGGTGCAGGGCGGCGTCCGTCCAAAGTGGCAGCAGGGTTCCAGAGTGCAATACAAAGCAGCGCCACGGGCAGCGCCGCGCGCCTGTTGGAGCGCGCCAATCTCGGCATGGGCCTGGCCCGGCGGCCGGGTGTAGCCGGCGCCGATGATGCTGCCGTCCCGAACTACCACCGCGCCCACGGCCGGGTTGGGGCTGGTGGAGCCAAGGGCAGTGCGCGCCAGGGCGATGGCGCGCTGCATTGGGTCAGTATTCATAACGGGCCGGGCTGCTCCCGGAGGACGCTCCGGTGAAAGCGGCTGGCGGTGGGGCCGGACTGCCCTTGATACCTGCTGCCCAGCTCCGGGGAACCGTAAAGGCGTTCCGCCGGCGTAGTCAGTTGCAGAAAGGAAATCTGGCCGATTTTCATGCCGTAGTAAAGGGCGATGGGCAGGCGGGCCACGTTGCTCAATTCCAGTGTCAGCCGCCCTTTCCATCCGGGGTCAACAAAGCCGGCGGTGCTGTGAATCAGCAGGCCGATGCGCCCCAGGCTGCTCTTGCCTTCCAGCCGGGCCACCAGGTCGCTGGGCAGCTCAATATGCTCCAGCGTGCTGCCCAGCACGAACTCTCCGGGGTGCAACATAAAAGGAATGTCAGCGCCAATAGCCACCGTTTCGGTCAAGTTGTCCAGCGGCGCGCGCACGTCAATGTAAGGCTGGCGGGCGTTGGAAAAGACCAGAAAACGGTTGTCCAGGTGCAGGTCGATGCTGGCCGGCTGGATGTCGTCGCCGTCAATGGGGTTCACGACGATGCGCCCCTCGGCAATCTGCTGGCGGATGGTGCGGTCGCTGAGTACCATCGGAACGGTCACCGCAGCTCGTACACGCCATAGACGGTGACGGTTATATCCCCTTCGCCGACCGCTATCGGAGTGTCATAATAGGCGGCGGAGGCGGCGGCCTCCAAACCGAATACGCTCCGGCCGCTGAATACGTCGCCGATCGGGGTTTCGGAAATCACCATAAGGTCGCCCAGTGTCCGGCCAGAGAATTGCGCCAGCTGCGCCGCCTTGCCCTTCATATTCGCCACCGCCGCCTGCCGCGCCTGCCGCTCCATGGCCGCGGTATCGGAGAAAGAGAAACGGAGGGAGTTGAACACAATGTCGTTCCCGCCGGCGGCAATGGCGGCGTCAATGATGCCGCCGACGGCGCCGATGTTGCGAACCGTCACGGTCAGGCCGTTGCTGACCTGGTACCCTTTCAGCTTCCGCCCGCTATCTCCATAGTCGTAATCCGGGTGCACCCGGAAATGGCTGGTCGTAATGTCTTTGACCGCAATGTTCTTTTCGGTCAGGGCAGCCATAATGCTCTGCACCGTCTGCGCCGCGGTGCCTCTGGCCTCCGCCACCGTGTCGGCAGTGACCGACACCCCCAGCGAAAGCGTCGCCACATCCGGCGTCCCGGTGGCCTGGCCGAATCCGACAACCTGAATCACGTCGTAGGGGTAGCCGCTCAGTTGGCCGTCCGGTTGCGCGGCGCGGCCGGCGGCGTTGCCGCCCACCAGCGACGCTGCCGGTGGCTGGAACCCGCAAGCCGCCAGCGACAGCAGGATTAGCGCCGCGCCCAGGGGCCAGGCGGAGCGCAGCATATTTTTGCGTTGCATCATTTTAATTAACCGTCTCCTTCACCGTCTCATCCCTGGAAACCGACCCGTCCGCCCAGCAGGGCCCGGGCCATGACGAACTTGTGGATTTCCGACGTGCCGCCGCCAATCCGGGCGTGGCGCAGCATATGATACCAGTGAGCAATGGGCAGGTCTAACGTTTCGCCCAGGCCGCCGAAGACCTGCATAATCTTGTCGATGCTGCGCCAGCCCCATTCGCCGGCGGCGTACTTGACCATTGACGCCTCCACGCGCACGTCCTCGCCGGCGTCGGCGCGGGCGGCGGTTTCGCGAGCCACCGCCCGCAGCGCAATGATGTCCATATAAACGTCGGTCAGCATCCACTGGATGGCCTGCCGGTCGGCGATGGGCCGTCCGTAGGTAACGCGCTGCTGGGACCATTCAATGGCCATTTCCAGGGCACGGGTCAGGATTCCCAGGGCCATGGCGCCGCGCAGCAGCCGGTCGTGATGCACCAGCCATTGCTGCCCCAGCGTGAACCCGCCGCCAACCGCGCCGAGAACCTGCGTCTGCGGCACCCGCACGTTGTCCAGGTGGATGTAGTGCTGCTGCGCTTTGGTGGGCACAATCCACACCCGGATGGGTTCAAAGGTTACGCCCGGCGTGGGGTTGTCGATGATGAACATAGTGATGCCGCCGCGCTGCCGTTGGTCCGGGTCGGTAACGGCCTGCACCAGCAGGAAATCCGCCGAGGCCGCGCCGGATATGAACATCTTGGTGCCGTTCAGCACCCAATCGTCGCCGTCGCGCACGGCCCGCGTCTGCATCATGCCGCCGGGGTCGGAACCGGCCTGCGGTTCGGTTTGCCCAAAGGAATAGTACAAATCGCCGTTGATGGCCGGATACAGGTATTTTTCCTCCTGCTCCGGCGTGCAGGCCCCAATCATAAACATCGGCACCGGCGAGGTGGGCAGATGGACGATGCTGCGATGCACTTCTTCTTCCAGCGTCAGATGGCCCAACGCGCCCATCCCGCCGCCGCCGTACTCCTCCGGCACAAAGGAGGTATAGATGCCGGTCTGCCGGGAGATGTTGTTCAGCCGCCCCCACTGTCCGGCGGACAGCGTGCCCAGGACGCCGGGGACGGTTTCCAACACCCCGCGCGGGGCGCCGTTATCCGGTTCGCCTTCCTGCGGCGGGTGCGCCAGATATTCCGGTTCCAGAGGAACGCACTCATCGCGCACTATCCGGCGCACGGTATTCTTGAGGGCGTCGAGTTCGGGGGGCAAGCCGATTTCCTGGGTCATAGTATCTCCGTTAGCGCTTGATAACTTGATGAGGGGATATTCGCCAACCGCAGCTCGTCCCCGAATCCGGGGCCGGCGCTTTCACTCCCGCCGTGGGCGATTCGCTAATGGAACGGACAGGCGTACTTCAACGCGGCCAGAGCGGGGTTATCGTCATCGCCGGTGGCGAGGCGCGCCACGTACTCACCGCCGCCGGGGGGTTGGGCGACCGCCGACGCCGCGATAACTTCCATCACGGAGCCAACGGTTCCGAACAAAATGGCCGCCGCCAATACGACCACCACGCTTATGCCAATTACTTTGCGTTTCATATGCTGACCGCCCTGCGCCAATCCAGTCAACCCACGCCATCCGGTTGGCGGGACTGTATTCTATAATAGAGGAAGGTTAGATGCTACGGCAGGGCAACCGCAGGCAGCGTTCCTTTTCCGGCAGTTGGAGCGCGAATTTTACCGGGAGGCGCCGGACAGACCGGATTTGACCGGATGGGGCGGGGTGGATTGCCGCCCCGTATCAAGCACGGGGCCGGCTGCTCTGGCGCGGGAATGGCGGGTGAAATTCGCGAGAACTGAAAGACCCGGGACACCGCGAGAAATGCCATCGTGCATAGTGGGCCGGAGGTGATAAAATACCGGCGAATACGGATGCTGCGGCACAGCCTGAGCCAGTGATGAACAGTTACCAGTTACGCAACCTTCCCAGCGTCGAGCGAGTGGTGAGCGGCCAGCCCCTCGCCGGCGCCGTTGAGTCATACGGCCGGGAGCGAGTAGTGGAGTTGACCCGGGAGGTTCTGGCCAACATCCGCCGGCAGGTTCTGGCCGGCGCCGGCGCGCCGTCGGCTGACGAAATTACCCGCGCCGTGCTGGGCTTGATTGCCGGGCTGGCCGCGCCGTCGCCCCATCCCGTCATCAACGCCACCGGGGTTATCATCCACACCAACCTGGGCCGGGCGCCGTTGAGCCAGGCGGCGTTAGCGGCGGCCGACGCGGTGGGGCGCGGCTATTCCGACCTGGAAATCGACCTGGACACCGGACGGCGCGGTTCCCGCCAGGCGCATCTGCAATCCCTCTTGCAGCGCATTACGGGCGCGGAGGCGGCGCTGGTCGTCAACAACAATGCCGCGGCGCTGCTGCTGGGCCTGTCGGCTTTGGCCGCCGGCCGCGAGGTTATTGTCACGCGTGGCGAAGCCGTGGAAATCGGCGGCGGGTTCCGCATCCCGGACGTGCTGCGCCAGAGCGGTTGCACCCTGGTTGACGTCGGCACCACCAACCGCACCTACGTCCGCGACTACGCCGACGCCGTAACCGAAAACACCGGAGCGTTCCTCAAAGCCCACGCCAGCAACTTTCGCGTTGCAGGGTTCACGGCGGCGGTGGCTGAGCGCGATTTGGTAGAACTCGGCGCCCGCACCGGAATCCCCGTGCTGCACGATTTGGGCAGCGGGGCCCTGCTCCCCACCGAGCGCTACGGGCTGGCCCACGAACCGACCCCGCAGGAAAGCATCGCCGCCGGCGTCGGGCTGGCGTTCTTTTCCGGCGACAAGCTGCTGGGCGGCCCACAGGCCGGCATCATAGTCGGCCAGCGGGAGCTGGTCACCAGGTTGGAACGGCATCCGCTGGCCCGCGCCGTCCGCATCGACAAGATGAGCCTGGCCAGCCTGACCGCAACCTTGACCCACTACCTCACCGGCCAGGCGGAAGCAGCGATACCAGTCTGGAGAATGATTGCCGCTGACCCGCTGGCAGTCCGCGCCCGCGCCGATGCGTGGAGCAAAGCAATCGCGGCCGCCTCCGGCGCGGAAACCGCTGTCGTACCGGCCCGCTCCGCCATCGGGGGCGGCAGTTTGCCGGGCGAAACTTTGCCCTCCTGGGCTTTGTCAATCTCGCCCAACGGCAGCGGCGGAACCCCGGAATCGCTGCTGTCAGCCCTCCGCAACCAACCGACTCCGGTAATTGGCCGCATTGAGGAGGACACAGTGCGTTTGGACCCGCGCACCGTATTGCCGGAGCAGGATGACGCAATGAAACAGGCCATATTGGCGGCATTGGGCGCCCAATCAGGAGCATAGCGTGTCGGATTTCTTGCTGGTACACGGCGCCGGACAGGGCGCCTGGAGTTGGGGCAAGGTCTGGGGCCATATGACTGCCCCCGTCCAGCACCCGCCGCCCCTCTATCGCCCCCGGCAGGCGGTGCGTGTCCACGCCGTTGACCTGCCCGGACACGGCGCGGATGCCGCCCAGGACGTGGCCTCGGTTGACATATCCGAGGGCGCGCGCGTTATCGCCAATATCGTCGAGCGCGAGAGTTTCACCGACTTCACCATCGTCGGCCATGAGCTTGGCGGCACGGTAGCCCTCCAGGCCGCCAGCCAGTTGCCCGCCGTCCCGCGACGTATCGTCCTCGTCTGCGGCATCGTTCCCGCCGATGGCGGAACCCCGGCGTCGGCCTACCCAATGCCGGCCCGGACTTTGATTCGGCTGTGCCAAACCTTCGGCGCGCTGTCCGGCCGCGACATCCCGGTGCCCATTGGGGCCGTCAACAGGTACTGGTGCCGCGGCCTTGACCAGATGCAGCAGGCCCAGACCATCGGGCATTTCGGCCCGTTGCCGCTGCGGATGCTGACCCAGCCCGTATCCCTGAATTTGAATGAGCTGCCCTGCCCGGTTACTTACGTCGTGTTGAGCAACGACCGGCTCATCACCCCGGCCCGCCAGCGCGCCATGGCCGCGCGCATCCCCGGCGTGACCGTCGTGGAACTGGACGCCGTGCACCAGGTTGCAGTGCAGCATCCCCGGGCACTGGCCGAAACCCTCCTCGCCGCCTGAGCTGCCACCATCATGGCGGACTCTTTCATCGCCGACCTGCACATCCATTCCCCCTACGCCTTCGCGTGCAGCAAGGCGCTGACGCTGGATAACCTGGCGGAATGGGCACGGCGCAAGGGCATTGACCTGCTGGCCACCGGCGACTTTACCCATCCGCAGTGGGCCGCCAACCTCCGCTCCCAACTGGCGCGCGATGAGGATGGACTGTACGGTTACGGCGGCGTCCGGTTCGTGCCCGGAACCGAGATTAGCTGCGTTTACCGTCAGGACGGTCGGAGCCGCCGCATTCATATGCTCGTCCTGATGCCTACACTGGAAGCCGCCGCCGGCCTCACCCGGCGACTGACGCAATACGGCAACCTGGAGAACGACGGCCGGCCTACCGTGGCCCTGTCGGCGCGGGACCTGATGGCTCTCGCTCTGGACTGCCACCCGGCCGCCATCGTCATCCCCGCCCATGCCTGGACGCCCTGGTTCGGCGTGTACGGTTCCAAGAGCGGTTTTGACCGTCTGGAGGAATGTTTCGGAGACCTCACTCCGCTAATCACCGCCGTCGAAAGCGGCCTGTCCTCCGACCCGGCGATGAATTGGGCCGTACCGGAGCTGGATACCCGTTCCATCGTATCCTTTTCTGATGCCCACTCCCTGGGCCGCCTGGGGCGGGAAGTAACCGCATTGTCCGGGCCGTTATCGTGGGCCGGACTGTCCGACGCCCTGCGTAATGACGGAATCGCCTACACCGTTGAGTTCTATCCTGAGGAAGGCAAGTACCATTACAGCGGCCATCGCAAATGCGGAGTTGCCTACGGTTCTGCGGCGCTGGAACAAAACGGGACGCAATGCCCGGTCTGCGGGCGCACGCTGACGCTGGGCGTGCTGCACCGCGTTGCCAGACTGGCCGACCGCCCCATCCGCGACGACCTACGCCCCGACGCTGCTGGGTTTATCCGCACCGGCACGCGCCGGCCCCCTTTCGCCCGGCTCATCCCGCTCCAGGAAATCATCGCGGCAGTTCACGGGGTCGGCGTTAACACCCGCACCGTGATGCGGGAGTACATCAAAATCACCGACCAAATCGGCGGCGAATTGGACGCGCTGCTCCGGGCCTCCGCCGCAGACCTGCGGCCGGCCGCCGGCGACGCCACAGCGCAAGCGATTATGCAGGCCCGCGCCGGCCGGGTCAGCATCGCGCCGGGCTACGACGGCAAATATGGCTCCGTAAGCCTGCTCACGGATGCGCTCAACTCCCAGCCCACTTTGCTAGAATGCTGATTATGGACGTAGCGCTGCGCCGGATGCGGGCCGAAGACATCCCGCAGGTTATCGAGATTGAAAAGGAAGCCTTCTCACAGGGCTGGGTTGGCACACCCTTTCGCCGCGAATTGAACAGCCGCTATTGCCGCTTCCTGGTGGCCTATCAAACCGCCCCTGACGCGACGCCACTGGAAAGCGCGACCGTGGCAGCGACGGCCTCGGCTCCCGATTCGTCCCTGTGGGCGCGCATGGTCAGCGGCGTAAAATCGGCGCTGCGTATTGAGGCCGATACCCAGGACGCTGACCTGGCCGGATACGTGGGTATCTGGCTGCAAGGCGACCAGGCCCACATCACGGAAATCGCGGTGCGCCAGCAACTCCGCGGCCAGGGCATCGGGGAATTGCTCATCATCGGCACCCTGCGCGTGGCCTACGAGCAGGGAATGGAGGAAGTAACCCTGGAAGCGCGGGTCTCCAACTTCATCGCCCACCGTCTCTACGACAAATATGGCTTCAACCAGGCCGGCATCCGCAAGAACTACTACGCGGACAACAGAGAGGACGCCGTAATAATGACCACCGACCGCATCCACACCGGCGCTTACCGGGGAAAATTCTCCTCTCTGCAAGAGCGGTTTCTGGAGCGTTACGGCACAATCCAAATTGAATTGTAGCCGGCGCGTCCGCGTCAGCCCGTCGGTTGACCGATTCCGCTGTCCTTGCTAGAATGCCGGGCAGTTTTAGTGTTTGGGCAGTCATGTTTACCATCGGCTTAACGGGCGGGATTGGGAGCGGCAAGAGCGTTGTCGCCGACCTGTTGCGACAACAAGGGGCGTCAATTATTGATGCCGACCGGTTGGGCCATGAAGCATATTCCCCCAACGCTGAGGCCTGGCGTCAAGTTGTCGCCGCGTTCGGGGAGGATATACTGACTACGGAAGGCGAAATCGACCGGCGCAAGTTGGGAGCTATCGTCTTCGCCGACCCCGCCGAACTGGAACGCCTTAACGGAATCATGCACCCGCTGATGGCGCGTATGGTAGAACAGCGCAAGGTTCAACTGGAATCAGCCGGCGAAACCGTCGCCGTGGTGGAAGCTGCGGTGCTTTTTGAAGCTGGCTGGGATACTCTGGTCGATGAAGTCTGGACTACCCACGCTCCAACCGATGCCGTGGTCCAGCGTTTGCATGAACGCAACGGACTCAGCGAAGCAGAGGCACGGAAACGAATCAACTCGCAGATGCCTGCCGAAGAGCGCATCCGGCGCTCCGATGTGGTGGTCGATAACTCAACAGACCTGGCCGCCCTGGAAACCGTCATCGCTAATCTGTGGCAGGCACGAGTCAAAGGAAAGGTAAGTCAAAGCAATGGTTGAAGCAAACATCGCAATGCTGGAAGACGAACCCAGTTTCAAAGAGTTCGCCATCGAGGAATTCCTGGTTCGCAGCGAGCCTTACTATCGGGCGGTGGGCGACGAGCTCGAACTGTTCGAGGCCGCCTACGAGCAGCACATCCCCGTTCTGCTCAAAGGCCCCACCGGCTGCGGAAAAACCCGGTTCGTCGAGTATATGGCCTGGAAGTTGGGGCGACCCATCACCACCGCAAGGAACGAGGCGCAGGAGATGCGCGAAGGCGAGGTTCGCGTTCCCCTGGTAACCATTGCGTGCCACGAAGACCTGACCGCCAGCGACCTGGTTGGCCGTTATCTGCTGGACGCCCAGGGCACCCGCTGGATTGACGGCCCCATGACCCGCGCCGTCAAGGCCGGCGCCATCCTCTACCTGGATGAGGTGGTGGAAGCCCGCAAGGACACCACGGTGCTGATTCACCCGCTGACCGACCACCGCCGCATCCTGCCCGTGGAAAAAACCGGCAATATCATTGAAGCTGATGACCGTTTCCTGCTCTGCATTTCCTACAATCCGCACTACCAGAGCGCCCTGAAAGACCTCAAGCACAGCACCCGGCAGCGGTTCATCTCCATTGAGTTCGACTATCCGCCGATAGACATAGAAGCCGAAATCGTCGCCAAGGAGAGCGGTTGCGACGAAAACCAGGCCCACGCCCTGGCCCGCCTGGGTGACAAGATTCGCAACCTGCGCGAGCACGGCCTGGCCGAGGGCGCCAGCACCCGCCTCCTTATCTACGCCGGCCGTCTGATGCAGCAGGGGATATCCGCCCGCCGGGCTTGCCAGGTCGCCATCGTCTGGACACTTACCGACGAGCAGGAACTACAGCGCAGCATCGAAGAGGTGGTTCACTCCATCTTTGAGTAGCCCCGGAGCTTTGAGCAGCAGTGGAGGCGGCATGGGAAAAATTACCCTCGACTTAATTCGCGACACCCTTACTCGCCGCCAGCAAGTTACTGCCGCCGCCGAAGGTTTGATGCCGGCGGCAGTAATGCTGTTGCTCTACCCCAAAGACGGCGAGTATTGCGTTCTCCTGAATAAGCGCTCGCTGACGGTTGAGCATCACAAAGGGGAAATGTCATTTCCGGGAGGCGCCAGGGACCCTGAAGACAGCGACTTCGAGGACACCGCCCGCCGCGAAACCGAAGAGGAAATGGGCATCGCTCGCAATGACATAACCATATTGGGCCGCCTGGACGACAACGTAACCCGTTCCAATTTCCTCGTCAAAGTCTTCGTCGGCACCATCCCCTACCCATACGAATTCCAACCCAGCGCCCATGAGATTGCCGAGGTGGTTGAAATACCAATCAGCGTTTTGCGGGACCCGGCTACCCTGCGTTGGGATTCCCGCATTGAAGACGGCGAAAGAATCGCAGTTCGCTCCTACGGCTACCGGCAACATCTGGTGTACGGAGCGACCGCCAAAATTCTTGACCAGTTCCTCGAAACTATTGAGGACGGCCTGAAAAAGGAGGGCACGAGCCTTGACTAACTCCGCAACTGGCGATCTTCTGGCGGAACTGGCTAAATTACCGCCGGCCGTAACCGAAGCCTACGAAGCCGTCGCCGCAGTGATGACCGAGTCCTTCAGTGACGAAGAGTCGGCTTTGTGGGCGAGAGAGGGCGTCGCCATCGGCACCCAAACCGTCCGCTCCTGGGAATCCGCGGTCGAGTACTACCGGGTCAGCCCGGAGGTGGCGCGTTCGCTGGCCTTCGCTTCCTTTATGCAGTGGGCGCGCTGCGGCACCTACCTGTCCCAGGACTCGCCCACCCTGGCCGTCGCTTTTTTCAAGGCCAGCCCGTCCATCGTAACCAACCTGCGGCCCCAGTACATCCCGCGCTGGGCCGGGCTGGGCCGCTCGCTATACAAGGGCACCTGGAAGTCCAGCACCCTGGCCGCCCGGTTCTTTGAGGTCAGCCCCGACCTGGTACGCAACCTGCCATTCTGGGACGTGGAAGTGTTCGCCTCGCTGATTGAGGCGCTGTCATACAAATCCTACGACGTGGCCGCCGAGTGCCTCGTGCTGGGGCGCGACGTGCTGCCGGCAATGGGACGCGAACGCGAAGCCTTCCTGTCCATGTCGCGCGCTCTGACGGACAGCAGTTGGCGGGAAGTGAAGGCGTGCCTTGAAATGGCACCGCGCGCATTGCAGCACGTGGAAGAAGGCCAGACTGGGAGATTCCTGCGCCTGGGCGAAAAGCTGGCGAAGATGGGACTCCGGGACACTTCCCGATTCCTCTATGACGGCGCGCAGGCGCTGTCCCATGTATCGGCCGGTTCCCAGGGCCACATCCTCGACCTCTGCGAGGGCTTGCTGGCCAGCACTCCCGACGCCGTGCCGCCCTTCCTCAAAAGCCTCGACCCGGTGCTCAACCGCATCACCCTGGCCCAGTTGGACCAGTGGTATCAGCAGGGCGTTCAGTTGCTCGGCGAAAACCCGGAAAGCGGCATCGCCTTCTTCAAGATAGAATCCAACACCTCCGAATCCATGCTGGAAACCCTGTCATCGAGCCTCGATTTGGAACGGGTGAAAGGCATTATGCGCCTCTACACCCGCGCCCTGTCCGGCGCCAACATTGAGGTGCTCAGCACTGCAGAACTGGTGCGCCGGCAAATCGGCTGGGTTGACCAGGACACGGCCGCCACCGACGGCACCAAGGTTTACCTGCCGCCGATGATTGACAACTACAACGACAAAGCGCAGAACTTTGCCTGGTTCAAGGTGGTCGCCACCCACCAGGTTTCGCACCTGGAATTTGGCAGCTTCCAGTTTGAATTTACCAAGCCGGCCAACGTTTTCCAGGACCGCCGGTTCCCGATGGAAGAGGCCATCCGGGCACGGATGGAAGCCATCCGCACCGCCACGGCCGAGCACTTCCGTCTGCAGGACGTGGACATCGGCGCGCCTGTGGAAATGGGCGACGGCCCCGGCGGAACGATGCGCGTCTATACGGACATTGGCCGCTTCCTGTCCCTCTTTGAAGACCGCCGTATGGCCTTCGACCTGTTCAGCGTGCTGGAAGACTGCCGGCTGGATTACCGCATCAAGACCGAGTACCCCGGCATCCGCCGCCCGGCGCTGGACGTGCAGGGCGACGCGCTGGCCCAGCGGCCCCGAGTGGAAGAACTGCCCTTGCAGGAAGCCCTCATCGAGCTGCTGGTTCACATGAGCCTGGATCGGTTCGAGGGCCTGCCCGTACCCCAGGAGTACCGCGAAGAAGCCTATATGCTGGCCCGCATCATGCACCGCCTTCGCACCGTTCGCGCCTCCATTGAGGACACTGGCGAGGCGGCGCTGCGGGCTTACGAGATTATCACCCGTCTGCAAAACCAGCAGCAGCCTGAGGATGAGTTCCAGCCGGAAGATTTGGACGACCCCGGCGAGTTCTCGGAAGAGGAATACCAGGCTTTGCTGGACAAGCTGCAAGCGGAGATGAACGAACAGCAGGGCGAGGAAGGCGAAGGCGACCCCTACGAATCGCCGGAACCTGTGGAATACCGGGGCGACTTCAAGCCGGAAATGGTGCAGCTCCTCACCAAGCTCCAGATGGACCAGAACCAGATGGGCGATGCCGAACCCATGACCCAGGAAGAGCTGGAACAGCTCTTGCAGGACAGCGCCGAGCTGGAACTGGACGCCCAGGAAGGCGACGTTGACCAGAGCATGGCCATGTTCGCCCAGAACATTATGAAGGAAGCCGGGGTGCCTCCCCCGTCCAACGACCCGGGCCGCGGCTACGGCCCCATCCTCCACGACGACGATGGCGGCGGCGAGCTGCAAGCGCTGGAGCCGAAAACTTACGTCTATGACGAATGGGACTTCCGCGCCAACGACTACAAACCCCGCTGGTGCATCGTCAAGGAAAAAGTCCTGGACGAAGGCGACCACAACTTCTACAACGACTCGCTGCGCAACTACGCCTCCCTGCTGGCCCACATCAAGCGGCAGTTCGAGCTGATTATGCCCGAAACCTGGCGCAAGACTTACCGGCTGATTGACGGCGAGGACATCGACCTCAACTCGGCGCTGGAAGCGTGGGCCGACCTCCGCATGAACGTGCCGCCGGACGAAAAAATCTACTGGCGCCGCAATCGGGTAGAACGGGACGTGGCGGTGGTATTCCTGCTGGATATGTCCGCCTCAACCGCCGAGGCCATTGACGAGGGCCGCCATTCGGTGGACGACCGGGACGCTCCCGACGACCCGGTGGAATACATGGTCTGGCTGCGCCGCCGGCGCGAGGGTCTGGTGCGTCGCCATTACAAGCGCATCATTGACCTGGAGCGGGAGAGTTGCGCCCTGCTTATCAACGCCCTGGAGTCCATTGGCGACACCTACGGAATCTACGGCTTCTCCGGCTATGGGCGCGAGAACGTCGAGTTCTACGTCATCAAGGACATTGAGGAGCAGTTCAACGACAAAATCAAGCGGCGCATCGACAAGGTTACGCCACTCCACGCTACCCGTATGGGTTCGGCCATCCGCCACGCCATCACCAAGCTGGAAAACCAGGACGCGGCCACCAAAATCATGTTCCTCATCAGCGACGGCCGCCCACAAGACCGCGGCTACAGCCGTGAGGGCGTGGAAAAGGAGTACGCAGTCCACGATACCCACCAGGCTCTCCTCGAGGCCAAGCGCAAGGAAATCACCCCCTTCTGCCTGACCGTGGACAAAGCCGGCCACGACTACCTCAAAACCATGTGCGGCGACCTCAACTATGAAGTCCTGGACGACATCTGGGCTTTGCCGGAACGGTTGCCCATGCTCTACCGCACGCTGACGATGTAGCGATAGCGCCGCGCTTTGGAAATCGCAGGGGCGGGTTGCAAACCCGCCCCTATGCTTGATAACGGCCCGCCGGCAAGTTTCGCCTAGCGTCGGATGCGCAGCCGGAGGGGGTTGCGCCGCCGGTCTTCAATCATCTCTTCCACCACGGTCACGCCGCTGGTGTTCTGTTCTTTTTTCAACCGGTCGCGGACATCGGTAAGCGTGTCAATCTCCCGTTGCGTCAATTTCCTTCTGCGCTCATCTATTGCCCAAAACATCGCCTTTATCCCTCCTTCGATTAGAACGGCAGCCATACCGTAGGTGATTGCCCCTATACCGGCCATTGCCTTGACCGGCGCCAGGTCGTGCCAGAACAGCCAGTGCCCTTCGCTGGTCAGAGCCGACAGCAGCCAGGTGGTAAAGGCGGCCCCAAACGGCGTAATCATGGCGTGGCGGCGGAGCCATCGTATATCGTCCGATTGCATCATATCATACCGCGCTCCGGGAAAATCCGGAGCCGGCTATAGCGCTACTTCGGCAATCAGCTTCCGCAATTCCGTCAGCGCCGTATTGCAGGAACGTCGTTTGATGACCAAACGGCGCGGCGGCGTCCGCAGGGGGAACTCCCGCGCTGGGCCGCCGTTGGCGGTGGCAATGGCGATGTGGATGGTGCCGGGGCGATGGCCTTCCAGTTCGTCCGGCCCCAATACCCCGGTTACGCCGATGCCGAAGTCGGCCGCCGTGGCGCATTGCGCCGCCCGCGCCATGGCGTTGGCCGTTGGCTGGCTGACCACCCCGTGCGTTTCCAACACGCCGGCATCCACCCCGGCGGCAATCATCGCGTCGGGGGTATAGGCCACGCTGCCGCCGCGATACCACCGGCTGCTGTCGGGCGCCTCGGTGATGGTGTTGGCCAGGAACCCGCCGCTCACCGATTCCATCGTCGCCAACGTCAAACCCCTCGCCACCAGCGCGGCGCCCACCGACAGCTCCGGCGTTTCGTCGTCGTAGCCCCAGATGTAGGGGGCAAGCCGTTCGTGGATGGCACTCTCCACCGGCGCAATCATCCCTCGCGCCGTCGCTTCGTCATTGGCGCGGGCAATAATCCGCAGATGAATCCCGTCAGCTTTGGAATAAATCCCCAGGTAGGGATTCTCCAATCCAAAAAATTCGGAGATGATTTCATCCACTGACGCCTCACCTAATCCCAGCGTCTTGATATTGCGGGTGATGGTAACCTCGGTGTCGATAAGGTCTTTCAACCTGGAATCTATCGCATCCTGCCACATCGCCCTGTTCTCACCAGGCGGCCCGGGCATACAGACGATGTGCCTGCCGTCCCGCTCCGCCCACCAACCGGGAGCGGTGCCGTTGCGATTGGTGATGAACTCCGCCGATGGAATCAAGTGGGCCTGCTTCACGTTATGGGCCGGCATATCCTGGCCCCGGTTGCGGAACCATTGCCGCAGGTTTTCCAGTTCGGCTTCCTGAACCACCGGGGCCTCGCCCAGAGCGGCGGCAACGGCCTCCCGCGTCAGGTCATCTTGCGTCGGCCCCAACCCGCCCGTAGTAAAGATGATGTCCGAGCGCTCCCAACCCTTGCGGAAAGCCTCCGTGAGCTTCGGCAAATCGTCGCCGACGATGCTCACCCATTGCAATTGGATGCCCAGCGCCGGCAAACGCCCGGCAATCCAGCTGGCGTTGGTGTCGGTCAGTTCGCCCATCAGCAGCTCCGTACCGATGGATATAATCTCAGCGTTCAAAACAGCCTCCTCAGCGCCCGGACGACGGGCAGTCGTAAGGCGCAGCCAGCGGCGGGTCAGTCACCAGGCAGTAGGTGCGTTCCGCCCGCACCGCGTTGATTACATAAACAATCGGGTCCTCGGGCAGACCCGCGTAATGCACCAGCACCCGCGTATTGCCCGCGTCGTCCAGTATCGGTTTATCGTCTTCGTCCACCTCAATATGCCCCACACCGATATAAAATTCGTGCGTCTTTTCGTGGGTGATGATGCGTACAGTGGTTTCCGGCGGCTGCAGCCCGTATTTGGGGTCACCGGCGCCGTCTTCCGAAACGTGCCAACCGCCCGGCGTCTCGGGACCGCCCGGCTTGCCCGGCTGACCGAACCATTGCAGTTGCAAAGGCCACCACTCCGGCGGCTTCACCGCCGACCGTTCATCGCCGACGGTGGCATACCAGGTTCTCTGGCCGGGTTCAGGCGCGTAGGATACCGTTATCCCTTTATGGGTAACCTCCAGCTGCTGGATGTCTCGGAAATCAGCGTCGTAAAAATACCCCAGTTCCAGCGGCGGCGGAATAAATGGGGGCTCGGTCACCAGCCGGTTCACCACCGTAGCCCAAATCTCCGGCACGGTGAATAACTTGGGGTCCCCCACCAGCCGCATATAGTTGTAGCCTTCATCCGGCGTAACGTTACCCAGCCAGAATTCGTAGGACAGGCCGGTTTCTTCGGTAATTATGATCACGCTCTCCGGCGGGTCCAGTCCGTACTGCGCCGGATTTTCGATAGTTTCAGCCAAAACCCGGTTCACCCTTGGGCCGCTCAACAGCAGCGGCGTGCCGGCCCACTTCTGCTGATAGACCTCCGACCGCTCATCCCCTTCCACGATGAACCATTTGCCGCGCCCCAGGTCTTTGTCGTACACGAAAGTTTGCTCCTGATGGGTAACCTCAACGTGCACGATGGCATCGTCATCAATGCGCCAGGCCCAGGGTTCTTCTTTGCGGGGCGTATCCTGCTCCCACGGCTTGAACCACCAGCCCAGGGCGCCAAAAATCGCCAGCAGGAACACCAGCAGGATGGTCAACCGGATATTCATGGTCTAATTGCTATTCCGTCATTCCGGCTGGCGCCGGAATCCGTGCGCCTGGCGGCGCTAGCGACGAACCCACCAGACCACAATGGCCATCAATCCCATCAGCCCCGGCAGCAGCAGCCAGGTGGAAAACCGCACGAAGTTGAACTCATTTTCGTCCAGGTTCCACTCGCGATAAACGAACTCCCGGTCGCGGATTGACACCAGCGAGTAGTCGCCCATCAGGTAGTTGGCCGAGTTGAGGAACAGCGCGGCGCCGGAACCTCGTTCCACGTTCTCGTTGGATACGAAGTCGGAGTCGCCAAACACCGTCATCTTGGCAAACTGGTTATCCGGCGGCCGGCTGGTTGGGGCGGGAGCGCCCACCGGGCCGACAATATCCAGATAGAGAGCCGGGAAAAACGTCCCCTGCGGATCCACGTCCGCGGGGTCAATGCCTTCGGCCGGGTCGATGGGGTCGATGCGCTCTATGTCGTCAATCAGCCGGGCGGCAGGGGTGGTGAAAGCAATGGGAACGGGAAAGCGGGTGTTTGACTCTTCAATCACCGCCTCCAGGGCCGCGGCGCCCGGCATAAACGCCACGTTCAAAGGTTGACCGCGCGGCGCCACGATTTCGCTGGGCGCTTGCGGGTAGTAACGTCCCACGCGCAGCGTGCGCGGCGCGTTGGGTTGGGAGCCTTCAATATCCCGGATGTAGCCATCGCTGACGATAACTCCCCAAAGGGCCAGGAAGGCCCGGAAGGTATTATGCGTATGGGGTTCGGCCAGAAAGATGAGCCGCGCCCCTTCCCGGCGGGGTTCGCCGTCGGGCTGCCGGCCGGCCATGTAAAAGTTCAGCGCGTCGGCATGGGCCGGCGGCAGCTCGCCGGTAGGCCCGGCAATGACCAGCAACGCCGCGTCATCGGGCACGGTTACATCCTCATCGGCCGGCGACCAGGGCAGCGTCTCCACTTCGTAGTTATCCACCTCCAGCCCTTCCCGAATCTGCAGATAGCCGTCCTGGGCTTCCCGGCTAATATCCCGCTCGCCGTGCCCGCTCAAAAAATAGACCTTCTTCCGTTCGGTTTCCGTGGCCACCAGCAGCGCCGTGTACAAGTCCTGCTCCAACCGGCTGTAAACCTGGTCCGTAGGCGTAACCAGGTCAATAATATCCGTGCCCACTGCCCAGACCGTCAGCGTTTCGTAGGCCGTAACTCCCTGGCCGCGCGCCAGGTCGGCTTCCTTTTGCGGGTCCAGGAACTGATAGGTGAAATTGCCGCTGCGCTGGCTGAACTCGCCGAGCATGGTGTCAACTTTGCCCCGCCGGGTCAGCATATCGATGTCGGTTATTTCATCGGGATAGTACGCAATCACGCTGATGGGCCGTTCCAGCTGGTCCAGCAAATCCTGCGTGCGGTGCGCCAACGAGAACTGGTTGGTAGCGGTGGTGTCGGCGCGGACGTGATTCTCAAAGGCGATGTAGTTGGCCAGCACCACCAGCCCGATAAAAGCGGCGGTCATAATGACGGTGTTGACGCCATAGCGTCCGGTGCGGCTGAAGAAAGCCGCCAGCACCTGACTGAAATAGGATATGCCTACCAGCACTACCAACACCGCGCCGATGCCCAGCACGATGCCGCCGTAGAGTTTCAGCGAGCCGACAAAGGCCAGCAGGACGGCGCCTGTAACCAGGCCGACGATGCCGGCAATGAGTATCGGCGCGTAGAAAACGGTGATGAAATCGAAAACGGGTTCAATGAATGAGAACAGCGTTCGCGACTGTTCGGCCAGCGCCGGCGGTTCGGCCTCTGCGTCGGGCGAATCGGTTGGGCCGCCCTGACGGCCTCGCCCGCGCCGCCGGCGCCAGTCTCCCGGCGTGTCTTCAATGCGCTGCTGGCTCATGCTACCTCCAGCGACGCGACTCCAGCGCGCGTATGGCCAGGAACAGGAACAGCGCAGTCACCGTAACGAAATAGACGATATGCGCCGAGTCCACAATCCCGCGGTCAAAGTCGTTGAAGTGGCTGGTGAACCCCAGCTGGTTGAACACGGTGGCCCAAACGCCCGTAACGACTTCGCTGATAAAGGAGGTGGCGTACAGCACCACCAGAATCCCGGTGCCCACCACCGCCGCAATAATCTGGTTGCTGGTGAGCGTAGAGGTCAAAATGCCCACCGCCAGCGCCGCCATGCCATACAGCACCAACCCCAGGTAGCCGGAGTAAATCGGGCCGGGGTCGGGAGTCGCAAAGACCAGCAACAGGATGACATAATACGAAGTCAGCGCCAGCAGGAAGATCAGAAAGACGAAACTGGCAAAATATTTGCCGAGGATAACTTCCCAGTCCCGCACCGGCGACGTCAGCAGCAACTCGATGGTGCCCAGCTTTTGCTCCTCGGCCAGCAGGCGCATGGTCAGCGCCGGCGCCAGCGGGATGAGCAGGAAGGTTGCGCCCTCGAAAAAATTGCTCAGCGAGGCTTCGGGAAAGGGATCGCCCAGGTCGCGCACGAAGAAGAATCCGCTCAGCGCCATAAAGATTAGCGCCACGATGTAGGCCACCGGGCTACTGAAATAAATCTGGATTTCCTTGAACGCCACCGCGCGGATTGTTCGCATGGTTCCCTAGTCCGGCATTTCCGGTTCGTCTTCGGCCGTCGTAACCCGCAGGAAGATTTCCTCCAGGCTCATGCCGCTCATCTGCATACTGAGCAGGCTCCAGTCGTGGCTGACCACGGTGCGGGAGATTTCGTCGCGCAGGTCGTGGCCCTCGCGGAATTTAATCCGATAGGCATTGATGCCGGGCCGCGGGTGGTGCGTAACCTCGGTAGCGCCGTTGATGGCGCGCAGCACGGGCAGCACTTCGGCCGGCGGCCCCCCGATTTCCACCTCCAGCTGTTCCACGCCCCGCAGGTGTTGGGCCAGGTTGTTGGGAGTATCCGCGGCCACGATGTGGCCCTCGTGGATAATCAGCACCCGCTCGCAAATCATGCTGACTTCGGGCAGGATGTGGCTGCTCAGCACCACCGTCTGCTCCCGGCCCAAATCCTGAATCAGGCTGCGCGTTTCCACCACCTGGATGGGGTCAATGCCGATGGTGGGTTCGTCCAGCACCAGCACCTCCGGCTCGTGCAGGATGGCCTGGGCGATGCCTACCCGCTGCCGGAACCCTTTGGACAGTTTGCCGATGAGCGTCTTGCTGTAATCTTCCAGCCGGCAAAGGTCAATCACGTCGTCAATGCGGGTACGAATCCGTCGTCCGCTCATCCGCCGCAGCGTGCCCATATACTTCAAATAGTTGGTCACCGTCATTTCGGTATGCAGCGGCACGGACTCCGGCAGGTAGCCCACCCGCTTGCGTACCTCCAACGATTTCTCCACTACGTCATAACCGCCCAGGGTAACCGACCCACGGGTCGGAGGCATAAACCCGGTCAGGATGCGCATAGTAGTGGTTTTGCCGGCGCCGTTTGGCCCCAGAAATCCCAGAATCTCGCCGCGTTTCACGTCGAAATTCACGTTCTCCACCGCCGGCATCGGCCCATAGTAATGGGTCAGGTCGCGGACTTTGATCATCGATTCCGCCATCGCTTCCGCGATGGGTTCAACCGCCGCGTCGTTCCGGCTTTCGGTTTCAGTTGCCATTATGCTACCCGCGTCCGGCGCCGCAGTTTGCCGGCGGCAGACCCATTTCGTTCATTTAATATACGCCAGCGCCGGGTCAGCGGTTTTGCGACCCCGGCGCCGGAGACCCGCGCCATCGTAGGTTACACCATGTTAGACGGAACGCTGCCGAGCAGGATTCGCCCTTTGAATTGGCGTGGCGGCTATGATATTCTAAACGCCGCAATTTCACAAGACGGCGCGGCCCCGTCCTGCGGGGCCGATTTTTTGGGGGAGTCGGGACGCAGGATGCACTTGATTATTGACGGATTCGGCGGCGATGCCGGCATGATGTGGGACACTGCCCGGTTGCGGGCGTTTTTGGACGAGTACCCGGCCAATCTTGGCATGACCCGGATAACCGAGCCGGAAGTGCTGGAATACCACGGCCCCAACCCCAATGACAACGGCATTTCCGGTTTCGTCATCATCGCCGAAAGCCACATCAGCGTTCACACCTTCCCCGGGCGGGACTACGTGAACATTGACATTTTCTCCTGCAAGTCCTTTGACCACGAGCAGGCGCTGGCCGACGTCCGTTCCCTGTTCAATTTGCAGCGCGTAAAAACCTGGCTCCTGGACCGTGGCCTGGAATGGACGGACGCCGACCAGGGCGCCGCCGAAACCCGCCGCCAGCGCACCATACTGCAAGCTGCCGTCTCCGGCTGACCCGTTGTCTGAGCTCGGGGTTCCTCCGGTCCCCTGGACGCCCGCCAACTTCCTGGCGCTGCCGCCGGAACAGTCGGCTCCGGAGACGGCCGCCGTCGTCCTGCTCCCCGTCCCTATCGACAGCACCACGTCCTTTCGCAGCGGCGCGCGTTACGGGCCGGCCGCCATTATCGCCGCCTCCGCCGCCCTGGAGGATTACGACCTGGAGCTGGACATTGACGTGGCCGGCCTGGGTATCCACACTGCCCCACCGCTGGAGCCTCACGTGGGCGACCCGCATCAAATGGCGGAGCGCATCCGGCAGGCGGTGTCCTATTACGCCGCTGCCGGCAAACTAACCGGCGTAATTGGCGGCGACCACTCCGCCGCCATCGGTTCGGCCCTGGCGCACCTGGAACGCCATCCCAACCTGTCCGTCCTCTATATTGACGCCCACGCCGATTTGCGTAATGAATACCAGGGCGCCGCCTGGGGGCATGGCTCGGCGGCCCGCCGCATCGCCGAGCGCTGCCCCATCATGCTGGCCGGAGTCCGCACGCTGGCGCTGGAAGAGCGGGACTATATCAACGAGTCCGGCATCCCAACCCATTACTGGCCGCCCCGAAGCCAGGACTACATCGCCGAAGTAATCAGCGGGCTGGACAGCGACGTGTACGTAAGCCTTGACCTGGACGTTCTGGACCCGTCGGAGATGGCAGCCGTAGGCACGCCCGAACCCGGCGGTATGCGCTGGCCGGAACTATTGGAACTGTTGCGAAGGGTCGCCGAACGGCGCCGCATAGTTGGCTTTGACGTGTGTGAGCTGGCCCCCAACGAAGGCCCGCCGGCCAACAGCTACACCGCCGCCAAGCTGGTTTATAAGTTGGTTGCTTATGCCGCTCACGTGAGCGGACATAACGACCGCCTTTCTTGACAACCCCAACAACCCGCCCCTACAATCCCGGCATTCGGCGCACCGGCGCACCCCTGCTGGCAGCACAACCACCGTACCGCACGGCGCAAGGAGTATCCCCATGCCACAGCAATGGCCCACCGTTCATTATAAGGAAGAAGGTATGCGCGAGGGTATGCAAATCGAGGACGCCAACATCACCGTTGACGACAAAATAGAGCTCCTCGATATGCTGTCCGACACCGGCCTCAACAGCATCGTCGTCGGCTCTTTCGTCAGCCCCCGATGGACGCCCCAGATGGAGCGCATCGACGAAATCGTGCAGCGGTTCACTCCCAAGGCCGGCGTAACCTACACGGCCCTGGCGCTCAACGCCCGCGGCGTGGAGCGCGCCCGCGCCTACTCGCCCCCGCTGACCATCGAGCGCGACGCCTACCCGCGCCTGTCCTGCCACCTCTGCGACGTGTTCGCCCGCCGCAACACCAACCGCAGCCAGATGCAGGAGATGGAACGCTGGCCGGCCATCATCGCCCAGGCGCAGGAAGTTGGCATCACCGCGGCCGGCATCGGCTGCAACGCTTCCTGGGGTTCCAACTTCCTCGGCGAGTTCCCGGTTGAAAGCCTGATGACCCTGCTGGAATACCAGCACGGCCTTTGGGACGAGGCGGGCATCAAAGTCGTCAGCTGCTCCATGGGCGACCCCATGAGCCACTGCACGCCGGCCAAGGTTGAGGAGAGCGTCACCCGCGTCAAGGAGCGCTGGCCGGAAATTAACCATTTCCGCCTGCACCTGCACAACGGGCGCAATATGGCCATCGCCTCCGCCTACGCCGCTATGCGCGTCCTCGGCCCGGAGGATACCCTTGACCTGGACGGCACCATTGGCGGATTCGGCGGCTGCCCGTACTGCGGCAACGGGCGCGCCACCGGCATGGCCCCCACCGAAGACCTGCTCCACATGATGGAGGATATGGGTATCCCCACCGGCGTGGACATCGACAAGCTCATCGACTGCGTATGGGCCGCCGAGCGCATCATCGGCCGCGAGCTGTACGGCCACGTTTCCAAAGCCGGCCCGCGCCCCCGCGCCGGCAGCGGCAATTTGTACGACATCAATATGCCCTTCGTGGAAACCCTGGAGCAGGCCACCCACTTCAAGAAGGGCGAGCAGATGTACGAAGGCGGCATCTACCCCTACCGCGAGCCGGTCACCAGCCCCTACCGCGACCGGATTGACCAGGGCCGGCCCGTCTTCGGCGCCGCGCCCAACGAGTTCCCCTGGAACCAGGACTGGCTGCCCAAAGCCGACCAGTAACCCGCATCCGCCAAACGCGAAAGATACCCATAAAGGGCGCCGGGATACCCATTCCCGGCGCCTTTACCATTTCGCCACGTTGGAACCGCTGCTCCACGCGCTGGCCAATACTGCGGCGGCAATGGCCAGAATTACCGTGGCCGCCGTGTTGTCCTCTTGCAAATCCCGTACCACACCCTTGACGCACTGCCATTCAACTGGCCGTCCGGTGACTGCCTCGCGCAGAGTGTCCAGCAGGCAAAACCACGCATCCGAAAAATACTGCCCTAGATAAAGCACGCTAGCCAAAATCAGAATAGACGCGCCGATTACCAGCCTTACGTCGGTCTGTTCAGCCTTTTTCCAAAACCGGGCCAGCCTCATTTTCAGTACGATGAGAGCTTTCCTCAATGTTAAACGCCTTCGCCTGAGGCGTTGATAATCTTTACCACTGCTGCGATTAGCCCGACCGCCAAGAACACCCAGATGGCTAACGGTCGCATCCAGTCTGAGCCGGTAAGGACGGCAACAACCGCCCAAACCGCCGCTACTATCGCGCCAACCCACAGCCCCCGCAAAAACCCGTCTATCGCCAGCATAGTCTCCTCCCGTCATAGCAAGCAACGCCGCCGTAGCGCTATGGTACACCAACCGCCGCGCCGGCGGCGGAGCGGCTGCGGTCAGCCGCCGGGCATCACCGCCAGCGTTCTCTGTTGAGCCACTGGTGCAACTCCCCCGCCGCATCCCGCTGCCTATGCTGTTCGATGTCAACGATGGCGACAAGTTTGCGACCGAATCGCGCCCGCTTGCTCATATCGTATAGTAGCCAATGCCGACCGTTGGTCAAGACTGCAAAGCCTTTGTACATCCGCGGCGCGCAATGGGCGTATTTTGACAGTTGCCGGTCGACGATATCTATGGTGAGCTCCGTTCTTACCCTTTTGGATTCAATAATTATGCTGGGGGCTTGACTACCCGTGATGATGCTGTCCATGTCCGCATTGCCAAAGAGGGCGTAATCAACCCGACCACTGCCATCCCAAGGACGCGGCCACTCTACGCAACACTCCTCTGGATTACTGGTATCCCAGCCCAGCGCCCTGATAATAGGGTCAATGATGGCGTAACGGGTATGCCACTCAGTCCAGGCGTCAAGGCCAGTCTCGGCCCACGTGGCCAGGATGGGCCGGCAGCGGCGAATGGCCGTTGCAACGGCTTTGATGGGCATCGTTTCCTCAAGTACGGTTTTTGGATAGAGACGATGCCGGCGGCGGCCCGCAATCAGCGAACCGCCGCCGGCATCGGTCAATAGCCGTGCTCTGCTATCGCTAGGCGGAGGCTACGGCCACCGAAATCACGTTCATCGCCGTCTCCGGCACTGCGTCCGCCGTCCAGCTGGCGCCGCCGTCGTGGGTGCCGAAGACCTGGCCGCGGCGGGTGCAGAAATAGACCTGCGACGGGTCTTGCCGGTTCACGGCCACGCCGAAGGTGGTGCTGCCGGGGTTGATGCCCTGGTCGAACCGCTCCCAGCTGTCGCCCAGGTTGGTGGTTCGCATCACGCCGCCCTGCTCGCTGCCGAAGTTCATGCCGACGCAGGCGTACAGCGTGTTGGGGTCGCTGGGGTCGCGCACTACGCCGCGCGAATACTTGATGTCGGAGAACTGGTCAAAGTTGCAGTCCTGCCAGGAAGCCCCTTTGTCGGCGCTGCGCCAGACGCCGGTGCGGTTGGAAATCAGCACGGTGCCGGCGTCCGCGCCGCCCACGGCTACGCCGTGCAGGTCCAGCAGGTCAACGTCGCCGGCGAACTCGCTGTTGCGGATGGTCCAGGTGTGGCCGCCGTCGGCGCTGCTGGCGGCGCCGCCCACTTCCAGGGCCGCATACATATTGTCAGGGTTGCCGGCCTCGATGTCGATGCCCAGGATGCGCATGGCGAAAGCCATCTGAACCTGGCTGGGATTGGAAACGGTAGCGATGTGCGACCAGTTTTCGCCGCCGTCCTCGCTCTTGTAAACTTCCGCGCCTTCGGTGCCGGCGAACATGATGTTGGGGTCGCCGGGATGGAAACGCAGCGACCAGACCACGCGGCCTTCAGTCATATTCATCCGCTGCCAGTGGTCGCCGCCGTCGGCGCTGCGATAGACGCCGCGCTGGGTGCCGCAAAAGATGGTGCGCGGGTCGTTGGGGTGAATGGCAATCGCCCGCGCCTGGGTAGCCGGAGCAATCCCGTCGGTCAGCAAGTCCCAATGGGCGTCGCCGGCCGTCTTCCGGTAGAGTCCGCTGGCTTCGGCGCCAACGTAAACAATAGTGTTGCCTGCCATATTGCTGCCTCCTTGTCATAACGCCGTCAGTGGCCTTTGCGCATATTTCAGCAGACCAACGGGCAGATGTCAAATGCGGCTCGTCAAACGGCAGCGTTCCGTTTCAGGTGGTTTGGTTATTCCTCTGATGAGGTGGTGAGGTGGTGGGCTGGGTTCACCGGCGATGCTCCTTGCTGGTTCGGGTGGTCAGGGTTCCGGTTCAGGCTATCGGGGTTCGGGCGGTTGGCGGGATGGGGAGTGCGAGCCAGAGGTTACCGGTCATTGTCAGCCCCACGGCCGGGGATTTACGCAAAGTTTTGCTCCGATGGTTCGTGAACTGCGCTTTAAGGCGCAGCCACGCAGCGCGGTGGCAGTCGCTGTTGGCCGGTTAGACCGTACTCGCGTAAGCATTGGACGAGGGGTCTCCACGACGCCGGTATGCGATTTTGTGCTGACTGGCCGTTGACGACCGGTTGACCTCTGGCAGGACTGAGATTCACGTGACAGGTTGCAGTATAGTACCGATGTTCGCTGTTGTCAAAGGGGTGTTGTCAGTGGGCCGGGCCGGCGCAAAGTGCGGGCGGCGGGTTTTGGGGACGCCGGAGCGCTACCCCTCTCCCAACCCTCTCCCACAAGGAGAGAGGGCTTTAATGACTTTGCAAAACCCCGACCGCCGGCAACGGAACGCTACCTCGTCAAACGCCCGGTCATTCTGCGGACGGCCGCGCACCGGTCACCGCCAGGGTCAGCCCCCAGACCGATTCCGCTCCGGCTGCTTTGAGCGCATCGGCGCACGTTTGCAGAGTGCTCCCGGTCGTGGCCACGTCATCGACCAATATAATCCTCTTACCGGCCACGTCCTGCCCATCCGCCAGAGCCACGCTGTCGGTAACGTTAGCGACCCGCGCGGCGGCGCTATTGGCGCCGGCTTGCGGGTTGACCGGCCTGGTGCGAACCAGCAAACCGCCGTCATAGGATAAGCCGCAGCGGCGCGAGACCTGACGCGCCAGCAACTCGGCCTGGTTGTAGCCGCGCTCCCGGCGGCGGCGCGGGTGCATCGGCACTGCCGCCACCAAATCGCAGGGCAGGGGGTTATCGTTCAAATAGTCCCCCAACAGCGTACCTAACTGCGGCGCGGCCGCCTTGATTCCTCCGTACTTCAGCGCCAGGATAGCCTGCCGAATCACCCCGCCATATTGAAAAGGCGCCCTTATGCCATCGAAACAGCGCCCGTTGGCGGCACACGCCGGGCAGCGCGCAAAATCCCCAGGGACGGAGCAAATCTCACAAAAGGGCGGCAACAAAACCGGAAGCCCGGCAGCGCACCGGTCGCAGATGACCTTGCCCGTAGCGCCGCATCCCACGCATTCCAGAGGGTACAGCGCATCCAGCAATCCGCGTCCGGCTTGACCGAACAGACTCTGCAATGGAGCCAGGCGATTCAAAAGCGACATTTGCGGCGGCTACCAGCGGCTACCAACTGATGTCTCGGATTTCCCGCCACCGGCGGATAATCTGCTCGTCGCGGGGAAATGCCAGCGGGGGCAGAGCGTCGGGAGCAAAAAAGCCCACTTCCAGGCTTTCCGGGCCCGGGGCCAGGATGCCGCCGGACTCAGTGGCCGAGTAAGCGGCGACGACCACCGGGTTATCCGCCTCAGAGAAAAGCCCAATCAACCGCTGAACTGCCACCAACAGGCCCGTTTCCTCCCGCACCTCCCGGGCCGCGGCGCTCTCCACCGGTTCGCCCCGGTCAACGAAACCGCCGGGCATACTCCACAGACCGTAGCCGGTTTGCACCGCCCGCCTGACCATCAGCGTCAGCCCGTTGCGCTCGATGACGCAGGTGGCGGCCAGCTTGGGGTCGTAATAGACGATTCGCCCGCAGGATGGGCAAACCGGACGTTCCCGCCCTTCATCCAGGCGCAGAACCAACCGCGTCCCACAGCCGGCACAGAATTTATCGCTGCCAGTCATTGCGAAATCATAGCATAATTGACATAAGCATTGCCGAGCTAATCAAACCGAATCCGGTTTATCCGGTTCATCTCTGTACTAATGCCGCCACCGCGTCCCGCGTCGGCATCGCGTCTTGCGCCCCAACCCGTGTAACGGCCAGCGCGCCGGCCGCCGACGCCCAGCGCACTGCGCCGGCCAGCGGCTGGCCCTCCGTCAATGCCACCGCCAGCGCGCCGTTGAAAGCATCGCCGGCCGCCACGGAGTCCACCGCCGTAACCGGAAAGGGCGGCGCGTAACCGCCGGACACGCCGTCCGTCCAATAGGCCCCTTGCGCTCCCAACGTGATGACTGCTGCGCCAACGCCGCGTTGCAGCAGCTCTTGCGCCGCCCGCTCAACGGTATCCCCAATAGCGATAGGGTATCCCACCAGCGCCGCCGCCTCGGTTTCGTTGGGCGTGATAACCGACACGTGCCGGTAAAAATCATCCGGCAAGGCACGCACCGGCCCCGGGTCCAGTATCACGATTGCCCCCTGCCGGGCGGCCAACTCGGCCGCGCGCAAGGACAATTCCAGCGACACTTCCAGTTGCAGCAGCAGCGCCGATGCGCGGGGCAGCAACCCCGTGATGGCATCGTATTCGGTATCGCCGCAAGTATCGTTGGCGCCCAGAACCTGCACGATGCGGTTCTGCCCGCCCGCGCCCACGCTGATGACGGCGATGCCCGAACTGACGCCAGCCGCAACGCCGACCGCTCCGGTCGCAACCCCCGCAGATTCAAGCAGCTCAATCAACTGCGGGCCAAAGAGATCGTCGCCGACCCGGCCCACCATAGCGGAGCGCGCGCCCATACGCGCGGCCGCCACCGCCTGGTTAGCGCCTTTGCCGCCGGCGTAGGTTACGAAACGGCGGCCCACCACCGTCTCCCCATCCTGGGGCAGCCGGTCGGCAAAGGTCACCAGGTCCATATTGATGCCGCCCAGCGACAGAATTAGAGGACGGCCCGCAGAACTAGCCATTGGCGACACCACACGACATAACGAAAATCCACCCTCACGCTAACACCCGTCGTTAGCGGCGTCAACGCGCGCGCAACCCCGTGCTATAATGCCGCCAACTTGACATAGTGAGGACTGGAACGATGCCTCAGCCTCTGGAAAACATCAAGGTCGTTGACCTGACGCGCACCCTGGCCGGCCCCTTTTGCACTCAGAACCTGGCCGACATGGGCGCCGACGTCATCAAGATTGAGGAACCCAACGACGGCGACGAAACCCGCAAGTGGCCGCCCATCTGGAACGAAGAGAGCACCCAGTTTCTTTCGTTCAACCGCAACAAGCGCAGCCTGTCGGTCAACCTGAAATCTGAGGAAGGTCTGGCGGTCGTCAAGAAGTTGGCTGCCGAAGCCGACGTAATGATTGAGAGCTTTCGGGCCGGCACGCTGGCGCGCATGGGCCTGGGCTATGAGGACATCAAAGCCATCAACCCGGACATCGTGTACTGCACCATTTCAGGTTACGGGCGCACCGGCCCGATGGCTAACAAGCCCGGCTATGACCTCATCATCCAGGCGTACAGCGGGCTGATGCACCTGACCGGCGAACCCGACGGCGCGCCGCAGCGGGTTGGCTTTTCGCTGGTGGACCTGTTCACGGGGATGCTGGCCTACGGCGCCATCGTCACCGCCCTCTACTACCGCGACCAGACCGGCGAAGGGCAGCTGATTGACACCGCCCTGCTGGACGGCCAGGTTGCCGCCATGAGCTACCACGCTACCGGCTACATCGGCACCGGCGTGGAGCCGCACCGGCTCGGCTCCGGCCATCCCAGCCTGGTTCCCTACCAGAGCTTCCAGGCATCCGACGGCTACTTCATCCTGGGCGTAGCCAACCCCAACCTCTGGGAGCGGTTCTGCAACGCCATCGGTCACCCCGACTTAAAGGATGACCCCAAGTACGCCACCAACCCCGACCGGGTGGCTCACCGCGGGGAACTGGTCGCTTTGCTGAACGGCATCTTTGCGGATAACACCATTGCCCATTGGGTCAAGGTCATCGACGAGGCCGGCGTGCCGGTCGGCCCCATCAACAAGACCTCCGACGTGGTAGCCGACGCGCAGGTGAACGCCCGCGCCATGTTCCTGGAGATTGACCATCCTAACGTCCCCGACCTGCGCGTTCCCAATTCGCCCCTGAAACTCCAGGGCACGCCGGCCCAGCTGCGCCGCCCGCCGCCGCTGCTGGGGCAGCACAACGAAGAGGTGCTGTCGGAGCTGGGCTACGACGCCGACGCCGTGGCCAGAATGAAAACCGCCGGCGCCATCGGTCAGCCGGCCACACCGTAAGCTTGCCGTCGGGTCAGGGTCTGCAATTTGGGGATTGATGGGCGGTCAATCCCCAAAATCGCAAAAATCCTATGGTTCGCACAAGGCGCGTTATGTACATTATAAGGGCGTTTTCAGCGCTTTTTGACATAACGTACCGATATTGGCGAACCTGAAGTGGTTGCGCTCTTTGCCCTGGTGGGGCTATAATGGTTTATGGAAAGCGACGCTGGGGCGGTTAGCTCAGCGGTTAGAGCGCCTCGTTCACACCGAGGAGGTCGGAGGTTCAAATCCTCCATCGCCCACCACTCGGCCGCAGCCGGCGACTTTCCTTAACAACTGTATCAGGCCGAGGTGGCGAAACGGCAGACGCGCTGCGTTCAGGGCGCAGTGTCCTTTAGGACGTGTGGGTTCAAATCCCTCCCTCGGCACCACTGAATACACATCGCGCGCTTGTAGCTCAGCGGATAGAGCGCTGCCCTGCGGAGGCAGAGGTCGTGGGTTCGAGTCCCGCCAAGCGCGCCATTTCTTTTGCCCGTCCCACCGAGGCGCGCCGCGGGCGGTTAGCTCAGATGGTTAGAGCGTCTGCTTTACACGCAGAAGGCCGGGGGTTCGAGTCCCTCACCGCCCACCAAACCGTACAAAATCGAGAACTTTTACGATGAGGTGAACTGTCATGGCTACCACCATTGCACCTTGGTATACGCAGGACGGCGGCGTCTATCACATTCGTGACGATTGCGGGCAGTGGAAGAGGTCCGGCGAGAATAAAATCCAGGGAACGGCAGACCGAAAGGTCTGCATTGACTGCTTGGTCTTGCTAATCAAAGAAATTGCCCAGGGGAAATCTTAAGGCTTGTTGACATTTCACCGTCATTCCTGCCAAAGCCGGAATCCAGGAACTTTTGCCAGCAGGAACCGCTCTCTATCCTCGGCTCCCGCTTCCGCGGGAGCTACGAATTTGATGCCAAAGATAACGCAATCGGATTGTTGAGCCCGTGCATACCCATTTTGGCGACACGCCCTAGGCCGAGTAAGAACCGACGAACATTGAAAGCTATCCAAGGAGTCCCATGCCCACCCAACAACTCACGCATAACCTTGAACAGGGCGACATCAACTTGCCCGACACCGGCCGCCCGGTAGTCCGCTCCAATGCGGGCGTAATCTCCTCCGGCCATTACCTGACCTCCATGGCCGGAATGCGGATGCTGCTGGCCGGCGGCAACGCTTTTGACGCCATGGCGGCCGCCAGTTTTGCCGCCGCCGTGGTGGAACCCATCGCCTCGTATTCGCTGGCGGCCGAAGGCGTCTTTATGCTTTACGACTCGGCCAGCGGAGACCTTCTTTCTCTGAGCGGACAGGGCGGCGCGCCCGGCAAGGCCACCGCCGACTTTTACCTTTCCCGCGGCCACCAACGCATCCCCACCGGCCCGGGCAAGGATGCGCCGTTGTCTTTCACTCTGCCGGGCATTGTGGATGCCCTGATTGCCCTGCTGGAGCGCTACGGCACGATGGAACTGGCCGACGTCCTGGCCCCCGCCATCAGCTACGCGCAAGACGGCATTCCCCATTACGAATATATGCTGGAACGCCTCCGCGCCGCATCCGGCCAGGAACAGTTCGACCACTTCCCGCCCGGCGGTTGGGACGTGTTTTATGACAACCGGCAGGTTCCGCTGCCCGGCGCGCCGCTGGTGCAGCCCGGACTGGCCCGCACGCTGCGGATTATGCGCGACGCTTCCGAAGGGGCGGCGGGTTCCCGCGCCGACCGCCTGCGCGCCGCCAGCGATGCCTTCTATCGCGGCCCCATTGCCGAGCTGATTGTGAATTCATCGGCGCAGGTCGGCGGCATCTTGTCGCTGGACGACCTGGCCAACTATCGCAGCCGGTTCGCAGAGCCGGTCAAAACCACCTTCCAGGGCTATACGATTTGGGGGCAAAACTCGTGGACGCAAGGCCCGATGCTGATGCAGACCTTGAACGTCCTGGAAAGTTTCGACCTCAAAGCCATGGGCCACAACAGCCCCGCCTACATCCACACCGTGGCCGAAGCGTTGAAGCTGTCCTTCGGCGACCGGGAAGCATTCTACGGCGACCCGGATTATGCCGCCGTCCCCATAGACTGGCTGCTGTCCAAGGAGTACGCCGCCCAGCGGGCCCAGCTGATTGACCCGGAAGGCGCTTATCCGGCACAACCCCCGGCCGGCGACCCCTGGCCGTTCTCCCGGATAACCGGCGCCACGCCGTCCTCTGTTATGTCAACGCCTACGCCCGTCGGCGCCGACCCTTCCGCCGATGACGGCACTACCCACGTTTCCGTTCTGGACGGGCAGGGCAACCTGGTGTGCGGAACCATCAGCGGCGGTTCCTTCGCCAAGTCCGTATTCTTCCCTGATTTGGGCTGCGCATTGAGCACGCGCATCGAAATGTTCAACTGCGAACCGGGGCATCCCAACGTGGTTGAACCCGGCAAACGCCCCCGTACCACGCTGGTCAACTACATCCTCGCCAAAGACGGACGCCCGGTGATGACCACCGGCTGCCCGGGCGGCGATAACCAGGTGCAGGCCAACGTGCAGCTGATTCTCAACACGCTGGTCTTTGGAATGAACCCCCAGCAGGCCGTGGAGGCCCCCCGGTTCGCCACCGCAAGCAACGTGAACTCCTTCTATCCCCACGTGTACTATCCGGGTCAATTGGACCTTGAACCGGGGATACCGGAGTCAACCGCCGACACGCTGCGCAGCCTGGGGCATAAAATCCAGCGCGCGGCCAACTGTGGGCTGGGGGCGACGGTCTCAGTAAGAAACCCCGAAACGGGGTCGCTCAGCACCGGCGCCGACCCCCGCCGCGCCTGCTACGCCCTGGCCCAATAGTCCGGTTATCCGGTAGGTAGATGGAGCTGCGAACCGTGCGTCCTTTCTTTGTCGTCGTCCCGGGCCTGGTCGCCCTTTTCCTGTCCACCGCCTGCATTAATTTTGCGCCGGGAGAGGCGCAGACGCTCACCTTACTTTACTGGCAGGCGCCTACGGCGCCGCTGCCCTATCTGAGCGCCGGCAACAAGGACGTGGACGCCAGCGCGATTACGCTGGAACCGCTGGCCAAGTTTGACCCGGACGGCCAGTTGACGCCGGCCCTGGCCACTGCCATACCGACGCTGGATAACGGCGGCGTAGCCGCAGACCTTATGTCAATTACGTGGCAGCTCAAAGAGGGCTTGAAGTGGTCGGACGGCAGCGACTTGACGGCGGCCGACGTGGTTTTTACCTGGCGCTACTGCACTAACGAAAGCGCCGACTGCATCGGGATTGACTCGTTCGACGGGGTTACGTCAGTGGCAGCGGTGGACGACCGCACGGTTAGAATCATCTTTGACGCTCCCAAGCCCTATCCTTATACGCCTTTCGTTGGGGCCAGACTGCCTATCATCAGCCAGGCGCAATTCGCCGGTTGCGTGGGCGCCGGCGCGGACGGCTGCCAGGATGAGCACAACGCTCCGCGGGGCAGCGGGCCTTATCGCATCGTCAGCTTTTTGCCCAACGAGGAGGCCACTTACGAGCGCAACCCGCATTTCCGCGGGCCGGAGCCGTACTTTGATACCGTGATTCTCGTCGGCGGCGGCGATGCCATTACCGCCGCGCGGGCCGTTCTGGAGCAGGGGATGGCCGATTACGCCTGGAATCTGCAAGTGGCGCCGCAAAGGCTGACTGAGCTGGCGGCCGGCGGCCGGGGCCAGCTGGTGACGGCGTTCAGCAGCCAGGTGGAGCGGCTGGTGATTAACCAGACCAACCCGGACCCGTCGCTGGGCGAGGGCCGTTCCGAGTATAGGGATGGCGCGAACCCGCATCCGTTCCTGACGTTCACGCCCATTCCGCAGGCGATGTCAATGGCCATCGACCGGGGGCGGATTGTGGATTCGCTGTACGGCTTTGCCGGGCGTCCGGCCTGCGATCTGGTGGTGGGGCCGCAGCAGTACGTATCCGACGCCAATGACGGCTGCCTTGCGCCGGACATTGACGGGGCCAACCGGCTGCTGGACGCAAACGGCGTGCTGGACCGCGACGGCGACGGCATCCGGGAGTACCAGGGCCGGCCGCTGCGGGTTACTTTCCAAACGTCGGCCAACGCCATCCGCGAGAGCACGCAGGCTTTGATTGGCGAGGAGTGGCGGCAAATCGGCATCGCAACCGAGGCGGTGAATCACGATGGCGGCGTGTTCTTTGGCGGCAATCCGGCGGAGAATCCGGCCGCTTCCTATCGGACGTTCTTTGCCGACGTGCAGATGTACACCGACGGCACGGGCGTTGACCCGGAGCAGACGTTGTCCGGCGGGCTTTGCGCCAACATCCAGACGGCGGCAAACAACTGGTCGGGCAGCAACAACGCCCGGATGTGCGACGCGGAATACGACGCCGTGTTTGCCGAGCTGTCCAAAACCGGCGTGGGGCCGGAGCGGGCCGCGCTGGTGAAACGGCTCAACGACATTGTGGTGCAGAACTACTATCAGATTCCACTGGTGAACCGGGGGCTAACGTCGGCTCACCTCAGCACGCTGCGGGGGGTGCGGATTAACAGCTGGGACAGCGAGTTGTGGAATATCGCCGAGTGGCGGCGGTGACGCAGCGATGATGGAACACCAGGGCATCCGTTGGGGGTACGTGTTCCTGCGCGCGCCTAATTTTCTCAGCGGTGAGGACCGGGAGCATCTGATGACCACCGCGGTTGAGATGTATCTGGCCGGCGAGGACGAACGCAGCGTCGCCGGCGACGGGTACGAAGGCCGTTTGTACACCGAACGGCGCTTTGAGATGCTGGGCGAATTTGGCGGGCAGCGATTCGACAGCGACCTGGAGACCGCCTACGGCAGAGATACCGCCACCTTCCTGGTTAACGAACAGACCGGCGGCTACGGCGGCGGTCCGGGATTTTCCCGCAACTGACTCGCCGGCCGGCAGCCGCCGCCGGCGAATGTGGTATATTGAGCGTAACGTAGCCTCAACGTGGCAGCAGGGAGGCGGCCCATCATGCCAGAGGAACTTTTCACCTTTACCGACAAACCCACGGCCAACTATTTGATAGCCGGCTGGCGACGCCAGTGGTCTAACGGCGGCCGGATTTCCAGCGGCTTACCCCGCTACCTCATCGAGAAAAACAACGGTCGCCAAATCGGCCGGCTTTCCGATTATGTGAACCGGATGTGCTTTCCCTTTCAGGTGGCCGGCACTCACGACGCGTTTCGCCCGGCGGCCGCATTCCACGAAGGTTTGCCCAGCTCGGCGATGACCCGTCAGAATGCCTTTTACGAGATTGGCAACGGTCTGCTGGTGTTCCTGGGCGAGGAACCCTGGTATCGCCTTGACATCTACGCCGCAGCGTTCTTTGGCGCCATCAGCGAGTTGGGCCTGCAACAAACCGTAGCCGTGGAAGGCGTCAACGGGCCGGCGCCGCCCGACCTGGAGCGCCGTATCACCTGCGTCTATTCCCAGCCGGAGATGCGGCAGCAGCTGGAACGCCACGGCGTACAATTTTCCAGCTACGGCAGCCGGGGCCGTCAGGGGCCGACCATCGGCATGGCGCTGGTGTCCGTCGCCCACTACGAATATCCCGACATTCGGATGTTCCGCATGGGGGCCATGGCGCCCATGTATCCCTTTATGACCAGCAACAACAACCAGCTGGGCATCACCCAAGACCACCGCGCCTACTACGACATCCTGCGCCGCCTCCGTTCCCTGTTCAAAATCGATATGGACTTGTCGGAACTGGAACAGATGGGCAGCCGGGAATCCCGGGAACTGCTGGACAACCTGGAGCGATTGGGCCGCACCAACAACGAGGCCAAGCAAATCATTGACCAGGTGCGCCTGGACTACCAATACACGCCCTACGTGGAGCCGGTGGACCTGGACCCGGCGCTGGACCAGGCGCTGGAAAACATCCTGCGGGATATTGGGGAGCCGGGCCAGGAACGCGGCTAGCCGGCAATGCCGGCTTACACCACCGGCCAGCGTGGCGCGAAACTCACGCCGGCGCGCTTGATGAGCGCTTCGCCCCTGGCCTGCACTTCCGCCACCAAACCGGCCTCGTCCACGAAACGGGGCCGGTGATTTTCTACTACTACTCGCCCATTGACCAGCACGGTGTGAACGCTGCGGCCATCGGCGTTGTACACCAGGCTGTTCACCGGATTGTGCAAGGCTCCCCATTCGGCGCGTTGGGTATCAAACAGCACCAGGTCGGCGGCTTTCCCCGGTTCAATTGAGCCGATTATGTCATCCAGCCCTAACGCGGCTGCGCCCCGTATCGTCCCCAACTCCAGCGCCGTTTCCGCCGGAATCATGCCCACGTCCTGGCGGCCGTCCTTATACAGCACCGCCGCCAGATAGACGGAACGCAGCGTTTCCAGCAGGTTGGAGTTGTTGCCGGCGTCGGTGCCCAGGCCGACGGTGGCGCCGTATTGCAGCAGCTCGGGGAGCAAGCCGTGGTGGGTCATACCGGCCCCGCCTTTGACCGCCGCGGTGGGGCACATCACTACGGACGCTCCCCGCTCGGCGATGAGCCGGGCCTCATCGCCGGTGATGCCGAGGCAATGCGACAAGGTCATCTGCGGAGTAAGCGCCCCGCAGCGTTCCAGATATTCGGTGGGGGCGCATCCGTGCCTCTGACGGCATTCCTCAATCCAGCGCGGGCCGTTGGTGAAGTGCAGGGTCAGCCGCGTACCGGCGGATTCCGCGATAGCCTGGGTGGCCGCCAACAGTTCCGGCGAGCAGAACTCCGGCGAGAACGGCATGGCCCAGGCGGTAACCAGGCCGTCCGGCGCGCCGTTGTAAGCGGCGATAGTTGCTTCCGTCATCCGCAGCGCCGCGTCGGTTTCGTACACCGGCAGGTTCAGCGGGTTGGGCCGGTCCAGTACGCTCCGCCCGACTATGATGCGGCAGCCCGACTGCCGGTACGCTTCCAAACAGGCGTCCAGGTGCGTCGTGCTGCCGGGATCCACGAAGGCGGTAGTCCCGTATTTCAGCAGCTCGGTAATCGCCAGCAGTGAGGTGGCGTGTTCGTCGTCGTCGGTCATCGCGCCTTGCAGCCGGAACACGTTGGGCAAATAATCCGCGCCCAGGTCGTCGGGGAACAACCCCCGCACGGCGTGGGCGTAGCTGATGTGCATATGCCCGTTGACGAAACCCGGAGTCAGCGCCATGCCCCGGCCATCAATGACTGCATCGGTGGCCACGCCGGCCAGGTCGGCGGCCTTGCCGACCTGGCTGATGCGGGCGCCGGTAATGACCACCGAACCATCGGCGATGATGCGTCGCTCCGGGTCCATAGTGACGATGTAGCGCACGCCGTCGATTTTCAGAGTGCTTTCCATCAAGTGTTTTCCATCATTAGAATTGCTAGTCGGCCCAGTCGCGGAAGCCCCAGCGGTTAAAGGAAGTTACCTCGGCGGGAGGGCGGCGGTTGGTCGGGCCGAAGCTGCCGCGCGGATAACCCACCGGGGTCAGGCAAATCATTTCGGCGTAGTCGGGCAGGCCCAGAATCTCGCGCACTGCGTCCTCTTTGCGATTGAGAACGGTAGTGATGCGGGTGCCCAGGCCCAGCGCGCGGCCGGCCAGAAACAGGTTCTGGATGGCCGGCCAGATTGAAGCGGCGTGGCGGCCGGGTTCAATGGGCCGGTCGGCCTGATAGCCGCTGCCTCGGGAATGGTCGGCGCACACCACAATCATGGCGGGCACTTCGGGCATATGGTGGGCCAGGTAGCGGGCGTGGCGGTACACCCGCGTCTCGGTGGGCGCGGGTTCCCAGCCCATGGCGTCCAGCCAGGTGTTCTTGTACAGCTCGCCGAGGGCGCGCACGGTGTCCGGGTCGTTGACCACCACAAACTCCCAGGGTTGGGTGTTGCCGCCGTTGGGCGCGCGCACGGCGGCGGCAATCATTTGCTGGATGGCCGCTTGCGGCACGGGGTCGGTCTTGTACCGGGTAATTTGCCGCTGGCTGTAAATTGCGTCAAACAAATCAAACTGGTCGGCCATAAGGCATTGTCCTCCACAGCGGGGGTTGGGGTCGCCAGGCAGCCCATTATAGCCGCTATCGCGGGGGTTGGGGTTACCGGAACAGGGTGAGCAGCGCCAGGCCGGTTACGATGAGCGCCGCCCCGATAACCCGGCCGGCGGTCACGCGTTCCTTTAATACGACGGCCCCCAGCAGCAGGGCGAACAGCAGGCCCACCTCCCGCGCCGGCGCAACGTAGCTGACGTCCGCAATCCGCATTGCGGTCAACACCAGCCCATAGGCGAGAAACAGCAGGCCGGCGCCGGCGGCCACCGCCCAGGCGCCGGAGCGCCATTCCTGAACTATCGCTGCCGCCCCGTAGCTCCTCATTATGTAAGGCAACATTCCCATGGTCACGCCGCAGGTCGTCAGATACAGATACAGGAACGGGCTGATGTGGCCGACGCCCCGCTTGTCCACGATGGTGTAGATGGCGATGCACACGCCGGTCAGCAGCGCGTAGGCGACGCCGCCGGTGTTGCGCGCCAACCCGCCGTCCGCAATGAGCTGCCGCAGCTGACCCCACCAGGCCATGATGTAGATGCCCACCACGATGCCGGCGATGCCCACCCAGGCCGGGGCAGTGACGGTTTCGCCCAGAGCGAAAACGGCCAGCACCGGCGCCAGGCCGGGGCCGAACCCCCGGGCGATGGGATAGACCAGGGACAGGTCGCTGCGCGCCAGGCTGCGCCCCAGGCACAGAAAATAGCAGATGTGAACCAGGGCCGAGCCGACGACGTACCAGACGCCGACGGGTTCAAAGCCGGCCCGAACCGCCAGAACCGCGGCAACCGGCAGCGCGCCCAGCACGCCGAAAGCGGATAGCCACCACACGAACACTTCCTGCCGCTGGGCGCGTTTGAGCAGCAGGTTCCACGTAGCGTGCGCGCCGGCCGACGCTACGACCAGCAGCAACGCCAGGAGTGTCGTTGAGTCCAGCACCGCGGGCAGCCTTGAGCCGGTTGCGAAAAAACGAAACCGCCGACGGTTTTACTCACGTCGGCGATGTTCAGAATGGTGGCGCATAGGGGATTCGAACCCCTGGTCTCCGCCTTGAGAGGGCGGTGTCCTGGGCCGCTAGACGAATGCGCCACAGCGAACGCCTATTGGCAGTCAGGCCGAGGCGTCCTGTGATTATAGCAGATGACTTGGGCCTTGCAACCGGGATTCTCCTTTCGCCAGGGATTTTCCAAAGTCAAGGGCGGGAGTTGCGAATTTACCGGGATTTACCGGACAGACCGGATTTTGCCGATTGCGCTTTACCGGATTCCGGCGCCAGTGAACTTTGCTAAACTGGCCGCAACAACGTACAGGATGGCGCCAAATGGAAACCGGGAAACTGCCGCCGGAGCTATTGTCCGAACTGTTATCCGACCTCGGGGCGATTGACCCGCGAGTGCTGGTCGGCCCGTCGGTAGGCGAGGATTGCGCCGTCGTGGAAATGGGAGACCGGCTGCTCATCGCCAAGTCCGACCCCATTACCTTCGCTGCCGACCGGATTGGCTGGTACGCGGTTCAGGTCAATGCCAACGACGTTGCCTGCACGGGCGGGGAACCACGGTGGTTTTTGCCCACGGTGCTGCTGCCGGCCGGTTCCACGCCCGACGATGTACGGGGCATTTTTGCCGACATCGCCGATGCTTGCCGGCAGCTGGGCGTGGCCGTTATTGGAGGGCACACCGAGGTTACCGACGGGATTCCCCGGCCCATCGTCGCCGGAACAATGCTGGGCGAGTTGCCAGACCCCAATCATCTGGTAGCCACCGGCGGCGCGCGCGACGGCGACAGCATCATCGTTACGACCGGCGTGGCTATTGAGGGCACGGCGATTCTGGCTCGGGAGTACCGCGCGGAGTTGCGTTCCGCTGGCGTGGCTGACGCTGCGATTACTCAAGCGGCCGCATACCTGACCAGTCCCGGTATCAGCGTCGTGGCGGCGGCGCGGGCGTTATGTAACGCCGGCAGCGTACACAGCCTGCACGACGTTACGGAGGGCGGGCTGATAACCGCCTTGCGCGAGGTAGCCGCGGCATCAAACCTGGGGCTGGTGGCGGAATCGGAAAGCGTGCCGGTATTGCCGGAGTGCGCCGCCATTTGCGACGCCCTTGGCATTGACCCGCTGGGGCTTTTGGGTTCCGGGGCGCTGGTGGCCACGATGCCGGCGTCGGCAGTGCCACGGGCGCTGCGGGCCCTGGACGCCATAGGAGTCAGCGGCTGGGAAATCGGCCAGATGATTGAAGCCGACGAGGGCTTGTGGCTGATTGACCGCACCGGCGAACGCGACCTGCCCCAGTTTCGCCGCGACGAACTGGCCCGTTTTCTGGAGCGCCGGGCCAATCCGATGTGAAGGACGCGGTTAGTCGCTCAGGTAAAGGTTGATGCAGTCCCGCAGCTGAGCCAGTGTTATGTTGCCGCCGCTGACGGTTATGGATACTTTTTTGCCCTGCGCCAAATCGGGGCGGCGCACGGCGCCGGCCAGGGCGGTAGCTCCCGCGCCTTCGGCCAGCGTGTGGGCCTTTTCCACCAGCATCGCCACGGCGCGCCTGATGTCGTCGTCGCTGACCAGCACGAAATCATGCAGCCGGTGGCGCATAATCTGCTGGGGCAGCTCGTAGCCCTCAGCGGTGGCCGTTCCCTCCACCCAGGTTTGCATTGGGGCCTGCACCAACTGGCCCTGCTGCCAGGACAAGTACGCCGCTGGCGCCGCTTCCGACTGAACCGCCACGACTCCGATGTTTGGGTTGAGGGCCTGGGCAACGACGCAGGCGCCGGAAACGCCGCTGCCGCCGCCGATGGGCAGGAACATTACGGCAACGTCGGGCAGGTCTTCAATGATTTCCAGGCTGGCGGTGGCGACGCCGGCGATGAGCTCCGGTTCGTTGACCGGGTGGACGTAGCGGTAGCCCTCTTCGGCGGCCAGTCGCTCGCAGTAGCGGCGGGCGGCGTCGAAATTGACGCCGTGGAATATCAGCTCCGCGCCCAGCGCCTCCATTGACGCAACCTTATTGGGGTTGGCGTCCACGGGCAAGCCGATAAGCGCCCGGGCGCCGAACATACGGCAGGCGCTGGCGATGGACTGGCCATGATTGCCGCTGCTGGCGGTGATGACGCCGCGCGCCCGTTCCTGCTCCGACATATTCGCCAGCAGGTTGATGCCGCCGCGGGCCTTGAAGGCGCCCAGGGGCAGATGCTCTTCGTGCTTGAGGTACACCTCGGCGTCCAGCGCCGCGCTCAGGCCGGCCGAGTAGGTTAGCGGCGTGCGGGCGATGTAGGGGGCGATGGTAGTGCGGGCCTGGTAGATGTCGCGCAGGGTTGGGATATTCACGGCGGTTCTCCAAAAGAGCGGTATGGCGGCGGGATAGCCGATAGTCAGATTAGGCAACGGGCCGGCGGGTGTCAACCGGCGCGGCCGGATAAGCGCGGGGACAGTGGGTAATGGCCCAGGAACTACACGCAGATAAATGTACCTGTCGGATTGCAGCGTCGCCGGTGACAGTTGTTACACCGCTTACATTTTCGGGCTGCCGGTTCCAGGTTCCAGTTACACTAACCCGCTGGGGCTGTTTCGTGTAGTTAGTGTAGTACATTTAGCATCCGGCGGCGTATCGGTGTACTCGCACTGACTGCTATGGGATTACATTCGTTACCCGCAGGGCGCCGGTCAAGCTCCGACGCTGGCCGTCCGTTGCATTTCCACTGGTGTAGCACGGCATTGGAAGGCGGCGCCGTCAGTAGTGCATTTAGCGGGTAACGCTGCATTCCGGCCCCGGTGGGCCGTCGGGTACGCCGGGGTAGTTCCCGAAAGCCGGCCATTCCACAGGGCGCCGCCGTCCTGCCGGGCCTTGACCGGCCCACTGGCCCGGCGTCGTTGCGGGCGCCGGGTTGCGCGCGCGCTGGGTGCCTTCACCGTCCTTTTGCCGGGGTATCCCTGCCGGGAAGCCCAGGCTTGGCCCGGCAGCTCCCCAGGCATCCCCCAGCCCCACCGGAGCGGAGGGTTGACGGCCTCCCAAGTAGCGGAAATCCGATGAAAACCGCCTCCCCCTTGCTAGCCGCAGGCTGGGGGCTGTGGCAGAATATGCAGGTAGCCAGGCACGTTCTAAAAGTTTCTAAAAAACTATTTAGAATATTTTATGCCTGCTGTTGACATTAGCCAATATTCCTGCTAATTTCGGTAGTGTAACCGCCACTGGCAAGGAAATGGCGTACACCAAAAGTCAGTCAGAACGTGTACTACTAGGCAAGTACACAATTGGAGGTGCATTTTGGCACGCAAGACCAAACTGATGCTCCGCGTAGAAAAGGAATTCGACCGCCCTCTGGAACGGCTGTTACCCGAGCTGGTGAACACCCAGGGCCTCACCGCTACCGCGGACACCCTGGGCGTGAGCAAGGCTACGCTGGGCTACTGGATGCTCAAAATGGGCATCAACGTCCGCCGCGTGGCGGTGGCCCCTGGCGAAGTGCTGGAAGTCGTCCGGCGCCCCAACTAATGGCATCTACGCCGTGGGACTTTGGCAGGCCCCACGGCGCAGGGCGGTACGACGGCGGGCCTCTGGCGAGCTGGCCCGCGCCGTACCCGGTTCGCCGCTCCGGCGGCGGACAGCAAAGCGCCCCGGCCGGTGGCAATGGCCGGGGCGCTTCCTTGCGCGTTTATGTCCCCCGCCTGCGCGGGACCGGCGTCACCCGTTAAAAATATCCTCCGGCAAAAATGCCGACACCGTTATGTTCGGCAGGTCAACGATGTTGCTCACCCGCAAATCAACGGCCACGCTGCAAATGATGTACGCCTGCTCCGCCGTCCAGCCGCGTTCCTGGAGCAGGGCAATCATATTGAGCAGGGCGTTGCGCGCCGCCAGGGTGAGGCTGCCCTCGCCCTCCTGGGTTCCGTCGGCGCGGATGGGGTAGCCCAGGGTGGCGGTGAAATTGCGGGGCGCGGCCCACTCCGGCGGCAGGAAGTAGCCGGGGTGGGCGTAGCGCGGCATCGTTATGTTATGCCGCTCCGCTTCGCCCCGGTGTATGGTGAAACGCACCGCCGCCGTGGCCCCCATTTCAATGGCCGTGATGCACACTTCGCCGTCGCCCTGGGCAAAATGGCCGTCGCCGGCGGAATACAGCCCGCCGTCCACAGCCACCGGAATGAAGAGACGGGAGCCTTTGGTCAGCTGCTTGACGTCCACGTTGCCGCAGTTTTCCCGCGGCGGGATGGTGCGCAGGCCCTCGTTGGCAATGACGCCGCCGGAGGGTACGGCGTCCTCCGGGTCCGGCGGCGCGGCCTGGCCGCCCCGGCTGGCAAAGTCGGCTTCCCGCGCCGCCCATTCCTTTAACTGTGTATGCGACGGCGCCAGGCCGGCCGTCCCCATAAAGGAACCGTCGGGGATGCGGACGCCGGGGATTTGCTCCGAAGTCGCCCACCCGTCGGCGATGTTCCAATGCACCAGATAAGGCGCGGTGAACACGTCGCGGAGAAAGCCGGCGCCGGGCCGGTTGCGCGTCCAGCCGTAGGGCTGGGCGATTATGTCAAGGTACTCAACCTCCAGCAGGTCGCCCGGTTCTGCGCCCTTGACGTACACCGGGCCGGTGAGGGGATGGCCTACTTTGGCATCCAGACCGGCCAGGTCGGCGGCGGTCATCGTCGGCTGAATCTGGCAGTCGGAGGCATCGCGGGTTTCCAGGACGACTTCCTCGCCGGGGTCAACCGCCACGACGGGCGGGATGTCGGGGTGCCAGCGGTTGTGACCGAACTGGACTTCCTCTTTAAGGCGCTTGCTGCGGTCGATGGTGATGGTTTGCATGGTGCAGGCTCCTGTGTTGCAGCCGGACTGCGGCAGATGTTTGAGTTTAGATTAGCAGGAATTGCGGTACCGGACGCAGAATTGGCCGGATGGGCAGTCAGTTCAATTGGCGCCGGACGTGGCTGTTTGAAGCCGGTCTGCGTTGACGGGCTTGGCTCCGGCCCCCATCCGCTTGGCTCAATACCGCGCCGGTTGTTTGGAATATTTTCGTGCCGGCGCTTATAGTGATATTTGCCGGCCGGCGCCGGCTGCTGCTGTTGCCGAGCGCTGGCCGGGGCCGGTTCTGCGGCGGGATGATACTACGACCTCAAAGTCGGCTCTATCCCGGATTTGAGGGCAGGGTTGGCCACATTACGGAGCGGTTCCGTGGTACCACTTGTCGATTACGGGAGCCACGGCCGCATTGTGGGACTGGAAAGCGTCCTGAATTTGTCGTATGCCAACCGGGGAGCCGTCAAACTCATCAGCATAATCCTCAACCTGCGACGTAAGGTAAAGGTTGCGCAGTCCCTGGCGGAACGTCGCATCGCCCAAGGTTTGATATAGCTCCAGGAAAAACTGACCGCCCAGCGCGTAGTTGCAGCGATAATCGTAGATAACGCCGGCAGCGTCCAGGCGCTCTAGCAGGGCAATACTGTCAGCGTCCGGGCAGTAGGTGTAATTGATGGTCACCGCGGTCCCGGTGCGCTTGCTTTCTGAGATGGCGGCCAACAGCTCGGCCAGCCCCTCGTCAAGCCAGTTGGGGTTGTCGCGCCAGTAGTAATGGGCCACTTCGTGGGCCATCAGATGGCCGGCGTAGTCGGCCGCGTCGCTGCCGTCGTCGGCGTCATATTTCGGCAGTATCACGAAGTATGGCCCGTAGTTGGTGCCACCGGAGTAGCCCAGCACTGCGGTGCCAAAGAGCAGCCCCACGTAGTTCGTGGGCAGCGCGGCGCCCATAAACTCTGCCACGCTGCCGGCGCTGTGCTCCAGCAACTCCAGGCTGCGGGCGGCGCCCGGCTCGGTGCGGATGATTGCCAGGTCAACGGCTCCGGTGTGAGGCAGGGTTATGGCGCGTCGCTGGATTTGAACCCGTTCCGGGTCCAGCAGGGGGCGCAGAAAAGCCGGCGCCGCCTCGTTCACGCTGTCCAGCAACGCCACCACCGGCGCCCATTCATCGCTGATGCCGTCTTCAAGCGTAGGGTGTTCCAGCACTTCCCGGAGGGCCAGAATGTCCGCATAGGCCAGCCAGGACAAGGCGTCCATCACAGCAGCGTCGGTTGGCTCGAGCGTTTCCAGAAACGGCATACTCACGATGTCCCTGGCCAGGGCCGTATCTTCATCCATTATGTAGAACAGACCATTCACAACCCTGACGTTATCCTTACCCAAAGTATCAGCCAGCCAGGGCTTACTCGCAATGTCGTTCGCCAGTGCCACATCCTTATTGGCAGTCCATTGCAGACGCTCAATGATGCTCCGCTCGACCTCGTCCAAGCCGTCCGCCAGCCAGGGCAGCGCAACGAGACGCTCCGCCAGCGGTACACTATCGTCCGCGATATATCCCAGGTTGGACAAAACGCCGGCCTCATCCTGCGTAACATCGTCCACCAGCCAGGGCAACTCAGTAAGCCGCTCCGCCAGCGACACATCAGCGCGGGAGATGTATCGCAAGTCGGACAAAAGGCCGGCCTCAGTCTGCGTAACGCCGTCCGCCAACCAGGGCAGGGCAATCAACTGCTTCGCCAGCACCAGATTGCGGTCAGCAGTCTCCCACAGTATTTCCACAACCTCGGGTTCCGGCTGCGTAACGCCGTCCACCAGCCAGGGCAGTTCTATAATCTCCCCGGCCAGGGTCGGCAGATTGTACCCAATATCTTCAATGCGCTCGATGGCGGCTTGTTCCAGGCCGTCAACGCCGTCGACGACCCAAGGGCGCTCTAGCAGAACACGGGCAACCGGAGGATTGGTTTCTGCCAGCGTTGACAATTCCCTTGCCGCCGACCTTTCCGATTCGTCAATCCCGTCGGCCACCCAGGGCAATCCGGCGGTACTTACCGGCGTGGGCGTGGGGGTTGGGACGGGCGTCGGCGTTGGCTCCGGAGTCGGCGTTGGCGTTGGCGTTGGAGTCAGCGTTGGGACGGGCGTCGGTGTGGTGATGGCAGAGGCGATTATGGTGGGCAACCCGCGGTTTGACGCCGGCGTATCAGAGGCGTGCGGTTGCCTGGCTCCGGCATCCACTGCAACCCGGTTCTCCCTCACTTTAGTTGGCGGGGGCGCGGTGGTTACCGAATTTGGCAGCGATGCCCACGGCTTTCCAATCGCTTCAGTAAATATCGCTAACGCAAATCCCCCGCCGACCGCGGCTATTAAAAGGAACACTAGAATGGAGATAGTAACGAACTTCATAAAATCACAACCAGTTGCTCACAAGGCTGGCGTGTCGGGCGCGGAGATTGAATATGCGGGGGCTGCCCTGAGGACCGCCCCCGCGGCTGCCCGGTTATCAGAGCGACCAGCTGTCGGGGAGTTCGGGGGTGGGCAGCGGGCGAATCATCACCTCGACGAGGGCGGACTGGCCTTCGTCAATGGCGCGGATGGCGCGCTGGAAGGCCGGGCGGATGTCTTCGGGATGCTCGACCCGCTCCGACCAGCAGCCCAGGCCATCGGCAACGATGCTGAAATTGCCGCCGAGGACGGCCATCTCCGGCGGCGTGCCGTTGGGGTCTTCCATACCCATCATCCCGCCGCCGATGCCGCCGTTGTTGACGACCACGGTGAGGATGGGCAGGCCCATGCGGGCGGCGGTTTCCAGCTCCATGCCGGTCATACCGAAGGAGGCATCGCCCAGCAGGTGAACTACCAGGTCATTGGGTCTGCCCAGCTTGGTGCCGATGGCCGCGCCCACCGACCAGCCCATGGCGGCCATACCGCCCATGGCGACGAAGTTGCGGGGCCGGGTGGTTTGCCAGAAAGGAACCATGTAGCCACGGCTGCCGCCGGCGTCGTGCAGGGCGATGGTGCGGTCGGGGTCGATGAGCTGCTGCAGTTCGTGGACGACCCGGTAGCCGTTGGTGGGCGTTTCGGAGTCGTTGAACCGGGGCATCCATTCGGCTTCGTGCTTTTCGTGGCAGAGGCGGATTTCCTCGGTAACTGCGGACTTGATGCCGCCGCCGTTGGGGCCGAGGCGCTGGCGCACGGCGTCAATGATGGCGCGCAGGGCCAGCTTGGCGTCAGCCAGCATCGGCAGGTCAACCTGGTAGGTTTTGTTGAGGTCGGCCGGGTCGGCATTAATATGAATGATGCTGACGCCTTCGGGAATGGGCCGGCCGTCGGTGCCGTTGGGCTGGCGGAAGGAGTTGCCCACGGCCAGCACCACGTCGGCCTGGCGGTTGATTTGCAGAGCCGCCCCCGAGGCGTAGCGGCTGCGGGGATAGACGCCGCCGCCCAGGGAAAGGGGATGATTCTCCGGGAAAATGCCCTTGCCCATAATAGTGGTGGCCACGGGCATTGACAGCAGTTCGGCCAGTTCCATCACCTCATCCGCCGCCCCGGCGCTCATCGCGCCGCCGCCGGCGTTGAGCACGGGAAGGCTGGCGGAGACCAGCATATCGGCGGCGCGCTGCACCTCAGCGTCGGCGGGGCCGGCTTTGCCCGGCGTTCCCACCGGGGTATAGGCGAGCGCAGCGTCGTCGGCCTCGGCGGTAAGCACGTCCTGAGGCATCTCCAGGACCACGGGGCCGGGAGAGCCGGAACGCAGCGCCGTGAAAGCGCGACGCATCACCTGGGGGATGTCCTGGACGCGGGTGAAGGTGCCGCGCCACTTGCACAGGCCGTCAAAGATGCTGGCCGGCACTTCCTGCTGCCACTCCTGGCCCAGATTGCGCAGGGGATGCTGGCCCATCAGCAGCAGCACGGGGATGTTGTCGGCGTAGCAGCCGGCGATGGCGGTGAGGCAGTTGGTGGCGCCCGGCCCGGTGCCGGTCATCGCCACGCCCACCTCGCCGGTGGCGCGGGCATAGCCGTCGGCAATCTCCACGCCCAGGCGCTCGTGCCGCGCCGCAAAGGGTCGGATGGTGGCGGACTGGCGCAAAGGGCCCCACAGCGGAGCCAGGCCGCCGCCGGAGAACCCGGTTATGTAACGTATTCCTTCCTGTTCGAGGGCTTTGACCACGGCTTCGGCGCCACGCATAACGGCTCCTCTCCTTTCCTTAATTAAGGCGGGATGGAGCGGTTACGCCCGCCGGCCCAACGCCGGCCGCTGCCCGCTCCCACTAGCCGGGATGATAGGGCAACGGGATAATGTGGTCAACCGGGTTGGCGCCGGCCGTTGCCAGCGGGATTGCAGTCAAGGTATAAAAGAAGACGCCTCCCTGCGGAAGGCGTCGGGCCGGTTCCTACGCAGCGGGGGCGGTGTGTGTCGATGACCATTACCTGTACCATGGCCTCAAGGCCGGCGGTTAGCAGAGGCTTACAAAGCGCGGGCCAGGTATTCCAATTCGTCCAGCACTTCGGGGAACGTGGGGAACTGGTAGCGTTGCAGGACTTCGTAAAGCGCCTGCTGGCCGGTGGCCGGGTCATAGACCCGGTGGATGTAATCGTCGGGATTATCGTGAAGGTTATGGTATTTCAGCATAAGATTGCCGTTAATTTGCCAGCCGATGTATGCGTACCGGCTACAACGGACGCGATGGGGGATATGGGAATCGTCGTATTCAAAAAGATTACGAACTTCCAGCGCTATGCCTTTCCCGCAGTACACCGTACCAGTTATCAACAGGTCGCCCATATCAGCGTCAAATCCGATTTCCAGGGTATCCAGATACCGGGTGATAAAGGGACGCTGCTCTAACTGGATGTCCAGGACGGCTTTGTAGTTTTCCCACGACTGCCATCCGTTGGGGTCCGGTCTTTCAGGGATTGCAATGCGCGATAGGCAAAGCACCATTTCAGCACCTCCGCGGTTTCTTTCATTTCGCCCCATTCAATCAGCGCGACCATGCGCTCGCTGGGCATTTCGTAGCGCTGCTCGTACTCGCCGATTTCCTTTTGCAGTTGCGCCATCATTTCGGCCCGCGAAACTTTGCGAACCGGGATGCCGGTAGTAGGTTCATTATTCATAGCATATCCTCATTGATTACAGTACATCAGGGGCGCGCAACGGGCACGCCCACCGGCTGCTGGTAATGCTACACGGGCAGCCCATATCTGACAAGCCAGGCCCGGTTGTCGTCCAAAAAAATAGTGACCCACGGTCGTTGCAGCCTTCCCGAGCTTGCAGTACGGTATAAAAAATTTGGTTGCGACGGTGTAGCAATCAACGAAGTTTAATCAATCACCGCCTTTGCCAACCTGACAGCACACCCTACACTGTAATCAGTATGACCCAACAACGACATGAAAGACAGTCTCCGGCAACCACTCAAATTACCCACCCGAAGCCGGGGACGGAGGAGGGAAGCGGCCAATGAGCAGCATCATACTTACGGCCGCCGGCGCCATGTTCGCAGTGCCGCTCGTCGTAATGGTAGCCATAGCGGTTGCCGGCGCCGACATACCTTCACTCATTCTGTGGACCGGCGGGTGGAGTATGGCCCTCGGCGTCGTGGCCGGAGGTATCGGCGCCGTTATCGCGTCTGCCGGCGGATAACCCGCTACACTACCGGCCCCGCCGCCCGCGGCCGCCGCTTGCCCCCGTGCACCGACGGCTCGGCGCACCACTTGGCGGCTACCAGGCGGACGGCGCGGTAGATGTCCTCGTCAAAGCCCAGCAGGTCGCAGACGACGCGGCGGTCCAGCAGGGCGCGGTTGGGGTCGGCGTCGGCCAGGTAGGCCGGCTGCAATTCCAGGGCGCGAAACTCGTCAAAGATGGCGGCGGCGGTGGTTAGCTGCGCGTCGGTGAGGGTGCGGAAATCCAGGACCGGGAGGGATTCGGCCATGCGAATGGTCAGCCTAACCTTGCTTGATTGTTGACGATTAGCGTGCCACCAGTAACACAGTAAGCCTAACGTGCTGTTACTCCACACTGCGAAAGCGTAGTCAAATCGCTTATCGTCAAAATGTACGTTAGGCCACACAACGCCACCGATTGAATCTCGCTCGGTGAACGCGACCGCAAGCGCCTGCGAACCGATAGTAAATTCAAGGTTCAGATGGGAGCAGCCGGCGGTGGCCCAAACCGTAACGGCTTTCGCTTCCATCCCTTGCCGAACCCGCAGCTGGGAATCGGGTTCGCAAACGATACGAGTTTCTTTCTTTGCATTGTGATTCCACAGGGAGGGATAGGTAGCCGTTGGGCTGGGCGCTGCTTTATCGAATGGCCCACGGGGGGCGGGGCCGGTGATGTCCCGATGTACCAGGCCGAGTTTGCCGACGGAGTTCAGCGGGACGATGGGCAGTGGCTGCGCCGGGAATTGTCTCGGCAGCCACATTTGGGCTTGGGACAGATAGTAGGCAGTTTGGGCCAACGAATAGTCAGAGATGCGGACGCTGCCCCAAATGGCGCCGTTGCGGTCTAGCGGGGCAATGGCCATCTCTCCGGTTATATCGTCGCCCACCTGCAAGCGGGTGCCTTCGACGGGGCCGTCCTCGATGGCGCGGATGGAATCGGGGGCGATGACGGCTTTGGCGAGGACGGCGGTTTGGGCGAACCCGCCGGGGCGGTGGAGCAGGGAAGCGAACTGCGCGCGAGGCGGGGATGCGTCGGGCTCGGCAATGGCATTTTTGCGGGCGATGACCAGACACTCGGCCATACCCGTGTCGGAGGAGAAGGACATCTCCCGCCCGTTGGCCGCGATGCTCAGCACGGTAAAATCGGAGTAGTTATCCGCCAGCATCCGGCGGCAATCCTGCCAGGACAAACCGGCGGCGATGGACAAGGGCAGCACCAGGGCCAGCACCCCGCCGGGTTTGAGCTTTTTGTGGGCCAATGCCGCAAAGGCTGAGGCGATGCCAGCGTTGCCGTGATAGGAAGTGCCTCTGCCCAGCCGGTTAATCCGCCGGCCCATGGCGGTCTGGTCTTCGGGGGTGGCGTCAAAGGCGGCGAAAGCCGGGTTGGTAACGTCGGAGTGGGCGCCCTCGTGGTTGGTGGCGCGGGTAAAGGGCGGGTTCATTATCACCAGGTCAAAGCCGGCGTCGGGAAACTCCACCATGGTCTGGGCGGTGGTTTCCTCGCCGATGCTGCCGGTGCGCCGGGCCGGGTCGTTGGTGTTGAGCATAACCAGCTGGCTGCTTTTGTTCAGCAGCTCCAGGGAGCCGATGGCAACCGTTCCGTCGGGCTGCCGTCCGTAGGGCATGGTGTAGATGCGCGATTCCGAGTAGCCAACCGACGGCTGCGCGCCGGCGAGGGTGGAGCCGGTGATGTGAATGGCAGAGGGCATTACGTCGCAGCCGTAGAGGACTTGCTCCATAATCACCGGGTGCAGCCGGGCCGGACTGCCGCCGCTACGTTCGTGTCGGCTGGCAATCTGCTCATACACTGCCGACAGCAGGGCGCCGGTGCCGCAGGCGAAATCGGCGATGCGGAGTTTGCCAATGGCCGCCGGGTCTGACCAGTCCATCCCCGCCATCTTGCTCACGGCCAGGCGGGCCAGCAGGGCGGCCGAGGCGGGCAGGGTATAGAACGTGGCCAGATACTTGCGGTCGGCGATAAGCCGCTGGAACACGCGCCCGGTAAGGTCATGGGAGATATGAGCGCCGGATGCGTTGATGCTTTCGGCGGTGAGCATCAAGCGACGGAGAATCTGGCTGGCGGCGTTGGCCGGGAGTTGCTCAACTAGATCGCGGGCGACGGCGAAAATGGGCCAGTAGTTGATTTTCAGGATGTCATCCCAGGCCAGCAGGGTTTCGCGCTGCGGGTTGGCAACGCCCTCGCCGGCCGTCTGGCGCAAGGACTTGACGGACTGATGGATGCCGTGCAAGCGGCCCTGGAAAGCGACGGCGTTGGCGATGATGGCGCAGGCCATGCGGCGGGTTTGCAGCACGTCGTCAAGGCCAAGCAGCCGGGCGATGGCCGGGGTTACGTGGGGGCGCAGGTCGGCCATCTCGTTAATGATGGCTACTGCGGCGTCAATCGCGTTTTCCAGGGCCCGCGCGGATTCATCCACCGCACGCTGAGGGACGGAAACCAGGCGGATCAGGTCGGCCAGGTCGGTTACGGAGCCATCGATCCAACCGGATTGCGGAAACCGGCTGCCGTCTTCATAATGGACGCAATAGGAAAGCTGGGCCGCCGCCAGCACCTTGGAAAGGTCGGCGGCGGTGCGCACTCCGACCGGGTAGCGCACGGCGATGGCGGCTTCGACAACGCGGGGTTCGTCCCGCACCAGCAGCCCGAGGCGGCTTTTGGCGTCAGCCTCCGCCGTTGCCGCCGGCATATATTCCGCCTCGACAACGACGGGCGAGCGGCCGGTTGCCGTAATGAGCACATCGGCATGACGCCCCGGATGCTGCGTGAACAGCTGGGTAGTTTCCGCGCGCACCTGGCAGCCGGGAAGCATCCCGGCCAGCACATCGCCCAGAGCATAGTTGGCGCTTCCTTCCACTTGACGCGGCATGGTTATGAATTGCTCCGTTCCGGCTATGGTGGGAGTGAACAGGATAGACTGCGGCCAACGGCGGGGTCAACCTTTGGGACGTCGCCCGCGCCCGCTTATGTTGACCCGCCGGCGGGCCGCAGGTATTATCGCCGGGAACTTTGTGCAACTGATGTCAGGAGATGCCATTATGCCCCAGGCCAACGAGCTCATCGTCCAATTCCTCCAGGAAGCCGGCATTGACGCCGTTTTCGGCATCCCAGGCGGCGGCACCGGCCAGATTTTTACCCGGCTGGTCGGCAAAGAGCCGGCCATCAACACCTACCTGACGCGCCACGAACAGACGGCGGCGATTATGGCCGACGCCTACGCCCGCGCCACCGGCAAGCCGGCGGTGGTGATGGGGCAGGGGCTGTTTATCGGCTCCAACGCGGCCTTTGGCATTATGGAGGCGATGCTATCCAGCAGCCCGATGCTGGTAATGACCGATACCTCCGACGGCGGCGTGGGCCAGCATCCCGCCAACCAGTCCGGCGGCGGCGAGTACGGCAGCATCGACCTGCACAACATCTTTCGCTCCATGACCAAGTACACCACCCTGGCGACTTCGCCCAAAGAGGCGGCGCTGGGGGCCCAACTGGCCATCAAGCACGCGATGAGCGGCCGGCCGGGGCCGGCCTGTCTGCTGATGCGCACCGCGTCGATTGGGGGCGAGGTTGACCTGGAATCGCCCCCCTTTATTCACGACACCGCCGGCTATCTGAACACGGCCAAGCCCCAGGCCGCGCCCCAGGACATTGAGCGCGCGGTGGCGATACTGTCCCAATCCCAACGCCCCGTCATCGTGGCCGGCAACGGCGTCCACATGGCCGGCGCCCACGACGCCTTGCAGCAGCTGGCGGAGCAGTGGCACGCCCCCGTCGCCACCAGCTATAAAGGAAAGTCGGCCATCGCCGAAACGCATCCCCTGTCCGTGGGTATGGTGGGCATCTACGGCCAGGAGGCCGCCAACCGCGCCGTGGGCGACGCCGATACCGTGGTCATCGTCGGCGCCAAGCTCAGCCCGCAAGATACGGTTCGGGAGCGGCCCACGGTGTTCAACCCCCGCGGCCAGCGCATCATCCAGATTGACATTGACGACCGCAACGCCGGCTGGACGTTCCCGGTGGAGCTGGGCCTGATTGGCGACGCCGGCAGCATCCTGGGGCAGCTGGTGGCGGCGTCGGAGGATACGGCGACGGCATCGGCGGGCAGCCGCCGCGAATGGGCCGGGGCGCTGGCCGGCCGCAAGCGGGAGCACGGGTTTTATGAGGATGCCGGACTGCATACGGATTCGTCGCCGGTTTTGCCGCAGCGGGTGGTGCGCGTGTTGCAGGAAGCGATGCCGGCCGACACCGTTTATGCGCTGGACGCCGGGAATAACCGGACGTGGATGGCGCACCTGTTCCAGTCCCAGCAGGCGCATACCTTCTTTTGCCCCGGCGGCACCGCCGGCATGGGCTGGGGACTGCCGGCCGCGGTGGGCTTGCAGATTGCCTACCCCGGCCGGCCGGTAGTCTGCGTCACCGGCGACGGCGGCTATATGATGACCGTCAACGCCCTCTCCACCGCGATGCAGTACGGGCTGCCCATCATCTGCGTGGTGTTCAACGACGGCGCCCTGGGAATGGTGCGCCACCACCAGGCGCCGGGGCAGTACATTGCATCGGAGTTCGCCGAAACCGACAACGCCGCCGTAGCGCGGGGGTTCGGCTGCTTCGGCGTCCAGGTGGCGGATTCGCGGGACCTGCCCGACGCGCTGCGGCAGGCGCAAGCGTCGGGGCTGCCGGCTGTGGTGGACGTGCTGATTGACCGCGGCCCCAGCCCGGACGACTGGCGGGCGGATTTGCGGACGGCCGGCGAAACCTGATGCGCTACAATGACTAAAAGCCCAGGCGGACAATCAGGAGGTCATTATGATTCAGCTGGCCAGAGAAGTTACCGGCCAGGAACTGGAGGACTTGATTGCAAGCCTCGGCGGGCATGATGCTGTCAGCGCGGGCATCCGCTGGTATGGGGAACGTTGCGACTTGTTCGACAGCCGGCGCAATGAGCTCACCGCAAAATACCCGACCATTTTGTCGCCCTGGCAGCGGACGATACCATCGTAGCGTCGGAAACGCTGGACGGGGTTTTTGCGGAGCTGGACCAACGCGGCCGGCGCCGGGGCAACTGCGTGGTGGAGTTCCTCAGCTCCGAGCCGGAAGTGTGGCTCCTGTGATTGCCGGCAGATTCGATGTCGCCGGGCGGCCGTTTTTACGCGCCCGGCGGCTCATTCACCGTCTTGCCGTTAGCGCACAGGACAACTTTCTGGTTGACACGGGCGCCAGTAGCGCTTGCCGGCACCCCGACGATGGCAGGCCCACAATGTGCCGGGCATCCCAATCAGAAACATTGCCGGGCAATCTACGGCATTTGCCGATGCCGTATAATGGTGCTACCATCCCGGAATGCTACTCAAACAAGAACTGATAGCTGCCCTGCATCGTGTTCTCCCTGCGGTACTGACCTTCCTAACCTCGTTGGTAATGGCGGCAATTTTAGTGGTGTCCGGCATTTTGCTAGAATATCTTATCGGACTTGCTGTCGGCTACGAAACTTTGGCGTATCGGATTGTAAGATTTGTGCTCGACGTAGCGTTGGTTAGCTGCGCCGTGGTCTGGACCGTCACCGGCGCCGTAGTGGCCACTTGGGAAGCGATAATCTCCGCTCTGACCTTTGTCAGCCGCACCAGGAAGTAGATTATGTTCGTCCAGTTAACATCCCATTGCAAAAGGACGCTTCCGGTCGAAATCCGCTTGATTGCCATTGCTGTCGCCGCCGGGCTCGCCGCTGGCGCGTTCTATCTGAACGAGTCGGTGGATCTGGCTACGGCTGTTGGGATTGTCGTATGCTTCTCGGCTGCCGTAGGCGGATGGTTGGGGTTACGCTTGTACCTGATGACCGCTCGGTTTTTTATTTCATGGATTGACGCAATCGGAAATCGGATTGCAAGCCTTGAATCACGGCTGACGCAGGCTGGACTCCTCAATCGGGATGAGGATTACGGGAAACCTCGCCGCTCCCTTGCGATGCACATCGTCCTCATCAGCGCATATGCAACCCCGGTCTGCTTTGTAACGGTCACGACCAACGCAATAGCCACCGCGTTGTCCACGCAATTAGGCTCCCATTTTGCAGTTGCGTCCCTTGCGATAACGCTATCCGGCGCCGGCGCGCTGGTTCTGGCCGTCGCTGTCCAGTCCCTGTACCTATGGCGTCTGCAGCAGCAGGTGGCATCATTCAAGCAGTTGCTGAAACGGATTGATTCGGTTTCGCCGGTCACCCTGAAAGTCCAAGTTCTGAACCGCAACATTGACCGCACCGAGCGGCTGGTCCGCCTACTAACCGGCATCGGCAAGCCAATCGCCGAGCAAGCAGCAGCATAGACAAGGAAAACTGCAATGACGTTCTGGACTAACGCACAGCTGGCATCCATCGACCGGATGCTCAACCCTCGCTCCATCGCCGTCGTCGGCGCTACCCCACGGATGCAGTACGGCGGACGCTTCCTTGCCGCCGCAATGCAGGCCGCCGGCCGGGTCAACGTCTATCCCGTCAACCCCCGCTATGAGGAAGTGCAGGGCGTCAAGTGTTACCCGTCGGTTACGGAGCTGCCCGAAGCCCCCGATGTCGTCGGCATCGTCGTTCCCTATCACGCCGTCCTGGACATACTGCGGGAAAGCCATGCCAAAGGCGCCCAGTCCGCCATCGTCATCTCCGCCGGCTTTGCCGAGCGGGGCGTGGACGACCGCCGGGAGCTGCAAATTGAGCTGGGGCGGTTTGCCCAGGAATCCGGTATGCGCGTCAGCGGCCCCAACTGCCTGGGGCTGGCGAACCTGAAAGCTGACATCTGGGCCAGCGCATCGTCGCGCGGGGCGGCGGGATTGACCGGCCCGGTCGGTCTGGTCTGCCAGAGCGGGGCGTCGGCCTTCGGGCCATTCTTGACGCGGGCCGTGGACGAGGGCATCGGCTTCACCTATATCGTTTCCACCGGCAACGAGGCCGATTTGGATTTCTGCGACTTTGCCCGCTACCTGCTGGACGATGACGACACCAGGGTTATCGCCGGCTTCATCGAGGGGTTCAAGGACGGGCGCAAGTTTGTGGAACTGGCCCGGCTGGCGGCGGAGCGCGGCAAGCCCATTGTCCTCATCAAGATTGGCCGCTCCGCGCTGGGTTCCCGCGCCGCCGGTTCCCATACCGCCGCCCTCACCGGCGTTGACGCCGTGTATGACGCCGTCTTTGACCAATACGGCGTTATCCGGGTGCAGGACTATGACGACCTGTTGCAGGTGTCCAACCTGCTGGCCCGCTGCCCCCGGCCGCCGCAGCGCGGCGTCGCCGTAGTGTCGCATTCCGGCGGCATCAGCAGCCTGACGGCCGATATGTTCGGGCAGGCCGGGCTGGACTTGCCGCCGCTGTCGGAGCGGGCGCAGGACGGCATCAACGGGATTCTCAAAGGATTTGGCTGGGCGGCAAACCCGTCGGACGTAACCGGGTATGCCAACAGCAATGATTTTCCGGCGATTATGTCCTATATGGCAGAGGACGCGGGCGTAGGCACGCTGGTAGTGGCCTCGGCCGGCGCTGACGCCCAGGCGGAACAGGTGATTGCCCAGCGGGACGGCAGCGACAAAGCGGTGGCATTCCTGTGGACGGGGACGCGCGGCGCCGATTCCGGGTTGCCAATGCTGCGCCGGGCGGGGATTCCGGTTTTCTACGTGCCGGACAAGCTGGCGGCGGGTATCCGTTATCTGAACGACTATCACGACTGGCGGGAGCGTCGGCTGGCGCGGGGGTTTGCGGATGCGCCGGAGCTGACCGCGGAGCAGGCGGAAGCATCGGCAAAGCTGGCCGGAGGCGGGGCGCTTTCAGAGTATGACAGCAAGCGTCTGGTGGCAGCTTTTGGCGTGCCGACCACCCGCGATGAACCGGCCGGCGACGCCGCGGCGGCCGTTGCGGCGGCGGAGCGGATTGGGTATCCGGTGGCATTAAAGGTCAACTCGGCGGACATTCTGCACAAGACCGAGGCCGGCGCCATCCGGCTGAATTTGGGCGACGCCGCGGCAGTGCGGCAAGCGTTTGCTGAGGTTACGGCCAACGCCAGGACTTACGACGCCAACGCTCAAATTGCCGGTGTAACCGTGCAAGAGATGGTAGCGGGCGGCGTGGAAACCATCGTTGGCGTTTCTTACGACGCGCAGCTGGGGCCAATCCTGCTGTTCGGCACCGGCGGCGTGATGGTGGAAGTGTATAACGACGTGGCGTTGCGGCGGTGTCCCATTACGCGGGATGATGCGCTGGAGATGATTGGCGAGGTGCAAGGGGCGCGGCTGCTGCAAGGATTCCGCGGCGCTCCGCCGTGCGATCTAGATGCGCTGGCCGACGCTCTGGTACGGGTATCCCAAATGGCCGTCCAGCTGGAGGGTTCCCTGGCCGAGTTGGACATCAACCCGCTAATGGCGCTGCCCGCCGGCCAGGGCGTGCGGGCCGTTGATGCGCTGGCCGTCCGCGCCGCCTGAAAACAAGCGTGTGGGATACCTTATTATCGGTATCCCACACCCACGCGCCGGTTAAGCCGAACCGTCATCCCGGAGCGCCGCCTCCGCCCGGTTGCGGTTGGCCAGCTGCAACGCGATTATGGCGGCGACGGTTGCCGTAGCGTAGGAGGCTATGATGGAATCTTTCCGCAGCTTCTTGGCTACGCTTTTCAGGCACTGATACGTTTTGCCGTCTTCACGCCCTTCCCAACACTTGGTTGCAGCGACAGCATAGGGCATCGCCAGGAAAAACCAGACTACGACCCCGAAGGTAAGCCATACCAAGGCTGCCCGACGCCGTGGGCTTGCAATCGTTGCAACGGCTCGCCTTGCCTGGTTCATTGCGTAAGCGTCTTCATGCCGATATACAATCCGATGATTGGGCCCGCTACGTAAAACGCCGGGAGCATCAGCTGATCGAACCACCCCAGAAACGGTACGATGGAAATAAGTGCAACCAGGAATGCGCAAAATGCGCCGCCCAGCAACCCTCCTACGATGCCACTGACAATGAACATCCTGTCCCCCTCAAATCCGGCGTGGCCTACTCAAAGGATACCCTTGTAAGGTATCACACCCGGCAGCGCGCCCGCCCTACCGCTCCTGCAACACCTCGCCGGAAATCTGGTTGATGCGGTACAGCCGCACCAGCACCGCCGCCCCCGTCCGCTCCGGGTCCCGGTCCAGTTCGCCCTGGACGGTGCGCGACATTACGTTTTCGCGGATGGCGCCGGCCCGGTACATAGTGGCCGTACCGTAAAAACGGAGGTTGATACGCTTTTCGGGGTTGCGGTAAAAGAGGACTATTTTAGGGTTGGTCTCAATGTTGGCGGCTGACATACGCCAGCCCCGTTCCCAGAAGGCCAGAGTTTCGCGGTCGAAAACCAGGACGCTGCCCCTCATGCTGATTTGCGGCTCGCCGTCGGGGGCAACCGTGGCGATGAACATAGGGCAGCGGTCGTTGAGGGCATGGTCAATCAGGTTGCGCAGGTTGTCGTCAATGTAAATCACAATTGTCTCCGAATATCCATATTGACGGCCGCATTTTCCCACAGTCGCGCCGTTGTCAGGGCGGCGGCTTTTGCGGCGTCGCGGTCCGCGCAGGCCCGGCTCATCGCCAGGACGTCTTTGGCCCATTCGTCCACGGGAACGTCAATCATCCGGCCGGCGAAGGGCGCCGCCGCGGTGCCGGCGGCCAGGGCCTGGGCGAAAACCTCGCGAACCTGGGTGTAGTAGTCAACCAGGGACTCAGTGGGGGTGTAGGCCCGGTTGATGGCCTCTATCCAACGGGGATGGCCGGTGAACATACCCTTGAAACCCAGATTGCGGGCCTTGGTGGCAATCTGCGCCAAGTCGTCGCCGGACAGATTATCGGTTCCCAGGCCCATGGGGTCGGTTACGGCTACGGGCTGGACGCCGGCGGCGGTGGCCTCAATGCAGAGACGGCCCCGGGCGTACACCAGGGGGTCATAATCGGCGCTCTGGGTGATGCCCAGGGCGGCGGCCAGGGCGGCCTCGTCAATGCCGGCCTGCTTGATGCGCGGCGATGCGGTGATGATTTCGCGGATGTGCCAGACGCCCGCCGCCGTCTCAATAATCGGCCCCAGCTCCAGCGTTCCCGCCGCGATGCCGTGGCTGCGTTCCAGCTCCGCAAGCACAGCGTCGGCGGCCTTGATGGCGTCGGCGGACTCCGGCCCGGGCAAAAGGATGCCGGCCAGATTGGGGCAAACCGCCGCCGCGCTGTCGGCGTACACTGACTGCGCGTTGACCCGGACGAAAACCTCGGCGCCGCCCTTGCCAGCCTGGGCAATGGCAGCCGGCAGGCTCTTGCGGGCCGTGCCGAGTTCCGCGGCCGGCACACTGTCTTGCAGGTCAATGGTAATGGCGTCGGCGTTGTGCATCCAGCCGCGGCGAATCATCCGCAGCTGGGCGGCCGGTATCATCAGATTGGAGCGTCGTACCAGGATGGACATATCGGTTAGCTCCGGTTCAAGATTGGCTGGCGGCGGCTTCGGCGGCGCGCACGCGGGCGATGGCGGCGCTTTTTTCGCGGTCGCGCTCCTGACACCGGCGCGCCCACTGCAACAGTTCCTCAGCCCGCGCCGCCTCGTAGCGGTCAATGACGCGGTAGCGGTTGGCATCGTCCGCGCCGGTCGGCAATGGCGACGGCCCCGCGCCCGGCGGGAGGTCGCCGGTGTCAACCTGCCGCCAGGTTGCGGACGAATGAGCCAGCTGCTCGTATTCCTGCAACACCCACCGGGCATCCTCCAGTTCCGCATCCGTGGGCGTAAAGCCCCGGTTCTGAGGCTCGACCACGTTGGGATGCAGGCCGCCGCCGATGCGGAACCCGCACCGGCGGGCGGCGTCGGCTTCGGCGAAAGCGCGGTCAGGGTCGCTGACGCTGCCGGTAATGTTGGCCGTGAACGGAGCCGCGCGGGGTTCCAGGCCCAGGGCGCGGGCGGCCAGCTCAACCTCTCCCTTGCCGTACACGAACTGGTCAAAGCCCACGAACATCTCCACGCCCAAATCCCGCGACATATCGTAGCCGGATGCACCGCCAAAATCGCGGACGCGGGGACTGGCCGCAGCAATTTCGTAGGCATTGGCCACGCCAACGGCGGTTTCAATGTTGGCGCCGATTTCAATGGTGCCGGGGCGGATGCCGCGCTCCGCTTCCAGGCGGGTGATGATTTCGTCCATGAGGGCGATTTCATGGCCGTATTCGGTTTTGGGGTAGTTGACCTGCATCAAGCCCGGCCAGACCACGGCGTTGAGGTCGGCTTCCATCAGGTCATGGTTGATGCGGCAAACGGCATCCGCGCCGCCCTTGTTGACTACCGGGATGCTCTGCTGCACCAGGTTCCGGGCGACACCCTTGAGGTGGGGCGGCACCGAATCTTCCAGGTCCATATTGATGAAATCGCAACCGCGATGCCAGGCGTTGTTGATGAAACGCTCGGTAACGATGGGCATAGTCAGGCCGGAGCGTTTCAAGCGGCGAGTGTGAGCGACCATCGGGCAGCCTCCTAGGGCGCGGGGATGGGCCGGCCGGCAACGGCGGCGGCCTTGAACCGTTCGCGGGTGGCGCAGGCTTCAGCCAGCTTCAGCAGGTTGGCCGCCTGGCGGGCCAGGTCGGGGGTCAGTGTCCGGTCATCAATAGTGACTACGGTGACCGTGCCCGATTGGATAGCCGCGTCGTATTGCTGGCGCCGGGTTTGGGCCGCCGCAATTTCGGCGGCCGTGGGGGTAAAGCCGTCGTTGAGAGGCTTGACCTGGTTATCCAGCACACAGAATGAGCCTTTGAAACCGATGGCCCGGCCGCGTTGGGCAGCCTTCCGGGTGTTGGCCGGCGTTGCCAGCAGGCCGCGGTCGGGCGCGCGCCACCAGGCGCCGAGGGGAACTTTGCCGGTGGCTGACGCCAGGGTTATCAAGCGCTGCATCAGGTACGGCATAAGGTGGATTTCGCCGGAGGGTTCCGGCCGCAAGTCCATCACCAGGTCGGCGCGGCCCAGGGTGAGGCCCCACATACGCCGGCTGGCGGTGGCAATCTCAAAGCCGTTGTGATTGCCGAGGGCGGTTTCCAGGGCGGCCACCATCGCCACGCTGCCGGGCAGCATACCGCGCTGGCTTTCCAGTTCGGAAATAACGGAGTCTGCCCACGTGATTTGCGCGGCGGTTTCCGCGCGACTGATTACTATGCCGTCAATGCCCGGCCAGATTGCGGCGCGCAAGTCGGCCAGCATCAGTTCCGGGTCAATCTGGACGAATACTTCCGCGCCGCCGCGCTTGGCCGGCTCCAGGGCATCGCGTACCGCTTTCCGGGCTTCGGGTTTCTGCCGCTCCGGCACAAACTCGGCCAGGTCAAGCACAATTGCGTCGGCGCCGGAGTCGGGAGCCGCAATGATACGTTCCGGTTGCGACATTGGCGCCAGCAGCCAGGAACGTCGGATTTCGTTGAATGCAGTCATAGGCTGTGTACCGCGCTTCACCGCTACAATCTGGGGCGTTATGTTGTATAATGCGGCGCAGGCTGGAAGATTGGGCGGTTGAATGGCTTGTGATTGGCGCAATTGTAATCCAGTCTGCCTAATCTGACAATACGGCGGATGGTTGGATTTCCAATTTATGCGTATTCGGACGGTCATTGTGGGATATTTACGATACATCGCGACTGGATTAAACCGACGTTGTGGTATCTGTAGGGGCTTGCCGGCTTCTGACTTTCACCATAATGGCAGTTGGGAAAATCCGAAATGATGGCCGTGAACGGCGCAATGGCGACTGTAATACCCGCTCGATAGTTATGTAAATTGATAACTCTATCATGGCCCGTACATTCGCCAACCGCAAACCGTTCGCCGCACCCTGGCATTACTGAGAGGAGCAACTGCAGCCATGGCCGCTAGCTTGGAAATTCACGACCTGCCCGCAGTGGGGCAGCTACAGGTTTGCCTGACGGAAGCCACGGGGACGCGGCGGGAAGCGCCGCCGGTGTCCTTTGCGCTGGCGCTCTCGGAGGACGAAAGAGCGACGCTGGACCGGTATCATACGGAGTACCAGCGCCCTGCGATTGGGGCGCTGGCCCGGGTTGAGGCCGTTGAAGAAGCAATGCGGAATCTGGGGCGGCTGCTGTTTGAGGTAGCCTTTGCCTCCGGGAGCGCCGGGCGCGCGCTGCTGGACGAGGTGATGGGGCGGGAAGAGCGGGCCGAGTTGACGATTGTTTCCCCACGACCGGAGTTCCAGTCGCTGCCCTGGGAGTTGATGAACGAACCGAATCTGGGCTACTTCATCAACGGGCTGCCGGGGGTTTTGCGGCAGTCGGCAGCGACCATACCGGCGGGCGATAACGGGGAACGGGAGGACGCAGCCCTGCACGTGCTTATGCTCTCGCCGGCGCCGCTGGCCGGGCCGCCTCCGTCGCAAGGCGCGCTGCTGGCGGATTCAGCGGCCGCCGGGGGGAGCGTGGCCGCGGCAACGGTGGCGGCGCTGGAAGGGCTGAACCTGGAGGCATCTCTGGACCACCCGCGTCCCGCTACGTTGGCCGCGCTGCGCGCGCTGCTGGAGCGCAATCCGAACCACTACCACATTGCCCACATTGACGGCGTTACTTTGGACGCCGGCGGGGCCATTCTGCTGGAAGAGGCTGACGGAACTCCCGATGCGGTTCCGGCGGCGGTTTTGGGGGAGACGCTGGCAGCCGGCGGGGTGAAGGTGGCGCTGCTGTCGGCCGGGGCGCCGGGCGCGGACGCGGCATCGGCATTATGGGCGGCGGCGGCAATGGCGGTGGCCGACGCCGGGGTGGCCCAGGTTGCGGCGCTGCCGGCCCCGCTGCATCCCGACGCGGCGGAAGGGGCGATACGGGCCTTCTATACGCGCCTGGCCCAGGGGAACAGCGTAGGGTCGTCGGTGGCATCGGTGCGCCGTGAACTGATGGACTCGCCCGAGCGGGTCAGCGTTCACGGAAAGCGGGTGTTCTGGGACTGGCAGCTGCCGGCGGTTTACCAGTCGGGACGCTACCTGCCGCCGGCCATTGCCCAGCATCAGCCGGACCCGCTGGCGCCGCCGGTGATTCACCCTGAGGAAGCGCCGGCGGAAGACTTGCAGATTCCCGCTCCGGGTGAGTACGGGCTGATTGGCCGGCAAGGGGAGTTGCGGCAGCTGGAACGGGTGCTGCAATCCCATTCGGTGGCGCTGCTTTCGGGTGATACCGGAGTGGGCAAGACGGAACTGGCTTTGGGGCTGTGCCGCTGGTTCTTGAAGCCGGCGCGGGCGGTGTACCCGGGCGGCGTGTTCTATACGGCGTTTGAGGCGTCCCAGCCGGCCGGACTCGAGCGGGTGGTGCATGAAATTGGCACCGCAGTAGCCGGGCTGGATTTTGCCGATTTGCCGGCGGAACAGCAGCGGCGCTGGGTTACGACTTACTTGCAGGAGAACCCCTCGCTGCTGGTTTGGGACAATCTGGAGAACGTGGCCGGCTTTCCCGATGGCGCTCCGGGTTTGCTGGACGAAGCCGAGCTGCCGAATCTGGCGCAATTTCTCGGCGCGGCCACCACCGGGCCGGTAGGCACCGGCGCGCTGTTGTTGAGCCGGCGGGCCGCCGAAGCCTGGGTTACGACGCCCCACGCATCGGTTACGCTGGACGGGCTGACGCAATCCGACCGGGCGGCGCTGGCCGCGGTGGTAATGGATCGGGCAGCGGTGCCGGCGTCGCGGGCCGGGGCTGATTTTGGGGAACTGCTGGAGCTGCTGGGCGGGCATCCGCTGGCGATGCGGCTGGCCATTCCGCCGGTGAAAGACGTGCCGGCGTCGGTGATAGCCGGTGAAATCGGGCGGCTGCTAGCCGAGCAACCTGAGGGCGGCGAGGCCGGACGGAGCCCGGTCTTGACGGCGGCGATGGAGTATTCGTTCTCCCGGATGTCCCACCGGAACCGGACGCATCTGCCCTTCCTGGCGCTGTTCCAGCGGCGGGTAATGCTGGACGTGCTGTCCCACATCACCGAAGAGCGCGTCTATGGGCAGGTGCTGGGCGACGATTTGACGGCCGGAGCCTCCCGGTCGCTGCTGTCGCCGGAGGGCGGGTTGCAGTCGTCAGGGCGGTCTTACGCATCCTGTCGCACCCTGTTGCGCTCGGCCCAGGCCGCCGGCTTCCTGGAGCCGGTTTCCCCCAGCGTCTATCAGATTAATCCGGCAATGCCCTGGTTCCTGGGGCGCAAGCTGGGGCGGCAGGTGTCGGGGGACGGGATACGGCAACTGGAATTGGAGTTCGTGCGGGTTTATGCCGACACCGCCGACTACTTTATGGAAAGCCTCTACGAAAACCAGGACACCGGAGTTACGGCGGTGCTGGCCGAGGAAGGCAACCTGACGCAGGCCCTGGGGCTGGCGCTGGAATATCGCCAGTGGGATAACGCGCAACTGCTGATTCAGCCCCTGGCCCAGGTGTACCGGATGCAGAAGCGGTTCCCGGAACTGCGCCGCCTGCGGGGGCAGCTGCTGGATACCATTGGACACACCGCCGCGCAAGCGCAGGGGAACGGCGCGATTGACTTCTGGCAATATCTGCTGGGCACCGATGCCATGGAATCGGTGGAGCTGATGGAGCTGGAACGCGCCGAAGGGTTTAACCAACAACTGCTGGCCTACCTGCTGGAACAGCCCGACGGGGAGACTGACCCCCGGACGGCGGCGGTGTACCATCAGAACGGCCTGATTGCCACCCGGCGCCGGCAGTACGAACAGGCGTCGGAGTGGTTAGAGCGGGGCCTCGAAATCATTGACGGCGGGGAAGACCAGGAATCCATCGCCGACGCCTGCTTTGCCATCGGGCAGGTGCGGCATCAGCAGCGCCAGTACGGGGCGGCCAAAGAGTGGTACGCGCGGGCGCTGGACATCCACCAGCGGCTGCCGGATTACGAAGAGATGGTCAACGATTTCCGGGCGTTGGGCTCGGCGTGCCACCTGCGGTTTGAGTACGACGAGGCGCGGAGTTGGTATCACCGGGCGCGCGAGCTGGTGGAGGAGAACCGGGACGAGGAGACGGCGGTTCACATCTTCCATTCTCTGGGGACGGTGGACCACTCGGAATACCTGTTTGAAGAGGCGCAAACCTGGTATCAACAGGCGTTGGGCCTGTGCGACCGGCTGGGAATGACCGAGCAGATGATTGTGGAGTTCCACCACCTGGGCACGCTGGCGCAGGCGCGGGGCATACCGGATGAGGCGGATGAGTGGCTGCGCATCGCCCTGGAATACCGGGAGCGCATGGGCGACACCCGCGGCGTGGGCGTAGAGGCCCGGCAGCTGGGAGTGGTCTATCACGAGCAGGGCGATTGGGACCAGGCATATCACTGGTATGACCAGGCGCGAATCGCCTTCGAAGGCGTCCGCGACGTGCTGCGGGCGGCGCGCACTTACGGGCAGCTGGGGTTGGTGGAAGAGGAACGGGGGAACCTGCCGGACGCCCTGGAATGGGTGGCCCGAACGTATCAGCTGGTGGGGGATTATCAGCTGCCGATGCTGGCGCAGGTGCAAGCCCACCTGGCCCGCTTGCGGGATAAGATGGGGGTTGCGGAGTTTCAACAGTGGTGGCGGGACAACACCGGGGCCGAAGCGCCGGCAGACCTGGACGTGGACGCGGGCGAAATCCTGTGAGGCGGCTTTTTACATCCGCCGGAATGACGGTAAAGCACGCTAGCTAACCACGCTAGCTAACGAGGTGAACTGACATGGGGCTGACCAGATTGGAGATTGCCACGCGGCGGCCTTTTGCCGGCGGACAGACCTTTGGCGATGTCGGCCGCTATGAGCAGCTGGACGGAGTGGCGCATTTCACCGTTGACCCGGCCCACGACGATAATGCCGTCATCGCCGATATTGGGCTGGCCCCGCGCAACGGTGACGAGCTGGTGGAGTTTTCCGCCGACTTTCGCATCATCAAGCCGGTGGATAACGACCACGGGAACGGGCGGTTGCTGCTGGACGTGCTGAACCGGGGCAAAGAACTGGCGCTCAAAAATCTCAACAGCGCCCCCGACGGCCCGCCGGACGCCGACCCTCATCCCGGCAACGGGTTCCTGATGCGCCACGGCTACACTCTGGTTTGGTGCGGTTGGCAGCACGATGTCCCCGACGGGCCGGGCTTGTTCCGGTGCCGTGTGCCCCACGCCCGGAATCCTGACGGCTCTCCGGTTTCGGGGCCGATTGTGATTTCTTTCCAGCCGATGGCGGCCACGGATACGCAGTCTCTGTCCGACCGGGAACACCAACCCTACCCGGCCAACCACCTGGAGAGCTGGGATTCGGTGCTGACGGTGCAGGAGTATGAGGATGGGCCGGAGGCAGTGATTCCCCGGGAGCAGTGGGCCTTTGCCCGGCTGGTGGACGGGCGCCGGGTGCCCGATGCGGCGCACATCACGCTGGAGGGCGGGTTTGAGGCCGGCAAGGTGTACCGGGTTCTGTATGAAACCTCGCACGCCCCCGTAGTCGGGCTGGGGCTGCTGGCAACCCGCGATATTGCGGCCTGGCTGCGCTATGCGGATGCCGACGCCGCCGGCGCCGCCAATCCCCTGGCCGGCGCGCTGGGGCGGGCTTACGCCTACGGGCGCAGCCAGAGCGGGCGCTTCCTGCGGCAAATGCTGCATCTGGGACTGAACCGGGACGAATCGGGGCGCATCGTCTTTGAGGGAATGTTGCCCAACGTGGCCGGCGGGAAAATGGGCGAGTTCAACGTGCGCTTCGGCCAGCCGTCCAGTCTGTCCAACCGGAGCGTCAACAACCTGCCGCCCTTCCTGGACCTGGCGCCGGACGGCGAGGACGGGATACTGGCCGCGGTGATACGGCGCGAGGTTGCGCCCAAGGTCATCTACACCAATACGTCCTCGGAGTATTGGGGCGGGCATGGCGCGCTGGCCCACCTGACGCCGGACGGCCTCGCGGATGTCGCCCTGCCCGGCAACGTGCGCTCGTGGCTGTTCTGCGGAACCCAGCACGGGCCGGCGAACCTGCCGCTTTCGGATACGAACCCGGATACGGGCGCGCGGGGAACGCAGGCCCTGAACTACGTTGACTACCGCCCCTTGATGCGGGCCGCGCTGTACCACCTTGACCGCTGGGTTACCCATGATGCGGAGCCGCCGCCAAATCGGTATCCCAATCATGCGGAACGAACCATCATTTACGTTCACGACGTAGCCAACTGGTTCCGGGCTTTGCCGGGCGTGGAGTTTCCCGATTATCAGAAAACGATACACCGGCTGGATTTCGGCCCCGACCGGGCGACCCCGGCTCAGATACCGCCGGCGGTTGGCGCCGCTTACCCGTCGCTGGTATCGTCGCTGGACGCCGACGGCAACGAAATCGGCGGGGTGCGCCTGCCGGCCATCGCGGTGCCGCTGGCGACTTATACCGGCTGGAACGTGCGCCACGCGGACATTGGCGGCGCCGGGCAGGCGCTGGCCCCGGGCGGCACGGTAGTCGGCGGCGCCATTCCCTTCGCCCTAACGCGGGCCGAGCGGCTGGCATCCGGGGATGTGCGGCCCTCTATTGAGGAACGTTACGCCTCCCGCGACGAATACCTGGCGCGGGTGCGCGAGTATGCCGACGCCCTGGCTGCGGCCGGCTATCTGCTGGCTGAGGACGTGGCGGTAGTGACCGAGCAGGGCGGCCAGGTGTACGACGCCATCGTAGGCGTGCGGGAAGCGGTGGCGGCGGATGATTAACCGCCACCGAGTCGCCCGGCGAACGATGGCGGCCACCGGGGTTGCCCCTACCCGGTTGCCCCGGCATTGACGGAACTGCGTTCCGTAACTTCAACGTCGAATCCGCAAGGAGCTTCAATTATGTCTGTTGGCACTTCCCTTCCGCTGCCCGCTTATACGCTCGACCCGGCGTTTGTGGCGCGCACGGCTGAATCCCTGGGCTTTGAATCAATCTGGTATGCCGAGCATCCGATTCTGCCGGTGCAGAGCGCAAGTCAGTTCCCATCCGGTGGGGCAATCCCGTGGACGTATGCCCACTTCGCCGACCCTTACATCGCCCTGGCGCGGGCTTCCGGGGCCACTTCCACCATCAAGCTGGGCACCGGGATTACGCTGGTGCCGGAACGTAACCCGCTGCTGCTGGCCAAAGAGATTGCGACGCTGGACCGTATCAGCGGCGGGCGGTTCCTCTTCGGCATCGGGGCCGGCTGGAACCGGGAGGAAACGGAGATTTTCGGCGGTGATTTCGACCACCGCTGGACACAGACCCGGGAAGCCGTAGCGGTAATGAAAGAGCTGTGGACAAAGGACGAAGCGGAGTATCATGGGACGTACTACGATTTTCCGCCGGTGAAGTCCAACCCCAAGCCTTTGCAGCAGCCCCACCCGCCGGTGATTCTGGGCGGCCTGGCCCGGCGGGTTTTGCAGCGGGTGGCAACCTGGGGCGACGGCTGGCTGCCCAACCGCATTACGCCGGCAGAGGTAGAGGACAGCCGCCAACGCCTGGACCAGTTGGCAGAGGCGCGCGGGCGCGACCCCAAGTCGCTGACCATATCGGTGTACGGGCAGGCTCCCGACGGGCAGCTGGTGCAAGACTTTCTCAACGCCGGCGCCGACCGGGTTGTGGTGCGTCCGGAGCATTGCGATACCGAAGCGGAAATGGCGACACAATTGGAACAAATGGCAGAGGCCGTGTTGCGCTAACCCCACCGCAGGGGCGAATAATTATTCGCCCCTGCCGACGATTTCCCCACGATGGCATGGAATGGATGAGAGGTAACGGGAATATGGATGGCACTACCGAGTTGCTGAGTTCTTACGCTTGCAATCTGACCTACGAAGATTTGCCGCCGGCGGTGATTCATCAGGTCAAGCGTACCGTTGCCGATACTTTGGGCTGCGCCATCGGCGGCTATCTGAGCGAGCCGGCCAAGGTCGCCCGCAAGCTGGCCGGCGACATCGGCAGCGGCGCTCCGTCGCGCATCCTGGGAACCAGCGATTATTCATCCCTGGATATGGCCGGGTTTGCCAATGGCGTGATGGTGCGGTATCTGGACTGCAACGATTCCTACTTCTCACCGGGCGGCGGGCATCCCAGCGATATGATTCCGGCGGCGCTGGCGCTGGCGGACAGCGTGGCCGCCGACGGGCGCACGCTCATCACGGCGATTACGCTGGCCTACGAAGTGTTTTGCCGGATTGCGGACCAGGTGCCGGATAACCAGTGGGACCAAGGGATTTTCAGCGTCATCGGGGCGGCCTGTGCCGCCGGCAAGGTGCTGGGGCTGGACGAAGAGCAAATGGGCCACGCCATTTCGCTGGCCGTGGTGCCCAACGTCCCGCTGCGGGTTACGCGCATGGGCGAGCTGTCAATGTGGAAAGGATGCGCAGCGGCGGCGGCGACCCGCGCCGGCATCTTTGCCGCGCAGTTGGCCGCCGAGGGAATGACCGGGCCTTTCGAGCCGTTCGAGGGTCGCAAGGGGCTGTGGGAGCAGGCGATTGGGTATCCGGTGGAGATTGCAGCTTTGGGCGGCAGCGCTGAGCCCTTCCGCATCTCGGATACGATTTTCAAGTTCTATCCGTCGCAAATTCACACGCAGGCCCCCATTGACCTGGCGATTCAACTGCACCGGCGGGTGCCGTTGGCTGAAATAGCGTCCATCAAGATACAGTCCTATCAGTCGGCGGTGAGCAGCGCTGCCACGGAGCCGGAGAAGTGGGACCCCCAGACCCGGGAGACGGCAGACCACAGCATCCCCTTTTTGACCGCAGTGGGCTTGCGGGACGGGGCGGTTACGCCGGCTACCTTCGCGCCCGACCGCATTGCCGACCCCGGATTGCGAACCATAATCAACAAAATGCGGATTGAAGAGAACCCGGAGTTCACCGAACGGTATCCGGCGGAGTACAACTGCCGCATCGAGGTTATCAAGGGGAACGGGCAAACCGAAGTGGCGGCCACCAGCTTTCCCAAGGGCCACGGCCAGAACCCGCTGAGCGATGCCGAAGTGGACGCCAAGTTCCGGCGGCTGGCCTGTCCGACGATTACGGAACAGCAATGCGAGCAGGCATTGGAACTAATCTGGTCGTTGGAGAATTTGCCGAATCTGCGGGGAATCTTTGACAGCCTGGTGGTTTGATGGCGCGCTTGCGGATTTGGCATTGCCGGACAGAATGTTCCGGGTTCCGTTTCCGGTTGCCGGATTCGTAAATCCGGCGGGCGGGTAGTTTCGTATAGAAAGCAAAAGGAGCTCCCGGAACCTCGGGAATTGGGCAATGCGGAGGGGGACGTGTCAGACCACCATAGCAACGAAGACACGCAGCGCATATTGGACATCGGCGCTGGCGACGAGCGGGCGCTGGAAGCGGTGTACGACCGCTATGCGCAGCGTGTCTATTCGCTGGCGGTGTCGGTTTTGAAAGACGAGAGCCTGGCCGAGGATGCGGTGCAGGAAGTGTTCACCAACATCTGGCTGAAAGCGGCCAGCTACCGGCCCGAAATGTCGGCTCCGGGCACGTGGATTATGTCGGTGGCCCACCACAAGGTGGTGGACCTCTACCGTTCGCGGCGCCGAACTTTAGACCATACTGTGCCGCCCGACGCCGAGGCCCTGCACCGCATCCCCGACCCGGCGTTGAGCGTGGAGCAGCAGGTGGAACGCGGTTTCAACGCCCGCCTGGTACGCGCCGCGCTGCTGGAACTCCCTGCGGAGCAGAGTCGCCCGCTGTATCTGTCGGCCTGGCACGGATACAGCCAATCGGAGATTGCCCGGCTGTTGGACGTGCCCCTGGGCACGGTGAAAACCCGAATGCGTCTGGGGATGCAGAAACTCAAGGCGGCGTTGGAAGAATATGTGGCCTGACGATTACAGCAGTCCCGGTATTGAGCCGGAGCACCCGGAAAGTGAGCTGGCGGCGTTTGCGCTGCACGCGCTGGATGACGCCGAATTCCAAGCGGTTTTCCACCACGTGATAAAGTGCCTGCACTGCCAGGAGGTGCTGCTCGGCTTTCAGGAGACGGCGGCCCGCCTCACCGAAGCCGCGCCGGAAGTTCCGTTGCCGCCGGGCTTGAAGCGCCGCGTTCTGGCGGCGGCGCTGGGCGATGCCGCCGGTTCGGTTGAACCGCCGCCGGTGTTGCCGCCGGCTGACCCGCGGTGGTCGCTGCGGCGTTTGCGGCGGTGGCTGGCTCCGGCTGCGATTGGCGCGCTGAGCCTGCTGCTAGCGGCGTCAATTGGATTTATGGTTTCTCAGCAGCGGGAAATCAATCACCTGGCCGCTGCGAATGAGGCGGCGGTTAGCCAACCGGCGGCAGCGTCGGCCGCCCCAGCCGGAGTTGGCATTGCACGCGCCGCCTCAGACAATGCCGCGCCGTCGGCCGCCGCCGGGGAATCTGACCGGGCAGCCAGTCCGCCCGCCCGGTCGGCGCCGTCGGCCGCTGCGGTTCCCCTGGCCGGGGCCGCCAGCGCCGGCCGCCTGCCGTTGACGGATAGGAACGGAGCGCGCGGCGCGGCGGTTACGGGAGAACAGATTGCTCCCGACGCCGAGGAAGTGAACCTGGTCAAACAGGGAATGGCCGACGTGGTGGAGGCCACGGTAATGTCGGTGCAGCCGGAGACGGAAAAGCTGCCGATGACTTCGCCAATGGGTACGGCGCCGGAAGCCAAAGGTGTGCTGATGGTTGACCCCAACGGCCGCCACGCCGTGCTGATGGTATCGGGGATGCCGGCGGATACCTACCAGATTCTGCTGGTGCGGGCCGGCGAGCAGCTGCCCGTGGGCCGTATCGTGGTGAACGAAGCCGACGGGAGCGGAGTTGCGCCGCTGGAGCTGGACAAATCCGTGTTTGAGTTCCGCGAGGTGGCTTTGCTGCCGGACGAGCGCAACGGCCCCACCAATCCGACGGGAGAGAAATTCCTGAGCGCCCGCATCATTCAAGGGCCGCCGGTGCCGCCTGCTGTTGACCGCCGGAGGTAGTGGGTTATGTCCAATAAGCCAACCGGCGCTACTGCGCCGCCGCCCCGGCGGGACGACGGCCTGGACTGCGAAATTTGCGGTTACCGGATGCAAGAACGCAGTTGCAAGATTATCTGCCGCAACTGCGGATTCACAAGGGATTGTTCCGACCCGTAAGCGGTTGACAGGCTGTTGTGGTTGACGGGCTATTATTGCCGAAACGGCCACCAGTCGGGAGCATCGCGCAAGGGCAGGTGGCGGAACAGCTCCGGCTGCACGGCGACCGCTTGGCTCATGGCCTCAATGATGGGCCGGCGGATTGATTCGTGGGCCTGCCGGGAAGCGCGCAGCTTAAAGAGGTGATAGCACTCCCGCAGGCTCAACCGGGACAGCACGCGCTGGCGGTGGGCGTGGGTTGCCAGGTATTGGGCTGCGGCTGGGAACTGCTCGCGCAGAGTGTAAAAGAGCGGCTCGGCTGCGGCGATGGCCCGGTCAAAGAGGCCGTCCATTCCCGCCTCACGAACCAGGGGCGGCGTGTCGTAGCCATTGGCCACGGTCAGCGGTTGGGAAAGATACGTCTGCATCCGGTGCCGGCGAAACTCGCGCAGCGCGCCGTAGTCAAAGGTGAACTCCCAGGTGTAGCCCACCAGCTCGAACTCCCGGGGCGCGGCGTCGTGGGGGCCAATGTTCCGCACCGCGTCATCAACCACCGCCAGCCGCTCCGCCGCCGTCATTGCGCCAACCCTGGCCATAACGTCGGCATAGCCGCCGCCGTGGCGAAACAGCAGCGCCGCCGCCAGTTTGCTCACGGCGTCGCGGTCATAATCTGCCAGCGTAACCGCCGCTTTGTCGTCGCCGGCATTGCCGGCATCATCGCCGGCGATGCGGCGTCGTTCCGCCAGGTACGGGTTATGGTCGGCGTACTTGATTAGCGTCGGGGTAATCTGACGGCCTTGTTCCCGCAGTTCCGCGCCGATGCTGCGTTCCTCCATCAGCTCCGAGGACATCAGCTTGGCGATGGCGTGTTCCAGCGCGCGGGCGTTGGCGGTCAGCCCCACGTTGGTCAGCGTGGCGGCCGGCAGGACGGCGCGGCAAGCGTCCGTCGCCAGCCGCCGCGCCCGCAGGGCATAGGCCCCGTCCTGTTCTGCGCTCCCCTGGCGCAATGAGGGGCGCAGGTAGGCAAGCACCCCGTCCAGCAGCCGCCGGTAAGCGGCAAACAGCCCCCGGCAGGCGGCAATGTATTCCGTGCGCCGCGCCGGGTCTGCGTCCAGTTCTTGCGGAATATGAAAACTGTCCGCGTCAATCACCTGGTAGCGGGAGGATTTTTCCGTGTACGACGCCAGCCGGTTGTCCTCCAGCCCGTCGCCGGCCAGCCGGGAGATATTCTCCACCGCCAGATGCACCACAGCGTGTTCGGCCACCGAGGAATGGCCGTAACCCACGACCCACCGCTCGTTGAAATCCGCCGCCCGTTCCGCGCTCACCTGCCGGGCGATTTCAGCAAACGGTTCGGGATTGCGCGAAGTCATCGCAAACGTTACGGCGATTTGCTCCTCGCTCAAATCGCGGGGCGAAAGCGGGTAGATGCGCCGGCATACCGCCGGCGGTTGTGCATTCATTAGCGCCATCCGGCTGGCATCACCTCGTAGATACCAACCGGATGGTAGCGATTTTTTAGAAAATGACCAAGCAAAAGGCAGGCTGATTTAGGCCGTTATTCGCCTGTCAATTCGCATACCAGAACCGCCCAATGGTGAACGAACTTGAGCCGGCCCGCCTCCCGGAACGCCTGCATCCCCGTAACCGTTCCGCCGGCCAACTCCGCCTCAAAAGCGGCGGTGACGGTTTGGCGGACACTGGCCGGGGCCGCGGTCAGGTCCAGCCATTCGTCCAAATCGCGCACCGCGTCGGTTTCGCCGGTGTGAACTACCTTCAGGGCGCAGCGTTCTGCCAGCGCCGTCAGTCCAGCTACGGAGCAGGCGGTAGTGTGGGAGGGGTCGCGCAAACGCTCCAGCCGGTTGTGCGCCTCTGCCAAAGCCGCGTCGTCAGCAGCGGTTATGTCAACGATGACCACCCGGCCCTCGGGTTGGCACACCCTCCGCATTTCGCCCAGCTCCACTTCCGGGTTGGCAAAGTGATGCACGGCGATGCGGCTGATTACCAGGTCAAACTGATTGTCCGGGTAAGGGAGAGCGGCGGCATCGCCGTCGTCAAAGGCAATGTTGGCAATGCCGGCGTCGGACGCTATCCGCCGCGCTTGCGCCAGCATCTCCGGGGTTACGTCGATGCCGGTGACGTGAGCGACGCGGGGAGCCAAATCCCGCGCCATAATCCCCGTCCCCGTCGCCACGTCCAGCGCCGACTCGTTCCCCGTCAGCGCCAGATTGTCCAGTATCCAGCCCGGAATATCCCGGTTGTACCCGCCGCCCACCTGCTCCTCAAACTGCGCCGACTGGATGCGAAACTGCTCCCGCACCACTTCGGTATGGCTGCTGTGTCCGGTCGTCATCATCTAACCTCGGCAAAAGGCGGGAAACCCGTCCGGCATCACCACCTCAATCAGGTGTATGCGGTCAGCGGCCACGGCATCCTGCACCGCCCGCGTCATTTCGGCAACATTATGCACCCGCGTGCCGCCGATGCCGTAGGAATCAAACAGCTTGATAAAGTCAGGGTTCACCAGGTCGGTAGCCATCCGCCGGCCGCCCCGGTCCTGCTGGTAGCCTTTCAGCACGCCCCAGGCGCTGTCGTTGAACACCATCACGATGGGGTTGATGCCGTACTGGACGGCGGTGCCTAGCTCCTGGGCGTTGTACTGAAAGCCGCCGTCGCCGGTGACGCAGATGACCGGACACTCCGGCCGCCCCACCTTCGCGCCCATGGCCGCCGGAAAGCCAAAGCCCAGGCCGGCCCAGCCGTGGGGGTACATATAGCTGCGCGGGCGGTCCATCGGCAGGCAGCGCACGGCGCGGTTGGCCGGCACGGTGGCGTCCAAGGAGAAAATGGTGTCGTCAGGAATTACGGAGCGGATGGACTCCCAGGCGTACAGTTCCGGCCCCCACTGCTCGCGCAGGCCGGCGTAAATTTGCTGCTTCAGGTTCGCTGCTTCGGCGCGGTAATCGTCGCTGGCGCCGGTGTCCGTGTCGCCGGCGGCGCTGAGAAACTGGCGAACCACGGCTCCGCTGTTGGCGGCAATGCCGACTTCGGTATCGTAGTTTTTGCCGATATATTCGCCGTCCAGCAGAACATGGATGATAGACTTGGGGAGATTGAGGCCCACGCCGGCGGTGGAGCGGTAGGGCAGATTGCTGCCCAGCACCAGAGCGACATCGCAATCGCTGAGCCAATCCAGCACCGGGTTTTGACCCCAGATGCGGTTGCCCAAGGCCATGCCGAGGGAGAGCGGATGATTTTCGGGGAAAGCGCCTTTCGCCCCGTCGCCGGTTACGACCGGCGCGCCGAGCCGTTCGGCAAGCTGGATTATGTCATCCCCGCCGCCGGTAGTGTGGATTTCCTCGCCGAGGAAGATTACCGGGCGCTTGGCGTTGCGGAGGAGATTCCAGGCGCGTTCCACCTGCGCCGGGTCGCCCTGAGGAACGTCCGGCTCCCGCGGCTGCAGCACCTCAACCTCCGCGGACTGCCCCAGCAAATCGGTAGGCACTTCCAGCTCAATGGGCCGGGGGCGACGCTCGCGGAAGCGGACGAAGGCTTCTACAAAATGGTCCGGGATGGATTCAATCTGCCCGATGCGAGCGTTCCAGTCGGTAACGGCGGCGAACATTCCCAACTGGTCTTTGGTCTCGTGGGTCGCCATTTTGCCGCTGCCCACGAACTCGGCTTCCACGTTGGTAGTCACCTGCAAGATGGACGACGCCGAGAAGTACGCCTCGCCCATCGCGCCCACGGAATCGGCGGCGCCGGGGCCGGTGCTGGTGAGGATGACGCCGGGCCGCCCGGTGGCGCGGGAGTAGCCGTCGGCCATATAGCCGCAGCCCAGCTCCAGCCGGCCGCCGATGAAACGCACGTCATCCTGCCGGTCAAACAGCGCGTCAAACAGGTCAAGGGTATGCACGGAGATGATGCCGAAAACGGTATCAACCCCCTGTGCCTGCAACGATGCGACCACCGCCTGGCCGCCGGTCATCTGGGGCATTTTAGCCTCCCGTAATCAAGTTTCGTCAGGCATCGGCTCGTCAAAAGGCAACCCGTTAGCTTCCGCCTCTATCCGACGCGCGTTCCATTCTCGCCAGGCGCGGCCGGCAAGCTCCATACCTTCCGCACGACCTTCTTCAATCCCCTGCTCGCGCCCCTCTTTCCGTCCCTGCTCGCGCCCCTCCACACGTCCCTGTTCGCGCCCCTCTCTGCGTCCTTCCTCATGCCCTGCTGTTCTGCCCCTGGCGACGTGCCGTTCAATGATGGGCTTGGTGAAAGCGTTAGTCAAAATCTGGTAAATAGCCATAAGCGCAGCCACTCCATAAATTGCAGCTAGTGTGCTGATGCCGATGCCAACTCCAATCGGCGCGAATTCTGCCGCCGTCTCCCGCACCAGCGCGTTCCAGGTAGTCACACAATCCGACCTGCTGGCCGCCGCGGCTACCGTCCACACGAACCCGCAGTATGCCGCCATCCGTACCTGCACAATCTCCGCGATTGTCCACACCGAAACCCCGGTGAATGTCACAAAATACGCCACCTCCAGCGGTTTCGGAATGCTCCAGATTGCCGTCCGGTCATCGTCCAGCGGCGTTGCCAGATACACCAGCAGCCTGATGAACTGCTCCCGTATTTTACCAAACATATTCCCAAACGGAACTACGCTCACCGCATTACGGATAGCGTTTCGTTCCCGGCTGGCTCAGCATACCCCCACGCCGCCATAGTCAAGATGCTGTTCCGGCGGCGCCGCGCGAGCCGCTCCCGCGTCGCCTCAACCCACTCTGCCGCCGCATCGCAAAGCAGCGCCCGCCGTCCCAACTGCAAGCAGGCTTCCCCGGTAGTGCCGGAACCGCACATCGGGTCCAGCACCAGGTCGTTCTCTCGCGTTGTCATCAAAATCAGCGGCTTGATTACCGACAGCGGTTTTTGCGCCGGATGCCCGGTCTGCTCATCCCGGCCCACGAACCCCACGTTCAGCGGAACCTCCAGCACCGACGGCGGCCCCGGCACAAACCGCATCTTGCCCGACTCCCATCGCTGCCGCTGGGCATCGTTCAGAAAATGCTCCGGGTAGGTTTTCGCCCCTTCTGCCGAAAGGTGCAGGCAGGCGTTCTGCGCCGACCGCCAGCCCCGTATCACCGACGGGCAGTTCTTGTAATACCACGTCAGCCATGCCGTCAGCCGGAACCCTTCCGGTATCCGCCCCACCTGGTGGGCCACAATCTCCGGGAACCCCCACAAAAAAACGTGCTGCGATACCCGGGCCGCCGCTGCGATAACCTCTTCCAGCCAGTCGTTGTAGTCTTCACGGTATCCGCCCACGCCCTTGTTGTACCAGGGGTCCAGGATGGTGGTAGTCACCCCGCCCGGCGCACCGGCCAGCGTTTCCAGCACGTCCGCCGGCGGCAGCGTCTCGACCAGTGACATCGCTACGGCCTCTTACAGCAGCAGGCTTACCGGGTTTTCCAGCACGCGCTTAATCTCCATCAAAAACTGCGCCGCCTCCGCGCCGTCGGCCACCCGGTGGTCGGTGGAGAGGGTGGCCTTCATCATCTGCCCGACGGCCAGCTGGCCGTCGCGGACGACGGGTTGCTCTTTGACGCTGCCCACGGCCAGGATGGCGGCATGAGGCGGGTAGATGATGGCCGTAAAGCTCTCCACGTCGAACATCCCCATGTTGCTGATGCTGAAGGTAGTGCTGCTGTATTCGTCGTTGCGCAGCGTGCCGCTATTGGCCCGCGCGATAAGGTCTTTCGTCGCCGCCGCAATCTGCAACAGCGACTTGCTTTCGCAGTTGCTGACGCCGGGCAGAATCAGCCCGGTTTCCAGGGCGATGGCAATGCCAATGTTCATTGCGCCGTTGACCTGGAGATGGTCGCCGCGGTAGAACGAGTTGAACTTGGGATGCTTGGCCAGGGCCAGGGCACAGGCTTTGACCATCAGGTCGTTGACGCTGACGCGGTTTTCCGGGTCGGCAGCATCGTTGACATCCCGGCGCAGCGACATCGCTTTGCCCATGTCAACCGCGGCGGTTACGTAGAAATGCGGCGCCGTCGTCTTGCTGTCGGAAGTAACCCGCGCAATGGTCTGGCGCATCCGGCTGAGCTCAATGCGCGAGTCTGCCGGAGCCGCCACCGGTTCGGCGGCTGGAGCCGGGGCCGGCGTATCAACCGGAACGGGCGTATCGGTCAGGGCCGGCGCATCGGCCGGGATGGGCGCATCCGCCGGCGGCTGGTAGTTTTCAACGTCGCGCTCAGTGATGCGTCCGTTGGGGCCGGTGCCGGTTACTAGCGCGAGGTCAAGGCCGCGTTCCCGGGCGAGGCGCCGCGCGATGGGAGAAGCGCGCACTTCCCCATCTGCCGAGGGAGCGGCGACGGGAGCCGGGGGCGCCGCCGCCGGCGCCGGGGCTGCGGCGGCAACCGGCGTCGGGGCCGTCGCCACAACCTCCGGTACGGCTTCGCCGGGGTCGGTGATAATGGCAATCAGCTCTCCAACGGGCACGGCGACGCCGGCCGCGGCAACGATGCGGCCAATGACTCCGCCGGTGTACGCCTCAAATTCAACAGTGGCCTTGTCGGTTTCGATGTCGGCGATGACTTCGCCGCGGTTCACCGTCTCGCCTTCCTGCTTGTACCAGCGGACGACGGTGCCTTCCCGCATATCGTATCCCATCTGTGGCATGACGACGTTGGTAGCCACGGTGTCCTCCTCTGCTGCTGTGGTAGTGGTTGAATAGCGAAGCTGATTGGTGTCCCGCCGGGGATTTAAGAGCGGTTTACCAGTTTCCGGGCCGCGTCGGCGACGCTTTGGGCGTTGGGTATCGCCAGCTGTTCCAATGGGAACGAGTAGGGCATGGGCACTTCGGCGCCGGCGACGCGGCCCACGGGCGCGTCCAGGTAGTCAAACGCCTCTTCCTGGATTTGGGAAACCAGCTCGCCGGCGAAACCGCCCAGGCGGGTAGTTTCCTCCACCATCAGGGCGCGGTGCGTCTTTTTTACCGAGTTGACCACGGTTTCCATATCCAGGGGCCGCAGCGTGCGGAGGTCAACGACGTCGGCCTCAATGTTCTCCCGGGCCAGGATTTCGGCGGCCTGCTCGGCCACGTTGGCCATGCGGGAGTAGCCGCACAGGGTTATGTCGCCGCCGGCGCGCCGCACGTCGGCCTGCCCGATGGGGATGCGAAAATCCCCGGTATCCGGGGCCGCGCCGCGTGTGCCGTACAGCAGGATGTGCTCTACGAACATCACCGGGTCGTTCAGCTCCCGGCACGAGCGGAACAGGCCGATAACATCGCGCGGCGTCGCCGGCGTCACCACCGTCAGCCCCGGCACCGAGGCGTACCATCCCTCAAATGACGAGGAATGCGTGGCCGCCACCGACGCGCCGGCCCCGGTTACGGTGCGCACAATCAGGGGAATGGAAAACTGCCCGCCCGACATATACCGGATTTTGGCGGCATGGTTCACGATTTGGTCCATGGCCAGCAGGCTGAAGTTAATCGTCATCAGCTCAACCACCGGACGCAGCCCGGCCAGCGCCGCCCCTACGCCGGCGCCAACAATCACCGATTCCGCCAGCGGCGAGTCCTTAATGCGCTGCTTGCCGTACTGCTCCGTGAAGCCCTTGGTTACCGCAAACGCGCCCCCGTAGGGGCCAATGTCTTCCCCCATCAGAAAAACGCGCTCGTCTTCGTCCAGAGCCTCCCGCAGCATGGATGAAACGGCGTCCCGGTATGTGATGACCGGCATAGTGATTCCTCTCGATGCGAATTGGGTGCGCTATGCGGGAATGCCTTCCGTCGGTCGGTCGGTATAAACGCCGTCGTAAAGGTCGGCGGGTTCCGGCCAGGGAGAGGATTCGCCGAACTCGGCGGCGATGACAACCTCTTCGTCAACGCTGGCGTCAATCTCCTCAAAATCCTCTACCGTGGCGATGCCTTCCTCGGTGAGCCAGTCGCGGAAACGGGGAATGGGGTCCTGCGCCGTCCAATATTCCACTTCATCATCGGGGCGGTAGTTGGCCGGGTCCGCCACGGAATGGCCGCGCAATCGGTAGGTCTTGGCGACCACGAAGGCCGGGCCTTTCCCGGCGCGGACTTCGGCGTTGACTTTCTGCATCAGTCCGCGCACTGCCAGCACGTCGTTGCCGTCCACTTCGTAGCGGGCCATGCCGTAGGCGTCGGCCATTTCGTGGAGAGAATCCCACATCACCAGCGTTTCTTTGGAGGATGCGCCCATACCGTAAAGGTTATGCTCGCAGAAAAATATCACCGGCAGTTTCCAGATGGCGGCCAGGTTCATCGCCTCGTGGAACTCGCCTTCGTTGACCGCGCCATCGCCAAAGAAACACAGCACCACCTGGTCATCGCCCCGGTACTGCACGGCCAGGGCAATGCCGGCGGCGATGCAGAGCTGCCCCCCGACGATGGCGTAGCCGCCCATAAAGTTCAGCTCGGCGCTGAACAGGTGCATGGAACCGCCCTTGCCCCTGCTGCATCCGGTGGCCTTGCCCATCAGCTCGGCCATAACCTCGTTGCTGGTGATGCCCCGCGCCAGGGCCTGGCCGTGGTCCCGGTAGTGGGTAACGATGTAGTCGTCGGGGCGCAGCGTGTTGATGGCGCCGACGGCGATGGCTTCCTCGCCGTTGTACACGTGGAGAAACCCCTTGATGTTGCCTCGGGTGTACTGCCGCTCCGACTCCCGCTCAAACTCGCGGATGAGCTTCATCTGGCGGTAGAACGCCAGCAGGTCGGTCTTGGTAAGTTTGGGAGCGTCCGCTGCTTTGAGCATATCCCTTCCTCTGTCGGCAATAGGTTGAGCTGTTGGAACGGGTTACATATGCAGGACGCGGCCTTCGGCGTCCAGCGCGGCCTCGTGGACCATTTCGGCAATGGTGGGGTGGGCGTGCACCGCCCACCCCAACTCCAGGGTCGTGCCTTCCAGCAGTTTGGTCATAGACAGTTCGCCAAGCAGTTCCGTAACTTCGGGGCCGCACATATGACCCCCCAAAAGCTCGCCGTAGTTGGCATCGATGACCAGTTTCACCAGGCCGTCGGTCTCGCCCATGGCCACGGCCTTGCCGCTGGCCTGGACATTGAAACGCCCGATTTTCACGTCGTAGCCCTGCTCGCGGGCCTGGGCTTCGGTGAGGCCAAAAGAGGCCACCTGGGGATGGCAGTAGGTGGCGCGGGGCATCAACGTGTAATCCAAAGGCTGGGTTTCCTCGCCGGCAATGGACTCGACGGCGGTAACGCCCTGGGCCGATGCAACGTGCGCAAGGGCCAGCTTGCCGGTCACGTCGCCCACGGCGTAGATGCCGGGGACGTTGGTTGCCATCTTGTCGTCGATGGCAATGTAGCCGCGCTCGGTGGCGACGCCCACGGTTTCCAGGCCCAGGTTTTCGGTGTTGGGCCGGACGCCGATGGCTACCAGCACCTTGTCAAAACGGGCCGTGTCGGTGGCGCCGTCCTTGTTAATCGTAAGGGTAACGCCGGTGGCGTCGGCCTGGGCGGCGGTTACGCCGGCGCCGGTGCGCAGTTCAATCCCCTCGCGCGCAAAGGCCCGTTCCAGCTGCTGGCTGATTTCCTCATCTTCGTTGGGGACGATATGGGGCAGTAGCTCAATGACGGTCACTTTGGCCCCGTACATACGATAGATGTAGGCGAACTCGACGCCGATGGCGCCCCCGCCCACAATGGCGATGGAATCCGGCACGTCGTCGGATACGATGCTTTCGCGGCTGGTCAGGATGCGTTCGCCGTCAATGGGCAGCGGCGGGATGCTGCGGGGCCGCGCGCCGGTGGCGATGATGACGTTGCGGGCGCGGACGCGGGCGGTCTGGCCGCCGGCATCGGTTACGTCAATGGCGTTGGCGGCGGCGAGGCGCCCCGTGCCGGCGATGTGCGCCACGTTGTTCTTGCGGAGCAGAAAGCCGATGCCGCGCGTCATCCGGTCAACCACCTGCCGGCTGCGCCTGACGGCTACGGTATAGTCGGCCCGGAAATTGTCAAACTGCAGGCCGAACTGGTCGGCGCGATGGATGTACGACAGGATTTCGGCGTTCTTGAGCAGGGCCTTGGACGGAATGCAGCCCCAGTTCAGGCAGACGCCCCCCAAGGCTTCCCTTTCGATAACGCAGGCCCTCAGGCCCAGCTGCCCGGCCCGGATAGCGGCAACGTATCCACCCGGCCCACCGCCAATTACTGCTACGTCGTACTCAGAGTCGGTCGCCATCAGTACTGTCCCGTCGGTGAGTTGTCGCGCAACGGCGGGCCGGCGTCGGCCCAACAGGGGTTGCGCGCTGATTGTGGAATTATAGCGTCCGCGATGCGGGGCGGCAAGTTGCGTTCCCGCCGGCCAGCGTTCCGTTTGTCGGTTGGTAGATTCGGGCCTATCTGCTAAAATAGCCCCAACACGGTTGGAGTTGACGCGACAATGCGAATTGCTGGCTTGGGGCTGCCCGAACTTCTGATTATCCTGCTGGTAGTGCTGCTGATTTTCGGCGCATCGCGGCTGCCGGGCGTGGGTTCCGCGCTGGGCAAGGGTATCCGCTCCTTCAAAACATCGGTCACCGGCGAGGACGAAAAGCCCGCGCGCGAGCAAACCTCCCGGGAACAAACCTCCGAGGAACCACGTTCTTGACCGCGCCCCCCGGAACCGGATAAACGCGCAACGGGCGCAGTCAGTCGCGGCGCCCCTTTTCATTCCCCGGCCGGTTCCGCGTTCAGCGCCGCCCCTACGCGCCGGCGGCCTGCCAGCCGCGCCAGCAGCACCCCCAGCTCGTACAGCACAATCAGCGGCCCGGCCACGATGGCCTGGTTCAGCGGGTCAATCGTCGGCGTAATCGCCGCCGCAATCACAAAGGCCGCCACCAGCCACAGCCGCCGGAAACGCGCAAACCCCCGCGCGTTCACAATCCCCAGCATCGCCAGCACGTACATCACCAGCGGCGTCTCAAAAGACACTCCCAGCCAGAACAGCAGCCTGATCATTATGTTGACAATGTTGCTGATGCGGATTAGCGGCTCCGCCACCTCCCCGCCAAAAGTAAGCAGGAACTTTAGCGCCGGCGGAATCATCACGAAGTAGCCGAAAGCCATGCCGCCCACGAAAGCCAGCAGCGCCGCCGGCAAAAATGAAAACAGGATGCGCCGTTCCCGGGGCGTCAGGCCGGGGGCCACGAACCGGACGGCATGGTACAGGATGACCGGCAGCGCCAGCACGAACCCGCCCAGCATCGCCACCTTCACCGTGGTGCCCAGCAGCTCCGTAACCTCGGTATAGACGATGGCTATTTCGTCGCCGGCCACTTCCCGCGCCGGGGCCACCAGCAGATTGAGTATCTCCTGGTAAAAATAAAAGCATACCGCCGACCCCATCAGCAGGGCGACCAGGCAGATTAGCAGCCGGGAACGCAGCTCGCGAAAATGCTCCCGCAGCGGCAGCGGCTGATTCATCGGCTGTCCGGGGGCCGGGCATCGTCGCCGGCCTTCTGCTCCGCCAAGTTAGGCGGCGCCGGCAGCGGGTCGGCGGGCGGCGTGGTTGGCGGCGGCCTTTGTGATTGCGGCGGCGGCCGGCTGGCGGCGCTGCGGTCGTCTGCGGTACTGCGGTCATCTAGCGACGCGGCGTCCATAATGTCGGTAAAAGTGCGGCGCGCCTCCCGTACCATGCGCCCGATGGTGCGGGCGACTTCCATCGTCTTGCCGGGGCCGAGCGCGATGAAGGCTACCAGCAAAATCACCAGCAGCTCCAGTGTGCCAATGCCAAAAACGTTCACGCCGCCCCCTCTGCCAATGGACACGGAATCGTGCAGCCGGGCGGAACCGTCATACCCCGGTAATCCGGCAGGGCGCAGCCCAAATCGGACAGGATTTCTACCACGCGGCAGGCCGGCAGGCCCATTACGTTGGAATAGCAGCCCCTTTGCAACGCTGCCGGGCGGAAGTCCGCATCCTGGATCGCGTAGGCGCCGGCTTTGTCCATCGGCGTGCCGCTGGCGATTGACCGCTCCATCTCGGCATCGGTGAAGTCGCGCATCAGCACGTCAGCAGCCATAGCGTCGGTGATGCAGCGTCCGGTAGCGGCGTCATACACGGTCAGGCCGGTGACGACCTGGTGGGCGGTTCCGCGCAGGCGGGTCAGCATCTCGCGGGCTTCGGCGGCGTCGGCCGGCTTGGCGATGGATTCGCCGTCCAAGACTACGGTGCTGTCGGCGGCGATGTAGTAGCCCGCGGCGTCATTCTCCGATTCGGCCACGGCGAGCGCTTTCTCGCGGGACAGCCGGCGCACCATCCGGTCCGGAGATTCGCCGGGCTCCGGGTCCTCCGGTATCTGCGACGGGGCGATGCGAAAAGGGATGCCCAGGTCGGTAAGCAGCTCGCGGCGGCGGGGCGATGCCGAGGCCAGAACTACCGCAGCGGATGCCGGTTTCCGGGACAGAGTAGCCACGCATTCCACGTGGTGGGTTTGGGGGAACATATCCACAGGCTGCACGGATTCAAGGCGGTAGCCGCGGCACAGCACGCGCAGGTCGCGCGCCAGCGTTTCGGGATTGCAGGACACGTAGGCTATGCGTTTTGCGTTCAGAGTCAACAGGGTATCCAGCACGGCGGGTTGGCAGCCGGCGCGTGACGGGTCCAGCACCACGGCGTCCGGGGCCTGGTCAAGGGTGGGCAGGATTTCTTCTACTTTGCCGGTCACCAGTTGGACGTTGGCGAAGCCGTCAATGTTCTCCACCGCGTCGGCCATGGCCGCGCTGGACTCCTCAACGGCCACCACCTGGCCGGCGTGGGGCGCGAGCAGCGCGGCGAAAGCACCCACGCCGGCATAGGCGTCCAGCGCCCTTTCGCTGCCGGTCAGTTGGAGCGCATCCTTGACCAATTCGGCCAGCAGCGCGGCCTGCTCGACGTTGACCTGAAAAAAGGACGGGGACGCTACCCGGAATTTTTTCCCCGCTACGGATTCAAGATAGTGCTTTTGTCCGGTGGGGATGGGAACGTCCGGGTTTTTGAGCGTTGGTTGAATCAGATAGTCGCCGGTGATTGGAGAGGAACGTATAGAGAGCTGAGAGGTTTCCCGGCAACGGTCTTGCAGTTGGGCCAGCAGGTGGTTGATGCCGTCGTGCATCAGCAGGCAGCGGTCAATGCGGACGAACCGGCGCCGTTCCCGGTGCCTAAATCCCAGCGTTCCGCTCTCGCGCCAGACATTGAAACGGGCGTGGTTGCGGTAGTGCAACTGGTTGGGGGACGGGAGCGTAGGCCGCACGGGCGGCTGGTAAAAACTGCCGATTCGTTCCAGAGCATCGCGGACGATGCGCGTTTTGGCGTCCAGTTGGGCATCGTAGGCCAGATGCTGCCACTGGCACCCGGTGCACTGGCCGAAATATGGGCAGGGCGGGTCAACGCGCTCCGCAGACGGGGTAATCACCCGCCTCACCTGAGCCGCAACGTACTTGCGGCGAATGGCGACCACTTCGGCCGCCACGGTTTCGCCGGGGATTCCGCCAAAGACAAAGACATCGCTGCCCGCGTAGGTTGCCATGGCTTCCCCCAGGCGCCCCCAAGAATGGAGGTGGAGTTTGATTATGTCGCCCCGTTGGATGGGCGGCGATTCGGCAATGTTGGTATCTTGAATCATGGCAACATCTTACCATTGATTGGCCCGTAACTGGATTCCGGTAAAGCGCAATCAAAAAATCCTGATTCGCCTGACATCGCACTCTAAATCCCCAACGCACCGCAGCCCAAGGAGCCGCCATCCCCAGCCTAAGGAACCCCGCTTGCGCCGGAATCCGGCAAAGCGCAATCGAAAAATCCTGTCCATCCTGTCCATCCCCGTAAATTCGTAACCCCCGGCCTCAACCTGGCGCCGGCCCGCTGCGGTGACGCCTTCCGGTTGACCGGGTACGGGGCCGGGTATAAGATGGCTAACATCAAGCGCCGGTCAGCGAGTGCCGCTGAGCTGCTAACCGGCTGTCCCGACGACAAAAAAGTTGCTAATCTTGGAGGAATTGAGATGCCCGAACCTATGGAAGTGAACGGCGAAACTTGGCAAAACAGCGTGATGGATTCAGAACTGCCGGTGCTGGTGGATTTCTGGGCCGAATGGTGCGGGCCCTGCAAGATGATTGCTCCCGCGGTGCACGACCTGGCGCTGGAGTATGAAGGCAAGCTGAACGTAGCCAAACTGGACGTGGACAACGACCCCGACATCGCCGCGCGCTACGGCATCCGCAGCATCCCGGCGCTCATTTTCTTCAAGGACGGACGCCCGGTTGACCAGATTATCGGGGCCCAGCCCAAGCCGGCCCTGAAGCGCAAGATTGACGCGGTGCTGGGCAGCTAATCCTGCCCTTTCGCGGGAGTGGATGGGGCCCGGTGGCTCTTGCGGACTTCAAATCCGTTATGCCTCGTGACGAGCGGGGTAGGTGGGTTCGACTCCCTCGCACTCCCGCCAACCGCCCCGGCCGGGCGGTTCTGCGGCAGCAGCGGAAGCTCATCGTCAGCAATCGGCCCCGGCACAGTTGCGCCGGGGCCTTTATTGCGCCCTTCAAGAGGCCGGAGCGTCGGTATTGACTTCGGCATCGGCGTCGGCTTGCTCCGCCATTTGCCGTTGCCGGTTTTCGGTCCAGTTTTGCAGCCAGCGCCGGAACTCGTCCAGAGCCGGCGGGGCTATGTAAATGACCTCTATATCGGCGGGGAACTGGACTTGATGCCGTTCATTGATTAGCAGCAGGCCGGTTTCGTCGTCGCCGATGGTGGCATTAATAGCGCTGGCGATGAACGCATAGCGGCGCTGGTTAGCGTCCGCGAACCATTCTTGCAGGCGCGTCGCCACTTCGCGGCTCATCAAAGGCTGCATCAGGCAGCGTTGCCAGTCCAGGGTTTCGGCCAGGATTTCCATTGACTCGGTGGTTTCCAGAGTCGCGCCATTGCGCGCCAGGCCGCTGATTAGGGAGTGGCTGCCTTGCCCGGTTGCCTCCAGGTAGCCAAGGCCGTCGGCGCCGCCTTCCGGCACGTTTTCGTGGTAGATGTGGCTGATGCTGCCCAGGGCGTTCTGGACGGCGCGAACCTGGACGTCCACCTGCTCCCAGTAGCGGTTGAGTATCGCCGCGCCTTCCGGCGGGATTGCGTCCGGCGCCGCCGCCAGGTGGATTAGCGGGGCCAGGAGCAGCTTGCGTTTGCCCCGGTAGTTGGCGACAGCGGGCCGGGTTATTCTGCCTAGTTCTTCGGTCATACTGGTGTGGCTCCGATGCGGATAATGGTTGCTGCTATGATAACGGCAGTCCGGCCCTCACCCCAACCCCTTTCACGATTCCGGGATAGTGGGCCTTTCGCTTTCGGGCTTTTTGCCTTGCCGGAACGGGGCGGCTCTGCTAATCTTGCCGGGTATTTTGCATTGGAGCTTGATTTGAGCCAACCGCCGCCCGTGCGGGCTTCCCTGTTCGTTACCTGCATCATTGACCAGCTATATCCCGACGTAGGGGTTAGCGTGGTGCGAGTGCTGCGGCGCTGTGGCGTTGCAGTGGACTTCCCGGCCGGGCAGACCTGCTGCGGGCAGCCGCTTTACAATTCCGGCTTCACGCGGGAAGCCAGGCAGTTGGCGGCGCGGGTATTGGACTCCTTTGAGAACTGCGATTACGTGGTAGTCCCATCGGGTTCGTGCGGAGCGATGATGCGAGTCTTCTACCTTGACCTCTTTGCCGACGCGCCGGAGCTGCTGGCGCGGGCGGAGGCTTTCAGCCGGCGGGTGTACGAGTTCACCGAGTTCCTCACGGACATCGTTGGCGTGGCTGCGGTTGAAAATGGCGGCACGGGAGACGCCCGGACGGTGGCCTACCATCCATCCTGTCATCTGCTGCGGGAGATGGGAGTGCGAGATGCCCCCGTCCGGCTGCTGGGGGGAGCGCCCGGCGTAACGGCGGTGGATTTGCCCAACGCGGAGCAGTGCTGCGGATTCGGGGGCACGTTCGCTATCAAGTATCCGCACATCTCGGAGGAGATGCTGGCCGACAAGATTGCCTCCATACTGGAAAGCGGGGCCGATACCATTACGGCTTGCGACATGGGATGCCTGATGCACATCGGCGGGGGCATCAGCCGCCAGCAACTGCCGGTGCCAGTCCGGCATATCGCCCAGGTCCTTGACGGCGGGGCCGGCTGATTATGGCCGAGGTAACAACCCGCCAATTCGTCCCGGCGTCGCAGGCGTCAATACAAGATACGCAGTTGCGGCAGGCGTTGCAGCGCGCCGGCAGCGGGTTTGACGGCACACGACGAGAGGCCATCGCCGAGGTTACGCCGGAAGTCTGGGAAGGCTGGCGGGAGCAGGCGCGGCGCATCAAAGAGCATACCATCGCCAACCTGGACTACTACCTGGCGATGCTGGAGCGGAACGTGGCGGCGGCCGGCGGGCAGGTGCACTTCGCCGCCGACGCGCGGCAGGCCAACGCCATCGTGTCCGAAATCGCCCGCGCCCGCAACGTGAACGTCATCACCAAAAGCAAGTCCATGGTGTCGGAAGAGCTGGGGCTGAACCACGTTCTGGAAGCGCAGGGCATTGAGGTCTTCGAGACCGACCTGGGCGAGTACATCATCCAGCTGGCCCAGGAAACGCCGTCGCACCTAGTGGCCCCGGCGCTGCACAAGACGCGGGGACAGGTGGCCCGCTTGTTCGCCGACCGGCTGGGCGTGCCATACTCCGATGACATCGAGGAGATGGCGCGGGTAGCGCGGGTGGCGCTGCGGCAAAAGTTCCTGGATGCCGACATGGGTATCAGCGGGGCCAATTTTCTGGTGGCCGAGACGGGGACACTGGTTATCATCACCAACGAAGGAAACGGGCGGTTGTGCACCTCCGCGCCGCGGATTCACGTGGGGCTGGCGGGGATGGAGAAGGTAATACCGTCGCTGCCGGATTTGGCAGTGTTTCTGCGGCTGCTCCCGCGCTCGGCCACGGGGCAGCGGATTTCGTCCTACGTGAGCATGGTCACCGGGCCACGGCGGCCCGACGATGAGGACGGGCCTGAGGAGTTTCACCTGGTCATCGTGGACAACGGGCGCAGTCGCCTGCTGCGCGACCCGGCGCTGCGGGAGTCGCTGTACTGCATCCGGTGCGGGGCCTGTCTGAACGTTTGCCCCATCTATCAGCGGGTGGGCGGCCACGCTTACGGCTGGGTGTATCCGGGGCCGATTGGCTCGATTGTAACGCCGGCGTTGGTCGGGGTGGCGCAGGCGAAAGACTTGCCCAACGCATCCACGCTGTGCGGCGCGTGCCGGGATGCCTGCCCGGTGCAAATCAACATCCCCCGGATGCTGCTGCACCTGCGGCACAACCTGGCCGAGGGGACGGATGCTTACCAGCGAACCGCCTCCGATACGGACGCATTGCTGGCGCGAGGATTCGCGGCGGTTATGTCGCGTCCGCCGTTGTTGCGCCTGGGCCGCAAGGTAGGCCGCGCGCTGCTGAAGCCGCTGGCGAACAACGGGATGCTCGGCCGCGTCCGCCTGCCCTTCCTCTCCCGGTGGACCGGCGCGCGGGATTTGCCCGTCCCGCCGGCGCGGACCTTCCGCGAAATCTGGCGGGATGAGTTGTCCCAAGGCGGCAATTAGGCAGGTTCTGACTGCATTATGAGTATCCCATTCACGCATCCAAACCCCGCAGACGCCGGGAATATGGGTATCCCGTCCCGCCAATTTCTGGCGTCGGTGCGGGAGGCCCTGGGGCGAGCGGACGGGCCGCCGGCTGATGCTTATGACGTCCTGTCCGCGGACCTGGCCGCGCTGGAATCACAGGCCGCCGCCGTCCGGGAACGGATTGCCGGGGAACTGCCGGCTTTGCTGGCCCGGATGGCGGACACCGCCGCCTTGCGGGGCTGGAACGTTGCGCGCTGCGGCGGCGTTGAGGACGCCCTGGATTATGTCGTGTCGCTGGCCCGTCGGCTGGGCGTTGCGTCGGCGGCGCGGTCAGAGCAGCCGGTGTTTGACACCGTGCCGGTTGATGCCGCGTTGGCCGGCGCCGGGGCGTTGGTCTGGCCGGCGGTATACGAAGGCGCGGAAAGCCGGCTGACGGTGCGGCAACGGCTGGCCGAGTCGGGAATGGGGATTACGGGAGCGGATTATGCCATCGCCGAAACCGGGTCGGTGATTGTGCTGCCGCGACAGGGGTTGAGCCGGCTGGTTTCGGTGGTGCCGCCGGTGCACGTGGCCATCGTGCGCCCACCGGATCTGCTGGGCACGCTGGACGACCTGTTCACGCTGCGGCGGTTGGAGTACCATCGCAACGGCGGCGATATGGGCAGCTACCTGAATTTCATCACCGGGCCGAGCCGGACGGCGGACATTGAGCAGACGATTGTGGTCGGCGTCCACGGCCCCCGCGAGGTTCACCTCGTGCTATTGGACAAGGAGTAGGGCAATGCCGGTGCGGATTGGGTTCATACCGTTTCGGCGCCAGATGCTGGAGCAGCAGCTGGCGGAAATGATGGCAGTGTTCCCCACGTTGGGCATCGCAAAGGCCATCCTGATTGGTGATATGGTGAGCGGCGACTACTCGCCCACCAGCAGCATCGACTTTATTTTCGTGCATGACACCGACCGGCCCTTTGGCCGGCGGGCCGATTTTTTCTCGTATCACATCGGCTCGCAGGTGGGGATGACGGCCCAGGTCTATACCCCGGCGGAGTTCGCGGAATTGCAGGATACGCTGCCGGCGCTGTACCAAGCCTGCAAACAAGGAAGGGTGGTTTTTGATGCCTGATTTTGCTGCGGAGGGCGCCCGCTGGTTCCGGCAAGCGGAGCGCGACCTTGAGGACGCTGCTTTCAACCGGCAGGGCGAACGCTACAACGTGGCCTGCTTTTTGAGCCAGCAGGCCGCCGAGAAGGCGGTAAAAGCCTACCTCTACCGGCGGGGCGCCGAGGACGTTTGGGGCAACTCGCTGATTGATTTGTGCGAGGACGCCAAGATTTTCGAGATGTTCTTCGACACCATCAAGGCCGACGCCCGGCAGCTGGACAAGTATTACGACATCACCCGCTACCCGGGCTATCTGCCCAGCGGCATACCGGCCGAGGCGTTTGACGACGTTGATGCCGAGCGGGCGATTGAGCTGGCCGGCATCGTGGTGAATTTCGTGGGGCAGCGCATCAACTGAACGCTTATTAGCAAAACCCCTTCTCCCCTTTGCGGGAGAGGGTCGGGGTGAGGGGAGTCTCTCTCCCAACCGCCGGCAGCGCCGCGCCTGACGCTAAACGTCCACCCGTACCCTGGACGCTCTGTCGCCGGAGAATATCTCTGTCAACCGCGCCTGCCGGTAGGCGAAAATGCGGCGCAAATCGCGGCGCACCAGCAGCCGGTCGGCCAGCCGCCCGCCCAGCATCCCATACTCCACCCAGTCAGACACCAGCGTTCCGCCGTCCTGAGAGGTGAAAGTGTGTTCGTGTACCCAACGGCGGTAGGGGCCTTTGATTTGCTCGTCAACAAAGCGATGGGGCGGTTCCCAGACGGTGATGCGGCTGCGCCAGCGCAGCGGCAGGCCGTGCAGCCGCAGCCGGTAGTCTATTTCTGCGCCGGCTGCCATGGTAATGGGCGGCGGCGTGAGGACGCGAAAGCGCAGCCACGGCGGAGTCAGCCGCTCCAGGTTGAAAGCGTCGGCATAGATAGGAAAGACTTCCTCCGGCTGGCAGGGCAGCCATTGGACGCTTTCCAGGGTGAACAACGCCATCAGCGGCTGCGGCCCAGCACATAGAGGCGAATCGCCCGTTCCGCGGCCCGCTCCAGCAGTTCGGCGCCCATCGTCAGGCTGGTTTCTAAACTGACCGGCTCCTCGGCAATGGGGATGATGGCATCGATGCCGTGCCGGTAAAGAACATCGTAGCCCGGCCCCAGGCTGCCCGCCAGCAGAATAGTCGGGACGCCAAATGCCTTGCTGCGCCGGGCGATGCCCACCGGGGCTTTGTCAAAGGCGGTAGAACGGTCAGCGCGCCCCTCTCCGGTGATGACCAGGTCGGCGGCGGCAGCGTGGCGGTCGAAGTCCAGCGCGTCGCAAACCATGTCAATGCCGGAGCGAAGTTCGGCGTTGGCGAAAGCGATGAGGCCGGCGCCCAGGCCGCCGGCGGCCCCGGAGCCGGGGGTATCGGCGACATCCGGCCCCAAATCCTTTTGGATAACGCGGGCCAGGTTGGCCAGGCAGCCGTCCAGTTCGGCCACCAGCTCCGGCGTTGCGCCTTTCTGCGGGCCAAAGATGGCGGATGCGCCGGTGTCGCCGCACAGGGGGTTGGTAACGTCGGTGGCGCCGGTGACGGTGGCATTGGCCAGGCCGGGATGAATATTTGTTATGTCGATGGTACGCAGATTGGCCAGGGCCGCGCCGCCGGGTTCCAGTTCATCGCCCTTTGCGTCCAGAAAGCGGACGCCCAACGCCGACGCCATGCCGGTTCCGCCGTCGTTGGTGGCGCTGCCGCCCAAACCGACGATGATGCGGGTATAGCCGGCGTCCAGAGCGGCGCGCATCAGCTGGCCGGTGCCGTAGGTGGTAGCGCGGCGCGGGTTACGCCGGTCATCGGCAAGCAGGGCCAGGCCCGACGCTAACGCCATCTCGATAACGGCGGTTTGTCCGTCGCCCATTACGCCCCATTGGGCAGTGCGGGATTCTCCCAGCGGGCCGGCCACCGGAGCCTGAAAATACTGGCCGCCGGTGGTGTCAATCAGCGCGGCCAAAGTGCCGTCGCCGCCGTCGGCCACGGGAACCAGCGTGATTGCGGCGTCGGGAACGGCCCGCAGCACGCCGCGCCGGACGGCAAGGGCGGCCGCGCGCGCGCCCACGCTCTGCTTGAAGGCTTGGGGGGCGATGACGATACGAAGGACCATGGGGGAATTATAACCAGTTCAACCCGTCTGGGCTATTGGGTCAGAAATTTGGCATCGCCGGACAGGATTAGCAGGATGCTCCGGCATTCCGGGGAGCGACCAGGCAGCGTTCCGTTCCAGGTGGTTTGGTTATTCCCCGTTCCCGCGAAGGCGGGAATCCAGGAACGGCAAGAGCGGCATCCCCGACTTTGCAAAGCCCCGACCACCTAAACGGAACGCTGCCGGTTTGATTTTACAGGGACAGGCCGGTGGGTGTAGCGGAGGCGGCCGTCGAACGCCGGCGCTTTGACGAACAGGCGCCGGCGTCGCCGGGTGTCGCGGCGGTGATGCCAGTGGACGGCGGCGGCGGTTACGGCGTGGCTGACCGACCGGCACAAGGCACGGGCGGCGCGGGCGTAATCGCCGGCGGCGATGTTGGCGGGGATGAAGTTGAGGTAGTGGCGGCTGCGATTGAGATGATGGGCTGGGTTCATTGGCAATGCGTCCTTTTCCTGGTTCAGGTGGTCGGGGTTCGGGTGGTTGGCGGGATACGGTGGGCGAGCCAGAGGTTACCGGTCATTGTCAGCCCCACGGCCGGGGGATTTACGCAAAGTTTTGCTCCGATGGTTCGTGAGCCGCGCTTTTAAGGGCGCAGCCACGCAGCGCGGTGGCAGTCGCTGTTGGCCGGTTAGACCGTACTCGCGTAAGCATTGGACGAGGGGTCTCCACGACGCCGGTATGCGATTTTGTGCTGACTGGCCGTTGACGACCGGTTGACCTCTGGCAGGACTGAGATTCACGTGATAGATTGCAGTATAGTACCGATGTTCGCGGTTGTCAAAGGGGGGTTGTCAGTGGGCCGGGGCAAAGTGCGGACGCCGGAGCGCTACCCCTCTCCCAACCCTCTCCCACAAGGGGAGAGGGCTACCCTACTAGCCCCGGGCGGAGCCCCTCTCTGAATACTGGATTGGAGAAACGGCGAGGGCTACCCTACTAGCCCTGGGTGGAGCGCTACCCCTCTCCCCCTGTGGGAGAGGGCTTTAATTACTTTGCAAAGCCCCGACCGCCGGCAACGGGACGCTGCCGGGCGGCCTGCCGGTGTAGTCAATGATTATCCCGTGTGCTACTATCATGCCGGGACGTTGACCGCGGCCACGCAGCTCCCATCGCGAAAGAAGCCGGCGATAAGGTCTCCGAATAACGATGTGAGGGTTATTGATGCCTACGGTAGCTGATTTGAAGGATAGGGCTTTTGCTGAGATTGACCAACGCGCCGATGAGTTGGTGCGCCTGTCCCAGCAGATTCTGGCCGACCCCGAACCCGGCTTCCGCGAGTTCAAAACCGCCGCGCTGGTGGGCGAAAAGTTCGCCGCCATGGGCGTGCCTTTCCGCAGCGGGCTGGGGATGACCGGACTGCGGGGGGAAATAATCGGCGGCCGCGAAGGCCCCACCATGGCCATCATCGGCGAGCTGGACAGCCTGATTGTCAACGAACATCCCCACGCCAACCCCGCCACCGGCGCGGCCCACGCTTGCGGCCATCATTGCCAGATTGGAATGATTCTGGGCGCTACCATGGGCCTGATGCAGGAGAACGTGCTTCCCCATTTGAGCGGGCGCATCGTGGCTATGGCCGTGCCGGCCGAGGAATACATCGAAATTGAATACCGCGACGGGCTGCGGCGGGACGGCAAGATTGAGTTCCTGGGGGGCAAGCCGGAGTTCATCCGGCTGGGCGAGTTCGACGACGTGCATCTGGCGATGATGATGCACACTACCAGCACCCCGCAGGAACGGCAGCTGTGCCTGAGCGGCACCAACAACGGAACGCTGGCCAAAAAGATTCAGTTTGTCGGCAAGGGCGCCCACGCCGGCGGCTCGCCCCACCTGGGAATCAACGCGCTGAACGCGGCGACGCTGGCGATGTCGGCCATCCACTTCAACCGGGAGACGTTCCTGGACAACGACACGGTGCGGGTGCATCCCATCATCACTAAGGGCGGCGAAGCGGTGTCGGCGGTGCCGGCGGACGTGCGGATGGAGACCTTCGTGCGCGGGCGGACGCTGGAGGCGATTATGGACGCCAACGCCAAAGTTGACCGGGCCTTGCGCGCCGGCGCAATGGCGGTGGGCGCGACGGTGAACATCCAGACCATCCCCGGCTATCTGCCGATGACCCAGGACGACCGGATGCAGAACATCTTTCGGGCCAACGCCGAGGCTCTGGTCGGTTCGGAAAACGTGGCGCAGATTCAGCATCGCACCGGCAGCACCGACATGGGCGACGTGAGCAATCTGATGCCGGTGATTCACCCTTACGTCGGCGGGGCTGCCGGCATCGGCCACGGCGCCGATTACGTGGTGCATGACTATCAACTGGCGGTAATCACGGCGGCCAAAGCCATGGCGGCCACGGTGATTGACCTCATGGCCGACGGGGCGGCGGCGGCCAGCCAGGTAGTTGCCAATCACCGCCCGGAGATGACCGCGCGGGAGTACGTCAGTTTTATGCGTACCCTTGCCGCCGAGGAAACCTACACCGACGCCTAGCAGACTTTGGGCTTTATATTATGCCAACTCGCGAAGAACTGAAAAAGGCGGCCTGCGCCGCCATTGACCGCCACAGCGACGCCCTGATTGCCGTGGCCAGGGACATCCTGGAACACCCGGAACCCGGATATAGCGAGTACCGCACGGCCCGCGTGGTGGCCGAGCAGTTCGCCCGGCTGGGCGTAAAGTTTCGCGCCGGCCTGGCCCTGACCGGCCTGAAGGGAGTCGTCAGAGGCGGCGCCGGCGGCGGCCCGCGCGTCGCCATCATCGGCGAGCTGGACAGCCTGATTGTGAACGGGCATCCCCACTCCGACGGGCAGACCAGCGCCGCCCATGCCTGCGGGCATCACTGCCAGATTGGAATGATGCTGGGGGCGGTCGTCGGCCTGGCGCAACCCGAAGTTCTGTCTGAATTAAATGGAGAGATTGTTCCTTTCGCCGTGCCGGCCGAGGAGTTCATCGAAGTTCAGCGACGTTTGGATTTGCGGGCATCCGGCAAAATCGAGTTCCTGGGCGGCAAGCAGGAGCTCATCCGCCTGGGCGAGTTTGACGACGTGGACATTGCGATGATGTGCCACACCGCCAGCGATATGGGCGCCCACTCTTTCGCCGTGGGCGGCACCAGCAACGGGCACGTGGTCAAGTACGTCCGGTTCACCGGCCGGGGCGCCCACGCCGGAACATCGCCGCATCTGGGCGTGAACGCTTTGAACGCGGCCAACTTCGCGTTGCAGGCCATCAACGCCAACCGGGAGTTGTACCGCGAGCAGGATACCGTCCGCATCCACGGCATTATGACCAAAGGCGGCGAGGCCGTGAACGCGGTGCCGGCCGACGTGCGGCTGGAGTGGCGCGTCCGGTCGGGCACGCCGGAAGCGGTGGTACGAAACTCGGACATTGTGGACCGCTGCTTCCGCGCCGGGGCCATGGCCGTGGGCGCCTCGGTCTCCATTACCAACATTCCGGGCTATCTGCCGATGCGACACGACCAGCATCTGCTGGACCTGTTCCTGGAGAACGCCAACGGCCTGCTGGAAGAGAAACGGGTGCTGTTTATGCCGCCGTCGCGCAACCGGGGCGGCTCCACCGACATGGGGGATTTGAGCCATATCCTGCCGGCGATTCATCCCTATACGGCGGGCGCCGAAGGGACGGGGCACAGCTCGGAGTACGTCATCACGGACTACCGGCAGGCAGTAGTGAATCCGGCCAAGATTATGGCAATGTCGGTGATTGACCTGCTGGCTGACAACGCTGCGAAGGGACGGCAGGTTATGTCGTCTTTCCGGCCGGCGATGACGCGCGCGGCCTATCTGAACTTCCAGCGGCAAAGAGCCGAGGTTTTGGAATACGACGGGGCCGGAGTTTAGAGGCCGGCGCTCCCGGCCAGGGTGATAACGCCGCCGCCAATCAGCGGCACGGTCAGGTTGTCGTCCAGCGGAATCGGGGCCAGCTCTACGGCGGCGGCGACCACGACGCCGGCTACTATCGCCCACGACCACCCGCCCAGGCCCAGCGCTGACAATATCGCCCACGCCGCCAGGGCGGCGGCGATAAACCCGGCCCCGCCGCCCGGCGACTTGCCCCAAAACCGGGGGCCGGGAAAACGAGTTCCTACCAGAGCCGCCGCCGGGTCGCCCACCGCTACGAACATCAGCGCCGGCACGGCCACCTGCGGGCCGTAGAAATAGAAGGTGAAAAAGGCGGCGATGAGAAACCAGGTGGCGCCGGATATTGCGGCCACTTCCGCCGGTTTCAGGATGGGGGCAAAGATGCCCATAAACAGGCGATTCAGCCAGACGGCGCGCACGCGGGCAGTATCCAGCGCCAGCCCCAGCAGCGCCCCGCCGCCGATGAGCGGCATATAGGCCGGTTCGGGAACAGCCAGCGCCAACAGGGTAGTCCCGCTGGCGGCAATCAGATGAAAGATGCGCCGGCCTACCGGCGGCGGGCGCGCGCCCGGCGACTCGCTCATTACCGGCCGCGACTAAAAGTCGACAGTGACGGTGTCGCCGGCGCCCCAGCGGAAGGAACGGAATTGGGTATCTTTGGGAACTTCAAAAATCATCCACCCGTCCAGGCCGGTGCCTTTGGGCAGTTCCTGAGCCCGCTGGATTATCTTGACTTCCCCATTGGGCTGGGTTTCCTCAAAGGATGCGTTCCAGAGGAATTTGACGCATTCCGTGGGCGCGTCGGGATTGACCGGAACGTTGCAGCGGTCTGACGGGTTTTCGGGAATGCCGGCGGGCTGGGCGCGTTCCCCGACGTCGATGGGGAAGTAGCGGCCCTGGAGGAAGTCGCGCAACTGGGCGGATTCGTGGTCAACGTTGACGATGGCGCTGGTGGCGGTATGGTTTTCCACCTTGACCCGCAGCAGAACCAGCTCGTATTCGTCGGATTCGGGTTCCAGTTTGTAGAGGGGTTCGTCGGTCACGCCCTGGGCCGGGTAGCGGGTGGACGCGGTCCAGCGCAGTTCATCCGTCCGCTCCATGGCCGCCACGCTGATATGCAGGATGCGGCCCTTGTAGTACTTGCCGATGTTGGGCGACTGGGACGAGCAGGCGAATCCGGCGCCGACCGCCAGCGCCGCCAGCATCGCCAGCGCCGCCCACCGGACGAAGTGACCGCCGGTTCTGCTAATCCCGGTTCTGCTAATCATTGGCCGTCCCGCTGAGGGTGGGCAGCCCGCGCAAGTCGCCAATGAGGTCAATGAGTACGGCGAGCAGGCGGTCAACATGGGCATCGGTGTTGTATTTGCCCAGGGTAATGCGGAGGGAGCCACGGGCGGCGTCGGCGGTTTGGCCCAGGGCCAGCAGAACGTGGGAGGGTTCCAGGGAGCCGCTGCTGCAGGCGCTACCGCTGCTGGCGGCGATGCCTTGCAGGTCGAGGCCCAGCAGGATGGACTCGCCCTCAACGCCCTCAAAAGAGAAGTTGACATTGTTGGGCAGCCGTTCCGTGGGGTGGCCGTTGAGGATGCAGTCCGGAATCCGGCGGGTAATTTCGTCAATGATGCGGTCGCGCAGGATGAGGCACTGGGCGCTGACCTCCTCCCGGTGGGCGTTGGCCAACTCCAGGGCTACGGACAGGCCAATGATGCCGGCGACGTTCTCGGTGCCGGAGCGCCGCTCCCGTTCCTGGCCGCCGCCGGTGATGAGGGGCAGGAAAGGCACGCCGCGCCGGAGGAACAGGACGCCAACGCCCTTGGGGCCGTAAAATTTGTGCCCGGAGAGGCTCATCATATCGACGCCCAGGCGGCGCACGTCAAGGTCGAGGAAACCGGCGGCCTGCACGGCGTCGGTATGCATCACGATGCTGCGGTTGAGTTCCTGCGCCCGCTGCTTCACGGCGGCGGAGATTTCGGGAATGGGGTTGATGGTGCCAATCTCATTGTTGGCGTACATTATGGAAACAACGGTGGTTTGGCCGGTGATGGCGTTATAGACTCGCTGCGGGTCAACCTGGCCGTAGTCATCAACGGGCAGGCCGGTTACGTCCCAACCGCGGTTTTCCAGTACCTGGCAAGCGTGCAGTACGGCGTGGTGTTCGGTGCTGGCCGTGATGACGTGGCGGCCGGTTTCCTCCAGCGCGTAGGCGGCGCCCCGGACGGCGGCGTTGTCGGACTCGGTGCCGCCGCTGGTGAATACCACCTCGCGGTTGCGGCAGTTGAGCGCTTTGGCCACGCGCTCGCGGGCGGCGTCCAGAGCGTAGCGGGCTTCCTGCCCGACGGTGTGGACGCTGGAGGCGTTGCCGTAGAGCTGGGTGAAATAGGGCAGCATCGCCTGGAGCACGCGCTCGTCCATCGGCGTGGTGCCGGCGTGGTCAAAGTAGATGTGGTTCTGGGTGGTCATAGTAGCGTGCCAATGGCTGCCCTTAATTTTAGCATACCCACAGGGCGAAACCGCTTGGCGGCTGGCCGGCGCCGGAATCGGTTTTGCTTGCCAGTGCAATGCCAACGGGATATATTGAACCTGAATTTCGGATTGGCGAGGTACTATATTATGCCTGTTGCAGAGATTAACGGCTACCGGATGCACTATACCGTTATTGGCGATGATGACGCGCCGCCGCTGGCGCTGATTCACGGCGGGCTGGGCGGCGGCGACGGCAGCAAGGATACCATCAACCGGCAGGCGGCGGCCCTGTCCGCCGAGTATCGCTGCCTGTTTTACGACCGGCGGGCCTGCGGGCAGTCGGATGCGCCAGCCGGCGGGTATGACATCCCCAACTGCGCGCTGGATTTGCGGGAGCTGCTGGCGCATCTGGGGATTGAGAAAGCGCACATCCTCGGCTCCTCGGCCGGCGGGCCGATTGCGATGCAGTTCGCGCTGGACTACCCGGAGCTGACGGACACGCTGATACTGGTCAACACCATGACCTACTCGCAGGAAGCGCAGCGGGAAGTGCGGCGGCAGGAACTGCAACGGCTCAAGGAGCGGATAGCGTCAGAGGGGCGGGCGGCCGCCGCGGAACGGGCCTTGTCGGAACGTTTCCCCCAACTGGCCGCCGATGACCCGGAGCGGTTCGCGCGCATCGTTCAGGAGAACCTGGGGCGCATTGACGGCATTGCCGCCACACAGCAGGCGTACCTGGACATTGGCGACTCGCTGGAGAGCCGCCTCGGCGAGCTGCAAATGCCGGTGACCATCGTCCACGGCGACCAGGACAGCCGCATACCCATTGCGTGCGGGTACGTCCTGAACGACAAAATCCGGGACCGGCAGATGTACATTATCTCGGGGGCGGAACACGGGCTGATGACCAACGAGGCCGCCGACCGGACGCGGGAAATGATTATGATGCGCCTGCGCGGCGTGCAGAAAACGCGGGAGGCGGAAGCGTGGTGGGCCGAAGAACAGGAACGGGAAAAGGCGGAGGCAGAGGCGGAGTGAGTGAACGACTACGAATGGGACGCAGCCAAGCGGCGGGAGAACGCGGATAAACACACCGTTGACTTCGCCGAGATCTACGCTTTTGATTGGGACACCGCCATGTATAATTCAAATGACACGCACGGCGAGCGGCGCCTAGTAGTTACCGGCTACATCGGAATGCGCCGGCACACCGTCGTTTATACTTGGCGGGACAGCAGAAAGCGCATCATCAGCCTGCGTAAAGCCAGCCCCAGGGAGATGAGAGACTATGCCCAAACTTAAACCCGGCACTATCTGGCCTACGCCTGAGGAAGCCGCCGCCATCCAGGCCGGCATCGCCGCGGACCCGGATAATCCTGAGTTGGACGATGAGTATTGGGCCACCGCCAAAACGTTCCGGGAAGTTTACCCGGACGGCATTGACCAGCCGCCGCGTCCGCCGGAAGAGCTGTGGCCAGAGCGGTTTGCCAAGAAGCCGGAGGCAGTTTAATGTCCGGCTACATCGGAACCCGCCGGCACACTGTGGTTTATGCCATTCGTGGCGACAAAAAGCGCATCATCAGCTTGTGTATCGCCAGCAACCGGGAGAGGAGAGACTATGCCGCAGCTTAAGCCCGGCGACGTTCCGTTGACGGACGAGGAGAATGCCGCCGTGTTGGCCGGAATCGCCGCTGACCCGGACACCTGCGAACCGGACGCGGAGTGGTTCGCCACCGCTAAAAGATAGTGGGAACTGCCCCACGAAGTCCGCTGGCTGCGCCGCAAGCGCGAAAGGGAACAGCAAAGAAAAGCCAGGGAGGTCTATGGAATGTCCACCGTTGGAATTGACCACATCGCAATGCCCACCGCCGACGCCGAACGGCTGATGGCGTTTTACAAAAAGCTGGGGTTTGCCATCAACGATGAAGACGAATGGCGCGCCGGCACGGCCAACATCTTTTCCATCCAGATTGGCGACTCCAAAATTAACGTGCACCCGGAGGGGTACATCGCCGACTACCGGGGGCCGACGGCGGTTCCGGGCTGCACCGACATCTGCTTTGTCTGGAACGGCACAGTCGAGCAGTGCCAGCAGATGCTGGCTGATGCCGAGGTGGAAGTCGTGCGGGGGCCGGGGCCGCGCAAGGGCGCGCGCCAGCGGGGCGCGCTGCCGGCGGTGAGCCTGTACGCCCGCGACCCGGACAACAACTTGCTGGAATGGATGATTTACCAGTAGGGGCGAATAACTATTCACCCCCACGGTTGACGACGCGCACGGTTGACGACGCGCGAGGAGAATGACTATGCCCAGGATGCTTGGAAAGCACGCTTTGGCGGAGATGCTGGTTGCGGAGGGAGTGGAGTACATATTTGGCAATCCCGGAACCAGCGAAACGCCGTTTCTTGACGGCTTGCAGGACTTCCCGCAGTTGCAGTACGTGCAGGCGTTGCAGGAAGGTACGGCAGTTGGCATGGCCGACGGATATGCGCGGGCCACGGGCAAGCCGGCCTTCGCCAACATCCACATCGCGGGTGGGTTGGCCAACGGAATCAGCGGACTCTACAACGCATTCCGGGGCGGCACGCCATTGATACTGACGGCGGGGAACTCCGATACCCGGATGCTGATTAGCGAGCCGGTGCTGTCGGGCGACCTGGTGGAAATGACCAAACAGTACACCAAATGGAGCGCGGAAATCCGCCACGCTTCGGATATTCCGGTGGCCATCCGCCGGGCGTTCAAAGAGGCCAAGACGCCGCCCACCGGGCCGGTGTTCCTATCCTTCCCTTGGGACACTCTGGACGATGAGGTTGACTTCGAGCCGGTGGCGTCGGCGGAAGGGTATTTCCGCATCCGCCCGGATACTGCCGCCGTTGCCAGGGCTACGGAGTTGCTGGCGGCGGCAGAAAATCCCGTCATCGTGGTCGGCGACCGGGTGGCGCAGTCCGGCGCGGTTGACGGGGTGGTGCGGGTCGCGCAGCAGACCGGCGCGCGGGTAGTGGCAACATCCTACTCGGAAGTCAATTTTCCCACCGGCCACCCCCAATGGGGCGGGATGCTGAACCTGAACAGCCCGGCCACGGCGCGGCAGTTTCAGAATGCCGACGTGGTGCTGGCTGTGGGGACGGACGTGTTCGCGTCGTTCCTCTATGTTGACGTGCCGTTCCTCAAGCCGGATGTGCGGCTCATCCACGTTGACAACAACTATTGGGAGATTGAAAAGAGCTATCCCACTGAGGTAGGCATCCTCGCCGACCCGGCCGCCGGCATGGCCGACCTGGCGGAATCGTTGGACGCCGCGCTGACGGGCGGGCAGCGGGAAGCGGCGGCCACCCGGGCGGCCACGCTGGCGGCCGCCCGGCAAAGGGACAATGAGCGTTACCTGGAACGCATCAAACCGGCCTGGGATAACCGCCCGATGCCGGTGGAACGCATGATGCACGAACTGGCCGCCGCCGTGCCGCCGGATACCATTGTGGCGGACGAAGCGGTTACCTCCCGGCCGGCAGTGAACCGGGCGTTCAACTTCGACCGTCCCGGGGACATCTACGGCATCCGCGGCGGCGCGCTGGGTTGGGCGATGCCGGGAGCGCTGGGGGTGAAGCTGGCCCATCCCGACCGGCCCGTATTGGCGGTGGTGGGCGACGGCGCGTCAATGTACACCGTGCAGGCGCTGTGGACGGCCAGCCGTTACAACATCCCGGTGGTGTACGCCATCTGCAACAACCAGGCGTACCGCATCCTGAAGGTGAATATGGAGGTTTATCTGCGGGATATGCTGGACGACCGGGAGCGGGCCAGCGAGTACGTGGGGATGGAATTCGCCAACCGGCTGGACCTGGCGATGATGGCCCAGGCCATGGGCGTGCACGGCGAACGGGTGGACGACCCGGCGGAAATCGGCCCGGCCATCACACGGGCCTTTGCCAGCGGCCGGCCGGCGCTGCTGGATATTTCCATCAGCGGGGCGCTGTAATTTGTAACTAACGACGCCCTCCGGTTTGCGCTGACGGGGCACGGCGCCGTCAGCGTGACGCGCGTTATGTTGCGGAGCGTTCACTTCCCCAGGAAAAACCGGCCGGCTGCGCCGGCGTTTGCGGATACGATAACGGAGTCAATATGGAACCAATAGCAACCATTGCCGAGCGGCTGGGCGTTGGCGCCGATTATGTGCTGCCCTACGGGCGGCACAAGGCCAAGATTGCCCTGGAAGCCCTGCCCCAAAACGGCGGTGGGCGGCGCGGCAAGCTGGTCGTGGTAACCGGCATTACGCCGACGCCGGCCGGGGAGGGCAAGACTACTACCGCCATCGGGCTGACCCAGGGATTGGGCCGGTTGGGGCAGCGCGCGGCAGTAACGCTGCGGGAGCCGACGCTGGGGCCGGTTTTCGGCATCAAGGGCGGCGGCACCGGCGGCGGCGCGGCGCGAGTCGTCCCGGAAGAGGAAATCAACATCCACTTCACCGGCGACGCCCACGCCGTGGCATCGGCGCACAATCTGCTGGCGGCCCTCGTGGACAACGCCGTGTTCCGCCACAGCCTGCCGGATTTTGAGGCCGACGGCATCCGCTGGTCGCGGGTGACCGACGCCTCCGACCGGGGGCTCCGGCAAATTGTGGCCGGCGTGGGCGGCGCCGGCTACGGCCCGCTGCGGGAAGCGCAGTTCAGCATCGTTTCCGCATCGGAAATTATGGCGATTCTGGCGCTGGCGGACAACCGCAACGACCTTCGGGAAAGGATTGGGCGCATTGTCGTTGGCGTCACCCGGAGCGGCGCGCCGGTCAGCGTGGCGCCGCTGGGATTCACCGGCGCGCTGATGACGCTGCTGCACCAGACAATAATGCCGAACCTGGTACAGACTCTGGAAGGGCAGCCGGCGCTGGTGCACGCCGGGCCTTTCGCCAACATCGCCCACGGCTGCAACTCGGTTGTCGCCGACCGGATGGGTCTGGCCTACTCCGATTATGTGATTACGGAAGCGGGGTTCGCATCCGACCTGGGCTTTGAGAAGTTTATGCACATCAAAGCGCGGAACCGGGATCTTACGCCCAGCGCGGCGGTGCTGGTGGCATCGGCGCGGGCGTTGAAGTGGCACGGCGGCGCGTTGCGTCGGGAGCTGGCGCGGCCCAATACGGAGCGGGTCGTCGCCGGCGGCGCGAATCTGGCGCATCACGTCGGCATCGTCAAGAGTTTCGGGCTGCCCGCCGTGGTGGCCGTCAACCGATTTGACACCGACACCCCCGAAGAACTGGCCGCCGTGCAGGACATCGCGCTGGCCGCCGGCGCCGATGCCGCCGTGGAATGCGACGGGTACGCCCAGGGCGGCGCCGGCGCCGAGGCTCTGGCGGAAGCGGTAATGGCGGCGTCCGCCGGCGATGCGGACGTTGCCTATCTGTATGACAGCGATGCGCCGGCGCAAGACAAAGCGTTGGCGCTGGCGCAAAAGGTTTATGGGGCGGGGGATGTGTCCTGGTCGCCGGCGGCCCTGCGTCAGCTGCGCTACTTTGAATCCCAGGGCTGGGGCCAGCTGCCGATTTGCATGGCTAAAACACATTCGTCCATTTCGCACGACCCCGCGCTGCGGAACCGTCCGCAAGGCTACACCTTCCCGGTGAACGAGCTGCGGGCGTCGGTGGGCGCCGGCTTTCTCTACGCGCTGGCCGGGCGAATTGAAACGCTGCCCGGGCTGCCAACGCGGCCGCGGGCGCTGGATATGGACGTGGGGGAAGACGGGCAGGTGGTGGGTTTTTACTAGGGCCGGGGGAGTTCCAATTCGTGGACGAACGGGGTCAGCGGCGCCTGGCCGGGGCCTGCCCGCATCACAACTTCCGGCAACTATGGCGCGGCGCGCTCCGCCATCGCCAGCACCTCTGCCCACTCCGCCGCCGTCACCGGCTGGACTGACAGCCGCTGCCCCCGTTTCGTCACCATCATGTCGGCCAATGCGGGGTTGGCTTTCAGCTCGTTCAGGCTGATAAAGCGGGGTAGCCGCCGTTCGGCCTTGATGTCCACCATCATCCAGGTGGGGTTGGCCGGGTCCGATTTGGCGTCGTAGTAGCGGGAATCGGGGTTCCAGGCGGAATCATCCGGGTAGCCTTCGCGGACGATGCGGGCGGTGCCAATTACGCCCGGCGGTTTGGCGTTGCTGTGATAAAAGAGGACGTAATCGCCGATGCGCATATCGTCGCGCATAAAGTTGCGGGCCTGATAGTTGCGGACGCCGTCCCATTCGGCGGTTTGGCCGTCCTCGGCTGTCAGGTCGTCCCAGGAGTAGGAAGAGGGTTCGGACTTGAAAAGCCAGTAGCGGGGTTCGGGCATAGGGCGCGCTCCGGTGGTGGGGGCTAAACGGCGTCGGAGCCGTGTTCGCCGGTGCGGATGCGAATGGCGTCGCTGACCGGATAAACAAAGATTTTGCCGTCGCCGGGAATGCCGGTGATGGCGTTGGTGCGGATGACATCCACCGCCTTGTCGGTGTCGGGGTCATTCACGACGACCTCCAGTTTGACCTTGGGAAGCATATCAATGCGGTAGGTGCCGAGACCACGGGCGGCGGTCACTTCCACGCCCCCTTGCGAGCCGCGGCCGGTGACCTGGGTCACCGTCAAGCCCACGATGCCGACTTCGTTGAGGGCGTCTTTGACGTTGTTGAGACGCTCGGGGCGGAAGATGGCTTCAATCTTAATCATCAGGACTACTCCTCTTTGCCAGCCTGGCTTACCGCCTGATTCGTATTCCGGCGGCTTCGCGGTCGAAACAGCCGGCAATCAGGTCTTCCCGCTCCTGCCGCAGCACATCCTTTCTTACCCGCAGGCTTGGCGTGCGTGGGAGTTCTTCGCGAATTTCAATATAGCGTGGGACTTTGAAGTACGCCAGGCGTTCGGCGCACCAGTATATGACATCTTCGGGCGACACCGTTTCGCCGGGGCGCGGAGTGATATAGGCTTTCACCTCGTCCTCGCCCAATTCGGAAGGAACGGCGATGATGGCGCAGTCCAGCACCCGTTCGTGGCTCTTGATTACGTCTTCCACTTCCTGGGACGATATGTTTTCCCCGCGACGACGAATAACGTCCTTTTTGCGGTCAACGAAATACAGATAGTTGTCGTCGTCAAGCCAGCCCAGGTCGCCGGTGAACAGCCAGCCGTCGCGCAGGGACGCGCCGGTTTCGGCTTCGTTGCGCCAGTAGCCGGCCATAGTGGCGGGGTTGCGAATGGTAATCTCACCGGGTTGGCCATTGGCAACCGGGATGCCGTCGTCGTCCACGATGCGCACGGTGTTGTCAAAGGCCGGGTCGGGATGCTGGCGGGGCTGGCCGGAGGAATTGGGGCGGCGCTCGCCGCGGATGGTTTCAATGGTGCCGTAGCAGGTTTCGGTCATACCAAAACCCACGATGATGTCGGTGCCAAAGCGCTGCTCAAAGTCGGCCAGAAATTCGGGAGCGAAGGCCGGAGAGCCGTAGAACAGGCGCACGGTGTTGTCCCGGTCGTCGGGCCGGGGGTCGTTTTTGGCCAGGACGGGCATCATCATGCCGATGAAATTAACCACGGTGGCCCTGGCCTCGCGCACCTGCTGCCAGAAACGGGAGGCGCTGAATCGCTCCTGCACCACCAGGGTTGCGCCGGAAGCCAGGGCGCCCATCGTGCTGTAATACTGGGCGTTGGCGTGGAAGTAGGGCAGGCACGTAAAAAAGCGGTCATCGGGCGTGGCCCGCGTCCACAGGGCGAATCCCTGGCCGGCGGACACGTACATCTGGTGCGTCACCTGCACGCCCTTGGGGTTGCCGGTGGTGCCGGAAGTGTATTGCAGCATGGAGATGTCGGTAGGGGAAACCTCCGGCAACTCGGCGAGTTCGGGCGAATCGGCCAGGAGTTGGGAGTAGGAGCGCCACCCAGCCACCGGCGGATTGTCGCCTACGATGAGGCGGTGCCGGACGCAGGCGGCAATGTCGGCGGCCTGGGTCGCTACTTCAATGAGGCTGTCGTGAGCGACCAGGGCCGAAGCCTCGGCGTTATTGAGGATGAACGCCATCTCATCACGGCGGTAGGCGGTGTTGATGGTTACGGTAATGCCGCCGATGAGGGCCAGGCCAAACCAGGTGTAGAGCACCTCAGGGACGTTGGGCAGAAACATACAGACCCGGTCGCCACGCTTGATGCCCAGGCTCCGGAACATGGCGGCGGCGGCGCGGCAGCGGCGGTAAAAATCCGCGTAGGTAATTTGCTGCCCCGCAATCTCGACGAACACTTTGTCGGGATTGGCGTTGACCACAATTTCCAGGAATTCGCCGAGGGATTTCTCCCAGGATTGGCGGTTGGACAAGGGTTCCAAACCCAGAACATTGCTCATGGCTGCCACTCAGATTAAACGGTCGGTAACGGTTTCCGGCCGGCTCACGCTATCACGCCGGTCGGAGTGGGGTCAAGCGGATGCGGGATTTTTGGCGTCGCCGGGCCGGGCGCTCAGGATTTCACCGGCGGGGGTAGCGTTCCGCTTTAGGTGGTTCCGCTTTCGTCACTCCCGCGAAAGAACGCCACCCCGTACTTGATACGGAGCGGGAATCCACTGCGTCCCAATCGGTCAAATCCTGTCTATCCTGTACATCCCTGTAAAATTCGCACTCCCACCCACCTGAAAAGGAACGCTATCGAGTGTAAAACACCTCTTGACAACAAGAACGCAAGTTCCTATACTGACGCTGTCACGTGAACCCCAATCCTGCCAGAGGTAAATCGGTCGTCCACGGCCACCCCGTCAGCATTTCCAAATCGCAAACCGCCCCCCAGGACCGCCGCCCGGCCGCTATCTCACCGGCGCGGTCGCCATGGGCACAGCGCCAGCCACTCGCTGCGGCCAGCGCCCCGGTCTAACCGCCGGTCGCTGCTCCCGAACCCAGGTGGTCAAAAACCTTGCGTAAATCCCCCGGCCGTGGGGGCTGACAGCGACCGCAAACCCTCTGGCATCCGCAACCGACAAAACTCCGTAACCCCACCCGAACCCTACAAGGAACAGGCATCGCCCGTGAACCCAACCCACCATATCAACCGCAGCCAGCATTACCTCAACTACGCCTCCGCCGACCTCGCCGCCAGTGATTGCACCCGCGCCGCCCGTGCCTTGTACCGCGCGGCCACCCATGCCGTAACCGCCGCCGCCGTCCACTGGCATCACCCCCATTACAGCAAGCGCCGCCTTGGCCTGGTCGTCACCGGCCTGGTGCGCGATGGCCGGCTGCGCTGCGCCCACTGGCGCACCTTCCGCGAAATTCGCGACTTGCCGGGTCGCATCGCCGCCGCCCCCAACGCGGCCCGGCCGATGTTGCGGCGCGTCCGTCGCCGTGTTGACCGGCTCTTCGCCGCCGTGTCCGCCGCCATCGCCGGCTGCCCCGCCCGCCGACCCTGGCGGAAATCATAGCCCAATTCGCCGCCGAATCCGTCCCGCCGCCGTCACCGCCCTGGCCGCAAACCGCCGGGAAACTGAACCTTGTCCCCGGCCAATACGTTGACCCCGGATACGCCGGCCATCCCCCGGATGGTAACGGTAGCGTTGCAATTCAGGTGGTTGTACCTAAATTGCAACGCTGCCACCGGCGGGGCGTGAATTGACAGCGTTAGAGGAGAGTTTTAAACTGCCCGGCACGGGCTTTGCCGATGCTTGTTGGCAGGTGGTTTGAACTGATATGGCTGTATCCGTGGACGATAAATGCTTGCGCCTTACCGATGACAGCGGGCTGAGCGGCGTGCTGCTGGGGATGCGGTGCGCCCGGTGCGGCGTCTGCGTTTTCGGGCCGGCTACCTTTTGCCAGTCCTGCGCCGCGCCGGAGCTGGAGGCTGTCGAGCTGTCCACGCCGGGGATACTGTACAGCTATACCATCGTGCGGGTGCCGCCGGCCGGCTGGCCGGGGCCGGTGCCTTATGTGCTGGGTGAGGTTGAGCTGCCCGAAGGCCCCCACGTGCTGGCGGAAGTGATTGACTGCGCCCACGACGATTTGCGCGTGGGGATGCCGGTAAGCCTGGCCTTGCAGACGGTTTCACCGGACGGCAGCGACGCGGCGGCGCGGGTGGTGTACAAGTGGCGGCCCGTCGGCGCGACGCAATAGGTTTGGAGGAAATGTGATGACTCAGTTTCGCCCCGGTCGCGAGGTGATGGTGGCCGGCGTGGGCCTGCACCCCTTTGGCCGTTTCCCGGAGCAAAACCTGTCGGACCTGGCGCGGGATGCGGTGATTGACGCGCTGCGCGATTCCGGGGTGCCCTGGCCGGCAATTCCGGTGGCCTATTTCGGCCACGTCTATTACCACGGAATGTCCATCGGCGAAACTACGCTGGCGCAGCTGGGGTTGACCGGCGTGCCGATTATCAACGTGGAGAACGCCTGCTCCAGCGGTTCCACCGCCTTCTGGCAGGCGTATTGGGGCATCACGTCCGGCGTGTTCGACCTGGCGCTGGCCTTTGGCGCGGAGAAGGTGCCCGGCGGGCCGGTTACGGTTACGGCGGAAAACAGCCCCGCGCGCTACATCGGCGGCGACCATATGATGGCCGGCTACGCCCTGCGGATGACCCGGTATATGGATGAAACCGGCGCGCCGGCGTCGGCCTTGGCCCAGGTATCGGTGAAGGCCCGGCAGAACGCAGCCCTGAACCCCTACGCCCATCGCAAAGAAACCTACTCGGTAGAGGACGTGCTGAACTCGCGCCTGATTGCCGACCCGCTGACGCTGTACCAGTGCTGCCCCACCAGCGAGGGCGGGGCCGCCGCCGTGCTGTGCGCCGCCGACGCGCTGGATACCTACGGCATCGACCGGAGCCGGGCCATCCGCATCGCGGCGGCGGCGCTGACCTCCGGCGCTTATAACGGGCGGGGCAGCGACCATTCGGCCTTCAGCCCCTACCGGACGGAGCCGGCCGCGTTGCAGGCTTACGAAATGGCCGGCATCGGGCCGGAGGATGTTGACATCGCGCAGGTTCACGACGCCGCCACCATCGGGGAATTGCAGCAGATTGAAGCCCTGCACCTGGCGCCTTTTGGCGAGGCGTGGCAGGCTACCGTAGCCGGCCGGACGGCATTAAACGGCGATATTCCGGTGAACACGGACGGCGGGTTGCTGGCTATGGGTCACCCCTTTGGCGCTACGGGTATCCGCATGGTGCACGAAACCGTTACCCAGCTGCGCGGCGAGGCCGGGCCGCGGCAAGTGGCAAACCCGCGGGTCGGCGTGGCGCAGTGCTCCGGGGCCGGAGACGTTACCACCGTGCATATTCTGACCCGGTAGCGGCCCGATGGACATTCCGCGGAGATGCGAAAGGGGGCGGTATGGCCAATTATCTGGTTATGGCGGCGATGAAGGGGCGGTTTATGTCGGAACAGGGCAACCTGTACGACAACTTTCAGATGCTTGGGTATATCGAGGGGGCGTCGCCGTTCGACGCGGTGGCGGCGTTTTTCGACCAGCCCAAGTTCCCCATCGTATGGGCCGACGTGGAATATATGTGGGCCGAGCGATTAGCGGACGACCCGGCCAACGGGCACCATGGCGAGTATGAACGGGTGTACATCGCATCATTGCGCGAGCGGTGGGAAGGCAGCTCGCGCAATTGAGGTTTTTTTACCGGGATGGACAGGACAAACCGGATTTTTTGATGCCGGGGCGAATAATCATTCGCCCCTACCGCATCCCGTCAATCAGAATCCAAAATCCGGTCCATCCTGTATATCCCTGTAAAAATGCCGCAGGTTACAGGCTGGCGGCTTTATCCCTGAGCCGGCTGAACTCCCTGCGGAAACCCTCGGCCAGCGCCCGCCGGTCGGTGCCGTGCAGAACGAACCGCGCGCCTTGCTCAATCCAGTATTCGGAAAGTTCCGGGGTCTGATGGTGCACCAGGGTGGGCAGGCTGCGCTTTTCGCACTTGTCGATAATGCCCTTGACGGTGGTTTTGTAGATTTCCTGGGCGTAGTCGTCGGGAACGCCCAGGGAGATGCTCATATCGTTGGGGCCGACGAAAACGGCGTCGATGTGCGGCACGTCCAGAATGGCGTCCAGGTTGTCCACGGCGGCCTGGCTTTCGATGCCAATGATGCAGATGTTGTCGCGGTTGCGGGCTGCCAGGTAGTCCTGGCTGGCATCGCTGGGGAATTGACCGGATTCCAAAGCCTGCTCGGCGGCGGCGCCTTTGAGCGGGCGGAACTTGGCCGCTTTGACTACCTCCCGCACTTGGTCCACGGTCTCACAGTAAGGCGCGAGTATGCCCTGGGCGCCGGCGTCAATGGCCATGGTCACATAGTGGGAATCGGGGATGGGAATGCGCACGATGGGCACAACGCTGATGGTGCTGAACATGGTGAGGTAGTCGCCCAATTCGCCACGGCTGCGGGGGCTGTGCTCGGTGTCGATAATGACATAGTCCAGGCCCACGCCGTCCAGGACGGGTATCCAGCGGGGACTGCGGTTAATGCTAATCATCGTGCCGAAGATACGGCCACCCTGTTGCAGGGTATTTTTCAGGTCTGCGCCGCTCATATTCTGGCTGCTCCTTGTGGAGGATGCGCCGAGTATAGCACGGTGAGGCGATGGCAATGGCGTCGGCCCACCGCTCCGGCGTCGGGGTTAAATGTGCTACACTGGCGCCGTCGCAAATAGTTGCTGCCAGGCCAGTCAGTTATCGGGAAGGTCGCTTGCGGAATCAATATCGATATATCAGCGAGCAGGGCGATTGGGACGCGGTGGCGCCGGCGTTGGGCCGCGCCCCGCGCCTCGCCCTGGATACGGAGCGCAACGGGCGGTTCGCCTACCGGGAGCGCATCTGCCTGATTCAGATTGCGGACGGGCGGGGAACTTACCTGCTGGACCCCCTCGCGGTAAAAGACCTTTCGGAATTGGGGCGGCTGTTGGCCGATGATTCCGTCGTCAAGATACTGCACGGGTGCGAAGAGGACATCCGGTACTTTGACCGCGATTTTGGCTTCTCAATCAACAATCTGTTTGATACCGGGTTAGCGGCGCGGTTTCTGGGGGTGGCGCGCCCGAATCTGGGGGCGGTGCTGGACGAATTTTGCGGGGTGGCGATTCCCAAAGACCCCCGGCTACAGGTATCGCACTGGGGGTTGCGCCCGTTGTCCGGGCCGGCTCTGGACTACGCCGCCAGCGACGTGCATCATCTCCTGCCGCTGGCCGATGAGCTGGGGTATCGGCTGGACAAGCTGGGACGCACCGGGTGGGTGCGGGAAGAATGCGCGCGCGTCCAGGGGCTGCGCCATCCGCCGGATGAGCCGCTGGAAACGGCCTACCGCCGCGTGCGGGGGTGGGATGGCCTGAACCCCCGGCAGGCCACGATTTTGCAGGAACTCTACGCCTTTCGCGACGGCAAAGCCTGCGTGTGGGACCTGCCGCCGACGCTGGCCGCCAGCAACGACGACCTGCTGGAACTGGCCCAGGCCGGCGGCGCGGCGCCCCATGGGGTTGGCGGGATGCTGGCCCAGCGCTGCTATGGCGAGTTGATGGAGGCTATCCAACGGGGGATGGCCAATCCCGAAGTCCCCAAGCCCGTCCGGCCCGAGGCCAACTACGACGCCTGGACGCCGGAACGACGGGCGCGGCTGAAGTCGTTGAAGCAGTGGCGCGCTGCGTTAGGCCGGGAATTGGGTCTGGCGGTTAGCCACGTCTGGCCCACGCCAAGCCTGGAAAGAATCGCGCTGCGCCAGGACGGGTTGGATGACGAACTGGCCGGCGGCGCGGGGGAGGTGCGGCGGTGGCAGCGCGCCGAGTTTGGAGACGGGTTGCGCCGGGTCGTTGTTTGGCAGTAGGGGCGGATTTGCAGCCCGCCCCGGCGCCGTCGGCGGTGATTTGCCATCAGGCGCCGAAGGCCATCAGCTCCTCGCAGAAGCGGGCGGTGTTCATCAGGTCGGGAATAACCACATACTCGTCAATGGTATGCATCAGGTTGGTGGACATCCCCACCACCACGCTCTCAATGCCGTTGAGCCGGAACACGTTGCCGTCGGTGCCGCCGCCGGAGGGCTGAATGTTCGGCTCCAGGCCCATGTCGCGCATCACGCGGGTCACCAGTTGGGCGGTGGCCTCATTGGGGTCAAGGCGGTACATCTGGAACATCATTTCCAGGTTTTCGGTAATCTCCGCCTCGTTGTAGCGACCGCGGATGCTGCCGACGGCGGCGAGGAGCTGCATCCGCAGCAGTTCCAGCGATTCCACGTTCATACTGCGAAACTCGCCGGTTACGGCCGCTTCGGAGGGAACGGCGTTGCGGACGGTGCCGCCGGTGATGGTGGCCACGTTGAAAGTGGTTTCGTGGTCAATGCGGCCCTGGGGCAGCTCGGCGATGATGTCGCTGGCGATTTTGATGGCCGACAGCCCCTTTTCCGGCTCGACCCCGGCGTGGGCGCCCCGGCCCCGGATGTTGATGTCGAAGGCCATATAGGTAGGACTGCCGCCGGTGATGGTGTTGACCGGGCCGTTGCCGTCAAACACCACCGCCTCGGCGCTGGTAATCATCGAGAAATCCAGGTTGGATGCGCCGACCAGTCCGATTTCCTCGCCGCGGGTGAACACCACCTGCACGGGACGGCGGGGCCGGCCCGCATCGTGGACGGTTTGCAGCGCCTCCAGGATTGCGGCGACGCCGGCCTTGCAGTCCCCGCCCAGGATAGTGTTGCGGTCGGAGGTGATGCGCTCGCCCGTAACCTGGGGCCGGATGCTGCGGCCCGGATCCACGGTATCCATGTGGGCGGAAAGCAGCAGGGGCCGGTCGCCGTCCTCGCGGGCGATGACGTTGCCGTGGTCGTCGCGGGCGACCTGGAAACCCAGATTGGCAAGGCGCTCGGATACGTGCAACGCCACGTCCCATTCCTCACCGGAGGGGCTGTCGATGCGAACCAAGTCGCAGAAATCGTTAATCAGTCGTTCCTGGTTGGGCATTGGGGCACCTCGCTGGGCTGGCAGTGGCGGTTAGGTTGCCTATTATAGCGCAGGTCATTAGAATCAGTGCGATGGTACAATCCGGTTCGGGGATGATTATGACAAGTTTGCCGCAAATTCGCATTGCAATGCCGGAGGACGTGGCTGTCGTTGCCGAATTCAACGCGGCGATGGCGCTGGAATCCGAAGCCGTCGCGCTGGACAAGGACGTGCTGACCGCCGGGGTGGCGGCGGCCCTGGCGGACGCCGGCAAGGCTTTCTACCTGCTGGCCCTGGTTGACGGGAACCCGGCCGGCCAGCTGATGGTCACTTACGAATGGAGCGACTGGCGCAACGGCTGGATTTGGTGGATTCAGTCGGTGTACGTACTGCCGGAGTACCGCCGCGCCGGGGTTTTCAGCAGCCTTTACCGCCATCTGCGCGAGTTGGCTGACGCGCGCGGCGACGTGCACGGGCTGCGTCTCTACGTGATGCGCGGCAATGCGGGGGCCAAACGAACCTACGAGTCGCTGGGAATGGCCCACTCGCAATACGATATGTACCTGACGGAATTCCAGCCCGCCGGCTGACTGGCGACGTTGCTTATGCCGGGCGACCTGCCTACCGAATTTCACTATACCGCGCGGGGCCAGCTGGCGCTACGGGCGGGGCAGCTGAACGCCGCCATTGACGATTTCAACAGCGCGCTGGAACTGAACGATGATTTCGCCCCGGCCTACTATTACCGTGGATTGGCTTACCGCAACGGCGGGAACTTGAACCGGGCAATTGCCGATTACACGCGGGCCATCATGGCTGACCCGCAATACCCGGTGCCTTACTACGCGCGGGGCGTGGTACGGCGGCACTTGGGATTTTACGAGGATGCCATCAGCGACTACACGGCTGCCATCGCGCTGGAACCCGACGATGCCGATTACTACTACGCCCGGGGCGTGGCCCGTATTTCGCTGGGCCGATACCAGGACGCGATTGCCGATTTCCTGGCCTGCATCCGAATCAACCCGGAGCACGCCAACGCGCAGTACAACCTGGGCATCGCTTACCGGGACACGGGAGCGCGTGACACGGCGCTGGCCTACTATGACCGGGCCATCGCACTGCGCCCGTCGGAGCCCGACTACCGCTACGCCCGCGGCAATCTGCACAGCGACCTCCGGGATTACGACGCGGCGATTGCCGATTACGACGCGGCCATCGCCCTGGTGCCCGCCTTTGCCAACGCGCTGTACAACCGGGGCATCGCCAGGCGCAACCGGGGCGAGCCAGCGGACGCTATCGCCGATTTCGACACCGCGCAGGCGTGCGGCATGGATACGGCCACGCTGTACCACAACCGTGGCGTGGCGCGGGCCGACCTGGGGGAACATGAGGCGGCCATCGCTGAGTACGAGGCGGCCCTGGCGCGCAACGATGCGCTGGCCGGGGTTTGGCTGTCCGTGGGCAACTCCCGGGCCGCTTTGGGCGATTACCCGGCGGCGGTCGCAGCCTTCGACCGGGCGGTGCAGCTGAACGCCAATCTGGCCGACGCTTACCGGGGAAGGGGTTTGGCGAATCGGGCGCTGGGCAACGAGGCGGCGGCCGCCTCCGATTTGCTGGAATACGCCCGGCGCGCCGGCGGTTCCGCATAATGGCCGGGGCGGCCCCCGGCGGCTTGCAGGTTGGCGACCAGCTCGGCCATCTGGAATACGTAATTGATGCTGCCGCCTTGAGCGCGTACCGGCGACTGGTGGGCGAGCCGGCGCGTTATCCGAACCTGGCGGCGGATGACTGCCGGGCTTTGCTGTCGCATCGTTGCGGCTCGGCGCCGTTAACCACGGTTTGGCAGCGGTTCCATTTCCTGCGTCCGCCGGTTTTGGGGCGTCGGGTGCAGGTGGGCGGCTGGCTGCGGGAGCTGCGGGCAAGGAGCGGCTGGCCGTGGCTGCGAGTCGCCGCATTTGCCGTTGACGAAATTGGCACGGAGATTCTGCGCTCGGAGGCCGCCTTCATAGTGGGCCGACCGGATGCCGGGCCGCTCAGTGGCGGTTCGGTACGGCTGCCGGCGGCATCCGACGCCGGCAGTTTGGCGGATGGGCTGGTTGGGGATTGCTTTGCGCTGGGCCGGCTGGCACTGCCCGATGATGGAGCAGGGTTGGCTGATTACCGCCGGCTGGGCCGCAGCCTGGCCGGCGTCGCGGCGGCCGATGATGCCAACGGACTGGCGGGGATGATAGCCGGATGGCTGGAGGGCCGGATTAGCGGCCATTTCGGTGACGATTTTTGGTGGGGCGGCCAATTATCGGCGGCGTACCGGGGCGCTGTTGCGCCTGGGGATGTCCTGTCCGGCGCGGCGGTGGTCATCGGATGCGACGCCGACGCTTGCGGCGTCCTGACCCGCCGGATTGTGATTTCGGTATCGAATCAATCGCACGCCAGGGTTGCGACGGGTGAGGCCGTGGTTAAGGTGCCTAGTCCGCGTTTGCTCTGATACTATGTTCCGGCTTTCCAAAATTGGCGCGGACGCTGCCGGCGTTCGCGCCATAACCAGGCGAGGTAGATTTATGCAGCAACCGACGGCGCCAACGATAGCGGTGCCTGAAAACTGGCAGACGGGTCTGGCCATCGTGGCCCACCCCGACGACCTGGAATACGGCGCGGCGGCGGCGATTGCCAAGTGGACGGCCCAGGGCAAGCGCATCGCTTACGTTATGGCAAGCAAAGGCGAGGCGGGAATCGACGGGATGCACCCGTCGGAAGTGGGGCCGCTGCGCGCGCAGGAGGAAGTGAACAGCGCCCGTGTGGTCGGCGTGGATACGGTGGAGTTCCTGGCCCACGCAGACGGTATGATTGAGTACGGGCTGCCCTTGCGTCGGGATTTGAGCCGGGCGATACGCCAACACCGGCCCGACGTGCTCATTACCATCAACCACCACTTGCAGTTTTTCAGCGGACACCTGAATATGGCCGACCACCGCTGGGTGGGCCTGGCCACCTTTGACGCGGCGCGGGATGCCGGCAATCGCTGGATATTCCCGGAGTTGCTGGCGGAAGGCCATGAGCCGTGGCACGAGGTGCGGTTCGTGGCGGTGTTCGGTTCTACGGCGCCCACCCACGCGGTGGACGTTTCCGGGCATTGGGAAACCGGGTTAGCCTCGCTGCGGGAGCACAAGGTATATCTGGAAAACCTGGGCGACGTGGGCGACGGCCCCTTTCAATTTCTGACGGCGCACGCCCGCGACGCCGGCGCGGCCTTTGGATGCGAGTACGCTTCCTATGCCGAACTGGTGCTCATCAACGAGCCATTTTAGATTTGGAGAATAAACGATGGCCGGTTTCAGCGAGCAACTGCGCGGCGAGGCGCAGCCGATTTGGGATGCGATTTTCCGGCATCCGTTTTTGCGTGAAATCAAGGACGGAACGCTGCCTCTGGAGACTTTTCAATACTATCTGGGGCAGGATTATCACTACCTGGAAGGGTTCGGGCGCGGGGTGGCCATGGCTTTGGCCAAGTCGCCGGATTCCGAACTGTTGCAGCAGCTGGCCCACCGTGTGATGACCCCGGTGGAGCGCCCCCTGCATCACCGGCTGATTGAGTCGGCCGGGTTGACCATGGCCGGCGTTGAGAATACGCCGCGCTCGCCGACCAACACGGCTTACGTCAATCATATGCTGGCCATCGCCGCCATGCACGGCCTGGGGCCAACGGCGGCGGCGCTGCTGCCGTGTCCGTGGACGTACCACTTGCTGAAAGATGAGGTCGGGCCGTCGGAGCATCCGCTCTACGGGCAGTGGACACGTTTCTACGTGGAGGGATTTTTGCAATCCAGCGTGGACGCCTGGACGGGGTTTGTGGACGAGATGGCCGCGCGGGTGGGCCGGCAGGAACGGGAGGCGATGCGGTACGCCTTCATCGTCAGCAGCCGGTACGAGTATATGTTTTGGGATGCGGCCTACCGGCGGGAGCAGTGGGCGGTTTAGCCGCCGCCTAACCCCCGCCCCTATCCCTCACCCTGAGAGAGCCGGGTTTATTCGCAAACCGGAGGTGCTGATATGCCTTATGCCCCGATTGACGGGACGGAGCTGTTTTACGAGAGCCACGGCGACGGGCCGGCCATCGTGTTTGCCCACGGGCGCGGCGGAAATCACCTGAGCTGGTGGCAGCAGGTGGCGGCGTTTCAAGACCAAAATCGCTGTGTCACCTTTGACCACCGGGGGTGGGGATTGACCAGCGGGCCCCTTGGAGAACCGGACCCGGCAACCTTTGCTGCCGACCTGGCGGCCCTGCTGGACTATCTGGAAATCGGGCGCGCGGTTTTGGTGGCGCAGTCCATGGGCGGCGTCACCTGCCTCGGTTTCGCGCTGGCGCACCCGGAGCGCGTGGCCGGGCTGGTGCTGGCGGACACTACCGGAGGCATTGGGGATGCGTCGGTGGTGTCGCTGCTCGAGGACGTGCATCCGCCGGAGCATCCGCTGCGGCGGGCGCTGAGTGACGGTTTCATCGCCGGCCAGCCGGAGTTGACGTTCCTGTTCGGCGCGATTGGACGCATCAATCCGGCAATGCCGGTTAGCGTAGTGTCGGGGTTGTTTCGCAATCCCGGCGGGCCGTCGGCGGCGGAATTGGCTAACCTGACGATTCCCACGCTGCTGGTGGTGGGCGCGGAAGACCGGATTTTCCCGCCGCCGGTGATTGCGGCGGTGCAGCGGCTGATACCGGGCAGCCGGCTGGAAGTGGTGCCGGAAGCGGCGCATTCAACGCATTTTGAGCAGCCCGCAGTTTTTAATGGCTTGCTCGCCGGGTTCCTGGCTGAGATTGGCGTAAATGCGGTAGCGGTCGCCGCGGACGATTAAGCAAACAGCGCCCCGAAAATAAGGGCGACGCAGTGCGTCGCCCTTGCGTGGCTGTAGTGGTGGGACGGTTTAGAAGGGCAGATGCTCTGCGATGTCGTTCTCCGTGCGGAAAGGCCCCCATTCCCGCGGCACGTTGAGGAGCCGCTCCTCCAGGTCGTCCACACTGTTCTGGCCGCAGTAGGCCATGGCGCGGTTGAATTCCTCGCGCAGCAGTTCCAGCATATGGTGGACGCCTTCGGCTCCGTTAACCGCCAGGCCCCAGTAGAGCGGGCGGCCCACTGCTACCGCAGTTGCGCCCAGGGCCAGGGCCTTGAGGACATCGCTGCCGCGCCGGACGCCGGAATCAACGTACACTTCCGCATTGTCGCCGACGGCGGCGACGATTTCGGGCACCATCTCAATGCTGGACATAGTGCTGTCCAGCTGGCGGCCGCCGTGGGTGGAGACGAGGATGCCGTTAACGCCGTGGTCAACGGCCAGGCGCGCATCCTCGGCGACGCGGACGCCCTTGAGCACGAGGGGCAGGTCGGTCAGGCTCCGCAGCCAGTCCAGCTCTTGCCAGGTCAGGGGCGGCGACTGGGGCATTTCCCAGCGCGGCGACTCATCGGTGCCGCTGACTGCGGCAAGGTTGTCCTGCTGCTCCCGGAAGTTGCCCAGCTCGCCGGGGCGCTCGTAGCGGTTGCGGACGTCCCGCTCTTTGGGACTTGGCACCGGAGTATCCACGGTGAGGACGATGGCCCGGAATCCGGCGGCCTCGGCGCGCTTAACCAGGTTCTCGGTAATATCGTAGCCGCGATGGTAGAGCTGGAACCACAGCGGGCCGGTGGCCGCCGCGGCAATCTCCTCCATGCTGCAATTGGAGGAGGTGCTGCACATCATCAGGGTGTTGGACATACCGGCGCCCCGGGCGGTGGCGCACTCGGCATCGGGGTGAGCGTTGCCGTGGCCGCCGGCGGGGGAAATCATCACCGGGAAGCTGATGTCCTGCCCCTGCACGGTGGTGGCAATTTTGCGCTCGGTGGTATCGCGCATAAACCGGGGGCGCAGGGTCAGCGACTCAAATGCCGAGCGATTGCGGGCCGTGGTGAATTCGTCCATTGAGCCGGCTTCGATAAATTCCCAGTTGTTGTGGGGCAGTACCTGCTTGGCTCTGGCTTCGTAATCGTACAGGTTGATAGGGTCCATTCGCATGGAGTGCCTCCTTCTCGGCGACACGCGCCGTCAGTGCGATGCTATACGGTTGCCGGTTATCGTCACAGGTTCAACCTGACGATAGCATCGGCAACGTCGGGCTGCATCTTGTATTCGTCAGTTTGGGAGTCAAAGGACATCGGATGCGGTAAGGCTACGTTGTGGAACCGGCGGATGCGCCGCACGGCGTGGCCCTGGGACGAGAGCCGGCCGGAAAGCTGACGCACGGTCAGCTGCATTTCGTCCAGCAACGCCTGCCGGGACAACACGTAACCGGGGCTTTGGGCGACTCTCTGGTAGATTTCCCGCGCGTCGTCGGCCAGGAAACCCCAGAAAGTGCGGACGTGGTCGATGGTCCATCTCCCTTCCGGCACCGGCGGCGGGGCCGGCGCTGGCGCTGGCGCTGGCGGAAGAACTGCTGCTTCAGCGGGCTGCGTCTCTACTGCATCGTCGGCAATTTCCACAACGGGGGCCGGGGACACCGCATCGCCAACCGCAAGTTGTCGAATCGCCGCGATTACTTCATCGGCTTCGCCTTCAACTGTTAGGGCGACCTTTACCATTCTTTAACCTCGCAGGTATCAGTTGGCTAGCAAGTGTAACACAGCAATACGTGGGGTCAACTTGTTTGGCAAATATTTGTATGGCATATTTGATTAAAGCGGCAGGGGCGGGTATTAAACCCGCCCCTGCGATGGCTTTGCGTGGCTCGTCCGGGTTACGCGCCTTCGTCGTGGGGGCCGAAGGGGACTATACCGGGAATCCACCACTTTTCCCAGGACTCGTCAATCTTTTCCTGGAAGAACTTCAGGTCCTCCTCGGTGAGGTGGGCAAAGCGGCCCTGGCGTTGCAGGTATTCCGTTACCGGCTTGCGGCGGCGGATGCCCCGGGCGATGGCCCGGGACGGGCCGTTGAGAATCAGATCGCCGTCCGCAATTTCATACTGCACCCAGATGCCGGTCTCCACGGCCAGCATTCCCAATTCGTGGGAATACTTGGGGTCATAGTCCCAACCCTTGGGGCAGGGGTCGATGCTGTGGATGAAAGTGGGGCCGCCGATGGTGAGGGCGCGCCGGATCTTGTTGGTGAAATCGGGGCCGTAGGAACCGCAGGCCGTGGCGACGTAACGGACATCGGGATGGCCGGCGGCCAGCATGGGCACGGTGTTCTTCTTCCAGCGCCGGTTCATAATGCGATGCACCTTGCCCGGCGGGGAGAAGGTGGAGTTGGCGCCCCACGGACTGGAACCGGATACCTGGATGTCAGTGTTGGCGTAGGACTCGTTGTCGTAGCAAAGGATGAGCAGGTTGTACTCATCATGTTGCAGGGCTGCCGAGATGGCGGACAGGCCCATATCCACACCGCCGCCGTCGCCGCAGAAGGCGATGACGTTGATGGGTTCTTCCTGCATCTTGCCCTTCCGCATCAGGGAGGCCAGGCCGGCGGCGGTGCCGGTGGCGGCGGAACCGCTGGAACCCAACTGGGTGTGCATCCACGGCACGACCCAGGGGGTGCTGTAATAGGTGGTGTTGGCGACGTACATACAGCCGGTGCTGCCCACCACGATGGTGCGGGGGCCGGCGGCCTTAATCATCAGGCGCATCACCAGCGCGGACTCGCAGCCCTGGCAGGTGCGGTGCCCGGAGGTGAAGCCTTCAAACACCGGAATTTGTTTGACGCCCCGGACTTGCGGCAGGTCTTGCACGGGCTGGGGCGGAGCTTGGGTCATCGTAGTCATAGCGGCTCTCCTCTAATCCCGGACGCCAATCCAGGTGTTTTCTTGTTGCACCGTGCCGGCGTCAATGGACGCCTGCACCATATCGGTCATTTCCACCACGTCCCGCACCAGAATTTCGCGGCCGCCCAGGCCGGCGATGAAACTTTGCGCCAACGGGCGGTTGTCCAGCGTGTACAGGGCGGAGCGGACTTCGTTGAACAGCACGCCGCCGTAAGAGGGCGAACCGTAGGAATAATCCCGGTCAATAACGCCCACGGCCTTACAATGGTTCAATGCCGCCCGCACTTCGTCGGTGGCAAAGGGGCGGAAGAACTTGACGCGCAGGAAACCGACTTTCACGCCCTGCTCGCGCATCCGGCGGACGGCGACGCGGACAGGCATCGCCAGCGTTCCCATACCGACGAGGACGATGTCGGCGTCCTCGGTCATATATTCCTCAATGAAGGGGCTGTCGTCGCCCCGGCCAAAGAGCTGCTTGAACTCGGCGTAGGCTTCCTTGATGACGGCGGGCGTGCGGCGCATGGCGTCGTCGGTCTGGCGGCGTATTTCCATCAGCCAGTCTTCGTTGACCTGCGGGGCCACCGTGATGGGGTTGTCCGGGTGCAGCAGGAGGCGGCCCCGGTCGTAGGTGGGCAGGTACTGGTTGACCTGCTCCTGGGTGGGAACGTTGACGATGGCTTGCGAGTGGGTCAGGAAGGAGCCGTCGCAGGAAATAGCCATGGGCAGGAACACCCGCGGGTCCTCGGCCACGCGCCAGGCCAGCAGGGCCGTGTCCAGCGCCTCTTGCGCCGTGCCGACCCAGTAGAGCATCCAGCCCAGGTCGCGGACGGCCATAGCGTCGTTGTGCTCCACGCCGAAGGCGCCGGGGTCGTCCAGCGCGCGGTTGCCCACCATTGCCACCACCGGCAGGCGCAGGCCGGCGGTTACGGTAATGGCCTCAAAGGCGTAGAACCAGCCCACGCCGCTGGAGCCGCAGAAGGTGCGCGCGCCGACGGCCGAGGCGTGCTTGACGATTTCAAACTGGGAGTGTTCGCTTTCGGCCACGATGAAATCGCAGTCAAACGCGCCGTCGGCCTTCAGCTTGGACACGTACTGCATCACCGTGTCGTAGGGCCGGATGGGGTAGGCGGTGATTACGTCAACGTCGGCGAGAGAGCAGGCGATGGCGATGGCTTCACTGCCGCTGATCAGTTCTTCGCGCTCTTGCGGGCGCTCGGTTTGGGGAAGGGTTTGGGTGGCCATTAGTCATCGTCTCCGGTGAGGGCAACTTCGGACTCGGCTTCATACTTGCCGGGGCTGTGGTAGCCGTGGCTGCGCTCGGCGTCGGCGTCGCTGGCCCGTTGCACCTGGATGAGCTCGGTCATCCACTGGTGATAGCCGTCCTTGTCCTGCGTCCAGTGTTCGTACTGGCTGTTGTTGTCGTTGAACTCGGCCTCGTTGACCATAACGACGCAATCCGGCACCGGACAAACCGCCTCGCAGACGGCGCAGCCGCAGCAGGCGTCCATATTGGCGTCGTACAGACCCTCGGGCGTAACGTCAAAGCAGGTGTCGGGGCACTGCAGCCAGCACAGGGTACACTTGATGCAGGTGTCAAAGTTGATGACCGGGCGCATCGAGCGGGTGCTGAACTTCTTGAAGACGGAATTGCGGATGGGCTGGTAGCCTTCGTTGCCGCCACGGAAACCGCCGCCTTCCTCAATGCCTTTGATCACCAGGCCCTCTTCCATTGACTGCCAGCCGGGAAGGTCGAAACTGAAGGGGGTATCGTCGCTGCCTTCGCCGGGTTCCACCGGGCGGAAGGTGGTGCGCTCAAAGGCGTTGCGGGCGGAGGTTTGCTTCAAACCGCCCCAGCCCTGGTCTTCGATGGCGGCAACCATTGCGTCAATGCCGACCAGTTCCGGGCAGGCCCTCGCCAGGGCGCCGAGGATGCGCACGTCGGTGTGGTCGTCCTTATAGACCCACAGCCCGGAGAAGCTGGTAGAGGCCGGCACGATGGCGAGGTTGTAAGCGGTATCCTTCTGGTGGATGTCCTCAATCAGCGCGTCGGCTTCCTGGCGGGAGGTGACGATGAGGGTGCCGCCGTCTTTGGTGAGGGCGTTGATGGGCTGCAAGCCGTACCAGGCCCAGGACTCAACGCCCTTGCACATGGTATCGTCAACGTTGATGGTAACATCCACCTCGCGGGCTTCGTACACCGCCAGATTTTCCTCCAGCTCTTCAGGACTGTCGGAGACGATGGCGAACTGCTTGGCGGGTATGCCGTTGCGTTCGGGGGAGTCGCCATAGCGGCCAAATGCGGTGCCGATTTTGCCCTCTTTGCGGGCGGCAAATACGATGCTGCGGACGATGTTCCGGGCCAGCGTTTTCTGGAAAATGCCGCGGTACACCACCTCCACTGCCACTGTGCTCATCGGGAGCCCTCCTCAAAATAGTTGCGGCATTATAGCACGGAACGGGGGCGGATACCGGGACGGGTCAAGGGCCGGCGTTCAGGGCAAAGGGGCGCAGCCCGTCCCGCATTCTGGCTGAAGGTTTAGCAGAGCTGTACCAGCCGTCCACACGCCAAGGATGTGAGTCCAGCCAGGGCGTGGTTTCTCCGGCTATGCTAACCAGTTCATCGTGGGGAATCAAATACCAAACTCCGTTCTGGTCTTGAAAACTTAAATAGATGCTCTGGCCAAGGCATCCTTTATAGATGGCAGCCCGGCCCGGACATCGGACCTTGATAGCCCCGGTTCCGCCCTTGTGTTGCGCCAGAATGTCAACATCCGTCAGTTTACGCGATGGCGGGGTGCAATCGTAACCGGCTTGGGCAAGGGCAACGGCAGCTTGCTTGATGTTGTTAGCTCGCCCCCTTTGGGGATTTCCTGCCTCGGAATGGGAGCCTTCGGTCACATTGATTCCAGTATCTACCGAACTGAGCGGTAGCTCAGCAGTCGCTTGGGGTTGGACAATCCCCGGTTCGGGTATGGTGTCGAGGGCGAAGGGACGCAATTTTTCCAGTAACGTCAGTGATGGGTTGTTGCTGGAATACGCACCGTGCTCTTGTTGCCAGGATTGCGTGTTCAACCAGTTCGTGGCCTGTCCGATTATGTCAATCAACTCGTCGTGGGGAACCAGATACCATGTTCCAGCGACCTTGAAGTTCATGTACAAGTCTTGGCCTATGTACTTCTTATCAATAGTTACGCGGCCTTTGAGCTGAACTCTGAGTGTTTGCGTCCCGTCAATGTGGTCTGCCAGAAAATCCGCGCCCTGCCAGTCATCAGCCAGCTTGATGCAGTTGAAGCCGTAATCGGCAAGAATAGCGGCGGATTTTTGGAAATTATAATTTTCTTTCTGCCTGGGGTTTAGCTCGTCGTAACTAATGGGTTGCAGGTTCATTCCCGTTACCTCCGTTGCCTTTTCGCCAGCCAGACGCCTTTCCCACGGATGGCCGGCTATCACCAGCAGGCGGTTGACTAGTTGCCCGGCGACCTGGAAGCGCCCGCGACCATATCGGGAGTCATAAGGCCCTGGCCGGCGTTGCCCTGCAGACGCCAGGGCTCCTTCATCAATTCCAGAAAGTCGCTATTGCCAGGCTCAACCAGTTCTTCAGGACTGTCGGATACGATGGCGAACTGCTTGGCGGGAATGCCGTTGCGTTCCGGCGAATCGCCATAGCGGCCAAAAGCGGCGCCGATTTTGCCCTCTTTGCGGGCGGCGAATACGATGCTGCGGACGATGTTCCGGGCCAGCGTTTTCTGAAAAATGCCTCGGTACACCACCTCCATTGCGCTCACCGGGAGCCCTCCTCAAAATAGTTGCAGCATTATAGCACGGAAACGGCGGGGAGTATGGATGTGGTATAGTGTGCTGAGATTATGGCGCAATGGCGCAAAAGTCGGCACTGCCGGGCGTTGGCTCTATCGGGCGTGGTCACTATGAAACTGGACCAAGTGACAATCGAGAATTACCGCGCCATTGAGCAACTTACGCTGCGGTTGCATCCCCAACTGACGGTGCTGCACGGGGAAAATGGGCACGGCAAAACCAGCGTACTGAATGCGATAGCCGTGGGCTTGGGCCGCATCCTGCGCCTGTTGCCCGAGGTACGCAGTATCGCCTTTCTCAAAACCGACCGGCGAGGACTACAGCCGCACCTGATTCAGCTGATAACGACCGACGGGTTGGTATGGCAGCGCCGTAGAAATTTTGGCGTACCACGAAAGCCGGACGTGACCAGCCATACCGGAACTGCCGTTGTCCGTGATTCTCACGAGGATCCGGTGGGACTTCGCAATTTGCGGGAAGTGCTGGCCGAAATTGTCGACGCGGACATGGAAAGCAAGCCGCCAATTGACCTGCCGATTGTTGCTTTCTACGATACCGACCGGGCAGTGCTGGATGTTCCACAGCGACGGCAGGGCAGCCGGCGGGAGTTTACGCGCTACGATGCTTTGGAAGGCGCATTGTCCGCTCGTTCCAACTTTCGGGATTTTTTCAACTGGTTTGATGCCAAAGAAGGTGAGGAACTGCGAAAAAAAAGGGACTTGCGAGACTTTGACTATCAGTTGAATGAGCTAAGCGCAGTGCGTTGTGCCATTGAGTCTATGATTCCCGGCGTATCCCAACCGCGCACTACGCGCAACCCAACCGAGTTTGTGGTGTCCGTAAAGAGGCCGGACGGTGAGGGGGATACGGAACTTGCGATTAGCCAGCTGAGCGGCGGCTACCGCATTATGCTGGCGCTGGCCGCCGACATAGCCCGCAGGATGGCGCAGGGCAACCCCCATAAGGACGACCCGCTGCAATCCGAGGCCATCGTGCTGATTGACGAGGTTGACCTCCACCTGCATCCGTCCTGGCAGCAGCGGGTATTGCCTGACTTGATGCGGACTTTTCCTAATGCACAGTTTATAGTATCTACCCACAGCCCGCAGGTGCTGACGACGGTTCACCCGGAGCATATCGTGGAACTTTACCGGAAGGGCGATGGCATCGCCGCTGCTGGCGCCGGTGGGCATACCTACGGCGCCCCGGCTGGTGACGTGCTGACGGCAGTCATGGGAGTTGACGAACGCCCGCCAAAGAATGAGTTTGCAGTGGCTCTTGACGAATATATGCGGCTGGTTGACGATGGCAAAGGCAAGTCGAAAACCGCCTTGCAGCTCCGGAGCAAGCTGGAACGGCTCTCGCCGGATGACTACGCGCTAGACAGGGCGGACATCGAGATGACGGTGCAAGAAGTTGTAAATAGTCAGGGAGAGAATAGTGAAGCGCATTAATCCTCTCACCGGCCCTACCGAAGGCTTGGCCGCCTATCTCAAGCAATACGGAACCACAGCAGGCTGGGAGAGTTTTCGCAGGGACGACCCGGCAGCGTACCAGGAACTTCGGGACCAGCTGGCAGCCATACAGCACGGGCTTTGCGGCTATTGCGAAATCAGCCTGCGTAGCGAAAGCAATGTAGATGACGTTCAGGTCGAGCATATCATCCCTCAAAGTGAATCGGAGCATAACGCGACGCAAGCCCTCAACTACGCCAACCTGATGGCATCCTGCCTGGGCGGTACAGCGCGGTTACGGTTCGGCCCTGAAGTGTCTATAGTTGACCCGGAAAGGTATTTATCGCCTCAATCGGATAACATCAGTTGCGGACAGGCCAAAGCTGATGCTCACTCCACCGGATTTATCGACCCGCGCATACTCCCGCCGTTCCCGGCGCTATTCCGGGTGAACTCCGACGGCATAATTGAGGCGGATGAAAACGCCTGTGCATCATCGGGCATTTCAGTATGCCGGATAAAGGCGACCATCATCTTGCTAGGCTTAAATGTCGCCCGTCTGCAACGAGCGCGCCGCAACCGATGGCGTGTCTTAACGGCAGCATTGAATCACTATCGCAACGTACCCGGCGGTGCGGAACGGCTGGCGCGCCGTGTATTTTTGCCGGACAGCGCCGGAAATCTGCAAAAGTTCTTTACTACCAACCGTTCGCGTTTCGGAGCGCGGGGTGAGCGCATACTGGCGGAACCGCCGCAGGCATGGGTCTGATGAGCAGCGCCCCCCGTCCTCCCCGTCATGGCCACCCGGCTGTGGTACTCTAGCCGCCACTTTGCCATTACCACGACACAACAGCGAGAGGTGCAAATATGCCCCAGCGTATGAAAGCCGGCGCCGCAGTCATCGAACTGCTGCGCCAGGAAGGCGTCAGCAAGATTTTCGGCATCGTCGGCTCGTCCTTCCTGGACATCCTCGACCCGCTGTATGACCGGGACGATATGGAGTTCGTCGGCGTGCGGCACGAGCAGGGCGCCGCGTTGATGGCCGACGGGTACAGCCGCATCGCCGGCGCGCCGTCGGTCTGCCTGGTCACCAACGGGCCGGGTGTGCTGAACCTGACCTACGGCATTGGCTCCGCATACGTCGCTCACTCGCCGGTGGTGGTGCTGGCCCCGTCGGCATCCCGCGACCATCAGCATCTGGACTCCACCCAGGAGTTTGACCAGGTAGCGCTGTTTGAGCCAATCACCAAGGCCAGCTTCTCCATCAACAAGATTGAGCGACTGCCCGACGCGCTGCGCCAGGCGTTTCGCATCGCCACGTCGGGCAAGATGGGCCCGGTGCTGGTGGACATCCCCCGCGACCTGCTGCCCGGCAGCGAGGTTGACCTGGATTTGCTGACCCCTGCCGCCTACCGCACCGGGCAGGGCCGTTCCCGCGGCGACCGGCAGCAGGTGGCGGCCGCCGCCCGCGAGATTCTGGCGGCGCGGCGGCCCGTGATTCTGGCCGGCGGCGGCGTGGCATGGAGCCTGGCCGACGCCGGCATCGTGCGCTTGTCCGAACTCACCGGCGCGCCCATCGTCACCTCCTACGGGCGGGCCGACGCCGTGCCCAACGACCACCCCAACTACCTGGGCCATCTGGGCCGGCTGGGTGCGCCGGAGGCAATTGACGCCATCCGCAACGCCGACGTTATCGTAGCGGCCGGCACGCGGCTGGGGCAGTCCACCACCTTCTTTGACCATCGCTTTATCCCCGCCGACGCCCGCATCGTTCATATTGAGATTGACCCGAAAGAGATTGGCCGCATCTACCCCATTGCGGTGGGCGTCGAGGGCGACGTCGGCGCCGTGGTCGAGGAAATCAACGGTATCGTCGCCGCGGCGGAGTTGCGGCCCAATGCCGAATGGACGGGGCGCGTCGCCGCCTGGAACGCCGCCCGCGCCGCCCGGCTGGCCGGGGAAAGCGAACTTGCCGGCGACTACATCAAGCCCCAGCGTGTGTACGCTGAGCTGCGCCGGGTGATGCCGCGGGATGCCATCATCGCCCTGGACGCCGGCCTCGCGCCCAACTTCGGGCAAGACCGGCTGAACTACTATCAGCCGCGCAGCCTGATTATGGCGCTGGATTTGGGCGGGCTGGGGTTCAGCTTCCCGGCGTCCATCGGGGCAAACTTCGCCGCCCCTGACCGTCCGGTGGTGAACTTCAACGGCGACGGCGGTTTTCTGTTCAACGCCCAGGAGTTTGAGACCGCGGTACGCTACGGGCTGAAAAACATCTCGGTAGTAATGAACAACGACTGCTGGGGGTCGGAGAAGGCTTACCAGAAATACGCTTTCAACGAGCGGTACGTGGGAGCGGACACGGTGAACCCCCGGTTTGACAAGTACGCCGAGCTGTTCGGCGGCGCCGGATTTTACGTTGACCGCCCTGAGGACATCGCCGACGCTTTCGCCCAGGCCCTGGCGGTGGACGGGCCGAGTATCATCGAGATTCCCACCGACCCGGACGAAATGCCCCGGCCGGCCCGCCTGGCCGAAGTGCAGTCGCAGACCGTATAGCACATAATAAAGGAAGCCGGAAATGGGCAATGCCGGGAAACTTCAAACCGCTACCGTGGGCCTGATTATGGCGGTCGGGGCCCTTGCGGTGGTATCCCTCGTGCTGTTCTGGCGCATTTCGGCAGTTAACCAGAAAATGGCCGAAAGCCAGGCCAGGCAATACCGGGATTACGTGCTGACCGACGGCTTGCGTCAGACTTCCGACGACCTGACCCGTATGGCCAGGCTGTACGCAGCAACGGGCGAGGAACGGTATCGCGACTGGTTCCAACAGATACTGGACATCAGAAACGGCAACGCGCCGCGTCCGGTGCAATATCAGGGCATCTACTGGGACTTCCTGCTGGCCGGCGAACCCCCGCCGGGCGCCGCCGGCGAACCCGTACTGTTGCGGACGCTGCTGGTGCGGGCCGGCTTTACGGAGGGCCAGCTGGCTTTGCTGGGCAGCTCGGAGGCCAATTCCAACGCATTGGCCGGACTGGAAACGGAGGCGATGCAAGCGGCCGGCGAAGGCAACCTGGAGCGCGCCCGCAGTATCCTGAACGGCGCCGACTACCACGCCCGCAAGGCCGATATTATGCGTCCGCTGGCCGAAGTCCTGGACGGCATTGAGCAGACCGCAGCGGCGGAGACCGCCAGCTATGCCAGGCAGCGGCAGACGTTGACCATCGCCTTGCTGACGGCTCTGGCTTTGTCCATTCTGCTGTCAGCCGGGGCCGTAGCGGCATTTATCGCCGCACGCCGCAACCCATAGGACGCAACAGACCGCTCAGGGATGAGATTATGGCAACCAACGAAATCATCAAACCTACCGACGTGGACATCACCGGCAATGCCATCATCATCAATTGGGATGACGGCCACCGGGGGATTTATCCCCACCGGATGCTGCGGCTCCGCTGCCCCTGCGCCTCCTGTGTGGAGGAAATGACCGGACGCGCCCTGCTGGACCCGGACGGCATCGCCCCGGACGTGCGGGCGCTGGACCAGATGGCGGTCGGACAGTATGCGTTGCAGTTCCTCTGGAGCGATGCCCACTACACCGGCATTTACACCTACCGCTCGCTGCGGGCCGCCTGCACCTGCATCGCCTGCAACGAGGCGCGGGCCAGCCGCCCCTAGCTGGCGGGGCGCTCAGCGTCCTGCGGGCTGGCCCCGGCTGCGCCGTCGGAACGGTGGCCCCGGAAAACCTCACCGGGACGGCGGCGCAGCTTGGGCGCGGTGAACGTGTCGGATTTGAAAGAGAAGTTGGAAATCTGCCGCGTGGCTGGCCGGCCACAGGCTTTGCAGTTGATGGGGTCGTCGGCGCGGGATACCGGACGGATGGACTCGAAATCCGCGCCGCAATCGCCGCAACGGTATTCGTAGATTGGCATAAACACCTCCGACTGTGATTATATCCTAACGGCAAAAGCGCCGGGGCCAGCGGGGCCGTGTGGCCGGCACGACCTTTCTATCAACTGCTACTATTATAAGGATGGACCGGCCATGCTGCGAACTCGCTTTACTGACTTGCTGAACCTGGACTACCCGGTAATGTCCGCGCCGATGAGCAACCACAGCGGCGGGAATCTGGCCGCTGCGGTGTCGCTGGCCGGGGGGTTGGGCGCCCTTGGCGGCAGCAACGATTTTGGCCCCGACTGGTTCAGGCGGCAGATTGAATTCATCCGCGCCCAAACCGACCGGCCTTTTGGCATCGGCTTTATCACCCAGCTGATTGCAGCCAATCCCCAGAACTTTGAGCTTGCCCTGGCTGAGCGGGCGCCGGTGGTGATATTTTCCTTTGCCGACCCGCGCCCCTGGCTGGGTATGGCCCGGGATGCGGGCGCGGTCACTATCTGCCAGGTGCAGTCGCCGGAGGCCGCAGAGTTGGCGGTGGACGCCGGCGCCGATGTCCTGCTGGCCCAGGGCAACGCCGCCGGCGGACATACCGGCGAAATGAACCTGCTGCCCCTGCTGGTCGAGCTGGTGGAACGGTTTCCGCATCTTCCGGCGCTGGCGGCCGGGGGCATCACCTCCGGCCGGGCCTTGGCCGGCGTACTGGCGGCCGGCGCGGAAGGAGCATCCATCGGCACTGCCTTGCTGGCCACCCCGGAGGCCGTGGAAGTCCCCCCGGCATTCAAAGAGCAAGTCCTGCTTTCCGGGGGACAGGACACCGTATTCACCCGGCTTTACGACCTGCTGGGCAACGACCCCTGGCCGGAGCGGATAGCCGGCCGGGTGTACCGCAATCAACTGGTGCGCCAGTGGCACGGCAGAGACGCCGAGGTTCTTGCCCATCGGGAGGAGCTGGCCTCGGATGTTGCCGCCGCCCGGGCCCGCCACGACCCGGAGTTGGCGTCAGTCTATATGGGTCAAGGGGCCGGCCAGGTTAATGCCATCCGGCCGGCGGCAGATGTAATAACGGACATTTGCCAAAGTGCAGAGGACATTTTGCGGGAGCTGTCGGAAAGGTTCTCGGAGCGGCGCTGACCGCCGGCGCCCCGGATTTTCTCCGGCAACCCGTTTCACCTTTTGCTACAATGGCCGGAATAACCCAAACCGGATGGGCGCCGGTGAAACTAGGAATGGGATTGACATTATGACAACAAATCAGGCTGCTGACGTGGTGATTATTGGCGGGGGCATCGCGGGATGCGCCGCCGCTTACTATCTGGCCCAACAGGGCATCGCGTCAACGATTATTGAGCGCGACGGCATCGCGGCGGCGTCGTCGGGCTACAACGCCGGCGGCCTCAACCCCCTGGAGGGCCACGGCTGGCCGGAGCTGCTGCCCCTGGCCTTGCAGTCTTTCCGGCTGCACCGGCAGCTGTGGGATGCTTTGCCGGCCGAAACCGGCATTGACTATCACGGGCGCATCAGCTCAATCATCAAAGCAGCCTTCACCGAGGACGAACTGCCCGAACTGCGGGAGACGCTGGCGACTTTCAACGGCGCATCCGAGCCGGGCTTTTCCGCCGCATGGCTGGAACGGGAGGACGCCCTGGCGCTGGAACCCCGCCTGTCGCCGGACATTATCGCCGGCGCGCGCGCCGTGGGCAACGGGGCGCTGGACGGGATGGAGTTCACCCGGGCCCTGGCGGCGGCCGCCCAAAAGCGCGGCGCAACGGTGGTGTCCGCCAGCGCCGTGGGCCTGCGGCTGGGCAACGGGCGGGTGGAGTCGGTGGTAACGCCCGATGGCGAAATCCCCTGCGGCGCGCTGCTGATTGCCGCCGGCCCCTGGTGCCGCACCGCCGAGCAGTGGCTGGACATCGCCATCCCCGTTGACCCGCTGAAAGGGCAGATTATCCGCCTGCAACCCGACGGGCCGGGTCTGGACTATGAGCTGACTGGCGGCGGCAGCTCAATGTACGCCAAGACCGACGGCCTCATCTGGTGCGGCTCTACCGAGGAGGACGCCGGGTTTGACCGGTCGCTGACCGACGCGGCGCGCCGGCACATTATGGCAATGGCGGCGCGGCTGATGCCGTCGCTGGCTAACGCTGCAGTTGCCTTGCATACGGCCTGCCTGCGGCCCGTTACCCCGGACTGGCTGCCCATTGTGGGGCCGGCGCCGGGTTGGGACAACGTGTATCTCAGCACGGGCGGCCAGAAAAAAGGCATCCTGCTGGGGCCGGCCATGGGCAAAGGCATCGCCGACATCATCGCCACCGGCGATACCGGCATCTGCCGGGACGGGTGCGACCCATCCCGTTTCGTCGGCGCCGGATAATCCGGCAACGCCGGTAATTCTACGGAGCCGGGCCGCCGAGCAGACTATGTTCATCGTCCTGCCCGCCATCGCATTCGCCGCGCTGATGCTGGCCTTTGCCGGCAGAGGCGGCGGCCTCCGGCAGAGCTTTATCTATGCCGCCGCAGCCTATACTTTGTGCCTGGTCGTCGCCACCGAGGCGCTTTCAGTGTGGAGCCTGCTGCAACTGCCGGCGCTGGCCGGCGTCTGGGCCGGCGTCGCGGTACTGGCGGGATTGTATTTCCGGTTTTACGGCGACCGGAAAGTTGCGATGGCAACGTTCCGCGCCGCCTGGCCGCGGTTCCGGGAGGCGCCGGCAACGCTGTCTGCAATGGGCGTGATACTGGCCGCCGTCCTGCTGATTGCGCTGGTTGCGCCGCCCAATGGATGGGATTCAATGGCTTACCGCATGGCGCGAGTGGCCATGTGGGCCCAGGAAGGGAACGTCAGCCATTTTGCGACCGCCTTCTTGCCCCAGCTATATCATCCACCCCTGGCCGAATGGAACATACTGCACTTGCAGATATTGGCCGGCGGTGACCGTTTCGCCAACACGGTGCAGTGGTTTGCCCTGGCCGGCTGCGGCATTGCGGCCAGCCTGGTGGCCCGGGAATTGAAACAGACCTTTACGGTGCAGACGCTGGCCGCGGTCATAGCCGTTACCCTCCCGATGGGACTGTTACAGGCTTCCAGCACTCAGAACAACCTGGTGCTCGCTTTCTGGCTGCTGGCCTTCGCGCTGCTGACGGTGCAGTATCTCCGGGAGCCGGCGGCGGGACGGCTAGCGCTTTGCGGGCTGGCCCTCGGCTTCGCGCTGCTGACCAAAGGAACCGCCTATCCCATCGCCGCGCCGCTGGCGGCAACGCTGTTTCTCTACGGAATCGTCCGGGCCCGCAGCGTGCGGCATTGGCCTTTTATCAAGCCGGCGTCCGCAGCTCTGGCGGTTGCGGCAATCGCTCTATTGTTGAACACCGGGCATTACGCCCGCAACTGGGATTTATTCGAAAATCCTCTGTCGCCAGGCAGGTCGTATCCGGTGAATCAAATTAATGGGGAGTTCAATCTGTCCGTCCTCCAAGCGAACCTGATACGAAACTCCGTACTGCACCTGGCAGTTCCCAGCAGCAGGATAAACGAGTTCACGCTCAATGCCGTCCGCCGCGTCTTTGGGGATACGATAGATAATGTTCCTGGCTCAAACCAAGAATCGTCGCTTTTTGAAGTCGGCCTTCCTTTCCAGATAAACCCGGGTTTTACCGGCAATTTCCTGCATTTCTGCCTGCTGGCGGTTTCCCTGCCGGGAGTTTTACTGTTCCGAAAGCGCCTCCGCTGCAACGGGCTGACCGTCTGCCTGGCGCTGGCCGTCCTGCTGGCCGCGCTCTCCTTCTGCGCGCTGCTGCAATGGGAACGGTGGAACACGCGCTACCATACTCCCCTGTTTATGCTCGGCGCGCCCGTTGCGGCCGTGTTCGTGGCCAGCCTGGCATCCCGGATGCGGCTGCCGGCAAGCATATTCCCCCCCGACTTTCGCCGGTTAAATTGGTTGCTGAACCGTGTCAGTACGACGGGAGGACGCCTCAGCATTGTGGCCGGCATATTCCTGACAATGAGCGTCCCGTGGGTTATTGCTAACGATAGCCGGCACATTTACGCCGGCGGCAGCCCGACGATTTTTGCTACTGACCGAACGGAAATGTACTTCAACAACCACCGCAATCTTTTCCTGTCCTACGTTGACGCCGCCAACTATCTCGCGGCATACCGTCCCCCGGAGCTGGGACTGTATATGCAATGGAGCGACTATGACTACCCGGTATGGGCGCTGCTCCAGGAACGCCTGCCGGAAATGCCCCGGCTGGCCCACGTTGGGGTAACGAACGTTTCGGGAGCATTGCAGGACAACGGCTTTAACCCGCCCTTCATCTTCTCCCGGAAAGGGTCGCTGGAGGCTCTGGCGGGAGAGTCTTACCAGGTGGTGCAGCGGCTGCCGGGAGTTACCATCATGGCCCGGGCCGATGTCGCGCCTGAAGCAACGGTTAGCGGCCAGATTGAGGAGATGATTGAGCGCGGTGAACTCATCATCCGCTCCAACTATGACGTCTATATCAGCGGGAACCGGCTGCTGTACACGAAAGATTCTTGCCGCCAGTCTGACATTGATGATTTGTTCTTCCTGCACATAGTTCCGGTTGCTGAGCGCGACCTTCCTGCCCACAGAAGGCGGCACGGTTTTGACAGCTATGATTTTCGTTTTGCAGAATACGGCTGGCAGGATGGCGAGAGTTGCTACGCGCTGTCCAACATTCCGGAATATCCCATTAGCCGCATCAACACCGGCCAGTACGTGCCAGGGGAAAGCGGCAGAACCTGGCAAAAAGAGTGGCGCGCGCCATAGGGGGCGGCGCCAACAGCCCGGCCACCGCGCCAGGCAACCACGTTTGATTGAGCAATATTGATGCCGGCCATGTACATCGTCCTGCCCGCCATCGCATTCGCCGCGCTGATGTTGGCCTTCGCCGGCAGAGGCGGCGGCCTCCGGCAGAGCTTTATCTATGCCGCCGCAGCCTATACTTTGTGCCTGGTCGTCGCCACCGAGGCGCTTGCGGTGTGGAGCCTGCTGCAACTGCCGGCGCTGGCCGGCGTCTGGGCCGGCGTCGCGGCGCTGGCGGGATTGTATTTCGGATTTTATGGCGAGCGTAAGGTTGCGCTGGCAACGTTGCGCGGGGCCTGGGCGCAGTTCCGGGAGGCGTGGGTAATACTGTCCGCGCTGGGCCTGATACTGGCGGTTATACTGCTGATTGCGCTGGTTGCGCCGCCCAATAATTGGGATTCAATGACTTACCGTATGGCGCGAGTGGCCATGTGGGCCCAGGAAGGGAACGTCAGCCATTTCACGACCGCCTTCTTGCCCCAGCTTTATCATCCACCCCTGGCCGAATGGAACATACTGCACTTGCAGATATTGGCCGGCGGCGACCGTTTCGCTAATACGGTGCAGTGGTTTGCCCTGGCCGGCTGCGGCGTTGCGGCCAGTCTGATTGCACGGGAATTGAAGCAGACTTTTACGGTGCAGGTTCTGGCGGCGGTGGTAGCCGTTACCCTGCCGATGGGGGTGTTGCAGGGTTCCAACGTGCTGAATGACCTGGTTGTTTCGTTCTGGCTGCTGGCCTTTGCGCTGCTGGCGGTGCAGTATATCCGCGCGCCGGCGGCGGGACGGCTGCTGCTTTGCGGGCTGGCGCTGGGCTTTGCGCTGTTGAGCAAGGGAACCGCTTATCCCATCGCCCCGCCGCTGGCGGCAACGTTGTTCCTGTATGCAGTCTTGCAATCGCGCGGGGCGGGATACCGGCCCTATGTCCGGCTGGCGGCGGTGGCCGTGGCGGTGGTGGCACTGGCGCTGGCGCTGAACAGTGGCCATTATGCCCGCAATCTGGACCTGTTTGAACATCCCCTGTCCCCAGGCGGGAGTGTCAACAGTCATGTTAATGAAGAGTTCAACTTGTCCGTCGTGCAGTCGAACTTGGTGCGAAACTCCGTGATGCACCTGGCAGTTCCCAATAGCAGAATTAATGATTTGACGCTTCATGCCGTCCGACGCGTCTTTGGGCGCGTGATTGATGATGTTCCCGGAGCAACGCTGGGGAATGGGATATTTAAAGCGGGTATCTCTTTCCAGATACACGAATCTTTTGCCGGCAATTTCCTGCATTTCTGGTTTCTGACGGCCTCTCTGCTAGGAGTTTTACTGTTCCGAAAACGCCTCCGCTGCAACGGGCTGACCGTCTGCCTGGCGCTGGCCGTCCTGCTGGCCGCGCTCTCCTTCTGCGCGCTGCTGCAATGGGAACGGTGGAACACGCGCTACCATACTCCCCTGTTTATGCTCGGCGCGCCCGTTGCGGCCGTGTTCGCGGCCAGCCTGGCATCCCGGATGCGGCTGCCGGCAAGCATATTGTGCCCCCCCCCCCCCCCCGACTTTCGCCGGTTAAATTGGTTGCTGAACCGTGTCAGTACGACGGGAGGACGCCTCAGCATTGTGGCCGGCATCTTCCTGATAATGAGCGTCCCATGGGTTATTGCTAACGAGACCCGGCCCATTTACGCCGGCGGCAGCCCAACGATTTTTGCTACCGACCGGACGGAAATGTACTTCAGCGACCGCCGCAATCTTTTCCAGTCCTACGTTGACGCCGCCAACTATCTCGCGGCATACCGTCCCCCGGAGCTGGGACTGTATATGCAATGGAGCGACTATGACTACCCGGTATGGGCGCTGCTCCAGGAACGCCTGCCGGAAACGCCCCGGCTGGCGCACGTTGGGGTAACGAACGTTTCGGGAGCATTGCAGGACAACGGCTTTAAGCCGCCCTTCATCTTCTCCCGGAAAGGGTCGCTGGAGGCTCTGGCGGGAGAGTCTTACCAGGTGGTGCAGCGGCTGCCGGGAGTTACCATCATGGCCCGGGCCGATGTCGCCGGGGCAATGCCTGAAGCAACGGTTAGCGGCCAAGTTGAGGAGATGATTGAGCGCGGTGAACTCATCATCCGCTCCAACTATGACGTCTATATCAGCGGGAACCGGCTGCTGTACACGAAAGATTCTTGCGGCCAGTCTGACATTGATGATTGGTTCTTCCTGCACATAGTTCCGGTTGCTAAGAACGACCTTCCCGCTTCCAGAAGGCGGCACGGTTTTGACAACTATGATTTTCGTTTTGCAGAATACGGCTGGCAGGATGGCGAGAGTTGCTACGCGCTGGGCCAGCTCCCCGATTACGACATCAGCCACATCAGAACCGGCCAGTACGTGCCAGGGGCAAGCGGCAGAACCTGGGAAGGAGAGTGGCGCGCCCCATAGGGGCGGCGCCAACAGCCCGGCTCGGTGGCCGGGCAACACCAGGGTTGCCCTTATCCGGCGCCGGCGGTAGTCTGTTCACCGGCGGCGGAACCTTGCCCAGGACACTGGCCGCAGCGCCCCGTTTCCGCAACCCGGAATCCCCGTCAACAAGGAGTAACGCTTATGACCACCAACGCCAACGATGCCCGGACGGGCGGCGCTTTGCGCGACATTCACGTGGTAGAGTTCGGCCAGTACGTACCCGGCCCCATGCTGGGGATGCTGCTGGCCGACCAGGGCGCGCACGTTATCAAGGTGGAGCGGCCTGAGGGCGACCCGGCCCGCTCCCAACCGGCTTTTGCCACCTGGAACCGGGGCAAGCGGTCAGTGGCGCTGGATTTGAAAACCGACGCTGGGCGCGACAATGCGCGGCGGCTGGCCGCCAATGCCGACGTGGTAATCGAGAATTTCCGGCCCGGCGTCGCCGCGCGATTGGGGATTGGATACGACGACCTGTCGGCTAATCATCCCGGCCTCATCTACTGCTCGCTGCCTGGTTACGGGGAGGAACACCCCAGCCGCAACGAACCGGGGTGGGACCCGGTCATCAGCGCGCAGACCGGGTTTTATCCCGAAACCGGCGCCAGCGGGGACGAGCCGCTGTTCACCCCGCTGCCCATCGCCAGCACTTTTGCCGCGCTGCTGGGGTCGGTATCGGTGGCCATGGCCGTCAACGCCCGGGACCAGTCCGGCCGCGGACAGCGCATTGAGGTGCCCCTGCACTCGGCGATGTTCACCGCCATGGGCAGCCGCATCATCAAGTTCAACGATTATGAGTACGTTGACCAGTTCGAGTTTCCGCGGGCGGTGATGTCGCATCCCTACCAATGCGCCGACGGGCGATGGGTCTATCACCACGGGATGTTCGAGCGCTTTGCCCGGCAGACGCTGACCGCCGCCGGGCGCACCGAATGGATTGACGAGGTGGTGCCCTTGTTCGGTCGTCCGGTGGATTCGGAAACGCTGGAGTTCTGGCAGCAGCGGTTCGCCGAGATGTTCCGCGAGCGGACGGCCTGGCAGTGGGAGGCTGACATCAACGCCCAGGGCGGCGCCTGCACCGTCTGCAAGACCGTGGACGAATGGCTGGTTCACGAACACGCGGCCGCCGGCAAGATGGTCGTTGAGGTTGACGACGCCGAACACGGCACGATGAAACAGCCCGGCGTGCAAGTGCGCCTGCGGGGCACGCCCGGCGCGATACAAAGCCGCGCCCCCCGCTTGGGCGAACATACCGACGCCGTGCTGGCCGCGCTGGATGCGGCCCCGGCGCGGCCATCCCCCGGCGCCGGCAACGGCGACATTATGTCCGCCTTGCAGGGCGTCCGCGTGCTGGACTTGTGCATCATCCTGGCCGGGCCCACCTGCGGGCGGACGCTGGGCGAGTTCGGCGCTGACGTTATCAAAATTGACGACCCGACCCGCACTCTTGACCCCGTAGGCTACATTGACGTGAACCGGGGCAAGCGCAGCATTATGCTGAACCTCAAAACCGGGGAGGGCCGCGCCGTTTTCTGGAAGCTGGTTGAAACCGCCGACGTTATCGTGGAAAACAACCGCAAATCGGCCGTCGACCGTTTGGGCCTGGGCTATGAGGCGGTGCAAAAGGTCAAGCCGGACATCGTGTATGCCTCGCTGAACGCCTTTGGCTACGACGGCCCCTGGTCGGAGCGGGCCGGCTGGGAGCAGCTGGCGCAAGGCACCAGCGGAATGCAGGTGCGGCGCGGCGGACGGGATGGCGCCCCGATGCTGTCTCCCTATGCCGTCAATGACTACGGCACCGGGTTGATGGGCGCCTACGCCGTGGCGCTGGCTCTGCACGAACGCAACCGCACCGGGCAGGGTCAGTCGGTGGACAGCGGGCTGGCCTTGACCGCCGGGCTGCTGCAATCGCCCTATTTCCTTGACTACGCCGGCTACCGGCGGGATGATTTGGAAGGCGTGGACGTGCGCGGCTACTCGGCGCGCTCCCGCCTCTATCAGGCTGCCGACGGGTGGCTGTACCTGCATTGCCCCGATGACTTCGCCTACCGGTCAATGCTTTCCGCAATGGGATGGCTGGGCGTGGACGACGACTATGCCGCCACCGCAATTGCCGAGACCATCGCGGAAAACGGCATTGAACACTGGGCGCAGCGGTTGCGTCCCTGCGGCGTGTCGGTCACGGCCAATCTGACCATGGAGGATTACCGGCACGACCCGGTGGTGCGCAGCGCCGGGTTCATCGTGACCCGCGAGCATCCGGTGTGGGGCAGCGTTGACCACTCCGGCACGACGGCCCGGCTGTCGGCCACGCCGCCGCGATTGGGTATTCCGGCGCCCTGGTTCGGGATGCACACGGCTGAGATTCTGGCCGAGGCCGGCTACTCCGCCGCCGAAATCGCGGCGCTGCAAGCATCGGGGGCGGCAGTGACGCCAAGCCCGTAAGGCCGGCCCCGTCGCGCCGCTAACCGGCCGTTGGCGCCGTGTCGTCAGTAAAAATTGCGCTACGATACGGCGCGCGGCCCCGCCGCGTGAACCGCCCTCGCGAGGTCTGCGATGACCACTCCAACCACATCCCCACTCTCTCATACTCCCACCCGCCCCCGCCTTACTCTACTGCCCGACCCGCCCCAACCTCCCGACATGGCTACGCAATTGCCCGACATCGCCCGGGCTCATATGATTCTTGCGGACTGGTACAGCGGGCGGGCCGACGTGCTGGTTTCAGGTGAGGGCTACCTTTGCTACGACGCCAGCGACCTCCGACACGCGCCCCGGCCCGACTGCCTGGTCGCCTTCGCCACGCCCTTGCCCCCGGCGGAAATCGTGGCCGCCAACGGCTACACCATCAGCGAAATCGGCAAGCCCCCCGATTTCGTGCTGGAAGTGGCCTCTGCCTCCACCGGGGTGCGGGATTACACCGTCAAGCGGGAGCTTTACGCCAACTATGGCGTTGCGGAATACTGGCGCTTTGACCGCACCGGCGGGCAGTACCACGACACGGCGCTGGCCGGCGACCGGCTGCTGCCCAGCGGAGTGTACCAGGCAATTCCGGTAACTGCTCTGGGCAACGGAGTAATCCGGGGCTACAGCCCGGCGCTGGGATTGGAGCTGCGCTGGGTGGAGCGGAAACTGCGTTTTTGGGATCCGGTTACACAGGAGTATTTGCCCGACCTGTCGGAGTCCAAAGCGCAAACCGCCGCCGAACGGGCCGCCCGGCAAGCTGCGGAAGCCCAGCGCGATAATGCCGTGACCCAGCGCGACGACGCCGTGACCCAGCGCGACGACGCCGTGGCGCAACGCGACGATGCCGTGGCCCAGCGCGACGATGCCGTGGCCCAGCGCGACGATGCCGTGGCCCAGCGCGACGATGCCGTGGCGCAAAGGGATGCCGAAGCCGCCGCCCGGCAGGCCGCCGAGGAACGGGTCAGGCAGCTGGAAGCCCGGCTGTCGCTGGAATCATGAACTTTACCGGCAAAAGTTGCGCTACGATACGGCGCGCGGCCCCGCCGCGTGAACCGCCCCCGCGAGGTCTGCGATGACCACTCCAACCGCATCCCCACTCTCACACACTCCCACCCGCCCCCGCCTTACCCTACTGCCCGACCCGCCCCAACCTCCCGACATGGCTACGCAGCTGCCCGACATCGCCCGGGCTCATATGATTCTTGCGGACTGGTACAGCGGGCGGGCCGACGTGCTGGTTTCCGGTGAGGGCTACCTTTGCTACGACGCCAGCGACCTCCGACACGCGCCCCGGCCCGACTGCCTGGTCGCCTTCGCCACGCCCTTGCCCCCGGCGGAAATCGTGGCCGCCAACGGCTACACCATCAGCGAAATCGGCAAGCCCCCCGATTTCGTGCTGGAAGTGGCCTCCGCCTCCACCGGGGTGCGGGATTACACCGTCAAGCGGGAGCTTTACGCCAACTATGGCGTTGCGGAATACTGGCGCTTTGACCGCACCGGCGGGCAGTACCACGACACGGCGCTGGCCGGCGACCGGCTGCTGCCCAGCGGAGTGTACCAGGCAATTCCGGTAACTGCTCTGGGCAACGGAGTAATCCGGGGCTACAGCCCGGCGCTGGGATTGGAGCTGCGCTGGGTAGAGCGGAAACTGCGTTTTTGGGATCCGGTTACACAGGAGTATTTGCCCGACCTGTCGGAGTCCAAAGCGCAAACCGCCGCCGAACGGGCCGCCCGGCAAGCTGCGGAAGCCCAGCGCGATAACGCCGTGACCCAGCGCGACGACGCCGTGGCGCAACGCGACGACGCCGTGGCGCAACGCGACGACGCCGTGACCCAGCGCGACGACGCCGTGGCGCAAAGGGATGCCGAAGCCGCCGCCCGGCAGGCCGCCGAGGAACGGGTCAGGCAGCTGGAAGCCCGGCTGTCGCTGGAATCATGAACTTTACCGGCAAAAGTTGCGCTACGATACGGCGCGCGGCCCCGCCGCGTGAACCGCCCCCGCGAGGTCTGCCATGACCACTCCAACCGCATCCCCACTCTCACACACTCCCACCCGCCCCCGCCTTACCCCACTGCCCGACCCGCCCCAACCTCCCGACATGGCTACACAACTGCCCGACATCGCCCGGGCTCATATGATTCTTGCGGACTGGTACAGCGGGCGGGCCGACGTGCTGGTTTCCGGTGAGGGCTACCTTTGCTACGACGCCAGCGACCTCCGGCACGCGCCCCGGCCCGACTGCCTGGTCGCCTTCGCCACGCCCTTGCCCCCGGCGGAAATCGTGGCCGCCAACGGCTACACCATCAGCGAAATCGGCAAGCCTCCCGATTTCGTGCTGGAAGTGGCCTCCGCCTCCACCGGGGTGCGGGATTACACCGTCAAGCGAGAACTTTACGCCAACTATGGCGTTGCGGAATACTGGCGCTTTGACCGCACCGGCGGGCAGTACCACGACGCGGCGCTGGCCGGCGACCGGCTGCTGCCCAGCGGAGTGTACCAGGCAATTCCGGTAACTGCTCTGGGCAACGGAGTAATCCGGGGCTACAGCCCGGCGCTGGGATTGGAGCTGCGCTGGGTGGAGCGGAAACTGCGTTTTTGGGATCCGGTTACACAGGAGTATTTGCCCGACCTGTCGGAGTCCAAAGCGCAAACCGCCGCCGAGCGGGCGGCCCGGCAAGCTGCGGAAGCCCAGCGCGATAATGCCATTGCGCAAAGGGATGCCGAAGCCGCCGCCCGGCAGGGCGCCGAGGAACGGGTCAGGCAGCTGGAAGCCCGGCTGTCGCTGGAATCATGAACTTTACCGGCAAAAGTCGCGCTACGATACGGCGCGCGGCCCCGCCGCGTGAACCGCCCCCGCGAGGTCTGCGATGACCACTCCAACCGCATCCCCACTCTCACACACTCCCACCCGCCCCCGCCTTACTCTACTGCCCGACCCGCCCCAACTTCCCGACATGGCTACGCAACTGCCCGACATCGCCCGGGCTCATATGATTCTTGCGGACTGGTACAGCGGGCGGGCCGACGCGCTGGTTTCCGGTGAGGGCTACCTTTGCTACGACGCCAGCGACCTCCGACACGCCCCCCGGCCCGACTGCCTGGTCGCCTTCGCCACGCCCTTCCCCCCGGAGGAAATCGTGGCCGCCAACGGCTACACCATCAGCGAAATCGGCAAGCCCCCCGATTTCGTGCTGGAAGTGGCCTCCGCCTCCACCGGGGTGCGGGATTACACCGTCAAGCGAGAACTTTACGCCAACTATGGCGTTGCGGAATACTGGCGCTTTGACCGCACCGGCGGGCAGTACCACGACACGGCGCTGGCCGGCGACCGGCTGCTGCCCAGCGGAGTGTACCAGGCAATTCCGGTAACTGCTCTGGGCAACGGAGTAATCCGGGGCTACAGCCCGGCGCTGGGATTGGAGCTGCGCTGGGTGGAGCGGAAACTGCGTTTTTGGGATCCGGTTACACAGGAGTATTTGCCCGACCTGTCGGAGTCCAAAGCGCAAACCGCCGCCGAACGGGCGGCCCGGCAAGCTGCGGAAGCCCAGCGCGACGATGCCGTGGCCCAGCGCGATGATGCCATTGCGCAAAGGGATGCCGAAGCCGCCGCCCGGCAGGCCGCCGAGGAACGGGTCAGGCAGCTGGAAGCCCGGCTTTCGTGGGAATCATGAACTTTACCGGCAGACGAAAGTCATTGGCAATAGCAAAAAGGAGCGCCATTTTGACGCCCCGCCTCTCCCGTAAAAGGCATCCCCAACGGTTACGTTTTCAGTTCTGCCCGACGAAGAACCGTATATTCTCCAGCCGCAGCGGGGGTTGTAATCCGTTTCGGCAGTGATTGAGTAGCATTGCCGCACCGCATATGGGTAATTCCAACCACAACCCCTGTGCCGCCTGCCGGTGGCAGACCGTGCTAGAATAGTCATCAAATCAGACAGGAATCCAACTTTATGACTACCCCTATTGACACCTTCGAGGACATCCTCGCTGCCCTGGAGCGCAACCCCGCATTACGGGACGCTATGCGCTACCATGTTTTGGGTGAGGAGCTCATGCGACTGCCCGAAACCGTAGCCAGGCTCGCGGAAACCGTAGCCGAGCTGGCGCAAACGATCCGGGAACTGCAAGCAACCGTCGCGGCCATGGCCGAACGGCAAGACCGCATGGAAGCCGACATCACCGAGATTAAGGCCGGGCAAACCCGCATGGAAGCCCGGCAAGACCGCATGGAAGCCGACATCACCGAGATTAAGGCCGGACAAACCCGCATGGAAGCGCGGCAAGACCGCGTGGAAGCCGACATCACCGAGATTAAGGCCGGGCAAACCCGCATGGAAAGGAGACAAGACCGGATGGATGGCACACTCAACCGCCTGATTGGCGGCGATTACGAACGCAAGGCGGCACGCCGCGCCAGCCGGTTGGCACGCCGGCATCTGAACCTGCCGGATGCGACCGTCGTGTATGCCATCACCACCTCCGATAATGACACCATCCCCAACCTCATCGACCAGGCCGTGGCGCAAGGCCGCATCACTGACGCACAGGCGAATGAACTGGAAAACGCCGACATCATCCTGGCCGATGCCGGCGCCGCGGCCTACGCCGTAATTGAAGTATCCATTACCATGGATGAGCACGACGTGATGCGGGCCCGGAACTGGGCCGACATCCTGGCGCAAGCCAGCAACGCTGCCACCCGGGCGGCCTGCATCAGCGTTCAGGCCCTGGACTCCGGCCGCTTGCTGGCCGCTGAAAACCAGGTGGCAGTCATTATCATGCCGGATTAATCGGCTCCGGCCAGCGGCGTGGGTGCAAACTGCGGCGGGGCGTGCTACACTGCCGCCATCTCGCTCCTGCCGGAGGTGGCGACGTGTTAAGCATCTATAACACCCTGACTAAAACCGTCGATGAAATCCGGCCCATCACGCCGGGCCGCGTCACGATGTACACCTGTGGGCCAACGGTGTACCGCTATGCCCACGTCGGCAACCTGCGTACCTACCTGATGGCTGACTGGATTCGGCGCATCCTGGTGGCCGACGGCAACGAGGTCTATCACATCAAGAATATTACCGACGTGGGGCATATGCGCCAGGAGCTGGTCGAAGCCGGCGGCGACAAAATGATTATCGCCGCCCTGGCCGAAGGCAAGACGGTCGCCGAGATCGCGCAGTTCTATGCCGATTGCTTCTGGCGGGACGAGGAACGCATCAATATACAACCGGCCCACGTGTTCCCCTGGGCCTCCCGGCATATCCCGGAGATGCTGGATATGGTGGGAACGCTGATGGACAACGGCGCAGCCTACGAAGCCGGCGGAAACATTTACTTCGACGTCAACAGCTATCCCGAATACGGCAAGCTGTCGCGCAATTTCGGCGGCGACCTGCTGGAAGGCGTGCGGGCGGAAGCCGACCCGCTGAAACACGACCCGCGCGACTTTACGCTGTGGAAGGCCGCCGAACCCGGCCGGGACGTAAAGTGGGACAGCCCATGGGGTGAGGGATTCCCCGGCTGGCATATTGAATGCTCGGCCATGGCCCACAAATATCTGGGCGAGCAGTTCGACATCCATACCGGCGGCGTCGATAACGTGTTCCCCCACCACGAGGACGAAATCGCCCAGAGCGAAGGAACATTCGGCCAGCAGCACGTGAACTACTGGATACACGGGCAGCACCTCCTGGCCGACGGGGCCAAGATGGCGAAATCCGCCGGCAACGTGTTCCTGATTGAAGATTTGGCTGCCCGTGGCTTTGACCCGCTGGCGTTCCGTTACCTGTGTCTGACGGTTCGCTACCGGCACCGGATGAACTTCACTTTCACATCGCTGCGCGCCGCCGAAAAAGCGCTGACCGGCCTGCGGAACCGCATTTGGGTCTGGCGCAACATCACGGGCAACGGCTCCGCTAACCATGCCGTCAGCAGCGACGCCGGGGAATGGCGCGGCAAGTTCTGGGATGCCGTCCACAATGACCTCGACCTGCCCACCGCCTTGGCTGTCACTTGGGACATGGTGCGTTCCGAACTGCCGGCGGCGGACAAGCTGGATCTGCTGCTGGATTTCGATAGGGTCTTTGGTTTGGACCTCGACACGGTGCCCACGCGCTACGAAATCGGAACGGCGAACCGCGACGCAATCGAGAGACGAGCCGCTTTGCGCCAGCAGGCCGCCTACGCCGCCGCCGACGCCATGCGTGCGGAAGTAGCCGCCAGCGGCATGGTCGTTGAGGACGCCGGCGAGACGACACGGGTTCGCCCGCAGACGGCGTTGGAGTTGCAGGAAGCGCGGTGGGCGTCCGTATCGGCATCCCGCGAAGTCCCGTCGCTGCTGGACGAGCCCGACCTGTACGACTTCACTTTCGTACTGAACGCCTACGACTACGTTGCTGACGTGCGCCGTTGCGTTGAGGCGGTGCTGCGCTACACCCGTGGCGCGTCGGTGGAGGTTATCGTGGTGGACAACGGCTCCACCGACGGCACGGCGGAATACCTGGAATCGGCCCAGGCAGAACACGACAACCTGCGGGTCATCCACTGCGACCACGTGGTAGGCGATGCCGCCGGCAAGAACATCGGGCTGAAACAGGCCCGGGGCCGCTACATCGTGCTGCTGGACGCCTCAACCGAAGTGGTTGGCGACATTATGTCGCCCGTGGCGCAACAGCTGGCGGACAGTACGATAGGCGTGTTCGGCCCCTACGGACTCACCACCGACGATATGCAGCACTTCCACGAGGAAGTTGACCGGGGCGACGCCGACGCAATGCAAGCCTACTGCATGGCCTTCCGCCGCGCCGACCTGCAATCGGTGGGGCTGATGCACGAGTCGTTCCGGTTCTACCGCAACCTGGACATTGACTATTGCTTCCAGTTCAAGAACGCCGGCTACCGCGTGGTATGCGACAGTACGCTCCCCCTGGTGCGCCACGAACACCGCCAGTGGGAGGAGTTGGACGAAAACCAGCGCGATGAGTTGAGCCGCAAGAACTTCGGCCGGTTCCTGAAGCGATGGGGCGCCCGGCCCGATTTGCTGATTAACCCGGCGGCGCGCGGGTTTGATACCGGGTTCCGGCACTGACCAGCGATGCCAGGCGATTGTGAACGTAGGGGCGAATGAATTTCGCCCCTACGTTGGTTCCAGGCCTCGTTCGCGGATAGCGTGCCAATGCACTTGCCCGCTGGCGATGCGGTCGTCAATCTCCGAGTCGTTGCGGACGCTGGCGATGGCCGGGCGCGCCGTCTGTCCGGTGAATCGGGACAGGAATTCGGCGTTGCGGATGGCGCGCCGCGTATCCTGCCGGTTGGCGGTATAGGAAATTTCCACCGCGATATACACGGTTTGCCCATCCTGGTCGGTAGTTTCCATCACCAGGTCCGCATCAACGAAGCTGTCGATTTCCTGGGATTCAATGCCGGAGACATCGGCGCTCTGCGCCATAGACACCAGGTCGCCGACAGTTAGCGTGCGGGCATAGGTCAGGCCCATCCGCATCGCGATGAGCGGGGCGCGGCGGATGGTTCTGTCGCGAGCATAGCCGCCCCTAATCTGGCTCATATCCTGTTTAAGCTCGCTGATGTCACGCCGCACCTCTCCGATGTCCTGCCGAGTCTCCCTGTTGATACGGCGTTGTTCCTCAATGAATCGCTCAACCCGCCCCTCGAATCTGTCGAACCGGCTCTCAAATCTGTCGAACCGGGACGGCAGGTTGAGCAGGTCTTGGGTAAGGACGTGACGACGGATTTCCGCCTGGTATTCGGGGTGGGCAGCAAGCAGGCGGAACAGGTCTTGTATGCTGTGGATGGTGGACATCCCTACGTCGGTTCCAGGTCTCGCTCTCGGATGGCGTGCCAATGCACTTCCCCGCTGGCGATGCGGTCGGCAATTTCCGGGTCGTTGCGGACGCTGGCGATGGCCGGGCGCGCCGGCTGTCCGGTGAACCGGGACAGCAATTCGGCGTTGCGGACAGCGCGCCGCGTATCCTGCCGGTTGGCGGTATAGGAAATTTCCACCGCGATATACACGGTTTGCCCGTCCTGGTCGGTAGTTTCCATCACCAGGTCCGCATCAATGAAGCTGTCGATTTCACGGGAGGCAATGCCGGAGGTATCCGCGTCCTGTACCATAAACGCCAGATCGCTGACGGTTAGCGTGCGGACATATTTGAAGCCCATACGGATGGCGATGAGCGGGCCGCGGCTAATGGTCCGGTCGCGGGCATAACCGCCCTTAATCTGGCTCACATCCTGCCGCAGCTCGCCAATGTCTTGCCGCAGCTCGCCGATGTTCTGCCGCAGCTCGCCGATGTTCTGCCGGGTCTCCCCGTTGATACGGCGCTGTTCCTCTACGAAACTGTCAAACCGCTCCTCAAACCGATTGAACCGCGCCGGCAGGTTGAGCAGCTCCTCGGTAAGCACGTAACGGCGCATTTCCTCCCGGTATTCCGGGTTGGCGGCGAGCAGGCGGAACAGGTCCTGGATGTCGTCAATAGTGGTCATCGCGCGGTTCTCCTCCTCCCACATTGTACCGTTTTTGCTGTGCCGGGCGATAGGACAGTGCATGATGCCGAACGATTTACGACGCCGGTAGGGACGAATAATCATTCGCCCCTACGTTTTGTCCACCGCTTGATGGCAACGGTCAGCCCCGCCCGAACCAGTCGGGATGCACCGCCTGCAATCCCAGCTGCGGCCACGCCGCCGGCGCGCCGCACTTTTCCAGCCGTTCCGCCAGCGGCAGCGACTCGTCCCAGTAGTAGGCGATAATCCGCCTCCCGCTCCACTCGCTGGCGGCCTCCGAGGCAATCCAGACCACCGGCGCCTGCATCACTTCCGGCTGGATGAGCGCGTCGGCGGTGGCCCCTTCCGGGGGCAGCACCATGTTGGTGGCGGTGGCCCCGCCGGGGGTCAGCACGTTAGCGGTTACTCCGGTGCCTTCCAGGTCTTGCGCCATAATCGCCACCAGCGCCTCGTGGCCGGCTTTGGAGGGGCCGTAGGGCGCGCCGCCCTTGCGCCACATGGTATCCATGCTGGTGGTTACGCCGATGATGCGCCCAAAGCCCTGCTCAATCATGTGCCCGGCCACGGCGTGGGACATCAGAAAGGGGCCGCTGAGATTGACCGCGATGACCCGCAGCCAGGCATCGGGGACAATGCCCCAGAAGTCGGTCCGGCTGCCCGCTGCGCTGCCGCCAAAACCGGCGGTGCGGGGGTTGATGCCAGCGTTGTTGACCAGGATATGCAGTCCTCCCATCTCGCTGATGGTGCGCGCCACGGCGTCCGCAACGGATGCCGGGTCGGTAACGTCGGCGACGATGGGCAGCACGGCGTCATCACCGCCCAGCTCGCGCATATCGTTGGCGGTTTGGTCCAGCCAGTCCTCGTTGATGTCCAGCATGGCGACGCGGGCGCCGGCCCGCACCAGCCCGGTGGTGATGGAACGACCCATCCCGATGGGGCTGGCCGCGCCGGTTACGATGGCAATTCTGCCCTGCAGGGTGTCCGATGGCATAGTCATGGTACTCACCTCATCATGGTTATGTTGATTTGGAAGGCCGCATCGATAATAACCGCCCTGCGGCGGGTTGTTAAGGGCGGACGGCCCGGGCTCGTGCCAGGCCCTAAATTACCGTCTTTGCCCGCCTGCCGTCATTCCCACTTGCGCCGGAATCCGGTAAAGCCCAATCAGAAAAATCCTGTCCATCCTGTGCATCCCTGTAAAACTACCCCTTGCGCCTGCAAGAACGCTCGTGCTATTATAGCCACGTCAGGCGAAAAAGCAAGACCCCGACCGGGTTTCAGGTAATCACGGCCACTTTCAGCATCCAAGTCGCTACCGGCTCGTTGAGACTGTCGCCGATCTCATTAACCGGCGTAGTCGCTGCGGCCACGGCGTCAGCCACAGCGCCCCATGCTTCGGGCATGGAAAATACCGAGCTAAAAACCCCAGCGCAAAACCTCCGGCCGTAGGGCTGATAATCCCTGAAACCCGGTCCACCGCAAATCATTCGCCTGACCATAGCCGACCAAATCCCCAACGCACGGAGCCAAAGGAGCCGCCATTCCAACATAGCGAACCGTCCGCAGTGGCAGCCCTTCGCCTGACTGCTGCCGCATCCGGCGCTACGCCAACCTACCCCATCTCCACCAAGTCAGGAGCGCAATCGCAATAAAAACCGCATCCAATAGTCGCCATCAGTAAAATCCTGTCTATCCTGCGCCTCCCTGTAAATCGTAGCTCCCGGCCTTAACTTCGCACCGGCCCTGGTGAACGGTCCGCAGTCCTTGACCAATGGTTGGGCCGGTGCTACATTGGCCGCCGTGTTTCGTTGCAGTTATTACGATTTCCGACGCTGGGTTTCCCCATGAGCGATTTGGCTGACCGTGTTCTGGCCGGCGAGTTGCGCGCCCTCTCGCGGGCGCTGTCTCTACTGGAGCGCAATAATCCCGGCGCAGCCTCAGCGATGGAACGCTTGGACCCGCATACCGGCCGGGCTTACGTCGTCGGTATTACCGGGCCGCCGGGCGTTGGCAAGAGCACCCTGCTCGACCGGCTCACGGAGCATTTGCGTTCCTTGGGCCTGACCGTGGGTATCCTGGCCGTGGACCCGACCAGTCCGTTCACCGGCGGCGCGCTGCTGGGCGACCGGATTCGGATGCAGCGGCATTATCTTGACGCCGGCGTTTTCATCCGTAGCGTGGCCACTCGGGGACAGTCCGGGGGCTTGCCGCGCATCGTGAAAAGCATGGCGCGAGTGCTGGACGCGGCCGGCAAGGACGTGGTTCTGGTGGAAACGGTGGGCGTCGGGCAGACCGAGCTGGGTATCATGGGCGTCGCGGACTCGGTGGTGGTCACCATGACGCCGGAATCGGGAGACTCGATTCAAACTCTAAAGGCCGGAGTGATGGAGATTGCCGACCTTTATGTCATCAACAAAGCCGACCGCGACGGGGCCAACCAACTGGCCGCCGCAGTTACGGCGATGTTGCAAATGGCCGACTTGTCCGCCGGATGGAATCCGCCGGTGCTGCTGACGCAGGCTTATGCCAACGTGGGAATTGCCGAGCTTTGGGAGAACGTGGGCGCACACCGGGCCTATCTGCGCGACCGCGGGGAATTGGAACGGCGGCGCGCGGAGCGGCGGCGGCAGGAGTTTCTGGAGACGGTGCAGGAGGAACTATATCGCCGCATCGCCGGGCATTTGGCCCGCGATGCCGGGCTGATAAATTTGCTGGCCGAGATTGACGGCAAGACGGCGGAACCCTATGCCGCGGCTATGGGCCTGCTAAGTGAGCCCATCAAGTTGGCGGAGTTGCTGGATGACACCCCGGCGCGTTGAGCGCTAGCATACCCGGATGCTATACTGGCGCTATGGACAGGGAGCCGCGCCGGTGGCGGGTTGAGGATGACGATTCGCTGCTGGCGTCAGTCGCGGGAGTTCCCCTCACACGCTCCGCCCGTTCTGGCGCGTGCCTAGTCTGGGCCGGGTTCTGGTGCGCCCGCGTCCTGCTCACCGATGCGTTGGCGCACTTTAATCAAGGACAATGGAAAACGGCTCTGCTGGAACTGCTCGGCGAAAATCCTTTCGACCAGGGATTTAGCATCTGTATGGCGTGGCTGACCGTTGAGGTGGCCGTAATCGCCAAGAATTTTCTGATAACGGGGGTGCTTATGTTGATAGCCAAAACGCCCAGGCCCTTTTGGGAAGAACTGGCCAGGCGGATGCCCAAGGCAGTATTTGACGCCGAGGTGGAGAGGCGGAAAAACTCCGACGCCAGCAAGCCGGACAAAGGCAAGAAACCGGATGGCGCTGCCGGGGGATGAGGAGGAGGAGTCGGCCTTGCTGGTCGGCACGCCAGCGTTTTGAGCGATTACGTGCCCAACTGATATACTGGCGTTATGGACAGCAGGGGGCGCTGGTGGCGGGTTGAGGATGACGATGCTCTCTTATCATCAGTTGCCGGGGTTCCGCTAACCCGCTTGGTGCGCATCGGCCCGTGCTTCGTATGGGCCGTATTCTGGTGCGCCCGCTTCTTGTTGACTGACGCGATGCTTTACCTTAGCTCGCTTAAACTGAAATCGGCATCGTCGGAATTGCTGGGCGTCAACCCGTTTGACCAGGGATTTAGCATCTGTATGATATGGCTGTCAGTTGAAGTGGCCGCTATCGTATGGCATATTCTAAAAATGGGGGTAGCTATGCTGATTGCCAAGACATCCAAGCCATTGCGCAACATGGTACTGGAGCGACTTTCTCGAGAGCAACTTGAAGCCGAGCTGGAGAAACGCAACAAGGCCGACGCCAACAAGCCTTCCGAACCCAACAAGCGGAAAGGTTAGTCGGCCTTGCTTGACAACGCGGGACGCCTATCGGTTGCCTCCCGATACAATCGTCCGACATTGGGCAACCACAAGGGTTGCCCATGCCGGAATGATGCCCGGCAGCGCTAATTGCGGTTGTCGCCATCCCCGCCGGCCCCGTTGCCGGCATTGCCCCGGTTGCCGTTGCCGCCGTCCTGCTGGTTTTGGCCCATACCCAGGAAGGGGGAGAGCATTGACGTGAACTCCATGGGGAAAATGAACTTGGTGGAGGGGCTGGCGCCCAGGGATTTCAGCGTGTCGAAGTACTGCAGGCTCATCGTGCGGGCGTCAACGGTGCTGGCGACGCTGTAGATGCGCTCCAGCGCCGTGCTGAATCCCTCGGCCCGCAGCACGGTGGCCTGCTGGTCGCCCTCGGCCTGCAGGATTTCGGATTCACGCTGACCCTGCGCCCGCAGGATGGCCGACTGCCTTTCGCCCTCGGCCAGGTTGATTTGCGCCTGCCGCTGGCCTTCGGATTCGGTAATCTCCGCAGTGCGGATGGCGTCGGCAGACTTTTGCCGCTCCATGGCCGCCTTGACGCCGGGGGGCGGGTCAACCTCGTTGATTTCCACTTGGGACACCTTGACGCCCCAACGAACGGTCACCTCGTCCATCCGTATCTGCACGTCGTCGCGGATGCGCTCCCGCTCTGACAGCGTGGTCGCCAGGTCCAGCGACCCGATGACCGAGCGCAAGGTGGCGAAAGCCAGGTTGATGACGGCGGCCTCGAAGTTCTGCACTTCCAGCACCGCCCGGTCCACATGATCCTCCATCACGCGGTAGTAAATGACGAAGTCCATATCCACCACCACGTTGTCGGCGGTAATATACTTCTGGGTCGGCACACGGGTTACGCGCTCCCGCAGGTCAACTTTGGTGCCGCTGTACAGAACCGGGATGAGAAAGTGCAGGCCGGGCCGTCGGCTGCCCACGTAGGTGCCAAAGCGTTGCACTACCATCCTCTGATACTGTTGCACGACGATTAGTCCGCTGGGCATGATTGTGCCTCCTTGCTCGCGTTTTGGCGAACGGTGCCGTAGGTCCCGCTATTCTACCATTACTCCTGGCCCTCTACGGTTTCCCACGCGCCAATAACCTCTACCGTCAGCAGCAGGCCGTCCACGCCCACCACGCGCACCCGGCGGCCAATGGGAACTTGCATACCGTCGCTGCTGATTCCGGACCAGGTTTCATTGCCCAGGGCGACGATGCCGCGGGGCCGCAGCGCCGAAGTCACCACGCCGGTTTGCCCGATGAGATGGCCGGCCGCGCTGCGCCCGTCACTGTCGGCCCACCCGCCGCCGGCCGTGGCTGCTCTCCGGCCGCCAACCCGGGACATGATGGCTTCGTAGGCCAGGTATCCGACGCCGACGGCGAGGACGCCGCCCACCCCGCCCAATACCCACAGGCTTACCGAGACCTCCGGGAAGTTGGTCGGTATGCCGCCACCGCCGCCAAAACTGCCGAACAGCAGCACGCCGCCCACAATCAGGCTGACCACGGCCCCAATTCCCAACGCCCCGAACCCGGACACCAAAATCTCCAGCGCCGCCAGCGCCACGGCCAGGATGATGAAGGCCACGCCGGCCCAATTGAACGGCAGGTTGCCCAACGCCAGAAACCCCAGCCCCAGACAAATTACCCCGGCCACGCCCGGCCCGATGGCCCCCGGCGTCATCATCTCGAACACCAACCCGATGCTGCCCAGGCTGAGGAGCAGAAAGGCGATGTTGGGGTTGGAGATAAACTCAACGAACCGCTCCCGCCATTGCATTTTGATTTCCCGCACGTCGGAGTCGGCTACTTGCAGGGTTCGCTCGCCGGCGGCGGTGGCAACGGTGCGGCCATCCAGGGCGGTAAGCAAATCCGGCAAGTCGTCGGCAATGAGGTCAATGATGTTGGATTCCAGAGCCTCGCCGGCGCTGTACGATGCGGCGGTGCGCACCGTTTGTTCCAGCGCGTCGGCGTTGCGCCCGCGCTCGTCGGCGATGGCGCGGATTAGGGCCGCTGCGTCGTTGGTAACTTTGCTGGCCAGGGTTTCCCCGATGTCCTCGCCGCTGCCGGATACGGGCGTAGCGGCGCCAATGTTGGAGCCGGGGGCCATCGCCGCGATATGGGCGGCCGCGGTGATAAAGGTGCCCGCCGAACCGGCCTGCGCGCCTCTGGGGGAGACAAACACGGCTACGGGAGCTTTCGCTTCCAGCAGGGTTTCTACTATCTCGCGCGTGCTGCCGTAGAGACCGCCGGGGGTGTCAAGTTCGATGACCAGCAGTTGGGCATCGGCAGCAACGGCGCGCGCCACGGCGCGGGCGATGACACGGGCTTTCACCGGATTGATGGTCTCCTCAATCCGCAGCCGGAACACGGTTTCGCCCTGGGCGCGGGCCGGGCTGTGGTTGACGGCAATGCCGGATACGCCGAGGCAGATTAGTGCCAGGCACACCGCTGCAATCGCGAGGCGTTTGAACCTGGAGGGCGCCATTCCACATCACCTGATGCCATCATCGGGCCGGCCCTGTAATCTGTCAATCGCCCGGCAGGTTTGACTATAACCGGCGTGTGCCAATACAATGCCGTCAATTGCGTGACAACACAGGAGCGGAACTTTCCATGGACTACCAGTATATTTTATCGGAAAAGGAGCGGGTATCCCGGTTTGAGGGCAGTGGCGAGCGACGCCGGGAGAAAGTCGGGCACGTCGCCTTTTTGACCATGAACCGGCCCGAAGTCCTGAACGCGATGAACCGGCAGCTCACCGAAGAGTTGCACGATGCGGTGCGGTGCGCCAATGGCGACCCGGAGATTGGCTGCATCGTGATTACCGGCGCGGACACCCACCCCCGGGTGCCGGCATTTTCCGCCGGCGGCGATATTCACGAGCAGCGGGAAGACCAGGCGGCGCTGAACAGCGGCACGTTGTCACGGGACAATATGGACGAGCGGGCGGCGCGACGGCAAAGGGGCGGGTACGAGGTCAGCGCTTCCGATAAGCCGGTCATCGGGATGATTAACGGGCTGGCTTACGGCGGCGGCGCGGTGCTGTCATCATCCCTGGACATCCGCATCGGCTCCGATGCGGCGCGGTTCCGCTTTCTGGCCGCGGCCTACGGGCGTATCAATTCCACCTGGACTTTGACCAATCAGGTCGGCTGGCCCCAGGCTAAGGAACTGCTGTTCACCGCCCGCATCGTGGAGGCTGAGGAAGCCCATCGCATCGGACTGCTGAACCACCTGGTGCCCACCTACCGACTGCGGCAAAAAACGATGGAAGTGGCCACCGAGATTGCCACCAACGATACCCCGTCGGTAATCGGCATCAAGCGACTGCTGCTGCAACATATGGGCGGCAGCCTGGAAGACCAGTGGACCAACGAAAAAGACTTCACGACCAACGTGCTGCGGGGCACCCTGGCCGAGGAAGCCTTCCCGGACTTCCTGGCCCGCCGGGGCCGGCCGGTTCGGGGCGGCGGCTGATTGCCGACCGGGAGAATTTGGCGTCGCAGTACCGGATTCACCGGATGACGCCAAAGCAGTGTGGGCGGGTTTGACACCCGCCCCCTGCTTCCAGTGCCGTTGTTCGCAAGCCGGCTAGCCGTCCAGCACGCCCTTGGTGCTGGGCACTTGTCCGCCGGCGCGCGGGTCGGGTTCTACGGCGTCGCGGAGGGCGCGGGCCAGGGCTTTGCAGAGAGCCTCCGCTTTGTGGTGGGGACTTATGCCGGCCAGTACCTTCGCGTGCAGGTTGATTCTGGCCTCAATGGCGAAGGATTCCAGAAAGTGGGCAATCAGGTCGCCGGAAAGCGTTTCCACCATCGTGTCGTTTAGCGTGGTATCTACGGCGGCATAGGGGCGACCGCTCCAGTCCACGGCGACCATTACCAGCGTTTCATCCAATGGCACAATAGCGTGGCCCATCCGCCGGATGCCGCGCGGTTCGCCCAGCGCCTGCCCGAAGGCCCGGCCCAGCATGATAGCCGTATCCTCAACCAGATGGTGCCAGCCGACGTGAGTATCACCCTGCGCCTGCAAGTCAATGTCAAAGAGGCCGTGCCGGGAAATCTGGCTGACCATGTGGTCCAGAAATCCGTTGCCCGTCTCAACGTTATACCGGCCCTGTCCGTCCAGATTTACCGTGATGGAGATGGCGGTTTCGGCGGTAGCGCGCTCCAGGCTTGCCGAGCGCGGGGCGGTTTCCGGCGCCGTCATCAGCCGTCCACTTCCAGGACAGCGCGGAAGCCGGCGATCACGGCGTCGGTTTCTTCGGGCTTGCCGACGCTGGAACGGATGTAATCGCGCAGCAGTTCGTTGTCAAAGTAGCGCAGGAACACCCCCCGCCGGCACATGGCTTCGTACACTTCCAAACCCCGGCCGTCGGGCATTTTGCAGAGTATGAAGTTGGCTTGCGACGGCCAGACCGTGATTCCGGGAATGTCGCAGAGGAGCGCGTACATACGCGCCCGCTCTTTAACGATGGCATCAACACGCTCCAGCAGGTGGCCCGTGTCGTCCAACGATGCCAGCAGCGCAATCTCGGCGGCCAGGTTGACGTTGTACGGCGGCTTCATCCCCATCATAGTGGCGGCCAGCTCCGAATCCATAGCGCCGGCGCCGATGCGGAGGCCGGCCAGGCCCGCCCATTTGCTGAACGTTCGCAGCACCACCAGGTTGCGGTATTCGGGGAGCAGGGGCATGAGGGTTTGCCCGCAAAAATCGTAGTAGGCTTCATCGGCTACCACCAGCAGGCCGGTGTCCAGCAGGGCGCGGGCCTGGGCTTCCGTTACCAGGTTGCCCGTCGGGTTGTTGGGGCTGGGGAAAAAGACGGCCTTGGTGCGCGGGCCGATGGCCCCTTTGATGGCCTCAATATCGATGTCAAAGTTGTCATCGCGGGGAACGGCAATGGCTTGCGCGCCGGCAACGTCGGCGGAGAACGAATACATCCCGAAGGTAGGCACGGGGATGATGATTTCGTCGCTGGGGGCGAGGAACATCCGCATCAGCAGGTCAATGATTTCGTCGCTGCCGTTGCCGGCCACGATGTTGTCATCGGGCACGCCCAGATAGTCGGACAGCGCGGCGCGCAAGCGGCGCTGGGCCGGGTCGGGATAATGGTTATAGTCGCGAAAACTGCCCAGCGCCTCCGCCACCTGGGGCGACGGGCCGTAGGGATTTTCGTTGCCGTTGAGCCGAATCACCTGCTCCAGGGAAATGCCGGCCGCTTCGGCCAGCGTTTCGCTGGGAGAAACGCCCTGGTAGGTCTTGAGACGGCTGATGTGGGGGAGCAGCAGGTCTTCTATATTAGGCATCAGTGCGCCATCCTGACGGGTTAGCGGGTTTGAGTTGCGGCCAGGTGGTCGAGGCGGGCTTGCACCGCGCCGGCGTGTCCGGGCAGCCCCTCGGCTTCCGCAATGCGGACGGCGGCGGCGCCCAGGTCGCTGAAACGCCGGGGGCTGAGGCCGACCACGGGCATAGTGCGGAGGAAATGATGGACGCTGAGCGCCGAGCTGAAACGCGCGGTGCCGCCGGTGGGCATGACATGGGAAGGGCCGGCGATATAGTCGCCCATTACTTCCGGCGAGAACTCGCCGAGGAACAGGCCGCCGGCGTTGCGAACCTGCCCCGCCCAGGCCCAGGGGTCAGCCGCCATCAGGCACAGGTGCTCCGGGGCGATGCGGTTGGCAACCTCAATAGCTTCGGGAAAGTCGTCCACCAGCACGACGCAGCCCCGCCGCGCGAGCGACTGGCGGATGGTGTCGGCGCGGGGGTTGCCGGCAATCTGGGCGTCCAGCTCAGTTTCCACGGCCGTGACCAGGGCCGCGCAGTCAGTAACCAGAATGGCGGAAGCCATCGGGTCGTGCTCGGCCTGGGCAATGAGGTCGGCGGCGCAGAACACCGGGTTGGCGGTCTGGTCGGCCAGCACGATGGTCTCGGTGGGCCCGAACACGCCGTCGATGTCAACCTGGCCCTGAACCATGCGTTTGGCGTAGGCGACAAAGACATTGCCGGGGCCGCAAATCTTGTCCACCTTGCGGATGCTTTCGGTGCCGTAGGCCAGCGCGCCGATAGCGGGCACTCCGCCAACTTGATAAACGGCGTCCACGCCGGCGATGCGCGCGGCGGCCAGCACGGTAGCGTTGAGGGGTTCGCTGCCACGGCGGGGCGTGGTCAGCACGACCTCGCTGACGCCGGCGACGCGGGCCGGGATGGCGGTCATCAGCACGGTGGACGGATAGGCCGCCGTGCCGCCGGGCGCGTACAGGCCGACCCGTTCCAACGGACGTACCAGTTCGCCCAATCCGCCGCCCAGGTCAACCCAGTCGCGGGGCAGCGTGGCCGCGTGAAACTCGGTGATACGCCGGGCGGCCAATTCTAAGGCGTGTTTCAGGTCGTCGGGCGTCGCCTCCCAGGCGGCGTCCAGTTCCTCCGGCGGGACTTGCAGCTCGTCCGGTTCGGCGCCGTCGAGCAATTTGGCGTACCGGCGCACCGCCGCATCGCCTTCGGCCCGCACGTCGCGCAGCATTTGCAATACCGAGGATTCCGGGGTGGCGTCCGCGCCAAACCGGTCGCGGGTGCGTTGCAGCGCCGCCTCGGGCAGTGATGATAAGTCCAGCGGGTCGATGCGGGTCAGAGCCGATTCAGCGGCGGCCAGCCCGCGCACCTGGTTAAGTCGCACTGAGGTACTCCCTGGCCTGGGCTTTGGTTTCGTCGATTACGCGCTGCCGGTAAGAATCAATCAGCTCCGGTGGAATTCGTTCGTACACCCGCTCCAGGCTGCGGGGCATCTGCTCCAGGAAGCCGTCAACTACCGCCTGAACGTCGTCGTTGTCCCGGTACATACGGTTGAGGGCGCGTTTCAGTCGCTCCCAGGTAAAGTCCCAACCCAGCAGACGGGCGACCCAGCCGCGCCATTCATCAATCAGCGCATCTTGCAGGAAATCCAGAGCCGGCATTTGCTCCACCGCGGCGATGGCGTCGTTCTCGGCGGACAGGCCGCCATTCCCGGTTAGCACCGAGCGGTCCATGTCCAATTGCAAAGCCCGGTCCCAGATGTGGGCTTCAACATCCGTGTCAGTCACGCGATTATCGAGGTCAAAATGGGGACGGAACATCGTGGTAATCCACACTTCATCGGCCACCAGGTGGCTGACGTAGCCCAGCAGGAAAGCGCGGGTGTGGGCGGTGAGGCCGTTATCGGAACCGGCCAGGTGGGGATGCAGCTCAAACATCCTCTGGACGCCGGCGCCCACATGGGTAACCGAAAGGTCGGAGAAGTGGGTGCGCGCCCGCTCCCACTTGGTCATCGCCCGGATGTCGGGCGTAGTGGAGCCGAGGTAGGCTGCGCCGGGGTGGTCGTGGGCATACCCCCAATCCAGCTCGGCGGCAACCTGCTGGCACAGATAGATGTGCATGGGCAGGTTAGGCATGGTCGGCGGGGCCTCCGTTGCGGGCGGCAATCCGGGCCATCAGGGCGTCAAAAGCTGGGGATTGACCCTTGAACAGGTAGGATAACTGAGCGGCGGCAATGTCAACGCCGCCACATTCGCGGAGGTGCGCCACGGCGTCCAGCAGCCGGTTTTTGCGTATCAGCAAAGAGACGGCGTACCAGTCTTCCTCCTCAACGCTGAACACGCGGGCGACGGTTGGCCCCCGGATGCCGGCGATTTCGGGCCGGGCCAGAATCATCGCGCTGACGTCCGCGGCGGAACGCCCCTGCACGTTGGCGGTGATGCGATAGTAGGGTTCCGCCCGCAAGTGAGCTTCCAGCGTTTCGATGAGTGCCTGGGCCAACTGCAGGTTGGCGGAACTCGCGGCCAGCGCGCCGGGATTGGCGATGAGGCACGCCTGCGAGGTGAGTATCGTGCCGTCATCCAGCGTTTTCAGGCGGTTTTCGCGCAGCGTGGTTCCGGTGGCGGTCAAATCGGCAATCAGGTCGGCATAGCCGGCGTCGGGGGCCGCCTCCAGCGCGCCGCTGGCGGGAACCAGGGTAAAGTAGTTGATGCCGCGCTCAAACAGATAGCGCCGCAGCAGGCGGGGGTATTTAGTGGCTATTCGCAGCTGGCGCCCGCGCTCGTGGAACTCCAGGGCCAGGTCTGCCAGGTCGTCAATGGCAGTTACGTCCAGCCAGGAATCGGGCACGGCCAGCACGTACTCGCAGCGTCCGTATTCCAAATCGGGAATCACGGCGACGACGGAACCGTCATCGTGCCGGTATTCCATCAGGCGGTCAAGGCCGGTGATGCCCATTTCGGCGCTGCCTTCTTCTACCTGGCCGGTGATGTCGGCGGTGCGCTGGAACAGCACGTCCACTCCCGGCAGGGACGGGATGGAGCCGGTGTAACGACGGGCATTCGGCCGGCTGACCTTGACGCCGCACTCCGATAGAAAGTTCATCGTCGGCTGGCCGAGCTCGCCGTCGCTTGGTATTACCAGTCTCACCGTACCATTCCTGGCTTATGAATTTGACCCGGCGCCGAAGCCGGCTCAGCCGGGTTGGGCATTGCGTCCAGCAGGGTTTCCAACGTGCAGGCAAAGCCCAGCGCCGGCACGTCCTCGTTGCTGCCGAGGGCGCGGGCCAGTGCGTCATAGCGGCCGCCGCCGCCCAGGGTAATGCCTCTGTCCCGCGTGATGTCAAAGATGATGCCGTTGTAGTAAGCGATGCCGCGGGCAAGGGCGAAGTTGATGACGAGACGGCCGCGCAAGTCGGGTTCGCCGGCGACCATCCTGATGAGTTCGGCAAGCCGGTTAACTGCCGCGGCATTGGCGCCGGCGTCAGCTACGATGGCCTGCGCCCTGGCGACGGCCTCAGCCGGCGGGCCGTTGACTGAGGCCAGCCGGCCGGCCAGTGTCAAAGCGCGCCGGAAAGCATCGGGGTTGTCGCCGCCGCGCAGTTTATACAGCAGGCGGTCAATAATTTCATCAGGGGTGCGTTGACCCAAAGGCGAGCCGGATGCGCCCCGCCAGCGCATAAACCCGGCCAACACCGCTTTTGCCGCCGTGTCGGGCAACCCGGAGATAGCGTCGGCCAGGTCGGACTCCTCGGCCGGCAACTCACGGCCGGCGACAATGTGCAATTCCGCCGCCCGGTTCAGCAGGGCGGCGATGCTGGCGTCATTGTCGCCAATGCGGTTCATATTGCTGATGATGAACGACCGCGCCCGTTCCGACAGGCCATCGGTATCCAGTACGCTGTCCAGCACGTCCAGGTCCGCCAGGCGTATCAGATAGTCGTCGATGCCCAGCAAGGCCACCGCTCCGGCGGCCAGCGTCAGCAACTCGGCGTCGGCCCGGATAGAGGAGGAGCCAATCAGCTCCGCGCCCACCTGGGTGAACTGTCCGCTGCCCACGGCGTGGTCCGGGTCATAGCGAAACACCGGGCCGGCGTACTGCCAGCGCGCTGCGGCAAAGGGCGGCGCGCCGGCGGCCAGCTCCAGGTAATGCCGCATAATGGCCGAGGTGAACTCAGGACGCAGGCTGACGGCGTTGGAACCGGGGTCAGTGAACGAATACATCTGCGATGCCAGCGCGCCGCCGGATTTGCGGAGGAACAGCTCGGTGGGTTCCAGCACCGGCACATCCAGCCGGCCATAGCCGCGCTGCCCGATAAAATCGGCCAGCCGGCTCTGCACGTCCTGCTGGCGGCGGCAGGCGGCGTCGGACAAATCGCGCATACCGGGCAGGCGGCGCACCGGAACGGGGCTGGTGTGAACGGGTTGGGCAATCATCGCCGCCTATTGTACCACCAATAAGCTCAGGAGTCGGTTCACAAAGCGGCCTACTTTAGGGCGGTCGCGAGCAATCCGGCGGTCGGTTAGTCGACCGTGATAGAAATGCGTGTGAAAGTGCTCCGCTATGTTAAAATCAGAACGCCATTGCGGTCTGCGATGATTCGTTTCCAGGCGTATGGCGACATTGCGCAGCGCTCCGTGGCTGTCATAGCGCCAACCGTTCTCTTGCGCTACCGCAATCAGCGCATAGGCAGCCGCTCCCCACAACAATTCGGCGCCATTAAGTTCTTCTCCGGCGGCGAATTCACGGGCGGATTTGTCCAGAAAGTCCCCGGCAATGCTAACGTGCTGATTTTGCGGGAATGTGGTCATAGCGTTGCTCCAACTCCCGGATGAGGTTGATTACGGCGCTGGCAATCAAACGCGCATCGTCGTCGCAGCCGTCGCTCATGTCAAAAAATCCGTAGCGCGCCTTGTCCGGTTGGTATAACGCCGCGGAGAAGCCGCTGAGTAGGAACTCATCCGGGTCGTCATCCAGTTCGTTCAGGCGCTCGGCAACCGCGTACAGTTCATCCTCGTTGGCGTGGGGCCAGCCCTGGCGTTCAGCCACCGCCGATAGAGCGCTTACCACGGCGTCCCACAACCGTTCGGTGGCGGTTAGGGGGTTGCCGGCGGCAAACTCGCGGTCGGCGGCGTCCAGGTAGGCTTGGGTTTTTTGCTTTTGCGTTGGGGTGACCATTTTGAACTGCCGGCTTTATCAGATGTCTTGTTCGTTGCTGGCGTCGTCCACGGCTGGTGTGATTTCCTCGATGAATGTCCGTACAGTAGTGGCTATCTGGTCGCGAAAGTCGTCGTTGAGCGTGTTGCGCCCCACCTTTACCATGAAACTGTTGGAGTGGGCTTCCGGTTCCAAGGAGTCAGGGAGACGGTCTTGAAAGGCGATGTCATCCAGTATTTTACGCAAGCCGTTCTGGTCGTGCCAAAACTCTACATACGCCAGCCATACGCCCGATTCGCCTTGCGGGAACAAGTTGACCCGGTATGACACACCCCAGTTACTCCAGGGACGGCGGGCATACCAAAAATGGTAATAACGCATACCGCCACCGCCGCTGCCGCTCCATCTACTCCGCTTATCGGGTTTGATTTCGTCCGGCAGTCCCTCAATAGCCAAGTCACCTAATCGTCTGAAGAAGGGAGTGGTTGGATGGATTCGGCTCTCTGCAAAGGCGCGGGCCAGATTCTCACCAAAAGCGTTGCCGCCAGCGTTGCCGCCGGCGTTGCCAATTTCCTGTGCGCTATCGCCAACCCGGATAAGATAGTCGTCGATTCCGGGCGGCGGGATGATAGTGGATGCCTGTACGTACAGGGTTTCATTCTGTTGGTCATGGTAGGGTATCAGCTGAACACAGGTTATCAGGTTCGGGGATTTTTCATTCAGCCAGAGAACGGCTGACGTTACTTCCGGGGCAAAGCGGTGGCTGGCCAGGATGATGCGCTGGTCGTTGTTCAAAATGGTAAAGTCGTCGGCTTGCAGATGCCGCAGCAGGCGGTTGGCGGCCTCGAGTTCAGACATTTTGCCGTAGCTCGCCAGCATACCGATAATGTCGCCGGCGGTGGCGTGGCGCAGGTAGCTAGCGTATTTGATGGCTTGCCAGTGGGCGTCGGCTCCGGTGTCGTCGCGCTTTAGCTCGATGATTACCAGCTTGCCGTCATAGTCCACGGCCAGCAAGTCCAGGCGTTCGTTGGTGCGGTCAAAACCTCTGAACTCTTTGCTGATGATTAGCAAATCATCGTCGAGGATGCCGGGGTTGGCGGCGATCCATTCCTGGATGTCGCTGACTTCTTTCAGGCCGAGGTGGGCGAATTCAACCTCGGTAATCTTTTCAGATTCCCGGTTTTTTGGGTTGATCCGGAACATTCGGGGTTCGCCGCTCATAGCGCTTGTCCTTTTTATGTGGGCGGGTCTATACGGGCTGGTCTGTATGGCTGGCGGTTAGGGGTGGGCGTTGGCGCCGCCGTCGATGTAGGTGGGTTGGCCAGTGGGATAGTCGCAATAAGGCGAGCACAGAAACACCAGCAGGGCCGCCAAATCGCGCGGGCGCCCCTTGCGGCGCAGCGGCGTGTAGCGCACCAGCAGCTCCGCGCGCTGGGTCTCCAACGGAATGTCCGCGGCGGTTGACCAGCCGGAGCCGATGGCGTTCACCCGTATCTCGCTGCGGCCCCATTCCACCGCCAGCGAGCGGGTCAGGGACAGCACGGCGGCTTGCGTGGCGCTGAACGCCGAACAGTTGTGGATGCCCCGCTCGGCCAGGTTGGAAATGACGTTGACGATGCGGCCATACTGCTGGGCCAGCATCCGCTGACCTGCCGCCTGGCTCAGCATAAAAGTGGCGCGAACGTTGCGGGCGTGCAGTTCGTCCCATTCCGCAACGGAAATCTCTTGCGCCGGCTTGGCGAAAAAGCTGCGGGTGTCGTTCACCAGAATATCCGCCCTGCCGTGCGCGGCGTCAAAGGCGGCCATCACCGCCGCCGCACCCTCCGGCGTGTCCCAACGGCCGGTGTAGCCGTGGGCGGGCTGGCCGGTCACGGCGGATACGGCGGCGCGGATGGCGTTGGCAGCATCGGCATGGCGGGCCACGGCAAAGACGGCTGCGCCGGCCTCGGCCAGCGCGGCGGCCAGGTGCGGCGTTTCATCGCCGCCAGCGCTGGCGACGATAGCGGTGTGGCCGGTCAGGTTATATTCGATGGGCAGTGTCATCGCAGTTATGGCTCCAGCGGCGCGACGGGGGCATGGCCGGTGGGGGCGATACCCGCCGCCAGACCGCCGCCATCCAATATAAACATCTCCCCGGTCATATAATCCGAGGCGTCCGAGGCCAGGAATACCGCAATCGGCCCCAACTCCTCCGGGCGTCCCAATTTACCGGAGGGCAGAAAATCGCCCGTTTGCGGCAGGGTGCGGTTAATCTCGGCGCTGGGGTCGATGGTGGGAATAAAGCCCGGCACGATGCTGTTGGCCGTGATGCCATAGCGCGCCAGGCTGAACGACAGCACGCGCGTCAGCTGGATGACGCCGCCCTTGGAGCTGCAGTACATATAGATGTCGCGGCCGCCGCGCAGCCCAAAGCCGGAGGCCACGTTGATGATTTTGCCCTTGCCCACGTCTGCCATCGGCCTGGCGGCGGCGCGGGCGCAGTAGAACGCGCCGGACAGATTCACCGACATTGCGGATTCCCATTCGTCGTCGGTGATTTCCCAAATGGGTTTGAGCACGTTGTCGGCAACCATGGCGGCGTTGTTGATGAGCGCGTCAATGCGCCCAAAGCGCCGGATGGCAGCGTCGATAAGAGCGTCGGCGTCGGCCGAGTTGGATACGTCGGTAGGGACGGCGATAGCATCCTGGCCGGCGGCGATTGCTTCATCGCGGGCGGCCTCAATGGGGCCGGGCCGCCGTCCGGCGATGACCAGGTTCGCGCCGGAGCGGGTCAGGGCGCGCGCCATTTCCAGGCCCAGGCCGGTGCCGCCGCCGGTGATAACGACGACTTTGCCATCAAGGTTCAGGTTTTCAAGCATTGGGGACACCCCTCACCCCAACCCCGCGCCCACGGCGGGCAGAGGGGCTTTGTCATTCGTGCGCAGGGTAATATCTCCGGCGGTCAGGGTCAACAGGCCGCCGTCATCCGTGCGGAGGATGAGGTTGCCCATTTCGTCAACGTCCTCGGCGAGGCCGGCGCTGGCAGCGTCGTGATGGGTTACGGTAACGCGCCGGCCGAGGGTATCCAGCCACCGCCGCCATTCCGGGATGGGCGAGCGTCCCCGGCTGAGGTCCAGATACAGAGCGTCCATATACTGCAGAATACGGCGCAGCAGTTCGGCCCGGTCAATATCGGCATTGGCCAACCCGTTCAGACTGCCGGCGGTGGCGGAGATTTCGGGGGCGGCGGAAACGTCCAGCGCCACGTTAACGCCGATGCCGACGACGGCGTGCTGCACCCGCGCGCCGGCCAAAGCGCTTTCGGCCAGGATGCCGGCGACTTTGCGCCCGTCAACCATAATGTCGTTGGGCCACTTGATGGTCGGGTAGATGCCGGCAACCTGGCGTATTGACCGCGCCACGGCGACGCCGGCCAGCGGGCTGAGGTAGGGCAAGGCCGCCGCTTCCGGGCGGAACAGAACGGAGCAATACAGGTTGCCCGCCTGCGACACCCACCGCCGGCCCAGGCGGCCCCGACTGGCGGTTTGGGTTTCGGCGACTACTACGGCGCCCTCACCGGCGCCGGCCCGCGCCCACTCGGCCGCATCGTCCATGGTGGACTCGGTGGACTGATAGTAACGGACGGCGCGGCCTACGGTGCGGGTGTACAAGCCGCGGCGCAGCATCTCGGCAACGATGGATGCGGGCATAGTCGGCCCCGACTAGCTGCTACCAGCCATGGTCGTAGCGGTCTTGCAAAACGTCCAGCAAGCGGCTGATGGGGATGCGCTGCTGGGCCATGGTGTCGCGGTCGCGGATGGTTACGGCGTGGTCGTCCAGAGTGTCGAAGTCCACGGTTACGCAGTAGGGGGTGCCGATTTCGTCCTGCCGGCGGTAGCGGCGCCCGATGCTCTGGGCGTCGTCGAATTGGCTGTTGAACCGGCGGCGCACCAGGTCGTACACGCGGCGCGCGGTGGGGGCCAGGCGCGCGTTGCGGCTCAATGGCAGCACCGCCACCGTCACCGGAGCCAGTGTGCGATGGAAATGCAGCACGGTACGGGTGTCGTTGCCGTCGGGTTCTTCGTCGTAGCTGTCCAGCCAGAAGGCGAGCGTCGCCCGGTCAACGCCGCCGGAGGGTTCGATGACGTAGGGCACGTAGCGTTCGCGGGTATCGTCGTCGAAGTAGGACAAATCCTCGCCGCTGTACTCGGTATGACGGCCCAGGTCGAAATCGGCGCGGTCCGCGATGCCTTCCAGCTCGCCCCAGCCCCAGGGGAAGCGATATTCAATGTCGTAGGTGGCTTTGGCGTAGTGGGCCAACTCATCGCCGGCGTGTTCGCGCAAGCGCAGATTTTCGGCGCGGATGCCATAGCGCGTGTACCAGTCGAAACGCTCCTGCACCCATTGCTGCAGCCACTCCTCATCAGTGCCGGGCTTGACGAAGAACTCAATCTCCATCTGCTCAAACTCGCGAGTGCGAAAGGTGAAGTTGCCCGGGGTGATTTCGTTGCGGAAGGCTTTGCCAATCTGGGCGATGCCAAAGGGCAGTTTCTTGCGGGTGGCGACGCGCACGTTCTCAAAGTTAACGAAGATGCCCTGGGCAGTTTCGGGCCGCAGGAATACCTCGTTGCCGGAATCCTCCACCGGCCCCATGAAGGTGCGGAACATCAGGTTGAAACGGCGGGGTTCGGTGAAATCGCCGCCGCACTCCGGGCAGTCGCCAGTTTCCAGCTGGTCCTGGCGGAAGCGGCGGTGGCACTGGCGACATTCCACCAGCGGGTCGGAAAAGTTTGCCACGTGGCCGCTGGCCTCCCAGACCCGGGGGTGCATCAGGATGGCGGCGTCCAGGCCCACCACGTCATCCCGCTCACCGACCACGGAACGCCACCAGGCTTCCTTGACGTTACGCTTCAGCTCGACGCCCAGGGGGCCGTAGTCCCAGGTCGAGCCCAGCCCGCCGTACACTTCGCTGGACTGAAACACGAAGCCCCGCCGCTTGGATAGAGACAGGATTTTATCCATATCGGCGTAGGGAAGGGTGCGCGGCATAGTTTCCTCGCGTATGAATTGGGTTGGATTTATGGTAACACAGGTTCGCCGGCAAACTCTCCGGGCAGCTCACCGCGCACGGCGTCAGCCAGGCTTGCGGCGGCCAGGTCATCCAGCTTGATGTAGCGGGCGGACATTGCGTCGGCGATCGGCCGGGCCAGCTCCAGTTTGATGAAATCCTGCTCGGTGTCCACCACTACCGCCGCGATTTTGGCTCCGGCCACCAGCTCCGCCAAAGCCTGTACTTCGTCCGCGGATGACAGATATTGCGCTGATTGTTCGCCGGCAAGGGTTATGTTGGCCCGGCCATCGGACAGCAATACCAGCAGCGGCAGCACGTCCCGGTCTTTCAACCGCTCGGTTTCCAGCGTTTCCATAGCGAGGTACAGGGCGCGCGCCAGCGGAGTGCGTCCGCCGGTGGGCATCTCTTGGAGGCGCCATTGCGCCATTTCGACGCTGCCGGTAGGGGGGAGCAGCAGTTCGGCCCCGGTGCCCCGGAAAGCAATCAGGCCCACCCGGTCCCGGCGCTGGTAGGCATCCAGGAGGAGGGACATAACGGCGCCCTTGACGGCGACCATGCGCCGCTGGGCGCCCATGGAGCCGCTGGCGTCAACCACGAACAGAATCAGGGAGCCGGTGTGGGTTTCACGAACCTTTTCCCGCACGTCCCACGGCTCAATGAGCAAGGCTGCCGCATCGGCGCCGGCGCTGACGCGGCGGGTTTGCTGGTGCGGGGCGGCCGCGCGCAGGGTGGCGTCGAGGGCGAGGTCGGATGCGGAGCCTTCCGGCACGCGGGCGGCAACGTAGCGCCCGGACGACGTGCCGCTGACCGTAGTGGCGCGGCGGCCCGAGGCGCGGCGAGCGCGACGGTCGGGCGGCTGTACCTGCAAGTTCTGGACGGCGTAGGGATCGCCAACCTCAAACCATTCATCGCCGGGGCCGGATTCGTCGGCATCGGCCGGCGCGTCCGCTTCGGCTTCGGGCGGTTCGGGGTCTCTATCGCTATCGGCATCGCTGCGGTCGTCGGGCGAGTTGTCGCCGTCCGACGGTTCGCGGTTACGGGGCTGGTTCTGGAACTCATCCAGCATATTGTCCAGCTGCTCCGTTACCAGATGGGGCTGCTGGAAAGGCTGGCGACGCTGGCGGTGGAGCAGGGCCATCAGGGCCGCTTCGCGCACGTCTGCCACATCAACCACGGTGCGCCCTTCGTAGGCGGCGATGGTGCTGGCGGTTTTGTACATCACGATGTCGCCGCGCAGGCCGTCCACCTGGTACTCGGCGCAAATGTCGGTAATCAGTTCCAGTATGTCGTCGGGGACAATGACATCGGCGAGGCGCTCCTGGCTGCTGATGAGACGGTCGCGCTCGGCCTGCTCTTCCTCAGCCCAGCGGTCCATGAAAGCGAAGGGGTCGGTTTCAAAGGCAATGCGCCGGCGCACCACCTCCCGGCGCTCTACGGGTTGGAAAACGCCGTCAACTTCTACGGCCAGGCCGAAACGGTCGAGCAGTTGCGGGCGCAGGTCGCCTTCCTCCGGGTTCATCGTGCCGACCAGCATAAACTCGGCGGCGTGGCTGACCGAGATTCCCTCGCGCTCCACATAGTTGCGGCCCATCGCGGCCGCGTCCAGCAGCACGTCCACCAGGTGGTCGTTGAGCAGGTTCACTTCGTCAATGTAGAGGATGCCCCGGTGAGCGGCGGCAATCAGGCCGGGTTCAAAGTTCTTTTCGCCGGACTTGATGGCCTGCTCAATATCCAGCGACCCGACCAGCCTGTCCTCCGTCGCTCCCACCGGCAGGTCAACAATACGAACCTGGCGGCCCGACGGGCTGCTGACCCGCCCGGCTTGCTGGCACCATTGGCACACCTCCTGCGGCGCGCCGGGTTGACAGCTGTACGGGCAGCCCGGCACCACCGGAACCTGAGGGAGCAGAGCCGCCAGCGAACGCACGGCGGTGCTTTTGGCCGTCCCCTTCTTGCCCCGCACCAGCACGCCGCCGATGCGGGGGTTGATGGCATTGAGCAGCAGCGCCCGCTTCATCGGCGTCTGGCCGACGATGGCGGTGAAGGGGAAGCGCGGTTCGCGTCCGGCGACGGGCTGGGTCAAAAGATGCACCGGATTTCAGGCCGCCACGGCCGGCGATTGCGGATAGGCGTGAATGTCCCGCTCACGATAGGTTTTGTAGCCGATGGTGCCGAAGGCAATGCCCATCCAGAGCAGGAAGTGCCCGCCGGCGGTGAAGGTGCGGAACATTATGGTGAGTTCGGGCGGCAGCCAGGCCGGGGCCGCATCACGGACGCCGGGGATGGCGAAAGCTAGCAGCAGGGCAACAACGGCATAAGCAACCCCGATGCCGGCGTAGCGGAGCCAGCGCCCGGAGGCGGCAGAAGTGCGGTTGACCACTCCAACGCCGTAAATTACCAGCGCGGCGGCAATGGTAGATACGGCGATGAAAAGAAACTGAAAACCCTGGCGGGCCAGCAGACTGCCTTCATCCCCGACGCCGGGCGGGTTGAGGGGAAACTTAATCTGCGTGTACAGGGACACGCCCCAGAACCCCAGCAGCCCGGCGACGGCGGCCCAGGCCCAGGGGTTCCAGCCGGGGGCCGCCCGGCGCGTCAGATGGTACAGGCCGGTGAAAACGGCGGCATACAGGACGCCGACAACGGCAAGGCCAACGGTCATGCCGATACGCTGGCCGCCCAGGGTGGTCAGGGACGACAGGGGCAGCGTTTCGTCGCCGGTTTCTCCGGCGGCCGCCGCGGCCTGCCCTTCCAGTGCAATGGCCCATTCCATCACGGGCACGTTGAAAATGTTCATATAGGCGGCGACCAGCAGGCCGGCCAGCACGCCCATCACCAACGCGGTGGGCAGGATACGCGCCATCACAGCCCTCCGGTGACGCTGCGGTTAAACCGTTCCGACAGGTTCACGACAGATTCCTCTAGCGGATTCCGGCGCAAGCCGGAATGGCGGAGTGCGCGGCCCGACGCGGGGGACGCCGGGCCGTTGACGCACCCGGCCTAGTGGCACATAAAGGCGACGTGGCGGGCGTGGTGGAAGAACTCGTGCACGGTGCCGAGGACGCCGGGCGCGCCGATGGAAGCGGCGTGCACTCCGCCGTCAACGTAACCGACCAGATAGAGGCCAATGGCGCCGAGGACCAGCCAGGGCGCCCAGGCAGCGGTGTCGGTAGCGGAAAGGAAACGGTTGACGATGCTCATAATTTTACTCCTCTTGGCGGGATGGACGTTTGCGTCGCATCAACGGATGGCATTTTAGTACCTTACCGGCGGATAGACAATACCGACAGTCAGACAATATCGGCATTTCGCAGCGACTGGCGCAACCGCCCGGCAAGCATGGCGCGTTGACTAACGTTCCACGAAAATAAGGTCGTCCTCCTTGCCGACCCAACGGTCGCGAGCCTCTTCAAAAGCGCGCAACTTTTCGGGTTGCAGTTCCGTGCGCTTTTCGCTGTCATCCAGGTAAGGATTGGGGAAATAGCAGCGCACCAGGGTTTCATCCCAATTGCGGGAGAACCTTACGTAGTAGGATTTCAAGTCGCCGTGGCTAGTGGCCTCGACGAACTGAATCCCGTCAATCTGTTCCAGTTGCAGGTGGAAGTGCCAATTGTCGGCCTCAATGGTGGCCCAACCGTTGTGCACTTCCGGCTCCTTGATGCCGTGGGCGTGATTCTCGCTGACCACGGAACCGCCGCCGACCACCCACATCATCTTTGGGTCGTTGGCGAGTTCCTTTAGCAAGTCCAGAGTATTTTCCATCAGCCACCTTCTCCTGCTCACCCGGCGGTCGCGGGGTTCTGACGGGCGCCGGCTTCCTGTCGGGCTTCGATGTCGGTTTCCAGTTCGAGGTACATTTGGCGGAGCCGGTCCAGCATTTCGGGGGGCGGGTTTTCCCACATCCCCCGCTGGATCGCCTCCAGCAGGCGTTCTACGATGCCGCGCAGCGCCCACGGGTTGCTCTGCCGGAAAAATTCCTGCATCTCCGGGTTGAGCACGTATTCCTCGGTAACGTCCTCATACATCCAGTCTTCGATCACCTGCGCGGTGGCGTCATAGCCGAACATATAGTCAACAGTGGCGGCCAGCTCGAAGGCGCCCTTGTAGCCGTGGCGCTGCATAGACTGCATCCACTTGGGGTTGACCACCCGGCTGCGGAACACCCGGCGCGCCTCGTCCTGCAAATCCCGGACGCGGGCGCGGGACGGGTCGCTGCTGTCGCCGAAAAACTGGCGCGGGTTGCGGCCGGTCAGCGAGCGCACGGTGGCAATCATACCGCCGTGATACTGCATATAGTCGTCGCTGTCAAACACGTCGTGCTCGCGGTTGTCCTGGTTCTTGGCGGCGATGACGATTTGGCCGAACCGGGTGCGAAACTCGCTGCGGGCAGTGACGCCAAAATCCTGACGGGAATAGGCATAGCCGCCCCATGCCGTGTACACCTCGGCCAGGTCGTGAACGGACTCCCAGTTGCGTTCGTCCAACACTCCCAGAATACCGGCGCCATAGGCTCCCGGCTTGCTGCCGAAAATGCGGAACAGGGCCGGGTCGCCGGCGCTTGCGGTGGGGTCGTCGTCGGGAGCGGCGGCGCGATGCTCCGCATCCTCGCGCACGTGCTTGACGATGTAGTTGTCAGCCGGGGATTCGTCCTGAGCGGCGGCCAGGGCCACGGCCTGGTCAATCAGATAGATGAGATTGGGGAAAGCATCCCGGAAAAAACCGCTGATACGCACGGTTACGTCAATGCGGGGGCGGCCCAGTTCGGCCACGGGGATGACCTCCAGCCCGCTGACCCGGCGGCTCTCCGCCTGCCAGACGGGTTTGACGCCGAGCAGGTACAGGATTTGGGCGATGTCGTCGCCGTGGGTGCGCATCGCCGAGGTGCCCCAGACCACCACGCCCACCATTTCCGGGTAGCCGCCTTCCTCGTCCAGATACTTTTGCAGCAGGGCGTCGCCCAGCGACTTGCCAACATCCCAGGCCGTCGGCGAGGGCAGGGCGCGCGGGTCAACGGAGTAGAAATTGCGCCCGGTGGGCAGGACGTTAACCATTCCCCGGGTCGGCGCGCCCGACGGCCCCGGCGGAACGAACCGGCCTTCCAATCCCCGCAGCAGGTTGCCAATCTCGTCGGTAGTCCGCAGAAGGGACGGGTAGATATGCTCGCCCACGTAGGACAGGACGCCTGCGGTGCGCCGGTCGGCTTTGCCCAGCAAGTCTGCTACCACGTCCGCGATGCGATGCGCGGCGAAACCGTCCGGGCATAACCCTTCGTAGGCGCGGCGGCACAGGGCTTCCAACGCCTCTATAACGTCGCCGGCGTTGCGGAGCGGCGCGTCGTCAGTGGCACGCAGAGCGTCGGGGGTATTGCCATTGACCGCGGCGGCGGGGTTTTCCAGCAGCGCGTAGTAATCGTAGCCCAGAGCCTCGGCGAGGGAACGGCGCAGGCTGGGAACGGCTCCGTTGTCCAGCCGGGTCAGGGCGCAGAGCAAGCCCACCATCTGCTCGGCGGTGGGCGGCTGGCCCAGGGTGTGCAGGCCGTCCTTAATTTGAGCGTCCTTGATTTCGCAGAGGTAGCCGTCAATTTCCAGCATAAACTCCGGGAAATCGTCGGGCTGTTCGTCAACGCCCAAATCGCGATGCAGTTCGGCCTGCTGCACCATCTCCCAGATTTGCGCCTCCAAGGTGGGCAGCTTGGCCGGGTCGAGGGTTTGGCACTGATAATGTTCGTCCATTAGCTGCTCCAGTTTGGCGATGTCGCCGTAGGAGTCAGCGGTGGTCATGGGCGGGATCAGGTGGTCGATGATGGTGGCGTGGGTGCGCCGCTTGGCCTGGGTACCTTCGCCGGGATTGTTGACGATGAAGGGGTAGAACAGGGGAATGTCATCAAGGGCGACTTCGGGGTAGCAGGCTTGGGACAGGCCAACGCCCTTGCCGGGCAGCCATTCCAGCGTGCCGTGCTTGCCAATGTGAATCATGGCGTCGGCCCGGAACACGTCCCGGAGCCAGCGGTAGTAGGCGATGTAATGGTGGGTCGGCGTCAGGTCCGGGTTGTGATAGACGGAGATGGGGTTTTCGCCGAACCCGCGCGGGGGCTGCAAGCCGACAAACACGTTGCCCATCGGTACGCCGGCAATGGCCAGCCGGTCGCCGGTGCGGTACACCTGACCCGGCGCATCGCCCCACGCCTCTTGCAGTTCCGCGCGCACTGATGCGGGAAAACCGGCGTACCATTGGGAGTAAGCGCGGCGCTCCACGTGGCCGGCGGCAAGACGCAGCTGCTCCTCGGTGAGGGTGTCGGTGTCGTTGCTGCAACGCTGGATGATGCGTTGCACCAGCTCATCGCCGTCGGCCGGGATGTCCTCGACACCGTAGCCGGCATCTTTGAGGGCGCGCAGGAGGTTGATAGCCGACGCCGGGGTGTCCAGGCCGACGGCGTTGCCGATGCGGGCGTCTTTGGTCGGGTAGTTGCTCAATATGATGGCGATGCGCTTGTCGGCATTGGCTTTGCGGCGCAGCGCGGCGTGGCGCGCGGCCAGGCGGGCTACGTAGTCCATCCGGTCGGGCTGGGCTACGTAGCGCTGCATCCGGTGGGCGGACAGGCCGTTGCCACCGGACGGCGTCTCTTCCTTAAAGGATACCGGCACCGTGATGATGCGGCCGTCAAACTCCGGGAACGCCACGTTCATGGCCGTGTCAATTGGCCCCAGGCCCAGCGAGCTGTTCTCCCAATCGCCCCGGCTGCCGGTGCTGACGATGCCCTGGATGATGGGCACGTCCAGCCGGTCCAGCAGCTCTTGCGACCAGCCGGTGGCCACGGTAGCGCCGCTGCCGCCCTGCTGGTGGTCCAGGTCGCTCATGGCCAGGCCCATAGTGTTGACGATGCAATCCACGCGGGGGATGCCGTCAGCGTCAACCATATAATCGGTGAGCGTATGCCCGCCGCCGCCGTCATCGTCTTCGGGTTTGTGCTTGAGGCTGTAGGAAAACACGGGCAGGACGTTAACATCCTGGGATTCCAGGCAGCCGATGAGGTCATCGATGAAAGACAGGTTGCCGCTCATCCAGTGGGCGCGGTAAAACAGGACGCCAACGCTCGCGCGCGCCGGGTCAAACTTTCCGGCGATGTAGTCGGCAAGGGCGGTTCCTTCGGCAATTTCCGGGTGATAGACGCCCTGCCAGGGCATCGGCGCGGGGGCTTCGTGGCCGTAGTCGCTGCCCAGATAGGTGTCGGCCAGGAACAGAAACAGGTTGCGGAAATTGAGTACGCCGCCGCGCATCAGGTACGAAAAAACGGTTTCCACTTCGGCAACGGGGGCGGTGCAGGCGGTTACCAGGTCTTCGTCCCATTCCTGGTGGCCGGGACAGGCGATTAGCGGGATACGGTTGGCGCGGCAGATTTCTACCAGCGGGTCAAAAGCGTCGCCCAACGCGCGCTTGCCACCCAGTAGCCGCAGCACTACCGCAGAGGCTTGGCTTACCGCTTGCATCAATTGGTCGCGGGCCGCGGCGGCCGGCTCGCTGTCGCCTTCCAGCGCAACCGGGTTGCAGGCGTACACGCTGACGCCGTCGCCCCAGGGCATTCCCGCCAACGCGCGCTCCGCAGTAAGGATGTCGGTGTCGGCGGTGGTCACCAGTACGATGGTTCCCCGCGCGTTTTGCACTTCGGTAGTCATACGTCAGTTATGCTCGCCGGCGGGACGGGGAAACACCATTATGGAAAGGTCGCTGAACGCATCGGGCAGTTGGGCGCATTGCGCCAGCGTCCCATCCCAACGCTGCTCGTCGGGCAGGGTAAGGCGTTGCAGCACGGTTACGGGATGGGCCGGGTCGGCCCCGTCGGCAATGGCGTTGGCGGCGATTGCCGGAGGCATAAAATCGAAAGGACGGGGCAGCAGGATGACGTTGCGGCGACCTTGTTGCAGTGTTTCAATCAGCTCGCCCAGCTCCGAGCCGCGGTCCCAACGCTGGTGCAGGGTGATGAATATGGATTCTTCCATGGCGATGCCGGCGCGCGCGCAGGCGATTTGGATGCTGCTGACGCCCGGAATCAGTGCCACGGTTCCGGCGCGGCGGCGAACCCGGTTCAGCAATTCTTTGGCCGATACGTTCAGGTCGCCCCAAACGCAGACGACGCAGGACTTGCCCTGCTGCGCCTGCGCCTGGGCGTAGTCCAGCACGGCCTCCTGGTCGCGGTAGGCCATAGGCCGAACCTCCGCGTTGCCGGTGCGTCCGGCTACCACGTCGAGGACGGTTTTGAAGCCAACCACAACGTCAGCGGCGGCGAGGGCCTGCCGGCCTTTCAGGGTCAGCAAGTCGGGGTCGCCGGGGCCAACGGCCACGACGGTCATTTTGATGCCGGTGTCAGCGGAAGTCATCAGCTAGTTTAGTTCCAGTGCAGTGCAATGCAAAACCCTGGCCTATTTGCTGGGCCAGGGTCGTAAAGTCGTGCCGGGCATCAACGATACCGGAGCAGTTGACGCGGTGGAGAAACGACCCTGTTAGGCGCAGAGCAGAGTCCCAGGGCAGCACCGGGCAGGTCTCCTGGCTTGCGGTTCGCAGCCTTGCCGGCGTCTTCCCTCTGCCCGTCAATTATGGACAGGTGGCAGTAGCCAATCGCCGGCCGGCTCCCCGCTTACAGTGGCGCAACCGCGGCGGATTCGCACCGCCTTCCCAATTAAGCCGAAATGGGGTTATGGCGCCCGGTGTCTGGGGTTTCGAGTTTTAAATGGAGCGGTTGGAACCGCAACGCCAATTTAGCCGGGTTGAGGGCGGTTGTCAACGGCTGGGCTGCTATTTGCAGCGCGGAACCGGATTAACCGGGTTTTCCCGCGCTGTGTTACCCTGATTGTAGCCGAGAGGAGATATTTGCAATGCTGATAAAAATAATTGGAGCCATCGTCGCCATCGCTGTCATCGCCGTCATCGTGGTAGGCGCTGCGATGTGGCGAGGGCTAATCCCCGTGCCGGGGCCGCTGCTGGCTTTGGTGGCCGGCGCGAAAGAGCCGGAGTACTCGGCGCGATTTTACCCGGAGGACACGCTGGCCTACACCTGGTTCACGCTGGCGCCGGGCGGCGGGCAGTTTGCCGATATGCAGGATATTTGGGGACGGTTCAACGAGTACCCGGCTTTTGAGGAGCTGGTCAAGGAACTGCAAGAGGACTTTACGGACGAAACCGGCATTGACTTGGCTCAGGAAGTAATGCCCTGGATTGGCCCGGAGATTGGGGGCGGCCTGATTGGAATTGACCTCGGGGAAAGCGGCATCGCAATGGACGACGGCCTGGAATTCTGGGAGGGTGTCAGGGCAGCCCTTACTATCGGCGTCCGAGATACGGATGCCGCCGCCGCCTTTATGGACAAATGGGTACGCTACTTGGAGAATACCCCGGGGGCGAGCTTCAACTCCGGTTCGTACCGGGGATTCAATACTTGGGTGGACGAGGCCAACTTGCAGGCTTACGCGCTGACCGGCGACTGGCTGGTGTTCGCTACCGACAAGAGCACGCTGGAAGCTGTGATTGACCGCATTGACGGCGACGGAGCCGGCTCGCTCGCCGATACTCCCAACTTTACGGCGGCGCAGGCGGCCTTGCCGGAACGCCGGTTCAACTCAACCTACATCAGTTACCGGCGGGCGCTGGATTCGTGGGAAGACTTTGCCATCGGAGGGTTCGGAATGATGGGAGCCGGGGCTTTCGCCGACCAGACGCCCGAATGGGCCGCAATCTCCGCCGCGTGGGTTGAGCGTGGCGTGGTGATGGAAATAGTGTCGCCGGCCACGGCCGGTTTCGGGCTGGAAGTGGCCGATTTGAATGACCCGGCCCGCCTGCTGCCCGACGACACGCTGGGGTTTATGGCTGCTGCCTTTGACCCCGACGTTGACCGCTGGCGGACGGCTTTGCGGGAATACCGGCTGGCCGACGTACTGCCCTATCCCGGACTGCTGGACGAAATCAACGCCGGCCTGGCCGCAATGGGGCCTGACGGCGGGCCGGGACTGGCGGACGACGCCACTCTGGCCGACGCGCTGGATTTGGGCTTCGGGCTGGTCAAAGACTTTACCGGCATTGACCTGGAGGCCGGTTTCTTTGACCATCTGGGTGGCGAGGCGATACTGGCCGTCAGCGAGTTTGACTTTGTCGCTATTGCAGATGACCCGGCCAACACGCCGGTGGCGGCGGTGGCGATGCTGTCTTACCGGGAGGACGGCGCGGACGGTTTGCGCGGCACGCTGGAAACTGCCGCCGGTTTGCTGCAACAGTACGCCGGCCTCACCGGCCGCCGCGACGCTGACGTGGGCGCGGACAATGCCGCGACCGTATTCCCTGTCGATGGCACGGCCTACGCGCCCGGCTATGTGCTGCACGACGGGTATATGACGCTGGGCAGCAATGAGGACGCCCTTGCGGCCATTGTCGCCAGGCAGAACGGCAACGGCGCCGCCTTGTCGTCCGATGCCGAATATCTCCGGGCCCTGGGCCATTTGACCGGCCGCCGCCAGTTCCTGGGCTACGTTGACATCAACGGGATTATCCGGCAAGCGGAACCGGACGACCTGGATATTGACGGCGACCAGTACCGGATACTGGCCGAGGGATTGGGCGCGGTGGCAATGGACAGCGCCGATGACGGGGCTTACAGCCGGGCCACGGTGGCGCTGACGCTGTTTCCGGAATAGAACCGGGCCGGCCGGCTAATGTACCGGGGCGGGTTTGAAACCCGCCCCGGCCGCTGTACGCAAGGGGTCAAGATTCAGCCGCCCCCAATAGCGGGCAGGAAATGCATTTCGCTGTCCTCGCTGACACGCTCCAGCAGGCCCAGCTGGCTCACGTCGCCATCGACGATTACGGCCAAGCCGGGGGTTATGTCATCCAGTTCGGCGTCGTAGAGCAGTTCCTTGATGCCGGGGTGAAGTTGTTCCAGGTTGTTGATAACCTGGCGCACGGTAGCGCCGGCCACCTGCACCCGGTCGGGCGCGCCGGTGACGCGCTGCATTTGCGGGGGAATCCATACGTCGGGCATATTATTTCACTCTCACCCCAACCCCTCTCCCATTATAGGGAAAGGGGTTGGCTAGTGATTACCTGCCGTCCTTGTCCCACAGGGCTTCCAGCACGTTGCCGGGGTTCATGGGGAGAACGGTCATACGGACGCCGATAGCGTCCTGGATGGCGTTGGCGATGGCGGCCATGGGGGGAACGATGGGCACTTCACCCACGCCCCGGACGCCGTAGGGATGGTTGGGGTTGTCAATCTCCACGATGCAGGTGTCAATCATCGGCAAGTCCAGGCTGGTGGGCATCCGGTAGTCCAGGAAGCTGGAGTTGAGCATCGCGCCCTGCTCGCTGGTGTAATACTCCTCGTTGAGCGCCCAGCCGATGCCTTGCACCGCGCCGCCCTGAATCTGGCCCTCCACATAGGAGGGGTGGATCGCCTTGCCGGCGTCCTGGACGGCGGTGTAGCGCACGATGTCCACTTTGCCCGTCTCCACATCAACCTCAACATCGACGATATGGACGGCGATGCAAGGGCCGGCGCCGCCGGGGTTGACGCCGCCGCGTCCCACGATGGGGCCGCCGGTAGGCACCTGGCGGGCGGCCAGCTGCTGGAAAGTCAGCCGGAGCTGGTCGTCGGCCCGGTGCGTCAGCACGCCGTCTTCATAGAGCACGTCATCCGCCGCCACCTCCCAGATGCGGGCGGCGCGGGCAATCATCTGCTGGCGGATGTCCTGGGCGGCGGTGTAGGCGGCGAAGCCCGTCTTGAAAGTAACGCTGCTGCCGCCGGTGTTGGAGGTGAAGCCGATGCTGTCGGTATCGCCAATCTGCGGATTCACGTCTTCAACGGCGATGCCCAGCACTTCGGCCAGCTGCTGGGATACCGAGGCGCGGGTGCCGCCGATGTCCGGCGAACCTTCGGTAAGGGTAACCGTACCGTCCGGGTTGACCAAAGCGACGGCCGCGGACGGGCCGGTGTTGTTGCCCCAGAAACCGGCGGCGACGCCCCGGCCGCGATATTTGCCGTCTTTGGGCGCGCTGTAATGGGGGTGGGCCTTGGCCGCCTCCAGGGTTTCGATGTAGCCGACTTTGGGCGTCAGCGGGCCGGTGGGACGGCGGGTGCCCTCTTTGGCGCTGTTCATCAGCCGGAAGTCGATGGGGTCGATGCCCAGCTTGCCGGCCAGTTCGTCCAGCGCGACTTCCACGCAGTAGGCCGCCGCCGGCGAGCCGGGGGCGCGGTAGGCCGCCGTCTTGGGCCGGTTCACGACAATGTCGTAGCCCTCAATGTAGGTGTTGGCGATGTCGTAGGCGGCGAGGACGCAGTTGGCGGCGCCGGGTACCGGAGAGCCGGGGAACGCGCCGGCCTCAAAAATCATGCGCACTTCCGCGGCTGTGATTTTGCCGTCGTTGGTGGCGCCAATCCGGCAGGAGATTTCGGTGCCGGAGGTCGGGCCGGTGGCCTCAAAAACCTCGGTGCGGTTCATGGCGACCTTGACGGGAGCGTGGGCCTTGCGGGCCAGCAGCGCCGCCACCGGCTCCATATACACGGCCAGCTTGGCGCCGAACCCGCCGCCGATTTCCATGGGAATCGCCTTGACTTTAGAAACGGGAACGCCGACCAGCCGGGCGGTATGCTCGCGGACGGTGAAGTGGCCCTGGCTGCTGGACCAGATGGTCAGCGCGCCGTCGTCGTGCCACATCGCGGTGCCGCTGTGGGGTTCGATGTAGCCCTGGTGGACGGCTGACGTGCTTACGCTGCGTTCCACCACCACGTCGGCGCCGGCAAAACCGGCGTCCAAATCGCCCATGCGAAACTCGAAATGGTTGGCAACGTTGGTGCCAAAGGCGTCATCGTCATCATCCAGAATGCCGCCGGCGCGGGTAGCGGCGGTGTTCAGGGCCGCCAGCCGGTCGTGAACCAGCGTCGCGCCCTCGGCCATGGCGTCGCGCGCGCGCATCACTGGCGGCAGTACCTCGTACTCCACCGCGATTTGATTCAGGGCTTCCTCGGCGACGTGGGGATTCACGGCGGCGACGGCGGCCAGAGCGTGGCCCTTGTAGAGCGCTTTGTCCTGAGCCATCACGTTGTTGCTCAGGAACTTGAAGTTAATCATCGCCCCTTCCGCCAGGTCGGAAGCGCGGCCCATAGGTTCCACGATGTCGGCGCCGGTTATGACGGCGCGGACGCCGGGCATGGCCTCGGCCTTGCTGGTGTCGATGGACTTGATGCGGGCGTGGGCGTGGGGGCTGCGCAGTATTTTCCCGTGCAGCATCCCCGGCAGGTTCAGGTCGGCGCTGTAGCGGGCCAGGCCGGTGACTTTATCCGCTCCGTCGTGGCGCACCGGACGGGTGCCGACGACTTTGAATTCCCGGTCGCTAGTCAATACCATGTTGGGATTGTAGTCCGGCATTAGTTTTTCCTCCGACTGATTTCCATTTTCCAGACGGCGGTATGATAGCATAGCCCGCGAACCGGCGGCACACGCCGCGACCGGCCTTGCGTAAATCCTCGGTGAACAAAGCTCGGTGAACAAAGGCGGATGATTATGGACACTATCATTATCAAAGGATGCTTGAACGGCAGCCGGGGGCGGGAGCACAACCCCAACGTCCCCTGGACGCCGGAGGAAGTGGCGCAGGAGGCGGTGCGCTGCTACGAAGCCGGCGCATCCATCGTGCATTTCCACGCCCGCACGCCCGACGGCGGCATCAGCTACGACCCGGCCTGGTACGCCCAGACCGACGCGATGATTCGCGCGCAGTGCGATTTGGCCCTGAACCACACCACCGCGCGCCAGGCCCACGTCCCGGTGGAGGCGGTAACGCGCTACCTGCTGGAAACGCCCCAGCCCGTAGAGATGGTGTCGCTGAACCTGGGCATGAGCGTGCGCTGGCCGGTGAACCCGGAGACGGGGCGGCGGCAAACCTCCGTCACTCCCAACTCCTTTGAGGACATCACGGCGACGCTGGACGCCTGCTATCAGCGCGGCACCTTCCCGGAGCCGGCAGTACACGACACCGGGGAGCTGAACAACGCCTTTACGCTGATGGCCGAAGGCTACATCAAAGACAGCCGGTATTTTCTGGTGGAACCGGGGGCGCATTGGGGCGACGGGCGGCAATCGATGGTGGGTTCGCCGCGCAACTACGCGCTGGTGGTGGAAACTATCCGCGAGCGCTACCCCGAATCCACCTGGCTGACCCACAGCAGCATGGGGCAAACCTTCCCCCTGTGCGCCATCGCCATCGCCACCGGCGCGCACATCCGGGTGGGCTTTGAGGACAGCCCCTTCCTGCCCAACAACCCGCAGCCCACCTCCAACGCGCAGTACATCGAATGGGCGGTAACAATGGCGCGGCTCAACGGGCGGGAGCCGGCCACGCCACAGCAGGCGCGGGATATGCTGGGGCTGATACCCTTCCCGGAGGCGTAGGGGCGGTATTTACCGGGATGAGCAAGATGGGCCGGATTAGGGCTGCTGCGTGGGCTGCCGGGTGGTAAAGATATGCCGGTGAAATGAAAGGCGGTGGCAATGATGGACTGTCATGGAATACGCTCCATAAACTGCCGGAAGTTCACCGCCGCATTTTCCCCTTTCGCCAGGGCTGCCGAATACAGGGCCGAATCCACGGTGATGAGCGGCGTTTCCTCGCTAACCGCCGCCAGCAGCGCCGCATCGGTCAGGCCCAGCCTGGGAAACTCCGGGTTGGCCGCCGCTTGCGCGCTGGCAACTATGATTTCCTCGCTTTCGTCAATCAGATAACGCAGGCCGGCCATCAGGAGAGAACGCTCCGGTTCGCCGTGCTGGGCGAGGAGGTTGGAGGCTTCGGTAAGCGTATTCGGAGTTACGAATATACGTTCAGCTTCAAGGAGTAAAACGAGCAGCAGTTCGTAATCATCGGCACTGTAATCGCTTAACCTCCGATGCTTGTCGATGATGGCCGTGTCAACACCGCCAACGATGAGCAGGACGAGCAGGTTAGCGTCGATAAAGTAACCGTCCGGCGGCATCAGGATTTCAAGTCCGGCAGTAGGCGGTCGGTGAGGGCGACGACCTGGCCGTCACTGTCGTAGAGGTGAACGACTTTATAGGTGCGCGGAGTTTTCAGTCCCATTTTAACGGCCATCGTATTCTGAGGGTCCCAAGGGCGGGCAAAGCCGAAGGTAATGCGCCACTGCCCGGCGTCCGGGTCGTACATCACCTCTTCTAGGCCCAGCTGCATGATTTCCTCGTCGGCGAACACTGTATTTATGTAATCTCGCGCCGTGTTCATTGCTTCTTTTACGTCCATCGTAGCCTCCACTATATCCTCGAATAACCCAATCGTAAGGCATCCGTGGCAATCAATCAATCCGCCGCCCCCGCCAGTACTGCGGCTCCCGGCCATAGCCGTCGCCGTCCCAATAGCCGGCCGCGGGGCCCGACGGCCGGCGGGGGAACATTTTGTACACCGCTCCAACCGCCACGCCCACCACAAAGCCGCCGATGTGGGCGAAGAAGGCGGTGCTGACCTGGTCGCTGACGCCTATGGAAAGCAGGCCCTGGACGGTTTGCAGGCCAATCCAGATTAGCAGCAGCCACGCCGCGCGCAGGTTCACTACCGTTATTATAAAGTAGATGATGAGCGTGCGGATGCGGTTGTTGGGATAGATGAGCAGGTACGCGCCCATCACGCCGGAGATGGCACCGCTGGCCCCCACCAGCGGCGTCTGCGACGATATGTCAATGGCGAAATGGGACAGCGTGGCCAGCACGCCGGAGACGAGGTAAAAAACCAGGTATCTAACGTGGCCGAAGGTGTCCTCAATGTTGTCGCCAAATACCCAGAGGAAGAGCATATTGCCGATAAAGTGCATCAGCCCGCCGTGAATGAACATTGACGACAGGATGGTGGCCCAGGTGGGGATGGGCGAGGCGATGTCGATGCCCGGGCCCACCGTCCGGTAGGGTTCGCCCGACGACAGTTCGGCGGGTATGAAGCCGAACTTGAGGAAGAAGACGGAGCTGCCGAGGCTGTCGGCTCCGAAGAGAAAACCGAAGCCGCCGACACCAATCTCATACAGAAATACGAGGGTGTTCAGCCCCAGCAGGGCAAAGTTGACGACGGGGACGGTGCCGCGAGGCCGCCCCCCATCGGATATGGGCAGCACGGCTAGGCGGGGGCCGCGGCGGTAATGTCTTCGGCGGCGTGGGCGATGATTTCGGCGGCGGTGCTTTGGGAAATCCGGCCGATGTTGAGCATCAAGTGGAACTTGGTGGGGTCGTTGGCATTAACCCGGAAGAACTTGCGATAGTACTTCACCCGCGCGTTCTCCAACTCTTCGGCGTAAGCGCGGGCTTCCTCCGGCGAGAACAGCTCCCGCTTGGCCATGGTGTCGATGCGAACGTCCATGGGGGCCACCAGGCCGACGTGAATCACCCCCGGCGTGTCGGCCAGAATCATATTGCCGCCCCGGCCACTGATTACCACGTCGCCGCCGCCGGCCAGTTCTTTGATGACGGAGGTGGTGGCCTCAATAAACGCCCGGTCGTGCACCGGGGACGCCGCGGCGGCGTCCGACATCAACTCGGTATAGGCTTCGGCCGGCAGCATCTCAATGCCGCGCCCGAAATACGGTTCGGCTCCCGCCCCGGCCACGGCGGAGCGTTCCAATACTCCCTGCATAAAACGGGCGACTCGCTCGCGGAAAGGCACCACCCGCTGCTCCTTCTCAATCAATTGGCCGACCGGGGAACCGACCAGCCGGGCGGCCTCAGAGAAGATGTAGCGGTCAACATAGTTGAGGCCCATGTTCTGGGCCACCAGGTGCCCGATTTCAAGGGTTCCGCTGCCAATGACCCCGTTGATGGTGATGACCGGCATAATTTATCTCCACTGGATTCCCGCGCCAGCGGGAATGACGAAAGTGGTTTCTGAGAGTGACCCGTTAGGTAGCGTACTGCGCCAGCACGCGGTTGCGACGGCGGCTGTATTCGTCAGTCAGCAGGCCCATGGCAAAGGAGTCGTACCAGTTGCCGTCTTTCCGGTGGGTGCGGCGCAGGTGTCCCTCCAGCACAAAGCCCAGGTGGCGGAACATCTGCAAAGCGTGCTCGTTGTACTCCGGCACATCCACCCAGACGCGGTGCAACTCCAGGTTCTCGAACGCCTCGTCCAGCAGGGAAATCAGGGCCGCCGTCCCGTAGTGGTGGTGCCACAGGTCTTTGCGACCGATGAGAATGAAGAGCTGGGCTTCCTCCAGGGGCCATTCCACCAGGAGTTGCCCCTCGCCGATGTGGGCCTCGTCGGTGGCGTAGATGGAGTAGATACGCCGCTCGTCCTGGCCGAAAACCTGGCTCCATTCGGCGTCGTCCGCGTCCTGGATGGTCTCAGGGGCGTAGCCGATGTGGAGGGCGTGCCCGTCCGAGTCATCGTTGCCGTACCACAGGGAACTGACTTCAGGGTCGCGCAGCCAGTCTCGAATGCGGGAAACGTCGTCTCGGGAAACGTCGGTAGTGAGGCTAACCTGTGGAAACATCTGCTGGCCTCCTCAAACTGCGAAAGTGATTAGCGTCGGATTTTCCGGTAGAAAGTGTATATGCCTGGGCCTTTGAAACGATTATAACACGGCGTGGGCATAACGCCGGGGCGGATTTAAAGCCCGCCCCGTGCGCTGCCAACCGGGGGCGCCCGGCGGCTAGTCTAGTCGGCCGGCACTGCGGCCTCGCGGCCCAGCCGGTCGTAGGCCCATTCCAGCAGGTCCACCGTTTCCTCCCAGCCGATGCAGGAGTCGGTGATGGAGATGCCGTAGTGCAGCTCGGCGGGATCCGGGCCGAGTTTCTGGGCGCCGGCGTTGATGTTGCTTTCCAGCATTACGCCGATGAGGTTCTCGTTGCCGGTGGTGCGCTGCTCTACCACGTCCGTGAAGGCGATGCGCTGGCGGGTGTGGTCTTTGTTGGAGTTGCCGTGGCTGCAGTCAACCACAATGGGAGCCGGCGCGGCGGCCTTGCGCAGAGCGGCGGCGGCGGCGGCGATGGAGCGGGCGTCGAAGTTGGTGCCGCTGCGTCCGCCGCGCATCACCAGGTGGCAGTTGGGGTTGCCGCGAGTTTCCACGACGGACGCCTGCCCGTCGTGGTCGATGCCGAGGAAAGCCTGGGGCGTGCTCGCCGCTACCAGGGCGTCCACGGCGGTTTGCGGGTCGCCGTCGGTGCCGTTTTTGAAGCCTACCGGCATAGACAGACCGGAGGCCATCTGCCGGTGGGTTTGGCTCTCGGTAGTCCGCGCGCCAATGGCGGCCCACGTTACCAGGTCGGATACGTACTGCGGAACTATGGGGTCGAGGAACTCGGTGGCCGAGTAGAGGCCCGCCTCGGCAATTTCCAGCAGGAGGCGTCGGGCGTGGTGCAAACCGTCCTCAATCTGGTAGGTATCGTTGAGGTTCGGGTCGTAAATCAGGCCCTTCCATCCGACGGTGGTGCGGGGTTTCTCGAAGTAAACGCGCATTACGATCAGGATGCGTTCGCTAAGACGGTCGGCCAGCGGCTTGAGCCGTTCGGCGTAGTCCAGCGCCGCCGACTGGTCATGGATAGAGCAGGGGCCGACGATAACGGCGAACCGTTCGTCCGCGCCGTTCAAGACCGCTTCCAGCTGGCGGCGCCCTTCCAGTACGGTAGATTCGGCGGCGGAAGTCAGGGGAATACGGGATTCCAGTTCCGACGGGCGAATCAGCGCGTTGTTGCTCATTACATTGACGTCCTTTGCCGGTGAAGTTGCCATCTTTTCTGTCCTCCTGGTTTGCGCCCGGCGCGGGCCGGCGTTTTGTACATCAAAAAGGACTTCAGCCTGCATCCGGCTGAAGTCCTGCAAAGTGGTTGTCACCAAGTTTATCGGGCTTCACGCGCCGGGTTCACGCTGACCGGACGGCGGTAAGCGTAAAGGTAAAAGGGGCGGCAATACCCGCAGGCGATTTGGCGGCAGGCGGTAATCATTTGACGAAAATCCTACTCCGGCGCCGGGCAGTTGTCAACGGGCCGCCGACGGAAGGCAGCGTTGCAATTCAGGTGGTTTAACGTTCGGAACGGTAGGGGCGACCATGGGTCGCCCCACGCCCGCCGCCAAAACGATGGCATAGTGGCTCAAACCACCGAAAACGATACGCTGCCTCTGAGGCGCGCGTACCCGCCTGGTCATAATGACGGGGGCAACCGTGTAAGTCCTCTGGCAATGGCGGTTCCTCCGGGGGGATTGGGGTTTGGGATTTGCGGGGTGTCAGGCGATTTACGGTTTCGGGCGGCGTCGGGGCACGGCCAACACCATTTTTATGCAGAGCATTTTGTACACCATTTTTCCGTGTCCCGGGCTGGCCGGCTAAGAGACCGGCCGGGCCCGGCACGGGGCGCTGGCACTAACGCTGGCCCCGGACGGCCCGCCCCGTTGAAGCAATAAGCGGAGTCATGCCGTCGCCAAAGGCGTTCTGCGAGATAACCGACGGGCCGTTACCGGCCCGAAACCGTATTCGCCATATTCGGATTTTGATTTGGCGATGCCGCTGCGCGGGCGGCGGGTTCGGCGCGGTTCGCGGGGCCGCGCCGAGTTGCCTGACACGGTTATGATAGAACAACTGTACGCCGGACGCAAGGGTTTGGCGTCATCAGATTTTTTACGGCGATGGACAGGATTTGATTTGACCGAATGGGGGCAACAGAGGCGGGGTAACGCTGCAATTCAGGTGGTTTAACATTCGGAACGGTAGGGCGACTCATGGGCCGCCCCTATGCCCGCCGCCAAAACGATGGTATAGCGTCTCAAACCACCGGAAACGAAACGCTACCCCGACGGAACTCTACCCCGATGGAAAATCTCCCGCCGGCTCCCGGCGCGCGCAAGGGTCGCCACACAAATCGCAGTTAGCATCGCCCCGGTAGTCGCGGTCGCGCCGCAGCATACGGTTCCAGTCCCGCTGCACCGAGTAGCACATCCAGGGCAGAAAGATGGGCAGGATAATCGGGAGCAGCAGGATGATGAGGGCGATGGTGATGTATTTGCCCCCCGGAAGGTCGTCCAGCCAAACCAGGAAGGCGCCGAGGTTATCTTCCCACCAGGGCATGGGCGGCGAGGGTTCCTTGCGGTAGTCGGGGAGCGGTTCGTGAAACGGCCGGCCCTCGGCCTGGGCCTGTTCCAGACGGCTGTACCATTGCAGGGCATCGGCTTGATATTCGCGCTCCCGCGCCTCCGCTTGTTCGGCCTCCAGCTGTTCCTCGTAGTATTCCTTGAGATAGCGCTGCTTGGCAGACATGGCAGTGACCGGCAGAAAGATGGTCATGGCCTGGTTGAAGTTCAGCCGGTGCAGGTGCTGCTGGCGGCATTCGGGGTGCATCGGCATTGGGGGGCCATCCGGTTGAGTTGACGGGAATTGCCGCGGTACGACGGAAACGGCTAGGCGCGGCCGGCCAACTCGGCCACTATGCCGGCGCCCCGTGCCGCGGCATACTCGTCAGGGCCGGCGGCCAGGGCGCGCACCAGCGCGCTGCCCACTACCGCGGCGTCGGCTCGCCGGCCCACGTCGAGAACGTGCTCCCGTCGTGAGATGCCGAATCCGATGGCCACGGGCAGGTCGGTGTGCCGGCGCACGCGGTCAACCAGGTCCAGACCGCGGTCGGATACTTCCGCGCGCGCGCCGGTTACTCCGGTTACGCTGGTGCAATAGACAAAGCCGCCGCCGATGCCTACCGACTGGGCGATGCTCGCGTCGGCGCTGGTGGGAGCCAGGAGCGGTATCAGGTGAATGCCGTAGGGCGCCAGCTGCGCAACCAGGGCCTCGGCCTCGGAGCCGGGCAAATCTACGATGATGAGGCCATCCACCGACGCGGCGGCGCAGGCGGCGGCGAACCGCTCCAAACCGTAGGACATTACGGTATTATAGTAGCCCATCAGTATCAACGGCGTATCGCCAATCTGCGGGCGCAAGGCGGCGGCGGTGTCCAGGCAATCCTGGGGCGTAACGCCGTTTTGCAGGGCGACGAAGCTGGATTCCTGTATCACCGGGCCGTCGCCCAGGGGGTCGCTGAACGGTACGCCCAATTCGATAGCGTCCGCTCCGGCCGCTACCAGCCGGGGCACAATCTCCAGGGCGGCGTCGCGGTAGGGATGCCCTACGGTTACGAACACTATCAGCCCCGGCCGTCCCTCGGCCTTGATGGCGGCGAATTTATCGGCGATGCGGTCGGTGAGCGCCGGTTGTTGGGTGGTCATGAAATATCCCGTCGCAGGTGAGGTCGGCAGACAATTTATCTTACCAGCCGGTTAGTGTCCAGATTGGCTATAGTCCAAAGATGATGGTCAGCGTGGCGACCAGGTTCTGGGCAGCGTGGACGGCGATGCACGGCCACAACGAGCCGGTGCTGCGATACAGGACGCCCAGCAACAGGCCGGTAACGAAAACGGGGAGGAGCAAGGCCGGGGAAAAGTGCAGTCCGGCGAACACCAGGGATGAGATTACCAGCCCCCATGGAAACCCCCAGTGGTTGGCCAGGCCGCGCAGAACGAAGCCGCGGAAAAATATCTCCTCGGCTACCGGAGTGACCACCGCCAACGCGATGACGCTGAATATGGCCATTCCACCCGGCAGCAGCAGGTTGGACGGCAAACCGCCCGGAGCCAGCGCATTCCAGTCCAGGACCATCACCGTCATGGTATAGAGTTGGGCAAAACCCAGGCTGCATACCATCGCGGCCACCGCGAGCAGCACGGTGCGAACCGGCGACGTTTCCGGCGGCGTCAAACCCAGCAGGGCCAGCGGCGGCCGCCAGGCACGCATCGCCAGCAGCCACACCAGGGCAATCTGGAAGGCTCCCAACACCGCCGCGGACAAGACGGTGGCGACGGACAGCGGCATTGCCGGCGTTAGCAGGACGAACGACGCGACCAGCAGCGCCGTGGGTATCAGGGCTATTAGGCCCAGGGCCACAGGCCAGAAGCCCCAGCAAACGCGGGCGCTTGCCGGCGGCGCCGTGGGTGGGTTGGAGTCGGTACTAATCATTGCAGGACGGCGTGGGACTACGCCATCGCTATTGTACCGGGATTGCCGATATAAAACAGGGGCGGCGCACTGCTGCGTTGCCCCCGGTTTCATATTCCAGCGGGAACGATTGCTAGTCATCGTCCAAGGATGGCTTCCTCATAATCAGCCAAACCGCAACAGCGCCGAGTGCCAGAAGCACGACGGCAATGATTATTGCCACCCAAACCCAAACTGGCAATATCTCGCCATTAGCACCATTGTCGTCAGTCTGGAATTCCAGCGCGACGACACGGAGGGCGATTTGCGGGTAGCCTTCGTCCAGCAATTGCCGGCCTAGCGTCATTACCGATGGCGGCAGCGGATTTTCCGAGGTGTTTTCCGCCTCAACGATAGTGGAGTGTGCTTCTATGTAGGCAGCGCTGGCCGATGAGACGTCGTGCGACTCGACCCATTCTTTATCTCCGGCATCGGTGGTTACGGTTATGTTAACCAATTTGAACTGCCGGGGAATCTGCAGGTCGTGTGAATATTCCTCGTTTAGTGACTTGAGCTCAAAGCCGCGCGGAGTGCGGCCACGCAGCTTTATGTTGATGCGATAGCCACCTTCACCGATATGTATGTCGGAGCTGCCGGCATTTACCGATTGGGGTTCCGAATGCTGCCGAGCCACTCTTTCGAGGTCAACGTCTCCATCCCAATCCACCAGTTCCGATTCGAACCGGATATTCGCGGCAACGATGACGCTGACCTGAAACCAGCAGTGCCCCAAAATCCAGGCATCCTGCGGCAAGTAGTCGCCGTCAGCCGGGTCAAAAGGGCCATTCGGCTGCCCGTCGGCGTCATAGTCATAGTCAAAATCACAGCCTTTTTCGGTAACGGTTATTGGCTCTCCGTCGCTTTGAGACGGCGCAGAGGCGGCAAGGGGCTGCTGAGCAATCCCAGCCCAAAGGGCGAGAATAGCGACCAGAACTACCGCCGTTAGCCTCAACCGGGGGGAATCAAAGCCAATGCCCATTACACGCCCTTCGGTACAAAGTCGGGGATTGGCTGCCGTCCATTGGTACTGGCAGCGCCGCCATTGGGGTTGGCCCCCTGCTTCTGCTCCCATTGACGTATCAGTTCCTCCGGCAGGCGGACGGCATAGTACTTGGCGTGGTCAAGCCAACTATCCGACCTGACTACGCTGGCATAGTGATTCTCCAAATCGCGGTAGGTGTACAAGTCGCGGAAGCTCTCGCCATCCTTGACCCGGGCCAGCACCAGAAAACTGTACTCGACCGGCACCGCGTGCTCTGTCCTGGCCTTGCGGGAATTGTTCGCCTGGTCCACCTTGAATGGCTCCCAAAGGAGTGGCACCGAATCTCCATCACCGTTACTGAGGTCGTGGGTCAGGTAGTAAGGCGGTGAAAGCTCCCTGACCCCTACGTCAAGGTAAGCGCGCAGGACGGTTTCAGTGGGGCGGAAATCAGTGTCGTTGAGACGGTTGACATTGCTCCGGATGGAAATTGCCCTGATTTCCTGAAAGTTGGCGCGCGACGGGGCGTTAGGGTCAAACTCAGGCCGTTCCAACAATCGCCGGCAAAACTCGACGATTCCACTCTGAACTTCATTAGAACTGGCGATGCCCAGCATTTCGGAGAGGGGCTTGGAATGATCCGGGCTCTCCCGGTCCACAATCCGCTCCGCATTGCCCTCCCTCATTTCCCCGGACAGGCCAACACTGACGCAAAACGGCTGACTGCGCACCATTACCCGGTTATTAGGAGGGTCATCCTGCAACAACGCGCTGTAAAAATCTTCGTCCTTGCTTTTGGCTCGCTCCAGTAGCATCTGGTCTTTCTTGTGGATCCTTCGGTCTTTGAAACCCATTTTTTTCAGTTCCTCGGCTATTTGGTTCAACTCACTGAACCAGGTTTTCACCTCTGGAACCGATTCGGACTCCATAGCGCGCTCGATGTCGCGGATGCTGGATAAAAACCGCTCTATTTTTTGGCCAGCCTTTCTTTTGTCCCAGCGTTCCGGGTCTTTACACCAGGGCAGTTTGGCCCGATAGCCACGGCAGCGGAATGCCGGGCTGTAAGAGGACTCCGACACCACGCTAACCATACAAGCGTTCCACCGGCCGGTGCCGCCCTTGAGCGCGTCGGCGGTTTCGCCTTTGTCGCCGGTGCCGGATTTGGTCAGCAGGCAGGCAACTCCTTGCGCCGCGGCGCGGTCCAGCGCCGGGAGTATGTCGCCAGGGTCAGTGTAGGGACGCGGGGAATAGCCACCGTCAAAGGCGATGTTGATGTGGAAGCACGGCTTACGGTCCTTATCATCGGGATCGTCAGCAGACAGCGGAACGCCGTTCAGCATTTCGTTCCTGGCGACATAGCCCCGGAAAACGTTCCGCGCCGGGTCCCCCGTCAGGCGCGCGGGAATTGGCGGACACAGTTCGATTCCCCAAACTATCACATCGTCCCGCCGCTCCTCCGAGCAGCACTGTATCATCGTTGCGCCCAGATACATTCCCACCGTTCCCGAGGTAGGCCCTTCCGGACAGAAAGGTATTATGACAGCGAGTTGGTCAGCCGGGCCGAGGCTGTGCAAATTTTTGTAGGCGTCCCATTGTTCCAGGGTTTTGCGGCATTCATCTTTAAGGTGCAACCGACACCATGCCGCCAGCCTGGCCGGAGAATCGTGCAAAGTGGCGCCCATCTCATTGGCTTCAATCAGGTTAGTTCCCCCCAGAATACGGTGGATGGAAACGTCATCCAAATCCATCTTGGTGGCGAGATTCCGGCTCCCGCCCATCCCGTACAGGGTCTCGTTGGTCCAAGTCGCCCGGAATTCGCTGTCCAGCTCTTCAATTTGGGCGTTATCATGGTCAAACGGGCGTGGGGCGAGCTGGCGGATACGCCGCGCTATAAATTCATCCACGAAATACGGGATACTTTTGAGACCGGCTTGGCCAGCTGCCATGATGCACGTTACTTCAATAGCCATGATGCCTCCATATCATTTTACTTTGGACACCGAAAATAGGATAATGCGCGAGTCGCCCGCCGTCAAGGATGGCGGGCGATTTTCGCACTATTTGATTTTGCGGCCGGAACCTGATACCGACGATAAGCGGGCTGCCCCGCATTTGCCAACCGTACCGGCTTACGCCATAATAGCCGCCACCAGCCGGCCATCTGTACAATCACCCCTCCGGCGTTTAGCGAGGCCATTATGCCCAACGATTCGGGGGCGCCAATGCCCGATGCGGCTTTCCTGCGTAACGCCCAGGCCGCCGGCCTGGATACTTCCGACACCGGGCGCATGGCCGACCTGCAACACCGGGTGGCGCTGATGCGGGAAGGGTTAGCCCGCATTTACGAAATTGACGTTGCCGGCGCGGAATCGCCGTCGGCCTTTGTTCCCGTCCGCTAGCGGTTCCCCGCTGTTAGAGAGAGGTACTATGCCTGACAACGAACTGCACTATATGTCGGCCTGGGAGTTGTCGGGACTGATTCGCAACGGCCAGGTGTCGCCCGTTGACGTGGTGGACGCCTGCCTGGCGCGCATCGCCGCTACCGAGCCGACCCTGAACTCCTTTATTACCCTGCTGCCGGAACCGGCCCGCGCCGCCGCCCGCCGCGCCGAGGACGAAATCAGCCGGGGCAACTACCGGGGGCCGCTGCACGGCATCCCGGTGGGCTTGAAAGACCTGTTCAACACCGCCGGCGTGCGCACCACGTCGGGCACGCGAATCTACGATACCTACGTTCCGGCCGCGGATTGCACCGTCGCCGCCAAATTCAGCCAGGCCGGAGCCATCCTGCTGGGCAAGCTGAATATGCACCCGCTGGCCTTCGGGCCGACGGGCGAGAACGCCGACTACGGACATATGCACAACCCCTGGAACCCGGAACGCATCACCGGCGGCTCCAGCGGCGGCAGCGGTTCGGCGGCCGCCGCCGGGCAGTGTACCATCACCATGGGCAGCGACACCGGGGGCAGCGTTCGCATCCCGGCGGCGCTGTGCGGCATCGTGGGGCTGAAGCCGACCTATGGCCGGGTGAGCCGGGCCGGCCTGACTCCGTTATCCTGGTGCCTCGACCATCCGGGGCCCATGGCGCGTACCGTTGAGGACGCCGCGCTGACGATGAACGTCATCGCCGGGCACGACCCGCAAGACCACGCCACCGTTGCCGCGCCGGCGCCCGACTACACCGCCGCGCTGACCGGGGATGTGCGCAGGCTGCGCATCGGCGTAGTGAAAGAGTTTTTTGAAACCGAAATTGACCCCGGAGTGGCCGACCTGGTGCAACGGGCCATCGGCGTTATGGGCGAGCTGGGCGCGGAGATTGTGGAGGTTTCGCTCCCGCTGTACGAATACGCGCAACCCATCAGCAACGCCATTCTCAGCGCCGAGGCGGCGGCGGCCCATCGGGACGTGCTGCTCAGCGACGGCGATAAACTTTACCCGCAGGTGCGGGATCGGTTAGAAGAAGGGTTGTTCATCTCGGCTGCCGAATATCTACGGGCGCAGCAGGCGCGGCAGGTTTTTTGTCGGCAGGTAGCCGCGCTTCTGAATGACGTTGACCTGCTGGCCGGGCCGGTGGAGCCGGTTACGGCGCCGGTGATTCTGGAACGGCGCATTGACGTTGCCGGTCAGTCGCTCCCATCGGTGCCGCTGCTGACCAAGTACACGCGGGTTTTCAACATCACGGGGTCGCCGGCCATCTCGGTGCCGTGCGGTTTTGCCGCTGACGGTCTGCCGGTAGCGCTGCATCTGGCGGGGCGCAACTTTGATGAGGAAACGGTGCTGCGGGCCGCTTACGCTTACCAGCAGGCCACCGACTGGCACACCCGAAGGCCGCCGCTGTAAACGCAAAACCGCAGCGGGACAAAGGCTTGGTTCATAAACCGGAAGCAGGTTCAAAATGGAAACGACGGTTGGCATTGAGCTCTGGATTACCATGGGGGTCCTGGGGGTCTTTGCACTGATTCTGTTAGGGATATTCACGACGGTTCTCGCCCTGGAACGAGGGCGGGGCCGCAGTGAGAGCGAAATCGAAAACCAGAGCAAGAGAATCGGCGAGCTCCGGGAAATCCTGCTCAATCTGGCGAAGGAGGTCAAGGATAACCAGCAAGAGGCGAACGCTTTGTACGGCCAGATTCGCCGGGATATTGATGCCAGTATCGGATTGGTGCGCCAGGAAATCAACGATATTCGCCAGGAAATCGACGCCAAAATTGAACTGGTGCGCCGGGAACTCAAAGAGGACATAGTGCAGGTGCGCCAGGAACTCAAAGAGGAAATAGTGCAGGCGCGCCGGGAACTCAAAGAGGAAATCAGCGAGGCGCGCCGGGAACTCAAGGAAGAGATAGCGCTGGCGCGCCAGGAACTCAAAGAGGAAATCAACGAAGTGCGCCGGGAACTCAAAGAAGAGATAGCACTGGTGCGCCAGGAACTCAGCAATGTGCGCCAGGAACTCAAAGAGGAAATCAGCGAAGTGCGCCGGGAACTCAAAGAGGAAATCAGCGAAGTGCGCCGGGAACTCAAGGAGAACATAGCGCTGGTGCGCCAGGAAATCAGCGAGGTGCGCCGGGAGCTCGATGCCAAAATCGAACTGGTTCACCGGGAACTCAACGCGAAGATAGACCAGAACCATCGCGAGGTTATGGGCAAGTTTGACGAACTGCGTACCCTGATTATTGAGCTGCTGGCGTCCCGCCAGGGCGCCGGGCCGGCGCTGGCCGCGGATGACTGAATCATGGTAAATGCCCCGCCGCCGCCGGATACCGCCGCTTATCCCGTCCCCGCCACTTACCCCGTCCGAGGAAGGACCGTATCGTGAACGCAATTACCGCCGTAACTTTTGACCTGTGGCAAACCCTGATTCTGGATAACCGGGAGTTGGGGCTGCAGCGGGCGCAGGTGCGACTGGACGGGGCGCAAGCCTCGCTGGCCGGCCTGGGGATAGAGCCCGACCCGGACCACATCAGGGAAGCGTATCGCGGCTGCTACCGCGCCTGCCGGGCCGTGCGGGATACCAACAAGGACGTCAGCTTCCGCAGTCAGGTGGAAATCTTTATCAACCTCATTGAAGATGGGCTGGTGAACCGGCTGCCGGAACCAACCATCGCCGCAATCGAGCGCGTTTACGCCGACTCGTTTTTCGATTATCCGCCACGGTTCCACGACGCTGCCCGGGACACCCTGGAATCGGTACACGGCATGGGCCTGCGCATCGGCCTCATCTCCAACACGGGCATGACGCCGGGCTACACCTTCCGGGAATTTCTGCGACGGCATAATTTGCTGGGTTACTTTGACGTTTTGACCTTTTCTGACGAGGTGCTGCTGGCGAAACCGTCGGACGAAATCTTTTTGATGACGGTCAAATCGCTGGCCGCGCAGCCCGATGCAACCATTCACGTTGGCGACCACGTTACCAACGACGTGGTGGGGGCCAACCGCGTGGGCATGAAGTCCATCTGGATTCGCGGATTTTACGAACCGGCCGACCCCAATGACCCGGATTCGCAAGCCGACGCGGCAGTGGACGACCTGTCGGGCGTGGCCGACGCGGTTCACCGGATGGTGAACGGTTGACCGCGCTCCGGCGCGTGTCATCAACCAGTCGCGCGCGCATTGCCGGCAGCTTTCAAGACTGCCGCGCTGCGCCCGCAATGACCTGAGGACAAGGAGCGCCAACGTGTTCCAGGAATTGAGCGGCGGGCCGCTGCCCAACGGGCGCTATCCCGACATTACCCTGGCCATTTTCCCGCACCTGCGGGAGTTTATCGTGGTGGACACGCGCGGGCTGACGCCGGCGGTTACGCTGATGTCAACGGATACGGTGTTCAACGATGACTACTACCGCGCCGTTGAGAGCGAGTTCGGCGCCGCATTGCGAGAAGGCGGCGACCGTCCCTTTCTCCATCTAATGCACCTGCCGAATCAGCTGGACGACATCGTGCGCGGCGTGGCGATGAATTTCATCCTGGAACGCCTGGGCGTTGACTTCCACGACGAGGAAAGCCTGCCGGAAGTGGTGGTTTTTGTGATTTCGGGGCCGACGCTGGCGATTCCCACGGAGCAGGTGGTTTCCGGGTTCTCCGAGATGCTGTCGGGCAAGCTGGATACCGCAGCAGTGGCGCGATGGACCAGCGAGCTGAGCCGGCTGATTGAGCAGGAAACCCAAGCCTTCCCCGTTACCAACGAGTCGTTGGGCGAATCGATGACGGACGAGTCCCTGGACCCCTACTACATCTGGCAGAACCGCAACTAACCGAGGATATAATCTCCACATGGAACGCATCGCTCTCACGTTCAGCAGCCGCGACAACAACGATGATACCGACCTGATTGCGGTGGCCCAGGCCGCCGACCGGCTGGGTTACGATTCGTTCTGGACGGGCGAGTCCTGGGGGCGCGACGCCTTTACGGTGCTGACGATGCTGGCCGGCCACACGGAGCGCATTGGCCTGGGCACCGGCATCGTTACCGTGTACAGCCGCACGCCGGGGTTGATTTCCCAGAGCATTGCGTCCCTGGACTGCATCAGCGGCGGGCGGGCTATTCTGGGGCTGGGCGCCAGCGGACGCATCGTCATTGAGGACTGGCACGGGGTAAAGTTTGACCATCCGGTAGCGCGGACGCGGGAGTACATCGACATCGTTCGGATGGCGCTGTCCGGCCAGCGGGTGAATTACGAGGGCCGGTTCTACAACCTCAAACGGTTCCGCATGGGCATATCCCCGGTGCAGGAGCGCATCCCGATTTACGTTGCGTCGCTGGGCCGTCGGAATCTGGAGCTGACCGGGGCGATGGCCGACGGGTGGCTGCCCATCTGGATGCACTGCGAGCGGCTGCCGCAGGTGAAGGAGCCTTTGGCGCGCGCGGCCACGGCCGCCGGCCGGCCGGCGTCCGACGTTGCTACCGCGCCGCAAATCCTGTGCTGCGCCAGCGAAAATGAGGAGACCATCGCCGGCGCGGTGGCGCAGGCCCGGGCGCACATGGCGTTTTACGTCGGCGGAATGGGCCAATACTACTACGACCTGTTCTGCCGGTATGGCTACCAGGCCGAATGCGACGCCCTGCGGCTGGCCTGGGGCGAGGGCGACCGGGGCCAGGCGGCCGCGGCCATTACCGATGAGATGGTGGACAATATCACCGTAATCGGCACGCCGGAGGATTGCCGGCGCAAGATGTCGCGCTTTCGCGCCCATGGCGTCGATCTGCCTCTCGTGGCCTTCCCGCACGGCACGAATCGCGAAGCCATGCTGGGGACGCTGGAAGCGCTGGCGCCGGGAATGGGCTGACCGGTTCCCGTGAAGATTGGCCTGATTTCCGATACGCACTCGGCCGGCAGCGGCTGGGATTTGCCGACGGCGGTTCTGGACGGACTGGCCGGCTGCGACCTGCTGCTGCACTGCGGCGATCTGGAGTGCATCGGCGTCCTGGACTGCCTGGAGCAGGTAGCCCCGGTGCTGGCGGTGCGCGGCTATGAAGACCCTCGGGAAAGCGGCGAACGGCTGGCCGACGTTACGCGCATTGTGGAAGCGGCTGGCGTCCGCATCGGGATGGTTCACGACATCCAATGGCCGCCGCCGCCCATCGCGACTACGCCCGACGGGACCGGGTTGGTCTATCCCCAATCAGGTTTGGATGGCATTTTGCGGCGCAAGTTTGGCGGCATAGTGGACGTGGTTGCCTTTGGCGACACCCACGAGGAAATGGTGGAATGGCGCGATGGGGCGCTGTTTGTGAATCCCGGCAGCCCTACGTATCCGGGGCGACGCCACGCCCCGGGGTCTCTGGGAACAATCGCGCTGCTGGAAGTTCGCCTGGACCAGCGGCCGCACGCGCGCATCGTGGATTTGGCGGCGGTTGACACCGGGCCGGCCCCGTGCTAGTTTCGCAATGTTTGTCGGCATAAGTAACCGAAAACGGAGAGGAGAGTATGGAATCAATCATTGTGGCCCTGGTTGCCGGGGTCATCGCGCTGGCCTTTGCCGGCTTTACGGCCTGGCGGGTCATCGGCGCCGACCAGGGGAACGCGCGAATGACCGAAATCGGCGACGCCATCCGCGCCGGGGCGTCGGCCTTTCTGCGCCGCGAGTATATGTCGCTGCTGCCCTTCGTGGTTGTGGTGACAATCGTGCTGGGCGTGCTGGACTATACGGTGTTCACCCACGGGCTGGGCGTGCCGGCCACGGCCATCTCATACCTGGTGGGTACGATATGTTCCGGTCTGGCCGGTTTCGTGGGGATGAACGTGGCAGTGCGGGCCAACGTGCGCACCGCCGCCGCCGCCATGCGCGGCCTGAATCCGGCGCTGCGGGTGGCCTTTTCCAGCGGCACCGTGATGGGCGTAACCGTGGTGGGCATCGGCCTGCTGGGGGTAACCATCCTGTACCTGATATTCCAGAATATCAGCGCGGTGGCCGGGTTCGGATTCGGCGCCAGCTCCATCGCCCTGTTCGCCCGCGTGGGCGGCGGCATTTTCACCAAGGCCGCCGACGTGGGTTCCGACCTGGTGGGCAAGGTGGAGGCCGGCATCCCTGAAGACGACCCGCGCAACCCCGGCGTCATCGCCGACAACGTGGGCGACAACGTGGGCGACGTGGCCGGCATGGGCGCCGACCTTTTCGAGTCCTACGTGGGCAGCATCATATCCGCGGTGGCCCTGTCGGCCAGCGCGGTGGCGCTGGCGGCCGGCGCCGGCATCTTTAACTTCACCGACCCGCAGGCGGTGTTTCCGATGCTGCTGGCCGGCGCCGGCATCGTCGCCGCGATTCTGGGCACTTTCGTCGTCCGCAGCGGCGAGCAGGCCGACTTTGAGCGGCTGCTGTGGGCCCTGCGCTACGGCATCTTTGCCGCCGGGGGGCTGCTGATTATCTTTGCCGCCATCCTGACGGCGGTTTTGCCCGGCGTCAGCTGGTGGTGGTTCGGCTGCGTGGTCTCCGGCCTGGTGGCCGGCACCATCATCGGGCTGGCCACGGAATACTACACTTCCTACAGCTACAAGCCCACGCAGCGGGTATCCGCATCCTCGCAGACCGGCGCGGCCACGGTCATCATCAGCGGCATCGCCTCCGGGATGTTGAGCACGCTGATTCCGGTAATTTGCGTATCGGCGGCCATTCTGCTGGCCTACTGGTTCGCCGGGTTTTACGGCGTGGCGCTGGCCGGCGTGGGGCTGCTGTCCACGCTGGGCATCACCCTGGCCACCGATGCTTACGGCCCCGTGGCCGACAACGCCGGCGGCATCGCCGAGCAGGCCAACCTGGACCCGCAGGTGCGGGAGCGCACCGACGCCCTGGACGCCCTGGGCAACACCACCGCCGCCACCGGCAAGGGCTTTGCCATCGGCTCCGCCGCCCTCACCGCCCTGGCTCTGCTGGCCGCCTACTCGGTGAGCGCGGATCTGATTACGCTGGGGCCCGACGGACGGCTGGTCGCCGGCGGCGCCGGCATCAACCTGCTGCAGCCGCAGATTCTGGTGGGCCTGGTCATCGGGGCCATGCTGCCGTTCATCTTTTCGGCCCTGACGATGCAGGCCGTCGGGCGCGCCGCCCAGGGTATCGTGGACGAAGTGCGCCGCCAGTTCCGCGAGATACCCGGCCTGATGGAAGGCACGAGCCGGCCCGATTCGGCGCGCTGCGTTGACATCAGCACCCGGGGCGCGCTGCGGGAAATGATACTGCCCGGCGTGATGGCCGTCATCGCGCCCATCGCCACGGGGTTTATCCTGGGCGAGGCGGCCCTGGGCGGACTGCTGATCGGCTCGGTGTCCGCCGGGTTTATGCTGGCGATTATGATGGCCTCGGCCGGCGGCACCTGGGACAACGCCAAGAAGTACGTCGAGCTGGGCAACTACGGCGGCAAGGGCTCCGACGCCCACAAGGCCGCCGTGGAGGGCGACGTGGTTGGCGACCCCTTCAAAGACACCTCCGGCCCCAGCCTGAACATCCTGCTCAAGCTGATGGCCATTGTGTCGCTGGTGTTCGCGCCCGCCTTCGTGGCGGCGCCGGCGCTCATCAACCTGTAAGCGTCGCACGCAGCAGCGGCAACGTAGGGGGCGGCCAGTTGGTCGCCCCTGTTGCTATGCGCTACAATTGCGGAACAGTGCGCGAATCGGACGCCGAGGAGGCCGACCATGCCCAGGGCAGTATCAAGCGGCAACTGCGAGCTGTGCGGGAAGTCGTTCCGCAAGTCCGGGATGACCCGGCATCTGCAAAGCTGCCTGGCGAAAACCGGCGGCGCAAAGGACGCGGCCGGCCGGAGCATCCATCTGGTGATTGAAGATGACGACCGCCCGGAGTACTGGCTGCATCTGGCCGTTCCCGCCGCCGCCAGCCTGGAGGAGGTGGACGCCTACCTGCGGCACATCTGGCTGGAGTGCTGTTTCCACCTCAGCGCCTTTACCATTGACCAGACGTACTACGATTATACGCCCTTTGAGATTGAGGAGGACGACGACTTTACTGACCTCCTCGCCACCTGGCTGAATACTAACCGCAAAGATATGAATGTCGCGCTGGGGGACGTTGCGCCGCCGGGCAAGCGGTTCCGCCACGAGTACGACTTCGGGTCAACCACTGAACTGACGCTGCGGAGCCTGGCGGAAATTGACGGCGACGGCGGCGGGAAAATCCGGCTGCTGGCCCGCAACGACGCGCCGGCTGTAGAATGCGTATTCTGCGGCGCGCCGGCATCCTGGGTGACCAGAACGGAGGAAGACCGGATTGCGATGACCGGCGGCCTGTGCGAGGGCTGCGCGGCGCGCATGGATATAGATATTGATTACCCGCTGCCGGTTCTCAACTCGCCCCGCTGCGGGGTGTGCGGCTATGACGGCGATACCATCATCATCGGCGAACCTATCGGCGGCTTTGACGATGATGACGACGGTGACGAATAGCCTTGCGGCGCGCTTGCTATTTATTATGGAACGGAGATGACGACAATGACCACCAGCAACGGCAACCTGTTTGACCTCACCGGCCGCGTAGCCCTGATTACCGGCGGCAACGGCGGCCTGGGCCTGGGGATGGCGCTGGGGCTGGCCAACGCCGGCGCCGACATTGCCATCGCCGCGCGCAACGCCGAAAAGAACGCCGCCGCCGTGGCCGCTATTGAGTCCGCCGAGCGGCGGGCATTCGCCATACCCACCGACGTTACCAGCGACTCGGACATTGACGATATGGCGGCGCGGGCCGTCGCCCATTTCGGACGCATTGATATTCTGGTGAACAACGCCGGCGCCACCGTCCGCAAAGCGCCGGAGGATATTACCGCCGCCGAATGGGACAACGTGCTGGACGTGAACCTGCGGGCGGCGTTCCTGTCCTGCCGCGCCGTCTATCCGCATTTCAAGGCGCAGGGCGGCGGCAAGATAATCAGCATCGGCAGTATGTTCAGCATCTTTGGCGGCGGGGGCAGCGGCGTGCCCTATTCGTCCAGCAAGGGCGGCATCGTGCAGCTGGCGAAAAGCTTCGCCGTGGCCTGGGCCGGCGACAACATCCAGTCCAACGCCATCCTGCCCGGCTGGTTTATGACCGAACTGACCCAAGCCATCCCCGAAACGCAGCCGGAACGCTACGACCTCATCAACCGCCGCATCCCTATGGGACGCTGGGGCGACGCCAGCGAATTGCAGGGGGCGGCGGTGTTCCTGGCTAGCCGGGCGTCGGATTATGTAACCGGGGCGGTGATTACGGTGGACGGGGGGTATGCGGTGGCGTGACGGAGGTACGACCGCCGTCACCCGAACCGGGGAGCGTAGGATTATGAAACGCGACGCACTGCTGCCGGGGATTACCCGCTAGTGGTTCAGTCGTGCCAACATACGCAGCCAACCCGCCGCTGCAAAGCACAGCAACCCGCATACCAGCGTTACCCAAGCGCTGACGGCTATACCGGACTCTCCGAAAATGCTGTACAGAATCATCGCAATAATGGCATTGGGCAAACCGAGGATGTTGTACAGCAGTATGACGATAATGCCGACGATTGCAAGCGCAAAGTTTGGCCCGCCGTTCTTAAACCAGTGTCCGGGTTGAGAGATGACAGGGTTCACAAAGTCGGGAAACAACTCAATGCCGGAGGAAACCAACAGGTAGGTCGCCGCAATCAGCAGCCACACGGCAACAGCCCGCTTGACGCCATTGCGCTGTCGGATGGCCGGCGGCCAGCCGTTTTGCATTGCCACTACAGCTGCTCTAATGCCTGCCGAGACAGCATCATCTTGACCGGGCTGATGGGGCGGAAGGTGCGGGAGACGCGCACATCCCCGGCCAGGCTGCACAGGGTATAGGCGTCATAGGGCGGCATCCCCTTTTCGGATACCAGAAAGTCCACCATCTCGCGGACGGCCTGCTTCATCGCCGGGCCGAGGTCGTCGCCGTAGGAGAGGACGACGTAATGCTCCGGCGTGACGGCGCGGGGGCCGGAGAGGTTCATTCCCTGCTCCACCGTAACGCGGATGTGGGTATCGGCGGAACATTCGGCGCCCGTGCCGGCCACCGCGCCGTCGCCAACGACGGCGTGGCAGTCGCCCAGGGCCAGCAGGCCGCCGGGGACGAACACGGGCAGATACAGCACGCTGCCGGCCACCAGCTCTTTCATATCAATGTCGCCGCCGTAGGGGCCGCTGTCGCTGGCGGTTTCCTGCGGGTAGGTGGGCGTGGTGGCGACCAGGCCCATTGACGGACGCAAGGGCAGGCGTACGCCGCTGGGCAGCACCAGGTCAGCGCCGTCAATTGTCATCACCGTCGGATAGCCCTCGGTGAACTCGGCCTCCAGAAAGCCGCGCCCCGGCATTACCATGTGGGCGGGCCGCTCTTTGGGAGTGATGCTGACAAACTCCACGCGCAAAGCATCGCCCGGCGCGGCGCCGTTGACGTAGATGGGGCCGGTGGCCGGGCCTTTCAGCGACTTCTCCTGCAACACGCCGGGGTCGCGGATGCCCTCAAAGGCGTCCCAAGTTTCCACCAGCAGGTCATCGCCGTCGTTGATGGTGATGGCCGGCGCGTTGTCGGGGTGCAGGACATAGATGCGCTTTTCGCGGGACAGGGTTTTCATTGCATAAACTCCTTTCAGAGCACTGCGCGGTGCAAATGACAAGGCCTTAATCTATCCGAAAGAAGTCGACCAGTTCGTCCCATTCGGTACGGGGTGCTTTTTTGACGGACCTTTTAGCGGACACTTTGGGCTTGGCTGCTGTTTTGCTCTTGGCTTTGCTCTGCGTAGTTCTCGTCTTGGCGACGGCCTTGCTTTTGGACGCAACGGATGATTTTCCTCTGGCTGGTGACTTTGTACCTGCAACACCTTGCTCATTGAGGCGTTTTTTCAGCTGGGCTTGAGTTCCATTGCCTTTCATGGAATTGCAAGCACCGCATAGCAGCTGCAGGTTGGACGGTTTGTCAGAGCCACCTTTAGAAAAAGGCTTGATGTGGTCAACGGTGAGATTCCGCATCGGAAACTTGTGCTCACAACCATTACAACAGCCCTTCTGCCTCTCGTAGAGGAATTCCTTGTCCTTCGTATTGAAGGTGGGGCGTGGACGTTGCTGTTGTTGCGATTCGTTAATACCAAACGGGTCGAAGAAATTGACCATGGTTAGCCTTCCTTATGTGGATGAACTGCATTGTACACAGGCAAATGCGCCTGTGTAACCCTTACTGCATCGTACTCCGTGGAGCCAATGTTCAATCGGATTCATCGTAGCTTGCCCGGCAGGCCAGACAACGCTGGCTAAAACCCGGAATCGAAATATGATTCGGCCATTCCTGCCTTCCGTGCTTCTTGTACTTTCGCAAAGTCATCAGCGCAATGGCAGCTGCGCCTGCGCCACGCTAACCTCTATCGCCGCCTGCGGGTCAAGCTCAACCACATTCACCGCCACCTGCCCCCGCGCGCCGGCCGCCCCCAGCGGCGAGCCGGAGTAGTAGGCCGTTACGCCGTTTTGCGATACGTCCTCAAAGCGCTCCCAGTGGCCCAGGGCGATGTAGTCGCACTGCGCCGCCGCTATTTCGTGGGGGCGGATGGGCGAGGAGCGTTCCTCGGTATCGTCGGGGTAGTGAAAATGGCCGTGGGCCATTGCTACCAGCCAGCGCCCGTTGCGGTTGGCCGGCATACCGGCCAGGGGGCGAAAGGCCGGCGTGTGGCTGTCCATCGCGCGGCCCCATACGTCCAGCGTCAAGTCCGGCAGCGCTACGGTTTCGCCGCGGGCGCCGCTGATGATGTGCAGGTTGTCCGGCGCGTCGGCAAAGGGGTGGCGACGGTACAGCGTCGCGGCGTCATAAAGGTCGTGGTTGCCGGGCAGGATGACGGCCGGCACGGCGGCGCGGGCCATCTCGCTGACGAAAAACTCCAGCACGGCATCGGCGATGCGGGCGTTGTCGAACACGTCGCCGGCAATCAGCAGGGCATCGCCGCGCAGAGTGTGGACGCTGTCAACTACGGCGGCCAGAGCGCGCGCGGCGGCGGCGGGATTCCAGTCGTCGCCGAGGTGCGTGTCCGACGTGTGAATCAGGCGGATTTTACGGCGGGCTGCCATTCGGGTACGGTGTCGCTGACTTCGGCGCGGACGGCGGCCAGCAGAGCCGGCAGGTTCCAGCCTTTGGCGGCGGAGACGAATACGCGCCCGCCTACGGCCGGGGAGTCGGCGGCGGCGATTACGGACAGGTCAATCTGGTCGAAGGTTTCAACGTCCTTGGGGTTATCAGTGAGCAAGTCCATTTTGTTGATGACCAGCAGGCGGGGTTTGCCGGCCAGGTCAAGGTCGGCCAGGGTTTGCTCCACCACCTCGGCCTGCTCCGGCGCTTTGGGGTGGGTTATGTCAATAACGTGCAGCAGCAGGTCGGCTTCGTGCAGTTCCTCCAGGGTGGCGCGAAAAGCGGCGACTACCGTAGGGGAAAGTTTCTGAATAAAGCCGACGGTATCCGATAGCAGCAGTTCGCCGCCGTCGGGCAGGCGCAGGCGGCGGGTTACCGGGTCCAGGGTGTTGAACAGCCGGTCTTCCGCGGGGACGCCGGCGTTGCTGAGGGCGTTGAACAGGGTGCTTTTGCCGGCGTTGGTGTAGCCGACCAGCGTGGCCATGGGCGTGGCGGAACGGCGCCGGCGTTCCAGGTATTGGCTGCGGCGCTTGCGGACGTTATCCAGCTCCGCCTCAATCTTCTGGATGCGACGACGGATGATGCGCCGGTCGGTCTCCAGCTGGGTTTCACCGGGGCCGCGGGTGCCGATGCCGCCGCCGAGCCGCTCCAGGTGCGACCACTGGCCCACCAGACGGGGCAGCAGATACTGGTGCTGCGCCAGCTCAACCTGCATCTGGCCTTCGCGGGTGTGAGCGTGGCGTCCGAACACGTCCAGAATCAGGGCGGTGCGGTCAATGACCTTGACCTTGAGGGCGTTTTCCAGGTTGCGCTGCTGGGTAGGCGTCAGTTCATCGTCGCAGATGACCACGTCCGGGCGTTCCTCGGCCAGCAGTTCCTGCAACTCCTGCAACTTGCCCTTGCCCAGGTAGGTGGGGGTGATGCGGTCGGCGCGCTGGGACAGGGTGGCAACTACTGCGGCGCCGGCGGAGCGGGTCAGGTAATCCAGCTCGGTTAGCGTGTCGTCCAGGCCCCACAGTTGTTCGCCGCGCTGCCTGGCGGCAACGGCCACCAGCACGGCGCGCTCGGCCTGGGGGCCGGTGGGTTTGGGCGGGCGGGATTTAGGCATATTTTTCGCTATCCTACCGTTGCCGGCGGAACAGCCGCCAGACTGCGACGCTGAAACCGGGCAGCAGTTCCCCGCCGTCCAGAACATCATCCCCGCCCAAAACTGCCGGCGCCATTCCCGGACGGTAGCGTGTCACCGTTGTATCCTCCGGGTTGAGAACCCAAACCTCCCGCGCGCCGTAGTCCAGCCACATTTGGGCTTTGTCGGAGAGCAGGCGGTCGGCGCGGGAGTTGCTGGGCGAGGCCACCTCAATGCACAAATCCGGTGTCAGTTCGGGATAGCCCGTTGTCCCCGGCGGGAGACGGCCGGGGGCGAACCAGGCCAGGTCCGGGCAACGCACCGTATCCGGGTCGGTTTCCAGCCGGTAGCCCGGCTCGCCAATTCGAACATCGCCGTAATTGTTAGCCTCAATATAGGGGGACAGGTTGATTGTGGCATAGTATAGGGTTGCCGAGTGAGGGTCTCCGGTGCCCACGTCTTTCTCCGTGAGGATGCCGCGTATCAGTTCGTAACGCTTGCCGGGAACCGGCTCCATTTCCAAGAATTCATCCGCGGTCATCAACTGTAGCGGCGCGATTGTGGTAGTCATCGTTAACCTCGGCGGGGCGGGTTGCCCCATTATACTTTTACCGCCGCCGGCGGAACAGCCGCCAGACTGCGACGCTGAAACCGGGCAGCAGCTCCCCGCCGTCCAGAATGTCATCCTCGCCCCAAACCGCCGGCGCCATTCCCGGACGGTAGCGCGTCACCGTTGTATCCTCCGGGTTGAGAACCCAAACCTCCCGCGCGCCAAAATCCAGCCACATTTGCGCTTTGCCGGAGAGCAGGCGGTCGGCGCGGGAGTTGCTGGGCGATGCCACCTCAACGCAGAGGTCGGGTGTAAGGTCAGGAAAGCCCGTAGTTCCGGGCGGAATGCGTCCGGGGGCGAACCAGGCTAGATCAGGGCAGCGCACCGTGTCGGGGTCCCGTTCCAGCCGGTAGCCGGGTTCGCCGGTAAAGACCTCGCCATAGTCGGCGACCTCGGTGTATTGAAACAGAGGGCCGGCGGTTCGGGTTACCGTTCTCGAGTGAGGATTGCCGGTGCCCACGTCTTTCTCCGTGAGGATGCCGCGTATCAGTTCGTAACGCTTGCCGGAAACCGGCTCCATCGCCAGAAACTCGGCGGCAGTCATCAACTGTGGCGGCGCGGTTCTGGTAGTCATCGTTAACCTCAGGGCGCTGGGCTGCCCCCATTATACTCATCCGCGCGGCGCCGGTATCGTCCAGTTTTCCAGCCGCTGGCAGCCGGTTTCCACCCGCTCGTCGGGCGTGGTGAGCGACAGGCGAATGTAGCCTTCGCCATACTGCCCATAGGAGGAGCCGGGCGTAACCACGATGTCGATGTCTTCCAGCAGACGGGCGGCGAAATCGGCGGAGGTGAACCCTGCCGGCACCGGCGCCCAAACGTAGAGACTGGCGCGGGGCGTTGCCACCTGCAAACCCATCCGGGTCAGCGCCTGCAACACCCGGTCACGCCGCCACTGGTAGATGGCAATGTTGTCGTCAATGCAATCCTGGGGGCCGGTCAACGCTTCCATTGACATTTCCTGAATCGCCTGGGGGATGCCGGAGTCCAGGTTCGCCTTGATTTGGAACAGCGCTTTAATCATATCGGAGTTGCCCACGGCCATACCCATGCGCCAGCCGGTCATATTGTAGGTTTTGGACAGGGAATGAAACTCCAGGCCAACCTCTTTGGCCCCATCCAGCTGCATCATGCTGCCGGCGCGGTAGCCTTCGTAGCCGACTTCCGAGTAGGCGGCATCGTGGAGCATGGCGATGTCATGCTCCCGGCAGTAGCGCATCGCCGATTCCAGATCCTCTTGAGAAGCCACGGCGCTGGTAGGGTTGTTGGGATAGTTGAGCCACATCACTTTGGCCTGGCGCGCCACGTCCTCCGGGATGGCGTCCAGCTCTGGCAGCCAGCCGTTGCGCTCGTACAGGGGCATCACGTAACTCTCGGCGCCGGCGAACATGGCGCCCACGGCGTACACCGGATAGGCCGGGTCGGGAACCAGCGCCACGTCGCCGGGGTCAAGAAAGCAAAAGGCGGCGTGGCCAATGCCTTCCTTGGCGCCAATCAGGGGCAGCACCTCGGTATCGGGGTCAAGGTCAACGTCAAAACGCTGCTTGTACCAGTGGGCGATCGCCCGGCGCATCTCCGGCAGGCCGTCAGTCTCCGGGTAGCGATGATTGGGCGGGTCCTGCGCGGCCGTCAGCAGCCGGTCAATGATGGGCTGCGGCGTCGGGATGTCCGGGTCGCCGATGCCGAAAGTAACCACGTCAGCGCCGGCAGCGCGCTTTTCGGCGATGATGCGGGAAATCTCCACGAAGGGATAGGGGGCCAGTTTGCCGAGGCGTTGGGAGAGGTTAGGCATGGTGCTCCTGGGTTATCAGGTGGCCGGGGTAAGTCTCACTTTTGGTAATGGTGAGGAAATTGTACTCGTCGATGAACTTGGCCAGGGTGTAGGGCGGGTTGAGGCTCAGGGTTTGGGAGAGGTGGGCGGCCGGGTCGGCGATATCGTGCTGTGCCATGGCATCCTGGCGAATAGACTCGGCAGCGTTTTCCATATCCCAGAGGAAACGTACATAGCGGGCGCCGGCTCCGAAAGAAACCGGCTTATGCCTGGGGAAGTGGGCTTTTTGGATTGGCCCGTCCCATATTACAAAAAGTTCCGGGTTCACCACAGCGAGGATTTTTGAAGCCACCGTGGCCGTAACCCCTTGGTCAGCAGTCAAGCGGTCAACCGCCCGCTGCACCAGCGTAGCATCCCAGTCATTCAAACTATTGGTGGCGGGCAGCGCCGTCGCCAAGTCCCGCAATTCGGCAACCGCTTCCGGTACGGATTCTTGCAGAATCGGCGTCACTTTTTCGTAAGAGAGTCGGCTAAGCCACTGGTTGAGGAAAACCAGCAAGCGGTTTATGTCGGAGGCTGAGCAACGATTGACCAGGGCATGGCGAAACTCATCCGTATAGACTTGGCGGTATGCCGCATCAAAGCGCCGCCCATCTTCCTGCGCCCGGTAGGTTTGTGCCGCCCATTCAATCTGGCGATAGGTAGTAGGGCCGCTGGGAATTGGGGGCGGCGGTTTGCCTGTTTGGTCATAATAAACACCCGTGTCCTTTGCCTGGGGCGCCGGCCAGCGCCGCTTCCGGTAGAAGTTGGCCAGTATGACCTCGCCGCCATCAGGGAATTCAGCGATGATTTTCAGGCGCGCCCCCATAGCGGTGATGTAGGAACGCAGTTGCGATACCCTGGGGTCATCGCATTCCTCAAAGGCCATCACGCCGGCAGCGTCGGTCTGCAACGCCGCCTCCAGTTCGGCAATCGGAATATCCTCAAGCTCCCGCAGCATACGCATCGGAGCCACGGCGCAAGATTCGTCCGGAGGCAGGGTAGCGTCAATCTCTGCTTCCAGCTCGGCGATGCGCTCCCAACTCTCCGGCGTGAAATCCTTGTCCAGTTCGCTCAACTTGTGCAGCCCGCTCATCAGGTTAATTCCTCCGCTTCCAGACGGGCAATATAGGCGTCGAAGAGGCCGTCCGCTATGGGTACATATCAGGACCACGGCGGTTGCGCGCGGGTCAAAAGCGTACCAAGTGCGGAGTGGGTAGCCCCGGTTGTATGCCCTCAATTCGCGCAGTCCGTTGCGGGTATGCCGGAGCGGCTTCGAGTGCGGCGAGGTCAGTTCGTCGCCATCGCCCGCTATGCCGCCATACCCGCCGGACACTCCATCCCCCGCTCCACCGTCAGCCAGTTGTACTCGTCAATGAACTTGGCCAGGCTGAACGGGGGGTTGAGGCCGAGGGCATCGGAAATCTGCCCCGCCGGGTCGTCAACGCCGTACTGCGCGCGGGCGTCGTTGGCCACGGACAGCGCGGCCATGCGCATTACCGTGAGGAACTGCGCGTAGGTTGCGCCGTTGGGCGGGTCCTTGGGGAAATAGGCCCCACGTATGGCGTCGTTCCACATTACAAAGAGGGCCGGGTTCAGCAGGGACAGGATTAGTGACGCCGCAGCCGGGCCGACGCCGTTGGCTTCTGCGATGCTGTCGTATGCGCGCTCAATGATGTCCAGCGTCGCGCAGCGCAGGTCGTCGAATTCCAGGGCGGATGCAGCCAGCGGCCGGAGATGCGGAGCGGCCTGGGCGATGGCGGCAGCGATGCCGGGCGCTTTGGCGTAGGAAATGCGAAAGCCCCACCGGTTCACGAATCGCAGCAGGCGTTCGACGCTGGCGGCCTCCGGGCCGTCAAGCAGGGTCCGGCGAAACTCCGCCGCGCCGAGCGGGATGTAATCGGCATCATCCGACTGGCCGCGAAAAGTTGTCGCCGCCCAACGGATTTGCTCAAAAGTAGTCGGGCCGGATACATAGTTGCTCATTCGGTCCACACTCCGCTAAAGACTTCGGCGGCCGGGCCTTCCAGATAAACCTCGCCGGCGCCGTCCCACTCAATGTTCAGCGTCCCGCCGGGCAGGTTGACGGCTACGTGGTCGCCGGTGTGCCCCAGCAGGCGGGAGGCTACGCCAATGGCGCAGGCGCCCGTGCCGCAGGCCATGGTTTCGCCGGAGCCGCGCTCCCACACCCGGGCGTCCAGGTTGCCGTCAGCGCGCAGATTCACAATCTCAAAATTCACCCGGCGGGGAAAGATGGGATGGCGTTCCACCAGGGGGCCGACGTTGCGCAGAGGAAACTCCTCCACCGGCTGGTCAATGAAGGTTATGGCGTGGGGGTTGCCCATAGATACGAAAGTCAGGTGCAGGCGGAAATCGCCCGGATGGACGGCGTAGTTGATGATTGGCCCCTGTTGGCTGGCAATGGCCGGGTCCAGGGCCACGGGAATCTCCGCCGGCGCGAGCCGGGGAGCGCCCATACTGACCCGAGCGGAATCCACGGCGGTTCCATCGTAATGCGGCACCACGGTGCGGACGCCGGCCAGCGTGTCAATCGTAACCTGCTGCGCCGAAGGCGAAACAATGCCGCGCTCAATAGCGTACTTGGCGAAACAGCGGATACCGTTGCCGCACATCTCCCCCTCCGAGCCGTCGGCATTGAACATCCGCATCTGCAAGTCGGCGACAGCGGAGTTCATCACCAGAATCAGGCCGTCGCCGCCGACGCCAAAATGGCGGTCGCTGATGGCCCGGGACAGGCTTTCCCAATCGCGTTCGGGCATAGCGCGAGCGTCAATATACACATAATCGTTGCCGGCGCCGTGCATTTTGGTGAATTTCATTATTGCGACTCCTGCGCGGAGTTAGGCCGTAGCCCTTCCCGCGCCATTGTATCACACCGTACCGGGGCGGCCCGGAATTGTTGGGCCAGCCGTATGGCCTCCGCGGTGGGCCGGCGGTCAGTGGCATCCAGCCAGCGGATACGGGCATCGCCGGGTTTGAACCAGGTGTATTGGCGGCGCGCCAGGCGGTGGGTCTGGAATTTGGCGCTGGCAACCGCATCCTCCGCCGTCAGTTCTCCGGCCAGGTACTGACCTAACTGGCTGTAACCGACGCCGGACAGCGGCCCGGCGCCCAGGGTGTAGCCGGAGGCGGCGAGACGGCGGGCTTCGTCCAACAGCCCGTCGGCCATCATCGCATCAAATCTGGCGTCAATGCGCTCGTAGAGAACGGCGCGGTTGGCCGTCAGACCGATGACCAGGGCATGATAGGGCGGCTCAGCGCTCTTGCCGGCTGCGGCTATCCGGCCGCCCGTCGCGCGGTGGATTTCCAGGGCGCGAATGATGCGACGAGTGTTGTGCCGGCCGATTGCTGCGGCGCGCCGGGAATCCAGTTGATGCAGCTCTTGCCACAGTACGCCGGCGCCCCCCGACGCGGCGCGCCGTTCCAGTTCGGCGCGAAACGCGGTATCGGGAGGAACCGAAGGCACCTGCCAGCCCTCCAGCAGCGCCCAAACGTACTGGCCCGTTCCGCCGCACAGGATGGGCAGTTTCCCCCGGGCAGCAATGCCGGCAATAGTTGCGCGGGCCAGGGGCAGGTACTCGCCGAGGCTGAGCGGAACCTCGGGCCGGCGAATGTCAATCAGGTGATGGCGGGCGGCTTGCCGCTCGGCGGCGGTGGGCTTGGCGGTGCCAATGTCCATGCCAACATAGACCTGGCGGCTGTCGGCGTTGACGATTTCGCCGTCAAAGTGTTGGGCCAGGGCGATGGCCAGGGCGGTTTTGCCCGCCGCAGTGGGGCCGATGACAGCGATTAGGGGAAGTGGGGCCGGCATATCGCGGCCGGTGTCGTTCTACGACCTGGCGACGGCAAAGGCCCGGGCCACGCTCAGAAAAGCGTCCGCATCCAGGCTGGCGCCGCCCACCAATGCGCCGTTGCTGCTTGCGACCCCGGCGAAGTCGGCGGCGTTGCCGGCGTTGACGCTGCCGCCGTAGAGCAGAGGCGTGGCGGCGGCTACGTCCGAACCCAGGGCGGCGGCAACAGTAGGGCGGATGGCGCCGCCCATTATCCGGTCGGCAATTTCGGGGGTTGCGGCCCGGCCGGTGCCAATAGCCCATACCGGCTCGTAAGCGATTACCAGTCGCCCGGCGGCAGATTCCGGGGCGATGTCGGTCAGGGCCGCTGCCACCTGGCGGCGGATTACCTCATCCGCTTGCCCGGTCTCGCGTTCGTCCAGAGTTTCGCCGACACACACGATAGGGCGCAGGCCGTGATGCAGCGCGGCGGCGGTCTTGCGCCCCACCGAATCGTCGGTCTCGCCGAAAGACTGCCGCCGCTCCGAGTGGCCGATGATTACGTAGTCGCAAAGGCCAACCAGCATCGGCGGGGCGATTTCGCCGGTGAACGCGCCGCTGTCGTCGGCGTGCATATTTTGGGCTGCTACGGCAACGCCGCTGCCGGAGACCGCATCCCGCACTGAGGACAAAGACACGAAGGGCGGGCAGACGATGATGTTGACGCCGGCAACGTCCGCCGCTCCGCCGGCTATCGCCGACGCCAGAGCGACGCCGGCGCTAAGGTCCGTGTTCATCTTCCAGTTGCCGGCGACAATGTTGGCGGGAATAGGCATCGGTGATTCCTCGCGGTACGGGTGGGCGCTACCTGGTCATTGCGGGCCTGGCGTGGCAGTCTCGCCGGTTGATGCGGTCATCACGGCCCAAACTTCGCCAGCTTGCCGGAGTGGGAGAGCGCCAGCAGCATGATGGTCTCCGCCGGTATCCGCCCCAGCGAACCCAGGGCGCAGGCCCGCTCGTTGAAACCGTCCACACCTTCGCCAAGGGTCAGCCGGGAGTGGAGCATAAAGGGCACCGGGTGCCAGCTGTGGGCGGCCATGATGGCCGGCGTGGCATGGTCGCCGGCGACCATCAGCACGTCGGGATTGAGGTCGAGGATGCGCGGGATGTGTACGTCCAGCTCTTCCAGGCGTTTCACCTTGCCGTCGAAATCGCCGTCCTCGCCGGCGGCGTCGGCGGGCTTATAGTGGATGAAAAAGAAATCGTGGTTGTTCCAGTTGGCGTGCAGCGTGTCCACCTCGTCGCCAAAAGTCAGGCCCGTGGGGATGATTTGCATATTGGCTACCGAGGCCAGACCGCGGTACATAGGATAGGCGGCGATAGCGGCCGGGTTGAGCTGATAAACCTGGCCGAAATCGGGCAGGTTCGGCAACTGCGCCCACCCGCGCAGGAGCACCATGTTGGCCGGCTGCTCTTCGGAGAGGAGGCGCCCGGCCTCGGCAACGAACTGCCGGACTATGGCGGCGGTACGTTCCCCGGCCGGCGCGAGGGCGCGGGCCGGACGGGGCGCCACGCCTTCCCGCTGCGGGTCGGTTTCCTCGACCTGCTCCGACAGTCCCTCGCCGCGCAGGCGCAGCACGAAACGATAATCCTGCACCGGGAATACGTCCACCTGCACGCCGGAAATCTCGATGCTATCCAGGCGTTCGCACAGGGGCGCGCTCAATGCGGTGGCAATGCGGCCGGCGCGCCGGTCGGTGAGTAGGCCGTCGTCATCTACAGTGCAGAAATTCCCCCGGGCCGCCACGTCGCCGGGCCGCAGTTCGGCGCCGATGCCCAGAGCCTCCAGCGCGCCGCGCCCGATGAGGTACTGCAGCGGGTTGTAACCGAACAAGGCCAGATGGCCGGGGCCGCTGCCGGGGGCGATGCCGACCTCAACCGGCGTGGTCAACCCGCACGCGCTGCGTTGGGCCAGCGCGTCCAGGTTGGGAATGTGGGCCGTTTCCAGCTCCGATTTACGGGTATCCGGGTGCGGCAGGCCGCCCAGCCCGTCGGCCACCAGCAGGACTATCTTGGATGGGGTGCTGGCAATGCTATCGTGAATCTGTGCAAGGTCAATCATATTCGCTCCGGGGATTTGGCAGGGATTCAGGCGTCGGGCAAAGCGGCGATGCCGGGCAGCTCGCGGCCTTCCAGAAACTCCAGAGCAGCCCCGCCGCCGGTGGATACGTGGGTCATCCGGTCAACCAGACCCAATGCTTCCACCGCCTCCGCCGTGGAGCCGCCGCCGACCACGGTGGTTGCGCCGGACAGTCCGGCGATGCTGTTGGCGACCCGCCGGGTGCCGGCGCGGAACTGCTCCATTTCAAACACGCCCATCGGCCCGTTCCACAGGATGGTTTTACAGCCGGCCAACGCTGCGGCGTAGCGGCTGGCGGTTTCCTGCCCCACGTCCATTATGTACCATCCATCGGGGACGCCAGCCACCGGGACGGTATTGACGGCGTTGGGCTGGGGCGCGAACTCGCTGGCCGCCACCACGTCCTGGGGCAAGTGAACCGTCACGCCCCCGGCGGCGGCTCGCCGCAGCGCGTCGCGGGCGAAATCCAGACGGTCTTCCTCCACGGCGGAGGCGCCGACGGATTCGCCGGCCGCGGCCAGGAAAGTAACGGCCATGCCGCCGCCAATCAAGAGGTGGTCGAGGCGGGACAGCAGGTTTTCCAGCACCAGGATTTTGTCGCTGACCTTGGCGCCGCCCAGCAGCGCCGCCAGCGGGCGTTCCGGTTCCGCCAGCGCCACGCCCAGCGACTCGATTTCCCGCTGCATCAGCAGGCCCATTGCCGTCGGCAAGCGCTGGGGTACGCCCACCGTGGAGGCGTGGGCGCGGTGGGCGACGGCGAAAGCGTCCATTACGAAACAGTCGGCCAAGGCGGCCAACTCGCCGGCAAAGGCGGCGTCGTTCTTTTCCTCGCCGGCGTGGAAGCGCAGGTTTTCCAGCAGACCGATTTGACCGGGCGCCATCGCCGATACCGCATCCGCCACCGCCGGGCCGATGCAATCGGACAAGCCGGCTACCGGCCGCCCCAGCAGCGCCGCGAGCCGGTCGCCCACCGGGGCCAGCCGCAGGCTTTCGTCAACCCGCCCGCCAGGACGCCCCAGGTGCGAGCATAACAACACTTTGCACCCGCGCTCCAGCAGGTATTCAATGGTGGGGAGGGTCGCCCGCAGCCGCTGGTCGTAGTTGGCAATGGCCGCTGCGCCCTGCTCAATGGGCACGTTGAAATCGACGCGCGCCAGCACGGTCTTGCCGGCAACGTCCAGTTGGGAGAGAGTGCGCTTGCTCATGGCATTGCCTCGGTGCCGGTCAGGCTGACGCCTGGGCGATTACCCATTCCGCCGCCTGCCGCAGGGATTGCGGCTGCTGCAACCGGATTCCGGCGGATGATACGGCGGACGCGGCATCGTCCAGCAATCGGGCCGCTTTGCCGGCGGCGTATTCGCGGGAGCCGGCCGCGTCAAGGATGGCGACGATGCGGGGCGGGTCGTCGGGTTCCAGCACGCGCTTCATATAGATGCCGCCCAACTCGCGCCGGGCTGCGGTGGCAGAATGTTGCAGCGCGTGGATGAGGGGCAGGCTTTTCTTTTTGTTGAGGACGTTGCTGGGAGTGAAACCGTCGCCGGAAATGCCCCACAGGTCGGCGATGTCGGCGCGGATTTGGCGGGCCGTACCCAAATTCTCGCCCCACTGCCGCAGCGCGGCTGCGGTATCGGCCGGCGCCCCGGCCGCCAGCGCTCCCAGCTGGGCGGCGCATCCCGCCAACGCTCCCGACTTGCGGCCTATCATATCCATATAATCGGCCTCGGAGACCATCAGCTGGTCCTGATAGGTGAGGTCCATGTACTGGCCTTCGCACAGGGTGAGGCACGCCTGGTCCAGGGAGCGCAGAGCCGCCAGCACCGTGTCCGACGGGATTCCAACATCCGACAAGCGCATCAGCGCTGCGCGGGCCAGCGCGTGCAAGCCGTCGCCGGCGTTGATGGCCTGCGACGGCCCCCAAACCCACCAGATGCTGGGGCGGTCGTCGCGCTGGTCAATGCGTCCGGCCTGCACGTCGTTGTGCACCAGCACGAAGTTGTAGGCCAGTTCCACCGCCGCCGCCGCGGCAATGGCCGGCTGATGGCCGCCGGACACGGCATCCGCGGCGGCCAGCGCCATAACGCCGCAGTGGTGCAGGGGAGTCAACGCCGCGTCAGCCGGATTGCCCCGTTCGTCAACCCAGCCCAGGTGATACCGCAGCAGGTCGTACAACATACCCTGCCGCCCGTCAAAAGCGGCGCGGAGCTCGGCGTCCACGATGGCGCGATAGTGGTCGTATGTGGCAGTCAGAGTGATGGTGTCCTCGTGGTGGCGCGTCAGGATAAGCCGGCCGTCCGCATAATATCGGCGTAGGGCAGCGCTCCCTCCCGCAACAGTGTGATGCCGTCGGCAGACACGGCGATGATGGTGCTGGCCGTTCCTAGAGGTTTGGGGCCGGAGGTAATAATACCATCAACCAGGGGGCCGAGACGCCGGCGCAGTTCGTCGGCATCCCGGATGTCGGCCTCGCCGCTGCGGTTGGCGCTGGTTCCGGTGATGGGACGGCCCAGCCTGGCCGCCAGCCCCAGCGGCGCCGGATGATTGGGCATCCGCACGGCGATAGTGTCCCGGCCGGCGGTCAACCGCTCCGGCAGGCCCGGCGCGGCGGGCGCCACCAGCGTCAGCGCGCCGGGCCAGTAGGCGCCGGTCAGTTTCCGGGCCAGGCGGTCGATGGTTTCGTCAATCGCGGCGACTTGCGCGGCCTGCTCCCACCCGGACACCAGCACGGGCAAGGGCATACCGGCCGGCCGGCCTTTCACCTCATAAACCCGCGTCACCGCAGCCGGATTGAGAGCGTCGGCGGCCAGCCCGTAAAGGGTATCGGTGGGAATTGCCACCACGCCGCCGCGAGCAAGGCACTCGGCAGCGCGGTCGATTTCGGCTTGCAGGTTCGTCATAATGGCAAACGCTATTCTACCACTATTATTGCGCGGCATCGCCCGGCCCAAGCCGGCCGGCCCCGGTATATTATTGCCGATAACAGCGGGCGTAGCCTATAATCGCTGCCAATGATGGCGAAACCGTACCTACATCAACAAGCCGACTGGCCGAACCTGCACTGGCGGGATGGCGAGCTGATTGGCCTTCTGGCCAGCGTGCGGCATCAGCAGGGCCGGCTTCTGGGCCGGATGGAGAACTGGGGATTTGCGGTGCGCCAGGCGGTGTCGGCGGCAACGCTAACCGATGACGTGGTGCACAGCAGCGCAATTGAGGGCGAAAGGCTGGATTCGGCGCAGGTTCGTTCCTCAATTGCCCGGCGTCTTGGCATTGATAACGGCGGCATAAAACCCTTGCCGGCCGGCGATGATGGCATTGTGGCAATGATGCTGGACGCTACCGGCAATTACTTGGATCCCCTTACCGACGCCCGCTTGTTGGAATGGCATCGCGGCCTGTTCCCCACCGGACGGAGCAATATGAGGGACATCAAGGTCGGGGGATGGCGCGATGACGCCAGTGACCCGATGCAGGTAGTTTCCGGCCCCATCGGCCGGAAAAAGGCGCATTTTGAAGCCCCGCCCGCCGCTGTTGCTGACCGGGAAATGCAAACCTTTCTGGAGTGGTTCAACGCGCCGCCCCAAATCGATCCGGTGCTCAAGGCCGGGATGGCCCATTTGTGGTTGGTAACTGTTCACCCCTTTGAGGACGGCAACGGGCGCATCGCCCGCGCCATTGCCGACCTGCTGCTGGCGCGCGCCGACGACAGCCGCCTGCGCTTTTACAGTATGTCGTCCCAAATCCGGCTGGAACGGAAGGCTTACTACCGTGTTCTGGAAACCACGCAAAAGGGAACTTCCGATATTACCCGCTGGATGGACTGGTTTCTCGCCTGCCTGGGGCGCTCCATCGTGGATACGCAAGATAACTTTGATGCGGTAATTGCCAAAGCGATATTCTGGGCCGGACTATCCGACCACGCGTTAAACTCTCGCCAGAACAACTTGATTAATCGGCTATATGACGGCTTTGAGGGCAAACTCACGCAGACTAAATGGGCACAGATTGCCAAATGCTCCCTGGACGAAGCCCGGCGGGATATTGCAGACCTCATTGCAAAAGATGTCCTCGTCCCTAGCCCGGCCGGCGGCCGTGAACCCGGCTATCACCTGGTATATGATGGCAAAGCGGAACCGCGGCAATAAGCCGCGCACCGCCGCATCATGGCGTGCCTCCGGTATGCTATATTCCCCACCGTCAAACTCCTCCCGGATTAGGCAGCTCCATTATGCCCACCGCACCGCCCGAAGCCATCGTCGTCATTGACTTTGGCTCCCAGTACACCCATTTGATTGCCCGCCGCATCCGGGAGTTGCAGGTCTATTCGGAGATAATCCCGGCAACGGCGGGCGAGGCGGCGATTTCCCACCTCAACGCCCGTGGCATCATCCTGTCCGGCGGCCCGGCCAGCGTGTACGACGCCGCCGCGCCGGCCATACCGGACTGGGTGCTGGACGGGAGTCTGCCGGTGCTGGGCATCTGCTACGGTATGCAGGCGTTGGTGCGCCAGCTCGGCGGCGGGGTGGCTCCCGGCGACGTGCGGGAGTACGGCCACGCCGACTTGCAAATTGGCGCGCACCACGGCGGTTTGCTGTCCGGGCTGTCCGGGTCAATACCCGTCTGGATGAGCCACGGCGACCGGGTGGAACGACTGCCGGACGGGATGGCTACGCTGGCGCGCACCGCCAACACCGACTGCGCCGCCGTCAGCGACGGCCAGCGCTGGTACGGCCTGCAATTTCACCCGGAGGTTCAGCACACCCCCGACGGTATGACCATCCTCCGCAATTTCGTCCGCCAAATCTGCGGCTGCTCCGGTTCCTGGACGCCCGGCAACTTCGTTGCCGACACGGTGGCGCGGCTGCGCGCCCAGGTGGGCGACGACCGGGTTATCTGCGGCCTGAGCGGCGGCGTAGATTCGTCGGTGGCGGCGGCCCTGCTCCACCGGGCCGTCGGACAGCAGCTGACCTGCATCTTTGTCAACAACGGCCTGCTGCGCCACGGCGAACCGGAGCAGGTGCAGGATACCTTCCGCCAAAACCTGGGGCTGGACTTGCGCTGCGTGGACGCGGCCGACCGGTTCCTCAACGCGCTGGCCGGCGTCATCGACCCGGAAATCAAGCGCAAGACCATCGGCGGCGAGTTCATCCGCGTATTTGAGGACGCCGCCGCCGAGTTGGAAAACGTGCCGTGGCTGGCCCAGGGGACGCTGTACCCGGACGTCATTGAGAGCGAAACGCCCGAGAACCGGACGTCGGCGCGCATCAAGACCCATCACAACGTGGGCGGCCTGCCGGAGCGCATGGACTTTGGGCTGGTCGAACCCCTACGCTACCTGTTCAAGGACGAAGTGCGCGCCGTGGGCCTGGAACTCGGCTTGCCGGAGGACATCATCTACCGCCAGCCCTTCCCCGGCCCCGGCCTGGCCATCCGCATCATCGGCGAAGTAACCCGCGAGCGCGTGGAATTGCTGCGCAACTGCGACCGCATCGTGCTGGCAGAAATCGGCGCGGCCGGGCTGTACCGGGACATCTGGCAGAGCTTCGCCGTCCTGACCGACAACCGCACCGTGGGGGTAATGGGCGATTATCGCACCTACGGCTACGCCTGCGCCATCCGCGCCGTGAACTCCGAGGACGCCATGACCGCCGACTGGGTGCGTTTGCCCTACGACGTGCTGGCCCGCATCAGCAATCGCATCGTCAACGAAGTGAACGGCGTCAACCGGGTGGTCTATGACATCACCAGCAAGCCGCCCGGCACCATTGAATGGGAGTAACCCGACGGTGCGTATCCTGGTAGTAGGTTCCGGTGGGCGGGAACACGCGCTGGCGTGGCGATTGCATCGCTCCGATGCGGTCACCAGCATTTTCGCCGCGCCGGGCAATTCAGGCACCGAGCGCCTGGGAACCAACCTGCCCATTGCGGACACCGACCTTGACGGCCTGGTTGCCGCCGCTGTTGACCGCGCCATCGGCCTGGTGGTGGTAGGGCCGGAGACGCCGCTGGCGTTGGGCCTGTCCGACCGTCTGGCGGCCGCCGGCATCCCCGCCTTTGGGCCGGGCCGGGCCGCGGCGCGACTGGAATCCAGCAAGAGTTTTGCCCGCAGCGTGCAGGACGCCGCCGGAGTGCCCGGCCCGAACTACCGGGTTTTCCAAACCGTCGCCGGAGCGCTCAATTACGTGGCACACCACAACCGGCCCGTGGTGGTCAAAGCCGACGGTCTGGCCGCCGGCAAGGGCGTCGCTATGTGCGCCAGCCGGGAGGACGCCAAAATCGCCATCCGCGCCTGCATGGAGGATAAAGTGTTCGGCCCGTCCGGCCAAACGGTGGTCATTGAAGACTGGCTGCACGGGCCGGAGGTGAGCGTGTTCGGTTTCACCGACGGCGAAAACCTGTCGGCGGTGGCCGCCGCCACGGACTACAAGCGCATCGGCCACGGCGATACCGGCCCCAACACCGGCGGGATGGGCAGCTACGGCCCGCCGCACTTCTGGAACGACGAACTGGCCGCGCAGGTGCGCCGCGATTTTATGCTGCCCGTAATTCGCGAGCTCGCCGACCGGGGTTCGCCCTATCGCGGCGCGCTGTACTGCGGGCTGATGCTGACCAACGCCGGGCCGCGGGTGCTGGAATTCAATTGCCGGTTCGGAGACCCGGAAACTCAGGTAATTATGCCCCAACTGCTCAGCGACCCGGTTGAGATAATGTCGAGTTGCGCCAATGGCAGCCTTGATGACGCTGCGCCGGTCCGTTGGTCGTCGCGTCCTGCCGTCGGGGTGGTGATGGTATCCGGCGGCTACCCGGGCCCTTACCAGACCGGCCATCCCATCACGGGCTTGGAGGACAACGACGACGATACCATCATCTTTCACGCCGGCGCGCAGCGGGCCGACGATGGCAGCGACCGGGTGTTGACCGCTGGCGGCCGGGTGCTGGCGTGCGTGGGGAGGGGCGACAGCGTCGCCGAAGCCCGCGCGCGGGCCTACCGTCGGGCCGCCGGCATCAGCTTTGCCGGCGCATACTACCGCCGGGACATTGCGGCAACGCCCGCCGGCCAACTCGCCAGCGCCTAGCACACTGCATCCCCACAATGATATGCCACGCGCCACCCCCAAATCACCCGACTGGCCCGCCCTGGCCGACGCCTTCCGTCAGGCAGTTGCCGACGGCCAACTCGCCGTGTTTCGCCGGCGCCGTTGGGACAACGCCGGCAACGCCGCCGCCTGGCTGGAGCAAGACGCTCTGCCCTCCCTCAGTGAACCGCAAGCTCTGACGCTGTATCGCGGCGCCGGCGGGCGGCAGGTCGCCCGGTTCCGCGCCAATCCGATTGACGAAGTGCGCGACGCCGTGGATTTTTTACTCTACGACACCATCAAGCTGGAGAACCGATTTGAGGAATGCGCCGCCGCAACGGGCGGATTCGGACTTGCCGGGGCCGGCAAAGAGTGGCCGTCTTATCTCCTGGCTTTGCGCGACCCGACGCTCTTTGCGCCCTGGAGTCCTCACACCGAGCGCGCATTGCGACGGCTGAATTTGCTTCCGGCCGCGTTCCAACAGGGGCATCCGGGGTTGTGTTACATTGACTTGCTGGACATCATGGCGCATTTGGGGGCCAAATTGCAGCTGCCTGACTTTCACAGCGTTGACGAATTCTGTTACTTTAACGGGCGCATCAGGCGAGCATAGGAGGACGCAGCAATGCCCTGGCTTGACGACTTGAATCAATTGCGCGTGCGCGTGGACAACGAAGGCTACGGCCGGCGGATGGCGCAGGTTGCCGAACGGCGCGGACTGCTCGAACGGTTCGCCGCCGAGTTGGCGGTGGACGGGCTGCTGAACCAGATGAACGACGTACTCCTGGACGGCGGAGCCCGCCTGATTATCAACCGCTCGTGGCAATACGATTTTGACGACGATGACGACGATTCGGATGACAACGGTGAACTGAACGACGAAATCGTCTATCTGCTCTACTGGCACGACGGCGAGCCTGTGGAGATTGAAGTTTGCGTTGGCATCGACCAGGACGATTCCGGGTATGTGCTGGTCGATGACGAGGAAGTTGACGACGCCGCCGAAGCCATCCAGACTGCGCTCCGGGACGCATTCCGGGAAATTGCCGATATTTCCGAATAGCCGGCCCGGATACTGGCAAGGATGTATCCTGTCATTCCCGCTTTCGTTGGGAATGACGGCAGACCAGCCAGCGGGAAGGAACGGCCAGTAAAAGGAGAACTATTTTGCCACTGGTAGGAGTAGTAATGGGCAGCGCCTCGGACGAGGCGGCTGTCCAACCGACCATCAACACGCTGGAATCGCTGGGCATCGACTACGAAGTGCGCGTTATGTCGGCCCACCGCACGCCGGAGCGCGTCCACGAATACGCCGCCACGGCGCGGGAACGGGGCCTTGAGGTGCTCATCGCGGCGGCCGGCGGCTCCGCCGCTTTGGGCGGCGCGCTGGCGGCGCAGACCACGCTGCCGGTCATCGGCATCCCGCTGACCTCCAGCGAACTCAACGGCTGGGACGCGCTGCTATCCACGGCGCAAATGCCTCCCGGTATCCCGGTAGCGGCAATGGCCGTGGGGGGCTGGGGCGCGCGCAACGCCGCCTACTACGCCGCCCAGATTCTCGGCATCAAGCACGACGACATCCGCCAGGCCGTTGAGCGATACCGGCAGTCCCTCCGTGAGCGCTAACCTTACTCCCGCAACCCGGCGTCCGCCCGCGGTGCTCACCGACTTCGACGACACCGCCGCCGTCCAGAACGTGGCCGAGCTGCTGCTGCGCCAATTCGGCCATCCGTCGTGGACGGAGGTTCGAGAGCGGTTCCGGGCCGGCGAACTGTCGCTCAAGGACTACCAGGAGATAACCTTCCTGCAAATGCCGGCCGACAAGTCGGCGATGCAGGCCCATGTCCGCGCGCAAGCCGGCTTCCGCCCGCACTTTGCCGAACTGTGGCAGTTTTGCCAGGACAACGCCATCCCTATGTGCATCGTCAGCCAGGGGCTGGATTTCTACATCCAGGCGCTCCTGGATGGCAGCGGGCAGCCGGAGCTGCCGGTGTACGCCGTTGCCACCCGGTTTGATGAACGGGGGCGCATCGCCGGCTACGGCTATGATTTCGCTTACCCCGACGCCCCCGAGCTGGGCAACAGCAAGGCCCTTATCGTGCAGCGGTTCCGGGAGCGGGGCCACCACGTTTTTTACGTGGGCGACGGCCGCTCCGATTTTGAGGCGGGAGCAGTGGCGGATACCGTGTTCGCCCACCGGCAGATGGCATCCATGTGCGACGCGGCGGGCATCCCCTATCACCCCTTCACCGACTTCGGCCCGGTGCTGGCGGCCGTGCGCGAGTACGCCAACGGCATCTAGGCCGGTCAAATCCTGTTCTCCCCTATAGCCCGGTAAAAGCCCGTTCTTGTGATAAAATGCTCTCCCGTGATGGCAGTCCTGCGGAGGCGATGCTGTGATTGACCGCTATTCCAGACCTGAGATGAAGCGGGTTTGGTCGGATGAAAACAAATATCGGATGTGGCTGGACGTCGAACTGGCCGTCTGCGAAGCGTGGACGGAAGCGGGAGTGATTCCCGTCGCGGATATGGAGCGGCTCCGGGGCGCGGCCTACCACCACCGGCGGATGATGGCTATTTTCGAGACCACGCGCCACGACGTTACGGCGTTCCTCCGTTCCATCACCGAAACCCTGGGGCCGGAGGGCCGGTGGCTCCATTTGGGTATGACCTCCTCGGATATGCTGGACACCGGGCAGGCGCTGCAAATGGTGGCCGCCAGCGATTTGCTGCTGCGCGAGCTGGACGCCGCCATCGCCGCCGTCAAAGAGCAGGCCATCCGCCACAAAGATACGCTGATGATGGGGCGCACCCACGGCGTTCACGCCGAACCCATCACCTTCGGCCTCAAACTGGCCCTGTGGTGGGACGAACTGCGCCGCCAGCAAGAGCGGATGCAGGCGGCGCGGGAAACCGTCCGCGTGGGCAAAATCTCCGGCGCCGTCGGCACCCACGCCACCATCCCGCCGCACATTGAGGCGCGGGTCTGCCATCACCTGGGGCTGGCCGTTGCGCCCGTGTCCAACCAGGTCGTGCAGCGGGACCGGCACGCCCACTTCATCACCACCGCAGCCCTGGTCGCCGCCTCCCTGGAAAAATTCGCCACCGAAATTCGCGGGATGCAGCGCACCGAAATCCACGAAGTCGAGGAACCCTTCGGCGCCGGGCAAACCGGCTCGTCCTCTATGCCCCACAAGCGCAACCCGGAACTCACCGAACGCATCTGCGGCCTCGCCCGCACCATCCGGGGCAACGCCGTCCCCGCCCTGGAAAACGTGGCGCTGTGGGGCGAGCGCGACATCAGCCACTCCTCTTCCGAACGCATCATCCTGCCCGACACCTGCCTGATGCTGGATTACATCCTGAGCATCTTCACCCACGTGGTCAGCGGCCTGCGAGTGGACACCGACCGGATGCGGCAGAACCTGGAAAGCAGCCGGGGGCTGATCTTCAGCCAGCGAGTGCTCCTTGCTTTGGTAGAGGAAAAGGGCCTGTCGCGGGAGGAAGCCTATAACATCGTGCAGCGCAACGCGATGCGGGCTTGGGACGACGCCCAGGACTTCCGCCATTTGCTCAAGTCCGACCCGCAGGCCGCCGCGCACCTGACCACCGGGGAACTGGACGCTCTTTTCGATTACGGCTACTATACCCGCTACATCAACGACAACTTCCAACGCATCGGGCTGCTGCCGGCGCCCGTCCTTGCGTGAACCACCCCACCGGCGATTGCCGCCAGAATGATGCCATGATTATTGAAACTCGTATGCCCGACCGCCTCCATCGCGGCAAAGTCCGCGACACCTACCGGCTGACCGACGACCTGCTGCTGCTGGTCGCCACGGACCGCATCTCCGCCTTTGACGTGGTGCTGCCCAACGGCATCCCGGACAAGGGAGCGGTGCTCAACCGTATGTCGGCCTTCTGGTTCAATCAGACCGGCCACATCGTACCCAACCACCTGGTGACCCTGGCCGATGCTCCCGATGCCGACGCCTACGCCGGCAATCCGGTTATCACCCACCCGGCCTATGCCGCAGACCACGTGGGCGGGCAGGCCATGGTCGTCAAAAAAGCGGAGCGCATCGACATCGAGTGCATTGTGCGCGGGTACATCACCGGCTCCGCCTGGGGCGAGTACCGCCGGCAGGGCACCGTGTCCGGCAAGCCAATGCCCGCCGGCATGGTGGAAGGCGACCGTTTCCCCGAACCGCTGTTCACTCCCACCACCAAAGCCGAGGAAGGCCACGACGAAAATATGAGCGACGCGCAGGTCCTTGCGCTGGTGGGCGCCGAGATGGCCCAAAGACTGGCCGACACCAGCAAGGCCGTGTACCTGCACGCCCACGATTATGCCCGCGCGCGCGGCATCGTCCTGGCCGACACCAAAATGGAGTTCGGCCTCATCAACGGCGAGCTGATTCTGATTGACGAGCTGCTGACTCCCGATTCCAGCCGCTTCTGGGACGCCGCCGGCTACGCGCCCGGAAAGTCGCAGCCCAATTTCGACAAGCAATTCGTGCGCGACTGGCTGACCGCCCAGGGCTGGAATCAGGAACCGCCGGCCCCGGAACTTCCCGATGACGTGGTGGCGCGCACTGCGGAACGCTACCGGGAAGCCTACCAGCGTCTCACCGGCGAAACGCTGTAGCCAAGCCTGATGCCACCGTCCCGACACCGCCGCCAGCGGGCCGCCAGCCGTTCCCAGCGGCGCACTCAGCCCGTTGCCAGCGGCGGCGGATTCAACAGCAAGTGGCTGCTGATTGCCTTCGCCGTCATCGCCGTGGTTTTCGTCGCCGCCCTGCTGGTTCCCGTCGTGCTGCCGCTGGTCGGCGGGCCGGGGCAAGACACTGGCAGCGCCAGCGAGTACGTTGCGGGTATCGGTCAGCCGGTTGAAATTGCCGGCAGCCGCGACCATTTCCCGGATAACCTCTCGATTACCGCCGTATCCCCCGACGGCTACCTGACCACCCCGCCGACTTCCGGGCGGCATTGGGGCCGGTGGGTGCGCTGCGGCTTTTACACCGACCCGGTGCCGGACGAGCGCATTGTCCACAATATGGAACACGGCAACATCGTCGTCCATTACAACTTTGACGACCCCGCCCAGGTTGACGAACTTAAAGACGCCTACGATGCCATCGGCCAGACCGGCCAGTGGGGCGTCGCCCGACCCTATGACCAAATCCCCGTCGGCACTGTAGCCCTGACCACCTGGGGCGTTATGGACGGCCCTTGGGAGGGAATTGACGCCGCCCGGATGGAGCGGTTCTTTGAAGCCTACTCCGGCAAGCTGGGCCCCGAATTTCCCAACGGCGCGCCCTGCACCGCCGGCGGCGTGATGAACCCCTAGCCCGTCGGCGCGATGAAACTGCAACTGGCGCTGGCGGCGGCCGCAATTGCCGTGGCGTTGTTAGCCTGTCAAGGTGAGCCGCCGCCACCCCCGACTGCCGCGCCGACGCCGACCATTGCGATATTGCCAACTGCGACCGCTGCGGCCACGCCGACCACAAGTATCTCAACACTGGCGCCGCCCGCGCCGACCCTCCCGCCAACCGCAACGCCGGCGCCAACGCCACAGTCCGGCCCAACTCCGGACGAAGTGCCGGCAACCGACGGCCCCGTTCGTACCGAAATAATGCCCAGCCGCGACCATTTCCCCCCGGAACGTCGCATCCTGGACGTCGCTCCCGACGGATACAACACCGTGCCGCCTACCTCCGGCCGCCATTGGCCCGCCTGGAGCGCCTGCGGGTTTTATAATTACCCCTTGCCCGACGAGCTGCTGGTGCATAATCTGGAGCACGGCAACATCATCGTCAGCTATAACCTGGCCGATGACGCCGCCGTAGCCGCCCTGCGCGCCGCCGTGGACGCCATCCCCCTGGCCGCCGAGTTCGCCATCGTCCGCCGCTACCCGGACATCCCCGAGGGTATGGTGGCGCTCACCACTTGGGGCGTGCTGGACCGGATGATAGGAGTTGACGCCGCGCGCATCGCCCGCTTTTTTGAAGACTACCCCGGCAATACCGGGCCGGAGTTCGCCAACGGCCTGCCCTGCACCACCGGCGTGCAGACGATGCCCTCCACCGGGGGCTAGCTTGACGCCGGCGTTCCGCAGCATAGCCTGCCGAAACCATTGCAAAGCGCCGCCAAACCCTGGCTAATGCCGGCGGTTTCAGGCCGGAAGTAAGCCGGTATGCCAAAATGGATTACGATTCTGTTTGTGGCGGGCCTGGCCGGGCTGACTGCGATTATCAAGGCCCTCCGCTTGTCGCCGCCCCGCCGGGTACGCTATGATGCAGTCGTCAACCCGGCAAAGCGGTTGCTGGGCTGGATTGACAACCCTTATGACTGGCAAGCCAGGCACTTCGCAGTTGCGCCCTTCGGCGGCGCGTTGTCAACCTGGCTGTGGTCTCTGGGGCATTACTGGGGCGATGCGGAACCAACGCCCATGGCCGAAATAGCGCAACTGGCGAGTTGGGGCGTACTCACCTATGGTATGTTCGCCGTTGTTGTGGAAGGAGCGGTACAAGTGTTTTACGCAATGGCAAAACGCCGCCGGGACATCAACGCCGCCGAGGACCGGGGCAGAGAAGAAGGCAGAGAAGAAGGCCGCGAAGAAGGCAGAGAAGAAGGCCGCAAAGAAGGCTCGGACGCCACCCTGAATGCCCTGGCCGCCCGACTTGGCGACGAACCGGACGCCGATCCGATGCGCCTGATTGCCGAGCTACGCGCCGAACTGCGAAACGGACGCCGGCAATAGAACAAGCCGGCCTTAATGTAAAGCCGCCCTAAGCGAGGAAACGACGCCGTGTTCCTGGCCCGCGTTTATGTAACCCTCAAACCCGCCGTGAACGACCCACAGGGCTTGACCGTCCGTAGCGGGCTGCGCAGCCTGGGCTACGATGCCGTCGCCGACGTGCGCATCGGCAAGTACCTGGAAATCCGCATCGCCGGCGACGATGCGGCCCAAGCGGAGGCAGCAGTGGCCGGTATGTGCGACCAGCTGCTGGCCAATCCGGTTATTGAGGAGTACCGGTTCACACTGGAACCGACTGCCGATTAGTGCAGGTGTTCCTGCAACATCCCCACCAGCTCGTCAACGGTAGCCTTCTGCCAGTCCCCGGCGCGGGCGGCGGTGCGGGCGCGCCGCTGGCGGCCAAAATCCTGGTCGGAAATATCCGGCTGCTCGGCGCGGATGACCGCCTCGATTTCTCCCTGCTCCCGGTTGGCCGCCTGGGAGCGCTCAATCCAGTGGCAGATGTATTCGTGCCCCTGGTCGTAAAACACCGCCACCGGGATGGACATATACAGCCCCTCTTTGAGGAACTCGTTCATAATGTCGTGGTTTTCGTCCCGGGGGAAAATGCGGAGTTCCAGACCGGCCGCCTCAGCGACACGGGCCAGCACGGGCAGCTCGCGCACCACGTCGCCGCACCAGTCCTCGCCAATGACCATCATGCGGGCGGGGCCACCCTCGGAGCCGGCCAACTCGCGCAGCGCGTCAGCCTGTTCCGACTCCAGCTTGACGTTGGCGTAATACTCCTCAAAGCGGGCCTTGTTGACCTTGATGCTGTTCATATATTCGTCGTAGCTCATGCCCTGAGCGTAGCGCGCGGGAGTTACCACGCTGGCTTCTTGTACCATAATCGCACCTCTCTGATTTCCTGTTTTGCCGGTTTGGGATGGCGATGCCGGGAAACGGGCCGCCGGCCCGTCAGCCGATTTCTCAACCGCGTTGGCCCCGGAAACCCATCTCCACCTTGCCGTCGGGCCACACGATGATGGGGACTACATCGCCATAGTCCAGGGCTTCGTCCAGCGTATCCTGGCTCTGGTCAACGCGGCGTTCCTCATATTCCACGCCTTCCCGTCGCCAGGCCATGCGCAGCGAGTCGCACGCCGGACAAACCGTGAGGGTGTACACGATGGGAATATCTGCCATAATCGCCTCCCTTGCCGTGGGCCTGTTATATCCGGCATTCTACAACTTTGCGGCCGTCACTGCTATAATCGGCCACGATTCGCTGCCATTCAAGGAGACAACGATGATTGCGCTGATTGTCGAGATTAACATCAAGCCGGGCTTCAAAGAGCAGTTCCTGGAGTCCATGCTGGGCGATGCCCGTGGTTCCAACAACGATGAACCGGGCTGCCTGCGGTTCGACGTGCTGCAAGACAACGAGGACGAGAACCGGCTGCACCTGTTCGAGGTCTATGAGGACGACGCCGCGCTGGACGCCCATCGCAACGCTCCCCACTTCATCAAGTGGCGGGAGGAGTGCGCCGACTGGTTCGCCACCGAAAACGTCCGCAAGATTGCCACGCCAGTATATCCTGCGCCGGAGCAGTGGGAAAAACGCCCGCCGATGGACTGACGCGCCCTTTGCGCCCGGAACGCTGCCGGGGCGGGCTTGAAACCCGCCCCGGCGTCATCGGTTACGTTTGCCGTTGCAGCACCCTACGGAATCCCCGCACGAAGGCGTCTATCTCCACCTCGCCCAGGGACGTCGATAGCGCGCCCACCAGGTTGGGGGCCAGCAGGAAGCCTTCGTTGAGCATCCCCAGGAACACGCGCTCGCCCAGCGCCTTGTCGGCAACGGCGATGTCACGATAGTTGCGGAGTGGCCCGTCGGCAAAGTGGATACCGAAAAGGGAACCCACGCCCGTTACCCTCACCGGCTGCTCCATTTCGGAGCCAACCTTGCGAATCCCCTGACGCAGCATCTCGGTCAGTTCGGCCAGCTGGCGATATACGATAGGCGTTAGCTCAGTCAGGGTGGCGACGCCGGCGGCCATGCTGATTGGGTTGGCGTTGAACGTGCCCCCGTGGTTAATCACCGGCCCGCTGCTGGGGCTGTAGAGGCGCATAATATCCGAGCGGCCCCCGAAGGCTCCCACCGGGAACCCGCCGCCGATAATCTTGCCCAACGCGGTCAGGTCAGGCGTTACGCCGTAATATTCCTGCGCGCCGCCGGGCGACACCCGGAAACTGATTACCTCATCAAAAATGAGGAGCGCCCCGGCGTCATCGGCGAAATCCCGCAGCATCGTCAAATAAGCCGTGTCGGCCGGAAGCATTCCCACTGAACCCATCACCGGCTCCACGATGATGGCCGCCAGTTCCCCCCGGTGTTCTTCCAGGATGCGGCGGGCCACCGGCGCGTCGTTGTAGGGGATGATGACGGCCTGCTCCAGCGTGCCGTCCACCAGGCCCCCGCTGGATGCCACGGGCTGCGGGTTGTCGTAGTCGCCGCCGGCAGCCGGGTCGATGCGGAGGCTCACCAGCACGGCGTCGTGGGTGCCATGATAGCCGCCCTCCACCTTGGCAATCTTGCTGCGTCCCGTGAAGGCGCGGGCCGCCCGGATGGTGTTCAGCGTGGCTTCGGTGCCCGAGTTGGTAAAGCGCACCTGCTCAAAAGACGGGATGCGCGCACACAACAGCCGCGCCAGCTCTACCTGGTGGCGGTTCGGAGAATTGTAAGCGAGGCCCAATTCCATCTGCGCGCGGGCGGCGTTGAGCACCGGGGCCGGGCCGTGGCCCAGAATCATGGTGGTCATCGTATTGATGAAGTCCAGACGCTCCACGCCGTCGGCGTCGGTAACGACCGCGCCGCGCGCCGATTCGGTGAAAATCGGGTAGGGTTTCCAGAAAATCGAGTGCCGGCTGTCCCCGTCGGGGAGGTAGCGGCAAGCCTCCTCCCACATGGCGCGGGACTTGGGGGTAGTCTCCCGGTAACGGGCTGTTTCATCGGTAGGCAAGATGGAACTCCAATAACCGAATTCGTCATTCCGGCGCCGGACGGAATCTAGTCGCCGCCGGCTGGCGTGGCCGCCGCCGCTACCGGGCGGGCCTCGCCGCGGAAATATACGCCGCGCCAGAAGCCGCTGCCGACCACGGTGCCAACCACCACGATGGTGAACGCCGCCCCGGCGACGGCCATCACATTGCCCGCTGAGAAATAGTCGGCGAGGCCGCCATACAGCAGGTTGGCGAAGGCCATGCTGCCGCCTACGTGCATCGAATAGACGGCGGCCACACGTCCGCGGATTTCGTCCGGAACCACTGATTGGATGATGGTATGGGTGATGGTCATAAACCCGGCGGTGCCCAGGCCCATAAGCACGGCGGCAACCACGGAAACGCCGGTTTGGGCCGACAGACCCAAGCCGATTGGCGTGAGGCTGCTGGTGAACCCCAGCAGCAAAAATATCCGTCCACGGGTCAAGTGACTCACAATGCCACCGACGAAGACGGACGAGACCAGCGCCCCCACGCCCAACGCCGTCATCAGGGCGTACACGTCGTTTTGATTGAATGTCATCCCGTCCGGGGAAAGTTTTTCACGGGCCAGGGGCGGCAGCATCGACTCGAAGGACATTACCAGCACGCAGTGCGCCAGCGCCATGAGGATGATGCCGAAAACCAGCGGCGTGCTGTAAGCGTAAGCAAACCCGGCGGCCGTATTGACCCAGAAACTGCGCCGCCGGTCGATGTTGCCGGAAGAAACGGTCCTGATGCTGAGGGCCGAAATCAGCGCCACCAGGTAAAAAGCGGCGCAGGCCCAGAACACGATAGACGATGTGCCCAGGGTGAAAATCAGATTCTGGACGTTGAATACGGCGCCGCCTTGTTGGAGCAAAGCGCCACTGCCGACGGTTGCCGCCACAATGAGCAAAATCAGAGGGCCAACCGCCCGGGAACCCTGCTGCATTGCCTCGTTGAGCGCCACCGCGTTAGGCAGCCGCTCCCGGTCCACCAGATTGGGCGCTAGTGACTGCGCCGCCGTCTGCTGGGTCGCTCGCAGCGTACCGTTGATGACGGCGAGCGCGACCACGTACCAGGGATTGGCAACGCCAGCCATGACCAACACGGCCATCACGGCGGCCTGAATCAGCTGCAGGGTATAGACCCACTGCAACAGCCGCTTTCGCGTAACCCGGTCGGCCAGATACCCGATGAAGGGCGTGGCAAAAAAGCGCGGCGACATCGCGGCGAAGGTAATCAACCCTACCCACAACCCCCAAGTGCCCTGCAACTCCGGGATGCTGTACACCCAGGCGCCGCGCGCTACGATCAGCGCCCACGCCCCACTGCCGCTGCACAGGGTTGCCACCGCCAGGAACCGGAAATCACGGAACACCAGCGCGGCGAGAAATCGGTACGCTTTTTGTCCCAGATAACCGCGCTGCGGTGCGGGAGCCGTGGCCATGTCGCTACTCCTGCTGCGTCCAAAACCGGGGGGCAACGGCAATCCGGCTTTGCTTGCGGCGCACACGTCGGCGCGTGATGTCTGCAAAACGCGCTGCTACCGTCGTAACCCGCAGTTTACGCAGGGTAATGTGGCGCATTATAACCCACGAAAGCAGGGGGTCAACTTGTTTGCCGCCGGCAGCCTCCGTACCCTGCCGGCGCGAGCCAGCATCAAAACCCCACAAATTGGAGTTTGGCCGGCTTATTCGGATTCGCCGGTAAGGCGTCGCGCCAGTTCCGAGTCGGGCGATACGCCATGCTCCGCCAGCACCTTGCTGATACGCGCGCGCTCTTCCCGGCGGGCTTCTTGCCGGCCGGCTTGCCGGCCCCGCTCCATAGCCTTTTTCTCAACTGCCTCTTTCGCCGCAAAAATCACTTTTGCACCTCCGTAAAGCGCCGCCGTAGTCGGAAACAGCAGCAGTGTCGCCACTATTATAACCCCATCATCCTGCTCTGCCAGTTCCCCGAGGACGCTCAGCAGCGGCAGCCGGTCGCAGAGCGCGCAGCCGTCAATCAGCACGGCCAGCAGCATACTGGCGCTGACGGAGACCGAGCCGTCAAAGAAGCGCCACCATGACCGGCTATTGTCGCTGTCTGCCATATCGGTATCCTGACGGGTTGCGCGGTTTAACCCCGGCTGAGTGGCGGCCCGCACCCGCTCCCCGCGCTACCTGCCGGGGGTGGTCACTCTGTTGTCCGCGATTTTTCCTGGGAGTTTGGCCGGCTTATTCGGATTCGCCGGTAAGGCGCCGCGCCAGTTCCGAGTCGGGCGATACGCCATGCTCCGCCAGCACTTTGCTGATACGCGCGCGCTCTTCCCGGCGGGCTTCTTGCAAACCTTCCTGTCGGCCGGCTTGCCGGCCCCGCTCCATAGCCTTTTTCTCAACTGCCTCTTTCGCCGCAAAAATCACTTTTGCACCTCCGTAAAGCGCCGCCGTAGTCGGAAACAGCAGCAGCGTCGCCACTATTATAACCCCATCATCCTGCTCTGCCAGTTCCCCGAGGAATCCCAGCAGCGGCAGCCGGTCACAGAGCGCGCAGCTGTCAATCAGCACGGCCAGCAGCATACTGGCGCTGACGGAGACCGAGCCGTCAAAGAAACGCCACCATGACCGGCTATTGTCGCTGTCTGCCATATCGGTATCCTGACGGATTGCGCCGGTTCAGCCCCGGCTGGCGGGGCAGGGGGGATGCGGCGGTGTCCCGATGCCGTCTGCTAGCGCCGTTTTTGCAGCCGCACCCGCGATACCAGGAACACGTCATCGCCATCCCGGAGCAGCTCAAACTCGGTGAAATCCGGCGCCACTGGCAGATGCTCGCTGATTGTGGTGAGCATATTGGCCCGCAGGAGCGACAACTGGGGCGTCGAAATCTCCAGACGGTCGCGCCGGATGGCTGACCCCACCCTCTCCCGCGCTACCTGCCGGGGGCTGTCGCTGTGTTGTCCGCGGTTTCTCCGCAATCGATCAAACATGAGCCGACGCTTTCCGGTTCATGCCCATGAGATTGCGAACCTTATCCATAATAGACGTAGGTTGTTCGTCAACCGGGTCAATCATTGGAATGTGCTCGCCGTCAATGCGGGCGGCGATGCGGACAAACTCCCGGCCGGATGGAGACTGCGAATCGTACACCACCGGCGTGCCGTTGTTGGTGGCAGTGATCACGCGGTCGTCGGAGGGCACCAGGCCAATGGCATCCACGGCCAGCATCTCCAGCACGTCGGAAGAGTCCAGCATATCGCCTTGACGCACCATCTCCGGCTTGATGCGGTTGATTATAAGCCTGGCGTTGCGAATGTCGCTGGCGTGGAGCAGGCCGATAACGCGGTCGGCGTCGCGGATAGCCGACACTTCCGGCGTCGTAACCACCAGCGCCTCCCGGGCGGCGGCGATGGCGTTGCGAAACCCCTGCTCAATACCGGCGGGACAGTCCACAATGACGTAGTCGAACTCGGTCTCCAGTCGCCGGCACAGCTCAACCAATTGCTGCGCCGTGATGCAATCCTTGTCCCGTGTCTGCGCCGCCGCGATGAGATACAGCTCTCCGGCGTGTTTGTCACGAATCAGCGCCTGCCCGATGCGACAGCGAACCTCAACCACATCCACCAGGTCGTACACAATGCGGTTTTCCAGGCCCATCACCACGTCCAGGTTGCGCAGGCCAATGTCGGTGTCGATGACCACCACCCGATTGGAGCGCAGGGCCAGGCCGGCGCCCACGTTAGCCGTCGCGGTAGTTTTGCCCACACCTCCTTTACCGGAAGTCATAACGATGGTCTTACCGCTCATTGGGGTTTCCTCCGTGGTTGATGGCATAGTTTCTGAGGTAGGGGGCGACATGAATCGCGCCGTTGCGCACCCTGGCGATGATGGCGCCGCCGTCGTCACTGGAGCGACGCCCCGATATGGTGCGCGGCCCCTCATCGTGCCAGAAATATTCCGCGATGCGCAGGCTGGGGCTGGCCGTGGACATAGCGAGGATAATAGCCGTAGTATCGCCTCCGGCTCCCGCGTGGGCCAGGCCCCGCAACCCGCCGAACACCAGGATGTCGCCGGCGGCAATGATTTGGGCGCCCGGATTGACGTTGCCCAGTATGACCACGTTGCCGGGGAATTGCAGGACTTCTCCCGCGCGGCAGGTGCCGCGGACGACCAGCGCCGGTACGCCGTACCGCTCACCGCCCGGGATGAGGCCGCCAACTGCCACCCCGTCGGTATCGGAGTGGGCGGCGGCAACGGCATCGGTCACCTCGGGGATTGGTTCGTTCGCATCGGGGATTGACTCGCCCGCCGCCGTGCTATCGCCCGGGACAGCGTGCTGGCGGACCGTAGCGGTTTGGGCTGCCAGCAGGTTGGTAATGCGCTGCCGTTCCTCTTCCAGGATGTCCGGTTGACACCAGAACTGCTTGATGGTGAGACCCGATTCGCCCTCGATAACCTTCTGGATTCGGGCTTGCTGGTCGTCCCGCAGAATACGCCGCCCGATGTTCACCGTTACGTCGCCGCGGGCATACAAATGGCGATTCCGGCCCAGATGCTCCCGCAACGCGCGGCAGGCGACCTCAACCGGCACGCTGTCGTCAATCTCAAAATTGACCAGCGCGCCTCGGCCGGCGACCTTCACCAGTTCGTGGGCATCCACAGCATCCGTCAACATCGCCCCTAGTTATAGCAATGCGCGCTGCATAACGCCCTAGCCGGCGGTTGCAAATTTGGGCGAATTCAAAACAAGGAAGCGACCGCTTTCGGCATTACGGCCGCTGCCTGCCGTCATTCCGGCGCAAGCCGGAACCCAGGATAAACCCGGAATAAAGCGGGGCAACCCTTGTGGTTGCCCCTGCGGACTATGGGGACGCGCCGGCCCCAACGGCCGGCTAATCGGGCCGGCCAAAAATTGCTACCGAGCAGGTGAAGGAACCCGGCCGGCCGCCGAGGTTATGGGTAATGCCCAAGTCGGCCTGCTGCAGCTGGCGACCGCCGGCCTTGCCCTGCATCTGTTTATACACCTCGTAAATCATGCGGATGCCGCTGGCGCCGATGGGGTGGCCGAAGCACTTGAGCCCGCCGTCGGTATTGACCGGCAGGTCTCCTTCCAGCGCAAAGGCCCCGTTGGCAATGTCGGCGCTGGCCTGTCCCCGCGGGCTGAACCCCAGGTCTTCCATGATGATTAGCTCGGTGATCGTGAAGCAGTCATGCACCATCGCCATGTCGATTTCGGCGCGGGGGTTGACAATGCCGGCCTCTTCGTAGGCGGCCTGGCTGGCCCGGACGGTTTCCGGGAAGTAAGTGAAATCCCAATCGTTGCGGAGCACGCCAAACGCGCCGACCGCCAAACCCAGCCCTTTGACCAGAATGTAGTCATCGCGCAAAGTGCGGGCGATTTCCGGCGTGGTGATAATGGCCGCCGCCGCTCCGTCGCTGACCCCGCAGCAGTCGTAGAGACCCAAAGGCCAGGCAATCATCGGCGCGTTGATAATCTGGTCCTCGCTGACCTCGCGCTGGAAGTGGGCTTTGGAGTTCAGCGTGCCGTTGTGGTGGTTCTTGGCGGCGATTTGCGCCAGGGTGCGCTTGCCGTCGTCGTAGTCAATGCCATAGTGGTGGAAGTAGCGCGTCGCGGTCATGGCGAACTGCGACGGCGGCGGCGTGGGCGGCTCCACGTCGGCCCCTGGCCCGGCGGCGATGGCAAGGCCGGAGAAGCCGCTGTCCTTCAGCTTCTCCACACCCATGGCCAGCACGATGTCATAGACGCCGGCGGCCACGGCGTAGCAAGCGTTCCGAAAGGCGTCGGTAGCGGTGGCGCAGGCGTTCTCCACGCGGGTGATGGGGATATAGTCCAGCTTCAGCGCCTCGGCCAGCGGCTGGCCGGTGCGAAAACTGCTGACCGTGCCCAGCCACGCCGCCTGAATATCGCTGGCGTCCAGTCCGGCGTCCTCATAAGCTTCGTAGGCCGCCTCAACCATCAAGTCGCTGGCCGATGCGTCCCAACGCTCGCCAAAGCGCGTGCAGCCCATGCCAACCACGGCAACCCGGTCTCTGATTCCGCTCATATCATTACCCCCCCTAAGTTCGGAACCCGTTGTCTCTGATTGTAAACAAATGCCGCCGCAGGTCGGATTCAATGCTGCTTTTGCCGCGGATGGTGTTGTCGTAAAAGATAACACGGAAGCCGCTAAGGTCAAAGGGAAGCCGGTCTGTCTCATCCCTGTTGGCCAGCAGGATAGTAGGTTTGCGCAGGGCGTGGGAATAGCCCAGTTCGTAGAACACATTGGGGTTGGCCGGCGTAATTTCGGCGATTACCACCTGCGAATCGGTCAGCCCTTGAATGATGTCCTGAATAATGACGCCCGGACGGTAAATATCGGACGCCCGATACGCCTCGATTTCCAGATCCGCACAAACCGGGCGGATTACATCCTCAAACAGTTCGTCGAATTGTGTCGTGAACTGCATTACGACGAAAGCGGATGGCGGTCGGGCTGATACTGCTACCGCCTCAAAAGTAACGGCGCCACTGCCCCAAGCGAACAGCCCTACCTGCCCGGTCTCCGGCGGCTGCGGCAAAACGTGGGTAAGCACCCTGATTCCATCAACCGATAAAGACAGCCGCTGACCGTTTGCTCTCACTTCCACAGCGTAAGAGCGCTCCCCCAGCAGACTGGAACGTTCCCCGATACCCTCGAGCCGATTCCAACCCAAATTGGGAGAGAATTCGGAAATCACATAGGCTTCACTGTCGCCGCCTCCAAGTCCGACCGTAATGTATGGAGAACCGGGGGATACGTACCCGAGCAAAATGTGGCCGGCAACGTCAGAGGCATCCTCGGAGAGCGTTATGGTCGCGTTGACCGTCCCGCTGCTGAGCCGGCTGTGCCCCAGCAGGGTGCCGCGAGGAAATGTCGGCTCGCCTACGAAAGTAGCCCGGGCATCACTCAGTTGCCAGTAGCCCATTATTGGCGCCCAGCTGGAAAAAGGCTTGCTTGCAGTCATCATCCCGTTGCCTGCTGCCTTGCGACGACCGGCGCCGGCGTCCGCCGCGGTATCGCCTTCCAGTAGTAGTTGTGGATGCCGTTGACCACCCGCAGTTTGCGAAAGCTCATCTCCACGGGCATCCCGATGCGTACTTCGTCCAGCTCCCGGTCGGTCATCATGCACAGCACGCGCCCGCCGCCCTCAAAATCCACCACTGCCACCACCAGCGGCGTGTCCACCGTGCCGGCGATGTAGTCCATAGAGTATGTGAATACTGATGCCGGCGTATCGCTCAGGCGCACCGGCTCAGCGTCGTCAATCCGGCGACATTCCACGCATACCCGCTGAGCGGGATACTGCACGTAGCCGCAGCCCCGGCAGCGCGCGCCGTAGAGCCGCACGTTCTTGTCGCCCTCCCGCCATAATGCCGATACCGACGGCGCGGCCGGCGCCGGCCGCCGGGAAGCGTCGTCCGGCGTCCACACCTCGCGCCAGCGGGCGTAAGTTTCGTAATTGCCCAATACCTGCCTGGAAGCCGCCCAACCGGACACGCCCATCGCCGGACGGCTGGCGTCGGCGTCATTGATAGCGGCGGTGGCGCGAAATCCCAGGACATCGCTGCCGTCGCCGTAGGATACGGCCAGCAGCAGCGCGCCGGGGCCGGCCGTTTCCAGCGCGGCGGCCAGCAGCATCGGGACGAATGCCGCCCCGGTATTGCCCACTGCTCCGAACCGCGGTTCCTGCACCTGCCCGTCATTGAACCCCAGGCTCCGGGCCAGCCGGGCGTGCCGGCGCGCGTCGGGAGCGTACAGCGCAACCTTGCTTACGTCGGACGCCGCGCAACCCGTTTTGCCGCAATACCCGGATACGGCGGCGGGGACAATCCGCTCAATCCCCTCTGCGGTGGCGAAACGGTCTTCCCAGGAACGCACAAAGGCGTCGCCGGGGCTGCGCCACGTATCCAGCATATTATCCGTGATGGAATGGCTGCCCGCGTGTTCGGCAATTACGCCGTCGTTAGCAATCACAAAAGCCGCCGCCCCGTCGCCGGAGGCGCGTTCCGTCTCCCCGCGTGGCGGCCCCTGTCGGCTGTCGGCGACGACCACCAGAACTTGCCGGGCGCTGCCGGCGGCCACCGCGTCCAATGCCGATTGCAACGCGTTGGTGCCGGCCCGCAGGACGTTGGTAACGTCGGCGGCGAAAATGTCCTGTCGCAAATCCAGCGCGGCGGCGACAATCGCGGCGCATTGCTTTTCGGCGTAGGGCGGCGTCGTACTGGCAAAAATGATGCCGTCAATGGCCTTGCGGTCCCGACCGGTCAGGCAGTCCGCGCCGGCGGCCACGGCCATCGTTACGCTGTCCTCATCAAAATTGGCTACCGCCCGCTCCTGGCGGGAGTTCCAGCCGGCGGTCTCCGCCCCCAGGCGATAGCGGGGGATGTATGCGCCGGAGGCGGCGATTCCAACCAAGTTCGTTCTCCTTGCATCAATCGCATAAATCTACCATCTGCGAGGATGCTATCAGCGGATGCGATGGAGTGTCAACGCGCCAGCCCGTGCTACAATGCAGCCGATGTTTGACCGCCTGATAATCGCGCGACTGACGCTGACGCTGCTGCTGGCCGCCCTGGCTTTCCTGCCGGCTTTCGCCGGCTGTATCGGGGTGAGCACTGGCCTGGCCCAGCCAATCCCCAACCGGGAACCGCTGCCGCCGGAGTTGAGAACGGTCGCCGAAGCCTACCGCATCCTGCTGGAAGAACACATTGACCATCGCACGTTGGAGCCGGAGCAATTGTCCGAAGCGGCAATCCGGGGCCTCCTCGCCGCCCTGAACGACCCCCACGCCTCTTACCTCAGCGCCGAGCGGCACGCCAGCGAGCAGGAAGGATACCAGGGCTACTTTGAGGGCATCGGGGCGCAGGTTACCCTCACCGAAGCCGGCCTTACCGTGATTGCCCCGATACCGGGCGCGCCGGCCGAGGCCGCCGGCATCCGGCCCGGCGACCTCATCCTGGCCGTGGACGGCGAGAGCGTCGCCGGCTTGACCCTCATCGAGGCGGTCAATCGCATCCGCGGACCCGGCGGCAGCGAGGTAACGCTGCTCATCAGACACGCCGGCGCCAGCGAAAACGTGAGCATCACCGTAAAGCGCGGGCGCATCCCCATTGAAAGCGCCACCTTTCGAATGCTGGACGACGGCATCGGCCACCTCTGGATTTACAGTTTCTCCAACACTACGGAGGACGAAGTGCGCGCGGCGCTGGATGAGTTCAAGGCCGCCGAAGGGCAGGGGCTGGTAGTTGACCTGCGGAACAATCCGGGCGGGCTGCTCCACTCCGTAATTAACGTCACCAGCCTGTTTCTGGACGGCGGCCTGATTCTGTACGAAATCGACGCTCAGGGCGACCGCACCGACCACAAAGCGAGCCGGAACGGCCCGGCGAAATCCCTGCCCATCGTGGTGCTGGTCAACGAATATTCCGCCAGCGCCAGCGAAATCCTGGCCGGCGCCGTCAAGACCAACGCGCGCGCGCCGGTAGTGGGCGCCACCACCTTCGGCAAGGGCAGCGTGAACATCACCCGCGAGTTGTCCGACGGCTCCGCTATCTATTTCTCCATCCGCCGCTGGTACTTGCCGGACGGCACCCAAATCGAAGGGCAAGGCGTAACTCCCAACATTGAGATTGAAGCGGAAATCCAGCCGCTGCCCCTGGATTACCGGCTGGACGCCGCGCTGCAACAGGCGGCAAACATCCTGAACGAGCAAATCGCAACGCAATGACGGCGGTTTTGGCTTACAATAGAATGACTATCAGCAGAATGACTAGCAGCGCTCAATCATCGGGTGACCACTATGCCGCGTAAAAACCGCAACCGCAAGAAAAAAGCCGCCGCCGCCACTAACGGCAACAACCGCCAGGTCGCCGTGAACCGCAAAGCGCTGTACGACTACGAGATACTGGACCGGGTCGAGGCCGGGCTGGTGCTGACCGGCACCGAGATAAAATCCATCAGGGCCGGCAAGGTGGACTTGCGCGACGCCTACGCCCGCGTCCAGGACGGCGAGCTGTGGCTGCACGGCGCGCACATCGCGCCCTACGACTCGGCCAGCTATATGAATCACGAACCGCGCCGCCCCCGCAAACTCCTGGTGCATCGCAGCGAAATTAACGACCTGGGGTCGCAGACGGCGGAGAAGGGGTTGACGCTGACCGCCTTGCGCCTGTACCTGAAAAACCACCACGCCAAGCTGGAACTGGGCCTCGCCCGCGGCAAACGGCAGTACGACAAACGCCGCACCATCATCGAGCGCGAGCGCGAACGGGCGGCGCGGCAGGCGGTGAAAGAATGGCGGATTTGACGGTACCACCGCCAGGCAGATCTACGAACAACGCTAAAACTGGCTCAATCATGTAGATTCCGGCGTAAACCCGAACTTGCCGGCAAAGAAACTGTAAAAGCGCACCTTAACCGGCAACGCGTCGAAATCTGAGGCCAAAGCAAAGTTGCTCAACCGCAACCGCTGCCGGAAATCGCCAGCAGCATAGAGTTAAGCAACACCTCCTGTTACTTATCTGGCCAGCCAGAAGAGTATACGACAGCGTTATGGACTGTGTCATGGAGATCAAATCGAATTCGTCTGCTGTAGCTCAACCTCCTCCTCACCAAGGGCGGAATGGTGTTGCAGTGGCCTATATGATAGGCGCGGTGTTGTGCATATCGCTGACACCGCTCTGGATAGCTCTTGGAGAGGGCTACGCTAGTCCTTTTCTGTTCAATTGCATTCTCAGGTTTGACGTGGCCGTCATATTCTGGGGCTACCTTTGGCTGTTTCACAAGTCTTTGTTGTTCAACCGCCAAGTCTTATATATCATCAAGGAGCGAATCATAGGATGGGCTATGATTTTTACGGTTGTCAACAATTTTGACTTCGCCGCATTTGCTTGGTCAACACGTTTCATTGATATTTCTATGTCTGCTGTATTGTTTGAACTGTGGGCAATATTTATAATATTTTTGATGCATTTTCTGTATCGAAAAGAACGGCGATATACGGATATCAACGCGTTCACCGTGTGCCTCCTTTTGTATGGGTTCGTTGGTGTGATGTTTGTTGTGGCGAGTCAAACTGGACAGGTATTAGCGTTTGAGATTCAGTCATCGTATGGTTTGTATTTCGGACTGTTGCTGGCAATTGGCGGGGCTTTCATCTCGGCGTTTGCTGCTTTTAACTTCCGATGGAGTACGAATTTGAGACGTCTGGTTTTGGAGCGAGAGCTGGATGTCGCTAACGCCAGTTCGGCAGAGATCGAAATGTTCGCCGTTGTCTTTGCATTTGCGATAAGCAACTCTGTGGCATCGCTCGTCAGTGGGAGTTTGGGCGTAATTTCCGGTGAATCCTTGTCTATCGGTGGGCTGTTTACTGTTTTCGGAGGTGCTTTGGCTCAAGGTACCGGGAGCATACTCTGGCGGAAATCGAACTTGATTTCTGATCATCCAAGCATCAACGCAATTGCCTATGCTATACCGATTTTTTCGTTGGCGTGGCTGGCTGCGTTCTCGTTCGTCGGCGTACCGAGACCTGACTACTTGGTGATAGGTTCCGCGGTGATAATCGCCATCAACCTGATTATTAATTTTGAAGCCGAAATTCGCTGGGGATTTAAGGCACTGATACTAGCCCTTGGGGTTTTCGGAACCGTCGTCTATATGCGTGATGATGTCTTTGATTTGCTAGGTATCACCCAGTGGGGATGGCGCGCCGGCGATTATTTCGAGGCAATTGCCTTGTCTGCAACCGTATTTACGCTGTTGTTGGCATTCCGGGTTGCCCGGTTAGTCAGCCGTAGCAATGCGGAGGAAATTCGGACATTCAGTCTGTTGAGGAAATTGGATCTGCTGTCCAAGCGCGGGGTAGTGAGTCGCGATGTCATAGAGTCGGTGCGGCGATTTGACGAAGCACGCGGCGGAGCGCAGCGCAGAGCATCGTACTTAGAGATTAGGTCGTACATAATGGACATCTGCCCTCTGTCGGATCTGTCGGATATCGATCGTCAGACGCTCAGCGAGGCCGAAGTTGACCTGGATACTTTGGCCCGTTCCAAACAGTTGGGTTCAATTTTCGGCGAGTTGTTCGCTCTGCTTATATTTGGCGGCGTTACGGTGGGTCTAGCGTTGCTGTCGTACCCTCTCGATGTAGCCGTTGGCTGGATCCGGGTCCTGGCCGACTTGTTTGCCATGCTGATTTCGGCTGTCATCATTTTCTTGATAGTGAACGTCTGGGACCTGCACCAAGAGCGAAACGAAGGCAAATTAGAGCTGTGGACAGAACGTGGCGATTACGTAGTCAAGTTCTCAGATACCACCCGTCGCTTGGCTGACCAGGGACTTTCTGCACTCATTGGGTTTGCGGTCGTGGTTACATATGCCGTGTTGTTGGCTTATAAATGGTTACCGTAGTTTGGCATGACTGCATAAACTTCAACTCACAATGGGGTGGCCTATCTGGTGGGGTTCCTGCTCTACATATCGGGCGCGTGGCAGCCGGCTTTTGAGGGGGTAATGACCCTGTTTGCCATTGGAATCCTGGTGGATTCCTTGCTGACGGTGTTCTTTCTGCTCAAAGCGCTTTACATTGACCCGCACCCGGCGCCGCTGCCGGCGTCGTCTCCGGCAGCGTGACGGGTTTCTGCCGCTGCCCGCCTGCGCTATAATTCAGCGCAGAAAATCGGCAGAAAACTGCGCCCCGGCCCAGGCGGCCGGCGGCCCATCATACCGGCGTCGTGGAGACCCCTCGTCCAATGCTTACGCGAGAACGGTCTAACCGGCCAACAGCGACTGCCACCGCGCTGCGTGGCTGCGCCCTTAAAAGCGCAGTTCACGAACCATCGGAGCAAAACTTTGCGTAAATCCCCCGGCCGTGGGGCTGACAATGACCGGTAACCTCTGGCTCGCACACCATATCCCGCCAACCGCCTGAACCCCGACCACCTGAACCAGCAAGGAGCATCGCCAATGAACCCAGCCCACCACCGCAGAGGAATAACCAAACCACCTGAAACGAAACGCTGCCGGCAGTGATGCCAGATTTGACAACCCGCCGCCTCTGCGATACCATCGACTTGGCTGGGAGGACCTCTAGGCCTTGGTTCGTTGGGCGTTCCTTGCTAGCGAAACGCTCACCCGGCCTCTGCAAGGGTTCCCGTATAGATTTTTTGAGAGGTTTCCATGTACTTGCTGTACTTGGACGAATCGGGAACCCAATCGGACGCCCGCCACTTTGTACTGGCGGGCGTTGCGATCCACGAGCATAGCGTCTATTGGGCTACCGAGCAGTTGAACCGCTTGCAGGAACAGTATTTTCCCCTTGCGGATGGCGAAGGCGTCCAATTCCACGCGACGCTTTTGCGTGGTAATCCTTCGCATCCCATTGCAGGACCTCTGGGCAGTTTGGTGCCGGCAACGCGGCACGATATCCTGGCGCAACTGTACGAAATCGTTCAAGGAATGTACGGCCGGCTTTTCGCCGTTGTGATAGAAAAGGCCGGGCTGGCCGGTGCCGACGACCCCTATGAGCGTGCTCTGGAGGAAATACTCTACCGCTTTGACCGTTTCTTGAGCCGAATGCACCGGGATAATAACCGGCGCAACAAAGGGCTGGTCGTCATTGCCGATTCCCAGGACAGGAACAAACTGGAACGCGCCAGCCAACAGTTTCTAACCGGCGGCACCCGGCGCGGCAAAGTCCATAACATACAGGACATCCCGTTTTTCACCCGGTCGCGGAACAGCCGGCCGCTCCAGATTGCCGACCTCGTCGCCAACACCGTCTATGGGCGGTACGAACACGGCTACGCAACGCAGTTCGACCGGCTGCTGCCCAAGTTTGACCAGATTAGAAACGGCCCCGTACACGGCCTGGTTCACCTGCCGGCCGAACCGGCTCCGTGCTACCAACCCTGCTGCCGCCCCTGAAACTCTGATTTGGCGGCTGCCCCCAGGTGAAAGCGCTTGACATTGACCAGGCGGCGATGCGAACCGAGCCGGCATCGTGACGGGTTTCGTCCGCCGCCGGCCGGCGCTATAATTCACGACCGAAAACTGCGCCCCGGCTCAGGCGGCCGGCGGCGCACTATACAGTGAGGGAAACGCTTTGATACGCAGTCTGCGGGGTATCGAACCCCAAATCGCCCCTACCGCCTGGGTCAGCGAGTTTGCTTATGTGGTGGGCAACGTGGTCATCGGCGAGTACGCCAGCGTCTGGCCCGGCGTAACCATTCGCGGCGACGGCGACGTTATCACCATCGGCAGCCACGTCAACATCCAGGAGGGTTCCGTGGTTCACGGCGACGGGCTGGTGATTGAGGATTACGTTTCCATCGGCCACTGCGTCGTGGTTCACGGCGACCGCATCGGCGCGGGCAGCCTGCTGGGCAACAACTGCACGTTCCTCACCGAATCCACCATCGGGCGAGAGTGCCTCATTGCCGCCAACTCCGTCGTGCTGTCCAACGTGGACATTCCCGACCGCAGTTTCGTTACCGGAGTGCCGGGTTCCGTCAAGCGACCGGTTACGGACGAGCAGATTGAGCAGATGCGAGAAACCGCCGAGCATCTGGTGGAGCGCGCCGCCTGGTTCAAAGAAAGCGGGTTGTGAACCGCAGGGGCGAATAATCATTCGCCCCCGTACTTGCCCCTACCCCAGCCGCTCTGCCACCGGCAGCACGTGTTCGGCCAGGTGTTCCATAACCTGGATGCAGGGGCCGATGCCGTCCACCCGAAAATCAAAGGTCAGCTGGTCAATGCCCAACTCGTTGCAGTAATGAACGTCGTCAATGACCGCCTGGGTAGTGTTGATTAGCGCCCCGCCGGAACGGACGCCCACGCCCTCATCGGCGCCGTCCATATCGGTGAAGTGCAGGCTGCGTTTCAGCGATATGGTAATGTCGGCCGGGTCGCGGCCGGCGCGCTCCGTTTGCTCGCGCAGGTAGGGCAGATTCTCGGCGACGAAATCGGGCGTCTGGCGGGTGGTGTGCCAGCAGTCGCCGTAGCGGGCGGTGCGGCGCAGGGCGCGGCGCGTGTGGCCGCCCACCCAAATGGGAATGCGCGGCTGCTGGACGGGTTTCGGCTCAAAATAGATGCCGTCAATCCGGTAGTATTTGCCCTGGAAATCGGGAACTTCCTCAGTCCACAGCGCGTTGAAAATCTGCAAGAACTCATCGGTCATCGGCCCCCGGTCGGCATAGGGCACGCCCAGGATGTCAAACTCCTTTTCCAGCCAGCCCACGCCGACGCCGCAAATCACCCGCCCGCCGGACAGCACGTCCAGCGAGGCAAACATTTTCGCCTGCACTACCGGATTGCGGTAAGGCAGGATAAGCACCGTGCTGCCCAGGCGAATCTCGCTGGTGCAGGCCGCCATATATCCGAGCATGGTCATAGTTTCCAGAAACGGCTCGTCGGATGGCCGCTGAAACGCTCCCGTCGGCGTATAGGGGTACTGATTCGTCCCGCCAACGGGCAGCACGATATGGTCGCCGGCCATCACCGACTCGAACCCCAGCCGCTCGGCGCGTTGGGAAAATTCGCGGATGCCGTCCGCATCGGGCAGGCGGGGGATGCTGACACCTATTTTCATGGTTGGGGTCTCCGGTTGGTGAGGGTAAGCGCTGCGGCGGATTATAGCATCGGGACCGGGTTAGACTGCGACGACGTTCCGCCCGATGGACGTGCCCTGCCGCAGCGCGTCAAAGGCCAGCTCCACATCCTCCAGCGGGAACACGCGGTCCACGATGGGACGGACTTTGCCGGCGGCGACCAGGTTCATAGTGTCCTGCAATTCCTGCTTGGAGTTGGCCCGGCTGCCCATAATCTCCAGCTCGTTGCGGACGGTGTAGTGGGGCAGCAGGCTCATGGGAATCTCCGGGACGTAGCCGACGAACACCAGCCGCCCGCCCTTTTTCACGCTGGCCAGGCTGGAAGGTAGCGTCTCATCGTTGGCAACGAACTCCAGCAGTACATCAACTCCGCTGCCGCCGGTCAAATCTCTTACGACTTCATGGAACGCGCCGCCGCCGGTATGCACTATTTCGTCAGCGCCCAACTCCCTGGCCAGTTCCAGCCGCTCCGCATTGACGTCCACGGCGATAGTGCGCGCGCCGGAGATTCGAGCCATCTGCAGCGCGTGGAGGCCCACGCCGCCAACCCCGATGCACGCTACCGTCTGGCCGGGGCGAACCTGCGCCCGTTTGACCACCGCGTGGTAGGAAGTCGCCACCGCGTCGCCCAGGATGCAGGCTTGTTCCAGCGGCACGTTGTCAGGCACGTGGCAAAGGTTGACGCCGGGGGTCTTGATGTATTCGGCAAACCCGCCGTCCACACTGAAACCGTGCTGGCGCACCTGCGGGCACAGGGTATCGCGCCCTTGCCGGCAGTATTCGCAAGCGCCGCACGTCAAATAGAAATTCACCGCCACCCGGTCGCCCGGCGCAAAGCCGACCACCTGCGAGCCGGCCTCAGCCACCTCGCCGGCAATCTCGTGGCCCATAATGAGCGGAATAACCCCCAGACCCATACGGTCGGCGCGGATTTTCAAATCGGTGCCGCACACGCCGACATTGCGGACTCTGACCAGTGCCTCGTGCGGCGCGACGGCGGGCGTCGGCACATCTTTGGCGACGAATGGGGCGTTGAATTCTTCTAAAACCAGGGCGCGCATATTGTGACTTCCTGTTGATGAGGCCGGCGTCATACGTTCAGATAGGCTCGATGAAAACGGGCGGCCCGGCCGGCTCCGGGTGCCGGTGGTTGATCAGGGCCTTGATGATGCGCGCCTCGCTGTCCCTGATTGCAGTATGCAATTCCTCCCGCATCGCACGCATCTCCTCCCGAAATTCCTCCCGCATCGCACGCATCTCCTCCCGAAATTCCTCCCGCATCGCGCCCATCTCTTCCCTGAGTTCGTCGCGGGTGGAATGCAGTTCCGCCCGGAGTTCGTCGCGGGTGGAGTGCTGTTCCACCCGGAGTTCGTCGCGGGTAGAGTGCTGTTCCTCCCTGAGTTCATCGCGGGTGGAATGCAGTTCCGCCCGCGTGGGCAGCTTGCCGGTGCGACGCACTTGGGCAATATGCCCGGCGACTATCGCTATCAGCAGCACTATTCCAATGCTGATGATGGCAATTAAATTGCTATTCAGGGTGATTTCCATATCGCCGCATTCCCCGGTTCAAGGCTGCCACTGATTTGGCACATCCTACCACAAGCCGGCCGCCTGGGACATTCCGGGGCCGGTGTTGCGGCGCCAGGTTATGACGCCCCGGCATTTGGGGCAGGCGCGGTTGCGCATCACCCGGCGCTGCAACTGCTGGCGAAACCACTGCTGACCGCAGCCACACTCACCCACCCACTTGGGGATGGAGTGCTGTACCCGGTGGCAGCGCTCGCCAACGCAGCCAATTTCCTGCGCTTTCGCTTTCCAGACCTGATCGTGGTTGTGCCGGGGGCCGACGATGGCGTGGGCGATTTCGTGCAGCACCGTATCCTCAATTTCGGCCCGCGTCGCCTTCAGGCAATAGCTTACCGACAGGTCAATGCGCTGCTCCTGATAGCGGCAGACCCCGGCCCGCGCCGGTGACAGGTCAAATCCGAAGCGCCACTGCCGGCCCAATGCGCCGTTGGCCTGGTGCTCCGCCAGCAGCCCTTTGCCCAAATCCTCCACCTCCGGCAGCGTACACTCGGATGCCAACGCGCTTTCTACTTCTATAATGTCCGCATACGGAACCGGCCACTCGACGCCATCCTCGGCCACCACGTCGGCCTGCCGGATGCGGATGCCAACCACCTTCCCGCGCATCTCCCGCCCGCCTTTGCCCCGGAAGCGGACGATGCTGCCCGCCGGGCTGGACGCCCCGGGAAAATCGGCGGTGATGGCAGTGCGGCGGCGTGGCGGCATTGGTCAAAATTCTAAAAAGCGTTCTTGCCATTATCCCCGGCAGTGCTATAATTCGCAATAATAAGGTCGCCATCCGCAAGCGTGGCGCACAAATTCAATCCAATTCCAAGGGAGGCGAGCTCATGGAAAAGGGAGATACCGTTATCAATGTTGGGCCGGTGGACGTAACGCTGTCCTACCGCAAGGAAATCATGCCCGACCAGGGCCTGATGGTTCAGGTTTACGGGGACGTTGACGGGCACGACACCGAGATTCTGCGGTTTGACTGCTTCGACCAGGACCCGCACTACCACTATGGGCCGGAGAACATGAACATCCGGCTGCATATGGACAAGACCACCGTCGGCACCCCGCTGGGCTGGACGCTGAAGAACATCCGCACCAACCTGCCCGCGATGGTGCGCCGCGCCGGTTACGACGACCTGGCCGCCAACATCGAAGCCAACCCCGTTGACCAGGCCCGGATGGACGAAGTGGACGAACTGGCCCTGTCCAAGTCCCGCGACGAGCGCCGCACGGTCACCCACTTCCGCGGCGACCACATCTACGAAGCCGGCAACATCCGCTTCGGCGTGGAGTTCCGCGACAACATCGGCGCCGCCAACGACCGCGGCGTTGCCATCCACGTCCTGACCGACCACCTGGGCCAGGAGTTCGAGCTGCTGGCCTTCGACTGCTTCGAGATTGCGCCCCACTACCACTACGGCCCGCGCAACCAGGACGTCCGCATCTACTGGGACACCACCACCAGCGGCCACACCCTGGCCTGGACGCTGGATCAGTTCAAGTCCGGCAACCTGGCCAGCATGATTGACCGCGCCGGCTACCCCACCGTAGCCGCCAACGTGGACAACGACCTGGTTCAGTCCGTCGTTCCCGCCATGGAAGAGAAGGCTTGGGCCTTGGTTGGCACCAACCTGCGGTAAGCCTGCCGCTCCGGCCAAAACCAACGGGGGCGATGCAGTGCATTGCCCCCGTTATTTTCTTAACCAGGAGTACGTTGACTTGAAACAACTCACTGAACCTATGATTGCGGGCGTTACCTTCCAGATGCGGTACAATAGCGACAACAGAGGGGCAGCATAGTAGCGAAACATCCGAACAGATGTATGTCGACCTGCATGACCGCCGCAATTGGCGGCAGTAACTGTTAGGGTAAGGGTACAAACACAGATTATGGCAATCAGGAACGCTTGGGCCGGATTGCAAAGTCTGATTGCCAAAAACCCGGCTTTCACCGTTTTCGGCGCGCTGCTGACTGCGGTTGCGCTGTATAGCGCCGTATCTCTCCTGATATGGATAATGTACCGCATCCCCGGCCTGCCGGAACTGGTGCGGGATATGGCCAAAGGCATTGGAGTCAGCACTCCCCAACTGCTGGAATTCAGCGCCATAGTGGTCACGGCCATATTCATCGCCGTCCAGCTTTGGACAACCCACCGCCGCGCCGATGCCGCCGAAACTACCGCAGTCGCCGCAATACAGACGGCGGAGTCGACCGTAAAGAGAAATGCCGCCCAGCAATTCAAGGATGCAGTAGAATTGCTGGGGTCTAAATCCCACGTAGTGCGGTTGGGCGGTATCCAGGCACTGGGGTTCATCGCGAAAGATTATCAAGAGTACCAGGATGCGGTGGCGACAATAATCGACTCGTACATCAATCAAGGCGAGGGAAACGACGATGAAGAAGCTACCCTATGACCGGCAGGTGGCAATGGAAACCCTTTTCACCGGCCACGGCCCTACCACTTTTAAGGGCAAGGAACACAACCTCAGCCGCGCCTATCTGGTGAAGCTTTTTTTAGAAAACGCCGAGATGCCCGGCGTCATACTGGACCGTTCCAACCTGTACCAAGCCTGGCTGGCCGGCTGCAACTTGCAGGGGGCACGACTGGTTTCCGCGGACCTGCAGGGAGCGAACTTGCGCGGCGCCGACCTGAAAAACTGCCGTCTGAACAACGCCAATCTGGCCAACGCCCGGCTGGAAGGGGCCGACCTGCGCGGCGCGGATCTGACGCGCGCCAGGTTGCAAGGCGCATTCCTCCACGATGCCAGGCTGGACGGCTCCGGGCAGCTAGAATCTGCGGCGTCGCTGCACCAGGTTTCCGGGCTGCCCGACGCCATAAAATCAGAGTTGTCGGCAAAACGCCCCGGCCTTTTCAGCGCGCCGGAGAACCTTGAAAATGACCCGTATTATTACCTGCCTCCCTGATTTGCGCCGGGATAAACACCGGCGCTTTGGCGCATTGCGGCAGGCCGCCGCAGTGCGTCACATCATCGTATAGCCCCCCGACACGCTCAACGTCTGCCCCGTGATAAAGCTGGCCGCGTCCGACGCCAGAAATACCACGGCGTTAGCCACTTCCGCCGCCGTGCCCATGCGCCGCAGGGGGTAGGCGCGGCGCACCCGTTCCAGCGTTTCCGCGGTAAAGATTTCCTCCATCCCCTGCCGCCACATACTTTCGGAACCGACCACTTCATCCTGCGGCGGCGCTACCAGGCCGGGGCAGACCATATTCAACCGCAGCCCGTAGCGTCCGGTTTCCCGCGCCAGCGACTTGCTCAGCGCGATGACGCCGGCCTTGCACGCCGCATAGACCGCCTCCCGGTACTCGCCCATCCGCCCGGCGTCGCTGCTGATGCTGACGATGGCGCCGGACTGCCGCTCAATCATATGGGGCAGCGCGGCGTGGATGCAGTTAATCGCGCCCCACAGGTTCACGTCCACCTCTTTGACGTGCTCCTCCCGCGACTTGTCCAGAAACAGGCGGTCAACCGTCCAGCCCACGTTGTTCACCAGCACGTCCACGCTGCCCAGGCGGGCGATGGCGTCGGACATCATCGCTGCGGTTCTGGCCCGGTCGGTTACGTCGGCGTCAATCACTATGGCCGATGCGCCGGTGTCCATCGCGGCCACTTCGCCGGCCACCCGCTGGCCGGCGGCCCGGTCCAGTTCGGCAATGGCGATATTGCTGCCCTCGGCGGCAAAGGCCAGCGCGATGGCGCGGCCAATGTTGTTGCCGCCGCCCGTAACGACTACGTTCTTGCCCTTCAGACCTAGTTCCATGGGTCATTCTCCAAGCGGTCGCGGAGGATGAGCAGGTTTTCCACATCCTCCCGGTTATAGGCCAGCAACGTGTCCAGCGCCCTCCGGTCACCATCGCGCCGGTATTTGCGCCAGAGCAGCACGGCGTCATAACCGCCTATATCGGGCAGTTCGCGCTGTATGCCCATTGCTACCTCGATTTTCTTGAGGCCGCCTTTCCAGCCGGCCCGGTGGGCGGTGTGCATCAGGTCGTGGTGCCCAAACCGCCGCCGCAGGTCAACGCCCGGCCGCCAGGCCAGAAAAGGCAGGTCAAAGCTGGCGCCGTTGAACGTGTAGATGGTGGTGACGCCCTCCAGAATATGCAAAATAGCGTCGGGCGTTATGTCCTTTCCCACCAGCTGCTCAACGAACCGGTCGCCCGGAAAATCTACGGCAATCCCTACCACCGTAGGATAGTTGCCGCCGCCGATGAACCCCGTGGTTTCAATGTCCAGGTAAGCATCCATATCGCGACCCGCGAGGGCAGGTTTTACGAGGGCAAGTTTTACATCAATGTAAAACTCCCCCGTCAGTGGCGGAAGTGGCGTACCCCGGTGAACACCATGGCGATGCCGGCGGCGTTGGCGGCGGCTATCACCTCATCATCGCGGATGGAGCCGCCGGGCTGGACGATGGCGGTGATGCCGGCCGCGGCCGCCAGTTCGATATTATCCGGGAAGGGAAAGAAGGCGTCCGACGCCAGCACACAACCCGCCGCCTGGTCGCCGGCCGCCCGCTGCGACAGGTGCACGCTAACCACCCGGTTGGGCTGGCCGGCCCCCATGCCCACCAGAGTACGGTCTTTCACAAAGGCGATGGCGTTGGACTTGATATGCTTGACCGCTTTCCAGGCGAAAGCCAGGTCAGCCAGCTCGGTTGCAGTGGGCGCGCGCTCCGTCGCCGTCGTCCAGGCCGACGGGTCTTCGTCGCTGGCGTCAGGCGTTTGCACCAGGACGCCGCCGCTCAACGGGCGCACGTCGTAGGTCGTGGTTCCCGCGGCGCTCACGGCCGGCTCTACCGACAGAATCCGCAGATTCCGTTTGCGCTGCAAGATTTCCAGGGCGTCGCCGTCATAGCCGGGCGCAACTACAACTTCATAGAACACCGGCCCCATGGCCTCGGCGGCGGCGGCGGTAACGGCGCGGTTGAACCCCACTATACCGCCGAAAGCCGATACCGGGTCGCCCGCGTAGGCCAGCTGGTACGCTTGGGCAACGTCATCGCGCGAGGCCAGGCCGCAGGGGTTGGCGTGCTTGACGACGCAGACCGACGGGTCGGCATAGTCGCTGACGGTGCGCCAGGCGGCATCGGCATCCATCAGGTTGTTGAAAGACAGTTCCCGCCCGTGCCACTGTCGGGCGCGGGCCAGGCCGCCGGAGCCGCCGGCGGCCGTAACGTACAACGCGCCGCGCTGGTGCGGATTCTCGCCGTAGCGCAGACTGGACACGCGGCTTAGGCCGATGGTCATCTGCTGCGGCAGCTCCGTTCCGGCGGCGGGGTCGGCGGCCAGGTACTCGGCAACGGCGGCGTCATAAACCGCCACGTGCTGAAAGGCTTTGGCGGCCAGATTCCGCCGCTGCCGCAGGTCCAGGCCGTCGCCGGCCAGCGCGTCGGCAACCCAGCCATAATCCGCCGGGTCAACCATCACGGCCACCGCGGGGAAGTTCTTGGCCGCCGCCCGCAGCATGGCTGGCCCGCCGATGTCGATATTTTCCAGTGCGTCATCCAGGGTAACGCCGGCTTTGCTGACTGTGGCCACGAACGGATAGAGATTGACCGCCACCACGTCAATAGCCGCGATGCCGTGCTGCCCCAACTCCGCCAGGTGCGCCGGCGAATCCCGCCGGGCCAGCAGGCCGCCGTGAATGACGGGATGCAGCGTCTTGACCCGGCCCTCCAGGATTTCCGGGGAGCCGGTAACGTCGGACACTTGCCGCACCGCAACCCCGGCGTCGGCAAGACTGCGGTATGTGCCGCCGGTGCTGATTAGCTCATAGCCGGCGTCGGTGAGGCGCTGGCCCAAATCTTCGATGCCCGTTTTATCAAATACGCTCAGCAACGCTTTCACTGCGTCATTCCCCCTTGCTTTGCCAGACTGTCGGATTGCGGATTGTCCGGTTCCCCCGTCATACCGGCGCCAGCCGGAATCCATAAATCCGGTTTACCCGGTGCATCCCCGCAAAAAATTAACCGCCCCGGAAAACCGTCTGCGCATCCCCGGAGCGTTCAACGATGCGTCCTACGTCAACCGCATCGGCTACCCCGCCCAACAGCGCCTCCGCTCCGGCCCCGTCGCATACCGCCACCATGCCCAGGCCCATATTGAACACCCGGTACATCTCAGCGTCGCTGACCTTGCCGGCCTGCCGGATGGCGTCAAAGATGGGCAGCGCCGGCCACGAACCCAAGCGGAACTCTGCGGCCACCCCGTCGGGCAGCGCGGCCGGCATCTTGCCCGGCAGCCCACCGCCGGTTATGTGGCTCAACGCCTTGACCTGGCCGAGATACGGCGCCAGCAGCGGGTAGTAGGCCCGGTGGCGCACCATCAGCTCGTCGCCCAGATTGCGATTGAGTCCGGGGCCGGGACGAAACAGCGCCGCGGGGTCGTCGTCCAGCCCAAACGCCTGCCGCACCAGCGAGAAGCCGTTAGTGTGAACTCCGCTGGACGGTATGCCTACCAGCCGGTCGCCGGGAACGATGCGGCTGCCGTCCAGCAATTGGCCGCGCTCGGCGACGCCAACCACAAACCCGGCCAGGTCGAAATCGGCGTCGGCGTACACCCCGGGGAGCTGGGCCGTTTCACCACCAATCAGGGCGCAGCCGGCCTCCCGGCAGCCCCAGACGATGCCCCGCATCAGCATCTCCAGCCGGTGCTCGTCCAGCGCGCTGAAGGACATATAGTCCAGAAAGAACAGAGGCCGGGCGCCTTTGGTCAAAATATCGTTCACGTTGAGCGTAACCAAATCCTGGCCGACGCCCTCAAAGTGGCCCAACTGCGCCGCGATTTTCAGCTTGGTGCCTACGCCGTCAACGCTGGCAACCAGCACCGGCTCCCGGAAGCCCGCCAGCGCAAACAGCCCGGCGAACCCGCCGCCGCCGTCCAGCACCTCCGGCCCGTGGGTCAGGGCGGCAAAGGCTTTGATGCGGTCTTTCAGTTCGTCCATAGCGTCCAGAGCGACGCCGGCCGCCTCGTAAGTCCCTGATGGGTTAACCAAAACGCGCTACTCCCGCCACGCCCGGAACTAGGCCCGTTCCAGCGCCATTTTAGTCAACTCCAACTGCACCGGCACCGGATAGTTGCCGGTAAAGCAGGCGTCGCAGAACCCCCCTTGCTGGCCGTGCACCAGGTCCAGCAGGCCGCGAACGCTGAGGTAGCCCAGGCTGTCGGCGCCGGTCAGCTCGCGAATCTCCGCGATGGTTTTGTTGGCGGCAATCAGCTCCTGCCGCGTCGCCATATCCACGCCCAGATAGCAGGGGTGCTTGATGGGAGGCGCGCAGACGCGCAGGTGAATCTCGGCGGCGCCGGCCCGGCGCAGCAGCTCCACCACGTGCGGCGTCGTCGTGCCGCGCACAATGCTGTCATCAACCACCACCAGACGCTGGCCCCGCAGCACCGCCGGCATCGGGTTGAACTTCTGCCGCACGCCACGGTCCCGGCGCTGCTGCTCCGGTTCAATAAACGTGCGGCCCACGTAACGATTCCGCACCAGCCCGTTAGCAAAGGGAATGCCCGACTCGCGAGCGAAACCGACCGCCGCCGAGGTGGACGAGTCGGGGATGCCGATGACCAAATCAGCGTCGGCGGGATGCTCGCGGGCCAACTGCGCCCCCATCTCCTCGCGGGTGTTGTGCATCAGGCGGCCATCCATCACGCTGTCCGGGCGGGCGAAGTAAATCCACTCGAACACGCACAGGGCGCGGCGGCGGCGGGCGGCTCCGCGGTATATTTCCGAGTGGATGCCGTCCCGATTGATGACTACCACCTCTCCCGGCTCCAGCTCCCGCACAAATTCGGCCTGCATATGGTCCAGGGCGCAGGTTTCGGATGCCACCGCCCAGCCGTCGTTCAGTTTGCCCAAACACAACGGGCGAATCCCCAACGGGTCGCGGGCGGCGATAACCGCATCAGGAGTCAGCAAAGTCAGAGAGTAGGCCCCCTGCATGGTGCGCATCCCGTAGAAAAGGCGCTCCGGCCAGGCCGCGCCGGGCGCGTTAGCCAGCAGGTGGGACACCACCTCGCTGTCGGTGCTGGTGGCAAAGTGGCAATCCCACCGCGCCCGCAACTGCTCCCGCAACTGCACCGAGTTGATGATGTTCCCGTTGTGGGCTACCGCCAGCGGGCCGTTCACGCCGCTCACCAGCAGAGGCTGCGCGTTACAGTAATCGCTGGCGCCCGTGGTGGAGTAGCGGGTATGGCCGATGGCCAGGTCCCCCGTGATGCGGTCCGTATCCCCGTCCCGGAACGCCTCCGACACCAAACCCATCCCGGTGTGGACGCTTATCTTGCCGCCGTCCGACGCCGCTACGCCGGCCGATTCCTGGCCCCGATGCTGCAGGGCGAACAGGCCGACGGCGGTAAGGTTTGCGCTGTGAGTTCCCGGCGCAGCTATGCCTACCACGCCGCACGCCTCGCGGGGGTGGTCAAAGGGGGCGGAACCGGGAACGTTCCACAGCGACGAATTCATGGCCCTATTCTATTTTGCGCCTTGACTGTGGTCAACGGCATTGGCGTTCCAAATGTGAAGTTGGCGGCGACTTTCTGCCTTTGCCGCAAGGCGACTTTCTGCCCTTGCCGCAAATGGAAGTCAGTTGCGTTCGGGAATGATTTGCACCTTGCGGCCTTCTCCGTACCCCACGCTTTCGGTGCGGATACCGCCCCGTTCTCCCAGGTAGAGGTGAATTACCCGGCGGTCGGATGGGGTCATTGGCTCCAGCGTGATGCTGCGTCCCGTTTGGAGAACCCGGTCGGCCACCCGGTCGGCCATCTCGCGCAGGGAATCCTCGCGCCGGCGGCGGTACTGCTCCACGTCCAGGGCCACGCGGATGTCCTGGTCGAATTGCTGGCGGACGATACTCTGGACAATGAACTGCAACGATTGCAGCGTGTTGCCCCGGCGCCCGATGAGCAGCCCGGAATCGGGGCCGTTGATGTCGATAACCGGCCCGCCGGCGAACTCGTCGTGCTCCGCGCGGAGGGTAACGTCCACCTCCGCGCCCACGGTGTTCAGGATGCGCTCAACAGCCTGGATGGCCGCCCCGGCCGGCGTGTCCGCCGCTGGGCGCGGCGCCGGCGCCGGCTCCCCGGAATCCTCCGCTATGTCGGCGTCGGCATCGGCGGCCGCATCTTCCTCCGCATCCGCAACGGCGGCGCCGGCCAGTCGCGTAACCCGGACTTCAGCCAACTCTCCGCCGATGCCCAGGAAACCCTGGCGGCCCCTATTTAGTATTTCGACCGCGACCTCGCTGCGGTCGGCGCCGAGAGCTGCGAGCGCCTGCTCTTCGGCCTCTTCTACGGTTCTCCCGGTTTGGACTATTTGATCCATCAGGTCTATTCTCCTGCGGGCCAGGGGCCGGCGCTGCCGGCGCATCCGCGGCCGGTTCCTCGCCGCGTCGCGGGAACAATGGGAACAGCGGCCCCCAGCCGGTAATAAAATACTGGATCCCGATGCCGATGAGGTTGGAGACCACCCAGTAGAGGGGCAATCCGCTGGGCCAGCCCAGGGAAAAAGCGCCCAGGAAAATGGGCATCATCCACAACATCATCGTTTGGCTTGACTGCTGACGCGGATCCGGCGACGGCATCTGCGTCATCTTCTGCTGCACCCAGGTGGTCACCGCAACCAGAACGGGCATCACAATGGGCGACGGGTCCGGTTGGCTCAAATCCAGCCACAGAAAATGGCTGTTGACCGGCGCCGCCGCGTGAATGGGCACGAAGGTAATCCACGAGTACAGCTTGCCCGACAGATTCACCAGGTCTTCCGGGTTGTTGAACAGCGTTTGAATGAGCACCCGGAACAGCCCGATGAGAATGGGCATCTGCACAATGAGCGGCCCCAGGCAGCCCACCGGACTGACGCCGCTTTCACGATACAGCCGCATGGTTTCCTGGGACGTGCGCTGCCGGTCTCCGGCGTAGCGCTGCTGTATCTCGCGCACCCGGGGCTGCAGCCCGGTCATCGCCCGCATCTGCCGCAACTGGCGCACGGTCAACGGAATCGTCGCCACCCGCACCAGCACGGTAAAAACGATGATGGCGATTCCCATTTGGGAAAAGCACACCACATACAACACCATCAAGGTGTTGAGCATCGGCCGGATGATGACCTCGTTCCAGAGGAGAATGAATATGGAGAAAAATTCCACTGCGTTGACCTATGCTGCTGCCGCAGCGGTAGTTGCGAGCGCAGCGCGGCAATCCCGCGCCGCCGCGCCGCCGTCTTTCCCTAGTTGCATCTGGCCTTCTCGTCGGTGTCGTAGCACCACATAATGTTGATGCCGGAACGCACCTGCACACGGCGCACCTTGCCGTCATCGGAACCGATGTACACCGAATCGGGCGGTTCGGATGTGACGGTTGCCGGCCGGCTCAAACTGGTGAGAGGAGCCTTGATTTCGGCGTCGCCCACCGTGAGCGAGGCAATTTCCTGAGCCGGGCCGTGGTCGGATTCGGTAGCCCGCAGCACCGACAGTTTGCCCTCCATCGTAGCCACCACCAGCCCGCGCTCCAGGAGCGCGGGGCTGGCCACGATGGGTTCGCCCAGGTCGTAACGCCACAGGAGCGTACCGTTTTCATCCAGGGCGTACACCCTGCCGTCCATGGCGGGAGCAAAAATTGCCCGGCCCGACGATACCGGAGTAGCCCACCACCAGTTGTCGGCCTCATATTGCCAACGGGGCTGTCCGTCGTTTAGGCCCAGCGCGTACAGCTGGCGGTCGAAAGAACCGACCAGCAGCAGATTTTTGTGAATGTAGGGAGTGGCGACTACGGCGCCCCCGGTTTCAAACTGCCACTTCACCCCCCCGGTTTCCAGGTCCAGGGCGTACACGTTGCCGTCCTGCGAGCCGAAGTAGGCGATGCCGTTACGCAGCACCGGCGTTGACCAGATTTCGCCTTCCGTGCGAAAGGGCGACCAGCGCAGGCTGTCGCCGGTAATGGCATTGTAGGCATACAGCGCGCCATCTTCAGAACCCACTGCGATGATGCCGCCGGCTTCGTCCAGGCCCGGGCTGCCCACCAGCGGCGCCATCTCTTCCGCCTCAATTTGCGGTTGACGCCAGGCGATTTCCACCGGGCCGCCGCCGGCCGGCTGATTGAGAGCGTACAAAAAGCCGTCAATGCCGGATACATACAGATACCGCCCGATGACGGGAGAGTTATAGGCTCCGTGAAATCCTCTCTCTCCGGGAACCGTCGAAATCCAGCGCGTGCTGACCCCATCCGGCCCCAGGTCGTTCAGAGCGTACACCTGCCCCTCCAGCGTGGTGGCGTACACCACACCGTCCGCAACGGCCACCGAACCCCATCCCCTGGTTGACGCCCCCAGGCTGGGGGTGCATCCGGCGATTCCCAGCAGCAGGATTCCGGCCAGCGCCAGCAGGAGCAATGGCCGCAGCATCAGTTCGAAAGCAGCAGCCGGCCGCCGCGGGTGCGGGCGGCGGCGGTTGACCCGATGGTTGCGGAAGGGCGGGAAGTGGTATGACATTGTGAACGGCTAAACGACCGGGTCGTATCCGCGACCGCCCAATGGGCGGCAGCGCGCAATCCGCCGCAGGCCAAGCCAGCAGCCACGGCTTACCCCGTAACGAGTTATAGCGTCGGCAGTGTACTGGGAACAGCTGGGCTGGTAGCGACAGACCGCCGGCCAGTAGGGAGACAGCGCCTGCTGATACAGACGGATGGCAAAAATGGCAGCGCGCCTCATGGGGCCGGCTCCGGGGCCGATGGCTGCGGCCGGGCGGTAAGTTTGGCGCGGCGCATCAGGTTGTGAGCGGCCTTTTCCAGCTGGACGAAACCGGCTTCGCCGGCGCCGCGTCGGGCGATGAGTATGGTATCCCAGCCCGGCGCTGTGTTGGCATTGCGGACAACCTCCCGCAAGCGGCGTTTCACCCGATTTCTGACCACGGCGTTGCCCACCCGCTTGCCGGCCACAAAGCAAAAGCGGCTGCGGTCAAGTTCGTTGGGCAGGACACGTATCACCAACAGCCCGTTGGCAGCGCTCCGCCCCTGGCGATGAACTTGGGAAATCCGGGCGTCGCTGACCAGCCGGTGGTGTCGTTGCATCAATCAGTCAACCGTGGCCGGCGATGGCAAAACGGGCCGGACTACTTAAACGGCCAGCCGGTGCCGGCCCTTGAAACGGCGTCGGCGCAGCACCGCGCGACCATCGGAAGTGCGGGAACGGGAACGAAAACCATGCACGCGGGCACGGCGTCGCTTTTTGGGTTGGTAAGTACGTTTTGGCATAGTCAAACTCCGACGGCAACCCATAGTACTGCCAAACCCCAAAAGCGTCAAGGAAAATTGGGTTGGCGGGTAGCGTTGCAATTTAGGTGGTCCTACCTTGCCGTCATTCCGGCGCAAGCCGGAATCCACCAAATCTCAATCGGAAAAATCCTGTCCATCCTGTCCACCGATGTAAAAAACGGACTCAAACCACCTGAATTGCAACGCTGCCTGGGTTGGCGGGTAGCGTTCCGTTGCCGGCGGTCGGGGTTTTGCAAAGTCATTAAAGCCCTCTCCCCCTGTGGGAGAGGGTTGGGAGAGGGGTAGCCCTCCACCGCCCGCACTTTGCCCCGGCCCGGCCCACTGACAACCCCCCTTTGACAACAACGAACATCGGTACTATACTGCAACCTGTCACGTGAATCTCAGTCCTGCCAGAGGTCAACCGGTCGTCAACGGCCAGTCAGCACTAAAATCGCATACCGGCGTCGTGGAGACCCCTCGTCCAATACCTACGCGAGTACGGTCTAACCGGCCAACAGCGACTGCCACCGCGCTGCGTGGCTGCGCCCTTAAGCGCAGTTCACGAACCATCGGAGCAAAACCTTGCGTAAATCCCCCGGCCGTGGGGCTGACAATGACCGGTAACCTCTGGCTCGCACACCATATCCCGCCAACCGCCCGAACCAGCAAAAGGACGCATTGCCAATGAACCCAGCCCACCACCGCAGAGGAATAACCAAACCACCTGAAACGGAACGCTGCCGCTTGGCGCCAGGGGATGCCGGGGGTTGGCCAATCCTGTAAAATGACTCGGGCCGGTTGTAACCCATCCGCCGGACGCCAGCGACCGGGCCCGGCCCGTGGCGGCGGTTTGCCGCCGGCGCCGGCGGCCGGCGAATCTATAATTCCCGACATCAGGTTTGGAGGTATCGAATTATGAAGCTTTTGGTAGTGTCAGGCGGGCGTCATCCTTATGAGGAATCGACGCCGGTACTGGAATCTTTTCTCACCGGAGCGGGACACGAGGTCACGGTGACCGAGGATGCGTCGGTGCTTGCCGACGGCTCCGCCATGAGCGGGTACGACGCTCTGGTTTTCAACACCCGGCGGGAGAACGTGCCGGACTTTGGCGACTGGAGCCTGTCCCCGGCGCAGCAGGAGGGCCTGCGGGACTACGTGAGCGGGGGCAAGGGGTTCGTCTGCCTCCATATCGCCACCTGCGTGGCCGCCGCCTGGCCTGAGTACCACGACATCACCGGCGGCGGCTGGATTAGCGGAACCAGCTACCACCCCCCTTACGGGCAATTCACCGTCAACGTCAGCGATGCCGGCCATGCCGGGGTCAAGGGCGTGTCAGACTTCGCCACCAACGACGAGCTGTATATGGGGCTGGCCCTGAAAGAGGGCAACGACGTGTTCATCACCGGCGCCGCCGAGGACGGCACCTATCCCTGGGGCCCCGACCGGAACCCGCAGTTTATGCCCGGCGGCACCTACCCCCTGGGCTGGACCCGCCGGTACGGGGATGGCAACGTTTTCGTCCTGCTCCTGGGCCACGATGGCCGGAGCTTTGAGACGCCGGAGTTCCAGCAAATCGTGCTCAACGGCGTAGAATGGGCGGCAGCGGGGGCGGCGGCCTGAGCCAGCGAATGTAAAGGCCCCGGTCAAGAATCAAAACAACCGGGGCCGGTGTGTAAGATTTGGGCGATTAGCCGGCGCGTTCCGCGTACACCTGCCGGGCCCGGTCGATGGCGCGCACCCGGCCGCTGACCAGGTCATCCTGCCGCTCTCGGGCCCACTGATTGGACGCCTGAGTGCTGAGGATGCTGCCCTGGAAGTGGGGCATAACGTAGCGGGCCATCAGTTCGTAGCTGCGCAGCATCTTCTCCCGGGGCGCCCAGTCGATGGTCTGGACCAGGAAAGCGCCAAAGCCGCCGCTCTGCTCCCCCAGCCGCTCGATGGCGGCGATGCAGTCGTCGGGCGTGCCGATAATCCAGCTGCCGGCGTCGGCCATGTGGTCAATTACCTTGTCCAGCGGGCCATCGAAAACCGGCTGGCGGCCATTGGTGCCCTCGCTGTATTCCCGCAGGTAGCGGCCGGCGCCGAGGCGGGCGTCGGCCAGGGCTTCCTCCCTGGATTCGGCCAGGTGGCAGGGCAGCACCAGCCGCCAGTCGTCGCGGTTCATGGTCTGCCCGTGCTCGGCGGCGGACTCTTCGGCGATGCTCCACAGTCCCTTGAGGTCCGACGGCCCGGCGGAGGGGTCTCGGGGCACGGTGATGGTCAAGACCGAACAGCCGTGTTTGCCGGCCAGGGTTACGCCGGCCGGGGATTGCACCGAAGCCACGGCGGTGTGCATATAGGGCCGCTGGTAGGGCCGCAGCTGGAGCAGGCCCTCTTTCAGCTCAAACCAGTCGCTCCGGTAGGTGATGGGCTCCGTCTCCGTGAAAAGGCGCAGGATAATGCCCAAAGACTCGTCCATACGCTCCCGCTGCAGTTCGTGGGGAATACCCATCATATAGGCGTCGCCGGGCAGCGCGCCGGGGCCGACGCCGAAAAGCACCCGCCCGTAGGTCATGTGGTCCAGTTGCACCATGCGGTTGGCCACCATCAGCGGATGGTGATAAGGCAGGCTGACCACGCCGGTGCCCAGCTTGATGCGGCTGGTGCGCTGGGCGGCGGCGGCGATGAACACCTCCGGGGATGAGATAATCTCCCAGCCGGCGCTGTGATGCTCCCCAACCCAAGCCTCATCGAACCCCAGCTTGTCCAGCCATTCCACCAGTTCCAGGTCGCGTTCAATGGCCAGGGTCGGGTTTTCGCCAACGCGGTGGAACGGGCCGAGGAAGATTCCAAACCTCATTCGCTCGGGAAACGCCATAATCAGGTCCTCCTCTATATGAGAATGCAGCCGGTGCATTCCCATCCAAGTGGCAGCGGACGGGGCGATGGGCCGCCCCGGGATTGAGGCCCATTCTGCCCCCGGCAGCATATCCTGTCAATCAACCCGCCCCGGCCGCCGCAGTGGCCCCGTATCAAGCGCGGGCTGGCCGTCGTTTCTCCGGTCTGCCTTGCATCAATTGGGGGCAATCTGATACGGCGGCTATCGTAGTGAACGGGCGTCTTGGAGTCAGCCCGCCAACGCCCGCCCTACCATCCGACGCAGTTCCACATCGCGCTGCTCAACCAGCGACGGGTCTTCAATCTGGCGATACATCGTACCCATCAGGTCGCCGCCCTTATCGTTCAGCGGCGGGATGAACGCCTCAATCATCACCGCTTCCAAAATGGTAATCATCATTTTGAGCGCGGCCTTTGCATTGGGCCGCTTTGCAGCAATCAGCCGCAAAACGGCCCCGGCTTTCCGCGTCCCTACCGCATTTCGGCGTTAAAGCCCCCGCCGGTCGTCGTGCACAGCGCAGCGTCCAGGGCATCAATCAGCTCGTCCACTTCGGTGTCGATGCCCACCAGCGATTGCAGCAGTTCCTGCAAGTTTGCGGGCAGTTCGTCCTTGACCGGCAGCACAGCCGTCGCCCAGGCGTTGATGTACTGGGCGGATTCCCGCAAGTACATAGCCCCCAAGTCACTATCCCACGTGAGGGGAAAACGGTGCCAGAAGCTGATGACGTCGGCGAATTCCGGGTTGTCGTAAAAATCTTCGACGTAGTAGGGGTACTCCTCCTTAATGGCGTCGCTGAAAATGCCGGAGTGGTCGTCCATCCCTTCCACCAGGGCCGTCATCCGTTCCCGCAGCCCGCGCAGAGCGGCCAGGCGGGGTTCCAGCGGTTCGGGCATTTCGTAGTAGACGAAATACAGACTGTCATCGTCTTCAAAATAGCCGGTCTGCAGCTGCGTCGCCCAGACGTCAACCCTGGAGGCGGCGGCCTCCAGTTCGTCCTGGGGGATGCAGAGGGCGGTAATTTGGAGAGGAGTATATTCGGCCATCGCGGTTAGCCTCCAGCGTGGGCGTGTGTAATCAGGTTTTCCGTCGCCGGTCATTGGGACACCACGGCCAGGGCATACCCCCGCAGCGCGAAGGCTGCCCCGGGCGGTGGGGTGGATTGACTGGTCTCTTTGCGCATCGCTGACGCGCTTTGCCATCGCATACTGCTGGATTAGCAGGCTAGTATGCTGGCGCCGCCGGCTGTTCCAGGGCTGCCGGAATCAGGGCGACGGCGCCGGACTTATCGCGCAAGCTCCGCGCAAACTTCGTTGAACCCCTCAGCTCGCTGCCGCGCTTCCGCCACCGAAATGCCTTCATTTTCGGCCCGTTGCAACGCCACAGCTTGCATTATTTCCTGCTCGGAATGCCCCGACAAACGCAAGGCGAGGTAGATTTCCCGGTACTCCCGGCACATTTCGGCGATTTCTGCGCTGCCGTCGGAATCGGCCACGCAACTCCCGACGACAAATAGCGCGACTGCGATGGCGATGATGGAGATGATGACTTTCAGCCACTTTGGCATAGCTCCTCCTGTGTTGTGCTGCCGTTCCGTTGGGGCTGCGCCGCAACGGAGATGATGGTGGCGCTAATCAATTTCGTCTCCTGCAATCCGGCTACATAACGCTGTAGAAGTCGCCGTGCCGCTGCAGGCGCAGGTCGGCCTCACAGGAGTAAATCCGGCCCTCTTCCAGCATCCGCCGGCGCCGCGTCTGGCGGCAGGACAAGGTGTAGCGCAGCACGGAGCAGTCCACTTCCCGCGCCCGTACCGTCTGCCCCCCGGCATCCCGCGCCACGATGCGGAGGGTAAGCAGGATGTCATCCCCGCCGGCGTCCAGCAGTTTCCGGTGCACCTGGTCCAGCGGGTTGTAGTCCAGGGTCAGGGAAATGTCGCCGGGGTTGGCGCGGCGGCGGCGGCGCAGCTGCTGCGCCCGGCGCGGGTTCACGCGGCGGCGGTTGTCGTCGCGTTCCTCGTTCACCTCCGGGTTCTCCACCGTGAGGTTGAAGTCCACGAGGCCGGGAATCGGCACGACCCGGTCGCCGTCCACCAGGTAGATGACGATGGGGTCGGGGTTGGTTGGTGCAGTCATAACAGATTCCTCGCAAAAGTTGGGCCAGGGAACGCCGCGCCCGCGCCGGACAGGGACGCGGCGTTTTGCGAAAGGGGGAGTCCGGCCTACGGCCGTCCTCGCCCTGGCGCCGGCCTCTGCCGGCGCTGGGCCAGGACGTACCGGGTACGGGAGGACGCTGAGGGCCAGCACTGCGCCAGGGAAAGCGCACCGCCGCTGCCGCTCCGACCGGCTTGGGGGGCGTGATACGCCCTCCCCGGCCGGACTCCCGCCGGACGGTTAACCGACGACGCGCATCTCGCCGACGCCTTCCAGGTCAAAGTTGACCCTGGCGGTCTTGGTGTCGTCGCGGAAACGCTCGTCCATCGAGAGGCGGTAGCGGACTACGGTGCAGTCCAGCTCCCGGCAGGCCACCGCCACGCCCCGGGGGTCGCGAGTGGCGACGCGGACAGTGACAATGCCCCCATTGCCGGCGTTCAGCAGGGCTTGATGCTGGGGGTTCGCCGGGTCGTAGTTGAGGGTGATGTCCAGTTCGGGAGCATCAGCCTGCTCGGACGTGGGGTTCTCCACGGTAATGTCGAAGTCGTCGACGCCGGCGATTTCAACAGGCACGCCGTCCTCCACGAGATAAACGGCCAGCGGGGCCGGGGAGGGCGGGGGCAGGGGTGCCGCGTCATACGCGGCCAGTTGGGTAGCCATGAGTGGCTCACCTCCGATGTAATTTGTTGGCTCCGGCGCAGGTTTGGCGGCCCTCTATTGGCGGCAACGCTGTCGCTCTGGCTCAACGTACCTAGAAGTTAGCACAAAATAGCGTTTCTGTCAACCCCCATTGCCCCCCTCGGCAGCGTTCCGTTGCCGGCGGTCGGGGCTTTGCAAAGTCATTAAAGCCCCCTCCCCTCGTGGGAGAGGGTTGGGAGAGAGGCAGCACTCTCGCTCCGGCGCCCGCAAAACCCGCCGCCCGCACTTTGCTGACCAACTCCCTTTGACAACCGCGAACATCGGTACTATACTGCAATCTATCACGTGAATCCCAGTCCAGCCAGAGGTCAACCGGTCGTCAACGGCCAGTCAGCACTAAAATCGCATACCGGCGTCGTGGAGACCCCTCGTCCAATGCTTACGCGAGTACGGTCTAACCGGCCAACAGCGACTGCCACCGCGCTGCGTGGCTGCGCCCTTAAAAGCGCAGTTCACGAACCATCGGAGCAAAACTTTGCGTAAATCCCCCGGCCGTGGGGCTGACAATGACCGGTAACCTCTGGCCCGCACACCATATCCCGCCAACCGCCGAACCCCGACCCCCTGAACCAGCAAGGAGCATCGCCAATGAACCCAGCCCACCACCTCACCCACCACCCCAGAGGAATAGCCAAACCACCCGAAACGGAACGCTGCCTGCCCCCCTCGGCAGCGCACCAGTGACATTTGCGCACGGGCTGCGCCACTGCCGGAACGGTTACGCAATCGCCTCTGCCGGGTTATAATCTGCCGGCAACACGATGACGGACGCCGCTTGGCCAGGGGAAGTGCGATGATGAAAGACCGCTACGAACAGGAAATCGAGCAGCTGCTGAGCGAGCTGGAATCCGCGCCGCCCGACCCGGCCCGCGTTCCCGCTCCCGATGATGTCCCGCCGCCGGACGACCAGCCATCCCCATTCACGCCGCGCCCGCGGCGGCGCATACGCTTGATTTCGCCCACCAAACTGGCGTTGGCGGGCGCGGTCTTGGCGGTGCTGGGCCTGCTGCTGCCGGTGAAAGTGACCTGGCTGTCGCTGGCCGGCCTGGTGATTATGATTGCGGCCATCGGCTGGATGTTCATCCAGCGCCTGGGCTCGCAGCCGCAGCAGCATTGGCGGGGCCGGCCGGTGGCAGAGGAGCCGCCGGGGGCCTGGCAGCGCTTGCGCCGCTGGCTGGCAAAATAGCCCTGACCGACCGGGCAATTCTCCGGTCAGACCGTCCGCGCTACTGGCCCACCGCAAACTCGGCCGGACGGACGGTGCGCTCCGCGTCGGGAATCCGTTGGCCCGTCCTGATGCGGACGAAAGGGCGGCCACAGCAAGAACCGGCCGCCGCCGCCGGGACTCGGCAAGCCGTCTCCGGCGGCCAAACTGGCGACGGACCGGTAATCCCGGTCGTTAGAATATTAGTGAGGCGGGGCGGGATATTGGTATTGTGAACAGTAAGCCGCCCGGCGCCGGAATCCCGCTCGGCCCGGTTCAAAGGCCGTTACCAGCCCACTGCCGCGCCGTCCTTGCGCGGTTCGCTGCCGCCGCTCAATACGCCGCTTTCGGGGTCGCGGCTGATAACCTGGCCGCCGCCCATGCCGCCGGCGCCGCCCCGCTGCGGGCCGTGCATCACGTTGACCCGGTGGCCCCGGCGATGCAAACCCGCCACCACGTCGTTGTCCACGTCTCCCTCCAGCCAAACGGCGTCTCCCGCCACCTGGAACCGCAGGGCGTCCAGCGCCGCCTGCGCGTCCATGCCAAAGTCAACCATATTGGTGATAACCTGCAAATGGCCCTGGGGCTGCATAAACCCGCCCATCACACCATAGCTGAGCCACAGCTCGCCGTTGCGAGTCGCCAGCGCGGGTATGATGGTGTGGAAGGGACGCTTGCCGCCGGCCAGGGCGTTGGGATGCTCCGGGTTGACGCTGAACAGCGAAGCCCGGTTATGCAGCACAATGCCAGCCCCGGGCACCACCAGGCCGGAGCCGAAGTTGGCGAACACGCTGTTGATGAGGGAACAGGCGTTGCCCGCGCCGTCAACCACGCTGATATAAACCGTATCGCTGCCAGGCGTCATTTTGCCGTAGGGGACGGTGTCCATGGCCCGCGCCGGGTCAATCAGGCCACGGCGTCCGTCGGCATACTCTTGGGATGTCCACAGCGCAACCGGAACTTCGGCGCAGCGGGGGTCGGCCAGATACTCAAAGGCGTCGGCGAAGCCCAGCCGCGTCGCCTCAATGAGATGATGATAGCGGTCGGCGCTTTGCGGCCCCATGCCGGCGATATCGAACCCTTCAACGATGTTCAATGCCTCCAGCGCGATGATGCCCTGGCCGTTGGGCGGACACTCCCAGCAGGTTACGCCGCGGTAATCGGTTTTGATGGGTTCATCCCAATCGGAATGGTGCGCCGCCAGGTCATTTTCGGACAGCCAGCCGCCCTGCTCTTGCACAAAATCGGCCATAGCTCTGGCGATTGGCCCATTGTAAAACGCCGCGCTGCCGCCTTCGGCAACCGCCCGCAGCGTTTTCGCCAGCGTCGGCAGGCGCATCAACTCGCCTTCGCGCGGCGCGCGGCCATTCACCAGCAGCTCCTGCCCCGACGGCAGCGCCGCCAGCTTGTCCTCCTGCTGCTGCCACTGGAAGCCGATGATGTCGCTAACCGGAAAGCCCTGCTCGGCATAGTCAATAGCCGGTTGCAGGGCGTCGGCCAGGCTGATCGTGCCTTCCGCATCCAGCAACATCTCCCAGCCGTGAACCGTGCCCGGCACCGAGATGGACAGAGGCCCGAAAGCGGGCATCCGCCGGTGCCCCCGGGCGCGCAAATCGTCAATGCTGGCGGCCCGGGGCGCGCGCCCGCTGCCGTTCAGGGCCACCACCGCTTGGTCCGCCGCCCTCCAGATGAGCGCGAACACGTCGCCGCCGACGCCGGTGGACATCGGCTCCACCACGTTTAGCGTGGCCGCCGCCGTCACCGCAGCATCAACGGCATTGCCCCCGGCCATCAGGACGCGGAGGCCGGCCACGGCGGCCAGGGGCTGGCTGGTGGCAACCATGCCGTGGGTGGCGTGAACGGTGGAACGGCGGGAGTTGAAAAACATGAGGACGGCTCCGAATTTGTGCGGTCGCAGAGTGGCGGCCAGTTTAGCACGGCGGGCTGTATCGCTGCATCAACCGCAAAATTACGCTTGACAGCGTGGCGCAGATGCGCTAACGTCTGTAGAAATATTCCCTGGCGTCCGTGTCACGCACCCTAGGTTATTACAATCCAGGGCGGCTGTTGAGCCGCCCCAAATTTTTGGGCAGAGAGGGCTGGCAGCCGCCAAATTTTTGGCCGCTCCGCCGCCCGGAACATACTTGCCGGCCTGTGGTAACATACCCAATCGTTGTCGCCGGTTAAAGCATTGGCGGTAGCGTTGCAACTACCGCATTCCCAGCCACTCTCAACCCGGAGGTTCTCAATTATGGCTATCACCGTAGGGCAGGCCGCCCCCGACTTTACCCTCCACGAAACCCCGCAGCAGCAGCGCAGCCTCAGCGATTACCGGGGCCGGAACGTCGTCCTCGCCTTCTTCCCCGGCGCGTTCACCGGCGTCTGCACCACCGAAATGTGCGCCCTCCGCGACCGCATTGACCAGTTCAGCTCTATGAACGCCGAAGTCATCGGCATCACCGTTGACCCGCCCTTCGCTCAGGCCGCCTGGAAAGCCGCCAACAACGTTGGCTACACCTTCCTCAGCGACTTCAACCGGGAAGTGGTGAACGCCTACGACGTGGCGCTGCCCGGATTGGCCGGGATGCAAGGCTACGTGGCCGCCAAGCGGGCCGTAACCATCGTTGACGGAGCGGGCATCGTCCGCTATCACTGGGTATCCGACAGCCCCGGCGTCGAGCCTGATTACGCCGAAGTGCAGGCCGCCGTGGCCGCTCTGGGCTGATTCACTATCTACGGGAGCCGTGTGGTAGGGGCAACCACAAGGGTTGCCCCGCTTTTTTGCCGGCGCAATTTCACCCCGGCCAGGGATGATTGACCAGTCGCTCCACCACCATCTCCGTCAGCCGGGCCGCGTCCACGTCCAGACACACAGCGACGTTGGCCGCCCGCCCGGTCATCCCGTACCAATCCACCACCGTCTGGCCGCGGGTCAAGTCGCTGCCGACGTCAATCGCCACCGGCAGCCGCGGCGTTTCCAGCAGCGTAGAGTCAATGGCGTAGGCCACCGCCGGCACGTCGTTGTAGCGTACCGCCTCGCCGTCCGCCAGACGACCCAAGCGGCGGTACGCGCCCTGCGTATATGCCGATGCCGACACCAGCAATTGCACCGCCGCCGCCGAACACTCCCGCAACCGCTCAAACTGTGCGTCGGAGAAACCGCAACGGTCGCAAACGTCAAGGCCCACCTGCACGACCGGCACGCCGGAGTCATACAAAATCGCCGCCGACTCCGGGTCTTCATACAGGTTGGCCGTGGCCACGGGCGACACGTTGCCCGGAACCCGGACCGCGCCGCCCATTACCACCACTGCGGCCAGTGCGTCGCCAATTTCCGGGGCGAGGCGCAGGGCCAGGGCCACGTTGGTCATTCTGCCTAACGCCAGCACGCTAATCTCGCCGGGCGATTCCAATGCGCGCCGGGCAATTTCCACCGCCGCGCGTTGGGGAATGGCAGCGTCGCCCGGTGGCGTATCCCCTTCAATACTGCCAGCGCCGCCCAGCGCATCGCCGCCGTGGATGTGAGCGGCCCAGCCCGCGTTAGGTCGGCGGAGCAGCGGCCCCTCCGCTCCCCAATACACCGGAATGTCGCTGCGGCCGGCGACGCCGAGGATAAGCCGGGCGTTGGCGGCGCATTGCGCCATTGCGCCATTGCCATAGATGGCCGTTAGCGCATCAACCTGCAATTCGGGGCTGGTCAGAGCCAGCAGCAGCGCGGCGCAGTCGTCCACGCCGGGGTCGGTGTCAATAATCACGCGCTTGGGCATCGTTCACCTGCTGTGACGGCTGCCTGCTTTGACGGCGGCCATCGGTTGAGGCATTATACCGTGTGCAACGCGGGCCGCTGCGAAAGGCCGACACGGAGGGAACAGCAATGGCAGTCAATGAAGTGCAAGGGGTCATATCGCGGGCGAAGGGCGCGCCCGTTGAACTGGCGCCCATACTGGTGCCCGACCCCGGCGCCGGCGAGGCGCTGGTGCGGGTACAGGCGTGCGGCGTGTGCCACACCGATTTGCACTACCGCGAGGGCGCAATCAACGATGAGTTCCCCTTCCTGCTGGGACACGAGGCGGCCGGCATCGTAGAGAAAGTCGGCGACGGCGTGACCAACGTGCAGCCCGGAGACTTCGTGATTCTCGCCTGGCGCGCCCCCTGCGGCAATTGCCGTTCCTGCCGGCGCGGGCGGCCCTGGTACTGCTTCGCCAGCCACAACGCCCAGCAGAAAATGACCCTGGCCGACGGCTCGGCGCTGTCGCCGGCGCTGGGCATCGGCGCTTTTTGCGAACTGACCCTGGTTCACGCTTTGCAGGCGGTCAAGGTGGACCCGGCGGCCAGCCCCCTGGCGGCGGGACTTATCGGCTGCGGCGTTATGGCCGGCCTGGGCGCCGCCATGAACACCGGCGGCGTGGGCCGGGGCGATTCCGTGGCCGTCATCGGCTGCGGCGGCGTGGGCAACGCCGCCGTCGCCGGCGCCCGGCTGGCCGGCGCCCACACCATCATCGCCGTGGACATTGACGACCGCAAGCTGGAATGGGCCAAAGAGTTCGGCGCCACCCACACCATCAACTCCACGCAGACGGAGCCGGTGGAGGCCATCCGCGCCCTGACCGGAGGCAACGGCGTCAACGTGGCCATCGAGGCGGTGGGCAACCCGGCAACCTACGAGCAGGCTTTCTACGCCCGCGACCACGCCGGCACCGTGGTGCTGGTAGGCGTTCCCGACCCCACGATGCAAATTGAGCTGCCGTTGCTTGAAGTGTTCGGGCGGGGCGGCTCTCTCAAATCCTCCTGGTACGGCGACTGCCTGCCCACCCGCGACTTTCCGATGCTCATTGACCTGTATCGGCAAGGGCGGCTGGACCTGGATGCCTTTGTAAGCGAGCGCATCGGCATTGGAGACGTGGAGACGGCGTTCGAGCGCATGAGCCGGGGCGAGGTACTGCGCTCCGTAGTGGTGCTATAGGCGCAGCAATATGGCAACTTTCGTACTGATTCACGGCGCCTGGCACGGCGGCTGGTGCTGGTGGAAAACGGCGCCCCTGCTCCGCCAGGCCGGCCACTTGGCGCTGACGCCCAGCCTGACCGGCCTGGGCGGCCGGCAGCACCTGGCGGCGCTGCTGCCGCCGGCAGTGCTGAACCTGGACTTGCACATTCAGGACATCCTTAGCCTGCTGGAATCGCACGACTTGGAAAATGCCATCCTGGTCGCCCACGCTTACGCCGGCATGGTGATTACCGGCGTCGCCGAACTGGCCGCGCCGCGCATCGCCGCCCTCGTTTATGTCAACGGAGTAGCGCCGGCCGACGGCGAAGCGATGGTTGACCAGCTGGAAGCAGTGCGCGGGCCGGAGTTCGTGGGGCGCATACGGCAGCACATAGCCGATGGCGAACCATTTATGCCGCCGCCCACCACCGGAGCGGAAATCGCCCAGCGCTGGGCCATCACCGACCCGCGCGACCAGGCGTTTATGCTGCCCCGACTATCCCCACAACCCACGCTGACTTTTGCCCAGCCGGTGCGCACGGGACGACCGGAGGCCGCCGCCTTGCGCCGCGAGTTCGTCCTGTGCCGCGAATCCGGGTTCGACTCGGTAGCCGAACGCGCCGCCGCCGCCGGCTGGGGCGTTCACCACATCAATACCGGGCACGACCCGATGGTCACCGCGCCGGAGGAGCTGGGCGGCATCCTGCTGGACATCGCCGTGGGCTAGAGGGGTTCGGTAAAGACCGGCGGGCCGGCCGGCTCCGGGTGGCGGTGGTGAATCAGGGCCTTGATGATGCGCGCTTCACTGGCGCGGATGGCGGCGTCCAGGCTTTCCTGGGTGGGGAGCGCGTCAATCCGGTCATTTACCGCGTCAATCCGACCATTCACTGCGGCAACTGCTACTTGCAACTCGCTGACCTTTCCGACCAGCGCATTGAACTCGCCGCGGGTGGGCAACTTGCTGATACGCCGCACCTGGGCAATGTGGGCCACAATGATGGCGATGATTATGATGACGCCGATGCTGATGATGGACACCAGAATAGCAATCATTTGACCGCTTACGGTGATTCCCATATATCTTGCCTTTCCAACCGGACAGCGCCGTGGGCTAAAGGGGTTCGGTAAAAACCGGCGGGCCGGCCGGCTCCGGGTGGCGGTGGTTAATCAGGGCCTTGATAATGCGCGCTTCGCTGGCGCGGATGGCGGCGTCCAAGCTTTCCTGGGTGGGGAGCGCGTCAATCCGGTCATTTACCGCGTCAATCCGGTCACTTACTGCGTCAATCCGACCAACCACCGTGTCAATTCGGCCATGCACTGAATCAATCCGACCATTCACTGCGGCGACTGCTACTTGCAACTCGCTGACCTTTCCGACCAGCGCATTGAACTCACTGCGGGTGGGCAGCTTGCCGGTACGCCGCACCTGGGCAATGTGGGCCACAATGATGGCGATGATTATGATGACGCCGATGCTGATGATGGACACCAGAATGGCAATCATTTGACCGCTTACGGTGATTCCCATATATCTTGCCTTTCCAACCGGACATCGCCGTGGGCTAGAGGGGTTCGGTAAAGACCGGCGGGCCGGCCGGCTCCGGGTGGCGGTGGTTAATCAGGGCCTTGATGATGCGTGCTTCACTGGCGCGGATGGCGGCGTCAATGCTTTCCTGGGTGGGGAGCGCGTCAATCCGGTCATTTACCGCGTCAATCCGGTCACTTACTGCGTCAATCCGACCAACCACCGTGTCAATTCGGCCATGCACTGAATCAATCCGGCCATTCACTGCGGCAACTGCTACTTGCAACTCGCTGACCTTTCCGACCAGCGCATTGAACTCGCTGCGGGTGGGCAGCTTGCTGGTACGCCGCACCTGGGCAATGTGGGCCACAATAATGGCGATGATTATGATGACGCCGATGCTGATGATGGACACCAGAATGGCAATCATTTGACCGCTTACGGTGATTCCCATATCCTGCTTTCCTCTTTCCTGCTGGACAGCGCCGTGGGCTAGAGAGGTTCGGTAAAGACCGGCGGGCCGGCCGGCTCCGGGTGGCGGTGGTTAATCAGGGCCTTGATGATGCGCGCTTCACTGGCGCGGATAGCGGCGTCAATCCGAGCATTCATCGCGGCAACTTCCACTTTCAACGTACTCACCTCTCCAACCAGCGCATTGAACTCCTCGCGTGTCGGCAATTTGCTGGTACGCCGTAACTGGGCAACGTGGGCCACAATAACAGCAATGACTATGATGACGCCGATGCTGATAATGGCGATTTCCTCACCAGTCAAAGTGGTTCCCATATCTTGCTTTCCCAATTGCAACTGTTCCCCGCATCTTACCACAGCTGGCGACGCCGGCCACAACCGGCGCTGCCCGATGTGCTAGGATAACGGCGCGGCGGGGAGCCGCCAGCCAGCAAGGAGACGCAATTATGGCAATCACACCCTCGGGCCTTGACATCCGGGCCTGTATCTTTGACGTTTTCGGCACTGTGGTCGATTGGCGTTCCAGCATCACCGCCCAGTGCGCGAACATGGGCCGCATCAAGGGCATCGAGCGGGATTGGGGCGCGTTCGCCGACGCCTGGCGCGGCAAGTACCGCCCCTATATGGACAAGGTGCGCCACGGCGAACTGCCCTGGACCAACCTGGACGCCCTGCATCGCATGGCCCTGGACGAGGTGCTGGACGAGTTTGAAATCAGCGGGTTCAGCGACGACGAAAAGATGGAAGTAACCTACTTCTGGCACAACCTGCGCCCCTGGGCGGACAGCGTGCCCGGCCTTTACCGGCTCAAAAACAAGTTCATCATCGCGCCGATGTCCAACGGCAACATTGCGCTGATGACCAATATGGCAAAGAACGGCGGAATGCCCTGGGACTGCATCCTGGGCGCCGAGGTTGCCCGCCACTACAAGCCCGACCCGGAGAGTTACGGCACCGCCGTCAAACTCCTGGGCCTCCAGGCGGAGCAGGTGATGATGGTGGCCGCCCACCAGGGCGACCTGCTCGCCGCCGCCAAAGTCGGCCTCCGCACCGGGTTCGTGCCCCGGCCCCGTGAACACGGCCCCGACCGCACGCCGGACCCGACACCGGACCCGTCGTTCAACGTAGTGGCCGACAGTTTCGTGGACCTGGCGGCCAAGCTGGGGGCGTGAAATACGGGGAAATTGTCCCGGAGCAGGGGGCGGGTTTGAAGCCCGCCCCTACTCTGCCGCCGGTTCCAACCCGCACGCCGCCGCCACCAACTCATAGGAGCGCAAACGGTCGGCGTAGTGGTAACAGATGGTTACTACGCTCAAGTCCGGGGTTTGATAATCCTCCGCCACCTGTTCCAGGCCGGCTTTCACCTGCTCCGGGTCGCCGTCCACGCAGTTGCGGAGGTATTGCTGGACGAACTGCCATTCGTTGGCCAGGTATTTGTAGTTTGCCGCCAGCTCCGGCGACGGTATGCCTTTGGCCCGGCCGGTCACCGAGCGCAGCCGTCCCAGGTTGCGGCTGGACGCAATGCGGCGGGCCGCCTCTTCGGTGTCGGCGCAGAGCACTTGCACGCCCACGTTCACCAGCGGCGCGGCCAGATGTTCCGACGCTTCAAAGTTCCGGCGGTAGGACTCTACAATCTGGGGGCCGTCGGACGCGCCCATGCCGAAAAAGTGGGCGTAGGCAAAGGGCAGCCCCATCTTCGCCGCCATGAACGCCGATTCGTAGCGCGAACCCAAAAGCCACACCCGGGGCGCAGTTTCCGGCGCGTCCGGCGCTGCCAGCACCTCATGAAAGGGGTGGTCGTCGGGTTGGGCATCGCCCAGATAGTTGATAACGTCGCGCACCTGCTGGGGAAAATGGCGAATGTCTTTGGGCATACTGGGATACGCCAGCGCCGCCGCGGTAATCTGGTCGCTGCCCGGCGCTCTCCCCAGGCCCAGGTCGATGCGGTCGGGATACAGTGAATCCAGGATACGGAAGGTCTCCGCAACCTTGAAGGCGCTGTAATGCGACAGCATCACGCCGCCGGAACCGACCCGGATGCGCCTGGTGTGCGCCGCAATCTGCCCGACCATCACCTCCGGGGCCGTGCCGGCGAAATTGGGCAAATTGTGGTGTTCGGCCACCCAGTAGCGCTGATAGCCCAGCCGCTCGGTGGCTACCGCCAGCCCGATAGTTTCCCGCAGGGCTACGCCGGCGGTGCTGCCCTCACGCATTGGGGACTGGTCAACCACGCTCAGTTGTAATTTCTGGCTCAAATTAGACCCCCTGATTTTTGCCGGTTCCCCGGCCATAGAACGCCGGGGCCGGGCGCACATCCGACGCCACGATTATCAATATCCGCAGACCGGGGTTGCCGGATTTCCCCGGCGCGTCTATTATAATAACGTCACGCGATGAGCGCATTGGGCTATGATAACCCGTCAGTCAATCAACCCGCGGGCGTTTTGCGCCACCAGGTGAGCCACCGTGCTTTTCGACAAAATCCTCGGCGGTAAACCGGCAGTTGGCCAAGCCACCGCTGCCGGTTACGACATCACAGCCACCGGCTCCAAGCGCCGCTTTGAAAAAATTGTCAGAGTGGCGCTTTTTCTTTTGGCAACCGTCTCCCTGCTCACCACCGTTGGCATCGTATCCGTTTTGCTGTTCGAGGGCGTGCGCTTTTTCACTGCCGATTTTTACGAAACGAAACCGGTCGCGCGGACGGCCACCGGCGAGACGGCGGCCCCCGGCACCATAGCGCAGGTATCGGTGCGGGCCACTACCGACTCGCTGATTTACGTCAGCTGGTCGCCGCCGGCCGGCGGCGCGCCTTTCACCGGCTACGACGTCGCAATACGGCCCCGCCTGGGCGCTGACCTGACCGATTGTCAGAACCTGGCCCCGGAACGTACCTCTTGCGTTATCGCCAACGCTGCGCCGGGCCGCTCTTACAAGGTCGGCATCGCTACGGTGGGCGGCCCCTTTGATGACGCCGTGTTGGAAACGGATTCGTTTGCGGTTCCCGAATCGGTAAAGTGGCATCGCTATTTCACCGACACCAAATGGCGCACGCTGCTGGTGCCGCGCTCCTATGGCATCTGGCCGCTGCTGGTAGGCACGATGATGATTGCGGCGCTGGCAATGTTCATCGCGGCGCCGCTGGGCCTGTTGAGCGCTATTTACCTTAGCGAATACGCGCCTCCCCGGATGCGGGCTATCGTCAAGCCCGTCCTGGAGGTGCTGGCGGGAATACCCACGGTGGTGTACGGGTTCTTCGCCCTGTTCTTTATTACGCCGGCGCTGCGGCTGTTCAGCGATGACGTGGGCATCTTCAACGCCCTGGCCGCCGCTATTGTAATGGGCGTGATGATTCTGCCCATGGTGTCCAGCCTGAGCGAGGACGCGCTGCGGGCCGTGCCCTCCTCCCTCCGGGAAGGTGCCTACGCTCTGGGGGCGACCAGGGTGGAAGTCGCCGCCAAAGTGGTAGTCCCGGCGGCCCTCTCCGGCATCGTGGGGGCGTTCATACTGGCAATGTCCCGCGCCGTGGGCGAAACGATGATTGTGTTCATCGCCGCCGGGCAAAACGACCGGCTTACCTTCAACCCGCTGGAGCCGGTCAATACCATGACCGGGTTCATGGCCGCCACCAACTTCAGCGACAACGCCATACCCGGCACCGCCCAGTTTCAGGCGCTGTTCGCCGTCGGTATCACGCTGTTTATCATCACGCTGCTGATGAACCTGGTGAGCCAGGCGGTAGTAGCCAGGTTCCGGGAGGTGTACGAATAATGGCCCGGCAAACCTTATCGGCCTACCAGCGGCGCCTGACGCGGCGCCGGCGCGGCGCCCGGATCTTCCAGGCGGTTTGCGTCGTCGCCATCGGCCTGGTTCTGGCGCTGCTGGCCGCCCTGCTCTACGGCATCGCCACCGAAGCCTGGGGCTGGATTAATCTGGAGGGGGCGTCAATCAAGACGCTGTTGAGCGACGCGCCCTCGAGCAAAGCGGTATCTTCCGGGCTGTTCCCGGCGATTGTGGGGACGCTTTGGGTAATGGCAATCTGCATCTTCATTTCGTTCACGGTGGGAGTGTCCACCGCCATCTACCTGGAGGAATACGCCGCTAAAACCCGTCTCAACGAACTGATTCAAACCAACATTCAGAACCTGGCCGCCGTGCCGTCCATCGTGTACGGTATCCTGGGGTTGAGCGTTTTCGTGGCGTTGTTCGCGTTGGGCAAAAGCACGCTGGCCGCCGGGCTGACGCTGGCCTTGCTGATTATGCCCGTTGTAATCGTGTCCTCCGAAGAAGCCATCCGCGCCGTTCCTTCCTCAATCAGAGAGGGCGGTTTCGCTCTCGGCGCCACCCGTTGGCAGGTAGTCTGGCGGCTGGTGCTGCCCCAGGCCCTGCCCGGCATTCTGACGGGCATCATTCTGGCGGTGAGCCGGGCCATGGGCGAGGCCGCCCCGCTGGTAATCATGGGCGCGCTGTCCTTCGTGCCATTTGCGCCCACCTCGCCGCTGGACCGTTTTACCGTGCTGCCCATCCAGATTTACGTCTGGATTTCCAAACCGCAGGCAGAATTCCACCAGCTGGCCGCCGCCGGCATCATCGTGCTGCTGGCCCTGCTGCTGGGGCTGAACGCCTTTGCGATACTCCTGCGGAATCATCTGCAAAACCGGCATCGGGGGTAATTGGCTATGACCGCCCAGGCAGTGGCCGCCCGCCACGTTTTCCGCCTCGCGGACGTGGGGTGTTATTACGGCTCCAACCACGTGATTGAGGGTGTCAATATGGACATTCCCGAACACGAAATCACGGCTATCATCGGGCCCAGCGGCGGCGGCAAAAGCACGCTGCTCCGCGTAATGAACCGGATGAACGACCTGGTGGACAGCTTCCGCCTGGATGGTAAAGTCTGGTTCCACGACTTCGACCTCTACGGCCCGGGGGCAGACCCTACCCAGATTCGCTACCAGGTGGGGATGGTTTTCCAGCGTCCCAACCCCTTTCCCAAGTCCATCTATGAGAACGTAGCATTTGGCCCGCGCATTAATGGGTATTCCGGCCGCCTGGACGACATCGTTGTCGAGTCGCTCAAAATCGCCGCGCTCTGGGAGGAAGTCCGGGACCGCCTGAAAGAGTCGGCGCTGGCGCTTTCCGGCGGGCAGCAGCAGCGCCTCTGCATTGCCCGCGCCCTGGCGGTGCAGCCCAGCGTCATCCTGATGGATGAACCCTGCTCCGCCCTGGACCCCATCGCCACCCTGGCCATTGAGGAACTGATGCAAGACCTCAAAACTCGCTACAGCATCGTCATCGTTACCCATAATATGCAGCAGGCCGGCCGGGTTTCCGACAAAACCGCCTTTCTGATGCCGGACGAAAACCGGGTGTCCCACCTCATTGAGTACGACGACACCCCTAAAATGTTCACCAACCCCGCTGATGAGCGCACCGAAGCCTACATCACCGGCCGGTTCGGCTAACCTCAGACGGCGACCAACCAGGAAAAGGAGGGCCCAGATGCTGCGCTCTGACTACAATCGCGACCTGGCAGCCCTGCAAAAGGGCCTGGTTGAAATGGGGCGACTGGTGGAGCAATCCACCCAACGCGCCCTCCGGGCTCTGGAAACCCGGAACGCCGCCCTGGCCCGGCAAGTCATCGCTGACGACGACCATATCGACCAGCTGCAAGACACGCTGGAAAACAAATGCGTGGGCCTGCTGGCGACCCAACAGCCCGCCGCCGGCGACTTGCGCACGGTTATGTCCATCGTCCACATCGGCGTCGAGCTGGAACGGATGGGGGACTACGCCGAGGGCATCGCCAAAATCTGCCTGCGAATTGGCGACCAGCCATTGCTGAAACCGCTGATTGACATTCCCCGGATGGCGGAACTCGCCCTGCAAATGCTCAACGAAAGCCTGCAAGCCTACGCCAACCGGGACGAGTGGCTGGCGCGCAAGATTTGCCAGGACGATGACGCCGTTGACGACCTGTACAATCAGATTTACCGGGAACTGCTGACCTATATGCTGCAAGACCCCCGCAACATCGAACAGGCCACCTACCTCCTCTGGGTGGCGCACGATTTGGAGCGCATCGCCGACCGGGCCACCAACATCTCCGAGCGGGTGCTGTGGCTGATTTCGGGGCGCACCATCGGCACCGGAGACCTCAAATCGGAGCGTTCTTTGCGCTGAAACCGGCGGTCCGCGGCCGCCCGGTTCCCGGTTGACAATTCCCGACCTCCATTGTATAGTTTTCGCAAATGCATAGTACCTGCAAAACGAACTGCCTTTGCGCTTGCTCCTGTCCGCCCACATCGGGGGCAGGGCAAACCTAACTTGGCCTAAAAACAGGTTCCACCTGCGCCCACCGGTTTTGCCAAACGGCACGGTGGGCCTTCTTTTGCCCGCATCCGGAGGAGGACACCTTGACCAGCCAAATTCAAGCTGCCGACCAGAACGCAATCCATGAATCCAGTATGCGACTGGCGCCGGAATCGCCCGCCATCATCCCTTTTATGGAGGATGAAATCCGGCGCTTTGACGCCGAGGTTGACCGCTTCCGAACCGGAGACCTGGACAACACCGTGTTCACCCCCTTTCGCCTGCGCCAGGGCGTGTACGGGCAGCGTCAGGCCGACGTGCAGATGATTCGCGTCAAACTCCCCGGCGGCATCGTGTCCGCAGCTATGCTGGACTGCTTCGGCGACGTTGCGGAACGCTACGCCCCCTTGCAGAAGGGGCACATCACCACCCGGGAAAACATCCAGCTGCACCACATCCCGCTGGAACAAACCTCCGAAGTTCTGCGACTCCTGGGCGCGGTGGGCCTGTCCACTCGCGAGGCTTGCGGCAACACCGTGCGCAACGTGGTCGGCCCGGCCACCGCCGGGGTCAGCCCGGAGGAAGTGTTCGACCCCACGCCCTATCTCACCGCCTACGTGCGCTTTGGCGTGCGCCATCCCATCACGCAAAACTTCCCCCGCAAGTTCAAGTCCGCCTTCACCGGCAACGACCGGCGGGACGAAGTGGCCGCCGCCGTCCAGGATTTGACCTACGTAGCCCAGTATAAAGAGGTGGACGGCGCGCAGCGCAAAGGCTTCAAAGTCTATTGCGGCGGCGGAACGTCCATTATGCCCCGGCTGGCCAAACCCCTGTACGAGTGGGTATCCGAGGATGACTACCTCCGGGTGGCCCTGGCGATATGGACGGTATTCAACAACGCCGACATCCTCCGCAAGAACCGTATGATGGCCCGCCTCAAGGTGCTGATTGACAAGATTGGCCTGGACGAATTCCGCGACCTGGTGGACGCCGAGCTGGCCAACATCGGCCCCATCGACTACCGGCCGCTGATGACCGCCGAGGAAATCCAGCGCGAAACCCCACCGCCGCAGCCGGCCTCCGGCAACGGCGACGACGGCAGCCCGGAATACCGGAGCTGGCTGGACAGCAACGTGGCGGCGCAGCGCCAGGAAGGCTACCATGTGGTGTACGTCAAGACGGTGCGGGGCGACCTCACCTCCGCCCAGTTCCACGGCCTGGCGAATATCGTCCGCCGCTACACCGGCGGCAAGGCGCGCACTACCCAGGAGCAGAACATCGTCCTGCGCTGGGTGCCCACCGGCCACCTGCGCGACGTTTGGGAAGCCTTGACCGCGCTGGAGTTGGGCGAGGCCGGCCACAACCACATCAGCAACATCGTTTCCTGCCCCGGCACCGACAGCTGCAAACTCGGCATCACCGCGTCAATGGGCCTGGCCAAAGCCCTCCGCACCGAGATTGCGGACTGGAACGGCCTGGCCGACGACGCCGGCGTGCAGGACATCCGCATCAAGATGAGCGGCTGCCCCAACGGGTGCGGCCTGCACCACATCGCCAACATCGGATTCCACGGCGGGGCGGTCAAGGGCACGGACGGGCAGCAGATTCCATCCTACGAGCTGTTCCTGGGCGGCAACTACGGCGACAACCTGGTGGAGGATTCCCGCATCGGAACCCGCGTGCCCCGGGTTAAAGTGCCGGCCAAGCTGGTGCCGTCGGTGTTGAAAGACATCGTCAGCTACTACAAGGACCACCGCGCCGGCGACTCCGAGCGGTTCAACGACTTCCTGGACCGGGTGGGTTTGGAGCAGATGACCGCGGTGGCCGCGCGCGCGCAGGAAGTAGGACACGAAGCCGAGGGCGGCGGCGAAATGTACTTCGACTGGGAACGCACCAACCAGTACGTGCTGGAACGCGGCGAAGGCGAGTGCGCCGTCTAGCGGCGGCCGCGGACTGCTGGCTATGGCTGCAACATCCCTGAACGGGCGAGTGCTGGCCTTCGTCGAAGCGCGAATGCCCGACGCCATGGCCGGCCTCATCCGGCGGCATGGCGGCGTGCCTTACGCCGCTCCGGTCTTGCAGGAAAACTACCTGACGGACAGCCCCGAAGTTCAGCAGGCTATCATTGACATCTGCGCGGGCCGGGTCGATACCGCCATCTTTCTCACCGGCGTGGGCGCCAACGCCATGATGGGCATTGCCGACGTTATGGGGCGGCAAGCCGAGTTTGAGGCGGCGCTGCGTGCAATCACCGTCGTCGCCCGCAGCCCCAAGCCGGGGCGAATACTGCGCCGCCACCAAATCCCCATTGACATTATGCCGCCGGAGCCTTATACGTCGTCGGATTTGACCGCCGCTATGTCCGACCTGCCCCTGCGTGGCCAACAGGTCGTCTTTCAGCGGTATGGCGGCCCGGATTCGGAACTCCCCGCCTACTTGCGTGAGCAGGGCGCAATCTACCGGGAACTGACGCTGTATGACTGGGGACTGCCGGACGATACCGGCCCCGTCCTGGAACTGATTGACCGGATGGAACGGGGCGCGGTTGACGCTCTGGCCTTTACCAGCCGGCCCCAGGTGCCTAACCTGCTCGCAATTGCCGCCGGCGCCGGGCGGGCGGAATCCTTGCGCCGCAGCCTGGCCGGGCCGGTGGCCGTCGCCTCTGTGGGGCCGGTCTGCACGCGCCAGCTGCGCGAATACGGCATCGGCGTGGACGTTGAGCCGGCCCACCCGCACATGGGCAATCTGGTGCTGGCGGTGGCCGACTATTTCGGCGACCGCGCCTAGTATTGGAACTCTTCCCGCACCGGACTGAATATATCCAGGGCGACGGCTTTGGTGTCCTGTCCTTTGGCGTAATGCTCCACGTCGCCGGGGATGATGTACATATCGCCGGGTTGCAGGACGCGAACTTCGCCGCCAATCCCCATTTCCAGCTCGCCTTCAACAATGATGCCGCCCTGCTCGTGGGGGTGGGTGTGCAACGGCACCGTAGCGCCGGCGTCCACTTCCACCAGAGAGAACAGCATCTGCGCGCCCCAGAAAGTCCGGGTGCGGGCGCCCTCCGCCAGTTCCTTGTAGCCCCGGCAGTCCGGGCGCAGAAAATAATCGCTCATGGCAATAACTCCTCACTGGTCAGGTTCGGTCGAAGCCGAGCTTTTTTTCTTTCAGGCTGGCGAACCGGCCGCCCTGGCCGATAACCAGGTGGTCCAGCAGTTCAATGTCCATCAGTTTGCCGGCGGCAGCCAGGTCGCGGGTTACGGACACGTCTTCCGGGCTGGGCGTTGGGTCGCCCGACGGGTGGTTATGCACGACGATGATGGACGGAGCATTTTCGCGGATGGCCGGGCGCAGCACTTCGGCGGGGCGCACCGCGCTGCTGTTCACCGTGCCGATGTAAATAGTGCGTTTGCCCACCACCTGGTTGCGGGTGTTCAATAGCAGGACAACCAGATTTTCCTGCGCCAGCAGCGACATTTCCGACAAAACCAGATTGGCGGCATCCTGCGGGCAGGAAATTTGCGCCCGCTCTTCCGGGGCCAGCGACGCAATCCGGCGGCCCAGCTCCAGCGCGGCCATAATCATGGAAGTCTTGGCGTCTCTCACCCCGTGTTGCCGGCACAATTCTCCATACCCGGCCCTGGCCAAACCGGCCAGCCCCTCAAACTCCGCGATGATACGCTGGGCCAGGTTGACGGCGTTTTCGCCCCTGGTTCCGGTTCGCAGCAGGATGGCAACCAGTTCGGCATTATTCAGGTAGCGGGGGCCATGCTCCCGCAGGCGTTCCCGTGGCCGCTCGCTGGCCGGCAGCTGGCTGATGGTGGGTTGGTAAGCGACCGCCGCCGGGCGACGGGATTGCGGCGGCGCCGGCGCGGTGGCAGCGCAATCATTGGACGAGGCTGCCGGGGCCGAGGCTGCCGGCGCCGGCGCCACGGGAGCGCCGGCGATAATCCGGTCCAGTTCGGCCCGGAAATCTTCCAGGGCAGTCACTTCAGCTGGCGAGCCGGCGATAACCATTATCTATCCACTCCCACGCGAATCAGCATCGCCGGCCAGTTTAAACCGCCGGACGGCGGTTGCGCTACGGGCTGCTGTCAGCAATTCGCCGGCCGGCAAATTGGTCGCTGCATCCGGCCGGTGGATGCTTTGCAGTTTCAATCCCGGTTAAGACCCAGGACGCCCCGGCAGAAATTCCCGGGCTTCCAGGTCCTCAATGGCCGTCAGGGTTCGCCGCAGAAATACCTCGGCCAGTTGGCGGCTCCGGTCGCCGGTCAAGTCCAGCTGGCCGCCCGCAATAATCGGCGTCAGGAAACAGCCAAGCATATTCTGGCGATAGCTGCGCCAACATTGCTCAAACGTGAAGTCTTCCGCTCCCATGCTGTGAATGATGTCGTAGTACTCCGCCAACGCCTCGCGCTCAATCTCCCGGCGAACCTCGGTCGCCACACTGGAGGATAAGAAATAGGCCACGTCGCGCAGGCCGCTGGCGATGCCGCAAACCTGCCAGTCAACAACCGCGAAATCCCCATTGTCGCCGGCGCCGAAAAACATATTGTCCAGCCGGAAATCGCCGTGGGTGAAAGTGCTGGGGCCGGCGGCGATGTCGTCCAGGTGCGCGGCAACCCGCGGCCCATATTCTTCCGCCAACCGGCGCATCCGGCTGGGGAAAAGGGCGCCAAAGCGATTGAGCGCGGGGCGCAGGTTGGCCTGATAGGCGGCCTGAGTCAACAGCCGGCGTTCCCGGCTGGCGGAATCGTGAAAACCGGACACCGGCGGCCGGTTCACTTTGTCCCAATAGAGGCCGTGCATCCCGGCCACCGCCCGGACGGCGACTTTCGCCGGCGTCGCGCCGGCCCCGTCAATCTGGTCCACCGTCGTCATAGCTCCCAGGTCTTCCAGCGCCAGGACAAAGCGATGGCTGTCGTCTGCAAAGTCGCCATACAGCAGCGCCGGCGACCGGAGCGGCACGTGCGGCGCGAGCTGACGGTAGTAGGCGTATTCGCGCTGGTACAGTTGCAGCCTTTTGGCAACCTGCAACGTCTCCGGGTGCGCGCTGGGCAGCTTGACGATAATGCTCTCCGGGCCGCCGCCGGCGCTATCGCGGTAGGTCAGACGGCAGCGCAGGATTTTCCCCACCATTCCAACCCCGGCGCCAATGTCGGCAACGGCGACGCTCTCTATGGCCGGAAAATCGGGCCGGCCGCCGGCGGCCATCGCTTGCTGAATCCAGTTCGCGGTGATAGCGTTTTCGTGCTCCGGGATGGCGGGTGCGACTGGCATGATGTTCCGTCCCCATTCCGCTTGTCGTCGCCGCGCCGGCCGGGTCAGGGGCGAATGATTATTCGCCCCTGCGGGTTGCAGAACCGGCCGGACGTGGCGACGGTTCTAGTCAAAGGTGGCGGCGGTTCTAGTCAAACCGGAACTTGGAGAAGGTGCCTTCCTCTTTGGTGATGAATTCCAGCAGTGCCGGCCGGCCGTCGGCGTTGGCTTGCATCGCGCGCTGCATGGCGGGCTTGATTTCATCGGGGGCGTGAATCTGCTCGGCGTAGGCGCCCAGGGCCACGGCTACCTGGTAGAAGTCGCCGCTCAGGTCTTTGAGGCCGTAACGCTCCACGGCGGTGGGAATGCGGCTGTCGGGGTAAATCGCCATCGTCGAGTTGTTCATCACGATGGTCGTGATGGGGATGTTGGCCCGCACCGCCGTCTCCACGTCCAGGCCCACCATGCCGAAGGCGGCATCGCCCATAAAGTTGATAACGGTCTTTTCGGGAGCGGCCATTTTCGCGCCCATGGCCAGGCCCAGGCTATACCCCAGCTGCGTTGACTTGCCCCAACCGATAAAGCTGCGCGGGGCGCGGGCTTCCCAGAAGGGCGACACCTGCTCGCGGGGGCTGCCCGATTCGTGGGTGACAATCGTGTTGTCCAGGTCAACGGTGTGCATGATGTCCCAAACCACGCGGTAGGGATTCAGGGGCACTTCGTCGCTGGTCAGACGGGGCAGCCATTCGGCCAGCCACGCCTCGCGGCTGGCGGTGATTTCATCGGCCAGTTCCTGGTTGGGCGCGCGCTGTTGCGCGCCCTGGGCTTTCAGCGCGTCGATAAACTGCCGCAGGGCCAACTTGGCGTCGCCGAGGATGGGGTATTCGGCGCGGTAATCCTTGTTGATGTCGCCGTCGCCGTTGGTCAGGTGGATTAGCGTCTTGCCCGGCGGTATCGGCACCGTGAAACCGCTTTTGGTGAAGCTCACGCCCACGCCAAATACCACGTCGGCATTGGTCAGGAAACGATGCACCGGCCCGGTCTGGCTGGACCCGCCCACTCCCAAGGACAGCGGATGATTCTCAGGGAAGGCGCTCTTGCCCTCCAGCGTGGTCAGCACGGGGATTTGCAGAAACTCCGCCAGCTCCAGCAGTTCGTCGGTGGCCTCGGCGTACATCACCCCCTGGCCGGCCATGATGACCGGGCGGCGGGCCGACAGGAGGCCGCGCACGCCGCGGCTGATGGCCGCCGGGTCAGCGGCGGTACGCATCTGAACCGGCGGGATGTAGTCGAAATCCTCTTCGCTGATTTCATCCGCGGCCAGGTCCTGGGGGATTTCCAGCAGCACCGGGCCGGGCTTGCCGGAGCGCAGCTTGGTGAACGCCTGCCGCATCAGTTCCGGCACCCGGTCGGCGAAGTTGACGTGGGCCGCCCATTTGGTGATGGACTCGTAGGCGCGCACCGGGTGGAAGTTCGGCTCCACGCCCACCCGGCGGCGGGCCACGCCGGCCGGCAGCACCAGAATCGGCACCGAGTCGGCGTATGCCTGGGCGACGCCGCCAAAGGCGTTTTCGGCGCCGGGGCCGTTCTGCGCCAGAAAAATGCCGGTCTTTCTGCCGTTGGTGACGCGGGAGAACCCGTCGGCCATATGCACCCCGGTGCGTTCCTGCCGGCACACCACCGGACGGATGCCGGCGATGGCTGCCGCCTCAATCAGCGGGTTGGATGGCATAACGCCAATCCATTCCACGCCTTCCATCTTCAAAATGTTGGCTACAGCGGTAACTCCGTCCACGGTGACGCTCCTTACGGTTTGGGTTCTTTATATCAATGCACAGGATGAACCGGCACAGATGAACCGGATTTTGACTGATTCCGATTTTACGGGTTAGCTAGCCGAGGGTGGCCAGGAACTGGTCGATGGCGGCGTTGACCGCGGCCGGCTTTTCCACCATCGGGAAATGTCCGGCGTCTTTCATCCGGATAAGTTTTGACCCGGGGACGGCGCGGTGGATTTCCGCTTCGTAATCTCCCGTCGCCAGCGGGTCATCCACTCCCTGAATCAGCAGCAGCGGGGTTTGCAGGGTATGGATTCGGTCCCGCACGTCAAAGCGGTCAATCACCACCAGGTCGCTATGCTGGGCCAGCGGCCCGACCTGCCGGTGCCGGGCCAGCAGTTTCGCCCGCAAATCCGGTTCAATGAAGTGCATCACGCCGTCCATAACGCCCAGCCATTGCGCGTAGGTTTCGTCATTCTCTGCGGCGTCCAGGCGGAACTGCAAATCCTGGGGCCGCCGCTGCTTGGGGCGCATGGCAATGGTCATCAGCGCCAGCCCCTGGACTTCCTCCGGGTAGTCCAGGGCATATTGCAACGCGATGCAAGCCCCCAGCGTGAACCCGCTCAGCACCAGGTCGCGGTTGAGTCCCTGCGCGTGCAGCCAGCCCCGCAGCCAGTCGGTGTACCGCTCCACGCTGCGGCACGGCGTACCGTCCAGATGGCCGGGCAGGTGCGGAGCCAGGCTGCCGGGGTAATGGGACAGCTGATTGACGTAGGAATCGGCGCACCCGCCGGCGCCGGGGCCGTGAATAAAAACCAGTTGCGTCATAGAAACCTGCACACCACGGGGGAACCTGCACCTGACGGCCCGGATGCCCCGCGCCGGTTGCCGGCATTCTAGGGGCCGCCGCCAGTACGGTCAAGACGCGAAGTCCCTTCAGGTAGCGTTCCGTTGCCGGCGGTCGGGGTTTTGCAAAGTCATTAAAGCCCTCTCCCCTTGCGGGAGAGGGTTGGGAGAAGGGTAGCGCTCCCGCTCCGGCGTCCGCAAAACCCACCGACCGCACTTTGCCCCTGCCCACTGACAGGTAGCGTTCCGTTTTAGGTGGTTTGGTTGAGCAGGCCCCGGTTTTGGAGCAATACCAGCAGGTTGTGCGGTGTCCATACGGTGCCCATCTTTTCCCGCCGCCGCAACTCCCGGTTGTGCCGTTCCAAAGGGGAGGTTGTCTTGAATCGCGCTTGCCCGGTGGCTAAATGGCGCAGTCCTTTCTCCAGGGCTTTCCGACACCAGTACGTCCCCTGGCCTCCGGTCAACGCGGCCACCCGCGCCGCATAGCCCCGGGCCTCCGCCAGGCCGGACGACGCCAGCAGTCGCCGCGCCTCCCGCCAACCAGTCTCCCCAATGTTCCGCCGGTACTCCCGCAGCAGGTGAAAATGGCAGAGCTGGTGGGGCGCTTGCCGGCCATAGACCATCCGGATGCCCGCGGCGATGGCCGCATCCCCGTCGCTCACCAGATGCGCCGGCTGAACCGCTCCCTGCCGCCAGGCCTGGTCAATCACCTCTTCCCAACCTCCAAAGGCCCCCAGAGCCACGCCGTTTTCATCTCGGATGACCTTCAATTCCGTAGCTCCGGCCCGCGTTCTGGTCCACAATCCGTCGAGCTCCAACACCCGCCCCCGCAACTCCGGCTGTGCTATTGGCTCCCGTCGCAGCCAGCGGCACATGGTGCTTTTAACGAACCCGAACCACTGGCCGCTCTGGGCGTAGCTCAACCCCTGCGCCGCCAGTTTGATGGCTAGTTCGCGGGTTTTTTTGAGTACCTTTGATGACGTTCTGCTTCGCCCAGCAGGTCGGCGCCGCTGGCCATCCGGCCGCACTGGCCGCAGCGGAACACGGGCATCTGCAACCGAATTGCCCCGTAGCGGGTGGTGATAGTACGGGCGTACCGATGATGCCGGTGCATCGCTAAACCGCAGTCCGGGCAGAGGGGCTGGTAATCATCCAAAGCCAGCTGCAACGACTGTTGCAGCTGGACGGGTATCTGCTGCTCCAGCCGGGTTTCCAAGTCGTAAAGCAGTCCCATGGCAGCGCCCCTCCCTCTGACTCCGGAGCCGGTATTTGCAGCCATCCTACAACTAAACCACCTAAAACGGAACGCTACCCACTGACACCCCCCCTTTGACAACAACGAACATCGGTACTATACTGCAATCTATCACGTGATTCTCAGTCCCGCCAGAGGTCAACCGGTCATCAACGGCCAGTCAGCACAAAATCGCATACCGGCGTCGTGGAGACCCCTCGTCCAATGCTTACGCGAGAACGGTCTAACCGGCCAACAGCGACTGCCACCGCGCTGCGTGGCTGCGCCCTTAAAGCGTAGTTCACGAACCATCGGAGCAAAACTTTGCGTAAATCCCCCGGCCGTGGGGCTGACAATGACCGGTAACCTCTGGCCCGCACACCGCATCCCGACAGCCACCCTAACCCCGATAGCCTGAACCAGCAAGGAGCATCGCCAATGAACCCAGCCCACCACCTCACCCACTACCTCAGAGGAATAGCCAAACCACCTGAAACGGAACGCTGCCAGTCGCTCAGCCCCCAACCCACCTGGCAGCCCGCTCCGGGGTAATCTTGATAACCGGGTTGGCGTCCAGCTCCATATCCTGGTATTGCCGGTATTTGGCGCGGAGCAGCGCGATTGCCTCCGCCTGCTCGTCGCCCGCCGCAACCAGTTCGGCGTGCCCCTGCACCAGCAAATACCACAGCTTTGACCAGTCCTCATCATAGTGGTCAATGACCAGCGACACCTGGGGATTGGCGATGATGTTGCGAACCCGCCGCAGGTCGGTGAGACTGCCCCGCTTGGGTTTGGCATCCAGCGCCGAATAGATGTGTCTGCCGTCATAGGCAAAGCAAACCGGGATGACGTGGGGCCGGCCGGCGGCGTCGGCGGTGGCCAGATGGCCCACTGCCGCAGCAGACAGGCGGGCGGCTTGTTCGGGTGTCAGGCTAACCATATCCGGCCTCCGGTTTCCGCAATGCGGCCATCGTCAAGGGAATCCATTCCAGCAGGTCGCTGGCGACGGCGCCGGCGTCGCCGCGCCGGGAGCGCACTTTATCAGCCGCCGCGCCGTGCAAAAACCCGCCCAACGCCGCCGCCCCATAGGGCGCCACGCCCTGGGCCAGCAAGCCGCCGATGATGCCCGTGAGCACGTCGCCCGCGCCGCCGGCGGCCAGCGCCGGGTTGGCGAAGGGCAGCACGCTGCGCCGTCCATCGGGCGCCGCTGCGATGCTGTGCGCTCCTTTGAGCAGGACGGTTTGCCCCCAGCTGGCGGCGGACGCGCTGGCGACGGCCAGCCGGTCGGACTGTATTTCGGCAGTGGGCTGGCCGGTCAGCGTCGCCATTTCGCCGGGGTGGGGCGTCAGCACCGCCGCGCCGCGCAAACGGGCGGGCCAGTTCGCGCAGCCGGACAAGTTATTGAGGCCGTCGGCGTCAATCACCATGGGCCCTTCGGGAGCGGCGTCGCCGTCCAGCAGCAGGCGTTGGACAAAAGCCCGCGTGCCTTCAGACCAGCCCAGGCCGCACCCGACCGCCAATGCCGAGTAACTGCCGATGCGCTCCCGGATGCGGTCGGCCGCCGCAACGTCAACCCGCCCGTCGGCGTCTTCCGGCAAGGGCAGGTGGATGGTTTCGGTCAGTTTCGCGGCGGCCACGCGGTACACCGACTCAGGCGTTGCCAGAGTTACCAGCCCGGCGCCCACGCGATGCGCTCCCAGGGCCGCCAGAAACGCCGCCCCTACGAAGTTGCGGGAGCCGGCCACTATCAAGAGATGGCCGAAAGTGCCCTTGTGCGAGTCCAGAGGGCGGGCCGGCAGGATAGCGGCGGCGGCGGCGTTGGTCATCCACTCCGTGGGCAAGTGGGCGGCGGCGGCGACTTCGGACGGCAGGCCGATGTCCAGCGCCGTAATGCGGCCCGCATAGCCGGCCCCGGGGAAGTTGGCGATGCCGAACTTGGGGAAACCCAGCGCCAGCGTTTCGTCCGCCGCAATGGTTTGCCCGTCCGCCGCTCCGGTATCCGGGTTGACGCCGGTGGGCAAATCCACGGCCACCACCGACCGGCCGGGGTTGGCCCGGCGACGGCGGTTGACCAACGACGCGGCGGCGCCGACTACGCCATCCAGAGGGCGATAACGGCCGGCGCCGAGGATGGCGTCAACCACCAGCTCGGCACGAAGCAGTTGGGTATCGAGAGCCTGCAAGTCCGGGTCATCCGCAGCGTCCAATACCGTTACGCCATAAGCCAGCGCATCCGACATTTTGGGGTCCTCGGCCGGCCGGCCCCGCACCACATAGCAGCACACTTCCGCGCCCCGGCGGCGCAGGTGTCTGGCGATAACCAGGCCGTCGGCGCCGTTGTTGCCGGGGCCAATCAACAGCAGCGCCCGGCGGCCGGCCGCGCCGCCCATCCGTTCCCGAATCCGACGGGCGCAAGCCAGCCCGGCGTTTTCCATTAACGTATCAGTGCTGACTCCGGCCCGTTCCGACGCGGCTTCCAGCGCCTGCATCTGCGCCACCGTAACGACTTTCATAGCGCGCCGCCGCGACGCTGTGGCGCCACCGGGTCGCCCCACAGCGTCGCGGCGGCGGCCTGGCGGGATTCGGCGGTGTCGGGCCGCGACGCCACGGCAACCACCATCGCAAAGCCCCGGGAGTGGGACAGACTGATGGCGATTTCGGTTACGCCCAACCGTTCCGCCCGGCGGCGCGCCCGCCCGTGCAGCCGGGGGCTGGGCGCGCCGCTGGGAGCGCGCACCACCTCAACATCGCGCCAGCCCACGCCGCGGAACCCGGTGCCCAGGGATTTCATCACCGCCTCTTTGGCCGCGAACCGGGCCGCCAGGTTGGGAGCCCGGCCCCGGCAGTAAGCAATCTCCCCCGGCGTAAAAATCCGCCGCAGAAACCGGTCGCCGTACCGGCTCAGCGCCCCGGCAATCCGGTCAATCTCGATAAAGTCCACTCCGGTAGTCAGCATTAGGCTTTAAGCGCCGTCGTTGTGCCCGGGGAGGTTTAGATTCCGCAGGATGCGGGAAACCGAGTAGGTGCGGTTCAGTACGTAGAAATGGATACCGGGCACGCCGTTGGCCCACAGGTCTTCGGCTTGTCTGGCCGCCTGCTCAATGCCAATTTCCCGCACGGCGCGGTTGTCGTCGGCGAACCTTTCCAACTGCGCGTCCAAATCGGCCGGGATGGTTGCGCCGCAAAGGGACGTGAACCGGCGAATCTGCGGCGTACTCAGGATGGGCAGAATGCCGGGGATGACGGGCACCGTGATTCCCGCCGCCGCCGCCCGCTCCCGCAAATCGTAGTAGAAAGCATTGTCGTAAAAAAGCTGCGTTATCAGAAATTCGGCCCCCAAATCCTGTTTCAGGCGCGCATAGCCAACGTCGGAGTCCATGCTTGCCGACTCCGTATGCCCTTCGGGATAGCAGGCCCCGGCAATGCCAAAATCGAAATGATGGCGGATGTGGTCGATGAGGTCGGTAGCGTGCGGAAATTCGTCATCCCCAAGTTCCAACGATGCGCTGTTCTGAGGCCGGTCGCCCCGCAGGGCGATGACGTTCTCAATGCCGGCGTCCGCCAGCCGTTCCAGCACTCCGTGCACCTCCCCGCGACTTTGCGCCACGCAGGTCAGGTGGGCCATTACGTTCAGGTCGGTCTCCCGTTGCAGGCGCATGGTGATTTCTTCCGTAAAGGCTCTGGTGCCGCCGCCGGCTCCGTAGGTTACGGACACGAAATCGGGGTTGAACCGGCGCAGCCCCTGCACCACGTCAATGACGCCGGCCACGCCGTCCGCTTCCCGCGGCGGGAAGAACTCGAAAGATATGGTGCGTTGCGCACTGAGAATTTCCTTGATTTTCAAGCTATCATCTCTTTTGTACCGGGATGGATTTGTACCGGGATGGACAGGATAAACGGGATTGTCAGAACTCCGGCTGCCGCTTTTCCAGGAACGCCCGGATGCCCTCGCGCGGGTGTGGCGACGTGGCGAAAAGGTGGGTGAAGGTTGCTCCTTCCAGAGCCACGCCGTCCCGCAATGGCAAATCCTGGCTGCTGCGGGCCAGGGATTTCATCAGGCCCAATCCAACGCGGCTCTTGGCGCGGAGGCCCGCGAGCAGGCTTTCCAGCTCGGCCTCCAGCAACTCGGCGGGCGCGGCGCGCAGGGCCAGGCCCCACGCCACGGCTTCAGTCCCCGACAGCCAGCGGCCGGTAGTCAGCAATTCCATCGCGCGCGGCATCCCCACGCGGCGCGGCAGCCGCTGGGTTGAACCGCCGCCGGGAATCAAACCAAAGTTGGCGTGCTGGTCGCCGATGCGCGCGTCCTCGGCCACAATTGCCATGTCGCAAGCCATCATCAGCTCCAAACCGCCGGCCAGCGCGTAGCCATGCACCAACGCTATGGTCGGAATCGGCAGCGACTCCAGCGCGAACAACGCCCCGTTCAAATCCCGCACGTACTCCGGGAGCAGCGCAAGGTCAGCGAAAACCTGGTCAAAGTACCGCAAATCGGCGCCGGCGCAGAAACCGCGACCCTCGCCGCGCACCACCAGCGCTTTGACCGACTGGTCCGCGGCCACAGCGGCGGCGGCGTGGGCCAGTTCCGCCAGCAGCTGCGGGTTCAGCGCGTTCAGCGCATCGGGCCGGTTCAGCCGCACCGTGGCTACCCGGTCTCCCGCCGACAGTGTAATATTGCTATACTCCATCCGGCCTTCCATTGTTCACGATTCGCGTGTTCAGGATTCGCGCCTGTTCCGGGGCCGCGGAGGATGCGGCAGTTAGCATCGCCCGTGGCTGCCCCATACTATACCAGACCGATTGCCCTAGTTTGATGCCGGAGCCGGTTACATCTCGCCTTTCATTGCGCGTCCAGCCGAACGCTGCCCGCTCGGAGCTGGCCGGCTGGCACGGAACCGCGCTGCGGGTTCGGGTGGCGGCCCCGCCCGTTCAGGGACGGGCCAACGCCGCCGTGGCCGCCATCCTGGCCGACTCCCTGCAAATCCCCCGCCGCAGCGTCAACATTGTGCGCGGCCACGGCTCCCGTGATAAGGTTGCCGCAGTGGCCGGTTTGGATGACGCCGAACTGCAACGCCGCCTGCGGAACCTGGTCAATGACGCCGGTTCCGCCGCCGCTAGAAACTAAAATCGGAGCGCCCCCATGCAAGACAGCTTTCGCAACTTCAGTTGGATACTACCCGGCTCGCTGGCGGGCGCCATGGGGCCCACGGAACGGCGGCACCTGATTTACTTTGAACGCCACGACGTAACGGCCATCGTGCGTATGGAGGAGGCAACCATCTCCGCAGAACCGTGGGGTTTTGTGGAACTCTACGAGCCGGTGCCCGATTTCGGCGCACCGTCGGTGGCGCAGATTGACCGCATCGTGAACTTTGTGGAACAGCAAATTGAGACCTGGGAGCGCCCCACCGTCATTACCTGCGCCGCCGGCATCGGACGCACGGGTACCATCCTGGCCGCCTACCTGGTCAACACGGGTTGGGGCGCGCAAGAGGCCATCGACTTCATCCGCCAGCTCCGCCCCGGTTCCATCCAGACCGTGGCCCAGGAGGATGCGGTGCGTGACTACGCCGCCTTTGTCCAGGAACGCAACGACAATATGCCGCGACGGTTCCGCTAACGCTCATCCCTGCAACTAATCAGGGTTCACGACGCAGCCGTGAACCCTCCGCTGATTGCCGGTTCATCGGCCGGCGTCAGGCAGCCATAAGCTCCTCAACCTGCGGCATCGCCGGCATCCCGGTCGGTATTGCCGGGGCCGCCGGCAGTGTCCCGGGCTGGATTTCCCGGCTGCACTGCAAGCACTGGCGATAAGCGCCGTAGATGTCCCGTACCAGGCGCACGTCGCCGCCGCAGTAGGGGCAGGCGCCCAGACGCACGCGGCGGCGGCGCGCGCCCCCTACAAGCCGTTCGGTTCTGACTTTGCTCTCCATCATCCGTTCTCCTTATCCGAATCAGGGCGTTAAAATCGTCATTTCCGCAAAATCGTCATTTCCGATGGTAGTCGCTGGTCGGTTTGGCTCTGCTGATTTGGCGATGGCTAATCCGGGCGGCGGTTAAAAGAAAGTGGCCTCGGCGACAAGTCCGAGGCCACTGCCTGCGGTTTCTTGTGCGCGGGCTGCCGGCTAGACCAACAGCGTCTCACGATGCCGCTTTGGGTTGGACGGCTGGCTCATTGCGGCGGCGCTTGCCGTCGCGGCCGGTACCGGATAGCCGGTTTCTCCCCGGATCTCGCGCCCGCATTGGGCGCACTGGTGGTACACTCCAAAGGTGTCCCTCATTCGGCAAACGTCGCCGCCGCACCGGGGGCACGCCTTGTGTTTCAACGGCTTGCGGTTCAACGATTTGCGGGCTATGGTCTGCATTTCAGTCATCCTGTCCGATTCTCCGCAGTGCGGTTTACTAGGTGATGGGTTCCATTTTACCGTCATCGTATTACCGAAGTATTACGGCAAAATTGGCAACGGCGTTGCAAACAGCATATCACGTTACGCATTTCGTAACAAGGGGGTTGTAATGGCGAATACTACGGAACCGCTCAACATCCCGTCGGAAATCCTGACCTCCGTTTATCGGGAGGCGCGCTCCGCCTTTCCCGCCGAGTGCTGCGGCTGGCTGGTTGGCCCGGCCCACGGCGCCGCCGTGGCCGCCATCCGGCCGGCCGCCAACGCGCAGGACACCGGCGCTCACCCCACCGTTTCCGAGCGCACTGCGGAATCCGCCTACGTGTTCAGCGCCGCCGACCTGCTGGCCCTGAACGACAGTCTGGATTCGGACACCCCGGCCCGCATCATCTACCACTCCCATCCCAACGGCCGGGCTTACCTCTCCGACACCGACCGCGCCGTTGCTGCCAGCCCCTGGGGCGACGGCCCGGCTTACCCGGTGCAGCAGCTGGTGGTAGGAATCGACGCCCGGCGGGTCGTGGCGGCTGCCCTCTTTGCCTGGGATGACGCCGCCGGGGGGTTCGTGGAGCTGGCCCGCTATGACGGCGCTGACATCTAATCTGACATCCAGCGTCTAGGCGGTGGGCGCGCCTAACAGCGCCACCCAGATTGCGCCGGCAATGTACACCCCGGCCATCAGCGCCAGCCCGCCCACGATAACCGGCTGGGGCAGGCGGTTGCGGCCCCAAAGCATCAGGCCACCCCACAGAATCAGGGCCACGGCGATGATGCCGGCCACAAAATGCTCCGGGTCGGGATGATTGAGCACAATGCCGTTACGGTAAAACGGGTCCGCAAAGGACAAGATGGTTACATTGAAAACGCAGCTGCCGTAGAGGCCGGCCACGCCCAGGTCGGCGGCCCCCATCCGGGCCGCGGCGACGGTGGCCGACGCCTCCGGCATTGTGGTTACGATAGACACCGCCAGGATGCCCAGCACGCCCGACGATATGCCGGTCAGGTCGGCCACCCGGTCCACGCTCTGCGCCAGAAATACGCCGGCGATGATAACGCCCAGCGATACCAGGCTGAACATCAGCCAGGCCCGGCTCAGCGTGATGCCCGCGTCATCCGCCCCATCCTCCGGTTCCTCCGCCGGCCGCCGCTGGTACACAATCCGCATCCCGATGACGTACACCACCAGCAGGATGATGGAGGACAGGCCAATCTGCCAGACATTGATGCCGATTTTGAGCCCGGCGAACAGGACCGCCAGGCCGGTCAGTATCGCCGCCAGCACGATGAGATAGCCCTGCTCCGGGGCCACCCGTTGCAGGAACCGGCGGCCCCCGAACAGCAGCGCCACCACGCCCATAGTGAACATATTGACCATGTTGGCGCCGACCACGTTGCCCAGCGCCAGCTCCGGGTTGTTAATCTGCACCGCCGTAATATTGTTGGACAGCTCGGGCAGCGACGTTGCCAACGCCACCAGGATGCTGCCCACGAACAGCCGCCCCCACCCGGTCAGCGTCGCCAGCGCGTCGCCATACCGGGCCAACTGGACGCCCAGAAAGACCACGGCGACGGCGCTGCCCAGAAAGACGAGCACCGCGACCGGCAGGCCCGCGCTGGCTAAGAGATTGAACACGGGTGCGGGGCCGGCGCGCTAGCCGATGGCGTCGGCGATGCGGTCGCCCATTGGCGCCGTGCCGGTAGCCGTATCGCCGGCGGTGGCAATGTCGGCGGTGCGATACCCCTGCTCCAGCACCGACTGCACGGCGCGCTCGATGGCCGCCGCCTCTTCGGTCAGCCCCAGGGAGTAGCGCAGCATCAGAGCGGCGCTGAGTATGGAGCCGCAAGGGTTGGCGATGCCCTGGCCGGCGATGTCCGGCGCGGTGCCGTGGATGGGTTCGTAAAAGCCGGGTGTCCGCGCCCCGGCCTGGGGCACGCCGGACAAACTGGCCGAGGGCAGCAGCCCCATGGAGGCGGCCAGAATCGCCGCCTCGTCGGTCAGTATGTCGCCGAAAGTGTTCTCCGCCACAATCACGTCATAGGATGCCGGGCGCAGCACCAGCTGCATGGCGCAGGCGTCCACCAGCGCGTGCTCCAGTTCCACGTCCGGGTATTCGTCGGCCAGTCGGGTAGCGGTGGCCCGCCACAGCCGGGAGGTTTCCAGGACGTTGGCCTTGTCCACCGAAGTCAGCTTGCGGCGCCGGCCGCGGGCCAGCTCAAACCCGACGCGCAGCACCCGCTCAATCTCAGCCTCGGAGTAGCGCATGGTGTCCACGCCGACGATGCCCTGCGGCGTTGCCGTGCGGCCCTTGGGCTGGGCGTAGTACAGGCCGCCGGTAAGCTCCCGCACCACGACCATATCAACCCCGGCCAGCACGTGGGGTTTCAGCACGCTGGATGCGGTGAGTTCGGGATACACTTTGACCGGGCGAATGTTGGCGAACACGTTAAGGTGCGCCCGCAAAGCCAGCAGGCCGTCCTCCGGCCGGGTGGGCGCGGCCGGGTCGTCCCACTTGGGGCCGCCCACCGCTCCGAACAGCACTGCATCGGCCGACGCCGCCAGGTCCCGCACGCCGTCAGTCAGCGGCGTACCGTGCCGGTCGATGGCAATGCCGCCCACGTCGCCGTATTCCAGCGCGAAGTTATGGCCGAAAGCGCGGCCCACGGCCTCTAACGTTTTCACGCCTTCGGCCGTAACCTCCGGCCCGATGCCGTCCCCGCCCAGCACGGCTATATTGAAATCCATAAAACGCTGCTCCTGCCCGTCGCTCATCATTTAGGTGCGGGCCGATGCGCAGTATAGCCTACGGGCCGGCCGGTATCAAACCGCGCTGCCGGGCAGTAACCGTTCCGAGCGGGTAAGGCGCAGTGGCCGGCGGGGTTCAGGGACGCTGGCGCGGGACGGAACCGGCTAATTCCCCGCAAATGCCGCAGAAACCGGAAAAATCGCCGTTATCGGTGTTGACACGGGGTTGGAAGGCGTGTATTTTATACGAACTCGCCCGCCGTAGATGGCGCAGCGCCACCGGCGAGAGAGCAGGCACCTTAACAGCTGAATAGTGGAAGGAAGTAAGGTTCTCATTAAGAGAGTTTGATCCTGGCTCAGGGTGAACGCTGGCGGCGCGCTTAATGCATGCAAGTCGAGCGTGATCGTGGCTTCGGCCACATGGTAAAGCGGCAAACGGCTGAGTAACGCGTGAGTAACCTGCCCTCCGGTGGGGTATAGCCTCGGGAAACTGAGGATAATCCCGCATACGACCCGCGCCCCTTGGGGCGCAGATGAAAGACTTCGGTCGCCGGAGGAGGGGCTCGCGTCCTATCAGGTTGTTGGTGGGGTAATGGCCTACCAAGCCGATGACGGGTAGCTGGTCTGAGAGGATGACCAGCCAGAGGGGGACTGAGAACGGCCCCCACTCCTACGGGAGGCAGCAGCAGGGAATCTTGGGCAATGGGCGCAAGCCTGACCCAGCGACGTCGCGTGGGGGACGAAGGCCTTCGGGTTGTAAACCCCTTTTCCGAGGGAAGAGAGAGGACGGTACCTCGGGAATAAGCCCCGGCTAACTACGTGCCAGCAGCCGCGGTAATACGTAGGGGGCAAGCGTTACCCGGAATCACTGGGCGTAAAGTGCGCGTAGGCGGTTGGATAAGTCTCTTGTGAAAGCTCCCGGCTCAACTGGGAGAGGTCAAGGGATACTATTCGACTTGAGGACAGCAGAGGTAAGCAGAATTCCCGGTGTAGCGGTGGAATGCGTAGATATCGGGAGGAACACCAGTGGCGAAAGCGGCTTACTGGGCTGTAGCTGACGCTGAGGCGCGAGAGCGTGGGGAGCAAACTGGATTAGATACCCAGGTAGTCCACGCCCTAAACGATGGATACTAGGTATGGGGGGTATTGACCCCCTCCGTGCCGTAGCTAACGCGTTAAGTATCCCGCCTGGGGACTACGGCCGCAAGGCTAAAACTCAAAGGAATTGACGGGGGCCCGCACAAGCGGTGGAGCGTGTGGTTTAATTCGATGCTAAGCGAAGAACCTTACCTGGGCTTGACATGGTGGTAGTAGAAATCCGAAAGGATGACGACCTCGGGGTAACTCGGGGAGCCATCACAGGTGCTGCATGGCTGTCGTCAGCTCGTGCCGTGAGGTGTTGGGTTAAGTCCCGCAACGAGCGCAACCCTCGTCGCTAGTTACACTCTCTAGCGAGACAGCCTCCCGCAAGGAGGAGGAAGGTGGGGACGACGTCAAGTCATCATGGCCCTTATGTCCAGGGCTACACACACGCTACAATGGTCGGTACAATGGGCTGCCAAAGCGCGAGCTGGAGCTAATCCCACCAAAGCCGACCCCAGTTGGGATTGCAGGCTGAAACCCGCCTGCATGAACGCGGAATCGCTAGTAACCGCAGGTCAGCATACTGCGGTGAATACGTTCCCGGGCCTTGTACACACCGCCCGTCACGTCATGGAAGCCGAGAACGATTGAAGTCGCTGAGCTAACCCGCAAGGGAGGCAGGCGCCGAGGTCGGGTTCGGTAACTGGGACGAAGTCGTAACAAGGTAGCTGTACCGGAAGGTGCGGCTGGATCACCTCCTTTTCAGGGAGTACAACGGTCCGGTCACCGCTCTCCAAGCGGAACGACCGACCCACTCCCCAGGTCAATCAGCGGATGTTCCCGCCACTCAGGTTTTCCGGTCGAGTCTTATTGACTCCCGTGCCAAGAGAGCAGGTTCCCTGAGAAAATCCGCTGGCCCCGACGATTGCGTCGGAACAAAATCGCAAACTTCTTATTTCCTTCCACTAATCAGCCGGTAAGGTCAGCCAAATTCAACCGGGCCTTTTGTCAAAGGCCCGGTTTTCTTGTATATTGACTGCCGCTAATTGATGTTGACGCGGGCCACAACGCGCCCACCGCGCGCCATCCCGCCATGGCTTACGGAGTTCCCTGATGCTAACGTCGGTTCGGAAATACTGGCCCGCCCTGCTGTTGCTCGGCGCGATGCTGGCGCTGGCCTGCACTGCGCCCCCACCCCCTACTGCCGCGCCGACGGCCACCCCGCCGCCGACGGCAACACCTCCGCCGGCCCCCACCGACACCCCAATTCCGACGGCGACTCCCGTTCCAACCGTTACCCCGGTTCCCACCGCTACGCCAACCCCGGCGCCCACCAGCACCCCGGAACCGACGGCTACCCCGACCCCGGAGCCAACCCCAACGCCCACTCCCCCACCCACGCCTACCCTCGCGCCCGGCCAGCCTACGCCAGCGCCCACTCCTACGCCGGCGCCCACTCCCACGCCGGCGCCCATCGACACCCTGAGCCAGGCGGACTTGCCCGGCCTGCTGCCCTCGGTTGCGGACATCGCCGGCCTGGCCACGGAGACCGTAGAGACCAACCCGATTATCAGAACCGTCGTGCTGGCCGGCGAATGCACCGGCGGCGCGGACGCCGACTGCGTTTATGAGAACGTAGAAGGCGAAGGCGAGTTCACTGCCGACAGCGACGGCTTTATCACCGGCTACAAGCGCTGGACCTGGGGCGGCGGCCTGCTCAACGTGTACAGCGTGGCCGGCAGCAAAGCCTACTTCACCCTCACCTGGGTCAGCCTGTACGACTCCCCGGAACAGGCCCAATCGGAAGTTGACACCCTCAAAGACTATGACCGCAAGGCCCTGAACGACGAGATTGACGCGGTGGTTAAGGAACTGCGACTGCCCGTGCGCGGCGTCAACGTAATCTCCGTTACCGATGCCGACACGGCGCCGCTGGGCGATTACGCCGCCGCCAAGGCTTTCAACTTTTCGGGTTCTACCGCCATCGTCGATGGGCGCGAGATACGCTTTGCCCGCGGACGCACGGCAGTGCGCGTCATCGTCGCCGGCGTGTACAAGAAAACCGATGCGGCCTCAACCCGCGCCCTGGCCGAAATCATCGCCAACCGCCTCAATCCCTTTATGCTGGCCCCCTAGCCTTACGGCCCTATTTCCGATGCGTATCTCTGAACTTGGCGAGTTCGGCCTCATCAGCCTGGTGCAGGACTGGACCCGGCGCACGGGCGAGCCCCCGGCCGGCGCCGCTTGTCAACTGGTAGTGGACAACGGGGACGACGCGGCCGCGGCGACCTTCCCCGGCGGCCCGGTCACCGAACTCTATACCACCGATACCATGGTGGACGGGGTGCATTTCACGGCGTCCACCACACCCTGGCGGGATTTGGGCTGGAAGGCCATCGCATCCAACATCAGCGACGTGGCCGCCATGGGCGGCGCGCCGGCCCTGGCGCTGGTTACGCTGGGATTGCCCCCCCATACGCCGGTGGCCGACATCGCGGAGCTGTACGCCGGGATGACCGCGATTTGCCGGCAATTTGGAGCGCATATCGCCGGCGGCGATCTGGTGAGTTCGCCGGTGGCTTTCGTAACGGTCGCGCTCACCGGGGTTGCCCATGGCGCGCTAATGGTGCGCGCCGCCGCCCGGCCGGGCCATCAGGTGGCCGTCACCGGGCCCGTCGGCGGCTCCGCCGGCGGCCTGCGGCTGCTGCTGGAAAATCCCTCCGCCGTCCCTGATAATGCCAATGCCAACATCCTGATTACGCAGCACCGCCGGCCCCGGCCCCATATTGCCGAGAGCAAATCCTTGGTGGCGGCCGGCGTCCCTTCGGCAATGGACGTCAGCGACGGCCTGGCCGACGACCTGGGCAAGCTGTGTTCCGCCAGCGGGGTAGCCGCTATTATCCGGGCCGATGCAGTTCCGGTAACTCCCAGCCTCCAAAGCGTGTTCCCCGACGATTGGCTCGACCTGGCCCTGTACGGCGGCGAGGATTACGTGCTGCTGTTCACCGCGCCGCCGGATATAATGGCGACGGCGCTGGACTTGCTGCCGTCCGGCGCCGCGATTATCGGGGAAATAACCGGCGGAACGCCGGGGCAGGTCGCCGTGCTCGACACCGCGGGCCGGCCCCGGCCCCGTCGCGGCTCCGGTTGGGACCACTTCGCCAACGACTAACCCTGATGCCCGCCAACCTTGCCATCTACACCGACAGCGCCGCGGCCACCCGCGCCGTCGGCCAAATCATCGGAGAGGCCGCCCGTCCTGGCGACGTGTACCTGCTCACCGGGCCGCTGGGCGCCGGCAAAACCTGCCTCACCCAGGGCATCGCCCGGGGCCTGGGCGTCCCCGGCTACGCCCGCAGCCCCACTTTCGTGCTGGTTACCCGCTACCGGGGCCGCCTTGCCATCCACCACGCCGACCTGTATCGCATCGAGCATCCGGCGGAAGCGTGGGATTTGGGGCTGGAGGACATTATCGCGGCCGGCGAGGATATTCTCATCGTAGAATGGGCCGACCGCGCCGCCGGAATCTTCCCCGACGACGCGCTTTGGATTACGCTGGATTATGCCGTTGACGATAATAACGCCGCCGCCTGTGAGATGATTCCCGACGACGACGGTTCCGTTCCCGCGCGGCGCCGCATTGCCATCGCCGACGCTCCGGCGCGATTCGCCGGGCTGCTGGCGCGGCTGGCGGAAAGGGATTGCTGATGCTGCTGGCGATTGACACCTCATCCCGCTGCGGCGGCGCGGCGCTGGCCGATGCCGCCGGCGCCGTCATTGAAGCCCGCCTCTGGCGCGCCACCGCCAACCACACGGCACAGCTGATGCCGGCGGTGGCGGAACTGCTGGCGGCGCAGCGCATCCGGGCATCCGGGCTAACCGGCGTTGCCGTGGCGCTGGGGCCGGGGCCATTCAGCGCTTTGCGGGTCGGGGTCAGCGCCGCCAAGGGCCTGGCCATGGCGGCCGGGTTCCCCATCATCGGCATCGACACCCTGGAGCTGGAAGCCGGGCCGCACTTTAAGACCGCCGCCGTGGTGTCGGCCTGGCTGGAAGCCGGGCGCAATGAGGTGGCAGCCGCCTGGTTCGATGGCCACGGCAACCGTTTGGCCGCGGATGCCATCGCCCCGCCGGAGGAACTGCTGCGTCAGGATTCCGCCAACTTTGCGACGGTCGCCTACTGCGGCGAGGCTGCCTCAGCCCGCGCTGATACCATCCGCGCCGCCGGAGCCAACCGGGCCGCCCTAGCGCCGTGGACACCGGCGGCCCGGCTGTGGCAGCTGGCCTCCGAAGGCGCGCGACGCATCGCCCGGGGCGAAGCCGGCGACCTGGCAACGTTACAGCCCTATTACCTGCGAATGCCCACTATCGGCGCGCCCAGACAACGGGACCGGGTGCGGCAAGGCCGGCCCTCGCTGCCCGCTCGCTAGCATCGGAACGTCATCAACTAACAGGAGCGCTCAACCCCATGGCACGAACCTTCATTGCAATTAAACCGGACGGCGTACAGCGCGGACTTATCGGAGAAGTCATCTCGCGGCTGGAAAGACGGGGCCTCAAACTGGTTGCCATCCGCTTGATGCAGGTTGATGCCGACCTGGCCGGCCGCCACTATGCGGAGCACGTCAACCGGCCCTTTTTCCCGTCGCTGGTGTCGTTCATCACGTCCGGCCCCATCGTGGCGATGATTTGGGAGGCGGCCAATGCCGTGGCCCTGGCCCGGCAAACTATGGGGTCAACCAATCCGGGAGAGGCGGCGCCCGGCACCATCCGGGGCGACCTGGGCATCGACATCGGGCGCAACATCGTCCACGGTTCCGACAGCCCGGAGTCGGCGGAACGAGAGATTGGGCTGTTCTTCGGGGCCGGGGACGCGCTGGATTATTCCCGCAGCGCCGACCGGTGGATTACAGAATCCTGACCACCTGGGTAGCGCGGTTCCACAGCCGCTCCAGCCCGAAAAACTCCCGCTCCTCCGGCCCGAAAATGTGGATTACCACATCGGCAAAGTCCAGCAAAACCCAGCCGGACGCCGGCGTGCCCTCCCGGTGATGCCGGGCCACTCCCGCCTCTTTCATCGCGTTGGACAGGTCCTCTTCCAGGGCTTCAATCTGGCGCGCCGAGTCGGCGGTCATCACCACGAAATAGTCGGCGAAAACGGTCAACATACGCAGGTCCAGCATCACAATATCGGACGCCAGCTTGTCGGCGGCCACGTCCACGGCCAGCCGGGCTACATCGGTGGGTGTCAGTGTGTTTACGGTAGTCATAGCGGCAGCCTGGGCCTAGTTGTCAGCGGCAACAGCCGGGGACGGTTCGGCATCGGGTTGGGCGGTAATCATCACGCGCCCATCAATATGCTCGTGATTGGCCAGCGCGTTCAGCACCCGGGTGATGTCCTGCCGCAATCCGTCCATCCGGTAATTCACGCTCTCTTCCAAGGCGTCTATCCGGTAATTCACGCTGTCTATTCGGTGATTCACGCTCTCTCCCAAGGCGTCTATCCGGTGATTCACGCTGGCTTCCACGGCGTCTATCCGGTAATTCACGGCGTCTATCCGGTGATTCACGCTGGCTTCCAAGGCGTCTATTCGGTGATTCACGCTCTCTTCCAAGGCGTCTATCCGGTGATTCACGCCCTCTATCTGACGACTCATATCGGCGCAGATTTCCCTGACCGCCGCATTGACGGCCTCCCTGATTTCGGCGCGCAGCTCCTCGCGCAGCTGCTGGTGCAAATCGTGCATTTCCTTGCGGGTCGGCGACTGCCCCTGACGGAAAACGATGGTCAACAGCGCGGCCAGCATCACTATCATCATGCTGCCGTAAAAGGCTTGCAACGGCGTTATTTCCATATCGGCTGCTCCTGGGCGCGGCGGGGGCGGGATTGCGCCGCCGCCGGCAACGTGCAGTATAGGCCGCGCCGCGCCCGCCTTGCAATCCCCGGCGTTTGTGATATATTACACAAGCAATCCTGCCGGCGGCGCGGCTGTTCCGATTTGCCCAGTGAGGATGGGGCTGCCGCCCCCCCTCGCCTGCCGGTGGCTTTTGTTTTATTGTGAGCAGGGGTAACGCTATGAATTCGCTCCAAGAGTTGGCACAATCCGGCTTATACTCCACCGCGCAAGAACACGATGCCTGCGGCGTGGGCATGGTCGCCAACATCAAGGGCGAAAAGACCCACGCCATCGTCACCGAATCTTTGCAGGTGCTCAACAACCTGGGGCATCGCGGCGCGTCCGGCTCCGACCCCGACACCGGCGACGGCGCCGGCATCCTGGTGCAGATGCCCGACGCATTCTTCCGCAAAGTCACTGCCGGCATCGGCATCAGCCTGCCCGCAGAGGGTGAATACGGCGTCGGCATGGCGTTTCTGCCCCAGGACGCGGGCGCGCTGGCGACCTGCATCGCCCATATCGAAACCGTCGTCGCCAACGAAGGCTTGACCTTCCTGGGCTGGCGCGCCGTGCCCCTCAACCATGCGGTCATTGGCCGGGACGCGCGCGAAGTCTGCCCCACCATCCGGCAGTTTTTCGTCGGCAAAGGCGCCGCTGATACGCCCGACCGGGCGGCGCTGGAACGCAAGCTGTACGTCGTGCGCAAAGTAATATCCAACACCCTGGATGAAACCGGCATCAGCGCGGACGACGCCGACTTTTTCTACCTGTGCAGCCTGAGCTGCAACACCGTGGTCTATAAGGGGCTGCTGGTTTCCTATCAACTGGCCGGATTCTACCTTGACCTGAACGACGAATCGCTGGTATCGGCCTTCGCTCTGGTGCATTCCCGCTTCAGCACCAACACCTTGGGGCATTGGAAGCTGGCGCATCCTTATCGTTATCTGGCGCACAACGGCGAAATCAACACCCTGCGCGGCAACATCAACTGGATGCACGCCCGCGAGTACCAGTTCAGTTCGCCCCTGTACGGCGACGACATCCACAAGCTGGCCCCCATCTGCGACCCGCAGGCCAGCGACACCGCCAGCTTCGACAACGCCCTGGAGCTGCTGGTGATGACCGGCCGCGAACTGGCCCACGCCATGCTGATGATGATTCCCGAAGCGTGGGACCAGCACGAAACCATGCCCCAGGAGAAAAAGGATTTCTACGAATTCCACTCGGCGATGATGGAACCGTGGGACGGCCCGGCCATGATGCTCGCCACCGACGGCAAGGACGTGTGCGCCGTCCTCGACCGCAACGGCCTGCGCCCCTTCCGTTACACCGTAACCCACGACGACAAACTGGTAATGGCGTCGGAAACCGGCGTGCTGGACTTGCCGGCCGCCAGCATCAAGGAGAAAGGCCGCCTCCAGCCGGGCCGTATGTTCCTGGTCAGTTTCGACGCGGGCCGCATCATCGGCGATGAGGAACTGAAGCACACCCTGGCCAACAAACAACCCTACGGTGAATGGCTCCGGGAAAACAAGGTTGACCTGGCCAATCTGCCGGAAGCATCGCCCCTGCCGCCGGCCGGTGGCGACAACCTCCGCCAGCAGCAGCGCGCCTTCGGCTACACCATTGAGGAACTGCGGATGCTTACCACCCCCATGGCCGCCGCCGGCTACGAAGCCATCGGCTCCATGGGCAACGACGCCTCCCTGGCCGTGCTGTCCGACCAGAACCGCTTGCTGTTCGACTATTTCAAGCAGCTGTTTGCCCAGGTCTCCAACCCGCCGCTGGACGCCATCCGCGAGGAACTGGTTACATCGCTGGAAGCCTTTATCGGCAGCGAGCAGAACCTTTTTGACGAAAGCCCCTGGCACTGCCGGCAGCTGCGCCTTAAATCCCCGCTGCTCACCGACGAACAGCTGGCTCAAATCCGCGCCCTGGACCTGCCCGGCCTCGCGTCAGTAACCTTGTCCACCCTGTTCGACGCCCGCGCCGGTTCCATACCCCAAGCTCTCGATAACCTGTGCGCCGCCGCCTCCCAGGCCATCGCCGACGGCAAGAACATCATCATCCTGTCCGACCGGGGCGTGGACGCCGGCCAGGCGCCCATCCCCAGCCTGCTGGCCACCGGCGCCGTGCACCAACACCTGACGCGGGAAGGCACTCGCACCCGCGTCGGCCTGGTAGTTGAATCGGGCGAGCCGCGGGAAGTGCAGCACATCTGCCTGCTCATCGGCTACGGGGCCGGCGGCATCAATCCTTATCTGGCGCTGGAATCGGTGCGCGACCTGGCCGAACGCGGCGAACTGAACGGCACCAAGCCTGACTACGCCGTCTCTAATTTCATCAAGGCCAACGAAAAGGGCATCCTCAAAGTGATGTCCAAGATGGGCATTTCCACCGTGCAATCCTACCGGGGCGCGCAGATATTCGAGGCCATCGGCCTGAACGATGACCTGGTTGACCGCTACTTCACTCGCACCCCCTCGCGCATCCAGGGTATCGGGCTGGCAACAGTTGAGGCCGAAACCTTGCAGCGTCATCAATCCGCTTTTGACGACCCCTTCGTGCCGGGGATGCAGGAATTGGACATGGGCGGCCAGTATCAATGGCGTCGCCACGGCGAGTTTCACCAGTGGAACCCGGAGGCCATCGCCAAGCTGCAGTACGCCACCCGCGCCAATGACCCCCGCGCCTACCGGGAGTTCGCCGAGCAGGTCAACGACCAGAGCCGCAAGATGGCTACCCTGCGCGGCCTGCTGGAGTTCAAGGCCGGCGAGTCCATTCCCATCAACGAGGTTGAGCCGGCCGTGGCAATCGTCAAGCGGTTTGCCACCGGCGCCATTTCGCTGGGTTCCATCAGCCGCGAGGCCCACGAAACCATGGCCATCGCCATGAACCGCCTGGGCGCGCGCAGCAATACCGGCGAAGGCGGCGAGGACTATCATCGCTACGCCCCCGACGACAACGGCGACGACCGCTCCAGCGCCATCAAACAGGTAGCGTCAGGACGTTTCGGCGTTACCCCCAACTACCTGGTCAACGCCACCGACCTGCAAATCAAGATGGCCCAGGGCTCCAAGCCCGGCGAGGGCGGTCAACTGCCCGGCCACAAGGTTGACGAGTACATCGGCTGGGTGCGCCACACCACCCCCGGCGTGGAGCTGATTTCGCCGCCGCCCCACCACGACATCTACTCCATTGAAGACCTGGCCCAGCTCATCCACGACCTGAAAAACATCAACCCGGAGGCCCGAATCCACGTCAAGCTGGTGTCCGAAGTTGGCGTTGGCACTATCGCCGCCGGCGTCTCCAAAGGTCACGGCGACGTGGTGCTCATCAGCGGCCACGACGGGGGCACTGGCGCATCGCCGGAGTCCTCCATCAAGCACGCCGGCCTCCCCTGGGAGCTGGGCGTAGCCGAGACCCAGCAGGTGCTCGTCACCAACGACCTCCGCAGTCGCATCGTAGTGCAGACCGACGGCCAGCTGAAAACCGGTCGCGACGTTGCCATCGCCGCCCTGCTGGGCGCCGAAGAGTTCGGCATGGCCACCTCCGCCCTCATCGTCAACGGCTGCATCATGCTCCGCAAGTGCCACCTGAACACCTGCTCGGTGGGCATCGCTACGCAAGACCCCGAACTCCGCAAACGTTTTGCCGGCCAGCCGGGCCATCTGGTCAACTATTTCTACTTCGTGGCCGAAGAGCTGCGGGAGATTATGGCCGCCCTCGGCTTCCGCACCGTGGCCGAGATGGTGGGCCGGGTAGATATGCTGGAAACCCGCCCGGCCGTGGCGCACTGGAAGGCGTCAGGCATTGACCTCTCCCGCCTGCTCACGATGCCGACGCGCGCCCAGCGCGTACCGACTTACTGCTGCTTTGACCAGGACCACGGGCTGGAACGCGCCTTGGACCACCAACTCATCGCTCAGGCCCAGCCCGCCATCGACTACGGCGCCCCGGTCGCAATCAGCCTGCCGGTGAGCAACTCCAACCGCACCGTGGGCGCAATGCTCAGCGGACGGGTGGCGCGCCAGTACGGCGAGGACGGGCTGCCCGATGATACTATCAACATCAATCTGGCCGGCTCCGGCGGCCAGAGTTTCGGCGCTTTCCTGGCCCCCGGCGTTTCCATCCGGCTGGCCGGGGATACCAACGACTATATGGGCAAGGGCATCGGCGGCGGGCGCATCGTCATCGTGCCGCCCGACGGTTCCAGGTTCGTGCCGGAAGACAACATCATCATCGGCAACGTCGCGCTCTACGGCGCCACCGGCGGCGACGTGTTCATCCGCGGACGGGCCGGCGAACGGTTCGCCGTCCGCAACAGCGGCGCCCGCGCCGTGGTGGAAGGCGTCGGCGACCACGGCTGCGAGTATATGACCGGCGGCGTCGTAGCCGTCATCGGCAGCGCCGGACGCAATTTCGCCGCCGGCATGAGCGGCGGCATCGCCTTCGTGTACGACCCGGACGGCGATTTCCACATCCGCTTTAACGCCGGCATGGCCGACCTGGAAGACTTGACTGAGCAAGAGGACATCGACATCCTGCACCGCCTCTTGACCGAGCATCTGGAACGCACCGGCAGCGGCCCGGCGCAACGCATCCTTGACGACTGGCGGGCCAGCATCGGCAAGTTCCACAAAGTGATGCCGCGCGACTACCGCCGGGTCTTGCAAGAGCGCGCGCAGCGGGCGGCGGCCGAATTGGTGGCGGTAAGCAATGGGTAAAGTCACCGGCTTCATGGAGTTCAGGCGGGGCGCGCCCCAACGTCGCCCCCCGGCGGCGCGCATCGGCGACTACCGGGAATATTATCATCGCTGGTCCGACGCGCAGGCCAGAGAGCAGGGCGGGCGCTGTATGGATTGCGCCGTGCCCTTCTGTCATATGGGCTGCCCGCTGGGGAACGTGATACCGGATTTCAACCACCAGGTCTATCTGGGCAATTGGGAAAGTGCGCTGGAAGTGCTGCTGAGCACCAACAACTTCCCCGAATTTACCGGACGCATCTGCCCCGCGCCCTGTGAAGCTTCCTGCGTGTTGAGCATCAACTCCGACCCGGTTACCATTGAGTACATTGAGAAAGAGATTAGCGACCGCGGGTTCGAGCAGGGCTGGATTAAGCCGATGCCCCCGGCCGCCCGCACCGGCAAGACGGTGGCCGTGGTGGGCAGCGGCCCCGCCGGTCTGGCCGCCGCCCAGCAGCTGAACCGGGCCGGACACACCGTAACCGTGCTGGAAAGGGCCGACTACATCGGCGGCCTGCTGATGCTGGGCATCCCCGATTTCAAGCTGGAAAAGTCGGTAGTGCAGCGGCGCGTTGACCTGATGGCGGCGGAAGGCATTGCGTTCCGCACCGGCGTCAACGTAGGCGTCAACTATCCGGCGGAGCAGCTGTTGCAGGAGTATGACGCGGTGTGTCTTACCGGCGGCTCCACCCAGGCCCGCAACCTGGACGTGCCGGGCCGGGAGTTGGACGGCGTGCATTTTGCGATGGACTATCTGCCCCAGCAGAACCGCGCGCTGGCCGGCGAAACCGTCGCCAACCGGATTACCGCCGAAGGCAAGCGGGTCATCATCCTCGGCGGCGGCGACACCGGGGCCGACTGCCTGGGCACCGCGCATCGCCAGGGCGCCGAAATTGTCCACCAGTTCGAGCTGTTGCCGGAGCCTCCCGAAGAACGCCCGGACGACAACCCCTGGCCCCACTGGCCAATGATTCTGCGAACCTCCGGCGCTCACGAAGAGGGCGGCGTCCGCGATTACAACATCCTCACCAAGTCCCTCAGCGGCGACAACGGGCAGGTCTCCCGGTTGCACGCCGTGCGGGTGGACTGGACGCGCGGCGACAACGGCCGTTTCCAGATGTCCGAAGTGCCCGGCAGCGAGTTCAGCGTGGACGCCGATTTGGTGCTGCTGGCCATGGGCTTCCTGCACCCGGAACACGACGGGATGCTGGAGCAATTGGGCGTCGCGCTGGACGGGCGCGGCAACGTCAAAGTGGATAACCACAAAATGACTTCGGTGCCCGGCGTCTTTGCCGGCGGCGATATGGTGCGCGGCCAGTCCCTGGTAGTGTGGGCCATCGCCGAGGGCCGGGATGTGGCCCGGGGCGTTGACCAGTATCTATCCGGCGGCAGTCATTTGCCGCGGTCGATAGCTGTGGAATAACGGCCAAAGACCGTATTGAGAACGGGTAGGGGTCGATTTTAAACCCGCTCCGTTATCGTTCCTTCCGCACCACCTGCGTGCCGGCGATGAGGTCGTAGAGGTGCCGGCGGTCGTCATTGGCAAGCACCATTATGCCGTTAATCAGGGTTGGAATGGGGAAAAGCCACGAGCCGACAGTGACCGCCCCGGCGCGCAGCGGCTCTGCCCATAGACAGCGGTTCCCCGGTAGCGTAGTTAATCAGAGTCGCTCCGATTGCCTTGTGTCCAAGACCCTCGCTCTGTGTGGCGTACATCAACCAGTAGTACCCGAAGAGCATTGCGCTCGCAATTATCGGCATCAAAAACAGGCCGGAGCCCAAGGTGACAATGCCAAGGGGCAGTCCGATTACCAACCAGGTGACTATCGAAAGCCCAATCCTGATGCCTACTTCGACCAAGTAGCCAACGAACCGATTGCCCGGGGTAATTTCGGAGCCGGTTGCGCCGGAGCGGGAGAAAGCGCTACTCACCGAATCCTGAATGTTCGCAGCGAACTGGCCCCGTCCCAATACCCGGTACACCCCGGCGGCGTTACTGCCATCCACTGCAAAGTCAACACGCATTCCGCGCGCGGGAATGACGTCCTCACGCCATTCCGAGCCAGCGAAGGTATAGCGTATGCCGTCATCCCCGGAGATGACGCCCTCGTTAGCCTGAACGGAGTAATCCAGCACTTGCCCCTGCATCGCGGCAGTCCCGCCGGGTTCAGCGTCGGTTGGGGTTGCGTTGGCGGCGCCCCGCCCCAAAGCGCGGTACACGCCAACGGCCCTTGCCCCCTCCGTTTCAAAGTCAACAGTCATACCACGAGATGGCGTGACCGCCTCACGCCATTCGGAGCCGCTGAAAGTATAGCGGGAGCCGTCCACGCCGGAGATAATTCCCTCGTTGGTTTGAATGGAATAATCAAGCACCTGACCCTGCATAGTCCATTGCTCCTTGCGACGGTATGGCTACAGAAAGGGTGAGCATTACAGCGTCAGCCTGCCATCAGCGCCAGCACCCGGTTGACGTATTCGTGTACCGCTGGACGGTCAATCTCAATTTCGTAGTCCTCCATCTCGTCGTGAAAAAAATTCTTGTGAAATTTTTCGGCGATGGCGAACCCACCCACTAGAAACGGGTCACCGCACTCCTCCGACAACCGTTGGCTGGCATTTTTCATATCGCGGTGCGTGCGGTGTTTCCAGCCGCGTTGCACCGCGATGGCGGTCAACGCCTCGTTGGCCGCGCCGTACAGCTTTTCCGATGCCTGCTGCCGTTCGCCGGCGGCAAACTCCCGGTCGGAATCCACCAGAAACCGGCGCGCGCATTGTGCGTATTCCTGCTCCGTCATCTTGCGTTATGCCGGTTGCGTTATGCCAAATGATGTCCTCACGCCATTCCGAGCGACGGTATGGCTACAGAAAGGGTGAGCATTACAGCGTCAGCCCACCATCAGCGCCAGCACGCGGTTGACGTACCGATGAACATAGGGGCGGTCGACCTCAATTTCGTAGTCCTCCATCTCGTCGTGGAAAAAGTTCTTGTGAAATTTTTCCGCCGTGTTGAACCCGGTGGACAGAAACGGGTCATCGTGCTCGTCCGCCAACCTTTGGGCGGCATTTTTCATATCCCGGTGCGTGCGGTGTTTCCAGCCGCGCTGCACCGCGATGGCGGTCAAAGCTTCGTTGGCCGCGCCGTACAGCTTTTCCGATGCCTGCTGCCGTTCGCCGGCCGCAAACTCCCGGTCGGAATCCACCAGAAACCGGCGCGCGCATTGCGCGTATTCCTGCTCCGTCATCTCCACCGTCTCCTTTCGCGTTATGCCGGATGCGCTATGCCGGTTGGGGGGCGGCGTGGGCCACGGCGTTGCGCCCGATATAGTTCAGGTACTCCTCAACGTTCAGCACCTGGATGGTGTTGGTAGTGCCGGTTACGCCGGTCATAAAGCCGTGCACCAGCGTAACCACGTCCCGCTCCGACACCATGCCGGTGGCCATCGCCTCATCCACCAGCAGCGTTACCAGCTTGGCAACGTCCGGTTCGGCGGGTATCACGCCCTTGGGCGCCAGCCCCCAGGCCATGCAGACCCGGCGCTGCACCGCCGCATCGTGGGAAAACACCAGGATGTCGTTTTCCGGCCGGAACCGCGACATCTCAAACGCCGCCCGGCCCGTGCTGGTGATGACGATGGGCTTGGCATTCAGCGACTTGGTCAGCTGCGTCGCGCCCCAGGTAACCGACTGCGTCTGGTTCCGCTGCGGAAACTCAGTATAGTAGTGGTACATCCTTTCCGCCTGGACGATGGCCGCGTCGGCGATACGCACCGCTTCCACCGGATACGCGCCGATGGCGATTTCATCGGACAGCAGCACCGAGTCGCAGCCGTCCAGCACCGCGTTGGCGATGTCCGACACCTCCGCCCGCGTCGGCGTCGGCGAGTTCACCATCGACCGCAGCATCTGCGTGGCTACCGACGAAATCTTGCCCGCCCGGTTGGCCCGGGTCACCATATCCTTCTGGATGACCGGCACCTCTTCCATGGGCATCTCCACGCCCAGGTCGCCCCGGGCCACCATAATGCCGTCCACTTCCTGCAAAATATCGTCCAGGTTGGTGATGCACTCCCGCCGTTCCAGCTTGGCCATCACCGGAGCGCGGCTGTTCAGCTGGTTCAGATAGGCCCGGGCGTAGCGAACATCCTCCCCCGTGCGGACGAAGGACAACGCCACCCAGTCCACTTCCTGCTCCACCCCGAATTGCAGGGCCACCTTGTCGCTCTCCGTAATCACCGGCATATCAATAGGCACGTCGGGCAGGTTAACCCCCTTGTAGGACGAGAGATTGCCTCCGTTACGCACCTGGGTTTTCACTTCCAGCTCCGGCGTAACCTCCTGCACTTCAAGGCACACGGTGCCGTCCGAAATGTACACCAGGTTGCCGGGCCGCAGGCTCCTTAAAATATCCGGCTCGGCAAAAGGCAGCCGCGCGGCGGACTCAGACCTCGTTTCATTGATTATCGAAACTTGGTCGCCAAAATTCAGCTGGGCCGGCTCCTCCATATGCCCCAACCGGAACTTGTTCCCCCCCAGGTCTTGCAGCACTGCCACCGGGCGGTTATGTCGCTCCGATGCGGCGCGCACGTTGGCGATAACCTCGGCGTGCTCTTCCAGCGTCCCGTGGGAAAAGTTGAGCCGGGCCACGTCCATACCGGCGGCGACTAACCGCTCCAGCGTTTCCGGCGACCGGGATGACGGGCCGATGGTGGCGATAATCTTGGTTTTACGCATAATTCCTACCCCTGCTGCAATCGGCTGTCTGCCGGTTCGTCAACTGCTCTTAAGTTCGCTCTGTCCCCAATCTTTGACCAATTATAACCCGCGCGGCCCCCGCAAAAGCCCCGTCATTCCGGCGCCAGCCCGAACGTCTTTGCTTTGCCGGAGGCCGGGATTCCCGCGCCAGCGGGCGGGAATGATGAAAAGGGGCGACTTGCCACAGCCGGCGCCGCCCCTGCATTGGGCCGGCGGCAGGAGGTGAACACTCCGCCGCCGGCTGGTGGTCCGGTTAGCGCTGCTGCCGGCCTTCCTCATAAGCCTGGGTGGCGCGGTCCAGGCCGGCGCGCCGGTTGACCTGCAAGGTCTCCCGCAGGTCGGATGCCCACTGCTGCGAGGTCTGGATGCCGGCCAGCGTGCCCTGGAACTGGGGCATCACGTAGCGGGCCATCAGCTCGTAAGAACGATGCAGCTTGTCCCGCGGCGCCCAGTCCTCAACCCGCACCAGCATCCCGCCGAAGCCGCCGGACAGCTCCTGCAACTCGTTGATGCGCTGGATGCAGTCGTCGGGAGTGCCCACAATCCACTGCTTGTTGTCAGTCATAAAGTCCACAATCTGGTCCCGCGGCACGTCCGGCACTTCGTGGCCCAGCGTGTTGCCAAAGTACTCGGTAACTACCCGCGCCGAACCCTCGCGGATGTCCTCCTGCGCCTGCTTCTTGCTCTCGGCCAGATGCACGCCTACCGAGAGACGCCATTCCTCGCGCTTGACGGTCTGGCCGTGCTCGGCGGCGGTTTCCTCGGCGATGGCCCACTGGTCTTTCAGGCTGGTCGAGCGCACCATATCGCGCGGCACGCTGAGCGAGATTACCCCGGCGCCGTACTTGCCGGCCGTAGTTACGCCGGCCGGCGACTGCACCGACGCCACCACCAGCGGGAAGGGCTGCTGATAAGGCCGCAGTTGCAGGTGGGCATCGTGCAACTCGAACCAGTCGCTCTGGTAGGTGTACGGCTCCGCGCTGTCCATCAGCCGCTTGATGACGCCCAAGGATTCGTCCATCATCTCGCGCTGGCGGGCCGGGTCAATGCCGAACATATAGGCGTCGGAGGCCAGCGCGCCGGGGCCGACGCCCAGCATCACCCGCCCGCGCGTCAGGTGGTCCAGCAGCACCATGCGGTTGGCAACCATATAGGGATGGTGGTAGGGCAGGCTGACGACGCCGGTGCCCAGCCGCAGGTTGCGGGTGCGCTCGGCGGCGGTAGCCATGAAAACCTCGGGCGAGGCGATGGTCTCCCAGCCGGCGCTGTGATGCTCGCCAATCCAGGCTTCATCGAAGCCAAGCTGGTCCAGCCATTGCAGCAGCTCCAGGTCGCGCTCCAGCGCCAGGGTCGGGTTCTCCCCCACCCGGTGGAACGGAGCCATAAAAACGCCAAACTTCATCCGTGCCGGAACCGTCATCGCGCGCCTCCTCAGTAAATCAAATCGCAAAACGGGCAATCAGTCAGATTGATTGGCGCCATTCTAACATAACGGCGTCTGCATCCAGACCCAGGGCAAACGCATTCTAATTGGAGAGGATGGACAGTAGGTAATCATTGTCCCAGCCGGCCAGCTTGCGCCGGGTTTTGATGGCGGTTCTAGACTTCCGGTCTTTCCGCAACAGGGTAAGGGCCGCGTGCCGGATTATCGCCAAGTTTTCCGGAGCGTCTCCGGCCCGCACCCGGCTTTCGTCCTCCCGGAAAGACAGGACAGGTCCAGGACCCAAGGGACGGAATTCTCGATACCCTAACGGCTTGGAGCCGCCGCAACGTCCAGGGCGTTGGCCGCGGAACCATTCCGCCTGGCGTTTGGCAAGCGGCGCCACGTCATCCCAACCCTCAGCGCCTCCCACAACTGCGCAGATGACATCGCGATGATGTCCAACAATTGATGCCGCTTGCCTGCGTTTGCCCTGCATCCAGCCGCCGCCCGGCTTTGACTGCAATGCCAGCGTGCTATAATCCATCATCATTGCGGATGGAGGCGGTGTCATGCCCGGCATAACGATAGACGGCCTGAATGCGGAAGCCGACGACGAGTTGCGCATCCGGGCGCTCGCCAACACCTGCACCATTAGGGACGACGAAGATAATGGCGACGATACTTGACACCAACGTGGCGTCGGAACCGGTCAACGATAGCCTGCCTGCTATCTGGCGATAGTGGGGTAGAAGCAATCAACCCATGGTCAATTGATGGTAGTATTTAGCTATGCGCATCTCCAAACTGGTTACCAGAACTTTGCGGGACGACCCGCCCGAAGCCGAAACGGCCAGCCACCGCCTGATGCTGCGGGCCGGCCTCATCCAGCAGGTGGCAGCCGGCGTGTACGCTTACCTCCCCCTGGCCTGGCGCTCGCTGCTCAAGATTGAGCAGATTGTGCGCGAGGAGATGGATGCCGCCGGCAGCCAGGAGCTGCGGATGCCGGCCTTGCAGCCTATGGAGCTTTGGGAGCAAACCGGGCGGGCGGCGGCCTTCGGCGACAATATGTTTTCACTGGAAGACCGGCGGGGGCGGCCCCTGGCCCTCGCCCCCACCCACGAGGAAGTGGTTACCAACATCGTCAAGGGCAACGTGCAGAGCTACCGGGATTTGCCGGTCATTCTGTACCAGATGCAGACCAAGTTTCGGGATGAGCCGCGGCCACGGGCCGGGCTGGTGCGTGTGCGCGAGTTCACGATGAAGGACGCCTACTCCTTTGACGCCGACGACGCGGGGCTGGATGATTCGTACCGGGCAATGGCCCAGGCGTACCGCAACGTGTTTCGCCGCTGCAGCATCCCGGTGGTGATGGCGGAGGCCGACAGCGGCGCCATTGGCGGCAAGGATTCCCACGAGTTCCTGCTGCCCACCGACACCGGCGAGGACACGGTTATCACTTGCCCCGCCTGTGGCTATGCCGCCAACGCGGAGAAGGCGGCGGGCCTGTATCCCGCTCAGGAAACGCCGGAACCGCTGCCGTTAGAAGAAGTGAGCACGCCGGGCATCAAAACCATCGCCGGCTTGGCTGAGTTCCTCGGCGTGCCGGAATCCCAAACGCTGAAGGCCGTGTTCTACGCTGCCGACGGGGAGGTGGTGTTCGTCACCATCCGGGGCGACCTGGAGGTGAACGAGGTCAAGCTCAAAAACGCCCTGCACTGCAACGACCTGCGCCTGGCCGGCGACGACGAAGTGGCGGCGGCCGGATTGGTGGCCGGCTCAGCCTCGGCCATCGGCATCACCAGTATGCGCCGCATCGCCGACCCGTCCGTTTCCAGCGGCGGCAACTTTGTGGTTGGGGCCAACAAGCCGGATACCCACTATCGCAACGCCAACTACCCGCGCGATTTCGACGCCGACCTGACTAGCGACATCGCTCTGGCCCAGCCCGGCCAGCAGTGCGCCCAATGCGGGGCGACGCTGGAATCCACGCGCGGCGTGGAGGTAGGGCATATTTTCAAGCTGGGCACTTTTTTCAGCGAATCCCTGGGCGCCCACTACCTGGACCGGGACGGCCGGCAGCAGCCGATTACCATGGGCTGCTACGGCATCGGAGTCAGCCGGGTGCTGGCCGCCGCCATTGAGCAGAACCACGATGAACGCGGCATCATATTTCCGCCGCCCATCGCGCCGTACCAGGCGCACCTGGTGGCGCTGAATATGTCCGACGCTGCGGTGGCGCAGGCTGCGGAGGAGCTTTACAATCGGCTGTGGGCCGCCGGCATCGAGACGCTGTTCGACGACCGCGCCGATGCCGCCGGGGTCAAGTTCAACGACGCCGACCTGATTGGGCTGCCGGCGCGTCTGGTGGTCAGCCCGCGCAACCTGCGGCAGGGCGCCGTGGAGGTGCGCCGGCGCACGGCGGCGGAGGCGGATATGGTCCCCCTGGACGACGTAGTGGACGTGGTACAGGGATTGGTGAGAGTAGCGTAGTTTTGCCGTCCAGTTCGCCGGAACTGCGCCCGCTGACCATACCGGAGCGGGGCATAGCCACAATGTACGGGATGATACCCGGCAGCTTCGTCCTGATAATGCTGCGGGTAGTCTTCACCATCATCAGCGGGCCGGACTTGAGCTTCTGGCATTTCGTGCGCTACATCTTCGGCTTTGACGCCGGCCTGGGCATCCACGTGGATGTAATCGACACTTACTATGTGCCTTACGTCATGGCCAACGGGATGTACGCCGTCTTTTATTTCACCTATGGGCGCTCTCTGGGCCACATGGTGGTGAACGCCCACATCGTCCACGCCCGGACAGGGCGGCGGATGCGAACCTGGCAGAAGGTAGTGCGGAGCGTGCTCCAACTGGCCAATGGCTACATTGAGTTCCTCCGCATACTGGATTTGCTGTCAGTGCTTATTGTCCTGATTGACCGGGAACGCCGCCGGTCGGTTTACGACATTATTGCCGGCACGATGGTAGTGGTCGGAGAGCCGGTTGAGGAGGCGCCGGAGCCGGCCGGTGCGCGCAACTGGACGGCGGCGCTGCTGGGCCGGTTGACGGGACGACAGGAAGCCGGCTAACGGGCGCGGCCGCGCCAGGCTGTGCTACACTGGTAAAGGCGAGGCCATCCGCCGCCCGGAGTTTCAGCAATGACCACTACCATCAACACCATTGACGATTTTGCCAGAATACTGCGCGAGAACCCGGATTGGGTTGACACGCTGCGGGCGCTGCTGCTGAGCAAAGAACTGCTTGAGCTGCCGGAACGTTTCGCCGAATTCGCCGCCGCAACCAACGCGCGGCTGGACCGACTGGAATCCGACGTAGCCGAGCTGAAAGAAGGGCAAGCCCGGCTGGAATCCGACGTAGCCGAGCTGAAAGAGAGCCAGGCCAGAACGCAAGCCGACGTAGCCGAGCTGAAAGAGGGGCTGGAAGCTATCATGCAGAGCCAGCGACGCATCCAGGACGACATCGGCTATATCCGAGGGCGCTTTACCTCTGTCGCCACGCAGGAGGAAGTCCGGGGGATTGTCGCTGAAATGGGGTTCACATACCGGCATACCCTGACCAAATCCGAGATTATGGACCTGAGCTTGAGCCAGGATACCAGAGACATACCCCGCCCCGACCTGAGAAGTTTCCGCCGGGCCGACTTTATTATCGAGGTTGCCGACGCGGACGGGGCAATCAACTACATTGCCATTGAGGCGTCATACACCCTCACCGACTATGACCGCCAGCGCGCGGTGCGCAACGCCGGACTGATGACCCGGTTCACCGGGCAGCCCAGCCACCCCGCGCTGACCGGGGTTCGCATTGACAACGAACTAACGGACGCAATCGCCAACGGCGAAATACTCTGGTATGAGATTGACGAGGCAATCCTGGCGGCGGAATAAACCCCGGCAGTCCACCCCGCCAAACCGGACAGCGCGGCAAAATCCGTTGTCGCAGCAGCGCAGTTTGGCGCGTTGATTGCGTCGCTATGTTGACGACTGCCAGCAACAGTAACAGGATGCGGGCAAAAAGCCCCAGGACTGTCCAAAGCCGCCGCGCTTACGGGGGACGGCAGATAGAGAGCGGCGGCAATCAGCGGCGGCGGAAACGGCCGGCCTAGTTAATCTGGTCGCAGACGTCGTCCAGCCCCGCCTTTTTGAGCGCCTCGCGCAGGGCCACCCGCTCGATGGCGTTCAAGTCGCCCGGCTTTTTCAGCTGCTCAATTACGCTTTCCGGCAGGCCGGCTTTCTCGGCGGCCTGGACACACTCGGACGGGGCGGCGCTGGTGCCGCACGCCAGCACGGACAATGCCAACGTCAAGGCCGCCAGCAGGATTATCGGACGCCGCATATAGCGTTTTACTCCCTCAAGTGCGGGGGGGATAAGAGTCATAGATTCCTCCTGTATGTCCAGTATGGATTGCCGTCATTATAGCGACCGCCGCCTGGCCCGCATCAGGGCTGCAGCAGCAGTTTGCCAAAGAAGTTGGTAGCCTCCATCGCCCGGTGCGCATCCGCCGCATCCGCCAGCGGGTAGGTCTTGTGGATGGCCGGCTTGATTACGCCCCGGTTGAGGCTGGCGACGATTTGCCGCATATCCTCGCGGGAACCCATGTAGCCGCCGTAGATTTCAATTTGACGGCTGAACAGCAGGCCCAGGTGCAACTCGGCGCGCAGGCCGCTGGTGGCGCCGCAGATGCAGTAGCGCCCGCCGGGCCGCAGGGCGCGGAACCCGTGGCCCCACACGTCGGCGCCCACGTGGTCAACCACCAGGTCAACGCCGGCGCCGCCGGTGATTTCCCGGACGCGCTGCGTGATGTCTTCCTCATTGTAGTTGATGACGTAATCGGCGCCCAGGTTGCGGGCCAGCTCCGCCTTTTCCGGCGTGCTGGTGGTGGTGATGACGGTGGCGCCGACCACGTTCTTGAACACCTGGATAGCCGCCGCGCCCACTCCGGCCGACGCCGAGAACACCAGGGCCGTCTCCCACGGCTGCAACGCCGCGCGGCGCACTGCCATGTTCCACACCGGGAGATAGGTAGTAGGAATGGCGGCGGCGTCCGCAAAGGACACGTCGCCGTCCAGCCGGTAGGCGTTGACCTCCGGCACTGCCACCAGTTCAGCGTAGCTGCCGTCCCTGGCGGTGCCCAGGAACCGGCTGCGACGGCACAGCTCATCCCGTCCCGAACCGCACCACTGGCACACGCCGCAGGCCAGCCGGGGGTTGACGACCACCCGGTCGCCGACGCTGAGAGCGCTCACGTCGGAGCCGGTGGCTGCCACTTCGCCGGCGGTATCGCCCCCCAGAATCAGCGGCGGCGGAAACTCCCGCTCCAAGCCGCGTTGACCATCGCGGGTAAAGATGTCCAGGCGGTTGAGGGCGCTGGCCCCTACTCGCACCACCACATCGCCGGGGCCGGGCTGCGGGTCGGGGCGCTCGCCGTATTGCAAGACGCCGGCATCGCCATGAGATTCAATATAGACGGCTTTCATCAGTGATTTGCACTCCTCTGGATTCCTGGCCGCCGGAAGCGGGCGGGAATGACGGAACGGGGTTCAGGATTGGAAAAGCGGGCGGCGGCGGTTGCGATAGCAGTCCTGGCACAGGAACACCACGGCCAGCGTTTCATCGTGACTGGCGGCTTGACCGCAGCGGGGGGCGTCGCTGTCGGGCGTCCAGGGCTGATGGAAGGGGCCGCCGCACATCTGGCAGGTGGAGCGATGGGGGCCGTGCAGTTCCTCATTGCAGACCACGCAGAACACGGGGCCGGATGCCTGGAGCAGCTCAGCCACGATTATGCCGCCGGCGATGCCCATTGCCGGGCCAGTTGCGTTTCATCCTGCCGGCTGTGCGTCTCGCCGTCCAGCCGGGCCTGGCGCAGCGCGCGCAGCGCGGCTCCCACCGCCGGGCCGGCCGGCACGCCCAGCTCCATCAGGTCGGAGCCGCGCAGCCGTGGCGCAAGCGACCACCACTCGCTCAAGTAGCGCCGCACTCGCTCCGCCACGACCGGGGAGGCCAGTATGGTTGCTGCCCGCAGAGCATCGGGCGACAGGCCATCCAGACGGGCGCATACTTCCGATGGCGTCAAATCGGGTTCTGTGAGCTGCGGCAGCCGCTCCACCAAGGCGGCGGTGTCGGTGGTGACGCGCGCCCAATCCGCTGGTGCGTTGAGTCGCGCGCACAACGCTGCGCCGGCGGCCGACGACAAAGGCCAGACCAGCGCGGCCAGCCAGGTTAGCGGCGCGGCCGGCGCGTAGGACCGGCCGCGCAGGTGGGATGCGCTCAAAGACGGGTGGATGGCGGCCAGCACGCCCAGCGCGTCGGCATACCGCAACGCCGCCGGTGGGGACGGCTCCTGCAAGATTCGCGCCAACTCGTGCCGCACCCGGTCGCCGGACAGGGTGGCCAGGGCGTTGCCGGACAGAGCGCTTTGGAGTTCGGACCGCGTTGCGTCGTCAATGCGGAAGTTGAGCCGCCGGGCGTAACGCACGGCCCGCAGGATGCGCGTCGGGTCGTCGCGGAAACTCTGCGGATGCAGGGTGCGGATGATGCCGGCGTCCAGGTCGGCGCGTCCGCGGTGGGGGTCAACCAACTCTGCCGCGTCGTTGGCGATGGGGATGGCCATGGCGTTGACGGTGAAATCCCGGCGGGCCAAATCGTCGGCGATGGCGCTGGGCTGCACGTCGGGCAGAGCGCCGGGGTGGCGGTACGTCTCGCGGCGGGCGGTTACCAGGTCAACGGTGAGGTCCCGGGCGCTGACGGTGGCCGTGCCAAAGCGCCGGTGGACGGTCAGCCGGCCGCCGATGGCGTCGGCCAGGCCGGCGGCCAGGGCCGGCGCGTCACCGGCTACCGTAATGTCCAGGTCGTTGACGGGGACGCCCAGCAGGTAGTCGCGGACGGGGCCGCCCACCAGATATGCTGCCATCCCGGTTTGAGCGGCCCAACGGCGAACTTCGTCGTAGATGGCGCGCCGTAGCGGGTCGGTATTCGAAAAAACGCCGCCCATTGCAGCGTCGGGGGTGGTCAGCATCCTGCGTCCGGGTTGGGGGTTGGAATGGGAAAAGTGTAGCATTTGACCGGGGGCCTGACAACTCTAACCAGATTCGCATCGGTTATACTGCCGCTGCCATACTAACTAATGGAGCAAGTGAACGTTATGGAAACGGTAGGTTTTATCGGCCTGGGCAACATGGGCGGCGGGATGTCGGCTAACATCCAGCGGGCCGGCTATCCCATGATTGTGTACGACCTGCGCGAGGAAGCGGCGCGGCCTCTGCTGGAAGGCGGGGCGCGGTTGGCTAATACGCCTGCCGAAGTGGCCGCCGGCAGCGATATTACCTTTACCTCGCTGCCAGGGCCTTACGAAGTGGAGTCGGTGGCGCTGGGCAACTCCGGCGTGCTGGAAGGCATCCGCGCCGGCAGCGTCTATATTGACCTGTCCTCCAGCCGGCCCACGCTGATTCGGGAGATTGAGCCGCAGTTTCGCGCCAAAGGCTGCCACGTGCTGGACGCTCCGGTGAGCGGGGGCAAGTCGGGGGCAGCGTCGGGCAACCTGGCGGTGATGGTGGGCGGCGACCGGGAGGTGTTTGAGCGGGTGAAGCCGGTGCTGGATGCCTTTGGCGACAAGGTGTTTTACGCCGGGGAGATTGGCGCGGGCAGCGTGGCCAAGCTGGTGCACAACATGATTGGCCACAGCGTGCGCCAGGCCATCGCCGAGGGCCTGACCCTGGGCGTCAAGGCCGGCGTGGAGCCGGAGGCGCTGTGGGAGTGCATCCGCCGTGGCTCCCTGGGCCGGATGCGGGTGCTGCACGAGGGCCTGGTTCGCACCATGTTTCGCGGGCAGTTTGAGCCGGCCAGCTTTGCGCTGAACCTGGCTTTCAAGGACATCTCGCTGGCGACGGAACTGGCCCGCGAGTACGACGTGCCTATGCCCCTGTCCACCCTGGCCGAGCAAATCGCCCTGCAAGCCATGAACCGGGGCTGGGCCGAATCGGATAGTAGCATAACGGTGCGTTTGCAGGAAGAGCAGGCCGGCGTAGCAGTGCGCGCCCCACACATCGACCCGGCGCGGGCGGGGCGGTTTATCAGCACGCACCCGGATGATGAGCAAGAGTAAGAGGGTGACATGGAGTTAGGCGCCTGGCCCTCCGTCCGGTGCATCCCGGCAAAAAATCGCCTAATCGGTTGGCTCCCTCTGCCCCTGAACCCTCTGCCCCTGAACGAGGAACGCCGCCAGCGCGCAGCTCAACCCGATCAGGAAATTGTACGCCCCCATGGTGAGCAAGTGCTGGAAAGACATACTGAACAGGGCCATCACAACTGTCCATCCGACGACGGTGTCTCTGCCCGGGGACATCGGCGTTGTCCAGAGCGTCCGCAGCAAAAAGAACAGGCACAGCAGGTATAACGCCAACGGTACGACGCCCGATTCGCCGGCCAGCATCAGGTACACGTTGTGGACGCCGGCCGGCAATCTCTGGTTGTTCAGGGGCGTGCCTTCGATGTAGTGAAGCCGGTACAGGCCATGGCCCACCAGGGGCGATTCCAGGAACATTGCGCCGCCCAGTTGCCACAGGTCAATCCGCCGCGCCAGACCTCCCTCACTAAGGGTTATGGATTCCCCTCGGATTGTCTCCACCATCTGGATTGCCTGTTCTCGTCGGGTAAGCACGCCTATCGGGCCTACAGCGCCGGTCTGCACCCGGTAGGTCAGGCCGTCCTTTTCGTAGGAAACGTGGGCGCGCAAGAACTTGCCCGCGTCGGCGGCGGTCGTAATGTATTCGTAAGACCGGGCGCCGCCAATGTATTTGTAAGACCGGGCGCCGTCGATGGCGCTCCAGGTAGCATCGTCGGGCGTATTGGCGTCGCCGGCCCGGGCGTCGGCCCGCTGCCAGTGCCAGCGTTGAACGGGGTCGTCGTCAGCCCGGTGGAGCTCATCGTTAACCAGGTAAACACTGATGACGTCCCCCACCATCCTCTCTTTATTCGTGTCCCTAATCCCAGCCTCGCCGGCGGGAAATGCCAGCTTCGCCATGCCTGGCAATATCGACTCTACTTGCACGGTCTCAGGCTGGCTGCTGCCGTCCGGCGACGGGAACGGCGCCAGCACCTGCAGGTTGATGGCGAAGTACAACAGGACGCCGGCTATGCCCAGTACCGACAGCCCGCCAGGCCAGAGGTTTTGCCGCCAGCGGCGGACGTGCAACAGCGGAAACAATACCAGTATCACGCTCATCACAATCATTGCCGTATGGGAAAACGACATAAATGCCGCGCCATATCCCAGGACGAAAGCCGGATAGGCCAGCCGGCGCTGCCGGACGTGGTACAGCAATGCCAATGCCAGTGCGACCGTCATACACGCGATAAATCCGGCGTCGTTGGGGTCGGTGAAAGCGCCGGTGGCGCGGGCCATCCAGTACTCCGGCAACAGGCCAAGCCCTCGCAGGGGCAGCGAGGCCACAATGACGACGCAGCTTGCCGTCAGAACCACCAGCGCCCATTGCAGCAGCGCCGCCACTCCCATTCGCTCCAGGAGCGCGCGCGCGCCAAGTATGGCCGCCAGGGTAACGAACAAGAAAAAGGCTTGACGCGCCACGTCCTTGACCAGCAACTGGGCGTCGCTGAACAGCAGGACGGCAGTAGCAATGACCAGATAGACGGCCATTGCAGCCAGGATTAACGCTCCGGGCATCCCAACCGCCGGCCACCGGCGGACGCTGACGAAACCCAGCGCCAGCAGACAGCATACCAGCATCACCCCCAGCACCAGCGGCCTTATCACCGGCCCTTGCAGGTTAATCTGGGCCAGGACGAGCAGAGTCCAGAAGGCAAAGGCAACGCACGGAATGGCGACGAACCCCAATCTCCGTTCCAGAGGCGGCAGCAGCGACAGCATAGGTTTACCCCTGGGTCAGTCCGGCCGGTTGCTCTGAAGCCTGGCGAGTTCCGCTTCCAGCGCGCGGACGCGGGCCTCGGCCTGGAGCCGCGCTTCCCGCTCCCCATCGGCGCGGGCTTCGGCATAGAGGCGCGCTTCCCGCTCGCCATCAGCGCGGGCGCGTTCGTCCTCAGCGCGGGCGCGTTCGTCCTCAGCGCGGGCGCGTTCATCCTCAGCGCGGGCGCGTTCGTCCTCGGCGCGGGCGCGTTCGTCCTCAAAGGTCGCGATGTGCCGTCCCGTCGCCGGGTCGTGCCACCCCAGCCGGCCGCCCTCCCACCGGAGGTACAGGTTCAATACCGCGCTGTACCCCTGCAAAACGCCTCCCGCCAACTCCGCGATGGGGATGGGCTGATACTGGCCGGCCCCCAGCCGGTCGCCGGCCAGCCGCGCCCCGTGATATTCGCCCGTTTCGTCAAACCGCCAGTATTCAGGGATGCCCAAAGCGGCGTAGTCCTGCCGCTTCTCCCCAACGTCAACGTCGGCGGTGCTCCTGGAAGCGACTTCCAGCACGAAGTCCGGCGGCTTGCCCTGTTCCGAGATGATGTAGCCGTTGCTGGCTTCATAGGCCGCCGGGTTCACGTTGAAGGCAATCAGCAGGTCGGGCCGCCGCCGGCCGGCCGCGCCGGAATGGGGGGCGGGGGCAATCCAGCGCTCGGCGGCCACCAGCGTAGTGTCGGGATTGCCCAGGTGCTGGATGAGATGGTGGCTGTTGCCGGGCTTGTGCACGTGGTCGTAACTGGTCATTTCGTCGGGCTCGCGGGGCGGCGGCTCCGGCAGCCGGAAAGGGCCGGGAGCCGGCGATGGCGGCGTTTTGGCGGCAGTGTTGGCGGTAGTCATCCTGAACCTCGGGGCTGGGCGCAGTCGGCCGGTTTCCGGCACGGTAGGACAGTGAACCGGATTATACCCGTACCGGGTTCCGGCGGGGCGGGATGGCAGCCAATCCGCCCCGTCCCAACCACAGGTCAATCCGGTCGGTTGCTCTGAAGCCTGGCGAGTTCCGCTTCCAGCTCGCGGACGCGGGCCTCGGCCTGGAGCCGCGCTTCCCGCTCCCCATCAGCGCGAGCCTCGGCATAGAGCCGGGCTTCCCGCTCGCCATCGGCGCGGGCGCGTTCATCCTCAGCGCGGGCGCGTTCGTCCTCAAAGGTCGCGATGTGCCGTCCCGTCGCCGGGTCGTGCCACCCCAGCCGGCCGCCCTCCCAACGGAGGTACAGGTTCAATACCGCGCTGTACCCCTGCAAAACGCCTCCCGCCAACTCCGCGATGGGGATGGGCTGATACTGCCCGGCCCCCAGCCGGTCGCCGGCCAGCCGCGCCCCGTGATATTCGCCCGTTTCGTCAAACCGCCAGTATTCAGGGATGCCCAAAGCGGCGTAGTCCTGCCGTTTCTCCCCAACGTCAACGTCGGCGGTGCTCCTGGAAGCGACTTCCAGCACGAAGTCCGGCGGCTTGCCCTGTTCCGAGATGATGTAGCCGTTGCTGGCCTCGTAGGCCGCCGGGTTCACGTTGAAGGCAATCAGCAGGTCGGGCCGCCGCCGGCCAGCCGCGCCGGAATGGGGGGCGGGGGCAATCCAGCGCTCGGCGGCCACCAGCGTAGTGTCGGGATTGCCCAGGTGCTGGATGAGATGGTGGCTGTTGCCGGGCTTGTGCACGTGGTCGTAACTGGTCATTTCGTCGGGCTCGCGGGGCGGCGGCTCCGGCAGCCGGAAAGGGCCGGGAGCCGGCGATGGCGGCGTTTTGGCGGCGGTGTTGGCGGTAGTCATCCTGAACCTCGGGGCTGGGCGCAGTCGGCCGGTTTCCGGCACGGTAGGACAGTGCCATATTATAACCCGTACCGGGTTCAGGCTTGCAGGATTGCAGCCAATCTGTCCATCCCAACCGCCCAATCCGGCCCATCCGGCGCCGCGCTGTGAAATGGGGATTCAACCGTTCCGGCACAGGCCGCGCAAGTCGGCCGCCACGCTGTCATACCAGTTTGCGCTGCGAAAGTACTCCCCCCGGCGTGCCGCCCCGGCGCAGAGCCGACGGTATAACTCGGGGTCGGCCAGCAGTCGCGCGATGGCCGACCGGACTGCGGAGGCGGAACGGGGTTCAATCAGCAACCCGTTCACTTCATGCTCGACAAGCTCGGAAACTCCGCCCCACCGGGCTGCCACCACGGGCACGCCGCACTGGAAGGCTTCCAGGATGGCGCCGGGATAGCCCTCGCTTCGGAAATAGCTGGGATACACCAGCAGGTCGTGTTCGCTCATTGCCTGGGGTATCTCCGTCGGGGCCAGAACGCCGCCGTAGCTGGCGCGGGGGTGGCCGTCAAAAAGGGAAAAGTCCGCGTCGGACATACGGGGGCCGAAGACATTAAGGTGGCAATTTTCGGGCAAATGGCGACTCGCCTCCAGGGCTTCGGCCAGCCCTTTGTCCATTTCCAGACGGGCCAGGAAAATCAGCTTGTTCACCTTATCGCGCCGGATTGCGGCGGGCGGCGCAAGGTCTCTCGTGTTGGGGAACCAGCGAAAATTGGGCGGATTGTCGAAGTCCCGGTATAGCTGCTGCGTTTCCACGTACACCAGCGCCGCGCGCATCCAGGTTCGGTGGGCCAGCCAGCGGGCCAAAGCGCCGTATTGCAGGTAATCCATCCTCAAGTCGCCCCCGGTGATACGCACCACCAGAGGCCGGCGCGCAATTTTGCAGGCGACCCAGAAAAACGCGGCCAGGCTGATTGCCGAATAGGACGCGATAATGAGGAAGGCGACATCGGAGCGCCGGAGCTTCTGCGCGGCTCCCCAGGCTACCCGCAGGAACCGGGCCAGTCGCCGGAGCCGGATTTGCCACGGCGACAGATTGGTTACGCCTCCCGACGTGTCGATAGCCTCCAGGTTGAAACCTCGCCGGCTCAACTCCCGAACTTGCTCATCGGCCATTACCCTGTTGCCCCCGACGATGTTGGTAGCGGACGGCCCGGCTAGCTGTAGCGGGGCGATGAGCAGGATAGTCGGTTTTGGGCTGGCGTTTTTTGGCATCGAAAACCGGGGATGGTTGCGGAGAGTCAACGACGGGGGTTCATACCGGGATGATGGTCAATCCCGGCAGCCGGGTGAAGCGCCGGCGGTTGTTGGTGAGTAGCGTCAGGTTGTGGCGCAGGGCGGTGGCGCCGATTACGATGGCGAAGTCGCCGATGATGTTTCCGGCAGCGCGTAGCCGGCGGCGCTCGCCGGCGAATATGCGGCAGATGGAGTCGTCCAGTCCGGTATCCCCCGGCTGCGCTCCTCATAAATCATCTGCTTAAACTCCTCCCAGTATTTGTTGCGACCATCAGACGACATCCTTTTGAGACGCTCCTGCGCCGGACGCGGGATGTCGATGGTTACGATTAAATCCTCCCCTCCATTGATGTCAATGTCCAGAGGGCTTACCGGCACGATGGCCCCGTTGCGGAACTTGGCTCTTATGGTTTTGACCATGGTGTTTCTCCTGTAGCAATCCGGGGCCGGCGGGCGGTCAGATTGGCCGGGCGCGGTATGTCGCCGGGAGCAGCCGTTGGCCCGCCGGGTCTGCGGTCAGGTTGAAAATCTCCAGGGTGGTTGCGCCCAGCAGGTATTCGTCGTCGGGGCCGAAAATGACCGGGCAGGACCACTCGCGACCGTCAATGCCGAAGCGGGCCATACCGTAGCCGTATTCTGCCATGCGTCCGTCGGCGAAGGCGTAGCTGATCCGTTCCAGGGGCGTCATACTGAGTTGCAGGAGCAATGATTCTGGCATCATCGAGTGAGCGGCTCCGGTATCCACCGTTGCCGATACCGGGACCAAGTCGTCGCCTCGCGGGTGCCCAAGGCCAATCGTAACCGCAAATATTCCCATGTCGCATCCTTGCCGTCCGGCCGTTTTGGTTTGGTTTGAGACTCACCCAGTCTCCCAACATTATACCGTCATTGCCGCTATTCCTCGTCATTGCCGCGCCTGCGGGAATCCATAGACCGCAATGTGGACGATTCCACGACGGTACTGGCAGATTCGGGCGCCGGATTCCCGTTTTCACGGGAATGACGATGGTGGGGCGGGAATGACGGCGGTGTGCTCCGGGCCAGCACGGAGCGGCCGGCGGCCCACAGGAAACTTACGTCACTGCGTCGCGGCAGCCAGGTGGCGAGCCAGGCCATTTGAGTGGCGCGATGGAAAACTATGGCGAGGAAGCAGCAGCGGCACAGCATACCGATGGTCATTGACCAGGCGGCCGCGGCCACGCCAAGCTTCGGGTAGAGCAGCAGCAGCGCGCCGAGATTGACGCATAATCCCAGCAATACCGCCCACGAACAGACCTCCGGGCGGTTAACGCCTTTGAAGTGCGTCATAAGTATGCCGGAGAGCGCCAGGGCCAGTATGCCGGGCGCGATAATCCACAGCAGCGGAACCGCCGGCAGGAAGGCTTCCGAAAGCAGCAGGCGCACCAGTGGCGCGCTGAGTATGAGAAAGGGCAGCAGCGCCGCGGCGGTGGCCACGCCCACCAGCCGCAGGCAGAGCGCCACCAGTTCGCCGCACTCCCGGCCGGCAACACGCGGAAACAGCGCCGTACCCACCGCGTTGGAGAGCAATGCGAACCCAACCATCAGCGTGCTGGCCGCTGAGAACAGTCCAATGTCGGCCCGGCTGGCGAGCATTCCCATCATCAGGATTCCGATTTGCAGTTCCATGACGGTGCCAATCCACGCGACATGGTGCTTTAGGCCGTAGCCGAGAATGCGGGCGAGATTCGACCGGGTGGGCAGCGCCAAGGCCAGGCCGCAATGCCGCCGCAGGTCAGCCAGACCGGTCGCCGTCATCACGCAATGGCCGACGGCAAACGCGATGATGGCCCCCTCTACTCCAAATCCCAGGCGCCAGACCAGGACCAGGGCGCCAAGCACGTTAGCCGCGACGCGGAGCAGTGAAAAGACCGCCAACCGCCGGAAACGCCGGAGCGCAATCAGCTGCTGGTGCACCCCGAAGGAGACCGCCCCCGCCGGAACCAGTACCAGCGACAGCAGGAACGTGTGCGTCTCCGCTTTCTGAAAGTAGGCGAGGTCGCCGTAGAGCAGCGGAACCGCCAGCGCGGCGGCCAGTCCTCCCCCGGCAAGGCTGATGATGAGCATAGCGGACACGCCTTGCGAAACGCTCATCTGCCGCGCCGCGACAAAGTACTGCGTGCCTTGCGCCGCCCCCGGCGTGAAAACCAGGGCCAGCAGCGCCCCGAACACCATGCAGACGGCGTAGGCCCCCCGGCCTTCGGGGAGCAGCGTATAGGCCAGCATCGCCTGTACCAGCAGGTTCAGCCCCGCCATGCCGACCGAGGTCGCGAACACCACCAGCACATCCTGCCCGCCGGTGGTGGCCGGGACTGCTGGCGCGTCCGCCGTTGCTGGCCGCGATTCAGGCGCGCCTTTCAGTCGCATCATAACCCTTATGCGCGCCCATTTTGTCATTGCGGGCGCAGCGTGGCAATCTCGTCCCAGCGACGACGCCGGTTCCCCAAAGTATGCACTGCGCCAACGCGATTCTATCGTCCGTTATGGCGGACTCGGAATGACTTATTAAGAGGTTTGCAGCCTTCCGACGGGCAGGCAGGCGTGCGCCAACTCCGGCAACACTTCCGCAGTCACGTGTCGGTGGTCCCCTTACGGCGAGACTCGTTGATGACTTTCAGGCGCTCTTCCCAATCCGGTTCTCTTTCGGGTCCTTCCCAAGTACGGCACGCCTGGAAGAATGCGTCCATGTCGGCCAGTGACGCGAAGCGTTTGCCGGGCAGCCGTTCTGCAACCCGCTGCCGGGCGACGGACATCAGCCACACCTCCGGCGTCATACCCTCCCGCTGCGCCTGATTGGCGAAATGTTCCCGGTCGGCATCGGGGATTACCAGTTCAATCCTAGCCATCGAAGCTATGCTCCTAATACTACGAACGCGCGGATAATCCAACGGCAGCGCTATTTGCGCCGCGATTGCCGGGCTCGTTTCGGCAGGAAGAAGCCAATTCCCCAGCTCAGGTGCATGGTTGCCAGAGCCAGCGGCAGGAGTACCGCCGCCGCATCCCGTCGTCGCCAGCCCACTGCCGCCGACCCGCCCACGACGGCCAGCGCGTAAGCCAACAGGAGCGCGGCCAGGAACCACGGGAATCCGACCAGGGCCAGTACCGCCCCGGTTGCCAGGCCCAGCGTCAGCGCGGGGGCGGCCAGGTGGCGCAGGCGAGTGGAGCCCGGGTGTTTCATAATCACCACCGACTTCCCCCGGCCATAGCCAAAATACTGTTGCGCCAGCGCCCGGAAGGTGCTGCGCGGCCGGTACTGCACCACCAGCTCCGGGTCAAACCACACGGTCTTGCCCCGCTGGCGCAATCGGTAGTTGAGCGAGTAGTCCTCGTTGCTGGACAGGGTGGTATCGTATCCGCCTCCAACCTCGTCCAGCGTCTCCCGCCGGAAGGTGCCCAGAAAGGCGGTGTCGGCGGCGCCCTCCTTGCCCCCCAGACGATGGCGCGCGTCGCCTACCCCCAGGGGGGTGGTCATTGCAATGGCCACGGTTCGTTCAAAAAAGGTGGTTCCTACTGCCTGCTGCCGTCCGCCTACGTTCGCCGCCCCGGTGCGCTCCAGCGTGGCGACGGCGCGGCTCACGTACCCGGACGGCAAAACCGTGTGCGCGTCGCACCGCACTATGACATCTCCGGTTGCCTCCCGAAAGGCGGCGTTGGCGCCGGGCACGAGGGTTCTTTCCGGATTGGGCATCAAGCGCACCTTCGGGTGAGACCGCCGGATAGCCTCGGCCATGGCCGGCTTATCGTCGCCGTCGGCCACGATGACCTCGATCGGCCCGGCATAGTCCTGAGCCGCTATGGCGTCCAGAGTGGGTATGATGAACGCTTCCGCATTGCGGGCCGGGATGATTACCGACACTTTGGGCAGGTTGGGTTCTCCTGACATTGCGACTGTATTCGGCGCCCCCGACCCACTGGCATTCCCACCCCTCACCGTCATTCCAGCGAAAGCCAGGATGACGGGAAATATCAGCGCGCCCCGGTGTGGTGGGCCTGGATGGACTCGAACCAACGACCTCAGTCTTATCAGGACTGCGCTCTAACCGCCTGAGCTACAGGCCCACAGGGAACACCATTATACCAATGCCGGTGCATAACGCAAGACACGATTTCGACGGGAACCGGCGGACGAATCACCGGCAATGCGTTCAACCATGGTATGGACGCCCGGCTTGGCGGCGTCGCCTAATGGGGTATGCGCCTGGTCGGCCGAGGGTCAGTCGGGCTGCGCCGTCCGCTCCGGTGGGCCAATTTTATCGGCTCAGCGCCCCCCGACGTAAGAGGGTGGGGGCATTGATTCTGCGGCGGTTTCTGACAAGGTTCCCGGAGAGGAATATAATAGGGGCTGACACTGGGAGGGCCAGCCCTGATGAGGACGCTGCCCCGGGGATAACATGGAAGTAATCGGCTCCAACCTGCGCACCGCCGATCGGGATTTTCTGGACAACCGGGCCCGTATGGAGGCCCTGGTGGCAGAGCTGAAAGAACGTTTAGGACGGGTGCGGGCCGGCGGCGGGACGCGGGCGGTGGAGCTGCACCGCAGCCGCAGCAAGCTGCTGGCGCGGGAACGGATTGACCGGCTGGTGGACGCCAATACGCCTTTCCTTGAGCTGAGTCCGCTGGCGGCGTGGGATATGTACGACGGGGAGGTAGCGTCGGCCGGCATCGTTACCGGCGTGGGCGTGGTGCAGGGGAAAGAGGTAGTGATTCTGGCCAATGACGCCACGGTCAAGGGGGGCGCCTACTACCCGATTACCGTCAAGAAGCACCTGCGCGCTCAGGAAATCGCGCTGGAGAACCACCTGCCCTGCATCTACCTGGTGGATTCCGGGGGCGCCTTTCTGCCGTTGCAGGCGGAGGTATTCCCCGACCGGGAGCATTTCGGGCGCATCTTTTACAATCAGGCGCAGATGTCGTCGCTGGGGATTCCGCAGGTCGCGGTGGTCATGGGGTCGTGCACTGCCGGGGGCGCGTACATTCCGGCCATGAGCGACGAGGTGGTGATGGTGCGGCAGCAGGGCACCATTTTTCTGGGCGGGCCGCCGCTGGTGCGGGCGGCCACCGGCGAGGAAGTTGACCCGGAAACGCTGGGCGGCGCCGAAGTGCATACCCGGGTATCCGGGGTGGCCGACCATCAGGCCGCCGATGATGCGGACGCCCTGGCCATTACCCGTGACATCGTCGAGAACTTCGTGCGACGGCGCGCGCCTCCCTTTGAAGTCGCCAGCCCGGAGCCGCCGGCCTACGACCCGGCGGAGCTGTACGGCATCGTGTCCCCGGACAACCGGCGGCAGTACGACGTGCGCCAGGTGATTGCCCGCATCGTGGACGGGAGCCGGTGCCACGAGTTCAAGGCCGGGTACGGGGAAACGCTGGTCTGCGGGTTCGCGCGCATCTGGGGGTATCCGGTGGGCGTGGTTGCCAACAACGGGGTACTCTTTTCCGAGAGCGCGCTGAAGGGAACGCATTTCATCGAGCTGTGCAGCCAGCGGGGAATCCCCCTGCTGTTCCTGCAAAACATCACCGGCTTTATGGTGGGCCGCCAGTACGAGGCCGGGGGTATCGCCAAAGACGGGGCCAAGATGGTCATGGCCGTGTCCAACGCCGCCGTCCCCAAGTTCACCGTAATCATCGGCAGTTCCTTTGGGGCGGGCAACTATGGGATGTGCGGGCGGGCCTACCAGCCCCGTTTCCTGTGGGCGTGGCCCAACGCCCGCATCTCGGTGATGGGCGGGCAGCAGGCGGCGGAGGTTCTGCTCACCATCCGGCTGCAACAGCTGGAGCGGCAGGGCCGGACGATGGCGCAGGAGGAGCGGGATGACCTGCAACGGCCCATCCTGGAAAAGTACGAGGCGGAGGGCGACCCCTACTACAGTACCGCCCGCCTCTGGGACGACGGCATCATCGACCCGGTGGACACACGAACCGTGGTGGGCCTGGGCATCGCCGCATCCATCAACGCCCCGTTCCCAGAGCGGAAACAGGGCGTATTCCGAATGTGACGCCGGCGGCGCGTGTACATTCTAATCTGATTAATCCGTTCAAAACTCGATGAACGACCTCGCTACGGAAACGGTCTGCCCATGGAAAACGCCAACAACGCCGCCACCGCCCCGGATGAAACTGCAATAGAGCTCGCCAAAGCAGTCCAATCTGCGGTGGCGCCCGACACGGTGATACTTTTCGGGTCAAGAGCCAGGGGTGATTACCGCCCGGACTCCGACGTGGACCTGTTGATAATATCAGAGTCCGGCGCCGTGGCCGCCACCGGCCAAGCCAGGCGAGCCGCCAGAGAGTACTTCCGACTCAATCCCCCACGGCTCGGCGTGGACGTGGTCACGATGGACCGGAAGACGTTCAATTCCTGCCGCCGCGCCAGGAACCACGTTGCGGCCCAGGCGCTCAGAGACGGAGTCATAATGGGCGACGAAAATCTCGATTTTCCGAACCGGCACGATGACCAATACACTGACAACTGGCCGGACGTCAGAGAACGGCTCCAAGCGGCGTACCGTCACATAGGCGCGTTCCAACTGTTAATCAACCACCCCGAAGGTGAGCAGGAAATGTACGGCTTCCACGCCCGGCAGGCCGTGGAAAACGCCCTTAAGGCTTGGCTTTCCGCCGCAGACCTGGATTACCGCCGGGTGCATGACCTGGCAGAGGTCGCCGGCAAAGTTCTGGACGACCCCGCCGAGTCGAACACGCTCGCTGCCGCACGGCTCAGACTGCTGATGGATTACACCTCATTTCAAAACCCGAGCCATCCCCCTGAGCGCGAGAACCGGCTCACCCTCTACGCCGTCGCCTACCGATACGGCGGCGCGTCCTTCCGAATGGACGAACTCGCCCGAAACCGTTTCCACCAGGAGATTACCCTGGCCGTCCAAACTTTCATCAACCGCGCGTATGAACTGACCGGCGCCGGCGAAACCGATGTCAGGTAAGAGCAACCGGCAAAAACTGCCTCCGCCACCAGGTCACGCACCGGACGTTTGCTGATGTTTTCCAAAGTTCTGGTCGCCAATCGGGGCGAAATTGCGGTTCGGATTAACCAGACCCTCCGCGCGCTGGGGATTGCGCCCGTCGCCGTCTATTCCGAGCCGGACGCCGGCGCGCCTCACGTGGCCACGGCGGCGCAGTCGGTGGCGCTGCCGGGCCGGGCCGCCGAAGAAACCTATCTGAACATCCCCAAAATAGTGCAAGCCGCTCTGGACTGCGGGGCCGACGCCATACATCCGGGCTACGGCTTTCGGTCGGAGAATCCTGAATTCGCCCTGGCCTGCCGCTCAGCGGGGCTATCCTTTATCGGGCCCACTGCGGAAAGCATGGCGGCTTTGGGGGACAAGCTGCGCGCCAAGGACATTGCCCGGCGCGCCGGTATTCCGGTGGCGCCAGGTTCTCCCGTGTGCCGGCCGGGGGATGCGGCAGTTGGGGAGTTCGCGGCGCGGTGGGGGTTCCCCCTGCTGGTCAAGGCGGCGGCCGGCGGCGGTGGCCGGGGTATGCGTCTGGTGAGCCGGCGGCAGGATTTGGATGGCGATATGGAGCTGGCCGGCCGGGAGGCCCAGGCCGCCTTTGGCGATGGCCGGGTGTTCCTGGAGCGTTACATCGCCAACCCGCGCCACGTGGAGGTGCAGGTTCTGGCCGACGGGTTCGGGCATACCGTGCACCTGGGCGAGCGGGAATGCAGCATACAGCGTCGCCATCAAAAGATAGTTGAGGAATCCCCCTCGCCGGCTTTGACGCCGGAGTTGCGCCGGCGTATGGGCGAGGCTGCTATCGCCGTGGCCCGCGCGGCGGGATACGTCAACGCCGGTACGGTGGAGTTCCTGCTGGACGGGCAGAGCGGCGAGTTCTACTTTCTGGAAATGAACGCCCGGCTCCAGGTTGAGCATCCGGTCACCGAGGCCGTCCTGGGGCTGGATTTGGTGGAGTGGCAGGTTCGCATCGCCAGCGGGGAATCGCTGACGCTGCGGCAGGAAGACATCCGGCCCCGGGGCCATGCCATCGAGTGCCGCATCTACGCCGAAGACCCGTACCGCGATTTCGCGCCGTCCACCGGCCGGCTGCTGCGCTGGCGGCCGCCCAGCGGCCCCGGCCTGCGGCTGGACAGCGGCGTGGTTCAGGGTCAAGAGGTGTCCATTTACTACGACCCGATGCTGGCCAAGCTCATCGCCTGGGCGCCGCGTCGCGACCTCAGCTTGCGCCGGATGGAAGTTGCCCTGGCGCAATTTCTGGCGCTGGGCGTGGCAACCAACATACCCCTGCTGCGGGCGGTGGTGGGGCATCCGCAGTTTCAGCGGGGCGAATACGACACCGGCTTTTTGGAGTGGAACCCGGCGGTTACCAGCCCGGTGATGTCTGGCGAATTACGCACGATGGCCAGGGCGCTGGCGGCGTGGGCGGCGGGCCAGCCGGCCGGCCCGGCATCCCCGAAAGCATCTTTGGCGGACGGCGCAGACAGCCGGCCGGCCGTCAGCCCCTGGCAGTCCGCCGGGCCGCAGAGGCTGCCATGACTCAAGTACAGGGACAGGGCGAGATGCGGGAGACGTACCCGGCGGCGGGGGAAGTCTATCATTACCGGACGGCCGAGGGGGAAAGCGGTTTCACTTTCCAGATAGAAAGCGGGGCGACAGCGGGTTTGGAATCCGCGGTCACTTTGAGCATCGAATCACAGGAAACCGGAGAGGGGTTGTGCCGCACCGAATCGGGGCGGGTCTATCCCTTTGCCTGGGCCTGGGTTGGGCCGGAATTGCATCTGTGGCTGGATGGCGCCTGGTTCGTATTCCAGCGGGCAGAGGCCCGGCGACGGGGCGGCGCGGCGGCCGGCGATGTATCCGGCGACGTGCTGGCCCCCATGCCCGGCGCCGTGCTGGAAGTGCTGGTTGCCGAGGGTGACCGGGTGGAGCGCGACCAGACCGTCGTAATAATGGAGTCGATGAAAATGGAGCTGGTGATAACGGCGGCCCGCAGCGGCATCGTGCGGCGGGTGGCGGTGCAGCCGGGGCAGCAGGTGGAGCGGGGTATGCGCCTTTTGGAGCTGGCGTCATCAGACGAATCCGGGGACGAATCCGGGGACGACTAGCCGCCGTCCACCTCGATAACGCAGTCGCAGATGACGGCGGTGTTGCCGGGCAGGGCGGCCATGCCGGGCGCAGAGCGGGCGTGCCGGCCCCGGTCGCCGTACAGGGCCACGAACAGGTCGGATGCGCCGTCCACCACCGCCGCTTGTTGGGTGAAGGTGGGCGCGCTGTTGACCATGCCCACCACCTTTAGGATGCGGGTAACGCGGTCCAGGTCGCCAAGTTCGGCTTTGATGCGGGCCAGCAGGTTCAGGGCGGCCCAGCGCGCCGCCTCGTAGCCCTGCGCCACCGTGAGGTCGGCGCCCAGCTGGCCCGCGATGCTCTCTCCGGTAGCCAGGCGGGAGCCGACTCCGGCCAGCCACATCACGTTGCCGCTGCGCGTGATGGGCAGGTAGTTGCCCACCGGAGCGGGCGGGGGCGGCAATTCGCAGCCCAACTCGAGCAGCTTTGCTTCAACTTCGGCCATCGTAGTTTGCCTCCTGTGGCAGCGTTCCGTTTCAGGTGGTTTGGTTATTCCTCTGGGGTGGTGGGCTGGGTTCACCGGCGATGCTCCTTGCTGGTTCAGGGGGTCGGGGTTCGGGCGGTTGGCGGGATATGGTGTGCGAGCCAGAGGTTACCGGTCATTGTCAGCCCCACGGCCGGGGGATTTACGCAAAGTTTTGCTCCGATGGTTCGTGAACTGCGCTTTAAGGGCGCAGCCACGCAGCGCGGTGGCAGTCGCTGTTGGCCGGTTAGACCGTTCTCGCGTAAGCATTGGACGAGGGGTCTCCACGACGCCGGTATGCGATTTTAGTGCTGACTGGCCGTTGACGACCGGTTGACCTCTGGCAGGACTGAGATTCACGTGATAGATTGCAGTATAGTACCGATGTTCGGTGTTGTCAAAGGGGGGTTGTCAGTAGGCAGGTGCAAAGTGCGGGCGGCGGGTTTTGCGGAGGCCGGAGCGGGAGCGCTACCCCTCTCCCAACCCTCTCCCCTTGTGGGAGAGGGCTACCTGCGCCGGGCGGAGTGCTACCCCTCTCCCACAAGGGGAGAGGGCTTTAATTACTTTGCAAAACCCCGACCGCCGGCAACGGAACGCTGCCGCCTCTGATCCGTCGATTGAGTATTCAGATTGGATAGACGCCTACGCCGTTGCCACGGCCAGCGGCGGCCGTCGCTCCGGGCGGCGGGCCAGCAGCATCAGGCACATCGCGATGGCCTGTACTGCCGACGAGAAGATTATCAGGATGGTGTAGCCGCCCGTGAGGTCGTACACTACCGGGCCTACAATCTGGCCCAGTCCCAGCCCGCCGGCCTCGAAGGGGCGCATTGCCCCGGCGATGGCGCCGTAAGAGTTGCGCCCGAAGTAGTCGGCCAGCGCCATGTACAGCAGCACTTCCAGCGCGCTGTGGAACAGGCCCCAGAATATTCCGAAGGCATAGGCCGCCGCCAGCGAGTTGACTTGCAGCAGGGCCAGCGTCGCCAGCGCCGACACCGCCATGGCGCCGACGATGCACCAGCGGGGCGTCAGCTTGCCCGCCACCTGTCCCCACACCAGGCTGCTCAACGCCAGGAAGGTGCTTACGCTCAGCACGCCGGCCGCCTGCGGAATGGTCAATCCGGCAAACTCGTGCAGGTATGGCACCAGGCTGAACCCCAGGCCGGAACTGCCCGTTACGTTGAGGAAAGCGACCATTGAAACCATCCAGAAGGCTTTGGAACGCATCGCCTCTTTGGATGTCCAGCTGGCCTCGGCTGCCGTCCGCGCCGCCGTCTCACGCGGGGCCTCGCTCCGGCCCCGTACCGTTGCCGGCGGCGCCCGGGCTCCGTCGGGCAGCAGGCCGATGTCCTCCGGGCGGCGGCGCATCACGACTATCATGGGGATGGCCAGCAGCAGGCTGAAAACGCCCAGCAGCCGGAACACCGCCCGCCAGTCCGCCAGCAAGGTGATGACCGAAAACGCCTGGATAATCAGCGCGCCGCTGATGGGGCGATAGACGCCGGTGAGGGCCAGCGCGATGTTGCGGCGGCGGTTGAAGAAGTTGACCGCCATCGTCCGCGGCACGACGCCGATGAGGAAGGGCTGGCTGATGGCCCGCCCGATGACGGCGGCGAGGAAAAACTGCCAGGCGGCGTTCACCCCGCCGATGGCCACCAGGGACAGCCCCAGGACAACCACGCCGACGGGCATCAGCCAGCGGGGGCCGTAGCGGTCGGCCAGCCGTCCGGCGAAGGGAGCGAAGACCCCCGACATCCAAACGCCGCAGCTGGCGGCCAGCCCGATACTGGTCCGGGGCCAGTCGGTGCCCTCCAGAATGTAACTTTGCACGCCGCCCAGCACCACCCCGGCAATCGCCGTAGCCACGAAAGCCCCGGCGCCCGAAAGCCCGAGCACCAGCCAGCCGTAGTAAAAGGGAGTGTTGGGACGCCAGTTGAGGAAAGCCGTCAAAGCGGTCATTCCTCTACGGTTTGGGCTGCGATGGAAAAGTCGGCGTCGGTGAAATCAGCGAAACGGTCGGGGAGAAATTCGCTCATGTCGGAGACAACGCGGGTTGAACCACGGCAGATATAGTCGGCGACGATGCGGCCCGTGATGGGGCCCAGATGGATGCCCTTGGTGGCGTGGCCGGTGGCCAACAGGACGTTCTCGCGGCCCGGCACCGGGCCGATGATAGGCTTGCTGTCGGGACTCAGAGGGCGGGAACCGGCCAGCTGCTGCACCAGCTCGGCGCGCTCCAGGTCGGGAAAGACGTCAATGGCGCGCCGGAGCAGCTCCAGCCGGGCGGTTTCGGTGGGCTGGCGGTCAAACTCCTCGCCCCAGAAAAGCTCTTTGCGGTCATAATCCCGCCCGCCGGTGCTGCCGACGCTGGTGAAACCGTCCGTGCGGCTAATCAGGTGGCCGCGCCGGGGCGAGCTGAGCAGAACCGGCAGGGGCGCGCCGGGGTAGTTGAGCAACAGGCGCTCGCCTTTCATCGGGCGAACCGGAACCGGGAAATCCAGCCAGGGCGTGAAAGCCCAGCTCCAGGTGCCGGCGGCCACCACCACCGCGCCGCAATGGATGTCCCCGGCGGCCGTCCGGACGCCGGAAATCGCGGGGCCATCGTTGACCAGGCCGGTCACTTCCCGGTAGCGGATGCCGGCGCCCTTGAGTTCGGCGCCCCGGCCCAGGGCCAGGTTGAGGCGGTAGCTGTCCAACTGGGCGGATTCGTCCTCGTACACGGCGCCGATGATGGCGGGAGAAAGGCGGGGTTCGATGGCGTGGACTTCCCCGGCGTCAATCCAGCGCATCTTGACGTGGGGCTGCTGCCAGGCCAGCAGGCTTTTGATCAGGCCGGCTTCGTCGTCGTCCAGGGCCAGCCGGAGCGACGGGCGACGCTGATAAAGCAGGTCAATTCCGGTAGCGGATTCCAGTTCGGGGACAAGCTGCGGAAACTCGGCGTAAGAGGCGCGGGCGATTTGGAAGGATGCGCCGGGGGTGAACTCGGCGCCCAGCAGGCTGAGGGAGCCGGTGGCATGGGCGGAGGCCCCGCTGCCGATGGCCTCCCGCTCCAGCAGGGTTACGCTGACGCCGGCACGGGCCAGATAATAGGCAACCGCGCAGCCGACCACGCCGGCGCCAATCACCACTACGTCCGCAGTTTCAGGCAAACCGTTGCTTTACCACCGCTGATTTGTCACCGTTGCTTGGTCAGGGAAAGTTGCCGGGATTAGCGACGCGGGCCGGCGCGGTCAGGCGACTGCGGCGGCCGGCGCGTGGGCTTTCAGGAAACGCCGGGCGTGGGCTACGACCTCGGCGATGTGTTCCGGCGAGTCTTTCCAGGGATAGATAGTCACCTCGGAGTTCGGGGCCAGGCTGGCAACTTCCATCGCGCACTCGTAGGGGTGCGCCGGCACGTCGTCGGGCGCAATCAGCAGCGGCGTCGGCAAGGCGCGCACGAAATCGCGGGAAACGGTGAACACGAAGTCGGCGCGGTCGGTGTACATACTGGTCAGGAAGTCGTGCACCAGGTCCATAGTGATTTCAGGGCGCCGCTCACAGAGGGGCGGCCCCCACCCCTTGATATTGTTCTGGTAAAAGATGTCGGGCGTCTCCGGGCGGAACCCGCTGGGCTGCATCAACGCCGCCGCCACAATGCGCCCCGGGGCCAGCCGGAGCAGGTTGTGCACCATCGGCCCGCCGATGCAGAAGCCCATGACCATAAACTCATCAATGCCGAGATGGTCCAGCAGGCCGAGCTGGTCATCGGAGTAGGCATCCCAGGGGCGGTCAATCTCCAGCGGGCCGCTGGACTGGCCCAGATTGGCGTTGCGCAAGTCGGCGGCGATGCAGCGGAAATCGTCCCGGTAGGTCTCCATAGGGTTGAAAGGCACCGATGTTTGCAAAGATGCCACGGTGGAATTAAGCCCGCCACCGGGAATAATCAGCAGGGGGAATCCCGAACCGACCTCCTCATAGTAGATACGGCTGGGGCCTCTTTCGTAAAACGGCATACCGATTTTCCTCCATCCATCAAAGAGCTGCAAAGCCAGCCTGGGGTACGACAAGCCGGCCGGGGTTACGCCGGGCCCGCCTGTTCCGGCGCTGAATATAACCCACGATGGCTCAAGCGGTCAACATAACGGGCCGGAGCGCCGGGAGTCGCCGGATGCGCTAAACCCACGGCCGGCGTGGTAGTATCAGGCTGTCGTCCGGCGGCCGCTGCGGAAGCGCGCCCTATCGAATTCAAAGTTGCGGCGCCGCTTATAAAACCGGAATGGAATCTTTCGCATCGGCCACGAACCCGCGCATACTACCACAGCCATCGCAGGTTGGGCGGGCGACCAGGTTAGCCGCAGCGACACCGACCGGATGCCGGCAAACTGATTTCAAACACATACCCCTGACATATACCGGAGGTTATCATCATGGCGGTTAAGCGTCCTACCGTCGCAGAGTTTTTCCGAGTAGCGGAGGCATACAACCTGAACCCGTCGCCGGCCGACGTGGAGTCCTATATTGAGTTGAGCCAGCCCATCCTGGACTCGTATGCCCGGTTGGACCAGCTTACCGCGCCCAGCTTGCCGGTCAAATACCCGCGCTCCCCGGGGGCGCGGCCCCAACCGGAAGACAACCCGTTGGGGGCCTGGTACTGGCGTTGCGACATAACCGGCCCTCAAGGCGGAATGCTCACCGGCAAGACGGTGGCAATCAAAGACAACGTCTGCGTGGCCGGCGTTCCCATGATGAACGGCGCCAGTTTTCTTGAAGGCTACGTTCCCGACGTGGACGCCACCGTCGTCACCCGGATTCTGGATGCCGGCGGCTCCGTCAAGGGCAAGGCGGTCTGCGAAAGCCTGTGCTTTTCCGGCGGCAGCCATACGTCGGACACCGGGCCGGTTCGCAACCCCCATGACTGCACGCGCACCACCGGCGGCTCCTCCAGCGGCAGCGCGGCGTTGGTCGCCGCGGGAGAGGTGGACATGGCCATCGGCGGCGACCAGGGCGGGTCAATCAGGATACCGGCCAGCTGGTGCGGCATCTACGGACTCAAGCCAACCTATGGCCTGGTTCCCTATACGGGGGTCTTTCCAATTGAACTAACCCTGGACCACACGGGGCCGATGGCGCGCACCGCCGCCGACGTGGCGCTGCTGCTGGAAGCAATCGCCGGCCCCGACGGGCTGGACCCCAGGCAGCAGGCCGGGCTTTTCAGGCAAGCTTATACCCAGGCTTTGACCGGAGACGTAACGGGGCTCCGCCTGGGCATCGTACCGGAAGGGTTCAATATGGAGGCGTCTGAAGCCGACGTGGACCAGGCGGTAGAGAACGCGGCCCGCTCCTTCGCGAGCCTGGGGGCGCAGGTGGGAACGGTCTCCATACCCTGGCACCGGGACGGGATTCACGTCTGGAGGGCCATCGCGGTGGAAGGGGCGACCATGCTGATGGTAGCCGGCAACAGCATGGGCACCAATTGGAAGGGCCACTACACCACCGGATTGCAGGCCGTATATGCGCACGGATGGCAGAGCCGAGCCGACGACCTCTCGGAAACCACCAAGCTGGTTGTCTTGATGGGACAGTATATGCAGGACCGGTATCACGGCCATTACTACGCCAAGGCTCAGAACCTGGCCCGGACGTTGACCGCCGCCTATGACCAGGCGCTCAGCGAGTATGACCTGCTGGTGATGCCCACCCTGCCCATGAAGGCGACGGTTATTCCACCCGCCGGTTGCAGTCGCCAGGAGTACACCGACCGGGCGCTGGAAATGATTCCCAACACCTGCCCCTTTGACGTAACCGGCCATCCGGCCATCTCGGCGCCGTGCGGAGTATCCGACGGCTTGCCCATCGGTATGATGCTGGTGGGGCGCGTGGGGGATGACGCAACGGTACTGCGCGCCGCCGACGCCTACGGACGAAACAATTAGAACCGGCGCCGGATGCAGAGGCAGCGGGGCTGAGCGGCGGCGCCAGCGTAACCGACTAATGGCAGACGGTTCTAACGCCGTCCGTGCCTGGCAGTTCAGCCTCCGACTACCGCCGGCTGACCCAGCACACTCATCAACTGCTCCACGTCGTCAAGGCGCTCCAGATTCTCCAGCATATCCAGAACGCGCTCGGCGTCGGCTTCGGAGAGGGCGCGACGGAAGGCGTCGCGTACCTTTTCCAGGCGCTGCTCCCGAGACATGGGGTTGGCCGCCGACCCGCGGAAGGCGGCGCATTCGGCGCTGACCGTAGTTCCGTCTTTGAGCAAAGCGGTGGCGAGCGTCGCGCCCGATTCGGGGCCTTCCGGTTCCACCCGGATGCGGCCCAGCATTTCCTCCATATCCGGGGCGAACCGGCGGACGTCGTTGAAAGTGTCGATACCCACCTGCCCGTCCAATAGGGCGGCGGCGGCGCAGTATTCCACGCTGAACTTGCCGTCCAGTCCGCTGCGGGGCGCCGGCCCGGAATGGCCCCGTCCCCGGCGGCGGATGGTCACCTGCGCGATGTCGTTGGGGTCAAGGCCGTTCTGCTCGCGCAGGTTCAGCGCGGCTTCGATGGCATTCTGCATATAGACTTGGGCGGGGAACCGCTTGATGTCAAAGCCGGGGTCGAGCAGCCGCCAGGACGCGCCCAGGCCGCCGGTGGCCGTGTCCCAGTTGAAGCCGTCCCCGAACAGGGCGGCGGCATAACCCAGGGGAGATTCCAGCGCCGCATCGCTGGCGGTGTAGCCCATGCTGGCCAGGATGGCCGCCTCGGCGCCCATGCGGGCGGCGTTGCCCGGGTGGGTGGACTTGACCATGGTGCCCGTGTTGGCGGTGAGGCCGCCGGTGCGCGAGGCGGCAATGCCCAGGGCCATCAGGGTTTGCCCGGCGTCCAGGCCCAGGGTCTTGGCGGCGGCGGCCGCGCCGCCCAGGGGGCCCACCAGGCCCGGCGGGTGATAGGCCGGAGCGGTGGCCGGCGCCGAAGCGGCCCGCAACCGCCCCTGGATTTCCCAGCCCAACACGTAGGCGGTGATGACCTGCTCACCGGGGGCGTGGTGGTATTCCGCCAGCGCCAGGGCCGCCGGCAGACAGGATGAGGTGCCGTGGGTGGGCGGAAACCCCTGGATTTCGTAGTCCAGGCAGTGGCCGAACACTCCGTTGGCGAAGGCGGCGGCCGGCGGGTTGGTCCGGTAGCCCCAACCTATCACCGAGGCTTGGGGCGAGCCGCCGGCGTCCTGCACGTAGCGGCCGATGATGTCGGCCAGTTCCTGCACCGAACCCGCGACCATGTTGGCCGCCCCGTCCAGTATGGCGATTTTGGCCGCTGCCACCACCGGCGGCGGCAGATTTGCAAAGTCGGTGTCGGCAATAAACTGGGCCAGGGTTCGGGTTGCGCTCATGGATTGCTTACCTCACAGGTCGCCAGGATAAGGTCAAAGCGGGAAGGGTTGCTAACATTATACTGTCATTGCGCGCGCAGCGTGGCAATCTTGTCGGGGTAACGGCTGCCTTTCTCCCAGAGGGTTAGGGTGAGGGCCGTCTCCAATGCTGCAGCCGTGTCTGGTGCGGGGGATTCACCCTCTCCCCAGCCCTCTCCCATCAAGGGAGAGGGGGCTGAGAGAGAAGGAACTTTGGAATCGTCCGGCGTGAGAGCCGGATGGTGGTTGCGCCAATGCACGGGATGCGGGCTATAATGCCCCGATACCAGTTTCGGGGGTGCCCCTTTGGCTAAAATCAAGCACATTGCCATCACCTGTGAGAACCCGGCTGAGGTGGCAAAGTTCTACCAGGAAGGCTTCGGCCTCTTTGAAGTCGCCCGCAACGCCCGGCAAATCCAGCTTTCCGACGGCGACATCAACCTGACCATCCTCAAGTGGAAAACCGACGCGGACGCCGACGTTGGCCCCAATGGCGAGAACTACAGCGGTATCCACCATATCGGATTCCAGGTTGACAGCCTGGAGGAAACAGGAGCCCGGCTCCGGGAGATTGACGGCAAGGAGATTGTCCGACGCGAAGCAGCCGGGGACGGCGCGCCGCGTCCGCCTCGCGCCGAGGAGAAGTGGGCCGGCCCCAACGGGCAGGTTCTGGACATATCCGAGCCGGGATGGCTCTACAAATTGCCCCTGGATTAGGAAAATAGCTTACGAAGCAGTTCGCCAAGCCGGCCAGGAGCGGAACCGTCATAGCGGCCCGGGGCCGGTTGCCGGTCGCGTCGGCATCAACCTGGGGGAGGAGAATGTTATGGAAGCAACGTGCGTTACTCACATCGGAATCTGTGTCAGCGATATGGAGCGGTCTCTGGCATTCTATCGGGACATACTGGGGATGACGGTTCTGGGCGACCGCATGACCGACCCCACCGAAGGCGGACGCTGGCACAACTACCGGCGCCAGCGCCAGGCCCGCCGCTGGGTCAGCCTTGCCTACGGAGACGGGGCCACGCCTACCCTGACCCTCACCAGCCATCCCGGCGACGAACCCGACGGGCAGCCCATCAAGCTGGACATGGTGGGCATCAGCCATATCTCTTTCGGAGTCGCCGACGTGAAGGCGCTAACCCAGGAACTGCTCAGCAAGGGCGTGGCGCTGGCCGGCCCCATCGAGTCCTTTACCGGCCCCGATGGAGCTATCCGCAGCATCTACGTGTACGACCCCGACGGCATCCTTGTGCAGTTCAATACTCCGTAGGGCAGCGTTCCGTTTCAGGTGGTTTGGTTATTCCTCTGCGGTGGTGGGCTGGGTTCACCGGCGATGCTCCTTGCTGGTTCAGGGGGTCGGGGTTACGGTTCAGGCTATCGGGGTTAGGATGGCTGTCGGGATGCGGTGTGCGGGCCAGAGGTTACCGGTCATTGTCAGCCCCACGGCCGGGGGATTTACGCAAGGTTTTGCTCCGATGGTTCGTGAACTGCGCTTTAAGGCGCAGCCACGCAGCGCGGTGGCAGTCGCTGTTGGCCGGTTAGACCGTACTCGCGTAAGCATTGGACGAGGGGTCTCCACGACGCCGGTATGCGATTTTGTGCTGACTGGCCGTTGACGACCGGTTGACCTCTGGCAGGACTGGGATTCACGTGATAGGTTGCAGTATAGTACCGATGTTCGCGGTTGTCAAAGGGGGGTTGTCAGTGGGTAGGGTCGTTGCAAAGTCGGGGCAGCGGGTTTTGCGGGCGCCGGATTTCCCTGACGCCGGAGTGCTACCCCTCTCCCACAAGGGGAGAGGGCAGCCAACCCCGGGCGGCCCACAAGGGGAGAGGGCTTTAATGACTTTGCAAGCTGCGCGGTGGGACGGCTCTTATCGCAACCCCTATCCCTGACGGCCAGAGCGGCATCCCTGGCTTTGCAAAACCCCGACCACCCGAAACGGAACGCTACCACTCCATAGCAGCCGGTGCGTCTTCCGGTCAGCAAAGCGAAACGCCCGGGAACTTTTCCCGGGCGCGTGAAATGCAAACCCGTCCCCTAAACCCGTATCACCCCCACTACGTCCCCGTTCGCTTCCTCAATGGCAATCTCAGTGCCGAAGGGGCGGGAAACGTCTTGCAGCCACTGCAGGGTTTGGCGGGCTATGGGTTCTTCCGCCAGCACGGGGCGGCCGCGCTGGGGAATGGGACGGCCAAAGCCCATGTCTATGGGGTACAGGATAACCTCTTGCAAGTCGCCGCCGGCGTAGTGGCACACTGCCACCACGCTCTGCCAGAACGCCGGGTCGGCGGCAAAGGCGCGGGTGCCGCCGCCGGAGCGGGTGTCCAGGTAGTCGCCGGGGGTGCTGTTGAAGTCCAGCCCGAAACGGCGGTAGGCTTCGTGGGGCAGCCACAGGACGCTTTCATTCTGAAAAATGAAGTTGCCCAGGCTGTAGAAAATGGGCCGGTTCTTGTAAATCTCGATGCCCCGCAGGAAGTGAGGGCCGTGGCCGACGAAGGCGGCGCAGCCCTGGTCGATGGTCCAGCGGGCAAAGTCCACCAGGAAATGGGGCGGCGACAGGCGGGAATGGCCGTGGAAGTCGCCCTCGGGCCCGCTTTCGTGGCAGTGCACCCCATAGACCTGCCAGTCCGACTGCTTCTGCGCTCCCCGAATCCAGTTGCCAATGCCCCGCCGGTCATCCTCGTTCAGAGCGGTGCGGACGGCGAACTCCTCGTCCAGGATGAACTTGTGGTCCAGGAAATCTATTTCGGTGTTGTGGTCGGGCGCGTCATCGTTGCCCCGGAAGCCGAAGTGGCGGTAGAAGGCGTGCTCCTCCTCGTATCCCAGCTCCAGGTTGGCCCGGTGCAGGGCGTCGAACACGTCCTGCTGCACGTGGTGGGTGATGTCGTGGCGCAGGGCGTTGACCCCGGGGCGCCCGGCGAAATCGGGGCGGCCGGCGCCGGCCCGGGACTGCTCGCTGAAGGTGCTGGTGGCGCCCATCACGGCCACCCGGCCCCGGGCCGAATCTACGTAAGTGGGCGAACGGGCCTCGTCCAGGTTGCGGCCGCCGCCGGCATTGGGCAGGTCAATCTCCCGGCAGTGCTCCAGGGTAGTCAGGAAACCGCCCTCGGAAAAGTCGAAGGAGTGGTTGTTGGCGGTGGTCACGGCGGTGACGCCCATCCACTTCAGCTCATCCAGGTTGCGGGGGGCGGACCGGGTATAGGTGGCGCTGCTCCACTGCCAACTGCTTTCGTAGTCGTGGAACAGCATCTCCAGGTTGACCAGGGACACGTCGGCGCCCCGGAGAATGTCCACCAGCTTGAGGAAACGGGGCTCCTGGAAGGCCCGCATCCGGCGGGTAATCATGGCGTCGCCGCCCAGGGCAATGGAAATATCGCGGCGCTCGGCATCGTAAATCGTTGTGGTCATTTCGCCTCCTTGCTGCATCGGGGCAGGGGTGGGTCAGGTGGCGGCATTTTAGCAAATATGGGGCGGTGGATGGTGGCAGCCCCGTGGCCCACGCCGGGCAATCGCGTCTTGCTTGAGGCGGGCTTTGGCAAGGCAGTCCTCATCCGGGCCAGCGTTGAACCGCTGGCCCGGATGCCCATTTATCTGAGTAAAAAACGTATGCCAGCGATTTGACGGACGCCCGGGCGGGCCGGTTAGGCAGCGTTCCGTTGCCGGCGGTTTGGTTATTCCTCTGCGGTGGTGGGCTGGGTTCATTGGCAATGCGTCCTTTTGCTGGTTCAGGCGGTTGGCGGGATATGGTGTGCGGGCCAGAGGTTACCGGTCATTGTCAGCCCCACGAATGACTTTGCAAAACCCTGACCGCCGGCAGCGGAACGCTGCCGGCCGGTGAGATGCGATTGTCCCGGCGACGCCACTGTGCTAATATTGCCCTACTCTGGCGATGCGGCGCAGCCAGGAATCTGCGATGAGCGACTGTTACTATCTTGGCGACTACTCTCAAACGGTATCCGACACGGCTGCCCGGCTGGACGCCGACGACGTTCCGGCCCGCCTTAATGGCCATGACCACACCTTATGGAGCGATGACCCTACCGAAATTGCCGACCGGCTGAACTGGCTCACGCTGCCCGTTGACAGCAAGCCGCAAGTTGCCGAGTTGGGTCAATTCGCACAATCCATACGCGCCGCGGGATACAAGAATATTGTTCTGCTGGGCATGGGCGGCAGCAGTCTCGGCCCGGAAGTTATCCGGCAGACCATTGGCAGCGCCGCCGGGTATCCACAGCTGCTCACCCTGGACAGCACCGTTCCGGGGTGGGTTGCGGCCACGGCCGCGGCCATCGACCCGGCGCGCACGATTTTCGTGGTATCCTCCAAATCGGGCACTACCACGGAGCCGCTGGCCTTCTACAGCTACTTTCGCGACCTGGTCAACTCCGGCCTCGGCCCGCAACTGGCCGGAAACAATTTCATCGCCATTACCGACCCCGGTACGGAGCTGGCGAAACTGGCCCAGTCCGACGGTTTCCGCCGCGCTTTTCTCAATGACCCGCACGTCGGCGGCCGTTACTCAGTGCTGTCCTACTTCGGTTTAGTTCCGGCCGCATTGGCCGGGGTCGATTTAGAGCGCCTGCTAAACCCCGCCGCCGGAATGCAGAACCGCTGCGGGGTTACGGCCGCAACCGTTAGCAACCCGGGCGCGTGGCTAGGCGCGGTCATCGGCGCGTTGGCCAGGCAGGGCCGGGACAAACTGACGCTCGTCGCCTCCCCGGGCATCGCCGGCCTGGGCCTCTGGGTCGAGCAGATACTGGCGGAGAGCACCGGCAAAAACGGCACCGGCGTCATCTCCGTGGCCGCGGAGCCGCTGGAAAACCCCGATTGCTATGGCAACGACCGCTTTTTCGTGCAGCTCCGGCTGGCAGCCGACGATAATACGGCCTCCGACCAGGCCGTTTCCCGCCTCCACGCCGCCGGCCATCCCGCAGCCCGGCTGGAGCTGTCCGACGCTTACGACCTGGGCGCCGAGTTTTACCGCTGGGAGTATGCCACCGCCATCGCCGGCCACATCCTCGGCATCCACCCCTTCGACCAGCCGGACGTGCAGGGCGCGAAAGACCGCACCGTCAGCGTATTGAACGGCGACCGGCGCGCGGGCGGGCGGCCGCCGGCCCATCCCGACGCCGCCGGCCGCCTGCGGGAGCTGCTGACGGAAAACCGGCCCGGCGATTACCTGGCAATTATGGCCTACCTGCACGAGTCCGCCGCCGTCAACGACGCTCTGCGCGGCCTGCGCCAACGGGTGATGCGCAAGCATTGCATCGCCACCACGGCCAGCTACGGCCCCCGTGTGCTGCACTCCGCCGGCCAGTTGCACAAGGGCGGCCCCGACAGCGGTATCCTCCTGCAACTGACGCAGGAACACGACGCGGACATCGCCATCCCCGGTTGGCCCTTCAGTTTCGGCGCCCTGGCCCACGCCCAGGCGCTGGGCGATTTGCAGGCGCTGCGGGCCCTCGGCCGCCGCACCGTGGCCATCAAACTTGAAGGCGACCCGGCAGACGCCATCCGCAAACTCGCCGAGACGCTGTAATACGAGGGAAGCGCCGTTTTGGAACCCGTCCCAAGCCGGTGTCCTTGAAACCGCTCCTGGCCAGGATGCTGCCGGCCGCCGACCGGCGCGCCGCCCGGCAAACGCTGTGGCTGGGCGCGATAACGGGGGTTCAGGCGCTGGGCGGGATAATTCAGGTGACTTTCGCAGCCCGCATTCTCGGCCCGGAAGGTTTCGGCGTATGGTCCATAATCGTCGCCGCCGCTTCGCTGCTGTACGGGCTGACCACAATGCCGGGCGAAGAGGTCATCACAACCTATGTAACGCGGAGCGTGGCCAAAGGGCAGCCGGCCGAGGCCGGGCGCGTATTGCGGCTGGCGCTGGGCGCGGCCCTGGGAATGCGCCTGCTTGCCTACGGCCTGATTGCGGCGGCCACTTTTACTGCCGTCAGTCTCCTGGGTTTTTTCAATCACGCCTATATGACGGCGATGCTCTTTTACAGCGTTACGGGCATTCTGACGGCGATGTCCGGGGAAAGCCTCGCGGTGCTGAGACTGGCCGACCGGCTGCCGCTCGGTTTTGCCGTCGTAGTGGCGAGTACGCTGTGCGGGGCGGCGGCGCTGGTGTGGGCGTGGCTGTCCGGCGGCGGCCTGCTCGTCGTAATTATGTCATCCGTCATCCGGGGCGCCGCGCTGGGGGCCGGGCTGGCCCTGGCGGTGGCGCTGTCGGCCGGCCGGGCCGGCGTGCCGGGACTGCTGCGCGCGTCGTCGGTCAAAGTTCCGCGGGACGTGGTGAGATTTCAAATCGCGTCCTTTGGCCGGTCATCGGTGGAAGCGCTGCATATTCACGCCGACGCGCTGCTGGCCGGGGGCGTGACCGGCGCGGCACAGGTGGGCCTGTACCGGGCGGCCCGTTACATCATCGACGCCACGAAACTGCCCTTCCTTTCCGTTGCGCAGGGAGTGCAGGTAGAGTACAGCCGGCTATGGTTTGGCGCCAACGGCGCCGGGGTCAGGAATCTGTCGCGCCGTTTCACGGCGCTGACGGCGGCGGCGTCTGTGGCCGGGTACGGGCTGCTTTTCCTGTTTCACCGGCCCGTTATACGCATCCTGCTGGGCCCGGAATTTGCCGACGCCGGCAGCTCGCTGCGGATAATGCTGCCGGGCGCAATTGTATTTACAAGCATCGCCGCGTTGTCTATTATGCCGACAGCGGCGGGCCGCGCCCTGCCGCACCTGGCCGCGATGTCGGCCGCAGTGGCGGCGCAAGCGACGGTCATTCTGCTGCTGGCGCCGGATTACGGGGCCAACGGCGCGGCCTGGGCCGCAACCGTGCACTCCCTGGTGTTTGCCGCCATCGTAATTCCATTCGTGGCCATGATACTTCGCCAGACCTATAGCCTCCGGTCAACGGCCGGGGAACCGTAATGGCAACTCAACTGGCCGGCAAATTGCGGCGGCTGCCCCGGCAAGGATTGCATAGCGTCAGGATTAGCCCGTGGCTGCTGTGCCACGCCCTGATGGTTGAAGTTGCGCTGCAGTTCCTGCTGAAAACCTGGTCAGAAGTCCTGGAGATTCTGCTGTTTGCGGCCATCCTGACGGCTTTTCTGGCGGCGAAGTTCGCCGCCGAAGGGCCCCGGGGCTGGTGGAGCATATTGACCGGCACCTGGACGCAGCGGCTCGCGGCCCTGTTCATACTGGGCGTTATGATTTCCTTCCTGTGGGGCGACCATTCAACGCGCTCGGTTCTGGCGCTGTTCCGCCTGCCTACCTATCTGGTAATCATCGCCATGGTGGTGGAAACGCTCCGGCAAGAAGGCCGGATACCGTCTTTTGCCTGGACGATATTGGGCGGCATTGCCCTCGTATTCGTGCTGGTACTGGTCGAGTTCTACTTTGGCAGCGACTGGGTAGGGCTACAATGCGCGGACGTAGCGAAATGCACGGCGAACAAGATTACCGGCTGGCACTGGGAAGGGCTGCTCCACAGCGCCACCGATGCCGGCGCCTTTGCCGATGCCGGCGGAAACCTGAACGCATCCGTAATCGCGGAGGCGTATGGAATCAGCAGGTTGGCGCTGTTTGCCCTGCTGGCCTACGGTTTGGGTCTGGGCCTGATTCTGACCTCCAAACGGATGTCTGCCCGGCTGGTTGCCGGGGGGCTGCTGGCGATTATTGTTTTCGGCATATTCAGCAGCGGGTCCCGCTCCGGCGTGCTTGCCCTGCCCATTGTGCTGGCGGCCGGCATCGCGCTGAGCGCGGTTTCGCTGCGCCGCGTGGCAGTTCAATTAACGGCGGCCGGCATAGCGGTGCTGGCGGCGGCTTTTCTGATGTTGCAGGTACTGCCCACCGGCGCCACGGCATTTGACCGCATCTTCCCCGAGCCGATAGACTGGAGCTTTGGGTTCGGCAAGGACAAGGAAATAGATGCGCCGCCGCCGAGGGTGAAAATCGGTGTGGCCGGAATCAAGTACGAGGAGGCAGCGAAGCGGATAGGGGAGCCTCTCAACGCCTACCTGGTCCACGACGGGCTCTACCGCCCTGACGACGGCGACGACCTGAGGGGCTGGCGTTGGCAGCGGGCCAACGCTCAATCCGACGATGCCAATGCGCCCGACAACTCTACCTGGACCGAAATTGACGGCGCCCGGTCATATGAATACACCTCGACCGGCGACGACCGGGGCAAGTTCCTGCGCAGCTACGTGCACTACGAAAAGTACGGCGAGACTTACTGGGCCCAGACGCCCGCCATTGGCCCGATAGGAGAGGCGTCCGCAGGGATTGTGACGCCGCCCACTGCTGAAGTTGATCTGAGTCCGGATGAACAGAGAATCAGGAATTGGCAGTTGGCCCTGGCGTTATTCGCTGATGCTCCTGCGGGCGGCAGTGGATTCAGGACCTTCCAGCCGGAAGCGCGCCGGAACTTCCCGGATGCTCATATCGTCGGCGTCCACAACGGCTATCTCAAGGTACTGTCCGAATCGGGATTGCTGGGAGCGCTTCCGATGCTGGCCGTTCTGGCGTGGGCCGGCTGGCAGATGCTGCGGCTTGCGCCCGGCGCACCGGCCGCCGCCATTTTGTGGCGGAACGCATTTTTGAGCGCCTTCGTCGCTTTCCTGGCCCTGAATCTGGTTGACACCCATAGCGAAGACCGTTTCTTTTGGACGGCGCTGGCCTTCGCCGCCGTGGTTGAGGTCTGGAACCGTCGCCGGGCTTCCGAACCGGAGCCGCGGCCCGACGACCAACCGGCGGAACCGGGGCCGGCGGACGCCGCGACGGGGAGCGCCGGGCGATGAAAGTCGTCGTCGATTTGCTCTTTATCGTGCCGGGCCGCAACCGGGGGACGCAAACCTATGTGGACAGCCTGCTGCCTGAGCTGCGCGCTCTGCCCAGCCTGGACGTGGTATGCCTGACGAACAAGCTGAACCACCGCTATTATGCGGAGGAGCTGGGCCTGCAATGCCGGCGGGCTCCCGTGTCCGGCGCGAACCTGGCCCTCCGCACCCTGTACCAGCAGCTCGTCGTAAGCTCCGTGGCGAAAAAATTGGGCGGCGATGCGCTGTTTTGCCCCGGCTACCTGTCGCCCATCCGGCCAACGCTGCCTACGGTGGCCGTGCTGCACGATATGAACTTCCGGGATATTCCGCAGACGGTGCCGGCGGGAAGGCGTCTGGCGTACCGGATTCTGCTGCCGCGCGCCTTTCGCGCGGCGTCCGCGGTCATCACGGTTTCGTCATTCAGCAAGGAACGCATCGCGCACGCGCTGGGCTATGATGACAAGGTCGTTGTAGTGCCCGAGGGGCCGCTGGCGAATCAGGCGACGGCGGGGGACGACTGGCCGGCCGTAAAACGGAAGTACGGCGTTCGGAGCGATTGTTTTCTGTCCATTTCCAGCGGCGACGCGCACAAGAACATCAAGCGGCTGGTGCAGGGCTTTGTTGCGGCGCAGCGCCGCGCGCCCGGCGCGGAGCAGCTGGTTCTGGTCGGCCACCGGCTGGACGCCGAACTGGACGCCTGGCTGCGCCGGGAGGGTTTCGGCGACGCCGTGGTGGCCGCCGGCTTCGTTTCCGAAGGGGAGAAAATCGCCTTTTTGCGCCACGGCCTGGCCTATTTTTTCCCGTCCCTGTACGAAGGGTTTGGCTTGCCGGCGCTGGAGGCGCAGTCCTGCGGGCTGCCGCTGGCGGCGTCAAGATACGGCAGCCTGCCGGAGGTGTGCGGCCAGGGGGCGCTGTATTTCGATGCGATGTCGGTGGCGAGCATTTGCGACGCTTTCCTGGAACTCCGCGCGAATGGAGCGTTGCGCGCGCGCCTCATCCAGGCCGGGTATGATAACGTGTCGCGGTTTTCCTGGCGGCGCGCGGCGCAGGAAACGCTGGCGGTGCTCAGCGATGCCGTCGCGCGCGGCAGGCGGCCTTTACCAGTTGGCGGGTGAACGATGGATTACGGACGGATCAAGGATTTCGCTACGGGATGGCTGGCCTATCGTTTGCCGTCGCCGCTGCGAGACCTTTTGCTGCCACGGTATCACTTCGGCATTGAGCCGGCACAATTGGCCTGTTAGGACTTATGTTCGTTGTTGTCAAAGGGGGGTTGTCAGTGGGCCGGGCAGGGGCAAAGTGCGGGTGGTAGGTTTTGCGGACGCTCGCTGGAGGAGGGCTACCCCTCTCCCAACCCTCTCCCACAAGGGGAGAGGGCTACCGGCCCTGGGCGGAGCGCTGCCCCTCTCCCAGCCCTCTCCCACAAGGGGAGAGGGCTACCTGCCCTGGGCGGAGGGCTACCCCTCTCCCAACCCTCTCCCACAAGGGGAGAGGGCTACCGGCCCCGGGTGGAGCGCTGCCCCTCTCCCAACCCTCTCCCACAGGGGGAGAGGGCTTTAATGGCTTTGCAAAACCCCGACCGCCGGCAACGGAACGCTGCCCGTCCTGCCCCGTGTCGTGTGCGGGATTATGATTATTATGATTATATGGTAAAGTACGGCCCCACGGGTCGGCGGGTCATAAGCCGGCTTCCCTGAGCTAGCCCGGAATGAAAATCTCCATCGTAACTCCGGTATTCAACGATGTTCGCGTGGGGCGCGCCTTGGAGTCCGTGCTGTCGCAGCAGCATAAGCACGAGCTGGAAATCATCGTTGTGGACGCCGGCTCCACCAACGGCACGCTGGCCGTGCTGGAACGCTACCGGGACCGGATTGCCGTACTCATCAGCGAGCCGGATGAAGGCATTTACGACGGTATGAACAAGGGCATCGGCCGCGCCACCGGCGAGGTGGTGGGCATCCTCAACGCCGATGACTGCTACCGCGACCCGCTGGTCATCCGGGACGTGGCCCACGCCTTTGCCGCCGACCAGGCAGTTGACGCCTGCTATGGCGACATCGTGTATATCAACGAGGCCGGCAAACTGGTGCGGAGCTGGAAGGCCGGCAAACACCACCTCGCCGGCTGGTACTCGGGCTGGATGCCGCCGCATCCGAGTCTCTTTGTACGGCGGCGGGTCTATGAACGGTACGGCGTCTTTGACCTGCGGTATCCCATCGCCGCCGACTACGAACTGATGCTGCGCCTGTTGCTCAAGCACAAAATCAGCGTAAAATACCTGGAGCGGGTAGTGGTGGAAATGATGCCGGGCGGCACTTCCACCAAATCGGTCAGGAACATCATCAAGGCCAACCTGGAAGTGGGCCGGGCTTGCCGCCGCCATGGCCTGTGGCAAATGTTCCTGGTTCCCGTATTAAAGCCTTTCCGCAAGCTGTTCCAGCTGAAGCTAACCTGAGGAGGAGCGTATTGATGAACGTCGTCGTTGCCGGGGGCGGAGGATTCATCGGCCATCACCTCATCAAGCGCCTGAAAGCCGAAGGCCACTGGGTCCGGGGCGTGGACCTCAAGCCCCCCGAATTTGAGGACACGGCCGCCGATGAGTTCGTGGTTGCCGACCTGCGCGATTTTGAGAGCTGCCGGCAAGCCGCCGACGGCATGGACGACGTGTATCAACTGGCCGCCGATATGGGCGGCATCGGCTACATCACGGCCAACCACGCTTTTCTGACCCGCAACAACACCCTCATCAACAGCCATATGCTGGAAGCGGCGCGGGTAGCCCGGGTGCGGCGCTACCTCTACACCAGCTCCGCTTGCGTCTATCCCAGCTTTCTCCAGGACTCCGAAGACGTTACCCCGCTCCGGGAAGACGAAGCCATCCCGGCCGACCCGGAGAAAGGATACGGGTGGGAAAAGCTGTTCGCCGAGCAGTTGACCGCCTATTACCAGGAAGAATGCGGCCTGGATGCGCGCATTGTCCGCTTTCACAACATCTACGGCCCCCTGGGCACTTACGACGGCGGCAAGGAGAAGGCGCCGGCGGCAATCTGCCGCAAGGTGGCCCTGGCCGCGGACGGCGCCGCGATTGAGGTGTGGGGCGACGGCGAACAGACCCGCAGCTTCTGCTACATTGACGATTGCATCGAAGGGCTGCGGCGCATTATGGAATCGGGCTACACCAGGCCGGTGAACCTGGGCACCGAGGAACTGATTACGGTCAACCAGCTGGTGGACGCCGTGTGCGACGCGGCGGGCAAGACGCTGTCCCGCTGCCATGACCTGACCAAGCCCCAGGGAGTGCGGGGACGCAACAGCGACAACACAGTGCTGAACGAGGTCATCGGCTGGCAGCCGGCAACGACCTTCCGGGAAGGCATCAAACCCACCTACCGCTGGATTGCCGGCGAACTGGCGAAGCAGAATGACGCCAGGGCCGCACGATGACTCCCGGATTATGGCGCTGACTGGCACGGCCTGCCGGCGCCGGCAGCGCGATGCTCGAAATCGCCGGCGCCGGTTGACGAACCAGCGACGGGAATGGTGCCGAAGGTCAGACTCGAACTGACACGGGATGTTATCCCACCGGTTTTTGAGACCGGCGCGTCTGCCATTTCGCCACTTCGGCCCGCGCATCCAGTATAACACGGTTGCGCCGGCGCGGGGTTGCGTTGTAGCATTATCGTATTATCGGTTTGTGGCGCAGGACGGATTGGCGCGGCGCTTTAGACCAGACAGGCGGCAAGGTTATGGCTAGCATCAAGGAACGGCTGGAAGAGGATATTCGCAATGCTATGCGCGCCCGGAATCAGGGGCGGCTGGATACGCTGCGATTTTTGAAGAGCCAGATTCAGCTGGTGGAAAAGAACACGCTCCGGGAACTGGACGACGCCGGCGTTACCGACGTGGTGGCCAAGCAGGTCAAGGACCGGCGGGAGAGCATCCAGATGTTCGGCGACGGCGGCCGGGCCGACCTGGTGGCGACAGAGGAGGCATCTCTCGCCGTGTTGCAGGAGTATATGCCGGAGCAGCTGGGGGCCGATGCCATCGCAGCGTTGGCGCGGCAGGCCATCGCCGACGTGGGCGCGTCCGGCCCGGGCGACCGGGGCAAGGTGATGGGCCGCATTATGCCGCAGGTTCGGGGCAAAGCGGATGGCAGCCAGGTGAACGCCATCGTATCCCGCCTGCTGGAACCGGCGACCGGATAGCGCCTATGCGATTCGGCATTCTGGTTTTTCCCGGCACCTGGAGCGATACCGACTGCCATTATGCCGTGAGCGAAGCGCTGGGGCAGGATGCCGGTTACATCTGGCACAAGGACGATAATCTCGCCGGCTGCGACGCCGTAATCGTGCCGGGCGGGTTTTCCTATGGCGACTATCTGCGCGCCGGGGCGATTGCCCGGTTCTCGCCGGTGATGGGCGCGGTGCGGGATTTTGCCGCGTCGGGCGGGCTGGTCATCGGCATCTGCAACGGGTTTCAGATTCTTTGCGAGGCCGGCCTGCTGCCGGGGGCGCTGCGTCGCAACGGGCATCTGGAATACCGCTGCCAGTGGACGCATTTGCGGACGGAACGGGTGGATACGCCGTTCAGCAGCCGTTGCCAGGCGCGGCCGGCGCTGGCGGTGCCGGTATCCCACGGCGAGGGCAACTACTACGCCGACGCCGCCACCATCGCGCAGCTGGAAGCGCAGGGCCGGGTGCTGTTCCGCTACTGCGAACCGGACGGAACGATAACCGACGCCGCCAACCCCAACGGTTCGGTGGGCAACATCGCCGGCATCCTCAACGCAGGGCGCAACGTGCTGGGGATGATGCCCCACCCGGAGCGCAGCTGCGAGGCGCTGCTGGGGTCTGACGACGGCAATCTGATTTTCGGGTCAATGATTGACGCCGTTGCCGGCGCCGGTGGTTAGCGATGCTGCTGTCCATCGGGTTGGCGTGCATCGCGGTGTTGGGGTTTGGCAGCTCTGCGGTGCTGGCCCGCCTGGGGATGCGGGCGATGCGGCCCATGCCGTCGGCGCTGGTTTCGCTGGTGGCCTCAACGCTGCTGGCGGGGACGCTGGCGCTGTCCTTTGAGTTCCAGGCGATTACGGCGCTGCCGGCCATCGCCATGGTGTGGCTGCTGGGCAACGGCATCCTGACCTATATGGGGGGACGGTCGCAGCAGTACGTCGCCATCAGCATGATTGGGGCGTCGCGGGTAACGCCCATCGTGGGCAGCGCCGCCCTGTTTTCGGCGCTGTATGCCATCACGTTCACCAGGCTGGGCGTTCCCGGATTCGACGAGCACCTGAACGCGCTCCTGGGCGTCGGTACGGTGGTGGTGGTAGTCGGGCTGGCCCTGACCGGGGGCAACTTTCTGCGCCAGAGCTGGGGGCGGGACTGGCAGTCGGTGGCGGGTTACGGGCTGGCGATTCTGGCGGCGGCGTGTTATGGAGCGGCGACGCTGAGCGGGCGGGTGCTGAGCAATCTGTACGGCTCGCCGCTGATTATGGCGGCGGGCAGTATGTTCTTTGCTACGCTGGTGCTGTCGCCGCTGTTTGGGCGGGAGGCGGTGCAGCGCGCAAGCACGTCGGGCCGCGCGACGCTGTTCGTGTTCCTGGCCGGGTTTGCCGCCGCCTGCGCCGTTATGTCGCTGTACTTTGCCGTTACGCGAGAGGGTTCCAGCATACTGGTCATCTCGCCCATCGTGTCGTGCAGCCCGCTGGTTACGCTGGCGCTGGCGCGGCTGTTCCTGCGCCGGAGCGAGGCGGTTACGAAAGAGCTGGTTATCGGAACGCTGCTGGCGGTGGGCGGCGTGGCGCTGGTGGTGGTTGGGGGCATAATCGGGTAAGGCGTCCCCATTTGTCATATACTCAATCGCGCATAGACTGATTATGGTGGCAGATGCCGGTACCATCCGCCTGATGCGTAGCGGCGCCCATTCCGACACTTTATGAGAGGTAGCATCCGGTGCCGGTAAGCAAGGAAATCCTGGACGAAATTGCCCTTTCGCCGGCCGAGTACGACCTGATTGTGGCCCGGCTGGGCCGGGAACCCAACCCGGTGGAGCTGGGGATGTTCGGGGCGCTGTGGAGCGAGCATTGCGGGTACAAACATTCCCGGCCGCTGCTGGGGATGCTGCCCACCGGCTCGGCCCGCACGCTGTCGCAGGCCGGCGCAGAGAACGCCGGGGCCATTGACATCGGCAACGGGCTGGCGGTGGTGTTCAAGGTGGAATCCCACAACCACCCCTCGGCGGTGGAGCCGTTGCAGGGGGCGGCCACCGGCGTGGGCGGCATCGTGCGCGATATTCTGGCGATGGGGGCGCGGCCAATTGCGCTGCTCAACTCGCTGCGCTTTGGCCCGCCGGACGACGCCGCCAACCGGCGCTTGCTGCGCGGCGTGGTGGACGGCATCGGCTGGTACGGCAATTGCATCGGCGTGCCCGACGTGGCCGGGGAAATCTACTTTGATGATTCCTACGCGCAAAACCCCCTGGTGAACGCTATGTGCGTCGGCATCGCGCGCATTGACGAACTGGCCAGCGCCGCCGCCGACCGGCCGGGGGACGCGCTGCTGCTGGCCGGGGCCGGCACCGGGCGGGACGGCATACATGGCGCGTCGGGGTTGGCCTCGCGCACTTTTGAAGCGGCGCAAGAACTGCGGCCTACCGTACAGGTGGGCAATCCGTTCCTGGAGAAATCGCTGATTGAAGCGTGCCTGGAGGCGCTGGCGACCGGCAAGGTGCGCGCCTTGCAGGATTTGGGCGCCGCCGGACTCACCGGCGCGGCGGTGGAATCGGCCGCCCGCGGCCGGCGCGGCATCGCCCTGGACATCAGCCGGGTGCATCGCCGGGAGTCCGGCATGACCGGCTACGAGGTGATGCTGTCGGAATCGCAGGAGCGGATGCTGCTGGTAACGGCGCCGGAGGATGCCGACGCCATCGGCGACGTGTTCGCCAAGTGGGACGTGGAATGCCGCGCCATCGGAACCGTAACCGAGGAACCCACGGCGCGGGTTAGCGACGGCATTGCAGCCATCGCCGCCGCCCCGGTGAATCACCTTACGGACGCGCCCCGGTATCGTCTGGCTGGCGCACCCTCGGCCGAGGCGCTGGCACGCCAGCAATTGCGGCTGCGGGACGTGCCAATGCCCGGCGATGCCGGGGAAACGCTGCTGCGGCTGCTGGCGTCGCCTAATATCGCCAGCCGGCAGGGCGTGTATCGGCAGTATGACCACCAGGTGCAGACTAATACGGTGGTCGGGCCGGGCGCGGGCGATGCCGCCGTGCTGCGGGTCAAGGGAACCGGACAAGCCATCGCGGTGGCCATCGACGGCAATGGCCGGCAGTGTTATCTGGACCCGTATCGCGGCGGGCAGATGGCGGTGGCGGAGGTTACGCGCAACCTGTCATGCGCCGGAGCCGAACCGCTGGCGCTGACCGACTGCCTGAATTTCGGCAACCCGGAACGGCCCGAAGTCTATTACCAGCTGGAGCAGTGCATCCGTGGCATGGCGCGAGCCTGCCGTATGCTGGGAGCGCCGGTAGTGAGCGGCAACGTGAGCCTGTACAACGAAAGCCAGGGCACGGCCATCTTTCCCACGCCCATCGTCGGCGGGTTGGGTCTGCTGGACGACGTTAGCCGGCATTGCGGCGCGGGCTTTCCCGCCGGCGGGCTGGCCGTCGTGCTGTTGGGCGCCGGACGGCTGACGGCCCGCGCCACCGACCTGGCCGGCAGCGAGTATCTGAACACAATGCACGGAATGGTGCGCGGACGGCCCCGCATCGACCTGACGCTGGAGCGGCGGGTACAGGCATTATGCCGGCGGCTGATTGCCGACGGCACAGCGCTATCGGCGCACGACTGCTCCGATGGCGGTCTGGCCGTGACGCTGGCCGAGTCGTGCATCCTGGGGGATGGCCGGGTTGGCGGCGGGGCGGCGGTGGGATTTACGGCGGCGGCGGAGTTTGTCGCGGAGCTGCCGCGCCGGTGGGATGCCGCCTGGTTTGGCGAGGCGTGTTCGCGGATTATGGTTGCGATGGAACCTGACCAGGCGGCGGCGGCGCTGCGGGCCGCCGCCGATGCCGGCGTGCCGGCACTGGCGATTGGCGAAACGGGCGGCCCGCGGTTGCGGGTTGACGGGCTGGTTGATTTGGCAGTGGCCGACTTGGCCGGCGCGTGGTACGGGGGACTGAGCGGCCTTTTGGGATAGGGCCGGGGCGAATGGTTATTCGCCCCTACGTGAACAAAACCGCCGCCGCTGCGTCCGCGGCGGATTCGGCGCGGTCGGCTTCGGCGGAGTTGTGCTCTTCCAGAGGCGGTGTTGCCAGTGCGTCGTTGGTTGGCAGTTCTTCGGCCGGCAGTTCCACCGGGGCCGGCAGCTCCACCGGGGCCGGCAGTTCCACCGGGGCCGGCAGTTCCGCCGGGGCCGGCAGTTCCGCCGGCGGCGGGGCTTTTTCGCCGGCGGGCTGGTAGGGCAGGCCCAGGCGGGCGGCGAGGGTGATGCCGGTTACGGGGTGCTGGCGGTTGAGGCCGAATACGCGGCGGCGGCGCAGGCGGCCGGTTTCGGCGTCGCGCACGCTGACGTTGTGGTATTGGAACACGCCGCTGCCGGTCAAGTTGCGAACAAGGCGGGTGATGTAGGTGCGGGAACAGTTGTCGCCCCAGTGGTCAACGACGGTGGCGTCCCCGGCTGCGATGCCGGCGGCCAGGGCCTGACTGATTTCGTTGCAGAGGGCATTGAACATCACCGAGTCGGCGCCGTCGCGCTCTTCCAGGGTATAACCCATAACGATGAGGTCGGCGATGCGGGATACGTCGCCCGTCGCGTCGTTGGAGGCGGGCAGAGCCAGTCCGGCGACCGCCTCGGCCAGGGCGCGGTCAAACTTGCCCGGAACGGGCCGCGGGGGTTCGGGAACGATGGGAGCGGTTGCCGCGGCCGGCGCATCGTCGGCATCGCCGGGGGATTCGCCGGGGGGCGGTTCGGGCTGGCCGTCTTCCGCGTCAAGGTCAGCGCCGCTACCGGCGCCGGTGAATGAATCGCGGGCTTCCAGTTCGGCGTTATCGTCATCCCGGATTTCGGGCACCGGGTCGGGTTCGTCGGCCATCAGAACCCAGTCCACCAGGTCAACGCTGCGGATTTTGATGTTGCCTTCCTCCGCTACGCGCAGCATCAGTTTCTTGAAGCCGGCGAAGCCCAGCTTGCGCTCGTCAAAACCCGCAATGCGGCGGACGAGGCGCTGTTTCAGGGAGGTCAGGAGCAGGGTGTGGCCGGCGGCGCGCTCAGTGCGGATGACGTCCTCAATGGCGCGGATGACTTCGGGCAGCTGGTGGCGTCCCGGATTGGCCAGGGCGGCGGGGGCCGGCGGGCGACTGCGGGGGAAGGGTTCGCGGGGGGAGACGGGCGGTTCCGGTTCCACGTCAATGGGGTCAACGTCGGAATCGTAGAAAATCAGCCCGTCCACGTGGTCGGCCATGCGGCGGGAAGTGGCCCAGGATACGCCCACCACCACCACGCGCTTGCCCACGGCGCGCAGGGAGTTGATGACGTGAATGAAGTCGGAATCGCCGGAGACCAGGACGAAGGTGTTGATGTTGGGGAAGTTGTGGGCGGTGTCAATGCAGTCGGCGGTCATCTTTACGTCAACGCTGTTTTTAACGCTGACGGTGCGACCGGGCTGGTACGAGCCACGGATGGGCAAACGGGTTGGCACGTAAACCGGCTCAATGCCGGCCGCATACAGGGAGGGGGGGTCGAGGATGAACTGGCTGGCTCCTTTGAGCTCGGGCGCGCGGCTTACCCAGTCGGCGTAGGCTTTGCCGACGACGACCCGGCCGTGGTTGGAGACTTCTTCTTTCAGCGCGGACACGTTGGGGGTTCGACCCCGCACCGCCAGGCTAATTTTGAAGTTCTCCCAGTCGATGAATAAAGCTACGTCCTCACTGAATGCGGAGTTGCCATTGACCTGTTGAATAGCGATGATAATACCTCACCTGGCTCAGCAACGTGAGCGTGTGTCATACAAAGTTTAATCGTGTCTGCTAACAGGCGTCAAGTTTGCTACAGTCCCTCGGACAAACGCCGGGCCAACGACCCCGGCAGTCCCGCCGTCAGTATCCTGGATTGGGCGGCGGCGATGTCGTACTCGACGCGGCGGTGATGCAATGTGCCGGCGCCGGCGCCCTCCGCGCGGTCGTAGAGCAGGTATGATGCCCGCCGGTCGCCGTCGCGGGGCTGGCCCACGCTGCCCGGGTTCACGATGACGCGCCGTTGGTCGTCCAGTTGCAGCGGGCGGGACGGGGCCAGCAGCTCAACGCCGGCCCGGCCGTTGTTTTCCGTCCAGACCAGCGGGTAATGGGAGTGGCCCACCAGACAGAAAGGCGTTTCCAGCAGGGCAAAGGTCGCCAGCGCGGCCGGCTCGCTGATGAGATATTCCAGCGCCGGGTCGCGCAGGCTGCCGTGGACATGGGTAAAGGGGCCTGCCTGCCGCACTTCGGGCAAGCCGGCCAGATATTTGCGCTCGTCGCCGGTGAGCTGCGCGGACGTCCAGAGGGCGGCGGCGCGGGCGGCGCCGTTGAAAAGGTCGGGGTTCAGTTTGCCGGTGACGGCGTGGTCGTGATTGCCGGCGATGGCGACGTGGGGCAGCCGGCGCAGCCGGGCGATGCAGGCTCCGGGGTCGGCGCCATAGCCCACCAAATCGCCCAGAAACCAGATGACGTCATAGCCGCCCAGGGCGTCCGCGTCGTCCAGAACGGCGTCGAATGCTTCCAGGTTGGAATGAATGTCGGAAAGAATCAGGGCGCGCATACGCAACCATCGTAACACAAGATACCAAACCCCGGTTCGCAGCGCTGTGATTGCTAACGCCGCGCGTTAAGCGTTAGTATAGGGCGGCATTGAGACGATTCAGGCGCCGCGACGGTACCGCCTGACCTTGCGCCCGCCGCCGTCTTATCGGCTGGAATCGCTCCGTGGCGACCGTGCGGGACAACACAGCATCCGCATCAACGACCAATGGCGAGTTTGTTTTCGCTGGACCGACCAGGGTGCGATGGGAATTGAAGTTACCGATTATCACTGAGGAGCAAGCAATGACCACGATTGCTCCCGTCCACCCGGGAGAGCATCTAGCGGCTACGGCGCTGCGGATAGGCCGCGCCTTGGGCATAACTCCCGAATTCTGGCTCAACCTCCAGCGAATGTATGACCTGGACATCGCCCGCGCCACCACCGACACCGGCGCCATCAAGCCATTGGTCAAGACGTGTGAATAGACCCGGCAGGGAGGCTATTTTATGTCCGCGAGTACCCCCACCGTCCACATCATCGCCACCGGCGGCAGCATTGCCGGCGTTGGCCCGGACCGGATGGATTACATCCGTTATCCCGAAATTGGCGACCACTTGACTATTGACCAGAACCTGGCGCGGGTGCCGGAAATCGGCGCTAACTTCAATGTTATTGCCGAGGATCTGGTCAGCGTGGGCAGCACGGCCATCGGCCCGGCCAACTGGATTGCGCTGGCCGAGCGGATTCACGCCATCGTGCGCGACGAACCGGACACCGCCGGCATCGTCATTACCCACGGCACGGCCACGCTGGAGGAGACCGCCTACTTCCTGCACCTGACCGTCAAGACCGACCGGCCGGTAGTTATTACCGGGGCGATGCGGCCGCCTACGTCCATCAGCGCCGACGCCGACTTGAATCTGCTGGACGCCGTGCGCATCGCCGCCACGCCCGAATCCGCCGGCATGGGCGTGCTTACGGCGCTCAACAACGAAATCCACTGCGCCCGCGAGGTCTATAAGGCCAACACCCTGCGCGTGGAGACTTTCCAGCCCGGCGAGCTGGGCTTTCTGGGCTACGCCGACTCCGACCACCGGGTGATATTCTACCGCCGCCCCGTCCGCAAGCACACCACGGCAACGCCCTTCACCGTGGACGGGCGAACCGACTTGCCCCGTGTGGACATCGTACATTCCTACGCCGGCGCCGACGGGATGCTCATTGACGCCGTGCGCGCCCACGGTTCCGCCGGCCTGGCGCTGGCCGGTTTTGGCGCTGGCACCTTTCCCCCGGCGGTCATTACGGCCGCCGAGCGTGCCGTAGCGGAGGGTATGCCCATCGTGCTGGCCAGCCGCTCCAGCGCCGGGCGGGTGGTGATGACGCCACGGAAAGCCGAGCAGGGCTTTATCGTTTCCGATAACCTGATGCCGCAGAAGGCGCGCATCCTGCTGATGCTGGGGCTGACGGTAACGGACGACAGGGATGCGTTGCAGGAGATGTTTTACGAATACTGAACGGAGGGCGTATGATGGTACGCCCGGAGCATTGATGCGGAGCCCAAGTCACGCAATGAAAGGCTGGCGCGTTTGATGCGCCGATTCAATATCTGCGAGGAGCGTGGCAGCGGCATTGACAAAGTAATCCAGCAGGTCGAGGTTTTTCAGCTCCCGGCTCCTCTTATTGAAGCTCCGCCTGGTTCTACTCGCATCTCTCTGTTTGCCCACAAGCCCCTGTCTGAAATGGACAAATCGGAACGGATATGGGCTTGTTACTTGCACGCCTGTTTATGCTATGTTACCAACCGGCCGGTGAACAACGCTTCAATTCGGGAACGCTTTGGCATTTCCGGCGACAACGTTACGGCATCCCGGTTGCTCAAAGAAACAATAGACAGAGAGCTAATTAAGGTAAGGGATTCCAACGTCGGAACGCGAAGCCGTACCTATATGCCATTTTGGGCCGTCTGATTTTGCTTGCGCGTTGCTTGCGAAACCGGCGCAAATTGGGGTGTAGGTGCCGGCCTTTTACGAATGCCAAACGCGCCGCTACGCTGCCCCCGCCATCGTGTATAATGCGCCCTATCGTCGGCCGCCTGGCCGTCCGTTAGCAGAGGAGCAGGCACCATGGCGCAAGCAGCAGCGGCAGGTAGTTCCCCCACATCCGGCGCGCAGGGCGTCCCGCGCACCAAAGGGTCGGTGATGGCGACCACGCTGGTGGGCGCGCACGCTTTTGAGCACCTGTACGCGCACAGCATCCCCATAATCATCCTGGCGATTATCACGGAGTTCGAGCTGGGGGCGTTGAGTGTGGGCGCAGTGGTCGCCATCCGCTCCATCTTCGGGGGCGTTACCAGCACTGCCGGCGGCTTTCTGGTTGACCTGTTCCACCACCGGGTAGCCTGGGTGCTGTCCATCAGCACCTTTATGATTGGCCTGGGCTACCTGCTTATGTCCATCGCTCCGTCCTACGCGCTGATTCTGTGCGCCCTGGCCCTGGGTTCCATGGGCAGCGCGTTGTGGCACCCGCCGGCGCTGGGATTGCTGGCGCGACGCTTTCCCGAACGGCGCGGGCTGTTCATCTCCATGCACCGCTCCACGGGCAGCATCGGCGACGTGATTGGCCCGCTGGCCGCCGGCGCGCTCATCGCCGGCGCGCTGACCTGGAGCGGCGGCGCCGCCGAGGGGCGGGTGGAAGTGTCCTGGGCGCTGCCGTGGGGCACCATCGACTGGCGCTATATCCTGGGATTCAGCACGCCGGTGATGTTCATTGCCACCGTCGCCATCTTCTTCCTGCTGCGCAACGCCGGCAGCGAGCGCCCCATCAACGTTGATGTCAGCGCCCGGATTCGCACCAACTGGCACGGGATGAAAGAGGCGTTCCGGGGAACCGGAATGTGGGCCATCTTCACCGTTTCGGCGGTGCGGGGCATGGCCGACCGTTCCCTGGTGTTCCTGGTGCCCCTGTACCTGATTCACCTGGGAGTGAGCGAATTCCAGGCCGCCGTACACGTTATGCTGATGGTGCTGCCCGGCATCCTGTTCGGCCCCATCATCGGCTGGATGTCGGACCGGGTAGGCCGCCGCCCGCTGATTGTCTTCATCATGGGCGTCACCACCATGCTGACACTGGCCGTCATCATGGTAAGCGGGGACGGCTACACGCCGTGGATTACCGTTTTCGTGGCGATTTACGGGATGCTGAACTTCTCGGTGAATAACCTGACGCAAGCCGCCGCCGCGGACATCGCCGCCGGTCGCCGCCTGGAGTCGAGCTTCCTGGGCCTGATGTGGGGCAACAACACGCTGTTCGGCGCGGTGGCGGCCTTTATGATATTCGGGCCGGTGGAGTGGTTCGACTGGCAATACGGCTTCTTCATCGCCGCCGGCATCTACTTCGCCGGGTTCCTGGTCTCCCTGCTGATACCCGGCAAACCACGCGCCCCCGAAGCGGTGGCCGTGCCGGCCTAGCCTGGGGCGTTGCTATACCGGAGTCGGCAATTATCAAACATCGGCGTCTATCAAACAAAGGAGGCGGGCAATGCTGTCGCCGGAGCAAACACGTGAAGTTCAAAGCATAGTTTGGGAGGCCGACTTGGCGCTGGGACGGCAGGACTACCGGCTGGCCGCCGTCAAAATCTGGGATGCTACCGCCGAGGCTATCAAGTGCGTTGCCCGGGAACGCGGATGGCCTCACGAAACCTATGCGGAAATTTATGACGCCGGACGGAAAATCTCCCAAGAATGCAGCGACGGTCGCAAGGCGCTGTCCGAGCTTAACTTTGCAGAGTCGCACTATGCACACGGGCAGCAGCAAGTGTTCGCGGACTATGAACTTGTCGAGGACTGGGACTTGGCGCCGCACTTCATAGAACGGATATTGGGTCATCCGGCGCGGGAACTCAGATGATTGCGGAGGAACGCATCCGAGCATCCGGGGATTTTTCGGCATTGGCTGGACAACTTTTCGCAGCCGGCAATGCGATGGCCGGCGCCGAAATGTTGTACGGCGCCTTAACCCAGGTTATTATCGCCCTCGCTATGGTCCGGGGCGAGCCTTTCCAGGACCACCAGCACCGCCGGCACGTCATACGCCAGCTGGTAGCAGAACTCAACGACCACACCATAAGGCGTGATTTCAGCGAGGCAAATCGGCTCCATGTCTATTTTTATCACAGGAATATGACCCCGCAGCGCCTGGCGGATGCAGCAGAAGCAACCCGCGAACTCACTAACCGCCTGCTGTCCATGCTGCCCCCGGCGGAACAATCTTGATGACCGCCGCCCGCGCCGTCGGCCCGCTCCTCCTGCTCACCGCTGTAGCCACGGCGGTCGCCGTGGCGGCGCGGCTGGCCGGCAGCGCTGAGCCGCCGGAAGGCAGCCCGCCGTACTGGCCCGTCGTTCCGGATGCGGCGGCGGCCTTTATGATATCCGGGCCGGTGGAGTGGTTCGACTGGCAGTACGGCTTCGTCATCGCCGCCGGCATCTACTTCGCCGGATTCCTGGTCTCCCTGCTGATACCCGGCAAGCCACGCGCGCCCGAGGCGGTGGCATAAATGAGCAATCAAACGGAATTCGGCGCCGGCCATGAGGCAGTAAAGGCGCACTTGTCCATCTTGCAGGACATCATACGACGGATGGCCGGCAACAGCGCATCTTGCAAGAACTGGTGCGTCCTGCTGGCGGCAGCGATGCTGATACTGACCGCCCGGACGGATACGCCGGCCTACGCCTTGCTGGCGCTGCTGCCGACCCTGTTTTTCCTGTTTCTGGACGCTTATTATCTGGCTTTGGAGCAGGCGTTTCGTCATTCGTACAACGATTTTGTCCGCAAGCTGCACAACGGAGCAGTGGCTCTGACCGACCTTTACGTGGTGCGTCCGGGCCGGCCAGTCGGACAGCAGATGCGGGTAAGCTTGCGGTCAACGGCGATTTGGCCTTTCTATGGAGCGTTGATATTAACGATTTTGCTGGTGTGGCAGTTTGATGGTCTCAAGTCGCTGGTTGCCTAACCCAATGGCCGCCGCCCGCGGTGCCGGCCTGCTCCTCCTGCTCACCGCGGTGGCTACGGCGGTCGCCGTGGCGGCGCGGCTGGCCGGCAGCGCTGAGCCGCCGGAAGGCAGCCCGCTGTACTTGCCCGTCGTTCTGGACACGGGGCTTTATGTCCTTGCCGGCGCGGCGCGGGCGGTCTCCGGGCTGGCGCTGCTGGCGGGGGCGGCCCTGTTGCGGCGGGCGATGCCGACGGCCACGGGCGTTGCCGTTGCCGTCGCCGCGGCGCTGTTGGCAATATCCGGGATAGTTACGGCGGTGTCCGGCGCGTGTATGCTGGCGCTGGCGGCCGGACTGCCCGAAACGGCCGCCGCCGCCGCATACGCCGGCCCGGTTCCCGGCTGGGCGGAGCCACTGAACGCGGCCCGTTCCATTACCGGCAAGGCCGGCTTCACCCTGGCCGGGCTGGGGCTGGTTGCCCTGGCGCCGGCGCAGTGGCGCACCGGCGGCCGGCTGAAAATCGGCGCGGCGGCGGGTGCGATAATCGGCGTCGCGATGCTGTTCATCTGGGTTGACGCCGCCACCGTGATGCACCGGGTTTCCGGCATCGCGTTTCTGCTCTGGCTGATAGTCGCCGGCCTGTGGCTCGTTGCCGGGCGGCTGCGGACGCCGGCGGCATCGGGAACGACAGCGGCATCGCCGGCATACCGCCGTACCTAGCCGTACCTAATGGAGTGCAACACTATGGCAACCCGTGAGGAAAACCTGGCTACCGTCCGCCGCGTCCGCGCCGAGCTGACCGCGCTGCTGGACGGGATGGACTACTGCCTGGACTGGAAAGACGGCGACGGCTGGTGCGCCCGCGAGGTGCTGTATCACCTGGTGGATACCCCGGAGGGGGGCATCGGCAGCGTCATCGCCGGCGTGCTGGACGGCAGCCGGCCCGAAATCACCATCCTGCCGGACATCAGCAACATCACGCCGGAGCGGTTGGCCGCCGACCTTGCCGAAGCCCAGGCCGGCCCCCTGGCCATCCTGCAAACCGCCGCGGACGCCATCGCCAACGCCGAGGATGCCGACTTTGAGGCGCGTACTACTTTTGCTCACCTGCCGGCGCGGGGCATCCACGAAACCCGCACCGTCCAATCTATCATCGACGGCCTCGCCCGGCATTGGGGCGAACACCTGGCCCAGTTGCAGGCGATACGGGATGCTTTGGGAATGTAAAGCAGCCGGGGCCGGCGGGATATGGTGCAATATAGGGGCAAGTTTGAAACCTGCCCCTGCCGGAGGGAGAGACGGGTAGGCAGCGTTCCGTTGCCGGTGGTTTGGTTGTTCCTCTGCGGTGGTGGGCTGGGTTCATTGGCAATGCGTCCTTTTGCTGGTTTAGGCGGTTGGCGGGATGGGGAGTGCGAGCCAGAGGTTACCGGTCATTGTCAGCCCCACGGCCGGGGGATTTACGCAAAGTTTTGCTCCGATGGTTCGTGAACTGCGCTTTTAAGGGCGCAGCCACGCAGCGCGGTGGCAGTCGCTGTTGGCCGGTTAGACCGTTCTCGCGTAAGCATTGGACGAGGGGTCTCCACGACGCCGGTATGCGATTTTGTGCTGACTGGCCGTTGACGACCGGTTGACCTCTGGCAGGACTGGGATTCACGTGATAGATTGCAGTATAGTACCGATGTTCGCGGTTGTCAAAGGGGGGTTGTCAGTGGGCCGGGGCAAAGTGCGGGCGGCGGAGCGCTACCCCTCTCCCAACCCTCTCCCACAAGGGGAGAGGGCTACCTGCCCTGGGCGGAGCGCTACCCCTCTCCCACGAGGGGAGAGGGCTTTAATGACTTTGCGAAAGCCCGACCGCCGGCAACGGAACGCTGCCGACGGGTAGGGCCGATTGACACTCCGCAACCGGGTGGTTATATTCCGCCCATTACCGTTATGGAAACTGGAGGAGATTGCGTTATGACGATGCAACAAACCGGACGAGTCAGGGTTGAGGCCGGCAACGTTACCTTCGTTGTCCAGCATGAGCTGTGGGACGGCAACGTTCAGGACCATTCCGACCAGGGCGTGGTCATTCTGGTTGAAGTCGGCGGGGAAACGGCGCTGCGTTTCAACTGCTTTGACATCGAAAAGAGCTATGTCTATGGGCCGGAGGGCAAGAACGTCACCTACCGGATGGACCACACCGTGGACGGCAACCCCATCGGCTGGTCGGTGAAAACCATCCGCAACAACCTGGCCGATATGCTGGCCGCGGCCGGATATGCCGATGCCGCCGCCGCCGTGGACCAGGACGCCGTGGCGTCGGCGTTGCCGGAAGTGGACAGCGTAGCGCGGGTCAAGTTCGCCGGCGAGCGCAACACGGTCAAGCACAACCGCGGCACCGACATTATTGAGGCGGGCAACATCCGCTTCGGGCTGGAAATGCGCCGCCAGGCGTCGGGCGACGGCGGGTTGGCCATCCACGTGCTGAGCGACCTGGCCGGCAACACGGGCCGGGTGTTCACCGAAGAAACCGAGCTGCTGGCCTTCGACTGCTTCCGCGACGACCCGCATTACCACTATGGCCCCCGCAACAAGAACCACCGCATTTTCTGGGACAAGACCCTGGTTCCCGACCCCCTGGGCTGGTGCCTGGACCAGTTCAAGAGCGGGAAACTGAAGGCAATGCTGGAACGCGCCGGCTATCCCGGCGTAGCCGACGACCTGGACGAAAACCTGGTCGCCTCGATAATCCCCCAGGTGGAAGCTCGGGGCCGTGAAATGGAAGCCGGCGGCATCCCGGCCGAAGTTACGCCCAACCTGGTGCGGTAGTCGCGCCGTGCCTCCGGCAGCCATCCCCATCCGGCAGACGCCAACCGCTGCGGGTTCGCCCGTGGCGGTGGCTTTCCCGCCCCCGCCCGGAGCAAAAATATGCCGCACCAGTTTCTCGCCGTGGCGCTGGCGCTAGCGTTGGTTACGCTTATGTTGGGCCTGGCCGCCTGCTCTAATGGCGCGCAAACGCTGAACGTTGGCTTCTATGCCTATTTCGCGCCGGTGAGTTACAGCGCCGACGAAGACCCCAACGCCGACGGGTTCAATTCGCACCGGGGCTACGAAGCGGACCTGCTGACTGCGCTGGAGTCAATGAAAGGCGCCGGATACTCCTTCAACCGCCGGGCCATCCCGGAATGGCCCGACATCTGGCTGCAATCGACGACCGACGAATTCGACATCGTGGGCGGCGGCATTACCATCCTGGACTCGCGCACCACCGACGACGCCGGCAATACGGCGGTGGCTTTCACCAACGGGCATATCGCCTTCCGGCAGTCGCTGCTGGTGCGGGCCGAGGACGCCGCCAGGCTGGCCAGCCACGACGTCCTCACCGGCGCGGCGCGGGTGGGCGTCCTGGCCGGCACTACGGGAGAGGCGCGGCTGCTGCAGCTGACCGGGCTGGCCGACGCCGATGGCGTGCTGGCCGCCGGCGCGCGAGTTGAGACCGGCGCCGGCGAGGTAGTGGCCGACGGGAGCGCGGACTACCGCATCACTGCATCCGAAATCTCGCCGGTTCTGAAAGAACGCCGGCATTTGCGCCCGCCGGACGATGCGATGCCGCAGGTGGTCTATCTGGGCGACGAGTTGGGCGAAACGGAGCTGCTGGCAGCCCTGCGGGACGGCCAGATTGACGCCGTGGCCCGGGGCGAAATCGGCAACGCGGACGCGGCGCAGGAGTCGGACGGCGCCTTTGCGGTAACAGCGCTGGACAGCGCGGTAGAATACGGCGGCTTCACCGTACCGGCCGGCAACACGGAACTGCTGGCCTCGCTGAACGAACGCATCGACTGGCTGACCGACAACCGGCGCATCGGCTACGCCGAATGGCGGGCCGACCCGACGGTGTTTATGCAGCGGGCGGGGGCGTGGGATAATTAAGCATCGCCGCCCAATTCCCGCGCCATCCGGCTTGCCCACTTACCCCCACAAAGAACGCTGCCGGGAGGTTTGGCGCGGATCGCCGCCGTCGCCGCGCCGATCGCGGCATTATCGGGGTATAATGGACGCGCGCCGCGCCGCCGTTGCCGGATGCGCCGCGCCACACACTCAAAGGGAGCAGATGACCCATGCCCAGCAACGCTGAATACATCGCCATCGAGCAGAAATACTACGCCCAGACCGTGCGCCGCCGGCCGGTGGTTATCGTCCGGGGCGAAGGCTCGCGAGTGTGGGACGCCGACGGCAAAGAATACATCGACTTCGTGGCCGGCTGGGCCGTGGACAACCTGGGCCACTGCCCGCCGGTGGTGGTGGATGCCATCGCGCAGCAGGCCGCTACGCTTATGCAGACCTCCAACCAGTTTTACACCCTGCCCCAGCTGGACATCGCCGAGCTGCTGATTGAGAACTCGTGCCTGGACCGGGTATTTTTCTGCAACAGCGGCGCCGAGGCGGTGGAAGGCGCGCTCAAAGTGGCCCGCCGCTACGGCAAGCTGCACAAGAACGGGGCCTACGAGGTCATTACCGCCCTCAACTCCTTCCACGGGCGGACGATGAACGCCGTGGCCGCCACCGGTCAGCCCCACTACCACGAGCTGTTTGAACCCATCCCCGAAGGGTTCACTTACGTCGATTTCAACGACGTGGAGGCGGTGATGAACGCCACCACCGATAACACCGTCGCCGTGATGATTGAGCCGGTGCAGGGCGAGGGCGGCGTCAATATCCCCGATGACGACTACTTCCAGCGGCTGCGCGCCTGGTGCGACCGGAACGACATCCTCTTGATACTCGACGAAGTGCAGACCGGCATGGGCCGCCTGGGCAGTCTGTTCGGCTATCAGGAGTACGACGTGGAGCCGGACGTGATGATACTGGCCAAGGGCCTGGGTTTCGGCGTGCCCATCGGCGCGTTCCTGGCCAAGGAGCGCGCCATGGCGCTGACCTACGGCGACCACGGCAGCACCTTCGGCGGGAACGCCCTGACCACCGCCGCCGCCGCCGCCGGCACCCGCTATCTGCTGGACAACGACATCCTGGGCAACGTGAAACGCATGGAGGCGGCCCTGAAAGACCGGCTCGATGCGCTGCAAGGCCGCTACGGTTTCGTCAATGAAATCCGGTGCAAGGGGCTGCTGGCCGCCGTCCAGTTCGACAGCGACATCATGCCGCAAGTGATGGACGCCGCCGAAGCCGCCGGGGTGCTGCTCAACGGCGTGCGCCCCAACGCGGTGCGCATTATGCCGGCGCTGAACATCACCGAGGCGGAGATTGACGAGGGCGTGGGTCGGTTGAGCGAGGCGCTGGGGAACGTGTAGCCGCCGCGAGCATCCTGACTAGCGGGGTGACCGGGTAAGTCGCCCCGCTACCGATGTAAATTACCCCTTGCGCCCGCCAGAACTCCCGTGCTATCATAACCGCGTCAGGCGAAAAGTCAACACCCCGACCGGGTTTCAGGTAATCACGGCCAACCCCATCAGTATCCAAGTCGCACCGGCTATCGCAGGAGACTGCCGCCGACCGCTTTAACCGGCGTAGTCCCCTCGGCCACGGCGTCCGCCACAGCGCCCCATGCTCCGGGCATGGAAAATCCGAGCTAAAAACCCCGCGCAAACCTCCGGCCGTAGGGCTGATAATCCCTGAAACCCGGTCCACCGCAAACCAATCGCCCGACCCAATCCCAAAGGCTCCAGAGCCAAAGGAGTTGCCATTCCAACATAGCCGAACCCTACCGGCGGCGCCCCCTTCGCCTGACGGCCGCCGCATCAAAGTTCCCGCTTGCGCCGGAATCCGGTAACGCAGAATCAGCAAAATCCTGTCCATCCCGGTCAGTTCGTAACTCCCGGCCTTGACTTTGCCAAGGCCCCGGTGAGCTGTTGCCGACGACTGTTCGGAGCAGAGGTTATTGATTATTAGCCGATGTTTGACAGCCGAGAGCCCTAGTGTACGAGGAACACCGCAACCGGCACCGCAGCCGTCCGGCGGCGCGTTCGCGCCGCGGGTGTGCCAGACGCCGTCCACACCGGATGACCCGTCGGTGGATGGTGGCGCGCGCCCCGCTTGGCTGAGCCAGTGCCGGCGGTTAAACCAGGACTATGAGGAGCGGACGGACAGCCTCATGCTCAAACGCCCCATCCTGTTTGAACCCATTTGGCCCACACCCTCTTAGTCATCATCCTCGTCAAACGGGTCATCGTCTTCGTCATCATCGTAAGGGTCTTCGTCTTCCTCCTCATCTTCTTCCTCGCCCGCGGCGATAGCGGCGAAGACCTCGGTCAACAACCCGGCATCGTCGGCTTCCGCGGCCAACAACCCGGCATCGTCGGCCTCCGCGGCGGAGAGCATGGGACGGCTGGGTTCCGCCACCTCCGGTTGGGCTGCGGGCACGATGGCGAATCCGTAGAATACATCGTTGTCCAGGACGCGGGCCAGGCCGGCCACGGTTACGGTGATGGGGCGAATGGGCGATGACCAGCGTTCGGTCAGCTCGCGATGCAGGTCAACCAGCGTCATCGGAGCGTCTCCGTGCAACAGCAAAGTGCGGAAGACTATTTCCTGAAGTGGCATCGACTGCAGGATAAAGTCGGAATCGCCGGCGCAGTGGGCGCGAATCTCGGCAATCAGGTCTGCCGGGTCAGCAATATCGGCGGGGGACTTGCCAAAGGACGGGCAGGCGGTATTGAGCCGGGCCAACAGCAGCGGAATCGCCGAGCGGTTCAGTTCGGCGAGCCTATCCAGACTGAAGCAATACTCAGGGCCGGCCGGCCGGCTATTTCCGGCAATAGCGGTGGTCATAGTCATAGGTCAACCTCTTCATTCCAGTCCAGCATTATGATTTTGACGGCCTGGCCGGCCTCTTTCCGCGGCAAGTCGGCCGGGCAGATTGCCAGCCCGTTGGCCCGGGAAAGGGAGGTCAGGATGTTGGAACCCTGCGGCCCGGTGGGCGTGGCGAACCAGCCGCCATTGCGGCGCGCCACGGCCACCCGCGCATAAACCCGGCGGCCATCGCTGTTGAAGATGGGGCCGGTGAGCACCCCTTCCACCATGGGACGCGCCAGCAGGTCGCGTCCCAGCATCCGGCGGATGGCCGGGCGGCCAAACATCTCGAAAGCCAGCAGCGCGCTCACCGGATTGCCGGGCAGCCCCAGCAGGGGCAGCGGGTTTCCCTGCCGCCGGTGCAGCAGCCCGAAGGCCAGCGGCTTGGCCGGCCGCATCCGCACTGACCAGAAATTCATATCGCCGCGCTGCTCCAGCACGTCCTTAACCATATCATAGTCGCCCTTGGAAACGCCGGCCGACGTAACCAGCAAGTCCGCATCGGAGGCGGCGTCGATGCAGCGGTGCAGGTCATCAAGGTTGTCCCGGGCGATGCCGATGACCTGGGGAGCGCCGCCGGCGGCAATCACCGCCGCCGCGATGCTGCTGCCGTTGCTGTCGTAGATGTGCCCCGGAGTCAGCGCATCCCCCACTGGGGTCAGTTCGTCCCCGGTAGAGAGAATCGCCACCACGGGGCGGCGGATGACTTTTGCGGCCGCCAGCCCCAAAGACGCCATCACGCCGGCCTCGGCCGGCCGTATCACCGTGCCGGCCGGCAGCACCAGCGCGCCGGCGGCCACATCCTCCCCGGCCGGACGGACGTTGCTGCCCCGGGGCAGGGCCTTGCGGATGGTGATTTCGTCCAGCGGTTGCCCGTTGCGGCGGCGGTCCAGCTCGTCGGTTTCCTCGAATGGCACCACGGTATCGGCGCCGGCGGGCACCGGCGCCCCGGTCATTATGCGGATGGCGGCGCCGTCGGTAACGGCGCGGTCGGAAACCTGACCGGCGGCCACCGCCGAGATGACGGCCAGGGTGGGCGGCGCAGCATCGGCGGCGGCAATGTCGCCATACTGCACTGCATAGCCATCCATCGCCGAATTGGCCAGCGGCGGCAGATTGAGCGGCGAGCTGATGTCCTCGGCCAGCGCCAGGCCCAAACATTCCAGCGCGGGCAGCTCAACCGCATCCAGTGGGGCAAAGTGGGCGATGATGCGCGCGAACGCATCTTCCACCTCCAGCATATCCTCGTGGGCGTGGCCGCCATGATGGCGATGGCCATGACCGGCATCGTGGCCGTGAATACTTTCGTGGTCGCCGTCGCCGTGGGCATCGTGGGCGTGCAGATGGCGGGCGTGCTGGTGGGTAGTCATAATGCTGCGTCCGTAGGGGTGGGCGGTGGGCGAATTCAGTCAACCCCGACAATCCTAACAGATTCCAAGTGAACGGTGCGGTCATCTTCAATAACTGAATACCAGAGCCACACACTGGGGTTGAGCTGAATCCGGCGGCGGTTGGCGGGAAGGTCGTGGGGCAGCTGGCGCATAGTGTACGGACTACGCGCCAGCAATTCACGAATGTGCATCAATATGGCGGGGTCTGCCATCGGGTTGATATAGCCAAGACGCACGGCGCGCTGCCATTGGGCATCAAACTGCTCCGTCTCCCGAACGCGGTACGGATGCGGTCTGTTGGGCGTTGTCATTGACGGCGCGGCGCTCCTCTTGCATTTCCTGACGCAGTTTCTTGATTTCGTTGGCGCTGAACGGCGGGTCGGTTACCCCGGCCGTGACATAGGGTATGGGCTCACCGTCTTCGGTGGCGAGCCAGCTGAATTGATAGTGGGAATGTTCAGAGAGGCCGGCAGTGTTGAAAGGGGCAAACCGTTCCCGCTGTTCGTCCAGGATGGCGCAGTCCTCATCGGTAAGCACTTCCGGTTTCACCGCGCGGTTGGGCAGCAGCCGGTAGCGGTGATGGCCGTCGTAGCTGTCTTCGTAAAGCACTTCAACATCGCCGGCCGCCTGCATTTGCCGCCGCACTTTGTACCAATGCTCCGGGTAGGGGCCGTGGGGAAAATGCAGGTAGGTGGCGCCGGTGATGGGCGCGCCGTGTTTCAGATAAGCGGCGCAATCGGCGTAATAGAGCAGGTTCACCAGCTTGATTACGCTGAAATTGGGGTCGTCCGCAGAGCGTTCGCTCAGATAGATTACGGCCTCAATCAGCTTGTCCGGCCGCAGCTGGAACTGGGTTTCGCCTTCCATTGTCATATCTCTGTTTCTCCTTGCCTACCCGCGCACCGTCGCGCCCGCTTCCCGCTGCAAAACCCGTGTCAGCCCGTTCAGCGCCCGGTTCACATCCTCGGCGGTCAGCGTGCGGTCGGCGGCGCGGAACCGGATGCGAAAAGCCAGCGAGCGCGTTCCCTCCGGCACATTCTCGCCTCATAATGGCGCATTGCCGGCAGGCTAGTTGTTCTCAATTCGCAGGATGGCTTCCAGGTACACAGCACGGTCATCCTCAACGATGGAGTACCACATTTCAATGATCGGCGGGCCGACGAGTCGTGGAAATGGGATGGCGCGCAGGTTGATGGGAGTGTTGGGCAAGAGCCGGCCGGAGTCTGGCCGTTGCGCCAGCCGACGTTTGAAAAAGAGCAAGTCTGCGGCATCGGTCATCGGGTTGATGTACCCTAGTTCCACACCGCGCCGCCAGTCGGCGGCGAATTGCTCCGTCTCACGCACGTCATACTGACTGGAGTCGTTTGGCGATGCCATCGGCTATCTTTCGCCCCCTCCTAATGGCGTTGGGGCTGAGCGGGGGAGCGGCCATTCCGGCGGTGTCGTAAGAGATAGGTTCCCCATCTTCAGTGTCACGCCAGCCTAATTCCTGGTGAGAATATTCGGAGATGCCGGCGGTGTTGTAATGTAAGAACCGTTCCCGCTGTTCGTCCAGGATGGCGCAGTCCTCATCGGTAAGCACTTCCGGTTTCACCGCGCGGTTGGGCAGCAGCCGGTAGCGGTGATGGCCGTCGTAGCCGTCTTCGTAAAGCACTTCAACATCGCCGGCCGCCTGCATTTGCCGCCGCACTTTGTACCAATGCTCCGGGTAGGGGCCGTGGGGAAAATGCAGGTAGGTGGCGCCGGTGATGGGCGCGCCGCGTTTCAGATAAGCGGCGCAATCGGCGTAATAGAGCAGGTGAACCAGCTTGATTACGCTGAAATTGGGGTCGTCCGCAGAGCGTTCGCTCAGATAGATTACGGCCTCAATCAGCTTGTCCGGCCGCAGCTGGAACTGGGTTTCGCCTTCCATTGTCATATCTCTGTTTCTCCTTGCCTACCCGCGCACCGTCGCGCCCGCTTCCCGCTGCAAAACCCGTGTCAACCCGTTCAGCGCCCGGTTCACATCCTCGGCGGTCAGCGTGCGGTCGGCGGCGCGGAACCGGATGCGAAAAGCCAGCGAGCGCGTTCCCTCCGGCACATTCTCGCCTTGGTAAACGTCGAAAAGCTCCGCTCGTTCCACCAACCGCACCCGCTCGATGAGACGCTGCACGTTAGCGGCGGGCACGTCGGCCGGCACCACCAGCGCCAGGTCCCGGTGGGCCGCCGGGAAACGGGAAAGGGATTGGAAACGGGCCGCTTCCGCCGCGCCGTCCTGACCGGCGGCCAGCATATCGTCCAGACGCAGCTCGAAATAGGCTACGGTATCCGACCCCAGGTCGAAAGCGTCGCAAACGTCGGGATGCAACTCCCCAATCACGCCGATGGCTTGCCCCCCGTTGCCGGCGATGCGGGCGCACCGGCCCGGATGGAACAGGGCGTGTTCGTGGGACTCAAACGCAACGGCGATGCCCATGCGGTCAAGGGCCGTCGCCAGCGTTCCCGAAAGGTCGTAAAAGTCCAGCGACTCCGCAGCGCTCAGCCAGTTGGCGTCGTAGCGGGGGCCGGACATCACGCCGGCGGCCAGTTCCCGTTCGATTGGCAAAGGGCCGACTGGCAAAGGGCTGATTGGTAAGGGGCCGGTTGGTAAAGAGTCCGGGGGCAGCCCGGCTGCCTGGGGGATGAACGCGCGCCCCAGCTCAAAAAGGCGGAACCCGCCGTCGTTGTGCCCCCGGTTGTAGGCCAGCGTGTTCAGGATGCTGGCGGCCAGCGTGGGGCGCAGCACGTCCTGCGCGGCGGACATGGGGTTGGCGATGCGGAGCAGCGGCGTGAGACCGGTGACTGGTAAAAGGTCCGGCGCATTGCCCAGGCGGTTCAAATCATCGGGGCTGATCAGGGGGTAGCTGATGGTTTCCTGCATCCCGGCGGCGGCCAGGGCGTCGCGCAGAGCGTCTTTCAGCGTGGTCATCGGGTCGGGCCGGTGGTACGGGATGGGCGACGACAGCATGGTTGTCGGCACTTCGTCGTAGCCGATGATGCGGATAACTTCCTCAATCAGGTCTTCCTCAATGGCGATGTCGCTGCGCCAGTAGGGCGGGTCGGCCTCCAGGCGATCCGGCGCGGCGCGGCGCGTCGTGATGCCCAGGCTGTGCAGCACCGATTCCGCGCGGGCCAGGTCCAGGGCCATGCCCAGCACCTGGCGCAGACGGGCCACGGTCAGCGGCACGGGCGCAACCGGCACGTCGCCATGCGGGAACACATCTATGATGCCGGCGGCGGCCGCGCCGCCGGCGGTTTGCAGAATGAGCTGCGTGGCCCGACGCAACGCGATGGGCGCCAGCTCCGGGCGCAGCCCTTTCTCAAAGCGCAGGCTGGCCTCGGTGCGCAGATTCAGGCCGGACGCGGTACGGCGGTTGTTCAGATTATGGAACGTCGCCGATTCCAGGAGCATATTGGTAGTGGCCGGCGTAATTTCGCTGTTGGCGCCGCCCATCACGCCGCCGATGCCGATGGCCTGGGCCGGGTCGGCAATCAGCAGGTTGTCGGCGGTTAGCGTCCGCTCCACGCCGTCCAGGGTGGTGAACTGCTCGCCGTCGGCGGCGCGGCGCACTATTACGTGGCGGTCGGTGACGGTGTCCAGGTCAAAGGCGTGCAGGGGTTGATTGAACTCCAGCATCACGTAGTTGGTAACGTCCACCACGTTGTTGATGGGACGCAGGCCGGCGCCGGTGAGGCGGTCTTGCAGCCAGTCCGGCGAGGGGCCGATTTTGATGCCGGTGATTACCGACGCCGTGTAGCGCGGGCACAGGTCGGGGTCGGCGATGGTGACCCGGGCCAGGGTGTCCACCGGCGGGCCGGCTTCGGCATAGGCGGTGTCAGGCACGCGCACCGGCTGGCCGGTGATGGCCCCAATCTCCCGGGCCACGCCCAGGATGGACAGGCAATCACCCCGGTTGGGCGTGAGTTCCAGCTCCAGAAAAGTGTCGCCGAGCACGTCGTCCAGCGGCGCGCCAACGGGCGCGTCGTCGGGCAGCACGATGATGCCCTCGTGTTCGTCGCTGATTTCCAGCTCGGCCTCAGAGCAAATCATCCCCTCGGACACGATGCCCCGGATGCGGGCCGGTTTCAGTTCCTCCCGGCGGCCGGTGTGCATATTGCGGAGCGTTACGCCGGGGCGGGCAAAGCAGATTTTCTGCCCGGCGGCCACGTTGGGCGCGCCGCAAACCACTTCAAGGGGCGGGCCGTCGCCGGGGTCAACCTCGCAAAGGGTCAGCGTGTCGGCGTTGGGATGGGGGCGAGTGGCGCGGACGTAGCCGACGACGCAGCCCTCCCAACCGCCACGGGTGATAACGTCGCCCACTTCAATGCCGCCCATGGTGAGCCGGTGGGCCAGCTCATCCGGCGGGAGCGTGATGTCAACGTAGTCGGAGAGCCAGGAGAATGGGATGAGCATAAGCGGGCCAAGTATTCACGTGGTGATGCGGGGTTACGAAGCGTCCATTAGCGCAACATCGTAGCGCAGGATTGCGGAGTCGGCAGTGACCAGCGTAAGCCCCTCAACCTGGGCCTGTGCGATGAGCATACGGTCGAAGGGGTCGCCGTGGTGCGTTGGCAAGCCGGCGACTTGCTGGGCGTGGGCGAAATTGACGGGTAGCCGGCGAAATCCGACAGCCTCCAGAAGCGCCTCGAGATTGACGGGCATTTGAAAGTCGTTCCGCCGTCCCTGGGAGTGTTTGATGGCAATTTCCCAAACGCTGGCGGCGCTGACGAAAACCGCGTTAGCCGGATTGGAGACGGCGGCGCGGATGTCAGCGCGCAAACGGGAGCTGCCGTTAACCAGCCACAGGAGAATATGGGTATCCAACAGCAGCGATGCCATTACTCTTTTTCGTATTCCCGGAGCGCTTTGACGGCTTCCTCCGGCGGCGTTGGGCTGAGGAAAAGCTCGTCAATGGCTTCATCCGATATGTTGAACGCCCCTTCCAGAAGGTCGATGCGCAGGGGCTGCCGGTAACCCTGGTGGGCAGACAGTCTGAGGTAAGGCTGCCCGTCTTTCGTGATTATCACGTCGCTGCCCTTGCGAGCGTACCGGGCAAGTTCCGTCAACTTGCCCTCGGCTTCCTCAAGGCTAATCCGCATTGTACTCGTTCCACGGCTGCCGCCGGACAAGGTTAGGCACCCAGTCTAACACACACCAACTGCCGGCGGCGGCGCATTAACTGCGCCCCGGCTGGGCAAAAAGCCTTCCGGCAGCCAGGGATAGACGCAGCCGGTGGGCGGGATGATGGCGATGTGCGCCCAAACATGGCCGCCGTTGGGAAGTTTGGCTTCAGGCCAGTCAATCCAACGGCCCGGCGGGACGGGCGGGTTGCGATGCCCCTGCCCGGTATCGTCGATTAACACGCAGACTCCGATGGTACCGGGATGGGCTGGAATGACGGTTTCCCGCAGGAATTTGGCGTACTCCTGCACCTCATCCTGACGGAATTTGCCCTGCTTGACCTCAGCGCAGAGCAAAAGATTGCCGGCACCGTCGGCAATAGCCAAGTCCAGACGAGGGGGGGCTTCTTTCAACCCGACAGGCGCTTCGGCAGAAACGTGCCAGCCTAAACCTGTTGCCTCAATCATCCCGAATATTTGCTGGTGCAAAGTCGCTATCACGCCGGATTCGGTCTTGCAGTACCGCCACCCTAATCCGGCCAGTGCGGCGCCGAACAAGCCGAATGCCAGCAGCGCCGGTTCCGACCCTTTACGGTACGAGTCAGACCAAACGATTTCCAGCCCGATTACCTGGTCGTCAGGGCTGAAGTCGGCCACAAAATTGTCGGCAAATTCTTCGCTGACCTCGTAGGGCAAATCGGCGAAGCGCAAGGACATAGCTTCCGGGTGGCGCCTTATCGCTGCGGGCATGGGAACCTCCTGTCGGGATGTACCGTAATGACGAAATCCCGTGCGTTGATAGGAACGACCACCCTTATTTTCCTAGTGTGGCCCGGTACACAGCGCAAATAGCGAATAACCGTCGGGTCAGGGTCGGGCTCGATAATATCCGGGTCGGTCAGGCACAAGCGAACTGCTTCCTCGGAAATATCCCGGACCGCCATCTGCTCCCGCGCGTGCCGGCTGTATTCAATCATACATACTGAATCGGCATACCCGGCCGGCGCGTCAGAACTGCCGCAGAAACCTCACGTCGTTCCGGTAGAAGTGGCGAATGTCGTCAATGCCGTACTTCAGCATTCCGATGCGTTCCGGCCCCATGCCGAAGGCGAAGCCGGTGTAGCGCTGCGGGTCGTAGCCCACACCTTCCAGCACGCGGGGATGCACCATGCCGGCGCCCATAATCTCAATCCAGTCCTCATCCCGGTTGATGGGGCGCTTGCCCGTGGCCGGGTCAACGAAGTTGGAGATGGACATATCCACCCCCGGCTCGACAAAGGGGAAGTAGTCGCAGCGGAAGCGAATCTGCCGGTCTGGGCCGAACACCCGGCGGGCGAATTCGTACAGGGTGCCTTTCAGGTTGGCAAAGGTAATCCCCTCGGCCACGGCCAGCCCCTCAATCTGGTAGAAGTGCCATTCGTGGGTGGCGTCGGTGGCCTCGTAGCGGTAGCACTTGCCGGGCACTACCACGCGCACCGGCGGCTCCTGGGCTTCCATAACGCGGGCCTGCATCGGCGAGGTATGCGTCCGCAGCAGCATGGGCTGCTGCCCCGCTTCGTTCACGTAGTCCACCCACAGCGAGTTCCACATATCCCGCGCCGGATGACCGGCGGGAATGTTCAGCATCTCAAAGTTATAGTGGTCCAGTTCAACCTCCGGCCCCTCAACTACGCTGAACCCCATGGCCAGGAACGCATGGCAAATCTCCCGCACAATCTGGGTGGTGGGATGGAGACGTCCGGTGATGACGGGGCGGCCCGGCAGGGTAACGTCCAGGGCGTCCCGTGCCGCCAGGGCAGACTGGGCCAGCTCGCGGGTGCGGCGGGCCAAGGCTTCTTCCAGCAGACCCCGGGCCTGGTTGGCGCGGGAGCCGACCTCCCGCCTCCGGTCGGGTTCCAGCTGGGAGATGGAGCGGAGCAATCCGGTGAGCCGGCCCCGCCGGCCCAGATAGGCTACCCGCCACTGTTCGGCGGCCTCGGCGTCGGCGGTTGCCTCCAGCTCGCGCAGAGCGTCGCGCGTCAGTTCAGCCACGGACGCGGCGGATAGTGTTTGCGAAATGGGTTGGGTCATGATTGCTGACTGGAATAAATGATAAGATGGCAAATTATAGTCAACGCTTAACAGCAGGGTCAAGGAATTGCGCGGCGCCCGAGCCGCTACTGTCCGGTCAATGCAGTATAATATTCCGGTAGATGACCTGACCGACCACAGGAGAATTTCAATTGCTCAAACCAGCCACACTGCTGCCACTGGCCGTTGCGACAATACTGGCGGCAGTCGCTATTGCCTGCACCGGCGCGCCGCTGACCACTGCGCCGGCGCCGTCCCTCACCGAACCCCCGCCGGCTACGGACGTTCCGGCGGCCGACGCCGCCGACGCCGCGCCGGAACCCACCGCCGTTATGCCCCAACCGGAGCCGTCCGCTATGAACAACCCGCACTCACTGGACGCTTTCCCGCCGGAGGCCGCCTATGGCGACTACGCCGTTGGCACCGCTACCAGCTTTGCCGTGGACAATCGCCAGCGGCTTGACCCCTGGAACACCGCCTACGCCAGCCCCGGCTACCGGGAAATGCTGCGCCAGGTAGAGGCCGCCGGCCAGACCCGCACGGTGATTTTCCAGCTCTGGTATCCCGCAATGCCGGACACCACCGCCGGACGGCTGGACGGCCCGCGCTCTCCCTACCCGGCCGCCGACGGGCGGCGCGCCGACCGGCTGGATTTCTTTCTGCGGGATGAAGCGCTGTACTCCGCCGCCGGCGGCGGCAGTTTCCTCAATCTGCAAGCCATCTATGCCGATGGCGGCGCCCCGTTGGCGCAGGCTCCACCCGAGCGGCAGGCCGCCGTCAGCGCCGAAATTGCCCGCCGCAATATGGCGCTGCCCCTGAACGCCTGGCGGGACGCCGCGCCCGCCGACGGCAAGTTCCCCGTCATCGTCATCGCGCACGGGCTGGGCGGCCATCATAGTCTGTGGCGCAACTACGCCGAGTTCCTGGCCTCCCACGGCTATATCGTCGCCGCGCCGACTTTCATCTCCGACGGCACGCTGCCGATGGTCTTTCACGACCCCGGTTCGCCCTTCGTGCAGGGGGCTACTCCGCAGGAATTGCAGGATGCGTACCGGACGCTGCTGAGCGAGTTCAAGGTTATACCGCAGTTTTACCTGCTGCTGTTTGGCGTGGACGTATCCGGCGGATTTGATGCCGTGGCCAACTTTGACCCGACGACGGCGCAGGTCCTTCCCGGCGGCGTGGAGCGGGCCACCACGATGATGCGCAACCTGTTCCGCCAGCGCGTCGCCGACGTGGGCCTGGTGCTGCACACCGTCCGCCTGCTGGGAGAGGACGCCGGCGACTGCCGCGCCGCCCTGACCACGATGGGCGCGACCACCGCCGCCGGCGAACTATGCGGCTTGCTGGCCGGGCGTGTTGACGGCGCGCGCGCCGGACTTTCCGGCCACTCCCTGGGCTCGATGACGGCGCAGCTGGGGGCCAATCACCTGCCCGGCGTCCGCGCCGCGCTGGGCATCAACAACGGCCCGCCGTTCACTTGGACGCCGGAGGAAATGTACGGCGGCGGCGAAACCGCAGATGGCCTGCCGGTGGGCAGCCGCCAGCCCGTATTCAATATGATTGGCGACGAGGACGACTTCGTGCAGTCCATTTTCGTAACGCTGTTCCAGGCCACGCTGGCGGCGGCCGGCGGCGACCCGATGCTGGCCTTTCCCCTGGAACCGGAACGCGCGCTGCCGGAGCGGATGGAAAACCCGCAGCCCGTCGCCCTCAGCGCGTACCGGCGCGCCACCGGCGACCGCATCCTGGCCATCGTCCGCGACGCTGACCACGGCACCATCGTTGACGACTTTGCCCGCGATTACCCCTGGCCGGCCTATCAGCGCGGCGAAATCCCCTTTGCGCAAACTCCGATGCGCAGTCGCAAGCCCACCGGAGAGGCCGCGTTTGGCCCGCCCGGCGCGCCCGGCGAACCCTATTATCAGATGGACTGGGCCGCCGTGCCCGGCGCCGGCGAAGTCTATCTGCCCCACCTCATCCGCGACTGGTACGCCCGCGCCTGGTTCGACTGGTATCTCAAAGACGACCCGGACGCCCGGCGGCGCCTGCAAAACGAGGACCCCTTCGGCAGCCTAACCCACGTCCGCCGCGAGGTGCAGTAGGCAAACCCGCTCCGGCAAGTGTCGCCGCGCCCGGCCGCCGGGGCCGCCCCGCCGGGTGCTATAATGCGGCCACTTGCCCCCGGCCGGCGTCCGGCCATTGCCGGCGGGTTTCAGGAGTGAGCGATTATGAAAGCTGGGTTCATCGGCGTCGGCAATATGGGCAACCCCATGGCCGCCAATATGATTAAAGCCGGCCACCAACTTACGGTGCACGACCTGCGCCGGGAGTCGGCTACCAACCTGCTGGAGATGGGCGCGGAATGGGCCGACACGCCGGCCGGCTGCGTGGCCGGCAAAGACGCCGTGTTCACCTCGCTGCCCGTTCCCCGCGATGTTGAGGCCGTGGTGATGGGAGAGGGCGGCATTATGACGGCGGCCGGTTCGGGCGACGTGTACGTTGACCTGTCCACCAACTCGCCCACTGTCATCCGCCGCATCCACGACGAATGCGCGGCGCGGGGCGTAACCGTGCTGGACGCGCCGGTGAGCGGCGGAGTATATGGCGCGGCGGCCGGCACTCTGGCCGTTATGGTCGGCGGCAACCGGGACACCTACGATACGGTCAAGCCGATGCTGGACGCCATCGGCTCCCACGTGGTCTATTGCGGCGCAATCGGCAACGGTATGGTCACCAAAATCTGCAACAACCTGCTGTCCATGGGCATCGGCGTGCTGATGGCCGAATCGCTGACGCTGGGGGTCAAGGCCGGCGTGTCGCTGGAAACCCTGGCCGACGTCATCGCCAACAGCAGCGGCGGCAACCGGCGGCTCACCGAAAAGTTCCCCCGCTACCTGTTCGCCGACAACTTTGAGCCGGGGTTCGCCACGGCGCTGGCGGCCAAAGACGTGCGCCTCGCCACGGATTTGGGCCGGGAATACGGCATCCCCATGGAGCTGTCCAACCTGGTTGACCAGCGGCACGTGGAGGCCCTGTTCCGCGGCTGGGGGCCGGAGGATTCCGACGCGGTGGCCAAGCTGCAAGAGGAAAAGTCGGGGGTGCAGCTGCGGTTTGGGGGGATGGAGGGCAACTGATAGGGCATCGGACATCGCGGTTGCAACTGCGATGTCCACCCTTTACAATAACGTCAGTCATCGCGGATGCAGAGCGGCAATCGCCGGACACTGGCGGCGTTAGTGTGGAATCCGATTGCCGTGGCCACTGCAACCGCGCCGATGACACCAAAAATTTGCATGGAGGATCGCCACTCTATGACGACTAAAAGTCGTAACAAGCCGGCCGGCAAATCCGTAAATAGCGGTGCCCAACAACCGGCGAAAAGCAAAAAGCCTGCCTTTGTCTCCCGTTATCTGGGGATTGACAGCCACCTCACCGAGCGCAACGGCTCCACTGATCAGGTGTACGGTATCGCCGGCGAACGCCCGGCTGGGCGCAAGTTGGCAGAGGACATAGCCAAACACTGCATCCAGCTGGATGCCGAGGGTTATGAGGTGGTGTCCATTTTCCCGCTGACCAGTGGCCGGGCCGTGGAAGCGTCTGTCGAAGCTGCCGAGCAGGTGCACGGGAGGACCTATACCGAACGAGTGGAAGTGGAAAAGGACGACTCTACCCCAAGTTGGTACGGTACACGTTACGAAGACAAACACTACGTCGACACCGGCGTAGGTTATAGCGTCACCGACGGGGTGATTATCACTGCAAAACTGAGGAAGTAGGCCCGCCGCCTTTACCACAAAGCTACAATTTGTCCCACCGCGTCTAACGCCGCCAGCGCAGTGGGGATTGCCCAAAGATTTCAAGGAGGAACGTTATGGGCAAAAAGAAAGACTTCACCATTCAGCGGCGCAACGGGATGGAACGCACCGTAGTCGGCAAGGACGGCCAGACGCACAACCCGCCTGCGGACGGGCAGGGCAAGGACGGCCACTTTACCGACGAGGGGCAATATCGCCGCGCCATTGAGCGGGCTGTTGCGGAGAACAAGCGGTAGATTCTGCAATACCGACGATGCAACGGGATTGCTACGCTGCCCCCATAAGACGATAATGGGGGCAGCGTTTTTTGATGCCAAGTTACCCCAAGCGCATCCGGAGCGCATAGTGACCGGCAATCCTACCTACATCACCCGCTACGTGTACGCCGATACCATACTGTCCACCCACGGCGGCAGTGCCGGCAGCGTCCGCATTACCAGCGAGGAACATTCGCGCCTGCGGCAGATGGCCGAACATCTGGAACGCTGCTGCAACGATTTGGATGCCGCCGGCTACGAGGTTATATCCATCGCGCCCATTGTCAGCGGCCGCACCGCCTACATGGAAACCAACAGCCAGCGCGATTACCCCGGCCACGGTTACAGCGTTACCGACGGGCTGATTGTTACCGGGCGGCTTAAGGGGCAAAGTACGTCGTCCATCGTATCGGACGCAATTTCCGGTACTATGGACACCGGGGCCGGCGAACCTTACCGGCAGCACGGTCTGGAACTGTCACACTATCGGCAGCAGTCTCGCGCGCAGCTGGCCCATAGCCGCCGGCTTTTGGCCAGGGGCAAGCTGGCCCACGCCGCAGAATATGGCTGGGCCGCCGCAGTGTGGATGGTGAAGGGCGTTGCCGAAGCGCAAGGCTGGACGTATGGCCAGCAGGACGAAATCAAGGACGTTATGCACCGGGCATCGCTGAAGTCCGGCAATGACCAGCTTTTGGAACTGAACCGGGTGGTCGGTCTGTTGCTAACATTCTCCGGCGCCCGCAAGCGGTTTCTGGATGCCCTGGATGTCGGATGCCAACTCGACCAGGTAGCCGTCCTCCTGGATATTCTGGAGCCCCTTACCGAAACCGAACAACGCTAGGAGATTATGATGACCAGCAGCGCGGAACGCCACGTTGAAACCGCCGATACCATTGAGGCCATTGAGGAATGTTTTCGCCTGGGGTGGACGGACGGGCTGCCCGTCGTGCCGCCGGCCGATTACAAGGTGCGGGAGATGCTCGCGGTCGCCGGGCTGACGGGCGAGGAGGAGCTGCTCAACCTGGATATGCGGAGCCGGGTCATTACCTCGGAGAACGCCGCCGCCAACGCCGTGATGGCCGGCTGCCAGGCGGAGTATTTTCCGGTGCTGGTCACCGCGCTGCGGACGCTGGAGGAGGAACGCAACTTTGTCAATATGGCGGCGTCCTCTACCAGTTCGCCCAGCATTTTGATGGTGCTGAACGGCCCCATCCGGGAGGCGCTGGGCATCAACAGCCGGGATGGGCTGTTCGGCCCCGGTTTCCGCGCCAACGCCAGCATCGGGCGGGCGGTGCGCCTGTGCTTTATGAACGGCTTTGACGCCTGGCCGGGGCAGCTGGACCGGGGCACGCTGGGGACGCCGGCCAAGTACACTTTCTGCATCGCCGAAAACGAGGAAACTTCCCCCTGGGAACCCCTGCACGTGAGCCGGGGCTTTGCGGCGGCGGACAGCGTGGTTACCGTAGCCGTGGCCTACAATCCGGTCAGCGTTCCCAACAGTTACGCCCATACGGGGCGGGCCATCCTGCTGTCCATCTGCGACGCGCTGCGCTCCACGGCCCTGGCCCATCGCTACCCGGCGCAGTGGGTCATCGTCATCGGCCCGGAGCACGCCCTTTCCCTGCAGCAGGACGGCTGGAGCCGGCGGGACATCCAGGACTTTCTGATTGAAAACAGCGGACGGTCGCGCGCCGAGCTGGTCCGGCTGGGTTCCAAGCAGGGGCCGGAACGTCCCGGAGATGAGGCGCTGATAATGCGCTGCGCCAACGACCCGGACGACATTCTGATTATGCACGGCGGCGGCACCGGCGGGCGGTACAGCGCGATTATTGATACCACCGGCTACCGGATACGGACGCGCAAAATTGGGGGGTAAGCGGATATGGCGACGCTGCCGTTGCCGGCGAACCCCTTTCCGGGGATGAACCCCTATTTGGAAAGGCCGGACATTTGGCCGGAGGTACGCAACAGAATAATTGTCGGGTTGGCTGACGCGCTTACCCCCAGGCTGCAGCCGGATTATGCCGTGCGGGTGCAGCAGCGAGTGTATATCGATACCGAGCCGGGAACCTTCGGGGGAGCGCAGTCGCGCATACCGGATACAATGATTCTGGCAGATGGCACGGTGGCATTGCGGCCGGAGATTGCCGCGGCCGAGCCGAAGCCGGGCGCTTCCGCCGTGGCCGTGGCGCTGCCGGCAACGGAACTGCTCCGGCAGCGGTATCTGCAAGTGCTGCGAGCGGACAATATGGAGGTTATCGCCGTTATTGAAGTCCTGTCCCCGTCCAACAAATCCGGCGCTGACCGCAGGGATTACCTGACCAAGCGGACGGAAATAGAGAGAAGCACGGCGCATCTGGTGGAGATTGACCTGCTGCGGGCCGGGCCGCCGATGCCGGTTATCGGCGATGCGCCGCCGGGCTGCTACCGGATTATCGTCGCCAACGGCCGGCTCCGTCCCCACGCCGACTTGTACGCTTTCGGCTTGCGGGCGGCGATACCGGAGTTCACGCTGCCGCTGGCGAAAGGCGCCGCCGGCGTCAGCGTCAACCTGAACGCGGTATTGAGCCACGTCTATTCCCACGGGTCTTACAATATGTTCATAAACTACGGGCAAGACCCGGAGCCGCCCCTGTCGGAGGACGACCGCGCCTGGCTGGACGAATTGCTGCGGGAGCAAGAGCTGCGCGCCGGCCAGGGGGAATGATGACCGGCGCATTACCCGCTAACCCGTTTCCGGGGATGAATCCATATTTGGAACGTTCCGGCCTCTGGCAGGATGTACATACCAGCATAATCGTCGGCCTGCGGAACTTTCTGGTTCCCCGATTACAGCCGGACTATGGTGTTCAGATATTGGAAAGGGTGTACATTGCCGCGGAGCCCGATACCGGTGGTCAACCGCGTTTCCGCATACCCGACGCCATGGTTCTGACCGAGGGGACAGTTACGCCGCGCCGGGAGATTGCGGTGGCGGAACCAAAACCGGGAGCTGCTGCCGTTGCCGTCCGGATGCCAGAGGCCGAACTGCTCCGGCAGCGGTATCTGCAAGTGCTGCGAGCGGACAATATGGAGGTCATCGCCGTTATTGAAGTCCTGTCCCCGTCCAATAAATCCGGCTCCGACCGCAGGGATTACCTGACCAAGCGGACGGAAATAGAGAGAAGCACGGCGCATCTGGTGGAGATTGACCTGCTGCGGGCCGGGCCGCCGATGCCGGTTATCGGCGATGCGCCGCCGGGCTGCTACCGGATTATCGTCGCCAACGGCCGGCTCCGTCCCCACGCCGACTTGTACGCTTTCGGCTTGCGGGCGGCGATACCGGAGTTCACGCTGCCGCTGGCGAAAGGCGCCGCCGGCGTCAGCGTCAACCTGAACGCGGTATTGAGCCACGTCTATTCCCACGGGTCTTACAATATGTTCATAAACTACCGGCAAGACCCGGAGCCGCCCCTGTCGGAGGACGACCGCGCCTGGCTGGACGAATTGCTGCGGGAGCAGGGGCTGCGCACAAGCCAGGGGGAATGATGACCGGCGCATTGCCCGCTAACCCGTTTCCGGGGATGAATCCATATTTGGAACGTTCCGGGCATCTGGCCGAGGGCATCTGCTTACTATCCAGGGTAGGCCCTTTCCGGTCACGGCTTGGTGGCTGCCGGTATTCAGCCAGCCGCGTGTTCCCCATGGGCCTTGAGCGCCTGGGCCAAGGCGCCCCACGCCTTTGCCGCGGCTTGGCGGCGGCGTCCTTGCGCCGGTTCTGCGCGCGCGTGCTGAATAAAGCGGCGGCTTAATTAATATCCGGGCCGCGGGCGTGAGCTCGCCCGGTTCCGGCAATGCCGGGGCGGTTGACATTGGCAAGTTCTCCCTTACTCCGCCTCAAAGAAATCCGCCCGCTCCAGTTCAAACCAGAAAACCCGCCCCGAATCTATTTCCGGTTTGATGCGGTCGTCATTTTTCACCGAAGCCACCACAGCCCTGGCCGGCAGCCCGGTAAAGCGAGTCAGGTACTCGGCGTTGCGGAGCGCCCGGCGGGTGTCCCGTTCATCAGCCGTAAATGACGCTTCAACAGCGACGTAGCAAAGGTTGTCCTCAGCGTCCCTGGCCCAAAAAATCAGGTCGGCTTTGGCAAAGCTGATGATGTGATTACGGGGCAAATCGCCGGTGTCGTTGGCACGGAGCATAGCGTTGAGGTCAAACTGAGTGACTTCGCCGGCATACGACAACCCCATTTCAAGGGCGATGACCACCACACTCCTGGCAATAAGCTCCATGGCGTAGCGCCCTTTGATGTGCGTCAAGTCATCCCGGATAGCGGCAAACTGCCTGTCGTTGTCGTCAAACTTCCGGGTGACCAGCGCCGCCAAATCGGAGAACCGCTCCCCCAACTCGGCGAACCGCTCCGCCAACTCGGCTAACCGCTCCGCCAACTCGGAGAACCGCTCCGCCAACTCGGCGAACCGCTCCGGCAACTCTAGCAGTTCGCGGCTCAACAGCCGGCGCCGCAGTTCCTCAACCCATTCCGGGTTTTCGTCCAGCAGACGCAGCAGGTCCGGTATGTTGTTGATTGTAGCCATCGTCGTTCAACCTCGCTCGATTCCATTGTAACGGGAGCGCTCACCCCGTCGGCAGCGAAAGCCCTTCGATAAACTCCAGCCCCGGCAGTTTGGCCAGCTCCTGCGGCGGCAGTTTCAGCTTGGCGGAGCGGCTGCCCGCGCCCAGGATGATGTAGTCCATTTCCAGCAGGCGTTGGTCGGCGTAGATGGGCAGGCCGCTGGGCAGGGCCAGGGCGGTTACGCCGCCAATCATCATGCCCGTCAGTTCCCGCGTCTCAGCGGCGGAGGCGAAGGATGCCCGCGATACCCCCATCAGCCCGCGCACGCGCCGGTTGACATCCAGCCGGTCGCTGCCCCGCACGATGCAAGCGGAATACGCCACGGCGCCCCGCTTGCTGACGACGACGATGGTGTTGGCGCAGTGGGGCAGGTCAAACCCGTACTCGGCGCAAAAGTCGGCGGTGTCGCCAAACTGCGGGTCAATGCTAATCCATTCCCACCCGGCAACGGACAGATTGGCCAGAGCTGAGCGAACTTTTGCTTCGATAACGTCCGGTGCGCTCATTTCGGATTACCCCAGCGTCAGCGTGGCGTCGGAGAGGGAGACCAGCTCATTGCGCTGGTTCAGGCCGCGGATGCGGCACTGCGCCTTGCGCTGGCCATAGAGATTGCCGCCGGCTCCCGTAACCGCGCCGGAGAACGTAACCACGTCGCCGGCGCGGAAGGGCGTGATGGCGCGCATCACCAGGTTGCCGCCGTTATACAGGGCTTCGGGCGGGAAGTTGAGGCCGAGGAACCGGTCCACGTAAGACATCGTAGCCGGGCCGGCGTTGACCGCGCCGCCAAAAATGTTCTCGCGGGCGAACGCTTCATCCGTATGGATGTTGCTGGGATTGGGCTGTCCGGCCAGGCGGTGGGCGTTCTTACGCAGGATATTCTCGGTGGTTTCGCCCACGGCCAGGGTACGCGGCAGCGGCGCGCCGGCGTGGGCCTGCTCCCAGGTCAGGAACTGCGCCGGGTCGGGAACTGCGCCGGCGTCGGGCGCGGTGGGAACGTCGCCGGCCGGGTCGGGAACGGAGCGTTGGCCGGCGGCGTACTCAAAGATGCAGGTGTAATCGTAACTGGCAACCACCGCCCCCGCCGCGTCAAACGCCGAGACGCGGAAGGTAACGAACTTGCTGCCCCGGCGCTCGTACTTCCGGGAAACCCGCCGGTTGCCGGTCAGCGTCTCGCCGGCGTACACCGGGCGATACCAGCGAATTTCGCACTTGGCGAAAGGCGTCTGGCGGCGGGCCGTCGCGGAACGCTCCTGGGCGACGAACCCGTTGGCCGCGGCAATCTCATCGCGCAGCAGCGGCGCGTAGGTGAGGGCCATCGTGGGCATCGCCATCATCGGCGGCGCGGCCGCGCCGGGCGGCGGCATGGCATAGCGCGGGTCGGGATTCTGGGCGCAAGCGGCGTATTCGGCAATGTCCGCCGCCGACAGCGTAACCTGCGTGGGGCCGCCGGCCTGCCCCACGCGCACGGCGTCGTAAGTCCAAAGGCGTTCGGTTGCGGTGACGTTCTGCTGGGTCATTAGTGCGGCCTCCTGTCCTTGCGCGGGCAATTATACCGGAATGACCGTCAGGCTGGGACTGTGGGCGGCGGCGTGTGATAGGCTGGCGCCTGGTCAATCCTGGAATTGAAGGGATAGAGGCGATGCAGTTTGACTCGGGTAATGTGATAACCGTTCCGGTTGGCGAACCGGCGCTAACGGCCCTGTCCGATGCGGTGGCCCAGGCGCAAGCGGGCGACCCTTTCGCCCGTGTCGTAATCATCGCCGCCCATCTTGACGTAGCGCGGGCGGTGCGGCACTGGCTGGGCGCGCGAGGGGCGATCAACGTTACGGTGCAGACCGGGGATCGGCTGGCCCGGGAACTGGCCCGCCCGACGCTAAAGCCCCTGACCCGGCTGCACGAGTCGCAGGCGGTGCGCCACGTCGCCGATGCGTGGCTGCAATCCGGCTGCTTGCAACTGTCCGCAGCGGGCCGGCGACGGCTGTACGCCGAGTTGACCGTGGCTTTCCGGGAACGGGAACGCCGGCCGGAACTGGCCGGCGACCACCCCGACTTGCCGGGCCTGTATGAGCGTTTCCAATCGCTCCTGAAAAGCCGGCAGTATTACACCAGGTACGCGCTGCCCCACCTGGCGGCGAACGCCCTGGAATCCGGCCGGCCGGCCGGAACGGAGCCGGCCGTCATCTACTATCTGCCCCGGCATCCCGACGCCGGCGAGCTGCGGCTGGCGCATACGCTGTCGGAGCGGGGCAAGTGCCAGGTCATCATCGGGCTGACCGGAGACGGAGATGCCGACGAATCCGCAAGCGCCAATCCCCTGGCGCCGGCCGTCGCCGCTGGCGCGCTGTCCATCGTTGTTGCGCCCGACCCCACCGAAGAAGCGCGCGCGGTGGTGCGTCGCATCGTCGCCACGGCCGACGATGTGCCTTTCCACCGCATCGCCGTAGTGCATCGCCAGGAAACGCCCTACGCCAGCCTGCTGCGCCAGGAGCTGGACTTTGCCGACATCCCCTACTCAGGAGTCCCGCGCCGTCCGCTGGCCGATACCAATGCCGGGCGCTTTCTGCTGGGGCTGCTGGCGCTGACGGCCGGCGACGATGCTGGCATCGACCGGGAGCAGTTGATTAGCTGGATGACCGCAACTCCCGTTTTGCATCGCCATCGCCTGGTTCCGGCCACCCGATGGGCCAACCTGGCGCGCGCCGCCAGGGCCAACGGCCCGGCCGCCCGCTGGGAAACGCGACTGGAGGCTCACCTGGCCAAACAGCAGCGGCGGTTTCAGGAATGGTCGGGCGATGCAGTTGCTGCCGGGGACAGCCGCCTGGTACTAGAAAAGCGGGCAGCGGATGAACTATTGGAATTTGTCAAAACGCTGGAGCAGCGCCTGCGCCGGCTGCATAACCCGGACGCAGAACCCTGGGAATCGGCGGCGAATCAGTTGCAATCGCTGCTGAATGACTGCCACCGGCGGACGGATGGCGACGAGGATGACTACAAGCGCATCGTGGAACTGGTGAATGACCTGGCCGGCCTGGCCGATTGGAACGCCGCTTACAGCCTTGACGTATTGCGCGAAGCCGTCGCCGACGGCCTGCAAAGTCCGGTGTCCAACCGGGGGCAGCTCGTCGGTTCCGGCGTGTACGTGGGGCCTCCGGCGGGCGTCGTGGGCGCCGACTATCGTATGCTCTACGTCCTGGGCCTGGTCGAGGGACAGTTCCCGCCCGCGCTGCGGAACAGCCTCTGGTCGGACACCACCGCGGCGGCGCAAATCCAAAGCGCGCAGGAGCGGTACGAATTCCTGGGGGCCATCGCCTCCGCCGGCCAAACCATACTCAGCTGCCCCGCCGCCGGCGCCGACCGGCGCGCGGTGTACCCGTCCCGCTGGCTGATTGAAACCGCCAACCTGCTCCACCGTCAAGCCGGCGCCGCCGGACGGCTCACCTACGATAACCTCACTGCCGATGCCGGGGCCAAAGCGTGGCTCACCGTCATCCCATCGCGCGAAACGGGTTTGCGACAACTGGCCGCCGGCGCCGGCGTTCAGCCGGCCGACGTGTCCGACTACAACCTCATGCACCTGTTAGCGCATCCCCGCCGTGAGTTGGCCTCCCATCCGGCGCTGCAGCCGGCGGATTGGCCGGCGCGCGCCCTGGCCGCCCGGCGCGCCCGGTGGGGAGCAACGCTCACCGAATGGGACGGGCGCGTGGGGGATGCAGCCCCGCGGGTGTCCGGCGTCGGCGCCCACGACAGCCCGGTTTCGGCCAGCGCCCTGGAAACCTGGGCCGCCTGCCCCTATCGCTATTTCCTCGGGCGAGTGTTGGGCCTGGAACGCCTGCCGGAGCCGGAATCGGAAGCGATGTCAGCGTTGGACCGGGGCGCTCTGGTACACAAAATCCTGGAACGGTTCGTCAACGAGGATCAGCGGACGGCCGCGGAACTGCGGGCGCTGGCCGAAGCGGAGTTTGCCGTCGCCGAGTCACAAGGCATTACGGGATACCCGTTGCTCTGGGAACTGGACCAGGACGCCATCCACGCCGGTTTGGAGCGTTTGCTCGCCGACGATGCCAAACGGTTCGGCGACGCCGCGCTGCTGGCGTCGTATGCCGAGGTGAACTTTGGCCCCGGCTCGGCAATCGGCGCAGTCAGCGTTGCCGTGGCCGGGCTGGGCGAGGTGTGGTTCCGGGGCAAGATTGACCGGGTTGACGCGCTCGCCGACGCAGTGCGGGTGCGGGATTTCAAGACGGGCAGCCCGGATCGCTATCGTGTCAAACCACGCAGCGGCAAAGCCGATGATTCCCCGGCCAACGGGCGGGCGTTGCAGCTGCCGGTTTACGTGGCGGCAGCCCAGGCAATGTATCCCGACCAGCCCGTTGCCGCATCATACTGCTTCCCGCTGCATGACCAGTACACCCACGATGTGGCGCCATACCACGATGACGATGCGGAGCGGCAGCAGTTTCACCATGCGCTGACCGCCATCGTTGGCGCCGCCCGCCAGGGCGTCTTTCCGGCCACGCCGGACGCTGACGCCGGCGAGGGTGGCAACTGCGGTTTCTGCGATTTCAAGCGATTGTGTCCCGTCCGCCGCCGCCAGTTGTGGGAGAACAAGCGCGACCCCGACTTGCGGCCGCTGAATATGCTGCGCGACAGCCTTTTGGCAGAGGATGATGGTAACGATGACAGCCGGGACGGATAATGTGACTGCCGCCAAACCGAACGCTCAAGCCACGGCGGACGCCACGCTGCGCCTCGCCAGGGAACTGGACGCCAACTTTCTGGTCGAGGCCGGCGCGGGCACCGGCAAAACCTACGCCCTGGTCAGCCGGGTGGTGGCGCTGGTGAAATCCGGCGTCGGGATGGCAAACATAGTCGCCATCACCTTTACCGAAGCGGCGGCGGCTGAGCTGTCCGAGCGCATACGCTCCCGCCTGGAGCAGCTGCTGGACTCGTCGCATCCCGATAATGCCAACGACTTGCTGTTTCCCCTGACCGGCGCCGAGCAGGAACGCCTGGCCCAGGCCCGGCAGGAACTTGACCGGGCATCCATTCAGACTATCCACAGTTTCGCCGCCCAACTGCTCCGGGAGCGTCCCCTGGACGTCGGCCTGCCGCCCGGCTGGACTCAGTGGGATGAGCTGGACGCATCGCAAAACTTTGCCCAGCGGTGGGATGCCTGGCTGGAATGGGCGCTGGGCGCCGGCGATACCGTTGACCCGGCGTTGCAAAATGCTCTCCGGTACTGGCTTGCCGCCGGAATCGGCATACCGCGCTGGCGAACGCTCGCCCTGGCTTTCAGCACGAACTACTACCGGCTCCGCAACGAGGACTGCTTCGCCGACGCTGACTTGCCCACCGTCGCCCGGAACGCGCTGGAAAGGCTGCAAGAACTGGCGGCAGAGTGCACTAACCACGCTGACCGGCTGTTTGAGCAACTGAGCGGCGCAATCGCAACCGTCCAGGCCGTGGCGGACGCGGCCGGCGACCCAGTGGATGCGGCCAATGCGTTGGCCGCCGGCGCCGTGGTGGATCACACGCGCAGTGTCGGCATCGCGGCTAACTGGAATCGCCCCACCGTGGCCATCAGGGCCGAGTTCCGGGGAATTGGGCGAGCATTCCAGCAGGCAGTGAAAACGGCTTCGCTGTATCCCATGTTGCATCCCCTGCTGCATAACCTCCGCCAGCAATTCGCCGTGGACTATGAGCAAGACCGCAAAGCCGACGGCGTGGCAACCTTCGATGACCTGCTGGTGTGGGCGCGGGACTTGCTGCGCAGCGACGACGCGCGACAGTATTTGCAAGGCCGCTATACCCATATTCTGATTGACGAGTTTCAGGACACCGACCCGCTGCAGGCGGAAATCGGTTTTTATCTCGCCGCCGCCGCCACTGGCGAGCAGCCCTGGGAAACGTTGCCCCTGCAGCCGGGCCGTCTGTTCCTGGTGGGCGACGCTCAGCAGTCCATCTACCGATTCCGCCGCGCCGACCTGCAAGTGGTCAACCGGGTCAAGGCCGCCGGCCGGTTGCAGCGGCTGGCGCTCACCGAAAACCGCCGCTCGCAAAACCCGGTGCTGGATTGGGTCAACCGCCTGTTCCCCGGTCTGATGACGACCGGTGACGCAGCGCATCCGGTGCAGGCTGACTACATCCGGCTGTTCCCTCACGCCGGCATCCAGCATAAGGGCCTGGGTTCGGTGCAGGTATTCGGCGAGTCGCTGGCGGCCAACGCCAGCGCAGTGCGCCGGCAGCAGGCCCGGCACGTCGCCAACCTGGTAGTCGCTTACGCCACCGACGGCGGCGCAAGGCTCAACGTGTACGACCAGGCTGGCCGGCGCCTCCGTCCGGCCAGCCTCGGCGACGTGTGCATCCTGATTCGCTCCCGCACCGGCCTGCGGATTCTGGAGCGCGGCCTGGAGGATGCCGGCATTCCGCATCGGATTGAGGGCGGTTCATTGCTGTTTGACACGCAGGAAGTGCAAGACCTGTTGAATTGCCTCCGCGCCATCGACGACCCGTTCGACGCGGTATCCGTGGTGGCGGCCCTGCGTTCCCCGGCCTTCGCCTGCTCCGACCTGGACCTCCTGAACTGGCGAGAAGCCGGCGGTTCCTGGAACTACCTCTCTGACGCAATGGACAACGCCCCCGCAGCGCACTCCGTGCCGCATGGCATGGCAAAACTCCGCGAGTATCATCTGTGCCGGCATGAGCTGACCGTATCGCGCCTGGTTAGCAAATTTGTGCGCGAACGGCGTCTGGAAGAGCTGGATTTGGCCGAGTATCGTCCCCGGGAAGTATGGCGCCGCCGCCAGTTCCTTATTGAGCAAGCCCGCAGTCTTGAATCCGCCAGCGCGCAGTCATCCTGGAATCTGCGCCGGTTCCTCCACTGGGCCGAGACGCAGCAGGCAGAATCTGCCCGCATCGCCGAGCTGGCCGTCCCCGAAACCGACGACGACGCAGTTCGCATAATGACCATGCACGCCGCCAAGGGACTGGAGTTTCCCATCGTAATCATGCTGGGCCTGGATTCTGTGCCCCGGCGCAGCCCCGCCGCCGCGTTGTTCGACACCGATACCGGAACGATGCAAGTTTCCGTGGGCAGCGGCGAAACGCGGGTACAAACGCTCGGCTATGAAGACATCGCGGCTATGGAAGAGCGGCATCGTGTGGCGGAGGAAACCCGCCTGGCTTACGTCGCCGCCACGCGGGCCCGGGACCATCTGCTGGTGAGCCTTTACCACAGGTACCAAAGCAACGGCAGTCCTCCCAACGCAGTCATCGGCGCTATCCTGGACCAACGCCACAGCCTGCCCCATTCCGAGGTTGCCGTGGCCGCCGACCCGGTGGTTGCGATGCTGGCCGCCGGCGCCGCCACCGGCCAGCCGGCTATGTCCTATGACCTTGATTCCTGGCAAAATCAGCGCGACGGCTCCATCCGAAAGCGGTCGCTGCCCCAGGCCGTAACCCCGACCTGGCTCGCCCAACGCGGCGCGCCGGAATCCCTCGCGGCTGTCGAAAACAAGGATGCCGAACCAGACGCCGAACAGCCGTGGCGCACCGGCCGGGGCGGCACCGCCTTCGGCAGCGCCCTCCACGCCGTGTTGCAGGAAACCGTGGGCCTGATGTCGCCGCAACTCCCGCTGCCCGGCGCTGCCGAACCCGATACTTTTCTGGCGCAATGGGACGATACGGTTGAAGGGCTGGCCGAGCAGCACGCCGCTGCCGAAGGCGTAAAGCCCCGCCGCAGCGAGATTGCCCGGCTGGCGCAACGCGCGCTGCGCAACCCGGCAGTGGTCGCCGGCCTGCGCGCGCCGCGTCTGTGGGCAGAGATTCCGGTGGCGGCCCGCATCGAGACGCCGCGGGGCCCGGTAGTCATTGAGGGCATCATCGACCTGCTGTACCAGGATGACGACGACCGGCTGGTCATCCTGGACTATAAATCGGATTATGTACCCACGGAGGCCGCAGTGCAGGATAAGCTGGCCCGCTACCAGTGGCAGGGAGCGGCCTACGCCGCCGCCGTGACGCAGGCCACGGGCCGGACGGTAAAGGACGTGCAGTTCCTGTTCGTGCAGATTGACCAGGCCCGGCGGATAACGAACCTGCCGGAATTGATGGGGCAGTTGCCCGAGGTAATTGCCCGCGGGTAGGGTTGTGTATCCGGCAAAGCGCAATCCAAAAATTCTGTCTATCCCTGTAAAACTGTCCCTTGCGCCCGCCAGAACTCCCGTGCTATCATAGCCAGGTCAGGCAAAAGCAAAACCCCGACCGGGTTTCAGGTAATCACGGCCGCTTTCAGCATCCAAGTCGCTACCGGCTCGTTGAGACTGTCGCCGCTCTCATTAACCGGCGTAGTCGCTTCGGCCACGGCGTCAGCCACAGCGCCCCATGCTTCGGGCATGGAAAATACCGGGCTAAAAACCCCAGCGCAAAACCTCCGGCCGTAGGGCTGATAATCCCTGAAACCCGGTCCACCGCAAACCTTTCGCCCGACATCGCACCCATCGCCTGACATCGCACCCCAAATCCCCAACGCACCAAAGCCCAAGGAGCCGCCATTCCCAACCTGCCCGAACCCCGCTTGCGCCCGAATCCGTAAAGCGCAATCAGTAAAATCCTGTCCATCCCTGTAAATTCGTAACTCCCGGCCTTGACTCGCCGCCGCCCTACCTTGCCCAGCAATAGCGTTCCGTTTCAGGTGGTCGGGGCATTTCAAAGCCAGGGATGCCACTCTTGCCATTCCTGGATTCCCGCAAAAGCGGGAATGGGGAATAACCAAACCACCTAAAACGGAACGCTACCTTGCCCAGCGGTAGCGTTTCGTTTTCGGTGGTTTGAGGCGCTATACCGTCGTTTTGACGGCGGGCATAGGCACGACTCATGAGGTCGCCCCTACCGTTCCGAATGTTAAACCACCTAAATTGCAACGCTACCTTGCCCAGCGGACGGGTTGACCAACCCGGCGCGCCGTGCTATCCTCCCGACACAACCGAATAGATTTCTGGCGGGAGCTTGGTTATGCCGGGCTGAGAGGGTGGCCGTAACAGCCGCCGACCGTTGCACCTGACCCGGGTAATGCCGGCGTAGGGATTGGAATTGCGACACGATTGCCGTCAGAGTTGAAAATCTGGCGGTTTTTTCGTTGTCCACAGGCCGCCGGCGGCCGGGGCCGCAGGGAGTAACTTTATGCTGGACACTACCATCGGAATCGCCACGCTGGTTATCGCCTGCGCCGTGTTTCTCGTTCTGGGCATGGCCTACGCCTGGCGGCGACGGCGGCAGAGTGTGGAGGACTACACCATTTCCCGCAACCACGCGCCGGCCAACGTGGGCGTCGCCACGCTGGTAGCGTCAATGTTCGGCACCTGGGTGCTGCTCAGCCCCGGCGAGACGGGGGCCAACTTCGGCATCATCGCGCTGGTGGGCTATGCGCTGGGCATTGCGGGCATTCCGGTGATGTTTATGTTCGTCGGCCCGCGCATCCGGCGGCTGATGCCCAACGGCCACACCGTCACCGAATACGTGCGGCACCGTTTCGGAATCGTTCCCTTCGTCGCCATTTTCGTGGTCATCATCTTTGTCATCGGCATATTCATCACGGCGGAGATGACGGCCATCACGGCGGCGGTGAGCATCCTCACCGGCTCGCCGGCCTGGGCCACGGCCGTGGCCGTGGGCGTGGTGGTAATCGCCTACACGGCCTACGGCGGCCTGCGGGTGTCCATCTACACCGACCGGATTCAGTTCTGGGTGCTGATACCCGTCCTGCTGCTGCTGGTCGTCGTGGCCGCGGTTCTGGTGAACGGCGCGGGGGTCTGGAGCGCCGCCGGGCAGGCCGGCCTGCTGTCGGTCAAGTCGTCGGGCAGCTACTACTTTGCCATCGTGCTGGTAATCGGCATCATCGCCTCCAACGCCTTTCATCCGGGAATGTGGCAGCGGGTCTATACGGTGGAGAGCCAGCGGGCGCTGCACCGCAGCCTGTGGGGCGCGGCGGCCCTGGCCATACCGATAACCTTTCTGATGGGAATGGCCGGCATCGCGGCGGTGGGCAGCGGCTCGGTGGGGCCGTTCCAGTATCCCCAGGTGGCGGCGGCCCTGTTCGCTTTGGCCGCCGACGTGTTCCCGCTGTGGATGCACTTTCTGCTGCTGGTCTGCGCGCTGATGCTGGCGATGAGTACGCTGGACACGCTGATGAACGGCCTGGCCAGCGGAATGGCCGCCGACCTGTCCGGCGTAGGGATGCAGCGCGGCGCGCTGATGACCCTGGCGCGGGCGGTTACGGTGATTGTGGCCATACCGGCCATCATCGTCGCCTCCCAGGGGTTCAGCGTGCTTTACGTGTTCCTGATTGCCGACCTGCTGGGCGCGGCCATCGCCGTGCCGATGCTCATCGGCCTGTACTCCAGGCGGATGCCCGGCTGGGCGGTGCTGCTGGCCGGGGGGGCCGGCATCATCATCGGCGCGCTGTTCTACCCCAAGCCCGACCTGCTTTCGCCCTGGGCGCTGACCGCTCCCTTTGGCGGGCAGATGTTTTTCGCCTTCGCTTCGGCCCTGGTGGTATCGTCGGCGATTTCCGCCGTGGTGGTATGGGGGATGCGGCTGGCCGCGCCGCAGCAGCAGTACAACTTCGCCGTCCTGAACTCCAACGTCCGGCTGATTGACGAGCCGGCGCCGGGGGACGACTGAACCCGCGTAACGCAAAACCTGCCCGAGCAGCAACCCCCACGGTTGCCGCTAAACCACCCTTATCGCGTCAGGAGGAACCACAATGACCATCTTACAAAAAGACTTTCTCAGCGAACAAGCCCAGGTTGACCCCGAATCAATCCGGCCCTTTCCCAACTCCCGCAAGGTGTACGAAACGGGCCGCCGCCCCGACATCCGCGTGCCGATGCGGGAGATAACGCTGGCCGACACCCATTCCAGCGACGGGGTGGAGCCAAACCCGCCGGTGTACGTGTACGACACCTCCGGCCCCTACACCGACCCCGATGCCGCCATTGACGTGCGGCAGGGCCTGCCCGCGCTGCGCCGCCGCTGGATTGAGGAGCGGGACGACACCGACGAGCTGGAGCAGCTGACCTCGGAGTACGGGCGGCAGCGGCTGGACGATGCCGCGCTGGCTCCCTTCCGGTTCAGCCACATCCGCAACCCCCGCCGCGCCAAAGCCGGCCGGAACGTTACCCAGCTGCACTACGCCCGCCAGGGCATCGTTACGCCGGAGATGGAGTACATCGCCGTCCGCGAAAATATGCGGCGGCAGGAATTTTTCGGCACTGCTTTGATGGGCCGCCGCAAGGCCCTGAGTTTCGGCGCCAACCTGCCCGCAGTGGTGACGCCGGAGTTCGTCCGCGATGAAGTGGCCGCCGGCCGGGCCATCATCCCCGCCAACATCAATCACCCCGAATCGGAGCCCATGATTATCGGGCGCAACTTCCTGGTCAAAATCAACGCCAACATCGGCAACTCGGCGGTCACTTCCAGCATTGAGGAAGAAGTGGAGAAGATGACCTGGGCCACCCGCTGGGGCGCCGACACCATGATGGACCTGTCCACAGGCCGCAACATCCACGAAACCCGCGAGTGGATTATCCGCAACAGCCCGGTTCCGGTAGGCAGCGTTCCCATCTACCAGGCGCTGGAAAAGGTGAACGGCAAGGCGGAAGACCTGACCTGGGAGATATTCCGCGACACGCTGATTGAGCAGGCCGAGCAGGGCGTGGACTACTTCACCATCCACGCCGGCGTGCGCCTGGCCTACGTGCCGCTGACGGTGAACCGCGTTACCGGCATCGTGTCCCGGGGCGGCTCCATCATGGCCAAGTGGTGCCTGTCCCACCACCGGGAGAGTTTCCTCTACGAGCATTTTGAGGAAATGTGCCAGCTTATGAAGCAGTACGACGTGGCCTTCTCCCTGGGCGACGGCCTGCGTCCCGGCTCCATCGCCGACGCCAACGACGAAGCGCAGTTCGCCGAGCTGGAAACGCTGGGCGAACTGACTAAAATCGCCTGGCAACACGACGTGCAGGTGATGATTGAAGGGCCGGGCCACGTGCCGATGCAGCTCATCAAAGAGAATATGGACAAACAGCTGCAAGACTGCTACGAAGCGCCCTTCTATACCCTGGGGCCGCTGGTCACCGACATCGCCCCCGGCTACGACCACTTCACTTCCGGCATCGGCGCGGCCATGATTGGCTGGTACGGCACGGCCATGCTGTGCTACGTGACCCCCAAAGAGCACCTGGGCCTGCCCAACCGCGACGACGTGAAAGAAGGCATCATCACCTACAAGATTGCCGCCCACGCCGCCGACCTGGCCAAAGGACACCCGGCGGCGCAAATCCGCGACAACGCCCTCTCCAAGGCCCGCTTTGAGTTCCGCTGGGAAGACCAGTTCAACCTGGCCCTGGACCCGGACACGGCGCGCAGCTATCACGACGAGACGCTGCCCAAAGAGGCCCAGAAGGTGGCGCACTTCTGCTCAATGTGCGGCCCGCACTTCTGCTCCATGAAAATCACCCAGGACGTGCGCGACTACGCCCGGAGCAAGGGCCTCGGCGACACGGCGGCGGCCCTCCTGCTGGGCATGGAGGAAAAGGCCGACGAGTTCAAGGCGGCGGGCTCCGAAGTGTACCAGAAGGTATAGGCGGCCAGCGCCAGCAGGGGCAGCCACAAAGGTTGCTCCTGCTTTGCCAACGCCCCGCGCCGCCGGTATATTTAACCCCGATACCTCAGCCTGACCAGGGCGGCGAATTATGAGTACCAAGAAATCCCCAACCAGGCGCGAGCCAATACCGCCGACTCCACCGGACCAGCCGCGCCCCTACGCGCGCCTGACGGTTGACGAACTGCGGGATGTTGAAGGTTTGACCAACGCGGAATGGTTTGAGGAGCTGCGCGCGCGGGGCATCTTGGTGCCGGCATACGATGGTCCTCCGCAGCCATTTGCGCCGGTTAACCCGCCCGTGCCCCCCGGCGCTTTGGAACGGTTCCTTAAAGAGCGGGGCTAGCAGCCGATGACGTCGCAATCGCCGACCGATGCCTACGTTGACGAGTCAGCCCTGCTCGCCGTTGCTTTTGAGGAGCAGGACGGGCCGTATATCGCACGTAGGCTGGCGGGCTTCACCACCCTGCTCTCGTCAAACCTGCTCAAGGCGGAAATGCGGGGAGCTTTTATGCGCGAGGGACGGGAATTCGACGTCGGCCGGCTGTCCCGCATCCTATGGGTATTTCCCGACCGCTCCCTCGGCCCCGAAATCGCCGCCGCCCTGCGGGTGCGCTACCTGCGCAGCGGCGATTTGTGGCACATCGCCACCGCTCTGTATGCCGCCCGGACGCGGCGCACCGGATTGGCGTTCATCACTCTGGACCACAACCAGCGTGATATGGCGGCCGGCTTGGGCTTTGTTACCTGACTGTGACCTTTACCTGGCAGTCAATAGGGGCGAATAATTATTCGCCCCTGCAACGTGCGCGTGCGCGGATTGGCCCGGCTACTTGAAAACCGCCAGGCACTTGGTGGAGTTAAAGATATAGGTTTCGTACCAATCCACGATGTCCGCCCGGTAGCCCAGGGCGTCCACGGCGCCGACCAGGCAGGCCCAGTTCAGGAGCTCCTGCTGCCCGGCATCCTCAATCTGCGCCGTGCTGATGCGCCCCCAAGCCTGGTAGTCGCCCGATTTCATTTCCTCAAACCGGGCGCGGTCGGACTCAATGTCGGGATAGAGCCACCAGTGCTTTTCCGTCAAAAAGGCGTGCGACCATGAGGACGACGCAATCAGCGCCACGCGCCACGGCGATTCCAGCAGGGCTTGCGCGGCGGCGGCGCCCACCTGCATACAGCGCCTGGGCGACGGGCCGGGCGGGTCCGGGTCGGGCGACTGTTCCACGCTGCCGCCTTTATTGCGGATGACCCGGCTGCCGTAGCAGTTGACCAGGAAGGGCACTACCGGATAGTCAAACCCCTTGCGGTCATAGTCCAGATAGAGCAGGGTGTTCAGGATGGCGTGGCCCAGGCCGGGCTCGTGCAGCGGCTGGTAGGCGTAGGCCAGATCCACGCCCCGGTCAATCATGCCGGACACCAGGGCCCGGGCGCCGTCCTTGTGGCCCCGGTACTGGAACACGGTAGCGGCGGATTCTCCCCACACGTTGCGGCGGGCCGGCCCGTCGCCGTTGCCGAAAGGCTGGCAGTTGAAATCGTCGTAAGCCAGCACGCAGAAGGGCGGGATGATGTCCTCCCGGAAATTCTCGTACTGGTCATCGCCCCAAATCACCACGAAGTCCGGGTTGAAAGCGTCCAGCTCGGCGCGCAGCTTGCGGAAGCCGGCCACCATGCGCTCCCGCAGGCGGACGGCGGCGGCGTAGCCCTCATCCTCGCCGAACTCAACGCGCATCGGTTCCGGCCAGTTGGTGGGGTTTTTCAGCTCGGCCGGCACGCGGTCGTTGGTTCGCAGCGTGCGTTTCAGGGACGATTCGCCATCCTCATCCGGCCGGATCAGCGACGGCGAATGCGTCAGTCCCAGTCCCAGCAGCTCTGCCATATTGTCCTCCTTTGCGCCTCTGCGTCTTTGCATCGGACGGATTTGCCGGCTAGACGAATTTGCCGGCTACTTGAAAATCGCCAGGCACTTGTTGGAGTTGAACACGTAGGTCTCCACGTAGTCCAGAATCTCCGGCTTGTAGTCCAGCGTGTCCATCGCTCCGGCCAGGCACATCCAGTTGAGCAATTCCTGCTGCCCGGCGTCCTCTACCTGCTCGGTGGAGATGCGGCTCCAGGCCCGGTAGTCGCCAGCCTGCAGCTCCTCGAAACGGGCGCGGTCGGATTCAATGTCCGGCCACAGCCAGTTGTTCTTCTCGACCAGGAAGGCGTGAGACCACGAGGACGAAGCGATGACGGCGACGCGCCAGGGCGATTCCTGCAGGGCCTGGGCCGCCGCCGCGCCAACTTCCATGCAGCGCCTGGGCGACGGGCCGGGCGGGTCGGGGTCGGGAGAGTATTCGGTGCTGCCGCCCTTGTTGCGGATGACCCGGCTGCCGTAGCAGTTGACCAGGAAGGGCACTACCGGATAGTCAAACCCCTTGCGGTCATAGTCCAGATACAGCAGGGTGTTGAGGATGGCGTGGCCCAGGCCCGGCTCGTGCAGTGGCTGGTAGGCATAAGCCATATCCACGCCCCGGTCAATCATGCCGGCCACCAGGGCGCGGGCGCCGTCCTTGTGGCCGCGATACCGGAAGGTCTTTTCCGCCGGCTCGTGCCAGTAGTTGCGGCGCGCCGAACCGTCGCGGTTGGTGAAAGGCTGGCAGTCGAAGTCGTCGTAAGCCAGCACGCAGAAGGGCGGGATGATGTCCTCCCGGAAGTTTTCGTACTGGTCATCGCCCCAGATGACGACGAAATCGGGATTGAAGGCGTCCAGCTCCTCGCGGATGCGCCGGAAGCCGGCCACCAGTCGGGCGCGGTGCTCCAGCGCCGCGGCGTAGCCCTCATCCTCGCCGTACTCAACACGCATCGGTTCCGGCCAGTTGCTGGGGTTTTTCAGGTCATCGGGAATGCGGTCGTTAGTCCGCAGGGTTCGCCGCAGCGGGATAAGCTTATCCTCGTCAGGCGCAATCAGAGGCGGGTAGTGGGTGAGGCCGAGGCCCAAAATCTCTGCCATTTTGTCACCATTTGTTGTAAGTCGTAGAGCCGGCGGTTGTGATGCCGCCATTGTGCGTTGCACGCCGGGGGCTGTCAACCGGGTTCGTTTCACTGCTGGCAATGACCGGTACTGCCGGGGAACCGGCGCTGGCGGACTCCACCAGGCCAGGCCGTGGTGAGCCGGCCAGCTGCGATGCGGCGGTGTGTCCGGCAACCGGCGCGGTGGCGGCGCCGGAACTGACGGGCAACAGCAACGCCGCCACCGCTACCGCCCGCCGGAGTGCCGGAGTTGCGCAACCTGCCGGATGTGTCGGGCGGCGGCGGCACCATTGACGCCATGGGCTGCCGGAAGCAGCCAGCCCTGCAGATTGTGGGCCGGGAGGCCGGTTACGTCCTGGCGGCCCAGGAAAATCAGCGGCGGCGGCGGGCGGATGTGGGCCACCGGTTCTCTGGCGGGCAGCGGACCGGATTTGAAGCAATGGCGCCTGATTGCTGCCGGACTCCGGAGCAAGGCCGCCGGCGGAACGCCGGGAGGGAGACCGGGTGTCAGTGGAATCCCGTTATTACGTCTCCGGCCCGGCGTCAGACGCCCAAAGGATGTTGCGGGCGGCTCCAGGCCATTGGGGTATCGAGAATTCCGTCCCTTGGGTCCTGGCCCTATTCTGTCCTTCCGGGAGGACGAAAGCCGGGTGCGGGCCGGAAACGCTCCGGAAAACTTGGCGATAATCCGGCACGCGGCCCTTACCCTGTTGCGGAAAGAGAGGTTTAGTCGGTTGTGTTGGAGGGCTGGGCTGGGTGGAATATCCCGTAGTTGCGGTCTTGGGTCAGGTGGCGTCGCCGCTGGGCCACCACTTGGCAGCCGGTTTCGGTGAGTCGTTAGACGAGGTTGGCAGTTAAGCCTACGTCTTCCGGCAACCCGGCCGCGGCGCACTCATCCAGGCAATCCCAGTCCTCGTGGTCGATTTTCAGCGTCCCGCCGACCAATTGGGTAAGGACTTGGAGCCATCGTGGATTTTCCCGAGGCGGTAGTAGTTAGCGATAGGGACAGGTTCCGTTGATTCCATTGCTGCTGCTACTCCGCTATGGGGATGGGCATTGCCGGCGTGGGCGGTTTTGTTCTCTCATTCGGGTCTCCGCTTTCGCGTCGGCGACGGGCGGCCTGGCCGGAAGTTCATTGTCCGTCGCTGTGTGGTTCCAGTTTGGTGGCGTCCGGTTGCCGGCATTTCCGGATACTCGTACAATCTCCGGCGCCTGTACAGCGTCATTTGATGCGGTCATGAAGAAATCGGCACGACGAGGAGGTTTACGTCAATTATTTCCGGCCGTTTTGCAACGGTTCCAGTTTACGGCCGTTTGGGACGACCGCCTACGGACGCCCTGGGCGACTATTAAAAGCCGAATAATTCAAGCCGGCCACGGCTCGGTTTTACCGTCGCCGTCGCCAATCAACGGTCGCGGGAGGGCCTTGTTTGTCCCGCGCCGTGGCGCCGGATGACTGGCGTTCCGCTCAACATGAGGAGGAACCCATGTCATTCGTCGTTTTCGTTGCGTTCTGCCGGTTTGCGGTGGCGGCGCTTTTCGCGCTGATCCTGCTTTCGGTGGCGCTGGCGTACCTTTTGGTACAGTCGGTGTTCCAGGTTGGTCGTTTCCTGACCGTGGTCGCGTCGCGTGTTGGGCCTCGCGTTACGTGGCGGTCGTTGCTGTTGCCGGCGGGTTTCTCACGATGGCGGCGGCTTTCGTTACCCTGTTGCTGGGCAACGGGCATCGCGGGTCAATCGGGTCAATGTTGTACAATGCCGTCCTGATCACACTCGGAGGCGCTAGGGCCGTGGTGACGCTTGCCGGTTTTCTGAGCCAGTTCTTCACTGGCCCCACGTTGACCCGGTTTCAGTTCGTGCAGGTGATGGCGGCCCAGGCCGAAGTCGCGCGTTCGGGTAACGCGGGCAGCGGTTTCTGCCCTGTCGGGGCTGACCCGGCAGGTGTCGGCTATGCCTGAGAACGTCGTGGCATTGCTTGAGGCGCGCTGCGGAGGCGGAATCATCCGTTGCTCCGGGCGACGCTGATGATTAGGCTGAGGTGTTTCACATCCGGGGGGTCGCCCCAACGGGCGGCCCGCCGGAGCTGCCGGTGTCCGTAGTTGATCGCTTGTCCAGTCGGTTTCCACAGGCCCCTTTGCATAGGGGCCTGTGTTTTTAGCGACGGGTGTTGTTCCTGCCGGGCTCAGATGCGGCCTTTCCCGGAATGCGGGGCTCTTGTTGAGCAGGCGCCGCCGGGCGCCTCGGTCCGTTTGCGTCATCTTGCCGGAGCCGGCGCTGACGGTGGCTTTGCCGGCGCAACGCCGGCTCTCGTATGGTGGCCCTTGCCGTGGCACGGCGTCCGGTTTGGCGGCGCCGGCGTGCCGGGGTTCTTTCGGTTTGGGCTCCGGTTTCGTTCAGGCAACGGGCTTGGGGATGAGCAGGGGGACGCTGCCGCGGATATGGTGACTGCACAGTCCTACGGTAACCGGGGGCACGTGGCACATCGCAAGCAGCGCTTCCGTCCTGGCCGGCAGTTCCGGCACCGGCTGCCGCAGGTCGCAGTAAGCGTCTGTGCCGTACTGCTCCATTGTACCGAGCCGGGTCCAGCCGTGAAGCGGATTGGGGCTCAGGATGTTCCGGATGGCGTGGCCGGCGTTGGCGGTCCGGCCCGTGTTTATCAGCCGGTAGGCGAGGGCGCAGGCGACCTGGTCGGGCCGGCAGGCGGCGTAGATGCAGCCGTCGGGGTGAGCAGGCAGCGTTCCTTGGGCCGGAAGGTTGGGGCATTTGCGGTGGCCCGGAGACGGCTGCGTCGGGATAGAATACTTCCTGCCATCTGGTCAGGGGCGCCCATTCTCCGGGGTCAGCGCCCCGGTATCCCGTCCGGCTGTTGAACAGCAGGGTGATGGTGTTTTCGGCGGCGTTGGCGCCGATAATTTCGGCCTTGGCGTCACTGCCTTGGACTAGGGGATAGGCTCTGCCGGTGGCGAGGCCGGCGATGTGTCCCTGGCTGGCGATGCGCGCCGTCAGGGTCGGCCAGGGTCGGTTCCGGGTTTTCGACGTGGGTCATCGTTCTGCGTCCTCCGCGGCGTTTTCCGGCGGGTCATCCACAGTCGGGACCTGCCGGTTTGGGTGTTGGGCCAGGTGTTTGTCTCTGGCTCTATGACTCTGGGGCGTCCCCGGTTATGGGGTAGTTTAACGTTCTTGCCGGCGGTTCCTGGCGCAGGTGCGCCAGCGCGATTTCCTGGACCAACGCAGCGATTTCGTCCTGGTTCCGGCCGTTGGCCTGGATGATTTTCTAGTGGGGGTTTTCCTCGGCGATGTCCAGGTAACGGTTGCGGACGGCGGTCAGAAATGCCAGGTCCTGGTACGACTGGTCGCTTTTGCGGGCGATGACTGCGGGCAGTTCGTCGTCGGGCGACAGCAGGATAGCTAGCCTCGGGGCGATACCGCCCTGGGTGGCTAGCGCGCAGATGCCGGCGATTTCCTGTTCTTTAGTGTCCCCCATTTTCGGGCCGTTCAGAGGCGAGTTAGGCTTGGCGACGCTCCGGGCTTTTCCGCTGTCAGGCTGCTATTCTACTGCCACGGCTCAGGTTCAGACGCCTGAGGCTGTTTGGTGCGCCGGCACGGATGCGGCGACGTGCCAGGCCCGGTCGGGTGGGTACTTAGGCCGCCGTTTCACGGCGACATTCCGCCTGTCGGCTCTTTCCCAGCGTCTGGCGGCAGCAGCAACCGGTAGGGGGACAGTGGCCTTGCCGCACCGCTGTCCAGGGTGGGCCTGTCGCCAGACCCCTGCGATGCGCTGGCGGAACCTGGAAGGGACCTGGACGATGAGCCCGGAGCTTATCCGGCGGCTGGCGCTGTTGGCGCGGCGGCTTTAGCGGGAACTTTGACGGCAGGCACGGCCGGATACGGCTTACTATTATGCCGTTTCCCGACTATCCGTTCCGGGAACGGCGGTTTCCGGCCTGTTGCGCGGTCGTTGGGGACTGAGGTCGATTACCGTTACGTCTTGCTGGGCGGCCAGACGCAGTTGCGGCTCTTCCGGCGTGGCTCCGGTGGCGATGGCCAGGGCGACGCGCCGCTGGCCGGTGGCGGCGCCCATGATGCGCGCCCGCTGGGCGGCGCGGGTGATGTCGTAGTCATCCAGCCGGGAAGCTACCTCAGCGACGACGATGACGATGTTGCCATCGGCGTCCTCGGCAGTGGCGATGAGGTCGGCGTCCAGCGCTTCGCCTCTTTCTTCCGGCGTGATGTCGCCGTTGCGGGAGGCCGTTCTCAGTATCGACTGCAACTCCGGGGTGTGCGGTAGGGAGCGGCTCATCAGGACGTTGGGGTCTTCCAGTTGCAGGCGACGGTAGAAAATGCTGGCGATTTTAGCATGGACGTCGGCTTCGTCCATGCGGCCATGCAGGTTTCCGATTTGGCCGGCCATCCTGGCTTGGCCAGCCTTCAGGTCACTGATGTCGCCTTTCATTCCGGCGATGTCGCCTTTCATTCCGGCGATGTCGCCTTTCATCCCGGCAATGTCGCCTTTCATCCCGGCAATGTCGCCTTTCATCCCGGCAATGTCGCCTTTCATCCCGGCAATGTCGCCTTTCATCCCGGCAATGTCGCCTTTCATCCCGGCAATGTCGCCTTTCATCCCGGCAATGTCGCCTTTCATCCCGGCAATGTCGCCTTTCATCCCGGCAATGTCGCCTTTCATCCCGGCAATGTCGCCTTTCATCCCGGCAATGTCGCCTTTCATCTTGGCTTGGCCGGCTTTCAGGTCGCTGATGTCGCCTTCCATCTTGGCTTGGCCGGCTTTCAGAGCCTTGATGTCGCCTTTCATCCCGGCGATGTCGCCTTCAATGCGGTCCAGCCGTTCCAGGATCATGCGCTGGCCGGCTTTGAGCTCGGCGACGTCCGCTTCCACTTGGGTGAGCCGGTTTTCGTGCCGATTTACTACTTCGGTCAGGTCAATCAGGGTGGTGGACAGCCGGCTGACGGTATGGGCGAGGGCATCGTAGGCCTCTTTCATGGACTCGTACAGCTTCAGCTGTTGCTCCATGGCGGCCGTGATCATTTCCTGGTTTTGCTGCACGGCCTGTTGCAGGTCACCGATGATGCGGGCCCGGAGTGCCGCTTGCAGCTCGGGGTCCTGGTCAAGGCGGGCTATGATATCGTCAATGGGGTTTGGCGTTGACATACTGGTGTTCCTTCGCGGCGCGCTGGGTTTATTCTATGGCATTGATGGACGGATGGCAACGGAGTTGTTGCGGTGTAGACCGTGGAGTGAACGGAAACGCGCCTCCGGACTGGATGGCTGGAGGCGCGTTATTGCTGGTGGCTACGGACAGGGCGCCGGACGTGGCGTCTTTCCGTAGCAGTGGTTCGGAGCGGTGTGGTTAGCAGTCAAAAGCAACTGACCGTCGCGGTGCGCTTGGCGGCGGTAAGAGACTGCTATTGGCCGTAGTCGGTTGCCGCGTGGCTTTTCGTCGGTCAGCTGACGGAGCCATCGCGGCCTGGCGCCGCTCCTGACGCTCGTACAGGGGCCTGACACGGCCTTGTTTCCGTGGTGCGAGAGCGCCATTCCCAAGCGCGGACGAAGACGGCTTCGGGGGATTGGCCTTCCGGCGTTGGGCCGTCGTGCAGCACCGGGTGTTGTATGCAGGCTGGACTGATTAGGTGCGGGTCGTAGAACTCGGCGTACAGGTTGCTTCCGTTGCCGTCGGATGGCATCAGGTCGGATGGCATCAGCATCGCTAACGCCATTTCGTCGCCAGTGCGAATTGTAAGCTGCCCAGTGCTTGGTGCCGGTGTGGCTGGTCCAGACAAAAACGGCGGGCAGCCATTCGCGCCGGCCGGCTTGTTCCAGGGCGCGGGCGACCAGCGCGGTTTCGTAAAAGGGCGTTGTTGGCGTCACCGGGCCAAGTTGTCGTGCCGCCGGTCCCGGTGTATCAGGCCGGTGGCCGGCTTCCCAGCATCGCGCCTTGGTGTGGCTTAAGTCGCTGGCGCCGGCTGACTAATCAGCCACGAGTAGGCGAGTAACAGCGCGCTGCGGTTCAGTGGACGGCGCCGGTCGGCGGCTGTCGCTGCCGGGCTACGGTGTCGGCGACTGATTCGCTGCCTTTCCGTTGGTCGGCGATGCCGCCGCCGATGGCCATGGTTTCCAGGCGCTCTGCCGGCTGCCGGGTTTCAGTGGCCGGCGTGATGCCGTGCTGCCGCCGGCTGCGGGCGACTTGGGCGGCCTCGCAGGGTGTCATCACAGGATGCTTTTCCCGCTGCGGTATTTTGAGGCCGCTGGGTTAGTTGCCGAGGGCGCTTTCGAGGATTTGCCGCAGGACTGGCAGGGTTCGTTCCCTGGGTCGGTGATGACCGGGAACCCCTGGAACGTTATCGATGGCATCGCCTCCGTCTCCCGATGATTGAATCCGGTAGTCTGGCAATCTGCCCGTGAGCATGGCCATGACGCATCCCGTGTCGTCGCTTGCGCCGGCTAGGGATCCCAGCATGATGCTTCCGGCCGCGATGCCACCTTATCATGACGTCGGCTTTCCGACGGTTCGAGTTTCGGCCCGTTGATTTGAGGCCGGTCTTGGTCTTTCCGCCTGTCGCTAATGGTCAGCAGGTTCTCCTTTCGTTGTGGCTGGGAGGGACGGCGCTGACCTGTGTCAGGTGTCCTGTGCGGCCAGCGCCATCGTTCCCACTGGCTAACATCGGCTTGCCGTCGTCCCTTTCCTGGATGGCGATGGCCTGAACCACCACTGCCAGCAGTAAGCCCATAGGATGCAGTATTTCGCCCGGCGCTGGCCCTGAGTCGGCTGGCGGCAGCTCCATTTCGTGGCAGTGACATTGTTCCTCGGGGGCCGTTGCCGCTTGGCCCTCTGGAGTCCGGTGGCCGCCGGTGTTTCGGGTCTCGTTTGGTATGATGCCTTAGGGCGTGTGGTCAAATTGGGAATATGGTGGTAAATTGGCGCCGTTAGCCGCAATCTGCCACCAGGAGGGCGATCCCGTATCCACCACCGCCGCCGCCTATCACCGCCACGACACCTCCGACCGCGCCTGGCAAATCCTGGAACCCCGCCTCCCCGGCGGCAAGGGCAAAGTGTGGCGCCCTGCAGCAAACAACCGCCGCTTTAGCAACACCGTGTTCTGGGTAGGTAGCGTTCCGTTTTAGGTGGTTTAGTTGTAGGATGGCTGCAAATACCGGCTCCGAAGTCAGAGGGAGGGGCGCTGCCATGGGACTGCTTTACGACTTGGAAACCCGGCTGGAGCAGCAAATACCCGTCCAGCTGCAGCAGTCGTTGCCGCAGGCTTTGGATGATTACCAGCCCCTCTGCCCGGACTGCGGTTTAGCGATGCACCGGCATCATCGCTACGCCCGCACTATCACCACCCGCTACGGGGCAATTCGGTTGCAGATGCCGGTGTTCCGCTGCGGCCAGTGCGGCCGGATGGCCAGCGGCGCCGACCTGCTGGGCGAAGCAGAGCGTCATCAAAGGTACTCAAAAAAACCCGGGAAATAGCCATCAAACTGGCGGCGCAGGGGTTGAGCTACGCCCAGAGCGGCCAGTGGTTCGGGTTCGCTAAAAGCACTATGTGCCGCTGGCTGCGACGGGAGCCAATAGCGCAGCCGGAGTTGCGGGGGCGGGTGTTGGAGCGCGACGGATTGTGGACCAGAACGCGGGCCGGAGCTACGGAATTGAAGGTCATCCGAGATGAAAACGGCGTGGCTCTGGGGTCCTTTGGAGGTTGGGCAGGGGTGATTGACCAGGCCTGGCAGCAGGGGGCGGTTCAGCCAACGCACCTGGTGAGCGACGGGGATGCGGCCATCGCCGCGGGCATCCGGATGGTCTATGGCCGGCAAGCGCCCCACCAGCTCTGCCATTTTCACCTGCTGCGGGAGTACCGGCGGAACATTGGGGAGACTGGTTGGCGGGAGGCGCGGCGACTGCTGGCGTCGTCCGGCCTGGCGGAGGCCCGGGGCTATGCGGCGCGGGTGGCCGCGTTGACCGGAGGCCAGGGGACGTACTGGTGTCGGAAAGCCCTGGAGAAAGGACTGCGCCATTTGGCCACCGGGCAAGCGCGATTCAAGACAACCTCCCCTTTGGAACGGCACAACCGGGAGTTGCGGCGGCGGGAAAAGATGGGCACCGTATGGACACCGCACAACCTGCTGGTATTGCTCCAAAACCGGGGCCTGCTCAACCAAACCGCCGGCAACGGAACGCTACCAACGCGCCGGCAGCGTTCCGTTGCCGGCGGTCGGGGTTTTGCAAAGCCAGGGATGCCGCTCTCGCCGTCAGGAATAGGGGTTGCGATAAGAGCCGTCCCACCGCACAGCTTGCAAAGTCATTAAAGCCCTCTCCCACAGGGGGAGAGGGTTGAGAGAGGGGTAGCGCTCCGGCGTCAGGGAAATCCGGCGCCCGCAAAACCCGCTGCCCCGACTTTGCAACGACCCTACCCACTGACAACCCCCCTTTGACAACCGCGAACACAAGTCCTATACTGTACCCCGTCACGTGAATCCCAGTCCTGCCAGAGGTCAACCGGTCGTCAACGGCCAGTCAGCACAAAATCGCATACCGGCGTCGTGGAGACCCCTCGTCCAATGCTTACGCGAGTACGGTCTAACCGGCCAACAGCGACTGCCACCGCGCTGCGTGGCTGCGCCTTAAAGCGCAGTTCACGAACCATCGGAGCAAAACTTTGCGTAAATCCCCCGGCCGTGGGGCTGACAATGACCGGTAACCTCTGGCCCGCACACCACATCCCGCCAACCGCCCGAACCCCGATAGCCTGAACCAGCAAAAGGACGCATCGCCAATGAACCCAGCCCACCACCTCAATCGCAGCCGCCATTACCTCAACATCACCCCCGCCAACATCTCCGCCGGCGATTACGCCCGCGACACCCGGCGACGCCTGCGCCTGGTCGTCAAAGCGCCGGTGTTCGTCGGTAGCGTTCCATTTCAGCGGGAATGGGGAATAACCAAACCGCCTGAAACGGAACGCTGCCCAACGGCCGGCCGCCGCGAAGGCTGCCCTTGCGGTGAGATCGACTAGCCTACCCGGCCCGTCGCAACCGGGGGTCAAGGTAATCCCGCAGCCAGTCCCCAAAGAAGTTGAAGGCCATTACCACTATGGTTATGACCAGGCCGGGGAACAGGGCAATCCACCAGGCTTGCGTCAGAAACTCGCGGCCTTCCGCCACCAGTATGCCCCATGCCGGGTCTCCCGGCGCCAGCCCCAGGCCCAGAAAGCTGAGGGAGGCTTCCAGCAGGATGACCTGGCCGATGCTGACGCTGGTCAGCACCATCAGCGTGTTGATGACGTTGGGAAAAAGATGCCGCCAGACTATCATTCCCGATGATACGCCGTAGATTTGGGCCAGCACTACGAAGTCCCGGTCGCGGATGGACAGCACTTCGCCCCGAATCATCCGGGCAAACCGCGCCCATTGGGTGGCGGCAATGGCAATCATCACGTTCCAAACTCCGGTGCCCAGATAGGTGACAATCAGCAGGGCCACCAGAATTGAGGGGAACCCCAGCACTGCGTCGGTAATTCGCATAAGCACGGAATCAACCCAGCGCCCCGAGTAGCCCGAAACCAGGCCGACCACGGTGCCGGCCAGAATCGCCACCACCATCGACGGCGCCGTAACTTGCAGCATCGTGCGCGCCCCGAATATCAGGCGGCTCAGCATATCCTTGCCCAGCCGGTCGGTGCCCAGGATGTGCTCCGAGGCGGTGAAAGGCGATTGCAGCTTGTTGCGAACGTCGTTCTTGCGGGGGTCGTGGGGCGAAATCAGATTCGCGAAAATGGCGCAAAAAACGATGATGAGCAGTATCGCCAGGGGCAGCCACGGCAGCCGGGCGTCCTTGACGCGCTGCATCCATCCGGCGGGAGCGCGGTCGTCAATTACCAGGGCGGGAGTGTCGGCAGCCAAAATCGTCCTCTGCGTTATCGCGTCATCTCGGGCGCTTTGCGCGCTGCCGCCGCAATTGCGGAAAGCGGCGTCAACGGCCGGCGCCCGCTAAAAGGTTTGCTCTTGAAACCGGGAGTGCAGCGGCTCGGACGCCGGGTCTTTCAGTTCCTCAATAATGAGCTGGCAAATGCGCGTGCCGGGAGTCAGCCGGCAGACAAAGGGGCCAACGTTGGAGATTTCCAAACGGATGCTACCCCGAAAGTCGGCGTGAATGGTAGGCGCACTCTGGTGGATTGACAGGCCAAACCGGGCGAGGGAGCTTTTGCCCTCAACCCTTGCCGCCAGGTGCCGGGGCATTGCCACGCGCTCCAAAGTGCTGCCCAGCACAAAGGCGCCCGGCTTCAGCTCCAGGTATTCGCCATCGGGTATTTCGCGCGGCGTTCCGTAGCGGGCGGCCACGGCCTCGGGGTTCGCCTGCCCAATGTTGACGAAAACGCCGGCGCCGGCGAGCGGTGGCTCAAAGACGGAAAACCGTCGCCCCAGCCGCAAGTCCACTGCCGAAGTATCAAACAAATCCCGCCTTGGCGGAGGGTCGATAACCAGCAGCCCTGATTCCAAAGCGTCGGCGATATTCCGGTCACTGTAAATCATCACCACCACCCATCCACCACAGTGGTGCCCTGGTCTGCCTGCGGCACTCGCAAATATACCGTGGACTGGACGGTCTCCTCCGGGATTAGAATTTCCCAGTCACCGTTGTCAAAGTCCCCGATGAGGATGGCTTTGAGCCACTTTTCGTCGATGTTGACGGAGTAATCAGGCATCCAGCCGTGGAATTCCTTGCCGCCCAGAGTGAAGGTTACGGTGGTTTCCTCAAAAAACCAGACGCTGGTTGCGGCCTCCTGGAGTTTGACTTTGACGCCGACCGGCTTTTCGCGTTTCGTGGGCCAGTCCAACTTGATTCTGGCGGTGGTCATTACGGTATCCTCCGGTGGGAAAAGTGGCGGGATGGTAGCGTTCCCGGCCCCGCCTGTCAACGCGCCCTAGCCCATCCGAACCCGCGGGTCGGCGTAGCCATAGAGAATGTCAACCACCAGCGCCGTCAGGATGTAGGCGGCGCCGGAAACCATTATCGCCCCCTCAACCTGCGGGAAGTTGTTGGACAGCACCCCCTCCAGCAGCATCAGGCCCACGCCCGGCCAGGCGAACACCACCTCCACCACCACCGAGCCGTTGAGCAGGCCGGCCAGGCTGATGCCGCCAAAGGTGATGACCGGTATCAGCGCGTTGCGGGCGGCGTGCTTCCAGATGACTACCCGGTCGCTCATCCCTTTAACCTGGGCAAACTTTACGTAATCGCTGTCCAGCACCTCCAGCATCGCGGAACGGGCCAGGCGCATAATGGCGGCAATTATCGCCAGCGCCAGCACGAAGGCCGGCAGCAGCAAATGGGCCAGCATATCGGGAATCTGCGACCAGCTGGGGAACCAGCCCGTCATCTCGCCGCGACCAAAGGCCGGCAGCAGGCCCCAATAGCCGGCGAAAACGATGATGAGCATAATGGCAACCCAAAATTGGGGCGCCGCCATGCCGAAAATGGCAAACGCCTTGCACACTTTATCCAGCAGGGAATCGCGCCGCACCGCCGAAATGATGCCCAGCGGTACGCCGATGCCGATGGCCAGAATCGTCCCCGCAATCGCCAAATGCACCGTCGCCGGTATCCGTTCCAGCAGGATTTCCCGCACCGGACGCCGCGCCGTGAAGGAATCGCCAAAGTCCAGCCGCACCGCTTTAATTAAGAAGTTCCAGTACTGGACGATAAAAGGCTTGTCCAGCCCGTAGGCGGCCTTCTGCGCCTCGTACACCGATTCGTCATGCTCGGCGGAGATGGGCAGCAGGAACCGCGCCGGGTCGCCGGTCAGGTGAACGCTGCCGAAAACGATGAAACTGAGGGCGATGAGGGTCAGCAGACCCTCGGCGATGCGCCGTGCGATGTATGCGGTCATTGCTTTGCGGTGCCTTGCCGTCGCCTACTTCAGTTTCAGCGTCCAGATGGCGGTTACGTAAGGCACCAGGCTCCACGGTTCATAGGCGGCCACGTCGGCGCCCAGGCCCCAGGGCACGTTGGTGTTGAAACCGTCGCCCCAATATGCCTGCTCTTGCAGATAATCGTACATTGCATTGTACGACGCCGCGCGCGTTGCGGGGTTCAGGTCGGACAGGCCCTTTTGCACCACCGGGGTAGTAGTGCTCGCCCAGGGTTCGTTCTGCCAGTTGTCCACGGCGCGCCAGGCGATGGCCTCGTTGAGGAAGCCGCCCTGAGCGATGGAAGTGCCGTCGTAGCGCCCTTCGTTGGTGCGCACCAGCACGTCGCCGGGGAACTCGCGGTTGTTCCACTTCTGCCGCGTTGACGCGGCGTCGCCGACCACTACGTCCACATCCCAGCCCAAGCCTTCCGTCCAGAAGTCCTTGTACAGCTGGGCCAGGTCCGGCAGGCCGGGCAGGTCGCCGGCTTCCCAGGTGTAGATGGTGAAGGCGATTTGCTCGCCGTTGGCGTCGGTGCCGTCGCCGCCGTCGGCGCCGCCGAAGCCGATGGACTGCAAGAGTTCGCGGGCCTTTTCCAGGTCGTAAGCCCGCGGGCGCAGGTTCTCGCCCCAGCCCAGGGAGTTGGGCGTAACGTGAGACCAGCTGTCGGCGTTGACCGACTCCGGCGTGTACAGGCCGTTGACGATGGCATCCTTGTCAATGGCGTGTTCCGCTGCCTGCCGGGCCTCCGCGTGATAGCACCACAAGGACTCGTTCCAGCAGTCAACATAGACCACCCAATTGTAGGATGATTCCTTCTGCCAGGCGATGGATGCCCCGTCCACGCTCTCAATGTCGCCAATCATATTGATGTTGGCCTCAATCAGCTGGGCGTTGCCGCTGCGCAGAGCGGACAGCCGCCCGGCCGGTTCGGGCACCACTTCAATATTCAGCGTGTCAAAGGTAACGCTGCGGTCTTCCGAAAACCCGTTTTCGGGAGTCCAGAAAAAGTCCTCAAACTTCTCAAAAGAGTATTTCTGCTCCAGCACGAAGTCGGTAACTCTCATGGAACCGATGCCGATGGGGTCGGATTCGTAGCCCTCAAAGCCCTTGGCGCCGGCCCGCTCCCGCATGGTCGTTTCCGGCACAATCATCGCGCTGGCCCCCTGCGCGTTTTCCGACCAGTTGAACGAAAAGTCCAGGCGCACGGTGTTGAACGTAACCTGCACCTGGTCATCGGCCGGCCCTTTGGACACCCCGTCAATCAGCCTGGTCAGCGCCACGTCCCGCGGCTCATAGTAGGTGGATTCCAGCAATTGTTGCGCCTCTGCGCCCAGGCGGGAATCCAGGTTGAAAAACACGTCGTCGCGGGTGATGACGTTGCCGTCGTGGGCTTTGATGAAGCCGTCGTTGACCGTGAAAGTCCACACCTTGCCATCGTCGCTCACCGACCAGTCTTTGGCCACTGCCGGCGCCAGTTCGCTGCCGCCCGCGCCGCCAACCAGGGCGACCTGGAAAATGCGCTGGAACTTCAAGTCTTCGCCCTCGGTCAGCAGGGGGTCAAACTTGCCGTTGCCGATGTTCGTTACCAGCAGGTTGACGTGGCCGCCGGACGGCTCCGCCATAGCCGCCGGTTCCGTGGCCGCCGGCATAGCCGTAGGAGCGGCGGCGCTGCTGCCGCCGGAACTTGCCGGCGCGGCCGGCGCTTCGGATGCCCCGCCGCAGGCAACCCCGGCGAGCAGGCCGGCCGCCAGGCCCAGGGCAGCCGCCAGCCGGACGTTGAAAAACCCTTTCCGTGCCATGTCTGGATACTCCTCATTATGCTTGGCGTCAGCGTCCGCCGGTTCACGCGGCGCGCCTTTCCGTTTACGCGCCTTTCCGTCTAAATGGATGCTGCAAGATTAAACAGCCGCTATCGGTGCTTTGTCAAATCCGGTTTACGAAAAAATATTATTCGATTTGCAAATTGCAATACCCAATGCGCCCGGTTTGGGCGGAAAAGGTACGGCCGCCTGAATTGCAACGCTACCCGGAAGGGCGGATTTTTAGTTGGGCGCGGCCGGGTTGCAAGCCGGCGCCGGGGCGAGGACGGGCGGCGCCAGGGCGGTGGTCGGGACTTGGCCAAGACACCGCCCCCCAATACCCCCGCCTTTGTGCTAAAATACCCGTCGCGATGCAGTGTAACCATCAACACTACACAATGCCCACTGTGGCTTGGAGGACTTGCTAATGCCAGTCAAAATTAGACATCTCCCGCTGCATAGTACGAGTGTTCGGGGGGGGCAGAATGATGGCCCGCCGCTGCACCCGCAGCGCGCTGGCCGGCGCTGCCCTCGCCCTGTTTATCGCGCTGGCCGGCTGGCTGCTGCCGGAGGCTCCGCCCGCCGCGGCCACCGGCGTTTTCGAGGCCTTTTCCGTCGTCATCACCAGCGACGCCGGCCCGGATGACACCTACGGATTAGGCGATACCATCACCCTGCGCGTGGATTTCGGCAATCATTGCGTCACTGGCCACACCGGCGGCGCACTCGCGGTCACCATTGGCTCCCGCAACCGCAGCGCCACCCCGACCATCCTCACCACCTCAAGTGATGTTGACTTCTCTTATACGGTCGTTGGCGGCGACCTGGACACCGACGGCATTACCGTGGCCGCCAACGCCCTCTCCGGCACCTGGAATACCTCCAATCACGCCCTCTGCGTGCTAGGCGCACATGACCACCCCAGCCCCAGCATCACCGGGGCCCTGACTACACCCCAGGCGTCGCACAAGGTTAACGCTCCTGCTACCGACTACGACACCGATGACGACAACCGCATCGACGTCACCACGCTGGCCCAGCTCAACGCCATCCGCCATGACCTGGACGGCAACGGCGACCCCGCCTCCGGGGGAACTGCCGCTTACAACACCGCCTTTCCGAACCGCGAGGACCGCGCCACCGGACGCATGGGCTGCCCCGCCACCTGCGCCGGCTACGAGCTGCTGAACGACCTGGACTTTGACACCGACGGCGATGACGTCGCCGACGGGGCCTACGCCAACTGGACGCCCATCGGCACGTACACGTCCACCTTTAACGGCAACGGCCATACCATATCCAACCTGAACGTGACTGCCGCTGGCAGTCACGTGGGGCTGTTCAGTCGGGTCACCGGCGGCAATATCTCCCGGGTGGGCCTGTCCAACGCCAGCGTGACCGCCTCCGCCACCGGCGTCCGCCTGGGCGCCCTGGTCGGCGAACTGGCCGCATCTTCGGGGAGCGGCGGGACGGTGACTTCCTGCTGGTCAAGCGGCAGCGTGATTGCTACCACTACTGCCGGCACTCGTATAATCCTCGGCGGGCTGGTCGGCAATGCTCCCAGCGGCGCAGTGCGGGCCAGTTATTCCGCGGCGTCGGTGAGCGCATCCGCAACCCCGGTGGTGTACGCCGGCGGCCTGGTGGGGCATCTGGACGGCGCCAAAGTGACGGCCAGCTACGCCACGGGCGCGGTATCTGCCGGCACCTCCTTCACTTCTTTCGTCGGCGGCCTGGTCGGCCGGGCTAACGGCAGCGCCTCCGTCATAACGGCGTCTTACGCAACGGGGCGGGTTTCGTCCGGCTCGGGCGCCACCGTGGGCGGGCTGGCCGGGTTTTTTCACAACAGCGCCAGCCAGAGCAACAGCTATTGGGATACCGGAACCAGCGGCAGCAGCTCCGGCCCCGGGACGGGCAAGACCACCACCGAACTGCAAATGCCGACCGACTACACCGGCATTTACGAGAACTGGAACGTGGACGTTGACGGAGACGGCAGCAACGACTACCCTTGGTACTTCGGCTCCGCCAGCCAGTACCCCACCCTGCAATACGGCCTCAATAACGCCGCCATCCACCGGCTCAAATACCCGCACGCGGTGGACAAGGACTACGACGAGGACGACGACAACCTGATTGACATTACCACGCTGGACAATCTCAACGGCATCCGGTATGACCCGGACGGCGACGGGGCAGCGCACATTAGTAATGCCCTCGCGTATGGGGAGGCGTTCCCCGGCCTGATGACCGGCATGGGCTGCCCCGCCACCTGCGCCGGCTACGAGCTGCTGAACGACCTGGACTTTGACACCGACGGCGATGACACGGCCGACGTGCCCTATGCCAACTGGACGCCCATCGGCACCGGGGCCGCGCCGTTCACCGCTACCTTTGACGGCAACGGCCATACCATCGCCAACCTGAACATCAACGCCAGCGGCATTGCCGACGTGGGGCTGTTAGGCAGGGTGTCGGGCGGTACTATTGCCGGCGTGGGACTGAACGGCATCAACATAGCGGCCAGTCACACCAGCAGCACCCCGCTTACTTATCTTAGAGCCGGCGGGCTGTCCGGCTATATCACCGGCAGCACAGTGCGGGGCAGCTATGCCACGGGCGAGATTACGACCACGGCCGGCGGCACGGTTCTCAGCCAGGTCGGTGGGTTGGCGGGCCATGTCACCACCAGCAGCAGCATCGCCGCCAGCTACGCGGCGGTCGCGGTAACGGCGAACTCAACCAGCCCGGCGGCCACTGACCTAACGTCCGCTGATACCGTCGGCGGCCTGGTGGGGGTGCTTGCCGGCGCCGCCAGCACGCGGAGTTCAATGACCGCGGCTTATGCCACGGGGGCGGTAGCGGCCAACCGGGGCGGCGCGCGCGTCGGCGGGCTAATCGGTGCGGCCCTTCAAGCGGACGTGACCGCCAGCTATGCCACGGGGACGGTTACGGGCGCCACCGGCGGCGAAACGGGCGGGCTGATTGGCAGCATCGAGACCGGCGCCACCGTAACCGCCAGCTATTGGGATACCACCACCAGCGGCATTCCCGACGACGGCGACGACGACCCCCCCGAGGGCAAAAACACCCGCGAACTGAAATCCCCCACCAGGTACACCGGCATCTACGCCAACTGGAACGTGGACGTGGACAATGCCGATACCGACAACGACGTTACTACCGGGACTGACGACCCGTGGGACTTTGGCGCCGCCTTCCAATACCCGGTTCTGAAATACGGCGGCCAGGACATTTACCGGCAGGGGCGGGTGCTCCCCGCAGAGCCGGCGGAGCCTGAGGCGCCGGCGGAGGCGCCGCCCATCATCTACAACCTCAACATCCGCTTTGACGCCCGCCGCATCGCCCTGCCCGAGGGCCACCAGGCCACCTACCGGGTGCGCCTGGCCGGCCAGCCCGCCGGCCGCGGTTCCAATATCAGAATCCGCAGCGACAACCCGGACGTACAGCCCACTCCCGACGCGCTGCGCTTTACCGCCGCCAACTGGAACCAGTGGCAGACGGTGGCAATCAGCATCGCCGGCGACCCCAACCATACCGACGAAAACGCGACGCTGGCCCACTACGGCCCCAACCGCGGCTACGGCTCCGTGCTGGTGTCGGTAACCGACACCGGGGACAGCCGGCAGGCCGGCGACACCACCCCGCCGGCGCTGACGGTAGTCACGGAGCCGGGCGCGCGCTGGGGCGTAACCGTAACGCCAACCGTGCCGGCCGATTTGGCGGCCGACGGCGAGGTACGGGTGTCGTCGGCCTATCGCGTGCCGCGCACGGCCACGGGCTACAGCCTGGGCCGGAGCGGCGCCGCGCAAGCCATCGTCAGCATCGCCGCCCCGGACGACACGCCGGCCTCGGGCCTGACCGTCTGCCTGCCCGTAGCCCGGGCCCTGGCGGACGAAGCCGGGGAACGCCCGCTAACACTGCTGCGCTACACTGCTGCCGCAGACGATGGCGCCTCTTGGCAGCCCGTATCCGGCGCGGAACACAACGCCGCCACCCGCAGCGTCTGCGCCGCCGGCGTAACCGGATTCGGCCCCTTCGCGGCGGCCTACGCACTGCCGCAATAACCCGCCAACCATCCCGCACCCGCGCCGTCATTCCCCCAATGCCGGCTCTCCGGCGCAAGTTGGAGAGCCGGCATTGCGCTAAACCACCTGAAAAGAAACGTTGGTAGCGTTGCCGGTAGCGTTGCCGGTAGCGTTGCCGGTAGCGTTGCCGGTAGCGTTGCCGGTAGCGTTGCCGGTAGCGTTGCCGGTAGCGTTGCCGGTAGCGTTGCAATGAATGTAGGTGGTCGTACCTTGCCGTCATTCCGGCGCCAGCCGGAACCTACCAAAGCCCCATCGGAAAAATCCTGTCCATCCTGTCCATCCCTGTAAAAAACGGACTCCGGCCACCCGAATTGCAACGCCGCCAAAATCTGTTAAACTTGCTCAGCAGACCTGCTCTGACCCGGCCCGTTGCGCCACTGCCACAGGAGACCAACCCAATGTACGACCTCAACGGCAAAGTAGCCCTCGTCACCGGCGCCGGCGGCCGCCACGGCATCGGCCGCGCCATCGCCACCCGCCTCGCCGCCGAGGGCGCCGACATAGTAGTAACCGACGTCGAGGCATCCCTCGACGCCATCCGCGCCGCCGACCGCCTTGACGGCTGGCAGGGCCTCCCCAGCGTGGTTGATGAAATCCAGGCCCTGGGCCGCCGCAGCATCGGCTTGTACTACGACGTCTCCGACGGCGCCCAGGTCGCCGGCATGGTCAGCGACACCCTCAACGAGTTCGGCCGGATTGACATTCTGGTGAACAACGCCGGCTCCCGCCCCGGCCGCGACCGCGTGCTTATCGTGGAATTGGAAGCAGACGCCTTCGACGAAGTGATGCGCGTCAACGTCCGCGGCACCTACCTGGTCAGCCAGGCCGTCTGCCGGCATATGATTGACCGGGGCGGCCCCGGCAAAATCATCAACATCTCCTCCGGCGCTGGCAAGCGCGGCATCGCCCGCTACGGAGCCTACTGCGCCAGCAAGTTCGCCGTCATCGGCCTCACCCAGTCCCTGGCCCACGAAATGGCGCCCCACCGCGTCAACGTCAACGCCATCTGCCCCGGCCTGGTGGACACCGAGCGGGTCGATTTCATCGCCGCCGCCCTCGCCCCCGAAGGCGCCTCCGGCGAAGAACACCGCGCCCTGATGGTCCGCGAGCGAGCAATGCGCGTCCCCCTCGGCCGCATCGCCCAGGGCGACGACATCGCCCGCATGGCCGCCTTCCTCTCCTCCGCCGAATCCGACTATATGACCGGCCTCAGCATCAGCGTCTCCGGCGGCTCCGAAATGAGCTAGCCGCCGTCTGTAATGCTATAATGTCGGAGGGAAACCCTCAAATGGCAAGGCGGCACGAGCATCCAGCCGGCTTAATTAACCCATCATGCTCATCAGGTCTGAGATCACATACGCACGGTCAACGGTTACGTTCCTCAAACGCTGCTTCCAATTTGTTAGCCAAGAGTGGCCTCACGCTGTACGGGAGCCAGTGCCGGACGGCGGCTTTGAGCAACGCTTTCGGGAAAGTTGCGAGCGGTATCTGATTGGTTGGTCAGTCGCTCACATTCGTGAAATGTGGCTTGGAGCAGGGCTGGAAACGTCGTCTGGGACATTCCATGAGGTCTATATAGTAGCCAGAACAGACGGAGCAACGGCAGTCGCAGAGTTAAAGAACCGCGGCGGCCGGCCAGGTAAAAACGACATCATCGTGTTCTTTGCGAAAATACTTGACTACGTACTGGCAAACCCAGACCTTACTTTGCAGGATGTCTGCTTGTCATTTATGTCGAGTACACCATTTGACGACCGAGGACTGGCCGCCTGCTTAGGCTTGGGTATTCACCCTATAGCCTCTGATATACGACCGCTGCCAATTCTCGTCGAGAATGCCCGGGCAATGCAAGTGGAGTTGGACAATGGCTTGGTAGTTTCAGCAGCGACGCGGAACGATTTCGAAAATTTATGCGTACAGTTGAACAATATCGAATTCGCCTTACGAGAAACGTGGTTGTCCAACCGCTTCCGGCATAATTCGGACGAAAGTATCGTAGTATGGGTAACTGAGCCAATTAAGGTGGACGACATTGCCCACGACCTACGGCAGGCCAATAGCGATTTCATCGCCATATACAACAGCTTTCGCAGAGCCCAAAGCGCGAGGGACGGGTGAGATGAACATTAGTAGCTACAACATCACTGACGTGAGTTACCATTATTTGGGGTTGCGTGTACTTGATGGAATGCCCCGTACCACCACGCGTACCGAACAAGTTGAAGCAGTTGCGAAAAACATTCACAAGTTCGTGAGCGATCGAAATCGGCGCTTGATGGTAGCTGCTCCCGGCACCTCGTTCCGGGGAACCGGGGAAAAAGTTTGCCAAGAATTAGCGCACTTCCGATTCGTCAAAGCGCAGGGAAAATCGGAAGGCAACAGGTATTGCCTCACCAAATCGGGCCGGTATGTCGTTGACCTGCTGGCAGCACAAAACGGCGGCGAGTTGCAACGGCTGATGGCACAAGCTCATTTGCAAACTTATGAAAACCTTCGCTGCGTGGTGCAAAACCATATTATAGCCGGTCCTGTATGGCGTCCTGTCGACGTCAAAAAGGAGCAGCTTTGGAAGGACAGCTATCTGCAAAACTTGTTGGAGCCTACCTTCGGGTCTGAAGCCGGCGCCATCGCCGCCAAAATCCGAGATGAATACGGTGAGGAGACTCCCAGCAAGATCCGTGATGCTCTGCACAGCAAGGCCATTGAGAAATTGCTACCACACCAACGTATGGGCGTGGCGAATTTCCGCGGCCTGTGCGCCCGTTTAGCAACCTTGCGGCTCCTGAACCTTCGCCGTGCCAGCATGAATAGATGTGACTTCTACAAGACCTATTCCCCCTGCGTAGTCGACACGCCGCCGTACCACTGGTACACACCCTTGGACGTTCCGCTGCCGGATGGCGAAACCTACCGCCTGCTCTTCTGCCAGCCTGACATGACTGACCAGGCCAACCAAGACACCCTGCTCGACGCCATCGACAACGCCCTGACTACCCTAATTCCCATCAGCGGCTATTATGACATTCCCGATATGCGCGATGCAGTGTGCGAGGCGTTGCTGATTCCCGAAGCTGCGTTCGACGACGGTCTCAACCGACTGCTGGATCGCGCTCCGTCACCGCTGTCGGTGGGATTCCACTATGAGAAGATTTCGGCGAATCGCAAGCCACTAATCCGACACCAAACTAACCAACTCCACAATTTGATAAGGAGAGTATAATGTTGCGTCTTCCGAACCGATCAACTCAGCAGGTTGCATCCCCATACGAGCGGCTGGGGTTGCGTGACTTGCCCTTCTCCACCGTACCTACGATTGATCCGGGCAGCAATGACCCCCGCCGCAATGGCGAGATTTTCGCTACATCGTCGATGCAAGCTGAGATCGAGAAATTTGAGAGCATCCTGATTAGACGCGACGACTTCCCCAATCGGGTCAAAATCGCCTCGTTATGGGCCAAAGGCGATGCTTATCAGGGCCGTGGGATGGGCAAGACGGCATTCCTGCGCTATTTTCAGCGTCGCATCAACTCGGATTGGGGGTTCAACGAGTTCAACGGTCAGTTCTCGGCCGCTGTGGTTTATGTTGCGTTCCAAGACCAAGTGGACCGTCGCTATATGGAGCAACTGGCGTGGGCCGCGTTGGTTGACACTTGTGAAAACGGCGTGCTGGCCGCATCACGAGCGGCACTTCGCCGGAATATGATGACCGACGAGGAGTTCGATAATATCATCAACTTCGAAGGCGAGCCCAGAGTGGAGAACCTGCTAAATGACGAAATCCTGGATGCCAACGGAGTCGATCCCAGCGTCCTCGACCGCAAAATTCAACAACTGTTGCAGACCGAAGGAGTAACTTGGAAATCGGCAGAAACGTTGGCCCATGGTGAATTTGAGGGTTATTTGAACAGCCTGCGCAAGGACGGTAACATACGCCCGTACTACATCCCCAGGGATACCAAAGGGCTGGATTACGCCTGCAATCTTTTCTTCAACGACATCGTGCTTTACCTGAGGGCCGCCGGTTTCGCAGGTGGCTACCTGTTCATCGACGACATCGAAAACTTGTCAGACAAGATGACGCCCAAATTCCGGCTCGAGTTCGCTAAGGAGCTGGGCATTTGCACCGTCCGGCCCGGCTACGCCAATTCGGCTTTAGGCTTCTTCTCCTGCGTGCTAACTACCCACGATTCGGTAATCCAACGGCTGTCAGCGGCGTGGCTCGAAGCCGGTTTGGCATCCTTTGCCCGCCTGGATCCCGACGCTCCGACGTCGGTAGAGCTACCTCAGCCGACACCTGAGCAGGCCCGCGCAATCATCACCGCCCACCTGGACTATTACCGCCTCAACCACGACGAAGACGGTTCCATCAAACCGTTCACTGAGGACGGCATAAAAGCCCTCATTGACAAAGGCCGGTTGCCTCGCGAATTGGTATCTAACGCCGCCCACACGCTTATGAAGGCGGCAGAAAAGGGTGTCTCTACCATCGATGCCCAACTGGTCGCCGAGTCCACCGATAATGTCCCAGTCCGGCCGGAAACCGATGACTACTCGGCCGGACTTAGCGCGGTCGTATAGCCTGCCATGCCCATCGACCGCGCCCAGGTCCAACACATCGCCGCCCTGGCCCGCATCTCCCTTACCGACGCGGAGACCGCGGCCTTCACGCGCCAGCTGTCCGATATCCTCGACCAGTTTGACACGCTGCAAGACCTCGACACCGCCGGCGTAGAACCCACCGCCCACGTCGCCGGCCTGGACACCATCCTCCGCGACGACGAACCCGCCGCCAGCCTGGACGCCGCCGACACCCTCCGCAACGCCCCCAACCGGCGCGGCAATTTCTTCCAGGTGCGCGCCGTGCTGGACGAATAGCCCGATGCCCGAACTCTGGCAGCTGTCGGTAACCGAGGCGTCCCGCCTGCTGGCCCGCCGCGAAATCAGCAGCGTCGCCCTGACCGACGCCTGTCTCGACCGCATCGCCGCCGTGGACGGCCGGCTCTCCGCCTATATCACCGTAACCGCCGACGCCGCCCGCCGTCAGGCCGCCGCCGCCGACCGCCGCCTCGCCGCCCATCGTCACGCAGGAAGCCGCCCCGACCCGCTCACCGGCGTCCCGATGCAGGTCAAAGACCTGCTCTGCACCAACGGCGTCCCCACCACTTGCGCCTCCCGGATGCTGGCCGAATATGTCCCCGTGTACGACGCCACCGCCGTGGCCCGCCTCCGCGCCCAGGACGCCGTATTGCTGGGCAAGGGCAACCTGGACGAGTTCGGCATGGGTTCGTCCACCGAAAACTCGGCCTTCTTCCCCACCCGCAACCCCTGGGATACTGCCCGCGTTCCCGGCGGCAGCAGCGGCGGCTCGGCGGCGGCGGTGGCGGCCGGCGCCGCCCCTTTCGCCCTGGGCACCGACACCGGCGGCAGCATCCGGCAGCCCGCCGCCTTCTGCGGCATCACCGGACTCAAACCCACCTACGGCCGCGTCAGCCGCTACGGACTGGTAGCCTACGCCTCGTCGCTGGACCAGATTGGCCCCCTCGCCCGCGACGCCGCCGACTGCGCCCTGGTCCTGCAAGCCATCGCCGGCCACGACCCCCGCGACGCCACCTCGCTGCCCGACGCCGTGCCCGACTACACTGCCGCCCTCACCGGCGATATTGCCGGCCTGCGCCTGGGCGTGCCCGGCGAGTATTTCGCCGGCGGCATGGATGCCGGCGTCCGCAATTCCGTAACCACAGCCATTGACAAACTGGCGTCCCTGGGCGCCGAAATCCGCGAGGTTTCCCTGCCCACCACTGAATACGCCCTCGCCTGTTACTACATCATCGCCCCGTCGGAATGCTCGGCCAACCTGGCCCGCTACGACGGCGTAAAGTACGGCTATTCCCACCAGGGCGACGGCGATCTGTGGCAGGCCATGGAGCGCACCCGGCAGCACGGCTTCGGCCCCGAGGTCAAGCGCCGCATTATGCTGGGCGCCTTCGCCCTGTCCTCCGGCTACTACGACGCCTACTATCGCAAAGCCCAGCAGGTACGCACCCTGATCCGCCAGGACTTCACCCGCGTCTTCAACGAAGTCGATGCCTTGGTGTCCCCGGTATCGCCGGTGGTAGCATTCCCCATCGGAGAGCGGGCCGACGACCCGCTGCGTATGTACCTGGTGGACATCTACACCCTCCCCGTCAACATCGCCGGCCTGCCCGCCCTGTCCATCCCCTGCGGCTTCGCCGACGGCCTCCCCGTCGGCCTCCAACTAATCGGCCCCCACCTCGCCGAACCAACCCTGCTCAACATCGCCCACTCCTACCAGCAGGCCACGGACTGGCACCGGCAGCGCCCGCCGGTTTAAAATGCCGATGCTGGCTAAGCTCGCCCCCACACCGGAACGGAACGCAAAAGCGCCGGCGTCATAATCACTTCCTGGGTTTGGCTGTGGCCGAGGGAGCCGGCGGCGGCACGCCGGGGGGTTTCGGATTATCGGGGTCTATAGGAACCTGTTTCCCCACCGCTTTCGGTTCGCCGTGCTTCGTCAGCCGGCTATTTCTTCCTCTGTTGGACTGGTTAGCCATACGAAATGCTTTCTCCACGTGTTCATCTGTCACCGGCGCAATCTGCTTGACGCTTAACAGCCCGTCGCGAAACTCCATCTTTACCCGTGAGCTGTTTCGCAGCCTGCAAGGTACAGTGAACGGCTGGGGTTTGACTACTTACCCATAGCGCATACGAACCCTGGCGCACTAACGAAGCCCCAGAGTAGTCTGGGGCTTCGTCGGTTGGCAGCGCCCAGCGGCCCTTAGCCGACCGCTCCGTACTACTCCGGGAACAATCCGCCGGCCAAACCCTTTGGCATCTCTAACGACGGGCCAAACGTGTAACCATATCCCCCGTCGCCGGCCGAAGCCTGCACAACCTCCCCGGAAGGGTAGCATAACCGGCCGGCCTCGTCAAACCGCGCGCCGGCCATTATGCTAAAATCCCCCTATCCCCAACGCACCGGAGGGATGGTTCCTATGCCCACGCCGCAACAACGCACCCGCATCAAAGACCTCCTCACCGCCAACCAACCCGGCAGCCCGAACCCCGACGATGCCGTTGTCGTCAAGGGCTGGGTCAAAACCGTCCGCTCCTCCGGCGGCGTCGCCTTCGTCCAAATCAACGACGGCTCCACCCTGGCCGACTTGCAGCTGGTCGTCGCCGCCGACTGCCCCGACTTCCCCCTCGTCGGCCAGCTCACCACCGGCTGCAGCATCAGCGCGGACGGCCTATTGCAGGAATCCCCCGGCCGCGGCCAGCGTTACGAAATCCATACCCGCCGCCTGGAACTGCTGGGCGGCGCCGACCCCGAGGAATACCCCCTCCAGAAAAAGCGCCACACCCTGGAGTTCCTCCGCGAGTTGGCCCACCTGCGCCCGCGCACCAACACCTTCGGCGCCGTCGCCCGCGTCCGCAACGCCATGGCCTTCGGCATCCACCAGTTCTTCCAGCAGCGCGGCTTCCTCTACATCCAGACCCCCATCATCACCGCCAGCGACGCCGAGGGCGCCGGCGCCATGTTCCGCGCCACCACCCTTGACCTCAACCGCCTGCCCACCCAGGACGGCCAGGTTGACAACAGCGTTGATTTCTTCGGGCGTCCCGCCTTCCTCACCGTCAGCGGCCAGCTGGAGGCCGAAATCTTCGCCCAGGCTATGTCCGACGTGTACACCTTCGGCCCCACCTTCCGCGCCGAAAACTCCAACACCTCCCGCCACCTGGCCGAGTTCTGGATGGTAGAGCCGGAAGTCGCCTTCTGCGACCTGGACGGCCTGGCCCAACTGGCCGAAGATTTCCTCCGCAGCATCTTCGCCCACGTGCTGGCAACCTGCCCCGACGATCTGGCATTCTTCAACCGCTTCTACGACCGGGAACTTATCGCCACTCTGGAAAGCATCGTCGCCGCCGACTTCGAGCGTATGACCTACACGGAGGCCGTCAACCTGCTCCAATCCTCCGGCGAAACCTTCCAGTTCCCCGCGCAGTGGGGTTCCGACCTGCAATCCGAACACGAGCGTTACCTCACCGAAAACAAAGTCGGCCGGCCCGTCATCGTCACCGACTACCCCAGCAGCATCAAAGCCTTCTATATGCGCGTCAATGACGACGACCCGGACGGCCGCCAGACCGTCCGCGCTATGGACGTCCTGGTGCCCCGCATCGGCGAAATCATCGGCGGCAGCCAGCGCGAGGAACGCCTGGACGTCCTGCAATCCCGCATGGCCGCAGCCGGCCTGGACGACGCCCCCTATTGGTGGTATCTCGACCTCCGCCGCTACGGAACCGCCCCCCACGCCGGCTTTGGCCTCGGCTTCGAGCGCACCGTCCAGTTCGCCACCGGAATGCAGAACATCCGCGACATCATCGCCTTCCCCCGCACCCCCCGCAACGCCGAGTTCTGAACCCGAAAACCCCACTGGCCCGGGCCTTTGCAAAATCATTAAAGCCCTCTCCCCTTGCGGGAGAGGGTTGGGAGAGGGGTAGCGCTCCCGCTCCGGCGCCCGCAAAACCCGCTGCCCCGACTTTGCAACGACCCTGCCCACTGACATACCCCCTTTGACAGCAGCGAACATAAGTCCTATACTGTACCCCGTCACGTGAATCTCAGTTCTGCCAGAGGTCAACCGGTCGTCAACGGCCAGTCAGCACTAAAATCGCATACCGGCGTCGTGGAGACCCCTCGTCCAATGCTTACGCGAGAACGGTCTAACCGGCCAACAGCGAATGCCACCGCGCTGCGTGGCTGCGCCTTAAAGCGCAGTTCACGAACCATCGGAGCAAAACTTTGCGTAAATCCCCCGGCCGTGGGGCTGACAATGACCGGTAACCTCTGGCCCGCACACCATATCCCGCCAACCACCTGAACCAGCAAAAGGACGCATTGCCAATGAACCCAGCCCACCACCTCAATCGCAGCCGCCACTACCTCAACTTCACCCCCGCCAACATCGCCGCCGGCGATTACGCCCGCGCCGCCCGTGCCTTGTGCCGGTCGGCCAGCCACGCCGTAACCGCCGCCGCCGTCCACTGGCATCATCGCCACGACACCCGGCGACGCCTGCATCGGGTCGTCAAAGCGCTGGTCTTCGACGGCCACCTCCGCTACACCCACGAGCGGACCCTCCGCCAGGCTTACGCGCTCCCCGGCCTGATTGCCGACGCCGCCCCGGCTGCCGCCCGTCGGCTGCTGCGGCGCGCCCGCCGTCGCGTCAGCCGGCTCATCGCCGCCGTCGCCGCAGCCATGGCCCGCCAGCCCCACCCGCCTACGTTAGAGCAAATCCTGGCCCAAATCGACGCCCTGTCCCCCTTGCCGCCGCCGCCCCCGGTAACCACCACCGGCCAGCTGAAAAAAGCCCTCGGCCGGTACGTTGACCCCGAATACGCCGACCATCCCCTGGATTGCCACGGCTGCCGCATCAACTACCACGGCCCCATCCCCGCCCCCGGCCCCTTCTGAAACGCCCGCCTCCCATACATCCGGCCTGTCCTGTAAAATGAAATCACGCCCGTTGACGCCCAAAATGCCACACCATATAATGCCCGACAACTCGCTTTGCAGAAACTAACCCGCGCATCGCTCAAGGAGTCGCCCTAATGACCACGGCCATCCCCGAAGCCATTTTGCATCCCGCCGCCCTCGTGGACGAGCTCAAGAAAAACAACGTCTCCCACGTCGTCTGGCTTCCCGACAGCGAGACCAACTTCCTCTATCATATGATGATGGAAGAGCCTTCCCTTGACCTGGTGCCCGTCTGCCGCGAGGGTGAAACCATGGCCGTCGCCGCCGGCCTGTGGGTCGGTGGCGCCAACCCCGTCGTACTGATTCAGAACACCGGCGTTTTCGAAGCCGGCGACTCCATCCGTGGCCTCTGCCTCGACCTCAACCAGCCCCTGGTGATGCTGGTCGGCTACCGTGGCTGGACCCGCCGCGGCCCCACTCCCGACTCCGCCGGCCGCTTCATCGAACACATCCTCCACGCCTGGGGCATCAACTACTACCTCGTCGAAACCGACGATGACGCCGACCGCATCAGCATCGCCTTCGCGGAATCCCAGCGCCTCAGCCGCCCGGTGGCCGTCCTCATCGGCACCGAGTTCGGCTCCTGATCATCCTCATCCCCCTCTCCCCTGGTGGGAGAGGGTTGGGGTGAGGCGGCAGCCGCAGCACCACAGGATGAATCCCTGAAAACCGGAAGGCGCTACCACAATCGCCAGGAGTACCCCCAATGATTACCAACACCGATGCCGTTCGCATCATCGACGACAACCGCGAGGACGCCGTCATCATCCCCACTATGAACGCCGGCAACGTCCGTTTCGGCCTCCCCTCCGTAACCACCAACCAGGAGCTTGACCTGCCCATCTCCGGGGCTATGGGCAAAGCCAGCAACGTCGGCCTCGGCGTCGCCCTGGCCCGCCCCGACCGCAAGGTCTTCGTCCTCGACGGCGACGGCAGCCTGCTGATGAACCTGGGCGCGCTGGTCACCACCGCCACCAAGCAGCCCAAAAACTTCTACCACTTCCTCTTCAACAACGGCGTCTATGCCGTAACCGGCGGCCAGCCCATCCCCGGCTCCGACGGCGTCACCGACTGGATCGAAGTCGCCAAAGGCGCCGGCTACGCCGCCGTCTTCTCCTACGACAACCTGGAGGACTTCACCAACGGCATCGACGAAGTGCTCGCCGCCGAAGGCCCCGTCTTCGTCCACTTGTCCGTGGAGCCGGAGATTGAGAACACCCCCGTCCAATTCCGCGTCCGCGCCTCCCGCACCGCACTACAGGCATACCAGGAAGTCACCGCAGCCCTCGCGTCCGCGAGCTAAGCCCCAAACGCAAAGGGTGGCCACTACCGCCTAAATATAGGGGTGGGCTCGAAACCCACCCCTGTACGCTCGCCCTTTTGAAACCCCGGACGTGGTACAATTAGCGAACAGAGACGATGGCGGAACGCAGATTGCGCTTCTTCTGAGGAGACCTATGTACAGGGATCGAGTCGCACTTTATGAAGAAATAGAACAGTCCAGGGGATCAAAGGTCCTAGCTTACATCACGGGCGACCGGCGTGGTATGGAGACCATGATGGCTTCTGAGGTGGTAGATTTTTTCGTTCACCACCTTGACCACATTGGAGTAGTCAACAAAATATCAATTATCCTTTACACGAGTGGCGGCGAGACACTGTCTGCTTGGAGCCTCGTCAATTTGTTGCAGATGTTCTGCGATGAGCTAGAGGTTATTATCCCTTCAAAATGCCGTAGTGCCGGCACGCTGTTTTGCTTGGGAGCCGACAAACTGCTTATGACCAAGCAGGCAACGTTAGGCCCGATTGACCCGAGCGTGAACACCCCTCTCAATCCTCAATACGCCGGCGGTCAACCGATGGCAAGGGTACCCGTAAGCGTAGAGGACGTGAACGCGTTCCTGAACCAGGCCAGAGAATTGTTAGGCAAAGACGCTGTAGCTCAGATGTTTGACAGGCTTGCCCAGAACGTTCACCCCTTAGTATTAGGAGAAGCGTTCCGTGCGCGCCCACAGACGCGTATGCTTGGCCGAAGGTTGCTGTCCAAGCATATGCAGGACGAGGAAACGATTAACAAGATTCTTGATTTCCTCTGTACTGAATCTGGTAGCCACGACTACACGATTAACCGACGGGAAGCGCGCACAGAACTTGGTTTGCCCGTCGAAACTCCAAGTTGGGAACTTTACTGGCTCATCAAACGTTTGTATGACGACATTTCGGCGGAACTCGAACTCACAACACCTTACGAACCCCGCTTGATTCTACAGGGCCAGAATAGAGGAGACTACACGTTGCACCGCGCCATCATCGAAAGTCTCGACGGCGGCTCTCACGTTTTCGTTAGCGAAGGTACAATACTCATGCAGCAGGTGGAAATCCAGCCGGGAGTATGGAGTGACGCTATCGCTGACCAGCGTGAATTCGAAGGATGGAGGTACTACAATGCATGAAATCCGCGACATTCGACCAGTAAATTACCAGCGCGCCACCGCGTCTGGAACGACGCCGATGACCACGCCAGGCACGGCAGCGACCAACAATCTTGCCGCCATTATGAAAAATTCCGTAGTTTTCTTCGAACCCTCTTTCAAGGTAATCAATTCGCCAGTGCCGCTAGGAGCTAGCAAGTAGGAAGCCGACAGGGACACACCTATCCAACGTTGCTAGTTGCTACGTGTGTTTCCTTTACTGGCTCGACCCCATGCCCAAACTCTCCATCCGCGGCATCATCGGCCGCCTGCTGGCATCGGCCATCGTGGTAGCCGGCTTCTACCTGCTCTGGCTGGGCTTTGTCGAGAGCAACGCTCTCAAAGCGGTGCCCGGCGCGCTCCTCATCCCCGCCGGCCTCTACCTGATGGTCTCCGCCCGCCGCTCCCAAATCCGCCAGGAATCCAACCGCCCTTCCAATCTCGACCCCGGAGCCAGCGCTGGCGAATGACCGCCACCGTCCCTTGTCCAACCCAATCTTGTCCATCCTGTTCCATAGCTGTAAAAACGCCAATGATTCCCGCCCGCGAAGTCGCCCGCGCCATCAACTACCACCGCAGTGACGCGCTGGTGGTATCTACCTCCGCCGCCCTGCGCGACTGGCATCAGGTCTCGCAACGCCGCGACCTTGACATCGACCTCACCGACTGCATGGACCGCGCCCCCGCTGTCGGATTGGGCCTGTCGTTAGCCCAACCCAACCGCCGCATCCTGGTCCTGGACTGCGACGCCACCCTCCGCACCGACCTGGCCAGCCTGGCCACCATCGGCGAGGCGTCCCCCGGCAACCTGGTTCATTTCGTGCTGGAAGACGCCGGCCACACCTCCACCGACGGCGTGCCCATCCGTGGCCTTGCGCAGGTCGATTTCGAGGGCATGGCCCGCAGCGCCGGCTACTCCCACACCTGCCGGTTTGATAACCTGGAAGAGTTCCTCATCGGCCTGGAGGACATCATGCGCCGGCCCGGCCCGGTCCTGGTCGCCGTCAAAGTCCTGCCCGACCCGGAACCGTTGCCTTTCCCCGACCGACGGATGGCCGAGGGTTGGGCCGAAGTCCGCCGCGCCCTCAGCCCTGATGCCTAATCGTCGGCCCCGTCCGTCTCGGCCGGCCGCACCACAATCTGCCGGGCCACGTTGTAGCCGATGGAGATGCGCTCAACCTCGGTCTCCACCTGCATCACGCCCAGGTAGGGCATTGCCTCCAGCAGCGTTATCCTGCGCTCCGGCACCAGTTGCGCCCCCCCCAGAAACCGCAGCAGTTCGGCGTCCTCCTCCGGCACCCGGTCCACCACGTAGGGAACGCCGCTGCTGGCGTTATCCAGAGTAACCACGCCCTGACTTGGAGCGGCCGCGCCCGTGCCGGGAATGGGCCAACCGAAGGGAGAGCGCGTCGGGTTGCCCAATCGCTCCATCAGCTTGGTCTCCAGCGCATCCGACATTCCATGCTCCAGCTGGTGCGCCTCAATGTGCGCCTCGTGCAGCTCCATTCCCAGCAGCCGCACTACCAGCCACTCCGCCAGCCGGTGCCGCCGCGCGATGTTCTCCCCCTCTTGCTTGCCGCGCCCGGTGAGGCGTATCCGTTTGTCGCTCCCAATGTCAACCAGACCCAGCTTTTGCATCCGCCGCAGCATCCCGGCCACCGACGGCACCGAAGTGCCCAACCCTTCCGTCGGCGGCAGCTGGCGCAAAGTCTCGGTCAGCTGCGTCAGCGTCGGAATCTCGGCATCCTCCCACATCTTGTACAGCGACAGCAGGTAGTTCTCGGTAACGGGCGACAGCCGCTCCCCGGCGTCAGTGGCCGGAGCGGCGGCGGCAGATTTTCGCGGGCGTGGCACGGCATCCCCTGGCGGCAAAACGAATGAATGATACCGGGGATTATACCCCAATCGCCGCCGGATTGCCCCAACCGCCGCCGCCGTTTTGAGCATCGCTAACGCGCGGCGCTATGGAATATCCCAGCCGTAGCCAGCGGATTCAGTCAGTCGCCCCCGGCAAAAAAGGCCGACCCGTCCACAAAAGCCTCCCCGTCAATAAAAGGCAGCAGAGTATGCCCCTCGCGCACGAAAATCCGCACCCGCGCCCCCGTCTCCAAAGGCGTCACGTGCGACTTCAGCGACCGCACCCGGCGGCCCGAAGGCAAATCCACCACATACAGGTAGAATGCCCCCAGAAACTCCCGTTGCGCTATGACCCCGCTCCCGGCTTCGTCCGGGATGATGTCCAGGCAGTCGGGACGTACCATAACCTGCAACTCCCGGCTCGCCGGCCAGGGCGACGGCCAGAACTCCGGCCAGGGCATCTGCCCCACTTCACTGGTCAGGCAGTCGCCGTCCTGCCACGCCGGCAGGAACTCGGCCGCCCCGAAAAACTCCGCCGCAAATCGGTTATCCGGCTGGTGGAACGCCTCTTCCGGCGGCCCCACCTGCGCGATTCGCCCCTCCTGCATCACCGCCACTACGTCCCCCAGCTGCATCGCCTCTTCCTGGTCGTGGGTCACGCATACCACGGTGGCCTGGCGCGCCTTGAGAATCGCCCGCATATCCGCCCGCAGCTGGGTTCTGAGTCCGGCGTCCAGGCTGGAAAACGGTTCGTCCATCAAAATCAGCTCCGGCTCCGGGGCCAATGCCCGCGCCAGCGCCACCCGCTGCTGCTGCCCCCCCGACAACTGGTGCGGATACCGGCCGCCGTACCCTTCCAGTTTGACCATCTGCAACGCTTGTGCCACCTGCTCCTTGCGCTGGCGTCCCCTGGGCAGCCCAAAGGCGATGTTCTGCCCCACCGTCAAATGCGGAAACAGCGCCCCTTCCTGAAATACCATACCCGCCCGGCGCCGTTCCGGGCTCTCATTCACCCCCGCCCCGTACACCAGCCGCCCGCCAATCTGGATAGTCCCGGCATCCGGCGTATCAAACCCGGCAATCAGCCGGAGGGTGGTTGTCTTTCCGCAGCCGCTGGGGCCTAGCAGGCATAGAATCTCGCCACGCCCCAGGTTGAGGCTAACGTCAGCGACCGCTTGCGTATCGTGAAAAGACTTGGACAGCCCCGACAACTGCAACGCATAGCGCCCCGGTACCAAACCGTTGCCCTCAGCCTGTGCCGGGCGTTTAGATTGAACGAACAGCATTTTCAATGCCCATTAGAGGTAAAAGTGAACATACCCTGAATACAGCCGTCAATCTACCAACCGCCGGCAAGCCTGTCAATATTTCCGCCGGCCGGCGCCGGGCCTTGTCAAAGTCAACAAAGCCCTCTCCCCTGGTGGGAGGGGGTTGGGGGCGGGGTAGCGTTCCTGTCCCCCGGCGCGCCTTGACACCACCCGCATCAGGTAAATCCGCCAATCATTTCGCGTAAAATATTTGATGATTCCACCATTGACAATTGATTCAGCATACACTAATAGATTAAGCCAATAGCAGCGAAAACCGGGCCGTCAACCGCCTCAGGTCTTTGCATCGCCCGCCTAAGTTCCCCGTTCCTCGCACCCGTCGCCCAATGTCAGCAGTCGCCAAACTGGCCGCATCTACCCGGCGCTCGCTGTCGGGCCGGCTGTTTGCAGGCGCGGCCCGCCCGCCGGCAATCATCTGGATTCCGGCCCTGGTCGTTGCCGCGCTGCTGCTCATCGCGCCGGTCTATCTCGCCTTCCGCACCCTGGGCGCCGGCCCCGACGCCGCCGGGTTGATATTCCGCACCCGCACGCTTTGGGTTGTGCTCCGCACCGTGTCATTGATGGCCGTCGTCATGGGCGGATGCCTGGCCATCGCCGTGCCCCTGGCCTGGCTCACCGTCCGCACCGACCTGCCGGGGCGCGGCTTTTGGCGCATCGCCACTATGCTCCCCCTCGCCCTCCCTTCCTACATCGTCGGATTCGCCGTCGCCGTCGCATTGGGGCCGCGCGGAATCCTGCAAGGCTGGCTGGAAACCGCCTTCGGTGTCGAGCGCATCCCCGGCATCTACGGCTTCCCCGGCGCCGCTCTCACGCTCATCATCATCAGCTTTCCCTACGCGCTGCTGCCCATCCGCGCCGCCCTGTGGAACCTCGACGTTTCGCTGGAAGAGTCGGCCCGCGTCCTGGGACGCAATCGTTGGCAGACCTTCGCGAGCGTGACCGCTCCCCTGCTGCGGCCGGCGATTCTGGCCGGCGGCCTGCTCACCGCCCTCTACACCCTCAGCGACTTCGGCGCCGTCGCTATGATGCGCTACGAAACCTTTACCTGGAGCATCTTTATCCAGTACGGCGCCGCTCTCAACCGCACCCTGGCCGCCGCCTGGTCGCTGGCCCTCATCGTCCTGGCCATGGCGGTAGTCTGGGGCGAGCACGCCGCCCGCGGGCAAATGCGTTACTACCGCAGCCGGGGCGGCGCCGCCCGGCTGCCCGCGCCAATCCCCCTGGGCGCCTGGCGCTGGCCGGCGCTGGCCGGCTGCGGCTTGGTCGTCCTGCTGTCCCTGGGTTTCCCCCTGGCCGTTCTGACCTACTGGACGGCGCGCGGCGTGGCGGCCGGCGAACCGCTGGACCTGCTCTGGCGTGCGGCGGCCAACTCCGTCGGCGTCTCCGCGCTGGCGGCCGTCCTTACGGTAATCTGCGCCGCGCCCATCGCCCTGCTGGCGGTACGCTATCCGGGACTGTTCAGCCGCTGGCTGGAGCGCTTGGGCTTCGTCGGATTCGCCCTGCCCGGCATCGTCATCGCTCTGGGGCTGGTGTACTTCGGGGCCAACTACGCGCCCTGGCTCTACCAGTCGCTGGCGATGCTGGCCGTCGCTTACGTAACCCTGTTCCTGCCGGCGGCGGTCGGTTCCCTGCGCGCGTCCCTGGTTCAAATACGCCCGGAGTTTGAAGACGCCGCCCGCAGCCTGGGCAAACGCCCCTGGTCCGTCCTGCTCACCGTAACGCTGCCGCTAACCCGACCCGGCATCCTCACCGGCGCGGCCCTGGTATTCCTGCTGACGATGAAAGAACTGCCCGCCACCCTCATCCTCAGCCCCATCGGATTCACCACCCTGGCCTCCGCCATCTGGTCCGCCGCCGAAGAAGCCTTCTTTGCCCGCGCCGCCGCCCCGGCCCTGCTGCTGATTGCCGTCTCCGCCATCCCCCTGGCCCTAATCGCCCGGCGCGAAGAACATCGCCCGGAATAACCCGGAAAAATCCTGTCCATCCCTGTAAAAAACCGACTCCAACCACCTGAATTGCAACGCTGCCATTCAGCATACCGCCATCGCCCCCCCGATGCCCGGCCGTGCTACAATCCCCCCAAACATCCCCGGCGCGACCGGGCAACAACGGGAGGTCTGTTCCTGATGCGCCCAGCAATCACATCCGCCGCCACGCCCCCACCTGCCAGCAGCGCCGCCACCGACCGGGCGGCCCTGATTGCGTTCCATCAAGCCGTCGGCGGCAGTCGGGAACGACCAGTCCTGGATAAATGGTCGAGCAGCTCTCCCCTTGACGAGTGGCAGGGCGTCGCTACCGACAGCAACGGTCGCGTAACCCGTCTATACCTCGCCGGTTACGGACTTCAGGGAAAGCTACCCGCAGAACTGGGCAGCCTCTCCAACCTGCGGTCGCTGCGCCTCAGCGGCAACCAGTTGACGGGCGCGATACCCCCAGCGCTGGGCAACCTCTCCAACTTGGAGGAGCTGGACCTCAGCGGCAACCAGTTGACGGGCGCGATACCCCCAGCGCTGGGCAACCTCTCCAACCTGGAAATGCTGGACCTCATCGGCAACCAGTTGACAGGCGCGATACCTGCAGCGCTGGGCAGCCTCTCCAACCTGGAAATGCTGGTCCTCAGAGGCAACCAGTTGACGGGCGCGATACCCGCAGCGCTAGGCAGCCTCTCCAACCTGCAGGTGCTGTGGCTCAGCGACAACCAGTTGACAGGCGCGATACCTGCAACGCTGGGCAGCCTCTCCAACCTACAGGCGCTGGGCCTTGACGACAACCAGTTGAGGGGCGCGATACCCGCAACGCTGGGCAACCTCTCCAACCTACGGTCGCTGGGCCTCGGCTCCAACCCGCATTCACTGGGCTTCGGCCGCAACCAGTTGACGGGCGCGATACCCGCAGAACTGGGCAACCTCTCCAACTTGGGGGCGCTGGACCTCAGCGGCAACCAGTTGACAGGCGCGATACCCCCAGAACTGGGCAACCTGTCCAACCTGCAGCGGCTGTGGCTCAACGACAACCAGTTGACGGGCGCGATACCCCCAGAACTGGGCAACCTGTCCAACCTGCAGCGGCTGTGGCTCAACGACAACCAGTTGACGGGCGCGATACCCGCAACACTGGGCAGCCTCTCCAACCTGCAGACGCTGTACTTCGACTACAACCAGTTGACGGGCGCGATACCCGCAACACTGGGCAGCCTCTCCAACCTGCAGTATCTGGACCTCAACTACAACCAGTTGACGGGCGCGATACCCGCAGAACTGGGCAACCTCTCCAACCTGCAGTATCTGGACCTCATCAACAACCAGTTGACGGGCGCGATACCCGCAGAACTGGGCAACCTCTCCAACTTGGAGGTGCTGCACCTCGACGACAACCAGTTGACGGGCGCGATACCCGCAACGCTGGGCAACCTCTCCAACCTGGAGGGGCTGTTGCTCGACGACAACCAGTTGACGGGCGCGATACCCGCAACGCTGGGCGGCCTCTCCAACTTGGAGGTGCTGGGCCTCAGCGACAACCAGTTGACGGGCGCGATACCCGCAACGCTGGGCAACCTCTCCAACCTGCAGCGGCTGCGCCTCAGCGACAACCAGTTGACGGGCGCGATACCCCCAGCGCTGGGCAACCTCTCCAACTTGGAGGTGCTGCACCTCGACGACAACCAGTTGACGGGCGCGATACCCGCAACGCTGGGCAACCTCTCCAACCTGGAGTGGCTGTTTCTCAGCGACAACCAGTTGACGGGCGCGATACCCGCAACGCTGGGCAACCTCTCCAACCTGCAGCGGCTGGGCCTCAGCGACAACCAGTTGACGGGCGCGATACCCCCAGAACTAGGCAACCTGTCCAACCTGCAGCGGCTGTGGCTCAACGACAACCAGTTGACGGGCGCGATACCCGCAACGCTGGGCAACCTCTCCAACCTACAGTGGCTGGGCCTCGGCTCCAACCCGCATTCACTGGGCTTCGGCCGCAACCAGTTGACGGGCGCGATACCCCCAGAACTGGGCAACCTCTCCAACTTGGGGGCGCTGGACCTCAGCGGCAACCAGTTGACAGGCGCGATACCCCCAGAACTGGGCAACCTGTCCAACCTGCAGCGGCTGTGGCTCAACGACAACCAGTTGACGGGCGCGATACCCCCAGAACTGGGCAACCTGTCCAACCTGCAGCGGCTGTGGCTCAACGACAACCAGTTGACGGGCGCGATACCCGCAACGCTGGGCAACCTCTCCAACCTACAGTGGCTGGGCCTCGGCTCCAACCCGCATTCACTGGGCTTCGGCCGCAACCAGTTGACGGGCGCGATACCCCCAGAACTGGGCAACCTCTCCAACTTGGGGGCGCTGGACCTCAGCGGCAACCAGTTGACAGGCGCGATACCCCCAGAACTGGGCAACCTCTCCAACCTGCAGGAGCTGTACCTCTACAACAACCAGTTGACGGGCGCGATACCCGCAACGCTGGGCAACCTCTCCAACTTGGAGGTGCTGCACCTCATCGGCAACCAGTTGACGGGCGCGATACCCGCAACGCTGGGCAGCCTCTCCAACCTGACGGGGCTGGGCCTCAGCGACAACCAGTTGACGGGCGCGATACCCGCAGAACTGGGCAACCTCTCCAACTTGGAGGTGCTGGGCCTCAGCGACAACCAGTTGACGGGCGCGATACCCGCAGAACTGGGCAACCTCTCCAACTTGGAGGTGCTGGGCCTCAGCGACAACCAGTTGACGGGCGCGATACCCGCAGAACTGGGCAACCTGTCCAACCTGCAGCGGCTGTGGCTCAGCGACAACCTGTTGATGGGCGCGATACCCGCAACGCTGGGCAGCCTCTCCAACTTGGAGTCGCTGCACCTCGACTACAACCAGTTGACGGGCGCGATACCCGCAACGTTGGGCAACCTCTCCAACCTGGAGTGGCTGTTTCTCAACGACAACCAGTTGACGGGCGCGATACCCGCAGCGCTGGGCAACCTCTCCAACCTGGAGTTGCTGTTCCTCGGCGGCAACCAGTTGACGGGCGCGATACCCGCAGAACTGGGCAACCTCTCCAATCTACAGTCGCTGTACCTCGGCGGCAGCAACCGGCTGACTGGCTGTATACCGACCGGCTGGCGCTATGCCCTCGACATAAACACTGACCTGCGTTTTCTTGGCCTGCTGCTCTGCAGGTAACCCCTCCTGCCATCAGAAACCACCCACGCCGGGGCGAATCATCATTCGCCCCGTCATTCATTCCTCCATTTCCTCCGTCCCATCCCATCCCCCAATCCTGTCCATCCCGGTAAAAACCCCCCGTCGCCCATTGACACCGCCCCCTTGCCAGGCCGTACATCGGTGCTATACCATAGCGTTAGCAAGTCAGGCAATCTGGCGGCCGGGAGTGACGTCCTCCGCCGGCCCCGCCAAAGTACACGGCAGTTGCCAGGCTGCATTGGGCAGCCGGCATCGGGAGTAGTAATCGGGCAATCACCTCAGCAAAGGGTTCCGGAACACGGCCCCAACCGGTCGGTATTGCAATCGTTGGACTCGTGTACGTCTCTGCTTTATTCACCAGGGCCGTGCCTTGCCACGCCGCGGGCGCCAGCGCCGCCCCTGCCGGGCCATTCGTGACACGAACTTGGAAAACCAGGGCTTCAAATCTGCAAATTCGCTCTTTGGTAGCAGCGCCGGCCACCGGAACTGCCGCCCTTGCTCCCGCCGCCAAATCATCGCCATCAATCAACAACCCCGGCCGGGGAAAGGAGCGCCGCCCAATGCCACCCGTCCCCATCCCCCAATCCTGTCCATCCTGTCTATCCCTGTAAAAAATGCGACGCCATCGGGAGACCGCTTGATGCACCACTGGACTGTCGGCGGCGACATCTACATCGGCTGGCCCGACCACGGCGCGGCCGAGCGCCGTTACACCATCGTTGACCTGGACTTGTTCGGCCAGGTGTTCCGCGCCCGCGTCACCGACGGCCAGCGTCAGGGCGGGTTCCTGGTCATCTTTGACTGCCCCAACGTCATCCTGGAGCAGCTGGCCGAGCAGGCATCCCACGCCTTGGGCTTTCGCGTCATCGTCTCCGGCCTCCGCACCAGCATTGAAGGCGTAATAGTGCGCAGTTTCGACTACGAGTGGTATCCCACCCCGGAATACGCCGCGCGCCCCCGCGCCCTGGCCACCGCGCTGGCCGGACTGTACGGTGAGATTGCGCCCGGGCCACCCGGCTAACCGCCGCCGCCCGGTATGTTGGGATGCCCCCACAGCGGATGCCGGAAAGTCGGCGCCAGCGCCGGATTCAACTCCCGTCGCGACCGCGCCGCCGCGCCGCCGTCATGCGCCGTATCCGTCGCCGCCGCGTCATTGTCATCCAACCCGGAACGTCGCCGCGACGACGGCGGCAATCGCCGCGCCGTGAGGTGATTCAGATGGCGGGCCAGTTCTTGCAGGCTGTGCAGGTTGTGCGCCGGCAGAAAGTCATCAATATACGGCAGCGCCGCCTGCATCCCCCGCGTCAGCGGCTGGTAATCCGGCGACCCCAGCAGCGGATTCAGCCAAATCAGGCGCTGACAACTCCGCTGCAGCTGGGCCATCTCCCGCGCCAGCAGCTCCGGCTCGCCCCGGTCCCATCCGTCGGAGATAACCAGCACCACGGCGCCGCCCCGCAAAACCCGCCGCGCCCAACGGTAGTTGAACCCTTTGATTGCCTCGCCGATGCGCGTGCCGCCGGCCCAGTCCGGCACGGCCCGCGCCACCTCGGCCACCGCATGGTCAACGCCGCGATGCGCCAGATGCCGCGTGATGCGCGTCAGCCGTGTTGCAAACAAAAACGCCTCCAGCTGCTGGCCGCTCACCGCCACCGTGTGGACAAAATGCAGCAGCATCCGCGTGTAGCGCTCCATCGAGCCGCTGACATCGCAGATGAGCGCCAGCGGCCGGGCCCTGGTCTTGCGCTGGCGGCGGGCAATATCCAGCATCTCGCCGCCATAAGACAGACTGCGGCGCATACTCCGGCGCAGGTCAATGTCGCTCCCGTCGCCCCAAGTCAGGCGACGAGTGCGGCGGCGTCCCAAATCCCAGGCCAGTTCCGTCATCAGAGAGCGGGCCGCTGCCACCTCGGCCGGCGTATATTCGGCAAAATCCCGCTGCCGCAGCACCTCCCGCGCGCTGAACGACCGTTGCAGGTCAACCACCGGCTGCCGGTCGCCGGCATCGTCCGCATCGCCCTCCGGCGGCGGCCCGTCGGAAGTATCCTCCCGGTGCGGCGTCACCCGGGGCGTGCGGTAGCGGCGTTCCTCTCCCATCGCGCGCAAGTCCCGCATACTGCTGCCCTGAGCCGGCCGGCGCCAGAATACCTGAAACGCCTCATCAAACAGCGGCCAATCGCGCCGCCGGTGCACCAGCAAGGCCCGCGCCGCCAGCCGAAAATCGTTGCGGCTCCCCCCAATAGGCACAAACTCGGCGGCCCGCACCAAATCCAGCATATTCCCCGAACCCACATCCAGCCCCAGCCGCCGCAAAACCTCGCCAAACATCAGCAGGTTGGGCAGAATTGCCCCCTCCCCGGCATCGGCCGGCGCAGTGTGCAGGTTGACGGGGGTGGTCATTGGAGACTACTGCGATGCTATAAAACCGCAGCCGTGGCGGACGCGCCGGCCGTAACCGGAACCGGGTTCTCGTCCAGCATCGCCGAACTTTCAGCGCGCAACCCCGGCCGGTAACTGATTTCCGCAGGATACAGCGCTTCGTAATCGCCCCAGAAATAGCGGCTGTGGGTCTGTTTGACCGTTCCCAGCGAATCTGCGCCGAAAACAACATATTCCATACGGACCGGCTTGCCGGCTTTGAGGCCAGCGTTGAGCTCGTCCAACTGGTCAGTGTCCAGCCGGTACAGGCGTTCCTCGGCGGTTTCCCAGTCGGCGCACACTGTGATTCTGGTGGGAACTTTCCCATGCCGGTCGTGTTCAACCGGAAAATCCAGGCTCATCACGTCCTCCTGATGGCGCTTCGCCGGCTTGACCGGAGTATGCCAATACTATCACATCCCGGGTTTGCTTAACCGAAGCGTCGGCAGCGTTGCAATTCAGGTGGTCGTACCTTGCCGTCATTCCGACTTGCGCCGGAATCCGCCAAATCCCCATCGGAAAAATCCGGTCCATCCGGTCCATCCCTGTCAAAAACGGACTCCAACCACCTGCATTGCAACGCTGCCATTAAGCATACCGCCATCGCCCCCCCGATGGCCGGGCGTGCTACAATCCGCCAAACATCCCCCGCGCGACCGGGCAACCGCGCCCTGCTCCGCTTTTCCGTAGCGGCCAACGAAAACATCCCCCGCGCGACCGGGCAACCGGCTGGAGGTTTGTTCCTGATGCGGCCAGCAATCACATCCGCTTTGCCGCGGCGGCGCTCCCGGGTTATCGCCCTGGCGGCCCTGCTCTGCGCCCTTGCCGCCGCGATAACCGCCATCACCGTTTCGGCCCAATCCGGCGCCGCAGAACCTGAAACCGTAGGGCCGGTGGCCAACCTGACCGCCGTCGTCGGAGCAGACGGGCAAGTGCGCCTGACCTGGACGCCGGCCCAGTACGCCCAAGTCCATTTCATCGCGTACCTGCCGGCCGCCGACCTCAACGCCGGCAACTACTCCGGCGCTCAAACGGTCGCCGTCAGCGGCCGCAGCGATACGGTCATCGCCGGGCTGCAAAACGGCACATCCTACCGCTTCAACGCCATCGGTATGCGCTGGAACTGGGTCAGCTACCGCGCCGTTTGGGGCAGCTGGGCCCAGTGGACAGAGGCCACGCCCACCGCCGCGCCTGCGCCTGCGCCACCGCCACCGCCACCGCCCACCGCCGCGCCTGCGCCACCGCCACCGCCACCGCCCACATCGATGCCTACTGCCACTGCCACGCCCACGCCCGCCGCGCCCCGGCCGGCCGGGGGCAGTGCCGCCGCCGACCTGGAGGCCCTGATTGCATTCCACCAAGCTGTCGGCGGCAGTCGGGAACGACCAGTCCTGGATAAATGGTCGAGCATCTATCCCCTTAACGAGTGGGAGGGCGTCACTACCGACAGCAACGGTCGCGTAACCCATCTAGCCCTCGGTGGCAACCAGTTGACGGGCGCGATACCCGCAGAATTGGGCAACCTCTCCAACTTGGAGTATCTGTACCTCTACGACACCCAGTTGACGGGCGCGATACCCGCAACGCTGGGCAGCCTCTCCAACCTGCAGGAGCTGCACCTCAGCGACAACCAGTTGACGGGCGCGATACCCGCAGAACTGGGCAGCCTCTCCAACCTGGAAAGGCTGTACCTCAGCAACAACCAGTTGACGGGCGCGATACCCGCAACGCTGGGCAGCCTCTCCAACCTGCAGGAGCTGCACCTCGTCGACAACCAGTTGACGGGCGCAATACCCGCAACGCTGGGCAGCCTCTCCAACCTGCAGGAGCTGCACCTCAGCGACAACCAGTTGACGGGCGCGATACCCGCAGAACTGGGCGGCCTCTCCAACCTGGAAAGGCTGTACCTCAGCGACAACCAGTTGACGGACGCGATACCCGCAACGCTGGGCAACCCTTCAAACTTGTTGGAGGATCTGTGGATCAACGGCAACCAGTTGACGGGCGCGATACCCCCAGAACTGGGCAACCATCCCTACCTGCGGCGTCTGGACCTCAGCGACAACCAGTTGACGGGCACGATACCCGCAACGCTGGGCAACCTTTCCGACCCGCAGCGTCTGGACCTCAGCGACAACCAGTTGACGGGCGCGATACCCCCAGAACTGGGCAACCTTTCCTACTTGGAGCGGCTATACCTCAGCGACAACCAGTTGACGGGCGCGATACCCCCAGAACTGGGCAACCTCTCCTACCTGCAGGAGCTGTACATCGGCGGCAGCAACCGGCTTACCGGCTGCATACCGGCCGGCTGGCGCTATGTCGTCGCTGTCCTCGACTATCATACCAATGACCTGCGTGAGCTTGGCCTGCTGCTCTGCGGGTAACCCCCTCCGGCCATCAGAAACCACCCACGCCGGGGCGAATCATCATTCGCCCCGTCATTCATCCATCCCCCCATTCCCCCCACCCCATCCCCCAATCCTGTCCATCCCTGTAAAAACCGGACTCAAACCACCTGAATTGCAACGCTGCCGAAACCGTGCCGTTACCCGGCAGCGGCTGGCGGCCGGCCTGGCAAGAACGGCGAGGCCGGATTGTGACTTGGGCGCGGTTCCGGTGTAGAATCGTCGGGCCGAAAGCTGCGGCCCGGCGGCGTGAGGAGCAGGGATTTTTGGAGCGCTGGATTGCCATATTGGGATTGCTGGTCATTATGGGCCTGGCCTGGCTCATTGGTGACCGGAACCGGAACATCAGCTACCGCATTGTTATCGGGGGGCTGCTGTTGCAGTTCGGGCTGGCGCTGTTCATCCTGAAAACCTGGGTTGGGGTGGGCATTTTCACGGCGATTGGCGATTTTGCCGCCGCCCTGCTGGGTTTTGTGGACGCGGGCAGCGGGTTTATCTTTGGCGGGGAATACGCGCATCATTTTTTCGCGTTCCGGGTGCTGCCCACCATCATCTTTATCTCGTCGCTGATGGCGATACTGTATCACCTGGGCATCTTGCAGCGGGTTATCGCCGGGTTTGCCTGGGTGATGCAGCGGACGCTGCAAACCTCCGGCTCGGAGACGCTGGCGGCGGCGGCCAACGTGTTCATCGGGCAGACGGAGGCGCCGCTGGTGATACGCCCGTATGTTGCCGCGATGACCCGCTCGGAGCTGATGGCCCTGATGACCGGAGGGTTTGCCACCATCGCCGGCAGCGTGTTCGCCGTGTACGTCAGTTTTGGCGTTGCGGCGGGGCATCTGGTGGCGGCGTCGGTCATTTCGGCGCCGGCGTCGCTGCTGATTGCCAAGCTGATGATTCCCGAAACGGAGCAGTCGGCCACGCTGGGGCGGGTGTCCGTGGCAGTGGAGCAGAGCCACGGCAACGTGATGGACGCCATGGCGTCGGGGGCGCTGGACGGGCTGCGGCTGGCGCTGAACGTGGCCGCGCTGCTCATCGCCATCCTGGCGCTGGTAGCGATGGTGGACGGACTGCTGGGCCTGCTGGGGGGCTGGATTGGCGGCTGGTTCGGCTATTCCTGGGAGTGGTCGCTGGCGGCGATTTTCGGCTACGTTTTCGCGCCCTTTGCCTGGCTGATGGGCATACCCTGGAACGAATGCCTCCTGGCCGGCGAATTGCTGGGCACCAAGATGGTGCTGAACGAATTCATCGCGTACTCCACATTGGGCGAATGGTCCCAGCCGGATTCGGGCGTGGCGTTGAGCGAGCGGACGAAAACGATTTTGACCTATGCCCTGTGCGGTTTCGCCAATTTTGGCAGCATCGGGATACAGATCGGGGGCATCGGGGGCATTGCCCCGGAGCGGCGGCTGGACCTGGCCCGGCTGGGGATAAAGGCGATGCTGGGCGGCACCTTTGCGATGATGATGACGGCGTGCGTGGCCGGGCTGCTGGTTTGAGCCGGATTTTTCCGATGGGGATTTGATGGATTCCGGCCCCGTATCAAGCGCGGGGCCGGCTGTTCCGGCGCCGGAGTATCGGTGTTGGGAGTCAAGATGTTTTCAGCCGGCCGGGCCGCCGGCGTTATCCAGCAGCGCCAGCAGCCGGGCGACAAGGTGATGCACGGGCGGGCGGTCCGCTTCTCTTTCGTAATCTTCCATGTGGTCGTGAAAGAAATTGCGGTGGAAATTTTCCGCGGCAATAAACCCGCCGGCTATGGCTATGTCATCATATTCCCGAGTCAGTTCGGTTACGGCCTGTTTCATCGCGCGGTGGCTGTTATATCGCCAGCCGCGCTGCTGGCAGACGGCGATTATCGCCTGGGTGGCGGCGCCATAGAGTTTCTCCGAGCCTTGCAGGTGGTCGCCGGCGGCGAACTCCCGGTCGGCGGCGGCGAGGAAGTCGCGCGCGGTTTGAGCGTGTTCGGCGGCGGTCATTTCTTTGGCAGTCATAGCGGTTCTCCCCGAGTATGGCTTGCAGTCGTATTATACCTGACCTGGCGGCGTGGGCTGCCGCCGCCGGGGGTTTGATGGGTTCCGGCTCTTGACCAGCCAAGTCAAGAGCTGGTTCAATCGCACCGGCGCGGCTGTGGAGGTTAGACCGATGGCCCGGCAGAGCCGCCGGCGTTGTCCGGCAGCGCCAGCAGCCGGGCGACGAAGTGATGCACGGCCGGGCGCTCCACTGCAATGTCGTAGTCCTCTAAATTGTCATGGAAAAAATTCTCGTGAAACCGCTCGGCGGCAGAAAACCCGCCGACGATGAGGGGTTCTCCCTGCTCCCGCGCCAGTTCGGATACGGCCTGCTTCATCGCGCGGTGGCTGTTATATCGCCAGCCGCGCTGCTGGCAGATGGCGATTATTGCCTGGGTGGCGGCGCCATAGAGTTTCTCCGAGCCTTGCAGGTGGTCGCCGGCGGCGAACTCCCGGTCGGAGGCGGCGAGGAAGTCGCGCGCGGTTTGGGCGTGTTCGGCGGCGGTCATTTCTTTGGCAGTCATAGCGGTTCTCCCTGAGTACGGCTTGCAGCTGAATTATATCCGGCTGGGCAACGGGGCGGCGGCGGCGGATTATCGGACGGCCGGGTTATACGTATCGGGCGGGGTTACGCCGTGGAATATGGAGTATTGGGAGATGACTGCATCTTCGCCGCCAATTTTGCCCCACACCATCAGCGAATAAACGCCGTCGCCATGCCGGTTTAAGACTTTGCTGAGGTTCGCTTTTACGGCAAAGGTCTCGCCGCGTGCCGTCCATTTTGATGCGGTAATCCAGGGCACGGTAATGGGCTGAGGTTGATGGGATTGGCTGGCGTTGTATGCCTGCTGCCAGACTTGATGCGCCTCGTCAGAGGAGCGCGGCGCCGGCGCATCCGTCGCAACATCGTAGGGGTTAGGGCAAGGGTCGTAAGTTGTGGTGAACTCGTCCGTGGGTCAGTAATAGCCGCCCGTCAGTGGTTCCCGCAAGCTGGCTACCTGACGCCCGCTATCGTAGCAGTAGGTGCGGGCAACCTGGCCTCCGGTTAGTTCGTGGGGAGGCGGGTCGTAATAAATATCTACGCCCAAGTCGCCCGGTTCACCGAACCGCACTCCGTTTTTTGCCGTTCCCGACAAGGACAGGGAACCGTTGGCGATAGTTGGCAACCGGTCGTACTCTACATAGTCGCCCTCAAAATGCTGGTACAGCTCGGCGTTGTAGCGGTCCCAAGCCAGGCCGATACTGACCTTGCGATGCGACGGGTCCAGGATGTTGCTGCGATGGCCGGAGCTGCTCATCCAGCCTGCCATCGTTTCCCTGATTTCCTGCCGGATGCTGCTCAAAGATTGGTACCGGTCGGATGCTTTGATACAGTAGTCCAGGCCGCTGCCGTTTTCGCCGTTGGACTGGTAGCCCGCGGCCAGGCTATAGCGCATATACGGCTTCAGGCCGTCCACTCCCCAATGAGATGAAAAGCAGTTCTCCAGCGCGGCGTCGGCGTGCAGTTGGGCGGCGATGTTGTCGCCCAGGATGACCGGATTCAGACCGGCCCTGGCACGCTCAGCGTTGATGAGTTCGAGCATATACCGCTTTTCCGCAATGTGCCGGAGTTCCGGCGGAGGAACCGGGGCCGGCGTGAAAGTGGGCGCCGGTGTGGCGGTGGGCCCCAGAGTGAAAGCAGGTACCGGCGTATCGGCCGGCGATGCGGCTGATGCCATTGTGGACGCCGTGGGCAAGGAAGCGGCGTGGGCGATGGCGGCTCGAGTTGCGGGCGCAGCCGCAGCGACGGCCTCTGTGGGGAGGCGAACGGATGTCGTCGGCTCCGTGGGCAATGGTACAGCTTGGTCAAAAGACGTACCATTGCTGGCGCCATTATTGCTGAGCCACCCAAACGCTCCGCCGGCCAGCATCGCCAGAATAACCAGCGCGGCGATTGTGAAAATAACGGTTTTGCCACCATTCCGTCTCCGGCGACGAGGGTCACCTCGCCGCCGGGCGCGGTTTTCCGTTTCTGCCCCTGCTCCAGGTGTAGCGAACACCCGGTTGCAGTTCCGGCAACGCCAGACCATGTACCGGTGCCGGCCGCGTCTGGTGCGGATGCGCGAGCTGTTGCAGTGCGGACACAAACCGGCATTATCAGTGCGTCTTTGATGATAGCCGTTCGGCATCTGCCCCTTACTCCGCGTCGGGGTGGGTGGTGATGAAGCGGCCGGCGCGTTCCGGGTCGATGTGGGGGGCGCGTACCTGGACGTTGGCCTGCTCTTCCTGCAAGAGGACGGTGATGGTGCTGTCCATTTCGGCCCAGCCCCGGTTCATGGCTTGCAGGGCGATTTGCTGGGCCAGGGTGGACATTGGCATCGGCACGTCGTACTCGCGGGCCAGTTCCGTGGCCAGCGAGATGTCTTTGAAGGCCAAGTTGAGGGCGAAGCTGGCCGGCTCGAACTCGCCCCGGAACATGGTGCGAACCACGCCCTCGTGCAGGCCGGACATCCGGCCCAGAGCGCCCCGGCGCACGCACTCCCACAGGGGTTCGGGGTCAACGCCGGCCTTGACGCCCAGGGTCAGGCCCTCGGCGATGGCCTGGCGCACGCTGTGGCCAATCATATTGTGCACCAGCTTGGCGACGCTGCCGGCGCCGATTGCGCCGGCGTAGAACACTTTGTCGCCGAAAGAGTCCAGCACCGGCTTTACCCGCTCAAACACCTCCCGGTCGCCGCCGACCATCACCGCCAGGTTGCCCGACGCCGCGCCCGACTTGCCGCCGCTCACGGGCGCGTCCAACACGTGGCAGCCTTTGGCGCGAAACTGCGGCTCAATCTCCCGAATCAGCGTGGGCCGGCTGGAGGACAGGTCGATGTACACGCCGCCCTCTCTAATACCTTCCAGCACGCCGGAGCTGCCCAGCGACACCGACTCCACTTCGTAGGGGCCGGGCAGTGAGGTAAAGGTGATGTCGCTGGCCGCCGCGACTTCGGCGGGGGTGTTGGCCAGACGGGCGCCGCCTTCCAGCAGAGGCAGCGCCGCTTCCTCGCGCAGGTCGTACACCACCATGGGGTAGCCGGCGCGCTGGATGTTGGCGGACATACCGCCGCCCATATTGCCCAGGCCAATGAATCCTACCGTTTCCATAACGTTCACTCGCTCCAATTATCAGGTTGGCGGCAGTATAACTTAAGACACGGATAGGGCGGCGGCCTTGACGACAAGGGGCGGGCGGCGCACAATGGTAATCGTGCGCCGGCCGAGCTCCGGCGCCGGCCTTGCCCCGTGGTGTAGCGGTAGCACGTCAGCCTTTGGAGTTGTAAGCCCTGGTTCGAACCCAGGCGGGGCAGCCACCCTTGCCGGTCATTTCGGGAAGTTCGGCATGACCACTGCGAACACCGTCGCCAGGACGCGGCAATCCCCAGGCCGTTTCCGACTGCCGGATGCGCCCCCACGCGAGCCCGACGCGGTGACCAGTTATGACTACCTGCACCAGCCCGGCAACGCCCATCAACTGATACGGCATTTCGGCAACCCCGACACCACCCTGGTAGCCGCAGACCGCTGGGTCGCCTGGGAGCCGCACCCGGGAACGGTCGGCCTGAGCAGGCCGGACCTGTTTATCGCCTTTGACGTGGCCCCGGCCGCTTACAAGGAAAGCAACGGCTACATCATTTCGGAGCAAGGGAAACCGCCGGACTTCGTGCTGGAGGTGGCGTCCCAAAGCACGGCGTATACCGACGTGGGGGCAAAACGGGACGAGTACGCCGCCCTGGGCATCCCCGAATACCGGCGCTTTGACGAGACCGGCGAATATCACGGCGCGCGCCTGGCCGGGGACCGGCTGGTGGACGGCCAGTACCAGCCCATTGCCATCGCGCAGCTGGCGGACGGCGTCTTGCAGGGCTACTGCGCGGTTCTGAACCTGTACATCCGCTGGGAGCGCGGCGCGCTGGGGTAGTACAATCCGGCGACGGGACGGCACATTACGACGTTTGATGACGAAAGGGCGGCGCGCATCCAGGCCGAAGCCCGGGTGCGGGAGCTGGAAGAGGAACTCCGGCGGTTACGCGGAGGCTGACATCCGACCATAGAGAAAGTCGGGATGACGCGGGGCAGCCGGGATGATGCAATGAGGTCAGTGGCGGCGTTCCAGGTACATAGGCATACCGCCCTGGGGCCGCAGGGATACCAGGGGGAGCAACTTGACGGCGTGCCGGGGGTCGTGGCGCACCCGCCAGCGCTGGCCCAGGGTCGCCAGCAGCAGCTTGGCTTCCATCCAGGCGAAACCTTCGCCGATGCAGAGGCGCGGGCCGCCGCCGAAGGGGAAATAGGCGAACCGGTGCAGGCCCTCGCGGAACTCCGGCGTCCAGCGGTCGGGCTGAAACTCCAGCGGGTCGTCAAACCAACGCGGGTCACGATGGGTGATGAGCGGGGGCGCGGCCAGCATGGCCCCGGCCGGAATGGGGTAGCCGCCTAATTCAAAGGGCTGAAAGGCCATGCGGCCCGTGGTCCAGATTGGCGGGTAGAGGCGCATTGACTCGGTGAGTATTTTTTCGGTGAAGGTCAGGTTGGGGAGGTCGTCCAGCGTGGGGGGACGGCCGGCCAATGCGCCGTCCAACTCGTCGTGAAAGCGGGTTTGGATGCCGGGGTGCGCTGCCAGCAGATACCAGGTCCAGGTGAGGGCGACGGCGGTGGTTTCGTGGCCGGCGGCAAAGAGGGTGATGACCTCATCGCGCACCTGCCGGTCGGTCATCACGGCGTCCTCCGGGCGGTCGGCCTCGTCGTCCCTGACTTGCAGCAGCAGGGACAGCAGGTCGTTACTGTCAACGCCCGACTGCCGGCGTTGCTCAATCAGGCTATAAACGGTTTGGTCGAGGAAAGCCAGGCCGCGCCGGAAACGCCGGGTGAAGGGCAGAGGCAGGCGATGGCACAGCGCGCGGAGGCGGCGGGGCTGATTGCCGCGGGCGGTTACATAGTCGTTGCTCAGCTCAAAGGCGGCGCCGATACGACGTACCTCATCGGATAAGTCAAGACCGAACAGCGTTTTGACGACGATATGGAGCGTGAGGTCGCTCATTTCCTGGGCCATATCGACCCGGGCCCCGTCTTGCCAACGCGGTTCGTGGCGGAGGGCGTAAGCGGTCATCACTTCGCCATAGCCGGCGATGCGGCGATGGTGGAACTGGGGCTGCATCAAGCGACGCTGGCGCAGGTGCAGCGGGCCGTCGGCGGTTACCAATCCGTCGCCCATCAAGTATTTCAGGGCTTCGATATTGCGGCCCCGCCCGACGCTCTGGTGGTTGACCACGAAAAGCTCGCGGATGAGTTCCGGGTGATTGACCAGGTACACCAGGGCCGGCTTGACCGACATCGTAACCAGGTCGCCGTAGGTGGCCGATTCCTGCATAATGCCGATGGGGTCGCGCACGTAGCGGAAGGACTGCCCCACGATGGGCAACTCCGGGGGGCCGGGCGGCAGGTTACTGCGGTTGACCGAGGGGTTGGGGGGATACAGGACGCTGGTAGTCATAATGACGGCTCCGTTCCTACCATTTTATCGCATTGTCACAGGACTGGCGCGGCTGCCTCACCGGTTAGCGGCGGCGTTCCAGGTACATTGGCATACCGCCCTGGGGACGGAGGGAGATGAGGGGGAGCATTTTGATTTGATGGCGGGGGTCGTGGCGCATTCGCCAGCGCTGGCCCAGGGTGGCCAGGATGAGCTTGGCTTCCATCCAGGCAAAGCCATCGCCGATGCACCGGCGGGGGCCGCCGCCGAAGGGGTAGTAGGCATAGGGCGGCAGGCTCTGGCGGAACTCCGGCGTCCAGCGGTCGGGCCGGAACTCCAGCGGCTGGTCGAACCAGCGCGGGTCGCGCTGGACGATGAGCTGGGGCGCGGCCAGCAGCGCGCCGGACGGTATGTCGTAGCCGCCGAGCGAAAAGGGCTGGAATGCCATGCGCGACCAGAACCAGATGGAGGGGTAAAGACGCAGGGATTCGGTGAGAATCCGGTCGGTGAGGGCGAGGTTGGGCAGGTCGGCCAGGGTTGGGGGCCGGCCGCCAATCACGTCGTCCAGCTCCTGGTGGAACCGGGTTTGAATCTCCGGGTGCACGGATAGCAGATACCAGGTCCAGGTAAGGGAGACGGCGGTGGTTTCGTGGCCGGCGGCGAACAGGGTGATGGTCTGGTCGCGCACCTGGCGGTCGGTCAGCGGACGTTCGCCGCCGTCATCATCCTCAAACCGGGCCGCCAGCAGCAGGGACAGCAGGTCGTCAGCGCGGTTCGCCGACTGCCGGCGCTCGGCAATCAGGTTGTAGATAATGCGGTCGAGGCGGGCGCGGGCGCGTTTGAATCGCAGGCTATAAGGGAAGGGGAAGCGATGCAAAAAATTGCGCAGCCGCGGGGGTTGGTTGACTCGGGCGACAAGATAGTTGTTGCTGAGCTCAAAGGCGGCGCCAATCCGGCGGACATCGTGGGGCAAATCCAGGCCGAACAGGGTTTTGACGACGATGCGGAGGGTCAGGGCGCCCATCTCCCGGGCCATGTCCACGCGCTGGCCGTCGGCCCAGGCGTTCCGGTGCTGCGCGGCGTACTGCTGCATCATCGCGCCGTAGCCGTCGATGCGGCTGCGGTGAAATTGGGGCTGAATCAGCCGGCGCTGCTGCAAGTGGTCGGCGCCGCTGGCGGTTACCAGGCTGTTGCCCATCACCCACTTGAGCACCTCGGTGTTGGGGCCGCGGCCCACCCGCCGGTGGTGGGTAACCACGATGTCGCGAACCAGGTCGGGGTGGTTCACCAGATAGAGCAGGGCCGGCTTTACCGACATAGTGACCAGGTCGCCGTAGGTGGCGGCCTCCTGCATAAAGCCGATGGGGTCGCGCAGGTAGCGGAGCGTCTGCCCGATGATGGGCAGCTCCGGCGGGCCAGGGGGCAGCGCGCTGCGGTCAACGGCGGGCCGGGACGGGTAGGTTACAGTCCGGGCAGTCATAAAAATCTCCGGCGAGTACGCTTTCGCCCTGACTATGATTATACGGCAGAGGCTCTGATTGCAGTAGGGGTGGGCAATTATCGGCAGAGTTCCGTTTCAGGTGGTTTGAGTCCGTTTTTACAGCGATGGACCGGCCGGATGGACAGGATTTTTCCGGTTGGGATTTGATGGATTCCGGCGCCGGTATGGCGGTGAATATGCCAACCCGGCCTAGCGCTCAAAATGGTACTCGGCTTCCCAGGTGTGCCGGTAATCGCCGTTTGCTTCACGCACCCACTGGCCCGTCCTGATTATGCTTATATCGTACTCCGGCAGCTCGCGCACTGCCCGGCAGCGGTCGCCGTTCCGCCAACCGTAGGCATTAAAGTCGAAATCCAGGTTGTCAAAGTCGTACTGCTTGCGCTGTTCCGGCAGGTCATCGTGGTTCGCCGGCACAATGTGCAAAAAGAACTTGTGTTTCGTATCCTCCGGCGCGCAGGGGTCTTTGTCGTAAATCAGCCGGCCCGCGTCAATGTACACTGCATAACCCTCATAGCCCGGGGGAATTACGGATGGGCCGCCGGCGGCAATGACTTTATCCACATAGTCGTCACTAATGACTTTATCCACATAGTCGTCACTATGGAAGCGGGTTAGCCTGATGCGGACGGGCGCGGCATCAGGATTGATAACGTGGACATTGCCGTTAATTGACGCCAGGTACAGCAGCCCGTTCCGCTCCAGTATGGCCGTGGTATGCCCCTTGGCGCTAACAATCCGCTCCGGCGTCCCGCCAGCGTAGTCAAATCGGTCAACCACAAACCCGTCGCCGCTGCCGTCAATGGCCAGATAGGCGACATAGACGCCGTCCTTGTTGGCATAGGCAAAGGTGGAAACGGCGCCTTGCAGCACGGCCACGGGTTCAATAACGCCGGCCTCCGGCGGGGCCTCGTTGGTGCCATAAAAGGGAAACCCATAGAACCCGCCGGCCACAATAGCGTTCAATTCCTCCCGTTGGCAGCAGTCGGCCAGCCCACCATGATCGTCATTGTCCGCCCCGTAAATCGTGCCGTCCGGCGCTATGGAGATTCCGTAAGTGTTGCGCAGCCCGGTCGCATAAACCTCAACTTCATTATCCGGCGGACGAAAGCGGGCTACTACTCCCATCAGATCCGTCCGGCGGTTATGCGACTTAAGCTCGTCAGCGTGGGTTATAAGAATATGCCCGGGGTTTACCCGTTGCTGCGGATGGCCAATACTGACGTACACGTACTCGCCGTCATTGGCCAGTCCATTCGGAGCATGGGTATGCTCCCAAGCCATAATTCTATCCACTACTACTTGCCGGTCGCTTAGTCCACCGGAACCATCTATCTGATATGAAAGAACTTGTGCGCTGGTGCGGCTTAAGAACTCCAAGAAGTCTGTAGCGTCGGATTCGTACCAGCACCCGACGTCCGGCCCTCGCACCTGCCGTATCAACTGGCAGACATTCCCCATCTCACTAACGTAAAGCCGCCCGTCCAACACCGTCAACCCACGGGGTATGCTCAACCCGTCCAGCGCCATCGTAACGACGCCGGTCTTAACATCCAGCAGCCGGATACGCCCCTCAAAGTCTGCCAGATACATCCGGTCCTCATCCAGCCAGGCCGCCGCCGTAAGCCGCCGCCCGCCCAGTTCCAGCCGCCCGCAATAACCATGCTCCGGGCAAACCCCGGGCACCGGAGCCGGCGCGGCAGTAGCAGAACTTGAGTTCGGGGGCGGGTAAGGGGTAGGATTAGTCACCGCCGGCGTTGGAACCGCAGTGGCCGGCGGTGGGACAGTGAGCCGGATAGGGTCGCGCGGCCCCGCCGAACCGCCAGCGCACCCCGTCGCAAACCAGGCAACAAAAAGAGCAACAACCACCGTCATCAGCAGCGGCAATTTCAAGAGCGTCATCAAGCGTTTCCGGCAGAGAACGGTAATCAAGGCGGGCAGGATTATAGCACGCCCCCGGATTGCCGCCGCACGGCAACGCCCATATACGGCGGCTAACGTCGTTGGCCCACCCGCTCCCGGCAGTGGAGTTGGCGGGGAAATGAGAGAGAATGCCAACCCGGCCTAGCGCTCAAAATGGTACTCGGCTTCCCAAGTGTGCCGGTAATGGCCGTTTTCTTCACGCACCCACTGGCCCGTCCTGATTGTGCTTATGTCGTACTCCGGCAGCCGGCGCACCGCCCGGCAACGGTCGCCGTTCCGCCAGCCGTAGGCCGCAAAGTTGAAATCCCAGTTGTCAAAATTGTACTGCCGGCGCTTTTCCGGCAAGAAATCAAGGTTCACCGGAACAACGTGCAAAAAGAACCCGTCCTCTGTATCCGCCGGCGTGCAGGGGTGTTTGTCGTAAATCAGCACGCCCTCGCCAAGGTACACGTCATAGTCCGATGAAATGATGGGCCGGCCGCCGTCGGCAATGACTTCATCCACGTAATCGTCATAGTACCAACTGAGATTCAGCGGAGCGGCGGCGGCGGCGTGCGGATTGATGACGTGGACACTGCCGTCAAATGACGCCAGGTACAGCAGCCCGTTCCGCTCCAGTATGGCCGTGGTATGCCCCTTGGCGCTAACAATCCGCTCCGGCGTCCCGCCAGCGTAGTCAAATCGGTCAACCACAAACCCGTCGCCGCTGCCGTCCAGGGCAAGGTAGGCCACGTAGATGCCGTCCTGATTGGCATGGGCAAAGGTGCTGGCGGTACCTTCCAGCACCGCTACGGGTTCGATAACCTTCGCCTCCGGAGGGGCCTCGTAAGTGCCGTAGCTGGGGAACCCATAGAACCCGCCGGCCACAATAGCGTTCAATTCCTCCCGTTGGCAGCAGTCGGCCAGCCCACCATGATCGTCATTGTCCGCCCCGTAAATCGTGCCGTCCGGCGCTATGGAGATTCCGTAAGTGTTGCGCAGCCCGGTCGCATAAACCTCAACTTCATTATCCGGCGGACGAAGGCGGGCCACTACTCCCATCAGATCCGTCCGGCGGTTATGCGACTTAAGCTCGTCAGCGTGGGTCATAAGAATATGCCCAGGGTTTATCCGGTGCTGCGGATGGCCAACACTGACGTACACGTACTCGCCGTCATTGGCCAGTCCATTTGGAGCATGGTCTCTATCCCAGGCCATAATCCTATCCACTACTACTTGCCGGTCGCTTAATCCACCGGAATCATCTATCTGATATGAAAGAACTTGTGCGCTGGTGCGGCTTAAGAACTCCAAGTCTGTAGCGCCGGATTCGTACCGGCACCCGATGTCCGGCCCTCGCACCTGCCGTATCAACCGGCAGACATTCCCCATCTCACTAACGTAAAGCCGCCCGTCCAACACCGTCAACCCCCGGGGTATGCTCAACCCGTCCAGCGCCATCGTAACGACGCCGGTCTTAACATCCAGCAGCCGGATACGCCCCTCAAAGTCGGCCAGATACATCCGGTCCTCATCCAGCCAGGCCGCCGCCGTAAGCCGCCCGCCCGGCTCCAGCAGCGCGCAATAACCATGCTCCGGGCAAACCCCGGAAACCGCATCCGGCACGGCAAAAGCAGAGCTTACGCCCGGAGGAGAGGCTGAATCAGCAACAGCCGACGCCGGAACAGCAGTAGCCGGCGCCGGGGCGGTAAGCCGGACAAAATCCCCCGGCCCCGACGAACCGCCAGCGCACCCCACCGCAAACCAGGCAACAAAGACAGCGACAACCATCGCCATCAGCAGCGGCAATTTTAGAGACGACATCGGGCGTTTCCGGCAGAGAACGGTAATCAAGGCGGGCAGGATTATAGCACGCCGTCCGCTTGCCGCCGCCGGGTATCGCCCATATAATGCAGCTAATATGGAAAAGATGCTGCGCAGGATTACGGCAAAGAACCTGTTGTCGTTCGGGCCGGATGGCGTCTCCCTTGACTTGCTGCCGCTTAACGTGCTGATTGGCCCGAATGGCAGCGGCAAGTCAAACCTGTTTGAGGCCATCGGGCTTTTGCAGGCCGCGCCGCACGAGTTGGCCACGCCGGTTCGGGAAGGCGGCGGCATCCGCAACTGGATTTGGAAAGGGCAGCCCGGCGCAACGGCAACGGTCGAGGCCGTCGTCGCCAACCCGGACGGAAACCAGCCGCTCCGTCATACGATAGAGTTCACCGAGGCCAATCAGTCGTTCCATCTGGTGGACGAGCGGGTAGAAAACAAGTCGCCGCCGGCCGGCGAGGATGACGTATATTTTTTCTACCGATTCCGGAAGGGCCGCCCGGCGCTCAACATACGCGGGGAAACCGGCCAGCGACAGTTGCAACGGGATGACCTGGCCCCCGACGAGTCGATACTTTCCCAGCGGAAAGACCCCGACCGGTTCCCGGAGCTGAGCTACCTGGGCCGGTTTTACGAGCGCATCCGCCTTTATCGCGAGTGGGAGTTCGGGCGCAAGGCAGCGGTTCGCCAGCCGCAGCGCAGCGACGTTCGCGCCAATCCCCTAATGGAGGACTTTTCCAACCTGGGAATGTTCCTCAACAGACTGCGGCAATATCCCGTAACCAAGTCGAGTATATTTGAAAAACTCGGCGACATTTATGAAGGCGTCACCGATTTTGAGCTGAACTTTGAGGGCGGCACCGTCCAGGTCTTTTTCACGGAAGGCAAGTTCGCGATACCGGCCAACCGCCTGTCCGACGGCAGCCTGCGCTACCTCTGCCTGCTGGCGATTCTGCTCGACCCGGAACCGCCCGCCCTGGTGGGCATCGAGGAGCCGGAGCTGGGAATGCACCCCGACTTGATACCCGGCCTGGCCGACTTGCTGGTAGATGCGTCCACCCGGTGCCAACTGGTGGTGACTACCCATTCCGACATCCTGGTGGACGCGCTGTCGGAACGCCCGGAGTCCGTTGTCATCTGCGAAAAGAACGACGGACAGACTACGCTGGAACGGCCTGACCGTTCCGAGCTGGCGCGCTGGTTGGAAAAATACCAGGATTTGGGCGATTTGTGGACGCGTGGTCATCTAGGGGGAGTCCGGTGGTGAGCGCGCGCATATACCTGGAAGGCGGCGGCGACACCAGAAGGGCCCAGAGGAGCTGCCGCGAAGGCTTTCGTCGGCTGCTAGAAAGTTGCGGCTACAAGGGACGGATGCCCAAGCTAATGGCTTGTGGCAGCAGGACATCGGCATACGACGATTTCAGGGCTGATAACGAAAGAGGCTCGTCGGCAGGCTACGTCGCGCTGCTGGTTGACAGCGAGGCCCCGGTTGCGGACATCAACGCAACTTGGCAGCACTTGCAACGGCGGGATGGCTGGCAAAAGCCGCCGGGCGCGGATGACGAACAAGTGCTGCTGATGACTACCTGCATGGAAACCTGGATTGCTGCCGACCGGGCTACGCTGTCGGCGTACTACGGCCAGCATTTGCAAACCTCCGCCTTGCCGCCGGTAGTCAATCTGGAAAACCGGGACCGACACGATGTAGAGGATGGGTTGAAACAAGCCACACGCAACTGCTCCCAGCCTTACGCCAAAGGCCCAAAGTCGTTTGAGGTGTTGGGCAAGCTGAACCCGGATACGCTCCGGCAGCATCTCCCCAGCTTTCAGCGGGCTTGCTCGATACTTGACGCCAGGCTCTAGCGCCCCTGCTTGCCGCCGCAGTGTATCGCCCATATAATGCGGCTAAATCGTTCACTCATCCGCCGGCTGCGCTGCGCTACCGGCGTCGCCTCAGCGTTTGCTTTGCACGGAGGAGGATTCCCAATGGCGTTACCCGACCGTATGAAATTCGGCATCTTTATGGGCCCGTTCCACCGGGCCGGCGAGAACCCCACCCTCGCGTTGGAGCGCGACCTGGAGCTGGTGCAGTGGCTCGATTACCTGGGCTTCGACGAAGCCTGGATTGGCGAGCATCACAGTGCCGGCTGGGAAATCATCTCCTCGCCGGAAATCTTTATCGGCGTCGCCGCCGACCGCACCAAGCACATCAAACTCGGCACCGGCGTGGTCAGCCTGCCCTACCACCATCCCTTCATGGTCGCCAACTGGATGACCCAGCTGGACCACATGACCCGTGGCCGCGTTATGCTCGGCGTCGGCCCCGGCGCCCTGCCCGGCGACGCCTATATGATGGGCATTGACCCCACCAGGCAGCGCCTCCGCATGGACGAGTCCCTGGGCGTCATTATGCGCCTGTTCACCGAAAAGGAACCCATCACGCACCGCAGCGACTGGTTCGAGTTGCAGGAAGCCATGCTCCAGCTGCGCCCTTACCAGACGCCCCATATGCCCATCTCGGTAGCCTCGGTGCAAACCCCCTCCGGCGTGGCTCTGGCCGGCAAGCACGGCGCATCGGTGCTGACCATCACCACGCCCCGCGACCCCAAAGTGCCCCAGGGCGCCGACCTCAATGAGCTGTGGGACATCTGCGAGGAATCGGCGGCCGAGCATAACCAGGTGGTTGACCGCTTCGAGTGGCGGCTGGTGCTGCCCGTTCACCTGGCCGACACCCGCAAGGAAGCCTTCGAGCAGGCCCGCATCGGCGCCGGCCGCTACCAGCGCGAGTACTTCGAGCACACCATGGGCCGCCCCCAGGTGGTAGACGGCCCGCCGGAAAAAATCATCGACGTGCTGGCCGAGCGCGGCGCCTGGATTATCGGCACCCCCGACGACTGCATCGAGGGCATCAAGCGCCTCGAAGAGCGCAGCGGCGGGTTCGGCGCCTTTATGGTGCAAACGGTGGACTGGGCCGCCCGCGAGCATATGCTCCACAGCTACGAACTCATCGCCCGCCACGTAATGCCCCACTTCCAGGGTTCCGCCGACGCCGCCATCGCGTCCAACCAGTGGGCCTACGAACGCCACGAATCGCTCCAGGCCGGCCGCACCCGCGCCCTGGACCGGGCGCGCGAGGACTACGTGGCGCGCAACAGTTAGCCGGAGTGTCTGACGATATGATGGGCCGCCGGCGTGCCGCTGCGCCGGCGGCCCGCCGGGAGCGCCAGCGGTCGAGGTGCGCTGATGAGTTTCTGGGATGAGGTCTATAAACTGCGGGCACAGGGATTGATTCCGCGGGTGTGGACGCGCGCTCACCTGCGCCCTCACTTGCAGGGACAATATAAGCGCGACACGATAACAACGGTGCCATCCAATGCCAGTATGTCGCGGGATGGCAAGCAGGTTGGCGATTACATCAAACGGGGTCGCCAGCCGAAAGCCTGGCGTGTTGGTCGGGGCGAATTCAGGCTAATCATTGACCCCGCAGACGACGCGTCGGCTCAGGATGCGGAACACCGGCGGGCTGCGGCCTATACGTACCTGGCAAAGGCTATCGCCGCCGGCGACCCCTATCCTCTGCGAGGGCTGCCACTTAAATATGACCGTCCCTTTGACCCGGTTGCCTTTGACGATTAAGCAGTGTTGCAATGATTGCTCTGGATACACACACCTGGATATGGTGGGTGGAAGAACCCGAACGATTGAGTGAAGCGCAAAGGGCCGCAATTACGGAGCAGGAAAGCGACGATGATGGCGTAATCGGAATTAGCGCCACTTCCCTGTGGGAAGTAGCTATGCTTGTGGCACGCCGACGGTTGCGGATGGACATTGATTTGGCCGATTGGTTCGAAAACGCGCTTGCGTACCCACGAGTGAGTATCCTCGGTTTGACTCCTGAGATTGCAATTGAATCAACCCGGCTGCCCCGAGACTTTCCGCAAGACCCTTCCGACCAGATTATCGCCGCCACTGCCATTATCCACAAATGCCCGCTGGTCACGTCCGACCGCGAGATACGCTCTCATACCGGGACAGTGGAAATAATCTAATGACTTGCAGCCCCCGATACTCTCCTACAGCCCAACCCTGCCGTGAGGCACAAACGGAGGCCCGCCATGCCGCTCCACCCACAAGCCCAACAGGTCATTGACGCAACCCGCGCCCTGGGCCTGCCGCCCAATCACACGGTCAGCCCGGCGGAAGCCCGCGCCAACGCCGCCCAACGCCCCCGCGGCGCCGGGCCGGAAGTGGCCAGGGTGGAGAATCGCGCCGTGCCCGGCCCGGCCGGCGACGTTCCGGTTCGCATCTACACGCCCGCCGGCGATGGCCCATTCCCCATATTGGTTTGGTATCACGGCGGGGGCTGGGTCGTTGGCGACCTGGAATCCGCCGACGCTGCGGCGCGGCACCTGTGCGTTGGCGCGCGCAACGTGGTGGTGTCGGTAGATTACCGGCTGGCTCCCGAGGCCAAGTTTCCCGAACCGCTGGATGACTGCTACTATGCCACCATCTGGGCCAGCGACCACGCCGTGGAGCTGGGTGGCGTGCGCGGCGTGGTGTCAGTGGGCGGCGACAGCGCCGGCGGCAACCTGGCCGCCGCCGTCAGCATCAAGGCCGCCGCGACCGGCGATTTCCGCGTCAGCCACCAGCTGTTGGTTTATCCCGTTACCGACGCTAAGTTTGACACCGGCTCCTACACCGACAACGGCTCCGGCTACAACCTGGAACGGGACGGGATGATTTGGTACTGGGACCAGTATCTCGCCGATTCCGCTCAGGCCGCCGACCCGCTGGCCGCGCCGATGCAGCTGACCGCCGGCTCTGAGGCCATCCCGGACCTGGCCCAGGCGCTGGTGATTACGGCGGAATACGACCCGCTGCGCGACGAGGGAGAAGCCTACGGGCGGTTGCTCAACGCCCTGGGCGTACCGGCCGAGGTCAACCGCTACGACGGTATGATTCACGGCTTTTTCGGCATGGCCGGCGTCATGGACACCGCGCGCACGGCAATGGACGATGCCTGCGCCTTCCTGCGCGGCGCCGTGGACGACATGGTCGCGGAGTATCACCAGCAGCACGAGGGCGACCCGGCGGCGATGCGCAAACTCCTCGACCCGCAGGCCGCCCACGTCATCGCACTGTTCGCCTCGCTGGACATCAAGCCCTTCCAGGAGATGAGCGTGGCCGAGTGCCGCCAGGTGATGGACAACCGCCCCCGTCCCGAAGGCCCCGAAGTGGGCAAGGTGGCCGACCGCATCATCCGCAACGTGGACGGCAAGGAACCGGGCGACGTGCCCATCCGCATCTACACGCCGGCCACCGCCGGCCCCTGGGGTACGCTGGTGTGGTTCCACGGCGGCGGCTGGGTCATCGGCAACGTGGAAACCGCCGACGCCACGGCGCGCGAGCTGTGCGCGGGCGGCAACTGCGTGGTCGTTTCCGTAGATTACCGTCTGGCCCCGGAGTACAAGTTCCCCACTCCCTTTGAGGACTGCCTGACCGCCACTATGTGGGCCATGGCCAACGCCCAATCCCTGGGCAGCCGCCCCGACGCCATCGCGGTGGGCGGCGACAGCGCCGGCGGCAACCTGGCCGCCGCCGTGGCCCTGGCCCAGGACGATATGCCCCACCCGCTGGCCTTCCAGTTGCTGGTCTATCCCGTAACCGATTACGACTTCACCACCCGGTCCTATCAGGTCAACGGCAGCGGAATGTTCCTGGAAACGGGCAGTATGCAGTGGTTCTGGGACCACTATCTGCCGGCCGGCGACTTGGCCGGCTACAACATCTTCGCCTCGCCGCTGCGGGCCCGGCTGTCCGACGACCTGCCCCCGGCCCTGGTCATCACCGCCGAGTTCGACCCGCTGCGCGACGAGGGCGAAGCCTACGCCGCCGCCTTGGAGGACGCCGGCGTTGCGGCCAATCTGATACGCTATGATGGCGTAATCCACGGCTTCTTCGGAATGCCCCACGTCATCGACAAAGGCCGCCAGGCCCTGGACGCCGCCAACGCCCAGCTGGCCGACGCTTTCGGCGCCGTGCTAGGGGCGCCGGAAGCCATGGCCGCTGCGGACAACTGACCAGTGACGGATGCGCCGGGGCGAATAATTATTCGCCCCGGCCACACAACGGAAAACTGCTCTGACCCCACCAAGCGACTCTAACGGTGACGCGAAAACGCGCCGCCCCGTAGCCGCCATAGGACGGGATGTGATACTGTTGTTGATAGGCGCAGCCATTCTGGAGCCAACGCCAGCAAGAGGAAATGCGGAATAAGCGGCGCCATACTTGCGATAGCCGCCGCTATGTTTGGCATACCGCTTATCATCATGGTAGCCATCGCAGTCGCCGGCGTCGCTATACCTTCGTTCGTATTATGGGCCGGCGGGTGGAGTATGGTGCTCGGCGTTATAGCCGGCGCCGTCATAGCCGCTAACGGCGGATAGCCGACCGTTACCACGCTATGCGCTCCATACGCCGCCGTGCGAACCATCTCTATCTCGAGCTTACAATGACGCGAGCTTACAATGACGACCACAACCCAAATCGTCCCCACGCCGGCCTCGCGCCTCACCGAACTGCCCGACCCGCCGCCGGCGCCTGACATGGCTACCCAACTTCCTGACATCGCCCGGGCGCACCTTATCCTGACTGACTACTACTCCTCCCGGCCCGACGTCGTGGTAATGGGCAACGGTTACCTCTGCCAGGACGCCGGCGACGCCCGCCGCAGTCCCTACCCGGATTGCTTGGTTGCTTTCGGTATGCCGGTGCCCCCGGCGGACATCATCCAGTCCAACGGCTACACCATCAGCGAAATCGGCCGGCCGCCGGATTTTGTGCTGGAAGTAGCGTCCCCATCCACTGGCCGGCGGGATTACACTGCGAAACGGGAACTTTACGCGCGTTACGGAGTGGCGGAATACTGGCGGTTTGACCGCACCGGCGGCCGGTTCCACGACACCGCGCTGGCCGGCGACCGGCTGCTGCCCAACGGGGAGTACGAGCCCCTTCCGGTGGCTACGATGGCCGACGGCGTAATCCGCGGCTACAGCGCGGCGCTGGGCCTGGAATTGCGCTCCGATGCCGGCAAATTGCGTTTTTGGGACCCGGCAACCGGGGAATACCTGCCCGACCTGGCAGAGTCCAAAGCGCAAACCGCAGCCGCCCTTGCCCAGCGCGACGCCGAAGCCGCCGCCCGCCGCGCCGCTGAGGAACGCATCCTCCAACTGGAAGCCCAACTTTCCCGCCGCCAACCCCAAAACTAGCCGGCCCCAACGCTCGCCCGGTGACCGAACCTATTCAACCCGTGTCGGGAGGAATATTATTTGGCTCTACCCGCAAAACGCATACTTCCGAAAGGATATGGCGCTGGACAATGTTCACGTAAAACGGCGAACCTGAAAACCTGTCCAAGGAGCGACGATTATGACTGAGACCATCCAGGAACAGTACATCCGCATGAACCCCCGCTCGCGGGAACTCCAGCCCCGGTATCAGGGTCTTTTCCCCTCCGGCAGCCCGGGCCACGATGGCTACACGTCAGACCCCTTCCCCATCGTTGTCGCTCGCGGCAGCGGCCCGCGCAAGTGGGACATCGACGGCAACGAGTACGTTGACTATGGCATGGGGTCGGCGTCGCTGCTGCTGGGCCACGCCCACCCGGAGGTGGTGAGCGCCCTGTCCGCCGTCCTCACCGACGGCTCCCACTTCGGCGCGCCCACCGAATCCATGCTGGAATGGGGTGAGCGGGTTTGCAGCCTGATGCCCTGCGCCGACAAGGTGCGGTTCGTCGGCTCCGGCGCCGAGGCCACCATGCTGGCCATGCGCGTCGCCCGCGCCTACACCGGCAAGGAGAAAATCATCCGCTGGGAGTCTCACTACCACGGCTGGCACGACTACGTAATGCCCGGCAACCTGCCGCCCTTCGACGTGCCCGCCTCCACCGGCATCCCGCAAGGCGCCATTGATTCAATCATCGTGCTGCCCACCGACCTGACGGCGCTGGAAAACGCGCTGGTCAACGATGACAACATCGCCGGCGTCATCACCGAGGCATCGGGCGCATCCTACGGAACGGTGCCGCTGCCCGACGGTTTCCTCGACGGCGTGCGCCGGCTCACCCGCGAGCATGGCGCGGTGATGATTCTGGACGAAGTCATCACCGGGTTCCGCTGGGCGCCGGGCGGGGCGCAGGAACGGCTGGGCGTTGACCCCGACCTTTGCACTATGGCCAAAATCCTCACCGGCGGGCTGCCCGGCGGCGCGGTAGCCGGCCGGGATGAGGTGATGGCGGTCATGCACCAGACGGGCGACAGCCACCACGACCGCTACGAGCGGGTGCTGCACGGTGGCACCTTCAACGCCAACCCTTACGCCGCCGCTTCCGGCAACGCCGCCCTGCGTCTGGTCGCCACCGGCGAGTACAACGCCCAGGCCGACCGCATGGCGCAGCGGCTGCGGGTAGGTTTGCGTGAGGTCGTCGAACGCCGCGAAGTCAACGCTACGGTGTACGGCGAGGCGTCCACCTTCCACCTCTACTTTGGCGCGCGCAGCATCGACGGCCTGGACGCCTCCCGGCTGAAAGACCAGCCCGCGGCCATCCAGCGCAGCCTGCGCCAGGCCCTGCAAGTGCGCGGCGTTGACCTGATGTCCCGCACCAGCGGCGTCCTCTCCGGCACCCACACCGAAGCCGACATTGACTTCACCATTGAGGCTTTTGACGGGGCTATTGCGGCGATGATGGAGGAGGGGCTGGTGCAGCACGGCTAGCACAGCCCAAGGGACGGTTCTATTATGGAGCCGATTCTCTTAAGGAGATTATTGCGGGCGCACCGTTTCCCAGCGGTGCGCCCGCAATTTCTTTTGGCAGAGGACGACGCTTGCGTAAGTCAGGCGCTTGCGGCGGCAAGGAGAAAGTCGGACACCCAACGGTTGGCTTCGTTCTCTACGTCCGCATTTTGCCTGCTGTCCGGGTCAATAAAAAAGTTCCCATCGCAGGGGTTGCTGTGGAGCAGGAGGTGAGCGGCAGCATGAAAGAAGGTTTGCCACAGGCGGCCAGCGGGCTGACGGGGATTGCCCAGCTGGATTATGGCCTGCCGCGACGACAGCCGCCAGGCTGAGCCGCGCAAGTCCAGCGCCGCAAAGGGCTTGACCAGTGTTAGCACAACGCCGGCGTCGTTGCAGAGCTGCACCGCCTGGGGCCAGACCGCAACGGGCGGCTGGCCAGTAAGGCGGCGGATTCGAGTCAGGGCATCGAGGAATGAGGCAGCGTTGTAATCGGAGCCCCGCTGCCACTCAGCCTCCAGCTCGCCGATGCGACGCCAGGCCGCGAGCCGGGCGGTTTCGCCGCTGCATTGGGGGAGACGGGAATAAATCACGCTGCCCGCGCCATACATTTCCTGCCATTCAGCCGGCGTCCAGACCTCAAAGAAGTGCAGCAGCCGGAAAACTGCGTCCGCCTCCGATTCCGGTTTTTCAATAGCGCCCCGCTTGACCAGCTCCTTGATTGGGAATGACTCGCTCCAGTTCGAAGTTGCCGCCACCCGTCTGGCCTCGGCTTGGCGGCTCAAGTGCCGGCGGTAGCCGGCCTCACAGCGTAGCCAGATGTACGCGCGCAAGTTCAGCAAGTCCTCAAACCGCTGCGCCGTCGCCTCGTCAAGGGCCGACTCGCCGGCGAGCAGCCCCCGTATAAACTCCGGCGAACGGTCACAGTCCCGGGCAAATTCCTCCGGCGATTGCCCCCGCGCCTCCAGATGCTCCCGCAAAATCAACCCCGGCGGCGCAACGTAGTCCGGCCGGTACTTATTACCTATGGCCATCGTTGCCGCCCTTACTGAGGGTCAATTAGATATTGCAATCCAACCTGCCCAATGCCGGTTTGTTTGAGGCTGAGTATGGCTCCCAGCGTGCCATTCGGTAGCGGCGTTGACTTGTCTGGAATGACTGTTGAGCGCGGCCGCTCTTCTTCGGGAAACTGTTTGTGATAGAAAACACCGTGATTGCGCCGGCCTCCTCTATTCCACCCGTCACTTTCCAGAAGACGCATCAACTCTCGTCCGGAGATATTCATGCGATGACAAACTCGGCCTGCTTCGCTAGTTTTGACGGTACAATCTCCACGTCATTGTAGGCCAAATAGTCCTTCACGTCGGCAATCCGAGCGACTTCATTGAGTTGCAACTCCACCGCATCCCGCAGTTCGGTTTGCATCTGTTCCCGCGTTTCGGCAAATGCCGAAGTTCCCAATTCGGTACAAACGCCGACCCAATGCTCGGATTCCTGATGATAAGCGAAAGTGAGTTTGATGGTGTAATCCGGGATGCCCCGGTTATCGGCGTGCGTAACTACGACGGTTTCCCCCATAATAGCAGTGTCCAACTCTGTGTTCCTCCCGTCTTTTGCGTTTCGGCAATCATACCGCCTGCACCGCATCCCCCACTTTTACCGTGCCGGGCCGTTCCACGATGCCGTACACGCCGAAGTAGGCGGCCAGCGGGTTGGGGCGGTAGTTCAGGATTGATTTTACCACGTCGGCATCAGTTTCGCCCGTGGTTGGCTGCTGGTTGATGATGGCGCAGCGCGGGTCGGGGGCCAGGACGCGGACGATGGCATCGCCTACCGCTAGCTGCCGGTTCATCCAGTCGTCCTCCTGGTGCGATTCGCAGCCGTCCAGCAGCAGCGTGGGGCGGAAGCGGTCGGTGGCCAGGCACGCGTCGTCGGCCATTCCCATCTCCGCTGACAGATGCTCTACCGAGGCCCGCGATAAAATCGACACCGGGAACTCGTCAAAGACCTGGCCGGGCAAGTCGGACATCATCAGCACGGCCGGCTGGCTGCAAAACTCGCTGATGGCCGGCGTCCAGTCGCCGGCCAGCGCGCGCCCGCGCACCCGGCGCCCCCATACGATAGTCCAGACCGGGCGTTCCAGTTCCGGCGGGCCCGCCAGCGTTGTGCCATCGGGGAAGGTAATCCGCAGTCGTTCCGTACCGGCGTCCCAGGATGCAGCCAACTGCGCCAGCTTGCCCACCTGCCGCCGGGTCAGCAGCCGGCCCTGCCCGTTGACCAGGTAAAACCGCCGGTCGTCCCGGATGCCGCCCAACTCCAGGTTGACCGCATCCAGCGACACCAGGGCCATGGACTTGACCGGGGCGATGTTGATTTCGGCGACGGTTATCATACTGGCTGCTCCTCGGCGACCGGCTGCATCCCGTAGCAACTGCGGCAGTAATGCGGGATGTTGTTGCTGGCGATGCGGCGGCGCAGTTCCCGGTATTTGTCGTTGTTCCAGATGTTGGCAAAGGGTTCGTCAAAGAGGTTGCCCATTTTTACGACGCTGGAGTCGGCAATTTGACAGCAGGGGACAACATCGCCGTTGGCGGCAATGTAGGCGCTCCGCCAGGGCCAGGGGCAGCGATTGGCGTCGGAATAGCGCTGGCCGCGCTCTATTTCAGTCGGCATGGCTATTGCGGCGGCAACCGTTTCCGCTTCCCGGATCGACCGGTCGGTTTGCAGATTGTTGCGCGCAACATTGATTGGCGCAATGGAGTCCTGCATCTCCGCTTTGCCCCAATCGGTCAGCATAGTCGTTATCACCAGCCGGTCCGCGCCCAGCCTTTTCGCCAGCCTGACGATGCCGGGGAGTTCGTGGACATTCCGGAGCGTGGCAACGGTTCTGATTTCGATGCGGGGCCAGGCGTTTTTGCCACGGCGCTGCGCCAGGGCGGCAATGTTGGCGGTGACTGCCTCAAACTTGCCGTTGACGCGAATTGCCTCAAAGGTCTCCGCAGTTGCGCCGTCAATGCTGAAAACAATCTCAGTGCCACGCAGAGCAGTCAGTCGCGATGCGATATGCTCCGTATAGACCGAACCGTTGCTGACAACCTGCATAGCGATGCCATGTCGCTCGCCTTCTTCCAGCAGGTCAAGGAGACGCCGGTTGAGCAGCGGTTCGCCCATCCCTTGCAGTTTGACAAACCCCAGCTTGGGGAACTGCCGGAGAATGGCGCTGAACCGCTCGGGCGTCAGGCGGGTCGTCAGCCGTTCCCAATGCGTCACCTGGCAATGGTCGCAGGCGAAGTTGCACATATCGATTGGCTCAATGTCCAAGTCGGCCGGCAGGAAAGGGAGGCGCTGCCGGCCGAAACGCCGGGCTGTCCGCCAGCGGAGGCTGTGGTAAAACCAGAACGCCGCTCTTTTGCCCCCGCCCCCGCAAGAGGTGGCCTATTTTGGTAACTTTCAATCGCACTTTTCTACTCTAATTTTTTTGTTGCGGTGGCAGTGTGAGGGCATTATTGCAGGTATGCCGTATCCGTTTGCGAGGGCGCCGGATTGCCCACGAAAGCGGGAATGTCGGAATGACGGAGGAAGGCTATTCTAAATTAATCATTCCAACGACAGAAATTCCTGCACCATATCCCGCGCGGCAGTGCGGTCGTAAATCTGGTAGAGCAGCGCGGCGTTGCGGGCCGCGTCGCCGCCGAAATAGCGCTCGTAGAGCGTCTGCCGGCCGCCGAACGCGCTACAGGATACGTCCCAGGCCAGGCGGAACAGGCGGATGCGCTCGGCGGCGGTGGCCGTGTCGGTGTCCAGGTAGCGGTGAATGTCCGCGGCCAGCGGGCCGTTCAGGTCAGCCTCGGACGGCAGGGCCATCAGGCTGCTGGAGCCCAGCAGGTGCAGGATTTCGGCCATGCGCGGGTACATAGTAATCATCTGCTTGCGGGCCACCAGCAGGGGCCGGTAGTCGGGACAGAAAATGCCCCATTCATCAACGGACGCCTGCGCCTCCGACGCCGCCAGCAGGGCTTTGGTAATCTCCAGGTTCTCAATCAGCTCGGCGATGAGCTGCTGCGCAGCCGGCAAATCCCCCGAACCCAGCGTATCTACCATCAGCGTGGCCAGGCCCAGCATAAACTCGCACTTGACCACGTTTTTGGTAACCACCTGGTGGCCGGTGTGGGCGTTGCGGTTGGTGCGTTCGCCCCACTGGTTGCACCGCGCCACGTCGTTATAGAGAAAGACGCGCTCCCAGGGCACCAGCACGTCGTCAAAGAACACAATGGCGTCCATTTCCTCAAAGCGACTGCCCGCCGGGTGGTCAAAATGAGAGCGGCCCAGGTCAACGGTATCGCGGCACTGGAATTTGAGGCCGTCGGTATCGCAAGGGATGGCAAACCCGAAGGCGTACTTGCCCTCTTCACCGGCCGGCACGCGCCGGGTGCGCGCCGGATAGACGGCGATTTCATCGGACAACGGCCCCAGGGTCGCCAGCACGCGGGCGCCGCGCACGACGATGCCGGCGCCGGTCTCATTGACCACTGACAGGGCAACCTCGGTGCGGTCGTCAAAGGGCGTTGCGCCCACCGCGCGGCTGCGCTGCAAGTTGACCAGCGTGTGCGTCATTACGATGTCGTTTTCCCGGATGTACTCGTAATAATCCAGAATGTTCCGCTTGAACTCCGGGCGATTCTGCCCGCAGTAGTCGGCGCCGGCGGCCATGGACATCACCGCCACGTTGAGAAAGTCGGGCGTGCGCCCCATCATCCCGCAGGACGCCAGCGCCCAATTGGACATCATCTTGCGCCGCCGTTTGAGGTCGTCGCCATCGCGGGGCATAATGAACGACAGGCCCACCGGGTCGCCGGTGGATGGCGACGTATAGACCATCTCATCGCGCCAGGCCGGGTCGTGCTGCAAATCCAGCAGCCCGGCAATGGTACGCAGGCCGCCGGCAAAGGCCGGATGCCCGGTTACGTCCGGCACACGTTCGCCGCCGATGTAGATGTCTGCGGCGCGCTCCCGCAGGCCGGCAATATACTCGGCTCCCGTTCGTGCTGGCATCGGGAATACTCCTTAACGTTCGTTATCCCTTAACTTTCGTTGTCCCGGCCTTAACTTGCGTCATTCGCGCTGGCGCCGGAATGACGCTGCAATGTCAATACGGCCTAGCGCTGGCCGATGAACTCCAGAACCAGACCGTTCCAAACCGGCGGCCTTTCCCAGAAGCCGGCGTGTCCGGCATCGGGCAGCGAGACGAAGCGGGAGGCTGGAATCTGCGCCGCCAGCATCCGCATCAGGGCCGGCGGGGAGAGCAGGTCCGCGGCGCCCGACAGTACCAGCGTCGGCACGCGCATCTTATTGAGCCGGGCGTAGGTAATCGGCTCCCGCAGAGGCTGCGCCGGCGTTCGCCCGTAAGGCCGGCTGGCCTGCTCAATCTCCAGCCAGCGTCGCGCGCCCTCCGGGTCGGCGCCCCGGTAGGACGGGCCAAGCTCGCGCAACTCTACCGGAAGGTTCTGAATTTCCGGCGGTCGCAGCCGGGTCTGTACCTCCAGATAGTCCGCATCCTGAACGCCGCCGATGGTATTGGCCGCGACCAGGCTGCGGACACGTTCGGGATGGGCCAGCGCGTAGTCCAGCCCGGCGATGCCGCCGGCGGCGGTAGCCACCAGATGGCAACGCTCCAAACCCAGCGCCGCAACCAGCCCGTGGAGGTCATCCCCCACGAATCCCGGCTGCTCACCGGCGCCGGTGGGTCGGGAACGGCCCCAGGCGCGCCGGTCGTAAGTGATGCAGCGGTAGCCGGCCGCAGTGAAGGCGGGCAGCTGATGCACCCAGCATTCGCCAGTGCCGGAAGCAGCGTGCAGGAAGACCACCGGAATACCCGCGCCGCCGGTGTCCTCGTACCACAGTTCAACGCCGGGAAGCGTTACCAGGGGCATACTGCCTCATCTCCTCTGCGCTCCCTAATCATTCCGGCCCGCTACGACTGCCAATGCGGCGGCAGGCTGGGTTCGGCCATCCCAAACTGGCGGGTCAGCCATTCCTCGCTATACACGCCGTCTTTGTAGCCGGAATGCTCCGACTGATGCACCTCGGTTGGGCCGGCGATGGCCTGCGCCAGCGGGTCAAGAGCGGCGGCGTCCAGCGCGGCGCCATCCGCTCCGGCCATCAGCAGCGTAGTCGCGTTGACTTGCGGCGCGAACCAGCGGAGGTCGAAGTAGGACAGCGTGCGATGCACCAGTTCCCGCCGGGACGGATGCCGGCGGAGATAGTCGTTAATCTCTTCCAACGGGTAGGCTGAGGTATGGGGCGCCAGGTCGGCCGCTCCGTACAGCAGCGCCGGCGTGCAAACGACGTGCGTAATTTGCGGACACAGGGCCGCCGTGGTCAGGGCCAGGTCGGGGCCGATGGCGGCGATGCGCGCGCCATCCACTTCCGGCCTGGCGGCCAGGTACTCCAGGCCGCGGCAGCAGTCGGCCAGTATGCCCCGATAGACGTAAGTTGCCGGGTCGCCGATGCCGTCGGTAAGCAAGCCGGGGAAGCTGGCGGCATAGGGCTGGTCGGCCAGCCGCTGCCCGCGCACGCCGATAGAGAAAGTAACGTACTCCCGACGCTGGCCGTTGGCCGTGCCTTGTGGCACCAGGTCCACCACGCTGCCGTAACGGGGCAGGAAGTACCGGGCCGGGAAGGGCCCGTTGCCGCGCGGAATACTCAGGTACGCATAGATGCGGTAAGGGCCGATGGAAGTCAGGCGCACGCCGTAAGCAGTGGCAAAATCCGTCGCCCGCAGGGGAATTTCCTCAACCTCCGGAGCAGCCGGCAACGCTGCCAGCTCCGCCAGGGCGGTCTGCCAGTAGTCATTGAAGTCTTGCGGCCTGGCGCCGCTCAGTGTCGTCATACTGTCAAGTCCGTTATGGCTGCAAGTGTTTGGCGAGGAATTCGTCCACGACGGCCGCGTGTTCGTGGTTGTTGGCGTCGTGGCCGTGGCCGTCGTAGGCGTACATCCGCTTGTCGGGGCTGGCGATGGCGTTGAACATGGCAAAGCCGGTTTCCGGCGGGCAAGTGCTGTCCTGCAACCCCACGCTGACGATTACCGGGCAGGTGATGCGGTGGGCCAGGTTGATGCCGTCGAAGTAGGCCAGCGTGTCCGCCACCTGCTCCCGGCGGCCCGGATTCATCCGCAGGTAGTCGGCAATCTCCTGATAGGGATAGGCGTCGGTCAGCGCGATGGCGTCCATGTAGCCGCACAGGTACGGCGCGCCGGCCGCCGCCGCCTTGATTTCGGGACGCAGCGCCGCCGTGGAAACCGTTAGCCCGCCGCCCTGGCTGTGGCCGGTTACGCCGATTCGGCCGCCGTCCACCTCGTCCCGGCCCAGCAGGAACTCCACCCCACGGCAGGCATCCATATAGAAGCCCCGGTAGGAATAGGTGTTGCGATCCACGATGCCGTAGGTGAGCAGGCCCGGGTAGCCGGGGTTGAACTGCCGGTTGCTGCGCAGCTTGCCCCGGGGCGCGACGCTGAACGCTGCGTAGCCCTTGCGCGCCCAGTTCTTGGGCACCGGCGGCTCCATATTGTAGCCCGGAACCTGCAACAGCCCCGGCAAAAGGCCGTCCCGCTCTTTGGGCACCGCGTACCATCCCGCGATGCGCACCCGGTCCAGGCTGGTGAAGAAGACCTCGTAAACGTCAATCTCCCCGTAAGACCGCAACGGGTTATGCACTACTTCCGGCGCCAGCGGAATCTTGGCGGTTTCCGCCAGCACAGACTCCCAGAACTGGTCGATGTCGTCCGGCATCCTGACTTGGGACACGTACTGGTCAGCTGCTAACCTGGGCATAAGTCTGCTCCCCCTCTCCCGGTGGGAGAGGGCCGGGGTGAGGGCCGTTCACCTACACGTTCTCCACCGGCATAGTGGCGATGCCGTAGGTGCCGTAGAAGAAGTTGGCGTAGTGGGTGGAACCGCCGGTTACGAACAGCAGGTACTGCTCCGGGCTTTCCAGCGCCGGAATGGTGGCGTCCGGGTCGTCCGCCAGATGCTGCAGCTCCGGGTGGGTTAGCCACTTGCCGTTAGCGTCGGTGGGCATTCCGGCCGGCCCGACGGCTTCACTCAAGGATGCCCGGCAGTGTTCGTGCAGCCATTCCTGGGCGTCGCGCTTGCTCAGGCCGGCCTCGGCCAGAATCACCGCCCGCGAGGGGCTGAGCATAATGGGATGGTAGGGACTCCGGTAGGGAACCCGCTTGCTGGTGTGGCCTACCTGGGCCGACTGCCAGCCCTTAATCCAGCTGCCCCCGCCGGCGTGGCGGTAGAACATCATGGAGGCGATGTTCTGCAAAGTGTCCTGGTGGTTGCGGGAGGCGTTATCGAGAATGTCCGTCGGCCCGGTTACGGTAACCACCGTAACGGCGCTTTCGTCGGGCCGGAACCCCTTATCGACGTGATAGGGTTGCCAGGGGCTGACCGCTTCGTTTTCGGCGATGCACATACCGAACTTGGTGGGCAGGCCGATGAAGTTGGGGTCGCCGGCGCCGGCCTTGCAGTAGCCGATGTTGATCAGGCACAGCCGCAGCGCCCGCCCGATGGCGGTGTTGGCCTTGTTGACCACGCCCGGCCCCATGGCCGAAGTGCCAGAGTTGATGCCGGCTTTTTCAGCGATGGGGCCGTTGACCAGAATCAGCGGCGCTTCGGTATGGCCGGACACCTGCATATCCCGGTGGTTCATTTCCGGTTGGGCGATGCAGTCGATGGCGGCCAGCAGGACGGGGAACTGCTCGGGCTGGCAGCCGGCCATCACCGCGTTGACGGCGATTTTCTCCACCGTGGCCAGGCCGAAACCCGGCTCCATCACCATCACCACGTCCTGAGGACTGCGTTTAGTGCCCGTGAGCATAGCCTCCACCGCGGCGGGCGTGGGCGGGATGACGGGCATACCGTCGCTCCACTCGCGTTCTTCCAGGAAGCGGTTCACGGCGTCCAGACCCAAGGGTGAATCGTCCAGCGCCACGGTGAACAGCTCCGTGTCCCGGCGGCCGTTGCCGGCCCCATTGCGGGCGGCCGGCGCGGCCGTCAGCCGGGTCAGCCCCGTGATGATGTCGTCAATCTGCTCGTCCACCATCTTGCAGATGTAGTCCGGCTGCTGGCCGGTGGTGGCGTGGGGAATGGTGACATACGCCGCCCCGGGTTGGCCCCAGCCATCCACGCAGGACTGCCAGGCGCGGGCGAAGCTGCGGGCGGCGATGCCGACAACCGGCACGCCGGCCTTTTCCATAGCAACCATGTCGTGGGCAAGCCACGACGTGCAGCCCCCTCAATGGGCCGTGGCGCCAATCATGGCATCAACTTCGCCGGCGATGCGGATAGCCTCCTCCTCGTCGATGTGGTTGCCGCGGCTCAGGGCGGGCCGGCCGGGCCGCAGGTTGCCGCCGTACCGCTCGAACTTGACGTTGGCGAACCGCCGGCCGATATGCTCCGCCACCCGGTTCACCGCTACGTCGGCGCCGCCGGTCATATTGTTGTAAAGGCCGATGGTCTTGCCTTCCAGGGTCTCCAGGCGCGGCGCCGGCGGCACCTTGAAATCAACGCGGGCCGCAGCGGGGGACATTATCTGCAACTTCATCAATATGCTCCTCTTGATGGGCGACTGGGAGGCAATGCCGTGAGGCGAGTCTAATGGGCGCCGTTGCCCCCGTCAACAGATGGGCCGGGCTGGCGCAGGGCCTTTTCACGGGAACCCCTGACCGGCAAGCGCGACGCCTGGCCGCTCAACCCGCCGTCATATTCTCCCCCAACGCCGCGCTTTGAAAAGGCCCCGACCGTCAATTCGCATTCATTCCGTATTCACCGTATTCATTGTATTCATTGCTTTATACCGTGCGGCTACGTACAATTGGGCAGCCGCATTGGCGTACACCCGCCGGCAATTCTCTGCCAGCGCGACCAGGAGACCACTTTGACCACCGCAGAGCAAACCGAAATCATCCTCTACACTCATCCCGACTGTCCCTTTTCGGCGCAGGCCAAGATGCACTATCGCCGCCAGCGGGCGGCCTACACCGAGATTGACGTGTCCAAGCGGCCGGACCAGGTGCCGGCGCTGCTGGAGCTGTCCGGCGGAGAGCGCGTAACGCCCGTGATTGTTGAAAACGGCGTCGTAACCATCGGCTTTCAGGGCGGCTTTTGAGACTTTTAGGTATGGGGCCGTGCGCCCCGCTAAAATCGCTCAAATAGTGACGCTACACTGTTGCATCGTTGGAACGCAAGTGCTATTATCCCGGCAATTACAGCGTAGCAGCGCGGGAGGTTAACGATGCCAATCAACCCCGAAACCCTCAATTTGGACAAGAACAAACTGGCCGCTCTTGAAATTGCCCTGGGCAAAATCGAGAAAGACCACGGCCGGGGCGCGGTGATGCGCGGCAACGAGCAGGTAGCGCACCTGTTCACCAACGTCATCCCCACCGGCTCCCTGTCCCTGGACCTGGCGTTGGGGGTGGGTGGATTGCCCCGGGGCCGCGTTACTGAAATCTACGGCGGAGAGTCCGCCGGCAAATCGACCCTGGCCATCCATATTATGACCGAAACCCAGCGGATGGGCGGTTTGGCCGCCTACATTGACGCCGAGCACGCCATGGACCCGCAGTACGCCACCAATTGCGGCCTTGACCTTGATCACCTGCTGATTTCCCAGCCCGATTCCGCCGAGCAGGCTCTGGACATCACGGAGCAGCTGGTACGCAGCGGGGCCGTTGATTCCGTGGTCATCGACAGCGTTGCCGCCCTGGTGCCGCAGGCCGAAATTGAGGGCGACATGGGGGACATTCACGTGGGGTTGCAGGCGCGCCTGATGTCGCAGGCGCTGCGCAAACTTACCGCGACCATCAACCAATCCCGCACCGCCGTCGTATTCATCAATCAAATCCGTGAGAAAATCGGCGTCAGCTACGGCAGCCCGGAAGTTACGCCCGGCGGCCGCGCCCTCAAGTTTTACAGCTCGGTTCGCATCGACCTGCGCCGCAGCGAGTCCCTCAAGCAAGGCTCCGAAATCGTCGGCAACCGGGTGCGCGCCCGCATCGTCAAGAACAAGGTAGCGGCTCCCTTCCGGGTTGCCGAGTTTGACATCATGTTCAACCAGGGCATCAGCAAGATGGGCGACCTGCTGGACATCGGCGTGAACCGGGGCATCGTCAAGAAAGCCGGCGCCTATTACTCCTACGGCGATACCCGTCTGGGGCAGGGTCGGGAGAACGCCAAGCTCTTTCTCACGGAACGCTCTGACATCGCCGCGGCCATCGAGGGGCTGATACGGGGCGATGAGGAGCCGGCTGCCGAAGGGGCCGGCGGCGGCAACGGCCACCAGACCGCCGCCGCATCAAACGGAGCGGCCCACATCGCCAATTCCGACGCCGTCAGCGTGAACTAATGGCTACGCCTGACCTTTACCCCCAGGCTTTGCAAGTCGCCCTGCGCTATGTGAGTTTCAGGCCGCGGTCGGTAGCCGAGGTGCGCCAACGGGTTGGGCGGGACTTCCCCCAGCCCGTTGTTGAGCAAGTTATTGACTCTCTCAAAAGCTACGGCTACCTGGACGATGTCGAGTTCGCGCGCCAATGGCGTAACAGCCGCGAACGCCGCCGACCGCGGGGAGCCTTCCTGCTGCGCCGGGAGTTGCGTACCAAAGGCATCGCGGACAGCATAATTGATGACGCCTTGGCCGACCTGAACGAAGCGGGCAACGCCTACCGGGCGGGACAGCGCCGCGCCCAACGCTGGCTGGACGGCCATCAAATGCCCTATGCAACCTTTCAGCGCAAGATATGGGAGTATTTACGACGGAGAGGGTTCACCGGCAGCGTAACCCGCGACACGGCAGGGCGACTGTGGCAGGAATACGCCGCCGGGGAATGAACCGGCCCGGCGCATCCCCAAACCCGACGGCAAAGGCTAGAGACGCACCTGTCTGATGGCGATGAGCACTCCGCCTACCGTAGCGAGCATTCCCCACAGGCCCAGCAAACGAAAGTCCAGCAGAAACAGCGACACAATGACCGAAAACACGACCGTGCCCCCGGCAATGCACATCAGTCCACGGCTGCGTTTCAGGTTGACTACCCGGCTGATGACCTCGCCGGCGGCATAGCCTACGGCGAGGGGCATCACGACAAAGGCCAGACCGCCGATGAGCATGGCCAGGAAAGTTCCCAGGAACACCCCGATGACGGCAATCACGGCGGCGACCACCGCCGCGCGCACGTAAAATACCGGCCTCACGTCAAAGGTCGGCAAGGGCTGCGCCCGCCCGCACTCGCGGCACCGGATGCCCACGGGCGCCTGCACCAGGCATTCGGTACAAATCGGCCGCCGGCACTGGCTACAGGATAGCCCGGTGGACACTCCCGGATGCCAGTGGCAGGTAATTGCCTGGGGTTCGGTTTGCTGCTCCGCCATGGCCGGTTCGCTAGTCCTCGGACAGGAGCGCCGGCCTGATTCGCTCCGTCCAGGCGTCGGGAGAGCCTTGGATGACGGATTGGGCCGTTTCCGCCAGTTCGCTCCCGCAATGCTGCTGCAGCTCCGCCGGCGTCAGGGGGCCGGCCAGGCCGTTGATGATTTGCCGCAGCTGTTCTACGTACTGGACGGCGGCCCGGATTGCGGTAGCCCGGTCGCGGCGGGTTCGCACCCGTTCCAGCCGCTCAATCCAGTCGATATTCCGCTCGATTTCGTCGTAGTCATCGCCCAGCGCTTGGGTAGTAGTCATAAGCAACCTCCGTCATCCGGTCCGGCCCGGCATCCGCGACACCCACTGCTCGCGGTTGGCGATGTCGCGGTCGCGGAACAGCCGATTCAACAGTACCGTACTTCGTGGCACGCCCGCGGTGAAAGGTTCTCCGTTGGAGAGCAGGCGTTTTACCAGCATAATTGCTGCGCCGGCCGCAGTGTACACGGCCAGTTGCTCCGGCGCGGCGGTCAGCATCCAGGGTTCCGGCCAGGCCGCGCACACCGCCGGCAGCAGAACCATCACGGCCAGCAGCCACTCCGCCGAGCGCCGGGTGGCCAGCCAACCGACCAGATACACCAGAAAAGCGGCGGCAAACAGCAGCGGCGACATTGCCAGTAGGCCCCCGGCCCACACGCCAACGCTGCGGCCGCCGTTGAACCGCAGCAGCGGCGACCAGCAGTTCCCCGCAATGGTGAACAACGGCGTCAGCGCCAGCAGCCAGCCATACTCCCCCAGGCCCAGCGCGTACTGGCCGGCAAGCACGGGGGCGGCGCCGCGAGTGAAATCGATAGCTGCCACCACCGGCAGCCAGCCCTTGCCCAGCTGCCGGGCGACGTTGCTGCCGCCGACGTTACCGCTGCCGCGTCGCCGCAGGTCGATTCCAGCGACGGCGCGGGCCAGCAGCCAGGTAACGGGCATTGCCCCGACCAGGTAGGCGGCGGCCCAAAGGCCGATGATGCCCAGCGCGGCGTCAACCATAAGCAATCACTGGCATAGCAATCATTGGCAGCGGCGCGGGTTAGCCGGCGGAGGGCCGACGACTGGCGGCCAGCTGCCGGGCGGCGGTTTCCAGCCGTGCCACCGATTCCGAGGGCGGGCCGTTGACGCCGGGCAGAGGTTCGCGGGAGTTGCCGCTATGGTGATAGTCGCTGCCGCCGCAGGGGATGAGGTCGTAGGCCCGGGCCACGTCGGCCAGCCAGTCCACCGTGGCTGCGTCGTACATAGCATAGTGGACTTCCATACCGTGCAGGCCGGCGGCTTTCAACTCCTCAACGGTTGCGATAAGCGACTGCTCCGGTTCCGGCTCGTTACCCCGACGCTCGAACCAGGGGTGCGCGAAGACGGCCACGCCGCCAACATCATTCAGCAGTTTCACCGCGTCGGGCGGGGTCAACTTGGCCCGTTCCACGTAGGCTTTGCCGTTGCGCCCCAAGTATTCCCGGAACGCCGCGGAAGGTTCGGGGAAATAGCCGGCCTCCACCAGGGCCTGGGCGATATGGGGGCGGCCTACGGAAGCGTCGCCGGCAATCTCCAGCACCCGTTCCCATGCGATGTGCATTCCGAACTCGGCCAGCTTGCGAACCATGCCCTCGCCACGGGCCAGGCGTCCTTCACGGAATCCGGCGAGGGTTTGCTGAAAACCGGGGTCGCTCACGTCCATAAAGTAGCCCAGCATATGCACCTCGCCGCCGGGCACGTCGCAGCTCAGCTCGATGCCGGGGATGAGGCGCATACCGGGAATCCGGGCCACGGCGCGTTGGGCTTCGGCCAGCCCGGCGGTAGTGTCGTGGTCGCTGACGGATATGGTGCGGAGGCCCTTGGCCGCGGCCAGCTCTACCAGTTGGGTAGGCGTCAAGCGGCCGTCTGACGCGGTGGTGTGCAGGTGCAGGTCAACGGTAATGGGCATCAGGGCTCCCGGTGTTGGAATTGGCGATGCTGGCGTTCAGTCAATTTGGCGGTCAATCCGCACGATTTCCGAGGCGCGACCGGATTGGTCGTCGATGTCAATGAGCACTGAGTTAAGGATGCAGGGGCCGGCCGCCGGCTCAAAGCGCTGGGGCAAGCCGGTGCGGAATCTTTCCAAAACCGGCGCCACTTTCGTCCCGATGACCGAATCCAGCGGGCCGGTCATGCCCAGGTCGCTGACGTAGGCGGCGCCGCCCGGCATAATGCGGGCGTCGGCGGTGGCCACGTGGGTGTGGGTGCCCACCACGGCGCTGACCCGCCCATCCAGATACCAGGCCAGCCCCTGCTTTTCCGAAGTGGCCTCGGCGTGGAAATCCACAACCACCGTGCGCGGGGCGTAACCCAACTCGCTCTCCGCCTCGGCCAACCGCCGGTCGGCTTCGCGGAAGGGGCAGTCGATGGGCGGCATAAAAACGCGGCCTTGCAGGTTCAGCACCATTACGTCGCCGTGCATCATCCAGCCGCGGCCAGGCGCGCCGTAATAGTTGGCGGGACGGAGCAGGGGCAGTTCGTCCAGGTGGGGCAGAATCTCTTTTTTGTCCCAAATGTGGTTGCCGGAAGTCATCACGTCAACGCCGGCCTGCAAGAGCGCCCTGGCAGTCTTGGGCGTTAGTCCGAATCCGCCGGCGGTATTCTCCGCGTTGGCGGTAACCAGGTCAACGTCCAACTCGCGGCGCAACTGCGGCAAGAGGCGGGACAGCGCGCTGCGGCCCGGCTTGCCGATGATGTCGCCAATCATCAAAATTCGCATATAGGTATCCGCAACAGGGGCGACACACACGTCGCCCCGGCGATGTTGATAGCGTTTATCCCGACGGGCGGGCTAGCGGGCGATGCTCTCCTCACGGGTTTCACGGATTACGGTAACCTTGATTTGACCGGGGAACTGCAAGTCCCGAGAGACCTTGCCGGCGATGTTGCGCGCCAGGCTGGCGCAGGCTACGTCGTCCACGTCCTCAGGGCTGACCATTACCCGCACCTCGCGGCCGGCCTGGATGGCAAAGGCGCGCTGGACGCCGGCGAAGCTGTTGGCGGTGTCCTCCAGTTCCCGGAGGCGGCGGGTGTACTGCTCGATGGACTCCTTGCGGGCGCCAGGGCGGGCGGCGCTGATGCCGTCGGCAGCGGCCACCAGGAATGACTCGATGCTGGAGTGGTCGTCGTCGTGGTGCTCCAGGACGCAGTTGCAGACCAGGGGACCGACGCCGTTGCGAGTGGTCAGGTCGTAACCAATCTCAGCGTGGGGGCCGGGTATCTCATGGGTTAGAGCCTTGCCGATGTCGTGGAGCAGGCCGCCGGCGCGGGCGGTCTGGACGTTGGCGCCCACTTCGGAGGCCAGCATCCCGGCCAGCAAGCCGACTTCAATGGAATGGGTCAGCACGTTTTCGCCGTAGCTGTAACGATACTTGAGCCGCCCGAGGAGGCGGATGAGTTCCGGGTCCAGCCCGCTCACGCCCACTTCAAAGGTGGCCTCTTCACCGGCCCGCCAGATGGTTTCTTCAATGTCCTGAATGGCGCGGTTGACACTCTCCTCAATGCGGGTGGGTTGGATGCGCCCGTCTTTGACCAGTTGGGTCAGCGCCAGTTTGGCGATTTCCCGGCGAATCGGGTCGAAACAGGACAGGGTTACGATGCCGGGCGTGTCATCAACGATAATGTCGACGCCGGTTTGGGCTTCCAAAGCCCGTATGTTACGTCCTTCGCGGCCGATAAGACGACCTTTCATCTCATCGTTGGGCAGGGGAACAACAGCCGTAGTGCTTTCCGACACGACGTCGGTAGCCAGACGGTTAATAGCCAGTGTGAGGATGCGACGGGCGTTTTCGTCCGCCCGGGTTTGGTGTTCCTTCTCCAGCTCGTAGTAGCGGCGAGCCAGTTCGTGGGAAGCCTCCTCTTCACCTCGTTTCAGCACGATGTCTCGCGCTTCTTCAATGGACAGTGACGCGATGCGTTCCAGCTCGCGGTTGTGCTGGTGTTTCAGTTCCTCGGCCTTTTGCAAAACGGACTTGACTTCGGATTCACGCTGCTCCAGTTCCGATTCCTGATGTTCCAATGACTCCGACTTGCGGTCGAGCTGTTCCTCGCGCTGGATGTAACGGCGCTCCAGGCGATTGAGTTCGCGCCGTTGTTCCTGGATTTCCTTGTCCCCGGCTTCCCTGACTTTGAGCGCTTCCTCCTGCGCCTGGAGCAGGATGTTGCGCTTTTCCTCTTCGGCCTGGGTGACCGTGTTGGCAGCCTCCTCTTGGCTGCGTTGCAGTTTGTTGCCGTCTTTTTTAGTAGAAAGCAGCAGCCAAACCACTGCTGCGATGCCTGTTGCTAACCCTGCAACCGCGAGGACGGCGAGGATAATGGTGGTGAGCATAGACCCTCCTCAGTCCGTCCGAGCGTTGGCTCGGGGTATTTTTGCCCTGCCTCTATCGTAGTGTTGGCGCCGGGTAAAGTCAAGGAACGGGCGGCGGGATGGGGCCATGGCAGTTGATGCGGCCGCCGTTACCATCCGGGGGATGGCCGGCGTATCCGGGGTCAACGTATTGGCCGGGGACAGGGTTCAGTTTCCCGGCGGTTTGCGGCCAGGGCGGCGACGGCGGCGGGACGGATTCGGCGGCGAATTGGGCTATGATTTCCGCCAGGGTAGGCGGGCGGGGGCAGCCGGCGATGGCGGCGGACACGGCGGCGAAGAGCCGGTCAACACGGCGACGGACACGCCGCAACATTGGCCGGGCCGCGTTGGGGGCGACGGCGATGCGGCCCGGCAAGTCGCGAATCTCGCGGAAGGTGCGCCAGTGGGCGCAGCGCAGCCGGCCGTCAAGGGGAGAGGGCAGACGTGGCCGGCCATAGCGCGGCGAATACGCCCAACCTTCTCCCATACACTGGAGATAGGGGCGCTACCCCTCTCCCACAAGGGGAGAGGGCAGACGTGGCCGGCCATAGCTGCGGCGAATACGCCAACTCTCTCCCATACGCCGGAGTTAGGGGCGCTACCCCTCTCCCAACCCTCTCCCACAAGGGGAGAGGGCTTTAGTGAGCTGGAAAAGGCGCTGATTGCGGGCCGCGCCGTATTGACCAGGCGCGGCTGCTGACAGTACCATTGATTACCGGGCTGGCGGCAATTTTCCGGCCTGAGAACACCGTGGGGGTTGAAATGAGTTCGAGCTACATCGGCAAGGTTGACAAAGCGCGCAGGTACGCCGAAGAACCGGGACGGGTGAACATTCATACCTTTGAAGCCTCGTTCGTCGGCAACCACAATACCTACCGGGTTGCGTATCACGATGGCGACTGGCGCTGCGAGTGCGCTTTTTTCAGCACCCGGCGAGTGTGCAGCCACACGATGGCTTTGCAGCGTATGCTCGATGAGATGCTGGCGGGGCACGCCGCGGCCGAGACCGCCGGCGACTAATCGTCCGGCGCGGCTTCCTGTATCGTAAGGCGGCCGGAGTTCCAGCTAACTCCGGCCGCCGCCTTCTCTCCGTCATCCGGCGTTGCCGCTATGCGTCGTAGCGGCGGAACACCAGGCAGGCGTTCTGCCCGCCGAACCGGAGTTCCAGCTAACTCCGGCACTCGGTTTCTCTTCGTCATCCGGCGTTGCCGCTATGCTTCGCAGCGGCGGAACACCAGGCAGGCGTTCTGGCCGCCGAACCGGAGTTCCAGCTAACTCCGGCACTCGGTTTCTCTCCATCATCCGGCGTTGCCGCTATGCGTCGTAGCGGCGGAACACCAGGCAGGCGTTCTGGCCGCCGAAGCCGAAGGCGTTGGACAGCGCCACATCCACCGCAGCGGCGCGGGCCTGATTGGGCACGTAGTCTAAATCGCAGTCCGGGTCGGGCCATTCGTAGTTGACCGTGGGATGGATTTGCTGTTCCAGGATGGTTTTCACGCAGGCGACGGCTTCCAGCGCGCCCGACGCGCCGAGGGAGTGGCCAATCATGCTTTTGGTGCTGCTCACGGGGACGCGGTAAGCCTCGCCCTGGAACAGGCGCTTGATGGCTACCGTTTCCACGGCGTCGTTGAGGGGCGTTGATGTTCCGTGGGCGTTGATGTAGTCCACGTCGGCGACGGTCAGCCCGGCGTTTTCCAGAGCGTCGGCCATGGCGCGGGCGGCGCTGGCGCCGGTTTCCTGGGGCTGCACCAGGTGGCCGGCGTCGGAGGTGGCGCCGAACCCGGCGATTTCGCACAGGATAGTTGCGCCGCGGGCTTTAGCGCGTTTCAGTTCCTCCAGCACCAGCACGCCGGCGCCCTCGGCCGGCACAAAGCCGTCCCGGTGGGCATCAAAGGGCCGGCTGGCGCGCTGGGGCTCGTCGTTGCGGGTGCTCAGGGCGCGCATCACCGCGAACCCGGCCAGCCCCAGCTGGCTGATTCCGGCCTCGGTGCCGCCGGTCAGCATCACGTCGGCGACGCCGTGGCGGATGGCTTGCAGGGCCTCGCCGATGGCGTTGTTGGAGGCCGCGCAGGCGGTGGTAGTGGTCGAGTTGTACCCGTGGGCGCCCACGTACTGGCTGACGTTGGCCGCTGCCATATTGGGCAGCACCATAGGGAAAAAGAAGGGCGACATCCGCATTCCGCCCCGGGTGGCCAGGATGCGGCAGTTTTCCTCCAGGGTCGGGAAGCCGCCGTTGCCATTGCCCAGCAGGACGCCGACGCGGTAAGGGTCTTCGCGGGTGATGTCCAGGCGGGCGTCGGCCACCGCTTGCAGCGCGGCGGCCACGGCCAGTTGGGAGAAGCGGGCCATCCGGCGGGCTTCGCGGCCGGGGATGTAGTCGGCCGGGTCAAAGTCGTCGGCTTGACCGGCAATCCGGCAGGGGTAATCGGTGGGGTCGCACAGGGTCATAGGGCCGATGCCGGAGACTCCCGCCAGCAGATTGCGCCAGAAGTCGTTGGCAGTCAGCCCCAAAGGCGTGACTGCGCCCAGCCCGGTTACGACTACGCGCCGGGGGGAGTTGGCTGCTCCATCGCCGTTCTGCATGATTAGTACGATTGTAGCAGTTAGCGGACACGCTACCGCAGGTCGGGAGGCAGCAAATCGGGATAGGTTTCCGGGGGGATGCCCAGCATCGCCTCCCGCGCTTCCGCAACTACGAACAGAGAGCCGGTTACCAGCACCAGGTCAGCGGCGGCGTCCGCCGTGGCCAGGGCCGCACTGATGGCGTCGCCCACGCTGGGGCTGAAGGCCAGACGGTCGGCGGCGATACCGTGGGCCAGGAAGGTATCGGCAATCTCCGCAGGACGCATGGAGCGGGGATGCCGGGAGCGGGTGGCGATTACGTGGTCGGCCCGCTCCGCCAGCAGCCTGACCATCGCAGCTACCTGTTTGTCCCGGGAAAAGCCGGCCACCACCGTGAGGCGGCGATGGGGCAGATACGACGGCAGCGTGTCCAGCAACGTGGCCACGGAGTGGTCGTTGTGGGCCCCGTCGGCGACTACCGTGGGCCGGCGACGCAGCACCTCCAGACGGCCCGGCCAGCGCACCGTGGCCAAACCCGCGATGACGGCCGGGCGCGGCACCGCATAGCCGGCGTCGGCCAGGGCCGTTACCGCCGCTACCGCCACCGCGGCGTTGGCGCACTGAAATTCGCCCAGCAGCGGCAGGCGCACCCGGTAGGTGTCTCGCTGGCCGTAGATGGCCAGGTTCTGGCCGTGGGCGGATACTTCGCCAACTTCCCAGGTTACGGCGTCGCCAACCCAAACTGCCGGCGCCGACTGAGCGGCGGCGGCGGTTTGGATTGCGGTTCGGGCGTCGGCGAATTGCGGCGCGACTATCACCGGAACGCCGGGTTTGATGATGCCGGCTTTGTCGGCGGCAATCTCGCCGATGGTATTGCCCAGGATGGCGATATGGTCGAGGCTGACCGGGGTGATGACGCTGACCGCCGGGGCGACGACGTTGGTGGCGTCCAGCCGGCCGCCCAGGCCCACCTCAATTATGCTGACGTCGGTTTCATCCTCGGCAAAGCACTGGAAAGCCATTGCCGTCAGATACTCGAACAGGGTCGCCGGGCCGGCGTCAGGGTCGGCGGCGTTGGCGACGTGGTGCGGCCAGACGCTGGCCGTCAGCGCGGCGAAACGCTCCGGCGACACCGGAGCGCCGTTGCGCCGGATGCGCTCGCAAAAGGAGTGCAAGTGCGGGGACGAATAGAACCCGGTGGAGTAGCCGGCGGCCCGCAGAATGGATTCAATCATCGCCGCCGTGCTGCCCTTGCCCTTGGTGCCGGCAACGTGCACGATGCCCGGCCGCCGGTGGGGGGCGCCCATGCGGGCCAGCAGGCGGGCGATGTTCCGCAGGTCGTAGATGCGCTTCTGCCGTGGCTCCGTGGGCGCAGCGCGCTCGTGGTCCACCAGGGACAGCAGGCGGGCAATGGCGTCATCGTAAGATTTGGTCACTGCTACTCTAACGCCGGGGGGCCAGGCCCAGGTTGGCCCGCAGCGCCTCGCCAAAGGTTATGTCGTTGATGTGGCCAATGTTGCCGGCCAGCGGCCGCGGCTGGAAGCCGAAGACCCGCGCCACGGAGTCGGGTTCGGCTACGTTGCGCAGCGTGATGAGCTGCAGCATTGCCCGGTTGATGGGCGGGCGCGGCGTCAGCAGGTCCAGGGCCGCGATGCCGGGTCGGACTGCCCAGATGGGAACGTTGACCCGGAGCCGTTTGCGCCCCATCTCGCGGGCGACGATGCTGACAATCCGGTTGTAGGACAGCCGTTCCGGGCCGCCGATGGCCAAGGTCAGGCTGCCCCGGATATTCCCGCCGGCCGCGGCGGCCACGCACCGGGCCACGTCATCCACGTGGATGGGCTGCAGCCGGTTGCTGCCCGAACCAATCACCGGCGTTACCGGCGTCAGGCGCACCAGGGCGGCCACCGCCGTGGTGAATTCGTCGCCCGGCCCGAAAATCAGCGACGGGCGGATGATGACGTAGGGCAAACCGCCGGCGACTACCGCCTGCTCGCCCTGCCACTTGGAATGTAAATATTGGAGATGCGGCGTATTGGCCGCCCCAACCGCGCTGACGTGGACGAAACGGCGCACCGACCCGGCGGCTTTGGCGGCGGCGACGACGTTGGCCGTGCCTTGCCGGTTGATGGCGTCAAACTGGCGTCGTCCGCCGCGAATCACCGCCACCAGGTGAATCACCTCGGAGATGTCTCGGCACGCCTCGGTGAGGGCGTTGGGGTCTGAAACGTCGCCATAGCAGACGTCGGCCGGCGGTGTGGCGAGCAGGTTTTCCCGCCCCGGCCGGTGCACCATCACCCGCACTTCCTGGCCGGTGTCCAGCAGGCGTTGTACGACCCGCCGGCCCAACAATCCGGTGGCCCCGGTTACCAGAACTGTCATAATGATGCCCGGCAGTGCATAGGGTAGGATAGGAAGAGAACAGAGAGAGCGGCACGGCTTCAGTATATCATCGCCGGCAGCGTTCCGTTTCGGGTGGTTTGGTTATTCCTCTGCGGTGGTGGGCTGGGTTCATTGGCAATGCTCCTTGCTGGTTCAGGCTATCGGGGTTCAGGCGGTTGGCGGGATGCGGTGTGCGAGCCAGAGGTTACCGGTCATTGTCAGCCCCACGGCCGGGGGATTTACGCAAAGTTTTGCTCCGATGGTTCGTGAACTACGCTTTAAGGGCGCAGCCACGCAGCGCGGTGGCAGTCGCTGTTGGCCGGTTAGACCGTTCTCGCGTAAGCATTGGACGAGGGGTCTCCACGACGCCGGTATGCGATTTTAGTGCTGACTGGCCGTTGACGACCGGTTGACCTCTGGCTGGACTGAGATTCACGTGATAGATTGCAGTATAGTACCGATGTTCGCGGTTGTCAAAGGGGGTTTGTCAGTGGGTAGGGTCGGGGCAATGTGCGGGCGGCGGGTTTTGGGGGCGCCGGATTTCCCTGACGCCGGAGCACTACCCCTCTCCCAACCCTCTCCCACAAGGGGAGAGGGCTACCAGGCCCGGGCGGAGGGATACCTCCGCCGCCGGCGCACGTGTGATTGCCACCGCTACCAGGCCCGGGCGGAGGGCTGCCCCTCTCCCAACCCTCTCCCACAAGGGGAGAGGGCTTTAATGACTTTGCAGAACCCCGACCGCCGGCAACGGAACGCTACCATCATCGCCGGGCCTTTTGCCCCCGGCCTACAAATATCGTACAATATGGCAGTTTTACAAGAATTGGCGCATCCGCAATCCGACACCAACGCCGTAACTATGACCGCATCTATCAATACGCTCAATGCGCTTGGCAATCCGTCCGGCGACGCCGGCGCTCTATACTTTGGGGCCAGCATGGCTCTGCCCGCCGACCGCACCGTGGAGCAGGCGCGGCTGATGGAGGAATTGGGTTTTGAGTATATGGGCGCCGGCGAGCATTTTATGCGGGGGCGGCCGCCCGGCCCAACCCATGCCGCCCTGCCGCTGCTGGCGGTGGCCGCCGGCGCTACCGAACGGATGCGGATACTGACCTCGGTTGCCCTGGCGCCTTTCTACCACCCGCTGATGCTGGCCCGGATGACGGCTACGCTGGACATCGCATCGGGGGGACGCCTCACTTTCGGGGTCGGCGTGGGCGGCGAGTTTCCGATGGAGTACGAAAACGCCGGCATTGACATCCGGCGTCGGGGCCGGCGCACGGATGAATGTCTGGACGCGCTGCGCCGCCTGTGGACCGGCGACGACGTAACCATGCGGGGCCGTCACTACACGCTGGACGCGGCCGCCATCAACCCCAAGCCGGCGCAAAAGCCGCACCCGCCGGTGTGGGTGGCCGGCCGTCGGGACGCCGCCATGCGCCGGGCCGTGCGCTACGGCGACGGCTGGCTGCCCTATTTCTACAGCCCGGAACGTTACCGCGACAGCGTGGCCAAAATCACCGGCTTTGCCGCTGCGGAAGGGCGGGATTTGTCGGGCTTCCAGTGGGCGTTTTTTCCCTACATTACCCTGGCGCCCACCGCGGAGCAGGCCGCCCGCACGGCCGCCGAGTCGCTGGGCAACCAGTACCTCTACGGCGGCGAGTTCATCAACATCGTGCGGCGTTACTGTCTGCTGGGTACGCCGCGCGCCTGCGTTGAGCGGCTGCAGGAGTACATTGACGCCGGCGCGCGCTATATCGTGTTCAGCATCGCCGCGCCCCGGGCAGACCGGCGGCGGCACCTGGAGGTCATCGCCAAGGACATTATCCCGCATTTCCGGGGGCGCTGATTTCGTCCTGCGGCGTACCGGGGATGCCGTGCTTGTGTTGCCGGCGATGTTGTATAATAGCTGTCAAGATTTGGCAGAAACACCAAAACGAACCCGCTCCTGTCCACCGGCATTGGAGTACGTGAGGTAAATGAGCGTTATTGAGCTGCGCGAGGGCAAATTTGACGGCACGCCCGCCACCGTTTCACCCGTCTCGATTCAACCCCGGGGTGACCGCACCCGTCGCGTGATGATGGTGCAGCCGGCATCGGCCGGCGGCAACTTTGAGTACATCGCCATCCCCCGGCAGGGAATGTTGTTCCTGTCGGGCGCGCTGGCGCAATGGGAAGGCCCCTACGTCTATGAGCGGGACATCTGGTTTGAGGACCGCCTGGGGCGTATGGACCCCAACCGGGATTTGGACGGCGTGGACGTCCTGATGATTACGGCGCTCATCAACGAAACGCCGCGCGCCTACGAAATCGCGCGGGAGGCCCGCCAGTTTCACCCCAACCTGGTGATTCTGGGCGGCGGGCCGCAGATGAGCCCCCTGCCCGAAGAGGCCATCGCCCGCGGCGGCTTTGACGTTATCGTGAACCGCGAGGGCGAGGACATCATCGGCCAGCTGTGCGACATTCTGCTGACCTGGCGGGACGACCGCAAGTATGCCTATCTGGAACGGGTGGCCGGCATCTCCTTTATGCGGGACGGACACCTGACGCAAACCCGGCGCAAGGGCCTGGTGGCGCCGGATTTCGTCACACTGCCGGATTTCCGCTCCATCCGCGGCCTGTCACGGGCGAACCCAATGGCCGGCGGCGTGCTGGAAACGGTGCGCGGCTGCACCGAGAACTGCTCCTACTGCCAGGTAATCCAGCAATTCCTGGGCTATCGCCTGATTGACCGGGAAACCGAATTCAAGCGGCTGGAACAGCTGGAAGAGCTGGCCGCCGAGGGGCTAATCCTTACCGGACGGAACGGCAAGTTCAACGTGTTCATCTCCGACGACCTGCACACGCCGCCGCTGCGGGCGGTCAAGTTCCGCAACGAACGGCTGGAGCGGCTGCAGGGCTGGCGGGGCCGCACCGACTCGATGGATATGATTTGCCAGGCCCGCGCCGAAATCGGCCAGGACGACGAGTTGGCCGATGCGCTGCTGGAAGCCAACGTGAAGATGCTCTATCTGGGCGTGGAATCCAACAACGCCGAAAGCCTGAAAGCGGTGCGCAAGCGGCAGGAACCGGGCCAGATGGAAAGAGACCTGGTTCACCTGAACGAAGAGGGTTTTTCGGTAGTGGCCATGACCATCATCGGGCTGCCCTACGATACGGAAGAATCAATTATGACCCTGGCGGAGTGGGTGACCCAGCACAGCCGCTACCAGACGGCCAACCTGCTGACGCCGCTGCCGGCCACGTCCAACTGGAGCCTGACACCCCTCAACGGCGACGGCCAGCTTTTGCAGGCCGGCGAGATGCGTCCCTATGAGCTGTACACCGGCCGGCAGTTCGTCCATGAGGATGAGCGCTGGACGATGGCCGAAAGCCGGGAGCTGTTTGACCGTTACAGCGCCAAGCTCACGTCCATTGATACCTTGTATGGCCGCATTTTCCGCATTCTGGGCGGTTACCGGCTGCGCCAGGCCCGCAGTGTCCAGGACCTTTCGGAGACCACCGAGGTTATGCGCAACTGGTCGCATCAGGTGGAGCAGGCCGGCAAGGAGTTCGGCGAGAATCTGAACCAGCGGGTTACCGAACTGGCGGAAACGCTGCGCACGGTCAGCCAGCCCCTGTCCAACATGGGCGCGGACTTTATGGAGAACCTGCGGACGCACATCAATGAGGCGTCGGAGGCGCTGCACAACTACGCGGAGCGGGCCGACGCCGGCAGCAAGGACGTGGCGGCCAACATCTCCGCCCGCGTGAACGAAGTTACCGAAATGCTGAACGGCGTCCTGGATTCCGCCGGCCAGCGTCGCAACCCCCGGCAAGCGAGCTAGTATGACCGGCAACGGCGCAACTGACCGTCGGGTGGTGGTAACGGGCTTGGGGATGGTCAGCCCGCTGGGACTCAACATATCCGACAGCTGGGACGCCATCGCCGCCGGCCGGTCGGGTATTGACTACATTACCAGTTTTGACGCCGAGGCGTTTGACACCCGGTTCGCCGCCGAGGTCAAGGGGTTTAATCCCGAAAACTACCTGGATCGCAAAGAGGCGCGCCGGATGGACCGTTTTGCCCAGTTCGCCGCCGTGGCGGCGCAGGAAGCCTGCCGGCAAGCCAACCTCAACCCCCGTGAGATGGACCGGTACAGCGTCCACGTGGTCATCGGCAGCGGCATCGGCGGCATCGGCACGCTGACCGGACAGCATCAGGTGCTTCTGGAACGCGGCCCCCGGCGGGTTACGCCTTTTCTCATCCCGATGATGCTGGCGGACATGGGGTCGGCGCAGGTGTCGATGGTTACGGGGGCGATGGGGGCAAACTACTGCATCACGTCATCGTGCAGCAGCGGCGCCGACGCCATCGGGACCGGCTGGGAGTTGATACGCCACGGCCAGGCGCAGGTGGTGCTGGCCGGCGGGGCGGAAGCGCCCATTGCCCCGCTGTCGGTGGCCGGGTTCAACGCCCTGCGCGCGCTCTCCCGCCAGAACGACAACCCCCGGCGCGCCAGCCAGCCCTTTAACCGCCACCGCGACGGTTTCGTGCTGGCGGAAGGCGCGGCGGTGCTGGCGCTGGAGAGCGCGGAGCACGCCGCCGCGCGGGGCGCCGAACCCCTGGCGGAACTGCGCGGCTATGCGGCCACCAGCGACTCCCATCACCTCACCGAGCCGAACCCGACCGGCCAGAGCGCCGCCGCCGCCGTTACCGCCGCCCTAGACGCGGCCCAACTGTCGCCGGCCGACGTTGACTATCTCAACGCCCACGGCACTTCCACGCCGCTGAACGACTGGCACGAAACCAAGGCGCTGAAACTGGCGCTGGGCGATGACGCCTACCGCATCCCGGTGAGCAGCACGAAAAGCATGACGGGCCACCTGCTGGGCGCCGGCGGCGCGCTAGAGGCCGCCCTGTGTACGGTGGCGCTGCGCGAAGGACTAATGCCGCCCACCATCAACCTGGACGACCCGGACGACGAATGCGACCTGGACTATGTGCCCAACGCCAGCCGGCCGGCCGAGCTTAACGTAGTCCTCAGCAACTCCTTTGGCTTCGGCGGGCATAACTCGGTGATTGTCCTGACCCGCCCCGGTTTGTGACCACCCGACGGCACAGCCCCCCGCCCAAGCGGTGGCTGCTGCCGCCGGCGGTGAGCGGGCACCGGCTCCCCGCCGGGCTGCCGGCCGCCGCCGTGCAGCTGCTGCTGTCGCGCGGCATCGGCGACGCCGGCGCACTGGAGCAGTTCCTGAACCCGGCCGGACTGCCTTACGCTCCCGGGCTGCTGGCCGGCATTGACGACGCCCTGCCCCGCCTGGCCGCCGCGGTCGGCGCCGGGGAAACGGTGGCCGTGTTCGGCGACTTTGACGTTGACGGCATCACCGGCACCGCCATATTGAGCGAAACGCTGGAGCGGCTGGGCGCGCGGGTGATTCCCTATCTGCCCCACCCGGTGGCAGAAGGACACGGCATGACGCCGGGGGCGGTGGAACGGCTGGCGGCGCAGGGAACTTCCCTCATCGTAACGGTGGACTGCGGAATCAGCAATGCCGGCGAGGTTGCCCTGGCATCCCGCTATGGCGCCGACGTGGTGATAACCGACCACCACGCGCCGCCGCCGCGCCGCCCCGATGCCATGGCCATCGTCAACCCACGGATGCCGGGCAATGCTTACCCGTACCCGGAGCTGTGCGGCGCCGGCATCGCGTACAAACTCGCCAGCGCGCTGCTGGAATACCGGGGAGAGCCGGCTGACCCGTCCTTGCTGGAACTGGCCGCCCTGGGCACGGTGGCCGACCTGGTGCCCCTGCGCGACGAGAACCGCTATCTGGTGCAGCAAGGATTGGCAGAGCTGGCAAATACCAGACGGCCCGGCCTGCGCGCGCTGCTGCAACAGGCAAGGCTGTACCAGCGCCCCATCCGGGCGGAGCATATCGCGTTCCAGATTGCGCCCCGGCTCAACGCGGCAGGGCGGATGGAAGACCCGGAAACCGCGCTGAACCTGCTGCTGACCCGGGATGCGCGCGAAGGGGAACGGCTGGCGGCGCAACTGGAACGGTACAATACGCGCCGGCGGGAGCTGACCGCCTACGCTTGTGAGGTGGCTATCGGGCAGGCGCTGGCCGGCGCGGGGACGCCGCCGGCTATCATCATCAGCCATAATGACGCTTACACGCCCGGAATCAACGGACTGGTGGCGGGACGGCTGGCCGAGCTGTTCAACCGCCCGGCGATAGCCCTGGCCCGCGCCGATGCTGACCATCTGGTAGCCAGCGCCCGCAGCGCGGGGGATTTCAGCCTCATCAACGCCATCGCGCAATGCAGCGACCTGCTGGTTCGCTATGGCGGGCACCAGGCCGCCGCCGGGTTCACGGTTCGCAACGCCGACTTGCAGCGGGTAGCGGAACGTCTGGAAGGCATCGCCAGCGCGGAGCTGGGGCTGTTCGGCCCGGAGCCGACGCTGGAAATCCACGCCGAGGGCACGCTGGACGAGCTGCTAAAGCCGGCCCTGGCCCGGCTTTGCGACCAACTGGAGCCCTTCGGCAAAGCTAACCCGGCGCCCCGTTACCTCACCCGCCGCGCCCGCGTGCTCAATTGGGGCTACGTGGGCGCGAACGGCCAGCACCTTAAGCTGCAGGTCAGCAGCGGAGGACGCAGCAGCGACGCGCTCTTTTGGAACCACGCCGGAGATTGGGGCGGCTACGACGCGGTGGACCTGGTGTTCCAGCTGGCGGAAGACAACAGCTATCGCGGCGAGCGGAAACCTTATCTGCGAATTGAGGATTTGCGGCCGGCAGTGTAATTTGCGCACGGCCGGCAGATGGAGGCAACCTGATGATACCGCCCACGGCAAAGCCCCGCGCCAGGCTGACCAACGCGGATTATATGGCGCTGACGCCGCCGGTTCCGGACGGGCCGCGCTACCAGCTGATTAATGGAGAACTGATTGCAATGGCCGGCGCCATTTTCCAGCATCAAGTTTTCCTGTTTCAGCTGTTTTTGCCTCTGGGAACGCAGGTTAACGCGCTTGGCATCGGCGAAATCTTTGGCGCACCCTACGACGTGCACATTGACGAGTTCAACACCTATCAGCCCGACCTGCTATTCGTGTCCAACGCGCGGCGACATATTTTTGACGTCCATGGTATTACCGGCGCGCCGGATGTGGTAGTGGAGATATTGTCTGATTCCACCCGCCGCCGCGACTTTAATGAAAAGCTGCCGGTCTATCTCAGCGCCGGCGTGCGGGAGGTCTGGATTGTGGATTTGGACGCCCGGACAGTAGCCATATACACCGGCGCCGGCGGCGCGCTCACGCCGGCCCGCGTGTTCACCGGCGATGATGTGCTGGTTTCGGATGCAATGCCCGGCGTCGCCGTGGCGCTGGGGCCGATTTTCGCGCGGGCGTTGGCAGATTTGTAAGCGAACAGCATCCGGCCGGCCGCGTCTATTGGATTGATGGAGGCAACCTGATGATACCGCCCACGGCAAAGCCCCGCGCCAGGCTGACCAACGCGGATTATATGGCGCTGACGCCGCCGGTTCCGGACGGGCCGCGCTACCAGCTGGTTAACGGAGAGCTGGTTGAAATGGCCGGCCCTGACGACCCGCATCAAGTTTTTGCGTTGGAAATGGGGGCCGCGCTGCTAATGCAGACCCGCGCTCTTGGCATCGGCGAGGTTCGCATCGCGCCTTACGATGCAGCCGTTGACGAGTTCAACACTTACCAGCCCGACCTGCTGTTTGTATCCAACGCGCGGCGACATATTTTTGACGGCCATGGCGTTACCGGCGCGCCGGATGTGGTAGTGGAGATATTGTCTGATTCCACCCGCCGGCGCGACTTTAATGAAAAGCGGCCGGTCTATCTCAGTGCCGGCGTGCGGGAGGTCTGGATTGTGGATTTGGACGCCCGGACGGCCGCCTGCTACACCGGCGCCGGCGGCGCGCTCACGCCGGCCCGCGTGTTCACCGTCGCTGATGTGCCGGTTTCGGATGCAATGCCCGGCGTCGCAATTGAGCTGGGGCCGATTTTCGCGCGGGCGTTGGGGGCGAATAATTAACATTGACGCGCGGCAAGACCCGCCGGAACCTCCGGCTCAGTAATCCTCAGTAATCCGGGGGTGTGGCGCTGCCAGACTGACCGGCTCCGGCCTCAGATATCGCCTTCCGGTTCCACTTCCGTAATCATCAGGGCCAGGATTTCGTGGCTGGTTACGGAGCCGAGGAACTTTTCGGTGTCGCGTTCCAGAACCGGGAGGGCGTTCAGGGCGGTTTCGGTCATTCTTTGCAGGGCGTCCTCGATTGATTCGTCGTGCCAGGCTTGGGGAGTATCGCGGCGGAGAACCCGGCTCAGGGGCGTCTCCGCCCATTCCCTTTTGGGGAGATAACGGAGCATACGCAGGGACAGGATGCCCTGGTAGCTGCCCCGGTCGGCCACCACGTAATCCTGCTCGTGGGGAACAATCCAGCGTTCGGTGAAACCGCGGACGGACAGACTGGAGCCGGGATGGTTGCGCGAGCGGTCCATGATGTCGCCCACGGTGAAGTTATCCAGGGCAAAATGGGCCATGCTGGCGGGCAGGGAGCGGGAGAGGCCGCGGGACGCGGATTGCCCGCGACGACTGGCCCGGCGGACGGCGAAACTGATGGCCGGCGGCATCAGCAGAATGTAACCGAACATTACCAGCACCAGCAGCGAGAAAACATCGCGTCCGATAACGCCGCTTTCGACGAGCACCAGCAGCAGGGCGATTTCGGCCACGCCTTTAGCCATCAGGCCGGCCGCCGTGGCCAGGGGAGCGTTCAGGCGGGTGGCGTAGGCGCCGATGCAGGCCCCGACGAACTTGCCGGCCAGGGGCGCGAGCACCAGGGCCGCGACGGTCAAGGGAGGCAGATTAATAAAAGACAGGCTCAGGTGGAGGCCGGCGGAAGCGAAGAAGAGGGGAATGAACAGGCCATGGGCGGCGCTGCGCAGGCCGGGCATCATATCGCGGCGCACCTGGTAAGGGAGCTGCGAGAGGCAGGCGCCGAAGAGCAGGCCGCCGAGGGTGCCGTGCAGCCCGATGGCCTCGGCGCCGATTACCACCAGAAAGAGGCAGCCCAGGAAGAGGCCGAAGGAAAGATGCGGCACATTCAGAACCCGTTCCAGCAGCAGTATAACGCGGGGAATGACTTTGGAAGACAGGAACCAGGTTACTACCGTGAAGCCGGCCATTTGACCGATTAGAATGAGCACCGGAACTATGCCGAGGCTGCGTCCCGTGCCGCTGATTTGGAAGCCGATTACCAGCAGAGTCAGCAACTCGGCGATGATTACGGTGGTGAAGATTTGCAGTCCGATGGGTTCTTTGAGGCGTCCGTCGTCGGAGAGGACTTTGGCCACAATGCCCAGGCTGGTCAGCGACAGCACGCCGGCCAGCGCCAGGGCATCGCCGAACCCCAGACCCAAGCGGAAATCATAGACCAGGTCGGAAGTGACCAGGAAGGCCGCCAGCAGGGAGATGAGCGCCGACAGGATGGCGGCGATGAAATAGCGGCCGCGGAGGCTGGCGACGAAGCTGGAAATGTCGATTTCGTCGAGGCCAATCAGGAAGAAGAAAACGAAGATGCCGATGGTGAGGATAAGATGGAGCTCGTGGTCAAGATGAACCAGGCCCAGTACCGGGCCGAGGATGACGCCGGTGACGGTATAAGCAACGATTGAGTTGAGCCGAAAGCGGCGACAGACGCCTTCGGCAAGTTTGGCCACAATTATCAGGAGGCCCAGGGAGAGGAGAGCAGTATCAATCATAAGACGCTGGCATAAAACGCTGGCATAAGACACCGGCGGCGTGGGCGCAAGCGCAAGCCGTTACGGGGAATCAGGAACGGGTTAATTATTCCGCACCGGGCGGCAGGGCGCAAGACGGTTTAGACGGTCTTTATCCAATTTCGGGCAGCCGGCGGCATTTTGCCGGGCGCACCGGACGGGCCGGATTGCGTTGGTCGGGGATGGGGCCCGCACCCGGGGCAAATCACCGGCGGCCCGGAGCGGGGGCCGGCAGTTATGATAAACTGGCGCTACTTTACTGGCGCTGCCCGTCCCGGAGGAAAGCCCGATGCCGTCCACTGCTGCCGTTGTCTTGCCCGACAATGTTCGCCCTATCCATTACGACCTGACCCTGACTCCCAACTTTGACGACTTCACCTTTGCCGGCGAGGTGGATATTGCCGTGCGGATGGAGCCGGGCACTGCGGAAATCGTCCTGAACTGCGCCGAGATTGACATTAAATCCGTGTCGGTGAGCTGGACTGACAGCGACGGGGAACACGCGCAAGCCGCCGCCGGCATCGCCTACGACGCCGATGCGGAGACGGCTGCTATCGCCATCCCCGGCCCGCCGGCCGACGGGCCGGCGGGCAACCGGCAGCTGCGGATGTCTTACACGGGCGAGCTGAACGACAAGCTGCGCGGGTTTTACCGCAGCCAGTACACCAACCCGGAGGGCGAAACGGCCTATCTGGCCACCACTCAATTCGAGGCCACCGACGCCCGCCGGGCCCTGCCCTGCTGGGACGAGCCGGCGGTGAAAGCCACCTTTCAGGTTACGCTGAACATTCCCGACGCGATGCAGGCCGTGTCCAACACGCCCATCATCGCGGAGCGGGAGGGCGGCGCGCCGGGCGTCAAGACGCTGGTTTTTGACACCACGCCGGTTATGTCCACCTACTTGCTCGCCTTTGTCATCGGCGACCTGACGCACATTGCGAAAGAGGCGGCCGACGGTACGCGGGTCGGCATCTGGATGACGCGGGGCAAAGAGGCGCAGGGGCAATTCGCCCTGGACACGTCGGTCAAGCTGCTGTCGTTCTTTAACGACTATTTCGGCATTCCCTACCCGCTGCCCAAGCTGGACCACCTGGCGATACCCGACTTTGCCGCCGGGGCAATGGAGAACTGGGGCTGCGTTACCTACCGGGAAACCGCCCTGCTGGTGGACCCGGAGAATTCGTCGGCCGGCACCCGCCAGCGGGTGGCCGAGGTGGTGGCGCACGAAATGGCCCATATGTGGTTTGGCGACCTGGTTACGATGGAATGGTGGGACGACCTCTGGCTCAACGAAAGTTTCGCCACCTGGGTAGGCACCAAAGCCGTGGATTGGCTTTTCCCCGAATGGTCGATGTGGACGCAGTTCGTCAATATGGACACCAACCGCGCCTTCAACCTGGACGGCTTGAAAAACTCCCACCCCATTGAGCAGGAAGTGGCGAATCCCGCTGAGGTCAGCCAGCTCTTTGACGCCATCAGTTACAGCAAAGGCGGCTCGGTGCTGCGGATGCTGGAGCATTTTCTCACCCCGGGCGCCTTCCGTACCGGCCTGAACATTTACCTGAACCGGCACTCGTACCGGAACGCCCGCACGACGGACTTGTGGACGGCGCTGGAGGAATCATCCGGCCAGCCGGTGAACAGCATTATGAGCAGCTGGACGGGTCAGACGGGGTATCCGGTGCTGGACGTGGCGGCCAGTCCCGGCGACGGCGGGCTGGCGCTGGAGGTGCGGCAGGAACGGTTCGTGTACGACTCGGCTCTGGGCGGCGCCGGGGGCGATGATGCGGAACAGGTCTGGCCGGTGCCGCTGACGGTTACGGCGGCCGGCGCTCCCATAACGGCCCGGCTGGTTGACGCGGCGAGCGCTACGGTGCAGATTGCGGCGCCGCCGGAACCGGACTGGTTCAAGGTTAATCCCGACCAGACCGGGTTTTACCGGGTGAATTACACCGACAGGGACCGGGAACGACTGGCGGGAGTCGTCGCCAGCCGGACGCTGCCGGCTACCGACCGGCTGGGCATCCAGAACGACGCCTACGCGCTTTCGCGGGCGGGGCTGCTGCCGGTTACGCGCTTTCTGTCCCTGGCGGAATCGTATCAGGATGAGACGGATGCTTCGGTGTGGAGCGACCTGGCGACGAACCTGCGGGAGATTGAGGGTCTGATTGCGGAGGAGCCGTATCTGGAATCGTACCGGGCCTTTGGGCGGCGGCTGTTCGGGCCGGCGGCGCAACGCTCGGGCTGGGAAGCTAGGGCCAGCGAAGGGCACCTGGATTCGCTGCTGCGCTCCACGGTGCTCAGCCAGGCCGGCGTCTATGGCGACCCGGATGTAATCGCGCAGGCCCAGGCGCAGTTTGAGGCGTATCAGGCCGACCCGGCCAATGTGCGGCCCGACCTGCGCGGCGTGGTGTTCAGCCTGGTGGCGCAGGAAGGCGACCGCGCGCTGTACGACCGCATCTGGGAGCTGGAACGCGGCGCGGAACTGCACGAGGAGAAAATCCGCCTGCTGATGTCCCTGGCCCGGTTCCGGCAGGCAGACCTGCTGCAGGAAACGCTGGCCCGCGCCCTCAGCGACGACGTGCGACTCCAGGACACCATCTTTGTAATATCGGCAGTGGCGGCCAACCATAAAGGGCGCACGCTGGCTTGGGAGTTCCTGAAAGAGCAGTGGGACGAATTTGACCGGCGTTACGGCAGCGGCGGATTCGGCCTGATGCGCCTGGTAGCTATCACCAACGCCTTCACCAGCAAAGAGCAGCGGGACGACGTAGCCGCCTTCTTTGAGGCCCACCCCACGCCGGCAGCGGAGCGGACGATACGGCAGGCACTGGAACGCATCGCGCTCAACGTGGCCTGGCTGGAGCGGAACCGGGAGGAGCTGGGGCGGTATTTCGGGTAGGCCGGCCGCCGGTCAACCCCCTTGCGCCGGGACTTGTTATCGCATTATAATCAACTCCCGGCGCATGGCGTCAAAATGCGAAATGGCGGATAGGACGCATATGTATTCAAAATATGTTGTCTGCATTGACAACGGGAAGTATCAGGCTTCGCTTGAGGTTCGCAAAATCTACCGTGCCTTGCCGGATGAGGATATGGCAAAGCACGGCTTCACTCGCGTCATAGATGAGTCGGGCGAGGATTATCTGTTTCCAGCCCGTTACTTCGCTCCTATTGAGCTGACGGAGGAGTTGGAGCAAATGCTTGCCATCCCTGCCTGACTCAGGGCCGGCAACTATTGCAGCATTCCATTTGCCGGCCCCTGAATACGCACCCGTTGCGGGATGCAGTCCGGCCAGCGTTGGGGTACGGCGGATGCAACATAGCGCGCCTAGCCCCAGCGCACTGGCGCCCGCTGTTGAGAGGCCGCATTGATTGAGATGGTAATGGACGACCTGGAAATACCCGGGCAAATGGCTGAAGTGGTACGATACACGACGCCAAAGTTCATTGGTATGAAGCGCACGGCATCGGCAGGAAAAACGTTAAAATCAAGCGTATCGTAAGGTGATGGTTATGAACACAAAGTATGTCGTCTGCATCAATAGCAGTGATTGGCCGGACTCGCTGGCGGTTCGCAAAATCTACCGCACTTTACGAAGCGCGCGGCATTGGCAGGCGCAATTTCAAGATAAAACATATCTTGGAGCGACTGCCACGAACGCAAAATACGTTGTTTGCATCAAAGGGGATGACGAATGCCCGGCCGCGCTGGAGGCGCGCAAAATCTATCGCGTACTGCCCGACGACAGGACTGCGAAGTACGGGCTGACTCGAGTCATTGACGAATCCAGCGAGGACTACCTGTACCCGGATTCCCGATTCATCCCCATTGAACTGACGGGCGAAATGGAGCAGGCGCTTTGCGCAGCCGTGTAACGCGGGCGCGTTCCGCGATTAGTTGCGCGACAGGGCCAGCAGTCCATCCGCCAGCCCTTCAATCCGCTCCCGCTGGGGGATGCAGTCCAGCCAGCGTTGGGGGATGGCGGATGCGCCGCAGCGCGCGCCCAGCACGGCGCCGGCCACGGCTCCGTTGGTGTCGGTATCGCCGCCGGCGCTGACTAGGGCAACCAGGGCGTCCTCAAAATTGAGCGGCGTGGCGGCGGCCCACAGGCCGGCCTGCAAGCACAGCAGGGTATGCCCAATCAGGCGCTGGTCTTGCCGCAGCCAGTCAATGCCGGGCGGAACGGCGTCGCCCCTGGCGATGGCGTCCAGAATAGCGGTTGGAATCCCGTCGCTATGGGCGGCGGCGGCCAAATCGGGGCAGCCGTCGGCAGAGGCGGTGGTGAGCAGGGCGGTCAAATCGGGCGCGGCGCCGTCCAGCAGCTGGGCGATGACCGCGTTGATGATGATGCAAGACCACTGGCAAGTGGGCGCGTAGTGGGTTACGGCGCAGGTAATCGCCGCATCGCTGACCAGCAGCGCCGGGCGGTTCCGGCGGGCGATGGCAACGGGGGCGCAGCGCATCACGCCGCCGTTGGGGGCGATGCGATTTCGCCGCTCATAGACGATGCGGGCCGGCTCCGGCAGCGGCTTGCCGGTTTCCAGTTGATAAATGACCTCGCTGGTAGTAATTCCCATGCCGCGCCCGTTCTCGCGCGCCCATACGATTAGACGCCGGGCGAAGTCTGATGCCAAATCGCCCCCGGCCAGCAACGATTCCGCCAAGTCAACGGCCTGCGCCAGGTCATCGTCCATCGGGCAGGATACTTCACGAGGGTCAATGTCGCTAAGGCCGTCAGGATACTCGCGTTCAATATCATCATACCACCAGCTTTCTACGTCGAGGCCCAGCAGGTTTCCGGCAGCCAGGCCCAGCATCGCGCCGCGGGCGCGGTCGGACAGTAGGGAAGGCCCGGGCCCAGCGTGGGCCCCGTCAGCCAACAGCTGCGCCAGGGCGGGGGCTTGCGAAACGACGGCGTGGCCGTTCATATTATTGTCCTCCATCTCATTGCCCTCCGTCACAGCCGGTTTCGCCCCAATGCCGGACGTAGTCGCGCTGGGATTCAGATTCCGGCGAATCCCGGTAGTCGGATTTAGGGCAGGCTTGCCAGAGCATTTCCAGACGGTCCAGCGCCGCCTGCCCCCGGTAGCCGTGCCGGGCCAACCAACAGCCGATTACCGTGCCGGTTCGTCCTACGCCGCCCCAGCAGTGGACATAGACGGTTTGCCCCGCATTGATCTGGCGGTCGATGGCATCAAGAATGTTCGTCGTCAGCTCCGGCGAATCCGGGATTGAAGTATCCCGGATTGGAAATCGCCGGTGCGACGCTGACTCGAGCAAGTCAGCGTAAGGGCGCAGGGGGATGCCCCCGGCCGGTTCGTTTGCTTCGGTCAGGTCGATAAACGCGGTAACACCGCCGTCTTTCAGGGCGCGGAGCTTTTCCAGCGACGTTTTTTCGTCCAGGTCGATAGGGTATTCACCGGCAAGCAGCTTGCCCGGCTCAACCCAATAGCAGTTTGCAATTGGTTGGGGTAATGGCATTGGTTATACTCCCTGCATTGCGCTGCGCTCAGGGGTAGGGAATACTGAATAAATCTACGCCGTATGCTTCGGCCTGGGCGGACAGGAAATCCGACGGGTCAGGCGTAACTATGGCCGGTATGACCGCGGCGTTGGCGGCCGTGGCCAGTATCTGGGAGCGTCGGAGCGCCCGCCTGAGGTCATCTTCATCGGCGTTGAGTGAAACTTCAACCAGGACGTGGCGGCCATCGTCCGCCATTATGATGATGTCAGCTTCGTGGAGGTCTTCGGCTTCGTCCATTGTAATAACGCCGGACCGGATGGCGCGATGGACGATGCTGGTCAGTTGGGGCACGCTTTGGGTATCCTGGGTCATAGCGATGACGGGCCGAGCCAAGTCGAAGCGGTGGGTAGCCCGGAAAATCAGGCGATTGCGCACTTTCCGCTCATATTCGCTTCCCTCAAAATTGCTGAACCGTCCTTCCAAACTGTTGAACCTTCCTTCCAGGCGAATGTAGCTGCCCTTTAACTCGTCCTGTCCGGCCCGCAACTCGTCCTGTCCGGCCCGCAACTCGTTCTGCCCAGCCCGCAACTCCTCCTGCCCAGCCCGCAACTCGTCCTGTCCGGCCCGCAACTCGTCCTGTCCGGCCTCCAGCCGGTCCAGCCGTTCATAGACCAGGCGAAAGTTCTCGTTGGTGGACTGGATGAACTCGTTGGTGGACCGGATGAACTCGGCCAGCTGCTGCGGGACGCTGAGCAGTTCATCGCCGATGACGAGGTGGCGGACGGCTTCCAGCCATTCCGGCCGCTCCTGCAGGATGCGCACCAGGTCGCTGATGTCGTTGAGGGTGATGTCGGTTGGGGTGGTCATAATCGTCAGTATACCATAATCCGACATTCTGGATTTTGGCGGGTAGCGTTGCAATTCAGGTGGTTTGAGTCCGTTTTTTTACATCGTATTGACAAGATGGACAGGATTTTTCCGATTGGGATTTGGTGGATTCCGGCCTGCGCCGGAATGACGGCGAGGTACAACCACCTGAAACGAAACGCGGCCGATTCTGGCGGTTCGGTTTGACATAGCCACCCGTTGCGGGTAGCCTTGATTGGAAACTGCAAGTAGGGTGAGCTCATACCATGAATGTTGCCGACCGCATCAATGAACTGAAATCGTTACTGCAAAACCGCATTCTGGTCATCGACGGCGCTATGGGGACGCAGATTCAGGCGCGCGAGCTGGGGCCGGATGATTTTGGCGGCGCCGAGTATGAGGGGTGCAATGAGTATCTGAACGTCACCCGCCCCGACGTTATCGCCGACATTCACCGCTCTTATCTTGACGCCGGCGCCGACATCATCGAGACCAACACTTTCGGCGCCACCGCCGTCGTCCTCGGCGAGTATGGCCTGGCCCACCAGGCCCGCCGCATCAACCGGGAGGCCGCCGCCATCGCCCGCCGCGCTGCTGACGACTTTTCCGCCAACCGGCCGGACCAGCCCCGTTTCGTCGCCGGCGCCATGGGGCCGACTACGCGCACCATCTCCGTAACCGGCGGGCTGACCTTTGACGAACTGGCGGCCGACTACCACCAGCAGGCCGCCGGCCTGATTGAGGGCGGCGCGGACGTGCTGCTGCTGGAAACCAGCCAGGATACCATCAACATCAAGGCCGGCCTGGAAGGCATTGACCGGGCTTTTGCCGAACTCGATACCGGCATCCCGGTGGCGGTGCAAGGCACTATTGAGCCGATGGGAACCCTGCTCGCCGGCCAGGACGCCGAGGCGCTTTATACCTCGCTGGCCCACCGCGATTTGCTGTGGGTGGGGTTCAACTGCGCCACCGGCCCGGAGTTTATGACCGACCACATCCGAACCCTGCAAGACCTGTCCCGTTTCAGCATCGCCTGCGTGCCCAACGCCGGCCTGCCCGATGAGGACGGCAACTACAACGAAACGCCGGAGATGCTGTCCGCCACGCTGGCCCGCTTTGCCGACAACGGCTGGCTCAATCTGGCCGGCGGCTGCTGCGGCACCGGGCCGGAACACATCCGGCAGATTAGCGCGGCGATGGCCGGCCGGTCGCCCCGCAACGCCGCGCCGATACTCGAAACGCGCGTGTCGGGCATTGAGGCGGTGGTGGTCAACGAGGACACCCGGCCTACCATCGTGGGCGAGCGCACCAACGTGCTGGGGAGCCGGCGGTTCAAGCGGCTTATCGGCGACGAGCGGTTTGAGGAGGCCGCCGAAATCGGGCGCCGCCAGGTTCGCAACGGGGCGCACGTGCTGGACGTGTGCCTGCAAGACCCCGACCGGGACGAAACCGCCGACGTTATCAAGTTCCTCGACCAGCTCAACCGCCGCGTCAAAGCCCCCATTATGATTGACTCCACCGACGCCGCCGTGATTGAGGAATCGCTGAAACGGCTGCAAGGCAAGTCCATCATCAACTCCATCAACCTTGAAGACGGCGAGGAACGGTTCCAGCGGGTGGTTCCCCTGGCCCGCCGCTACGGGGCGGCGCTGGTAGTTGGCTGCATTGATGATGACCCCGACCAGGCGCAGGCCATTACGAAAGAGCGCAAGCTGGAAATCGCCTTGCGTTCCCACCGTCTGCTGACGGAAAAGTACGGCGTGCCGGAGCAGGACATCATCTTTGACCCGCTGGTGTTTCCCGCCGGCACCGGCGATGCGAACTACGTCGGTTCCGCCGCCGAAACCATCGCCGGCGTGGCGCTGATTAAAGAGGCGCTGCCCAACACCAAAACCATCCTGGGCATCTCCAACGTGTCCTTTGGGTTGCCGGCCGCGGGGCGTGAGGTGTTCAACTCCGTGTTCCTGTACCACTGCACCCAGGCCGGCCTGGATACGGCCATCGTCAACTCCGAGATGATGCAGCGTTACGCTACCATCCCGGAGGAAGAACGCCGCCTGTCCGAAGACCTTATCTGGAACCGGGGCGACGACCCGGTAGCCGCCTTCGCCGCCCACTTCCGCGACCGCGCTCCGCGCGCCACCGCCGAGGAACGCCTGGCCCTGCCGCTGGACGAGCGCCTGGCCCAGTGCATCATTGAGGGCAGCAAGGAAGGGCTGGCCGACGACCTGGACCTGGCGTTGCAGGAACGCGAGCCGCTGGCCATTATCAACGGCCCCCTGATGGCCGGGATGGACGAAGTGGGCCGCCAGTTCAACGCCAACCAGCTCATCGTGGCCGAAGTGTTGCAAAGCGCCGAAGCGATGAAGTTCGCCGTGGGCCATCTGGAGCCGCACATGGAGCGCAGCGACGCCGCCACTCGCGGCCGGGTGCTGCTGGCTACCGTCAAGGGCGACGTGCACGACATCGGCAAGAACCTGGTGGAAATCATCCTGTCCAACAACGGTTACCGGGTTATCAACCTGGGCATCAAGGTGGCGGCGCAGGAACTCATCGCCGGCTACCGCGAACACCGGCCCGACATCATCGGCCTGTCCGGCCTGCTGGTCAAGTCGGCGCAGATGATGGTAGAGACGGTACAGGATTTCCGCACGGCCGGCATCCGCGCGCCGGTATTGGTGGGCGGCGCGGCGCTGTCCAACCGCTTCACCCGGCTGCGGATTGCGCCGGAATACGAAGGAATGGTCGCCTACTCGCCGGATGCGATGAGCGGGCTGGCCCTGGCCAACGTGATACAGGATGCCGACGAGCGGGAACGGCTGGCGGCGCGGCTGTCCGCCGAGGCGGCGGAAATGCAAGTCGCGGCGGCGGCAAGCCCAACGCCATCAGGAGGTCAAATCCGATGACCACCGCGAAACCCGCGCCGGCCGAATCCATCCCCCGGAAAACCATGGCTCAATTCACCGAGGCCCACATCCAACTTCTCGAGGCCGTCCCTGACCTGGTCAGGGACTACCCCGACCAGTGGGTTGCTTTCACGGACGACGGCATTGTGCTGTCCGCCAAAACCAGCCGCGAACTGATTGAACTTATCAAACAGGCCGGTATGCGCCCTGGCGACACCCCCATCAAGTTCCTGCACACCGAAGTCAAGGGGTGGCTTCTGTGATTACGGCAATCCGAACCGTCGCCGGGCACGCTATCCAAACCTATGCTGATGCCAGTGTCGACATCCCGTCGCTCAATGTTCGCGACCGTGTGCCGTTCCTTGTGGACACCGGGGCCACCGTTACTGTGCTGCATCCCGCCGACTGGCAGCGCTTGGGCATTACCCCGGAAATGATGGCCGACGCACCCCAAATTGGCCTCAGCGGCATCGGCGGTTCCGCCACATTCCACGCAATGGAAGCCACCGTCACATTTGACGACCCGATTACCGGGCATCAACATTCGTACCCGGTGACAATCTGCCTGGCAGTTGAAACGGACTACAACCACGGCCTGCCGTCGCTGGTGGGTATGGATGTGATGCGCAACTGGCTCTCCTGCCATTTTGACCTAAGTGCCGGCCGTGTTCACTATTTCCCGCTGTGACGGCACTATGCCACATCTGATATACTCCCGGAATGGGTAATGCGCGTTATCTAATCCCCTGATTCCTATGAAGAATACTCCACAACACCAGAAAATGGGCTGCGAGTTTGGACAATTCAGGTGGGATGGCTGCCAGAGATTGCAACCTGGATAGAGGTAGTATATGAAGAATTTTCAGATGGCGGCCAGTTCCACACCGCTTATCGGCTTTCGTGACAAGCAGGCAGAGCAAAGACTGAAAGGCCGGACAAGGAGAGACAGGAAATGACTGACACGAAACCCCAGCCGGAACCGAAGGCCATCCCGGCCGGTGGGCTGTGCCTCTGCGGATGCGGCGCGGTCACCAAACCGGAGTCCAAGTTCCGCCAGGGCCACGATGCCCGCGTGAAGAGTATGTTATCCAAGCTCAAGGAAGGGACGGCAGAACCGGGATTCCGCCTCCCTGATGTCCTCGTGAAATGGGCGACCACAAATCTCGAGCGCGAGGTGGTCGGCTACGACGCCGCGACCATCCTCGCGCTAGGGCGAGCGATGGGGCTACATTCGGAGTTGGAACCTACCGTTCTATACTACCCGGATACGCAGACGCTGGTTATCGAGAACGGCGAACGGCGCGCGGAAGGCGAACACGTTGCCAAAGGCGTGGTAGTGTTTTACGCGGCGGAGGAAGGTGAGGAACTTGACCACGACGTTTCGGGGATAACCATAGAAAACGCGGAAGTCACGCTCAAGCCCTTTGTGGACGCAATCCTGGCCAAGTACGGCGCCCGTCCAACGCAGCGGAAAGAGCCGGCGCTATGACTTCCAACATAGCCGCCAATGTCCCCGCCGTCCCCCGGCTGGACGCTTCGCCTCAGCCGCCCGACTTGCGCCCCCACGTCCTGCACGATTACGACCTGGACGAGATTTTCGGCTACATCAACCCGCAGATGCTCTATGTCCGGCATCTGGGCTACCGGGGCCGCTTCGCCGACGCTCTGGCCAATGACGAACCCAAAGCCGTGGCATTGCGCCGGCAGGCGCAGCGGGTTGAGGACATTATGCTGTCCCGCTCCGACATTGCCGCCAACGCGGTGTTCAAGTTCTTTCCCTGCCGTTCCGACGGGCAGTTTCTCATCATCTACCATGCTGACGGCGTAACGGAGCGGGAGCGGTTCTACTTCGGCCGGCAGCAGGGGCGCGACGGCCTGTGCCTGGCCGACTACGCGCGTCCGGTGGGCGACGGGCCGGCCGACTACATAGCAATGTTCGTCACCAGCGTCGGCCCCGGCGTCCGCGCCCTGTCGGAGCGTTGGAAAGACGCCGGCCGCTATCTGGATTCCCACACGCTGCAAGCCCTGGCCATCGAGTCCGCCGAAGGCTTTGCCGAACTGCTGCACAAGCGCATCCGCAGTATGTGGAACATCGGCGAACCCTCCGGGCTGAAAATCACCGGCGACGCCGAACTGCGGGAGCTGTTCCGCGCCAACTACCGGGGCAAACGCTACTCTTTTGGCTATCCGGCCTGTCCCCGCCTGGAAGACCAGGAAAAGCTGTTTTCCCTGCTTGACGTTACCGAAAGCATTGGCGTGGAACTCACCGACGGGTATATGATGGACCCGGAGGGTTCCGTGTCCGCCGTGGTTTTTCATCATCCCCAAGCCAAGTATTTCAACCTGGACGAGGCCGACATAGCACGGCTGGAATCCGAAGTCGCCGGCTTGCCGGCATCCTATCGCTAGACGTGATGGCGCAGCAATCGTGCAACCGGCCCGTAGGCATTTGGCATACGGGCATTATTTTGGCCCCGCCCGGCCCCGGCCGTAATTCCGGCCTTTCGCCGCGTCATTCCGGCTGGCGCGGGAGTGACGTATGGCGGCAAATGACCAAATCGCGGCCCGGGCCGCTATTGCGCGGTGAACCCGCCGTCCACCACCAGCTCGGCGCCGGTGATGTAGGATGCCTCGTCGCTGGCCAGGAACAGCACGGCGTAGGCCACCTCTTCACGCCGGCCGGTGCGCTGCATCGGGATATTGGCCATCATAGCGTCGCGGGTTTCGGAGCTGGCCGAACCGCCGGCCATGGGCGGCATCAGGCCGGGGTGAACCGAGTTGACGCGGATGCCGGCCTTCGCCCACCGCACGGCGGCGGATTTGGTCATCAACCGCACCGCGCCTTTGGATGCGTTGTATCCCATATGGATGAACTCTTGCCCCACGATGCCGGAGATTGACGAGATGTTGACGATGCTGCCGCCGTCGCCCCGCTCCATCGCGCCGATAGCGTGTTTCATACCCAGGAACACGCCTTTGGCGTTGATGTCCAGCAGGCGGTCCCAGGTGGTGGCGCCGAGATTGTCCTCTTCGTCGTAGCCGGAAATGCCCGCGTTGTTCACCAGAATGTCCAGCCGCCCGTGCCGGTTCACCGTGTCGCCGATGACCTGCCGCCAATTGTCTTCGTCGGTTACGTTCAGATGGACGTATTCGGCGGCGCCCCCGCCGGCGACAATGTCCTCGGCTACTCGCTGGCCGTCGGCGTCCGACACGTCGCACAGCGCCACCGTGGCCCCTTCCGCGGCGAACAGCCGGGCCTCTACCTCGCCCATCCCGCGGGCCGCTCCGGTTACGATGGCAATTTTTCCTTCCAGCCTGGGCATAGCAAACCTCCCGTATCGTCCTGCGCGTCGCTGCCAGTTGCCGGATTATAGCACCGCGGCCCCGGCGCCTTAACCCGTCCGGTTTGAGGACTGCAATGACACTGACCCAAGCCATCAACCCCGCCAGCGCCGCGACCGGTAACAAGGCTTCGGCAGCCGCGGCTGATTCCAGATACACGGGCGTTATTGACATCGGTTCGGGTTCGGCGCGAGCGGTGGTGATGCAGGTTAACCCCGGCGGGGGCATCGAAATTGTGGCGCAGCAGCGGGTGAACCTGAACCTGATGAGCCACGTGGACAAGAACGGTATTCTGGACTCGCGGGGGGTTGCCAGCACGGTTGACGCCCTGGAGGATTTCGCTCTGGTCGCTCGCGGGTACGGCATCCGCGCCATTCACGCCGTGGCCACGGCGGCGCTGCGCGAGTCCGGCAACGCCGCCGCTATTACCGACGCCGCCAGGAACCGTTTTGGCATCCCGCTGCGAATTATTGACGGCAAGGACGAAGCGGCATACTGTTTCATCGGGGCCATTCACGGCTTGCGCGTGAGCGACGGTCTGCTGGCCGACATCGGCGGCGGCAGTACGGAGATAGTCCGGTTCGCCGACCGCGCTTTGCAGGCCAGCGCTTCCCTGCCGCTGGGCAGCCTGCGTATCGCCAACCGCTTTCGCCTGACTGACCGGCCCACTCCCGGAAACGTGCAGGCCGCTTATCGACACGTGCGCGCCGTGCTGGCGCAAGCCGGGGCGCCAACCCGGTCGGAGGGCGGCGTACTGGTCGGTTCCGGCGGGTCGGTGCGCCTGCTTTCCCGGCTGGCCCGGGGCCGCGAATTCTATCCCATAATTAAGGTGCACGGGTATCAAATCAGCGCCGACGCTCTCACCGGGCTGGCCGAAAGTCTCGCCGGCCGGTCTTGCCGGGAACGGGCCGCAATCCCGGAGATGAACCCGGAGCGCAGCCATTCCATCGTCGGGGGCGCCGTGGTCGCCCACGCCCTGGCGCAGCACGCCGCCGCCGACGGCATCCTGGTATCCGGCCAGGGGCTGCGGGAAGGTTTGGCCCGGCATCCCGATGAACTGCCGGCGCAAGGTAAAATCCGCCTGCCGTCGCTCAATTCCGTAAGGCAGGCATCGCTAATCGACCTGACCCAGCGGTTTGCCCCACGTTTCGCGCGGCGGGGCGAGCGCCGGGCCGCCCTGGCGGGCCGCATCGCCGCCGCCGCCTGGCAAGGCCGGCACAATCACCTTGCCGGCGCGCTGCAATGCGCCGCCTGGCTGGTGGACATCGGGAATGCCGTTGATTTTTACAACCGATTGAACCGAACTGCGAGTATAATAGTGCGCACCGACTTGCCCGGATTCACGCACCGGGAATCGGCGCAGATTGCGGCGATTCTGCTGGCGGCCGAAACGGGACAGCTGCCCAAGCGATTCACCCGCTCCCGGCTGCTGACCGGGCAGGACGGGAAACTAATCGGACAGGCCGCCGTGGCGCTGACGCTGGCGGACGAACTGGACAATCGTTTGCCGCCGGAATGTTCGGCCAGCGTCGTACAAATTGGCCGGCAATCGGGTAAGCTGGCAATTGCCACGCCGGCCTGGTCGCCGGTGGCCGCGCCCGATATTGAAAAGAGATGGGAAACAGCCTTTGGCGAAGACATCCAGATTGTAAGAGGTGAGCTATGACCGCGCTGCAAGAACAACCGGGGTACAAGATGGGAGAGCGTTACGGCCAGCACCCGGACGACGGGGAGTATCCGGGCAAGCTGATTATCGTGGAGGGCATTGACGGCTCCGGCAAAAGCACCCAGATTGACCTGCTGGGGAAATGGCTCACCAGCCAGAACCTGGTAACGGTGTTCACCGAGTGGAACTCGTCGCCAATCGTCCGCCGGACTACCAAGCGGGGCAAGGTGGAAGAGCTGTTGACCCCGATGTCTTTCAGCCTGATTCACGCCGCCGACTTCACCAACCGGGTCCACGCCCAGATAATTCCGGCCCTGCGCGCCGGCGCCGTCGTGCTGGCCGACCGCTACGTTTTCACGGCCTTTGCCCGGGACGCAGCCCGTGGGGTGAATCGGGAATGGCTGCGGCGCGTTTATTCCTTCGCGGTGCAGCCGTCGCTGGCTCTGTATTTCAAGGTTCCCCTGGACGTTTCAATCCACCGCATCAGCGTCGGGCGCGAGGAGCTGGGCTACTACGAATCCGGGCAGGACATGGGCTTTTCCGGCGACCGTGAGAAGTCTTTCCGCATCTTCCAGGGCCGGTTGCTGGAAGAGTACGATGCGTTGACCGAAGAGTTTGGCCTGATGACCATAGACGCCACCCAGCCGATTGCGGTGCAGCAGCAGCAGGTGCGGCGTTACGTGGAGCCGCTCATCAACGACACCATGAGAATTCGCGGGCCCAGCCTGCCCGAGTCGTTGGGCCGGTTCGGCCTGAGCGGGCGTTACATCACGTCGCCGATGCGCCGCCGGCTGACGGAGCAGGAAGCGGCGGCGGCCGGCTCCGACGGCTAGCCATGGCGCGCAATTTTCCACTCGCCGCCGGCAGGGACGGCGTCTAATCGCAGGAATTACGGGGGAGCACCGAAGATGAGTAGCATGAGGTTCTATGGCCACACTCCGCCCGGAGCCGGCGAAGAAGCTATTACGGGACGCCTCATCGTGCTGGAAGGCACCGACGGGGTGGGCCGTTCGACGCAGATTGCCATGTTGCAGGAATGGCTGGAAGCCGAGGGCTACGCCGTACTGGTAACGGGGTTTCGCCGCTCCACACTGGCTGCCACCGGCATTGACCGGGCGATGCGGGGGAACACCCTGGACGCCCTCACGCTGAACCTGTTTTACGCCACCGACTTCTGGGACCGGCTGGAGAAAAACATCGTGCCGGCGCTGCGCTCCGGGATGGTGGCCCTGGTTGACCGCTACATCTTTTCCATCATTGCCCGGGCGCGGGTGCGCGGCGTGCCGGCCCGCTGGCTCAACGACGTGTTCGAGTTCGCGGCAGTCCCCGACCGCGTCCTTTACCTGGACGTGGACGTGGAACACCTGCTGCCGCGGGTGCTGTCGGTGCGCCAGCTGGACCACTGGGAATCGGGGGAGGATTTCCTGCGCAGCACCGACCTGTACGAGAACTTCATCCAGTATCAAAGCGCGCTGATTGACGAGTTCCGGCAACTGGCGAAGGAGCACAACTTCGTGACGGTGGACGCGCGCGGCAGCGTAGGCGATGTTTTCCAGGCGCTGCAAACCGAGGTGCAGGCCGCGCTGGTTGGGATGGGGGAATTGTAGGAATGCGATGGGGCGAATAATTATTCGCCCCATGGCATCAAGGCGCTGCGGGAGCTTCCCGGAGCGCCTTATCCGCCCAGGTGGAAGACTACCATTTTGAGCTCGGTCATTTCCTCAATGGCGTAGGCGGGGCCTTCCTTGCCCATGCCGCTGTCCTTGAGGCCGCCGTAGGGCATCAGGTCGGCGCGCCACTGGGGCGAGGAGTTGATGTGCAGGTTGCCGGAATGGACTTCCTGGGCGAATTTCATGGCCCAGTCCACGTTCTGGGTGAAGATGCCGGCGGAGAGGCCGAAGCGGGTATCGTTGGCCTTGGCGATGGCGTCGTCGATGTCGTCAAAGGCGCTGACGGCGACTGCGGGGCCGAACAGCTCCTCGCGGGAGATGAGCATATCGGGGCGGGCGTCGGCGACCACGGTGGCGGTGTGCAGGGTGCCGTCCCGGTCGCCGCCGGCGATGACGCGGGCGCCCTGGCCCACGGCCTCGGCAATCCAGCTTTCCACCCGTTCGGCGTCGGTCTGGCGAATCATCGGCCCCATCTTAACGTCCTCGTCAAAGGGGTTGCCGACGTTGAACTCTTGCGTGGGCTGCACCAGGGCGTCCAGCAGGTCGGCGTAAATGGCGCGGGCGGCGAAAACCCGCTGCGTCGAAATGCACACCTGCCCGGCGTTGGAGAAGCCGCTGGCGACGGTGGCCGCTGCTACCTTTGCAATGTCGGCGTCGGACATAATGATAAGCGGGCTGTTGGAACCCAGCTCCATAGTTACCTTCTTGATGCCGGCGTTGCGGCAGATGCGGTCGCCCACTTCCATGCTGCCGGTGAAAGTAATCTTGCGGACGTGGGGCGAGCCGGTGATGGCGTCGCCAATCTCGGCGCCGGAGCCGGTGATGGTCTGGATAGCCTCTGCGGGCAGGCCGGCTTCCAGCAGAATCTCGGTGAGTTTCAGCGCGGACAGGGGCGTATCGCCGGCCGGCTTGAGGATGACGGCGTTGCCGCCGGCCAGGGCCGGCCCCACCTTGTGGCACACCAGGTTGAGGGGGAAGTTGAAGGGCGCGATGGCGGCCACCACGCCCACCGGCACGCGGATGGTGAACCCGAACTGGCTGACGATGCCGGGGGCGGCGTCCAGCGGCACGGTTTCGCCGTGGAGCCGCTTGGCTTCCTCGGCCGACAGGGTGATGGTCTGGATGGCGCGCTGCACTTCGGCGCGGCCTTCGGCGATGACCTTGCCCTCTTCGCGGGTGATGGTTTCCGCCAGGTCGTCGGCGCGCTCGGCCATCAGGTCGGCGGCGCGTTTCAGGATGGCATAGCGGCGGTGGGCGGGCAGCTTGCCCATCACGCCGGAGCCGCGCACCGCACTGGCGATGGCGGCGGCCACATCGGCGGCGGAACCGCGGGGCACCGTATCAAAGGCGGACTGGTCGAAAGGATTGATAACGGGCATTTTGTCATCGCGGTCAACCCACTCACCGCAGATATACATTCTCATGGCGTGTTCTCCTCAATAGTGAACCGGGATAAAAGGGCCGGCGCGAAAACCGGCGGGGACAGCCCGAATTGTACTACATTGCCCGGAGCAGGATTACCCCGATTCAGATGATATTCCCCCATCGCCCAGAACGATGCTGCGCCCGGTGTTCGTAACCTTATAGTGGCCCGGCAGGCCCGGTATGCGTTCCAGCCAGCGGAACTTGGTGCGGGCGGCGTTGCGCAGCGTCTGGACAAAGCTATGCGGTATCGGCCAGCCGGCCAAGGTGAACAGATGGGACAGTTCGTCGGGGTCAACGCTGTTCACGTTCAGGTAGCGATGCGCCGCCTCGGCGGCCACCACCACTTTACGCATATCGCCCAGCGGGTTGACCTGCTGGCAAAAGGCCAGGAACTCCCGTTCCGCCGCCGTGGCGGGTTCGGCCGCGAGGGCGCCGTTGGCAGCGCCGGCCCGTTCCGCCGGGGCCGGCGCCGGGGCTGGCATTGCCGGCTGGACGGCCGCCGGGTGCGCCGTTGGCGGGGCCGGCGGCGGCGTAACCGGCTCAATACGGACCGCCGCCGGGTCGGTGGCCGCGTTCGGCACGGCGCCGTTTTCAGGGCCGTACCCGTTGGCATAGGGGGCTGGCGGCTCCGCGCTGACTGGGGCCACCGGCGCTGCCGGTTCGCCGTTCGCTCCGGTCAGTTGGGGCATAAAGGTGTGCAACACCTCGCGCACCAGCTCCCGGTCGTCGGACTCAATGCACACCTGCGCGCCCGCCGGCAACGTGATACTAAGCTTAATCATCCTCGCGCACCATAGCCCAACCGTCCCTACCATTGCTGCAACGGTATGGTAATGTAAGGCCCGGTTTGGTGGCAAGGCGAAACGGCGGCGGGTTCGTCCGATTGCCCGCCGGCGCGCCGTCAGCCACCGCGGATTACCCGCAACTCCGGGGGATTGCCAAAATCGCGGTCGTGGGAGAGGAGCGGGCAGTTACAAGTCGCGTCCTTCGTAGATGACACGGATGAACTCTGCAATGTCAATCGGGTCACCAGCGTCGTGCTGATAAAAGACGGCAGCCTTATCCGGGTCAAAGATTTTAGGCTCCCGCGCGCGCAAATCGTCAATCGCCGACCGCTCTGCGACAACCTCGCGTACCGTAACCGTTTCCCGTTCGTCGTTGGCGTTGTAGCGTCCGCTGCCCCTGACTTTGACATAGCGGGTTGCCAATCTGCCGCATCGTTTTGTTCAGGCCGGCCTCGAACCGCAAAGCGATGGCTGGCGCGCCGTAGTTGTGCAGTTCAGCCGTGCCCTGGTCGCAGTTCACTTCCCGCAGGCGGCCGTGCAGCAGGACTTCCATTGTCATTGTCATATTCTTGAGGGACTCCAACGGCGTCACGCTATGCGCGCCTCTAATCACAACATTATGCTACCGGGTCAATTCCCAGGCGGCGCAAGGCCAGCGGCGCCCCCGCCCCGGTGAGGGCGGCCACCAGCAGGTTGCCGACTATGGCAATCGCCAGCGCCGCCGCCAGGCCGATGCTGCCTTTCCAGAGGATGTCGGACAGCTCTGCCGGCGTCAGCAGCGCCAGCAGGATGCCCTGGTCGGCGGCCGGCATCTGCCGGAGCCGGGCCAACGCGCCGGCGGGGCTGCGCTGGGCTAACGACTGCAATACCCGCTCGCCCAGCGCGTCCGGGTTCGCGGATTCGGCGGCGGCCGGAGGTTGGGCGCCGGTGGGCAGTGTCGTCGGCGGTTCCGTGGCGACCGGCGCCGGCGCGCCGGTCTAGATAGTTTGCTTCAGCCGGAGCGCCAGCGAGCGGGTCAATCCGGGCACGGCGGCGATGTCCTCAACGCTGGCTTCCTTGATGCCCTGCAAGGACCCGAAGCGGCGCAATAGCATCCGTTTTCGCTTGGGCCCGATGCCCGTCACCATATCAATGGGCGATTTCAAACTGCTCTTGGAACGCAGGTTGCGGTGAAAGGTGATGGCGAACCGATGGGCTTCGTCCCGGATGCGCTGCATCAGATAGAGAGCCTGGGAGTCGCGGGGCAGGATGATGGGTTCCGGCGTGTGGGGGACGAACAGTTCTTCGTTCTCTTTGGCCAGCGCGCATAGGGGGATTTGCTCCAGGCCCAGGTGCAGCATAACCTCTCGCGCCGCCGACAGGTGCCCTTTGCCGCCGTCGATAATCACCAGGTTGGGCACTACGCCCCACGCATCCACCTTGCCCTCCGGGTCGGGGTTGGCGATGGCCTGGCTCAGCCGCTTGAAACGGCGAGTCAGCATCTCCTTCATACTGGCGTAGTCGTCAACGCCCGCCACCGCCTTGATTTTGAAACGGCGGTAATCGCGGGTGCGCGGCTTGCCGTCGTCGAACACTACCATGCTGCCGACCAGGTTGCTGCCCTGGACGTGGGAGATGTCGTAGCACTCCATCCGCAGGGGCAGGGCTGGCAGGCTCAACTCTTCTTCCAGTTCGGAGAGCGCGCCCTGGATGGCGTCGGAGCGGTTGAGCCACTTGACCCGGTGCTGGGCCAGACCCTGGGTCGCATTTTCGGCTACCACCTGCATCAGCTTGCGGTTCTCGCCGCGCTGGGGCCGGTAGAGGCGCACCGCGCCGCCGCGCCGGTTGCGGAGAAACTGTTGCAGTAAGGGAACGTCCTCTGCCGGCGGGTCGTGCTGCACCATAATCGTCGGCGGGACTTCCAGGGCGGTGGCGTAGAACTGCTGGACGAACTGGGCGATGATTGCGCCCGGCGCATCGTCCTGGGGGCCTTCCATAAAAAAGTGGTCGCGCCCGATGAGCTTGCCGCGCCGCACAAAGAATACCTCAACCCAGGTTTCGTTGGCGGCCACCGCTACCGCGATGGCGTCAAGGTCGGTGAGGCGGCCGGAGTCCACCTTGACCGTGCGTTCTTCCTCGAACTTCTGGATAGCTGCTACCTGGTCGCGCAGGGCGGCCGCCCGTTCAAACTCCAGCTCTTCGGCGGCGGCTTCCATTTTCCCGCGCAGCTGGCCGGTAACGGTTTCGGTGTTGCCTTCCAGAAAGAGGATGACCTGCTTGACGACTTCGGCGTATTCTTCCCGGCTGGCCAGCCCGGCGCAGGGGCCGACGCAGCGGTGGATGTAGTATTCCAGGCACGGCCTGGGGTCGGTTCCGGTAATCTTTTTCGTGCAGGAACGGTAGGGAAAGAGTTTTTTCACCAGGTCCATAGACTGGCGGACGCTGCCGGCGCTGGCGAAGGGGCCGAAATAGCGGGCGCCGTCCTGATGCACCCCGCGCGTGATGTACACTCGGGGAAATTCCTCGGCCAGGTCAACTTTGAGGTAGGGATAGGTTTTGTCGTCTTTGAGGCGGACGTTGAAATAGGGTCGGTGGCGCTTGATGAGGGTGTTTTCGAGGATGAGGGCTTCGGCTTCGGTGTCGGTGACGATGAACTCGAAGTCGGCCAGTTCGCTGACCATCCGGCGCGTCTTGCGGTCGTGGCCGGCCGGGGAGCCGAAATAGGAACGCAGCCGGTTCCGCAGCACCGCCGCCTTGCCGACGTAAATCACCGCGCCCCGGGCGTTTTTCATCAGATAAACGCCCGGTCGTTCGGGAGTTACCAACAGGCGATGTTCAAATTCCTGCCGTGCCATTGCCGGCCCCGTCCCGGATGCGTCAGCCTAAAGCACGAAGGAGACGGCTACCAGAATGACCACCAGGACACCGGAAAAGATGCCGATGCGGGTCAGTTCGGAGCCGACGTGATTATAGGCCGCCGGACGGTCGAACCGCCGTCCGCGCGACTGGCCCGGAGCGGCGCGCGCGGCTGCCGTCCCGGCCGTTGCCGCGGCGTTTGGCGTATCAGCCGCCGCGGCCGGGTCGGCGGCGGTCGTGTCCGGTGTGGACGCCGCGGCGGCGCGCGTTGCCACCGCCGCGCCACGGTTCGCATTGCCACGCCGGCGACGCAAATTATTCTGTCGGGATGCCACCCGCTTGCCCTTGCTCGGCATTGCCACCCTCCGGTCGCCGCGACGCCCCACCGGGCCGCCGTCGGCGCGCTAATACAGTCTGGTTAGGGGCGGGAACCCGTCATCCCGAAAGGGCGGGTTCCCGTCATTCCATCATACCAGTAAAGTCGGAAGAATTGGCGCGGGGACGGATGCGGTTTATGTCAAATATCGTGCGCTGTCGCGGGGGCGGAAGGCTGCCCGGCGGCAAGGCAGCGTTCCGTTGCCGGCGGTTTGGTTATTCCTCTGCGGTGGTGGGCTGGGTTCATTGGCGATGCTCCTTGCTGGTTCAGGTGATCGGGGTTCCGGTTCCGGTTGTTGGCGGGATATGGTGTGCGAGCCAGAGGTTACCGGTCATTGTCAGCCCCACGGCCGGGGGATTTACGCAAAGTTTTGCTCCGATGGTTCGTGAACTACGCTTTGAGGGCGCAGCCACGCAGCGCGGTGGCAGTCGCTGTTGGCCGGTTAGACCGTTCTCGCGTAAGCATTGGACGAGGGGTCTCCACGACGCCGGTATGCGATTTTGTGCTGACTGGCCGTTGATGACCGGTTGACCTCTGGCTGGACTGAGATTCACGTGATAGATTGCAGTATAGTACCGATGTTCGCGGTTGTCAAATGGGGGTTGTCAGTGGGCAGGGCCGGCGCAAAGTGCGGGGAGGTTTGCGGGCGCCGGAGCCGGAGGGCTACCCCTCTCCCACAAGGGGAGAGGGCTTTAATGACTTTGCAAAGCCCCGACCGCCGGCAAGGGAACGCTGCCCGGCTGCAATCGCAACTCGCCGCCGCGATGCGATTCGTGATAGAGTTTGTACCGTAGCCGGTTGTTGCGGCTGGCTTGCCCACGGGAATCCGGGCGGTGCTCCCCGTGTGGCCTGGATGACCCAGCGCCGGGCCCGGCGGGAAAACGGCGGCACGCCGGGCACGGAGCAGATGCCGTCCCCGTTCATAGATAGTATGATGCCATTCAACCTTACTGCCGACAGCGCCGTTCCTTACCTCCTTGACCGGGGGGTGATTGCGCGCGCCGCCGCCCGGACGGCGACGGTTGAAACCCTTGGCGGCGGCGTTTCCAACGTCGTCGTGCGCGTCAACGTTCCCGGCGAACCCGGCGCGTCCCTGGTTATCAAGCAGTCCCTCCGCAGGCTGCGCGTCGCGGGAGACTGGTTCGCTGACCGGGAGCGCATCCACCGGGAGCGGGCCGGCATTGACTACCTGGCTTGCGCTCTCCCGCCGTCCGCCATCCCCCGGGTGGTAGATGAGGACAAGGGCAACTTCCTGTTCGTGATGACCGCCGCGCCCCCGGACGGCGTGAACTGGAAAGACGCCTTGCTCAGCGGCCACGTTGATACGGCCGTCGCCGGCCGGGTTGGCGATATACTTGGCGCCATTCATCAACGTTCCGCCGTAACCGACGCTGGCATACCGCCGGACTTGCAGGAATTTGCCGACCAGCATTGTTTTGTCCAGCTCCGCATTGACCCCTACCACCGGGCCGCCGCAGCAGCCCATCCCGACCTTGCCGACGCCATTGAAGCCGAAGCCGGGCGGATGCTCAACCACCGCCGTACCCTGGTGCACGGCGATTACAGCCCCAAGAACATCATCGTCAGCGGCGCCGGCGCATCCGCCGCGGTTTTCCTGCTGGATTTCGAGGTGGCGCATCTGGGCAACCCGGTGTTCGACCTGGCGTTTATGCTCAACCACCTGACGCTGAAAGCGATACACCGCCCGGGACTGGCGCAGCAGTATAATGACGCCGCCCGCTCATTCTGGGCGGCGTACCTTGCCGCCGGCGGCGACCGCGCCGGCGACGCCGCCCGGCTGGAAAGCGACACCGTGCGGCAGCTGGGCGTACTGCTGCTGGCCCGCGTTGACGGCAAATCACCGGCGGAATACATCACGCGGGACGAGCAGAAGGACTACATCCGACGCCTCTCCAGAGCCGTGCTGGGCGGTGAACTGGCATCGCTGGACGACATTCACCGCCGGCTGCGGATGACACTATTGCCGGCGGCGTAGTACACTTGGCCGGCGGGCATCCGGCCCCCGGCCGGCCACCCAACGCCCGAATCGAGGAGATGAGAGTTTGCCGCAAGAATTGAATGCGGGATTGGACGGCGCCGGTCTCCGCGTCGCTGTCGTGGCGGCCCGTTTCAACCACGTTATCACCAAGAACTTGATGGAGGGGGCCGTGGCTACGCTGACCCGATACGGCGTCCGCGACGGGGATATTGCCACGGCCTGGGTTCCCGGCTCTTTCGAGCTGCCCGTAGCAGCCAAAACCCTGGCCCAATCCGGCCAGTATGACGCGGTGATTTGCCTGGGGGCGGTGATTCGGGGCGAGACCAGCCACTATGATATGGTGTGCAATCAGGCATCGGCCGGCATTGCCGCCGTGGGCCGGGAGACGGGCGTGCCGACGATGTTCGGCGTACTGACCACCGAAAATATGGAACAGGCCATCAACCGCTCCGGCGGCAAGGTGGGCAACCTGGGCGCCGATTGCGCGGTGGGCGCCATTGAGTGCGCCCGGCTGGTGCAGGCCATCAAGACCGGGTGAGCGCCGGCGCAAACGGAGACACGCTCCCGACAAGGGGCGGCAATAAACCGGACCGGCGCAAGCGCAATCGCAAACGCAATCGCAACTGGAGCTGCCTGATGGAATTCGGCGTTACGATTCCCAATAACTGGGGTATTGAGGACCCGCAGGCGGTGGTCGGTTTCGGGCCGCTGGCCGAGGAGCTGGGGTACGACTCGGTTTGGGTGATGGACCACCTGTTCAACAACGGCTACATCCGGGAGCGGCTGGACGACAAGCCCTATTACCACCCGATGGCCACGCTGTCGCATATTTCGGCCCTGACCGCGCGGGTGCGGCTGGGCACGTCGGTGCTGGTGCTGCCGTACCATAATCCGGTGGCGCTGGCGAAGTATGCGGCGACGCTGGACCAGATGTCGGGCGGGCGGGTGGCGCTGGGCGTCGGCGTGGGAGCGATGACGCCGGAGTTTGAGGCGCTGGGCATACCGTTGAACCAGCGGGGTTCGCTGACCAACGAAGCGATGGACGTGATGCGGGAGCTGTGGGCCAACGACGACCCGCAATATCACAGCGCGCGGTGGGATTTTGGCGACCTGAAGTTTGCGCCCAAACCGCAGCAGGAAATAAACGGGGCGCGCGGCGTGCCGTTGTGGGTGGGGGGCAGCAGTCCGGGGGCGCTGCGGCGGGCCGGCCGGCGAGGGGACGGCTGGCACCCTTCCGGGGTGAGCGCGGAGGAGTTCGCCATTGGCCGGCAACGGGTGCGGGAGCTGGCGGAGTCGGCGGGCCGCAACCCCGATGACCTGGTGATGTCGGCGCGGGTTGAGGTCGAGGCCCACGGCGCGCCGTCCGGCCCGCGGGCCGCCGACCGGGCGCGTCTGCCGGGCGACGACCCGGCGGGTATGGCGGCGGGCATCGCCGCCTACCGGGAGGCCGGGGTGCAGCATATCGTGCTGGCATTGAACACCGGGGACGTTGCCCGCATCCGGGAGCTGATGCAGGTTATCGCCGGGGACGTGATGCCGCAGTTCCGCTAGGGCAGAACCTGGTACTCCACCGCGGCGATTTTCTGCCGGCTTTCGTTGTAGATGTACACCCAATGATGGCCGGCGGCCCGACGGTAGGGGCTGCCCAGGTAAGCGTTGAACCAGGTCCGGCCGTCCCGGCTATAGACGGTGCTTTCCTGCCGCCATATGGCATACGGTTCCCGGTCCTCGTGGTATTGCTGCACTATGACGGTGACCTTTGCGGGCGGGTTGCTCACTCCGCTGAAGTTGACTCTGACCCACCGGCGCTGGTCGGGGCTGCTGGCCGGCACCTGGGCAACGCCGTATTGACGATTGGCGATGCTGTAATCGACCAGAGCCACGCTTTGCGCTCTGCCCAGGCCGGGGACGGCCCCGTTAGCCGGGCGGCGGTCGGTGAATACTTTTTCGCCGTAGCGGCGGGCCAGCGTGTTCCCGATATTGCCCAAGTCGCGGAGGCTGCCGGAGCATCCGGGGCAAAAGGCGCGCATCAAGGACAATCCCTGGTCAACGCCGTCCTGCTCGTAGGTGGACACCAGGCGATACAGGCTGCGAAAGGCGGCGTTGAAAGCGGAAGTTGTCATACCGCGGTCCAGGCTGAGGAACAGCTTTTCGCCCAGGGAGTAGTTGCAGAGGCTGCCGGCGGAACCGTACTGCGGGGCGTCGGCCCGCAAGTGTTCGATGGTGCGGTAGTAAGGGCAGGGCCAGTTACTCGTAGAGACGTCGTTGTCTCCGAACCGGCTCCGGACGGAGTAGGCCCCGATGTACTCTGCTGCGCCCTCGGCAAGCCAGTCTTCGTGGCCTATGCCCCACCAGTAATGGCCGATTTCGTGGGCTACGGTGCGCTGCCGGGCGCGGGCGCTGTAAGAGGTTCCGTCAAAGCCGGCGTCAACCTGGATGCTGACGCCGTTGTTGGCGCCAGCAGCGCCGGGCCCATTAGCGACCAGTATGCCCACAAAGCCGGTGGGCAGAGCCTGCCCCATCAGAGTTTCGGCGTGGCGCGTGGCGGATGTTGCCGTTTGCATCAGTTCGCTGTTTTGCCGGGATACTGCCAGCCTGACGATGGCGAAATGCAGGGGATTGCCGTACTGCCCGGCTGCGCTTTGCTCCTCAAGGGTTCCGTATTCGGTGAGCAGCGCGATTAGAGCGGTGTTGCCACTGACGTAAGGAATCCCCATAACAGCGATGATTTTGGCCTCGCTGTTGTCCACGCCGCCGCCGTCGGCGAAGGATGGGGCATTGACGATGGCATTGGCGTCGTCCGTCGATAGGTATGAAACGAGCGCGAGCGTGGCAATGGCCTGGCGGTCGCCAGGAGTATGGTCTTGCAGGAACGGCATCCCGGTCAGCGCGCTGGCCAGGCCGGGGTTGTACTCTTGCAGCAGTCCCAGCCATCCGAGGGTCGCTTTTTCCGATGCGGTTTGCCCGTCTTTGGCCCAGGGGAGACCGGCTATCTCCGGGGTTATGGCGTAGTTAACGCCGCTGCCGGGGGCGCCGGGTTCGTCGCCCGGCGCCGCCAGGCCGTCGCCGGTTGGGGGTGCGGAATGTTGCCGGCGCAAGTATGCAATGCTGGCGGCTTGGGCCGCCGGGCCGGGCCCGGCGCCGGCGTCGGGCAGCAAGGCGTGCGGGTCGGCTGACCGGTAGGGGTTAACTGCGGTTAGCGGGAGCGGAGCGTTGGCGCACCCGGCGTCGTGTCCGTAGGGGCAAGGCGGCTCGGACACCTCGGCCAGGGACATCCGCAGGCCGTCCGGCTGGTGAGCGGCCGCGTTGCCGGCAGTCATAAGCAGCGGCACCGCGGCAATGGCGACGGCGGCCAGCGCGACCGCCGTCCAAGTTACAATCCGCCTGGAGTTGGTGATTGGCATAAGTTATGTACCTCTCCTGCTTTGCGCTGCCGGCAGGGCCGGGCCAGAATAAACGGCAAGGATAGCACAGTTACTGACGGGATTGCAGGTCGTCAAGGTCGTCAATCAGCGCCGACATTGTTTCCGGGTTGGCCTCATCGTTGGGGCGGGGGCCGTAGTAATAGCGCTGGAAGCGGCTCACGATGCGGGACACGGGCGGGTCGGGGAGCGTTGCGCTCACGTCCTGACGGTGTTCCTGGGGCGTCTGCCAGCGGCGGCGGGGGAATCCCAGCGTACTTGCCACTTCCAGCATCCGGTGATACACCTCGCGGGGAGTGACCGGGGGCGGCCGGCGGCGGCGCATATTGGATACCCGGTTCATCCAGCCGGCCAGGGTATCCGTCACATCCTGCCCCGCGCCCTGCCAGGTGAAGATGGATTCGCGCAGCTCACCCTCGGCGTAGTTCCCGCCCGTCAACCGGCGCCGGCGGAACATCCGGAACAGCGCCCAGCCGGCCAGTGACAACGCGGCCAGGAAAGCCACCCACTTGATAACCGTGAGTATCACGCTGGGGGGCCCGTCCCCTTCCACATCGCGCAGGCTTTCGTGAAACTCCTCAATTTGCAACCGGGCCAGTTCCAGCCCGCTGAGGTCGCCCCCGCCGAACAGGCCGGACACCCAATTGCCGATGGCAACCAGCCCGGCGGCCAGCAGGCCCAGCAGCAGCAGGATGGGGCGCAAAGTCCACAGGCCCAGGAAGGCGATGCCGCGCATAATCGCCCGCGCCGCGTCGTCCAGGCCCCCGATGCCAAGGGCGCCCAGAATCAGGGCCAGGGCCAGGACGCCGCCCACGCCGGCCAGTATCGCCGCCATCCAGCCCCGGTTCATCAGCCCGCCGCCCTCAGCGGCAAACCGGCTGACGGCAAGGCCGGCCAAACCGATGGCGAAATAAAGCAGCAGCGCCGGCAAACGGACAATCCTGGCTTCCATCAAAGGGTCTGCGGCCACCGCCGCGATGGTGACCACCACCCCCCGCACGAAGGCGTTCCTCACCACGTCCAGCGTCACGTCGTCTCTGGCGATGGCGGTGCCGCGCCACCACAGGGCCAGCATAAACACGGCGGTCATTCCCAACGCCGCCGCCGTCCGCAAATCACCCGACAACACCTGGCCGACCGGAAACCAGCCCGCCCCCATACTCACGCCGGCCAGAACCAGCACCGAAACCGCGCTCAATGCCAGCCCAATGATGCCCCGCAGATTGAGCGAGAACCGGATGGTCTGCACGTACCAGGACAGGATGAACGACCAGCCCATCGCCAGCATGGCAACCCCCAGGGGAATCGCAGCGTCCGGCAGGCGGATGGCATTAGCCAACAGCCGGGAAGCGAGATACAGCGCAAAGCCTTCCAGAAAGAGGGCGATGCCGGTGATTAGGGCGGCGCGGGCAAATGCGCTCATTAGTAACTCCGCACGGTCAGCGCCGGGTCAGTTGGCCCGGAAGGGCAGGAGGACATAGACGGCAAAGGCGCGGCGGTCTTTGACGGGAACGGCGGCGAAGCGGCGGATGACTTGCTCGGCGTCGTTGATGCGCGCGATGACTATTGATTTCAAGAAGGCTGCGTCGGGGTCGTAGTCCGCAAGGTGGCGTTCCTGCTGCATAGCGATAAATAATTCAGCAAACTCCTGAATGGCTTCCGGGAATCGGGTGATGCTCTGCAGTCCGCAACGTTGTCGTGCGGTTCCGTGCTGCAAGGCCCGATAGGTTTGGTTCCATGCCGGGCCGCTGCGGTTGGAGCCGGCGCCGCCCACGAGCATATCGGCGCAACAGGTTGCCAGGCAGTAAAACAGCGCATAATAGGCCGTGCTGACGGCGCGGCGGAGGTTAGTCTGCCGGGGCCGGCCGCGACGGTTCACCGCGGCCAAATCCCGGGCGGTAGCTATAAAATCAAGCGGGGTCATGGCCCAGTTCCGGGTAACGGCGCAACAGCTTTGGGTACATACTCCGCCATTCGGATTTCTCGGCAAATGACAAGTTAGGGAATAGCGCGATGCCGGCCGCGTACAGTTTGGGGCGGATACGCCTTACCATTCCGACCGTCCAGGAGGGATCGAGCCGCTTCTGGTCGCCGTCAAAGACAATCATAATGCGGAGGTACTCCTCGCCGGTGGCGTGAGGGCCCCATTCATCCACGTCCATTATTACCCGAATGGGGTCAAAGGTGAATTCGTCATCGGTGTAACGCTCCGCAAGGTCGGCGCGCACAATGTTGGAGACCTTTTCGTAAAGTTCAGATTTCATCGTCATAGCTCTGCCCGGTAGTTGAGCCCGGCGCTGGCATTACAGTAGATTTTACACCCGCTCCGGCGTCTGCGGCCCGGCGGAGTCGTCTTGCCAGTCGTCCTGCCACACCTCTTCCAGCGTTGCCAGGCTAGCCCCGGCCAGGAACACGGGCACCTCCGCCGGCAGTTCCGCGGCAGCCGGCCCCGGCGCGCCGTCGCCGGCGTAGAACACTACCACGCGATGCCCCCGGCGGCGTATTTCGTCCGCCTCCAGCGCCACCGCGCGGGACAGAATGGCCGTAACCAGCACCACCGTAGCGCCGGCGGCCAGAGTGTCGGTTTCGGCCCGCAGCACTGCCGACAGTTCGGCCACCCAGAAGGGGCCGGCCATGGCCAGCGACTCCAGAACCGCCTCTAACTGGAGGCCGCCGCCGCCCGACGGCACCGACATCCACTTGCTGGAATAAGACGCTACCGCGTTGCTCACCAGCCCGAAAGTGTAGCCTTCCCGCGCCGCGTGTTCGGCGACGGACGCGGCCACCGTTACCGCCCGCTCGAACAGGCGCCGGTTGCTGCCCTGCCATGCGGCGTCGCCCGTGCGGGCGTTGAGGGCAATCAGCAGGTGCCGGGTGGCGGCCGGCTCAAAGACCCGCGTCTCCAACTTCCCGTGGCGGGCGGTTGCCTTCCAGTCGATGTGTTTCAGCGGGTCTGACGGGCGATAGTCGCGCAGGCCAACGAACCGGCTGGGGTCGTCCTGAATTAACCGCCGTCCCCGGCTGGCGCCCAGGGGCCGCTCCCAAAGCGTCATCAGCCGCCGCAGGTCCACGATGCGCGGGTACACCAGCAGATACTCCACGTCGGTGACCTGCTTTTCCGTGGCGGTAAGCCCGAACATATCCCCGCTGCGGAGCCGGGCCGGCCCGATGCGATGATTGCCGCGGGCGCGGCACCGCACCCGGTAGCGCCAGGTCACGCGCTGGTAGGGCAGCAGCGAAGTGGTGATGCGATGGTCCAGCTCGGCCTCGGCGCCCACCCCGCGCTGGTGGGTGCCGCCGGTTTGCAGGCCGATGGGAAAGGCGTCGGAGATGTCGAGCCAAATCATCGGCAGGAGCTTGCCGTTATCCACCGTGATGTAATAATCAACCACGTCGCCGATAAAGGCGCGATGCCGTTCCAGGCGACGGCTATAGGTCAGCCGGCGAAAGGCGTACCGCGGCCAGTGCTTGCCGGCAATCCAGATGAGCAGTACCAGCACGCCCACCACAATCAGCAGCAGCTGGCTGGCCAGCAAGCCGGCCAGAATGAGGATGGCGGCGGTGATAACCCAAAGGTCGCTAATCATAGCGGCAGGATAACCCATCGCTACCACAGTGTCATCGTTGATGGTATCCTTGCGGCAGTTCAGTCGGAGGGTATCACCATGGCGCGCGTTCCTTACGTCGCTCGGGAAGAGCTGGATTCAGACGGCCAGGCCATCTATGACCGCATCCGGGAAGACCGGGGCGCGGCGGAAGTGGGCCTGCAATTCCGGGCGCTGCTGCACAATCCGCAGGCGGCGGGTCACCTCACGTCAATGGGAGCCGCGCTGCGGTTCCAGTCGGCGATGCCCGAAGACTTGAAAGAACTGGCCATCATCCTGGCCGCCCGCGAGTGGGACTCCGGCATTGAGTGGACGGGCCATGCCGTGCTGGCGGCTCAGGCCGGCGTATCCCATGAGGCTATCGAGGGCATCCGCACCGGCCAGGCGCCGGGCTGTCTGGCCGGCGCGCAAGCCGCCGTTGCCCGCTTCGTGCAGCAGATGATTCGGGAGAAGGACGTATCTGATGCGAATTTTGAGGCGGTGCGCGAACTGCTGGGCGACCGGGGAGTGGTTGACCTGACGATGACCGTCTCTTACTACACCGCCCTGGCCCTGGCTCAAATCGCGCTGCGACCGGAGATGGGCGGCGGGCGAGTCTCGACGCTGTAATCCTGCGGCCGCCGGCAATGACTAACCCCGTTGCGGATAATCTGCTGGGCCGGCTGGCCGGCCTGCTGGAATGGCACGGCCTGGGTTCGGCGGTGCTCACCCCCCGGCCCCGGGGGGGACGCCTGCACGGCGAAGACGCCGCCGAAGTGGCAGTATTGCTGGACCAGCTAGCCGCCGCCGATGCGGGGCTGCCGGCCGGCCGCAGCCCGCGCAGTCTGATATTTGGCAACGGCTGTTTCGCCATCGGTCGCTATCCCGAAGCCCTGGCCGTGTTCCAGTCGCTGGCCGGCGCGCGCCCCGGGGATTTCGCCGTCCATTTCAATCTGGGCGTAACATACCTGCGCCGCCGGCGTCCCGACGAGGCTGTTCGCGCCCTGACCGCCGCCCTGGAACTGGATACCTTCTACGCCCCGGCGTACTACCAGCGGGGCAACGCCAAAGACGACAGGGGAGACCCCAACGGCGCGCTGGACGATTACGCCACGGCCATCAATCTGGACCCGGAGTTTCTGCAAGCCCACTACAACCGGGGCATCGTCCTGAACAACCTGGGCCGATACGCCGAGGCGATTGCGGCCTTTGACCAGGCGCTGGCCCTGCGCCCCGACATATCAAACGCCTACCTCAATCGCGGCGTAGCCCAGGATGAGTTGGGCGACCCGGCCGCCGCCATCGCCGACTACGACCGGGCGCTGCGCTATAACCCGGACAACGCCGACGCCCGTTTCAACAAGGCCCGCATCTGTTACCGGCTGGGACGCTACCGTGAAGCGGTTGCAGACTATACCGCCGCCATCGACCTGCGCCCGGACGACGTGGAAGCCGTCAACAACCGGGGGCTGGCCTACGACGCGCTGGGGCAGTACGCAAAGGCCATTGCCGACTACGACGCCGCTTTGCAGCGGCGGCCCGATTTTGCCGAAGTGCTCAGCAACCGGGGCGCGGCCCAGGAGAGTCTGGGCAATAGCGACGCCGCGCTGGCCGATTACCTGGCGGCCCAGCAGGCGCTGCCGGAGTTTGCCGCCGCCTACTACAACGCGGCCCGGCTGTACGCGGCCCGGGGCGACATCGGCGAGTGCGCGCAGCAGCTGGCCGCGGCCGTCCGTCTGCAACCCGCCCTGTACGCCGAAGCCGAATCGGACGAGCTGCTCGGCTGGGTGCTTGACCTCTCCCGCCTGAAAGAAAACCGCCGCAACACCTAATCGCCCATCCGGGACGGGCGTTTGGCGTCCCCTTCGTCGTCCGGCGGGATGACCTGCCGCAGAATCTCTGCTTCGCTCAACTTTGCCGCCTCATCCAGGATTTCCGGCCGGTCTTCGATTAAGACGTCGGAGTCACTTTGGGCCCGGGCCGCCTCGGGGCGATGGTCGGCATTGGTCAGCACGTTGTGCGCGATTACTACTATGGCCAACGCCGTTAGCCCCAGCATAACGGCCCAATCTACGCCGTACAGCGTGTTCAGCGCCGTCATCACGCCGTAGCCGAGAAAAATGCTAATGGACGACCGGAAAGTCGAGCGGCGGAACAGCAGCACCGATACTATCCCAACAGCGACTCCCACCAGGATAAACCAGCTCAGATAGGCCAGCGACACCCCCACCAGCACTACCATCCCGTCGCCGCCCTTGAACCCGGTAAAAAGGCTCTTCCAGTGGCCGGCGATGGCGGCGGCGCCGGCCACCATACCCAGCAGCTCCGGCGCCCCCAGCATCCAGGCCACGATAACCGCGACGGCGCCCTTGGCTATGTCGCTGGCAAACACCAGCATCCCGCGACGCCGGCCCACGTGCCAGAACACGTTTGCCGTGCCCGCCCGCCGGCTGCCGGTATCAAAAATATCAATGCCCTTCCACCGGGCCACCAGGTAGGCAAAGGGGATGCTGCCCAGCAAATAGCCCACCAGAGCCGCCGCCAGGATGCGGGAAATCAGGGGGATAACGTCGTCAAAAAACATCAGAAGCCCAATGGCCGGCGCAACGCAGGGTAGTTCAAGGCCATTTATGATAGCACAGGCGCGGCCGGCGGCTGATTCCGCAGCGCGAATCAGCCGCCATCCGGGAGAACCGGGAACCCCTAATCCAATTTCTTTCCGGCATAGAGCCAGTAACCGATTTCGCCTTGCGCCACCAACTCGGCCACTCGCCCCAGCAAGTCGGGCGCGGCCGCCAAATCAGCCGCCGCCGCCGAGCCGCCGAAACTCTGCCAGAGCGCCAGTTTCCCCCGCAGTTCCGCCAGCAGGGACAGCGCTTCTCCCGACAGATTTTCCCGCTCCGCCACGGCGAACCCCGCATCCTCCAGCAGGCGCTGGTAACCGAGCGACGGCAGGGCGTCGGTCAAGCACAGCATCATGCCCATCGTGCCGTCCAGTTCGGGCGGCAGGCTGCCCGGCTCTACCGTTATGTCGGACAAGCCGATGACGCCGCCGGGCCGGAGCAGCCGCCGCACCCCGGCAATCGCCGCCGGCTTGTCGCCAAAGAGGCTGGTGGCGCACTCGATGATAACGGCGTCAAAAGCCCCGTCGCGAAACGGCGGCAGCTCAGCGTCGCCGCGCACGAACGCAACGTTGGATGGTACCGGCTGCGCCAAAGCGCGCCGCCGCGATGCCGCCACCGCCGCGGCCCCTAACTCCAGCCCGGTCACCTGGCAGCGGAACACCCGTGAGACCGCCGCCGCGCTGGCGCCCATCCCGCAGGCCAGGTCCAGCACACGCCAGCCGGCTTGCAGCCCCATCGCGCGGCCCAGCCGGTTGGTTGCCCGCAGGCCGCCAGGATGCAGGCTGTCGCCCAGAATCAAGCGCGCCAGCTCCGAAGCATACAGGTCGGCGCAGCAGATTTTGGCCGTGTACCGGTCAAGCATAAGCGATTAGGCGCCCTCACCCGGCCCCTCTCCCTTGATGGGAGAGGGAATTATTTTCCGGCGCCCCTGCTCCAGAGTCAGCTGCGCGCGGATTTGCTCACGGTAGCCTACGGAGTTGTAGGCGCAGAAGGGGATGGCCCGGCCATCGGGCGTAAGTATGCCGACGCAGCACTTCATCACCTGCTTGACATTGAAAGTGTAGGCGTCGAGAAAATCTTTGATGGCGATTTGGAATACGTGCTCTTTCAAGTGGTTCAGGTCATAGGGCAAATCCAGACCCGGCCCGCAGGCACATTCAAACTGGCCGGCCGTCCGCTCCGTGCCAGCCACGGCGGAGGCTGACCACAGCCCTTCCAGAGCGGCCTGAATGTCGGCGGCATTGGGTGGCCTGGGCAGCGCCCGGTTGGTGATGTAGTCCAGATAGTGGTCAATATCCAGCAGACGCGGCAGCGGCGCAATGGTATCCCCGTCCACAAAGATGTACGAATTCACCTGACAGGTGGGGAAACAGCAGGGCACCGGAACAAAATCCTCCACGATGAACCGGCCGCCGGTCTGGTCAACAATGCCGTGGATGATGTCGGGAATGGTTACCCGCGTCATCGGGTCAAAGGGGATGTGCCGGCCCACGTGGGTAACGGGTTGAAACACCACGCCCCGAACCGCCGGGTGTTGCAGCCCAAACTCGATGATAGCGCCTACCTCGTCCGTGTTCACGCCCCGCTCGATGGCGGCGACCAGCACGGCAGACATACCGGCGTCGGCCAGGCGGGCCAGGGCCAGCAGCTTGGTGTCCAGCAGGGGTTCGCCGCGGATGGCCAGGTAAGTTTCCTCCCGCAGCCCGTCGAACTGGAAATAGACTACCGGGTCCAGGGCGGCCATCTGGGCCAGAAAGCGGTCGTCGCGGGCCAGTCGCACGCCGTTGGTGTTAATCATTACCTGGCGGATGCCCCGGTCCTGGGCGGCCTGAATCATCTCCGGCAGCTGGGGGTGGATGGTCGGTTCGCCGCCGCTGAACTGGACTACTTCCGGGTCGCCCTCAATCTCAACGAAGCGGTCGAGCATTGACTCCACCTGCTCCAGGGTGAGGCTGTAGCCAATGCCGGCGTTGGCAAAGCAGACCGGGCAGTTCAGGTTGCAGGCGGTGTTGACTTCGATGAGGGCCAGGCAGATGTGCTGCTTATGCTCCGGGCAGAGGCCGCAATCCAGCGGGCACCCGTCACGCACCTCCGTGCTGAAATCCAGTGGAATCGTCCCCGGCTTGTTGAAGCGGACGCTGCCCACGTACATCTCGGCGTCGGAGCTGATGATGCCCTCAAACCAGCCGTGGGCCGGGCAGCGTTTCCGCATATAGACTTTGTTATCGCGGATGATTACCTGGGCGTCAATGACTGCTTTGCACTGCGGGCAGATGGAGCGCGTCAGCTCGTGAAAGATGTAGTCGGCATCCTGCTTGACGGTGGGGCGGGTGGTAGTCAAGGCGAATGCTCCTTATTCCGGCGGGTTGGTAAGCTGATTGCCGTTCTGGACCGGGACGTAGGTGACGCCCAAGTTTTGGGCGACGAGCCTGGCGGGTGTGGCAATGTCCGTACCGGCGACGATGGGAACGGCCTGGCCGTTGAGGTTGCGGGGTTGGTACTTCTGGATAATCAGGCCCAGAATGGCCGCCCGAGCCGCCGCCCGGTTCACATCCTCGTCATCCACCCGGTACGATGCTTCCACTACCAGGCACAAAGGCTGATAATCGGAATCCCGGCGGGCGTAGATAAAAACGTCGGCGCGGCTGAGGCTGCGCGACTGGTCGAGGGTGATAACACCGGCCTGCCTGGCCTCGCCGGCAATGCGCCTAATCTCCCGTTTCGGTATCAGCTCTTCATCCCGCAGGCCGAGGGATTCGGCGAAGATTTCGGGATTGCGTTTGCAGTAGAGTTCCAGGCCCCACCCTTTGAGGGTGGAAACATCCTGATTAGTACGATCCTGCGCCCGCGTCAGGTCTGCGATGCCGGCGCGGATTACGGCCATTTCCTTATCGTGCCGGGCGGCGCGTTCGTCCTGCGCGATATGGGCTGCAGTGATGTCAGCGCGGATTTCGGCCATCTCTTTATCGTGCCGGGCGGCGCGTTCGTCCTGCGCGATATGCGCTGCAGTGATGTCAGCGCGGATTTCGGCCATTTCCTTATCGTGCCGGGCGGCGCGTTCGTCCTGCGCGATATGGGCTGCAGTGATGGCGGCGCGGATTACGGCCATCTCTTTATCGTGCCGGGCGGCGCGTTCGTCCTGCGCGATATGGGCTGCAGTGATGGCGGCGCGGATTTCGGCCATCTCTTTATCGTGCCGGGCGGCGCGTTCGTCCTGCGCGATATGGGCTGCAGTGATGTCAGCGCGGATTTCGGCCATCTCTTTATCGTGCCGGGCGGCGCGTTCCTCTTCACGAACGCGCATATCGGAGATGGCTTTTTCCGTGTTTTCCTGCGCGGCCAGCAGGCGGTCGATGCGCTGGTCCTGCCGTTCCCACAGCTCATACAGTTCGGCATTGGTGACTGGTTTGCGGTCGTCGGGCGTGGTCATCTGGGATGCTCCGGTCGTGAGTGTAACTATATCTCTATGGTATCAGGTTTGCCGGGTTAGGGCTTGCAGTCGGGCCAACCGTGTCGCTAAGGGCGATGCGGCAACCGACAGCCCCCGGAGGCGCACCATCTCTCTACCAGTCCTGCAAATGCTTTGCCCCTGGTTCGTGATGATGAGACGTTTTTGAGCCAGGCAAACGGACTGCCTGCTTATGGGGCGCTATCGGTTTTGTATTCATCCGCAAAGCAACCTGAGTTCCGTTTCGGGTTCAGCCATCCGGTCTAATCCGTCAGCTCCGTGCGTAATGATGCCATAATGGGCCAGCCGCTTTTGCATTATTTGGACTGCTTCGGGGTTGTTGTCCACCAGCGCAAACTCCCGCCCCTCCAAGTGGGCCGCTTCCCCCAGGGTGCCGCTGCCGGCGAAAAAGTCCAGCAGGCGGTCGCCGGGGTTGGAGTGGACGCGGACGATGCGGCGGATGATGTCCAGGGGTTTTTGGGTGGCGTAGCCGGTTTTTTCTTTGCCGGTTACGATGGTGTGCCACCAGACGTCGGTGGGGGTTTTGCCGCGGTCCGCCTTTGCTTTGCCCACCAGGCCGGGGGCCAGGTAGGGGATGCGGTCGATGGCGTCGTAGTGGTAAGTGTAGTTATCGGGGTCTTTGGCGTACCAGAGGATGTTGTCGTGCTTGGCCGGCCAGCGGGTTTTGGGGCGGCCGCCGTAGTCGTAGGCCCAGATGATTTCGTTAAGGAAAGACGCGCGGCCAAAGATTTCGTCCAGCATTATCTTGCAGTAATGCACTTCCCGGTAGTCAATATGGAAAAAGAGGCTGCCGTGGCCGTCCAGCACCCGGTACGCCTCGGCCATACGGGGGCGGAGAAAGCCGGTGTAGTCGTCAAAAATATCAGCGTACTCACTGGCTCCGACGACGTGGGTTTTGTAGCGGCGGCCCTGAAAGCCGGTGCGGTCGCCGTCCGCATCGCGCGTAACGCGAATCCGGGTGCGGGATTGAGCTTTGCCCGTATTGAACGGCGGGTCAACGTAAATCAGCTGGAACGCGCCGTCGGGCAGCGTCCGCAGGACATCCAGATTGTCGCCGAGTATAATCTCGCCCATCCGGTCCCTCCATTTCAAAGCCGCATTATCCGGTCAGCCGGCGCGGTCGTCAAACCGACGGTCAGGTGATTGCTATGACTCCGAATAATCATCCCACCGGCCCCCTGGCCGGTGTCAAGGTGCTGGACCTCACCCAGATTATGGCCGGCCCTATGTGCACCATGCTCCTGGCCGACATGGGCGCCAACGTCATCAAGATTGAACGGCCCGGCAGCGGCGACGACACCCGGCGCATGGGTTCCCGCCTGACCGGCGACATCGCCGCCGGTTTCCTGGCGCTCAACCGCAACAAGCGCAGCATCGCTCTGGACTTGCGTTCCGAGGCGGGCAAGGCCGTGTTCCGGCGGATGGCGGAAACCGCCGACATCGTGGCGGAGAATTTCCGGCCCGGCGTGATGGCACGGCTGGGGTTGGGTTACGAAGCGTTGTCGGCAATCAACCCCCGGCTCATCTACGCCAGCATTTCCGGGTTTGGCGGCACGGGGCCATATCGCAGCCGGGGCGGGTTCGACCTGGTGGCGCAGGGCATGAGCGGGTTGATGAGCATTACCGGGTTCCCCGACGGCCCGCCGGCCAAAGTCGGGGTGCCCATCACTGACATCGGCGCGGGCAGTTTTACGGCATTCGGGATTCTGGCCGCCTACATCCACGCCCAGCGCACCGGCCAGGGGCAGCAGGTGGACGCCTCCCTGCTGGAAGCCGGCATCGCCTATACGGTGTGGGAATCGTCGGAGTATTTCGCCAGCGGGGAAATCCCCGGCCCCCTGGGTTCGGCCCACCGGGTCAACGCGCCCTATCAGGCCCTGCGCACCGGCGACGGCTACATCAACATCGGCGCCGCCTCGCAGCCCACCTGGGAACAGTTTTGCCGGGCCATTGGGCAGGACGGCCTGATTGAGAATCCGCGATACAAAGACCCCAATGACCGCAAGGCGCGGGAGGCCGAGCTAGCGGAGCTGCTGGAAGGGATATTAGCCGAGCATACTACCGATTACTGGATGGCGCAGCTGGAATCCGCCGGCGTGGTGGCCGGGCCGATTTACGATATGGCGCAGGTCTATGCCGATGAGCAAGTGCTGGCGCGGGAGATGAAAGTAACGCTGGATGACGCGGAGCTGGGCGCGCTGCAAAACATCGGCGTGCCGGTAAAACTATCGGCGACGCCGGGCAGCATCCGCCACCGGGGGCCGGCGCTAGGGGAGCACAGCCGGGAGATTCTGCTGGAGCATGGCTATTCGGAAGGCGAAGTGGCCGCGCTGACCGCCGCGGGGGCCGTAGCATAAGCAGCATACTCAGCAGCGCGATAATCTGCGCAATTAAACGCCGCCGTGCCGGGGTCGTTGACGCCGGCGGCCCCGGCGTTCGCCACTGCGGTTACGAATTGCGCCGGAGAAGTTGCTATCCGGCCATAATGATGACGGCTACTCCGACGTCATCCGCCCGGAGGCGATTGGTGTCGGAGATGGCGGTTCCGATAACGGCGGCTGTGGCGCTGCCGCCGCTGGCCTCCCGCAGGATGCGGGCGCGGCTGGCTGCCCGGTCCACGTCATGGTCGTCACAGGTAAGCGACACTTCGGCTACCACGTAGATAGGTTCGTCATCCGCAGTGCGGCCGAGCAAGATGAGGTCGGCTTCGTCCAGTTCGTCGGCCTGCTCGTCGCTGATGCGGCCGTCGTCAGCGGCTTGGTCCAGCAAGTGGGCGAGGTGACGATTGTCAGGGTTGCTGATGCTGTGCAGCAGTTCGGCCCGGCGGATGTCCAAGTGGCGGCGGACGGCGCGACGGGACCTTTTAGCGACTTTGCGTTCGTAAGCGGTGCCGGTCAGTCCGTTGAGCTGTCCCTGCATTCTGGTCTGTCCGGCTTCCAGTCTGGCATATCCGGCTTTCAGGTCGGTGATGTCACCTTCCATTTTAGCCTGTCCGGCTTCCAGCTTGGTCTGTCCGGCTTCCAGCTTGGTCTGTCCGGCTTCCAGCTTGGTCTGTCCGGCTTCCAGTTTGGCTTGTCCGGCTTCCAGTTTGGCTTGTCCGGCTTTCAGGTCGGTGATGTCGCTTTCCATTCGTTCCTGACGCTGGTTGATTATGCTGATGGCGTGCAGGATTTCATGGACGGTTCGGGCCAGTTCGGCGACTACTGCCGGCAGTTGCAGCAGTTCCTCGCTCAATACGTGCCGGCGCATGGCGTCCCGCAGTTCGGGTTTGCGCTCCATAGCGGCGAGGATGTCCTCGAAGGTGTCGATGGGGGTCGTCATATCCTTTTCGCTCCCTGGCTGGCCTGCGCTCATTGTACCATCGCGGCCCTTTGCCCGGACGGTTTCCGGCCCTGGCTATCCGGTTTCCGGCCTGTTTCAATCCTCGCCCGGCCCTTACCGGGAGCAACGCTGGCGCCCGGATTTTCTACTCAGACATTGCAAACCTCTCCGGTGGCTAACCCGCCGGCTATGATATTGGCAATTCCTTCGGCAAGGGCATCACCCTGTTCTTGGGCAGAGCCGGCGGCGCGTGAACGACTGGCGCCCGAAAGGGGCCGGAGGCGCGCTTTATGCCCGTTACATCCGTTCCGGGGCGGACATACCCATCAGCGTCAGGGTGCGGCGGAAGGCTACCTGGGCGGCCGCCACCAGTTTGAGGCGGGCCAGGGTGAGGTCGTTGTCATCGGGGTTGGCGGAAATTACGCGGCAGTTTTCGTAGAAGTGGTGGAAGGCGGTCGCCAACTCCATCGCGTAGTGGGGCAGGTGGTGCGGTTCCAGGTTTTCGGCTACCTGCACGATTAGCTCCGGCAGGCGCAGCATAGTGCGGATGAGGCCCAGTTCGTAGGGGTGGGTGAGCCGGCTGACGCTGGCGCCGGCGAAGTCGATGCCCCGCTCAACGGCCAGGTTGAGGATGCTGGCGTTGCGGGCGTGAGCGTACTGCACATAGTACACCGGGTTTTCGGACGATTCGCGGGTGGCCAGTTCCAGGTCAAACTCCATCTGGGTGGATGCCGCCCGCGCCAGGAAGAAGTAGCGGCAGGCGTCCTTGCCCACTTCGTCAACCAGCTCGCGCAGCGTTACGAAATCGCCGGTGCGCTTGGACGCCCGGACGGTCTCATTGCCCCGTTTGAGGGTCACCATCTGGGATATGAGGACGGTAAGGTTTTCCGGCTCAATGCCCAGGGCGGAGACGGCGGCCTTCATGCGGGGGACGTGTCCCTGGTGGTCCGCGCCCCAGATGTCGATGACCCGGTCGAACCCGCGCGCGGCAAACTTGTTGTAATGATAGGCGATGTCGGAGGCGAAATAGGTCGGCTCGCCGGAGGAGCGGACTACCACGTTGTCCCGGTCGTCGCCCAGGGCAATGGAATTGAACCACAAAGCGCCGCTGCGTTCCGCCAGGTGGCCGCCCTGCCGGAGCCGGGCGATGGCGCGGTCGTAGTCACTGGGCCGGTCGTAGTCACCGGGCCCGTCGTAGTCGCTAGGCAAGGAGTCCGGGTTCTGGAACAGCCGGCGCTCGCTGAACCAGTTGTCGAAAGTAACGCCGATGGCGTCCAGGTCGTCTCGAATCAGCGCCACCATCTTTGCCCGGGCGATGTCGCCAATCTGGCGGATGGCCGCCAAATCGGTGAGTTCCAGGAATCCGGCACCGTCGGTTCCGATAATCTCGGCGGCGATGTCGGCGATGTAATCGCCCTGATAGCCGTTGTCGGGCATTGCGGCGGCGCGGCCCAGGGCCTGCCGGTAGCGGGCCCAGACGGAACGGTAGAACGCTTCCATCTGCGAACCGGCGTCGTTGATGTAGTACTCGCGGGTTACGTCGTAGCCGGCGGCTTCCAGCGCGTTGGCGAGGACGCTGCCCAGCACGGCCCCCCGCGTGTGCCCCACGTGCACCGGCCCGGTGGGGTTGACGCTGACGAACTCGACCATCACCTTGCGGCCGGCGCCAACGTCAGCGGCGCCGAAAGTGTCTCCGGCGGCGCGGACGGCTTCCACCTGCTGCTGCAGCCACTGCTCACTCAGCTTGAAGTTGATAAAGCCGGGCGGCGCGGGGGCCACGCTGGCAATCTCCGGGCCGGTTTGCACCCGCTCGGCAATCAGCTGGGCCAGCTGCAGCGGGTTGGCCCGCGCCGCGCGGGCCAGACGCAGCGGCAGGTTGGTGGCAAAGTCGCCGTGCTCCGGGTTGTTGGGCCGTTCAATCTCAATGTCGGGCGCCGAATCAACGCTGATTGCGCCGTCGCGGTGCGCCTGCTCTAGTGCCGTGGCTACGGCCATTGCGATGGTGTCTTTGACTAGCATAATGGATAATCCGTTATCCTTCGGCGAGCTGGAACCAGAGGCCGTGGCTGTTGGCCGGGTCGATGTTGGCGGTGGTGTAGCCGCGCGGGCTTTGCGTTACGCCGCCCTCACCGCGCAGTTGGTTGCCCTTGGCGGCCAGGTCGGCGGCGGCCTGCCGGATGTTAGCCACGCCGAAAGCGACGTGATAAACGCCGGGGCCGTGCTCGGCCAGATGCTGGCCGATGCCGGAATCCGGGTCCAGCGGTTCGGTGATTTCGATGAGGGTTTCGCCGACGCGGTACAGGGCGTCCTTCATACCGCGGCCCTCAATCACGCTGAGGTCATCGGGTTCCATGCCGAAATTCTCGCGGATGTAAGCGACCATTTCATCGCGGTTGCCGACTACGTAATGGATGTGGTGGATGGAATTGAGCATAGCGCCCTCCTTTCTGGGTTCCGGCTGGCGTCGGAATGACGATTATGGGGAAGGTTTGCTGATGTGAAATCTAGCCTTCGGCAATCTGGAAGGGGAATCCGAGGGCGCTGCCGGCGTCAATATTGGCGGTCATATAGCCCTCCGCGCTGCGGGACATTCCGTTTTCGCCGCGCATTGCGTTGCCTTTGGCGGCCAGTTCCGCGGCTTTGCCGGCAATGTCCGACACGCCAAAGGCCATGTGGTAAGGGCCGGGGCCAAAGGTTTTGAGGTATTCGCCCATCGCCGAATCGGGGTCCAGCGGCTCGGTGAATTCCACGTTGGTCTGGCCCACCCGGTAGATAGCGTTTTTCATGCCGCGCGCGGGGTACACCTCAATCTTGACCGGGGCCATCCCGAAGTTTTCCTCAATGTATTGGGCCATAGCGTCGGCGTCGTGGACAAGGATGCGGACGTGGTGTATAAACTCGAACATCTTTACCTCCGGGGTTGAGCGCAACACGAGGGGCGATTGTGGCACGTAGTATTTTGCTGGTTGGGGGCGACGAGTTCCGCCCGGCGTGTGTGGGTATGGACCGCCGGATGTTGGAGCTTACCGGCGAGGCGGCGCCGCGCGTTGCCATCATACCAACGGCGGCGGCATTAGAAAACCCGCAGCGGGCCGCCGCCAACGGCATCCGCCATTTTACCGGGTTGGGCGCGGCGGCGTACAGCGTGGACGTGATACAACGGTCTGACGCCGAAAATACGGAGTTAGCGGCGCAAATCGGCCCCGCCGATATAATCTATTTTACGGGCGGGAGTCCCGCGCATCTGCTGTCGGTCCTGGCGGCGTCGCCGCTGCTGGATGCCGTGATTGCCGCTAACGAGGCTGGCGCAATCTGGGCGGGTTCCAGCGCGGGGGCCATGGTATTGGGCGCGCAAATGCGGCGGCCGTCGGCATCGGAGGGCGCCGCCGCGCTGGGGGCGCTGCCCGGCGTGATGGTGCTGCCCCACCACGAGCGCAGCGACCCGGCGTCGGTGGCGGCGCAACTGGCCGCAGGGGACGCCGGGGGCCTCGTTGCCCTGGGGATTGACGGCGCCACGGGCCTTCTGCTGGATTCCGACGGGGCAACGGCGCTGGGCAACGGCAACGTAACCGTGTACCGGGCCGGCGGGTGGGAGCAATACGCATCGGGTGCGACCGTGCCGGGGTTGACCGTGGCCGGCGCCGGGCATTAGCCGCGGCGGGCGCGCAACTCTTCCCACACGGCGTTGGGCGATACGCCGGCCGAGGCCATGAGGGTCAGGGTATGATACAGCAGGTCGGCAATTTCGCCGGGCAGGCTGCCGGCGTCGCCGGTGGCGGCGGCCAGGGCGGCTTCGCCGGCTTCTTCAATGACTTTTTGGGCTACCCGGCTGGCGCCCCCGGCGAGCAGTTGGGCGGTGTAGCTGTCCTCCGGCAGATCCCGCTGGCGGTCTTTGATGACGGCGAAAAGTTCGTCCAGGACGCGCGGGCCGCCGTCGGAGGCAGTGTAATCTGCGGGCAGGTCGTCCATCCTGGTGTAAAAGCAGGATACTTCGCCGGTATGGCAGGCCGGGCCGTCGGGTTCGACTTTGAGCAGGATGGTATCGGCGTCGCAGTCCACGTACCACTCGCGCAGGTTGAGGTAGTTGCCTGACACCTCGCCCTTGTGCCACAGGTCTTCCTGGCTGCGGCTGTAAAACCACACCTGGGTACCCTCGACGGTGCGCTTGAGGGAGCCGGGGTTCATATAGCCCAGCATCAGAACCTGGCCGGTGTTGATGTCCTGGGCGATGGCCGGCGCCAGTCCCTTGTCGTCCAGTTTTATGTCGGTCATTGATACCTCCGGGGTTTCTCCGGGATGGGCGGTGAGCCGAGTTTAGCGAGCGCGTCGGGCAGCTCCAGCAGGTTGCGGATTTCGCCGTCGGGCGCGGGTAGAGCCGGGTCCGGCGGCGCGCCGGCCCGGTTAATCCAAACCGCCAGCAGACCCGCGCCGTGAGCGCCCATCACGTCCTCAAACTGTTTGTCTCCCACATACACGCATTGGGACGGCGCAACGTCCAGCGCGCTGACGGCGGATTGAAAGAGCCGCCGGTCGGGTTTGTAGCATCGGCCAGCCTCCGACGATATCACGGCTTCAAAGTGGGCCGGGATGCGCGCCGCCACCGGGTTCAGATAGGCGTCGTCGGCGTTGGATATTACGGCCAGGCGACGGTTCCGGCCGATGATGGCCAGGGCTTCCGGCGCGTCGGGCCAGAGGGGGCGGGCGCTCAGGTCGTCGATGGACTTCTGCGCGGCGGCGCGCGCGTCGCCGTCCAGGTTCAAATCGGCGAAGGCGGCGGCGAAAGCGTCGGCCCAGCCGTCAAGATAGGAGATAAAAGGCGCGCCGGGGGCGGTGCGCCGGTCGCGGAAATTGCCGGCGCCGTAATCCCAGGCGTGGCGCAGGGCCTCGGGCGTGGTGTCCAGCCCCTGCTCCGCGATAATCTCCACGAAGGTTTGACGCCAATGCTCAGGGCCGTCCTGCGCGATGGTGTTGAACATATCGAAGATTACGGTGGTGATAGCGCTCATTTGCCGGCTCCCTGAGGTTTGGCGGGCAGGTCAGATTCGCATGGGGACGCCGCGCGCGGCCAGGTATTGTTTGGCTTCTGCGATCGAATACGTGCCGAAGTGGAAGATGCTGGCGGCGAGCACGGCGTCGGCTTCACCGCCGGCGAAAGCGTCGTAGAGATGGGCCAGGGCGCCGGCGCCGCCGCTGGCGATGACGGGAACCGGCACGGCGCGGGAGATGGCGCGCGTCAGCGGCAGGTCGTACCCGTCCTGCTGGCCGTCCTCGTCCATACTGGTGAGCAGGATTTCGCCCGAACCCAGCGCAACGGTTCTTTGGGCCCATTTCACGGCGTCCAGCCCGGTGGGGTTGCGCCCGCCGTGGGTGAAAACCTGCCAGCCGGAAGTTTCGTCAAGGGCGAGGCTGGCGTCCGGCGGCGGCGGGCGCGGTTCGCCCGGAACCAGGCGGCGCGCGTCAATGGCCGTAACGATGCACTGGCTCCCAAACTGCGCCGCGCCCTGGGCCACCAGCTCCGGGGTGTTGATGGCCGCCGTGTTCACCGAAACCTTGTCCGCTCCGGCGTTGAGCATCCGGCGCGCGTCGTCAATGGAGCGGATGCCGCCGCCCACGGTGAGGGGGATGAAAACTTGCTCCGATACGCTGCGCACCACGTCAACCATGGTGTCGCGGGAGTCGCTGCTGGCGGTGATGTCCAGAAAGACCAGCTCATCAGCGCCCTCCAGGTCGTAGCGGGCGGCCAGCTCCGCCGGGTCGCCGGCGTCCCGCAGGTTAACAAAGCTGGCGCCCTTGACCACACGTCCGGCGTCAACGTCAAGGCACGGTATGATTCGGCGAGTCAACACGGTAGGGATTTCATCTGCTCCGGTAAAGTCGCACACAGTATAGCATCCGCCGGCCGCATTATTGCCCTTGCCCCGACGGGCTGGCGGACATAAGATGTGTGGCGAAGGGCCTGCTTACGGGCCGAATCCAGGAGGTACGAAATGGCACTGACACTAGCCGACAGCAATCGCATCATGGCCGCGGCCATCGCCCAGGCCAGTGAACTGAACATCAAAGTGAGCGTCGCCGTGGTGGACGGCGGGGGACGGCTCATCGGCTTGCAGCGCATGGACGGCGCAATCTGGGCGTCGGCCTACGGCTGCCAGGGCAAGGCGGTGGCGTCGGCGGCCTTTGGCCGGCCCAGCGGCGAGATGCAGGCGCGGGCCGATACTCCCACCCCGTCCGGCATCCGGCAGCGCTCCGGCGCGGAGATGATTTTCGGACAGGGAGCCGTTCCCATCATCAGCGATGGCGCGGTAGTAGGCGCGTGCGGCGTCGGCGGCGGCACCAGCGAGGAAGACGAGCAGTGCGCGGCAGCGGGAGCGGCGGCTTTGTAGCCGGGCGCGCCGGATTTGGCGGCGTTTCGTTTAAGCCCAGGAATGCTGTGACCGGAACGGAACGCCGCCAATTTTGACGGATGGCCAAAAAGCTGCCTGGCCGGGTGTGGTCTAAGTGGGAGCGACCCTTTTCCGTGTGAGGTGTGATTTTGATTCTCGACGATGTTAGGGCGGACGTTTCGTCTCAGCTGGACGCGCAATCTGAGCTGGGCGTACAAATTACCAGCCACAATGATATACCTGAGAAAGGCCCTGTGAACCGGGGCTTGTGGTTTCAAATACCACAGGCCACAGCCGTGTTCGCAGACCTGAAAAGTTCGACCAAACTCAATGCTACCGATGGCCCACGGGATGCGGCTTTCGCTTATACCTATTTTATCAGGGCAATGACCGTGATATTGGACAGATTTTCTGCCAAATACATTGACATACAAGGGGACGGCATCTTTGGGTTGTTCAGCGGGCGAGGCTCCATGTTTCACGCGGCGGCTTGTGCGGTGACAATGCGAACCCTGGTTGAGCGCGAAGTTGCGCCTAGGTATGTGAAAAGCACAAAATCTGGCTGGAATCTCACTGCTGGGATCGGCGTTGACAAAGGTGTTCTACTGGTTCGGCAGCTTGGTTTGGGAGAAGTCGCGCAAAACGAAGTATGGGCCGGCAAACCCGTTAACACGGCTGCCAAGCTCAGTTCTTTGGCAACCTCCAATGAAGTCGTTGTATCCGAAAGGGTACTTGCAGAGTACAAAAAATTTTCCAAGCCACGCCAGCGGGCATTGCTTTGGAGCTGCGGATGCCGGGGTAGAGCAAATCAAGGCGGCTTGTCAATTCCTGCGGGCCAAACGCCCAATCTCTGGAAGAAAATACCAGTTCCAAAGGATACAGGGCTGGATTTCAACCATGCTTACCGGATGCAATCGGCTTGGTGCCAGAAACACGGTGCTGAGCTTTGCGAAGCGTTACTCACCGGAAAAGGCCAAGCTAATTGACTTATGGAAGAGCGACTGAAATCCCACCACGAATCTTTGCAACGTGCAATTAGGTTCACCAGAACTGCTGACACGAAGGCTGCGCCAGTTATCGCTTTGCAAATTGCTCTTGCCGGCGTTTTGGCGTCAAGATTAGAAACTCTAACGCCTATTCTCGTACAATGCCAATGGAACGTAGAGCGAGTCTTACTTATCGGCACTATAGCCCTTTACAGCATCTCAACGATTGTATCCGTTGCTATCGCTGCCTGGGTTTATATCCCCGTGAATCGGAAAGCTGATGGTTCCTTAATCTATTTTGAGGACATCGCGGCGATGCCTTACCAGCGATTTGAGGAACGCTCCATACGGATAACGCCGGAGGAAATTGAGCGGCAGTTGCTGGCCCAGATTCACCGGGTTTCCAGGATTGCCAGCGCCAAGATGCGCCGGGTGTGTTGTGCTTTTGCATTGAGTGCGGTATCCGGCATATTGGGGATTACGTTGCTGGGGTGGGGAAGCGTTCAACCTCCGATGCCTTAAGGCGCCAACGCCAGCACGGATGCCGGGGAACCGCTGCCGCCGGCCAGGGGCAGCCGCCCCACAACGACGGTGGCCCCGGTGGGCGGCAGCAGGTCCAGATTGTTGAGACATTCCAGGGCCAGCCGGGGCCGGGCCAGCGCCATCCTGCTGATAGTCAGCTCCGTATCGGCGCCGGGGTCGATGCCGGGCGCGTCGCTGCCGAGGCCGGCGACGCCGCGTTCGTCCAGCAGGATGCGAGCGGCGTCCCGGCCAAAGCCGGGGGTATGCATCGCGCCGTTGGCGTCGGCGTTGATAAACCGCTCCGGGATGCTCCAGTACTGCTGCCAGCCGGTGAACAGCAGCGCGATGGAACCCGCCGGAACCGGCCCATAACGGCGTTCCCAACCGGCGATGTCGTCCCGGGTCAGGGCGTAGTCGGGGTTGGCGGCGGCCGGCCGGCTGACGTCAATGACGACGGCGGGGGCAATCAGGGCCGCGGCGGGCAGGTCAGCGGGGCCGGCGGCGTCCGGGTAGAAAGCCGCCGGCGATGACAGATGCGTGCCGCTGTGTTCGCCCATACTGAACCGTCGCAGGAAGTACCCGTCGCTGCCAATGGTCGCCGTGGGCCGGAAGCGCACGGGCGGGTCGCCCGGCCAGAGCGGGATGCCCGGATGGATGGGGTGGGTCAAATCCACCACACTGCGGTAGGCAATGGTTCGGGTCATTTCGGTACTGCCGGACATTGACGATTTAGATTGCGGGCGGCGCCGGAGTCCTGTCACCGGAGTCCGGTCAATGGATGCGGCGGTAGCCGGCCGCGACGGCGAGGGCGTGAAAGTCGGGGTGCTCCGTAAAGATTTCGCCTTCATCATCCATCAGATGCGGCGGGATTGCGATAAAGCCGTCGTGGGACACTTGCGAGATGGCCAGTATCCGGGAGCCGTGCGAGGTTACGAACTTGGGCCGGTAGCCTTGCGCGACGTGTTTGTTGAGGACGTAGGACAGGCTTGCGGCGTCGTCGCACCACTGCGACCGGTACCTGGCCCCGTTCCGGCAATAGCCGAGCTCCTGCGCCAGTTCCTGGAAGTCCGGGCTCTCCAGCAGGGCTGTTGCGACCGGGTCAATCCCGCTGTCATCGTAGCTGTAGTCCCCCGTCCAGGCGTCGGCAATGACCAGCAGCCGGGGCCACCCGGGGATGACGAAGCGCACCCGGCAGCCCCGCGCGGCGTAATCGTCCAGGATGGCGGGCAGCCCGTCGGTGTCGTCGCACCAAACGGCCTCGTAATGCCTGGCGGTATTCCGGTCGCTCATCGGTTCTGCTCCTTTACGGATGGGCCGGGCAGCTTTTCGGTGTGGGTCTGGAGTGCCGGACGCCCGGGGCTAGGCCGCCCGGGGCAGCCGGGCCAGGGCCGGCGCGGCCGGCGGGGTGGGAGCATCCACCGGGAGCATCCCCTCCATTTCGGCGATGTGGCGGTCAACCCAGCCCATGGCCTCGGTGAAACCGGATACCGTGCCCAGCTCGGCGAGCTGGCCGAAATCGTTGCGTCCGTAGATGATATAGCAGATGGACGGAATCTCGCCGTGAATCAGGTAGCCGCGGTAGCCAATCTTGCGTCCGCAGTCGGGAATGGGAGTGGCGGCGACGGCGGTGGTCTCGGCCATAATGCTGGCGCTGTGGGTCATCATCGTTCTTGCTCCTGTCGCGCCGGGTAAAGCGCGTTTGTTTTGAGCCTATGTTCTAACAAACTATTGTTCGCTGTCAATGAAAGAGCTGTCAGTTTTTTGGAAATTTGTTCCAATTTGGGCGCAATTCAATAAACAACGCCCCAGCCGGCCACCGGGCCGGCCCCGGCGCGGCGGACGCCGGCGTACCCTTACCCGGCGGCGTTGTCCAGGAACGATGCCACCGCGACGGTTTCCTGGCCGGACGCCTGCATATCCCGCACGACCACCGTGCCATCGCGAACCTCGTCGTCCCCCAGAATCAGGACGTTGGCGACGCCCAGGGCGCTGGCCTGGCGCATCTGGCCGCGCAGGGCGCGGCCCCCGTTGGCAAGGATGGCGCCGACGCCGGCGTTCCGCAGCCGGCGGGCCAACCGCACGCCTTCAATCCGGGCCGCCTCGCCGATGGTGGCAATGAGGTACTGCGGCGCGGGTTCGTCGGGAACCGGGGTTTCGGCTCGTTGCAGGTTCAGGGCCAGACGCTCAATGCCGCTGCCGAAGCCGATGCCGGGGGTGGGCCGCCCGCCCAGCTGCTCGATGAGGCCGTCGTAGCGTCCGCCGCCGCAGATGGTGGATTGCGCGCCCTCAACGGCGGGCTGTATCTCGAACACGGTGCGGGTGTAGTAGTCCAGGCCCCGCACCAGCCGGTGGTCAACCCGGTTGGGAATGCCCGCTGCCGTCAGATATGACTGCACCCGGCCCCAGTGGGCTTCGCAACCGGCGCACAGGCAATCCACCGACTTGGGCGCGTCCTCGCCCAGGCTGCGGCAGGTTTCAACCTTGCAATCCAGCAGGCGCAAGGGATTGCGGCCCAGCCGCTCCTTGCAGTCCGGGCACAGGTGGCCGCTCTGAGCCTGATAGTAGGATTGCAGGGCGGCGATGTACTCCGGCCGGCACTGGCCGTCGCCGATGCTGTTGGTGAGCAGGGTGATGTCTTGCAGGCCGATGTAGTGCATGAACGTCCAGGCCAGCTCGATGACCTCGGCATCTACGGAGGGGTCAGGGTCGCCGATGGCCTCGACGCCGAACTGGTGGTGCTGGCGGAAACGGCCGGCCTGGGGGCGTTCGTAGCGGAACACCGGGCAGAGGTAGTAGAGGCGCGCCGGCTGAGGGCCGTTGTGCAACCCGTGCTGCAGGTAGGCGCGGCAGACCGGAGCCGTGCCTTCGGCGCGCAGAGTGAGCAGGTCGCCGCCCCGGTCCTCAAAGACGTACATCTCCTTCTCCACGATGTCGGTGCCCTCGCCGACGCCGCGGACGAACAGGCCGGCATCCTCAAACATAGGGCTGTCAATGCGGCCGTAGCCGAAGCGACGGGCTACGTCGGCGGCGTGGGCCTCAATGTAGCGCCAGTATTTTTGCTCGACGGGCAGGCGGTCGGCGGTGCCCCGGGGGGCCTGGAAAGTAGGCATGGCAATAATTATTGTCCTACCGGAGATTCATATTTATCGATGGGAAGCTCATACCTGTGAATTATCTCTATAAGGATACCGTAGAAAGACTCCTCATCGCCAATTGCTTCCTCGACCGCTTTTCTGTTATCTGCTCCGAGGTATTGAATAGTCAAATTGACTTTTCCAAGACATTCTCTTTGCTTAAAAAGCAGTTGACCATTCCACGTATAAGCTTGCTCTATCAAGTACACGAATGCACAAATTTTCTTGGATAAAGTACAATGCGACATTCGTTCCAACTGCATGACAACAGTTGCGCCCTGCTCAATGATATGTTGTGCCTCTTCTAAAGTTGGCCATTCATCGCAGGGTATGCGGTTGAGGCGAGAATGATTGAGATATAAATTAAACCAATATCCCGGCTGACCATTGTTACGCTCAATGACGACCACAACTGCTACAACGGCAACCAGCAAGGTCAGAGCTAATCCAATTGCGACGCAGAGCGGGCTACGTTCGGGTAAAACTCCGTGTGGCATGGTAATCCGTATTGCCCAGGCTGTCAAACTTGGCCTACGCTCCGTTAATTTACTATGCGGGCCGGCGGTCGGCGGTGCCGGGGGGCCTGGAAAGCGGGCATAGTGGTTAACGCTCCGGAGTGTGATGTTCTTTGGCTGCCGCGTTTCAGGAGTCCGCGTCGGGTTCGCCGTACAGGATGCGTTCCGCTTCCGGCGGCAAGGATATGCCTTGCTCAGCGAACTCGCGCCTCAGGCGGTCTCGTTCCTCATTTCGCCCTTCGGCGAGACCTTCCGCGAGACCTTCCGCGAGACCTTCCGCGAGACCCTCGGCGAGACCCTCGGCGCGCCCTTCCGCCAGACCGTTGGCGCGTGCCGCTGCTTCGGCTTGCCTAATCATGGCCTCCCTGGCGTCGCGCCAGCTCCGGTATTCTCTGTAGGCTGCAAAGACCATTTTGCCCCCCATGTAGAAAGCGAACGCGGTGGGGAACAGCAGGGCCATCCCCGTTATTATCACCCCGTCCTCCTGCTCCGTCAGCTTTTTGAAAAAACCGATGACCGGCAGACCGGCGCAGCGGTTGCATCGGGCAATGGCGTCAGCAATCAGTATGCTGGCGCTGACGGATATCGACCCTTCAACAAACGCCCAGGATGCGCGGTCGTCATCGGTGAAAATCATTATCAGCGAAAATCATTGTATCATCAACCGTCCTGGCCGGTTGCCGCGCTGCCAGCCTGAGCCGGCCTATGCCTTGCCGTCGGCTTCCAGCTGGGCCACCTCCTCCGGCGTCAGTCCGCCGATGCTGCACAGCACTTCCCGGTTGTGCTGGCCCAGGGTGGGCGGCGGGTTGGCCGGCGTATCGACGCAGCCGGTGAGCCGTACCGGGGTGTTGACGGTGCGGAAGGGCCGGCCGTAGGTGTCGCCGCTGTCCACGAACATATTGCGGGCGGCCAGATGCTCGCAGGCGTCCAGGTCGGCGGTGTCCTGGACGATGCCCATGGAAAAGCCGCAGTCGAGCAGATGCCGGTTCAGCTCCCGCTTGGGAATGTTTTGTGACCATTCCTCGATGGCCGGCACGATGTGGCTGAAGTAGAAGGGGCCGGTGACGCCCCGGCCCAGGTAGCGCGGGTCGTCGGCCAGTTCGGGGCGGCCGGCAAGCTGCCACATCGCGCGCCATTTGTCGTCGGCGTCGCCGGCGCCGGCCAGCACTACGTAGCCGTCGGCGGCGCGGAGGGTCAGTTGGGCCGAAAACATATTTTCCCGCGCGGTGGTCGTTACCTGCCCGGTGGCCTGGAAAAGGGGCATACTGCTGGTGGTGTGGGCCGCCATGCAGTCGTACATCGCCATATCCACGTGCTGCCCCCGGCCGGTTTTGCGGCGGGATTCCAGGGCCAGCAGCACGCCCAGGGCCGTCCAGACGCCGGGCACCGAATCGCCCACGTTGTCGCCCACCATCTGGGGGCCGCTTTCGGGCGCGCCGGTCATCACCATCCAGCCGCCCATGCCCTGGACGCAGGGGTTGTTGGCCGGCCAGTCGGAATAGGGGCCGCGCCAGCCGTCGCTGTCGCCGTAGCCGGTGATGCTGGCGTACACCAGGGCGGGGTTGATTTCGCTCAGCCGGGCATAGCCGAACCCCAGCCGCTCCATCGCGCCCGGCCCCCAGTTGTCCAGCAGCACGTCGGAGACGCGCACCATGTTCTCAAAGGCGCGCTTGCCCACCGGGTCGCGCAGGTCCAGGGACACGCTCTTTTTGTTGCGATTGACGCCCAGATAACGGGCGCTGACTCTGGTGCCATCGGGGCCGTCAATGTAGGGGTCGTTGGCCCGGGCGCGGTCGCCGCTGCCGGGCCGTTCAATCTTGATGACCTCCGCGCCCATATCGGCCAGAATCATGGCGCAGTATGGCCCGGCGACGATGTGGGTGGCGTCGAGGACGCGGAGTCCGGCCAGGGGCAGGGGCTGCAGCTCGGCTGTGGCGTGGTCGGCTGTGGCGTGGGCAGAGGTAGTCATAACAGGCTCCGGCGGCGCGCCGGGGACACCGCCGGCGCGGTTGTTGGCTGGCGCCAACTATACAGGAATGCAGATTGAGGTGATACACGGAGGCCGGCGGGGGCGGCCGCTCAGGCGTGCCAACCTGGCCATTGCGAGCGCAGCGCGGCAGTCCCGTTACGGCGCTAACGACCGCGCCCAACCGCCCGCTCGGCGCCGGCGGGATTGCCGCAAACGCCTGACGGTGTTCGCGCAATGACCAATCATATAGCGGGCGCGCGGTAAGGGCCGGGCAGCGTTGCAATTCAGGCGGTTTGGTTATTACTCTGATGAGGTGGCGGTGAGGTGGTGGGCTGGGTTCACCGGCGATGCTCCTTGCTGGTTCAGATGGTCGGGGTTACGGTTCAGGCTATCGGGTTCGGGCGGTTGGCGAGATGGGGAGTGCGGGCCAGAGGTCACCGGTCATTGTCAGCCCCCACGGCCGGGGGATTTACGCAAGGTTTTGCTCCGATGGTTCGTGAACTGCGCTTTGAGGGCGCAGCCACGCAGCGCGGTGGCAGTCGCTGTTGGCCGGTTAGACCGTACTCGCGTAAGCATTGGACGAGGGGTCTCCACGACGCCGGTATGCGATTTTGTGCTGACTGGCCGTTGACGACCGGTTGACCTCTGGCAGGACTGGGATTCACGTGATAGGTTGCAGTATAGTACCGATGTTCGTTGTTGTCAAAGGGGGGTTGTCAGTGGGCCGGCGCAAAGTCAGGGCGGCGGGTTTTGCGGAGGCCGGAGCGGGAGGGCTACCCCTCTCCCACAGGGGGAGAGGGCTTTAATGACTTTGCAAAGCCCCGACCGCCGGCAACGGAACGCTAGCGGTTTGGCGCCGGCCCTGTCCTGTCCCCCGGCTTTGTGCTAAAATGCTGGCCGCGATGCCGTGTAACAATCGATGCCGCGCTGCACCCACTGCGGCTTGGAGGACTCGCTAATGCTAATCACGCCCAGACACACCGTGACCGTGCGAATGTTCGGGGGGGGGGCGGAATAATGCTCTGCCGCCGCACCCGCATCACATTGGCCGGCTTGGTTTCGCTGCTGCTGGCCGTGCTGGCCCTGGCCCTGTTGGGCGGCGCCGGCGATGCGTCCGCCCAAGGTCCCACCGACTATGACACCAATAACAACAACCTGATTGACGTCACCTCGCTGGCCCAGCTCAACGCCATCCGCTACGACCTGGACGGCGACGGCGCGGCAGACAGCGCTACCGACAACACCGCGTATGCCGCCGGCTACCCCAACCCCGTCACCGGGATGGGCTGCCAGTCCACCTGCGCCGGCTACGAGCTGTTGAACGACCTGGACTTTGACACCGGCGACGCCGGCGACCGCACCGACGATGCGTATTACAACGGCGGGGTTGGCTGGACGCCCATCGGCGTCACCGCGACTACTACCGTGCAGTTCGTCGCTGAATTCAACGGCAATGACCACACCATCGCCAACCTGGCCATCAACCTCAATACCAGTACCACCAACGGCGGCTTCCATGTCGGCCTGTTCGGACACTCCGGCGGCGTCATCCGGGATGTGGGCCTAGTGGACGTGAACATCACGAACATACGCACCGGCATGGACACCGGATGGGGCGATACCGGGGGGCTGTCCGGGTACATTGAACCCCACGGCACGGTGAGCGGCAGCTATGTCACCGGCTCCGTAACCCACAGCCAGAACGACCAGAGCGCCACGGTCGGCTGTCTGTTGGGCTTCAACGGCGGAACCGTTAGCGACAGCTACGCCAGTTGCGCCGCCACTGCCCTGGGCAGCCTGGTCCCGGGCAACTTGGGCGCCATTTCCCTGGGCGGCCTGGTCGGGTTCAACGGCCCCTCCGGCACAATCCGCAACAGCTACGCCACGGGGGCGGTCACCCCGGACAACGCCGGTCGCAGCAACGCCGGCGGCCTGGTGGGGCAGAACAACGGTTACCTCCAGGCAATCTACGCCACCGGGAACGTCGCCCCCACTGACGGCGTCATCGGTCAGACCGGGAGCGCTGCCGGCGGTCTGGTGGGGTCCGGTAGGGGCACCATCACCGGCAGCTGGGCCAGCGGGAACGCCGCCTCCGCTGCCCCCGAGGCCCGGGTGGGCGGCCTGGCGGGTCGCATTGAATTTAGCTCCGGCAGTTTCGTGCGCGCCAGCTACGCCACCGGGGATGTCAGCGCCAGCGGCGCCGACAGCAAAGCGGGCGGCCTGATTGGGCGCCTGACCATGGCGGTTGGCAACACCGCGGTCAACGCCACCTATGCCACCGGCGCGGTCGCCAGCAGCGGCAGCGGCAGCGACACCGGCGGCCTGGTAGGCGATCTGTCCAATGACAATTCTGCGGATGTGGTCAACAGCTACTGGAACAGCGAAACCAGCGGCCAGTCCGGCAGCGCCGGCGGGGAGGGCAAAACCACCGCCGAGCTGCGGAGGCCCACCGGCTATGCCGGCATCTACGCCGACTGGAATGTGGACGTGGACGGCGCCCCCGACACCGGAGATGCCGACGGCAACGATGACCCGTGGGACTTCGGCACCGCTTCCCAATACCCGGTGCTGAAGTACGACGGCCAGGACATTTGCCAGCAGGGGCGGGTGTGCCTCGTGGAGCCGGTGGATACTGAGGAACCGGAAGCGCCGCCCATCATCTACAATCTGAACATCCGGTTTGACGCCCGGCGCATTGCGTTGCCGGAAGGCCATACCGCCAGCTACCGGGTGCGGCTGGCCGGCCCGCCGTCCGGCAGTTCCAAAATCAGCATCCGCAGCGACAACCCGGACGTAAGCCCGTCTCCCGCCGAGCTGACTTTCACCGCCGCCAACTGGAACCAGTGGCAAACAGTGAAAATCAGCATCGCCGGCGACGCCAATAGCACGGACGAAAGCGCGACGCTGGCGCACTACGGGCCTAATCGCGGCTACGGCTCCGTGCTGGTGTCGGTAACGGACACCGGGGACAGCCGGCAGGCTGGCGACACGCCCCCGCCGGCGCTGACGGTAGTCACGGAGCCGGGCGCGCGCTGGGGCGTAACCGTAACGGCAACCGTGCCGGCGGATTTGGCGGCGGACGGCGTGGTACGGGTGTCGTCGGCCTATGGAGCGCCGCGGACGGCCACGGGCTACAGCCTGGGCCGGAGCGGCGCCGCGCAAGCCATCGTGAGCATCGCCGGGCCGGCAGACGTGCCGGCATCGGGCTTGACCGTCTGCCTGCCGGTGGCGCGGGCGCTGGCGGACGAGGCCGGGGAGCGTCTGCTGACGCTGCTGCGCTATGTTGACGCCGGAGACGATGGCGCATCCTGGCAGGCGGTGTCGGGCGCGGAGTATGACGCCGTGGGGCGGAGGGTTTGCGCCGGCGGGGTGACCGAGTTCGGGGCCTTTGCGGCGGCCTACGTACTGCCGCAATAGCCCGGCCCGAACCGGCGCCGTCATTCCCGCAATGCCGTCTCTCCCGCGCCGGTTGGAGAGACGGCATAACGGCCAAACCGCCGGCCAAGGAACGCCGCCGGGCCGGCCGGGTTTGACAAACTTTGCCGCTGCTGCCTAAAATAGACGGCACGCAGCGTTACGGTTGCGCTGCGGTACGGCCCGGTGGTGTAGCGGTTAACATACTGCCCTGTCAAGGCAGAGATCGGCGGTTCGAATCCGCTCCGGGTCGCCACTACCAAACCCTGTTTTCCAGTCCCGCCCCACGGCTCCTTGCTGCGAGCCGTTTTTTATTGCCCGGTTCACCCGGCCCCTCGCTCCGGCAGTCGCCGCCGGCAAAACTCGGACTCCGCTTTTCCGGCGGAGTCCGTTTTGCTGCCACCCTCAGACCGGCGCCGGCATCCCGGAGGGCCGGGTTGCAATGGCGCCGGTTTCATTGCGATGTGTAATAATATGACCATATTATAATTATTGATATACAGTATTCCAAATAATTGACAGTGCCATCATAGGGCTATAAACTCGCTTGCAGTATTTAGCGCGCCTATTTGGGGCCGGCGACACAGTATCAGGATAGACTGGAGGGGACTCATTTTGCCTTCCTGTATTCCCGCGCCAGCGGGAATGACGATGCAATGTCAATTGGAGGTGAAACTATGAATCGTGTAATACTCGCCTTTTTGCTGCTGGTTCTGGCCGGGGCCGTGGTCGCGTGCGGCGGCGGCGGCCCGCCGGAAAGCGGGGGCGCCGCCGCTGCCGCCGCTACGAATAACGGCGCGCCCAGCCCGGGCGACGGCCCGGCCCCGGCCGCCGGCCGCGCCGACCCCTACGCCGGTTTGCCGGAAATCAACCTCAGCCCCACCGGCAGCGACGCGCTGGGCAACCCCGATTTCAACTTTGACCGCACGCCGCTGGTTACGGGGGTGGCGACGGAGCCGGTTGACATCAAGCTCCAGTTCGCCTGCATCAACAACAGCGTGATTGACTGCGGGATGATGTCCAGCAAGTTCCCGCAAGAGGACATCGGGTTTGTGGAGCGGGTGAAGCGGCGCACCAACGGGCAGCTGGTTTTCCAGCCCATTTCCTTCCCGGAGCTGGGGATTGCCGGGCCCGATACGGTGCGGCTGATTGAGGACGGCACGATGCCGGTGGCGCAGATTTACGCCGGCTACGTGGGCGGAGACTTCCCGCTGATGGACATATCCAATCTGTGGGGCCTGTACCCGTCGGCGCAGGCCCAGCTGGCGGTGATTGACGCGGTGCAGCCGGAGATGGCCCGGATTACCCGGGAGAACGGCGGCGTCCAGATTGGCTATACCTACACCGCCAACAATTACTTCTTTTCCAAGCGGCCGGTGCGGTCGCTGGATGAGTTCAACGGGCTGAAAAGCCGCAGCCACAGCACCGTGCTGAGCGACCTGATTAGGGGGTTGGGCGGTGATCCCCAGTTCATCGCCTTCGCCGACGTGTACACCGCGCTGGAGCGGGGAGTCATCGACGCCGCGGTGTCCTGCGGTTCCTGCGGCTATGCCCAGCGCTGGTACGAAGTGGCAGACTACCTGGTGGGGCCGATTGTGTCCATCGGCAACGCCTGGATGACCGTCAACGTCAACACCTTCAACGAACTGCCCCGAGATTTTCAGAACATCATCCTGGAAGAAGGGGCGCGCCACGCCTACCTGAACCGGACGCTGCTGGTGGACGTGTGGACGCAGCGGGCGCTGGACGACAACCAGTCCGAGGGTATGGAGTTTCTGGAGTTCACGGAGGATATGACCCGGGCCCAGCGCCAGGCCGCCCTGGATATAGTCGTCCCCAACTGGCTGGAACGCGCCGGGGGGCCGGGTTCGGAAGGGGCCCGGCTGTTCAACGAAAAGGTCACCCCCATCGTGAACGCCCGGATTGACGAAACCGGGAACGTAGTGCCCACCACCGGCGCGGCCCAGGCCCAGGCCGCGCCGCCGGCCGTCGCCGTCGGCGAAACTGAGCTGGTGTCCGAGGGTTATGACATTCAGCTCCAGTATATTTGCGTGAACCGCACGCTGCGGCCCTGCCAGCTGGTGACCGAGTTCATCGCCGGAGTGTCGGAACGCACCAACGGGCAAATCACCGTCAATCTCAGCTCTTATCCCGAATTGGGAATCAGCGGGTTTGATATGATACGGCTGATTGACGACGGGACGGTAGAGTTCGGCGAGATTTACTCCGGGTTCGTGGCCGGCGACTTCCCCATCTTTAACATCACCAACATCTGGGGGCTGGCCGATTCGCCGGAGCAGTACCTGGAGATGGTGGAGGCGGTGCGTGAGGACCTGTACCGCATCGTTACGCGGGAGAGCGGCGGGCAAGTGGTGTTCCGCAATTTCTATCCCAGCCAGTACTTCTACAGCAAGCGTCCGCTGCACACCATTGAGGACTACGCGGGGATGAAAACCCGGGTTCACAGTCCGGTGCTGGGCGACCTCATCAGCGCGCTGGGCGCGGACGACCAGACGATGGCTTTTGCCGAAGTGTACACCGCTTTGGAGCGCGGCATCCTGGATGCCGGGGTAACGGCGGCGTCGGCGGGCTACGGGCAGCGGTGGTATGAAGTTACCGACTATCTCACCGGCCCGTTTATCGGCTCCTTCGCCCAAACGTTCATCACCATCAACGGCGATTTGTGGGAGACGATTCCGCCCGACTTGCAGCAAATCCTGCTGGAAGAAGGGCGCAAGCACGAAGAGCGCAACCTGGCGGCGGTGTACGTCTGGGATGAAGAGTCGGTCGGGCAGAACATCGACGAAGGGATGACCTACAGCGAGTTTTCACCCGCGATGAACCGGATTCTCAAAGACGCCGCCATCAACGAAGTGCTGCCCAAGTGGATTGGACGGGCCGGCGGCCCCGATTCCGAGGCCGGGCAGCTTTACAACGAGCTGATTGCGCCGATTTCCGGCGTCGCCATTGGGCCGGATGGCAAGGCGGTAGTGCAGTAAGGACGACACCCCGCCCCAGCTCAGCCGGGGGGACAGACACCCCCAACATTCGGCGCGCAAGCCGGGGCCGTCCGTGGGCGGCCCCGGCGGTTACACCCTAAAGGCAAAGGCGTTCCTGACGCCGGTTCACGCCGCGCCATCAAGGCAGCGCGTAACCCGCCGCAAAGGCCCCAAACCCGGTATCCGTAACCGACACTATCAGAGAGCCGCAGCCGTAGTTCCGTTCGGCGGCGGATGCCGCGTTCCGCCGCCGACGGGATGGGGACCGGGTGGCCCGTCATATTCCAAGCCGCCTTTAACTGGCGCGTCCGCGCCGGCGGCAGTTGGGCGGGCCGCAGTGGCGGGGCCGGGGTTTCGGCGCCGCCCGGCGGTACTCTGCCGCCGTTGGGACGGGATGGGGCATCGCCATTGCATCGTCGTTTTACTCGCAGAAGGGCAGGCCCAGACTGTCCAGGTCGTTGTAAGCGTTGTAAGCAACGTTATGCAAGGCAGCCGGTATGCAGCCGGTCAACTGGTTGCCGCTGAGGTACAAGTACCGCAGATTGGCCAGGTTGCCCAGCTCCGCCGGTATCGCACCCGTCAACTGGTTCTCGATGAGGAACAACGCCCACAGATTGGCGAGGTTGCCCAGCTCCGCCGGTATCGCCCCCGTCAACTGGTTGTTGTAGAGGAGCAACCACTCCAGATTGGCCAGGCTGCCCAGCTCCGCCGGTATCGCCCCCGTCAACTGGTTCTCGCTGAGGACCAACACCTCCAGATTGGCCAGGTTGCCCAGCTCCGTCGGTATCGCCCCCGTCAACTGGTTCTCGCTGAGGGCCAACCCTTCCAGGTTGGCCAGGTTGCCTAGCTCCGCCGGTATCGCTCCCGTCAACTGGTTCTCGCTGAGGACCAACACCTCCAGATTGGCCAGGTTGCCCAGCTCCGTCGGTATCGCCCCCGTCAACTGGTTGTTGTAGAGGTCCAACCGCTCCAGGTTGGCCAGGCGGCCCAGCTCCGTCGGTATCGCCCCCGTCAACTGGTTGCCTCTGAGCCACAACGACCGCAGATTGGCCAGGCTGCCCAGCTCCGCCGGTATCGCCCCCGTCAACTGGTTGTCGCTGAGGTACAACACCTCCAGATTGGCCAGGTTGCCCAGCTCCGCCGGCATCGCCCCCGTCAACTCGTTGAAGTCAAGGTCTAATGCAGTAACGCGGTAGATGTTGGTAGAGACGCCGTGCCATTCGTACAACGGCGCATCGCTTAGCCAGTTGTCGTTGTAACGCCAATTCGGGCCGTTAGTAGCGTGGTACAAAGCGACCAGCGCCGCCCGGTCGGTAGCTGCCAAAGTCACCGCAACCGGGTCGCAGAACGGCAAGAGAGTGCTGCCGATGTCATGGCGGCGAACATCGGGTAAAGCGGCCGGGATGCACCCGGTCAGCTGGTTCCCGCTGAGGTACAACTCCTCCAGATTGGCCAGGTTGCCCAGTTCCGCCGGTATCGCTCCCGTCAACTGGTTGTTGTGGAGCCACAACCACTCCAGATTGGCCAGGCGGCCCAGCTCCGCCGGTATCGCCCCCGTCAACTGGTTGTTGTAGAGGAGCAACCACTCCAGATTGGCCAGGTTGCCCAGCTCCGCCGGTATCGCTCCCGTCAACTGGTTGCCGCTGAGGAACAACCCCTCCAGGTTGGCCAGGTTGCCCAGCTCCGCCGGTATCGCTCCCGTCAACTCGTTGCCGCTGAGGAACAACCCCTCCAGATTGGCCAGGCGGCCCAGCTCCGCCGGTATCGCCCCCGTCAACTGGTTGCTGTCGAGGTCCAACACCACCAGGTTGGCCAAGTTGCCCAGCTCCGCCGGTATCGCTCCCGTCAACTGGTTGTCGCTGAGGTACAACCGCCGCAGATTGGCCAGGCTACCCAGCTCCGCCGGTATCGCCCCCGTCAACTCGTTGCCGCTGAGGGACAACACCACCAGGTTGGCCAGGCGGCCCAGCTCCGCCGGTATCGCCCCCGTCAACCGGTTGTAGTAGAGGGACAACTCAGTGACGCGACCATTGTCGTCAGTGGTAACGCGATCCCACTCTCCCAGCGGCGCATCGCTCAGCCAGTTGTCGTTGTTATACCAATTCGGGCCGTTAGTAGCGTGGTACAACGCGACCAGCGCGGCCCGGTCGGTGGCGACTGAGCTGGAGGGCGGCGTGGCCGTTACCCAGCCTGACCACTGCCCCCAAACCGCGCCGGAGTCGGGCCAGTTCCAGCGCGCCCCGACGGCGGTGAAACTGTAAGGGGTTCCGGGTTCCAGGCCGGTGATTACGCCTTCCGTGCCGTTGAAGGCGGCCATTTGCGGGGGAGCGGCGAAACTGCCGTTAGTGATGTCAGCCGACTTGATATAGGCGATGAAATGGACTTGCGCGTTCTCGGCCGCCGTCCAGGTGAGGCGGACGGCGCCGAGGGGCTGCCCGTCCACGCTGGCGGACAGGTTGGTTACGGGCCCAACGGTTTGCGGTTCGGCGTCCGTCGCCGGCGTCGTACCGCCGGATTGGGGCGCGCCGCCAAAGCCGGCCAGCGCCGCCGCCAGCAGGCCGAGCATCGCCAGCAGGCAGACGGCGCGGGCGCGGGAACGAATAAAGGCCGGCGTCATCAGCTAGCGCCTCAATTCCAGGGCGGGGGTTTAAGAAGGTTGCATCCGGCGATGTAAAAATTGGCTGCGGTCATCATAAGCAGGCCGGCAATGCGAAAGCCGCCTTGCGGCGGCCGCGCTGCCCTGCCACCCAAGCAGCAGGGGGGTTCACTGTTGACAGTAGCCGCAACACGGTCATTTGTCAACGCGCCGGGCGGTTCGGGCAGCGTTGCGATTGGGCAGCGTTCCGTTTCAGGTGGTTTGGTTGATGAGGCCCCGGTTTTGGAGTAACACCGGCAGGTTGTTTGGAACCCGGGAAAGGACTTCCGCGCGTTCCGCCGGATTTGTCCCGGGGACAGTTTGGATATTTGCTACCGGCCCGGCGCCAGCAGCCGGCCCAAGTGGGCGTCCTTTTAGCGTGCCTACGGCAGCTGTGGCAGGCGGAGAAAGCTGCGAAACTCGGCCAGCGGGCTGATTGGCGCGGCGGTCAGGCGGCGTTTGTTCCGTAGGTTAGGGCGAAGATTTGCGCTTCCAGCCAGAGTTTGAAATCGGGGTTGTCGGCGTATTGCTTGTATAGCTCGGTGTTGCATTGGAGGGTGCTGATTAGCGCGCGCCGCAAGGCGGTGTCGTGTTCAACCCGCGCGTTTTCCCGGTCGGAGTTCTGCCGCGCGTTCCGGTATGCGTCGTCGGCGGCTACCTGGGCGGGCAGCGTTTCAATCAGGCCGGCCACCCGGTCGGAGTCGGTGAAGTGGGTTCCCCAGATGGTGTTGAACTCGGCCAGGATGTTGGTCAGCCGGTCTATTTCGGGCTCGGCCGGCCCGTTGCCGCTGGCGGCCTGGATGGGCTCAATCAAGGCGTCCTCGTCGGGCATCGCGATGCTGGCGGCGGCCTGCCTTTCGGCCCGGTAGCTGTCCATATCCACCGCCGCCAGGATGCCCTGGGACAGGTCGCTTGCAACGGGAGCGGGCAGTTTGGGGATGAGGAAGGTGAGGAAAATGAAAAGCTTTTCCCACTGCGCGTTGGCGTAGGGCAGCACCTGCGACAGGAAGGCGTAGGCGCGGACAAAGCCTTTGGCCGTTCCCTTGAAGTCCACCTGCCCATCTTCGTCCAGTTGGCTCACGTATTCGGCAACGCAGGCGTCCAGCGCCGGGTCCAGGTCGCTGCGGTCGGCGCCGCCCAGGTAGGCGCGAACGAAGTCGGCAACTTGCGTGTCCGAATAGATGCGGTAGCCGTCCAGTTTCGCCTTGAGGTCGTGCAGTTTGTCCGGGTCGGCCTCGTCGGTCAGGATGGTGGTGCGGTAGTAGTCGGCGAAGGCGTGCCGGATGACGTCCGCGTTGTTCATAAAGTCCAGCACGAACACGTCATGCTTGTTGGGCATTGCCCGGTTGAGGCGGGAAAGCGTCTGCACGGCCTGGACGCCGGCGAGGGTTTTGTCCACGTACATCGTGTGCAGCAGCGGTTCGTCGTAGCCGGTCTGGAACTTGTCGGCGCAGATTAGGATGCGGTACGGGTCTTCCTGAATTTTGGCGGTAATCTGCGCCGACGGGAAGCCGTTCAGCGACGCCTCGCTGACGATGCTGCCGCCGTACTCCCGCTCGCCGGAGAAGGCAACGATGGCCTGGTAGGGGCGGCCGCGTTCCGCGAGACACTCCCGGATGGCGTGGTAGTACTCGATGGCCCGGGCCACGCCGTCGGTTACGACCATGGCCCGGGCCCGCCCGTCAATTTTGCGGGGGCGGTACACGGATTCATCGAAGTGGTCAACGATGATTGCGGCCTTCTGGCGGACGGCGTAGCGGTGCCCCTCCACAAAGCGGCGCAACTTGCGCCGGGCGCGGCGGGCGTCGAACTGCGGGTCGTCGGCAACCGTCTTGACCAGGTTATAGTAGCTGTCAACGGTGGCGTAGTTGCTCAGCACGTCGCAGATGAAGCCCTCCTGGATGGCCTGCTTCATCGTGTAGCTGTGAAAGGGCAGATGCCGGATTGTGCCGTCGGGCTGCGGGTCGGGCCGGCCGAACAGTTCCAGGGTGCGGTTTTTGGGCGTGGCGGTGAAGGCAAAATAGCTGGCGTTGCGCAGCAGGCGCCGCTGCCCGATGATGCGGTTGATTTGGTCCTCAAAGGTGTCATCGTCATCATCATCACCAGCGGCGGCGGCGTTGCCGGCCAGCGCCCGGCCCATGGCCGCCGAAGTGCGCCCGCCCTGGCCGGAATGGGCCTCGTCAATGATGATGGCGAAGTTGCGGCTCCGGCTGGCCCCCGCGATGTCGTTCAGGATAAAGGGGAACTTCTGCGCGGTGGTGATGATGATTTTCTTGTCCTGCACCAGGAGACGGCGCAGGTCGCCGGCGCTGTCGGCGTGGCCCACCGTGTTCCGCAGCTGGGCGAAACGCCGGATGGTGGCGTCAATCTGCCGGTCAAGCACCAGCCGGTCGGTAACTACAATAATGGAGTCGAAAACCGGCCGGCCGGCCCTGGCCAGGGTGATGAGCCGGTGGGCCAGCCAGGCGATGGAGTTGGATTTGCCGCTGCCGGCCGAGTGCTGGATCAGGTAGCGCTGTCCGGGGCCCTGCTCCTCAGCGTCGCGCAGCAGCCGGCGCACGGCGTCCAGCTGGTGATAGCGGGGCCAGATTTGCGCCCCGCCGTCCAGCAAGGCGTAGTTCTCCAGGATGCCGGCCAGGCTGACGGGCGCCAGAATGTCCCGCCACAGGTAATCGGTTTTCAGGCCGTTCGGGTGGGGCGGGTTGCCGGCCCCGTCGTTCCAGCCCCGGTTGAAGGGCAGGAACACGGACGACTTGCCGTCCAGTTTGGTGCAGAACAACGCCTCCTGGTCGTCAACGGCAAAGTGGGCCAGGCAGCGGCCCACCCGGAACAGCGGCTCCCGGGGGCTGCGGTCGCGGCGGTACTGTTCCGCCGCGTCGGCCGCCGTCTGCCGGGTGAGGCTGTTTTTCAGCTCCACCGTGGCAATGGGCAGGCCGTTGAGGAACAAGCCCAGGTCTAAAGCCCGCTGGCCGTGGTCGCTGCTGTAGCGCAGCTGCCGGGTTACCGAAAAGCGGTTCTGCCGGTGCCGGGCGGCGGCGGTTTCGTTGCCGGGCGTGGGGATGGCGTAATACAGCGCAACATCGTGCGGCCCATGCTTGACGCCGTTGCGGAGGGCGTCCACCACGCCGCGTTGGTCCACTTGCCGCTGCAGCCGGTGCAGGAACCGGCGGCGGGTTGGATGGTCGCTATCCAGCAGCAGGGCGGCGGCCGTTTCCGGCTGCGTGGCGCGGAGAAAGGCGGACAGCTGGGCCAGGTCAACGCAATGCTCCCGGTCGTAACCGGCCGGGTCGCCGGCAATCCAGCCGCCGGGATAGCGGGCAAAGTAGGCCGCGGACGCCTCGCGGGTTTCCGGGCCGACGGGCGCATCGTCGCGGGAATCAGCGGAATCGCCGCCGGTGAGCAGGCCGACGGCGCGCCGCTCCAGCCCGCGTTCGGTGGTGTCGGTGGGGGCTGGTCTGGCAGCCGGATTTGATGGTTGCGCGCCCCGGCGCATCATTGCTTCGTAAAATACCCCGCGCCGGGCATTGCTCCAATCCGTCGTCAACGGTATGTCGCTGGTGTCAATCTGGTCATCAGGGAGCTCGGCGAGGGCTTTGAGTTCCCGCTCTTGGGCTGGAGTCAGCCTAAAATTGTCCTTCGGCGTAGTCATTGATTTCACTCTTTTCCGCTTTTCTGGCGCTGATGATTCTCCCGATTTCTTCCCCCGCTGCGCTGTCGTACTCCGGCCGAGTGTGAACAACGATGATAATGACCCCGCGTACTTCACCAATAGTCTGCCAGCGTTGTTCCAGCGGATACAGGTCTTCCCGAGTGGCGGCCAAGGGGTCAAAAAATACCAATGCCGCGGTTTGAAAAACGATTCCGTGCTTCCGTTGATTTGTTCGGTTTTTTGCTTCGCACCAAGTCCAACGCAACTGGCCCGCTCCCTCTAACCGCGCCCGCCCGCTTTTTTGCGATAAGGCTGCCGGTGGTATCGGCTTGCCCGGTGGAATACCAGTCGGTGAGCAGCCCGCTCCAACCCCTGCTCGCCAGTGTCGCTAGTCGTCAAACTGATTCCGTAAGGATGCTGATAAACTCGTCCGGGCGCGACCAGCGGGCTATTTTTGACAAATCCTCAACCCGACGGAAATCCTCGTCACTCCAAACGTCAATCGTGTCGTCAAAGAGGGATACGAACTGCAAGCCTTCCGGCCCTACGGCGTGGTGGTTCAGGTCATACCAGGTAGCTACCACATGGTCGGTAATCCGGTGGGCGGCGGCGCGGCTGCCGGTGTTCAACACCTTCACCAGCGAGCTGCGACGGTCGGCGCGCACGTGAAAGTCAACATACCACACCTGCTGCGAGCGCCCGGCCAGCCTTTTGGCCGGTTCGTATTGCAAGCGGCGCTCGGTCAGGTACTCGGCTACTTCTCCGGCTACGGACTGGCCGGCGGCCTGATGACGCAAGGTGAACCAAAGGTCGGACACGCGCAGGGCCGCCTGGGCTACGCGGGTGAGAACGTTGGATAGGTCGTCGTCGGGATGGCAGCGGGCCTGCAGCATCCCCCGGTAAAACTCCACGCCGTGGGTCTGGCACACGTCCTCAATCAGCCGGTTCTGGTTCGGAGAGCGCCGGGTGGACAGCGACTGCATCCGCAGCCAGCCCGTGGTCTCCGCCAAGTCGGTAATGGTTGTGGTATTGCCGTCAACCCGGCAGAACAGGTCGATGTTGTCGCCGTCGGGATACAGGAACGGCGTGCGCACCCGGCAGTAGTCGCCCTGGTCAACGCAGACGAACAGCGCGCCCAGCCCGTCCTGCAAGGTTTGACAAATGTTGCTGCTGGTCATAAAGGTCACCGTTACCGAGGCGGATACATACTGCCATTATGCACGATGCCCGCCGCCGCGCAAAACTCTCTCCAAACCGCTACCGGGTTGGCAACCGACGCCGTGATTCCCTGTGCAACGTGGGCCTCTTTGTCCCGATAGCGTTCCGTCCAGCGGTGTAGATGCCGGTCGCCAACCTGGTTGCACTGCGGGTTGTGATGGTCGTTGCCCAAACACAGGCCATAGATGTGTCCGTCCGTGCGCAGGATGCGCGAGTAGGTGAGCTTGGCGGCTCCCCGGTTGTAGCGTCCTTGGATGAAAAGGGACCAGCCGCCCCCAGAGTAGATGTCAGCCCGGAACTGCCGGGCCGGGGAATGGTCTTCGTCCTCTTGCCAGTAAATGTCGCCATCGATTCGTTTGTGGTCAGCCATTATAGCGGCGAATTCGGTATTGCTCAAAGGCATGGCAGGTTCCTCAGGCCGGACGGCTGCCATATTAGCCAACCCCTGCGCCCGGCGTCAAACCCCCGGCGGGCCGGATGCGATGGCGGCGGCGGGGCGCACGTCCACCTGGCCCGTTACCACGTCGGCAATCAGGCGGGCGCGGTACTCGTTGAGCAACTCTATCTGGCGGCGCGCGCGGGCAATGGCGGCGTCAATCCCCGCCGTAACCCGGTCCAGGTGGGCGACGATGGCGGCCTGTTCGTGGAGAGGGGGAACGGGCAAAAGGGCTGATTTGATGGCCTGGTGTGGGAGTCCGTAGCGTGTTACACCGTTGGCTTCGATGTGAAACTGGCTGGCGATTGCCGAACTTTGCAATGCGCAAAACAGGTAAGGCCCGCTCAAAGCATCCGGTGATGGACGCAGCAATGCCAAGTGATAGCCGCAAACCAAGTCGTCGGCTGTATGCTCGACCAGCGCCGGCACCGCTATATCATGCCAGACTTCAGAGTCTTTAGTAATCAGAACGTCACCACTTTGCAGCCGAAAGCGCGCAATCTCATCGGCGGTAGCGGTGGCGCGCATAAATGGCAAGTCGGCAGTAATGCGGTCGTTCTTATACACGTCAACGTAATTGCAGAGGCGAACGGGCAATTCCTGGTCTTTGGAGTGCTTGTCAACATTGCTTGCCCGCATATCAACCAGATTACGCAGCCGCCGCACTTCCCAATGCGCCGGCACATCGCCCAGCCCGGGGATGCCGGAGGGACGGAGGGGAGCATCGGGGTCAAGGCCGCGCGTAACGGCCTGGTGGATGGCCGCCCGCCGCTGTTCCGCCAGCAGGACGATGAGGCGCTCTTTGGCATCAATATAGCGACGGATGCGCCCATCAGCATCATCCAGGTAGCGGACGATGGCGGCTTGTTCATCGGGCGGGGGAACGGCTATGTGAAAGACGCGGAACTTGCTCTCCGCAATGGCCGGATAGGCGATGCCCACTGATTCCGCAGTTACCCGGTCGGTAAGAAAGTTGCTCTGCGCCAGATAACTTACAAACTTGGGCGCAGTTCCCGGTCGTGGCGTCAGCACCGCAAACCCAGTTGAACATATCAAATCATCCGGTACATTCTCCGCAAACCAGACGGCTTTCAGATATGTCCTCACGGTTGATATGATGGTGTCGTTGGTTCGCACAATGCGTCTGGCCCGTGATGGCGCATTGGCAAAATGGAGTCGGGCCGGTTTCTCAATCAGCCGGCCGGCGTCTATTGCGCCAATTTCCAGATAGCGGAACTCAAAACCAGCGTCGGTTGCCTCAGATAACAGGGCTTCGTTTATCCCAACCCAATGCTTCAGTCGCCGCACTTCCCAATGCGCCGGCACATCGCCCAGCCAGGGCACGCCGGAGGGCCGGTAGCAGGGGTAGGGTTGGAGGGCGGGGGCGGTCATAGCAGATGTCTTTCCTGCAACTCGGGCGCAGGCGGCGCGGCCACGGCGCGGTAAGCCTGCTGCGGATGGGTAGGGTTTTCCGGGTAACGGCGTTCCAGCAGGCCGCTTGCCACCATCGGGGACAGGTGATGCGCTCTCAAATTGTTCGGGGAGATGTTGCTCAGCCGGGCGATGTCGGCAGTAGTAACCCACCGTCCCTGACTGCAAATTTGTAGGACTATTGGACGCATACGGTCACGACGCGGGCGCTGCCCCAATCCCTTTATGTGCTCTTGGATATGAAGTGAAAGGTCACCACGATCCGCGGTGAGGTCACCACGATCCGCGGTGAGGTCACCACGATCCGCGGTGAGGTCACCACGATCCGTGGTGAGGTCACCATGATCCGTGGTGAGGTCACCATGATCCGTGGTGAGGTCACCATGATCCGTGGTGAGGTCACCATGATCCGTGGTGAGGTCACCATGATCCGTGGGGTTATACAATGCCATAGCCTCGGTCAGCGTGTAATAGCTGTTGGCGCCATGAGCGTGTAGCTCCAGCAGTCCCCGGTCGCGCAGGGCGCGTAGCGCGTAGCTGGTACGCAATGTATCCAGGCCGGACAAAGCGCGCAGGCTGGAGTTATCAACGTGGCCGTGGCGATGGGCGTGCAGCAAAGCCCGAAACTCGTTGCGGTCAAATTGCAGGTCCCCAAGGCGGGATACAAAATCCCGGTCGGCATCGTTAAGCGTGAGCGTATTGCGGAGAGTAACCGTAATACTGCGGTCGGTAAGCGCGATGTCAGGCTGTGGCAGAAAGGCATCCGCCATCTCGGCAAACATACGGGGAATGCCTTCGCCCTGCTCACGGGCCAAGCCCAGGTCAACCAGCGTTCGGATGATACGCGGATTACGGCTGTGATGGACGCGCTCCAGCCGGAGCAGGGCTTCCAATGTCAGGCTGCCCACCAGCGGCCCCGGGCTGGAGACTTCCATCCGGTCGTCGAACAAATGAACCTCGGTGCCGGTTCCTTCCATCCCATAGTCGCGGTGCGCAACGGCGTTGAGCAAAGCTTCTTGCCAGGCAAAATCGGGGTATTCGGGTTCCTCGCGGAACCTGTTGCCCACCAGACGCGAGGGGCGTCGCAACAGGCCGCCGATGGTGGCGACCGCCTCAGATATGACCGTGTGCAGGTTGCCCTCAATGCGGGGGCGTTCCTCAACGTTGTACGCGGCGCCGGTACGACGTTCCGTGCCCACAACGCGAAAAAGGCGGACGCCGGCATTGGGATGCTCCGGCCCATTGCGGGCAAAGAGCAGCTCGGCGGCGTTGCGCAGCACGACGCTGCGCCCTTGCCGGTCGGCCAGTTTGCGCTTGAGCAGGTATTCCTCATCAGTCAAGGCCGACAGCCCGGCCCCTTGCCGCGCCTGTTCCAGCAACTGTCCATCCAGGTCGGCCAGCCTCGCCGGCGACCGGCGACTTTCCCAGCTCGCCGCCAGACCGTCAAACTTTAGGGCGTTAATTTGGCTTTCGCTGGACTGAACTGTCCGGTCGCCCATTCTGAGGGGGAACCCGTCGCCAATTACCTGAACGGGAACATCGGAGGCCGGCACGTCAAAAACAATCAGTTCTTTGCCGTCGACAGTAACGATGAAACCCGGTTCCTGCGCCGGTTTCAGGCGATTGGCCGGGGTATTCAGCAGGCTTTGCAGCGCATCCGGGGGCAGGCGGTGGCCGGTGATTTCATAGTCGTCGTCCTCAATGCCCAGCACCAGCACGCCGCCATCGGCATTAGCGAACGCGGCCACGTACTCCGCAACTTCGTCGCGTACCACGCGCCGCTTTCGGGAGCGCTTGCGTCCTTCCGGGCCATGGAAAAGCGACTTGCGGTCGTAATGTTGGCCTTCACTCTGGTTGAGAAAAGGCGTAATGTCGAATTTTGGCGCGGTCATTTCGGATAATGATTCAGCCCACAATCCCACCCAGCAACCCCTCGGTCTCCCGCTCTAGGGCCATTATATCAGCCTGTATTTCGGCCAGCGGGCGCATAGGTTGGGGGCGGTTAGGCCGGGCATAAGGGGCGCGGCCGGGGGGTCAGGGTTGGAACTGCCAATCGCGGGCGTTGGCGGCGGCGCGCAGCCGTTTGGCATTGTTTTCAATTTGCCGGTTTGATAAGCCGGTGCAATCCAGGGACACGTGCTCCGGGAACGGAATGCCGTCGGGTATCACCGGCAACGCGATTTTGTGACATTCCTGCATTGTGACTGCCATAACGCCGCCGGATTGCAAATTGAGGACTTGGGTATAGTGCTGCTAGGATGCCGGGGCCGTAATCCGGTCGCCGTCATAGACCGATATATTGCCGTCCGGTGTGGGGCGAAAGGCTTGGGAAGTGGCGCGCGCCCTGCCGGTTTGCGGATTGTCCTGTATGAAGTCGGGATGGATTTGCCGGTAGAGGAGAGTATCATCGTTCATCCCGTATGCTCCGCCAAGCGTATAATTTCCGTGCCCAGCCGTTCCCAGCCGGCAATGTCATCAAGGTTCAACTCCATCTCATCGTCGGAATCGGCCGCCAAATCAAGCCGGTGCCACCAGGCCCGGCGGGATTCCAAGTCAATGTCAAGGCTGATTTCCTGGGTTCCCAGAGACCATTCCAGCCGCACGCCGCCGGCCGGGGTAGGGTAGGCGTAGGGCAGGGGGGCCTCAGCGGGAAAGTAAGCGTCACAGCTGGCTGACAGCCAGTCCAGGCCGGCGGGTGCGGGGGCCAGCCCGGCGCCGTCAAGCCAGCCGTTCTGCATGGCGCGAAACTCGTCGAGGCGCGCCGGAATGTCCAGCGGGTCAAGCGAGGTGACTTGCGCGACCGATTCCATACCGGACAATCGGTTCCGGCGGTCATAGCGGCCAATGCCGTGAACCAGTATCCTGGTGTTGTCCCGGTACCCGTCAAATGCCGAGATGATGGTGTCGCGATGTTGTTCGGGCATAGGGCCGGCTACCTTTCCACCGTGAACCTGTTGCAGCTCAAAAGTCATCCGCATTTGGTCAGCCTCAGGAACGGTTCCGCGTAGGGTCACTTCCTGCGTGAATTCCACGATATTTGAGCGTTGCAGCAGCCGTTGGCGCTTTTCTTTGGTCAACCGGGCCGGAGGCGAGCCGTTGGACATCGGAAACTCCATTGATTCGTCATCACGCAGGCTGCGCCCAATGCGGTTAAAGTACGCCAAAAATTTGTTGGGGAGATGTCCGGCGATTGGCGCGCCGCCGTTTTCTGACTCAGCTGCGATCAAGGCAGCAATGTCATCCCTAGCCAGGAGTAAGAACTTTTGATATGGCAATCCTATGCCAGGCAGCGCCGGCTCGTTCGTAGTTATGCTTATGACTGGCACCGCGCTGCCGCTGTCGATACCGGCCAGTTTCAAGTCAATTTTGTCGGCAAACCCGCGCGGCGCTTCTTGGCGATCCGGGTTCTCTTGCCGATACCGCCATTTGGCCACGTCGATTACCATTTCCCGCAACGCGGCTAGGTCGGGCAGAACCTGCAACGGAATCTCGCCATCATCAAAACGCGCCCCGCGCAGGCGAGGGCGCCAGAATACTACGCTGGGCATCGTGTTTCCTCCTGGTGCGGCTTTACTATACCGGAGCAAATTGTCAATTAATCCGGTAATCCGGCTGTGCAGTTGCCGCAGTTTACCCCACAATCCCGCCCAGCAGCCCTTCGGTTTCCCGCTCCAGGGCCATTAGATCAGCCTGTATTTCGGCCAGTGGGCGCATAGGCTGGGGGCGGTAGAAGTGGCGGGTGAAGCTGATTTCGTAGCCGGTTTTGACGCTGGCCGGGTCGTGCCAGGCGTCGGGGGCATAGGGCAGCACTTCCCGCCGCAGGAAGCCGGCGATGCCGTCCGCGTAGAGCAGCGGTATCTGTTCGGTGTCCCGCAAGTCGGCGTCGGCGGCGTATTCCACGATGGCCGGCTGGCCGGCGATGGCAGCCTGGAACCGCCCGGCCAGCGGGTCGGGCGCGGCGTAGCCCCGGTGTATCTTGCTGATGACGGGCGGAGCGTCCGGCGCCGGCGCAACCTCATCCCGTAGTTTGCGGATGGCGGCGAGTGGATAGGCCCGTTCCGGGTCGATGCCGGGCAGCCGCAGCGGGCGGTTCACCACTACTTTCCGGTAGCCCAGCGCGGCGTTGGGCAGGATTTTCGACTCCGCAGTTTCCTCAAACGCCAGAAAGGTATCGCAGACCCGGCGGATGTCGGCCGGGGCCAGTTCGCAGTTTTTCTGGCCCAGGTTCCGGCGCAGCGGGGTGAACCATCCGGTAGCGTCGATGAGCTGCACGTAGCCCCGCCGGTGGGACGGCTTGCGGTTAGTGAGCGCCCAGATGTAGGTAGCGATGCCGGTGTTGTAAAACATATTCAGGGGCAGGGCGACGATGGCCTCCAGCCAGTCGTTTTCAATAATCCAGCGGCGGATGTTGCTCTCGCCCTGGCCGGCGTCGCCGGTGAACAGGGAGCTGCCGTTGTGCACCTCGGCGATGCGGCTGCCCAAAGGCGTGTCGCGCTTCATTTTGCTGAGCATATTGGCCAGGAACATCAACTGCCCGTCGCTGACCCGGGTGATGAGAGAATACTCCGGGTCGTCGCCGTGCTGGATGACAAACCGGGAGTCCTGGATGCCCCGCCGGCCGCCGCCTAACTTGTCCCGGTCATTCCGCCAGCTTTTGCCGTAGGGCGGGTTGCTGAGCATAAAATCAAAGTGACGATTGTGAAAGGCGTCGTTGGACAGTGTGGAGTGCTCCGGCCCGCCAACGATGTTGTCGGCGGCCCCGCCTTCGCCCTTGAGCAGCAGATCCGCCTTGCAGATGGCATAGGTCTCGGCGTTGATTTCCTGGCCGTAGAGATGGCTGGAAACCTGCTGGCCGCGTTGTTCGGCCAGGTCGCGCAGCGTCTCCTCGGCGATGGTCAGCATCCCGCCGGTGCCCAGCGCGCCATCGTAGAGGGTGTAGGTGCCGGAAACGATTTGGTCGGCGACGGGTTCAAAGACCAGTTGCGCCATTAGCTGCACGGCGTCCCGGGGCGTCCAGTGTTCGCCGGCTTCCTCGTTGTTTTCTTCGTTGAACCGCCGCACCAGTTCCTCAAAGATGGTTCCCATAGCGTGGTTGTCCAGGCCGGGCAGCCGCACCGAACCATCGCCGTGCCGCGCCGGGTAGGGGCTGAGGTTGACGTCGGGCGACAGGAACTTTCCAATCAGCAAGTCCAGGATGCCGGCATCCGACAGCCGCTTAATCTGGCTGCGGAACTGAAAGTTGTTCAGGATGTCCTGCACGTTGGGGGAGAAGCCGTCAAGATAGGCTGCAAAGTCGGCGCTCAGCGGTTGCCGGCTGGCGCGATTGCGCAGGTCGCTCAGTTTAAAGGGCGAGGTGTTGTAAAAGGCTTGTCCGGCCGCGCTGCGGAGCGGCCCGTCCTGGTCAACAATGCCCGCCTCATCCAGCCGGCGCTTGGCCGCGATTACCTCGGACTTGGACGGATCCAGAACGGCGTCCAGCCGGCGGAGCACGGTAAAGGGAAGGATAACGTCGCGGTACTTGCCGCGGGTGTACACGTCGCGCAGCGCGTCGTCGGCGACGCTCCAGATGAAGTTTGAAAGATGGTTAAGTTGGGTGTTCTGCATCGTGCGTTCCCGGCTCCGGTTTGGACTTGGCGATAGCGGGCGACCCTCCTGACGACTGCCACCGGCGCTACCGGGGCGCCCGTCCGGGCGACGGTGTCGGTCGTTTCGTCCTTTCGCTTCCGGAATGGCGACATATTGTTGGGCATTAGGTAGGCGTCCCAGCCCTTTTCGTTGGCTTTCCTGACCAGCCGGGCGGTGTTGAGCGACTCGCAGCTTCTTTGCGCGACGCTGGCGGCTTGTAATTTGGCAATCTCCAGGATTGCTATGCTGCAGATTGGTCAAGTTGATTCCGTTGCAGGACGCTGGGCGCTGCTTCCAGCTTGGCTTGGAGTATTTCTAGCTGCTCGCTGATGCTTGGCGCGATTCCGCTTTCTAGATGGCGGTATCCTCAAACCTTGGGCGGCCCCTGCCACCATTGCAGTCGGCCGTCGGCGCGTTGGTATGCTCCGGCGTCGGTGGTTACGCGGACGGTGTGGCCCCACGGATTGGTGACGTCCCAGTGCTTTCCGCCGACCTCCTGCACTGACCAGCCGGCCGGCATTAGCTCCGGTTGACGGAGCGGTTTTTCCAGGTCGGCCATGGTGATGCGGGGATTGACCGGGGTGTTGGGGGCGCGCCAGTCGGAGTTCAGCCGGTTGATGTCGAATTCGTTGCGCGCGGCCAGTCGTTCCAGCGCGTCATCGGGGTTTGTTTCCTCACGGATGATGCGCTGGATGCCGGCGGCGATGATGGGCGGATACTCGCCCACGTTGGCGCGGATGCTCTCGAAACGGCGGGCCACGGCTTCATAGGCGTCGTGTTCCGCGGTGCCGGCGTAGAACAGGTTCACCACGTCAACAACCGGGCGTTCCTGTCCGATGCGGTCAATGCGGCCGGCGCGTTGTTCCAGCGTCATCGGATTCCATGGGATGTCGTAGTTGACTACGGCGGAGCAGAATTGCAGGTTGAGCGATTCCGACGCCGTTTCCGTGCCGAGCAGAATACCGTGGGGCTGCTGTTGGAATTCGTCCAGCCGGCGAACGCGGTCGCCCAGGTGGCCATCCTGCCCGTATAGCTCGGTCACGTAATGGCCAGCCCGTCGCAAATGTTCTGACAACCAAATCTGCGTGTCGCGGAACTGCGTGAACATCAGGATGTGATGGTGTCCCTGTTCCCGCAGCTCCATTATGACGCCGTTCAACCGGCCGCGTTTGCTGTCCTGGAGGGAGAGCCTTTCGGCTTCGTCGGCAGACTTGAGCAGCGCGTCAAGGTTGGCGGCGTTGTTCAAGGCGTTGGTTTCGCGGTCGGTGAGTTCGTCGAGGTCGGCGTCGTCCAGCAGGGTCATCCAGTCGTCGGCGTCCTGCGGGGTGTGGTGGGCGGCGTTGCGCAGGGTTTGAGCGTAGGCGTAGGTTGAGGAACCCATGCGCTTGCGGAAAATCGTCGTGATGAAGCCCAGCGCCTGCGGGGTAATGCCCCGTTCGCGGTAGCATTGCTGCACCAGGGGCTTGATGTCGTCGTACAGCCGGCGTTCCTCGGGCGTCATAGTGATGGTGACGTCGCGCGCGCGGCGCTCCGGCACCGGCATATCCAGCAGCCCCTGGCGGCGGTACTGGCGCAGCAGCGCGCGGGTGTGGCGGCTCATCAGCCGCCGGGCCGGCGCGCCCTGCTGCATCGTGTCCAGGGTGGCTTGCAGCATAGCGGAGTCGTCCAGTTGGCTGGCGATGTAGTCGTCGTTGTCGCTGGACAGGAGGAAGTCGCCGGTGTCCGGCGGGTTGGTCCGGCGCCAGAGGTGGCGGCGGTATTTCCATTCGGCCAGGTCGGGCGGTTCGTTCCGGTAAAAGCGGCGGTATTCGGCGGCGTTCCAGCTTTCGGGTTCCAGCAACTCCAGCAGCGCCCACAGCTCTACTTCGTTGAGCTGCATCGGCGTGGCGGTGAGCAGCAGCAGTTCCCGGGTGCGGCGGGACAGTTGATGCAGCAGCCGCAGGTACTGGTTGGGCTGGCGGCGCTGTTCCTGGTCAACGTCGCGGAAACGGGCCCGGTGGGCCTCGTCCACGATGATGCAGTCGTACTCGCCACAGGTCGATAGGAACTGGTCGGCATTTCGGACCAGCCACTGGTGCCCGGCGATGGCCAGGGGAACATCCCAGGGTGGGCGGGCGGCGGGTTCGGTTCGCCCGCCGCGGTAATAGCGGCTATGGGTATCAATGACTGGGGCGTCGATGGCGAACTTCAGCAGCAGCTCGCTCTGCCACTGGCCGGTTGCCGCCTTGGGGGCGATGACCAGCGCGCGGCCGGCTTTGCCCTGGTTGAGGCGGGTTTTGAGGATGACGCCGGCCTGCAAGGTTTTGCCCAGTCCCACTTCGTCGGCAATCAGGCGGCGGACGGCGCTGCGGCCGACGTTCTGCTGTCGGAAATGCTCCTGGTGGGGCCAGAGGGCGGTCGGTATGGTAGCCGCCGTGCTGTCGGGGTCGTTAGCGAGAGCGTCGGAGATGCCTTGCCAGTAGTCGTTGACCGTGTATCGAGGGCGGTGTTCCCGGACGACTTTAATCTCCGGCGGCGACGCCGGCGCCCGTTCTGCGATGTAATCCCGGTAGTAGGCCGGCAAGTCGATAACGTTCAGCCCGGCGGCCCGGTTGTTCCAGAGGGCTTGAAACTCGTCCGCGGTGGCTTCCAGGTGCTGGAGAGTCGTGCCGTCGGTGTACACGTGGACGGACTCCCAGTTGTGGCGCCAGCCGGAGAGGGTTTCGTTGAGGCTGCCGGCGAAGGCGACCCGGTTGCCCTGGGCGTCGGCGACGATGCCGCTTTTGTTGTGAAAGATGCGGTCGCCGCGGATGGCAACTTTCACTTCCATAACGCCGTTGGCAACCAGCCAGTAGGCCAGCTCCAGGTGGCTGCGGTCGGCGATGTCGGCGGTTTCCGTCAGCAGCAGGTTTTGGCGGCGGGCCGTCTGTTGCAGGGCCGTTGCGGCGTCCAGCTGGCCGTCGTGGATGGCGCGCAGCACGTCCTCGCGCACGCTGTGGTCGCAGATGAGGCGGATGCGCCCCCCATTGCGAATAAGGCCGGCGGCGCCGGCCGCGGCGGCAATCAGCCCGTTGGCGGTAAAGGTGTAGGTAGTGCGGTCGTAGCGCACCGCCTGCGCCAGCAACGGCTCGTACAGCCCGGCCAGCAGGTCGGGGCAGTTGCCGTGGTTGTACACGGGGAGGAGGTTGAGGTCGGTTAGAGGCATAAGGTTGCTATGCTTTCCGCCTGTTGCCGCGGCGTGGAAACCTGGGCGCATTGGCCTCGGCTACCAGTTGGTGTATGGTTTTCCCGCCCCTCATTTTGCGCCGGCGGGCGTATTCCTTGCCGAGTTCTTCGTGCAGCGCCCAGTTGTCCGGCTTTGCGTTCTCCTCATTTGGATTTATCGTGTTCATCTGGTCTCACTTCTCCCGTCTCAGTCGAGACGTTGGGTTGGCTGGTGTAGTGGAAGAATGGCTTTCGTTCGTGTGCGTTGTTGAACTTGCGTCCGCAGATAACGTTTGCATCAGTGGCTAAATCCAGTGTTCTCACCAGCTCTTTGGACAAATCTGACAACTCTTGATTCGCCTCGCTGACTATCAGCCCGATACTGGAACATATGTGGTAATCCATATCGAATTCGTGATCGGGAGCTTGGGTAATCAGCCCATTAATGACTTCTTGCACCCGTGAAGGAGGGGCAGCTTTGAGCATATAGTTTTCCAGTAGTTGGCGAGCGTATGTTTCGGCGATATTGCGTTGTCGATAGTATGTGGCAATGCGCATCGCATTCTCCGGGTTGGCTACCATAGCCGTCATCAGGGCTTCGTCGGCCGCGGAGCCGGCGCTGGAAATGCCCTGGTTCTGCAACGCGCTTTCAATCTGAACTTTGGCGTTGGCGGCCATAGCGATGTAATGATCCATAGCGACTGGTTCAAGTCTTTCTCCGTCGCTACCTGCTTCGGGTTCGTCATAGACTAGAACGAACCCGACGTCGACGGGCGATAATACGGCGTAGTGGGCCAGCACTATCCGGTCACCGGCTAAAGCAATCGTAGTTCCGCCGCTATATGCGTGCTCGGGGATGATGAACGTGACTTTGCTGCCAAAATCTCGAAGCAGTTGCGCCAGACGGTAAGATGCGTTGGCGTCGCCGCCCATGGTGTGCAGGGCTACATTGAGGGTTGGCAGCGGGCTGTCAGGGGTCAATCCCTGCCGGCGGAGATACTGGTACAGGATTGCTATGTCCTCTGCGTCGATGGTGGCTTCGTCCGGGTAGTACATAATCAGCAGTGGCCCGCTGAAATGGCCGGCCAATTTGCCCGCGGCGCTGTCCACCTGCGCCCGAATCCGTGCTACTTGGGGTCTATCCGGTGTGCTCATCGTCGTTGCTGCCTAATGCATAGCGTACTATGCTTCATTATAACAGCGTTCCCTATAACAGCGTTCCCTGCACCCCGGCCGGTTGGGGCGGTTCTTCGCTGTAGAGGGCTTGCCAGAGGTTGCGTTGGGACTGGTGGTCGTCGTGGCCGGGTTTGGTGGTGCGGATTAGGGCTTCCAGGGTGGCGCGGAATTGGCGGTCGTGGGGGTTGTGGAGGCGTTGGGTTAGCCACTGTTGGGCGTCCAGCGTGTTGCGGCGGTCGGTCAGGGCGATGGCGGTGTGCACGGTGTCCAGCGTGCCGCCGGGGTTGATGTCCTCGCCGATGCTGCGGGCGGCCAGGCGGTCGCGGGCGCTGAGCAGCGAAACCTTGTCGCTCTGGAAGGCTACGATGCGTTTCAGCTCGGCGTCGTTCTTTTCCAGCCGGACGCCGATGGCGCGGGCCAGCAGGTTGGCTTCGTCAAACAGCAGGGTGTCGTTTTCGGAGGCGTCTTTGGCCAGGATGTAGAACTTGGTGCCGGCGTCCACGGGGTTGTTGGCCCATTCCCGGCTGATGGCCCGGGCCCGGTGGCGGCTGACTTCGCGGCGGGCGACTTGCAGGGCGTCGGTGGGCGTCACCAGAAAGGGCGCCTCCGGGCGTTCCGGGTTGGCGCTCTCCCGCTCGGTGCCCCAATGCTTGCTGATGACCCGCAGGGCGGGGCCGAAGGCGCTCAGGTACAGGTCAATGGGCCGCAGGTCGGCCTGGCTCAGGTTATCGCGGATGTCGTCCTGCACGGCCTGGGCGATGCGTTCCTCAACTTCGTGCCACGGACTGGGGAAAGAGTTTTCCGCACGGGGGCGGCAGACCAGCAGGATGGTGGTGCGGGCGGCGGCCCGGCCCTTGATGTGAAGGGAGGACTCGGCCTCGGTTTTCACCGGCCAGGTGCGGGTGATGGCAAAGCCGGCGTCAATGAGGGCGATGGTGAGGGCGTCCCAGGCGGCGGTGGACTTGTGGTTGAACATCACCGTCATAATGCCGTCGGGCTTGACCACCCGGCGGCACTCGGCGAAGATGGCGGCCATCTTTTCCCGATAGTCCTCGAGGGCCAGGGTTTTGGCCGACCGGCTTTTGGCGGCGCGGCTGCGGAACCGGGCCGGGCTGGCGATGGCCTCCTGGTCTTTCTCCGTGAGGTAGCCGGTGAAGTCGTCGGGGAACACGTAGCCGGCGGTGCGCTTGAGCCAGACGTAAAAGAAGTCGGACAGCTCGGCGTAGCAGACGTTCTCCTCATAGGGCGGGTCAAAAACTATGCAGTCCACGGAATCATCATCCAACGACAAGTCCCGGGCATCGCCCTGGATGATTTCGGCCGGCGGGGCCGTCCTGGCGGCGGCAGTGTCGGGGACAAACTGGTCGGCGGTTGCAGCGTGGCCGGTCATTCCTAACATTGCGGACAGGCAATCGGCGATGTCGTTGAGACTCCACTCCAAGCCCAGGCCGCGACAGGTCACTGCCATCTCCGAATACGACCACTTGAACCCGAAGTCGTGGCTGTCAAAGGTGCCGGCTACTTTGCTGGTTCCGCCATCCCATCTTGTCAGCAGGCTGTTGCGGTTAATCATTTTGTCTAATGCGATTGCCACATAGCCCCATGCCGCTCGCCGGCAGTCGTCCAGCCGGCCGGCAGCATCATCGGCAGCAACGCACTCGCGGAACGCCTGCACGCAATAGCCGTGGGCCAGCTGCTGGCGGGGGTTGAACATATCCGCCCAATTCGGCATACCGTACTGCAACGGCGTGTCGGTCTTGTTGCCCGTCGGCACGGTTTCGGTGGGCAGTACGTCCTCGGCGTCCCATTGCGGCAATCGCCGGGCCAGTTCGCTGGCGACGTGGGCGTTGCTGGCAAAGTGGCGTTCCGCCGGCGTGGTGAAAATCCGGCAGGTGGTTTCCTTTTGGCTGTCGCGGCCGTCTTTGTTCCGGTCGCGCCAGCTGTCCCGGTAGATGACGCAGTAGAGGCGGTGTCCCATGCGGGCGGCCTGGGCTTCCTGGGCCAGGTAGCCTTTGGGGGTGGTGCTGCCGCAGGCGGGGCAGGTGGCGACGGCGCGGGTTACGGTGCCGCCGCTGACCCGGTGATTGGGGAACCGGCCGGCCAGGTGGCAGTTTTTGTCCTGGGCCCGGCAGTCGGAACAGGCTTGCCGGTCGTGGACGATGCGCAGCCCGATGGGGTCGGTGTCGGGCTCAACCATAATGCCGGTGCCTTTGCTGTCCAGCCGCCAGTTGGGCGACAGGGGGACAACCTGGCGGCAAGCGGGACATTCAACCGTCCGCGCCCAAAGATATGTTTGGGCATATCTTTGGGCGCGGACGGCTTCGTGATTTTTAGAACCTGTTTTCTGATGATTGCAAGTATCCGGGTCGTCGCATTCCGCAGCACAGCGGTAGCGCTGGGGATGGGGGCAATCGCCGCCGGAGCAGTCGGGGGCCGGCTCGTCGGGATACACGCCGTCCAGCAGTTCGTTGACCCGGGCCTGGAACACGGCGGCGCACTGGCGGAAATCGGCGAGCAGGGCAGAGCCGTACTGCTGGGGCCATTGACAGGTGGCGCGCAGGATGAAGCAGGCCACCGGGTTCAGCTCGTTGGCGATGGCGCGGAAGCCCAGGCGCCCGGCCTCAAAGGGGATGGAGCCGCCGCCGGCGGTGACGTCGAGAACCAAAGGGGCTGCCGTGTCGTCATACAGAAAGTCCGGGTTGTGCAGAAAGGCCCGTTGATTAGGAAAGGATATGTCCGACCAGCCGCCCTCGGCCTTGATGGCATCCATTTGCCGGCGGGCGGCAACGACTTCGGTAGTTGTTCCGATGTTGGCGAGGAACCGGCTCCGGTTTGCGTCGGTGGGCAGCATAGACGCGGCAACAGTGGCGCGGGACGCAATCAGAGGCCGCCGCGCCCACCAGACATGGAGCTGGTTGACCGGCGGATGGCCAGCCAAAGCGCCACCCTCCCGGACAGCCTCGATTGAGACCTCGTTGATGGGCAGCCATTTTTCGATGAGGCGGGGTTGCATTTCGGTATCCTAGTCGCCGAGGAAGTAGTTGTCTGACGGTAGGAAGTCCGTAGCTTCTAGCGGGCCTTCCTGTATGTGCAATTCCAGTGGCTGGTCGGGAGCATTGCCGTCGTAAGTCAGGTACCAGCGGTCGGACGGGTTTTCCAGCAGCAGGCTGCGCAGGTCAATCCGGCCGTTTTCCAGGTCCTGGATGCGCTTGGGCGCAGCGCCTTTCACCAGGTAGCGGTCGATACCGTCGCTGGTGTCGATGATGGAGCCGACGTACTGCCGGCCGCTGGCGTCCTTGCCGGTGAACACCAGTACCCCGTCGTAATAGTCCAGGACTTTGGTTGGGCGTATCGTCGCGTTCATTCCATCGCCTCGCAGTTCGCCAGAATGTCGAATGCCTGGTAGGGCCACCAAGTATGGTGGCTCCTGCTCCCGGTTTGCTGGATGTAACCGGCGCCCTGTTCCAGGGTCAGCTTGGCTACCTTCGTACCCCGCAGATTTCTGTTTTGCGTTGCCGCTCTTTCGGCGTCTGCCGATTGCATAAATACCGACAGTCCTCTGACCTGGCACTCTGAAATGTTGAAGTCCCGGTTCGGTTGCAGGGCGCGTTGCGATCTGAAATCTTCATCTCTAGGTGGGGCGTTTTGCACCAGCCGGTAGCAGATTCTTTCGCCTACGATTTCCTCGGCTGCTTTGGGTGGACACCCTGGGGGCAGTTCTTCCCGGTATCGCACTGTCTCATTGAAACCACTGGCGGCCATTTACCTTCCCCCTTAATGCTTAAGTTCCTTCCTTACCCGTACCTCAGCGCCAGGGCGTCCAGTACGCGGCGGGGTCGGTTGCGGTTCTGGCGGCCAAGGATGAGGTGGGGTGCGGCAGCGCGGTGTTTGCCGGTGCAGTAGGCGGTACGCCCGCCGGCACGATGCCGCCGGAATCGCCCGTTCCGATGTAGAACCCCGCTCCCGGAAGGTCGTTGCAGTCTGCAATGGGGGTATCCTTTTGCGTCAGGGCGATTGCAGCGTCGTCGTCATTCACGTCCAACGCCGCCGTGTACCACACCTGGGTTGGGGAGTCCAGCAGGAGGCGGCGCAGGTCGATTTTGCCGTTCCTGAAGGCGGCCAGGCGGTCCGGGGACGCCGGCGCCATTATGTACTCGCAGCCGGTTGCGTAGTCGCCGGTATGCACGGCGATATACCGGCGCCCGGACGCATCCGCAGCCTCAAAAAGCAGTTCGCAGTCGTAGTAAAGGATGGATTCCTGGTACGTGACGTTCATGGTATCGCCTTGCAGTTTGCCACCGGGTCGAATGCTTGCGACGGCCACCAGGTTTGATGCCCGTTTGGGTATGGCGGTTGGCGTTCAATGATTAATAGAACCGTAAATCAGTCCGGGGTTCGTAGTCTTTGGCAAAAGCGCCGGGCGAGAGGCCCCGGGCGATTTTTACTTTGCCGTCGCTATATTCAGCGTGGTCGATTCTTTTAGTCCAGGCCGGCAGCGGATTCGCGATGTAGGGGTTTGCGTAGAACATAGCCGTCGTCCGGTCAATGCAATGCGGGTAGAGGTCATGAAAGGCGACTACTCCGATAACGTGCTGGTGCTGCGGCCCCCCGGTGTTATACCAGAATCCGTCGTGCTTCTGGATGTTGCTTGGCGGCGGCAGAGGCCCGTCATAAGTCGGTTCCTCTGGCACGGCAAACGGGATTGCCATACTGCCGAACAACGCCTCGCAGAGGCTAACGGACCCCAGCCACCAATCGGCGACCCGCAGGGCAATTATCAGGTTGTCCACGTTCTGGTAACGCTTCGCTTTGTCGTACAGCCGTTTCTGTAATTTTCTCATGTCATTGACGCTAAAGAACTTCGGGGGGGCGAGGCCAATGAAGCGGCCTTTTCTCGGGCGGAGTTCCGGGGCCACGGGTACCAGGTGCCCGGTAATGCTCCAGTCGCCATGCCGGAACGTTGCCAACGGCACGACATTATCGTTAAAGCCGTACAAATCGGCTGCGGCTCTGATGTCGTTGTAGTAAGCAGTCTTGACCAGATTCTCGAACTCTCCCCTCAACTGCTGCTTGGGCGGCATTGAGGTCAAGGAACCTGCGGTCTCCACCGAAAGGTAATAGTCCGGGGACTCGATTTCATTCAGAATATCCAGGACGCTCCGCTCGTTCCAGTTTGACTCCTGGCCAGTACCGCGTGTGCAGTTGACGTCGGTAGCCTCCACCACGTAGTTGATTTGGGTTCCATCCGGCCCGGTTTCGGTTACTCCAAAGTCCGGCGTCAGGCGGCCTATTTTCGGGTCCACGACCGTATCGCCGCCGGTTCCGTTCAGGAACTCGTGGAGGAACAGCTCCAGGAACGCGCCGTCGAAGCTCTGCTGTTTGTCCGGCGAGCCGCGTCCACTATGGCGCATTCGGCCCACGATGTCCTTTTGCTTTGCCGGCGGCAGCCGCTCCACCCACCGCCGCAGCATCTGCCGCAGACGCGCGAACTCGTCTAAAGACGAACGGTTGTAGAACGAGTAGGTTGTTTCTGCGTTGAGGGCCGGCCCGGTATAGTTCCGGTTCTCGTCATCGAACAGGGCGACGGTTTCCTCGGTGTAAGAGGGGTTGGCGCGGTTGGCGAACATCCCGCGCACGGCGCCGGTCCAGTCGGTCACCTCCGGGATAAAGTTCAGGTCGGCGCCTTTAGAAATTTCCGAGTTCATAAGCGTTGCGCTCTATTGCGGTGGCTTGGCGTGCGGAGATGATGCGGCCTGATTGGTTTGCCTCGTCCCAAGTATGCGCTACCAGCAGCAGCCTTTGGGAACGAGTCCTGCCCACGGTGTGATAGCGTTGCTCGTACTGGCTATGTTCCCGGTCAAACCGGGTGGCCGAAAGCGGGTCATCAAACACCTCTTGGGCTTCGTGGAATGACGTTCCATGCAGGCGCCGGTTGGCGGCGTTTTTGCGGGCGCTCCAAGTCCACATCGCAGTTTCGGCCCGCCAATAATACCTTCACGCATACACCAGCGCCAGGGCGTCCAGGACGCGGCGGGGGCGGTTGCGGCTCCGGTGGCCGGCGTACCACCAGCCGCTTGCGTCGGGGTGCCGGTTGGCGATGGCGCGGGCCAGGCGTTCCGCTATGGTCGGCCCGCGCCATGCCACCCGTGATGTTCGGCCGGCGTACTTTTGGAGTTGGCGATGCCAACTACTGCCTACTGCTTTTGGGACGGTTTGGCCGGCGGCTTCGGCGGCGCCTCGGCGCTGCGGGCTTGCTGACCGGGCTTTCTGTAATCAGCGCTGAGCTCGGCACTGGCATCGGCTTTTCCGCCGACGGGGGGGAAGTTGGCCGCAACGAGGGTGCGCCGGGGCGGAGCCGCTTCTTAAATGGGTTCCACATCATTCCTCACTTCATAGTTGTTGACGTCGTGGTAGATAGCGCCAATCCAGCCAAATTCGGCTTTCCCTGAGGTTTGGATGAACAGTCGAATCTGTACGGCGGTGCAGTACCGAGGCACTACGAACGTGACGTGGTCGTGGCCGGTTTCATTGGGTTCTATTTGGATGTCCTGGTCGTTTTTGGTGATGCGCTGCTGAAGGTTCCAGGGGAACTCTGAATTGCCTGTTTCAGATCTGGCATAATCGTCGCTAGCGCGGAAGTACTCGGCGATTTTTTCGTCTATCGTCGCATCGTCGTAAGTTGCCAGCCCGCGGCATTGCCATTCCAGGGTATCCGCTTTCGCCAGCACTTTGGAACCGTTGTACAGTTTCGCCGTAACTCCAACTTGTACCTGCTCGGCGCTGCACGGCCGGCTACTGGCTTCCAGGCTCACGGTGATGAATGGCCGGCCGGAGCGGAACAGCCTGTATTTTACTACGCCCAGCAAGGCGGCGGCGATTATGCTGGCGGCGGTGATTAAGTAGAAGCAGATTTGCGCCCATAACACGGCCTGCTGCAGGGGCGTTGGGGTTGTGACTTCCATACGGCTTAAGCATACATCAGCGCCAGGGCGTCCAGCACGCGGCGGGGGCGGTTGCGGTTCCGGTGGCAGGCGTACCACCAGCTGCTTTCGCAGGGGTGCAGGTCGGCGATGGCGCGGGCCAGCCGTTCCGCCTTGTCGGCCCGTTCCGTACCGGCTACGGCATCCAGCAGCAGGCGAATCTGCACCGCCGCCTCCTCGGTGATGGGGTGGTACTGCCGGCCAGCTTCCTCCTGGGGCTGCAGCCGCTGGCCGTGGTGGCGCCACAGGATAGTGGACACGTGCTGAAAGCAGCGCTGGTACAGCGTTCCGGCGGCGTATTGCAGCCGCCGGCCATTCTTGCGGGGCGACTTGCCGGCGAGGGTGACGGATAGGCGGCGGTTGCCCCTGGGGTCGTGGTCCAGCAGCAGGCCGTGGTCCTTGGGGGTTTCGCGCATCAGGGTCATTTTGCCGTCCTTTCGATTCAGTGGAATAAAACGCTGATGTTGGCTTCATCCCGGTTGTTCAGCTTTTCCAGCACCCGCCGGGCGGCCTCCGGCGCCAGCTGCACGCTCACGTCGGCGGCGTTGACGCCGGCCTTGCTCATCATACGCTTGGCGGGCCCGGCATAGTCCTTGAACTCGCTGGGAGGCACGCCGAGGATGCCTACCTGCAGTCGCGAGCCCTGAGCCTTCAGGGTAATGACGATGCCGCCGTCGTCGCCCTGGGCGATGCTGGCAATCTGGTCGGCCAGCGCCGGGCTGGTTCCCTGAACCTGGCAGGACGCCAGCGCGGGCCAGTCGTGGCCGTTGTCGGCCATAAACCGTTTCACGGCTTCATAGGCGGCCTTGCCGGGCATCCTTCCGCTGGTGAACCCGGTTCGGCGACCGCCGAACCCGCCGGCGCGGTTGTCGCCAGCTATTCCGCCGGTTTCCGTACCACTATTGCCGCTGCTGGCCCTACCGCCGTCTGCTTCGCCAGGGCTCTGCTCCGGCTGCGGCTCGTGGCCCTTGACCCAGACTCGCCAGTTGGGGTCGTAGCCCGTGGGGTTCACCTCGCCGCTGGGCGTCATCACGTGCAGGGCGTCGTTGCTGACGCCGTTGGCGAGCACGGCGCGCCAGGTCGCATCGTTGATGACGATGCGGGCGTCGGGCGTCCTGGCGAAGTAGTCCCGCAGTTCGCCCAGCGTGCTGCCCGGTTCACTGGCGATGATGCCCACTCGCCCCCAGGCGCTCTTGCTCAATCCGGCGGCAGCGCCCCGCAGTATCCGGTCGCCCAGGGCCTGCAAGATGCTGTCCTGCCCCTTGCCGGCGGCGTCGGTCAGGGACTCAAGAGGGCGATGTTCCAGATGGCTGTGCGGTTCCGGCCATTGATATTGCGGGGTATTTCCGGCCGAAAACAGGTGGGTGAACTTGTTCTGAATGCCGGTAGTGGCGTTCTTTTCGGAGGCGGCGCGGATGTTTTCCAGCGTGTCGCGCCGGTGTTGGGGCAGCGGTCGGGACGTGTCTTTGAGCAGCCGTTCCGCCGCCTCCATAGTGGCGATGTCCTCGCGGATGCGGCCCAGGCTGGCGTCGTGGGCGGCCAGCAGCAGGGCGTTGTTCGGGTACTGCCGCGACGCGGCGCCGTCGCTGCCGCTGCCGTGCCGGTGCAAGTCCAGCAAGTCCTGGTTGCTCATGCCGTTGGCCGGGTTGCCGGCGTCGGTCCAGTTCCAGTGGTCGGGATTGACGATGCCCAGCGCCGCCCGGTCGGGGTTGTCCGGCACGTTGGAGCGCCGGGAAGGGAAGAGCATGACCTCGAACTGGTCGCCGCGCCGGCGGCCGCCGCCGTAGGCGCTGATGATGGCCTGCCGGAGCAGGTCGGTCATCGTCGTGGTGTTGGCCAGGATGGCGTCTCTGGCCTCCAGTAGTTCCTTCATCACGTTGGCGTCTTTGCTGAAACGCTTGCGCTGGGTGTCCGGGCGGTCGTCCACGTAGATGGCCCGGCTCAGGAACTGTTCAATAGCGTTGGCGATGACGCCAAAGTCGTCGCGTTCCGGCGCAAGCAGGGCGTCGGCAATCTGGTCGGCGTACAGGCCGTTGCTGTTTTCCGGGGCGATGGTGCCTAACAGCATGGTCACGGCGGCGGGTTCTGCGAGGTCGGAGCCGGTTTTCGCTGCGGTGCTGTTGCGTCCCACGATGTCGGTCTCGATGGCCGGGTCCAGCTCGGAGAATCCGGGGCGGTTCACTACTTCATCGCGGATGCGGGCGGCGCGTAGAGTGGCGTGGTGGGGATGCACCAGTGTCGCCTCGCTGCCGCGGTTCTGCATTTCCAGCAGGGTATTGCCCAGCAGCCGCAGGGTGCCGCGCACGCGCTGAAAGTTGCGGTTGGCGGCCAGGCGGCTGGTAATGATGTTCAGCAACGAGGGGTGAAACGGGTAGGCATCGTAAAAGCTCTGGTAGTCCAGGTTGCCGTTGGCGCGTCCGTTGCGGGCGGCGACGGCGGCGTAGGCGTTGGCGGTGTCCTGCCGCGCGGCTTCGTCCACTCTGTAGAACAGGCGCTTGCGCAGGATGGACGGCAGGTCGGCTTCGCCGGACGGGGCCACCGGGTGCATCACCCGCCCCAGTTGCGAGTTGACCCGGTTCAGCATATTGGTCAACGCCAGCGCGTCAACGGCCATGGCGTCGCCGGCGGCGTTCTGGATACCTTCCTCCAGCAGTTCGTGGGAGTCCTCAGGAGTAGTGATTACCAGTACAGCTCGGGGACTGTTGACCACAGCGTTGGTTAAAGCGCTGACGGTGGTCAGCACTCCTTCCGCGCTGATGCGGGAGTCGCTGGCTGCGCGCTGTTGCACCCGGTTGATGTAGTGGACCAGTTCGTCGATGACGATGAGCGCCGGCTCGTCGCCAATCAGTCGCTGGAAAGCGTCGGCGCCGGGGTCGGCCAAAGTTGCGTCGCCATCCCCGAATTCGCGCAGCGCCGTCGGCCCGCCCAGGTAGTACAGCAGGCAGCCGGCCAGGCTGCAGGCCCGGTTGCCTTGCCCGTCCAGTTCTGCGCCGTTGACCACGTTGTGCTTTTCGCCGTCGAAGGCGATTACCCTGGCGGCAGTGGGGTCGAATTGGGCGGTGTCCTGCCAGTAAGGCAGGCCGGGGTATTTGGCTGCGGCGGCCAGCAGCAGCAGGCTGTGGGTCTTGCCGCCGCCGTAGCGGCTGTATAGCTGATAGACGGACGGGCCGGTGCTGTCGCGGCCCAGGGCGGTGCGGTCCATGGCCATCCGCAAGAAGTCGGCGGTGGCTTTGGTCAGGTGGGTCGTTTCCAGGAAATCCGCAGCGGTTTCGGAAGTCGCGAGTTCCTCGTTCAGGCCACGGATGATGTCGGCGGCGTACTGCTCTCCGGCCTGCTGAATCGGGCGTGGCGGACAGGCGGCCAGCAGTGGCGTCAGGTTGTTCATCGGGGCGGTTCTCCGGGGTTCGTGGGATGGCGTCAGTATGATGCCTGACGTGCTGGGCTTGCCGGCTAACCGGTAGTGAACCAGGCAGTTTTCTGAGCTCGTTCGTCGTGCTTGACGGCGCGCTTATCCGCCGGCTAATCCAGCTTGCGGGGTTTGTTCCAGTAGGCGCTCTTGCATTTGGGACAAATCTTCGGCTCTTGCGCATTGCTCTGACGAGGCGGCCAACGATACTGGCGCCGCGCGCAGAGGAATCCTTCAATCAGGATGCGGGCCGTGGGAGACCTTCTCGTTTGGGATGGTGTTCACGGTGATTACTATACCATTGGTTGGTTGGTTGGTTGGTGGTCGGGCGGTGTTTTTGCGTCCTCCCGTCGGACGGGTTGTCCAGCAACAGGCTGCGCAGGTCAATCCTTCCGTTTTCCAAGTTCTGTATCCGCTCTGGCGTAGTGCCTTTCCCTAGAGCGTGTAGTCAAACCGAATAGGCGCGCTGGAACGGTCTGGGTATGCTCCAGATCGCTTCGCTTTCTTCCTCGATCATCTGGGCGCTCCAAACCAGCAATCGGTTCAGAAGGCCCTTGATCTTGGCGAGGAAGCTGCGTTCCTTTTCCATTTCCAGTGGTCATAAGGCTTCATTCCATTTGGGTTTGAACAACATAGGGTGGCTGCGCGGCCTCGCAGTTGGCGTACTTCTGATTGTTGGGGTTCAGAGATGCAGCAAGTGCAAATCGGCCCGTGCCCCGGTCCGGTAAGCAGTACAACCGGCAGTGAAACTGTACTTATGGAGAGATGTCGGCGCGGAAGCGTGGTGGGGATGTTTTGCAGCGCCGCTGGAACGTATCCAAACTGCCCCGCATCTCAATGTCGTACTCCCGCCACCTCTCGAGCCGGCCGGTGATGTTCACTGGCCGGCACCTGCGAGTGGCCGGTTCGGGATGGAGTGGGTAGATGCCGACCGTCCCGTGGCGTCGATAGCTGCCTATGCCCGCGGTGAAGCTCTGGGGATTTTGCCGGATGGTCGCCATGGCCTTCAGGATCTCAAAATGGTAGATGGTCTCGTATCTGACCCTGCCGGTTGCTTTGTCGTACCGGCCATCCGAGGAATAACTACAGCCGTCCGCGCCGCCCGTGAAACCGATGCGGTGGTCGTGGTGTACGCGAGCCGCGAGTTCCGCCTGAGTTGCCTCTGATGGTGTGGCGCCCAGAACCGGAACCAGGGGATGTTCAGGTCGTCCGCGGCTCGTTGGCAGTTGTTTTTGAGGTTGCTGGCGGTGACTTCCAATATGGCGAGCGGCCGGTTCCGGTCGTCCAGGAGGACGATGTCCGGTTTGTAGCGGACGCCCTCCGGAGTTTTGCGAAACCGCTCGGATTCAACCCAGGCGGCCCAGGGTGGCATATGCCAGAGCCGCAGGTGGTCGTTGCAGGGGAAGGCGATTATACCCGTGTGCGGCGCCGGTTGACCCGCCACGCCGTTTCGCAGGAATTGGAGCAGTTTGTTTTTGAAGTCCTGATGCGCTGCGTTTTCGCTCCTGACCCGGCCCCAAGGTGATTTGGCAGACTGCCGCTCCATGCAGGTGTCCTCGTGCAGTTGCGGCTTTGATCTCCTGGTGGGGGGCGTTGAGAGGGCTTGGTATTGAGCGCCTCACGGCTGCCTTCGTACACTACCGAACCCGTTTCCACCTTTCTGGGTTGTGCCCCGACCGATTGCTTCGGCAACTTGATACTTATGTTTGTCAGTTCTGTAAGCTTAGCTGCCTCGCAGCCGGCGGAGTTCATCTTTCAGTTCGCGAACACGGGATTCGGCTTGAATCCGGGCATCACGTTCTGCGTTAGCGCGGGTGCGCTCGTCCTGCAAAGTGACGATGCGGCGTCCTGTCGCCGGGTCGTACCATTCCAGCCCGCCCTGTTCCCACCGGATGTAAAGGTTCAGGACCGTGCTATACCCCTGCAGGATGCCGTCTGCCAATTCGACAATGGCAATGGCCCGGTACTGGCCGTCCACCAGCCGGTCCCCGGCCAGTCGGGTGCCGTGATACTCACCCGTCTCGTCAAAGCGCCAGTATTCCGGAATGCCCAGCGCCGCGTAGTCATCACGCTTTTCCATCATGTCAATGCGTGCGGTGCTCTCGGAAGCGACTTCCATCACGAAGTCCGGCGGCTTCCCCTGCTCCGATATGATGTAGCCGTTGCTGGCTGCATAGTCGGCCGGATTCACATTGAAGGCGACTAACAGGTCGGGGCGCCGGGCCCGGGACTTGTCGTATTCAGGGTTTGGGATTATCCAGCGTTCGGCTTCCACTAACGTAGTTTCGGGGTTTCCGAAATGCTCAGCCAGTAGATAGGAGCCGCCGGTTTTGTGCAGTTGGTCGTAGCTGGTCATCTCGTCGGGCTCGCGCTGGGGTGGCTCCGGCAGTCGGAAACGTCCTGTGGGTTGCGGCGTCTTGGCGACGTTGTGAGCGGTGGTCATGCTCAACCTCTGGGGATTGGCTCGGGTGGCCCATTCTGCTGGAACAGGGCAAGTTGAACCGGATTATACCTGTGCCGGGTTCGGGCTGGATAGGTGTCCGAGTTGCTTTATAATTCTGATAATGGACTACGTTGTCAGCCTGTTTGACGGCGGCGTTGAGGTCGGCGTGGATTTGTTCGAGGTCGGCCGGCAGGGACTTGTATTCAGGCAGGATGATGACTGTCACGTCGTGCTCGTTGGCAGCTTGACGGCATTCTTCCCGGGCATAGACGCCGATGACGACGGGTTTGACGGGGTTGCCGGTGGCGGCTGCCAGGATGGCGGCGGCCCGGCGCTGGGCGCGTTGCACGTCGCTGTCGTCCGGAGTTATGGAGGCTTCGGCCAGGGCGTACTGGGCGTTGTCGTGGTCGACCAGAGTGATGTCGGTGTCTTCCAGGTCGTCGGACTGTTCGTTGGAGATGCGTTGCTCGGCCACAGATAGGTCAATGGCACACTGCGATTCCCCCGTTGGTGGTTGCTGGGATACAGGCCGGGTTTGCCCCGGACGCCGGTGTTCCTTAGAATCCGAACTGGTCCCGCTCTTCGGCTTTCCGGTCGTTCCGTTGTGCTTCGTGTTGGTACGAATCCGCGATGCACCGCAGCAAGCTGGCCGTGTTCGGCCATCTGGACGCTATCAGGCCGGCTTGTTTATTGTATTCATCGGCTAGCGTTCGCTCCTGGTCGCCGCCTGAGAATACTGCGCGCGTGGTTACGCCACTGAGGTTGTGTGATCCCGTTACGAACCCGTCTCCGATGTGCTGTGAACCTATGCCGTCCAGCAGTTCGCGCACCGCCTCACAAGGCCGTACTCCATCTTTACCAGTGGGAGACTTGGCCAGCAAGTGCCCGATGAAGTTGTCGCCAACTGCCGCGCGATCACGTTCAGCGCACAGACGTCGCGCTTCGTTGACCCAGGCGGACAGCGATTCATAGTCAACAGCGCCGTCTCCCGTCTTGCCCGGAACTTCACCTTCCCCGACAATGATTTGCGTGAGTATTTCCTCGCTGATCTGGGTTGCCGGTTCGTTGGCTACGGTGTCCGTTTGCCCATCGCTGCGCTTGTACGCCAATGCAATCAGGTCGGCAAACAGCGCCGGATCCTTTGCGATTTTGCGGTAGAGCGCGGGGTTAGGGCGTCCGTTGTGACGCAATATGGATATAAAGGGCAGTTCGAGGCGCGCGATGGTATCGTCATCCACAGCATTGGACTCGTCCAGCTTTTTCAGCATCTCTACGATGGCGTAGTAGATGATTCCGCTTGTATCCGGTTCCGATGTTGTGCCGGTTGCCAAGTCGGTGGGTAGCTGCTCCAGCGTCTGTATCACTATTTCGTGATGAATCGGCGTGTATGCAATCCATTCGGCGACTATAGGGGAACGTTGAACAGCCAGGAGTTGTTCAGCTACAAAACGGATTTCCGTCTGGTCGTCTCTTGAGGCCAAGTAAGGATTGAGTTGCTCCCAATAGCAGCGCTGCACTGCTGGCGCTTCTTTGTCCAGACGTTGCCAAGTGTCCGGCGTCGCCATTGCAGCCAGGAACACGTCCGCCAAGGCTTGCGGCGGTACGGCGGCTGCTTTGAGCTGCGCGAGTGCATCATCAAGCATTGCCCAACCGGATTGATTGAAAATAGTCCACAGTATGCCGCGCGCCAGCATCCGGTAGTTCCGGCTGCCGGAGCCGGAGTGGGCCACGGCCAGCGCCAGCGCCGGCTCGGTTCCGATGCTGATGGTGAAAATCCGGCCCACCTGCTCCGGTTGTTGCGCTGATTCGGCGATGGACAGGACTGCCTCGGTTCCTCCGCTTGCGTAGCGGCTGCGATGGCGGTTTGGCGGTCGGCCTCTATTTTTGTAGAGTGAGCTGCTATGTCCTCGTGGTCAGTTCCTTCCGGTGGGTTAGGCCGTACATCGAACAGCCGACCGTAAGCCGTTGCCGGGTCGTCGGGCGTCAGTTGCTGATAAATGGCGGCGAGGGGTTCCAGGTCGGCGGCGGGCATTGCCCATTGCGCATCCGGGAAGTTGCGGTGCCGGTTTAACTCTTGCCGCAACTTCGCCCGTAGTTTGGCGGAGCCTGGCTGCTGAATGATGGCGTCAATTTGCCGCGCCATCAAATCCGTCGCTTTCCGGCGCGCGTCGGACGACAGGCAGGACATCATATCTACAATGTCTTCCCATCTGCCGGCGTCGTCGCCAACGTGATTGAGCAAAAGTTGCTCCATCCCTGCGACAAAAGCGCCGTATTCTGCCCCAGTCGGCCGTGTCGCTCCGTCCTGTCCCCAAGGGCGCCAAGACGGAGGCTTGTGTTCAACAACAGTAGCAAACGATGACGGGTAAGCGTTGACAAGAATCTGCCAACCCGGTTCAGGATACCTGCTCAGCAATGTCCCCAGAGTTTCCAGACGATGGTCGTCCGGCGTCTCCGACACGCGGAACCAGGGTAAGAACATCGTAGCCAGGCTTGCCGCGGGTCGGTTGGCGATGCGCCCCCCGGGGTCGTTCGAGGCTAATCGGACGAGGACGGTCGCTACCCTGGCGAAATACTCCGGCGCCCATGCCAGTTTTTCCAAAGCCCCGAGCAGGCCGGTATGTGCGGAGCCGCCGAAGGGAAAATCGCCGTCCTGAGCGAACAGAGCGGCGAAGGGGCTTGGAGTTTTGGCCAAGCCTTGTTCGATGGCAGACAGGATGGCTTCGGGAGCAGCCTCCGCCAGCGTCGGCAGGTTTCGGTCGAGGGTTGCCCAGATTTGCCATCCTGCATTACCGGCCAACGCTTGCCTCAGTATCAATTCCGGTATGTACGACGTATTTGCAACGTTCTTGGCACGCTCGCCCTGGTTGCCCATCAGTGCGAGCGTACGGGCGATTCCCGCGCGCAGCGTTTCGCTGTGCGGAACCACCTTGCCGTGGATGTTGGCCAGATACCTTTCGCCAATGGGCATTTCGAATTCGGGGGATTCAGCCCCCAGAATTGTGACTGCCCTATCTTGAAACCGTTCGACTTCAGCCGTTGTCAAGCGTGGCGCGAGGAGGTACCAGGCTTCTTCGTGAGAAAAGAAGCGCCACCTGCTGCCGATTTTTGTCAAAGGGCGGTCTTCGGTCTGCGCCAACGCCGTTGCTTCACGGGCTACCTCCTCATACGTTCGTCCCGCTAGCTCGGCGACAACTGCCTGGTCATTTTCGTTAGATTCGTCCCACTGGCCAATCAGGATGAGGGACGGCAGCGGGCTTTGGGCGTCCACGGATGCCCAAGTGGGCATTGGGCCGCCGGCTTCGTCAATCAGGAAGCGGCGGATTATCGGCAGCCTACGGGCAGTTTTCCGGGCAAGCGCCCGCGCCCTGGTTTCGCTCAGGCCCATATTAGTGAGAGCCGTTACCGTTTCGTCGCGGCCGAGTCCAGGCAGTGTGATGCCGTCGCCCATTGGCTCGTCGTTATCGTGCAGTGGTGTGATGACGTGATGGCCCCGGTTGACTGCCACCGGCGCGGACACGCTGCCGTCAAAGGCGCGAATCAGAACCAGCGGCAACGTATGGGCTATCAAGCTGCTCCAAGCGTCTTCGGACTTGACTACGAGCGCTTTTGACAGCAGCACAGCTCCCCACGCGTCGTCGCTGTCTAGTGCGGATGCCGCCACGAATGCGATGGCTTCCTCGCGTGTTTACGCTTGCAGGTAGTAATGAGCCGGCGTTTGCTGGAACCATTCGGCCAATCTCGCCGTGCTTTCCTGCCGGCCGGCGAGCGCCAATGCCGGGCTGATGTTGGGCTGTGATTGGGATACAGTGGCCCAGTTCTCCCACCACTCATCGAGGGCAGTGTAACCACCGGCAGGAAGTTTGCCAATTAAACGCGCGAACCACGCTGCCACCGCCGGGGCTTGTTCAAGCCAGGCGGCCAAGTCTGTGGCATCAAAGCCACGCACGTCAGCCCACTCGTGTTCAGCCCGGCGTTGTTCTGCCCATTCTTGCTTGCCATTCCACGGGCGCGGCGTAACGAACACGAATGTTGCAACATTAACATCAACGCCCTTCGGATCATTAGTCCGAGCGTGGTAGTCATCGTTCGCTTTTCTACTTACATCACTGCGGCAACTGAGCTCCCAAGCCGAGGAGCCTTTTGGCGCCCAGGCGTTTCCCGCATCGGTGGCAAGTAGCCCGTCCCAGCCTGACCGCCAAACCGCGCTGCCGCTGGGCATATTCAGATGCGACAGTCCGGGAACGGTTGCCAGGATTAGCCGCCGTATCAGTCCAGGCAGTTGGTGATGGGCGTCGGGCCGGCTTGCCCAATTGGAGATTTCGGAGGGGTCGAAACGAATCATGACGTTGCTCCGTGCAAAGAGCATAGCACTATTGCTCGGTGATGTTCACTTGCCAGGTCAAACCGAGGTCTTGCAAAGATTGGCGAAGTTCGGCGGCTATGTTTTGCGCTTGCTCGGCGCCGACGCTGGCCGACAGTTCAACCCTTACGCTGATGTCCTCGCCGCCCTGCAACTTGGGCAGCAGCCTCGTCCCTACCCGGTTCCAGGATTCGCGGGGCATTGTTCCCGTTAGCGATAGTTTGGCCTTTTGGCCGGCCGGAATGAGGGGTGGGGTGGACGGAACCGGCGCCGGCGGTGGCGTAACTTTCTCCTGGCATCCGGGGTTGTTGCCGGTATCCGGTTCTGGCAAGACTACTGCGGGGGCGGTTGGGTGCCGTAGTTCCGCGGCTTTGACCGGGGTTAGCAGGAATACTCCGTTTTCGAAGAGGATTTCCTCGGCTGGCGTCGTCTCTGCGTGCCAGATTCGTTCGTACTCGCCGTTAGCCTTTTCGCCCGAGGCCAGGCCGAAATCGCCCTTCTGCACGAACTCGGCGATTTTCTCGCGGAGGACGCTGTCGGGGTCCAGCAGGCGGGTCAGCGTGCCGTTCAGAAAGCTTTGCCGCAGGCTGATTAGGGGCCAGGCTTGGCTGGCCTGGAATGCCGGCGGCCAGTTGCGGCCAATGTATCCGGCGCCGACGGTATTGTTGAGCAACGCTTCGGATTTGAGCGCGTCGATGACGCGGCCCAACAGTGTACTCCCGTTGTTGGCGTGTCCCATCCCCAAGTCGCATACTTTCAGGCCATCCTCGGCCAGGTTATCTTTGGCTTGAGCATCCAGCAGCGCCACGAAACGGTAGCTGGCCCATACTTCTTCGCGGGCCGCCTGTTCCGTCTCTTTGACTTTGGCTTGTACTTCGTTGCGGTTGGCGTCGCTGAATTCAGCGCCCAAAAGCCCTTCGTCAACGTCGCGGGCTACCCGCTGCCAGGCCAGGCGCTCGGCGATGCTGTCGCGCAGCTCGCGTCCCGGCTTTTTGATGCACCACACCAGCGCGCCGGGGTAGAGCCGTGGCGAGTTGCCGCGCTCCCGAGTCCACCGGCTGATACGCCGGCGGGTTTCGCCGGCGGCGTCCCATTCCGTTCGCGGGTCAATGACTACTGCGGTAAGCCTCCGGGAATCGGCTACGGCGGCGGCGTCCTCCGGGAAGTAGCTGACGGGCATTGCGCTGCCTTTGCTGAATTCATCCCGAACCGCTTTGAGCATCGCCGGCCTGATTTCCCTGGCCTCGTCCAATGCGGCCCGCCGGTCGCTGGCCACCTTCCGCAGCGTTGCCTGGTGATGGATGCGAAAGCCGTCGGCGCCTACTTTGCGGATAAAGAAGCCGGCGGATTCCAGCGCCGCCGCCGCGCTGTCAATGGTCGTCGTTTCAACGTCCGGTTCGCCCAGGGCAAAGCGCAGTTCCGGCAGGTGGGCCACTTTGTCCACCTGCCCGCCCGAGGACTCGAACAGTATCGCTGAGCCAACCCGACGGTGGATGCTGCGCAGTGGGCCGGCAAAATCGGCGTCCAGCGCCTGGGCGTGGGCGATGTCGCCGGCGATGTCCGCTGCGATGGCGGCGTCCAGGCGTTGCTCACCCAGCTGGCTCAGCAGCTCGGCCCGGAACGTGGGCAGGTGCAGCGGGGCGGAACCCAGGGTAATCAGCGGCTCGTTGCGCGCCTGTTTGAACTGCTCGTTTGACGCCCAGGCAATCCATTGCGCCAGCAGCGCCAATGCGCCGCGAGTCTGCTGGAACTGGGGCACGGCGCGCCATTTCCGCTGGAATACGGACAGCGTGGCCGGATGGAACGGATAGCACGCCTCAAAGCGGCTCCGCAGATAGTCCCGCGCTTTGGCGTCGGTGGCCGCGCTGTCCACCGCCGTCCATTCGGCGGGCAGGCGCGCGTTCCGCTCAAAGCACCAGTCGGCGTAGGTCTTGGCGACCTTGCGCCGCACCCGCTCGCCGCCCAGGTTTTCAAACAGGCGACGGCGCACTACTTCGCTGATTTCCGACTCATCGTTAGCGATTAAATCCTGGGCAACGCGGTTCACCATTTTGGTGATGCGCTCCTGCCATTCCAGGTCCCACGCGGTCATTTCAACCTGGCTGCGGGGCAGGCTGATGACGGCGACGGTGCGGTTGGCCCCGGTGACGGCGACGGTGAGGTTTTGCAGGAAGGCGTAGAAGGGTTCAGCCAGATTGCGATGCCGGTTGAGAAAGTTCAGCGTCTCATCGAACAGCAGCAGCGCCGGCGCGTTGGACGCGGCGAATACTTTGCCCAGCGCTTCCGTGCCGGGCGGCGCGTCCAGCGCGGCGCGGCCCAGGGCGGCCACTCCCTCGGCGCCGGCCAGCTGCCGGGCCAGGTCGATCCACGGCGTTTCCCGCCCTTCCGACGGGTCCCAGGCGTTGCCGACGAAAACGCCGACCCGGGCGGCCGGCGCGGCGCCGATTCCCGCCGCGCTAACCAGGTCGGCGACGCCGGGGAAACGGGCGGCGTCCGGGCCGGCCTTGGCCAGGTGATACAGCGCGGTGAGGGTATGCGTTTTGCCGCCGCCGAACTGTGTTACCAGCGACAGCGCCGGCGCAGTGTTCGCCGTTTCCCCCGCCAGCCGGCGCAAAACCATGCCGCTGTGGTCGGTCAAGGCGCGGGTGAAGCAGGTGCGGGAGAAAAACTGCGCCGGGTCAGCGTAGTCTGCCGGCGCCGTTCCGGCTACCACCTGCTCCAGGGCAATGGCGAATTCATCAGGGCTGAAGGAACGGCCTTCGCGCACTTCCGGGCGCGGGGTTACGACTTTGTACCAGGGTTCCATCGGTTGCGCTCCTCATTGGCAGTTCAGTTGGTTGGCGGATGTGAAACGCGCACGTGACGGCCTTGTATGGTTACCACGGCGCGCCCGGCAAGCTCAGAATGGTAACGGTCAATTATCTCGGCAACAATTCCAATCCGCTGGGCAATCCTAACATCGGGCAACCGTATCAATCCAGCGTGAGCAACTCCGTGCCGGTAAATCAGTTCTCCGAAATCTTTATCTATCGTGATGAGAATCCGGTTCTCTGATTCTGCCAATTCCAACAGGGCCTGGTCGCCGGGATCCGGGCCGATGGTCTGGGCGTCAAGCGCGTCATGACCGTTATAGCGAAGCCACTCCGCCAAACGGCGCCCCGCGCATCGGTCAACCAGAAATCTCACGGTTCGCCCACTGAAACCGTAGCGAGCGTTTCCCGCGCAATGACCGCGTGCGCGTAGGCGATGCAAGCGCGGATGTCTTCCGGCTCCAGTTCAGGGTAATCGTCCAGCAGTTCTTCCGGAGTGGCTCCCTGGCTGAGCAGGCTCAGGATAAGTTCTACGGATATTCGCAGATCGCGGATAATCGGTTTCCCGCCGAACACTTCCGGGCGGGACGTGATGCGTTGCAGCAGTTCCTGGTTGGCGGGCATAACTTTTCTCCGGGGCAATGTTGGCGCGGTTAGCGCGGCACGGCCAGCAGCATGGCGTCTAGCAGGCGTTTTTCCTGGCTGCCGCGGGGGTAGAGGGCGGACAGGGCGTTGGCCAGGCGCAGGAAGTCGGGGCCTTTTTCCTGCTCTGATTCTATGATAGCGCGGAGGGCCTGGCTGCGGCCCGAATGTTGGAACAGCATTGCGGCGTGTACCCGGTCCAGCGTCGTCGCATCCCGACGGGCGGTTAGGTCGCGGGGAGTGGGGTCGTTGGGCTGGCTGCCGGTGATGGCGCTGGCGCCGGCCGGCTGGCGCTCCCGGCGGGTTTGCCCGGGGCTGGGCGCCGGTTCCGGGAACAGGCTGAGCTGGGGCGAGGTGGCGGCGACGGCCTCGATTTCGTCGGCCAGCGCGGACGCCCCGGCGGCGCCAAAGAGCTGCTCGCCCCGTTCCGTTACCGGCAAGAGGCGCACTACTCCCTTGTCGATGCCGATGATGCGGGACTTCCATTCGTCCAGGTGGATGCCCAGGGGCTGGGCGAAACGACGGGTTACGTCGTAGGGCAGCCGGTAGCCTTTCCCGGCCGGCGGGGTTGCGGCGTTGTTGTCGTCGTCAGCGTCGTCGCGGCCGGCCGCCGCTGTGTTGTCGTTGGAATCGTCGGACGCCGTACCGTCGCCGGCGCTTTGCACCGTCCAGAGGAACAGCGCGGTGAGGCGGGCGTCTTCCTCCAGGACGCCGGCCGCGCCGTTGCGGGCCTGGGCTTCCGGCGTGCCGAGGACTTGCTCCAGGGCGGCGCGGCCCACTACTTCCCACACCTTTTCCAGGTATTCGGGCAGGCCCACGATGTCGCCGGCCGCCGTTTCGACACGGGCGTAGCGGCTGAAAACCTCCAGCGCCGGCCCCACGCAGGCAAACACCAGGTCGGCGCCCCGCACGCCCTCGCCCTGCAACCGTGCCATCCAATCGCCCACGCGCACCGGCAGCTCCCGCAGCACGGCCGCCCAATCGCCAACGGGCGCAGCTACCGGACGCGGCCGGCAAACCAGGTGGACGCTGGTGGCCAGGGATGCAGTGTCACGCGCCCGAATCCGGTTCTTCATTTCAGTCGCTATCGGCCAAGAGGCTGTAACAGTCCATCCTGATGAAATCAGTCCGCTTAGAAATGCCTCCCAGCCCTCGGTACTTTGATGAGCGAAAACAACGCCGCCGACGCCATTATCATCAAGGATGCGGCGGCTTTCTTGAAATGCTCTGGCTATGGTACGCTCAAAGAACTCAGCATCTTTGCGGCGGCCATCATGATAGTAAGTCTGATTCCAGACGCACTCCAGTTGCTTGGGGGATAGTGGGTTATCCGGTTCGTATTGATTCTGTAGCAGCGGATTATTAGGCATCGCACGCTTAAGCCATACCAGAAAGAAGTCGGACAGGTCGGCGTATGGAATTGCATCATAATAAGGAGGGTCGGTGAACAGTACGCCCGCTGACTGGTCTGGCAACGGGTGATTTGCAGCATCAGCAGATTGAGATTGCCCGACCAGGTCAATAGGGTAACCGTCAAGCGCTTCCGCAATCCGTTCGGTTTGAACGCTAAAGTCGCCCGTCGCACTCGCGATAGGGCTGGACTCGGCAAAATCCCAAACCATCGGCAATGCTTGACGGCCAAACGTGTTAACCAACAATTCATCAGTAGCATCCCACCGACAGACAGAACTGTTCTGCAAGGCAACTTTGTCAACTGACATAGCCGATACTATCTGAATTACGTCATCATTGTTGTCTGACCGTTCTGCGGATAATTTGCTCAGCGTCATTATCGCTATGTTTTGCCGCACCGTGAATAAATCCCCGAAACTGGACATTCCATAGCGTGTGACTGCTGAAAGGCCCCGAGCGTTTGGCGATGGCCGGGTTGGATTCAGGGGTTCATCAGGGACAGGACAAAGCCCACGACGCCCGTTAAGTTCCCACGCCGATATTACTTCTGCAAGCCTATGCTGCGCCTGGTACACCGCCGCATAATCGGCATCGGTAGGCAAGCGATAGTGTCGGCCGGGTTCACCCGGCTTGAGCGTAACTACCGCAGTCATTCGCGCCCCGCCGGCGCGTTGGCCGGCATCGTCGAATATCACGTCCGCGCCGCCGCGCCGGGCGGCCAGCTGAGAGCGCACCCGTTCCGGCGGCAGCACTGCGCCGCAGCAGACGCAAGTCGCCCGGGCCCGGGCCACCGTGCCGCCGGCCACGTCCTCGCTGGATGCCGGCGCGAATATCTCAAAGTCAACCTGCGGCGGCCGGCCGTCGGGACGGGAGACGACCGGGCGCAGGGCCCAGCGGCGTTTGGGCTTGCGGCACAGCCACATTGAGCGGAGCAGGGGGATTTCGGCGCCGCAGTTGGGGCTTTCGCAGCGCACGGTGCGCGCCCACAGGTAGGCGATGGGCGTTGCGCCGTCGGGGTCTGGGGGGTAAAGGGCGGCCAGTTCTTGGGCGGCGGCGGCCTTGATTGCGGCGCCGGCGCGGCGCAGTTCGTCGGCCAGCCCCGGCCCGTGGCGGGGAATATCCTCCAGCAGCGTTTTGAGGATGAGGCAGGCCACCGGATTGAGGTCGCTGGCAAAGGCGTCGCAGCCCAGGCGCAGGGCTTCCAGGGGAATGGAGCCGCCGCCGGCAAAGGGGTCAACCACCAGGGGCGTATCCTGCGGGTGGGCCGCCTGCACCAGCGCGCGGCCCGCGGCCAGGTAGGACGGGTGGGCGGCGTTGTCCCAATTGGCAAAGTCGGCGATGAACGACAGCAGCCCTTGCCGCAGCCCGGCGTTGGATTGCAGGTCGGCATCCCAGCGGGCCGGCCGGCCGGGTAAATCCAGCAGGATTTGACGGGCCGGCCCGCGGAACTCGTCCGGGCAATACGGGTCGCCGGGGTCGGGCAGCAGCAGGGCCAGCAGCATCGCCCGCGAGGATGCCAGGGGGCGCCGGGCCCACCACAGATGCAGCGTGCTGGGGTGTCCGTGCCGGATGGACTTCTCCCGCACCGCGTGCCGGGAAACGGCGGCGATGGGGAAATCCACTTCGGCCAGGCGCTTGCATTGTTGGGGAATCATCGTCATTCCTTGTCCGCGTCCGCTGCGTAGGCCGGCGGCTGTTCCCGTATCCGCATTGGCTGGGTCATTGCGTCCACGTTCAGCCAGTAGTGCTGTACCTTGCTCTCTTCGTGCCAGGGGAAGCGGGCGGGGTTGGCGATGGGTTCCTGCAACTGGGGTTCGGCGGCGCAGTTGGCCACTATGTAGAGCCAGTAACATTCGGGGCGGTCTTCGGCGACGCGGCGCTCGTTGGGCGTGAGCAGGATGCTGCCGTTGGCGGCGGCCAGTCCTTTGACTTCAATCAGGCGCAGCTCTCCCGATTGCAAGTCCAGGCTGGTTACGTCGTAGCCCAGGTTCTGTTCGTGGACGTCAAAGACCTGGCAGCCGCGGGCGGTTTCGTAGTCCATCACCGTCTGCATTGCGGTTTGCTCGGTTTCCCGGTTGGGGCGCAGGTTGCTCACTTCCGGCGCGTCCTGCTCCGGGTGGGGCAGCAGCAGCGTCGTGGTGATACGCGCCACGTCTTGCAGGCTGACGGAGCCTTGGCGTTTGAGTTCGTCGCGGCGGCGGTCGCGGCGGGCGCGCAATTCGTCGTGGCGGCTGTCGGCCTGCGCCAGGCGTCCTTCGGCGCCGGCGATGCCTTGCTCTTTGGCCTCGCTGGCGCGGCCGATTTCCAGGTCGGCCCGTTGCAGCAGTTCCGTCAATGAGAGTTCTACGTGGTCGGCGATGCGCTGAACCTCGGCCGTGCGTTCCGTGCGCGTTTCCGCCAGGAACGGGCGCAGGGTCTGCTCGTGGAGCCAGCCGGTGGCTTCGGGCAGTTCCGCGATGGCCGGCAGAATCGGCGGCGGCGGGGCCGGCGTCAGGTTGCCCAGCAGGTCCGGGCCGACCAGGCGCGGCTCGCCGGCGCCGGCGAGTTCAACGGCGAACAGCTTTTCGTGAACGGTCTTGCCCATCCCGTCCACAATTTTCGCCCGGTAGAAATCCAGCCGCGCCGGTTCCCGGTGTTGCAGGGAGTAAAAGCAGGCGCCGCTGGCAAAGGCGTCTTGAGCCAGCTCCAGGCTGTGCCGGCGGAGGGCTTCAAACAGGGGATGGCCGGGCGTCACCCATTCCAGGTGATGCGCCTGCGCCGTGTCCCGGTCGGTGGACAGCCGGCCGTAATTGGCTTCCAGCTTGCGAACCGGCGAGTCGTAGCGGCGCAGCGCCGGCGAGGTGCGCCCGGCGTCGAAAGTGTGGGGCAGGCTGCGCACGGGGTTTAGCGACAGTTGGGCGCGGGGGGCGCTTTCGCTGATGAACCGCGCGATGGTTTCGGGGACCACCCGCCGTTCCTGGGCGCGGGCGCGCCGTTCCACCAGCATATTCAGGTTCAACTGCCGGGTCGCCAGCCCTTCCAACGCCGTCCGGCAAATCTCGCGAAAACGGCTTTCGTCCAAATCGCGCAGCAGCCGGTCTTCCAGGTCGGCATCACCGAGGCCGCCGGCGTAATAGTCGCGGAAAACTTTTTCTACCTGCGCCGCGGGCAGGATTTCGCCCACCACGTTGAAAACGGCGTCGTCATCCAGCGCCTCCCTGATTTCCTGGAGCTTGGTCAGCAGCCGTTGCAGCACTTTGCCCTCGATGGTGTTGGCGGCGACAAAGTTGAAAATGAGGCAGTCGTGCAGTTGTCCATAGCGGTGGATGCGGCCCATGCGCTGCTCCAGCCGGTTGGGGTTCCAGGGAATGTCGTAGTTGAACAGGATGTGGCAGCATTGCAGGTTGATGCCTTCGCCGGCGGCCTCCGTGGCCACCAGCGCTTGGATGTCCCCGTCGCGGAACTGCTGCTCCACGAACAGGCGGGTGCCGGGTTCGTCGCGTCCGCCGGGGCGCATCCCGCCGTGAATCCGGCCCACCCGGAGGCCCCAGGCTTCCAGCTGTTCCACCAGGTAATCCAGTGTGTCCTTAAACTCGGTGAAAATCAGCAGGCGTTGTTGCGGGTCGGCGAAAAAGCCCTGCTCGTGCAGGATTTCGTGGAGCTTGGTGAGCTTGGCTTCGCCGCCCGTTGCCGCGACGGCTTGGGCCTGGTTGGCAAACTCGCGCAGTTCGGCGATTTCCGCGCGGGCTTCGTCGGCGTTGTTGGACAGGGTGACGGCGTCGAGCAGTTCTTCCAGGCGGACGCGGTCTGCTTCCTCCAGTTCCTCAAAGTCCTCCAAATCAGGCAGGCTTGGTGGCGCAGTGCTGGCCAGAGCCTGGGCGTTTTTTAGCCTTTCATCCAGACGCCGGGCCCGGTTTTCCAGCGAGCGGCGTATGGCGCGGGTACTGGAGGCCAATCGCCGCTGGTACAGCGCCATCAGGAACCCCACGGCGCGGGCGCGGGCGGTGTCGCCCTGTGCGGCGGCGCGGGCGCTTTGCCGCTTTACGAACCGGGAAATCGCGTCGTATAAATCGAGTTCCGCCCCGGCTATCTCAAAGCCGGCCGTGTGGATAATGCGCTTGGTGAACACCGGTTTGGCGGCCCAACCGCCATTCGGCTGGCGTTCCGGGAAATAGACCATCGCCTCCTTGGTGCGTCGCAGGTAGAAAGGCGCGCGCTGGCGTTCCATAGCCTCGTTGATTGACCGCACGTCGGCGTAGGCGTCCTGGTCCAGCAGTTGCAGAAAGAGGGTGAAGTTCTGCGGGTCGCCCTTGTGGGGCGTGGCGGTCAGCAGCAGGATGTGGTCAGCGTTGTCCCTCAGGATTTCGCCCAGGCGGTAGCGCATACTCTTGTGGCTTTCGTCGCGGGCCGACATCCGGTGCGCTTCATCCACTATCACCAGGTCCCATTGCACCTGCTGCAACCCCGGCAGAACGTCGCCCCGCTTGGCCAGGTCCAGCGACGTGATGACCTGGCTGCGTTCCAGCCATTCGTTGGCGCCGAACTGGTTGCGTATGTCGCTGCCTTTGAGGACGGAAAAGGTCTCGTCAAACTTTTCGGACAGTTCCCGTTGCCATTGGAAAGTAAGGTTTGCCGGGCAGACGACGGCAATCCGCTCGATAATCCCGCGCAGTTTGAGCTCGCGAATCAGCAGCCCGGCCATGATGGTCTTGCCGGCGCCGGCGTCGTCCGCCAGCAGGAACCGCACGCTGGGGAGCTTCAGCAGATAGTCATAAACCGCCTCCAGCTGGTGGGGCAGCGGGTCAACCCGCGACACGGACAGGGCAAAGTAGGGGTCGAACTCGTAGGCAATGCCCAGCGTGTAAGCTTGCAGGCCCAACCGCGCTATTGCGCCGTCGCCGGTGTAGGCCGGCGCGGCGTCGGTGATTGCCAACTCGGACAGCTCGGCAGCGTCCAGCGTAACCCGGCTGAACCGCCCCGACTGTTGGCCTACGACACCGATACTCCAGGAACCGGAGCCGTTGGTGGCTACGGTCTCTACCCGCACCGGCTCGTTGAATAGCGGGCCGGTAAGCGTCTGCCCCGGCTGAATGGCGTTCTCCGCAGCCAATGTTGGCCCCCTTGGCGACAGTTGTTCCCTCGGGTGGCGGCATAGCGCGATTATTGCGCCATGGAATCCGGTTTGCGCTTTTCCCTTGCCGCGGCGACACGGCTCGCCCCGTTTTCGTGGGAAGGCTGTTCCGAGTTCGCGCCGGCCGGCATCACCTTGGGCCTGTCCCGATGTTGAGTCGCTGCCGTGTGCCGGCAGTGTAGGCTGGCGACGCCGGCTAGTCAACAGCGGCGGCGAACCCGCGGCGGGCGCACCGGGTTGGCGTACTGGATTGCAGGTATGACGCCGCGTTTTTGGCCTACCGCGTCGCCCCGCCCCGCCATTCCTGGAACTTGCCAAACCCGTTCTCCGCCAAATGACGCGCCTGGTACAAATCCGCGTCATACTCCTGAGGCTCCCGCCGACTCCGCTGCGGCGGTACCACCGGCGTCATGCCCTCCCCACGCGCCGCCAGCACTCCGTTGGTGTCATACCCCTTGTCAGCCAGCAAATGCGCCGCCGCAATGCCCGCAATCAGCGCCGCCGCCGGGGTACAATCCGCCACCGTGCCCGCCGTTACCCGCATCCGCACGGCATACCGTGCGCATCCACCGCCGGATGCAGTTTCGTATTCAGCCCCCTTAGCCACTCAAAATCAGGGTCGTCAACCAGCGCTTCCTGCAATGCAGCCCAGACATTTTGATTGCGTCCGCGCATCAAGCGACGGTGAGTGTTGCTCCAATCGCCGTAGTCCGGGGGCAAATCGCGCCAGGGAGCGCCGGTGCGCAGTACCCAGAACAGGGTGTTGCTAAAGCGGCGGTCGTTTGCTGCAGGGCGCCACACTTTGCCCTTGCCGCCGGGGAGGCGGGGTTCCAGGATTTGCCAGGCGCGATCGGAGGTGTCGTGGCGGTGATAGGCGTCGGCGGTGGACACGGGATCGCCCTCCTGGTGGCAGATTGCGGCTAACGGCGCCAATTTACCACCATATTCCCAATTTGACCACACGCTCTAAGGCATCATACCAAACGAGACCCGAAACACCGGCGGCCACCGGACTCCAGAGGGCCAAGCGGCAACGGCCCCCGAGGAACAATGCCACTGCCACGAAATGGAGCTGCCGCCAGCCGACTCAGGGCCAGCGCCGGGCGAAATACTGCATCCTATGGGCTTACTGCTGGCAGTGGTGGTTCAAGCCATCGCCATCCAGGAAAGGAACGACGGCAAGCCGATGTTAGCCAATGGGAACGATGGCGCTGGCCGCACAGGACACCTGGCACAGGTCAGCGCCGTCCCTCCCGGCCACAACGAAAGGAGAACCTGCTGACCATTAGCGACAGGCGGAAAGACCAAGACCGGCCTCAAAGCAACGGGCCGAAACTCGAACCGTCGGAAGCCGACGTCATGATAAGGTGGCATCGCGGCCGGAAGCATCATGCTGGGAGCCGCAGCCGGCGCAAGCGACAGCATGGGATACGTCATGGCCATGCTCACGGGCAGATTGCCAGACTACCAGATTCAATCATCGGGAGACGGAGACGATGCCATAGATAACGTTCCAGGGGTTCCCGGTCATCACCGACCCAGGGAACGAACCTTGCCAGTCCTGCGGCAAATCCTCGCCAAGCCGGCTACAGTGCCCGGACTGCCGGCAATCCTTCTGCATACCGGGATGCGTCTCCTCCCGAATGTGGAGCGCCCCAACGGAAAGCACTGGTAACTGAACCTCGAAAGCGCCCTCGGCAACTAACCCAGCGACCTCAAAATACCGCAGCGGGAAAAGCATCCTGTGATGACACCCTGCGAGACCGCCCAAGTCGCCCGCAGCCGGCGGCATCACGGCATCACGGCATCACGGCATCACGCCGGCCACTGAAACCCGGAAGCCGGCAGAGCGCCTGGAAGCCATGGCCACTGGCGGCGGCATCGCCAACCAACGGAAAGGCAGCGAATCAGCCGCCGACCGGCGCCGTCCACTGAACCGCAGCGCGCTGTTACTCGCCTACTCGTGGCTGATTAGTCAGCCGGCGCCAGCGACTTAAGCCACACCAAGGCGCGACGCTGAGAAGCCGGCCACCGGCCTGATACACCGGGACCGGCGGCACGACAACTTGACCCGGCGACGCCAACAAAGCCCTTTTACGAAACCGCGCTGGTCGCCCGCGCCCTGGAACAAGCCGGCCGGCGCGAATGGCTGCCCGCCGTTTTTGTCTGGACCAGCCACACCGGCACCAAGCACTGGGCAGCTTACAATTCGCACTGGCGACGAAATGGCGTTAGCGATGCTGATGCCATCCGACCTGATGCCATCCGACGGCAACGGAAGCAACCTGTACGCCGAGTTCCACGACCCGCACCTAATCAGTCCAGCCTGCATACAACACCCGGTGCTGCACGACGGCCCAACGCCGGAAGGCCAATCCCCCGAAGCCGTCTTCGTCCGCGCGTTGGGAATGGCGCTCTTGCACCACGGAAACAAGGCCGTGTCAGGCCCTGTACGAGCGTCAGGAGCGGCGCCAGGCCGCGATGGCTCCGTCAGCTGACCGACGAAAAGCCACGCGGCAACCGACTACGGCCAATGGCAGCCTCTTACCGCCGCCAAGCGCACCGCGACGGTCAGTTGCTTTTGACTGCTAACCACACCGCTCCGAACCACTGCTACGGAAAGACGCCGCGCCTGACGCCCTGTCCATAGCCACCAGCAATAACGCGCCTCCAGCCATCCAGTCCGGAGGCGCGTTTCCGTTCACTCCACGGTCTACACCACAAAGGTAGCGTTTCGTTTTAGGTGGTTTGGTTGAGCAGGCCCCGGTTTTGGAGCAATACCAGCAGGTTGTGCGGTGTCCATACGGTGCCCATCTTTTCCCGCCGCCGCAACTCCCGGTTGTGCCGTTCCAAAGGGGAGGTTGTCTTGAATCGCGCTTGCCCGGTGGCCAAATGGCGCAGTCCTTTCTCCAGGGCTTTCCGACACCAGTACGTCCCCTGGCCTCCGGTCAACGCGGCCACCCGCGCCGCATAGCCCCGGGCCTCCGCCAGGCCGGACGACGCCAGCAGTCGCCGCGCCTCCCGCCAACCAGTCTCCCCAATGTTCCGCCGGTACTCCCGTAACAGGTGAAAATGGCAGAGCTGGTGGGGCGCTTGCCGGCCATAGACCATCCGGATGCCCGCGGCGATGGCCGCATCCCCGTCGCTCACCAGGTGCGTTGGCTGAACCGCCCCCTGCCGCCAGGCCTGGTCAATCGCCTCTTCCCAATTCCCAAAGGACCCCAGCGCCACGCCGTTTTCATCTCGGATGACCTTCAATTCCGTAGCTCCGGCCCGCGTTCTGGTCCACAATCCGTCGCGCTCCAACACCCGCCCCCGCAACTCCGGCTGCGCCACCGGCTCCCGTCGCAGCCAGCGGCACATAGTGCTTTTGACGAACCCGAACCATTGGCCGCTCTGGGCATAACTCAACCCCTGCGCCGCCAGTTTGATGGCTAGTTCCCGGGTTTTTTTGAGTACCTTTGATGACGCTCTGCTTCGCCCAGCAGGTCGGCGCCGCTGGCCATCCGGCCGCACTCGCCGCAGCGGAACACCGGCATCTGCAACCGAATTGCCCCATAGCGGGTGGTGATAGTGCGGGCGTAGCGATGATGCCGGCGCATCGCTAAACCGCAGTCCGGGCAGAGGGGCTGGTAATCATCCAAAGCCTGCGGCAACGACTGCTGCAGCTGGACGGGTATCTGCTGCTCCAGCCGGGTTTCCAAGTCGTAAAGCAGTCCCATGGCAGCGCCCCTCCCTCTGACTCCGGAGCCGGTATTTGCAGCCATCCTACAACTAAACCACCTAAAACGGAACGCTACCGGCGCGTTGGGCGATGTTGACGACATAACCGGCGTGTGCTAATGTCGCCGTTGCGCGGCACGGTCACAATTCAGCGGCGAAATGCCGCCGGCGCGCGCCGTTGACTTGGAGGGACCGTTGATACTGCTTCGGAAATTGGGAGCGAAACTACCGTTGACCGGATTGGCCGCCGGGCTCCTGCTGGCGCTGGCCGCCTGTGGGGCGCCGGCAGAGGATGGGGCTACGACCGCCACCACGGATACGGTCGCGCCCCAGGCCACCGCGGCGCCGGCCGCGCCGGCCCAGCCCACCGAACCGCCGGCGGCGGCGATGACCACGGACACCGGCGGCAAGGTTACGCTGATGAACGCGGTGTGGGCCACGGAACTGTTCACGCCCCGGGACGGCGTGGGCGAGACGGCCACCTACGGCCGGCAAATGCACGCCTTCTGGATTAACGGCAACGAAAACGTGGAGATGCTGCCGGGCGTGCTGACGGACTGGAGCGTTTCGGATGACGGCCTGTCGTGGGATTTGACTATACGCGATGGCATAACCTTCCATAACGGCGACCCACTGACCATTGACGACGCCATGTTCACTATGGACTATACCTTTGGCCCGGAGGCAATTACCGAATCAATCAGCCCCAGCATCCAGGCCGAGGCGTCGGAAACGGCCAGCATTGAGGCCACCGGCCCGAATTCTTTGCGAGTAACTCATACCTCGCCCAAAGCGTTTTTCCCCTTCTTTATCTCCGAGCTGAGCTTTGGCATCGCCGGCGTCCTGCTGCCCAAGAATTATTTTGAGGGCATCGGACAGGATGCCTACAACGACGCGCCCATCGGGGCCGGCCCCTTCCGGCTGGAAAAGCACGTTATCAGCGAACAGATTTTGCTGGAACGCTACGATGACTACTTCCTGCCGGAGCGCAGCCCTTCATTCCAGACGCTGGATATGCGGCTGGTGCCGGAAGTGGCAACCCGCGTGGCCGCCCTGCGGGCCGGGGACGTCGATGTTATCGAGGCCAACCTGTCGGTGAAAGACCAGGTTGAGGACGGCGGCGGCCGCATGATTTGGTCGCAGGAATCGTCCTATATGTGGATACTGCTGCCCGGATGCTGGGAAGTGCAGTTCCCCTGCAACAAGAAGGAAGTGCGGCAGGCGCTGGACTACGCTATTGACAAGGACTTGATTATCGGACAGCTCTACGGGCCGGAAGCGGCGGCAGCCAAAGGCTGGAACTGGGCTACGCCCAACGCGCTGGGCTACAGCCCGGACCTGGACCCCTTCCCCTATGACCCGGAAAAGGCGCAGCAGCTGATGGTTGACGCCGGCTATCCCGACGGCGACGGGTTCGGCACGCTGGAAATCCATACCTGGAAAGCCGGCGACGTGCCGTTCCTGCCGGAACAGGCGCAGCTGATTGCCGATATGTGGGAGAAAAACCTGGGCATCGACGTCGATGTGATTGTTGGCGAAGCCGCCACGGTGCGGGAGCGCTGGTTCGACCGGCAGCTGGACGGGAAGGTAATCGTGCGCGCCAACGAAACCCGGTGGGACGGGGGCAGCATTACCAACGCCATCTACGGCAACCCGGAAGGCGGCGCCCACCTGGGCGGGCGCCGCGACGACCTGGTGAAAGTAGCGAAAGACGCGCTGGCCGTGGTTGACCCGGCGCTGCGTCAGGAAGCCTTCAACCAGGCCTACCAGATATTGCGCGAGGAGCATTACGAATTTGGCACGGGCTACGTCAACCTGCCCTGGGGCGTCGGGCCGCGTATCGCATCCTGGGAACCGTGGCCGGTGGTGGCCTACCAAACCGCCATCTGGACGATGCGGCTCAACTAGGCTGCTCCCGTTTCCCGCCCGCCAGCGGGAATGACGGGGATAACCGATGTGGCAGTTTGTCGCCATACGAATTATCCAGGGGGCCTTTACCCTGCTGGTCATCAGCCTGCTGGTGTTCCTGGCCACCCGGCTGACCGGCGACCCGGCGCTGGTGCTGCTGCCCCCGGAGGCGTCGAGCAAGGCGGATTACGAACGGATGCGCAAGCAGCTGGGGTTGGACAAGCCGCTGTCCGAGCAGTACTTCATATTTCTGAGGGGAGCGGTCAAGGGCGATTTCGGCGTTTCCATCCGCGACCGGCGGCCCACGCGGGACCTGCTGCTGGAGCGGCTGCCGGCCACCCTGCAACTGGCCGCGGCCGGGATGGCGCTGGCGGTGGTCATCGGCGTTCCCCTCGGCATCCTGTCGGCTGTGAGACGCGATTCGGTGTTCGACAAAGCGGGCAAGTTATTCGCCGTGCTGGGCATGGCGGCGCCGCAGTTCTGGGTGGCGATTATGCTGATACTGCTGTTTGGCGCCATCCTCAAAGTGCTGCCCACCTACGGGCGGGAGGGGCCGGAAAACTTCATCCTGCCCGCCTTCGTGCTGGCCTGGTCGATTATGGCCGGCATTATGCGGCTGGGCCGTTCCAGTATGCTGGAAGTGCTGGACAGCGATTATGTGCGGTTCGCCCGCATCAAGGGGTTGAAAGACGGCATGGTGGTGTGGAAGCACGCCCTCCGCAATGCCCTCATACCCATTCTGACCTTCAGCGGCATCAGCCTGGCCGGGTTGCTCAACGGCGCTATTGTGGTAGAGCAGGTATTCGCCTGGCCCGGGTTGGGCCGGCTGATGCTGGACGGCGTGTTGCAGCGGAACTTTCCGGTGGTGCAGGCGGCGGTCATGGCCTCGGCGTCCTTCTACATTCTGACGGCGCTCATCGTTGACATCCTGTACGTTTACGCCGACCCCAGAATCCGGCACTAACCCGGCGCAGGAGCATACGGCATGGCTACCTCCGATTTAGTGCTGGAATCAGCGCAGCCCCAGCTGAACTGGCGACAACGCATCGCGGAAAAAAAGCTGCCCTGGCTGCCCATTGGCATCCTGCTGCTGCTGGTGGTGTGCGCCGCTTTTGCCCACTGGCTGGCGCCGCATGACCCGGAGAGCCTGAACGTCATCAACAGCAAACTGCATCCCTTTGAATCCCGCGCGCATCCTTTGGGAACCGACGTGCTCGGGCGGGATATGCTGAGCCGCCTGGTTTACGGCGCCCGCACCACCGTTCAGATTAGCGTCATCGCGTTGACGCTGGGGGCGGTTATCGGCACGGTGGTCGGCCTGGTGTCCGGGTACTGGGGCGGCTGGCCCGACGCGCTGCTGATGCGTATTACCGACGCCGCCCTGGGCTTCCCGACCATTCTGCTGGCTCTGGTGGTGGTGGTCATTATGGACCCCGGCCCGGTGGCGATTATTCTGGCGGTGCTGCTAACAGTGTGGGCGCGGTTCGCCCGCATGATTCGCGGCGACGTGCTTACCGTCAAAGGGTACGACTTCGTTACGCTGGCGCGCATCACCGGAGTGAAGTCGCCGGTAATCCTGTGGCGGCACATCTTCCCCAACGTCGCCAACACGCTGATGGTGATTACCAGCCTGATGGTGGGGCAAATCATCCTGCTGGAGGCGGCGCTGAGCTTCCTGGGGCTGGGCCTGTCTCCCGGCGCGCCGGCGTGGGGTATAATGGTTGCCGAAGGACAGGAAGTTATCCTTGACGTGTGGTGGCTGTCCCTGTTCCCCGGGGTGGCGATTACGGTCGTGGTGCTGGCCTTCAATTTCTTTGGCGACTGGCTGCGCGACTATCTGGACCCGAAGCTGCGCCGGGCGAGATAGGGCTGGTTCCCGGCGCGGGCCCGGCGTCCCGCGGATTGAGGTTTGGTGATGATTGCGAAGCGGGTTCTCCGGAGTGGCCGGCCCAGGCTGCCCAAGTCTTGGGACGACGCTCTGCTGGACGCCTATCCCGAAATCTGGGAACCCTTGCCGGATGCCGGAATGCAGGAAAAACCCTATCTCAACATTATCGAGGCCATCCGGGGTTGGTACGGTGAACGCTCCAACGTCTTTGTCTCCGGCAACACCGGCGTTTATTACGAAGCGGGCAACCGCCGCGCGGTGTTTCGGCCCGACTGCTACGTGGTGTTCGGCGAAGGCGCTGACCGCCTCTGGTGGCCTTACGCCTACCGGGTCTGGGAGTTTGGCAGCCCGCCGGCTTTCGCGCTGGAAATCGGTTCCAAGAGCACCTGGCAGAATGACCTGAGCTATAAGCGGGAGCTGTACGCGCGGGTAGGCATCGGCGAATACTGGCGCTACGACCCCACCGGGGGGCAATTTTACGGTGAGCCGCTGGTGGGGGAGTACCTGGTGAATGGGGAATACCGGCGGTTTGACTTGCGGCCGGGGCCGGCGGGGATGGTGTGGGCGCACAGTCCGACGCTGGGTCTGGACGTGTGCCGGACGGCGGAACGGCTGTGGTTCTATGACCCGCAGACGGGGGAATGGCTGGGCAATGTGATAGAAGAAAAGGCGGAGCGGCTGGCGGAACGGGAACGGCGGCTGGCGGAACGGCAGGCCCGGCTGGCAGAACGGGAACAACGGCTGTCCGCGGAGGCCGAGGTAGCCCGCCTGCGGGCGGAACTGCGGCGGCTGCGCCGGGAATAGCGGGCAGGGTTGCTACGCGCTACCCTACCGGCATTATCGAATTGAGGTTTGTGATGATTGCGAAGCGGGTTCCCCGGAGTGGCCGGCCCAGGCTGCCCAAGTCTTGGGACGACGCTCTGCTGGACGCCTATCCCGAAATCTGGGAACCCTTGCCGGATGCCGGAATGCAGGAAAAACCCTATCTCAACATTATCGAGGCCATCCGTGGTTGGTACGGTGAACGTTCCAACGTCTTTGTCTCCGGCAACACCGGCGTTTATTACGAAGCGGGCAACCGCCGCGCGGTGTTCCGGCCGGACTGCTACGTGGTGTTCGGAGAAGGCGCCGACCGGCTCTGGTGGCCTTACGCCTACCGGGTCTGGGAGTTTGGCAGCCCGCCGGCTTTGGCGCTGGAAATCGGTTCCAAAAGCACCTGGCAGAATGACCTGAGCTATAAGCGGGAGCTGTACGCGCGGGTAGGCATCGGAGAATACTGGCGCTACGACCCCACCGGGGGGCAATTTTACGGTGAGCCGCTGGTGGGGGAGTACCTGGTGAATGGGGCATACCGGCGGTTTGACTTGCAGCCGGGGCCGGCGGGGATGGTGTGGGCGCACAGCCCGACGCTGGGGCTGGACGTGTGCCGGACGGCGGAACGGCTGTGGTTCTATGACCCGCAGACGGGGGAATGGCTGGGCAATGTGATTGAAGAAAAGGCGGAGCGGCTGGCGGAACGGCGGGCCCGGCTGGCCGAACAGGAAGGGCGGCGGGCAGAGCGGCAGGCCCGGCTGGCCGAACAGGAAGGGCGGCTGGCAGAACGGCGGGCCCGGCTGTCTGCGGAGGCCGAAGTAGCTCGCCTGCGGGCGGAACTGCGGCGGCTGCGCCGGGAATAACGGGCAGGGTTGCCACGCGCTGCCCTGCCGGCATTATCGAATTGAGGTTTTGTGATGATTGCGAAGCGGGTTCTCCGGAATGGCCGGCCCAGGCTGCCCAAGTCTTGGGACGACGCTCTGCTGGACGCCTATCCCGAAATCTGGGAACCCTTGCCGGATGCCGGAATGCAGGAAAAACCCTATCTCAACATTATCGAGGCCATCCGGGGTTGGTACGGTGAACGCTCCAACGTCTTTGTCTCCGGCAACACCGGCGTTTATTACGAAGCGGGCAACCGCCGCGCGGTGTTCCGGCCCGACTGCTACGTGGTGTTTGGAGAAGGCGCCGACCGCCTCTGGTGGCCCTATGCCTACCGGGTCTGGGAGTTTGGCAGCCCGCCGGCTTTGGCGCTGGAAATCGGCTCCAAAAGCACCTGGCAGAATGACCTGGCCCACAAGCGGGAGCTGTACGCGCGGGTTGGCATTGGGGAATACTGGCGTTACGACCCCACCGGGGGGCAATTTTATGGTGAGCCGCTGGTGGGGGAGTACCTGGTGAATGGGGAATACCGGCGGTTTGAGCTGCGGCCGGGGCCGGCGGGGATGGTGTGGGCGCACAGTCCGACGCTGGGTCTGGACGTGTGCCGGACGGCGGAACGGCTGTGGTTCTATGACCCGCAGAGGGGGGAGTATCTGGGCAATGTGATAGAAGAAAAGGCGGAGCGGCTGGCGGAACGGGAACGGCGGCTGTCTGCGGAGGCCGAGGTAGCTCGCCTGCGGGCGGAACTGCGGCGACTGCGCCGGGAATAGCGGGCAGGGTTGCTACGCGCTACCCTACCGGCATTATCGAATTGAGGTTTGTGATGATTGCGAAGCGGGTTCTCCGGAGTGGCCGGCCCAGGCTGCCCCTGTCCTGGGACGACGCTCTGCTGGACGCCTATCCCGAAATCTGGGAACCCTTGCCGGATGCCGGAATGCAGGAAAAACCCTATCTCAACATTATCGAGGCCATCCGAGGTTGGTACGGTGAACGTTCCAACGTCTTTGTCTCCGGCAACACCGGCGTTTATTACGAAGCGGGCAACCGCCGCGCGGTGTTCCGGCCCGACTGCTACGTAGTGTTCGGCGAAGGCGCCGACCGCCTCTGGTGGCCCTATGCCTACCGGGTCTGGGAGTTTGGCAGCCCGCCGGCTTTGGCGCTGGAAATCGGTTCCAAGAGCACCTGGCAGAATGACCTGGGCTATAAGCGGGAGCTGTACGCGCGGGTTGGCATCGGCGAATACTGGCGCTATGACCCCACCGGGGGGCAATTTTACGGCGAGCCGCTGGTAGGGGAGTACCTGATGGCTGGGGAATACCGGCGGTTTGAGCTGCGGCCGGGGCCGGCGGGGATGGTGTGGGCGCACAGTCCGACGCTGGGTCTGGACGTGTGCCGGACGGCGGAACGGCTGTGGTTCTATGACCCGCAGACGGGGGAATGGCTGGGCAATGTGATTGAAGAAAAGGCGGAGCGGCTGGCGGAACGGCGGGCCCGGCTGGCCGAACAGGAACGGCGGCTGGCCGAACAGGAAGGCCGGCTGGCCGAACGGCGGGCCCGGCTGGCCGAACAGGAAGGGCGGCGGGCAGAACGGCGGGCCCGGCTGTCTGCGGAGGCCGAGGTAACTCGCCTGCGGGCGGAACTGCGGCGGCTGCGCCGGGAATAGCGGGCAGGGTTGCCACGCGCTACCCTGCCGGCATTATCGAATTGAGGTTTGGTGATGATTGCGAAGCGGGTTCTCCGGAGTGGCCGGCCCAGGCTGCCCAAGTCTTGGGATTACGCTCTGCTGGACGCCTATCCCGAAATCTGGGAACCCTTGCCGGATGCCGGAATGCAGGAAAAACCCTATCTCAACATTATTGAGGCCATCCGAGGTTGGTACGGTGAACGTTCCAACGTCTTTGTCTCCGGCAACACCGGCGTTTATTACGAAGCGGGCAACCGCCGCGCGGTGTTCCGGCCCGACTGCTACGTGGTGTTCGGCGAAGGCGCTGACCGCCTCTGGTGGCCTTACGCCTACCGGGTCTGGGAGTTTGGCAGCCCGCCGGCTTTGGCGCTGGAAATCGGCTCCAAGAGCACCTGGCAGAATGACCTGGGCTATAAACGGGAGCTGTACGCGCGGGTGGGCATCGGCGAATACTGGCGCTATGACCCCACCGGGGGGCAATTTTACGGTGAGCCGCTGGTGGGGGAGTACCTGGTGAATGGGGAATACCGGCGGTTTGAGCTGCGGCCGGGGCCGGCGGGGATGGTGTGGGCGCACAGTCCTACGCTGGGGCTGGACGTGTGCCGGACGGCGGAACGGCTGTGGTTCTATGACCCGCAGACGGGGGAGTATCTGGGCAATGTGATTGAAGAAAAGGCGGAGCGGCTGGCCGAGCGGCGGGCCCGGCTGGCCGAACGGGAACGGCGGCGGGCCGCCGAAGCCGAGGTTGCCCGCCTGCAAACGGAACTGCGGCGGCTGCGAGGTGAATAATCGGGATGACTAACGACGTAATCCTGCGGGTGCAGGACCTGCAAACCCACTTCTTCACCCGCTCCGGCGTGGTCAAGGCGGTGGATGGCATCAATTTCGAGCTGCGGCGGGGCGAAACGCTGGGCATTGTGGGTGAATCCGGCTCCGGCAAAAGTATGACCGCCTGGTCGATTCTGGGCATGGTGCCCCACCCGGGCCGCATCGTGGGCGGCGGCATCCATTATCTGGGCGAGAACCTGCTGGAAAAGAGTCGGGGCGAGATGCGCGAAATTCGCGGCTCCGGCATCTGCATGGTCATGCAGGACCCGCTGACCTCGCTGAATCCGGTCTTTACGGTGGGCGACCAGCTGATTGAAACGCTGCGGCTGGAATACAATGAGCCGCGGCGGTCGCTGCGTCAGCGCGCGGTGGATTTGCTGGCGAATGTTCGCATACCGGCTGCGGAGGAGCGGCTGACCAACTTTCCGCACCAGATGAGCGGCGGGATGCGGCAGCGGGTGGTGGGCGCAATATCCATTGCCCGCGCCCCCAACCTGCTCATCGCCGACGAGCCGACTACCTCGCTGGACGCCACCATCCAGCTGCAGTATCTCCGGTTGCTGAAAGACATTCAGGAGCAGACCGGAGCGGCGATTATCTTTATTACCCACGACTTCGGCATCGTGGCCCGTATGTGCGACCGGGTAGCCGTGATGTACGCCGGCCGTATCGTGGAGCAGTCCGACGTGGAGGATATGTTTGACAACCCGGCGCACCCCTACACCGAGGCCCTGTTGGAGTCGGTGCCCGACCTGGATACCGACGTGGACCTGCTGCCGTCCATTGAGGGGCAGCCGCCGTCGCTGGACGCCTTGCCGCAGGGCTGCGCCTTCGCCCCGCGCTGCCCCCACGCCTGGGAGCGGTGCCGGGAGTATCCCGACGAGTTCACCATCGCGCCGGGGCACACCGCGCGCTGCTGGAGGGCGGAATAATGGCTACGACGACGGCGGCGTTCAACGCAGCGGCGACCCGGAACGGCGACCCGGCCCTGGTGCGTCTGGAGGGTATCCGACGCCATTTCCCCGTGTACCGGGGCAACCTGCTGCGCCGGCGCACCGGCACGGTCAAGGCCGTGGATGGCATCTCCATCAACATTATGCCCGGCCAGACTTACAGCCTGGTTGGCGAGTCGGGCTGCGGCAAGACCACCACCAGCCGGATGCTCCTGATGGCCGACCGTCCCACTGACGGGAACATCTATTTTGACAGTCGCCCCATGGCCCAGTTCTCCGGCGCCGAACGGCGGAACTTCCGCGCTTCGGTGCAGGCGGTGTTCCAGGACCCGTGGAGCTCACTGAACCCCCGGATGCGCGTTGACCAGATTATTGCCGAGCCGCTGATTACCCACCAGCGGCTGAGCCGGGCGGCGGTGCGTTCCCAGGTTCAGGAGCTGTTGCAGGTGGTGGGGCTGCATCCTTTCCACGCCGAGCGCTATCCCCACGAGTTCAGCGGCGGCCAGCGGCAGCGCATCGCCATCGCCCGCGCCCTGTCCACCCGGCCCAAGCTGATTGTGCTGGACGAGCCGGTATCGGCCCTGGACGTATCCATTCGCGCCCAGATTTTGAACCTGCTGAAAGAGTTGCAGTCCACCTACGAATTGAGCTACCTGCTCATCGCCCATAACCTGGCGACGGTGCGCTACATGAGCCACGTGGTGGGCGTGATGTATCTGGGCAAGATTGTTGAGGAAGCGCCGCCCGGCGTGCTGTTCACCAACGCGCAGCATCCCTACACCCGGGCGCTGATATCGGCCTCGCTGCCGGCGCATCCCCGGCGTCAGCGGGAGGAAATCGTGCTGCCGGGAGAGGTGCCGTCGCCGTTGAACCCGCCGGCCGGGTGCGCTTTCCATCCGCGCTGCCCCTTTGTGATGGAACGCTGTTCGTCCGACCTGCCCATCCTGCGCGAGTACCAGCCGGGCCACGCCACGGCCTGCCATTTGTACGACGAGGGCGGGCCGGAAGCCAACAGGCCGTAAGCGCAGCCCGGCGGGAAAGGCATCGGCCAGCGTCAGGCCGGGGCGAATAGCTTTCGCCCCGGCGCGCTTTCCGCCGCCCGGCCCGACGGCGCGCCGGCGTTGATAACAGTCAATCTGACATATCGGAAACACGCATCAACTTGCGAATCGGGGTATAATACCCGGCGTTGTTTTGCCGAAATCGGCGCTATTTCTGGCGGTTATCGGAATCCGGAGGGGGTTGCTACTTGTTGCCAGCGCAGGAACTGGTCCACCCGGTGCGCCTGGTTCGCGGCGTGTTCTATGGCTGGTGGCTGGCGGTTGTTGGGGCCGTCATCATGGTCATCGGGACGGTGCCGCTGTTCCAGGCGCTGTCGCTGTGGCTGCCGGTGTTGTCCCAAAGTTTTGGCTGGACGCCGTTCCAGTTGTCCTGGGCGTTCACGCTGACCCGTGTGGAAGGCACCGTGATGGGGCCGATTGCCGGCTGGGGCGTGGACAAGCTGGGGCCGCGCAAGATGGTGGTCATCGGGCTGGTGGTCTTTGCCGTCGGGTTTTTCCTGTTCAGCCGCACGGCAAACCTCTGGATGTTCTATCTGTCATTCGTAGTGGTCAGCCTGGGGGCGGGGCTGGGTTCCTGGCTGCCGGCCAACACGGCGCTGAACAACTGGTTCCGCCAGCGCCGTTCCACGGCAATGTCCATACCTATGCTGGGTTTCGGACTGGGCGGCGTCGTAATCGTGCCGCTGATGGCGTGGGCCATGGGCTGGGACATCAAGACCGCCACGGAGATACCGGGCCGGCTGGGGTGGCAGAATACGGCGTTGGTGGTGGGCGTTATCGGCCTGGTGGCGTCAGGGCCCCTGGCTTTGCTGGTGCGGAACCGCCCGGAGGACTACGGGCAGCACCCCGACGGTATCGACCCCGACTCAGTTGCCGGCGCCGGCCCGCGTCAATCGGCCAACGGCGGCGCCGTAGCGCCGGACTACACCTGGCAGGAGGCCATACGGGCGCGGGCTTTCTGGCTCATCACCATGGGCCACGCCAGCTCGTCCATCATCATCATCAGCGTGATGTTCTACCTGGGCCTGCTAATGGCGGAGCGCGGCTTTTCGCTGGGGCAAATCGGGTCGGTGATTTCGGTGCAGACTGCCGTATCGACGGCCTTTATACTGGTGGGAGGTTTAATCGGAGACCGCATACCCATCCGTTTGGCCATTTTCGTATTCTCCTTCCTGCAATCCATCGCCATGGTCATTCTGCTGTTAGCCGAAACTCTGCCCATGTTCTACCTGTTCACCATCTTGATGGGCATTGGGTTTGGCGGCCGAACGCCGCTGACGACCGCCATCCGGGGCGTCTATTTCGGGCGCAGCAATTTTGCCCGGATAACGGGAATTTCCATGATACCGATGAACATAATGTTCATTGCGGTGGTGCCGTATGTGGCGTGGATGCAGGAGTTCATCACCGGCAGCTACACGCTGCCCCTGGCCACCGTAGCGGCGGTGAGCGCGGTGGGGTCGGTAATGTTTCTGATGCTGGGCAACCCCCGCCTCTCGCCGTCGCAGCGGCGGCGGGCCGACGTGCAACGCCTCATTACGCGGGGAGCCAATACGCCGGCGGATGACTGAGGTTCCGGTCCGCGTTCCGGCGCGGCTTTCGCCAGGCTATCCGCAATGCCTACGCAAGAACGGCCGGCCCCGCACTCGATACCGGCTCAACCCCATACTAGCATACGTGGCGGGAATCCACCCCGTCCTGAAAGGAACGCTAGCTCACGGAGACTCGGCAGTGCCGCTGTTGAATCTGCCCATCACTTCCTCCGCAAACAGCGCCAGCGTCTCTGAGGCCACGAAGTCGGGAAAGACGATGAAGAAGTAGCGGATGCCGTACTCCACATATTCGGAGATGCGCGCGGCGACCTGCTCCGGCGTGCCGGACAGGGTGTTGGCGAGCATATTGTCGTTGTACTGCGCCGCAGTCATACCGGCCCGTTCGGCCAGGCGCGCCGCCAGCCGGTCGTATTCGCCCTGGGTGGGGGCGATGACGCAGTTGGCGTTGTGGGTTAGTTCAATGCCCGACGGGTCGCGGCCGGCGGCTGCGGCGGCCTGGTGGATGATGCTTTCCTGCCGCCGGTGTTCGGCCACCGTGTTGTTGGAGCCGGCGTTGCAGATGTCGGCGATGCGCCCAATGGTGGGCAGCATATAGCGTTCGCCGTGTCCGCCCACCAGGATGGGCGGACACGGGCGCTGGGTTGGCTCGGGCTGCACCGAGGCGCCGGCAACGTGATAGAAACGGCCCTGAAAATCCACCGTCGGCTCCGTCCACAGTTGACGGATTAGCGCTACCGATTCTTCCAGCATCGCGCACCGTTCCCGCGTGGCGGGAAAGGGCAGCCCGCTGGCCAGGGTGTCCTGCCGGCTGCCGCCGGCGCCGATGCCCAAGGTGACGCGCCCGCCGCTGATGACATCCAGCGTCGCCGCCATCTTGGCCACCAGCGGGGGATGCCGGTACGGGTTGGCCAGCGCCATAGGCACGGCGCGGATGCGTTCCGTCTGCGCCAGCAGCGCGCTGAGCGTGGTCCAGCATTCCAGGGCGTCGGCGTTCAGCAGGTCGTACAGGCTGGCCGAGTAGTAACCCAGCCGGTCGGCCGCCTGCCAGATGCGGCGCAAATCGTCGTAGCCGTAGCGATGCTGGTTGATGCGGACGTTGAATTTGAGGGGCTGGGCAGGCATTGCGGTATCAGATGCAGGGGCGGCATACCTACAGGGGCGACGTACCTATCGGTCGCCCCTGCGGGTGAATTGGCCGGGGCAAGCGGGCTACTTGCTGCCGTTGCCCTGGAAGGCCGGGATGACCTCTTTGCCGAACTTCTCAATGGACGCCATCACCTTTTCGTGGGGGATGGTCTCGGTCTGCATAATGAGCATAACCTGGTCAACGCCGATGTCTTCGTACATCTGGCAGGTCTTGATGCAGGATTCGGGGTTGCCGGCGATGATAACGCCCCGGTCGGAAAGGGTTTTGCCGTCCAGTTGGGCGATGGCGGCGCGGGCCGCGCCGGGGCCGGCGTCCAGCGACAGGCCAACATCCTGGGCCAACTGCTGGTGCTCCTCGTCGGACTGGCGCAGCCAGCGGCTGAAGTCGGCGCTGAGGTGGTCGGGCACGCCGCCCCAGGCTTCCAGCAGTTCTTCGTAAGCGCCGATGCGGCCGGCGATGTACGGCTTGTCCGGGCCGAAGAAGGTCTTCATGGACTCGGCCGCCAGTTCCTTGGCGTAATCGTCATCGTCGTCGCAGAACCCGTGAACGTTGTTGCCCCAGAATTCGGTGATGAACTCGCCGACGGGTTCGCAGTCCTTGAGGGCATCCCGGTAAATCTGCACCTTCTCCTTCAATACCTCGACGGCGTAGGAAGCGGAAGACAGGACGCCGATGCCCTTCTGGGCGGCCAGGCGGAAGCTGTCCTCGGAGGTGCAGGCCAGATACAACCGGGGGTGCGGCTGCTGGAAGGGCTTGGGCAGCACCCGGCGCTTGGGCACGCTCCAGTTTTCGCCCTCGTATTCGTACTCGTCGGACGTCCAGATTTTGGGCAGCATACTGATGGACTCGTTCCACAGGTTGCGAGTCTCGCGGGGGTCAATGCCCAGGCCGGTCTGCTCGTAGGCGTTGGAGCGGCCCGTTCCCACTTCAATGCGTCCGTCGGTCAGCTGGTCCAGCAGGGCGACGCGCTCGGCGACGCGGACGGGATGATGGTAAGGCAGGATGCAGACGCCGTAGCCAATGCGAATTTGCTTGGTGATGCGGCTCAGCGCGCCGAAGATGGCATCCTGGGCCGGCGAGCCGGAAAAGCCGGTGAGGAAGTGGTGCTCAACGAACCAGAGGTTGTTGAATCCAACCTGGTCGGCCAACTCACACTGTTCCAGTGTTTCTTTGTAAAGGGCGTTCCAGTCAATTTCAGTGCCCTGGAAGGGACGCTGGCATTCATAAAGCAGGCCGAACTGCATGGCAAATCTCCTCTGCGACGGGTTGGGGGCGATGGGCGCTTTAGGCTGTTCGGTGGTGAATTCGCAACGAAAAGCAGCGCTGGCAGCCGTGGTGTTGGTTGGCGGCAGTATAGCGCAATTGTCCGCGCTTGGCGATGACGCTAGGGATGCGAGGGTTCCGGGGAGGGCGCGTCGCCCGGCGGCTATGGTTCGTCGCCCGGCGACGGTTCGGTGAAGGGCTCGCCTTTGGCCTCGGCGTCGGCGCGCCGCCGCAGCCAGTCCTGCCATTCCCGGTTGGCTGCGGCGCGGCCTTCTACCTGACCTTCTACCCGGCCTTCGGCGCGGCCTTCGGCGCGGCCTTTGGCCATGCCGGTTGCTTCATGCTGCGCGATGACGGGCGCGGCGAATCGGTTCACGATTACGTGGTATAGCGACATAGCTAAACTGACTCCTTGCACGATGACTAGGGCGGCGATGGCAATGCCGATGCCGGGGGGTGCGAACTCGGTTGCGGACTCCCCTGACTATGGTTCGTCGCCCGGCGGCGGTTCGGTGAAGGGCTCGCCTTTGGCCTCGGCGTCGGCGCGCCGCCGCAGCCAGTCCTGCCACTCCCGGTTGGCTGCGGCGCGGCCTTCGGCGCGGCCTTCTACCTGACCTTCTACCCGGCCTTCGGCGCGGCCTTTGGCCATGCCGGTTGCTTCATGCTGCGCAATGACGGGCGCGGCGAATCGGTTCACGATTACGTGGTATAGCGACATAGCTAAACTGGCTCCTTGCACGATGACTAGGGCGGCGATGGCAATGCCGATGCCGGGGGGTGCGAACTCGGTTGCGGACTCCCTGATTACGGCGCCGACTATCCGCTGCCAGTGGCTCCCGGCAGCCGAAGCGATGTTTTCCGCCACTATATCGACCAGGACGGGCAGCCACAGCAGCGTGGCGACAGCGAAGTAGGCGGTTTTGAGAGGTGTAGGGATGCTCCAAATCGCTTCACGGTCCTCCGGTATAGTCTTCGCTGAGAAAATCAGGAAGCGGATGAGCAGGTTTTTGACCTGGCGCGCCAGACCGCGGAGTTTGTAGGTCATTGGGGTGACGGCCGGTGTTAAGACAGGGGCAGTTGTCGCAACTGCCGCTATTATAGCGCATCGTCGCCGGGTTTCATTTTAGAGTTTCCGGTGTCGTTTCACTATTGGCAAAGTGCGGGCCGGTCACCGCCGGCCCGTCAAAAAAGTCAGCCGCCGTTGCGGGGCACCGGCTTCCCATTCTTGATTACTATGTCTGGACGATTGAATGCGGCGGCGTCCCGGAATTTGGCAGCCGGTTTAATTACGCCAAAAGTATGCGTGCGACCGCCGCTGCCCGCGCCGGCGGTACTGCCTTCATATTTCCAATCCGTCTCTTCCAGAAATGCGATGTGAACACGCCAAATCACCAAATGCTTGCCGGGTGCGATGGTTCCCGTCGCATCAACCAGGTATCTGATGATGCAATACCAACCGGAATGGTTGTAATGCGCTTGCACCGCCCACGGGCGCAGACCGGCTTTTATCGCCAACGAATCGCCAGCCAAGGGCGGGTCTGCCGCGCCGCGCCGTTTCAGGTCGGGGAAGCGCTGTTGGGCCAAATCGCGATGCCGAGGTTTTTCGTACACCGTCAATGCCGAGAATGCCCTGGCTGCGAAAATACCCACCGGCGCGCTGAATACGTTGGCCGGCTCGAAATAGACATCAACAAACTGCTCAACCTCATCCTCTACGGACGCAATTACGCGCGCCAACTGGCCGGCGGTGAGACCGGGAGGAAGGGCTACCCGATGATTCAGCCAGGCGCTGCGGTCGTTCCGGTTAGTCATATTCCAATTGCGCCAGCAAAGGCACGGCGCGTTGCGCCATTGCGTAGTATTCCGGCAACACTTCAATGCCAATGGCAGACAAGCCGCCGGCGCGGGCGGCGGCGATGGTGGCACCCGAGCCCATAAACGGGTCCAGAATCGTTCCAACGCCCAGAGGGAGCGCGGCCCGGGTCAGCTGCCGCATCAGCCGCTGTGGTTTCAGCGATGGGTGCGGCGCAATTGCGCGCTCGGCTCTGCTTGCCGGCGGGCAAACGATTACGTCCCAGAAGGGACTGTCATCAGAGATACGGCGCAGCCCGCCCACGCCCCAGCGTCGCAGGTTGTCCTGAACCCGGCCCGCAACGGGTTTGCGAAACAACCCCCAGGGTTCCCAGCCCGAGCGCGGCATCACGGACACCTCGGGGAACTCCTCATGCGCCCCTTTGGGCCGGTCGCCCCCGCGCAGGGTTTTGACGATGCGCACTATCTCGCCGCGCTTTTCAAAGCCGGCGGCCAGCAAAGGCCCATAGACGTGATGCGACAGCAGCGGGTTGGCAGCGATGAAAATATGGGCGCCCGGCACCATAACCTTCAGCAGCAGCGGCGCCAAACGGCTGAAAAACGCTTGCAGCCTGGCCTCGTCTGCGGGGGTCAACACCGTAAAGCGCGGCACCGGGTTGCGCTGCGCCCCGTCGAAACTTGGCGGGATGCGCCAGATGCCTCCCGTGCCGCGCTTCCGCTTGCGCAGCTGGTCGCTCCGGTATTCAACCAATCCATAGGGCGGGTCGGTAACTACGGCGTGAATGGAGTCCGGCGCGGCGGTCTCCAGCCAGTCAAATGCGTCAGACCAGACCAGGCCGGCCGTATCCGCCCCGCTTCCCGGAGCACTGGCCGGGTTTGAGGAAGTGGCGGTGATTTGTGATGCCGGCCTGGCGCTCATTAGGAGCCTCCCGCAGTTGGTCGCCGTTATTATACGCCCGGCGGCCGGCCGTCAACACGGCCGGCCGCCGCTAATGCCTACCCACCGTCACCGCCGCTGCCATGCCCATCGCCCCATGGCACGTCGGGCAGGTTGCGCTCTCTGCGCACTTCGTTGATGGTGAGGACGCCCCGGTCGAGCAGGGCGGTTTCCCGCTGGACGCGGTTGTTTTCGTCCTCTTGCAGGGCCTCAATTACCGACAGGTCGAACTCTACCGACAGCTGCGGATAGCCCAGCCGGGGCAGGAGCATCCGGTTCAGCTGCTCTTCCAGGAAGCGCACCTCCGGGACGATGGTGTTGCGCCAGAACATACGCTCCGACGCCTGGACGTTGGCGTAGGTGGCCCGCTCGAAATCGCCCAGCAGCAGTTTGGGCACGCCGTAAGTGCGGCTGACCTCTTCCAGACTCCACCGCAGGCCCTGGATGAAGTCGATGTCCCGGTGGGACAGGCCCAGCGTCTTCACGTCGCGCACGGCCGAGGCGACCGCCGGGCGGTGGGCGTTGCCGGGGCCCTGGTAGCGCATTTCCCAGCGGGCGTAGAAATCTTCCAGCTGGGTTTCATTCATCTCCTGGTTGGTCAGCAAGAGGAAGTCGGGGCGGGCCGAGTTGCGCAGGAGGTGGCGGTTGAAGTGCAAACCCTCGTGTCCCATGTCGGCGGACAGGCGGGCCGGGGCCAGGGGAGACAACCCAGCCAGTTCCTCCAGCGGATTGAAGTAGCGCAGCCAGACAATTTCATCGGGAGTGTAGGCCACCGTATCCATTGGTAAAGAGCCCGATGGTAAAGAGCCTGACGGCAAAGAGCCCGACGACACCGAGCCGGGGTCGCCCCGATAGACGAACCCGCGCACGTAGCGGCGCCGGTCGGGGATGACGGCCATCCGGTCGGGGCGCAGCGGCCACAGCTCCGGCGCGCCGTCTTCGCCCCGCGCAATGGCCCAGAAGGCCGCGCCCCACAGGCACAGGTAGATTTCGGTAGCGCGCCACAGGTCGGCGCGGGTGTACCAGGGGTTGACCCGTTCCAGCAGCCGCGCCACCGGATGGGACGGCTCTACCAGCGCGCGCCGGCTGGCGCCGGCGCCGGCGTCGTCGCCGCTGCGATACACCCGCAGCGGCGGACGGGTCAGCGCGTCGGCCCGCAGCTTGACCGCCGAGTACACCGACGGCGACGTTGCCATATAGCGGCCATACTCCGGGCGCGCCCAGCCCTCGCCGGCCGGCATCCCCGCCGCAGCCGGCAGACGGCCGGCGTCGGCGGCCGTCTGCCGGCTGGCCCGCCGGACGGCGGCGGCCGACGGGTCCGGCCGGCGCGGCCAGGCGGCCCGCAACATTTTGCCTATTTTGACCATAGCTGATTGCTCCCGACGCCGCGGCGTCTTTGCGTCTTTGCGTTTAACTTTTCGCCTCTACCAGCGTTCCGCCGGGGGGCCGTCGTCCAGAAAGGCCAGCATCAGCGCGTCGGCCTTGTCCGGCGAGGGGCGGCCCCGCTGGCGGATGTCGTCCTTGCTTTCCATCAGCAGCTTGCCCCGGCTGTTGTATTTGTAGCGCAGGGACGACAGTTCCATCATCAACTCGCTGTCCCGGGGGATGCGGATGCGCCGGCTGCTGAACCGCCGGGCCAGCGTCCAATAGCCTTCGGCCCGCAGGTTGGCGCACTCGCTTTGCCGGAGGGGAGCGCTGGCGCCGTTGACGCCGCGCACGGGTATGCCCTGCGCCCGCAGGCTGTCCACCACGCCGGCGCCCAGGCCCACTTCGTCCACGTTCACCTGGTCGGGCCGTCGTTCCCGCACCGCAACGACAATCCGGCCGGTCAGCGCCGCCGTGTCGATGTTGGGGAACACCTGTATCTCCTCGACCACGTTGCCCCGTCGCACCAGAACCACGCTCCGGTCGGGGCCAAAGCGGGCGACGTCCACGCCGATAACCACCGGCGTCGGCCCTATGCCGTCGAGCAGCAGGGAACAGAAGGGGTCATCATCCAATTGTTCACCCGGCAATTGTTCACCCGGCCACTGTTCGCCCGGCGATTGTTCGGGCGGCCACTGTTCGCCCGGCGCGTACACCGCCGCCTCAATGTCTGACACTGCAATCAAGTTGTCCTCTCCTCGTTCGGGAAATTCGCCCAGAACCCGGGACCGGAATAAGTCGCTGTCGGCGCTCCAGAGGCTGCGCCGTTCCGCTACCCATTCGGCGGTGGTGAGGCCGGGAATGACGATGCGGCCTTCGGCCACGTTGGGCGATTCCAGCGCCGATATGGTGATGGTTTCGTAGATGGCGCTCTCCTGGTTGAAGGCGCGATAGAACCCGCCGGAGGTGGTGGTGGGGTTGCCGATGAGCAGCAGCTTGGGATGGGCCGAGGTCATCACCGCCTCAATGGCTTCGTAGATGGGTTCGGCGACGCCCTCGGCTTCATCGACCACCACCAGCAGATTGGCGCTGTGGAAGCCCTGGAACTGGTCGGCCTCGGTGGCCGACAGGCCCAGGGCGTAGCGGTCTTCGGCCAGTTCCCAGCGGGTATCCAGCATCTGGCCGCCCAGAGCGCCGGCGGCGGCCCGGTAGAGGGCGTGAATCTGCCGCCACAGCACGTGCCGCACCTGGCGGAAAGTGGGGGCCGTGGTCAGCACGATGGCCGGGTCGTGGCCGTGCAGATACCACAGCACGGCCACGGCGGCGGTAAAGTCCTTGCCCAGCCCGTTGCCCGACTTCACGGCCACGCGCCGCTGACGCCACACCGCGCGCAGCACGTCGCACTGTTTGGGCCACAGGTTGACGCCCAGGGTCTCAGCGGCAAAGCGCACCGGGTCCAGCGGGCGGTTTGCAATTGCATCTTGCTCAGCTTTGGGGGCTGGAGTGCCGTCCGTCGGGGACAGCGTCCCCACTAGCGGGCGGAGGCCGGCCGGCGGCGCACGGCGGCAACGGCCAGCATCCGGCGCCGGGCCGCGTCGGGACTCTCCGGCGGCAGCGACGGCGCGATGTTTTGCCGGTCAGTGTCCGGCACGTCTTGCTCGGGCGGGCTGAACAGGAACCCGCAATCGCGGCAGCGATACACCGTATGGTCTGCCCCGTCCAGTCGGACCAGTTCCAGCAGGCGGTTGGAGTTGCAGCGGCGACAGTACATCACAAATAACCTCACGACGTGGCGCAGTTTTGCAGATTGGATGCCACGACTATCACGCTAAACATCGGCCATCCGTAGCGTCAACGCCCTGCGGTCAGCAACCGCCCGGCCGTCGCCGCCCGGCCGTCGTTGAGCCTGCCGTTATTGAGAGCGACGGTTAAAGAGAAAACCCCGCTGGCAGGGCCAACGGGGACAATGCGCCCGGCGCAGTGCGGAGCGGGCCGGTTAGTTCGGGTTGTGCCGCTCTACGAAATCGACGATGCGGGAGTCCAGAGCGGCCTTTTGGTCATCGAGAACGCCGGCGTCGGCGTAGGCCACCGCCAGGTGAGCGTCCCGTTGAATCTCTTCCCAATCGGTCTCCAGCTCGAACTCGTCGCGCAGCTCTTCAAACAGCCGGTCCAGCGAATCCTTGTTGAACATATTGGTTTGTTACCTCCTCCGGTTTGTCGGCGACCTTGCGGTTCCCCAGCGCCAGCCGCCGACAGAAAATCGCGCCAAACTGTACAGCGGGCCAGCATCTGGCGATTATGGCAGCAAGGGGTATATTACCCCCAAACGACGCCGCCGGCAAGCGTCTGCAATTGCAACGCAGCGTTCCGTTTCAGGTGGTTTGGTTGTAGGATGGCTGCAAATACCGGCTCCGAAGTCAGGGGGAGGGACGCTGCCATGGGACTGCTGCGGCCAGTGCGGCCGGATGGCCAGCGGCGCCGACCGGCTGGGCGAAGCAGAACGTCAGCAAAGGGCGGCGTCATTTGGCCACGGGGCAGGCGCGGTCCAAAACAACCTCCCGTCTGGAACGGCACAACCGGGAGCTGCGGCGGCGGGAAAAGATGGGCGCCGTATGGACACCGCACAACCTGCCGGTGTTACTCCAAAACCGGGGCCTCATAAACCAAACCACCTGAAACGGAACGCTGCCCTGCGGTTTAGCGGGGGCGTTGGCTGCGCCGACGCGGTTGCCGCCCCTTGCGCGTAATGACCGCAGACCTTGCCCATTGCCCGCCATCGGTTGCCCCGTCCGGCGGTTTGAATTACGATAGACGGCGATACCGCAGTATCACAACCCACGTTAGCGAGTGTGCCATGGCAGAACCTACCAGAGTCCTTGTGACCGGCGGCGCCGGCTTTATCGGTTCCCATCTGGTGAACAGCCTTTTGGATAGCGGCTATGCCGTTGCGGTGGTGGATAACCTTACTACCGGGCGGCTGCGCAATTTGAGCCACCAGGCCACTTTTCACCACGCCGCGCTGAACGACGCGCGGATTGACCAGATTATCCAGCGGGAGCGGCCCGAAATTGTGTTTCACCTGGCGGCCCAAAGCAGCGTCCGGCAGTCGGCGGTTGACCCGGTGGCTGACGCCGATTCCAACGTGCTGGGCACCATCCGGCTGATTTCCGCCGCCGCGTCGGAAGGGGTGGCGAAGTTCATCTTTTCCTCCACCGGCGGGGCAATCTACGGCAACCCGGAGACCATCCCCTGCAACGAGGATACGCCGGTTCATCCCTTGACACCCTACGCCCTGTCGAAGCACGTGGGCGAGCTGTACCTGGAGCTGTTCAACCAGACCTACGGGCTGGACTATACCATCCTGCGCTACGCCAACGTGTACGGCCCCGGCCAGAACCCCCACGGCGAGGCGGGGGTGGTCGCCATCTTTGCCGGCATGATGCTGGAGGGCAAGCGGCCCAACATCTACGGCGACGGGTTGCAGGAGCGGGATTTTGTCTATGTGTCCGACGTGGTGGCGGCCAACCTGGCGGCCATCCGCCGGGGGCACGGGCGAACCTACAACATCGGCTCCGGCGAGCGCGTTACTATTGGGCGGATTTACTCTCTGTTGCAGGACATTACCGGATTTGACCAGGAACCCGCCTATCGCCCCCGCCGCGCCGGAGAGGTGCTGAACATCGCCCTGGACTCCGGCCGGGCCGCCCGGGAACTGGGCTGGAGGCCGCAAGTATCGCTGGAGGAGGGGATGCGCCTGACCATCGACCATATTCGCGACTCCCAGGCCCGGCGCAACTCGCGGGCCACTGCTGTGCCCGAACGCCGGCGCCCGTAGCATCCCGCATCATCACTACCGCCGGGCAATCCGAACCGGCCAGCCACAGGAGGAACCAACCCGATGGCAAACGATTACGACGTTGTGATTCTTGGCGCCGGCGCCGCCGGTATGTCGGCCGGGCTTTACGCCACCCGCGCCATGATGAGCACCCTGATGATTGAGAGCATTGGCCCGGGCGGGCAGCTCCTGATTACCGACGAGATTGAGAACTATCCCGGCTTCCGGGAAGGGGTGAAGGGGCAGGAACTGGCCGACGAAATGTATAACCAGGCCGACCGCTTTGGCGCCCATATGGAGTTTGCCGAGATTGAGACGGTCGAGAATCTGTACGACGACCGGAAACTGATTCGCACCTCCGAGGGTGACTTCACCGCGCGGGCGCTCATCATCGCCACCGGCGGCTCCCACAACAAGCTGGGCGTACCCGGCGAGGATGAGTTCAGCGGTCGGGGCGTTTCCTATTGCGCCGTTTGCGACGGCAACTTCTTTCGGGGGCAGGACGTGGTGGTGGTCGGCGGCGGCGACGCGGCGATGGACGAAAGTTTCTACCTCACCGGCATCTGCAACTCCGTAACCGTCATCCACCGCCGCGACGAACTCCGCGCCACCAAAATCCTGCAAGACCGCGCCTTCGCCAACCCCAAGTACAAGTGGCTGTGGAGCCACATCGTCGAGGAGTTCGTCGGCAATGACGTTCTGGAAGCCGCCCGCGTCAAGAACCTCAAGACCGGCGAGATTTACGATTACCCCACGGCCGCCGCCTTCATCTACGTGGGTTTTCACCCCAATACCGAATATTTTAAGAACGCGCTGGAGATGGACGAACTGGGGCACATCCGCAGCGACCTGCATATGCGAACCAACATCCCCAAGGTGTACGTCTGCGGCGACGCCCGGGCCGAGTCCACTCGCCAACTGGGCGCCGCGGTGGGCGACGGCATTACCGCAGCGCTGGCGGCCTTTCACGACCTTTCGTCATAGGGGAGAGGGCCAGCGTGAGGGCGGCTTGGCGGCGTCATCCCCGCCAACCTACCACAGCCGCCCCAATTCCCGCGCCAGCAGCCCGACGCTCCCGCCGATAATCACGAAAATCACAGTGTAGCGGAAAACCCGCAGGCTCATCCGGCGCGCTACGATGCCGGCCGTGACCGCGCCCAGCGCCACCGCCGGCGCCAGTACGCCAATGTTTTGCGCCGTGGCCACGGGCGCCAGGCCGGCCACGGCGTACAGGGCCAGGGCCAGGCCGGCGGCCAGCACGAAATATAAGGCCAGGGTGGCGCGGATGGTGTCCCGCGCCCATCCCTGTGCGATGGCGTAGAGGCCGCCCAATGGCCCGCCCACGCCCAGCGCGGTGACCAGCAGGGTGGTGATGAATCCGCACGCCGGGCCAGCCCAGGGGCGCCGCGCCCCCGGCAGGCGCAGCCGGAACAGGCTCATCACGGCCAATATCATTATCAGCCCGACGATGGCGATGCGCAGCGCCGCCGGGTTGGCGGAGTCCAGCAGCAGTACCGCGATGGGAACCGGGGGCACGCCGGCGACTACAAAGGGCCAGGATTCCCGCAATCGCAGGTGTCGCCGGGTTTGGATTACGGTCAGTCCGGCGGTCAGCACAATCATGGCGTTGACTATCACGACGGCATCCTGGGGCGCCAGTATCACCAGCAGGACGGGCATTGCCACCATGCCCAGCCCGAAGCCGATGGTTCCCAGCACGACCGAACCGAAAAACACGGCGACCAGGCCGATGGCCAGCTCCAGTCCGGTTAGCATCAGGTGCAGGCGTCCGGCCGCGCGGGGCGGCGTCAGGCCAGGCGGAACAGGCCCAGCTGGGCGGCGCGGCGCAGGGTGCGCGGCACCTGGACTACCGGCGGGCCGTCCCGCGCCAGCAGTATCTCCGCAGAGTCGCCGGGCGTCAGCACCAGGGAACGCTCGCCGTCCAGGGCGACGGTGCAATAGCGGGGTTCCAGAGCCACCGGAACGCCTTCCTGGAGTAGCTCCCACTCCGCGATGACCGCCGGTTCGACGATTCCGGGAGCTACCGGCGCCAGTACGGTTGTCGCCGGCGTGTTCGTCGCCGGCGCGTTCGTCGCCGGGTTGCCTCTCGCCAGTTTGTAGTGCAGTCCGCCTACGTCGGCTATGGACAGGGGATGCAGGCGACCGCCCACGGAGGAGAGGCCGATGCCGGCCGGCTCGGCGCGGGTCAGGAACACCTCATGCACCGTGTCCAAATCCCAGATGGCCCGCGTTGCCACGTAGCGCTCGCGGGAGATTGCCACGTCCACCAGGGCCAGGTCGCGGGGCTCGCCGTTGACCCGGATTTGCAGCGTCTTGCTGGTCACGGAAGTATCCGCCAATTCCAGCCGGCCCGACGCCACCAGGCCGGCGGCGATGCCGGCCAGCGTCCCTTCGACCATCACCGGAAAGATGTTGTTGGTTCCCGTGGAGATGGCGACCAGGGGGATTTGATTGGTGGCCGCCGCCACGGCGCGGTTGGTGCCGTCGCCGCCCAGGGTAATCAGGCAGCCCACGCCCATATCGGCCATCATCGTCGCGGCGCGCATGGTGTCGCCCTCGGTGTACAGCGGCGACATAGGCAGCATATCCATAGGCAGGTTGATGCCGGAATCGTCGGCGGCGCGGCGGCACAGGTTGCCGCTGTCCGGCATCGCCACCACTCGCTCCACCGCGGTAGATTGCAGCCCGATAAGCGCCCGCCGCACCGTGTTGACCTTTTCCCAGTCCGGCACGACGCGCCCTTGCGCCACCAGACGGCGAATATCCTTGCTGGCGGCAGGGTTGGCGATGATTCCGACGGTTGCCATAAGTAAAATGTCCTGCGCGCTGACGGCGTTGGAATGAGCCGGGCAGCGAAAGCTTACTATACACTATGGCTATGCCGTCGGATTGCCTTTGACGCTGCATCCCAACGCCAGGACGTTATAATGGAAAACAGCAATGCCAGCCGCCCGGTATGGCGATTCTTCGACGGGTCGGTATCAATCAGCATCAGTATGCTGCTGTCAGTCGCGCTCAACCACTGCGCTTTCTGCGACGGCCTGCCGGTGCTGGGGTTCCTCAAAGAACTGACCGGCCGCGAAGATGGGATTATAATAGTAGCCACCCTGCTGCTGTTCCCCACTACGGCCGGGCTTTATGGAGGTTTCAAAGTGTTTTTCGCAGCCAAAGAAGCAGTTGAGAAAAAGTCCAGAGAAAGAGGTCGGCAGGAGGGCCGTCAAGAAGGACGCCAGGAAGGACGCCAGGAGGGCCGTCAGGAAGGACGCCAGGAGGAGCGCGCGCGCATCAGCAAAGTGTTGGAACAGCACGGCGTGACGCTGACGCCGGAACTGGCGAAAAGCCTGGCCGGAGATTCGGAATAAGCCGGCCCGATTCCACGCTCCCCGATTCCACGCTCAAAGTACGACAGACCGGCGTAAACGCCGCATCCGACGGCCGGGCTTTATAGAGGTTTCAAAGTGTTTTTCGCAGCCAAAGAGGCAGTTGAGAAAAAGTCCAGAGAAAGAGGACGCCAGGAAGGACGCCGGGAGGAGCGCGCGCGCATCAGCAAAGTGCTGGAACAGCACGGCGTGACGCTGACGCCGGAACTGGCGAAAAGCCTGGCCGGAGATTCGGAATAAGCCGGCCCGATTCCACGCTCCCCGATTCCACGCTCAAAGTACGACAGACCGGCGTAAACGCCGCATCCGGAGGAACGTGTCATGGATTCTGAACTCGCTTTCACGCCCGCTACCGAAATCCGCCGGATGATTGCCGGCGGCGAGATTTCCGCAGTGGAGCTGACCGAGCTGTTTTACCGGCGAATTGAGTCGCTGAACCCCCAGCTCAATGCCTACCTGACGCTCTGCCCGGACGACGCCCTGGCCGCCGCCCGCGCCGCCGATGCGGCGGTGCGCCGGGGCGACTCCCTGGGGCCGCTGCACGGCGTCCCCATCTCCATCAAAGACCTGGAATTGACCCAAGGCGTCAGAACCACCATGGGCTCCGCCATTTTCCGCGACCGGGTGCCCGAAATGGACTCGATAGTGGTCGAGCGGGTAAAGGCGGCCGGCGCCGTCATCCTGGGCAAGACCAATACGCCGGAGTTCGGTCAGTCGGGCACTACGGAGAATCTGGTCAGCGAGCCGTGTCGCAATCCGTGGCACACCGGCTGCACCCCCGGCGGCAGCAGCGGTGGGGCGGCGGCGGCGCTGGCCGCCGGCCTCTGCACGCTGGCTACCGGCAGCGACGGCGGCGGGAGCATCCGCATCCCGTCCAGTTTCAGCGGCGTTACCGGCATCAAGCCGTCGCAGGGGCGGGTGCCCCGCTATGGCGGCTACGGCGGGCCGGCGGTCAATCATTTCTCCCAGTCCGGCCCGATGAGCCGCACCGTCCGCGATACCGCGCTGCTGTTGCAGGCGCTGGCCGGCCCCGACTCCCGCGACCCCAATACGATGACCGACACGCCCCCGGACTACATGGCCGCGCTGGAGGGCGGCGTCAACGGGTGGCGCATCGCCTGGAGCGACGATTTGGGCTACGCCGCCGTTGACCCGGAGGTAGTGCAGATTACCCGGGCCGCCGCCCAGGTGTTCCAGGAAATGGGCGCAATCGTGGAGGAGGCGGCGCCGGAGGTTGAGGGCGACCCGTTCCCGGCGTTCTCCACCGTGTTCGGCACGGCATCCTACACGTCCTACGCCGCCCTGTACCCGGAGCGGCGGGACGAGCTGACCCACTATGTGCAGAACACCTTCGCTGCCGCATCGCAGCACTCGGCCGCCGACCTGTCGCGGGCGTTGGCCTACGTTGACCGGCACAAGCGCCGCTTCGCCGATTTCTTCGACACCTACGACCTGCTGCTGACGCCGGCGATGGCGGTTACGGCCTTCCCCATCGGCCAGCATCCCACCAGCATCGCCGGCCGGTCGGTGGAGCCGTGGTGGGGTTATCTGCCCTTCACCTTCCCCATCAACATGAGCGGTCAGACGGCGGCCAGCGTGCCGTGCGGCTTTTCTATTGATAAGAAGCTCGGCGCCGGCCTGCCAGTAGGTCTGCACATCGTGGGGCCGGCCGGAGCCGAGGGACGGGTGCTGCGGGCCATGGCCGCCTTTGAGGAAGCCCAACCCTGGGCGCAGCATCGGCCGCCCGTGTCCTGACTGAGCCGCAGGCCCCCACTACGGCCTAGACCGGGTCGCCACCTTCCTCCGGCATATAGTGCCGTTCGCTCACCGGGCGCATCAGCGCATTGGCCGCCAACGCCAGCAGCAGGAGCCCCACCATTAGGAACATCGTCGAGTTGTATAGCGAGGCGCCCGGATGCGGCACGTCTGCGGGCACGATGTCCATCAGCTGGGCCACCGTTACGGTCTTCTCCTGTATCAGCAGCTCCAGCTGGTCGATGCCGGCCCCGAACCGTTCCCGGAATGCCTCCGGGTCGGCCTGGGCGGCCAGGTCGCGGATGGCGTTCACCTCGGCCCGCTGCCGCAGCGTGGTAATCGCCAGCGGCCCCAGCAGCCCGGCCACGCTCCAGGCGGTGAGCAGCCGGCCGTGGATGCCCCCCACAAAACGCGAGCCGAACACGTCCGCCAGGTAGGCCGGTATGGTGGCAAACCCGCCGCCGTACATTGTGAATATCAGCATCGTTGCGGCATAGAAATAGACCAGCCAGACCACCGACGGGCTGACGCTGACCCGGTGGGCCGCCAGCGGAATTGACAGATACAGGACGCTGCCCAGGGCAAAAAATATCCAGTACGTCCGCTTGCGCCCCAGGTAGTCCGACGCGCTGGCCCAGCAAAACCGCCCGCCCATGTTGAACACGCTAATCATCACCACGTAAGTAGCGGCGAAAGCGCCATCTACTACGTGGGGGAGGGTGGAACCGAAAATTTCCGTCATCATCGTCCGGGCCACCCCCAACACCCCGATGCCGGCGGTGACGTTCAGGCACAGCACCAGCCACAGCAAATAGAACTGCGGCGTTTTCAGCGCCTGATTAATCTCTACGTCGCGCCGGGTCATCATGCGTTCTTTTGCTTCGCTTTCATCCGGCGGAGTCCAGCCGGCCGGCCGCCAGCCCGGCGGCGGAATGCGGAAGGCGAAAGCCGCCAGGGTCATCACCGCGAAATACGTCACGCCCAGGACGATGAACGTTCCCATTATGCCCACGCTGCCCGTCCCGGCCAGATACACGCCCTCCGGGCCGGGGACAATCATTTGCGGTACGTCGTGGGCCGCTACGATGACCGCTTCCCGCAGGCCGCCGGCCGTTTCCGCAAAGCGCCGGCCGTCCATCGTCACCAGTTCCACCTCGGCGACGCTGCCCAGATATTCCGGCGCCCGGTAAAAGGTTCGGATGAGAAACTCTTTGAGCGGCGCCGCGATGATGGCGCCGCCGCCGAAGCCCATAATCGCCATTCCCGTGGCCATCCCCCGGCGGTCGGGAAACCAGCGCAGCAGCGTGCTCACCGGCGACACGTAACCCAGGCCCAGTCCGCAGCCGCCCAGCACGCCATACCCAAGATAGAGCAGCCACAATTGCTGGGTATGGATGCCGGCCGCTCCCACCAGAAAGCCGCCGCCCCAGCACGCCGCCGACGTCACTCCAACCAGGCGCGGCCCCACCTGCTCCAGCCATCGCCCGGCAAAAGCCGCCGCCAGCCCCAGGCATATAATCGCGACGGTAAAAATCCAGACTACTTGCGAAAGGTTCCAGTCGCCGGCGCCGCTGGCAACAACGCCTTGCGTCCGCGTTAGCGGGGCATTGAACAGGCTCCACGCATATACCGAGCCGATGCACAGGTGGATGGCAACCGACGCCGGCGGCGCCAGCCAGCGGTTGAAGTGGGCGGGAGCGACAATCCGCTCTTTTGATAGTATTGATGCCATCCGAAATCATACATTGCCGGGCCAGCCACCCTGACGGCCAGGCTGTGTTGACATTTCAAAATGTCAACAGAACCCGCAGCAATGCCGGCCGTCTGGACGGTTAATCGCCTTCCCGGATGCGGGAGTACATCGCCAGCGGCGTAGCGGCCAGCAGGCCGGCGTCCACGGGCAGCACCACGCCGGAGACCCAGCGGGCCTCGTCGCTGGCCAGGAACAGAGCGGCGTAGGCAATATCCCAGGCGTTGCCCTCCACGCCCAGCGGGCCGGCCTTGCGTCGCCATTCCCGCACCTGTGGCTGCATCGTCCCGCCGACCATGGGGGTGTAGATGTGGCCGGGAGCGATGACGTTGACGCGCACGTTGTCCCGCCCCAGGTGCACCGCCATCGTCTCGGACATACCGATTACTCCGGCCTTGGACGCGGAATAGGGCACGCTGGCCGCGCCGCTGCCGGCGCGGACTCCCGCGATGGACGACATATTGATGATGCTGCCCCCGCCGGCGTCAATCATCCTGGGGACTGCGTACTTGGTGGTCAGCATCATGCTCTTGAGGTTAACGTCAAGCACGTTATCCCACACGCTTTCCTCAACCTCGGTGGGCGAACCGGGGCCGGTGATGCCAACGTTGTTGAACAGGATGTGCAGTGCGCCATAGCGTTCCACCGCCGCGTTGGCGATGGCTTCGCAGTCGGCGGCCAGGGTTACGTCGGCGGCTATGACCGATGCTTCGCCGCCCGCTTCGCGGATGGTTGCCAGCGTTTCCTCAGCGGCCTGGGGGTTGCGGTCCACCAGCAGCACTTTCGCTCCTTCGCGGGCGAACAAGATGGAGGCGGCCTTGCCCGTGCCCACGCCCGGCCCGCTGGAGCCGGCGCCGGTGATGATGGCGACTTTGTCCTGGAGCCGGGGGCGGCCGGCGGGAAGTAGAGTCATTTGGAACCTCCGGGAAATCGGCCGGGGCGGATAACTATTCGCCCCGGCGGGATTGTGCGACGGTGCGGGTTATGACGCGGAAACCGGCGCGACGGTGAGCAGCCAGTCCTGCGCCCGCTTTGCCGGGTCGGAGAGCCACTGGCTCATGGCGGCCTCCCGGCCTTCGGGGATTGCGACGCCCAGGCCGTCGGCCAGACGGTTCATAAAGTTGAATACGCTGGTGATGGCTACGGTTGACAGCACCTGTTCGTCGGTGAGGCCGACGGAGCGCAGTGTTTCTACATCCGATTGCTGCATCAGGGCCGGCGTCAGCGTCAGTTTGACGGCGTAGTCCAGGATGGCGCGGGTTTGCGGGTCCAGGTCGGCCCGGGTGTAGTCGTGGATGATGTGGCTGGCGTATTCGGGGTCGCCGGAGTGCTGACGGAGGAACCCTCCGTGGGCGACGGCTCAATAGTGGCAGCGGTTGACCAGGGAGACCACCGTGGCGATGGCTTCCTCCTGGGTGCGCGTCAGGGCCGAGGCGCCGAAGGTGGCGTTGGCGTTCAGGTTCTGCACCGCCGCCATTAACGCCGGATTGATGGACATACACTTAATGACCGCCGGCGCTGCGGCGTCGGTTTCACGAATCCAGGACATATTGCCTGCCCTCCTGAGTGGGGGGAATCAATCGGTTGCAGACTGGGGAACCACCGCCATCTTGTGCTCCGCGGTGCCGAGGATGGTGCCGCCGTGGCGCACTGCCACCTCGAAACGGAGTTTGTTGCCGGATACGTCGGTGAGAACGGAGCGGCCGGACACCCGGCTGCCGGCGTCGGCCGGCGCCAGGTGCTTGACGTTGACCTCGTAGCCAACGACGGTTTGGCCCGGGTAGAGCAGGGGCGCAATCGCCGCGTAGGACGCCTGCTCCATCAGCATCACCATCGCCGGCGTGCTGAATTTGGGCGTGTGGGGCGCCAGATGCTCGGCGGCGACGGTCAGTTCCATCTCGCCCGCCAAACCGGGCCGGATGGCCGGGTTGAGCGACGGGCGGGATGGCGCCGGCGCGTCGGGATTGGCCATGTCAGGGTTGGCCATAATGTATGACCGGGTGCGTGAGTTAGGCGGCTGCAACGGGCTGGCCGGTCAGGATGGACTCAACCTCGTCGGCCAACTCCACGGCGCGCTGTTTCACCTCGTCCTCGGTGAGGCTGGACAGGGGATGCTGGGCCACCACGTAGCGGTACTCGGGTACGCCCATCATGCGGGTCATGGCCTGGGCCGTGTTGAGGAACACGTGGGTGATAATGGCCGCGGTAGGGACGCCGCGCTTTTCCATATCGATGCCGTCGTGCACACTGCACGAGCTGCAAGACCCTCAATCGCCAACCCCGGTGATGAGGTAGTCAACCTCGCCCAGGATGGAGTCGATGACGTCCTGCTTGGCGGGCAGGCTGGCGTGGTGCTTGCTGTAGTAGCGCACCTCGGAGAAGCCGTGCCGCGCGTTGAGGATGTCGCCCAGCTCATGCAGCAGCGCGTCGGCGTTGGCCTTGGAGTTTTCCATGAGGCCTAGCCGCTTGCCGGCCAGGCCACCGGAGCGGTCGTTCATGCGAAACTCGGTGGTGGGCAGTTCGGTGCCCCTGGGGTTGACCAGCCGCAGCCGGCTCATGGGTTCGGCGGTTGTCATGGTTAGCCTCCGTTTGGGGTATCTGGTCGTGATGCTGTGGCGTGATTGTACTATCAGTTGGCAGCCCGGCGTAACCCCTGCTCCCGGAGGGTAGCGTTCCGATTTAAGGCGTGCAGTCAAACCATTTTGGCCCACAGCCAGGGCCCGTATCCGGCAAATCGCCATCGGGGTCGTCAACCAGGGCTTCCTGCAATTCGGCCCAGACGTTTTGATTGCGCCAGCGAATAAAGCGGCGGTGGGTGTTGCTCCCGTCGCCGTAGTCCGGGGGGCAGGTCGAGCCAGGGAGCGCCGATGCGCAGCACCCAGAACACGGCTTGATAAAGCGGCGGTTGTTTGATGCGGGGTATCCGACCTTGCCCTTGCCGCCGGGGAGCCGGGGTTCCAGTATTGGCCAGGCGCGGTCGGAGATGTCGTAGCGGTGACAAGCAGCGGCGGCGGACACGGGACAGCCCTCCTGGTTGCAGATTGCGGCTAACGGCGCCAATCTATCACCATATCCTAAATTTGACGACACGCCCTAGAAGTTCCTGGGCTTCATCCAATTCCCGGTACTCGCCGGTATTGCAGGCTTGCAGCCGTTGCAGGCTGCTGGGGCCTTCAAACTCGCTGCGGATATCCGGGCCACGATGGCGTTGCAACGTTCGGTGAGCAACTGAGCGGCGGCGGCAACGTGTTGGCCGAGACGGCGACGTTGATGTTGGGCATATCGGCGGCGCTCCTGTTCCTGGCCTGGGGCCTGACGTTGAAAGCCGGACGACGTTATGTTCCGTCCGGCTTTCGCGAGTGGCGAGGTTTGGGGGCTTTGCGGTTATTCCGCAGGGATGACGACGGCCGTTACTCCCTGGTCGGCGGCGTACTGCTGGACCGTGTCCGGTATGGTGTCTCCGGCTACGGCGGGTACGACGTCGCTCCCGGTGGCCCGCGCGATGATTTGGCTGCGGGCCTGGGCGCGGGTTACGTCGCTCCGGTCAACGTTGACGGATGCTTCGATAACAGCGTAGCGGATGCCGTCGTCGTTGTCGTGTCCGATGATGACCAGGTCGACTCTTTCGGCCTGGCTGGCTTCCTCGGCTGTGATTGCGCCGGCGTCGCAGGCTTGGTCCAGCAGGTCGGGCAGAGGGTTGTTGTTCGGGAGTATGACGCTATGGACAAGCTGGGCGCTGCTGATGCCGAAGTACCTTTGGGAGTTGCGGCGCAGGCTGCGGGCGATGCGACGTTCGTAGTCGGTGCCGGACAGGCGGTTCAGTGTGCCTTCCATCCGGGTTTGGCGATCTTCCATCCGGGTTTGGCGTTCTTCCGTCCGGGTCTGCCCGTCTTTCAGCTCGGCAATGTCGCCTTCCATCCGGGTCTGGCGTTCTTCCATCCGGGTCTGGCGTTCTTCCATCCGGGTCTGGCGTTCTTCCATCCGGGTGTGCCCGTCTTTCAGCTCGGCGATATCGCCTTCCATCCGGGTCTGGCGTTCTTCCATCCGGGTGTGCCCGTCTTTCAGCTCGGCGATATCACCTTCCATCCGGGTTTGGCGTTCTTCCATCCGGGTCTGCCCGTCTTTCAGCTCGGCGATATCGCCTTCCATCCGGGTTTGGCGTTCTTCCATCCGGGCCTGCCCGTCTTTCAGCTCGGCGATGTCCGTTTCCGTCCGGGCTTGTCGTTCTGCCATGGCCTGCACGATGGCGGTCAGTTCCTGCAGGTTTTGGGCCAGCAGGGCTACCGTCTGCGGGAGATTGCGCAGCGCTTCGTCCTGGAGGTGCCGGCGCATCTCCTCTTTGAGTTCCGGGTTTTGCGCGATGGCGTCCAGGATGTCCTGGAAGGTAACGATTGGCGTCTGGGCGGCAGTCATTATCAAGCGAGCCTCCGTTGGAACTGGCGTCAATTGTAGCAGATTCGGTTCGGGTCTCTGTGGCTCAGAACGCGAACGTAGCCGGTATGCCGGGAAAGCACGTCTGGCGTGGTTCCGGCGGCGGTGCTGCCGTACCCTTGCGGATGGCCTTGGCCACGTACTGGCAGCGTTTGGTCTGGGCTGGTGTGAAGTGGGTATGCCGGGGCGATCCGTCGCAGGGATGGCCGGGCGGGTACGGGCTTTCACCGTTCATGTTGGTCCCCCTTAGACGGTGTAGTCAATGTGGTTGGCGCTCTCAATCGTGGCTGGCACGCCGACGAACGCCATGGTGTAAGGCGCCGGGGTCATGAGCTGGGCCAGGACGGCGCCGCTGACGCCTTCGGTTGGTATTTGTTCTGTGACGTCGAACTTGAACCGGTCGGGGCAGGACCGGCCGTCCTGGATGGCGCTGATGGCGTTTGCGCCGGAGCCGCTGCCGGCTGTTGCCTTTTGAATATGTCGCTGGCGCTGCAGTTCACTACGGCGCTGGCGGGGCAGATTCCGGCGGTGCGCTGGCCGCTGTTGTCGCAGCAGCTGCCGAAGGTGAGCGCGCCGGCATGGGACAGGGTGGCGTCGTTTTCCGGGATGGTGCGGGCAAACTCCATCTGGTTGTCTGCCACGAACCGGGTCAGGCGCAGTTTGACCTGATGCGCCAGCGTGGTGTTAGTTTCCAGGTCGTTGGCGAACAGGTTGGCGTAAATCCAGTTTGCGGCGCGCAGCCGGTTGGTGACGACGTGCGGCGCGAGGTTGCAGCCCGTTGCGACGTGAACTCTGGCGGGTGTCATCGCAGTCGGTGGACGGCAGGACACTGCGCCGCTCTTACGACCGCGCCGCCGGGCGCGCGCCGCGGCATCCGGTCAGCGCGTGGGTCGCCGCGCCGCGGCTGACGGCGGGTCAACTGGCCGTCGCCGCTGAATCCAACGCGATTACGGCGGCGCTCCCACTGCTGGCAATGATACGGCCGGCCCTGGTTGGGGCCGGCCGCGTCGTCGGTGTTTTGTCGCTTGACTTGCGCCGTTTACTGGTTGGCGGTGCAGACGGCGACGCCGAACTGCATACCGACTGGCCGGTTGCACCGGCTCCGGGAGAGTTTGACGTTTTCTTCGCGGAGCCACTGGCGGGCTTGGCGGCAGCGCTCTGCTTCCTGTTCCGGCTTGGGTTGCCGCTGTGTTGCCGGCAGTCGTCGTTGCTGAACGGACGGCTTTTTCTTTCGCAGCGCTTCCCCGCGTGGTGTGAGTATCCGGTCTATGCGGCGACGGGGCTAGATCCAGGCGGCGCCTCTCTGCACCTGCGGGGAATCCGATTATAAGTACGGCAACGAGTACCGCATATAAAGTGCCTCCCCGCACTCGTGGGGAAACCGTCAAGGTTCATCGCAACGTCATCGCTGACTGCGGCGTATCCCCGCTCCCGCGGGGCAGCTACAAACGGGCTGTCGCATCGTGGTGACAGCGCGGGCGCATCCACGCGCCCGCGAGGAAATTGCGGCTATGGGTTGAATCTTCGTTGCGTGGTCAAGTCGGGTATTCGCCTTCAGTTGATGCTGGGCTTGCCGGCGACTTCGGGGCTATCGGGACCGAAGCCAGGGTGGTCGTCCAGGTCGGATGCGTCGTCTTGGTGGTTGCCGCGCAAGACGCAGTGTCCGCAGACCTTGCAGACCGGGTGCCGGTTGGCGTACTTTGGGTGTGGGATGCGGCAGAGCGGCGCGCTGGGCTCGTCGCACCTGGGACAGCCGTCGCATCTGCCCTGTCCGACGCCCTGTCCGGTCTGCGTTCGTGGTTCCAGTACCGTTACCATCTGGTTTCGCCTCCAAATTGTAGTGACTGCTGCTGGTGCGCCGGGCCAGTTTTCGCGCACTTTGGGGCCATGGCTATTGCCGTGATTCAGGGCTGCAAGTGGCTAGCTTGGGTGGACTGGCTGCCCGGTGCGATGTCTATTCGCTAACGATGATTTTGATGTCTTAAGACCGTTTGGACAAGGGCCGGCGACGCGATTGCCTGGCGCTGGAGTCCCGTTCCCGGATCGGTTCCTCAGCGCCTGAGGCATTTTGTCCACAGCCCCTTGGTTTGGAGAGCGGGGGGCGCATCGCTTTTCCGATTCTGCCCGTTCCTTACCGCGAGCCGTTGCCGGCCGGCCGCAACAGCAGCATCCCGTAGCCGTAGGACTGGTGCCGGCCGATGCCCCGGGCGAGCAGGTTGGCGAAGGCGTTCCCGCCCGTTACCCTTAGCGCGCCCTGCAAGGTGGCGTCGGGCCCGACGCTGTGACGACGGCCCGGCCTTCGTATGGAGTCCTGTATGCGGTAGCCGTGCGATTTTGCGTATTCCAGGCGGGCTCCGCCCAGGGCGTGTGGTCAAATTATTTTGGCCCACAGCGCCAGGGCCCGTATCTGGCAAATCGCCAAATACGACGCCGCGTTTTTGGCATACCGCGTCGCTACACCCCGCCATTCCTTGAATTTGCCAAACCCGTTCGCCACCAAATGACGCGCCTGGTACAAATCTGCGTCGTCGTCCTGAGCTCGTGCCGACTCCGCGGCGGCGGTAGCAACGGCGTCATCCCTCCCGCACGCGCCGCTGCCAGCACTTGATTAGTGTCATACCCCTTGTCAGCCAGCAAGTGCTCCGCCGCAATGCCCGCCAGCAGCGCCGCCGCCTGGGTACAGTCCGCCGTGGTTCCAGACGTTACTACCTCCGCAGTGATATGCCGTAGTTGCCGGCCCCATCGTATCCGGCCATGGTTTGCAGGCTGACCAGAGCGAACAGCCGGTCGTCGAGGCCGGCGTTTGCGGCCGTGCCTTGCTTCACGTCGTGGTGCGACGATGCCATCTACCGGCGCCGTAAAAAACCGCGGAACGCGCTTTGCGTACAGCCTAATGCGAGTCCCTATGCGGACAAAATCGACGGTGACGGCCCGATTTCCTCCAGGGTTTTTGGCGTTAGGCCGCCGATAAACCGTTATGGCCGTTTGCAGGATCTCTATGTCCGCTCCCTCGGTCAGGGCGCTGCCGGGCCGGTGTTCCGGGTCAAGTTTACCCTTTCTCCCCAGGGTGGATTCATAGGCGAGGACTCGGGCGTGGCAATCCACAGCACCGGGTAGTCCGGCGGCCGGCTCCGGTAATCGTTGCAGTAGAGGTCCGTCAGGTAGATGAGGCAGGCCGGCGGCGGGGATTCCCGGTCCACCAGGTCGAATACCGGCTGGTACGCGGTGCCGCCCCGCCCGTGGACCATGACTATTTCCGGCACGTGGTCGGGTTCGTAGGTTTGGTCGTCCTGCACCGCGGCGTCGCACTGGATGACCCGCAGGTACTCCGGCGTTACTGCGGCGGCGGCGGCGCGGATTTCCGTCCAGACCATGGCCAGTTCGTCGTCGGATACGGAGCCGCTGGTGTCCACGGCGAAGTAGATGGGCGGGCACCCGGTGGGGTCTTTGCCCGGCAGGTAGAGGCCGCTGGCGACGAAACGGCGGTTGGGATAACTCCAGGAGGTTTCGTCCTGGGTGGTTTCGCGGATGAAGTCCCGCAGCAGTTCCCGCCAGTCAATGTGGGACTGGCGCCGGGCGTGGACGAAGTCGACAAAGCTGCCGGGGTCGTGTCCCTGGGACTTCATAATGTGGAGGGACTGCTCGGCGGCGTCCATCCACTTAATCTGCTGTTCCGCGTAGGCTCGTTCCCGCTCGGCGGCGGTGGCGTGTTCCGGCAGGGGCGCGTCCAAAATGTACCCGTAGGCGCCGGCGTCAATCAACCGTCCGTGGTCAGCGTGAGACGGGCCGTTGGGCATACCCCCGGTTCCTGGGCCGGCTCCGCCCGGGCCGGCTCCGGGCAGCCCGGCGTCCGTGCCCGTCCCGTTGTTCCCTGGGGAGCCGGCCGGGCCGCCGCGGCCGGCGTCGTCGTTCCGGTCGGCGCGCATGATGCCGTTGTCCGGTGGAGGTGGAGGTTCCGGGAGCATTTCGTAAGCCCGTTCGACCCAGGTGTCCCAGAGGCGCGGGCTGAAGAACAGCTCTGGCACGGGGATGGCGCCGTGGTGGTGCATGGTCGCCAGGCAGACGATGAGGGAGGCCAGCTGCCACCGGGATTCCTCCCGTTCCTGGCGCCGGACGTGGTGGCGGAGGGCCAGGGCGGTGACCAGGCGCAGGATGCAGATTCGGATTTGCTCCGGGGCCGCTTCCGCCGCCCAGTGGGGGTTGTACATCAGGTGTACGCCGTCGGCGGCCATGGTCGGGACTTTGCCGGTGGCCAGGGTCTGCAAGTGCAGCGCCAGGCAGCCGTAGAAGGGTTCTTCGACCAGGGCCCGGGCGATGGCCCGGCGGACGTTGTTGGTGGCGTCGCGGTAGAGCTGCTGGCGAGCTTCCGGGATGGTCATAGCTCTGCTCCCTCAGGGTTCGGTTGGGATGTTGCGCCGGGCCGGAGTGTCCGGCCGGCATCCGTAAGCGGTTCGTTAGAGTTGGGCTGAGGCGGCCCACATTACCATTGCCGGGGCGTCGGCCAGTTCGGGAATACGGGCCAGGCAGGCTCCGACCAGAAATTCGCCGATTTCCGGCGTCAGGCGTTCCGCATAGACGGCGATGGCCGGGAAGTTGTCCGGCTGGACGACGTTGCAAAGGCTGCTGCAGATGGCGATTTTGGCCGAGGCCAGGTTGGGGATGGGGGCGCCTTTCGGATTGAGCAGCACGTCGTCCACGTCGGGCAATTCGTCCTTCAGGGCCAGGAAGGCGCAGAAGGCGTTGGCGGCGGCGGTTCCGACGGCGCCGGCGTAAACCATGCGGTTGATTTCCGTTTCCTGGACCGACTCCAGCTGCCGCTTGGCCTGGCCCAGCATGGTCCAGGTGCGGGGGCAGGGGAAAGCGTCTTCCTGAGTCTCCGGCTCGAACTTGTTGAAAAGCTCGTTGTTGAAGCGCAGGAAGAACACGACGTCGGAGTCGACGTCGTGGCTCAAGGCCCAGCCCTGCCAGTCGGCGAAGGAGGCTTCCAGCTCCACGTTGACCATCCGGGAGATGATGGGGGTGGTCATGCGGTGCACGTGGCCGCGGTCGTTGAGGCGGTTGCCGCAGGCCACGACGCGGGTAGTGGACGGCAGCGCGTGGTCGCCGCAGCGACGGTCCCAGATTAACTGGTGCAAGGCGGTCATCATGTCGGGCCGCGCCGAGGACAGTTCCTCGATGTTAATCAGGTGCTTGCGGAGGTCGTCCGCAGCCGGGAAGAATCCCGGCGCGGCCCAGCGGGTCCGTCCGGACTCGTCCCGGTAGGGAATGCCCATCAGGTCCACCCGTTCCATCAGCTGGGGCCGGATGTCGTAGTAGAGATAGCCCTCATCCCAAGCCAGCTCCTGGCACATGGCGGACTTGCCGATGCCCGGCTGGCCGGAGATGTAAACGGCGATGTTGGTTTCCAGGGCGACGTTCTTGAGGACCTTCTTCAGGGTTCGGGGCGTGGCTTTGATGACGTTGGGGGGTTCTTTCAATTCTGACGGCACCGGCGGTGGCTCCTTGGGTGGTTGCGGTTGGCGGCAATCGGGTTCGGGTTGTTGGCCAGGTCGTAGAGTTCCCGGGCCTGTCGTTCGGTGACGTGGACTTGTTCCGGCGCCAGCAGGTCGATGATGGCCTGCGCCAGCTGGCCGGTGGCCGTGCCCGGTATTGCTTCGCGCCAGGGCAGGGCGGAAATCAGCCGGTGTTCTTCCTGGGCGGCCTGGGGTTCCCGGTTGTCCAGCCGGTCCAGGAACCGGCGGTGGTGCCGCTGCCTTTGCAATGACATTTCCGGCGCCTGGCTGAGGCGTTGCCGGATCCGGTCCCGGTAGATGGCGGCGTCGGGATGGTGCAGGTCGGTAATCTGCTGCGGCGACAGGGTATAGCCCGGCTCCTGGTCGGTGGCGTAGAGCAGGGACATGGCGTAGCGGACGGCGGTTTCGGTCCGGGACACCAGTTCGGGAGGGGCCAGCCTTTTCAGGTTCTCAATGGTGCGGGTGGCGTTGAGGGTAGTGTGCTGCTGCCCCAGCCATTTGCGCTCTTCCCGCTGGATGCACCGGGCATAGACCGCCCGGCACTGGGAGTCGGTGATGGGAATGCCGGCCTGCCGCGCGGTCTCAGCCATGAGTCCGACGGCCTGGTTGATCCTTTCCGCGATTTCGAAGGCGGTTGCCCGGTTGGTCATTGCGGCTCCCTGTCTTGCGGAGTCCGGCCGGCGCGCCGGCCGGCTCAGATTCCCAGGGCCGGCTGGTCCAGCCGGGAGGGTTCCGGTGTCCTGGCCTGGCGGCTGGCCGGCTTTTCCGGTGCTGGCGACAGTGGCGCCGGGTGGTAGAAGGACTCGCCGGCCAGAACGTTGGTCTGCTCAAAGAGCCGGTTCAGCGCCTGGACGCTGGCCGTGGTGGGCAGCCCCTGGCGAGTCCGGTCGTACTCGCTCTGCAACAGAGCGCGGGCAATGTCTTCTCTGATATCGTCGGCCACGGGATTGAAGGCGGACAGCCCGCTCCGGGACAGCTCGCCCTGGAAGGTGCGGGACACGTCCGACTTTTGGGCGATGAGCTGCAGGGCCTGCTCCTGCATGGTGTTGGCGTAAGCGAGGAAATAGACTTCCACGGGCCGGGTCTGGTTGAGCCGGTAGGAGCGCGCCGAAGCCTGCTCGGTGGTAATCATGGAGTGGTCGATTTCGTACCAGATGATTGTGGGGTACTCGGTCAGGTTGACGCCGGTCTCGACCAGCCGGGGATGGCAGACGATAACGTCGTGGCGTTGGGCCGCTTCCTGGAGCCACTGCGCCCGCTCTTCCTGGTCAATGTCCTTGTCCATGCGGATGACGCGGAAGCCTTCATCCTTGATGATTCGCACCAGGCGGGCCGTAGTGTCCCGGGCGCCGGTGTGGGTGCAATAGACCAGGCACTTGCGCCCCAGGCTCCGCTGGCGCTCTATGATGTTGGTCAGCTCGATTTCCTTGGGGTAGAGCCAGGTCGGGTCCAGGGGCGGTATCCGGTGGATAATCTGCCCGCTGTCCGGGTGGCGGACGTCAATGCCTTGCCAGGCGTTTTCGGGGCAGGTGAGCATTTCCTGGATGTAGTTGTTAATCCGTTTCTTGCCCTGCTGCCGGCGGATGGTGGCCCGCATATGGCCGGTCAGCGCGGTGTCCAGGGATTCGTAGGCGGACTGCTGGCTGTAACCGGAGCTCTGGATTTCGCCGTCCAGTTCCAGCAGCTGGGCGTGCTGGGTGAAGGAGGGTAACGCGCCTCTTACGTCCACGTCGTCAAGGCTCATGAAGATGGTGTTGGGCCAGTAGTGGAGCAGGATTTTGGGGTGATAGCCGGGAATCTGGCGGGTGGAGCGTTCGGTGTAGCTCAGGCCGGCTTTCTGAATGCTGGTGAGGGTAAATTCCTGGCGGCCGTACTCGCGGAGAAACTCGGCGGATTCGTGGTAGGAGTATTCGCGGGCGAATTGGGGATGGAAGGCTACCAGGGGATGGAACAGTTCCGACACCCGGCCGCCGAAGGGGGTGCCGGTGAGGGCGATGGTGCGGCGCGACTTCTGGGCGATGCGCCGGGTGATGATGCCCTGCAAGCTGTCCCGGGCCTTGTAGTCCTGGGACTCGTCCATAATATAGACGTCGGCCCAGCGGGCCATGCGGTCGGCGTAGTAGCGGCCGTAGGCGTACCTGGCTTTGCCGTGCCGGTCGCGGCTCAGAACTTTCAGCGGCGCCTGACAGGATTCCAGCGCCGGCGGTTCTGCCGCCGGTTGGCTCCGGTTGGCTTCCCACAGGCGGGGGAACTTGGGCCATTGCCGACGGCTGTCGCAGTACAGCTGCTTTTTGGAGTTGGGCAGGGGCTTGCCGTACTGCGGCCCGTTGTAGAGGATGCTCCAGCAGCGGGGGCAGGTGTAGGTAGGCCGTTCCGGGTCGTAGTTCCGCTGCCGGCTGGCCGTTCCCAGGTCCCGGGCGATGCTGGCCAGGCGTCCGTCGTTTTTCCGGTACAGCAGTTTGGGCCGGGCGGAGACGGTTCCGGCGCGGACGGGCATCGGCCTGGCGCCGGCGCGCCGTTCCGCGGCGGCCAGCTGCTCCAGGGGGCGGCGCAGTTCCTGGGCCACGGCGTCGGGTTCGTTGATGGCCCGGAGCGCCGGCTGCCGCGGCGTTTGCGTCCGGGCGGCGTCCTTTTTCATCAGAACCCACAGGGGAGTTTCCGGAGTGGCCCAGGGGTCCAGCAGCCGGATTGCTTCCAGGGAGGCCCGGCCGAAGGGCGCCGGGGGCAGGGCCTTTTCCAGCGGGTTGAGCTCCCGCCGCTGTCCGATGGATTCCCGGTCCTGCACGACGCGGATGATGGCCTGGGGGCAGACCGCCCGGATTTCGGCAATCCAGTTGGGAATGACCCTTGCCGGGGTGGTTACGGCGATGACCCGGGCCCTCAGGCCCCGGGCGATGCCGGCGGCGGTGCAGGTCTTGCCGGAGCCCTGCTTGGCGAAGAGGTTCAGGTGGCGCTCCCGCTGCAAGTGGAGGGCGCCGGCGATGGCGACGTGGCGCTGCTTGCCAATCAGCGGGCGGGGAATGGCGTCAATGACGGTTCCGACGGCCTGGTACTCCGGGGAGTTGACGTCTATGGTGGGCGGGTAGAGCTCGTCAATTTTGGCGCGGATGGACGGGCCGAAGGTTTTCATAAAGCTTTCCAGGCCGGCGGCGCTTTTACCGACTTGGCTGATTGCGCCGGTTACGGTGTCCAGGGCCAGGATGTTGTGCTCGTAGAACTCAGTGTTCTTTCTGACGCCCTCGGCGGTGAAGGTGCTGCGGGGCTCTTTGTTGAAGAACCCCCGGATGACGATGGGGTTCCGGATGCCGTTGGGGTCGTGGAGCGCCATCCGGTCCAGCATGGAACTGGCGGCGAGCACGGCGGTGTGGCCGTCGGGAATCTTTTCGATGGGCCGGATGTTCCGGGTCCGGGGGCGGTGGTCGAAGAGTTTCCGGACGGCGGGGTTGCGCCATCCGCCTTCGTTCCGGGCCTGCTCCGTGAGCCGTGCGGCGTCGCGTGCGACCTGATAGACCGGGGGCGAGTGGTCCGCCAGCCGGAGCATTGGGGTGTTGCGGCGTTCCGACCGGATTTCCGTAGTGGGCAGTTCCTCCGGGGCGCCGGCCATTTCGAGATAGACGTTCAGCTCTTTCCGGTACCAGTCGCCGGACGTTGCCATAGTGTTGCGCCGGCGCACGGCTTGGAGTACCGCCGTTTCCTGTCCTTGCCCCGGCAGCCGGTTGATGCTGATTTCGCAGCAGTTGGGGATGATTACGTCGGCCAGCCCGGCGATGAGCTCCGGGGCGGCGATGAGGATTAGCCTGGCGGCGCGTTCCAGGGTGATGACGGTGCGTTCCAGTTCCAGCCGGATTGCTTGCGGGGTGGGGGCTTTGCCGTCCCCGTGGCGCGGCGGGGGTTGGAACCAGAGGAGGTTCACCGAGTTCCGCCGGTACCGGAGCAGTTCCCGGTCGGCAACGGTGAGGGATTGGTAGATGCTGCCTTTGCGCAGTCCTTTGGCTTCGTCCGGGTTCTCCGCAATGGCGTAGGCATGGGGTACGAGTTTGTTCCGGGCGGTTTGCGCCATATATGCGGCGTACACCTTGACTCCCCGGGAGCTGCCGGCGTAGGGCACGAGGGCGCGCAGGGAACATTCGGCGGGTTGTCCTTTCTCCCTGGGGGAGACGTAGGTGGTTTGCTGGTACTGGACCGAGCCGGCGATCCGGAGATAGGGCTCGTCTTCTTTCCGGTCGTTTCGTGCCATAGACTGGACCTCGGTGACGGTTGGGCGGCGTCGGTTGGGCGGCTCCGGTTGACGGCGCGGGCCATTGCCGTGTTGCTATGCTGGCCGGTTGGCCCTCAGGCGATGGCCAGTTCGCCCCGGGTGACGGCGGCGGTAATCAGGGGCCGGAGTTTTTCGTCGTCGAACCGGCACTTCCAGACGTGCAGGTCGGGGCTGGACAGCAGTTTCGTTATCATTTTCTGTTCCCGCGCCAGTTCCCAGATGGCGCCGGCCCAGTGGTCCAGCGTCGGTATTATCGTAAGCTGGCAGAAGCGCCGGTAGTAGGCGGCGACGCCCTCTGCCTCGCTGACGGCGTAGATGTACTGTTCCGAGATGGGACGGGCGTCGGTCAGGCAGTAGGTTCCGTAGATGAGGTGTTCCGTGCGGGATTGCGTTGGGCCGGTGTTCAGGGGGCTGCGGGCGATGGGCCGGACGTCCAGTCTCGAGGTGCCGAAGACCCCTCGGCCGGGGAGTTCCGGCATCCGGTGGTCGGCGGGCTGGATTTTCAGGTCTTGATGGTGGTTAATCCGGTTCCTGATGGTCTGGACATCCGATGCGTCGCCGGCAAGGCTGAGAAACACCAGTTCGTGGCCGGCCCTTTGGTCGCCGCTCACGCCTTTGGGTTCCGCGGCGTAGGCGTCGCAGACGGCGTGAGCGCCGGGGGCGAAAAGGTAGTACGGAGTGGGATGCTTGGGGATTGCCACTTCCGATAGGTCGGGGCGGGGCATAGGCGGTTTGCTCTCCTGTTCCTGGCGGCGAGTTACGGGTTGTTCGGCCGGCGCTCTCCGGTCTCAGACGGGCGGCCCGCAGTTATTTTATCCCTGAGACGGCGGGGCCGTCTTTGCGCCGGCGTCACTTGCCGGGGGCTGGCCGTTCCCGACGATGTAGGGGGGCTTCCGCTTGCTCTTTCCCCGGCGGGGCGTTTCATGGCCACCGTTCAAAGTCGGGGCGTCGCCGGTTGCCGGCGGAACCGAACTGCCCTCGGCTTGGCTTGCCATGCCTTGGCTGTCCGGCAAGCGCAGTCGTCCTGGAAGCGGTACACGGAGACCCGGCGAATCCCGGAGCGTCAATGCGTCAATGGTCGAGTGCCGGTCGTCCGCGATGTCGCAGATGCTTTGCGGACGGTGTATCGCCACGCAGGCTGCGTATCCGGAGCCGGTCAGTGTAGTCAGTCGCGTGGCACCCCTCAGGGTATGGGGTTTTATCGTTCCGCCGGGGCCGGCCGCCATACTCAATTGCTGTTGGGGAACCCGGCGACTTTTGTGTTGCCGGCCCGCCCCGTTTCGCGGTCTCTGCTTTCGGGCCGTTCGATGCCGTTGCAGAATCGCCGCATACCCCCGGAAAACGGGCGGTGGCGTCGCGTCGGTTCCAATGGCCGGCTGTTATCCGGCGGCGCGGTTATGGTTGCAGCGATGTTGCGGGGCCGTATTTGCCCCCGTGGCGTCTAATCGCCTCCCGAAGTATTCGGTTCTGGACGGGTAGCCCCGGCTGGCGCGGGGTATGTGATGCCTCTTTGGCAATCCGTTTGCGGTTTTGGCGCGGCGCTCCGGTGTGGCTGCTCCGGCCTTGTAACCCGCCGTCGATAGCGTTCCCTTTTAGGTGGTCTGGGCCTTGCCAAGTCAGGGATGCCGCTCTTGCCGTTCCTGGATTCTCGCGAAAGCGGGAATGGGGAATAATCAAACCACCTGAAACGGAACGCTACCCAACCGCATCGCGATATTGACAACCCGGCGCTTTTTGGTGTATCAATTTGCTACTGTGTGCGACGGCCGATTTCAGCATCGGCAGCCTTGCCAACGGAGGAGGAAATTATGCCCGACATCTACTACGCCAGGCCCAGCAACTTCCTTTCCGACCCTCGCGATCGAACTATCATTACCGGGGAGTCGGAAGACGAAGTTCTCAACAAAATGTACGATTACCTCAGGAGTCCCGACGCTCAGGCTCGTTATCCCGGCGTTGACGACCCGACCGAGCTGGAAAACAACATCCGGACGTGCATTTTCAAGAAGGGCACGAAAGCCATCCACAACCGCCCGCCGGATGCCGAGCCGGTGAAGTAACCCCGGCGCCAACGCTGCGGCATTACGGCCCCCGCTCTCACAGGGACGGGGGCCTTTTCTAAAATGGCGAACGGGGGCAATGACGCCGGGGCCGTTGATGAGGCTTGCCACGCCCGGATAGCATCTCCCCATCAACGCAGAGCCGGCGAAAATGAACTACGATGCCAACCGCGCCCTTGAACTGCTGCGCACTGGCAGCGGCATTGCGGATGCGCAGTTCCGTGACGGGCAAGAGAAAGCCATACGCTATGTCGTGGCAGGACGGAGCAAGTTGCTCGTAGTCCAGAAAACGGGCTTGGGGCAAAAGCTTCGTTTATTTCATTGCCACTAGACTGCTGCGTGAAGGCGGCAGCGGCCCGGCGCTGCTGGTTTCGCCGATGCTGTCGCTGATGCGCAATCAGCTAGCGGCGGCAGAGCGTATGGGCGTCCGCGCCGTCACCATCAACTCTGACAATACTGCGGAGTGGGATGATGTGGCAGCGCAGATACGCAATGATGCCGTTGACATCCTGCTCATCTCCCCGGAGCGACTGGCTAACGAGGATTTCGTTAGCAACGTCCTTTCGGTTATGGGTAACAATGTCTCGCTGCTGGTGATTGACGAAGCGCACTGCATCTCCGATTGGGGGCATGATTTCCGCCCGGACTACCGGCGAATTGAACGCATCGCTCAGAACCTGCCGCAAAATATCCGGCTGCTGGGAACGACAGCCACCGCCAACAACCGGGTGATGGCTGACCTGGTGGCAGTGCTTGGCCCCGATATTGAAGTAATGCGGGGCGAGTTGAACCGCCCTTCCCTGTTGCTGCAAACCATTAAACTTCCAAGTCAAGCGGAACGCCTGGCTTGGCTGGCGGAACGGCTCTCGGAAATTGACGGTTCCGGGATAATCTATACCCTGACGATTCGCGATGCCAGGCTGGTAACGCGCTGGCTCCAATCGCGCGGTTTCAAGGTACAGGAATATACCAGTCGTTCTGAGAATCGGGATGAACCGGAGCAGGCGTTGCTAGATAACCGCGTCAAAGCATTGGCCGCAACAACCGCGCTGGGAATGGGTTACGACAAGCCGGATTTGGCGTTTGTCATCCACTACCAGACTCCTCAGTCGGTGGTTCACTACTACCAGCAAGTCGGGCGTGCCGGGCGTGGTTTGGACGCGGCCTACGGTGTGCTGCTGAGCGGAGCCGAGGATACGGAAATCACGGACTTTTTCATACGCAGCGCGTTTCCGACAAAGGACGAAGTCCAACAGGTGATTACGGCCCTGGAAGATGCACCAGCCGGTCTTTCAGCGCCGGAACTTCTCCAAACTGTCAATGTCAGCCAAGGGCGCGTTGGACAGGCCATTAAGCTGCTTTCGCTGGAAACTCCGGCGCCGATTGCCAGGCATGGAACGAAATGGCAGTTGACGGCGGCAAGGTTGAGCAATCAGTTTTGGGAACGGGCGGAACGCTTGACCGATTTGCGACACCATGAACAGCAAGAAATGCAGGAGTATGTTGCTCTGGATTCCGGGCATATGGAATTCCTCATTCACGCTCTGGACGGCAGCCCGGAAGCGGTACAGCAGCCTAACTTGGGCCAACTCCCAACAGCTCCGGCCGAGGCGGCGATACTGCAGGCAATCGAATTTCTCCAGCGTACCAGTGTGCCAATTGAACCCCGTAAGCAATGGGGCAACCGTCGGCGTATTCCGGTACAGAATCAAGCTGAATCCGGCCGTGCCCTTTGCTATTGGGGCGATGCCGGATGGGCCAAATTGGTCAATACCGGGAAATATCAGGACAACCATTTTGCCGATGACTTGGTGGCGGCTTCGGCCAAGTTAATCCAGGAATGGCAGCCATATCCCACCCCGGTTTGGGTGACCTGCATCCCGTCGCGTAGGCATCCTGATTTGGTGCCGGATTTCGCCCGGCGACTGGCCGCTGCTTTGGGCCTGCCTTTCAACCCCTGCCTGGTTAAGACTGAGGATCGACCGGAACAAAAGTCTAGGGCCAACAGCCCACAGCAGGCGCGCAATGTGGAAGACTCGCTCGGCTTTTCGCAAAATCCGGTACTGCCCGGCCCCGTCCTGCTGGTGGACGATATGGTAGATTCCCGCTGGACATTCACCGTTGCGGCGTCGTTGCTACGGGAACGGGGATGCCGCGCAGTGTTTCCTTTCGCGCTGGCCGATACGGGAAGCGGGTAAATTCGATGAACGCCGCATTGTCGCCCAACACCCAGGCGATTCTGCTGCTGACCGCGCCGCTGATTGCCGGCAAGGGCAAATCGTCGGTACGTCCGTTGAGCGCTGCCGAGTACGGCCAATTGGCGCAATCGCTCCGGGCCGCCGGCCGGCAGCCGGCAGATTTGCTGACGACAAGGGCAAGCGAAACCCGGCGCGCGGCCGCATCCGGCTTTGACTGTGAGAGGATAAGTCAACTGCTGGAACGGGGCTTTCTGCTCAGCCAGGCGTTAGAGCGCTGGCAAGCGCGGGCCATCTGGGTGGTCAGCCGCGCCGACCCGTCGTACCCCGCGCGTTTTAAAAAGCGGCTGGGCAATGCGGCGCCGCCCGTTCTGTACGGCTGCGGTGATGCAGCGCTCCTGGATAGCGGCGGCTTGGCCGTGGTCGGCTCCCGGAATACCGATGGAGATATTTTGGAGTACGCCGGCAGCGTCGGCCGGCTGGCGGCGCGGGCGCAATGCACCGTTATATCCGGCGGCGCGCGGGGCGTTGACCAGGCGGCGATGCGCGGGGCGCTGCTGGAATGGGGTACGGTTGTGGGCGTGCTGGCGGACCGCCTGGAAAGAGCGGCGACGGACCGCGACAACCGGGATGCACTGATGGACGGCCGTCTGGTACTGATTTCCCCTTATGACCCAAAGGCCAGCTTTAATGTTGGCAACCTGATGCAGCGCAACAAGCTGGTATATGCTTTAGCCGATGCCGGGCTGGTGGTCGCATCCGATTATAATAAGGGCGGCACTTGGGAAGGCGCCGCTGAGCAACTGGACAAATTGCGGTTGGCGCCCATTTATACCCGCGCCGAAAGCGATCTTAGCAAAGGGCTGACTGCACTGCGGCAGAAGGGAGCCATAGCATGGCCTAACCCGCAAACTGCCGAAGAATTCAATCAGGTGCGGGCAGGGTTCACACTGCTTTGTGAATCGCCTGCCCCGAGTCAAGGAACTTTCTCACTGGAAAGCGAGGAATCAATTGTACCCCCGGCTGACGGTATGGTAGAGGAAGAAACGACGCCGGCTTATTCTGCCGGGGTTAGCGACGTAGATATGATAGCGCCGGCAGATGCCCTCTTTGCCAAAGTGGAAGAATTGCTAAATGGCATCAAAACTCCCTTGCGGGATACTGATGTAGCTGAATATCTGAACATTCCTAAAAGCCTGGCCCAAGACTGGCTGAAACGCCTGGAGCAGGAAGGGAAGTATCAGAGGCAAAGCAGACCAGTTCGTTATATCAGGATTGTCTAGGGTTTTATCCTTGTCAAACCGCCGCGAGTCGGTGGTTCATCTCCATCCTTGCCCCGCCCCCCATCCCCTGCTAAACTTGCCGCCATCAACCCCAACCCACCGCGCCGCATCGCCCGGCGCACTCACCCGCAAAGCGAGGCCGCATTATGCTGATTGGCCATTTTACCGAACAGCCTTGGCAGGATGAATCATCCGGCTTGATGGGCACCCAGAGCACCGACCTGGGCATCTCCAACAGCCATTACCGCCCGGACATCGGCGCGCAGCTCTACAACCGCTACCTGGACGAAAAGGTTTACGCCGAGGAAATGGGCTTTGACGCCGTGATGCTCAACGAGCACCACTCCACGCCTTTCTGTATGCAGGGCGTCACCAACGTGGGCGCGTCCATCCTGGCCCGCATCACCAACAAGGTGAAAATCATCATCCTGGGCAACGTGCTGCCCATCTGGGACGACCCGTTGTGGCTGGCCGAGCAGCTGTCGATGATTGACATGATTTCCCACGGCCGGCTGGTGTCGGGGTTCGTGCGCGGCGGCGGCCGGGAGAGCTGGTCCCACAACTCGCCGCCCCACTTCAACCGGGAGCGGTTTGAGGAGGCCCACGACCTCATCATCAAAGCCTGGACCGACCCCGGCCCCTGGCGCTGGGAAGGCAAGCACTTCCACTATCGCTATGTGAATCCCTGGGCGCGCCCCTTGCAGGAGCCGCACCCGCAAATCTGGATTCCGTCCACCGTGTCGGTGGAGACGGTCAAGTGGTGCGCCGAACACCGCTACCCGCTGGTCCTGCTGGCGACCAAGCTGGAACCTACCCGCGAAGCCTTCCAGCTGTACCACGACACCGCCGCCGAGCATGGCTACGAATCGGGCACGCAGAACGTGGCTTACTTGTGGAAAGTCCACGTGGACGAAACCGAGGAAAAGGCCGAGGAAGTCGGGCGCAAGTATCTGTCCGGCGTGAGCAACCCCTTCCTGGCCGGCAACGAGGGCGGCATCAACCCCGCCATTATGAACCTGCCCGGCCATACCTCGCGCACCTCGCGGCGACTGTCGGCGGCGTCCTTCGGCCCGGCCGGTCGCTTCGGCGCCAACCGCCGGCCCTTTGAGGACCAGGTGGCCGACAGCACCATCATTACCGGCACGCCGGACACGGTAATCCCCAAGATTCGCGCCGTGCTGGAATACCTGCGCCCCGGCAGCGTCTTTTTCTGGGACGGCGACGGCGCCATGACCCACGATGACCAGATGCGCAGCCTGCGTCTGATGGGCGAGGAAGTCATCCCCGCCGTCCGCGAGATAGGCAAAGAGCTGGAACTCTACTCTCCCTTTGAAGTGGATGCCCGCACCAACCAGCCCGTCACCGACGTATCCGCCACGGCAACCACCACCGCCGACTAAAAACGGAACCCGGCTCGGATGGCGCAGGGGGCGGGTTTATAACCCGCCCCTACTTTTAGTCCCCGGTGGTGGGCGGGGAATTGCCACCGCCGGATGCCCGCCGGGCGCTCCAACAGCCGCGCCAGCAGCCGGCGGAACGGCGGGAACGGGCGTGGTCAGGGTACCGGCGGCGGTATGGGGCGTTTAATCTGATGACACCCGGCGGATGATTCGCCAGGCGGGTACGGCTACAATGGCCCGTAAATGGCCCAATCCCTGACACGCCATATCATTCACGCCGATTTGGACGCTTTCTATGCCGCTGCGGAGCAGCTGGACAACCCGGAACTGCGCGGCCGGCCGGTGCTGGTCGGCGGGCGGCCCGACGGGCGCGGCGTGGTCGCTACCGCGTCTTACGAAGCGCGCAAGTTTGGCGTCCATTCGGCTATGCCCATGGCGACGGCGGCGCGCCAGTGCCCCGAGGGCATTATCATCCGGCCGCGTTTCGACCGCTATCGCGAGCTGTCACAGCAGGTAATGGACATCTTTCGCAGCGTCACCGGGATTATCCAACCCCAATCGCTGGACGAAGCCTACCTTGACATTACCGGGGCATCCGCAGAGCGCCCGCCCATCGCCATTGCCATTGACATCAAAGAGCGGGTGGCTGAGGAAGTTGGGCTTACGGTATCGGTGGGCCTGGGCGCGGGCAAGTGCGTCGCCAAGATTGCATCCGACCTGCAAAAGCCCGACGGGCTGGTAGTCGTGCCGGCGGGCGCGGAAGCGGAGTTTCTGGCGCCGCTGGCAGTCGGCAAGCTGGTGGGAGTAGGCCCCAAATCGGCGGCGCGACTCATCGCGGAAGGCGTGCATACCATCGGCCAGTTGGCCGCGATGCCCGACGCCTGGTTCGCGCAGCGCTTTGGCAAACGGGGCGCCAGCATCCGCGACCACGCCCGCGGCATTGATGATGACCCGGTACAGACCAGCCGCGAAACCAAGTCAATCAGCAGCGAAACCACCTTCGCCGAGGATCTGGCAGAGCGCGACGAACTGCTGGCCGTGATTGACCGGCTGTCCGGGAAGGTGGCCGACGCGCTGGCCGGCAAAGGCTTCGCCGGACGCACCGTTACCGTCAAGATACGCCTGTCGGACTACACTACTTTCACCCGGCAGCAAACCCTGCCGGAGGCCACCGACGACAACGCCGCCATCGCCGCCGCCGCCTGGACTCTGCTGGCGCGGGAACTGACGCCGGGCCGGGCCTTCCGCTTGCTGGGCGTGGGCGTCTCCGGGTTCACCACCGGCGCGGCGATGGCATTGCCAATGGGGCAGCAGCGGTTGGATTTGTGAACGGCTTTCCCGTTATAATCCGCCTTGCCGTCGTTGCCGTCTCCGCCAAATCAGGAGAGCCACTATGACCACTGCAAAACCTGAAGTCCGCCGGGATTCCGAACAATGGACGCCGTACCCCCATCTCCCCCCCGAGCCGAAAGATATGGAACAGATGCCGCCCATTGACGACCTAACCGAAAAGCTCCGCTCCATACTGACGCCGGGCGACCAGTACCCGTACCATCCGACCATTCTTATCGGCGGCCAAATCCCGATTTACTACGGCGCCGCCAACCCGGTCACCAATCAGACGCCTTATGTCATCCCGGATTGCCTGATTGCCCTCAACGTGGACAGCGCGGCAATCCGGCGGCGGGTGGGCTACGACCCGATACAGAACGGCAAGCCGCCGGATTTGGTTATTGAAGTGGCCTCCCGCACTACCCACCGCAATGATACCGGGCACAAGCGGGACGTGTACCGGCAGCTGGGCGTGCCGGAATACTGGCGGTTTGACCCCACGGGAGGCAGCTTTTACGGGCAAGCCATCATCGGCGAGGGGCTGGTCAACGGAGAGTACGCGCAGTTTCCGGTAATTGAATACCCGGACGGGAGCGCCGGGTCAACCAGCGCTGTCCTGAACCTGAATTTCCGGTGGCGAGAATGGCGCTTCCGGATTCACAACCCGGCAACCGGGGAAGAATACGAGGGCAACGGCGCGGAAATAGCGCGCTTCAGGGAACAAGCGGAGCGCGCCTCAGAACAAAATGCGCGTCTCAACGATGAGCTTACCCGCCTCCAGGCAGAAAACCGCCGTCTGCGGGGCGGAGAGCCGCCGGCCTGATGCGTTTGATTACCGGAACAAGTCTTTATCCGCGCCCCGCACTATGGCGCGGCTGTCGGCATCGTCCATCCGCTCGTAGGGGTAGCCTTTGATGAGGGCCACGGGCACGCCCAGCAGCTTGCCCGTAACCAGCTCCGCCGTCGCCGCCAACTCGTCGGCCACCGCGATGGTCGTGGTGTGCAGCTCGTTGCCGTGGGGGTCGAACTCGCCCACGTAACTGACCACCGGATTGAACCCGGCCACACCGATGGACACGTTGACCGCGCCGTTGCGCCAGGGCCGGCCGAAGGTATCGGACACCAGCACCGCAACGTCCAGGCCCAGGCGCTGGCGGACGGCATCGCGGATGCTCCGGGCCGAGGCGTCCGGGTCCACCGGCAGCAGGCAGATGGCGTTGGCGCCGGGGATGTTGGAGGCGTCGATGCCGGCATTGGCGCAAATATAGCCGTGGTAGGTCTCGCTGATGATGACGCCCCGGTCCATACGCACGATGCGGCGGCTTTCGCGCAGAATCATCTCGGTATGGCGCGGGTCGCGGCGGTGGCCTTCGGTGATGGCCAGGGCCAGCGGCGACGCTATCACGTCGTCAATGGTCATCACCCGCCCCTCGGCCTTGCTGACGATTTTCTGCGTAACCACCACCACGTCGCCGTCCTCAATGGGCGTGGCCTGCGCGGCAGCGGCGTCCATAATCTGTGCGGCCAGGTCGTCTCCGGCCCGCACTTCGGGCAGCCCCTCAATTCCAACGGCGCGAATTTCCGGCGGCATAGCGTTACTCCCCATGGTGGCGGTAGGGTGTGGGTGGCATTAGCGATAGTTCCAGTTTATCACCGGCCGGGCGCGACGCACTGCGCCGGGGCGGATAATTGCCGGGCAATCGCATTCTCTCGGTCATTTGGGCGAAAGCGGGAATCCAGCACCCGAAACCGGCAATGCCTTTCCCAAATCTTTCACTTTATGGCCTCTGGACTCCAGCTTGCGCCAGAACGACGAACGTGTAAGCTAAATGCGATTGCCCGGTTTGACTTGGGTAGGCAATTGCGCTACGATGAACTTGGTCGATAGGGCTGATGCTAGCTGGCCCGGTGGACACTTTGTCCAGTCGGCCTCTTTGTATTATGTATATCATATATTTGGACGAATCCGGTACACACGCCGAGTCCCGGCATTTCGTTTTGGCGGGCCTTGCCGTTTTTGAGCGGCAAACGTATTTCCTGGCTCAGGAATTGGAGCGTTTGCAACGGGAATACTTCCCGGACCATGGCCGTCCTAAAATCTCCACGCGTCTGAATTAGGCGCCCCTGACGCCCACGTCAAACAGCCTTTTGACGAATTGCCTGCGGACAAGCGCATCGAACTGTTGCACAGAGTATACCAAATCATTGCAGGCTCGGGAGCCAGCGACCGGTGGCGCCTTTTCGGGGTTGTGATAGAAAAGGCGGCGAATCCTGGCAATCAGTACGAACAAGGGTTTGAGCAAATCATCAGTCGATTTGACCGGATGCTCGCTCGGTTCTACTCACAGAATAATCAGCAGCGCGGCTTGATCGTAGCCGCGGAATCCAGTTACAAGGAGAACCTTGAATCGCTGGCCCGTCGCATAGCGGAGCAAGGGCATCGGTGGGGCGAAACACATAACTTGGCAGATATACCGTATTTCGCTCCAGCAGGAAGTACACGTCTATTGCAACTGGCGGATTTCGTATCAAATGCCGTATACCGGCGGTATGAGCGGGGGGATACCCGGGCATTTGACACGATTATGCCCTGCTTCGACCAAGAAGGCGGTAGGATTCACGGTTTGGTGCATCTCACCTCTGAGCCGTGGAACTGCTACTGTCCAGCCTGCCAATCACGGCGCGGACAGGCGTAGTCTGGCACGCGCAACTGGCGACCGCCGGGGTGAACGCGGATGATGAGCTGCCAATCACGGCGCGGGTAGGCATAGTGTGGCGCCGCTTACCGCATCGTCTCAAAAGGGGCGCCGTCAACCAGCACCCGCTTGATTACGGCGCGGCCGGCATCGTCCAGCGCAACTACCACTTTCACATCGCGGGCCTGCTCAATAATATGCCCCGTCCCCTCGGGCACAAAATACGTGCCAATGCCGAAATCCAGACGCCCCCGGGCATTTACCGTGCCGCGAATATAAACGGCAGGATAAGCCGGACGGTCAACCGCGTGCCTCAAATCGCACCAGACATCGCCGCACTCTTCCAGAACGACATAGACGACGCTCCCGGCCGGGACGACGTGGCCGGCCGGCCGGTCGCTGAGCCGGCCCGGCAAGCGGGCGATTTCGTAATCCAGGATTGCGTAATCCCCCTGCAATAGCGAGCGGGGGTCAACCGGCACGGTTTGCAGGGTTACTTCGCGGCCCCGGGCCAACGCCAGCTCGCGGACGCCGGCGAAGGCCAGCAGGCTGGCTACCTGCGCCGCAACTACCGCAAAAAATAGGATTGCCGCCAGACGGTTCATTGCGGCCTCGCCGGCGCGCGCATCCGCTGCAACATCCGGCGGCGCAGCAGTTCCAGCCCGAACCCAAGGGCCAGCAGGAGTACGCCGGTTACGATGAACGCCATTGCCTGGCCCAGCAGCTCCAATCCGAACTCAACGTAGCGGGTGAATAAGGTTACGGCAAAGAGGACGACGGCAAAGTTGATGAGCTCAGCGCGCAGCATCCGGTAGCCGACGGCGATTAGCGCGCTGACGTAGCCCAGCATTATCAGGTTGAAAACCCACCACATCCAGCCCAGCCCCAGGGCAAGGGCCAGCATCGTGATGGCGATGACGATGCCGGCCGCCAGTATGGGGGCCAGCTCCCCGATGCGTGACGCCGAGGATGCCGGGGCGCGGCGGTTCCAGGCCAGCGTTGACGCGACGGCGATGATGCCGGCAACGCCCATCACGGCCCAGTACTCCCCGCGCGGCCAAACCGGAGGGATGCCCTCTGCATAGCCATAGGCCACTTCCTCCCAAAAGGCGCTGAAACTCAACACGTAAATGGCGGCGCCGGCAACGAGCAGCACCGTAATCACGAACAACAGCGACAGCGGGCGGGTGTAAGCGTAGCGCCCCTGCAACATCCCCATCCCGAATAGCGCGCCGGCCAGCGCCAGATACACCGGCGGCATGGCAAACAAGGCCGCATCGTCAAACTCCGGGAACCATTCCTGCGCGCGGAATCCGGCGGCGGCGAGGAACAGTATCAGCATCAGTCCGGCAACCGTGCGGGAGCGGGTCAGGTAGGCGATGGGGACGACGCCCAGAAACCACGCCGCTACCAGGTTGGGGTGGTTCACCGGCACGTGATAGGTTTGCGCTATCAGATGGATGGCGGCGCCGAAAGCGATGGCGCCCAGCAGGATTACTTCCATGCCAACGACGGGATAGCCCCGGCGGTAGGCCAGAAACCAGCCGATGGCGTAGATGACCGGCGTGGCAACCGCCATTATGGACAGCCGGCCCCAGGGGGCGATTTCGCTCCAGTTGGCGGCAATCCAGGCAATGATGCCCAGCCCGATGAGCGTGGCGCCCATTACGGCCACGATGGTGACTACGCGGTTGCCCAGAGGGTTGGCGGCAGCGGAGGACGCGTCGGGCTGATACCGGGCCAGAATTGCGGCGGCCTGCTCCTCGGAAATCAGGCCGTCCTCACGCCAGGACGCAACCTCGGTTCGCAAACGGCGGTGGAATCGGTTTGCGCCGGCAGCGCCGGGTTGTTCCGGGCTATCCACTATCGCTTATCGCTCCAGCGAACGATTAGCCTGGGCCGCCGGTGACGGGCTAATTGGCGGCGGCGGCAATGCCGGCGTAACCGGCATCCCGGGCCAGCAGTTCGGTGAGGCCCAGCAGCTCAAAGGCGTCGGTGAGCGGCGTCATCTCGCCGACCAGGTGTGCCGTGGTGCCGGTGGCTTTCAGCTCGGCCATTACTTTGCCGACGGTGTAAGCGACGGACATAAACGCGCTGCCGGGGAAAATGACCATCTTGAAACCGAGGCGTTCCAGTTCGGATACGTTCAGCAGCGGCGACTTGCCCGTTTCAACGAAGTTGTAGAGCAGGGGCACGCCAGTGCGGGCCACCACCGCGGCGGCCTCTGCGGGCGAGCGTATGGCTTCGACAAACAGGGCGTCGGCGCCGGCGGCGGTGAAGGCGTCGCAGCGCGCCATGGTATCGTCCCAGCCGGTTACGGCCAGGGCGTCGGTGCGCACTATGATGGTGAAGTCGTCATCGGTGCGGGCATCCACGGCGGCGCGGATTTTCTGGGTCATCTCGTTGATAGGCACTACGCGCTTGTCTTCCAGGTGGCCGCAGCGTTTGGGGAATTGCTGGTCTTCAATGTGAATGGCGGCGACGCCGGCGCGTTCGTATTCGCGGATAGTGCGCCGCACGTTCATAGTGCCGCCATAGCCGGTATCGGCATCGGCGATAACGGGTACGCTGACGGTGGCGGCGATGGCGGCGGCGTTAGCCAGCATTTCCGTCGCCGTAGCCAACGCCAGGTCGGGGTAGCCGATGCGGGCCACCGACGTGCCGGCGCCGGTCATATAGACGGCGGGAAAGCCCGTCTGCTCAATGATGGCGGCGGTCAGGCAGTCATAAGCGCCGGGGGCCGTGATGATGCCCGGCGCGGCCAGCAATTGACGAAAACGGGCGGTAGTTCGCATAACAGCAAGTCCTTTCAGGCCGTGAGGCCGCCGTCGATGGTCAGTATCTGCCCGTTCGTATAACTTGCGCCGGGGCTGACCAGATACAGCACGGCGGCGGCCACGTCGGCGGCGGAGCCAAAGCGTCCGCTGGGGATGCGGGAGAGGGCCTGACTGCGCTGCTCGTCGGTAAGCCCGGCGGTCATGCCGCCGGCATCGCCATCGTCAATAAAGCCGGGCGCTACGGCGTTGACGGTGATACTGCGGCTGGCAACTTCGCGGGCGACTGCTTTGGTCAACCCAATCTGGCCGGCTTTGGAGGCGGCGTAGTTGGCCTGGCCGGGGTTTCCCGAAAGGCCGACGACGGAGGATATGTTCACGATGCGCCCGTAGCGCTGGCGCACCATCAGGGGGATGGCGAAACGGGTGGGCAGGAAAGTGCCGCGCAAGTTGACGGTGAGCACCTCGTCCCAATCGGCGGCGCTCATCCGCATTACCAGCCGGTCGCGGTTGATGCCGGCGTTGTTCACCAGGATGTCCAGCCGGCCCAGCCGGTCGGCGGTGGTCTTGACCACGGCTTCGGCGGCGTTTTCGTCGGACACGTCGCCGGGGACGCGCAGGGCCTCGCCGCCGGCGGCCCGGATTTCGTCAATCACGGTGTCGGCAGCGCTGGCATTGGTGCGGTAGTTGATGGCGACGGACGCTCCGGCGGCGGCGAGTCCGGCGGCTATCACCGCGCCAATCCCCCGCGAGGAGCCCGTGATGAGGGCAACCTGGCCGCTCAAGTCAATGGTGTACATAGTAACAACCCGTCCTTCACGCTTCCAGTACGCCGGTGCGACGCAACTCGGCCAGCTCCTGTCGGAACCCGGCCGCCAGCTCAATCCGGTGGCACAGCAAACCCGTATTAATCGCTCCGGCGACGCCGTCCGCAGTGGAGGATCCGTGCCCAATCATCACCAGACCGGCGACGCCGAACAGCGGCCCGCCCATAGTGCGCGCCAGGTTGGTGGTCGTCCACAAAGCCTCGGTCACCTCTCGGACCGCATCGCCGGGGAGAATCGCCGCCAGCTGCCGGTGCAGGTAGGGGCCGAGGGCGGAACCCAGCCCTTCGGCGAACTTAATCAGGATGTTGCCGATAAACCCGTCGCACACGATGACGTCCGCTTTATCGGTGAAAAAGTCCATCCCTTCCACGTTGCCCACGAAGTTGAGGTGGCTGTCGCGAAACAGGGCGTGGCTTTCCTGCACCTGGCGGCTGCCCTTGGCGGCTTCTTCGCCGACGCTGAGCAGAGCGACGCGGGGGTTCGCTATCCCCAGGCGCCGGCGGGAGAAGGCCACGCCCAGGGCCGCAAAGCTCAGCAGCAGCGACGGCCGGCAATCCACGTTGCTGCCCAGGTCAACTAAGGTGGTGTTGGGCGCCAGGCCGAGGAAATTGCCGCCGATGCAGGGCCGCTCCAGCCCGTCCAGCAGGCCCAGCGTCATCACGGCGGCGGCCATAGTCGCGCCGGTGGAACCCACCGAAACTACCAGATCCGCTTCGCCCTGACGCAACAACTGCATTGCGGTAACTATGGATGACCGGGGCTTGCGGCGCAGCGCCGCGATGGGGTGCTCGTCGTCGGCAATTTTGCCTTCCGACGGTACGACGGCGATGGGGCGGTGGGCAGTGTCGTGCCGGGACAGTTCGGCGGCTAGCGGGTCGGGGTCGCCCACCAGCGTGACGTGCAGGTTGGGGTGCGCGTCCAGGGCGGCCAGCGCACCGGGCACCGTCTCCCGCGGCCCGAAATCGCCGCCCATAGCGTCCAATGCCACACGAACCCGCGCGATGTTGCCGTTGACGCTCATTCCGCAGACTCTCCTTGCACGGTCGGGGCGCGGTCGGGCCTAACCAACAGGCTGGCCGACCCGGTAATAATCCGCTCGCCATTATCCGCCTTTTGGACGGCAACATTGCAAGTTATTGTAATCCCGTTATTGGTGGATTCGCTTCTGGAAACGACGCCTACGGATTCCAGGGCGTCGCCCGGATACGCCGCGCCGCGGAACCGCACCCGCAGGCTGCCGGTGGCAAGCCAATGGACGTTGTAAGCGCGGGTCATCATTTCCGACAGCAAGGCCAGCGTCAGCATCCCGTGGGCGATAACGCCGCCAAATCGGGCAGCAGCGGCAAACTCGTCGTCAAAATGTATGGGGTTGTTATCACCGGAGGCGGCGCGGTAGGCGTCGATTCCCTGCCGGGTGACGATACGCCGGGCAGTGGGGAGCGCATCGCCAACGGCACAGGGCAGCGCGGCCGGTATGGTGGGGTTAGCCGGCATCAGCGTTACCGGCAGGGGGGAGGAGCACGGTGGTACGGCCGCGCATCACGTCGGAACCGGCGACTTCGGCAACGGTGTAGTTGACGGTGATGAAACGCATACCGTCCCTGGCGCGCGCCGGTTCAACCCGGGCGATGGCGGACAGATTCGTTCCGATGCGCGGGGCGTTGACGGTTTCGACATCTTGCCGGCTGTGTATCGCGCCGTCGGGCAGCGACAGTTTGTCCAGCAGCAGCCCTACGACACGGGCGGCGAGCATCAAAGGGGGGGCGATGCCGGTTTCAAGATAGACCGGCAAGTCGTCGCCAACCGCAGACAGGTACTCCTGAACTGCGTCGGCGGTAATTTCCCAGCGGCCCAGGTCGATGGTGGTATCTGGCACAGCCTATCCTGCCGGGCGCTTGATGCGGGCAACGCCGTCTGGCAGTGCAAATATACACGGAGCGGCCCGCACTGGCAATGCGTCGCGCACCGGGGGCCGGGACTTGGCAAAGTCAAGGCCGGGAGTTACGAACTGACAGGGATGGACAGGATTTTGCTGATTCTGCGTTACCGGATTCCGGCGCAAGCGGGAACTTTGATGCGGCGGCCGTCAGGCGAAGGGGGCGCCGCCGGCAGGGTTCGGCTATGTTGGAATGGCAACTCCTTTGGCTCCGGAGCCTTTGGGATTGGGTCGGGCGAATGGTTTGCGGTGGACCGGGTTTCAGGGATTATCAGCCCTACGGCCGGAGGTTGTGCGCGGGGTTTTTAGCTCGGATTTTCCATGCCCGGAGCATGGGGCGCTGTGGCGGACGCCGTGGCCGAGGGGACTACGCCGGTTAAAGCGGTCGGCGGCAGTCTCCTGCAATAGCCGGTGCGACTTGGATACTGATGGGGTTGGCCGTGATTACCTGAAACCCGGTCGGGGTCTTGACTTTTCGCCTGACGCCGCTATGATAGCACGGGAGTTCTGGCGGGCGCAAGGCGTAATTTACAGGGATGGACAGGATGGACAGGATTTTTGGATTGGGCTTTTGGTGGATTCCGGCGCCAGCGGGAATGACGGTGGGCAGCGTAGGCCAGCCGGCTTCCCGGCCGGGCGTTCAGGGCAGCGCCAGCCGCAACCTGGCCATCGCGTCATGGAACGAGCCGGTCAGGAACCCGCCGATGGCAGAGCCGGCGATGACCGGTTCTATGGCCCCCGGGACAATGTGGGCCAGGGCCGACAGGACGGCTGACGTTAGCACGAGGCCGAAGATTATGCCCACGACCGCGCCGACGCCCCGGTTCAGCAACGCCCCGCCCGGAAAGGCGCCCAGCACACGCTTGAATACTGAGCCCAACAGCGCCACAGCGATGCCGGCCAGCACAACCAGCGCTACATAGACGGCTGCCATCCGCGCCAGGTAGTTCCCGGACACAAAATCCAGACTGCCTTCAATCATCCCGGCCAGCGGGCGCGCCGCCACCATCGCGACGGCCAGTATTACCGCCGTGGCCAGCATACTCGACAAGCCATGTCGTAGTCCAAAGAATGCCATTAGTAATAAAATGACCAGCAAGGCCCAGTCCAGCCAGTTCATACGCAGCCCATCCTTACAGGAATATGACCCAGACTAGCACACCGATTAACAAACCGAGCAGCAGCCCGCCGGCGTGATTAATGCGAACTACGTTGGAACCGTAACCCAAACGTTCCTCCAGGCGGCGCCCGAAAAACCCCACGCTGATGACGCTGATGACGCCGATGAACACCAACGGCCCGTACACCAGCGCCGGGGTGTCGGCGTCCTGGAACAGCCAGGCCAACCCCGCCAGCAGCGCCACAATGCCCAGCGACAGGGCCATCCGCAGCAGCCCGATGCGGAACCCCCATCCCATCAGAAAGCACCAGCCGGCCAACCCCAGCAAGTGCCACGGCGAGTCGAATATCCCGAATATCACTCCCAAATTGTCCGCTATCCCGCCTGATGATGCAACCAAACCGCGGCGCTGCTAAACTGCGTTCACTCCAAAAGAGGACGACGCCAATCCAAAGAGGACGACGCCAATATGCCCGACAAACCCTCACGCCGCGACGGACGCCGCCGGGACCAGCTGCGCGCCCTGCGCATCACTCCCGGCTGGCAGCCGTCGGCGGAAGGTTCCGCCCTCATTGAGATGGGCCATACCGTAGTGCTTTGCGCCGCCTCGGTGGAGGAGCAGGCGCCGGCATGGCGGCGCGGGCGCGGCGCCGGCTGGGTAACTGCCGAGTACGATATGCTGCCCCGGGCCACCGCGTCCCGCCGCGCCCGCGACCGGGAAGCCGGACGCATCGCCAGCCGCTCCCAGGAAATCCAGCGCCTCATCGGCCGCTCCCTGCGCGCCGCCACCGACCTGCCGGCCCTGGGCGAGCGCACCGTGCACCTGGACTGCGACGTGCTGCAAGCCGACGGCGGCACCCGCACCGCCGCCATCACCGGCGCGTATGTCGCACTGCGCCAGGCCCTGGCGGGGCTGGTGAACGACGGGAAAATCGGCCGCATCCCCCTGCGCTGCGCCGTAGCCGCAGTAAGCGTCGGGCTGCGGGACGGCAGCCTGCTGCTGGATTTGGACTACGCCGAGGATGCCGCCGCCGATGCCGACTTCAACATCGTGCTGACCGACGCCGGCGACGTGGTGGAGATACAAGCCACCGCCGAGGGCGCGCCCTTTGGCCGGGAACGGGTGGGGGAGGCGCTGGCCCTGGCGGCGCGGGGCATGGAACCGCTATTCGCCGCCCAGCGCGCCGCCCGGCGTTGAACCTGCCACAACCTGGCGCAGCGCAGCGTTGAGCCGCGCCTGCCATCCCGGCCCGCCCTCCAGAAAATAGGCCAGAATGTCGGTGTCCAGTTCGATGCTGACCTCCCATTTAGCCAGACCTTCCTGTTGATGCCGGCGGCGCAAATCGTGCGCTACCAGGTGCGGATGAACTGCAATCGCCGGCCGTGCCCGTGCGAACATTTCGCCGGTCACTTCCGGATTGTCCGGGTCTCTGGCGATACCCACATTGACGGCAACCGCTTCGCCGTACTGTTCCGCAATCTGGTCAAAGGTCAACTCGCTTGCCACAATCTCGTCAAAATGCCGGTTAGTCAGGTCAGTGGGCCTGGTCATACCGTCTTTCCTCCCTGGTATTCGCCTTCCGCAGGCTTATGATGCGGGTATTGCTGCCCCGCATGGTATAAATAACGATGTGCAGCCGCTCACCCATATAGCCAATGGCTCGCCAGCGCATTTCGTCACCGCGTGGGCTGGGTTCGATTACCGCAGTTGCCCATTCAAAGAACTCCACCACCTCGGCAAAATCGCCCCCGTGCTTATCCCGGCTCTCGCTGTAATTTACACCGAGCGCGGTAACCGGAGCCGCATCATCAGTTTGCGTAAAGCCAGCAACGAGGAGAGAGGACGTTATGCCCAATCTTAAACCAAACGATGTTCCCTTGACTCCCGAAGAGGACGCCCGCGTAAAGGCGGGAATCGCTGCCGACCCGGACGCTTTTGAGCTGGACGACGAGTGGTTTGCGCGGGCACGGCCGGCAATTGAGGTGGCGCCGCATCTTGTTGAGCGCTACCGTCGCTATCGGGCCGAACAAGCCGGCCACAAATAGCTCACGGGCAACGCATTGGTCTGCGGGGGTAACCTCGACGTCCTCAAAAAGCTGCCGGACGAGTGCGTTGACCTGATTTATCTCGACCCGCCGTTCAACAGCAACCAGGGATGAACCGGCGCCGGCATGGATGCGCGGGCGCGGCGCCGGCTGGGTAACTGCCGAGTACGATATGCTGCCCCGGGCCACCGCGTCCCGCCACGCCCGCGACCGGGAAACCGGACGCATCGCCAGCCGCTCCCTGCGGGACGGCAGCCTGCTGCTGGATTTGGACTACGCCGAGGATGCCGCCGCCGATGCCGACTTCAACATCGTGCTGACCGACGCCGGCGACGTGGTGGAGATACAAGCCACCGCCGAGGGCGCGCCCTTTGGCCGGGAACGGGTGGGGGAGGCGCTGGCCCTGGCGGCGCGGGGCATGGAACCGCTGTTTGCGGCGCAGCGGGGGGCGGTGGCTTAAACGAAAGGGGACAGCAAGGCGGAGAGGCGGGCGATGGCACCGTCTAATGATTCCGGCTTCAGCTCCTTGAAGTACTCGGGCCTGTGAATAGGGGCGCCAACCCTGCGGTGCCCCTCGAGCAACGTAACAATGTTGAGGTCAATGTCCGGGAAGTAGGACATTATGGTGTGTGCACTTGTGCCGGTGACTTGAGGAAAAGCCAGAGGATCGGCGTAGTCGCCCCCAAGCATACTCTCCAATTGTAACAAGCAGCACACGAGGTTGGGGTGCAGCAAGCGGAGCAACCAGAAGTCCACCAGGATGCGTTTCAGCATTGCGACTTCGGCATACGCTTTGCACTCCACAGCCATAACCAAGTTCCCATCCACGAAAATATGCCGATCAACGCCGATGTCGCTGTGATAGTCGTTGACTGCAACGCCGGCGTCGTCCCTGACTGCCTCCGGTAAGCGGGACACGTAGTCAGGCCGAATGTGCAGGCGGTACTTCCTAGTGTCATTCAAGGACAGCCGCTCCGAGTCTGCCCCGAGCTCAATCCAAGCCTGGCCAATCATTTCTGACGCCATTCGCTCGACCAGTCGGCCTTTGGCAGAACGAATCTGACCGCCGTATGCGCGCACTTGATTGCTCAGCGCCTCGGCCTCGGCACCTTGAACCACGAACTTGTACAAATCTATCAACTCTTGCCGCGGCATTAGTTGGTATGTGCTGGTCATTGGAAACTACCCCGGAGCTGGACATCATACAGACGGTTTTCTGCGGTGGCGCAGTATTCGGGGACGATGTCTATGCCTAGAAACCGCCGGCCATTGCGCCGCGCCTCTACGCAAACGGTTCCAACTCCGGCGAAGGGGTCAAGCACGGTATCGCCACGGAAGCTGAACAGCAACATAACCCGCCGGGCAAGTTCCTCAGGGAACATCGCGGGATGGTCAAATTCGCGCATTCGTCGTTCCGGGGCAATTGACCATTTTGCCATTACCCACTCCTTGAACGATTCGGCGTCAATGTCGGCATTAGCGGATTTGCCGGCCTTTTTAAGGTCTCCTTTGCAAAAGATTTCCAGAAACTCCCATGTGTATTTCAAGTAGGGACTGGATGGGCTTTTCCAGCTGCCCCACGCTGTGTACTTGCAGTTGTAGTTGTTCTTCTCCCACAGGATTTCGCCTTTCCAGATGAGCCGCTTCTCCATAAAGTAATTGGAGATAATGTGATGGCTGGGAATGTAATCGGAGAACAATGGCTGCACGTTGACGACAATGCGCCCGCCGAATTTAAGAACCCGAATGCACTCGTCAAAGACCCGAAACAGCTTGCGGAAGTAGGATTCCCAATCGGCGGCGTCGCCGCTGGTAGAGCCATCGGATTCTTGATAGCCCAGCCCGAAATTGTACGGCGGTGAAGTGAACACCAAATCAATGCAGTTGTCCGGCAATTCTCGCAGGACATTCTCACTATCGCCACAGACCACCTGGTCGATGAAAGCGGACGGGATCGAGGCGGTACTACGGCCAAAGCCGTGGTCGTTGGCGTAATAGTGCTTGCCCCGACGCAGTTCCTTCTGCTTGCGGTCAACTACCTTACGCTCCTTGTTATAGCCGACGTATAGGCGTTTGTTCCCGTTGATGCCGTAGCTTTTGATGCTCTCTACCGCAGGCAAGATTTGCGACATTGCCGCGTTGCCATCGTAGCCATGGGACACCATCGCGACGGCATCCGACAAAGCGTTCAGATCAACCTGCCGCAGCCATACTTCCAGCGTGCTGCCGCTCTGGGTTACGAAAAAATCGTCGGGGTCGAAACGGCTGTTCAGATTATTGAGAGCGGCGGCGTTAACCCCTTGCTCGTCCTTTTGGGGCAGCTCAATTCGTCGGTATTTTTCTGTAACCATGGCTTGCTCCGGACAATCGCATCATAAAGATGGCCTTAGCATACCGGCGCTATCATCTCGCGTCCATAGGCCGGTGTCACTGCTTTACCGCCGCCCCCTCTGCATCCAGCAGCGTCAGGCCGTAGCCCAGCTGCCGCAGCGGTTCCTCCGCCTGCTCCCGGTCGCCCACCACCAGGACGGTGAGGCGGGACGGGGCGAGATACTCCGCGCCTACCCGGTGGGTGTCGGCCAGGCTGACGCCGGCCAGCCGCTGCTCAAAGCCGGCGAAATAGTCGTCGGGCAGGTTGAATTGCGCCAGCGTTACCAGTTGGCCCAGCAACTGCGCCGGACGCTCGAAGCCGGCGGGGTAGCCGAGGCGCAGCCCGTTTTGCGCGTTGTCCAGTTCCTCCGCAGTCAACGGACGCGCGCCGCTGATGTCGCCAAACTCGCGCAGCGTCTCAATGACTGCTTCCCGCGTCACCGCCGTCTGCACGCTGCCGCCGGCGGACAGCAGCGACGGCGCGTTGTGCCACCATATGCCGGAGTTGTACCCGTAGGAATAGCCCTTGTCCTGGCGCAAGTTCCGGTTGAGGCGCGCCGAAAACTGGCCGCCGAATGCGTAGTTCAATACCGACAGGGGCATAAAGTCGGCATGACTCCGCTCCACCAGCGGCATTCCTGCCCGGATGACCGATTGCGCCGCGCCCGGCTTGTCAATCAGGTAGATATGGGGGCCGTCGCCGGGGTGTGAGCCGTTGCCGGCGCTGACGCCGGCCGCGGATTCCGCCGGAGCCGTCCAGTCCCCAAAATGTTCCGCGGCGGCGGCCAGCGCATCATCCGGCGCAATGTCGCCGGCCACCAGCAGGCACAGCCGGTCGGGGCGCAGGGATTGCCGGTGCCGCGCCACCAGGTCGGCCCGCGCCACCGCCGCCGCCGCGGCCTCAGTGCCCAGATTGGAGTGGGCGTAGGGCGACGCCGCGCCGAATACCAGCGCGCCGAAGTTGGTGTCGGCCACGAAGCCGGCGTCGTCTCTGGCCCGGCGCAGGTCGGTCAGCCGCTCGCGACGCACCCGCTCCAGCTCGTGCTCCGGGAAGTTGGCGTCGCGCGCCACGTCGGCGGCCAGACCCAGCGCGTGCCGCCAGTGCCGATGCAGGGTTTCCGCCGTGAGCAGCGTTAGCTCCTTGCGCGCCTCGGCGGCCAGCCGGGAACCGATATGCTCAAAGGCGGCGGCGATTTCCTGGCTGTTCCGGCTGCCGGTGCCTTCAGTCATCATCGCCGCGGTGAAAGACGACAGGCCGGGCAATTCCGCCGGGTCGCCGGCCGCCCCGGCCCGGGCCAGCAGGGCGAATGACACCAGGGGCAACCCCGGCTTATTGGCTGCGATGACCTCCATGCCGTTGCTGAGGCGGCCCCGCTGCGGCGTGGGCGGAGCGAAAGCCGGCGTTGGCCCGCCGGCCGGCTGCGCCGTGCGGTCAATGGCCGCCGTCGCCGTGGTCAGCGACCGTTCGGGATACACCCGCATCCGCACCTGGCCGCCGTCCATAATTTGCTGGTGCACCCGCAGCACGTCCTCCCGCGTAACCTTGCGGTAGTCGTCCACGGTGTGGTTCAGACGGTCGGGGTCGCCGGTAAAGACGTTGCAGTAGTTGAGGGCGTCGGCGCGCCCGCCGAACCCGCCCACCCGGGCCAGCGTGCGGTAGTGCTGCATCTCGATGCGGTTGATGGCCCGCTCAAACTCGGCGTCGGTGGGCGGCTCTGCCGCGATGCTGGCGAGCACCGCGGCGGCGGCCTCTTCCACTTCTTCCAGCGTGTGGCCGGCGGCCGGCGTCAGTTCCATGCGGAACTGGCCGGCAATCTCGGCGGCGTAGTAGCTCACCGAGGCGGATTGGGCCAGCTGCTTTTCATAGACCAGCGTGCGATACATCCGGCTGCTCTGCCCGTCGGACAGGATGGCCCGCAGAATGTCGCCGGCGTCGTCGTCGCCGGACAGGTTGGCCGGAGCCAGCCAGACGGCATAGAGGCGCGGCAGCGTAACCCGGTCCGACATCTCCAGGTCAACCCGGCCGGCCAGGGGAGAATCGGCCCGCCCGATGCGGCGCACCGCCGGCCCCGGCGCCAGGTCGGCGAAGTAGCGCTGCGCCAAATCCAGAGCGGCGCCGGTGTCAATGTCGCCGGCAATGGACAGGCTGGCGTTGGAGGGCGAGTAGTACCGGCGGAAGAAATCTTTTACGTCGTCCAGACTGGCGGCGTCCAGGTCTTCCTGCGAGCCGATGGTCATCCAGTGATAGGGATGCGGCAGCGGGAAGAGGGCCTGCTGGATGTGCCACTGCGCCATGCCGTAGGGCCGGTTCTCATAGCTCTGCCGCCGTTCGTTCTTCACCACGTCCCGCTCGGTGTCAAACCCGTCCTGGTCCAGGGCGTCCAGCAGGAAACCCATCCGGTCGGCCTCCAGCCACAGCGCCAGCTCCAGGTAATTGGACGGCACGTCCTCCCAATAGTTGGTGCGGTCGCCGGTGGTGGAGCCGTTCAGCGTAGCGCCGATTTTCTGCAACGGCTCAAAGTGGCTGGCCTTGTGGTGTCGCGTGCCCCGGAACATAATGTGCTCAAAGAGATGGGCAAACCCGGTGCGCCCGATTTCCTCATCCTTGGAACCGACGTGATACCAGACGTTGACGGCGGCGACGGGGATGGAACGGTCCTGGTGCAGGATGACGTCCAGGCCGTTGGGCAAAGTGTGTTTTTCAAAAGCGATGGCAGCCATAAAGCAGCGTCCTTTGGCAAGTCGGGTGGGGCGGGATGCGATGGGCTATTGTAGCACCGGCAAACCGGGCGTGGGGGATGGCGGCGGCGGCCGGCGCAATGTGCTATTATTGGCATAGAGTAGCAAGTGGAACTTGGGGCGCATTATGGCTACGCACGACGCACAGAGCAGCCGAACCGTAAGCGACGGTTTGACAACCGTTGAATCGCCGCCGGCGGAGCAGGGGGCGCCGCGGAAGGACACCCGGTGGTTCGTAGAACTGGCCGAGGTGCTTGAACCGCTGTCCTGGACCGGGCAGCGGGCCTTTTACGCTATCGGCATTGTCATCCTCGGCTCCTTCGGGATAGCTTATTGGGGCGCTTACACCGAGCATCTTAATATCGCCGTCGGGGCTGTAATCGCATTCTTGCTGGCGATGGGGGCCTGGACCGTTGCCACCGGCTGGCGGTTGTGGACAGTCCTCAGGGGGGGCGTCAGATGGTGGCGCAATCGCCGCCGGGGTTCAGAGCTCACCAATAGCGAACCAGGATAGATAAGAACCACAGCACCAAGGCGATGGGGATGCCGGCCCCGAAGGCCAGTTTGACATATCTGGCAACAGACGGAAACGGCGGATCATCGTCTAATGTTGTCCGAACTATTGGGATTAGCAGCAGCAAAATGCCGGTACCTATGGCCAGCAAAGTCAGCTCAATTGCCAGCTTGCCGGGCAGTAACGCTATCAACTCGGTTATTGTTTCCAGCATCGGCTTGCCCTGACCGGTGCATTATACCCGACTGACACGTTCATCCGATGCCCCGTATTGGGAAAGGGCCTGATGCTCTACGAAGTTGAAGTTGTCGCCAATGGCAACAGCCCAATGGACCTGAACCGGGTCTTTGACCTGCTGACCGACCCGCAGCCGGCGCTCCGCATCGTCGCCCCCGACCCCATGGGCAACGACGTGTGGTGCGACGTTACCGGGTGGGAGAGCGGCGCGCCCTGCCCGGCCCTGGCCGCCCTGTCGGAGGATTCGGGGGAGGGCGTGATTATGCTCATCTACGGCGGCGAGGACGGCATCCGGCTCCGGCCAGCCGATACTCCCGTCGCCTGGAGCGTTGACGCCGCCGGCCAGTGGGGCGAACCGTGCCTGATGCTGGGCAGCGACGTGCGGATTGAGTACGCCCCGAGGGTATTGTAGCACCGGCAAACCGGGCGTGGGGGATGGGGCGGCGGCCGGCGCAATGTGCTATTATTGGCATAGAGTAGCAAGTGGAACTTGGGGCATATTATGGCTACGCACGATGCACAGAGCAGCCGAACCGCAAGCGACGGTTTGACAACTGTTGAATCGCCGCCGGCGGAGCAGGGGGCGCCGCGGAAGGACACCCGGTGGTTCGTAGAACTGGGCGAGGTGCTTGAACCGCTGTCATTGACCGGAGAGCCGGCCTTCTACATTCTCAGCGTTATCCTGCTTGGCTCCTTCGGGATGGCCTATTGGGGCGCTTATACCGAGCATCTCTATGTTGCCGCCGTCTCAATTATTGTTTTTCTGCTGGCGATGGCAGCATGGGGTATCGTTACCTGCTGGCGGGTGTGGGCTGTCATCGGGGGCGGCGTCAAGTGGTGGCGCAGCCGGCGCCGGCACTCCGGCCGGCAGCTCACAGATGGCGAAACAGGATAGACACGAACCAAAACAGGATGGCAACAGGCAGGCCCAAACGGAATGCCTGGTTGACATACCCTGCAAACCGTTGTAAAGGCAGATTATCTTCCAGCGCCTTACTCGCCATTGCCACTAACCGCGGCGCAAGCATCCGGGCGATAATCAGCAAAATCACCTCCGTAGCCAAAGGGGTATTGCCTTGCTCAATCAGGAGGGACAAAATTTCTTTCATCGGTGGTCTTGCTCCCGCTGACCTATTATATCCCGTCCGGAGACTCAGCTAATGCCCTTCTCAACGGCGAGTCCATATCGTGCTCTACGAAGTTGAAGTTGTCGCCAATGGCAACAGCCCAATGGACCTGAACCGGGTGTTTGACCTGCTGACCGACCCGCAGCCGGCGCTCCGCATCGTCGCCCCCGACCCCATGGGCAACGACGTGTGGTGCGACGTTACCGGGTGGGAGAGCGGCGCGCCCTGCCCGGCCCTGGCCGCCCTGTCGGAGGATTCGGGGGAGGGCGTCATTATGCTCATCTACGGCGGCGAGGACGGCATCCGCCTCCGGCCGGCCGATACTCCCGTCGCCTGGAGCGTTGACGCCGCCGGCCAGTGGGGCGAACCGTGCCTGATGCTGGGCAGCGACGTGCGAATTGAGTACGCCCCGCCGGAGTGGGATTTCTCCCAGCATCCGCACTGAACGATGGGTAGCGTTCCATTTGTGGGAGAGGGTTGGGAGAGGGGTAACGCTCCGGCGTCCCCAAAACCCGCCGCCCGCACTTTGCAACGCCCCGGCCCACTGACAACCCCCCTTTGACAACCGCGAACATCGGTACTATACTGTACCCCGTCACGTGATTCTCAGTCCAGCCAGAGGTCAACCCGGTCGTCAACGGCCAGTCAGCACAAAATCGCATACCGGCGTCGTGGAGACCCCTCGTCCAATGCTTACGCGAGAACGGTCTAACCGGCCAACAGCGACTGCCACCGCGCTGCGTGGCTGCGCCCTCCAAGCGCAGTTCACGAACCATCGGAGCAAAACTTTGCGTAAATCCCCCGGCCGTGGGGCTGACAATGACCGGTAACCTCTGGCCCGCACACCCCATCCCGCCAACCGCCCGAACCCGATAGCCTGAACCGGAACCCCGACCCCCTGAACCAGCAAGGAGCATTGCCAGTGAACCCAGCCCATCACCGCAGAGGAATAACCAAACTACCGGAAACGGAACGCTGCCGAACGATGCGCCGGGTGCTCAACCCGTCTCCGCCGCCGTGTTTTCCTCCGGCGGGGCGTCGGGCCACGGTTCCGGGTGAAACTTCGCCTCTGCCGTCAGGGCCGCCAGTACGCCGGGGATGTCCCGCCGGTAGCCGGCCTGGCGGTCTCTGCGGGGGCGCAGCCGGGCCGTGGGGCCGCTGTTCAGCCGCTGGTACAGCGCATCGCTGTCATTTTCCAGGCAGTCGTCCAGCGCCAGCGCGGCCACGTACACCCGCCGCGCCGCCGAGTCAGCCTGCCGCTGCATTATCTCCCGGTACAAACGCCAGCAGGCCGGGCTTTCCAGCGCATCGCGGGAGCAGAGCAGCGCCACCCGGTCGAAGTTGCGAAAACGGCTCATCGGCGGAAAGACCTGCGAGCTATACACCATATCCTCGTCGTCGGCCAGCAGGCTCCAGCATTGCACCCCACGCAATCGCAGCTCCGTTTCCAGCCAGGCAACGATGGCGTTATCCATTACTGACCCGATGAGCAGGATGCGGCGGTAGGGCGGTTCCGAGCTGAGCAGTCCGGCGCGTCCGTTGATGAAGTCCGGCGGCACTCCCGCCGACCGCAGGAAAACCTCCGCAATGCAGCCGTGGGAGCGGGCCAGCGTGTCCGCCCCCACGATGCTCGGCCCTTCGTGGCGCAGCGTTTCCAGACCCAGCGCCGAGCTCAAATCGCAGTCGGCGAACAGGGTCATATCAACTACGCCGTCTTCCAGCAGCGTGCGGTCGAGACGGGTACGCACCAACGATGCCCGGCGCAGGTCGCAGCGGGTCAGATTCGCCACGTCCAGGCAGGCGGCGTTAAGACGGGCGCCGCTCAGGTTGGCGTCGGTGAGGTCGGCCATAGTCAGGTCGGCCTCCGTAAGGTCGGCGCCGGCCAGGTTGGCGCCGGCCAGCGAGGCAAAGCCCAAATCGCAGTTGGACAGGTCGGCCCCCCGCAAGTCCGCGCCGTCGAGATGGCACCCCCGCAAATTGGAACGGGTAAAGAAAGCGCCGGCCGCTTGCGAATCGGCAAAGTTGGCCCGGTTCAGGTTGCACCGGGACAGGTGGGCCTGGCGCAACCTGGCGCCGTTGAAGTTGCCGTTGCGAAGGTCGGCCGAAGTCAGGTCAATCTCGGTCAGGTCGTCGAAGGCCAGGTCCACCCCCGGCATCCTGACGCCGCTCAGGTAAGCGCCGGAAAGGTCCAGCCGAGCGCGTCCCTGGAAAAAACGCGCCCGCCAGCGCGCGATGGCAAAGGTTCGCCCCCTGGCGATGGCGATATGCTCCGGGTTGGCCAAGCCACTACTCCACTCCACGACGGCCGGCGAGTTTAATCATTGCCATCATCCCCCCCGGCCGGCGCCGGCTGCCGCTGGGCAAACACCGGCATCACGTCGGACGCGAATATGGACAATTGCTCCCGGAACTCGCTCCAGGGCATACCCTCCGGCCATTGCAGCACGATGTCTTCCAGCCCCGGATATTTGTCCTCAATCTCCCGGAGGAACGCGATGAAGTCATCGGGCGAGCCGCAGAACCACGCTTTCTGGTCAACCCCGTCTTCAATGCGCGGGGTGCGGGCCGGCGCGCCGGGCGTGCCCCAGGGCCGCCCGTTTTCGTCCATGTAGCGCACAAAACCGAAGGGAGCAAACCACTTGTACCGCTCATCGTGGAAGGGGCGAACCCGCTCAATGGCCTCTTCCCGGCTGCCGGCGATATAGAAGCCGAACCCCAGCGCCATATCGCCGCCCAGGGGGATGTTCCGGCCGGCGGCGGTGGCGGCGTCGTGATACTGGGTAATCATCTGCGCGGCGTACAATTCGCCGGTCAGCGCCACCATGGCCTTGATGCCGCGCTCGGCGATGTAGTTCAGCGTGCGCCCGCTGGCGATGGGCTGCCAGATTTCCACCGGCCGGTTGAGGGGCCGCGGCACCATCGTAATCTCTTGCAGGTCGTAGCCGCGATAGGGAACGGCCGGCGGGATGGTGTAATACTTGCCCCGGTGGCTCCAGGATTCCTCATTGAACGCCTTGAGGATGACTTCCATCTGCTCCAGGAACAGCTCCCGGTTGGCGTCGTTGTCAATGACGGGAGCGCCGAAAGTTTCCACCTCGCGGGAGTGATAGCCGCGGCCCACGCCGAAAATCATCCGCCCGCCGGTGAGGATGTCGGCCATGGCGAAGTCTTCGGCCACCCGCAGCGGGTGCCACATGGGAATGATGTTGAACGCCTGCCCGAATTTCAGGTTTTTGGTCTGCCCGGCCAGATGCACCCCCATCAGGATGAGATTGGGGATGCACTCGTACCCCTCATGCTGGAAATGGTGCTCCGCCATCCACATACAGTAGAAGCCACGCTCGTCCATCAGCTGCGCCAGCGCGGCGGCGTGCTCATAAGCCTGCGCCAACTGCGCGTTGCTATAACGCCGCTGGTCGGCCGGGGTGCCGTCCGCCCCCACGTTGTCCAAGTCAATCTGCCCCACGTATAGAACCGAAAACCGCTTGATCATCCAGCTAATGCTCCACTGCAACAGGAATTGCGGCGCATTATAGCACGGGGACAGGTGGGGCGGGCGGAGAAATCAGCCAAAGGCGCCTTGTTGACAAAGTGGACCAAGACTTTTGCCAGTCCGCTTGACGACAATGGAATCAACGTGTCATCATAATTCTCCAGCAGGATGTACAGGCTATGAAAATTAGGTACTTTCAGGATACCGACACCCTTTATATCGAGCTTTGTCCCGTCGCAGTGGACGAGACGCGCGACCTGGACGAGGATACCCTCCTGGATTTGGACGCCGCCGGCCGGCTGTGCGCTGTAACCATAGAACACGCCAGCGACCGCATAACAATTCCCGCCTGCTCTGACGGGCAAATCCCCGGATGACCTCTGCTATCCTCGCTCCCCGCGCCAACCCGCTATAATCCTTCCATTCCAAACATATTGAAGGGAGGCAATCCCATGGATTTGACCCTCAACGGAAAGGTGGCGATGATTACCGGCGGCAGCCGTGGCCTGGGTCGCCAGTGCGCGCTGGCATTGGGGCGCGAGGGCTGCGCCGTGGCCATCTGCGGACGCGACGGTGACCAGGTGAACGCGACGGCGGCGGAACTGTCCGCCCTGGGCATCACGGCCCACGGCAGCCAAGCCGACGTTACCAACCCCAACGATGCCGCCCGTTTCCTGCAAGAAACTACCGATGCCCTGAGCGCGCCCGACATCCTGGTGAACAACGTCGGCGGTCGGCGCGGCTCGACGCTTTTTGACGAAACCACTATGGAGCAGTTTATGGAGGGCCTGGAGGTCAACCTCATCTCGGCGGTGCGGCTGACCAAACTGGCGCTGCCGCATATGCAGGCCCAGGGCTGGGGCCGCGTCATCAACATCGCCTCCATCTACGGACGGGAGCACGGCGGCTCGGTGGACTATATGACGGGCAAGGCGGGGATGATTGCCTTCTCCAAGCACCTGGCCTTGCAGCTTGCCCAGACCGGCGTGCTGGTCAACTGCGTCGCCCCCGGCAGCATAGATTTTCCCGGCAGCACCTGGGACCGTTTCCAGCAGAACAACACGCCCGAAACAGTGGCCGAGTTCATCGACCGCAACCTGCCTATGGGCAAGTTCGGCTGGCCCGAACCCATCGGGGAGACGGTGGCTTTCCTGGCCTCCGACCGCGCCAGCCTGATAACCGGCGCCTGCATTAACGTGGACGGCGGCCAGTCCAAGTCTCTGTTTTAGCGGCGCCGGGCGGAGCCGGCGGCCGCCGTCCCTACCCGCGTTGCTGCAATAGCGCCTCAAGCTCGCGGATGCGGGCTTCGGCGTCCTGCCGCGCTCTCGCTTCCGTCCGGTAGGCAGCTTCGGCCTCTTGCTGGGCGGCTTCGGCTGCGGTTGCCGCGGCTTCGCTTTCGCGGTGGTTGCGCAGCCATACGCCGCCCACCGGGTCATAGAGCTTCAGCTCCGGCCCGTCCAGCAGACAAATATCCAGCCCCAGGATTGCGCTGTAGCCCCGCAGTATGCCGGCGCGGTCCCGGGCTACGGGGATGGGCTGATATACGCCGTTCACCAGCCGTTCGCCGATTAGCGTCGGGGCGCTGCGCCGGCTGGTGGGGTCAAAACGCCAGTACTCGGTGACGCCCATGCGCGCGTAGATGTCGCGTTTTTCTATACGGTCGCGCACGCGGGTGCCCCGGGAGGCAACTTCCAGCACAAAATCCGGCGCTTTGCCCTCTCGCCAGACGAACCAGGAGTCGCGAGGGTGGTTGCCCGGCGCCCCGAAAACGGCGAACACGTCCGGGGCGACCCGAACGGTGGTGTCGTTCATCCGGTAGTACACCAGCATATTGCCGATGATGTACACGTCGGGGCGGTCGAGGAACCGATTACGCAGGGCGGACACGGTTTCCGTGAGGGGGACATATTGCGCCTCGGTTTCGGCCAAGCGTTCACCGTCCTCGGTAGGGTAGTCGATGGTGAGGTCATCGGTTTCATCCGCAATGTGGTGGAGATGCGCGGGGGCCGGTTGGGCCGGTTTCGTAACCATAGCGATACTCCCGTCTGGTTAGGCGTCTGGGTGGTGTACCGTGCCCGCGAACTCCTGCCAGGCCAGCACGCATTGCTCCGGGGCGGAGTGCTGCACGTAGCCGCTGGCGCCGGGCACCCGCGCCAGCGTGCAGTTGGGCATCAGGTCGGCCTGGCCCTGGGCCCGGTCGGGGATGTCGCCTTCGCTGAGCGCGCCGACCATCGCCAGGGCCGGCGTCTGGATGGCGGGCAGCTTTGCCGACAGGTTTTGCGTCCCCAGGTAGGCCAGCGTTTCCAGCACCACGTGGCGGGCGGTTTGCCCCATCTGCCGGATGTACCATTCGTGGTGTTCGGGCGCGGCGTCGGCGCTGACCCGCCGGCCGCCGGTGGCTCTGGCCCACCCCTCAACGCCTTCCTCCGTAACCAGCCGGTAGTAGTTCTGATAGGTGTCCACGCCGGTAAAGTTGTAGGGTGAGGTGCAGGTAGCAACCGTGTGCAGCCGCTCCGGGTACTGGTAGGCGAACTGCAACGCAATGGTGCCGCCGATGGTTTCGCCAATCAGATGCACCTTGTCCAGTTCCAGGTAATCCAGCAGGTTTCGCAAGTCGCCGGCAAAGCCCTCCAGCGACCAGTCATACCCCGGCTCCGGCACCGTGGAGCGGCCAAACCCGCGGGCGTCCACCCGAATTACCCGGTACTGCCGCGCCAGCAGGGGCGGCCAGGCGTACCACAGCCGCCCGTTCTTGGCGTTGCCGTGATGCAGCACAATGGTCTCCACCGTCGCCGGGTCGCGCCACGGGTCGGTAAAGTTGTCGTCGTCGTAGTACATTTCCAGATTGTCGGCAAGCGGCGCAACTGGCATTTCAACCTCCCGGTTCGTTGATGAAACTGTCATTGCGCGGAGCGCGCAGCGACGCGGCAATCCCGATACTCACACGCAACCCCTACACCCCAAACCCGCCGCCCGGCGTCTGGTCGGCCAGCGGGATTTGCACGCTGACGCGAGCCACGTCGCCCACGCTGCGGGTGGTATGTCCGCGCCCGGTCAAGTCCTCGCACAGCTCAATGTCGCCCACGTTGAAAATGCGTTTGGCGCCGTTGCCCAGGCCAATCTCCACCTGTCCTTGCAGCGTGATGACGTACTGGCGGCGCGGCGCGGTATGGAAATCCACCAACTGGCTCGGCTGGAGACGGCTGAACTGGATGCCGGTAGCGGCCTGCAACGCCGTTCGCATCGCGTGGCCCATCTGCTCAAAGGGCAAATCCAGGTCCTCAATGTGCGACTCGCCATCCTCTCCCGTAAATATCCTGACCACCTGCATCTGACGCACCTCCGCGTGGGTATTGGGTGGGCACATCATAGCACCCGCGCCGACGCTGCGCCGGGCTTTGGCGCCGGACGGGGCAAAAGCCCGGCTATTACGCGACAAAGGCAAGGGGCGGGTTTGCCAACCCGCCCCTGCCGCAAAGGCAACCGGGAATCCGGCCGGTTACGCCGCAATCAGGTCTTTGGCCATTGCCTCGGCAATCAGGTCGCCCTCATTATCCAGGTGCGCCACGATGGACTCGGTGGCGGCGCGGATTAGCTCCGGGTCCAGGCCGGCGGCGGCGTCGGCGTAGCCAGCATCGGCCAGCAGCGCGGCGGTCTGCTCCTGCAACTGCTCCAGCGCCCAGGTGACTTGGGGCGCGCTGTCCACCAGGCCCTCCGGGAAGTCCACGTGGGAGCCGCCGGCGCCCAGCTTGTCATAGCCGCCCTTGTGCCAGTGGCCGCGGGGGCCGTGGGGGTCGAACCGGATGATTTCCACGCCCTGCACGTCCACGCCAAAAGTCGGGCCGCCAATCTTGCTTTTCAGGCAGCGCAGGGGCCACAGGTACAGGGTAACGTCGCCCGACTTGCTCAGGGGCCGCACCATTACCCGCCCCAGATAGGACTCGCCATCAATCATAGTAGCCATCGGAAAACCCTCCGTTGTCGGTTGTTGGGTGGAACGGTATTTTGCAGGCCGTATAGTAGCACAAATGGCGGCAATAACGGTACGAATCATTAAAGCCTTGCCGGCATCGGTTATACTGGTACGGTCATCAGGCAATCCGATGGCGACGCAACAGCGTATTGAAACTGACACCCAAATTCAATTAGCGAGTAGAGCCATGCTGACAACAACCAACCGTATAGCGTGGGGTTTCCTGCTGGTCGCGCTGCTGGCGATTGCCGCCGTCGCGTGCGGCCAGAGCGCCGCGTCGGACTCCGAACCAAACGCCGCGCCGACGCTGCCGCCGGCAGTCACCACGGCGCCCGCCACCGGCGGCGGCAGCCAGGCCGCGGCATCGCCAACCAATACGGCAGAACCGCCGGCGACCGCCGCTCCCCTGGCCAGGGCGCGGGTTGATATGAACATCCCTGAGATTGCCGGCATCGACGCCTGGCTCAACACGGATGATGTAGAGCTTTCCATCGCCGAGCTGACCGCCGAGGGCAAGGTCGTCCTCGTCGATTTCTGGACCTATACCTGCGTCAACTGCATCCGCACCCTGCCCTACCTGCGGGAGTGGTGGGCGCAGTATGAGGACGACGGGCTGGTCATCCTGGGCATCCACGCGCCGGAGTTCGAGTTTGAGAAGGACTACGACAACGTGGTTGACGCCGTGGCAACCTATAACATCGGCTGGCCGGTGGCCCAGGACAACAATATGGTGACCTGGCGCAACTTTGAGAACCGCTACTGGCCGGCCAAGTACCTGTACAACAGCCGGGGCGAGCAGATATACAAACACTTTGGCGAGGGCGCTTACGGCGAAACCGAGCAGAAAATCCGCGCCGCCCTGGTCGAGGCCGGCGCCGATTTGTCCGACGACCCGCTGAACCTGCCGGCAGACCAGGAGCGCGACGCCGCCTTCCAGGAGGCGCAAGGACTGCTGAGGCGACCCTCGATTACACCCGAACTTTACGCGGGCTGGCATCGTAACTTCCTCACCGCGCGGGCCGGACGCCGCCCCTACGTCGCCCAGCAGGAATATTTCGAGTCCATCCCGCCGGGAGACCCGGAAGCCGTCGGCCTCCTCGACGCAACGGTGCCCCAGGACCTGACGCCCCACGCCCTCTACTTCCAGGGTCAGTGGTCAGTCGGGCCGGAACACATCCGCCACGCCCGCGTTACCGAGGAACTGGAGGACTATCTGGCCCTGAATTACGCCGCCAAGAGCGTCAACGCCGTGCTGACCTCCGACTCCGGCGAACCCTATCAGGTGGTGGTTACGGTGGACGGCGCAATGCTGACGTCGGAGAACGCCGGCGCCGACGTGCAGTGGGACGAAAACGGCTATTCCTACGTGCTGGTTGACGAGCCGCGCCTGTACGGCATCGTGGATAACCCGCAATACCTGCCCGAATCCATCCTCATTATGCGCTCGGACTCCGACGACTTTGGCCTGTTCGCCTTCACCTTTGGCGTGTACGCGGAGGGGCCGTGATGTGGCGCGGATTGCTCCGGCCCCTGGCCGTCGTCCTGCTGGCGGCGGGCATCGCCTGCGGCGGCGCGGCGGCGACGCCGGCGGCCGCGCCAACCGCAACGCCCATCGCAGTACCGGCGCCGGCCGCCAGCCCGGCCGCCGACGGCATCCGGTCGCACCTGGCTACCAAAGTGCTGGAAACCGGCACGCAGCGGGTCGCTTTTCTGCTGACTACCCAAAAAGCCCTGGTCAACGCGCCCCGGGCGCAAATCGCCGTAACCCGCCAGGACGGCGCGGTTCCGCCGTCGCAGGTCACGGCGGACTACCACGAATGGCCCTACGGCGTGCGCGGCTCGTACAGCGCGCCCGTTGCCTTTCCCCAGCCGGGGGCCTATACCCTGACCGTCACCCCCGTCGGCGGCGACGTAACGGGCCAAGCGGAGATTCCGGTTGCCGTGCTGGCGGAATCGCCCATTCCGTCAATCGGCGAAAGGCCGCCGGCCAGCCGGACCAAGACGCTGGGCGACGGCGCTGACATCGCCCAGCTGACCACCGACTACGAACCGGACGCCGAACTGTACCGGCTGACCATCGCCGACGCCATCGGGTCGGGCCGGCCCAGCGTCATCGTGTTTGCTACGCCGGCCTTCTGCACCAGCCCCACCTGCGGCCCCCAGGTGGACACCGTGTCGGAGCTGCGCGCCGCCCACCCCGACGCCGCCAACTTTATCCACATCGAGCTGTACGACAACCCGGCCGAAATCCAGGGCGACTTGAGCCGGGCCCGGCTGGTGGCGGCGGCGGACGAATGGGGCTTTACGCAGATAGCCGACTGGACTAACGAGTCCTGGGTATTCGTGCTGGACAGGGAGGGCGTCATCCGGCACCGCTTCGAGGGGTTTGCTACGCTGTCGGAGCTGGCGGCGGCGCTGGGGGACGTGGGCAGTCCGTAAATTCGCAGTTCAGCAGTTCATCGGAGGTAAAAAGTGAACCTGCCGGATTTGTTCAACGAGTTCCGTTTGCAAAAAGTCCGGCTCAACCAGCCGATGGCTGCGGTGGAAATCGAGTTCAATCAGGACGACCGGGACGCCGCTTGGGAGCTATACGTCGAGATGTTGACCCGCATCGTCACCCAACCCCTGCCCGCGGCAGTGGGCGATGAGAAAACGGCTCTGGACAGCGTCTATTCGCTATTCGCCACCACCCGCGGAATCTTGCGCCGGCGCGGGCGCAGCGCCATCCGGTTCAGCAAAGTTGCCATCCCCGTGCTGAATCAGGTAGTGCGGCCCTTCACAGCGAAGTGGCATAAGGAAAGCCTGGGAGGGGCCTTTAATGACCCGACTCAGTGTATGGAGTTTCGCGCTGAACTGGAAGAGTTGCAGGAGGAACTTCGCAACTACAACCGTCTGCTGGCCAGGATTGCCAGCGTCGAGGATTTGACCGACCTTGAGCAAGTAGAGGTGAGATGATGACTAACCAAGCCCGAATCCCAAGGCACCGGGTATTCATCAGTTTCTATCACGATGACCAGCATTATAAGGATCGCTTTTTCCGAATGATGGGGGGTAACATTATTGACGAATCGGTCGGCGCAGTCGATTGCAAAAGCGATGACGGTAGCGTTGCAATTCAGGTGGTTTGAGTCCGTTTCTTACAGCGATGGACAGGATGGACAGGATTTTTCCGATTGGGATTTGGTGGATTCCGGCGTAAGCCGGAATCCACCAGCGATGAGATACGGGGTTGGATTCACCGCGCCTTTCAACGCCGGGATGGAACGCCGCCGCATAACAACAGCCAACAGTTCCGGCGCAACCGGAGCGGCGATTGCTCACGCGGCTGGCAGGGCTAGAACAATAGCATAAAGTAAAGGCGGCCGGGTTTAACCCGGCCGCCTTTGCCAATCCCCGGCCGGCTGGCAAAATCCGGCTAGAGGATGTGATACAGCATATGGTGGTCGCGCAGCACATCCTGGGCGAAGTCGTTTTCCACTTCGCGCCACACCGAATGGATGTGGTTGGCTTCGTTCTGGATGTTGTCGAACTCCACGATGAACTGGCCGCCGTGGATGCGGTAGTAATGGTCGCGGCCCCGGTCCAGCCCGCCGGCCCACACCAGGCGGAAGTCGTCCAGCCCCGTGTCGCGAATCGCGGCGAGGCGCTGTTCCGCCACCGGAGCCGGAACGCCGTTGACGTACTCCGCGATTAGGGTCATCAGGATTTCCTGCTGCGTCCCGTTCATCTCCCGTACTGCCAGGCCCTCCTCATCGTGTATGGCCTGCTTGCTGCTGTTGTAGCCCAGGATGTCCCACGGCGCCTTGTCGTGGATAACGGCCTTGCCGCGCTGGCCGGCGTCCAGCGAACCAATCAGCTCGATGGCCAGGTCTTCGCGGGCGGACAGGATGCGCAGGCCCTCTTTCGGCCCCTTGCGGACTTCGGCGGGGTTGGCGCCCAGAAAGAACGGCGTAACGGCAATTACCTGGTCGCCCCAGACGCTGTAATGGACGGACAGATGATGCCCTTCGGCGCGCCAGCCCCAGGGTTCGGCCCGGCCCGGCTCGCCGAACACCGTCCAGTAGTATAGCTCCGGGTCTCGCGGCCAGGTTGGGTGGCCGGACTCGGCTTCCAGCGGCCCCAGCACCTCTTCGTGCTCGATAATCAGGCGCGCCTGGCGGTTGGTTTCGTCGGTGAGGCCGGTAGCCAGCAGCGCCATGGCCAGGCGGCGCTGGTTTTCGTTCATATCCCGCAGCGGCAAGCCGTGGCGGTTCAGCGGCGGGTAATACCAAAAGATGCGCTCGCCGTCCAGATAGTGATAAGTAGCCTTGCTGCGCTGCTCATTGTCCAGACTCGCCAGCCAGCGGCGCGATGCGTCCACCATGGCGGCGGAGACGTGGGCGTGGGGATGCGTGTAACGACCCGTCATCTCAGATGACCTCCTGATGATTTGCGGGTATCAAAAGATTGCCGCAGTTTATTGGGATGTTGCGGGCGGTGTCAAGAATATGCCCTGGCCTCGATCCGGCGGGCCAGAGCGTGAAAGTCGTCAGGACATTTCTGCCGGATGGCATTAATATTACGCGACGCCTCGTCGGCCAACGCTTTACGACCACCTCCAGGAGAGTCGGATAAACCGCGCTGGGCCGCAAGCGGTTCAAAGTATTGTTCCTTGACGTGAACCGCGGCGCGAACGTCTGCCCAACGCCACTCACCGGGCAGGACCAGCCCCGCGAGAACCCAGGTCTCAATCTCTTCCCAGGCATTTTCGGCGAAGAAGTCTGGGCCGAATTCCGTTTCTATCACGTCCAGCCTGTGACGCCGCCCCACAACGCCATCTCGGTCAACACACAGTATGAATATGTCGGTCATTCCGCTCCGCTCTGCAACGATTTCCGCCAATCGTTCGGTTTTAAGCGCTTCCCCGATCCCGCCGAGCAAAGGGTCCTGACAAATAGCAATGTGCGCGGAAGGTATGCCAAGGCGTCGGAAGAGCCGGGAAAATAATGGCTTGAGGATATATTGGTCCTTACGGAAATCTTCAGGGATGATGAGGACGTTCATTCTTCGGTTTCCCCGTCATCGTCCAGGTGGTCCGTATCGGGTTCACCTTCGGAGAACGCCATCGCATTTTCTAACCAGCCGCTGGTGAAAAGCCGTTCCATGCCCGTGGACTTCCGCAACTCCCTCAAGTTGTACAGTCCCGCTATCGGGCGAATCGCGCTGTCCGTCCAGTATTCATCGCGATAGACAACTGAAGTATGCTCAAACGTCGTGTCGTTCATCCATGCCAACAGAGCCGGCGAATGCGTGGTAGTGATGACCTGGATTCCGCCTTTGGCGGTCTGCCGTTCAATCAGCTCTAGCAAGAGCCACAATCGGTTGGGATGGATACCGCCGTCGATTTCCTCAAAGCAGTAGATGCCCTCGGCCTTGTCGCTCAATAGCACGGTCAGCATAGCGAGAAAGCGCAAAGTACCGTCCGATGCGCTGTAGGCCGATACCTTGCGTCCGTTGCCCTCCACAATTTGGAGGTGCACCCGGCCCCCGGGGTCGCGTGGAAACTCAAAACCCTGCACATCCATCGGAGTCAGTTCCTGCAGCCACGAGGTCAAAACTCGCTTACGATTGGGATCGGCGCAGATTACCTCCAGAACTGTCGGCAAGTTCTGGCCCGAATCGCCCAACGTAGCCGCGCCGGGGATAGATGGCTCCCGCATCCGTTCCGGCGACAACTCCAAGAAACGTATGCTCTCAAAAATGGAACAAAGGCGGGACCGCATATCGTCTGGCGACCGGTCAGCAAAGGTCCGAGTCAGTGACGGTCGGACCTCAGGGATAAAACGCCCATCTTGTTCGGAAACCACACTCCCGAGAACCGGCCTCTCGCCGACCAACATCCGCTCTGCTAGCAGGTGAAATCCGCCAGGGGCGTCCAGATTGAATCCAACCGTTATGGAGTAGCGTACTTTCTCCCCGTCCAAGTTCAGTTCTACGAGGACCGTGAATTCTCCTGCCCCAAGGGGATAACCTTGCCCGAAACGAACAATCTCGTTAGGCGCACCGCGAATTCCCATCCATTCAATCTGGCCTCCGACGCCGTACTTGCCGCCCATAATTTCGGCCAAAGTATAGCCGCGCCCGATGCCGTGGATGAAACGGAAGGCGTCCCTGATATTGCTCTTGCCGCTGGCATTGGCGCCTAAGATTACCGTGAACGGGCCGACCGTAAGCTCTTCGTCAGCGAAGGTTTTGAAATTGACCAGACGAAGCGAAGTAATCATGACGACGCCTCTCTCCCGATGCTACCCCCGCCGTTCCAGGTTGCGTATCGCCTCGTCAATGCGCCGCACCTGTTCGGTGTCGCCTGACGACAGGCGATAGCAGCGGTCGAGGTAGAGCTGGGCCAGCTGCGCCCCTCGTGGGGTAGTATCTCCGGCGGCGGCGACCAGCGTGTCGATGCCGAACTCGTCGGGCAAGTGGCGGCCCAGGGCGGTCATCTCCGAGGTGATGTCGGCGATGGCGGAGGCGTCGTTGCCTTCCTGGGCGAAGCGCAGGCGGCCCAGCAGGCGGCCCATTTCGGCCAGGCGGTCGCCCTCGCTCATAAAACTCCACAACACTTCGTTGACGCCCAGCGCGTCGGCTCCTCCCCCGGTCAGTGGCGCGTCGCCGAGCAGCGCGCCCGGGCTGCCCAGGGGGATGGTGGCATCATCCGCCGGGAGTGACCCCGCGCCGGACTCGCCGGCGGCCTGCGACCAGGCGTCGGAGTATTCCTGCACGGCCATCGCCACCGATTCCATCATCCGCGCCAGGTCATAGGAAAACATACTGCCGCCGTACACCAAATCGTCGTTGCGCAGGTTGGCCAGGCGCACCAGCCGGTCGTAACCGCCCTCCACCAACTCGGACATCGGCGGCATGGCAAAGGCGGAGAAGTTGGCCAGCGGGCCGGAGCCGGCGCCGCCCAGATGCGCCGCCAGGAAGGGCGGGACGTACTTGGTCAAGTCCGCAGTGATGGGCAGGGTGATGATGTAGGTGCCGTACACGTTATCCGGCTCGGTGTCCACGCGGAAGTACAGCAGCGCGTGTCCCCGGGGCCGCAACGGGTCGCCAATTTCAAAATGCAAGTCCATTACAGCAGTATAGATTAGGCAAGCGGCAATGGCAAAGGGGTTGGCTGCGCCTATTTTGATGACCGCCAGCCTATTGCGAACGCCTGTTCAGCAGTGATAGGGTACCAGCGCGCCGCGAGTAGCGCGGTGATTGATGCAACCTGTGGAGGGGTCGTAATGCTGGCAACTGCTCAAACTTGCGCCGTCATCGGGCTGGACGGTCAGATTATTCAAGCCGAGACGGATATTTCGCCGGGACTGCCGGCTTTTCACATCGTCGGCCTGCCCGACACCGCAGTTCAAGAGGCGAAGGAACGGGTGCGCGCCGCCCTGCGCAACAGCGGCTGCGAGTTTCCCATGCGACGCATTACCGTCAACCTGGCGCCGGCCGACCTGAAAAAAGCGGGGCCGGCCTACGACTTGCCCATCGCGGTGGGCATCCTGTTCAGCACCGGACAGGCTCCGTGCACGCTGGAGCCGGCCATATTTTTGGGCGAACTGTCGCTGGACGGCGGCCTCCGGCACACTGCGGGCATTCTGCCGATGGTTTCGGTAGCGCGCGACCAGGGCATCCGCTCCATGTACGTGCCGTCGGTGGACGCCGCCGAGGCGGCCCTGGTTGACGGCGTGAAGGTTTATCCGGTAGCGACGCTGGCGCAACTGCTGTCCCACCTGCAAGGCGATACTCTCATTGAACCCTTCCCCCACGGCGGCGTCCATCTGAACGGCAACCGCAAGCCGCCGGATAACACCGACCTGGCCCACATCCGCGGGCAAGACCACGCCAAACGCGCGCTGGAGGTGGCCGCCGCCGGGTTCCACAACATCCTGCTCAGCGGCCCCCCCGGTTCCGGCAAGACCCTGCTGGCCCGGGCCTTGCCCGGTATCCTGCCCTACCTGACTGCGGAAGAGGCGCTGGAAGTTACCAAGATTTACAGCGTCAGCGGCAACCTGCCGCCGGACAGCCCCCTTATCGCCCAGCGCCCCTTTCGCGCCCCGCATTACACTATATCCAACGCCGGCCTCGTCGGCGGCGGGCGGATGCTCCGTCCCGGCGAAATTACCCTCAGCCATCGCGGTGTGCTGTTTCTGGATGAACTGCCGGAATTTGGGCGCGCCGCTTTGGAATCCCTCCGCCAGCCGCTGGAAGACAAGACGGTAACTATCACCCGCGTGAGCGGCACCGTGACCTATCCGGCCAGTTTCATGCTGGTGGCCGCCATGAACCCCTGCCCCTGCGGTTACGCCTCGCATCCGCGCAAGGAATGCGTCTGCGCTCCGTCGGCGCTGGCGCGCTACCAGAGACGCATCAGCGGCCCGCTGCTGGAACGCATTGACATATTTGTGGAAGTCCCGCCCGTGGAATACGACAGCCTGGTGGAGCAGGTTCACGCTGAGCCGTCGGAAAAAGCGCAGGCTCGAGTTGCGGCGGCGCGCGCAATTCAGGAGTCCAGGTTTGCTCAGGAAGGCGGCGCGCCGGCGCTGTCCAACGCTGAGATGCACGGCTCCAAAGTATGGGACTACTGCGATTTGCAGGATGACGCTTTGACGCTGTTGCAGCGGGCGTCGCAGCAGCTCGATTTATCGGCGCGCTCCCTGCACCGGGTCGTCAAAGTGGCGCGAACCGTGGCCGACCTGGCGGTCGCAGAGCGAGTAGGCCCGGCGCACCTTGCCGAGGCGCTGCAATACCGCGCACGCGGGCTGGGCTAGACGGCGTTCCCGGACGCCGCCCTTGCCCAATTCCGGTTACGGGGGTAGCATATGACCCAACAGAAACCAAATGACGACGCAGACGCGCGGGTATCCCTGCTCAGCATCCCGGTGCGGCGGATTCGACCGCACTTCTGGACTTTCAGCGTCTGCTTCGTCGCCAGCCTTAGCTACATCATCTACATCAAGGTCATTGATGCTGAAAGCCCGTCCTGGCGTGAGGCGCCGCTGGCGATCATGGGCAGCGCCGCCATGGCCGGCGGGTTCTGGATGTTTTTCAGCCCCATCCTGGTGGAAGGAGTCTCTATGGTATTCGCCGCAATGTACCGCCAAAAAACCCGCGAGCAAGGCCGTGAAGAGGGCGTTGCCGAGGGCATCACGCGCGGCCACACCGAGGCCGACGCGGCCTGGCGCGAATGGAACGACCGGCGACTGGCCGCCGAAGCCGATGGCCAACCCTTTAGAGAGCCGCCGCCCGACTTCCGCAACGGTTCCGGCAGCTCCGCCGGTTGACTTGCCCACGGCTCACCTGCCCGCGCATACCCGCCCGGGTAGCGTTGCAATTCAGGTGGTTTGAGTCCGTTTTTTACAGCGATAGACAGGATGGACAGGATTTTTCCGATTGGGATATGCTGGATGCTTTTCAGCCCCATCCTGGTAGGAAGGAGCCTCTATGGTATTCGCCGCAATGTACCGCCAAAAAACCCGCGAGCAAGGCCGTGAAGAGGGCATCACGCAGGGCGTTGCCGAGGGCATCACGCGCGGCCACGCCGAAGCCGACGCGGCCTGGCGCGAATGGAACGACCGGCGACTGGCCGCCGAAGCCAATGGCCAACCCTTTGGAGAGCCGCCGCCCGACTTCCGCAACGGTTCCGGCAGCTCCGCCGGTTGACTTGCCCACGGCTGACCTGCCCGCGCATACCCGCCCGGTTGCCCCTTGCCAGCGTCTGCCCCGGCGACTATCATAGTATCATGGCAGAGCGTGAAGTTCGTTACAAATTGGGCGCCGCCCGGACGGTAGCCGCCGAGTCCTTTGGCCGCCCCGGTCGCCGCACCTTCCGGCTGGCTGCCGAGGCGGGCCGGGCACAGTCGTTCATCTGGCTGGAAAAGGAGCAGCTGTTCCAGCTGGGAATCTACTTGCAGCAGGCCGTCCAGCAATTGGGCGAGTCGGCGCTGAACCAGGAGAGCGCCCCCGGCGAAGCCCCCTGGACGGGCGATGCTATGGAACAGGATTTCCAGGCCCGTCAGATGCAGCTGCAATACGACCGGGAGGCCAACTGTTTCATCGTCCACGCTTTTGAGGGCGACGAAGATGACCCGGATTCCGGGGCGCAAACTTCGGTCAGCTTCTGGATGACCATGGCCCAGTCGGCGGCGCTGGCCAGCCAGGCGCTGAGCGTATGCGCCTCCGGACGGCCCCCCTGTTTCCTGTGCGGTATGCCCATCGACCCGGACGGGCACCGCTGCACCCGCGCCAACGGCCACGCCGTGTTTGAGACCGGCTAGCCGGCGATTCCGCCCCCGTTTCCCCTTGAACGCTGCCGGGCCTTCCGACCCTGAATTTCTCCAGTATGGAGAGATTCTGAGCTGTGACCTCACGCGGGACGGCTCCAACTACACTTTCCTCGTCGAACTGTCCCTCAATGGCCGTTTCGGGCACGCGATTTACAAGCCGGTGAAAGGCGAAATCCCGCTATGGGACTTCCCGACCGGAACCCTCTACAAGCGCGAATACGCCGCCTACCTGCTCAGCCGGATACTGGGCTGGGATTTCATCCCGCTAACCACCATCCGCGACGGCCCCCACGGCATCGGCTCGGCGCAGCTTTACGTGGCGCATGACCCCAGGGAAAACTACTACACCATCTCCCGCGACAGCCTTGATGAGTGGGACGCCAACCAGCTGCGGACGATTTGCTGCTTCGACCTGGTCGCCAACAATACCGACCGCAAAGCCAGCCACGTGCTCCGCGATGCCAGCGGCAAGCTGTGGGGCATTGACCAGGGGTTGACTTTCCACGCTGATACCAAGATTCGCACCGTCATCTGGGATTTTGGCGAGGAACCGATACCCGAGCGGCTGCTGGAACCGCTGCGGCGGCTGTGCGGCCAAATGCTGGATCCGGCCGGCGACGTTGCGGAACTGATGTCGCTCCTGGACGCCGGCGAGGTACGCGCCCTGTTGCAGCGGCTGCAATGGGTTCTGGACGAAGGGGTTTTCCCCGGCATACCCGGCCTGCGCCGCCGCCGTCGCCGCCGGCGCTAACCGCCCCCGGCCAGCAGCCCGTAGTCGAAGCGCTCCAGGTCCTCGATAATGACGTCGGCCGCCGAAAGGTCCAGGTGGCGCGTCGAGTCGGTCAGCGTGCAAACGGTATAGGCGCCCGACGCGCTGGCCGCCGCCAGACCAACGGGAGAGTCCTCAATCGCAACGCACTCGGCGGCTTCCAGGCCAATCAGCCGCGCCGCTTTGATATAGATGTCCGGCGCCGGCTTGCCGTTCTCCACGTCGTCGCCGCCCAGCGCTACCGGGAAGGCGCCGGTCAAACCGATTACCGACAGCTTGAGATTCACCCACTCCCGCAGCGACGACGACGCCACCGCGATGGGCAAGCCCCGACGCTGAGCTTCCGCGATTAGCGCGCGCACGCCGGGGCGGGGCGTCAAATCCGAGCGCAGCACTTCCTGCACCACTGCGTTGTAGATGGACAGCAACTCCGTGGGAGCTTGCGGTATCCCGCGCAGTTCTTTGACCCGTACCCACGTCTCTGCCACCGTCGTGCCCAGCAGGTAGCGGCTGTTCTCCGCTTCCGTTATCGGAGCGGCGCCGCATTGCTCCACCACGATGTTCACCGCTTTGTGGAACAGCGGCTCGCTGTCCACCAGAACGCCATCCATATCGAACAAAATCCCTTTGTATCCGGCCATCCTCAATAATCCTCCTGACGCTATCCTTATCGTCATCGTCGCATCGCAAACCCGCGATGCGGCGCCGCGATTATATCCCAAACTCAAATCCAATCCGGTACTAAAATCCAATCCGGTAGATTCCGGTAAAAGCGGAACCCCTATTCGCTCAGCAAAAAGCAGGATGACGCCTTGAAGATGGCCCACAGGGGCAGGCCCGGCGCGATGTTCATTGCCTCCAGCGATGCCCCCGTGATGTGGCACCGTAGCACGATGCCGTCGCAGTCCAGCGCCACCTCGTAGCCGGGGGGCCGCATCTCTACCCCGGCTACCACGCCGGCCCAGGTGTTTCGCGCCGAGGATTGCGGCAGCGGCCCGGATGCCAGGATGATGTCCGACGCCCGGATGCCCACGGTCACCGCATCGCCCACTGCCCAGCCGTCGGCCAGGGGAGTTTCCAGCGAGTGGCCGGCGGCCCTGGCGCCGCCCGCATTGGAGACGCACACCATCGTGCCGTCCTGCGGCAGCCGGGCCGCCACCCGCATCTCCAGCAGGTTCTCCACGCCCACCAGCCGGGCAACGCGCCCCCGTCCGGGCTGCTCCAGCGCCGTCAGGGGCGCGCCCACTGCCATCGTCCGGCCGGCGTCGATGATTTGCACCGTGTCCCCCAGAGCGAGGGCCTCTTCCCGGCTGTGGGTTACCAGGATGACCGGAACGTTGAGCTGCCGGATGGTTGAGCGCAGCTCGGCCCCTAACTCCCGGCGCAGTTCCATATCCAGCGCGGCGAAAGGCTCGTCCAGCAGCAGCAAATCCGGCGACGGCGCCAATGCCCGCGCCAGCGCCGCGCGCTGCTGCTGTCCGCCGGACAGTTGCCAAACCCGCCGTTCCTCAAGCCCGTGCAGGCGCAGGCGGTCAATCAGAGCGGCCACCCGCCGCTGAGCGGACGCGCCGCGCCGGCGCGACAGGCCGTAGCCGATGTTCTGGCTGACCGTCAGATGGGGGAACAGGTGGTTCTGCTGCGTAACGTAGCCAACGCCGCGCCGGTGCGGCGGCACCCAGACCGGCTGGCCCGGCGCATCGTCCGGCTTGGCGAATACCGTCCGCCCGGCGATGGTGATGCGGCCGGCGTCGGGCTGCGCCAGGCCGGCGATGGTCCGCAGCGCCGTGGTTTTGCCGGCCCCGGACGGCCCAAAAAGCACCAGGATTCGCCCGGCGTCCGCCGTGAAGGACAGCTCCAGCCGAAAGCCGCCCCGGTTGACCGTAAATTGGCCGGCCGCGGCGGCAGTGTCAGTCCGGTCGTTCACGCCGGCGACTCCGACCGCCGGCGCAGCAGGAAGCCCAGCAGCGCCAACGCCGCCGCCGACATCGCCAGCAGCAGCACCGCCAGCGCCAGCGCCGCGCCCAGGCTGGATTCCATCGCGGTCATAATGGCCAGAGGCATAGTTTGGGTGCGTCCGGTCAGGTTGCCGGCGAACATGATGGTGGCGCCGAACTCCGAAACGGCCCGCGCCCAGGCCAGGGTCAGGCCGGTGAGCAGCGACGGGCTGGCTACCGGCAGGGTCAGCCGCCAGAAGGTCGCCCATGGCGATACCCCCAGGGTTTGCGACACCGCTTCATAGGTGGGGTCAACTGCGGCGAAACCGGCGCGCGCCGCCCGTATGTAGAACGGGGCCGCCACAAAAACCTGGGCGAATATCACTGCGGCGGTGGTAAAGGGCAGCGTTACCCCGAGGGCCGACAGCGCCGGCCCCAGCAGCCCGTGGCGTCCGAAGGCCATCAGCATCGCCACGCCGGCGACCACCGGCGGCAGCACGATGGGCAGCTCGACGAAGGTATCAATGACCCGGAGCGCCGGCGAGGGGCGGCGTGCCAGCAGCAGCGCAAAGGGCGTACCGACGACGACCACGATGGCCAGGCTGACGATGCTGGTAACGACGGTGAGGCGAACCGCCTGCAAAACCAGCCCGCCGGTCAGCCCGTCCAGAAAGCCCTCCTGCTGACCGGCGCGCACCAGCAGGGCCACGATGGGCAGGCCGATAAACAGCACGTAGATGACGGTGGCCGCCACCCCCGCCGGCGTCAAAACCCCCAGCGTGGCCCCCGATTCCGGCCGGCCTGGCCAAAGGTAGCGCGGGAATCTCAACATAAAATCCGGTCAATCCTGTCCATCAATCAATCAATGTAAAAACGGCCCCCCGCGCGCACGGGCAGGCAACGTTGGCCGGCGGCGCGAATCCGTATTCCCGCAGTATGGCCTGGCCGTCATCGCTTTGCACAAACTCGATGAACGCCAGGGCCGCCGCCGGGCGCGGCGCGGCGGCCAGGGATGCGATGGGATACTGCGCCGCCGGGTTGAACTGCAAGGGAATCTCAATCACCCGCATTGACTTTGCGTATTGCGTCGCGGCGACATCGGTTTCGTACACGATGCCCGCGTCCACCTCGCCCAGCGCCACTTTCTGCGCCACGCCGCGCACGCTGGTTTCGTTGGTTACTACGTTGGCCAGCGCGGCCGCGGCGAAATCGTCGGGAAACCGGGCATCGGCGGCCAACAGTTGCAGCGTGTTGCGGGCGTAGGTTCCGGCGGGAACCGCGGCGGCGGCGATGGCGATGCTGACTCCGGGGCGCGCCAGGTCGGACAGCGTTTGCACCGTACCGGAGCCGGCCGGCGTCGCCACCGCCAGACGGTTGGCGGCGAAATAGACCGGCGTACTGCCCAGCAGCCCGGCCTCTTTCACCGCCGCCATCTGCCGCCAGTCGGCGGCGGCGAACACGCCGGCGGCGGCGCCGTGCTCCAGCTGCGTGCGCAATGTCTGACTGCCGGCAAAGTTGAACGCAACCGTTACACCAGGATTATCGGCCTCAAAAGCGGCGGCCACGGCCCGGAACGACTCGGCCAGCGATGCGGCGGCGAACACGGTGAGGGTTGCCGCCCCGGCATCGCTCCGGTCGGCCGCGTTGGCGCAAGCGATGGCCACCGTTGCGGCAAACAACGCTATGGCGGCGCTGAGAATGATGCGGACAGTCACAATGGCTACGGCGATGAGAACAGGCTGTTGCGCCACATTATAGCAACACCGGGCCGGCCGCCCGCAAAGGCTCCGCCGGGCCAATCGATACATTGGGTTAACCTGGGGCCGTCGCCCGATCAGGGCGCGCCCGCCGACGCCAACGCCGACGGCAAGCCCGCCGCCGCAATGTCTGCCAATCACCAGCTTTGCCGGCGGGCGCACCCTCTTGGGCAATGTACGGCTGTCGTGGCGCAATCCGAGCGGGGGGCTGAGCGTCAACCGGCGTAAAATAGAAGTCCGCAAGTGGCTTAACGGCCAGCCGGTAGTGCAGCCGAGCATAACCACGGGCCGGCTGTCAATAGGGGCGTATCACATGGCAGCGTTCCGTTTCAGGTGGTTTGGTTATTCCTCTGTGGTGGTGGGCTGGGTTCACCGGCGATGCTCCTTGCTGGTTCAGGTGGTCGGGGTTACGGTTCAGGCGGTGGGGGTTCAGGCTATCGTGGTTCGGGCGGTGGGCGGGATGTGGTGTGCGGGCCAGAGGTTACCGGTCATTGTCAGCCCCACGGCCGGGGGATTTACGCAAAGTTTTGCTCCGATGGTTCGTGAACTGCGCTTTAAGGCGCAGCCACGCAGCGCGGTGGCAGTCGCTGTTGGCCGGTTAGACCGTACTCGCGTAAGCATTGGACGAGGGGTCTCCACGACGCCGGTATGCGATTTTGTGCTGACTGGCCGTTGACGACCGGTTGACCTCTGGCAGGACTGAGATTCACGTGACGGGGTACAGTATAGGACTGATGTTCGCGGTTGTCAAAGGGGGGTTGTCAGTGGGCCGGGGCAAAGTGCGGGCGGCGGGTTTTGCGGGCACCGGAGCGCTACCCCTCTCCCAACCCTCTCCCACAAGGGGAGAGGGCTTTAATGATTTTGCAAAACCCCGACCACCTGAAACGGAACGCTACCGTATCACATCGGCGCTGACCACGATGCCAACTACTCCTACATAGTCCGCAGCGAGTGCGTAGGGGGCCGGAACAGCGCCTGGAGCGCCTGGATTGCCGTCGCCCCCTTCACCGGCGGCGCATCCGGAGCCGCGCCGCCGGAACCGGAACCCACCCCTACCCCAACTCCCAGCATAGTTACAGGGCCTGATGATGTCCCCGATGAACTGCCGCCGGCCCCGGTTCCGTAAGCCGGCCGCGGTAGCGTTTCGTTTTAGGTGGTTTGAGGCGCGATACCGTCGTTTTGACGGCGGGCATAAGCACGACTCATGAGGTCGCCCCTACCGTTCCGAATGTTAAACCACCTAAATTGCAACGCTACCAGCCGGCCGCCAAGTCATTGCCGGCTGTGCTAAACTGACCCCAGCCTTACCCTTGCGGCAGGAGCGCTCCAGTGCAGAACACGGCAGTCACTTTCCCCGCCGACGTATCCACCACTATCGTTGACGCCGCCGCCGTCGCCGGACGCATCGCCGGCAACGTAGCCACCGTTATTGTCGGCAAGGATGACGTCATCGAGCAGGCCCTGGCCGCCCTGATTGCCGAAGGCCACATCCTGGTCGAGGATGTCCCCGGCGTCGGCAAAACCATGCTGGCCCGTTCCATCGCCGTCTCCATTGGCGGCACCTTCTCCCGCATCCAGTTCACCCCCGACCTGCTCCCCAGCGACGTTACCGGCGTCTCCGTTTATAACCAGTCCAGCGGCGAGTTCAGTTTCCGCTCCGGCCCCATCGCGGCCCAGCTGGTGCTGGCCGACGAAATCAACCGGGCCACTCCCAAAACCCAGTCGGCGCTGCTGGAAGCCATGGAAGAGCGCCAGGTTACCGTTGACGGCGTTACCCATCCCCTGCCCCGGCCCTTCCTGGTCATTGCCACGCAGAACTCCATCGAGTACGAGGGAACCTTCCCCCTGCCCGAAGCCCAGCTGGACCGTTTCCTAATGCGCATCAGCGTCGGCTACCCCCGTTTTGACGAGGAAATCACCATCATCGCCCAGCAGGAACATTCGCACCCCATCCTGGACCTGCAGCCCGTAGCCGCGCCGGAGCACGTGCTGTCCCTCCAGAAAACTGCCCAGGAAGTGTACGTGGACGGGCTGGTGCGCGAGTACCTGGTGGCCCTGTCCGAGGCCACCCGCGCCCACAGCGACGCCGCCCTGGGCGCCTCCCCGCGCGCGTCCCTCGGCCTGTTCCGCGCCGGACGCGCCCTCGCCCTCATCCGGGGCCGCGACTACGTGCTGCCCGACGACATCAAGGAACTGGCCATCGCCGTACTCGCCCACCGCATCGTCCTGACCCCCGCCGCCCGTATGCGCGGCGTCCGCCCCGAACAACTGGTCAACGAACTGCTGAACAGCGTGCCGGTTCCGGGGGCAAGGTAGCCCGGCCTCCCGGGGCGTGTTGACATGGCGCCGTCATTCCCCCGCCAGCGGGAATCCGGCGCTTGGCCCCTGGTTGACCGCCGTTAGCAGATCTGCTGGCATCCCAAGCCATATTAGAGGTTGACTATGGGTACTTACGCAGTTGTAATCTGGCAGGATACGCTTTCCGATGGGGCAGTTTGTTACTCCGCCTGGTGCCCGTCGGCGCTCGGCGTTTCCGGGCAGGGCGATACCGAAGCAGAGGCGATGGCCGACATCCTTTCGGCAATGGGGGCCAACGTGTTCGACCCATGGCCGGCTGATTGGCCGGCCATCCAAAATGCCGAAACAGCCGACGCGGAGCTGCGGCAGCTGGCAGCGGAACTCAGCGACTCCGGCGCCTGGCATCGCCGGCATCAAGTAACGCAGGATACCCTGCGCGCTGCTTATCGTCCGGCTCCGGAAGCCACCAGCATTGTTGTGTAATGCCCCGCATAGCCGGCGTCAGAGCCGGAGAGCGGCGCTACCTCTCACCAACCCGCAATTCTGGACGACCTGACTTCACCCCACCATGATTAAGCAAACCGTTAGCCGGCACCGGCGCAAAATCCTCTTCGGCCTGCTCATCCTGACCGTGCTGTTCTACGCCCTGGGCACCGGATTCCCCTTCTTTTACCGGCTGCTGTTCACGCTGCTCCTGCTGTGCGCCATCGGCTACGGCTGGGCCTGGCTCAACCTGCGCGGCATTGACGTGCGCCTCACCCGGCTGGACACCCGCGGCCGCGTCGGCGATTTCCTGGAAGGACAAATCCAGCTTTTCAACCGCGCTCGCCTCCCCAAATCCTGGCTGGAAGTGGTCGAAGATACCGACCTCGCCGACCCCGGAGGCCGCACCGTAGCGCTGGTAAAGGGGCAAGTCCGTTCCTTCCGCATCGCAACCTACCTGTCCCGCCGCGGCATTTATCGCACCGGCCGCGTCCGCGTTACCGCCCGCGACCCCTTCGGCCTGTTTCGCCTCAGCCGGACTTTCCTCAACGACCAGGCATATACCGTACTCCCCCAAACCGTCCCTCTGCCCGACCTTGACCGCCGTTTCGCCAACCTGCCCAGCGACACCGCCTTCTCCCGCCGCACTCCGGCCATCACGCCCGAATCATCCACTGTGCGCGATTACGCCCACGGCGACAGTCTGCGCCGCATCCACTGGCCCTACACCGCCCGCATGAACCGGCTTATGGTCAAGGAGTTCGACATCGGCATATCCGCCCAAGCCTGGGTGCTGCTGGATATGGAGCGCCGCTCCCACGTTGGCGAGCCGCCCGACAACACCGAAGAACTGGCCGTAACCGTCGCCGCATCCCTGGTCCAGCGCTGGGATGAACAGGCCGTCCCCGTGGGCCTTGCCGCCAACGCCGCCGACCTCTGGATGCTCAAACCCGACCGCCGGCCCGCCCAGCTGGGCATCCTGATGGAAACCCTGGCCGGCATCCGCGCCGACGGCGCCTTGTCCCTGGAACGCTTCATCTACGACCTGCGCCCCCACCTGTCCGGCTTCAACGCCCTGATGACCATTACCTCCTCGCGCCGCCCGGAGTGGACCGCGGCCTTGGTGGGCCTGCGCCGTCAGGGCGTCAACGTGGCCGTCTGCTACGTTGACCACACCTCATTTGTCGCACCCGCTAGCGGAGCCGCCCCCGGCACAACCGGCCACATCACCGCCGAATACCTGGCCCAGCACGACATCCCCCTGTACCTCGTCCGCCGCAACGAAGACATCAACCTCGCCCTGTCCCACCCCCTGGCCACCGGCGCCGAGCGGATGAACAGCCCGGTGACCGATAGCGTCCTTACGCTATAGTCCCGGTGCGGTGTCCTGAGCCGGCAGGTACACCGCGCGCGCTATGCCGGTGTCACCAGAGTTCGTAAGCTGCGGCCAAGTCGGCCAGCGCTTGCAGACCCGGTTCGGCCCGGTCAGTCATTTGATTTCTCCATCAGGACATTATGATTTTGGTAGATTTTGCTAATCAGTCCGGTATTCTCTTTGGCTTTTGCATCGGCAAAATCTTCTAAACACTTTATTTTCCGCTCATTCTCCGCCACTATTTTTTGTATCCGCATATCTCCTTTGCCGGACATCATCGCACCTCATAACCGCCGCAACACAGTGCGGGCGCCGGATTACCCTGCTGTCAACCTACACGGCCGGTTGGGATTCCGTCAAGGATTGTCTGATTGGCGTGGGGCTGCTCGCTGTGGGGCTGCTCGCGTTTGTTATTCCCGGCATTGGCCGTTATACTGACTGCCTACCGTCGGCATTATGGCAACCATTACCACCCCAGCGCCTACCCTGCCCCAACCCTCTCCCAGAGCCGGCTCCCTCTGGAGCTGGATGGAATTGGGCCGCCGCCTGCCGGCCTTGCTGTTGTCCCTGCGCCCCCCCGACGGCTGGGTCGCCGCCGGCCTGCTCACCCTCAATATGATAATCGTCGTCTGGTCCGTCGAAGTGGCGGATTGGGCGCCCACGCCCTCGCTGGTTCTGGTGATGCTGCTGGCCGTGCTGACCGCCCTGCTGCTGACCCGGCTGCGCCTGTGGACCGCCGCGCTCTTGCCCATCGGGCTGCTGCTGGGCGCCGGCGTAGTCATCTGGCAAATGACCGCCGCCTCGCCCGACGAACTGCAAGTCGCCACCGCCGCCGAGCTTTTTGACCGCCTGACCTTATGGGTTCTGGCCGCGCGCAGCGAGGGAATCAGCGTTGACCCGCTCCCCTTCGCCGTGGGATTAATGATTGCCGCCTGGCTGTCGGGCTACCTGGCCGGCTGGGTTTTTTTCCGCTATCGCAACTTCTGGGGCGTATTCGCCCTGGGCTCCGTGGGCCTGCTGTCCAATCTCACCTTCCTGCCCGACAACGCCGGCATCTACCTCGGCATCTACCTGTTCACCGGCCTTTTGCTGGTCGGATGGGTGCAATCCGTCCGCGCCCGCCAGCGCTGGGACCGCCAGGGCCGCATCTACGACGGGCACCTGGGCATCCTCACCGTCAGCGATACCGCCATGGTGGCCGTCGTGGCGCTGCTCATCGCATTCCTGCTGCCCACTGGCGGCCAGTGGGGGCCGGCCAACGCCGTCTATTCCGTCAGCCGCGCCCCCCTGGTGCACTGGGAGGAAGACTTCAACCGCCTGTTCGCCGGACTGCCCGCCCGCCGCCCCCTGCCCTACCGCATCTGGGGCGACACCATGGCCTTCCAGGGCACCATCAACCCCACCGATACGCCCGTGTTGCAGGTCAACTCCCCCGTGCCCCTCTACTGGAAAGCCCGTTCCTATGCCAAGTACACCCACGAGGGTTGGCTGTCCGAAGGCGCCGTCCTCCGCGAACCCGGCTGGCAGCCCGAATACAGCGCTCCCAACCCTAATCAGGAGCGGTTCAACGTTACCTTTGAGGTCATCCCCAACTATGATAGCCGCAGCCTTTTCGCCGGCGGCCAGGCCATCGGCGCCAACCGCGACATCCGCATCGAGACCTTTGATTCGCCCCGTTACGTCATCGACCCCCACCTGAACAGCGGTACGGACGACCTGCCCGCAGTCCTCCGGCAAGCCGTCGCCGGCGTTCGTGAATCCGTCGCCGCCGATGCCTACGCCACCGACGAGGCCATCGCCGCCAATCTCCCGTCCTCTTTTGTCCTCGAAACCGTCGCGCGCGCCGGAACCGGCAGCGTACTCAACGCCGTCATCGGGGAGATAGTCCCCGCCGAGCCGGACGTTCTGTCCGTGCGCGCCGCCGGCGGCGATGCCGACTCCGGCGAACCGTACCAGCTCACGGCCTCGGTCTCCTCCGCCGAGCCGGAGCAACTCCGCTCCGCCGGCGAAGAGTACGCCCCCTGGGTCTGGACCCGCTACACCCAGCTCCCCCACGATATGCCGCCGCGGGTGGCCAGCTTCGCCCGCAGCCTCACCGCCGACGCTGCAACGCCCTACGACAAAGCGGTGGCCGTCGAGTCCTACCTCAAAGACAATCTGGCCTATAACCTGGCCATCGACCCGCCGCCCTTCGGCGTGGACGGCGTGGACTACTTCCTCTTTGAGAGCCGGGAGGGTTACAGCGAATACTTTGGCTCCGCTATGACGGTTCTGATGCGCAGCCTGGGCATCCCGGCCCGCATGACCACCGGCTACACCGCCGGCAACGCCGTCGCTGATTCCAGCATCTTTATGGTGTCCGACCATCACAGCCACGGTTGGACGGAAGTTTATTTCCCCGGCTACGGCTGGGTGCCCTTTGAACCCACCCCCGGCAAGGAAATTCCCGCCGCCCTGCCCCCGGAGGAGCAGGCCAGACGCGGCGGGCTGTCCGATGGCGGCACGGATGCCGGCGACTTGCCCTGCGAAATCGAAGAGGACTGCGAAGACTTTGAGTCGCTGTTCGATGAAGAAGACCTCCTGACACGCGGCGAATCCGCGGCCGGATGGCAAAGCGCGGCCCGCGCCGCCCGGCCCTGGGCCGTGGGTCTGGGCATCGCCGCCCTCCTGGTCGTCATCGCGGCCTGGGCGCTCTGGCGCTGGCTGCTGGCCACGCCGCCCGACATACCGGCCGCCTACCGTCGCCTGCGACGATTGAGCCGGCTGGCATCCCTGCCGCCACAGGCGCACCAAACCCCTCACCAGTGGGCCGCCCGGCTAACCGCCGCCCTGCCGGAACAGCAGCCCGCCATCCTGCAAATCGTGAACGCCTACGCCCGCCACACCTACTCCGGCCCAACCCGAGCCAACCCGCCCGCGGACGCCGCCCTAACCGAAGCCTGGAAAGCCGTCCGCTTCCCCCTGACCTGGCACGCCCTCCGCCGCCGCGAAGTCTAACCCCCACCACCCCAAACGCGCCTGACGCCAAATCGCAACCCGCGGGAGGTTCCACCGGATGAACGCCGTCAAATCACCAGCGGCACAACTCTATTACCACGTACAAAAAACCCCCGTCGGCTGGCTGGCTCTGTTGGGCGCGCCGGACGGCCTGCAACGAATCAGCCTCCAGCCGGAACCCCAGGATGCGTTGGCCGGGCTGGGCGATGCGCTGCAAACCGCCGCGGAGAACGCCGGAGCCTTCGCGGACACGCTGGCCGCCTTCAACGACTACTTCGCCGGCAACGTCACGGCGCTGGAACGTATCTCCCTGGACCTCGCCAACGCGCCGCCCTTCTACGGCGCCGCATGGGCCGCCTGTCGCACCATCCCGCCCGGCGAAACCCGTTCCTATCAGTGGCTGGCCGACGCCGCCGGCAACCCCCGCGCCTCCCGCGCCGCCGGCCAGGCCATGGCCAAAAACCCGTTCCCTCTGGTAATACCCTGCCACCGCGTCGTGGGTACCAATGGCGGCCTGCACGGCTACGGAGCCGGCGGCCTCAGCGTCAAAGCCCGCCTGCTGGAAATGGAACGCCGGCAAGCCCGAATCCTCTAATCAACCCTGTATATCCCCGTAAAAACCCTGTTATCATAACGCCATCCAACCCAACACCACCGCCGGCAGGAGGTTCCAACGATGGCAGGGCACAAATTCACATCCTGGGTACACGGCTCCGCAATGACCGGAGAATACCTCAACCGCATCGCCTCCGTGCGCCATTGCGGGCCTTTCGTCCGCATTGAAGGCAGCGAAGGCCAAAACACCTGGCTCCACTTCGCCATACCCACCCCCACCGTGCAGAACGGCAACCGCACCAAAGCCGAGTCCGTGTCGGTTTCCTTCCGCGCCCGCTCCCACGCCAACGTCGCGGAAGTGCTGGTGTATGACGGCGAAAAGATTATCGCCGAGCACCTGGGTATGGCCCTCAAAGGCGACCACCTGGACGGCCGCTTTGAAATCCCCGGCGGCCCGGAAGTTGACCGGGGCATCAACGTCGTAGTAGGCGTAACCTTCGACGCCGGCGCCCCGGACATCCGCTCGATGCAGGTAGAGATAGTGGGCGTAGGCGTGGACTTCGACTCGTAAAACCGCGGCCTGATTCCGCAGCCAACCATCGCGCCAGACGCAGGGGCGGGTTTGAAACCCGCCCCTGCGTCAGATCCGGGCGCGTTATCCGCCGCGGTTAGTCGGTGGAGGCAATCTCAAAGTGCTTCACCCAGTACTCGCCGCGATAGAGATGCTCGACCTCCCGGGCGATGTTGGCGCGGAACTCGCTGGTTTCGTAGGCGCGCAGGTCGCCCAGGGTTTCCCAGATGCTGACGCTGATGCCCTCGTCCGGGTCCTCGGTGCTGCGGATGAGCTGCCGCTCGCGCAAGCCTTTGGGCGAAGAGCCGGCGGTAACGCGCTCGTGGTAGTGGCGCTCAAATTCCTCCCAGGAACCGGCGCGGAGTTTCCCCCAAACCATTCTGATGAACATATTGTTGCTTGCCTCCCTTGATGTCTGCCAGTGATGTCTGCCAGCCGTCGGCGCCAGCGGCCCCGGGTTGAGCCGGGCGCAGCGCTGGCCGGCGGCATTGTACGCGCAGTTTAGTGTTCCAGGTCGCCGGTGGCGTGGGAAATGATTTTAGCAGCGGTGTCGGTACTCATATGCCCCATGTCCAGCATCATATGGTACAGGGTCGGATTGTGGGGGGAAACCTTGAAAAACTTCTGGAAAAACTTGACCCGCGCCTCTTCCAGCCCTTCCAGGTAAGAACGGGCCTCCGATTCGCTGAGATGCTCCCTTTCCACGATGGTTGCCACCCGCTTGGCCATGGGCGCCAGCATTCCCACGTGAAGCACTCCGGGGGTGTCCCCCAGAATCACGTTGGCACCGCGGCCGATGATGACCACGTGTCCGCCCTGGGCCAGATTGCGCACCACCTCGCGGGTCGTGTCGATGAAAACCTGGTCGTTGACCCGCTGCATTCGCGAGGACGGCTCGCCGGCCAGCTCGTGGTAAGTTTCCGGCAAAGTCTCAATGCCAACGCCAAGGTCGTAGTCGCCTGATACGGCGGCGCGCTCCAGCACGCGGCCCAGCAGAGCGGTTACCCGGTCGCCGAACCGTTCCACTCGCTGCTCTTTCGCAATCAGGTTGGACACCGGCGACCCGATGATACGCGCCGCTTCGGCGAACACCATCCGGTCAACGTAGTTGAGGTGCAAATCGTGAGCCACCTGCTGCCCGACCGCAATGGAGCCGGCGCCGATGGGTCCGTTAATGGTGATTACGGGCATATCAGTACCTCCTCTATCGTGCGGTGAACAGCCGGCGGTTTGGCAGCGGGAGCGTATCGTTCACATTGACCTGCTGCAATGATGATACCACAGGACGGATGTAAGGGCAGGTTTGAAGCCTGCCCCTACGCTATGCGCGCCCGTCGTGCTCCGCGTTAGCGCCGCGCGCCGCCGCCGCCGAGGAACCGCCGGTCGGCCGGGCTGCGTCCGCCCCCGCCGGAATTGCGATTCGGTGGGCGGCGTCCGCCCCGGTCGCGGTCGTTAGGGTCGCTGCCGAGCATGGAGTTGCGGTCGCGTCCGCCGCTGTTGCGGTCCCGGTCGCCGCCGTAGCCACCACCACCGCCACCACCGCCGCCCCGGCCGCCCCGGTCCCGGTCGCCGCCGTAGCCACCACCACCGCCACCGCCGCCGCCCCGGCCCCCGCGGTCCCGGTCGCCGCCGCCACCGCCGTAACCGCCGCGGCCGCCGGAGTTGCGATCCCGGTCCCGTCCGCCGCCGCCGCCGCCGTAGCCGCCGCGGCCGCCACCGCCGCCACCACCACCACCGTAACCGGGGCGGCCACCACGGTCGCCGCCCCGGTCCCGGTCGCGGTCGAAGCCGCCGCCGCGCCCGAATCCGCCCCCGCGCGGCCCGCGGTCCCGGTCGCCGAAGGAACTGCGCTCCGGCCGGGGCGGGGCCGGTTCAGTGTCGCCCATCAGGGCGCGGCGGGACATATTGATGCGGCCCATGTGGTCAATCTCGTGAATCATCACGGTGATTTCCTGGCCGATGTCCACGTCTTCGTGGGCCAGGTCCCCCATGTCTTCGTTGCGAACCAGACCGTCCTTGCCGCCGGGAATCAGCTCGACAAATACGCCGAAGTTGGTGGTGCGGGTAATTTTGCCCGTGATGATGTCGCCTACCTCCGGGTCCCGGGTCAGCCCGTCAACCCGCGAGCGCGCCAGCTCAATCATGGCCTGGTCATTGGAGGCGATGGTCACCGAGCCGTCGTCGGCCACATCGAGATTACAGCCCGTTTCCTCCTGAATCGCGCGAATCACCCGCCCGCCGGGGCCGATGAGAGCGCCAATCTTCTCCACCGGAATCTGCATCCGCACCAGCTTGGGAGCGTACCGGCTCATTTGCCGGCGCGGTTCAACGATGGCTTCCGACATCTTGCCCAGAATGTGGAGGCGCCCCACGCGGGCCTGTTCCAAAGCCTCGCTCAACAAGTCCTGCGTCAGTCCGTCAATCTTCACGTCCATCTGGAGGGCGTTGATGCCGCGCTCGGTGCCGGCGACTTTGAAGTCCATGTCCCCCAGAAAGTCTTCAATGCCCTGAATGTCGCTGAGAATGGCGTAGCCGGCGCCGTCGCCGCCGTTTGCAGTGATGAGGCCCATTGCGATGCCGGCGACCGGGGCCGCCAGCGGCACGCCGGCGTCCATCAGGGCCAGAGACGAACCGCATACGCTGCCCATGGAAGTGGAACCGTTAGAGGCCAGCACCTCGCTGACCACGCGCACGGTATAGGGGAAATCCGCTTCCGGAGGCATGGCGGCCAAAATCGCCCGCTCGGCCAGCGCGCCGTGTCCAATCTCCCGGCGGCCGGGGGAACCCACGCGCCGCGCCTCGCCGACGCTGTACGGCGGAAAGTTGTAATGGTGCATAAACTGTTTGGTGTTGTCCGGGCCAACGGTGTCCAGCGTCTGCTTCATCGACAGCGATGCCAGCGTCGCCACCGACAGCACCTGCGTTTGCCCGCGGGTGAACAGGCCGCTGCCGTGGGCCCGGGGCAGCTCGCCCACGCTGCAAGTGATGGGGCGAATCTCGTCCAGGCGGCGCCCGTCGGGCCGGACCTTCCGGTTGAGAATGCGCCCGCGCACTTCCGCTTTGACCAGGTTCTTGAAAGATTCGGCAATTTCGGCAGCGGAATAGTCATCGGCCAGTTGCGCTTTTACTTCGGCCTCCACCGCGTCCAGGCTGGCGTCCCGTTCGCTCTTGAAAGAGTTGCGCTCCAGAACCTCGGCGATGCGCCCGTTAACTAGGGCGTCAACCTTCTGCTGTCGTTCGTCGGCAGTGGCGTAATCAAAATGCGCGTCCCGCTTTTCGGCGCCCCGCGCCGCCGCCAGCTCCTCAATCATTGCGATGGTCTGGACGTTGCTTTCGTGCGCCAGCCGGATGCCCTCCAGAATGACTTCCTCGGATACCTCTACCGAGCCGGACTCCACCATCATAATGGCGTGGCGGTTGCTGGCGACCACCATGTTCAGCTGGTCGGAGCTGCTGCGCTGGAAACTGGGGTTGATGCTGTAATCCCGGCCGTTCCAGGTGATGCGGCAAGCGCCGATGGGCCCGTCAAAGGGAATTGGACTGATGGCGAGGGCGGCAGAGGCGCCCACCATGCCCAGGGTTTCCGGCGGGTGATTTTCGTCAACGGAAAGGACGGTAATAATTACCTGAACTTCGTTGTGCAGGCCCTTGGGGAAAAGGGGCCGGATGCTGCGGTCAGTGAGGCGCGCCGACAGGATGGCCTCGGTGCCCGGGCGCCCTTCGCGCCGGAAAAAACTGCCGGGGATTTTGCCCACGGCGTAGAGCCGTTCTTCAAACTCTACGGTCAGGGGCAGAAAGTCAATGCCCTCGCGGGCCTGGTCCGACATCACGGCGGTTGCCAGCAGGATGGTTTCGCCGCAGGTGACGGTTACGGCGCCATGGGCTTGCTGCGCCAGCCGGCCCGTTTCGAGGGTTACGGGATGCCCGCCGATTTCGCCGGTGACGGTAAAAGGGTTCATTAGCGCGCTGGTCGTTTCAAGCGCGCTGGTCGTTTCAAGCGCGCCGGTCGTTTCAAGCGCGCTGGTCGTTTCAGGCGCGCTGGTGGTTTCAAGCGCGCTGGTCGTTTCAGGCGCGCTGGTCGTTTCAGGCGCGCTGGTCGTTTCAGTAGTAGTCATAGCAGGAGTGTTCTCTACCTCGCTCTTCCAATTGGTGTTGCTGCCCAGCCGCCTCTGTCGCGGCGCGGCCGGCTTTCACGTGGGTTGCTGGCCCCGGTCCTCTTTTGCCGTTGCGGGCGCAGCGTGGCAATCTCGTCGTCTCCGGTTATTGCCCCAATGCGGGATTATGCCGGCCCGGCCGCCGGCCGTGTCGTTTCAGCTGCGATTGGCGTTGATTTGCGGTTCTGGCCAGGCCGGGCGGGATTGGGCCCGGCGCAGCGGCCCGGCGCGCCTTCGGGTTGCCGTCCCGGCCGGTTCGGACCGGGACGCCAGCGACCGGGCGGTTAGCGCGCAATGGCCGCGCTAGCGGCGCAGGCCAAGCCGGCCAATCAGTCTCTGGTAGCGCCCCACGTCTTCCCGGCTCAGATAATTCAGGAGCCGGCGCCGTTTGGACACCATCGTTACCAGCCCCCGCCGCGAATGCACGTCCTTGCGATGGGTGCGGAGATGGTTCGTTACCTGCCGGATGCGCTCCGTGAGCATGGCTACTTGCAGCTCGGTGGAGCCGGTGTCCGACCCGTGGTTCCGATATTCTGCCATAATTCTTTGCTTGACGTCGGTGTCCAACATTACTGTCTAATTACCTTACCTTTCCGGTTCCGCTTGGCGTCAGCTCCCTGTGTCGCCGGACAGGTTAACACGTGATGCGAAAATAGGCAACTAACGCCGCGCCGGTTTCCCGGCAAAGCGCGCGCCCCCCTGCCCCCAGCCGGTCATTTGTCATATAATAAGCCGCGAATGGGACCGGCAACGCCCCACACTGACGCCGCCACACCCAGGACCAAACGTTAACCGGATATTAGAGGAGTACCCAATGGCCGCCGAATTTGTCAAAATTGCCTCTCTCAACGACATCCCGCCGGGTGATATGGTGTCGGTAAAGGTTGGAGCGGAGGAAATCCTGCTGGTGAACCTGGATGGCGAGTTGCACGCTTGCGACGACATCTGCACCCACGCCTACGCCAACCTGTCCGAGGGAGACCTGGAGGAGGGCGAGATTGTCTGCCCGCTGCACGGGGCCGTTTTCGACGTGGCCAGCGGTGTTCCCGTCACTCCGCCCGCTACCCAGGCCCTCCGCAAGTTCGCCATCCGCATCGAGGGCGACGACGTTCTGGTCGGCCCCGTCATTGAGGCCGAATAGCCCGCACGGCCGCCGCCGCCCGTCATCCCGGTTGCGCCGGCCGGCTGCGCCGGAATGACGGCCGGGATGACGGGATGAATCTCTACGGGATGAATCTCTACTGCGGCAATCCCCAGGCCGACCGGGGCCAGTAGATTGCCCACACCTTGCCGATGATCTGGTCTGCCGGCAGCGGCCCCCAATGGCGGGAGTCCCGGCTGCCGGCCCGGTTGTCGCCCAGGACGAAATACTCGTCGTCGGCCAGCTCCACCGCGTGCATATCGGTAGCGCCCCGAGCGGTCAGATAGGGCTCCGGCAGCCGCCGGCCGTTGACGATGACCCGTCCACCCGCGATGACAACCCGGTCGCCGGGTTCTCCGATGATGCGCTTTACAAACTGGCGCTCCGGTTCCAGGGGATAGTTAAAAACTATTACATCGCCCCGGCGGGGCGCCCGCGCCGTGTGAACCATACGGGGTTCCCGGGGCATCCAGAAGGGAACAATCTGGCCCAGGCGGCCGGTATCCACCTGGTGATACACCAGCTTGTTGACCATCAAATAATGGCCGGGCAGCAGGGTGGGCCGCATACTGGAGCCTTCAACCCGGAAGTTCGCCACCGCAGCCTGAATGGCAATAAAAACCACCACGCCAATCAGGGCGGCTTCCACCAGTTCGCGCAGCCAATCGGTTTGGTTCATAGTGCGTTATCCCCGTCCGGGGTCTATTTTAGCAAAAGGCACGGCGTTGGGGCGTGGTGTCCGCGCGGGCGGCCCGGGTATTTCTAGGCTCCTCCGCAGCCGTCATCCCGGCCGGCGCCGGAATCCGGGCCCATTCCTGCCCCCGGCCTGGACTTTGAAAAAGCCTTGACCGCGACTTTGAAAGGCCCAGACCACCTGAAACGGAGCCCTATCCCGCGCGCACCCGGACATTGACTAGCATCGGCGGCCCAATTACCATTGCCTCCCCGACTGCTTCGCCGCCTCAGCCGGTTTCGCGCCGGCCGTGCCCTACTCATCGCCCTTATCCGAAAGGTGCCGCTATGCCAATACTCAACGAACTGAAGGTGTTTTCCGGCAACGCTCATCCCCGGCTGGCGCAGGATGTTTGCCGCTACCTGGGCATCCCTTTGGGAAACAGCGAGACGTTCAAGTTCGCCAATGACAACACCTTCGTCCGCATCCGGGAGAACATCCGGGAGCGGGACGTGTTCATCATCCAGCCCACCGTGGCCCCGACCAACGATAACCTGATGGAGTTGCTGATTATGATTGACGCCTGCAAGCGGGCGTCGGCCGGGCGCATCACCGCCGTGGTGTCCTACTACGGCTACGGGCGGACGGACAAGAAAGACCAGCCACGGGTGCCAATCACGGCGCGGCTGGTGGCCGACCTGATTACCACCGCCGGGGCCGACCGGGTGCTGACCCTGGACCTCCACGCCGGGCAGATTCAGGGATTCTTCAGCATCCCGGTTGACGAGCTGACGGCGGAACCCATCCTGTCCAACTATTTCGCCGAGAAGGGACTGCAAGACCTGGTGCTGGTGGCCGTTGACTTCGGCATCAGCAAGCGGGCGCGGGATATGGCCGGGCGGCTGGGCGTGCCGGTGGCCGTCATCGAAAAGCGCCGCACCGCCAACGACGACCGTTCCGAAACCCTGAACGTCATCGGCGACGTGCGCGGGAAGCGCGCCCTTACTTTCGACGACGAAATCCTCACCGGCGGCACCATCGTCAACGCCGCCAGGGCCCTGCTGGACGCCGGCGTCACCGAAGTGTACTGCTGCGCCACCCACCCCGTCTTTTCCCCGGCGGCGCCCCGGCTGCTGGGCGAGAGCGCCTATTCGGAAGTCGTCGTCACCGACTCGGTGCCCCTGGCGGCCGAGCAGATGGTGGGCAACCTGACCGTGCTGTCCGTAGCGCCCCTGCTGGGCGAGGCCATCCGGCGCATTCACGAAGGGCGCTCCGTGGGCGAGATGTTCCAGTAGATTATGGCACGGCGGCATCGCCCGCACTTCGCCCATCCGCGAAACGTCGTCGCCGCCCCGCCCATCCACTGCCGCGCGAAATTCGTCATCCGCCGCCGGAGGCTGAACCATAATGCGGGAAGGACAGGGTTTGACTGGTTTCACCTTTCGGGATTCCGGCTTTCGCCAGGATGACGGAAAATTAACCACCCGCAACCGAACGCTGCCCGAACCGCCCGGCGCGTTGACAAACGACCGTGTTGCGGCTACCGTCAAAGGCGAACCCCCTGTTGCTCAGGCGGCAGGGCAGCGCGGCCGCCGCAAGGCGGCTTTCCCATTGCCGGCCGGATTATGATGACCGCAGCCAATTTTTACATCGTTATTACATCTACGGATTTCAACCTTAAACTCCCGCTCTGGAATTGAGGCGCTATGTGATGATGCCGGCCTATATTCGTTCCCGCGCCCGCGCCGTCTGCCTGCTGGCGCTGCTCGGCCTGCTGGCCGCGGCCCTGGCCGGCTTTGGCGGCGCGCCCCAGTCCGGCGGCGCCACGCCGGCGACGGACGCCGAACCGCAAACCGTCGGGCCCGTAACCAACCTGTCCGCCAGCGTGGACGGGCAGCCCTTCGGCGCCGTCGGCCTCACCTGGACGGCGGCCGAGAACGCGCAAGTCTATTTCATCGCCTATATCAAGTCGGCTGACGCCGCTAACGGCAGTTTCGCCGCTCCCCCGCAAATGGCCGCTTTCAACGGCACGCAAGGCGTAATCACCGACCTGGAACCCGGAACGCCTTACAGTTTCATCGTCGCCGGGGCGCGCTGGAACTGGCCCGACTCCGGCGCGGTTTGGGGGCAGTGGTCAGGCTGGGTAACGGCCACGCCGCCCTCCAGCTCAGTCGCCACCGACCGGGCCGCGCTGGCCGCGTTGTACCACGCTACTAACGGCCCGAATTGGCGTTACAACGACAACTGGCTGAGCGATGCGCCGCTGGGAGAGTGGGATGGCGTTACCACTGACGACAATGGCCGCGTCACTGAGTTGGACCTCAGGGGCAACCGGTTGAGGGGAGCGATCCCGGCGGAGCTGGGCAACCTCACCAATCTGGAGCAGTTGTACCTCAGCGGCAACCTGTTGGCGGGGGCGATACCGGCGGAGTTGAGCCGCCTGGCCAATCTGGAGGTGTTGTACCTCTACAACAACCAGTTGACGGGAGCGATACCGGCGGAGCTGGGCAACTTGGCCAACCTGGTGGAGTTGGACCTCGACAGCAACCAGTTGACGGGGGCGATACCGACGGAGCTGGGCAACCTGGCCAATCTGGAGGTGTTGTGGCTCAACGACAACCAGTTGACGGGGGCGATACCGGCGGAGCTGGGCAGCCTGGCCAATCTGGAGCTGTTGTTCCTCGACGACAACCAGTTGACGGGGGCGATACCGGCGGAGCTGGGCAACCTGGCCAATCTGTGGGGGTTGTACCTCAACGACAACCAGTTGACGGGAGCGATACCGGCGGAGCTGGGCAACCTGGCCAATCTGGAGGTGTTGTACCTTAGCGGGAACCAACTGACCGGGTGCATCCCGGCCGCTTTACCCGATGTTCGCGACCATGACATCGGCAGCACTCTCTTGCCGTTCTGCGACCCGGTTGCGGTGACTTTGGCAGCTACCGACCGGGCGGCGCTGGTCGCTTTGTACCACGCTACTAACGGCCCGAATTGGAATAACAACGACAACTGGCTGAGCGATGCGCCGCTGTACGAATGGCACGGCGTCACTGCCAACATCTACCGCGTCACTGAGTTGAACCTCAGCGGCAACCAGTTGACGGGGGTGATACCGGCGGAGCTGGGCAGCCTGGCCAACCTGGAGGTGTTGTGGCTCCAGAGCAACCAGTTGACGGGGGCGATGCCGGCGGAGTTGGGCAGCCTGGCCAATCTGGAGTGGTTGTGGCTCAGCCGCAATCAGTTGACGGGAGCGATACCGGCGGAGCTGGGCAACCTGGCCAACCTGGAGCGGTTGTACCTCAGAGACAACCAGTTGACGGGAGCGATACCGGCGGAGCTGGGCAACCTGGCCAACCTGGAGCGGTTGTACCTCAGCGGGAACCAGCTGACCGGGTGCATCCCGGCCGCTTTACGCGATGTTCGCTCTAATGACTTCATCCGCGGGGTCGTGCCGTTCTGCGACCGGGTTTCGGTGACATTGGCGGCTACAGACCGCGCGGCACTGATTGCTTTCTACAATGCCACGGATGGCGCGCATTGGCTGCACAACGACAACTGGTTGAGCGACGCTCCGAAATGGTACGGCGTCGCTACCGACATCAACGGGCGCGTTACTGAATTGTCCCTCGACTTCAACCGGCTGACGGGAGCGATACCGGCGGAACTGGGCAACTTGGCCAACCTGGTGGAGTTGGACCTCGACAGCAACCAGTTGACGGGGGCGATACCGACGGAGCTGGGCAACCTGGCCAATCTGGAGGTGTTGTGGCTCAACGACAACGAGTTGACGGGGGCGATACCGGCGGAGCTGGGCAGCCTGGCCAACCTGGAGTGGTTGTCCCTCAGCCGCAACCAGTTGACAGGGGCGATACCGGCGGAGCTGGGCAACCTGGCCAACCTGGTGTGGTTGTCCCTCAGCATCAACCAGTTGACGGGGGCGATACCGGCGGAGCTGGGCAACCTGGCCAATCTGCGGTGGTTATACCTCAGCGGCAACCAGTTGACGGGTGCGATACCGGCGGAGCTGGGCAACCTGGCCAACTTGGAAAGGTTGTACCTCGGCGACAACCAGTTGACGGGGGCGATACCGGCGGAGCTGGGCAACCTGGCCAACTTGGAAAGGTTGTACCTCGGCGACAACCAGTTGACGGGGGCGATACCGGCGGAGCTGGGCGGCCTGGCCAACCTGGAGGTTTTGTACCTCAGCGGCAACCAGTTCACCGGCTGCATCCCGGCGACTCTGCGGGATATTAACCTTACCTACAACGACCTGCACAGGCTGGGCCTGCCCTTCTGCGAGTAGAACGCCGATGCAATGGCGATGCCCCGTCCCATCCATCCCGTCGGCGGCGGAACGCGGCCCGTAAGGCGCCTCCCCGCTAGACTGGCGCCCACTATACGGGCCTGCTATGATAGCGCTACGTGCGACGATGCCCGACATCGTCCGGCGAACCGGTGCCGCAAGGGGGCGTATGGCTACCAAATCCGCAGCGCAAGTGACCGCGCCGCTCTACTTCGGCTGGTACATCGTTGCCACCTGCTTCTTCGTGTCCTTCCTGAGTATGCCGGGCCGGCAGGGGTTTGGACTCTTCGTTACCGAGATGGAGCCGACCTTCGGCTGGGACCGGTCGGACATCTCCTGGGTCGGTTCCGTCGGCTTCCTCATCAACGGCGCGATGCAGCCCATTATGGGCGCGCTGTTCGACCGCTACGGCCCCCGGATGGTGTTCGGTTTCGGCCTGGCCATTATGGGCCTGGCCATTATGAGCCTGGCCTTCATCATGGACCTGGAACACATGGTGAATCTGGGAGTCGTTACCGTTCCCCTGGACTTGCTGTGGTTCATCCTGGTGTTTTCCGTCGTAATCAACACCTGCCTCAGCGCCGCATCCATCACCAATATGCTGGCCCTGGTGGTGCGCTGGTTCCGGCGCAAGCGGAGCAAGGCCACCGGACTGGCCGCCGCCGGCACGTCCATTGGCGGCCTGCTGATGATTCCCTTCGCGGCCTACCTTATGGGAGTCATCAACGACTCCCCCCTCAACCTCTTTGGCATGGAACTGGTGGGCTGGCGTACCGTCTGGTTCCTGCTGGGGACGATGGTAGTGTTCCTGGCCGCGCCGCTGGCGGTATTCTTCCTCCGGCCCAGCCCCGACGCAATGGGCCTGAACTCGGACGGCGACCCCAACCCCGAGGACGCGCCCGCCGGAACCGTCCCCCCGCAGCGGCAGTCGGGCCTCTACGAAGTGGACAGCTGGCGCAAATGCTTCAAGACTCCCCCCATGTGGCAGCTGTCGGGAGCATACGTAGTCTGCGGCATAACTACCGGCCTGTTGAGCATCCACTTCATACCCTACGCCGAGGACATTCTGCCCGAAACGGTCAACTTCCTCTGGATGTCCTTCGACGACAAGAAGGTGTTCGCCGCCCTGATGTTCGGCATGATGACCGGCCTCAACGCGGCCGGCGTTATCATCACCGGGTTTATGGGCGACCGGATGCGGCGGAAAAACGTGCTGAGCATCGTTTACGCCACCCGTGGCGTGGCATTTATGTGCCTGGTGTTCCTGCCGGTGCTGGGCTACCCCATGCTGGGCCTGGTGGCTTTCGCCATGCTGTCGGGAATGTCCTGGGTGGCCAGCGTGCCGCTCACTTCCACCCTCACCGCCGACGTGTACGGATTCCGGGCTTTGGGCACCATCAGCGGCTGGGTCTTCTTCTCCCATCAGATTGGCTCCTTCTTCAGCATCCAGCTGGCCGGCTACGCCTACGAATGGTTCGACAACAGCTACTTCTGGCCCTTCCTCATCGCGGGCCTGACCCTGATTCCGGCGGCCATCGCAGCGTACAGCATCAAGGAACACCACTACTCCAGTCGCTACAATTCCCAACCGACGCCGCAGCTGGCAACTGCGGGCGCCGGCGCCCGTCTCTATTAGCCTGACCGCCCTGGCGCCCGTAATCCGGAGGCCGCGGCAATGCCGGGTATGACCTTGGCCCCTATACTGGCTGCCCTCGGCCGGCATCACGGCGAGGCTGACCCCACGCTGCTCCAGTGGATAATGCAGGCCCTTAGCCACATCCTGCTGGGCACCCTGGGGTTCACCGAACTAACCATCGTCATCATCATCGGGATCATCATAATCGCCATCCCGGCCCTCATCGTCATCACCTACTGGGCCAGCAGCCGCCAGGCCGCGCCCCGGCCCGCCGCCGGCGCCGAGCAGTCGCCGCATACGGAGTAACCCTGTGACCGCGCCCCACACGCAAAAAGACCTGCGCGCCAGGCCCCCCACGCCCGACGACGGCGTTCATTACCCCGACGCGCGCGACGTGCTGCCGGTGGAATCAATGTATCATTTCGTCCCGCAAGCCTATATGCAAACGGCCCTGGAAATCTGGTTCGCCGACGACCCGACGATGCTGGTGGCCGCCGAGATGTTCATTTACTACCAGCCGAGCGACATCAGGGAATGCGCGGCCCCGGATGTGTACGTGATTCCCAACGTGGGCAACGCCCTGCGTCATTCCTATTTTATGTGGCTGGAGGGGGAGGTTCCCCTTTTTGCCATCGAAATAGCGTCGCGGAGCACTTACCGCCGGGACCTGGCCCACAAACAGGAGCTGTACGAAAGCTGGGGCGTGGCAGAATACTGGCGCTACGACCCGGAGGGAACGCGCTTGCGACCTCTGCTGCAAGGCTACCGGCTGGCAGCGGGGCGGTATCAGCCGCTTCCGGTTGCAGTTGACGCGGCGAGCGGGCGGTGCGTCGGCCATAGCCCGGTACTGCAACTGGAGCTGCACGCCGGGCTGGAATGGTTCCGGTTCCTGAATCCGGCCACGGGAGAGTTCATCAGCAACCGGCAAGAGGCCGAGCAGGAGCGTCAGGCCGCGGAACGAGAACGCCTCGCCGCCGAACAGCAACGCCTCCTGGCGGAACAGCGACGCCTCACCGCCGAACAGAGACGCTTCGCCGCCGAACAGAGACGCCTCGCCGCCGAACAGGCTTTGGAGCAGGAACAAGCGGCCCGGCAGGAATTGGAGCGCCTGCTGCGGCAGCACGGCATCGCGCCGCCGGGTGGGGCAATTTAGGTTCCCCCAACCCAATAGCGGCGCGTTGTGGTATCATCAGCAGCGATGTGCGCCGCCGTTCGTAAAGCCGTAATACCCGCCGCCGGGTTGGGAACCCGTTTCCTGCCCGTCACCCGCTCGGTGCCCAAGGAATTGCTGCCCATCCTGGACCGGCCTATGCTGCAATACGTGGTAGCGGAGGCGGCCGAGGCTGGCATCACCGATGTAATCGTCGTTACGTCGCCGGGCAAGGAGGGCATCGCCGGCTATTTTCGCCCGCGACCCGACCTGGAAACCCGCCTGGCCGACGATGCGGCGTTGCTGGAAAAAGCCCGTTCCGGCGCGCGTCTGGCCGACGTGTCCTTTGTGATTCAGGAAAAGCCGCTGGGATTGGGCCATGCGGTGCTGACCGCGCGGGACGCCGTGGGCGACGAACCTTTCGCCGTCATCCTGCCCGACGATATTGTGGCTCACACGCCGGGCGTCCTGTCCCAGATGCTGGCCGCCACCGCCGACGCCCCGGGCGCCGCCGCGGTGGCCGTGACCCGGGTGCCCTGGGAGATAGTCCATAACTACGGCGTGGTGGACGCCGCGCCGGCGGGAGAGCGGCGGCATCGGGTCAACGGGCTGGTGGAGAAACCGCCGCCGGGCACGGCCCCGTCCAACCTGTCCATCGTCGGCCGCTACCTGCTGCCCCCGCAGATTTTCCAATGCCTGGAACGCACGCCGCCGGGGGCCGGCGGCGAAATCCAACTGACCGACGGCCTGGCCCTCCTGATGGCAGACATTGCCCTCTACGCTTGCGAGTTCGAGGGCATCCGCTACGACGGCGGCAGCCCCATGGGCCTGCTGCGCGCGTCATTGGAGCACGCCCTCCGGCGGGAGGACACGCGGGAGGCCGCCGCGGAGTTGATACGGGAGCTGGCGGCCGGGCTGTAACTCCGGCCCGGCTCATTCAATTGACACTCCCGGCCGGGCCGCCGTAGAATTACCCGGCGCTTTGCGGTGGCGTAACAAACTCAGCGCCACCGTTATTACCCCGCTTCACGCTGGTTAGAGGAGACGCCAAGCTATGGCAACGAAAGCCTTTCTGCTGGTCGAAACCGCCGTGGGTCGCACCCGCGACGTCGCCAACACCCTGCGCGACCTGGTCGGCATCGAGTCGGTGGACGTGGTTACCGGCCCCTATGACATCATCGCCATCATCTCCGGCGACGATATGTCCGTCGTCGGCGGCCTGGTCACCGAAAAAATTCACACGGTCGTCGGGGTGGTCCGCACCGTAACCTGCGTAGCCGTGGATGCCTGAGCACATCCCGCCCGTTCTGCCATCATCCGATATTGCCAGGAGGCCCAGTTGGAGTACCGCTTTACTCCCGATGACGACCAATTCCGCGGCGAACTGCGCCGGTTCATCCAGGCCGAGTTGCCGGCCCATTGGGAAGGCGGCGGTCGCTGGCCGGAGGAATACGACTGGGACTTCACCATGCACCTGCGGGGGCGGCTGGCCGACCGGGGCTGGCTGACCATGCACTGGCCCCAGGAGTACGGCGGGCAGGACGCCTCCCCCGTGCGCTCGGCCATCTACAACGAAGAGCTGGCCTACCTGCGCGCGCCGGGCCGGGACATCTTCGGCGTGCGAATGCTGGGGCCAACCCTGATGATTCACGGCAGCGACGAGCAGAAGCAAACCCATCTGCCGCCCATCGCCCGCGGCGAAATCCAGTGGTGCCAGGGTTACAGCGAGCCGGAATCCGGGTCCGACCTCGCATCCCTCAGCACCCGCGCCGTGCGCGATGGCGATGAGTACGTCATCAACGGCTCCAAAATCTGGACGACGCTGGCCCACCGCTCCGACTGGATTATGTGCCTGGCCCGCACCGACCCGGAAGCGCCCCGGCACCGGGGCATCAGCTTCATCCTGGTGGACCTGAAATCGCCCGGCATTGAGGTGCGCCCCGTCATCAATATGGCCGGAGGCCACGAGTTCAACCAGGTCATCTTTGACAACGTGCGCGTGCCCGGCAGCAACGTGGTTGGCGAGGAAAACCGGGGCTGGTACGTCGCCGTAACCCTGCTGGACTTCGAGCGTTCCGGCATTGATTATTCGGCCATCGCCCGCCGCCTGCTGGACGACACGCGGGAATATGCCGGCGGGCTGACCCGCAACGGCGGCAAAGTTACGCAGCTGCCCTGGGTGCGCAACCTGCTGGCCGACCGCTATGTGGAGTGCGAGGTAGCGCGCCTGCTGGCCTACAACGTGGCGTGGATGCAGGGTGAGGGCCTGGTGCCCAACAAAGAGGCGTCCCTGAGCAAAGCCTTCGGCAGCGAAACCCTGCACCGGGCGGCCAACGGCGTGCTCGAGATAGTCGGATTGCCGGGCGCCCTGGCTCGCAACGAAGCGCGGGCGCCGCTGAAAGGCCGGCTGCCGGAAAACTGGATGGTCAGCTTCTCCCACCGGATTGCCGGCGGCACATCGGAAATCCAGCGGGGCATCGTCGCCGGGCGGGGTCTGGGCCTGCCCAGGGGGTAGGCGCCAGGGCGAACAATCGCTGGTCCTTACTCCGCCAACCTATTCGGAATCGCCGTTCAGGGCTTTGACTTGTTCCGGGGTAAGCGGCACGCCGCGCTGTTCCAACGCCTTACTGATGCGCTCGCGCTCCTCCCGCCGGCCCTCTTGAACGCCTTCCCGCCGACCGCGCTCCCGGGCCCTTTTCTCAACCGCTTCTTTGGCTGCAAAGAACACTTGAAAACCTCCATAAAGCGCTACTGTGGCAATGCGCTACTGTTGCAGGGAACAGCAGCAGCGTTGCCACTATCAACGTGGCGTGGATGCAGGCTAGGGCCTGCCGCCCAACAAAGAGGCGTCCCTGAGCCAAGCCTTCGGCAGCGAAACCCTGCACCGGGCGGCCAACGGCGTGCTCGAGATAGTCGGATTGCCGGGCGCCCTGGCTCGCAACGAAGCGCGGGCGCCGCTGAAAGGCCGGCTGCCGGAAAACTGGATGGTCAGCTTCTCCCACCGGATTGCCGGCGGCACATCGGAAATCCAGCGGGGCATCGTCGCCGGGCGGGGTCTGGGCCTGCCCAGGGGGTAGGCGCCAGGGCGAATAATTACGGGCCCTTACTCCGCCAACCTACTCGGAATCGCCGTTCAGGGCTTTGACTTGTTCCGGGGTAAGCGGCACGCCGCGCCGTTCCAACGCCTTACTGATGCGCTCGCGCTCCTCTTGAACGCCTTCCCGCCGGCCGCGCTCCCGGGCCCTTTTCTCAACCGCTTCTTTGGCTGCAAAGAACACTTGAAAACCTCCATAAAGCGCTACTGTGGTGGGGAACAGCAGCAGCGTTGCCACTATTATAACCCCATCGTCCTGCATGGTCAGCCCTTTGAGCAGGCCTAGTACCGGCAGCCCGTCGCAGAAAGCGCAGCCGTTGAGGGAAACCGCCAGCAGCATACTGACGCTCACTGATACCGACCCGTCAAAGAATCGCCATAGCGGCCGGTTGTCATCGTTGTTTGGCATTTGTTTGCTCCGGGTGTTTGCTCCGGTTGAGGACAGTTACGCCGCCAGGCCGGCAAACACCGCCGCCTCCGATGGCGTCAACTCCTGCATCGCCTGGCGGCAGCGGCTGAGCACACGGAACACGGTGCGGGGCGTGATGGCAAACCGCTCCGCGGCTTCGGCGATGGACAGCCCCTCCTCCTGAATGATGCCTGCCATCCGAAAGTCCCGCGCAATCCGCCGGTACTTGGCGTACCATTCCATATCATCGAACTTGCACCGGGGCAGCGGACAGTCAAGACAGGTGGGCGCTACCTCGCACCCCGTATCCTCGTAGTACTCCAAACCGGGTTCAGCCGCCTGACAGTGGCTGGGCGCAACGGCGTTTACTGCGAACATGGCCATACTCCAAAACCTGCGTTCTAGTGATACGCAAATTATAGAACCGCCGTTCTTGCAACGTCAATCGCATACCAGAACCGATTTTCGGCAATTTTGAGAGTTTGCCATCCGAATCTGGGGGTGGGTTTGAAACTCGCCCCTAAACATCCAGAAAGCGACGCAAAATACCGGCGGCGGCAGCGGCATCCACCGCCCCACGCTCGCGGCTGGGTTGATGCCCGAACCGGCGCAGCTCCCTTTCGGCGGTATTGGACGTAAACGCCTCATCCACCAGCAGAACGGGAATGTCGGCCGCCCGCTCCAAAGCGCGTACCAAAGTCGCAGTCTTGCGCGCCTGCGCGCCGGGCCGGCCTTGCGCATCGTAAGGCATACCGACGATGATGGCCGCCGCGTCGCGGGCGGCGGATTCCGCCAGAATTCCGGCCACGTCGGAACGCAAGTTCCGCCGCCGCAGGTAGCCAGCCGGCAGGATAAGTTCACCCGGCGGGATACTCACGGCCAGGCCAATGCGGCGGTCGCCAACATCCAGCCCCAGCAGGCGGCCGGCGCGAGCGAGTTCCGCCGGCTCAGGGAGTTTTGGCATCAGTGCCCAGGCTATACCGGATAACCACGCCGCGGCTCAGGGAGCGGGTGCTTTCTGCCCGCGCCGGCGTTAGCGGCCCAACCCGGCCCGGACCAGGTTGGCTACGCTGTCCAGAGCGGCGCCCAGGCGGTCGGCCTGGCGTCCGCCGGCTTGCGCCGTCTCCGGGCGACCGCCGCCGCCGCCGCCCATCACCTTGGCGGCGTCGCGGGCGATGTGGCCGGCGTGCAGCCCGCGACCCGCCAGGTCGGGCGTAACCATCGTGATGATGACCGGCGAACCGTCAATCACCGCGCCCAGAGCCACCACCACGCTGCCCAGCTTCTGCTTGAGATAGTCGCCCATCTCGCGCATCGCCTCCACATTGCGGGCCGAGGTTACGCCGGCCACCAGCTTCACGCCGTCCACGTCCCGCGTGCGATTCAGCAGCGATTCAGCCTCGGCGCGCAGCCCGGCCCGTTCCGCATCGGCCAGGCGGCGCCGCAGCGCGTCGGTGTCGCTCATATAGGAATCCAGGCGCGCCTCCAGCTCAGGGACGGGCGCCTGCAGTTTTTGCGATATGGCCTGCAAAGTCGCCGCCTGCTGCACGAACAGCTCCTCGGCGGCCCGCCCGGTCATCGCCTCAATGCGGCGCATCCCGCCGCCGATGCTGGACTCGCCCAGCACTACCAGCGTACCCACCTCGCCGGTGGCGTGAACGTGAGTGCCGCCGCAAACCTCAAAGCTGAACGGGTCGGCATCGTCCTGCCCGGCCATCCGCACGACGCGCACCACGTCGCCGTAACGGTCCCCAAAGAAAGCCAGCGCGCCGTCGCGCACGGCGTCGGTGTAGGTGGTTTCCCGCGCGGTAACGGCCAGGTTCTCGCGGACTTTGCGGTTGGCCAGACCTTGCACCGCCAGCTGCTCGTCGGGCGTCAGCGCCCCCACGTGGTTGAAGTCAAAACGCAGCCGGCCGGGAGCGCACAGGGAACCGGCCTGCCGCACGTGCGGCCCCAGCACCGAACGCAGGGCCGCGTGCAGCAAATGCGTCCCGCTGTGGTTGCGGGATGCGTCCAGCCGCCGCTCCGCCTCCACCTGCGCCGTAACCGCGTCGCCCAGCGCAATATCGCCATCGGACACCACGCCCCGGTGGACGATCAGGCCGGCCACCGGACTTTGCGTATCCGCCACCTGCACCCGCCCGTTGGGGCCGGCGATGATGCCCCGGTCGCCCACCTGCCCGCCGCCCTCGGCGTAGAAACAGGTTTCGGACAGCACAATCTCCACCTGCTGCCCGCGCGCAACCCGTCCCACCGCCGCGCCGTCCCGCAGAATGCCGACGATGCGGGATTCCAGCGTGGTGCGCCCGTAGCCGTCAAAAGCGATACGGCCGGCGCCGAGGTTTTCGTAGGCGGTGACGATTCCCATACTGCCCCTGGTCTGGTGGCCGGCCCGGTCCCGTTCCCGCTTGGCGTCCATTGCGGCGTTGAACCCGTCCATATCAACGGCCAGCCCGTACTCGCGCCGGCCGATTTCGTCCACCAGCTCCGGCGGGAAACCGTAGGTGTCATAGAGGACAAAAGCCTCCTGGCCGGGAATGGCCCCCGCCGCGCCGGCTTTCAGGTCGTGCAGGGTATTTTCAAGTATCGGCATCCCGTGCCGGATGTTGTCCAGGAACTGGTTTTCCTCCAGCCCGATAACGCGGCGGATGAAGTCGCCGTTTTCCGACAGGGCCGGGTATGCGGCGGCAAAGCGTTCGCCTACGGCGGCGGCAACCTCGGTCATAAAGGGCCGGTCCAGCCCCAGCTGCCGCCCGTAGCGGATGGCGCGGCGGATGATGCGCCGCAGCACGTAGCCCCGCTCGCTGTTGGAAGGCGCCACGCCGTCGCCGATGAGAAACGCCGCCGCCCGCGCGTGTTCCGCAACGACACGGATAGCGTAATCGGTATCGGCATCCGCGCCGTACTGCCGCCCCGTGAGCCGGCACACGGTGTCAATGATAGGGCGGAACAGGTCGGTCTCATAGACGTTGGGCTTGCCCTGCAGCACGGCGGCGGCCCGCTCCAAACCCATCCCCGTATCCACGCTCGGCGCCGGCAGCGGCGTGCGGACGCCCTCCAAATCCTGGTAAAACTGCATAAAAACCAGGTTCCACAACTCTACGAACCGCTCGCAGTCGCAGTTGGGATGGCAGCCGCCGGGCGCGGCCGGCGGCCCGCCCTCCGCCTCGCGCCGCAGCATTGCGGTCAGCGCATCGGGAGCCATCATCGCGTCGGTAACGGGATGCTGGCCGATGCCCTTTCCGGCGCCCCCGTCATAATGCAGCTCCGAGCAGGGCCCGGTAGGCCCCTCCAAACCGGCCGGCCCCCACCAGTTATCCGCGTTCCCATAGCGATAAATCCGCTCCGGCGGCACGCCAATGTCCTTGCGCCACAGGTCATAAGCCTCATCGTCGTCCAGGTGGACGGTAACGTACATCCGCTCCGGCTCCAGCCGGAACCGGCCGGTGCACAGTTCCCAGGCCAGGGCCACCGCGTCCTTTTTGAAATAGTCGCCGATGCTGAAATTGCCCAGCATCTCGAAAAAGGTCAGGTGCTTGTGGTCCCCCACCTCGTCAATGTCGGTGGTGCGAAAAGACTTCTGGCAGCTGGTAAGACGACGCCGCGGCGGCGTCTGCTCCCCCATAAAAAAGGGCTTGAAAGGCACCATGCCGGCCGAGGTGAACAGCAGCGTCGGGTCGCCGGCCGGAATCAACGAGGCCGACGGCATCGGCAGATGCCCCCGTTCCTCAAAAAAGCTGCGAAAGGAATTGCGAATGCTGTCGCCGTCCATAGCGGTAAGACTCCGGTGGGATGGGGTAGCCAAGATTGTAGGGCGGCCCCCGGGCAGCGTCAACAACTGCGTTGGGCCGGGCGGCGGCCGGCCGGCATTGCGGCGTCCAGCCGCGCGTTAGCTTCAGCCTGGCCAGCCTCGCGTTGGGCCGGGCGGCGGCCGGCCCAACGCAATGCCGCCAGGCGGGCGAAGTTGGGACCAGGCCGCTGCTACTGCCGAAAGGTCAATCCGCTGCCGCAGGTCGGTCGTGGCATGGTTTTTCTTGCTGGACGCTCCTTTGGCGCAGTCGCGGGTTGCATTACGCAACCCAGCCTCGACATCCGGCTTTGGTATGTTCTCTATAGTAACGCAGTCAATGAGAGTCAAGCCGGATACCCACGTTATCGCCAAACCACCGCCGGCGCATTTAGCGGAATGACCGCCTGATGCCGGCTTGCGCCCCTCGGCTTACACCGCTCCCTCTCCCTCCAGCGCGGCCAGTTCCTCGACCGTCAACCCGCCCAGCGTGGTCAGAACCTCGGCATTGTGCTCCCCCAGCGCCGGCGGCGTGCCCGCCTCCGACGGCCGGCACGCCGTCAGTCGTATTGGCGTCGCCAGGGAGCGGAAAGTTCCGCCCAAAGTGTCCCCGGTGTCAACGTACATACCCCGCGCCGCCAGTTGCGGGCAGTCCGCCAGGTCGGCCACGGTCTGCGTAACCCCCATGGAAAAGCCCAATTCGGTGAGCCGGCCGGCCACTTCCCACCGGGGCCGTTGCGACGACCATCCTTCAATCGCCGGTATCACCTGCTCGAACACAAAATCGGCGTCGGGGAACTGTTGCAGATAGCGCGTATCCGCCGCCGGCAAATCGGGGCGGCCCACCAACTCCCACAGGGCGGCCAGTCGCTGCGGACTGCGGACGCCGGCCATAATGACATAGCCGTCGGCGGCCCGGAACGCCAGGCCGGGGCCGAGGGACGCCGCGCGGGTGCGGCCGGGAACGTCGCCGGTGGCCTGATAGGCGTTCATATTGCTGATGACGTGGGCGGCCATGCACTCGTACATTGCCACGTCAACGTGCTGCCCGACGCCGGTCTGCCGGCGGGTTTCCAGCGCCAGCACCACGCCCAGAGCCGCCCAGACGCCGGGCACCGAGTCGCCCATGTTGTCGCCAACGGCCTGCGGCGTCCCGCCGGGAGCGCCCGTAATCTCCATCCAGCCCGACATCGCCTGAATCGCCAGGTTGTTGGCCGGCCAGTCCGAGTAAGGCCCGCGTCCCGCCGCGCCGTCGCCGTCGCCGTAGCCCGTAATCTCGGCGTAAATCAGGCGGGGATTGATTTCCCGCAGCCGGTCATAACCCAGCCCCAGCCGCCGGAACGCCCCCGGCCCCCAGTTGTCCAACAGCACGTCCGACTTGGCGGCCAGCGTCTCGAAAGCCCCTTTGCAAGTCGGGTTTCGCAGGTCCAGAGTAACCGACTTTTTGTTGCGATTGACCCCCAGGAAACGGCTGCTGACCCGGCCGGTATCGGCATCGCCGGTAAAAGGGCCGCGCCCGCGGGCCAGGTCGCCGGTGCGGGGCCGCTCAATCTTGATCACCTCCGCGCCCATATCGGCCAGGATCAGCGAGCAGAAAGGGCCGGCGACGATGTGGGTGGCATCCAGCACCCGAATGCCCTCCAGGGGCAAAGGCAGCCGGCCCCGGCCGGCAGAAACCGTATTACCGTCAGCGGACATCGGAAAACACCTCCGCAATCATTATTGCCCCGTGCGTTCCGGAGCCGCCGCATTATCCCACATACTCGGCCAGTGAACGCAGCGCAGCCGGCGCCCGCTGTCGCAGCGGCTGGAAGTGGCTAAAGCAAATCACCTCAAAATCAAGCCCGGCCAGTTTCCGCACCGACCCTTTCGCCGCCTCCAGATCGCTGGAAAACCAGCGGGTGGGCAGTGTCAGCCGGCTGCCGACCCGTTGCAGCGCGTCGCCCACCAGCAGCACGCCGTCGTCGGGAAAATGCAGGCTGATGCTCCCCGGCGTATGTCCCGGCGTATGGATAACCCGCGCGCCGTTTAGCAGCGGCAGCACATCGCCGTCGTCCAGCGCCGACGCCACCGGAAAGCGCGGCGGCCTTAGCGGCGCCAGCAAAGGCCACAGCAGCGGGCGCATCCACCGCCGGTTGGCCGGATGCGGAATGACCCGCCCGGCTTCGCCGGCCAGATAGGGCGCCTCCAGCCGGTGCGCCGCCACCGCCGCGCCGGTCGCCCGTTGCAGGCCCGACATCCCGCCAATATGGTCCGGATGCCAGTGCGTAGCAATCAGCCGCTGCACCGATTCCGGCCTATGCCCCAACCGCCGCAGGTAATTCAGCACCGGGCGGTTGTGAAAATGCCGCCAGCCGGCGTCAATTACCGCCACCGACCACGCGCCGGTCGCCTCATCCGGCGTCGCCACGATAAAAGCGCTGGTGGTGAACAAAGCCCGCTGGTAAAGGCCGGGAACAATCTCGCCAATTGACGCCCTTGGCCCGGGTATGCCTGGCCGGCGATGCAAGGAAACTCCGGCCATCACCACCGCCTACCGCAGGTCGATGACGCGCCGGGCCTTGAACTGCGTCCGCTCGAACTCGCCCTCCGGTCGTAACTCCACGGCGACGCCCACGCCCAGCGCCCGCCGCAGCGTGTCGGACACCCGGCGGCGCAGCGGCTCCAACCCGGCCGGCCCGGCTTCGCCCGCCGACGCCCAGACTGCGGCCGACACCTCGGTCTGCACCGTCAGCCGGTCCAGGTAGCCCCGTTCCCGCGCCACTACCAGCCGGAACTCGCCGCCGAACTCGTCCAGCGCGCGCAATACGTCCTCAATTCGCGACGGGAACACGTTCTGCCCGCGTATGATCAGCATATCGTCAGCCCGCCCGTAGATGCCCAGCGGCAGGGTCGGATAGGTGCGTCCGCAGGGGCAGTCCACCACATCCCAGCGGGCAATGTCCCCCGACCAGTACCGTATCATTGGCTGCGATTCGCGCTCCAGGTGAGAATAGACCGGCACTCCCTCGCCGCCCGTCGGCACGGGTTGGCGGGTTTCGGCATCCACCAGCTCAGTGTACACAATATCCTGCCACAGGTGCATCCCCCGCTCCATATGACGGCAGCCCCCGTTGGTCATCCAGGGCGTCATTTCGGCCATGCTGCCCTGGTCAACCACATAGCAGCCGAAAGCGTCCTCAATGGCCTGACGGGTGGCCGGCACGCTGGCGCCCGGTTCGCCGCTAAAGAACATCAGGCGGAAGGCGAAATCGGCGCGCGGGTCAACGCCCATCTCCCGCGCCGTTTCCGCCAGATACAACGCATAGGACGGCGTGGCGTACAGGGCGGTAGGACGCACCAGCTGCGCCCACTCCACCGCCCGCTCCGTCTGCCCGGGCGCGCCGGCGCCAAAGGGAAAGCAGGCCGCGCCCAGCCGCTCCGCCCCCGCCAGCGCGCCCCAGCTGCCCACGTACAGACTGAACACGGCAGACACCATAACGGTATCGCCGGGCCGCACGCCGGCGGCCCACAGAATACGCGCGTGCGCCTCTCCAATCCGCTCCCAATCCCCCCGGCTGATGCCAAAAACCGTAGGTCGCCCCGTAGTCCCCGACGTCCCATGAATCCGGTACACCTGCTCCGGCGGGATGCAAAGCAAACGGCCATAAGGGGGATAGGCTTCCTGCTCCAGGCGCACGTCGTCCTTGGTCAGAATCGGTAGCCGGGCAAACTCAGCGAGGCTGCGGATGTTGGCCGGGTCAACGGGCGCGTCGCTCCAGAAGTCGCGGTAAAACCCGCTATGCTCCCAGGCATAGCGAACCTGTCCCCGCAGCTTTTCCAGGATGACGCCGTCGCGCTCCGCCGCCGGCATCGTTTCCCGCCGCGTGTCCCAGTGCTCCGCTCTGGCATCCGGCACATACCCGGCGTCATAAATCGGCGGCCATTCCGTCATAGCTTTACCCTCAACGCGCACCGGCTCAATCCAACTCTGCGCCTCTGCGTCAAAACTGGCCGTCCCTACGCCGGGCGCGCGAGTGCCTCGCGGATAAAATCCACCATCTGCCCGGTGAAACTGCCCACCGGAAAGACGCCGTCCACCCCCATCTTTCGCAACGGCTCTACGTCGCCGTCGGGAATGGTGCCGCCGACCAGCAGGATTACGTTGTCATCCACTCCGTCGCCGCGCAATCCGTGGCGTCCCAGCGCGTCGGCAAGGCGCGGGATGAGCCGCAGGTGCGCGCCGGAAAGGATACTGATACCCACCACGTCCACATCCTCCTGCGCCGCCGCCGCGGCCACCTGGTCGGCGGTTACGCGCATCCCCAGATACACCACCTCCATCCCGGCATCCCGCAAAGCCCGCGCAATAACTTTCACCCCCCGGTCATGCCCATCCAGCCCCAGCTTGGCCAGGAGGACGCGGGGCGGTTGGCTCCGGCTTGCCACGTGCGCCGCCATCAGCCGCCGTCCTCTGCGCCGCCGCCGGGCACAATCACCCAATCCCCCGCCCTTTCCGACAAAACAAACCCCCGGTTCCCCGCCAGCCTTTTCAGTGACTGCATCGTCGGCGCCTTGCGATAGACCAGCCGCAACCGGTCATTCCCCGTCTCGGCGATGATTTCGTTGAACACCAGCAGCGCCTCGTCAAAAAACGAAACCCCAATCCGCAAAACGCCCTCGGTATCCAGCGTAATCGTCCCGTCGTGAGACGCCTCCCGCATCGCCGGCGCCACCAGACGCGCCGCCGGCCGCGTAATCAGCACCGATTTGCCCGCTTGCCGGGACAATTTCACCATTGCCATAATCTCACCTCATAGCCGGTACTGACAAAGTAACTACGGCAACAGTGCCGGCAATGCGGTCTGTTGGTTTTAGACTGCCCTTTATAACCTCTATGCCGTGCTTCACATTCAGATAACCTCGCCCTGAAATAACGCTGCAATCACCGCCCCAATCCTTTACCACATTCATAACATGATACAAACCCAATCCTCTATGCGCTTCATTTGTTCCGGTAATATGCAGTTCCATAGCCAGCGCAATCGCGTCATCATCATTCTGAACGTGTGCCAAATCCGGGTTCTGGCGCAAAGATGCCGGAATCCCCATCCCGCAATCCGCAACACCGAGAACGTGCGACACCCCGCCGTCGCTATCCCTGCCGCGCTCCAAAATAACATAGCATCCGGCCGCTGATTGCGAATGCTGGACTGCATTCAGCGCCAACTCGTAGCAAACGCCGCACATCTCCGCGTGCGTGCCCGTCTGCCCGTGGCCGGCGGCCAGCTCCAAATCATTCGCGATGCGATCAACGTCGTCAACGCTGGCAAAGCGCGTCAGCGGCAGCGCCTGCGTAACCGTGCCCAATCCGTTGCCAGGCAAACCAAATTCGCCGCGCAACTCGGATAGCGCCCCATCACTGGCCCGCAGCGCAACTAATATCATCAGCCGGCGAGCCATCTCGAGATGCAACGTCCGGCTAGGGCCGCCAAAAATGCCGTCCATCACTAATACATCATAGCACATCCCACTGCCCCCTTAAAACACCCCCGGGTCCACGTACTCCCCCCATTCTTCCCGTAGCGCGCCCATTATCTCCCCCTCCGTTACGCCGGCGGCCACGGCGGGCAGTATGGCCGGCAGCAGGTTCCCGTCCGCGCGGGCGGTTCTGACGATTTGGCGCCGCGCCGCGGCGGCATCGGCCTCGCTGCGGCCGCGGCGGATTTGAGTCAGCCGCCCAATCTGCCGCTGCTCCTCCGCGTGGTCAAACTCAAACAGCTCCAGCGACCCGGCCGTTGCGGCGTCGCCGCTGTACCCGTCGTTGACGCCCACGATGGTATAGTCGCCGCTCTCCACGCGCTGCTGGTAGCGATACGATGCCTGGGCAATTTCGCTTTCAATGTAGCCGTTGCCGATGGCCTCCAGCATCCCGTCCTGCATACTGCCGTTGCCCATTTCGTCAATGCGGGCGATGTAAGCCAGGGCCGCCTCTTCCAGTTGGTTGGTCAGCGTTTCCAGGTACGCCGACCCGCCCAGCGGGTCCGGGGTGGCGGCAACCCCCGACTCGTTGGCCAGAATCATCTGCGTGGCCAGTGAGATGCGCATAGCCTCTTCCGACGGGATGTCGTAAGCCTCATCGTAGCCGCTGACGTGCAGCGACTGCGTGCCGCCCAGCACGGCGGCCAGCGCCTGCAAGCCGCCGCGCAGGATGTTGTTCAGCGGGTCTTGCCGCACCAGCGTGGAGCCGAGGGTCTGCGTGTGAAACCGCATCCGCATAGACTCGAGGCGGGTGGCGCCATAGCGGTCGCGCATAATGCGGGCCCACATCCGGCGGGCGGCGCGGAACTTGGCAATCTCCTCGAAAAAGTCGTTGTGGACGCCGAAAAAGTGCGACAGCCGCGCCGCAAAGGCGTCCACCGGCAGCCCCCGCCGCAGCGCCGACTCCACGTAAGCCATGCCCTGGGCGATGGTAAAGGCCAACTCCTGCACGGCGTCCGAGCCGGCCTCCCGGGTATGGTAGCCGCTAATAGAAATGGTGTACCAGTTAGGCACGTGCTGCGCGCAAAACTCCACCACGTCGGTGGTGAGCTTGAGGGCCGGGCCGGGCGGCAGGGCAAAGGTTTTCTGCCCGTGAAACTCCTTGAGCGAGTCGTTCTGCACCGTCCCCCGCAGCGCCGGCCAGGGCGTGCCCCGCCGCTCGGCGGTGTGCAGAAACATCGCCAGCAGGACAATGGCCGGATGATTAATCGTCAGCGATACGCTGGCTTTATCCAGCGGGATGCCGTCAAACAGCTCCCCCATATCGGCGGCGGTGTCAATGGCGACGCCCAGCCGCCCCACCTCCCCCTCGGCCAGCTCGTGGTCAGAGTCGTAGCCGGTCAGCGTCGGATGGTCAAAATCGGTGCTCAACCCGGTCTGCCCGTGGGCCAGCAAAAAACGGTAGCGCTCATTAGTAGCCCGCGCCGTCCCAAACCCCGCAATCTGCCGCCGCGTCCACAGCCGCCCCCGGTACATAGTCGGATAGGCTCCCCGCGTAAAAGGAAACTCGCCAGGGCTGCCCAAGTCGCTGGCGGGGTCAAAATCGGCGGCGGCCAGTTGCTCCGGGGAGTACAGGGGGGCGATGGGAATATTGGAGAGAGTGCGGTAGCTGTCGTTATTGATAGTCATAACCCTTGCCCATAATGGAGGTTGCCAAGCATTGTACCCGTTACGGGCAAATCTGTAATAAGGGATGGCCGGGTTTGCGATTGCATTGTAGAGGTAAGTGCCGGCATCCGACTTACAGTAGCCGCCACAGGCCGTTGCGACCGCCATCGTGGAGTACTACTCCACTGCGCTTCAACTCCTGCTGCGCATTCCGTAAAGTGCGCTTCCAATTTCTGCCAAAGTTCTCGCCGTTGATGATAATGTCGGTATCGTCAGAACACAGCTCAGGCTTCAGCGTTTGCGCCAAAGAGTACATATCCGTAGTACGCGTGGGGCCATAGCTACGCAAAACATATTTGACGACATCAGCAAATTGGGCAGTCAGCGCCGCTTTTGGATTGGTACTGAATTCTTCGCCCGCCGTTCGCAGTCCGGCCAGTAACCTGCTCATATCGCCCCGAATAGCGTTATGTTCATCTTTTGCGATGCTAGATTCGGCATCCATCTTTGCCTTGCTCTGTCGGGCTTGTTGCGCCATGCCATCCAGTTCAACCAGTGCGTCCGGTGGAACCGGAACCCCCAAATTGCCGTATTCCTGCAAATCGTCCGCTATCTCATTCACGGCCTGCGGGTCCGTGATGATGACGCCTAACTCCTTGTTACGCCACAAACCGCCATCGGTAAGGTTTGCGGAAGTAACGATAGCCCTATGCGCGTCGGCAACATAGGCTTTAGCGTGCAGGTAGCGCAGATGCCGGACAGTGGCGCCAGGAATCTGCTGACACAACCAGGCCAACGCTCCGATGTCCAACGAACTTGCGTCCGAATTATCCGGGTGCAAGTTCGTAAGCACATCAAGACGCACTGAGTTGTGCCGCAAACGCAGTTGCCTCACTAGTCGTTCCACCGGCGAGCGGGTGATATAAGGGGCGGCGATAATTGCCGACTCCCGAATTGAGCCGACGAACTCATCAAACGTGCCAGCCCACGGCGATTTGATTGACTGCATCTTGCTACCTCAATAAACGAGCAAGCAACCCCGCACTGTCATAGCCGACGGCATCCCCACTTATTGACGAGCAACTGCGCCCCGGCTGAAAGCTTGCTAGGATTCCAGTACACCTATGAGCGTGTTTTTGTCTGGAGCAACGCTCTTGAGCCAGTCAATCACGGCGCGACGGTGATCGTCACTGATGCTACCATCTGCAACGCATTCGTCAAGGAAATCCTCAAAGTCCTCGGCGTCAATTGGCGTTAGCACTAACGGGTTGAGGTTGCCAGCGCAGTAATTCAGGAGGGCCGGACCATTGACGAAATCCCGGACATTCCCTTCTGCGGCGGCGTGATAAGTATAGGTAACGATGTTGATGGGCATTGCTTTTCCTCTGGCTGGATTGCCAGTACATTAGCGCTAATTGCGGGGCCAGGTCAAGCGGGGCAACGTCACTACTTCGGCGGTGCTTGCCGTTTCAGAGGGACTGCGTGGCCGCCTTCTGCTGCGCCTGGCATAAGCAGGGCCTCAGTAATGATACCTAACCCTCGTACAGCAATTGCGCCAAACCCGGCGGAATCGGCTCCTGCTCGGCCAGTATCGCGTCAAGGTTAGCATCACTGCCGACCAGCGCGAGCATATGCTGCCTGGTTACCATTTCCTGGTCGAGCAGAAATTCGAGCACTGCCGCCGGTTCAGGCTGCTCAATCGGATAATGCTCAGCTTCGTAGATTTCCACCAAAGTGGACAGCCGGTCAAGTTCCTCATCTCCCGAACTATACGGTTCAGCGCCCAACAACTCGGAAACGCGCGCCAGCGCCGCCTCATAATCCGCTTCGGTCAAGACCTGAGTGATTTCAGCCATAGCTATACCTCCCCTGCGTTGACAGCATTGCATCCGGCGTGCGTGCCTGTAAATCGCCGGAATATCGTTCATCCTGCTAAAGGTTGCCCGCCAGCGCCGGTATAATCCGCTCCCCAAACGCCCGCACCTCCGCGTGCGGCGGCGCAAAGGTCAGGCAGGGCATCAGGTACAGCTGCTTAACCCCGTGCCGCGCCATCTCCATAATCCGCTGCGTACAATGCTCTGCCGTCCCAATCAGCCCCAGCGCGTCGCAAAGCTGCGTGTTCACGTCGTCGCTCACGAACTGGGTCAGCTCAATGGCCTCCTCCCAGTTGGGCGCGTGGCCCAAATCGGGATAAACGTCGCGCACGGCCTGCGGGATTTCGTAGTCGGGCATCTCAATATCCGAGTACGGCAGCCAGTTGGGGCCGCCCCACAGCAGGCCCCAATGGACGGCGACGGGGCGGGCCAGCCGTCGCGCCTCATCGTTGGAATCGGCCACGCAGGTGCGGACGGCAAACACGATGTCCAGGTCCTCCAGCGTGCGCCCGCTGCGTTTGGCGCCGGTTTCCAGATGCTCCAGCGCCTGGCCCACGATGCCGGGGGTGTAGCCCACCAGCGCCAGCGCGCCGTCGGCCACCTCGCCGGCCAGTTCCAGCGAGCGCGGCCCCGACGCCGCCATCAGCACCGGCACGCCGTGGCCGCCGTCGCTGCCGGCGAAGTCCAGCCGGTTGGACATCCCGTTGTAATCCACCGTCTCGCCGGCCAGCAGCGCCTTGACCTCGGTGATGCAGCGGCGCATCTGGCGCAGGGTGGCCGGTCGGCGTCCGATGGTGCTGGCCGAGGTGTAGCCGGTGCCGATGATGAACCGGGTTCGGCCCGGCGCCAGCTCGGCCACGGTCTGGGCCGCGCCGGCCAGCACCGACGGAATGCGTCCGAAAGGGTTGGTTACCGCCGGGAACAGGCGCAAAGTGCTGGTGGCGCTGGCCGCCAGACCCATCGTCACGAAGGTATCGCGGCAAATCATCTGGCTGTCCAGGATGCCGGCGCCGTCAAAGCCGGACTGCTCGATTTGCCGAATCATGTCCAGCAGCTCGGGCATGGGCGAAGTGCCGGGAACGCGCATGGAGATTTTGATGGAGTCGGACATCAGGACTGCCTCCCTACATCCGGCGCGGGCCGGAGATTGCGCCCATTCTACGCGGCCCGGCCGCCGCCGGCTACTGCGCGCGGAACCGGAGCCGCCCCTGCGGAAAGTCGTACTCCATCCCCAGCCGGTTCAATATGTCCCGCCCCAGCAGCGAATCCAGCCCGTTGGCCGCCGGGTGCGGCTTCGCAATGCCCAGCTCAATGGGGAAGTTGTGCCGCCGACCGCGGTCGTAAAACGTGACGATAGCAACTTCTCTATAATAGATGTGTCCCCCGCCAACGCCGGCAAATTCAATCGGATTGACCAGCGCATCAAACGGACAGTCGATGCGGGTCCCGGTATCGGGGTTCAGGACGGTTTTATGCGCCCCGGTATCAACCAGAAATTGCACCGCCCCGGCAACGCCGAGGCGAGGCAGGGTCAGGTCAGCGCGCACATAGGGGCGTTCATCCGCGCTAAAGTAGCCGGCAATCACAGAATCCACCGGCGCGGCCGGGTATTCAGGAACTCGGCCGCTGCGTAGCCGGGGCGCTCGCCGAGCTGCTTGATTTGCGCCACCATTTCAGCAACCGATTCGGCAGCTACCAGCGTTCCCCCCTCGGTCAGCGCTACCCACTGGTCAGGGTATTTCCGTATCAATTCGGCCCGCATATTCAGCAGGCGCTCGGAGCGCGCTTCGTAGTCGCGGAATCGGCGCACCTGCTCCCTTACCTCCGGGGCGTCGGCCGACTGCGTTATCATGTCCCCTGTTATTTCTGCGCCGCCGACTAGCAGCGGCTCTGCGCCGTTAATCATCGTCCGCCTCCTTTGCCATAGCCATTCCTTTGCGGCGCCAGTCATCGCGCCGCAGTACCGCACTGCGCCCATTCTACCCGGCCCGGCCGCCGCCGGCTATCGCGCGAGAAACGGAGAGAGAATGATGGGCCGGCCCGTCTTTGCTCTGCCTCCGCCAGTCCTTGCCACTGCCCGCCGTCCGCATTACACTGCCACCATCCAATAAAACTGGAGGCCCCATTATGGCAGCCGTCAAATACACCCTGGACGATTTCGTTCACGAAATGGAAGCATTGCTGTCCACCCAGCCCAACGATGAAAAGATATTCGACCGTGGCTCCGACTATCTGTCCCGGCTCATCGCCAATCCCGAGGCGATTCCGGAGCGGTTCCGGCAGCCGGTGGGCGTGGGGCGTCGGGCCAATCACGGCTCCTGGCTGCTGCACCACAGCCCCGACAGCGGCCTGCTGGTCACCGCCGTCGTCTGGGGGCCGGGCGACCACGCCGCGCCCCACGACCATCGCACCTGGGGGATGATTGGCGTAATGGACAACGCCCTCACCGAAACCCGGTTCCGACGGGTGGACGACCGGCAGCGGGACGACTGGGCCCGGCTGGAGCAGGACCGTTCCGCCGTGGTCAAGCCCGGCGAAGTCAGCCTGCTCATCCCGGAGGTGGACGAAATCCATCAAATGGACAACTTCACCGACCGGCCCACCGTCGAAGTACACGTTTACGGCCACGACCTCCGCGGCCTGGAGCGCGTCCGCTACGACCTGGAAACCGGCGCCATCCGGCAGATGATGACCGAAAAGTACGACAACTGCTAGTTCCAGTCCGCCATTGCCGGCCGGCAGAGGCGAATCATCATTCGCCCCTGCCGCCACCGATACGGAGATGCTCTGATGGCCCAACCGATAACCCCCGTCCGGCTGGACGCCCTGTTCAACGGCGACGCTCCCTTTGCCCTGATTGACGTCCGCGAACCCGGCGAGTACAACGCCAGCCACATCCCCGGCAGCAGCCTGATACCCCGCCGGATGCTGGAGTTCGACCTCCCGGTGGCGGTGCCCCACCCGGGAACGCTGACCGTCCTGTGCGACGATGACGGCCGGCGGGTGTCCCGCGCCGTGGCAACCGCCGAAGCCATGGGCTTCTCCAACGTCGCCTGGCTGGACGGGGGCGTGAACCGTTGGATGAGCCTGGATTATCCCACGGAGTGGGGCGTCAACGTGCCCAGCAAGGACTTTGGCGAAAAGATGGAAGTGGTTCACCACGTGCCCGAAATTGACGCCATCGAGCTGCGCGCCCGTATGGAACGGGGCGACAAGATGGTAATTCTGGATACGCGCACGCCGGAGGAGTACCGCCGCTTTTGCATCCCCGGCGGCCGCAGCCTGCCCGGCGGCGAGCTGGCCCTCCGCATCACGGACGTTACCGCTGACCTGGACCCTGATACCACCGTGGTCGTCAACTGCGCCGGCCGCACCCGCAGCATCATTGGAACCCGAGCGCTGCAGCGCATGGGGCTGGAGCGCGAGGTCGTCGGCCTGAAAAACGGCACTTCCGGCTGGGTGCTGGCCGGCTATTCGCTGGAATCCGGGGCCGACCGGGACGAACTGCCGGCGGTGTCGGCCGCCGGCCGCGCCGCCGCCGAATCCTACGCCGACCGCTGCGCTGCCGAGGATGGCGTCCGTTTCCTGGACGTGGCCGGGGTGGATGCGCTGATAGCGCGCAGCGGCAACGAAAGCGTGTACTTCATTGACGTGCGCACCGCCGGGGAGTATGCCGCCGGCCATATCGCCGGTTTCCGCTGGTTCCCCGGCGGCCAGTGCGTACAGCGCAGCGACGACGTGGCCGTGGTGAAAAACGCCCCGATTGTGTTCTGCTGCGACGGCAAGGCCCGGGCTGCGCTCGCCGCTTCCTGGTATCGGCAGCTGGGCTATGGCGAGGTATATGCGCTGGACGGCGGCGCCGGGGCCTGGGCTGCGGCCGGCCGGCCCCTGGAGTCGGGAACCAGTGTAGGCGCGCGCGCTGACGGGTCGGTGGGCGGCGCCGGCGAACCGGCCTTGCTGACGGCGGCGCGCGACTCCGTGCCGGTCGTAACGGCCCAGGCGCTGCGCGACCATCCGCCCGCCGCTATCCTGTTTGTGGACACCAGCCAGGATTTTGCCCGTGGCCACGTGCCCGGCGCGCGCTGGGTTCCCCGGGGATGGCTGGAATGGCAGGCGGCCGACTATGTGCCGTCCGCCGACGCGCCGGTAGCAGTTACCTGCGGCGACGGGCGGCAATCGCTGCTGGCCGCAGCCACGCTGCGCGAGCTGGGATATTCTAACGTGGTGGCGTTGGCGGGCGGCATGGCGGCATGGCGCGCGGCCGGCCAGCCGTTAGAGGAGGGTTTGACCGGAGTGATACGCACTCCCGCCGACGTGGTGTTCAGCGGCCCCGACCGCACCTTCGCCGATATGCAGCACTACCTCCGCTGGGAAACCGAGCTGGGCGTCAAGTACGCTGCCGCCGGTTGACGCTCTCCCCGCCCCGAGGACGGCATTATGACTACGCTAACCCCGACTACGCCGGCCACCGCCGCGGCCTCCGATTACCCGGACGACGCGGCGGCGCCCCGGCCCCTGGTCGGCCCGCTGCGGCTGAACCTGTCGGCGTTAGGCATTGACGCCGGCGCGCCTGATTTCAACGAACGGTTTTTCCGCTTCGCCAACGACAACCCCCATTGCCGTTTTGAATACTCGGCGCAAGGAGAGTTGATTGTAATGCCACCGACCGGCCCCATCAGCAACGACGGCGAACAGGGAATCAACGCTCCAATGTTCTTTTGGGGTTTGGACAACCCCGGTCATACCTACTCCCAAACGGTGCAGTTCCGACTGCCCAGCGGCGCCTTGTATCTGCCCGACGCCTCCTGGATTTCCCAGGAACGTTACGACCGCCTTACCGCGGCGGAAAAGGGAGGCACCATCAACGGCGCGCCCGATTTTGTCGTTGAGGTGCATTCCTGGTCCGACAGATTGCGGGAGGGCCTGGCCAAAATGCGGGACTGGATGGACGGCGGCGCAAAGCTGGGCTGGTACATTCACCCCCGGCGGCGGCGCGTCTATGTGTACCGGGCCGGACAGGACGATGTTGAGATACTGGAGAACCCGGATACCCTGTCCGGCGAGGACGTGCTGCCCGGTTTTGTGTTTGAGGTGAACCGCCTTATATTCGCTCGTTACGAGGGCGCCGGCGTTTAACCGCCCTCGTCTCGCGCCGTTTCCACCAGGTCGCTTTCCTCCGGGTTGGGCTCAATGCGCAGGGTTTGGATGATGCGGTTGTAAGTGGCCTCGGTGGTGTGCGCGTCGCCAACGTGGCGGGTGGCGCCGTCCTCCGCGCGGCCCCGGTCATCGAATATGTCATACCAGCCACATTCGGCGCAATCGGCGCGCCACTCGGTGCGCCCCGTGGGAACCTGCTCGGCAATCTCTACTATAATATGCAAGGTGGTCATCGTCGTCTCCTGACGTAGTTGGCGGCTGTCGGCGCACACGATTGTTGCCGTTCGACGGCGGCGTGTCAAACGGAAAGGCGTGTCAAACGGAAAGTTGGGCCAGGTCTTGCCGATGGGCCGCCGGCGTGGGAAACTGGCGATGCGCCGGCGCCGGCCGGCCCGCAATAAACCGGAAGGAGCTAACGCGATGACTACCCCGCAAAACCCGTCCGAAACGCCAGCCAGCGATACCGCCCGGCCCGACTTCCTGCAAATGGACGGAGCGCAATCGTCCGCCGCTCCCGATGACTCGGAAACCTGGTACGGCTGGCCCCACCGGAAAATCGAGCCGGTTACACTGCAACGGCCCGACGGCAAGACGGAGCGCGTCCGCACTCCGGTAATGGAGCTGGAAGGGCTGATTACGCCCACCGAACTGCATTACGTGGTGCAGCATTTTGGCATCCCGGAACCCGTGCCCGCCGCGGACTGGTCGTTGGCGGTGGATGGCGAAGTCAAAAAGCCCCTGCGCCTGAACTACGACGACGTGCGGCGCTTTCCGTCGCGCTCGGTGCGGACGGTAATGGAATGTTCGGGCAGCGACGCCACCTATTTCGAGTATTTCAAGGGTGAGGGCCCGCGTCCCTCCCGCACTCAGGAGCGGATGATTCTGTCGGGCAGCGAGTGGACGGGCGTGCCCCTGGCCGCGATTCTCAACGCGGCCGGGTTGACCGGCAGGGCAACCCATATCCGGGCCGAGGGCTGGGATGAAGGCGTGCCGGCCACCGCCGCCGAAGGCACGGAGCCGTTCCTCTACGACAAGGGGCTGCCGCTGCAAAAAGCGCTGCATCCCGATACCATTCTGGCCTACGCGCAGAACGGGCAGGTTCTGGAACACCTGCACGGCGCGCCCGTCAGGCTGCTGGTGCCGGGCTGGTCGGGCAACTGGTCGGTCAAGTGGCTGCGGCGGCTGGAAGTGCTGGACCACGAGCCGGACTGCTGGTATCACTACAACTTCTATTACTACGGCGACTCGCCCGACGACCCCAACAAGGAGCTGATTACCACCATCGGCGTCAAGTCCCTGGTGGCGCAGCCCAACGATGATACCCGGACGCTGCCCCCTGGGGAACACGTGGTGCGCGGCTATGCCTGGAGCGGCGGCGGGGCCATCACGCAGGTGGACGTCAGCGTGGACGGCGGGAAAACGTGGCATCCGGCCCGGCTGGAAGAGCCGTCGGAGCGTTGGATGTGGCGGCGCTGGTCGTGGGTTTGGAACGCCGCGCCAGGCCAGTACAACGTGATGTCGCGGGCCACGGACAGCGTAGGTCAGGTGCAGTCCCACGAGCCGCGCTACAACAATATGCGGAAAAACTTCAGCGCCATCGTCGGGTATGACATCACGGTGGCATCGCCATGACGACGACGGCGAAACCCGACGGCATCGTTGCCGCCCCGGTGAACGATGCCGATATTCCGCCGCTGCAACTGGCGGGACGGCTGCGGTTAAATCTGGCGGCGCTGGGCGTTGACGCCGGCGCGCCGGATTTCGGAGAGCGGCTTTGCCAACTGTCGCGGGACAACGAACCCTACGACTTTGAGTTTGCAGCGCCGGGAGAACTAGTCCTAATGCCGCCATCAGGTTGGGACAGCGGCGCTAATGAGCAAGCAGTTAACACCAGGGTTGGCGTATGGCAAGAGGACAACGGCGGCGCCGGTTTTCCGCCCACGGTGATGTTCCGCCTGCCTAACGGCGCTCACCTGATGCCGGATGGGTCCTGGATTACACAGGAACGCTACGACGAACTGCTCGCGCAGGAATATCGGAGCGTCATCGACGGCGCGCCGGATTCCGTGGTTGAAGTGCGCTCACCCACCGACAGTGTGGCCGCCGGCCTCGCCAGGATGGAGGAATGGATGGCCGGCGGCGCCAGGCTGGGTTGGTACATTGACCCTTACCGGCGGCGCGTTTATATCTACCGGGCCGGCCAAAACGTTGCCGTGTTGGATAACCCGGAGACACTATCGGGAGAGGATGTGCTGCCCGGGTTCGTGTTCGAAGCCGGCCGGCTGATATTCGCTCGCTACCGCGAGTTGTCCCACGACGGAGATTAAAAGTATGACCACCATCTCATCCATACTGGACCAAGCCCCGGTGGTGGCTGCGGAGTGGGCCGAAAATCTCACTGACCGCCAGCAGCGCACCAAAGCCGACCCTGCCGATTACGACCGGCTGGCTCAAATCGGCGTGCCGCTGCTGGCGGTGCCGACCGACCTGGGCGGCACCTGGGAGAGCATTGAGCAGTCGGCGCGGCCCATCTGCGCGATGCTGCGGACACTGGCGACGGGGGACCCGTCAATTACTCTGGCCAGCGCGATGCACCATCTGGTGCTGGCCTCGTGGCGGCTGCCCACGGTGCCGGAGCCGTTCACCGACGGCTGGGTGAAGCAGCGCCGCCAGGTGTTCGACAGCGTACATAGCGGCTGCTGGTGGGGCACCATCGTCAGCGAACCGGGTTCCGGCGGCGATACCGCGCGCACCGCCAGCGTATGCGAACCGGACGGCCGCAGCGAGTTCGGGTATCGCATATCCGGGCAGAAACATTTTGGCAGCGGTTCCGGCCTCACCTCCTTTATGACCACGCGGGCGCTGGCCGCCGGGGAAACGGCGCCGGATTTGTTCTTTATGGAGGTGCGCAACCATCCCTGGGACGGCTCCAGCGGCCTGACTTTGACCGCCGAATGGCGCGGCCACGGTATGAAATCCACCAACAGCCATGCTTTCGAGTTCGCCGATTTTCCGGCGACGCGGGTGGCGTGGCCGAACCACCAGGCCGAGCTGATGGGCGCCAACGGCGGCCTGGGAGCGGCGGCTTTCCTGTCGGTAATTGTCGGCGTGGTGGATGCGGCGATGGACTACGTGCGTCCGCGCATCAAAAACGGCATGGCTTCCGACCCCGGACTGCGGGCATTCCAGCAAGTGGAGTGGGCGCACGCCGAGCAGGAAGCCTGGCTCATCGGGCAGGCGTGGGAAGGGGCGATTCGCTGCCTGGAAACGAATACGGGCCGGCGGGAGCTGCTGCTGGCGAAAGAAAGCGTCGCCCGCCTGTCAGAGGATTGCCTGGGGCGGCTGTGCAAGCTGACGGGCGGCAGCGCCTACACCCGCTACTCGCCGCTGTCGGTGTGGTACGACGACGCGCGCGCGCTGGGCTACCTGCGTCCGCCGTGGGCGCTGGCCTGGGACCAGGTATTCCAGCAGAGCCTGGCGGAGTAAAAGCGATGACGGGCGCCGGCCGCGGTTGGCGGGTTTGACGGTAAGTAGTACAATGGCCGCGCTATGATTGCTTACGCAAGACGAAATGTAGCGATACTGACTTCCGTCGGGGCGATGGTGGTCTCTGTGCTGCTGATTATCTTTTTCGGCGCCTGGGCGGTATCCGCCAGCGGCGAATCCGGCGTACAAAGCCTGCTGTCCGGCGCCACGTCGGGATTCAGCGGCAGCGTATCTCCGCAGTCGGTTCAATCCGGGCGGAGCGCTTCCGCCGCAGACCCCGACTCGGCGCCGCGCCTGGCCACGGCGGCGGCGTCCGGCGGCGGCGTCACCGAAACCTGGTGGGGCAAGGCATTCCTAGTTGCCTGCCCGCTGCATTAGCTACGACTGACCTACACCCGGGGAGGCATTCCCTTAATGGCCATCCACACTTCCGTTCGCCGACCCACCGGCGGTTTTCACTACGCCTGGGTAATCATCGCCATCCTGGCGGTGGTGCAAATTTTCGGTCAGTCGATTTCTATGTCGGCGGGCATTATGGTGCCCGAACTGCGGACGCCGCTGGACGAGGGCGGCCGTTTCGGGTGGTCGCCGGCCATCATTGGGTTTGCACTGGCCGGGTACTACCTGGTTGGCTCTCTGACCTCGCCCTTCAGCGGCCGGTTTGGGGACATATTGGGGGCGCGCAAGCTGTTATTCGCCGGGGGCGTGCTGTTCGGCGTGAGCATGGTGCTGATTGGGTTTATCACCCACGTCTGGCAATTCTTCCTGGTGTACAGCGTGATGCTGGCGTTGACCTCGGCTATCGCTATGGTGCCGTTGATGGCGGCGGTGAACCCCTGGTTCAAGCAGCGGCTGGGCTTGGGCATCGGGTTGATGTGGGCCGCCGGCGGCGTGGGCGCAGCGGCATTGGCGCCGGTCTATTCGCTGCTGCTGGTCAATTTCGGCTGGACGGCTACCTTTGTCGTCATTGGACTGGTGGGCGGCGGGGCCACGCTGGGGTTGCTTCCCTTCTTCCGTAACCAGCCCTCGGAAAAGGGGATACTGGCCTACGGCGCTACTGCCGATGACCCGCCGCCGGTCAAGTTTGATGCCTCGGCGGCCAAGCTGCGGCTGCGGGTGTTCCAACGGCAGATGAAACATACCCGGGCCTTCTGGAACTTGCCCGTCATTCACGGCATGGGCTGCGCCGGCCACGGCATCGTGCTCATCTTTGTGGTGGACTTCGCCGTTACTCGCAATATTGAATTTACTACCGCGGCGGTGATTCTGACGCTGATAAACGTGTTCAGCATCGCGGGTCGGTTCGTGGTGCCCATCGTAACCGAGCGCATCGGCGGCAAACTGATTATGGCGACCGCCCTGGCGATTCAGGCCGGGTCGGTGGCAATCCTGTTGTTCGCCGGCGATATTTGGGCCTTCTACCTCTTCGCCTGCGTGTTCGGGTTGGGATTCGGCGGCGAGATGTCGGCCTATCCGGTGGTGAACCGCCAGTACTTCGGGACCGGGCCGGTGGCGACGGTGTACGGCTTCCAGATTTCCGGCGCGATGATGGGACACTTCATCTCAACGTTGGTGGCGGGCATCATCATCCACTTCATCGGCTACATCCCGGCGTTCATCCTGTCAATGACGTTCAGCAGCCTGGGAGTCATCATCATATTGACGCTGGAAACCACAAAACGGCAGCTAATCCCCAACTGGGAGGACCAGCTGCCGCCGGAAGCGCGGACGGCCCAGGCGCCGGCCGTAGCTCCGCCGGCCGCGGCGGCTACCGGAGTCGCCTTTGGCAACGTGGGCGGGGACGGCAACTAGAGCCGGATAGTGTAATGAATACCGAACTGGCCTTCCTCTGTGACTCCGCGCTGGACGACCGGGGCAAGCTGCACGCGCTGGGTATCGGCATTGACGGTGTGCAGGGCAACGCGCTGCCGATGACCCACCCCCGTTTCGTGGTGGTCTGCGTCGTGCGCTACTCCGCCGTTGAGACGGGCGACAAGCGTATGGCAATCCGCCTGCTCGACCCCGATGCCCAGGATGCCATGCCGCCGGTGGAGCAGGTTATTTCTTTCCCGTCCCGGGCCGGCATTGTGGACGCCAACGCCCGCATCATCGCCGAAGTGAACAGCCTCACGTTTCACCAGGCCGGCCCCCACGCCTTTCACGTCGCCATTGACGGCAACGAGATGGCGCGGCTGCCCCTCAACGTCAGCGTCCGTTCCTGACGGGTGGCTTGCCGGTGTCCTCGCCCGCCATACTGCTGGCCACGGGCAACGCTGACAAACAGCGGATGCTGCGCCGGCTGCTGGAAGGATTGCCGGTCACCCCGGCGCTGCCGGCCCAGTTGGGCGTTTTCGCCGCGCCGGATGAGTCCGGTGACACCCATGAGGCCATCGCGCAAGCCAAGGCCCAAGAGTGGTCACGGGTGGCCGGGATGCCCGCCATCGCCAGCGATGGGGGACTGCTGCTCCCGTCGCTGGGCGCTAATTGGGAAAGTCGCTATACCCGCCGTTTCGCCGGGCCGGCGGCGGATGATGCCGAGAGGCAGCGCCGCCTGCTCGCCCTGCTGGAACCCTATGCCGGCGATGACCGCAACGCCGCTTTCGTCGAAGGGCTGGCCATCGCGGAAGGCGGTCAGACGGTGGCATCGTGGGAAGTCCGGGGCGCGACCGGGCGCATCGTGGATACGCTGGCGGATGCCGGCGGCGCTGCTGCCGACGGCAACGGCTTCTGGGTATTCCCCCTGTGGCATTTCGCCGAGTATGGGCGGACTTACGACCGGCTGACCGAGGTGGAGCGGGCCGGGCTGGGAGACCATTGGGAAACGCTGCGGCGGCTGGTGCGGGAGTTTGTGCCGCATTGGTTAGGGTGAATGGTTGGGCCGGCGGCAAAATGGGTTACAATGCCCCTGCACCTATCCTGTCCAACGGAGTTTTCCGGTGACTGCTGTTCACACTGACGACGACCTTTTGGCTCCCGCATCCGTAGAGGATGTGCAAGGGCTGCTGCGGGACCAGGCTTATATCACCGACCGGGGGTTGGCGATTGCCATTTACCTGGCGCTGAAACTGCGGCGACCGCTGTTCCTGGAGGGGGAAGCCGGCGTCGGCAAGACGGAAATCGCCCGCGCGCTGGCCGCCGGCTTGCATACGGATTTGATTCGGTTGCAATGCTACGAAGGATTGGATGTGAACCACGCGGTTTACGAGTGGAATCACACCCGGCAGCTGTTGGAAATCCGGTTGCTGGAGGCGCGACGCGGCAGTGGGGACGGGGCTGCCGATGGCGGCCTTGACCTGTTCAGTCCGCAGTTTCTCATCAAACGCCCACTGCTGGCAGCGATTGACGAAAGCCGGGAACGGGCGCCGGTGCTGCTGATTGACGAGCTGGACCGGGCCGATGAGGAGTTTGAGGGCTTTCTGCTGGAATTGCTGGCCGACTACCAAATCACCATACCGGAGCTGGGCACGTTCCACGCCGCCTATCCGCCGGTGGTTGTGATTACGTCCAACCGGACGCGCGAAGTGCATGACGCTCTGAAACGGCGTTGTTTGTACTATTGGGTTGATTACCCGGACTATCAGAAGGAACTGCAAATCGTGTCGGCCCGCCTGCCCGATGCGCCCCGGCAACTGGCCCAGCAGGTAACGTCATTCATCCAGGAATTGCGGGAAACCGAACTGTACAAAATCCCCGGCGTATCCGAAACGCTGGACTGGACATCGGCGCTGCTGGCGCTCAATATGCGGGAGCTGGAACCGGAGGTCATTGACGATACGTTGGGCATTATGCTGAAGTATCAGGACGACATCGAAGCGGTGCGGGGCGAGCCGGTGCGGGCGCTGTTGGAACGCTCTCGCCACCGGGGGCCCCGGCGCGGCGGACGACGGGGGTAAAATGACTCTGCGCCACGTGGCCGTTATCGGCGCCGGCATAGTTGGCGCGACCATTGGCTGGCGCATCGCCGCCCGTGGGGTGCGGGTTACCGTAATCGACAAGGCGGAGCCCGGCAGCGGCGCTTCCAGCCACAGCTTCGCCTGGATTAACGCCGGCGCGAAAGAGCCTGTCGGCTACCACAACCTGAACCGTCGCGCGCTGGAAATGTGGCCGCGCTTTGCCGAACTGCTGGATGGTGAAGTCGGCTTGCGCTGGGGTGGCAAAGTGTCCTGGGAAGCCGAACCCGGCGCCGCCGAAAAGCTGGTAGCGCGGGTGCGGCAGCTGCAGTCCTGGGGCTACCCGAGCCGGTTAGTGTCGGCTGAGGAGTTGGCGGAGTTAGAGCCGTCGCTGGACGTAGGGCCGGTGGCCGCCGCCGAGTATAGCGAAAACGAAGGACAGGTGGAGCCGCAGCTGGTGGTGGATGCGTGCATCCGCCGGTTGGAGCAATATCCGAATATCGTCATCGGCGCTATCGTAGAGGGACTGGAGCGGCGCGCTGACGGCGCCATCCGCGCCGTGCTGACCGACGCGGGGCGTCTGCCTTGCGACGCGGTGGTCCTGGCGGCCGGCGTCGATACTACGGCGCTGGCCGCGCTGGCCGGCGTCAACGTGCCCCAGGCGCAAAGCCCGGGCGTCGTCATCAGAACCACGCCGTTGCCGCCGTTGCTGCCAAATATTCCGGTAGTGTACGCCCCGCCGCTGGGCGACGGCCGGCGGGAGATTCACCTGCGCCAGTGCGCCGACGGCAGTTTTATGATTGGCGAGGGCGACCAGGAAAGTCTGGCCGAAGACGACAGCCAGGCCCACGCCGATGACCTGCTGGCCCGCGCCGGCCGCTACCTGCCGGGTTTGGCCGGGGCGCGGGCTATTCCCGTCCCCGTGGGCTGGCGCCCCATGCCTCTGGACGGCTACCCGGCGCTGGGATTCGCGCCCGGAGCGCCTAACCTGTACGTCGCTCTGACCCACAGCGGGGTTACGCTGGCGCCGGTGGTGAGCCAGCTGGCGGCGCTGGAAATCTGCGACGGGGTGCGGGCTGACGCGGTGCTGGGGCCCTATCGCCCGGAGCGGTTTGCGAATCTGACGGAGCAGCAGCGCAGCGAGATGCCCCACCCGCGAGCAGGGCATCGGTAGGTGGACGGAGCGCATTCCGCAGAATTCGCCACCACATCCCGGCGCGGATGGGCTGTCCTGTTGCTCAACCGCCTGCACTACAGTTCGGTGGTGCTGTCATCATTCGCCTTCGGGCTGTTCCTGCCCTTCGTCCGGGCCGATTTGGGGCTGAGCTACCTGGAAATCGGGGTTTTGCAGGGCGTGTGGTGGGCAGCGTCGGCGGTGTTTCTGGTGCCGTTCAGCGTGCTGTTGGGCAGGTTCAACCCGAACCGGCGGGTGCTGGCGGCGCTGGCGCTGATTACGCCCTTCGTGTTCACTCAGGGTTTGGCGGTGGGGTTCTGGACACTGCTGGCAGCGCGATTCCTGACGGTATTGACCCAGGCGACGATGGCCCCGGCACGGCCTCTATTGTTAAGACTGTGGGCAGCGCCGGCGCAGTATTCCACCGTAACGTCGGCGGGATTGTCGCTGCACTCGACCTGGATGGCAGCCGTGTTGACGTTCAGCCCGCTGATTATCGTGGCGCTGCAAAGCTGGCGGTTGGCGTACTTTCTGCAAGGCGGGTTACTGGCCGGGCAACTCCTGGTGTGGGCGGCGCTGACCTGGAAGGCGCCCTCCGCATTGAACGCACCCTCGTCGCAGGCGCGCGGCGCGGCATCCGACCCGGGAGAGGAGGATGTGCCGGTGATTAGAGCGCTGCTGTCATATCCGCAGGCATGGCTGCTGGGTGGAATCATGCTGTGTCTGTCGGCATCGTGGACAACGGCGCTGACGTTTCTGCCGACGATACTGGAAGAGGAACGGGGGATTGCGATTTCCTCCGGGAGCATTCTGTTCGGGTTTTTGTATTACGCGCTGATACCGGGGGCCCTGGTTGGGAGCAGGATTTTTAAGTACGTCACCAACCGGCGGCTGATGGTGCTGCTGCCCGCGGTGTTTAACACCATTTTCACTTTCGGAGCGCTGCTGGCGGGCAATGAGGTTCTGGCGGCCGCGTCGCTAACGGGGTTGGGGCTGGTGTGGGTGTTTGTGCCCGCAATGGAGATTCTGCCCTTTGAGTTCAGGGGCATCAAGGCGCGGGAAGTGTCGGTGCTGGCGGCTTTGATTCTGACTTTCGGCGCGGTTGGATTTGGCGGCGGGCCGGTGGTTGCCGGGGCAATCGCAGAGGTATCAGGGTCACTGGTTACGGGGGTTTTGAGCGTAGCGGGGCTGACCGGGTTGGGAGTCGTGGCGGCGGCGCTGTTTCCGAAAAATCCGGGGTACAACGGCGATGCCGGGAGATGAAAATTGTGGCGACGAATTTCTCCGCTGCGAAACTTGATGAGCTTGGCGAGCGGCTGCAGCGGGGCGTTGCTCCGGACGACCGCAGGGCTTACGAGGCATACCGGGTAGCCTTTCGTTTTAGGTGGTTTGAGGCGCGATACCGTCGTTTTGACGGCGGGCATAGGCACGACTCATGAGGTCGCCCCTACCGTTCCGAATGTTAAACCACCTAAATCGAAACGCTACCCACGGCTTCATTTCCTTGACCCCCGCCAGCCCCTATGCTAGCCTCGGTGCTGGAGAGTGCTGGGCTGGCCGGGTGGCCGCCGCGAGACGCTGGTCGTCTCGGGGAGGAAAGTCCGGGCTCCACCGGACGGGGTGCTGGGTAACCCCCAGGCGTCGGCGCGCCGTGCGCGCCGGTGACGGAAAGTGGCACAGAAACATACCGCCGCCCACGGGCCTCGGCCCACGGCGGCAAGGGTGAAATCGGGCGGTAAGAGCGCCCGGCCGGCTGTGGCGACGCACCGGCGGCCAAACCCCACCTGGAGCAAGGCCAAATAGAGGGACTATGGGTGTCCGGCCCGTCCCCGGGTTGGCCGCTCGACCCCAGCGGCAACGCTGCCCGCCGCCGGCGCGTCCGGCTCCGGGCGCATCGGGGCCACCCGCTGCGGGGCTAGATAGATGGCCGCCATCCTGCCGTCAGCCTGCGTTGGCGGCGGATACAGAACCCGGCTTACAGGCCGCCCGGCATTCTCCACCGCTATAAAACCGCGTGCACCCGATGCTGAACCTCCGCTCCGATAACCTCCGTCACGCCCTTTTTGTCCTGTTTATCGCCGGCATCCTGGCCTACGGCGCCGGGTTCGCCGGCTATATGCTGGCCAACTTCGACCTCATCAACCTCATCCGCGACGTGAGCGCCGATGATGATTACTACTATTTCCAGATAGCCTACCACTTGGCGGAAGGGAAGTTCTCCACCTTTGACGGCGGCATCACCCGCACCAACGGCTACCATCCCCTCTGGATGTTTGCCATCACGCCGTTCTACTGGATATTTGATAAGGAAACGGCGCTGTTCGGCATCAAGGCTTTTGAGATTATGCTCATCGCCGGGGCCGTCGCCTGTATCGTCGCGGCGGCCCGGCTGGCGCGCCTGCCCTGGATTCTGCTTTTCGCCACGCTGCCGCTGCTCTACCAAAACTGGGGCATATTCCTCGGCATGGAAGCGGCCGCCGCGCTGTTTATGCTGGGGCTGTTTATGTTGGCCCTGGTACTCTACGCGCGCAATCCGGCCCGGTGGCAATGGCCGCTGGCCGCCGTCGCCTTTGCGCTGCCCTGGGTGCGGCTGGAGTACGTCGCCATATCGCTGGCGGCGACGGTAGCGTTGTGCGTCATTGAATGGTCGTGGCGGGAGCGGCCGGCCGGCGCGTCGTGGCGCAGCCTGATACTTTCTGCCCCCCCCCGTACACTAGTTCTAATCAGCAGCGCCATTGCCGGCATCCTGGCCTACTTCCTCTATAACGGGCTGGTGTTCGGCGGCATCGTGCCGGTAAGCGGCGCCACCAAAGCCGCCTGGTCCCAGGTCTGGTGGGAGCAGGAAGGCGGGTACAGCCTCACGCAGAACTTCCGGGACGTATTGCAGATTCCGGTCTTCGACTTTGAGCTGCTGGTAGCGTTGGGGGTCTGCGTCATCCTCCTGCTGGTCTGGTGGTTCGCCCGCCGCACCCGGGAGGAGCGGGACTGGCTGCTGCTGGTCTTTCTGGTGGGCGTGTTCGGCCTGGCCGCCGGCCACCTGGCGAAGTTCGCGCAAACCGTGCTCACCGTGCACCCCTTCATCCAGGGGGGTGCTCTCTGGTACTTCGTGCCGGCGTACCTGATGATGGCGCTGGTAGTTCCCCTGAACTGCTACGTCGCCATTTACTTTATCCGCCGTTACATCAGGCCAGGATGGCGCCGCACGGCCAACCTGCTGAGCGTGGGCATTGTCGTCGCCGCCGCGGTCTTCCTGCTGGCAAAGGCGGATTTCACCGGGCCGTTCCGTTTTGTTGACCGGAACAGCGAGTCAACCGGCACTATCGGCAAATGGGGTTCCGACTTTTATGGGGGTGCGCAGGTTATAAACCGGGTACTTCCCGATAACAGCGTGGTCGGGTCGTGGGACGCCGGCATCGTCGGGTACTTTTCGCGCTTTCCGGTGGTGAACCTGGATGGCCTGGTCAATTCCTACGACTATTTTCACGATACCAACGCAGCCGGGAATGGATATGCCTCCCGGAACGCCAAATTCATTCCCCTTTATCGAGAGTTCGGAATAACCCACTTGGCTAACCTTACGGTAGCGGGCCCCGATGATACCGAAAGGCGCTTCAACCTCTGGTCTGTTGAGTCGTTGGAAAATGCCTACACCGCCGCCCGGTTCTGGGAAAGATTAGAACCCCACTTTGCCTACCAGTCCGCTGGCGTCGGGCTTATCGTGGATGGCCGGCTGGCGCAGGCGTTCACCGGAAACTGCGCGCCGGACGCGCTGGCGGTTTGGTCTTGGGGCGGCGAACCGGATGAAACGGTAGGCAGCCCCTGGACGAACACCCAGACGGGGTTATGCGCGGACGCGCTCGTGCTGCCCCGCGATGCGCGGCCTACGTTGCAGGTTGCGACGATGCCGGCCAGGGATTACGTTGCCGGACTACTGGTCGGAAGCGGCCCGCCAGCGATTCGTTCCGATTACGATGTCTATGTCAACAACAACCGCCTCATCTACGTAAAGGAGCCGTGCGCCGCCGCCGCTGTGGCCCATCGTTTCTTCCTGCATTTGACCCCGGTTCACCGGGTCGACTTGCCGGCCCGTCGCCAGCCCTTCGGGTTTGACAACCTGGACTTCCGTTTCGTCGCGCACGGCCTCCAATTCGGGGAAACCTGCGTCGCCATCCGGGAGCTGCCGGATTATGACATCGCCGCCATCCGCACCGGCCAGTATGTACGCACCGCGGACGGTTTCAACAACCTCTGGGAAGGGACAATCCGCCCGCACTGAGCCCGCCCGTTCTGCGCCGGCCCGATTGCCACGCTGCGCTCGCAATGACCAGGCGGGTACACTTGAGGCAAAATCCGGTCTATCCTGTACCTCCCCGCCAATTCGCAACCCCCTGCCCTGTCTTTGTCCCCCTGCCCCGTCCTTTCCCAAGGAGGCCCAAATGGTCCGCACCAACCGCGCCAAAGCCAAACTCCTCGCCGGCGAAATCGCCGTCGGCGGCAGCGTCAACTTCTACGCCCCCGTCATTGTCGAACTCTACGGCGTCCTCGGCTTCGATTGGGTCTGGATTGACTGCGAGCACGGATCATCCAACGACTCCGAATCGGAGAACATGATTCGCGCCGCCGAACTCCACGACATCACGCCGGTAGTGCGGGTGCCCAACGCTGAGCCGTCCACCCTGCTCCGTTTCCTCGACCGGGGCGCGCAGGGCCTCATCGTCCCCCACGTCAACACCCGCGCCGCGGCCGCGGCCGTCGCCAAAGCCTCCCACTACTACCCCCTGGGCGACCGCAGCAGCGCCACCGGCGGACGCACTAACCGCCTGGGCAGCGGCCTCCCGCCGGCCGAATACTACGCAGCCGCCAACCGGGAAACGCTGGTCATCTGCATGGTCGAAACCCCCGAAGCCGTCGCCAACGTCCCAGACATCGCCAGCGTTAACGGCGTGGACGCCATCCTCGTCGGCAGCAGCGACCTCACCCAGGCCATGGGAATGCCCCCGCCGGCCGACGTGGACGCCGCCATCTCCCAGGTCATTGATAGTACGCTGGCCGCGGGCAAAATCATCGGCGTCGCCGGCGCCGGCATGACCGTGGACAACGTAGCCCGCTACCGCCAGTTCGCCGCGCGCGGCGTCCACCTTATGTCGGTGAACCTCCAGGACTTCGTGCGCCAAAGCGCCGCCCGCTTCCTGTCCGACCTCCGCGCCTGACACCTACCCGCCCGCCGTGCTACAATAACCCCGGCGTCAGGAGGTGCAGTACGGTATGGCAATGGCAAAGCTGAAAAACCTGTTGGAGGATGATTCCGTAAAAGCGGCGGAGAACGCCCGCGCCGAAGGCTATGCCACGCCACTGACGGAAATGACCATCAAAGCTGCCTACGCCGAGATTCTGTTCTGCGGGCGCCTCTCCCGGCGTACCGGAAAGCTGGTAACGGAAATAGCCTATACTGAGGCTTGCGCCGTAGCCCAGGCGAAACGGGATGTTTCCGCCGGCTATGACGCAGCCCATTGGCGCAGCGCGCCTGGCAGTGGCAGTTATGCACCGGGCTGCGCCGTCCGGTCGGAAATCCAGCGTTTGCGCGAAATGCTGCTCCGCAACGGTATCGACCCGGACACCGGGCAGCCACTGCCCAACTTCAACAACGGCAATGACGCCGACAACAAACGTCCCGAAAAATAATAGAGGCAGGAGCCATGCGTGACCAAGCTATTTACCTGAACGGCGTGTTCCAAAGCGTCCTTGATGAGATAGTGGCGACACAATGCCAAATCCCCCACTGGGCGCTGTTTATGCAGCCCCATTCTGCCTCTCCCATCGTCTATCTGAGAGATAACCTGCCATCCCCCAGTGACCCTGTGAAACTCTACGCTTCTGTCTCCACCGACTTGCAGCACGTCCGCTACACCGCCAATATCATTAGTTGGAGAGATAAAAGCAAGATACCTCACGGTAGTGAGCTGCGTAAGGGCATCGAGAAAACCTTGGCGGATTACCAACCCGGCGAGGGCGGTCTGTACAACATACCTGAAGACGGCTTCAGCTGCAATTTGCTTTACGTATCACACATGAAACGACTGGAATCTCCATTTCGAGTCGACCGGCTGATACTGAAAAGCGATTCCCGCCCGCTGTCGCCCAACAGAACCACCGCCGGAGGTTGGGCCTACGTACTGCCCGAACCTGCCAACGACTGACTGCCGGAATAATCAAATGACTTCCCTGCCTGCCACCGCCTACCCCGCCGCCGCCTGCGCCGCCGTCATCGCCGGCCTGGAGGCCATCGGCGTCGCATACGTCATCCACATCCCCGACAGCTTCGGCGCGCCCGTCGTCGCCCACTTTGAGGCCGCCGAAGGCGTGCGCTGCTTCCCCGTAGCCCGCGAGGAAGAGGGCATCGGCATCCTCTCTGGCCTGGCGATGTCCGGGCGCAAGGGCGTAATGTTCATCCAGGACGTGGGCCTGGGCAACTCTATGGTCGCCCTCACCACCTTCGCCATGGCCTACCATATGCCTATGCTCATCCTGGCCATCCGCCGCGGCGGCTTTGGCGAATTCAACGCCGCCGTGCATAACTACTCCGAAACCGCCATTGAGATGGTAGAGTCCATGAAAATCAAAGCCTCCGCCCTGGACTACCGCGTTCCCTTTGACCAGTGGCCCGGCGTCATCAAGTCCGCCTATGACTACGCCCAAATGACCCGCCGCCCCATCGTAGTATTCCTGAACCTCAAAGACTGACCGGCGCAATCATCAAAACCTTGCCCATCCTGCATATCCCTGTCAATACGATATGACCACACCCCGCATCGACGCCCTCCAAATCATCGCCTCCGAGTTCACTGCCGAGCCGGTGGTTTTCACCTGCGGCTCCACCAGCCGCGAGATGGCCGACTTGGCCCGCCGGCCCAACCACCTCTACGTCGTCGATTCTATGGGCCTGGTCAGCAGCATCCTCCTCGGCCTCAGCCTCGGCCTGGAATCCGCCGGCCATCGCCCGACCCCCTATCGCAAAATTGTCGGCGTGGAAGGCGACGGCGGAATGCTGATGAACCTCAACGCTCTCACCAGCATCGGCTATCTGCAGCCCGACAACCTGCTGCTTATCGTGCTGGACAACCAGGAGTACGCCTCCACCGGCGGCCAGGCCACCTTCACCACCCGCCTGGACCTGGCCGACATCGCCGCCGCCTGCAACCTCAAAGTCTGGCGCGCCGCCGACCTGGAATCCCTGCAACAGTCCCTTACCGAAGCCGCCGCCACCCCCGGCCCGGCATTCGTCCATATGCGCATCGCCCCCGGCAACGCCGCCGGCATCCCTCTGCTGCTGGACGACCCGGTTACCCTGGGCCACGATTTCACCCAGTGGCTCCAGTCCGTCGGGCAATAACAATATAGGGGCAGGAAACCACTCCGTTGAACCGGCCGGGAAGAGACAAACCGACATGGCCATAAAAGATGTAGAGGCCGCCATCAAGCACGGCATCAAAGTAATGGACGAACATTGGGATTTGGTATGCGGTCATGAAACCTACACCCGTTACACCATCATTGACCCTATCATCTGGGCCTTGGGGTGGAAAACCCACGAACCCAACGAGTGCGGAGTAGAGTGCCAACGCGGTCAGCAGGGGCGTGTGGACTACGCCCTGTTTGACCGTGATGGCAAGCACGTCATCCTGATTGAGGCCAAACGGCTGGACCGGAATTCAGCGAACTTCGAGGAACAACTTGCCGGCTATGCTAGGGGCATTGGGAACGGAATCGGTGTATTGACCGACGGGCAAATGTGGCACTTGTACGACCTCGGCAAACGCGGCCGGTTCGCAAATAAGCACATGGAAACGGTAGACATATACAACGATAGCTCCCGTCAAGCGGCGCGAGCGTTGAACCAGGCGTTGAGCAAGCGCATTTGGTGGTAAAGTGCCCCTACACGATGGGTACGAACCTCAAAGAAGGTCATAGCAAATGGCGAACCCGTATGTAACCCTAGAAGTTCGGCAAGTGCCAGTCGCAGCTTTAACCGCCGGCAGAGCAACCGGCAAAACAAAACGCCGGTACAGATGACTTGGCTGGTTTTTAAGGACTGACGACGAACCGCCGGTTGCAATCTCAGTGTCTTGGGAACGGCCTGATTCCGATACAGCAATTGAAGAGTATTAAATCCAGTTCCGCATCAAAGCCACCCGCAGCTCCTAGGCAGGTAAGTGGACGAATGTTGACGTCCAGCCGCTTGACCGTGGACACAATATTTCTACTGCGACAGTCCCTTACCGAAGCCGCCGCCACCCCCGGCCCGGCATTCGTCCATATGCGCATCGCCCCCGGCAACGCCGCCGGCATCCCCCTGCTGCTGGACGACCCGGTTACCCTGGGCCACGATTTCACCCGGTGGCTCCAGTCCGTGGGCTGACTGACCGGCGGTTGCATCGGCTACCGCTGCGCCATATAATTCTGCGCTGGCGGTCGCTGCCAACGGGCCGCCGGGAGGCCCCCTTTTGACTACCTACCTCGACCTGCACTGCCATTCCGTGGCATCCGACGATTCCCGCGCCACCGTGGAGCAGTATCTGAAATGGATTAACGTACTCCGCAAGCGCGGGTTCACCATCGACGGCATCGTGCTTACCGAACACCGCCAGTTTGACTTTGACGCCGACTATTCCCAACTGGCCGCCGAGTACGGCGTCATCGTCCTCAAGGGCGCCGAGCTGGATACCTGCTTCGGCCATATGCTGGTCTATAACATCACCCCCGGCCTGGCCCGCGATATTGACTTTGCCGACGTCAAAATGGACGGGCGGGAGCTCATCAAGGCCGCCCGCCACCACGGGGGTTTTGTAGTGCCGGCCCACCCCGGCCGCTTCGGCATCGGCCTGGTAGAATACATGGCGCAGGGCGAAGCCTTCCCCGACGTGTCCATCGTGGAGCGCGTCAACGCCGGCAGCAAACCTGAGGAGAACGAACGCGCCGACGAACTATGCCGGCAAACCGGCTGCCTGGGCACCGCCGGCAGCGACGCCCACCTGGCCAGCCACGTCGGCCGCGCCGTAACCGAGTTCCGGGCCCAAGTCCGCACCGAACCCGAACTCGTCGCCGCCCTCATCTCCGGCGACTTCCGCCCCGTCTATATTGAGGAAACCGCGGCCGCCCCCGTCGGCTAGTCCAACCCCGCAAGCAATAAGGAGCGCGCCAATGCCCACCGATATTGAGTACGAATACGACCGCTCGCTGTACGGCGTGGAACACGAATCCGGCCCCTTCGCGGTCACCAAAGAGATTATCGACACCTACACCCGCAGCGTGGGCGAGGATAACCCCGTATTCACCGACGCCGCGGCCGCCCGCGCCGCCGGCTACGCCAATCAGGTTGCGCCGCCCACCCTGTGCGCCCTGTTCGAGCGCGGCGAACTGCCCGACATCAAGCTGCAGTTCGGGCGCCGCCAGTTCCACGGCGGCCAGCGCGTCGAACCCCGCGCCCCCGTCGTCGCCGGCGACCGCCTCACCGCATCCTCCCACCTCAAAGACGTGTACGCCAAAACCGGCCGCTCCGGGACTATGGTTCACGTAGTATGGGAAACTACCTTCCGCAACCAGGACGGCGTAGTAGTCGCCGATGTCCAGCGCGCCCAGGTAGTGCGGGAGTAACGTTCTGATGACTTCACCCGCCGGACTCTACTTTGAAGACGTGGAACTGGGCGACGAAATCGGCCCCATCATCCTCACCGTCTCCGATGACCAGGTTGTGGACTTCTGCGCCCTGTGGGGCAACCCCGCGCCCAATCGCTTCACCGACCAGGCGGAGGCTGAGCGCATCGGCCTTGATGGCCCCATCGTTCCGGGCATTATGTCAATGGCTCTCGTCTCCCGTGTCCTGACCGACTGGGCCGGCGCCGGCGCGGTTGCCGACCTGGACCTGGTTTTTCGCGGCACCATTCCCCACAACCAACCCCTGCACGTTGGCATCCAGATTAGCGACACCACCCAGGACGACGATGGCAACCATGTCCAGTGCGACATCACCATGACCGGCCCCGTGCCTGACCGGCCCTACATCATCGGCACCGCGCTCCTCACCCTGCCCTCTCGCCCGTGACTGCCCCGGCCTCGCGCAATCCAGGTAGTTGCTGATGACGGACGGAAACAACACCGCCGGCCAGAACGCCAATACGCCATCGTCCAACCTCGGCTCCCGGTCGCTCCTGCTGCATCACTTTGCCGCCGCCCTGCTGGTTGTGGTAGATTTTATCCTGTTCCATACTTCGGCAACCGGTATGACCATCGCCATCTACTACGCAATCCCGATGCTGGATGACAGCATCACCCGCGGCGGGGCTGGCTGGACCTGGATTCGGATATTCCAAATCGTCAGCCCCACCATCACCTTGCCAGGAGGTGTCGTGACCGTGCTGTCAACCTATTTTTACGCCCGCCGGATTCAGGAATCCGAAAGGCAACGCCAGGAATCTGAAAGGCTGTGGCAGGAGGAATCCCGACTGCGTCAGGAATCAGAAAGACTGCGCCTGGAGGAATCCCGACTGCGCCAGGAAGCCGAACTGCGCGCCACTGCCGCCGAAGCTGAACTGCGGCTCCTGAAAGCCCAACAGGAACCGGCCAACGGCTCCCGTCGCCGCCGTCGTCGCCGCCTCCGCTAAGAGGCCGCACCGTTATGCTCCACAAACTCCGCCCAATCGCAATGATGGTGAACGACCTCCCTGAGGGTATCAGCCCATCACCCTGCCCGGAGGTGTCGTAACCGTGCTGTCAACCTATCTCTACGCCCGCCAGATTCAGGAATCCGAAAGGCAGCGCCAGGAATCTGAAAAGCAGCGGCAGGAATCCGAAAGACAACGCCGGGAATCCGAAAGGCAACGCCAGGAATCCGAAAAACTGCGCCATGAAGCCGAACTGCGCGCCACTGCCGCCGAAGTTGAACTGCGGCTCTTGAAAGCCCAGCAGGAACCGGCCAACGGCTCCCGCCGCCGTCGTCGCCGTCTCCGCTAAGAGGCCGCAACCGTTATGCTCCACAAACTCCGCCAAATCGCAATGATGGTGAACGACCTCCCCGAGGGCATCAGCCTTTACCGGCGTGTCCTCGGCATGGCGCCGTCCCGCACCGGCGCCCTGCCCCAGTTCGGCCTGCACAACGCCGTCCTGCCCGCCGGCAACGGCACCTTCGTCGAACTGCTGGCCCCTGCCGACGACGCCTCCGCCGGCGCGCGTTTCCTGCAACGCCGCGGCGAGGCCCCCTACCTCATCATCTTTGAGACCACCGAATACGACCGCCTCATCCCTCACTTGCGCAACCTCGGCGTCCGCATTACCGCCGAAACCCGGCACGCAAATTCCCGTTCCGCCTTCCTGCATCCGGCATCCTGCAACGGCGCGTTCCTGGAAATAGTCGAAGTAACCGGCCCGGCCAACCCCTGGCCGGCGGCCGGCCCGGACTGGCAGTCGGCAACCCACCAACCCGGCGCTACCCAGCTCCGCCAGATAGCCGTCATCGTGCGCGACCTGGACGCCGCCATCGCACACTGGAGCCGGATGTTCGGATTGCAGCCCACCCGCCGCTTTGCAATCAGCTTCACCGACCTGGAGATTGCCGTCCTTCCCCTGACCGGCGGCGACACCTTCATCGAACTGGCCCAGCCGACCAGCGAAAACTCCCCCTCCGGCCGGTTCCTGGCTCGCTATGGCGAGGGCATCTACCTGACTATCTATGAGATTGCCGACTCCCTCGCCACCGACGCCTACCTGCAAACTCTGGACGGCATCCGTTTCACCACCTCCCGCCGCACTGATAACTACGTCAACCTCGGCTTCAACAGCATCTGGCTGCACCCGGCCACCTTCAAGGGCGCGTTCACCCAACTCTCCCAGGTGCTGGACGACGCAAACCCCTGGCCCCCCGCCGGCGATGACTGGTTCCGCCCGTAACCCCCTGCAATCAATGCCCCCTTGCAATCAAAGCCCCCTGCAATCAATAACCCCTTGCAGTCACTAGCCCGATGCAGCCGCCCGCCGCCCACAGCCACACCCACTCCCGGGACGGGCAGACTCATACCCACCACGGCTGCGCCCCGCAAGCCGTTGCTTTCCAGAACCTGGGGGTGCGCTACGGCCCCACCGTAGCCTTGCAGGACGTGTCCTTTTCCGTAGAAAGCGGCAGCCTCTCCGGTGTCGTCGGCCCCAACGGCAGCGGCAAATCCACCCTGCTCAAATCCGTGGTCGGCCTGGTGAAACCCAACCAGGGCGCCGTCCGTGTCCACGGCCGCCCCAGCGCCGCAATGCGCAAGCAAATCGGCTTCGTCCCCCAGCTGGAGCAGGTGGACTGGAACTTCCCGGTGTCCGTGTGGGACGTGGTGATGATGGGACTGACGCCCCAGCGCGGCCTGTTCCGCTCCCACAGCCGGGCCAACCGCGAAGCCGCCGCCGCGGCCCTGGCCACCGTTGACCTGGCCGATTTGCGCCGCCGCTCCATCGGCGAACTCTCCGGCGGCCAGCGCCGCCTCACCCTGCTTGCCCGCGCCATCGCCGCCCACCCTTCCGTCCTCCTGCTGGACGAACCCATGAGCGGCCTCGACCCCAACGCCCAGCACCGCTTCCTCGACATCCTCGACCGCCTGCGCGCCAACGGCGCCACCGTCATTATGAGCACCCACAACCTAACCTGCGTCTCCGCCCGCGCCAGCGACGTCGCCCTCATCAACGGCCGCCTCATAGCCTACGGCCCCCCGGAAGAAGTCCTCCGCGAATCCGTCCTCGCCGACGTATTCGGCCACCAACTGGTCGTCCACACCGCCGGCGGCGCCTACGCCCTCCACCACCACGACCATAAAGTAAGCTGGCCGGGCCGCCGGTAGCGCAAACCCCACCGCGCAGGCCCCTGCCAGAATGTCATTGCGTGCATCGAACGATTCCATCCCTGTAAAAAACGGACTCCAACCACCTGAATCGTAACGCTGCCCTTTGGCCAAGCCCCTGTCCCCAATGCCCCCGCCTTTGTGCTAAAATGCCCGTCGCGATGCAGTGTAACCATCAACACTACACAATGCCCACTGTGGCTTGGAGGACTTGCTAATGCCAGTCAAAATTAGACACCTCACGCTGCATAGTACGAGTGTTCGGGGGGGGGGGCAGAATGATGGCCCGCCGCTGCACCCGCAGCGCGCTGGCCGGCGCTGCCCTCGCCCTGTTTATCGCGCTGGCCGGCTGGCTGCTGCCGGAGGCCACGCCCGCCGCGGCCACCGGCACTTTCCGGGCCAGTTCCGTCGTCATCACCAGCGACGCCGGCCCGGATAACACCTACGGCTTAGGCGATACCATCACCCTGCGGGTGGCTTTCGCCGATCATTGCGTCATTGGCCACACCGGCGGCGCGCTCGCGGTCACCATTGGCTCCCGCAACCGCAGCGCCACCCCGACCATCCGCACCAACTCAACTAGTGTTGACTTCTCTTATACGGTCGTTGGCGGCGACGTGGACACCGACGGCATTACCGTGGCCGCCAACGCCCTCTCCGGCACCTGGAATACCTCCAATCACGTAAGCTGCGTGCTTAGCGCACATGACCACGGCAGCCCCAGCATCACCGGGGCCCTGACTACAGCCCAGGCGTCGCACAAGGTCAACGCTCCTGCTACCGATTACGACACCAACGACAACAACCGCATCGACATCACCACGCTGGCCCAGCTCAACGCCATCCGCCATGACCTGGACGGCAACGGCGACCCCGCCTCCGGAGCGGGGACTACCGCTTACAACACCGCTTTTCCGAACCGCCAGGACCTTGCCACCGGACGGATGGGCTGCTCTACCACCTGCGCCGGCTACGAGCTGCGGAACAACCTGGACTTTGACACCAGCGGCAATGATGACGTGGCCGACGCCCCCTACGCCAGCTGGACGCCCATCGGCGACGCTGCTACGGCGTACAGCGGCGCCTTTGACGGCAACGGCCATACCATCGCTAACTTGACTATCAACGACACCGACTCCTCGACGAGCGTTAATCGGGTGGGGCTGTTCGGCGCCGCCAGCGGGGCCATCTCCAACATGGGCCTGCCCGGCGTCAGCGTGACCTCGGCCCGTGGCTCCAGTCTTTATGCCGGCGCGCTGGTCGGCAACCTGCTCACCGGCGGGTCGGTAACTTCGTCCTGGGCCGCGGGCAGCCTGACCTCCAGCTCCACTACCACCCAGTTTAGAATCATCGGCGGCCTGGTGGGTTACGCCCTCGGCCCGGTGCGGGCCAGCTATGCCAGGGTGTCGGTAACCGCACACTCGACCGCCGCCTCAGTTGACAGCGGCGGCCTGGTTGGACACCTCGACAGCCATCCGGTAACGGCCAGTTACGCTACCGGCGCCGTAGCCGGCAGCTCGGGCAGAAACGCTAACACCGGCGGCCTGGTTGGCTTTGCCACCGGAAGCGGGGCCGTCATCACGGCGTCTTACTCAACAGGCAGGGTCACCGGCACGCGCGCCAGCAACACCGGGCTGGTCGGGGAACTTGACAGTAGCGCATCGGCCGTCAACAGCTATTGGGACGTCACCGCCAGCAACATTGCCGACGACATCGACACCAACGCCCCGGAGGGCCGGAGCACCGGCGATTTGCAGACGCCCACCGAATACGGATCCGGCCTCTACGCCAACTGGAACGTGGACATTGACGGCACGATGGGCGGCGACGACCCCTGGGACTTCGGCACCGCCGCCCAATACCCCGTCCTCCAATACGACCGCGATGCCGTCGCCATCGACCGGCAGCGCGGCAACCCCGGCAAGGACTACGACGGCAACAACAACAACCTGATTGACATTACCACGCTGGACAATCTCAACGGCATCCGCTACGACCTGGACGGCGACGGCGCCATGGCCAGGGGGAGTGACAGCGCCGGCTACGCGGCGGCGTTCCCCGGCCTCACCGCCGGCATGGGCTGCCCCGCCACCTGCGCCGGCTACGAGCTGCTGAACGACCTGGACTTTGACACCGGCAACGCCGACGACCGCACCGACGACACGTATTACAACGGCGGCGCCGGCTGGGTGCCCATCGGCGCTTCCGATTTGTTGGGCGCCTACACCGGCGTTTTCCGGGGCAACGGGCATACCATCGCCAACCTGTTTATCAACTCCACCAACGTTGCCGGGGTAGGACTGTTTGGCGGGGTGGTTGAAGGCCCAATTGACGGTGTGCGGCTAACCGATGTGGACATAGCGACCAGCTACACCAGTAGCAGCTTGATTAGTCACCACGTGGGCGGGCTGGCGGGCGCGAGCTATGGCGCAGTGCGGGCCAGTTCGGTTACGGGCCGGATTACGACCACGGCCGGCGACATGGTTGTCAGCCACGCCGGTGGCCTGGTAGGGAGCGCGTTAGGGGGCAGCAGCATTGCCAACAACTATGCGTCGGTTGACGTAACGGTGAACTCAACCGCCACTGCTACGCTAGTGGACCAGGTCGGCGGCCTGGTGGGGCAGTTGGACGGCTTCCTTGGTCGGAGCTCACTGACCGCCTCTTACGCGCTGGGGAATGTAGCAGCCGACCGGACCGGCGCACAGGTCGGCGGGCTGGCCGGCCATATTAATACATCGGATGTGTCCGCCAGCTATGCCACCGGAACGGTTACGGGTTCCACTTCCGCGACGCGGGGGCTGATTGGCAGTATCTCCGGCACTACCCACACCGTAACCGCCAGCTATTGGGATACCACCACCAGCGGCATTCCCGACGACGACGGCGACGACGCGCCGGAGGGCAAGACCACCGGCGAACTGCAATGGCCCACCGACTACGGCAGCGCAACCAGCACGCCGCCTATCTACGCCAGCTGGAACGTGAACGTGGACGGCGACCCCGACACTGGAGATGCTGACGGCAACGATGACCCGTGGGACTTTGGCACCAACACCCAATACCCGGTGCTGAAATACGGCGACCAGGACATTTGCCAGCAGGGGCGGGTGTGCCTCGTGGCGCCGGTGGAGCCTGAGGCGCCGGCGGAGGCTGAGGCGCCGGAAGCGCCGCCCATTATCTACAACCTCAACATCCGCTTTGACGCCCGACGCATCGCCCTGCCCGAGGGCCACCAGGCCAGCTACCGGGTGCGCCTGGCCGGCCCGCCGTCCGGCAGTTCCAAAATCAGAATCCGCAGCGACAACCCGGACGTAACCCCGTCCCCCGCCGAACTGACTTTCACCGCCGCCAACTGGAACCAGTGGCAGACAGTGAAAATCAGCATCGCCGGCGACGCCAATAGCACCGACGAAAGCGCCACCCTGGCCCATTACGGCCCCAACCGCGGCTACGGCTCCGTGCTGGTGTCGGTAACGGACACCGGGGACAGCCGGCAGGCTGGCGACACGCCCCCGCCGGCGCTGACGGTAATCACGGAGCCGGGCGCGCGCTGGGGAGTAACCGTAACGCCAACCGTGCCGGCCGATTTGGCGGCGCACGGCGTGGTACGGGTATCGTCGGCCTATGGCCTGCCGCGCACGGCCACGGGCTACAACCTGGGCCGCAGCGGCGCCGCGCAAGCCATCGTCAGCATCGCCGCCCCGGACGACGTGCCGGCCTCGGGCCTGACCGTCTGCCTGCCCGTAGCCCGGGCCCTGGCGGACGAAGCCGGGGAACGCCCGCTAACACTGCTGCGCTACGCTGCTGCCGCAGACGATGGCGCCGCAGACGATGGCGCCGCCTGGCAGCCCGTATCCGGCGCGGAGCATAACGCCGCCGCCCGCAGCGTCTGCGCCGCCGGCGTAACCGGATTCGGCCCCTTCGCGGCGGCCTACGCACTGCCGCAATAACCCGCCAACCATCCCGCACCCGCAAAGCCCTCTCCCCCTGTGGGAGAGGGTTGGGAGAGGGGTAGCGCTCCGGCGTCAGGGAAATCCGCCGCCCGCAAAACCCGCCGCCCGCACTTTGTCCCTGCCCACTGACAACCCCCCTTTGACAACAGCGAACATAAGACCTATACTGTACCCCGTCACGTGAATCTCAGTCCTGCCAGAGGTCAACCGGCCGTCAACGGCCAGTCAGCACAAAATCGCATACCGGCGTCGTGGAGACCCCTCGTCCAATGCTTACGCGAGAACGGTCTAACCGGCCAACAGCGACTGCCACCGCGCTGCGTGGCTGCGCCCTTAAAGCGCAGTTCACGAACCATCGGAGCAAAACTTTGCGTAAAACCCCCGGCCGTGGGGCTGACAATGACCGGTAACCTCTGGCTCGCACACCGTATCCCGCCAACCGCCTGAACCAGCAAAAGGACGCATTGCCAATGAACCCAGCCCACCACCTCAGCGGAATAACCAAACCACCTGAAACGGAACGCTGCCTCTCCGAAGGAGCGCATCCTCACGGCGTAAGTCGTGTAGTATAATACGCAGCAATGTTCACGCCAACGAAACTGTTCTACATCATCGGAGCCGTCATTGGTGGCGGCGCGGCCGGCGGGTACGTGGCCTGGGCCATCGCCTCCCGTTTCGCCCACCTCGCCGCCCTCAACGACCGGGCCATCGTGGAGCCACACGTGCTCATCGTGCTGTGCGTCGCCGGGGGGTTGCTGGCCATCCCCCTGGGCGCGGCGGCCGGGTTGATTGTGGCTGCCATCCTCAACCGTGCGCTGGATTACATCCGACGCGCCCGCCCGGCGGCCGGCGACGGCGAAGGGCAGTCGTGGGTTACCCGGCGGGCCGCCACGGATGAGCAAACGGGGGAGTAGTCGTCGCCTGCTTTGGGTATAATGGCACTCCCAACGCCGCCCGCCCGGAGCGGATGGTGAATCAATCCACCGGCAAGGAGCAAGCATCCCATGCCCCAATTCCTGCGCGTTTATACCGGACCCGACGGCCAATCCCGCCTTGAATCCTACGAGCCGCCCTTTGAGGACTTTATCGACACCGAGGGCGCTTACGGACGGGGCACCCCTTTGCAGCCCACCGCCGGCCTGACCATTCGCATCTCGCCGCCCGATTATTTCCTGGATTTCCACTGCGCCCCGCGCCGCCAGTACACGGTAACGCTGGCCGGCCAGGCTGAGATTGGCCTGAGCGACGGCGCCACCCACCGCGTCGGGCCGGGCGACGTGCTGCTGGCCGAAGACCTGACCGGGCAGGGACATACTACCCGCGTGGTAGGTGGCGCCGAGCGCGTCTATCTGGTAATCCCCCTGGCCGACTGACAACCTTTCCGGCATCGCCTGCTGCCGTCCCGCCGTGCGTCCGCCGCGCTTTCCCGGCCGGAGCCGCTCCGCCGGTGCGCCCGGCCGCGGCGGCGTCTTTTATGGCTGGTGGGTGCTGGCGACGGCGTGCGGCCTGGGGTTCTTCGCTTTCGGCGTCGTCATACCGGGCTTTCTGGCCTTCTCGGTGCCGATACGCGCCGAGCTGGAGCTGACCTCCGGGCAGGCGGCTTTCATCGTGGGGGCGGCCTGGGGCGTGGGCGACATCACCTCGCTGGCGGCGGGCTGGCTCGCCGACCGCTATGGAGCGCGGCGGCTGGTACTCATTGGCGGCCTGCTCTGCGGCATCGGATTCGCCGCTTTGGGGCTGGCCCATTCCTTCTGGGCCATCGCGCTCGCCTATTCGTTCACGGCGTCGGTGGGGCGCGGCTTGGGCGTGTTCCCTACTTTGATGACCGTGGTGAACCAGTGGTTCGACCAACGCAAAGCGCTGGTCATCGCCATCATCAACACGTCCGTTACCGCCGGAGCGGCGGCGCTGCTGCCGACGATGAACCTGGCCGCATCGCAAATCGGGTGGCGCGCGGGCGCGTTTCTATTCGGCGCGCTGGTGTGCGCCCTGACGTTGCCGGCGGCCGCCATCATCCGCAGCCGGCCCGAGGATCTGGGATTGCAGCCCTACGGCGCGGCGCCGGCCCCGGCGCGGAACCGGCCCCGGGCCGCCGCCCGCCCGCCCGATTACACGGTATCCCAAGCCCTGGCAACGCTGACTTTCTGCGCTATCTCAGTGGGCGCAATCCTGCGCACCGTAACCTCCGACGTGCTGGTAATCAACCAGATTCCGATTCTGATTTGGAAAGGCGTTGCCGAGGAGCGTACCGCCTTCTATCTGTCGCTGACGTACTTCGCCACCATTCCCGCCCGGTTCGGCATGGGGTTGGCGGCTTTGTGGGTTGCGCCGCGCTGGCTGCTGGGCGGCGGCATGATAGTGGTCGCCCTGTGTACCATAGCGGCGCTGCTGCTGGGGGGCGACACGGTGGCCTGGTTTCTGATTATCGCGTCGGCCACAGGACAGGGCACCAGCGCGCTGGCGTGGATTGCGGTGGGCGAATACTTCGGGCGGCGCAGTTTCGGCACGCTGGTGGGAATGATGACGGTGTTCTACGGAGTCAGCGGGCTGATAGTGCCCGCCGTTGCCGGCTCCGTGTTCGACCGCACCGGCAGCTTCCTTCCGGTGTTAGCGGTCCTTGCAGTATTGCAGGCCCTATCCGCCGCGTCGTTCTTCCTGGTGCGGCGCCCGGCCGCCCGGGCCGCGGCGGCGGCCGCCTGAGCCCGGCGTGCGAACGATGAGCCCGGCGTGCGAACGATGAGCCCGGCGTGCGAACGATGAGCCCGGCGTGCGAATGATGCGACGGGCGGCCCGCGTGGATGGCATCTACTATGGCTGGTGGGTGCTGCTCGCCGCCGGCGCCATGGGTTTCCTGGGATTCGGCGCGATTATCCCCGGCTTTCTGGTGTTTGCGCTGCCCATTCGCGGCGAGCTGGACATCAGCTCGGCCCAGTTCGCCTTCGTGGTGGGCGCCGCCTGGGCCGTGGGCAACGTGGCCTCGCTGGGGGCGGGTTGGCTGGCCGACCGCTACGGCGGCCGGCGACTGGTTTTGATTGGCGGTTTGCTGAGCTGCGCGGGTTTTGGCGCGGTGGCCTCGGTCAACTCCTACTGGCAGCTGCTGCTGGCGTATGCCGGCGTCTCCGCCGTCGGGCGCGGCATTGGCGTGGTTCCCAATCTGATGACCATTGTCAATCAATGGTTTATCCGGCGCAAAGCCCTGACGATGACCCTGCTGAACACCGCTTTTGCCGGCGGGGCCGCGCTGATGGTTCCTCTGCTGGCTTACTGTGAGGGACAGTTCGGCTGGCGCGCCACCATCCTGGGGGCCGGCGCGCTGGTTGCCCTGCTGACCGCCGGGGCCGCCCTGGTCATCCGCAGTCGCCCCGAAGACCTGGGGTTCCTGCCCGACGGCGCGCGTCCCGACGGGGTTCGCGCCGGCGAAATTCGTGCCGATGAAGTTCGTGCCGATGAAGTTCGTGCCGATGAAGTTCGCGCCGGCGAAGTTCGCTCCGATAGAGCTCGTGCCGACGGCGGCCCCAATCCGGCCCGCCCCCGGCGCATTGCGCCGGCCTATTCGGCATCGGATTTCACCGTCCGCCAGGCCGTCGCCACCCCTGCCTTCTGGATGATGGCCGCCGCCGTAACGCTCCGCATCTCCGCAGCCGACGCCCTGGTTATCAACCAGATTTCCATGCTGATGTGGAAGGGCATCCCGGAGGAGCAGGCGGCCTATTACCTTTCGCTGACCTTCCTGGCGATAATCCCGCTGCGGTTCGCCATGGGCTTGGCCGCCACCGTAATGCCGTCCCGCTGGCTGCTTTGCGGCGGCATGGCCGTGGGCGCGCTGGGCACGGTTACCTTTCTGCTGTGGTCGGGCTACCCGGCGGCGGCCATGTTCGTGCTCTCCATCGCGGCCACCGAGGGCATCGCCACGCTGGGCTGGCTGGCCGTGGGCGAGTACTTCGGCCGGCGCAGTTTCGGCTCCCTGGTCGGCATAATGACGGTGTGCTTCGGCGTCGGCTCCCTGGCCGCGCCCGTGGCCGCCGGCTGGGTCTTTGACCAGACCGGAACTTACGCCACCGCCCTGCTGGCCGCCGCGCCCCTGCAACTCGCGTCCGGCCTCTGCTACCTGCTGGCCCGGCGCCCGTCCGTTCCTACGGCGGGAAAACCGGCCGGATTGTGATAACCAGGACGCCGGCGGCCTCGGCGCGCTCCCGGTCCGGTTCGTCAATCCGGTATCCAATGACCACCGGAATGGCTTCCTCGCCGTATATGATGGTCAGGGCGTCGGCAGTATCACGGACGCGGTTGATGTCGGACTCATCCAGGCGGTTGGCCGCCTCCGCGGCCACCCAGACCTGCGCATCGTCAGCGCGACGCTGGGCGTGCAAGATAAGGTCGGTCTCACTGATGCGCTGTTCCTGAGCCGGAGTAATCAAACCGCTTTCATAAGCCTGGGTAACGTCATTATAAAAATCGCTATTGGCGTCCACCAGCGTGCTCTGTATCAGGAAAGACTGCCGCAAGCCAATCTGCTGGCTGAGCAGGGACCTCACGCGGCGATGCAGCCTGGCCTCCAGGTCGGAGCCAACGAGATAGCCGAGGGTAGTCTCCATCCGCGCCTGGTTGGCTTCGAGGCGGTCTTGCCTGGCTTCGAGGCGCGCTTGCCCTTCCACAAGGCGCGCGTGCCCTTCCACAAGGCTCGCGTGCCCTTCCCGGAGTTCCTGGACGGCATCGGTCAGACGCGCCTGCCCTTCCCTGAGTTCCTGGACGGCGGCGGTGAGACGCGCTTGCCCTTCCTGGAGTTCCTGAACGGCGGCGGTCAGACGCGCTTGCCCTTCCTGGAGTTCCTGAACGGCGGCGGTCAGACGCGCATAACCTTCCCGGAGTTCCTGAACGGCATCCCGGAGTTCCTGAACGGCATCAGTGAGACGCGCCTGCCCTTCTACAAGACGCGCTTGCCCTTCCTGGAGTTCCTGAACGGCTGCGGTCAGATTCGCGACGGTTTCCGGCAAAGCCAGCAGTTCCTCGCTCAACAGCAGCGTCCGCAACGTGGCAACCCAGTGGGGTTGGGTCTCCAGTATCCGGGCCAAGTCTTCAATGTTGTTGATGGTGGTCATAATCAGCCGCCAGCGCCGAGTCTGTTGTAACAGCCGAACCTATTGTAACAGGTGTGAACGACGTGGATAAAACATCGCCACCGGGGTCGCCCCGCCACGGGCGTCAATCCGTGCTAAAATCCCGGCGAACCAACCGAACCGGCTCCCAATCCCCGCCTGAGAGGTGCAACGTGAGCAGCGCCAGAATCAACGGAATTGACCTGCAATACCAGAGCTACGGCGAAGGCGACGCCATCATATTCGCCCACGGCGCCGGCGGCAATCTGCTCAGCTGGTGGCAGCAGATACCCTTCTTCTCCCCGCGCTACCGGTGCGTTGCCTTTGACCATCGCGGCTTCGGCCACTCGCTGGACACTCCCGGCGGGCCGGGGGCCGCAGCCTTCGTCGCTGACCTGCGCGGCCTGCTCGACCACCTGGGAATAGAGTCGGCCCACCTGGTGGCCCAGTCTATGGGCGGCCGCACTATGCTGGGGTTTGCCGTGGCCTATCCCCATCGGGTCAAAAGCCTGGTGATGGCCGATACCGTGGGCGGGATGCAGGCGCCGGAAGTGCTGGCGCAGCAGCGCCGCTGGCAGGAAAGCCACCCCCCCGGCGGCGAAATAGGCTTCCGCGCCGTCTCGCCTCTGTTCGTGCAAAGAAACCCCAACCTGGCCAACCTGTACTTGCAGGTGTCCCGCACCAACCCGCCCCGGCACGACCCGCCGGGAGGCCAGCCCCCCGGCCCCACGGCATCCGACCTGGCTAACCTGAACGTGCCGACGCTCTTCTTCGTCGGCGAGGACGACCAGATTTCGCCGCCGCCGGTTATCGCCGCCGGCGCGCGGGCCATCCCCGGCGCCCGGCTGCTCAAGGTGCCGGAGGCCGGGCACTCGGTATATTTCGAAAAGCCGGACATCTTCAACTTTGAGGTTCTGCGATTTATCGAAAGCGCCGCCGCCGCGGCCTCAACGCCCGCCGCCGTCGCCGCCGGCGTTTAGCGGATGCGTCGCGCGGAGGCGGAGGCTGATATGACCACCACCGGCGTATCCCTGGAACGGCAGGATGGCATCGCCACCCTCGCGATACAGGGCAGAACCGACCTGAACCTGCTGGGCGCGGCCGTTTTCCGCGCCCTGAGCCAGCGGCTCGACCAGTGCGGCCAGGATGACACGCTGCGCGCCATCGTGTTGCGCGGCGCCGGCGCGCGGGCCTTTTCGGCCGGCGTTGACCTCCATGAAATGAAAGACCTGGAGCCGTTAACCGCCGAAAAATTCATCCGCAGTCTGCATCACGCCGCCCGCGGCCTGCTCAATGTCCCGCTGCCGGTGGTGGCCGCCATCCGGGGGCCGTGCCTCGGCGGCGCGCTGGAACTGGCCCTGGCCTGCGACATCCGCATCGCCGCCGCTGACGCCAGCTTCGGCTTGCCGGAAGTGCGGGTAGGGCTGCCGTCCGTCATCGAAGCCTCGCTGCTGCCGCCCACCGTGGGCCTGGGACGCGCGCGCCGGCTGATACTCACCGGCGAAACCATCGACGCGGCCGAGGCCCTGCGGATTGGCCTGGTTGACCGGGTGGTCACCGGAAATGAGCTACCGGATGTCGCCCTGGCTGCGGCGCGGGAATTCCTGGGGATGAGCCGCTACATCCTCGGCACGCAGAAGCAAATCGTCTCCCAGTGGCTGGAACTGGGCGCGGCCGAGGCTGCGGAATACAGCATCAAGGCGTTCGCGCTGTGCTTCGCTACGCCGCACCCCCACGAGGCGATGACCGCCTTTCTGGAGAAACGGACGCCGCGATTTCAGGACGCAGGAGGAATAACCTAATGACCGATAGCGCCGACCTGTTTGACATTATCCGCACTACCCGGGCCATGCGACGCCTGAAGCCCGACCCGGTGCCCGACGCACTCATCCGGCGCATCCTGGAAGCCGGCGTCTGCGCCGCCAACGGTGGCGCCAACCAGCGCTGGCGGTTCCTGGTGCTCAAAGACCGCAGCATCAAGGAACAGGTGCAGCAGTGGTATCAAAAAGCCTTTGACGAGGTGGTTGGCCCCCGCTACCGCAGCAGCGAACCGCCGCCCGGTTCCAGTGCGGGACGCTACCGCCGCCAGCACGACGCCGTGCAGTACCTGACCGAACACTACCACGATGCCCCGGTCTGGATTGTGGCCTGCCAGGACGACGGTGCGGAAACGCCTACCCGCGCGTCCGGCGCGTCCATCTACCCCGCCGTCCAAAATATGCTGCTGGCGGCCCGCGCCCTGGGCCTGGGCGCAACCCTGACCAGCCGGCATTTGCGCCACGAAACAGAGGTCGAGGCCATCCTCGGCCTGCCCCCCGGCGTGCATTCCTACGCCATCCTGCCCATCGGCTACCCCCTGGGCAACTTTGGCCCGGTGCGACGCGGGCCGCTGACCGACGTGGTGTATCTGGACCGCTGGGGAGAAAGTTACCTGCCAGATTAAGGCCGCGGGAGACCCTGGCCGCGTGCCACCCGCCGGGGCGAATAATTATTCGCCCCTACAGTTTCGCGTATCGCATCGCCAGGGCTGTTTTACACGAAGCCGAACTGCTCGTAGTCGCCGTGCACGATGGGCGCCGGGTCCAGCTCCAGCCAGCGGTTCAGGATGGTGGCGTAGGTGGAGCGAAAGTCGTTAGTGAAGTGGAGGTCGCCTTCCGAGTGGTCTTCGGGGCGCAGCGACGGATATTCGCCGTACAGCCCGCCGTTGACCGAACCGCCGATGACGAAGGCAACGCCGCCGGAACCGTGGTCGGTGCCGGTGCCGTTGTCCCTGATGCGCCGGCCGAACTCGGAGAAAACCAGGATGAGCGTGTCGTCGGCCAGGCCGTGCTCCTCCAGGTCGCCGGTGAAGTCGGCAATGGCGGTGGAAACGTCCGTCCAGAGCTTGGCGTGGGCCGGCAGCTCGTTGCTGTGGGTGTCAAAACTGCCGTGCTGGGTGTAGTAGATGCGAGTCCCCAGGCCGGCCGACATCACCTGCGCCATGTTTTTGAGCGACTGGCTGATGGGAGTGTCCGCGTACTCAACGGTGGACGAATACAGCTCCGGCGCGGTGCGCAGGCGGTCGGCGCCTTTGAGCGCGTTAGAGCCGGTCTCCCCCAATACCTGGGCCACGGTGTCCCGGTGCTCCGTGGGGCCGTAGATGCGGCTGAATGCCTCCAGCGCATACTGCCGCGCCTTCTCATCCTGGATGTCGGGCAGCAGGCCGTAGGTTTCCAGGTTGCCCACCGACGCCACGGGCACCCCCTTGCAGACCATCGCCCGGGGCAGGCCCCGCCCGAAGTTCACCCCGGTCAGCACGTTTTCCCCTCTGGCGTCCAGGTCGCGAATGGCCGCGCCCAGCCACCCGTCGGCCCCAATCTTTTCCGACTCCGCCGTGTACCACACGTCGCGGGAACGAAAGTGCGAGCGGTTCGGATTGGGGTAGCCAATGCCGTTGATGACGGCGAACTTGCCCTCGTCCCAGAGCTGCTTCAAGGGCGCCAGGCTGGGGTTGAAACCCACTTCGCCGTCCAGGTGCAGCACTTCGCCTTCCGGTATGCCAACGTTGCTGCGGAAGTCGTAGTAGAGCGGGTTGTTGTACGGGATTACCGTGTTCAGGGCATCGTTGCCGCCCTGCAGCTCAATCACAACTACCGACCGTTCCTTCTTGATGGCAGTCATTGGGTCAATCCTCCTCAACGCCGGGCTGATACACCTGGATGCGGTGTCGGTTGCTTTCGGTTACGTACAGGTTCCCGTCCCGGTCCAGTTTGACCGACACGGGCGACCAGAAATACTTTTCAATGTGGGACGATTCCTCGTGAGGTTCGTCAATAAAGTAATCAATCTCAGGCTCCAGGTTGGCCCGGGCCCGCGCCGCGCCCTCCTCCACGTTCACGGCCAGGAAATTGGCGGCCCACTTGGAGAGGGTAGCCTCGCCCCGCAGCTGCTGCACAAAGCCGCCGTCGGGGTCAAGGACTTGCACCCGCTCGTTGCCCCAGTCGGCGACGTAGATGTAGCCGGCGGCGTCAACGGCCACGCCGGACGGACGGCGAAACTCCCCGTCGCCCCGGCCCGCGCGGCCGTAGGTGGCCAGATGCTCGCCATCGGGGGCAAATTTCTGGACGCGGTCGTTGCCCCAATCGGCCACGTACACGTTGCCGTGGCTATCCACGGTAAGGCCCCAGGGAAGGTTCAGCGCATCGGCCCCGTCCCCCTGGCCGCCAAAGCGCGCCAGGAAACGGCCATCGGCGGTGAACTTTTGAACCCGGTGGTTGTAGGTGTCCGCGACGTACAGGTTGCCCTGCCGGTCAAAAGCCAGGCCGGACGGCGTGTCCAGCTCGCCATCGCCGGCCCCGTGGCGGCCCCAGGTGGACAGCAGCGCGCCCTCGCGGTCAAACACGGAGATGCGGTGGGTGTATTCGTCGCTGACGTACACCCGCCCCCGGCCGTCCAGCGTGCAGGCCGAGGGCCAGATGAACTGGCCGGGAGCCTCGCCATAGGGGCCGAAAGTGCCGTAATACTCGCTCTCAATGTCGCACATGGTTACGCGGACGCCGCGGGTTACGTTTTCCAGGGAGCGGTTGGCGACGTACATCCGCCCGTCGTCGGCGATGGCCGTGTCGGTAGGGTAGTAAAACCCTCGCCCCTCCATCGTGGTCATGCCCAGGGTAAGGCGGTATTCGAGCAGCCGGATTGATTTGTCCTGAATTGTGGTCATAGTCTTTCTGCACCCGTTCGGTTGGGCAGCTGACGGGATTGCCGCGTCGCTGCCCTCCGCGCAATGACAATGCGAAGTACGCCGGTTAGGTCAGGCTAGGCCCGTTGGAACTCGTGGGTTGATGCCACCATTTGCAGCACTTCGGCGATGCGCCCACGGCTGGCGTCATCCTGGCTGCCCACCACGGCGGCGAAGTTGACCAGTTCCCGGCGGGTGGCTTCGGATACCGTAATCGCTCCCACCTGGTCCAGGCAGGCGTCAACCAGCAGCTCCGGCGCCGCCGCCGACGGGTTGCCGGCGATGCGGTCAATCATAGTGCGGACGCCGGGTTTGGCCGTGTCCCCCAGCTGCTGGGAAGCGAAGTTGACCCGCTCCACCAGGGAGCCGGTGTCAATCCAGTCGGTGCCCTGGTGCCAGCCCTCCACGCTGGGCGGGTTGTTGAGATACTGGCCCATAAAAACCGACTGCTGGTAGCGTTCCAGAATTGCCTTGCGGGGCCGGTCAAACTCGCCGGTCAGCCGCAGCACGCCGGCCACCAGCTCCACCGGGCTTTTCACCTTGCGATACCAGGCCGACCCATCACGGAAAAAGTCAGAGTTGAACAGCGCCCGCAGCATGGCGGTGATGTTGTAGCCGCTGTCAAAGTAGGCTCGCACCAGCAGGTCAATGGCCGCCGGGTCTTGCGGCTCGGTGTAGGGCCACTCCGGGACGGGCGGCTCGTCGGCCACAAAAAAGCTGTACAGATGGCGGGAGATAAACCGCGCCGTGGCCTCCTGCTGGCAGATGATATCCACCACGTCGTCGCCGTTGAACCGGCCGCGCTGCCCCAGAAACTCCTTTTCGCCGTCATCGTGGTCGTCGGGCCGGAACTCAAAATGCCAGGAGATGCGGCCATAGGGCCAGTCGGAGTCCCGCATGGAACGCAGTTCCATATACTCCCGGTTGCCCAGCGTCCAGCCGGTAAAGGCGCGGGCGCACTCTTGCACGTCCTTCTCGGTGTAGTTGCCGACGCCCATGGAGAACAGCTCCAGCAGCTCCCGGCCGTAGTTTTCGTTGATGGCGCCCTTGTGGTTGTCCTGGTTGTCCAGCCAGATAATCATGGCCGGGTCCTGGGAAAGCTGCGCCAGCAGGTCGCGGAAGCTGCCCAGGCCGCAATACCGGAACATCCGAATCTGGTCGGAAAGGGCCTTGCCGTGAATGACCTTGGGGTAGCCGGTGGCGAAAATGCCGTGCCAGAACAGCGCCGCCTTCTCCCGCAGCGGCGTGGTGGTGGTGGCCATCCGGTACAGCCAGTTCTCCCCGGAGCCCAGCGAACCCATCATGCCCGACAGCTCCGGGTGGAACCGCCGGATGAGGTCGTCGCCCATCCGGCGCTCCTCGCTCTGGTCAAGCAGCTGCTCCACCGTGGCCTCGTAACCCTGGGCGGCGGCGGCGGCCAGCTGCTCGCGGGTGGCGCCGAAGCCGGCGCGCCGCATCAGGTGCGCCATCAGTTCAATGTTTTGGTCTGCCATGCGTTACCCCCAATGTCAACGCTGCCTAATTTCCTCCCAGGATGAACTCGGAGACGCGCTCCCCAATCATCATGGTGGTTACGTTGGTGTTGGCGCGGATGCAGTCCGGCATAATGGAGGCGTCAACCACGCGCAGGTTTTCCAGGCCCCGCACTTTGCCATACTGGTCCACCACCGCCATCGGGTCCGAGTCCGGCCCCATCTTGCAGGTGCAGGAAATATGCTGCGCCGTGGAGACCACGCCCAGCAGCCAGTCATCCAGGGCATCGTCGGATGCCAGGGCCTCGTCCGTCGGCTCAATGCGCTCTTCAATAATGTCGCGGAAATCCCCATGCTCGCCCAGTCCCGCGGCGATGCGGACGCCTTCCCGCAGCCGCCGCCGGTCGAAGTCTTCCTGCAAGTAGTTGTAATTCAGGTAGGGCTGCTGGTTGGGGTCAGTGGAGTTCAGGCGCAGCTCGCCGGCGCCAACGGCCAGGTAAATGGAAACCGACGCGCGAATGCCCACGGGCTCCATACGGCTGCCGCCACGGATAACCTGGTCGGTGGCGTAGGAGGAGAAAATCATAATCATATCGTTGCGCAGGTCTGAACCCTCGGCGGTGTAGCGCAGGCACAGCTGGCTGCGCGGCGCGAACCCGTCCAGGTCAAAACCGGGCTTGGTGCGCCAGGTTACCGGCACGATAGGATGGTCGCGCAGGTTCTGGCCCACGCCGGGGCTGTCGTGGACGACCGGAATCCCCAGGCTGCGCAAATGCTCGGCGGGGCCCACGCCGGAAAGCATCAGCAGCTGCGGCGATGCGATGGCGCCGCCGCTGAGCACTATCTGCTCCCCAGTCACGGTAAAGACGTCGCCGCCGCTCTCCACCAGGGCGCCGGTGGCCCGGTTGCCGTCAAACAGCACCCGGTGCACCGTGCAGTTGGGCCGGATGGTCAGGTTCAGGCGATGCCGGGCCGGGTCCAGGTAACCCAGGGCCGTGCTCCAGCGGATGCCGTTAGGGTTGTTGTACGGCGTCGGGCCAATACCCGATGCGTCCGGGCTGTTATGGTCCGGGCTGTCCGCGAAACCGTGGGCTTTGCAGGCATTGTAAAAAGCGTGCTGGGCCGGCAGCCAGTCTTCCGGCTTGAAGCGGCGGGCGATGATCGGGCCGTCGTTGCCGTGAAAGTCATCGGCAAAGTCGGTATCGGTTTCCAGCCGGCGAAAGCAGCCCAGCAGGTTCTGGAAACTCCACTGGTCGTTGCCCCTGGCGGCCCAGCCGTCGTAGTCCTCGGGCACCCCGCGCAAAAACATCTGGCCGTTAATGGCGCTGGAACCGCCGGTAACTTTGCCCCGGGGCACCATAATCTCCGGGTTCCGGTCAGTGCCGCGCCCGGTGAACTGCCAGTTATGGTCGCTGGTCATCACGTCAATAGTCGTGGCATAGCCATACTTGACCTCATCGGGCAAATGGTCAAAGTTGGGATAGTCCGGCCCGGCCTCCAGCAGCAGCACCGAGCGGCCTGGGTCTTCGCTCAATCGGGTGGCGACGATAGAGCCGGCCGAACCGGCGCCGATGACGATAACATCGTACTTCAAAACGTTCCTCCTTGGTTCAGGAGCGCCCAGCCACAGGTTGACAAGTTCCCGCCATCATACTGGAAACCCGGCCACAATTCCAGTTGGCCGGCATCGCGCAATCAAAAATCCTTTACATCCTTTACATCCCTGTAAAAAACGAACTCCAAATCCCCAACGGAAAAATCCTTTACATCCTATACATCCCTGTAAAAAAAACGAACTCCAGCCACCGGAATTGCAACGCGGCCCGCCCGGCTCCATCCGGGCGGGCCGCACGGTCACGGCCGGCTATTGCGGCAGTACGTAGGCCGCCGCAAAGACCCCGAACTCGGTCACCCCGCCGGCGCAAACCCTCCGCCCCACGGCGTCATACTCCGCGCCCGACACCGCCTGCCAGGATGCGCCATCGTCTCCGGCATCAACATAACGCAGCAGCGTCAGCCGGCGTTCCCCGGCTTCGTCCGCCAGCGCCCGCGCCACCGGCAGGCAGACGGTCAAGCCCGATGCCGGCACGTCCGCCGGCCCGGCGATGCTGACGATGGCCTGCGCCACGCCGCTCCGCCCCAGGCTGTAGCCCGTCGCCGTGCGAGGGATGGCGTAGGCCGACGACACCCGTACCACGCCGTCCGCCGCCAAATCCGCCGGCACGGTTGCCGCTACGGTTACGCCCCAGCGCGCTCCCGGCTCCGTGATTACCGCCAGCGCCGGCGGGGGCGTGTCGCCAGCCTGCCGGCTGTCCCCGGTGTCCGTTACCGACACCAGCACGGAGCCGTAGCCGCGATTGGGGCCGTAGTGCGCCAGCGTCGCGCTTTCGTCCGTGCTATTGGCGTCGCCGGCGACGCTGATTTTCACTGTTTGCCACTGGTTCCAGTTGGCGGCGGTGAAAGTCAGCTCGGCGGGAGACGGCCTTACGTCCGGGTTGTCGCTGCGGATGCTGATTTTGGAACTGCCGGACGGCGGGCCGGCCAGACGCACCCGGTAGCTGGCGGTATGGCCTTCCGGCAACGCAATGCGCCGGGCGTCAAACCGGATGTTCAGATTGTAGATAATCGGCGGCGCGTCCACCCCCTCCATCGGATCCACCGGCCCGGCGATGTCCTGGCGGCCGTATTTCAGAACCGGGTATTGGGTGTTGGTGCCAAAGTCCCAAGGGTCGTCGGCCCCGTTTTCGCCGTCCACGTCCACGTTCCAGTTGGCGTAAATGCCGGTGTACCCGGTGGGCGATTGCAATTCGGTGGTGGTCTTGCCCTCCGGCGGAGCGGCGGGGGAGTCGGCGTCGTCGTCGATGCCGCTGGTAACGGTGTCCCAATAGCTGGCGGTTACGGTGGCGGCGGGGGAGATGTCGCCAATCAGCCCGCGCGTTGCGCCCGCGGAGCCGGCAACCGTTCCGGTGGCGTAGCTGGCGGTCACCGTCATGTTCCCGGTCAGGCCGATTAGCCCGCCGACGTTGGCGCCGGAACGGTCGGCCGATACGTTCCCCCTCGCATAAGTGGCGGCCAGTGAGCTCGGCGCCATAGCGGTACCGGCAAAAGATCCCACCAGCCCGCCGACGTTATCCGGCAGCGCCGACGTGGAGCTGGAGGTAGCAGTTACGTCAACCTCCGCGTAGCTGGCGGCAACGCTGCTACCCACGACGGCATGGCCCACCAGTCCCCCCGCTCTGATGTATACCTGGCCGGCTCCGGCGGAGGGCGCAATCATGCCCGTGGCCGAGCTGGCCCGCACTGTGCCGTCGCTATAGCCGACCAGCCCGCCGACATCGAAACTAGCCGAGGAGCTGTTGGTGTAACTGGCCGTTATGGCCACGCCGGTCATCCTCACGCCCTCAATAGTGCCATTGACCGAGCCGAACAGCCCCACCCGTCGGAAGTTGGCAGAGCTGATAGTCATATTGGCGATGGTGTGGTCGTTGCCCTGGAAGGTGCTGGTGAAAGCCTCGGTGCTGGTCGCGGTGGTGCCGATGGGCGTCCAGTTGGGGTAGGTATCGCCGGCGCCCACGCTGCCGCTGTTGTTGTCGTCAAAGTCCAGGTCGGCCCTCAGCTCGTAGCCGGCGCAGGTGGACTGGCAGCCCATCCCGGTGACACGGTTGGGAAAAGCGGCCACGTAGTCGGCGTGGGTAGCATCGCCATTGCCGTCCAGGTCGTAGCGGATGGCGTTGAGCTGGGCCAGCGTGGTGACGTCGATGAGGCCGTTGTTATTGGTGTCGTAGTCGGTAGTACCTTGGGCGGACGCATCGCCGGCGCCGCCCAACAAGGCCAGGGCCAGCCCGGCCAGCAGCAGCAGCGAAACCACGCCGGCCAATGCGGTGAGGGTACGGCGGCAGAACATTATTTCACTCCTACCACAAACCACAAACATTTGCACTATCACGGTGTGTCTGGCTCCGGTTAGCATTGGCGAGTCCTCCAAGCCGCAGTGAGTATAGCGCAGTATTGATGGTCACACTGCATAGGCATAGCGTCCGGCATTCTACCACAAAGTCAAAAGGCCGGCGCCTTTGCCAAGCCCCAATTTTCCGCCGCCGCCGGCAACCCTAATCCCCAACGCGCCGCAACCCGCCAAAGCCCAATCCAAAAATCCTTTACATCCTTTACATCCCTGCAAAAAACGGACTCCAACCACCTGAATTGCAACGCTGCTGCTGTAAGTGGTCGGGGCTTTGCAAAGTCATTAAAGCCCTCTCCCCCCGTGGGAGAGGGTTGGGAGAGGGGCAGCCCTCCGCCCGGCGCAGGTAGCCCCTTGAACGCACGATGACGGTCAAAAGCCACCGGGTAGCCCTCCGCCCGGCGCAGGTAGCCCAATTGAACGCACGATGACGGTCAAAAGCCACCGGGTAGCCCTCCGCCCGGCGCAGGTAGCCCTCTCCCCCTGTGGGAGAGGGTTGGGAGAGGGGTAGCCCTCCGCCCGGCGCAGGTAGCCCAATTGAACGCACGATGACGGTCAAAAGCCACCGGGTAGCCCTCCGCCCGGCGCAGGTAGCCCTCTCCCCCTGTGGGAGAGGGTTGGGAGAGGGGTAGCCCTCCTGCCCCTGCCGCTGTCAAACCACCCCTTGCGCCCGCCAGAACTCCCGTGCTATCATAGCCACGTCAGGCGAAAAGTCAAGACCCCGACCGGGTTTCAGGTAATCACGGCCAACCCCATCAGTATCCAAGTCGCACCGGCTATCGCAGGAGACTGCCGCCGACCGCTTTAACCGGCGTAGTCCCCTCGGCCACGGCGTCCGCCACAGCGCCCCATGCTCCGGGCATGGAAAATCCGAGCTAAAAACCCCGCGCACAACCTCCGGCCGTAGGGCTGATAACCCCTGAAACCCGGTCCACCGCAAACCCTTCGCCTCGCCAAATCCTAACCGCACCGAGCCAAAGGAGCTGCCATTCCAACATCGCCAAATCCTAACCGCACCGAGCCAAAGGAGCAGCCTATGCCAACCTAGCCGAACCGCCCCCAGTGGCAGCCTTTCGCCTGACTGTCGCCCCATCAACCGCATCAACCGCCAACGCCAACTCAGCCGCCGCCGCCAAATCTTTGCCGCCGCCAATGGCCGCTGTAACGCAATCCAAATGCAGCGTCCCGGCCCGGCCGCGTCCCGATTCGGGCGGTTTGAGTCCGCTTTTTACATCAATGGATTTTCACAGCTATGAACCGCATCTATGGATTTTCACAGCTATGGACAGCATCTTATGGACAGCATCTATGGGCAGGATAGACCGGATTTTCCTATCGGGATTTAGTGGCTCCCGGCTTTGGCCGGAATGACGGCCCGGCGCGACCGCCTGAATTGCAGCCCCGCCAAACCGGCCCCGCTGCGGATGCCACGCGCCCATCATCCCCACGACCATCTACCAGTAAAGATGCCGGCCCCGCTGCGGATGCAACGTGCCTCACCCATCCGTGCCGGCCAAACCGGCCCCGCTGCGGATGCAACGTGCCTCACCCATCCGTGCCGGCCAAACCGGCCCCGCTGCGGATGCAACGCGCCCATCATCCCCACGACCATCTACCAGTAAAGATGCCGGCCCCGCTGCGGATGCAACGCGCCTCACCCATCCGTGCCGGCCAGCGGCGCGCCCGAACCCAGCGGCTCGCCGCAGTGCGGGCAGACGCCGGCCGTCGCTTCACCCTGGCCCGCGCCGGCCGCGTTGGCCTCCATCATCGCCGCGCTCAGGATGCCCGCCGGCAGCGCGAACAGGCCGATGCCCAGCACTGCAATTACCGCCGCCAGCAGCCGGCCGGCCCCGGTCTGCGGCACCGTATCGCCGTAGCCTACCGTGGTCAGCGTCACCACGCTCCACCACATCGCCGCCGGAATGCTGTTGAACACCTCCGGCTGGGCCGCCGATTCCGCAAAGTACATCAGCGCGGCGGCGATGACCAGCACCACCAGCAGGGCCGCCACCGCAGTCGCCAGCTGCCCGCCTCTCAGCCGCAGGGCCAGCCCCAGCCGCCGGCCGCCGGGAAAGTAGCGGGCCAGCTTGGCCGACCGGGTCAGAATGCGCAAGGCCAGCAGAAATGAGAGCGTGAGACTGTCGCCGGTAAGCAGCAGGACGGCCACCGCCGCCACCGACGGCAGCAGGGCCGCCAGGTCAATCAGCGCGGTCGCCCCCACCACGTGACGCCAACGCTGCCGCCAGGGGTTCCGGCCGGCGTCCGCCTCCGGGGCCGCCCAGAGCCGCAGCCCGTACTCCACCGCAAACACCGCCACCGTGCAATGCTCCACCAGGTGGAACCATAAGGAATAAGAAGCCTCCAGGCGCGGCACCGTCCAGAGAATCAGCGACACCGTGTTGAGCAGGATGACCAGCACCAGCAGCGTCTCCACCACGTAGGGCGCCCGCGCCGCCGCCTCGCCGTCCGTCCGCCCGCCGCCGCGCGACTCCAGCACGGCGTACACCCGGCGGCGAAATCCGGCGGATAGGGCCGCGCGCGTATCAGGATTCGTAATCGTCTCCATTCCGCTGTTGTCCTCCCACGGCCCGGCCCGGCTGCTGCGCTAGTGTGGGCGGCGCGGCCCACTGTACAATACCACCGCCCAGGGCGGCAAACCCGCCGCCTTGGCCACACTGCACCACCGGCCGAGTTGACGACCAATGAACGCTGCGACACAATGGGCCGAACCACTGGCGGCGGTCGTCGCCGGCGACGTGCCGTTGGAGACACCCGCATTCATCTACGACGAGGCCGCCATCGCCCGGCTGCTGGGCACGGTGTCCGGCATCCGGGAGCATAGCGGCTGCCGGATACTGTTTGCCGTCAAGTCCTTCTCTTTCCGGCCGGCGCTGGCGCTGCTGGCCCCGCAGCTGGACGGGTTCGCCGTCAGCTCCCTGTTTGAGGCCCGGCTGGCCCGCTCCGTCTTGGGCGACCGCGGCGCGGTGCACCTGACCACCCCCGGCATACCGCCGGGCGACGCGGCGGAACTGGGCCGGCTGTGCGATTACGTCGCTTTCAACTCCGCCAGCCAGTGGCGCGCCCACCGGGACGCCCTGCGCGCGCCCGACGCCGGCGGCCTGCGGGTCAACCCCGAGCTGTCCCTAATTGACGACCCCCGTTATGACCCCTGCCGGCCCGATTCCCGCTTGGGCGAGCCCCTGGCCGCGGTGGCCCAAATCCTGGACGGCCCGGAGCCCATCGCCGGCCTGCTCCTCCACACCAACTGCGACGCCACCGATTTCACCCCGCTGGAGGCCACCGTGCGCCGGCTGCATCACCGGCTGGGCCGCCGCCTGCAAGATGGCAGCCTGCGCTGGATTAACCTCGGCGGCGGCTACCTCTTTGAGGACGAAACCGGCGCCCCCGTCAACCTCGCCCCCCTGTACCGCACGTTGCAGTTTTTGCGGCAGCGCTGCGGCCTGGAGGCCATCATCGAGCCGGGCGCCGCGCTAATCCGTTCCGCCGGCTGCCTGGTTGCCACGGTGCTGGAACTGCAAGAACGCAACGGACGCCGCACCGCAATCCTTGATACCACCGTCAACCACCTGCCGGAAGTGTTCGAGTACCAGTACGAGCCGGACGTGCTGGGCCACCGGGACGACGCCCCCTGGGCCGCCACGCTGGCCGGCTGCACCTGCCTGGCCGGGGACGTGTTCGGCGAGTACCGCTTCGCCCGCCCGCTGGCCGTGGGGCAACGGGTGGCCTTTCCCAACGCCGGGGCCTACACCCTGGTCAAGGCCCACACCTTCAACGGCGTCAATCTGCCGACGATTTACGCCCTCACCCCGCAGGGCGACTTGCAGCTGAAGCGACGATACACCTACGCCGACTTCGCGGCCAGGTGGGGAGCATGAGCCGGGCTATGACCACCGCCGAACTGTACGAAACCGAGCTGACCGTTCCCCACGTCGGCACGGCAGCCCACCCCCTCCGGCAGCTGGGCCGGGCCGTAGCGCAGCAGCTCCCGCCGGGGGAAATCCCCATCCGCCTGGCGATAACGGGCCGGTCGCCCGCCGGCTGCCATTGCGAAGTCGGCCTGCTGCGGGGATTGGCCGCAGACCCCGGCCCGGCGTCCATCTTTCGCCTGGAACGCCGGCCCATTGAGAATACCCAAAACTTCAACGCCGTGCTGCTGGTGCCTACCGGCATCGGCGCGGAGCTCGGCGGCCACGCCGGAGACGCGATGCCGGTGGCCGCCCTGCTGGCCGCGGTCTGCGATACCCTGATTACCCACCCCAACGTGCTGAACGCCTCAGACCTGATTGAACTGCCGGCCAACGCGCTGTACGTGGAAGGCAGCGCCATCGCCCGGATGCTGCAAGGGCAGGTGGGCCTACAGCAAGTCCGCAACAACCGCCTGCTGGTGGTGCTCGGCCCTCACGACGACGAACTTTTCGTCAATGCGGCCATCAACTCCGTCAACGCGGCCCGCGTGTCCTACGGCCTGCTGCCGCCGCAGATTCTCCGGCTGGACCAGGGCCTGCGGATGGATGTCCGCTACGCCCGGTCGGGGCGGGCCGCCGGCCGGGTGTGGGGCTTGGATGTACTGCTGGACGAGCTGGAACGGCGCCGGGGCCAGTATGACGCCGTGGCCATCACCTCCCAGATTGACACGCCGGCCGGATACCACTTCGAATACTTCGACCGGATGGGCGATATGGTCAACCCCTGGGGCGGAGTAGAGGCGATGCTGACGCACACCATATCCGCCCTGTACGATGTCCCGTCGGCCCACGCCCCGATGCTGGAGAGCCGGGAAATCGCCAACGCCGACCCCGGCGTGGTTGACCCCCGGATGGCAGCCGAGGCCGTGTCCCTGGCGATGGTGCAGTGCATCCTCAAGGGCCTGCAGCGCAGCCCCCGGCTGGTCGCCGACCCCGAGGCCCGCCGGCATCACAGCGTCCTGAACGCCGCCGACGTATCCTGCCTGGTGCTGCCCGACGGCTGCGTGGGCCTGCCCACCCTGGCCGCCCTGGAGCAGGGCATCCCCACCATCGCGGTGCGGGAAAACCGGAACCTGATGGGCAACGACCTGACCGAACTGCCCTGGGCCGCCGGCCAGCTCCATCTGGTAGAAAACTACTGGGAGGCGGCCGGCGTAATCGCCGCCCTGCGGGCCGGGCTGGACCCGGCGGCAGTGCGGCGCCCCCTGCCGGCCGCGACGGTCAGCCGGGCAACAGGCCGTCGCCGATAAAAATATGCTCCGCTTCGTCCAGCGTCAAATCCAGTTCCGGCAAAATCAGGTCCGACTCGACCAGTTCGTCCACCGGCACCGGCTCGCCCTGCTCCCGAACCAGGCGGAACATTTCATCCAGCAGTGATTGGAACTGGGGGCCGTCCTCGGCGGCCACCGCCTCCACCATCCGGTTGTCAATATCGTTCAGGCCGTCAATGACCGACCCCGGCAGATTGAACTGCCCTTCGCCAAGTATCCGCACAATCATACTCTGCGCTCCGGTGGCGTGGCGGCGGCGGCCTTCAGCGCGGCCAGCTCGGCCTCCACGGTGTCATCATTCCCGGGGCCGGCATCGGCGCGCCGCACGGCCTGAGTCAACCTTGCCTGCTGACGCTCAATGCCGGCAATCTGCGCGTCCAGCCCTTCCAGTTCCAGCCGGGCATTTTGCTGCTGCTGGCGGGCCAGCCGGGCCAGGTCGTCGCGGCCGATGGCCGCCGACTGGCGGGCCTGGCCGTCCAGCCGGGCCATATCCTCCCGCACCCGGCCCGCCCGCTGCTGCATTTGCCGCCGGGCGGTGACCAGCTCCACCAGCCCGCGCTTGACGCTTTGCAATAGCTCCGGCGACCGCTCCGGCAAAATCCGGGCCCACTCCGCCAGTGCGGCGGCCGGCGCCGGCTCGCCCAGGTCATCCGGCAGACTAAGCAGCTCGTCCAACAGGGACTGAAACCGGAGCCAGTCCGCCTCAGCCACCGCTTCCGCCATCCGGCGGTCAATATCGCTGAGCTGGTCAATGCCCGGACCCGGCGGGGTGAACCGCCCCGCGCCGGGTGTCCCCGCAATCATACTCCGCGCTCCGGGTTGGCGGCGGCTTCGGCGGCGGCGGGAGCCGGGGAACCGTTGCCCTTCAGCGCGGCCAGCTCAGCCTCCACGCTGCTGGAGGTCGTAATCTGCTCCAGCTCCCGGTCGATGTCGTCCTTGGGGCCGGTGATGTCGTCGAGTACCCCGGTGGCTACCAGCTCGTCGATGGCCCCGGCTTTGGCGCGCATCTGGTCGGTCTTGTTCTCGGCGCGCTGCATAGCCAGCGAAACGTCGCCCATCTCCTCGGAGATGCCGCCCAGCGCGGAGCCAATGCGCACCTGGGCCTGGGCCGCCGAATACTGCGCCTTGATGATTTCCTTCTTGTTGCGGAAGGCATCCACCTTGGCTTGCAGGCGCTGCTCGGCCTGGGTCAGCTTTTCCTGCTCCTGCTCCATGCCCGCAATCTGCTCGTCCAGCCCTTCCAGCTCCATCAGGGCGCTTTGCTTGCGTTGCAGGGCCAGCCGGGCCAGGTCGTCCCGGCCGGCGTCCACCGCCTGGCGGGCCTGGCGGTCCAGCCGGGAAATATTGTCCTTCACCTTATTGGCCTGCTGCTGGATGCGCCGCTTGGCAGTGACCATCTCCACCACCCCGCGCTTGACGTTCTGCAACATCTCCAGCTGCTTCTCATAGGAGTAGTCCAGCGTCTCCCGCGGGTCCTCGGCGGAATCCAGCATACGGTTCATTTTCGACTTGACGATGGTGGACATCCGGGAAAACATTCCCATAGTTACACTTACCTCCTGACGGTTGGTATGGCTGACGGGCCACCGGCCCCACGGCGGGCAGCCGGGAAAGGGCTCAATAGCTGCTGCGCCGGTTTCCCATAAATGCCCAGAACAGCAGCGCCACCGCTGCCACGATGCAGATGGCGCCCAGGAGACGGAGCAAGAGAATCAACAGGAAATCCAGCAGGCCGACCACCAGCAGGATGCCCAATAGCAGTAGAATCAGCCCAATCAAGATGCTGACCGGTTTCATAGTCCCCCCCGACGGGTCGCCTCCCGCGACAATTTCCCGGAACAGATAATACCATACTCACGGGCGCGGGCGTGCGGCGGCGGCCAGTCCGGGCTATAATGGGCGCCAAAGGGATGCCAACCCGATACCGCGCACACTGGCAAGGCAACGCCGACCATGGCTAAACGAACACTGTTAGATAGGCTGCTGGGCCGCCGCCGCTACCAACCCTCCGGTCAAACCGGCCGGCTGGCCGACACCACCATCCGCGCCGCCCGCGCCGGCGACGTGGTGGTTGTCCAGGGCCTGCACCTGGACTACGATGACGCCTATCTGGTCGTGGAACACGTCCACCGCTACGCCGGCGTCGGCAACAGCATTGAATGGCGCGAGGTGGTGGCCGCCGACGCCGGCCGGCGGGTTTGGCTGGAGTGGTCCGTTGACCGGGAGGGCCTCTTTGTCACCGCCGCCACCGACCGCCGCCCGGTGGGGCTGGAAACCATCGGCCTGACCGAAGCCGACCTGGTCGCTCTGGACGAGGAACATTCCATCAACAACGGCGTCATCATCGCCGGCCAACGCTATTCCTACCGCAACAGTTTCGAGGCTTTCTACCACCAGGACGGCCAGTTTGACGGGGAAGGATTCTACATCTGGGACTTTATGGCCGACCACGAACAACAGACGCTGGCTATTACCAAGTTCGAGGGGACGCCCTTTGAAGCCTACTTCAGCGACGTCATCTCCCCGGACAACGTGCTGCTGTATCCGGGGGAGCGGCCCGAAACGCCGCCGCAACGCCGCTGACCCCGCATCAGGGCGCCCAGTGCAGTTACCGGGAGCGCGCAAGTGGATACGCTGATTGACATACTGCTTTACCTGCCCCGCGGCCTGGCCTACGTGGCGCTGGGGCTCGTGGTGCTGGCCCTGGCCAAACTGGCCCGGGACGCCGTTACCCGCCACGGCATCGAGGATGAGATTGTCACCAAAGGCAACCTCGCCGTGGCCCTGCGGCTGTCGGGCTACCTGCTGGGCGTCATCCTCGTGTTCCTGGGGGCAGTGTACCAGCCGCTGGGCGCGGCCGCGGCCGGCGGCGGCCTGGGCTTCAACCGGGAGTTCGGACTGGAGATGCTGTGGGTTTTCCTCTACTCCATGGCCGGCATCGTGGCCCTGAACCTGATGCGCCTGCTCACCGACCGGCTGGTGCTGTACCGTTTCGAGCTGGAGCGGGAGATAATTGAGGACCAGAACGTAGGCGCCGCCGCGGCCGAGTTCGGCGTGAACGTCGCCTGCGGGCTGGTCATCGCCGGGGCCATTGCCGGCGAGGGCGGCCCGCTCAACGCCCTGGCCTTTTTCGGCCTGGGCCTGGTCGTCCTGATTCTGTTCGCTTTGTTCTACGAATGGACTACTCCCTTTAACATCCACGATGAGATTGAGGCCGACAACCCGGCGGTGGGCGTCGCCCTGGGCAGCAACCTGATTGCCATCGGCCTGGTAACGTTCAAGGCTATCTTCGGCGACTTCGTGGGCTGGCGGCAGGGGCTGCTGGAGTTCGCCATCTACGCCGTCGTGGGTTTCGCCCTGCTCTACGTTCTGCGGCTGGCCGTGGACACCGTGTTGCTGCCCCATACCCGGGTATCGCAGCAAGTGAGGGCCGGGCACAACTTGGGAGTGGCCTTTGTGGAGAGCGCGGTGGTCATCAGCTCGGCGCTGGTGCTGCTGCTGGTCGTCTGAAAGCCGGCCGCCTATTGCGCCAGCAGACGCCGCACGATTTCATCCCTGGCGCGACATTCGGCCGCCGCCTCGGCGCGGGCCTCCAGCAGAGCATAGCCGTCCTCCATAATGGCCGCGAGCGTTGCGTCGGGCGGCGGCGGCGCAACGCGGTTCACCACCGGCTCCAGCAGCCGGTCAAAGGACGCCGGGTCGCCCACCAGCAGCGGCCACTGGTCAGCGTAGGGGTCTAAAGTGCCGTCGTAGAGTCGCAGCAGGAACACCGCCCTTAACGGGTCCAGCCCCTCGGCCAGCAGGGCGGCTACCCGCAGGTCGGCGCCCTGTCCGCTGTCAAACTCCGCCGCCTGTTCGTCCTCATCCCAGCGCGCATCCTTGAAAATGTCGAAACGGTCAATCAACGCCTCCGTCTCCGCCAGCAGTGCGCCAATCAGCCGCCGGCCGGCCGGCGCCACCTCTGCCCGACCGTCGTCAGCAGGATGCAGACAGCGGCGACGATACAGCCCGGCAATCACCGGCCGGCAGGGGTCGGAAGGGGCTAGGTCAGCGGGCAACGCGCAGCCGTGCTTGTCAACGAAGTAGAGCAGCGCGCAGGATTGCATCCAGTCCAGCAACTCCGCCCGGTCTGCGGCGTACCCCTGCGCTACTGCCCAATCCAGGGGCCGGTAGTCGGGGCGAACCGTCAGCGCCAGGTCAACGTCCGCCCGGCCGCCGTAGCGACGACACAGGGACGGCGGCTGCCGGTGCGCCGCCACCGGGTCATCGGCGTGCGCCGGGCGTCCCCATCCCCGCCCGGTGTACAGAGCCAGCCGGCACAGCCCGGCCCGCCACTGTTCCGCCACCGTCAACAGCAGAGAATAGACGGCCGGCAAGTCGGGATTGGCCCGCCGGTCCAACCGGGCCGTAACTTCCGCCTGGCCGCCGGCGTCAGACGGGAAAAGCCGGCCCAGCAGCAGCTGGCGCAGCGTCAGGCCGCCGGCCGCCGCCGGCAGGGTGACGCTGAGCGCCGTATCCGCCGGCAGGCCGTCCGTCCCTACCGACACCGACAGGCCGGCGGTGTCGCGGTCTCCCATATTCAGGCTAGCCAGGCCGGCCGCGCCGCGCCGTTTTGCCGCCGGCTCCGCAAGTGAACCCGGCCGCCGCCGCCGCTGAAGCCGCCGGAGCTGCGGGAGATGTTAGAACCGGAGCCAGCGCCGCTGCTGGAGCTGCGGGAGATGCTGGAACTGCTGCTGCGGGTCAACGAGCTGCTGCTGCGGAAGGCGCCGGATTCCCGCTGCGTCTGCTGGTAAGTCTGCCGCCCTGAACTCACGTTCCGGCCCGCCGCCTGGTAGCGGGAACCGGCAAAGGTCTGCTGCCGGGAGGTGTATTGCCGGTTGCTCTCCAGCTGCGTGCCGTAGCGCCCGGAACCGCGGTAGGCGGTGCGTTCCTGGCGAATCGTCGTTCCCCGGTCCGGCGGCGTCTGGTAGTAATAAGGACGCCCGAAACCGCCCAGGCTGCTGAACAGCAGGTAGGTAAAGAGGAAGTCGCCGGCCCCAAAATGGCTGTGGTAGTACGAATTGGCGTGATAGCCTCGCAGCTGGTGCTGTTCGTCTTCCTTGATGATGGCAAAGAGCTGGTCGTCCGCCGCGTCGTCAATCTGGCTGTTGCCGTCCAAATCTTCCCAGCCTTCCAGCGTGAGGCGCTGGCCGTCCTGGCTGGCGCGGATGAGGATGATGCCGTCGCCTTCGTAGATTTCGTTGACTTTGGTTTCAAATTCGGTGGCGCTGCTCGATTCCTGGAACGCCTTCTGCACGTCGTCCAGGTTGATGCGGCCGGCGGCGCCGTCGGTGGCCGCCCACTGGCTATAGCTGGGGCCGGAGTCAGAGCTGCAGGCGGCCAGCAGGGGCGAACCCGCCAGCAGACTGCCGGCCGAGACTGCCAGGACCATTCGGCTGATTCGTGGCGACATAATCAACTCCTTTTCACGCGACGGGTAGAATTGGCGGCGGCCCGCCGGCCGCCAGCCCGGCCAACCGAGGGTTCACCGGCGCCGGCCGGCTGGCGCCATCCTCCGCAGAACCTGCCAATCCGGCGATGGGAAAGAGACACAGGCGGGACAGAAACACGTCGGACGCCTCCTCCCGGAAGCGCCGCCAGGCGTCGGCGGCGTCAATCACGTACTCGGCCACGGCGGTTTTCAGGTTGTACCCGCTCATACGGGAGACGGCGGCCATCGCCCGCCGGCCGGCCCGGTGATTTTCCCACAGCTCATCGCCGGACGACAAAAGCAGCAAGCGGGCCAACTCCCCAAACCGTTCCGCTCCCAGCCGTTCCCGGCGCTCCGCCAGCCGCCCCCGCAGCAGGGCGGCCAACGCGCCGTCCAGACTGTCCAAAGGCTGCCCCCACGCCGGGGAACCGTCCACCTTATACCGGGTTTGCAGCTCCCGCGACAAGTTGGCGAAACGGCCGGCGTAATCGTCGGCGGCCAGGCCGGGAAAATGCCGCCCGACGATGCCGCCGGCCACGGCCCCGGCGGCGGCGTCCGCCCGCTGGCTCAGCTGCGCCGCCGGGGCTAACAGCGTCTCCCGTCTGGCCCGGTAGTAAGCATCGGCGTGGGCATCCAGCGCTGCGGCATACTCCAGGAGCAAGGCCCGTTCGGCGGCGGTATCCTGCTGCGCTTCCTCTTGCCGTCGCCGCAGCTGCCGCTCCACTTCCGGCCCTTGCCAGCAGACCCGGCCGGCCGCGTCCGCATCCGGGCTGCCGTACCGCAGCCCGGCCAGCTGCCGGTCAGAGCGCGCCAGCAGGCTGCGGGTAGAACCGAATCCCCCCTGCCGGCCGCTGCGCCCCTGCAACTGCAACGCTACCCGCGGCGACTCGTTGAACTCCGTGCTGACGATGTGGAGTCCCAGCCCGAACTCTAGCGCGGGCGCATCCGGCGCAGCCGCAGCCTCCGTCCCCCGCAACCGTACCACCAGGTCGCCGGCCCGCCCCGGCCGGCGGGATGCCGCCAGCCGGGGATTCGCCGCTATGGCCTGAGCCAGCAAGTCGGCCTCGGCCGGCGTGTTGGCCCGCACGTTCACGGCGGCCGCCCCGGCCGGCAGCGACTCCTCCAGCAGCGCAACGAAACCCGCCAGCGCCTGACCGTCCCGGCCGGGCGGCAGGATGATGTCAGTGCCGCGCCCGGCCATGTTGGTTGCCACCGTAACGGCGCCGGGCTGTCCGGCGGCGCGGATGATTTCCGCTTCCTCAGGGCCGGTAACGGCGTTGAGCAGCCGGTGGGGAATGTTGGCCGCCGTCAGCCGCCGGCTGAGCGCCTCCGACTGGGCCACGGTGCGGGCAGCCACTAGCGCCGGGCGGCCCGCGCGGCGGCAGTGGCGCACTTCGTCCATGATGGCGTCCAGCTGGTCTTGCCGGCGCGCGTAAATCCGGGCCGGCAAATCCCGGCGCAGCGACGGGCGGGCCGGCGGCGCCACCGCTACCGCCAGTCCATAAAGCCGGCGAAACTCCTCCGACGCGGCTTGAGCCGTGCCGGTAACGCCGGCCAAACTGCGATACCGGCGGGCGAACCCCGGCACGCTGATTTCCGCCAGGCTGCGGCAGTCGGGATGGACGGTCACCGATTCCTTGGCCTCTACTGCCGGCTGCAGCCCGTCCTGGTAACGGGCATCCGGCCGGGGCCGGCCGGTGTCCCGGTCAACCAGCACTACCCGGTCATCGTCCACCACGTAGTCAATATCCCGGCGCAGCAGCAGGTGGGCGCGCAGCAGCTGGTGCGCCTGGTTGACCAGGTTTAACCGCTGCACTGTCCGGCGCGCGCCGGTGTCCGGGTCAACGCTTGAGGCAATGGCGTAAAAGTCCCCCAGACGGGCCTCCAGAAACGCCACTCCCTGGGGCAGCAGGGCGAAACTCCGCCCTTCCGGGGCAACCGCGCAGTGCAGCCCTTCCGCAGCCTGCGGGTGCGGCTGGCCGGAGCCGTCCCCGTCCAGCAGGGCCAGCGCCCGCCGGCGGAGGCGGGGCCGGGCGGCGGCCAGCCGGCGCGTTTCCTCGTCGTCAGGCTGCGCCAGCAGGGCCCGGGCCAGCAGTGCCGCCGATTCCGCATCCGACTGTCCCTCCGCCGGCTGCTCCAGCCGGGACCGGCACTTTGCCGCCAGGCCGACCTGCTCCGCAGCCAGTTGCCGCACCGCCCGGTTGGCCCGGATGATAGCCCGCCGGCTGAGGACGGGCTCGCCGGCGATGACCAGCGGGGTGACGGCCTCATCCAGCAGCGTTTGGTCTGCTTCGTCAATGATGGCAGCGTCCAGCGCCCCTTGAATCTGCTCGTCCGGGGACATTGCCAGCTGGTCCCGCAGGAAGTCAAAGGCGAACTCCCGCAATGTGCCGTACACAATCCGGTGCGCGTAAACCTCCCGCCGTTCCGGGCCGGCCATATGCTCCAGAACCGCCCCCACCGTCAGGCCCAGGGCCCGGTACACCGGGGCCAGCAGTTCACAATCGCGGGCGGCCAGGTAGTCGTTGGCGGTGATAATGTGCGTCGTGCGCCCCAGCAGCCCGTGCAGCGCCGCCGGATAGGCCGCCGCCACGGTCTTGCCCTCGCCGGCGGGCAGCTCAACAATCCGGCCGGCCCACAAGTGAAGGCCGGCCAGCAGCTGCGGGTCGGTGGGACGAAAGCGCAGTTGACCGCTCTCTCCATCCCCACGCCGGCGAACCGCCCGGTAGAACTCCGCCGGCAGCAGCAAGTCAGCGTCCGCGTAGCGGCCCCGGCCGGCCGCCGCCAGCGCCCGGCGGGCGTCCGTGATGCTGGGCGCTTCGTCCGCCGCCGGCGGCCGGTCGAAAATCCGCCAGCAGCCCAGCCGCCGCCGGATAGTTTCGTCAATGACGGCAAAGGCCAGCGCCAGCGTGTCCTCCGGGAGGGAATCCGCGCCGGCGTCCGCCCCGTCCTCCAAGCCGCTGACGGCGGCCCGCAACTCCCGGTCAGACTTGCCGGCCAGCCCCTGCTCGCGCCGGGCGGCCCTGACCCGTTGCCGCCGCCGCTCTGCCGGCGAACCGCCGGAGCGTCGCCCCGGCCGCCGCCGTTTCAGCATATCCATTCCGACGCTCACGGGGCCGCCTCCCCGGTGGTGGCAGACGGATCCAGGCCGATGACGGCCAGCCCGGCCCGGTGGCCCGGACGCTCCCACCAGTCATAGCGGGCAACCAGCCGCTCCCGGGCCGCCAGGATGCCGGCCGCCGCCGCCGGGCAGCGGGCGGCCAACTCCCGGCCCACCGTACCGTCAAGGTTCCAATCCGGGCTCACGTCCGCCCGGAATCCGGCCCGACGGCACAGCGCTTCGTACTGGCCCCGCAATCGCCGGTATTCGCCCTCGCTGCGGTAGGGCAGCGGCATCACGTAGTGCCGGTGCGACAGATAAAGCCCCAGCTCGTTCTCAAAGACCTGCACCAGGTCGGCGTCGTCCAGCCAGCCCTCCAGGGCAAAAAACAGGTTGTGGGGAATATCCTGCGCCACCCGGTGATAGTAATAATCCTCATAATCAGCCACCATCCGCACCCGCACGGCCGGCCTGCTGCCGCCGTCCGGGCCGCCATCCAGCAGCCGGCCGGCCGCATCGCCCCGGAGAAAGAGGAAGGGGATGTTGCCGTTGGTGGCGTCCACCAGCAGCGGCTCGCCGGCCACCCGGTACAGCAGGGCGGCGTGCTGCCAGTAGCGCATATGCCGCCGGGCAAAGCGGAAGTCAAAGGTTTCCAGGAGTTCCCGCAGCCGGTCCACCGGAACCGGCCCCGGGGCGTCGGGGCCGCCCAGCAGATACTCCGACTCCAGCCCGTAGTGGTCGGTGAGGAACTTCAGCGCCTGGACTTTCTCGGTGCAGATGCCGCCGCCGCCCGCCGCGATGTTGCGCACCGTTTCGTCGCCGGTTTTGAACCGCAGCCCGTCGTCCGCAAACCGCGAGTAGTTCTCAAAGTCGCTGCGCCAGATGCGCCAGGCCAGCGCGCGAATCACACGCCGCTGCCGCTCCGGCGTATCCAGACGCAGCGCCCGGTCCGCCCCGGCGGGGCCATAGGCCGCGGCAAGAGCGGAGTGGACGAACGCCTCGTAGCAGTCGGGGTCGTGGCGCCAGCGGCGGACGTGAAAGCCGGGCCAGTTGCGGTCATAACCGGCGTCAGTGCGGTCCACCGCCACACAAATCAACTCCAGCGGAACGTCGCCGGCCGTCGCCGCTGCGGAACTGACCCTCGCCGGCAAGTCCAGCCGCGCCGGCCCCCCCTGCTGGAGAAACCTCACGCCGGCAAAGATGCCCGTCAGCCGGCCGGCGTCGTCGCAGCGGCAGACCAGATCCCGCAGGCTGCGCAGGGCCAGCAGCCCGTCGGCGGTGACGGCGCCGGCGCGCAACAGCCGGTCGTCGTCCGGCCCGTCCCGCAGACAGCGCTCCAGCAGGCGGCCCAATGGGGCTTCCCGGTCGGCCGGGTCGTCCAGCCGCAAGGCGGCGCTCCGCCCGGCGACGGTATCGGTAATTTGCAGGATGAGGGGCGGAGACATATCAGCGGACGGAATATCCTCCCTGGCGCCGGGATGCGCCGGCCGGCCGGGGCCGATTCCAAGCCCACCATACCACACCCGGCTCAGGTTGTAGCCACACTCAAGCCGGCGAGGTAACGTTCCGTTGCCGGCGGTCGGGGCTTGGCAAAGTCAGGGATGCCGCTCTCGCCGTCAGAAATAGGGGTTGCGATAAAGAGCCGTCCCACCGCGCAGCTTGCAAAGTCATTAAAGCCCTCCTCCCTTGCGGGAGAGGGTTGGGAGAAGAGTAGCGCTCCGCCCGGGGCAAGTAGCCCTCTCCCCTTGTGGGAGAGGGTTGGGAGAGGGGTAGCGCTCCCGCTCCGGCGGCGGGTTTTGCGGCGCCCGACTTTGCCCCTGCCCACTGACAACCCCTTTTGACAACAGCGAACATCGGTACTATACTGCGACCTATCACGTGAATCTCAGTCCCGCCAGAGGTCAACCGGTCGTCAACGGCCAGTCAGCACCAAAATCGCATACCGGCGTCGTGGAGACCCCTCGTCCAATGCTTACGCGAGTACGGTCTAACCGGCCAACAGCGACTGCCACCGCGCTGCGTGGCTGCGCCCTTAAAAGCGCAGTTCACGAACCATCGGAGCAAAACTTTGCGTAAATCCCCCGGCCGCGGGGCTGACAATGACCGGTAACCTCTGGCTCGCACACCGCACCCCGCCAACCACCTGAACCAGCAAGGAGCATCGCCAATGAACCCAGCCCACCACCGCAGAGGAATAACCAAACCACCGGAAACGGAACGCTGCCAGCAGGTGAGCGAACATAGCGCGGCCACCCCCGGAGTGCTAGAATGGCTTTACCGTCCCCATTCCGCCCTGGAGTTAGAGTATAATGAGCACCTCAGCATCGTCATCGCCGCGCCGCAAGCGGGTCTATACCAAGTACGGCGACCAGGGCGAAACCAGCCTGCTTTACGGTGGCCGCGTTTCCAAAGCCAACCCCCACACCGAAGCCTACGGCATCACCGATGAGGCGGTCAGCCTGATGGGGCTGGCCCGCGCGTTGACCGGTGACGACAAGGTGAAAAACATCCTGCGCGACTTGCAGCGCGAACTCTTTACCGTCGCCGCCGAACTGGCCACCGACCCGGAAAAGTACGACCTGTTTCACCAGCACTTCAAGCCCGTCACCGAGGAAATGGTGGATAACCTGGAAGCAACCATCGACGAACTGGAAACCCATTTCCAGATGCCCCAGGTGTTCATCCTGCCCGGCGGCACCCCGTCCTCATCGGCAATGGACTCGGCGCGCACCGTTATTCGCACTGCGGAGCGGCGGGTAGTCGCGCTGTCCGAAGCCGGCGGCCTGACCAATGCTTTGATTCTGGCCTACCTGAACCGTTTGGGCGACCTGCTCTTTGTGCTGGCCCGCTATCACGACCGGGACATTCCCATCGAGCGGGCCACCGGCGACCGCGCCTGATTTGACGATGGCTGCTACCCGACTCGATAGCCCCCGCATTGTCATCATCGACTACGAATCGGGCAACCTCCGCAGCGTCGCCCGCGCCGTGGAGATGGCCGGCGTAACCCCGCGCGTAACCTCTGATGCCGGCGCGCTGGACGCCGCCGATGGCGTGATTCTGCCCGGCGTAGGTTCCGGCCCGGCGGCCATGGCGGCGCTGGAATCCCGGGGGCTGGTGCGCCCGCTGCTGGACTATATCGCCGGCGGCCGGCCCTTCCTGGGCGTCTGTCTGGGCTTGCAACTGCTGCTGGACGCCACCGATGAGGGCGATGCCAACTGCCTGGGCCTGGTGCCGGGCCGGGTGCGCCGCCTGCCCGCCGGCCTCAAAGTGCCCCATATGGGCTGGAACACGGTGCGGTTCCAACGGCCGCATCCCCTGTGGGCAGGAATCCCACAGGACAGCCATTTCTACTTCGTCCACAGCTACTATGCCGACCCCGTGGCCCGGTCCGACGTGGCCGGCCTCACCGATTACGGCGTCCCCTTTTGCAGCATCTACGCCCGCGACAACGTGGTGGCCACACAGTTCCACCCGGAAAAGAGCGGCGCCGGCGGCCTCCGCATCTACGCCAACTTCATCCAGCAAGCCGCCGCCCGCCCGCTGACCGGCCCCCGGCAACCGGAATAGAGCCGGGAGGATTGCCCTATGACAACCCCGATTATTGATGACGCCAGGCGTATGGCCCTGGGCAAAGAGATTTACGAAACCCAAATTCGTCCGTTAGTCGAACCACAGGAAACGGGCAAATTCCTTGCCCTGGACATCGCCACTGGCGATTACGCGATTGCCCGCCGGCTAGGACTCGCCACGCATACCTTGCTGCAGCGGAAGCCCCAGGCAGTCCTGCACAGCGTTAGAATCGGCTATCCTGAGGTGTACCGTTTCCTGACGCCGGGCAACCCGCGCCAGGCCAAGCCATGATTGCCGGCAGCGTTAACCGTAACGGAGACCTGATAATGCCTTTGTGGGCGCTGGACGCCAGCGGACACCTGCACCGCTTCGAAGCCATAGTTGATACCGGATTCAATGGCGAGATTACGATGCCGCCTCTCCAGATCAGAGAACTTGGGCTCATTCCGGCAAGCCCGCTTAATATAACCGGGTTCAGGTTAATGCAAAAAGGAGATTGACTATGACAACAAAAACTGCCAAAAATGAAAAGATAATAGCCCAGGGCAAGGCCATTTACGAAACCCACATTCGCCACCTGGTCGAACCGCAGGAATACGGCAAATATCTCGTGTTACACGTCGTGACCGGCGATTACGCAATCGGGCGTGACCTGGGCATCGTTACCGAGGAACTGCTGTGCCGGCATCCCGGCGCCACGCTGGAAGATGTGCATAGCGTCCGGGTAGGGTTTCCCGCGCTGATTCGTATGCCCTCAATCAGAAAAATCCGGTACGGAGCGGGTGATGATAGCCGGCAGAGTTAACCAGGATCAAGAGCTGCCCATCACGGTGCAAGTGCTGGACAGCGACGAACAAGCCCACGCGCTGGAATGCATTGTTGACACCGGATTTGCCGGCCACCTCGCGTTGCCGAATTCGGTCATTCTCCGGCTTGACCTTGGCCCGCCGGAAACCGCCGCCGTAATCGCCGCGAATCAGACCCGGTTCAATCTTAACGCCTGCCACGGCATCGTGCTTTGGCAAGGTCGCCGGCAGGCGGTTCGCATCATTGAAGCCGAAGGAACGCCGCTAATCGGCATCGGCCTGCTGTGGGGCAGCCTGCTCACCGCCGCCATAACCGGCAACGGCGCAGTCACCATCAGCCCGCTCTCCACTGCGCCGCCTCAGGAATAATAGCCGGATATGGAAATCATCCCCGCCATCGACTTGCGCGGCGGCCACTGCGTGCGGCTGTACCAGGGCGACTACGCCCAGGAAACGGTTTTCTCTGACCATCCCCTGGCCGTCGCCGAGCGTTGGCAGGCGGAAGGCGGTCAGCGGCTCCATATCGTTGACCTGGACGGCGCCCATTCCGGCAACCCGGCCAACCTGGCCGCCATCGCTGCTATCGCCCAGCGGCTCACCATACCCGTACAGGTCGGCGGCGGCATTCGCAGCGTGGACACGGCGGCCGGCCTGTTCGACGCGGGAGCTGCCCGCATCGTGGTCGGCACCGCCGCCGTCGCCAACCCCGACCTGGTGGCCGAGCTGTGCCGGCGTTTCGGCAGTGAGCGGGTGGTGGCCGCCCTTGACGCCCGCAACGGCCTGGTAGCCATCCGGGGCTGGACGGAAACATCGGAGATTACCGCCACCGAGCTGGCCAGCCGTATGGCTGACCTGGGCGTAGCCCGCCTGCTCTACACCGACATCTCCCGCGACGGCACGCTGGAAGAACCCAATTACGACGCGACGGCGGCGCTGGTACGGCACAGCGGGCTGCGGGTGCTGTCGGCCGGCGGCGTCGGCGCGGCGGCTCACGTAGCCAAATTAGTACCCACCGGGGCGGAAGCGGCCATCATCGGGCGCGCGCTGTACACCGGGGATCTTACGCTGGCCGAGGCCCTGGCGGCAGTCGCGCCCTCACCCTAACCCTTTTATACTACGGCGGCCGCCACGGCGTCATCATCGCCCACGGGGATGCCGCCCCGGTCATCGAGATACTGCTGCCGCAGGGCCAGGCGGTCATCAACGGTATCATCCCAATTATCCCGCAGCACTTCCATCAGGATGAAATCGTGGGACATACGGCGGACATGGCGCACCGCGTTGAATCCCGAACGCTCAAAGCATTTCTGCGCCCGGTGATTCCATTCCAGGGTGTGCAAATAGACTCGTTTGAGCCGCAAGTCGTCAAACAGATGGCGCAGCAGCGTAACCACGGCGTCGTAACCATAGCCGCCGCTCCAATAATCCCGGTCGCCGATGACGATGCCCAGCTCGGCCGTTTTGGACAGGCTATCCAGGTCATAGTACATACAGTTGCCGATGAACTTGCCGCCGGCGACTTCAATGGCGAAGTGATGGGAGCCCGGCGTGGGCCAGCGAATCTGGTCCTCAAACAGTTTCAGATACCGCTCATACTTCATCGTCAGCGGATACGCCGCGTCCAGGCGCGCTATTTCGGGGTCGCTGCGCCAGATGTAATCCTTCTCGGCGTCTGCCATGCGCTTGCCCCGCAGGAGCACCCGGACGCCCCGCAACACCAAGTCTTTCCTGCTCATAAGCCGTCGCCTTCCCGGTACGTTTCAATCAGGGATCTGGCTTCTTCCAGCACGCTGCGCTCGTTGTCGTATTCCAGCAGTTCCAGCGCCTGCTCGTAGCCGCACCATTCCACCACGTCAAACTCGGCGTCGTGGTCGGACGTGCTGCCGCCCAGCGGTTCCATCAGGTAGAAATAAACCGTTTTGTCGTAGCGAATGCCATCGTCGTGGCCGACAAAGAAATAGTGGATGCTGGTTATCGGCGCCAGCACGTTGACGCGCACGCCGGTTTCTTCCTGAACTTCCCGTTGGGCGGTTTCTTCCACGGTCTCGCCGTGTTCCGGCGTCCCTTTGGGGAGACGCCAGGTCAACGGGGCATCTTCCCCCTGGTAGCCCGGACGGGCCCGGGCGCACAGCAGCGTTTCAATCAGGTCGCCCGATTGGCGGAACACCAGGCCGCCGGCCGATACGACCTTGACATTGGGATGGGGTTCCGGGGGCCAGGAATCGGACGCCAATCCCGCAGCGCTCACGGCAATGCCGTAGTCAATGCCGGCCGCGGCGGCCTCAGACCCGTCTTCGGGGAGGAGTGTAGGGTTAGTCATAAGTAAGACATCGGCCAATGAATATGGCAGCCATTGTAGCCGTCGGGCCGGGGCGGGTCAAACGGCGGGGTCAATGCCATGCTGCCGCAGCCGCGCCTCCGGCTCCCGAATGCGCGCCTCGGCGGAGTCGGCGCGCAATTCAGCCGAGTCCGCGCGCGATTCAGCCGAGTCCGCGCGCGCTCGTTCCTCCGGCTTGCCCACCCGCCGGACAATGTACGAGTTCTGCTCCATTATGGCGTCCACGTCCACGCCGAAGGCAACATAGCAGTCAGGAGATACGGAACGGCGGGGGTTGTTCATTTCATAGTAGATAAAGGTGTTGCCGTTGACCGCGGTATGGGGCTGCTGCTTGAGGTGTATTTCCAGCGTGGAAACGGCCTCGCGGTACCGGGGGGCTTGATATTCTCCGTCAGGCAAGGGCATACCGTCCGTTTCGGGGTAGAATATGGACCAGTCGTCGTCGGGGTGGCGAACCGGCGCCAGGGGTTTTAGTTGGGCAATCATTTCTAGCGGCTCCGTTTTGGCGTCAGGCGTGCGGGTCAATTATCAACGCCAACCGCCGCCGATGGCGGGCACGAAATGGATTTCCGCATTCGCGCCCACCCGCTCCAGCAAGCCCATCCGCGCGACCTCGCCGTCCACGGCCACCGCCAGATTGGAGCGGATTTCACCGTCCTCAACCAGGCGGCCGGCGATGCCGGGAAACAGCTCGTCCAGCCGCTCGATGACTTGCCGCACGTTGCGCGCCTCCACTTCTACCTCTTTCACGCCGCCGGTGTTGGCTTGCAGCATCGTCGGCACAAATACCCTGGCCATGCGCTGAACCTCCTGCATCGGGAAATAATAATTGCGGGAATTGCCGGCCCTATGATAGCGTAACCGGGTCAATTCTAGCACGGACTGCCCTCAAAGATGCCGTTGGCCCGTTGCAGTTCGCGCACGTAGCAGATGATTTGTGCGATGTCGTCGTCGGATATGCCGGGGACGGGCGGCATATTGCCAAACTGCCAATGGTGCGCCATAACGCCGTTGCGCACCGCGTTGCGAAAGGCAAAATCCTGGTGATGGCCGGGTTCGTAAATCTTATGCACCAGCGGCGGCCCCTGATTAGTGCCGCCGGCGTTGACCCCATGGCACAGGACACAGTTGGAGTTGAACGCAGCCGCGCCGGCTTGTGCCTTTGCCGACAGGGTCGGAATCCTTATCGCCGGCCTTGCGGTATTCCCGCCGCCGTCATCGTCATATTGCGGCGCGGCGGCGCCGGAACAGCCGGCCAGAACCAGCGCTGCCAGTATGATGATTAACGCGGCCGGATGCTTGAATAAGATGACTTGCCGCACGTTGCGCGCCTCCACTTCTACCTCTTTCACGCCGCCGGTGTTGGCTTGCAGCATCGTCGGCACAAATACCCTGGCCATGCGCTGAACCTCCTGCATCGGAAAATAATAATTGCGGGAATTGCCGGCCCTATGATAGCGTAACCGGGTCAATTCTAGCACGGACTGCCCTCAAAGATGCCGTTGGCCTGTTGCAGTTCGCGCACATAGCAGATGATTTGTGCGATGTCGTCGTCGGATATGCCGGGGACGGGCGGCATATTGCCAAACTGCCAATGGTGCGCCATAACGCCGTTGCGCACCGCGTTGCGAAAAGCAAAATCCTGGTGATGGCCGGGTTCGTAAATCTTATGCACCAGCGGCGGCCCCTGATTAGTGCCGGCGGCGTTGACCCCATGGCACAGGACACAGTTGGAGTTGAACGCAACCGCGCCGGCTTGTGCCTTTGCCGACAGGGTCGGAATCCTTATCGCCGGGCTTGCGGTATTCCCGCCGCCGTCATCGTCATATTGCGGCGCGGCGGCGCCGGAACAGCCGGCCAGAACCAGCGCTGCCAGTATGATGATTAACGCGGCCGGATGCTTGAATAATGGGGTTGCCATATTTCTACTCGCGCACCATCGCATACAGCAGCTGGTCAACGGTTTGGCCGTCTTTGGTAGCGCTCCGGCGCAGCCGGCCTTCAAAAACATAGCCCGCCTTTTCCAGCACCCGCACCGAGGCCGGGTTCCATTCGTACACATACGCAAACAGCCGTATCAGGTCATAGCGGGCGAAAGCGTATTCGGTGAGCGCAATCAGGGCGGCGGCGGCAATGCCCCGCCCCCAGAAAGGTTCCCCCAGCCAGTAGCCAATCTCGGCAGAGCGATAGTTGACATCGCTTTGCAGACCCAGGCCAATGGTGCCGATGACCTCGTTAGCGTCGGCAATGGCAAAACTGACCTCCGGGAACTGCCGGCCGGCCATCCGAATCCAGGCCACGGCATCCTCCAGCCGGTAGGGATGGGGAAAGGCATCGCGGATATTGCGCCAGATTTTACGGTTGTTGGCATACTTCGCCAGTGCCTCCGCATCATCCGGGCGGAAGCTGCGTACCTGCCATTCGCCAATGTCAATTTGCATTGCACGCCTCCGGGCAACCGGCGTCCCCGCGCTTGCCGCAGAACGCCAGCGTCGCAATTCAGGCCGCCTGATATTCGGAACGGTTATGCCGGCAGAGATAGGGTTCCGTTTTAGGTGGTCTGGGCCTTTCAAAGTCAGGGATGCCGCTCTGCCGTTCCTGGATTCTAGCGAAAGCGGGAATGGGGAATAATCAAACCACCTGAAACGGAACGCTACCGCCGGCAGAGCGAGGGTTGACAGGGCGCGCCGGGGCAACTATTATAACCTTAATCCGTTTAGCGGAGGGGGGCGGATCGCATAGCCGCCGAAAAAGGAGACCCGTCAGGGTCTCTTTTTTTATGGCAGGAAGCGCTTCCCCTGCCTACCTCCGGCGATGCAGTGGTATTTCCCGGCCAGTACCGCGACAATCCGGGCGGCATAGGGAGCTAACGGCCGGCCAAGCAATCCGCGCTCATCCAAAATCTCGCTGCGCGACGGATGGGCAATCAGGTCGGCTAGTTGCAAACCGCTTATGTTTTTCTCCTTGGCGTTTACTTTAACCTCGCTGCTGGTCAATGAACTTTGCAACTGCCCCGCCGCAACGGATGCGGAACCGTTTGCCACCATCGCACGAAAGTATCTCTTGAGCTCCTTATCCTCTTTGTTCCCTCGGGACTCTGTCATCACATCTCCATTTGCTCCACAGCGATTCAGCCAATCGCTGAAGGTTCCTACGATAGCGCCCAGGCAATAGTGGTATGGGTCATAATTGGCAGCGTCGCCGGCTGCCGCAAACGCTTGCTTGTCCAGGCATACCGTAATCACGCGGTAATCCCAGCCGCCGATTAGGCCCAGCAGTTCATCATCAAAAGCCCTCCTGGTATCCCCGTCCGCCAGCGCCTGAAACGGCCACCGCCCATTGACCAGTTCTTTGCGGTGCAAAACTAACGGCTCATCGGGGTGGGAATCAAAATAGCGCGCCTTGATGTCCTCCAGCTCCGGGTGTATGCGCCGCCGTACATAATCCGACTCCGCGATAACCCCGGTAAGGCTCAAAAAGCGATGGTTAGGGTCTGCCACGAGCTTCAAGCCCGTATCCCCAACCTCGTCAATGTAAAGTCGATATTTCGTCATCCCGCCCAATCCTCCGGCTGACTGCCCCAAACTGCGGCTGCCGGCTTGCCGGTGATTACCGGAAAGCCGGCAACTGCATTGCGCCGGCGGCCAGCGACAGAACCGGCTACTTCCCGTTCCATCCCGCTTCCAGCACGCTGCCCGGCGTGATGGGCAGGCTGGTCAGCCGCTGCCCCGTGGCCGCGCCCACCGCGTTGGCCACGGCGGCCAGCGGGGGCACGATGGGCACCTCGCCCACGCCGCGCACGCCGTAGGGGTGGCCGGGGTTGGCGACCTCCACGATTACCGTGTCAATCATGGGCAAGTCCAGCGACGTGGGCATCCGGTAGTCCAGGAAGCTGGAGTTCATCATCTGGCCGTTGTCGCCGAAGTAGTATTCCTCGTTCAGCGCCCGGCCGATGCCCTGCACCGCGCCGCCCTGAATCTGACCCTCCACGTAGCTGGGATGCACTGCCTTGCCCGCGTCCTGGATGGCCGTGTAGCGCAGGATTTCGGTCTTGCCCGTGTCCGGGTCAACCGCCACGTCCACCAGATGCACGCCGAAAGAATTGCCCTCGCCGGCGCCGGCGGTGTCACCGCCGGCGGTATCGCCATACTGCGACGAGCCGCCGCCGGAACAGCCGGCCAGGATAAGCAGGGCTAAAACGGCGGCAAAGCAGGCCACCCGATGCAGACGTTGGGCAAGCATCGCTGCTGGTAGTTCAGTCCTGGCGTTCACGCATCAGGATGTACACCGCAAAGGCACGACGTTCCCAAGCCGGTACGGCCCGGAAAGCACGGATATGGTCATCAGCCTCGGTGATAGCGGATAACACATCATGATGGCTGAAAGTTTCATCCGGGTCGTAATCCGCTTGATGGCGGCGGATTTGGATGATTACAAAGTATTCGGACAGGTCCTGAATGGGTGGAGAGAAGCGAGGGTTGCCTTGAGCTCGCTGACAGCGCTGTTTGGCATAGCCGTGCTCCAGGGCGCGGTAAGCTTGACGCCAGGCCAACTGGTCGCGGAATTGTGGGTCATCCCCGACCAGGGTATCGGCGTTGCTCTGTGCGATGGCGTGAAACAGGGCGTAATAAACGCTGCTGATAGCCCGACGCAGATCGGTATGGTTGGGCGGTTGGCCCGCATCGCCTTGTCCCAGGCGGCGGGCGATGTCCAGCAGGTCGTCAGCAATCAAAGCCCTGCGCCTTACTGAACCACGGCCATTCGGTGATGTCTATGAACGAATGGACAACACGCTGAGTTACGCCGATAGCCTGGAGCTGAGATCTGATGTGACGGCCAAGCACCCCGGTCCAATAGTAGTCCAGCCGGTCGTAGTCCCCATCGCAGACGATGTAGATGTGGAGGTACAGTTCGCCATCCAGGTCGTCTTTCTCCTTGACCCTGATGGGGCCGAAGGCCATAAACTCCCCGAAGCGTTCCTCCAACGCACGCTGCACAATTGCGGCGATTTGCAGCTCAACCGATCTCTCAACGTATCCGGTGGTCATTTGAACAGCTCCTATAAATGCAGCGGCAGCGGACAGAAGTGCTATCTACCCTTCACCATCTGCAAGTCACACTTCAAAACGGTCACGCCGTTCCTGAAGCGTTTCACCTTCGTAAAGCCGGTAGGACTGCACCGGGGCATAGGGATATTTCCAACCCTTGAGGTAGGAGGTCAGACGGGAGAGAGGGTATTCCTCGCCGTTGTACTCTACCCTGTTATCGGACACGACCCGGCAGGTGATTCCAGCGTCGTCAGACCACTCCAAGTTTTCTCCCACGGGGATCTGCACCATTGAAAACCTAAGGTTTTTCGCCCGAGGCGGTTTTTCCAGTTCTTCTGGCATACCGCTCTCATCCGGTGAATGAGGTGTTACTTCCTTAATTTCGTGCAGTTTCAGTATCGCTTTCACTCGGAATGGAGCAATACCTTCTAGAAACTCTCGATTGCTGCGCACCCGATTCTCGCCAAACCCGGTTAGCAAAGCCCTCTCTACCTGTTCGTAGTTATCAGCTACCGCCGCATATTCACAGTCGAACGCACGCGGGACGCCGGTGCCATCCAACTAATTCATCCGCCTCAAAACGTCTCGTGCGGAATTGCCGGATGTCTTACCAATTTTGACGTAGCCTTCCATCGCTTGATTAGTCAGCACGTACACTATGCCCCTGTTGTTAGGCGTTGGCGCAGGGAGAGATTGCGTTGCCGTTTCCTGTTGTTGCTCAACCTTTGATCTCTCCTTTTGTGCTGGCCGGGCCCGGTATTAACCGGAGCCGGCCAAATTCTTTGCGGAATGTAGCGCCTAAATCGTGCCGGCGTCTATCCCCCGTTCCACTCGGCTTCGAGGATGCTGCCCGGCGTGATGGGCAGGCCGGTCATGCGGTGGCCTGTTGCGGCGGCTATGGCGTTGGCCACGGCGGCCAGCGGGGGCACGATGGGCACCTCGCCCACGCCGCGCACGCCGTAGGGGTGGCCGGGGTTGGCGACCTCCACGATTACCGTGTCAATCATCGGCAAGTCCAGCGACGTGGGCATCCGGTAGTCCAGGAAGCTGGAGTTCATCATCTGGCCGTTGTCGCCGAAGTAGTATTCCTCGTTCAGCGCCCAGCCGATGCCCTGCACCGCGCCGCCCTGAATCTGGCCTTCCACGTAGCTGGGATGCACCGCCTTGCCCGCGTCCTGGATGGCCGTGTAGCGCAGGATTTCGGTCTTGCCGGTATCGGGGTCAACCGCCACGTCCACCAGATGCACGCCGAAGGAGTTGCCCTCGCCGGCGGGGTCCAGGCTGGCGGTGCCGGTGATGCCGCCGCCGGTGGTGTAGAGCTGGCGGGCCAGTTCCCGGAAAGTGAACGACAGTTCCTCCGACTGGTGCCGGATTACGCCGCCGTCATATGCAACGTCCTCGGCCGGCACGTCCCAGATGGACGCCGCCCGTTCCACCATTTGCGACTTGACATCCTCAGCGGCCAGAATCGCCGCCCAGCCGGTGGCAAAGGTGGTGCGGCTGCCGCCGGTGACCATCGTGTAGCCGATGGAATCCGTGTCCACCACCTGCGGCTTGATGTCCTCGTAGGCGATGCCCAGGGTTTCCGCCGCCTGCTGGGCGATGGAGGCGCGGCTGCCGCCAATGTCAACGGAGCCTTCAATCAGGTTCACCGTGCCGTCGGGATTCACCGTCATGTTGACGCTGGAATGGAAGCCCCGGTTCATCCAGAAGCCGGCGGCGATGCCCCGGCCTGCATTAGAGCCGGCCAGCGGCGTCCGATAGTGTTCGTGGTTGCGCGCCGCTTCCAGACATTCCACCAGGCCGATTTTCTGGAACACCGGCCCCTCCACCTTGCGGGAGCCTTCCGTTACGGCGTTGTTGAGGCGGAACTCCACCGGGTCGGCGCCCAGCTGCTGGCACAGTTCGTCCACCACCTGCTCCACGCCAAAGGCGGCCTGCGGCGAGCCGGGGGCGCGATAGGCGGCGGTCTTGGGCTTGTTGACCATCACATCGTAGCCCTCCACCGTCGCGTTCGCCAGTTCGTAGCAGGCAAACGCGCAGGTTGCGCCCTGCATCACGGGCGAGCCGGGATAGGCGCCGGCCTCGAAGGCCAGTTCAATTTCGGCGGCGGTAATCTTGCCGGCCCGGTTCGCCCCCATCTTGACGCGCATCCAGCTGCCCGGCGCGGGGCCGCTGCCCTCAAAGACCTCGGTGCGGCTCATCAGAATCTTGACCGGCGCGCCGGCTTTGCGCGACAGCAGCGCCGCCACCGGCTCCAGGTAGAAGGACACCTTGCCGCCGAACCCGCCGCCAATCTCCATGGGCGTAACCCGCACGTCGGACACGTCCACCCGCAGCGCGTCGGCGGTGTTGGCCCGCACCACAAAGGCGCCCTGGGTGCTGCACCAGATGTTGATTTGCCCGTCGGCCCGCCAGTGGGCGGTGGCGTTGTGCGGCTCAATGTAGCCCTGGTGCACCGACGCCGTGGTGAACTCCCGCTCCACGACGACATCGGCCTGGGCGAACCCGGCCGCGGCGTCGCCCTTCTCAAACTTCATATAGGAGGCGACGTTGCTGGGCTTTTCCGACATTTCGCCCAGGGCCGAGGTGTGAATCAGGTCGTCATGCACCAGCGGCGACCCGTCCTGCATAGCGGCGCGCACGTCGATGACCGGCTCCAGCGCTTCGTAGTCAACCGCAATCAGCGCCAGGGCCGCCTCGGCGACATGGGCGTTGTCGGCGGCCACGGCGGCCACGGCGTGGCCCCGGTACAGAACCTTGTCGCTGGCCAGAAAGTTGTCGCTGAGGAACTTGAAACGGTTGTAGTCGTTGCCCAAATCCGCCCGGCTCAGGGACGCAAAGGGCAGGTCGGCGGCGGTCACCACCGCGCGGACGCCGGCCAGCGCCTCCGCCCGGCTGGTATCAATGGAGCGGATGCGCGCGTGGGCGTGGGGACTGCGCAAAACCCGCCCGTGCAGCAGGCCGGTCAGGTTCAGGTCGGCCCCATACTGGGCGCGGCCCGTAACCTTGTCCACCCCGTCGGGGCGCACCGGCCGCTGGCCAACTACGTCGTACTCCACTTCGGAAAGCACTTGATTCGCTGTCGTCAATTCAGTTCACCTCATCATGGTTTCTGCCGGGGAATTATAGCGCATATCGTGAGAGCGTCAGACATCCTGCGGCTTTTGACGGGCCGGGCGCCGCCTGTTAGCATTATTCCAAGCCCCCGCGCCCGCCGCCGCCCGGCCGTATCCTCAGAGGCGCATCCCGGAGACCACCGCATGGCTACATCAGAATCGGTCAAAGAACAGGTTGCGTCAATGTACCGCAAGCATCTGGAGGCCGAATACGGCGACCGGCTCATATTTGACGATATACGGGTTATCCCCAGGCTGGACCAGTGGGGCGATGAGTACCTGCACATCTACGTCATCGTCGATGGCACCGAGGCCGGTGACTACGACGTGCTGGACCCGAGGTGGGTCAACAGCCTCTACCGGAAGGTAAGACCGCAGCTGCTTGAGCTGGGGGTACCCAACATTCCCAGCAACTCATACATCGACAAGGCCGAAATTGACCCGTGGACCGACGATGAGAAAGCGGCTCTCTTTCGGTGAAACCACGCAGTGAACTGGGAACAACTGATTGCGATTGCCCAGGGAATACGGAGTTTTGGTAGCGCTTTCGTTGTCCTACGGGACGAGTAGCATCGTTTCAGCCGCACCGGGCAAGCACTGCCCAACGATACACTCCATATCACTGCGCGCAACGCCGGAGACCGCACCATGGCCAAATACGATTCCGTCAAGGAACAGGTAGCCTCTATCTACCGCAAGCACCTGGAGGCCGAATACGGCGACCGACTGGTATTTGACGACATACGGGTCATCCCCAGGCTAGACCAGTGGGGCGATGAGTGCCTATACATCTACGTCATCGTAGCTGGCACCGAGGCTGGCAACTACGACGTACTCGACCCAAGCTGGATCAACAGCCTCTACCGGAAGGTAAGACCTCAGCTGATTGAGCTGGGCGTAACCGGCATTCCCGTCGACTCGTACATCGACAAGGCGGAAATTGCCCCGTGGACTGACGAGGAAAGAGCCCGGCTTTTCCGGTAGAACCGCGCGATGAACTGGGCACAACTGATTGCGATTGCCCGGCTGCTGGCGGCGGCCCCCGACTACGGCGAGCGACGCGGCCGGCCGCAGCAGATTCAATTACGCAAAGCCGTCAGCGCCGCCTACTACGCGATGTTCCATGCCCTGGCCAAGAGCAACGCCGACACGCTGATTGGCGTATCGCCGCCGTTCCGCGGCCTGCCAGCATGGACGCAAACCTACCGTGCGCTGGACCACGGGTTTGTCAGAGGACAAATCAGCCGCGGACTGACCGCCTTTGCGCCCGAAATTCAAGACTTCGGCGATGCCTTCGTAGCCCTGCAAGAGAAACGACACCGTGCTGACTACGACCCCGACGCCGAATTTAGTCGCTCCGACGCGGTGTTTTTGATCGACCGTGCCGAGGTCTCAATCAGAGGGTTCGAAGCCACAGAACCAACGCAGCGCAAGGCTTTCGCGGCCCACGTCCTGTTCCGCTCCCGGTGAAACCGCGCGCTGAGTTGCTGCCCGGCTCAACAGCCCAATGGCCGGCTGTCAGGCGCGGCGCAGCCTCTGGCCCCGGCGGTAGGTTGCCACCCGCCACAGCCATTCGGCCGGGCCGAACCGGAAGCGATTCAGCCAGGCTTGCGACCACCACAATTGCAGCGCCCAGACCGCGAAACAGAAAACCAGAATCCCGGTCCGGTTGACGCTAACATCGTCCAGCAGCACGGCAAGTATCAGGATGCCCAGGACGGTTTGGGACAGATAATTGGTTAACGCCATCCGGCCGGCGGCGACCAGGCGTCGTTGCAGCCAATTGCCGCCCCGCTGATTCCAGAGGATGATCAGGCTCAGATACCCCAGGACGGCGGGAATCGTGCCCAGGGTGTTGGGAACCTGTCCGACGAAAGCCACCGTCCCGGCGTAGTCCCCCAGCGCGGTCACGATGACGCCGGCAACGGCCAGGGGCAGCCCGACACCCAAGCCAATGCCGGCGACCAGCCGGTAGGTTCGGGCCAGCATACTGCCCTGCATAAAGCCCAGCCGGTAGAGGCCCGCGCCTATCAGAATTAGCCCCAGCCCGCGCACAAAGTATGCGGCCAGCGTAAGCCCTTGCAGCAAGTATCCAATGTCCCGCGCCCGGCCCGGCGGGGTGGCCATTGCGCCGTCCGCCGATTCCCAAATGTCGTACAGGGGCGCACCGGTCGCATTCGCAATATATTGCGTCAGGAAAGCGGCGGGTACGGAAAGCAGGAAAATAAAGACGCCGACGGCGATGAGCCAGCGGGCGGAGAGTTGGCGCAGGGCAATGAGGAACAGGGCGGCAACGGCGTACACCACCAGCACGTCGCCATCCCACAGCAGCGAGTGGAGGACGCCGATGCCCAGCAGCAAAGCGTTGCGTCAGAGGTTCAGCAGCGCCGGCCGCGCGGCCCGTGTCTCCGCCCGCTCGATGAACAGGAATATCCCCGCGCCGAAAAGCAGCGAGAACAGGCCCATAAACTTCTGGTCAACGAAAATCTCGCCGCCGATGCCGATGGCCCAGTCCAGCAGGGTCTCCGAACCTCCGGCGCTGAGGTTGAGGTAAGGGGCCAGTCCATACTTGAAAGATACCGCGTTCATCAGCAGGATGCCCAGCACCGCAACGCCGCGTATGAGGTCCAGGCTGGTAATGCGCCCGGATTCCGTTACCGGGCCGGAATTGGGCCGGCGAGGGTCGGGGTTCATAGGGGGAGACCGGTCTCTTTATGCGGAGACCGCCCCGATTTACAACTCTGAATACCAAAGCTTACTATTGTAGAATACCGTGCCTTGGTCGTGGTTTGGCCGTTGTTTTGGGTTTCTACGGACAGAACGCAGGTTATTTTGCAAAGCAGTCTTTCCCCAGCGGCTAGGCTCTGGGGGCTTTGCGGGAGCCGTCCCCCTTCCCCAGACATCAAAGGGTGGCAGATAAATGCTGCCGTCTTCAGGATCTCCGACGGATACGTACTTGTTCCTGGCTACGCACAGACCGGCAAGGGCGCAGACAAAAGCCGCGCGGTGGTCGTGATCCACGACGGAATGAAGTGGTTTGTCTAGGCGAATTTGAGGGTCCAGATGTCTGATGAGGCGCTTTAGTAAGCCGTGGTGGATGGCTGTTTCCCAAAACCGGTCGGATTTTCCTCGGCCAAGCTGGATGTTTTGGATATGACGGTCTGGGAATAGAACACCCAGGAAAGCGTCGGGGAAGACCTCCACAACGCGCGACCAATGGATAGGGTCAGGATGGCTGGCATTCTCAACGTGGAGATAGCCTTCTTCCTTTAGTTCTATAACCAATTTCGCCAATTTGGTGGCATGGCAGTGAAGTCGCTGGCCAGTAGGGGAGTTGGTGTTGCCAGGTTTGCAACGCTTCTGGAAAGAATCTCGGGTTAGAAGGGCGTCGGCCGCCCGGTAATGACTGACTAGCTGAAAGTCCGAAGCGAGGGGGCCGTCTATCCCGACTGCTGATATGCTGGCGCCTTCTGGGATTAGTTCCCTCAGGTGTGCCAACCGCTGGGATTTTTCGCTTCCGGTGTTGCGGCAACGCCACTTGAAACAGCCTTGCTCCAAAGTGATGAGGCACAACCCGGTTGTGTTTTTGGATTTGGAGTATCCAACATCAATGCCCAGGTAGTGCTCGGTCATCGTCTGGATTCCTTTTCCTTGTGTAGGGGCAACCCTGGGGTTGCCCCTATTCCGGCGCGGTTTGAGGTCGCAAGGCGACGGTGCGGGTTATCCCGCCCGCATCTTTTCTCCGGCGTCCAGCACGGCGCGGATGATTTTGTCGTAGCCGGTGCAGCGGCAGAGGTTGCCGGCCAGCCAGTGGCGGATGCGCGCTTCGTCGGCGTCCGGTTCGTTTTCCAGCAGCTCTTTGGCCGCTACGATGAAGCCGGGGGTGCAGATGCCGCACTGCAACGCGGCGTTTTCCAGGAACGCCTGCTGTACGGGATGCAGTCCGTCGGCGGATGCCACGCCCTCAATGGTGTTGACTTCCTCACCCTGCGCCTCGACGCCGAGCACCAGGCAGGAGGTAACGATGCGGTCGCCCAGCTTTACGGTGCAGGCCCCGCAGTTGCCGTCGTTGCAGCCCTCTTTGGAGCCGGTCATGCCGACGACATCGCGCAGGCATTCCAGCAGGCTCTGGCGCGGCTCGCAGAGAAAATCGGCCTGGTTGCCGTTGATGGTAGTGGTTACATGGACAAGTCCGGGCATTGTTATTCCTCCCCTCGGGCGCGCCGGATGGCGATGTTCAGGGTGCGGCGGGTCAGCACGTCCACCAGGTGGTGGCGCTGGCGAATGGTGCCGCGCATATCGGTGATGGGGCTGGCGGCTTCACTGGCCAGACGGCCGGCCTCGGCGATGGCCTCGTCGGAAACGGCCTGGCCCGCCAGACTCTCGCCGGCCGCGGTGGCCAGAATCGGCGTCGGGCCGACGGAGGCCAGGGCGATGCGCGCCGATACGATGTTCTGGCCGGAGTCGTCCAGCGTCACCGACGACGAAACGCCGGCTACGGCAATGTCCATCTCGTTGCGCGGGATGAACCGCAGGTAGGCGGTGCCGGAGTTGGCGGCCGGCGCCGGCAGCTGGATGGCCACCAGCAGTTCGCCCGGTTCCAGCACGCTGCGGCCCGGCCCGGTGCAGAAATCCTCGGCGGCGACCGTGCGCCAGCCGTTAGGGCCGTTGATGTGGGCCTCGCCGCCCAGCGTTATCACCGGCGGGATGCTGTCGCCGGACGGGGCGGCGTTGCACAGGTTGCCGCCAATGGACGCCCGGCCCTGAATCTGGATGCTGCCGATGAGACCGGCGGCGTCAATCAGGCCGGGATAGGCGGCGGCCACGGCCTGGTCCTGGTAAATCCGGTAGCACGGCACTGCGGCGCCGAGTTGCAGTCCGCTGTCGTTCAGGTTGATTCCGTTCAGTTCGGGAATCTGTTTTGTGTCCAGCAGCACGTCGATTTCTCGCCGGCCGCTGCGCAGCTGCACCAGGATGTCGGTTCCGCCGGCCAGCGCGCGGGCGCGCTCGCCGTGGGCCGCCATCACGGAAACGGCTTCACTGAGGGATGTAGGGGCAACATAATCAATAGCTCGCATGGGCACCTCCTCCGGCGCAGATTATAGCACGAATAGCGGCCCTGTCAGCAGGACGGCGGGAGCGCCGTCCGACAGCGCGGCGCAACGGGGCGCCGGGCCAACTGGCCAGCTGGCCCACACCGCCAACGCATCGTCAGGGAACGCCGGCAATCATACCGCACCCGGCGGAGATGTCAAAGACTACCCCGCCCGGCAGTCCCCGCTGCCAAACATCGCCGAGGACGCTATATCGTCAAGACCTTGCCAGACAGCTACTGATGAGACGCCCACGCCGCCTACCCCGCCGTCTCCGGACCGCCAGTTGCGCAGCAAGCGCAAATCGCTGCGCAATTGGCAACCTTGAGCGAACTGCCGTATGACCGATACGGCTCCCCCTGCCAGCGGTACGCGGCCCTGTTGGCGCCGCGGCACATCCGCCGCCTGCCGGGGTTCAGGGGAGCCAAAATCAGCCATAAAGCCTGGCAGCCCGGCGCCATCATCGCCGCCGCCGACTCGGACTGCATCACCGATGCCGGCGAATTGAGCCGTGTTGACCTGGTAGGCAACAGAAGCGACCGGAACGGCCAGCCCACCCATTTTAGTAGCCGAAATATCCGTCACCGTGCAGGAGAACGACGCAACCCGCGCTGCCCAGCGCACCCGGATACTGCGCCGCGCCACCGGCCAAACCGCCATCGGCGCCGATATTGCCGCCGCTGCCCACCAGACCACCCAACTACAAGAAGTCACCCACATCCCATCGCCAACCTCGATGACGATTAGAAAACCGTATTCAATGCGACAGCACAGGAAACGGCTTGGATGTTATGCAACATCCAAGCCGTTCATCAGCCAGGCGAATGCCTGCGGTGGATCAAGTGAGCAGCACACGCTCATCGCCGTTGCAAAGTATATCACCGGGATGCACCTCGACCAATTCACCCGGTTTGCGAATATGCGTCTTCGTGCCGTCATTCCGGATGATATAAACACCCTCGAGCTGTGGAGGTTCGTTACCAGCAGCGTACAAAAGGTGTTGCCCGGGCTTCAGGATGCCGACCTCATCCAGCAAATTCACTATGATTTGCCGATAGGGTTCGCCGATGTAGTATTCCCTTGGAGCCGATTCATTTGACATCTCTGTTACCTCCTGAATTTTGTTTGTCGTCAGCAGTGATACTACCGTAGCATCACTGTTCCTCTACGTACAGCGTCCATTGCGTCGCCGAGCGGCATTGATAGCCGCTAGCTATCTGTTGAGCCCCGCATTCGCCTTCGGTTGCGTCCACCGCGCCGCCGAGCGGCATCGATAGCCGCGGCAATAGCACGGACTTTCTCTTCGTCGACACTACGGCAACGAGCAACCGGTTCTGTTTGTCCTCTGATGTTAAGAATTATCTGCCAATAATCTTTCATCACTAGGGGTTCTCTGGCAATACGCCCAAAAAGAAAGAATAAAAGTATGCCACCGAATGACGTAACACCCAAACCGACCAGAAACATTCCCCATCCATACCCGTCTTCACTTATTACTATACTTGCGAGCAAAGGCCCACATCCGCAGAGTGCAGCTAGTCCTCCGATAATGGCAAAAAGCCAAAATATCCCGCCCTTAAAGCATCCCCACGGTTGTTCAACTTCGATGTCTTGTATGTTAATCGAAACTACGGAGTGTAGAGAGAACACTCGTTCATCAACACCAGAATCCGCATCGGCTGGCAGTATGAGCTGGGCAGAGGTTACGATAGTGTGTTCATCAGAGTAAAATACTTGTTCATTTACTGAGTCCATCTGGTGCCTCCCACTACCAAGCGCGTCGCGACTAGGGGAGAATAAACGAAAATCGCCAGAATGTCAAGGACATTCTGGCGATTTTCGTTTGCAAATTTTTGGTTTCAGAGTCATCCACAGGACTACACTGGCGGCGTCAGCTTCACCCCCAGCACCGCCTCGCACCCCGCCGCCACTCTATTCCCAGTGGCAGCCCCGATTTCGCCAATCCCAACGGGGGACGACGGCCGGAAAGCCGCACGACGTCCACGTATGATACCGGCCGCTTACGGCCCCACCGCCCGCACCCGGTGGTTGTTGCTGTCGGCGATGTAGATGGCGCCGTTGGCGGCGATGCCGCAGCCGTGGGGCCGGTCCAGGCCGGCGTCGGTGGCGGGGCCGCCGTCGCCGTGGCCGCCCAGCCGTCCGCCGGCGATGGTGGTTACGATGCCGGTGTTGGCGTCGATGCGGCGGATGGCGTGGTTCTCGGTGTCCACCACGATGATGTTGCCGGCGGCGTCGCAGCGGATGGCTTTGGGCGCCCCCCAGGTGGCGGCCAGGGCCGGGCCGCCGTCGCCGGCGTAGCCCCGTTCGCCCGCGGCGCCGGCCAGGGTGCCCATGATGCCGCCGGCGGTGACCACGCGCACGCCGTTGCCCTCCCGTTCGGCGATGTAGGTATTGCCGTGGCCGTCCAGGCACACGGCGCGGGCGCCCAGGATGCTGGCCTGCCGGGCCGGCATACCGTCGCCGCCGCGTATCTTTTCCCCGTCGCCGGCGAAGGTGTCAATAATGCCCGAGGCCAGGTCAAGACGGCGGATGCGCTGGTCCTGGATGTCGGCGATGAGCAGGCCGCCGCGCCCGTCCAGGAAGCAGTCGTTGGGTTCGCGCAGTTGGGCCTGCTGGCCGGGGCCGCCGTCGCCGGAAGATCCCGGCGCGCCGGTGCCGGCGACGGTGGTGATGACGCCGGTGGCGCCGGCAACGCAGCGGACGGCGGCGTTAAGGCGGTCAACGATGTAGATGCTCCCGTCGGCAGCGACGGCCAGCGAGTAGGGTTCGTGGAGAGTGGCGTCCGTGGCCGGGCCACCGTCGCCGGCGTAGCCCGGCTCACCCGTGCCGGCCACCGTGGTTACGATGCCCGTAGCGGCGTCAACGCGACGGACGACGTGGTTGCGGGCCTCGCAGAAAAAGAGGTTGCCGGCGGAATCAAAGGCGCACATAAAGGGTTCGCGCAGGGTGGCATCGGTGGCGGGGCCGCCGTCGCCGGCGTAGCCGGCCGCGCCGGTGCCGACGACGGTGCGGATGGTTGGGGTGCTGGATGCGGTCATGCTTTCTCCGGCAAGGTGTTAGCTACGGCGGGTTGCGGCGCCGGCGGAACGCAGTCACTCGGCGCCCGGCGGGGCGGTGAAAACGGCATCGCCGGCTTCGTTGTGATAGTGATTGCCCAAAGAATGTTGCAATTCACGGTGATTGCGCTCAACGGTGTCCGCCAGCTGTTCTATTTGGCTGGACAGGCGGGCATCCAAGTGCTCTATTTGGGGGGACTTGATGCCGCCAGGGCCTGGCGCAGCGGTCACTGCGTGCCCGGCGGGACGGTGAAGACGGCATCGCCGTTTTCGTTGTGATAGTGATTGCCCAGCGAATGCTGCAACTCGTGATGATTGCGCTCAACGGTGTCCGCCAGCTGCTCTATCCGGTCGTCTAGATGTTCTATCCGGTCGGCCAGGCGGGTGTCGCTGGCCTTAAGTTCGGCCAGGGCGTACCCGCCGCCGCCAACTATGGTTAGCAGCGTCAGCATAATGCCGATTACCGCCGTAATTGCCAGAACACGGTTTGGGTCCATAGTGTGTATCCTCCAATCAAGCGCGGGCTACCATAATAGCATGGTGGGGCCTTGCTAGGCAGATTGACGGTTGGCGGCGCCGGTCGGCAACGCTGAGGGCGCCGTACTTCAGCGCCGGGTACTGGCGCGATGCGCCGAAGTCCCAACGGTGAAGACGGCATCGCCAGTTTCGTTGTGATGGTGATTGCCCAAAGAATGTTGCAATTCACGGTGATTGCGCTCAACCGTATCCGCCAGCTGTTCTATCCGGTCATCTAGATGCTCTATCCGGTCGGCCAGGCGGGCGTTGCTGGCCTTGAGTTCGGCCAGGGCGTACCAGCCGCCGCCAATTATGGTTAGCAGGGTCAGCATAGTGCCGATTACCGCCGTAATTGCCAGAACACGGGTTGTTGAGTCCATCAGGAGCGGCTCCGGTCAAGGTGATGGGTATGGGGCAGTTGGGCGGGCGATTAGCATTTGTTCCTATGTACCCATCATACTACGCGCCGGGAAGTCAGGCGAACAGGGCGGCCTTGATGCTGTTGACTAACCGGCGGAGCCGCTCGTCGTCGGCAATGGCGGCGCGGATTTTGCCGGCGCCGTGGATGACGGTGCTGTGGTTGCGCCCGGACAGGAACCGGCCCACGCCGGTGGGCGTCAGTCCCAGTTCGTCCAGGAGCAGGTACATTATCACCTGCCGGGCCTGGGCGACGGCGGCGGTGCGGCTGCGGCCCAGGATTTGCTCCCCGGCGATGCGGTAGTGGCGGGCTACCTGCTGCAGCACGTCTTCGGGGGTGAGGTCGCGGCGGGGGTCGGGGCCAATGACGGCGTTCAGCTGCTGCTCAACGTGTTCCGGGGTCAGGGGGACGTTCATCAGTTGGGACATTGCCATCACCCGGTTGAACGCGCCCTGCAGCTGACGGACATTATGCTTGGCCCGGTGCGCGATGAGCTCCAGAACCGCAGCAGACACCTTTACGCTGCGGTCGTCAGCCCAGGCGTGGAGTATGGCGAGGCGGGTTTCCAGCGAGGGCGGCTGGATGTCGGCCATCAGGCCCCATTGGAAACGGGAACGGAGGCGGTCTTCCAGCGGGGCGATGGTCTGGGGCGGGCGGTCGCTGGTCAGCACAATCTGGGCGCCGGCCTGGTGCAGGTCGTTGAAGGTGTGGAACAGGCTTTCCTGGGTCTGCTCCTTGCCAACGAAAAACTGCACGTCGTCGAGCAGCAGCAGGTCCAGGCTGCGATAACGGTCCCGGAACTCGCGCATGGCGCGGCGGTTGATGGCGGATACGAATTCGTTGGTGAACTGCTCGGAGGTTACGTAGAGGACGGAACGGCGCAACGCCAGCGCCCGGTTGCCCATGGCGTGGAGCAGGTGGGTTTTGCCCATGCCGGAGCCGGAGTACAGCGCCAGCGGGTTGTAGCCGGCCGGGGCATCGTCGTCGGCTACGACGGAACGCGCGGCATGATAGGCCAACTGGTTGCTGACGCCCACCACAAAGTTGTCAAAAGTGTAGCGGGGGTTGCAGGTGGCCGAGTTGACGGCGGCCCATTCGTAGCCGCCGGCCGCGGCGTTATGCCGGCCCAGGTCATAGTCGTCAGGAATTGGGGCGCGGGCGGCCGGCGGCGCGGCGCTGGCGGCGTGGACGCCGGCCCGGTCAGCGTCCTCCGGCGCGGGCTGCGCCACGGCCGGCATGGCCCGGTAACGAAGGACGGCCTCCCGCCCCAGGGTTCGGGTCAAGGCTTCCTGCGCCATGGCCAGATGCAGCGGCAGTTCCAGCCAGGATACGGCGAAAGAGCTGGCCGCCGCCACCACCAGGCCGCCATCATCCCAATCGTGTCCGACGCAGGGACGGAGGAAAGTGTTGAAATGCTCTTTTGGCATTTCCAGTTGCAGCCGGCCCAGAACGGCCTGCCAGACGGATGCGGGGTTGGAAAGGTCCGGCATAGTCAGTCAGTCTCCCCAAAGTGAACTGACTATATGGTAGAAGCCCGGTTCGGGGCGCCGCAAGGCGGTTATGCAGAAACATTGTTCCGTCGCATATTTGAAAAGAGATTAATTCAATCCATAGTTTGAAAAAACGGATGCAACTCAATCGTACCGCCGCCGGTTTTGACGGGCGACGCCGGAAAGGGGCCCACCGGCCGGGGGCTGGCAGCGGCGGGCGGTCAAATGGCCGGGAAGGGCCAATATCAACATCTGGTAGATAGCGATTCCGGGATAATCCGGGCTGCCGTTGGGCGCTGGATTTCCGGGTACGCCGCCGGCTGGTCAGGGCTTTACCGCGCCGATGATGTATTCGGTGTGCATCCGGCGCTCGATACCCGTAACGGCGCGGTCGGGGCCGGCCGCGGGCCCGGCGGGGCGGCCGTTGCGGGCGGGCATCATGCGACGGTCGCGGTCAAGGTGGCGCGGCGCTACCGCCACTACGTCGAGACCGGCCTGGGCGGCGATGGCGGCGAGGCAATCGTGGGTGGGTATCAGGACGCCCCGCATAGTGGAGGGGCCAACCACGATGACGGCGGCGGCGCCGGGCCGCAGCGCCCGCGCCATCTCCCCGATGGCCGCCGCCAGGTCGCAGAAGTAGCGATGCAGGATGCGGGATTTGGCAGCGTCCTGGTCGGCCAGCCGGTCAACCACGGATTGGACGGACGGGGGCAGCGCGCCGGCATCCGTCGGCCGGCTGCGCAGCCGCTCGGCGCCGATGTATTGCGCGCGCAGGCGGGAGAGGCTGGGGATGGGGTCGCCCAGCCAGGCCAGGGAAAACTTGTGGGCGCGCATATAGTCCAGAGCGTTGGCGTAGGGGGGCGACGTTACGATGCCGTCCACGCTGGCGGACGGGACGGGCAGTATGCGGGCGTCGCCGGCGATGACGCGGCTGCGGCCCACGGCGTCCGCGTCGATGCCGGCGTAGGCGGCGGCGGCGCGCTCCAGCAGGGTGGCGAAGAGCCGCCGGGGGCTGCGGGGCACTTTGTCCGCGACGCGATGGGGGCGGGTGTGGGCCAAATCGCGGGCCCGGGAAACGCCGCCGGATTTGGTGACGATGGTGGCGGAGAAAATAACCTCCAGCAGGTTCCGCAGGCCGGCATCGGGTTCGGCGCGGATGGCTAGAATCAGGGCCGCCAGTTCCTGCTGGGTTTCGGTAAAGAACCAGTAATCCAGGAAGTCTTGGGTGGCGGCATCCATATCGTCGCGGACGGCGGAGAGGGGGTCGGTTGAGCTGCTGCTGGCGGCGTAGAGGTCGGCGGCGCGTTGGAGAGCGGCACGGCCGGCATCGCGGACGGCCTGGGGGTCGAGGGCGGTAGTGCGGGCGGCGCTCTGGCGTCGGGCCAGCGGGTCAAGGTCAACTCCGACGACGGAGCGGCCGGCCAGCCAGCCCTCCAGCAGGGTGATGCCGGAGCCGCACATAGGGTCGAGCACCGTAGCGCCGGGTTGGGTGAGGGCGTTGATGAAGTAGCCGGCCAAACCGTGGGGGAACCGGGCAGCGAAGGGATGCAGGGCGTGCAACGGGTGGGCGTCCCGCGCCGGGGCGTGAAAGGACAGGTCGCCGGCGAGGAGGGCGGCCAGGCGGTTGTGGGTGGTGGCGGCTGGCGTCAAGGCAGTGGTTGGCCGGTGATGGATTGGATGAGGTTGGGCAACCCCTGCGATAGAGTATGCCAGACCCGTGCGACATTAATAACCTCTTCGTGGGCCAGTTCATTTCGCAAATCTACCCAGAAAACCCAGCGATATTCCGGGTAGGCCAGTTCCAGTTGCCTGGAATGTTTGGCTATGGTGTTGCCGATGCGAATTAACGCGTAGGTGGCGATGTACAGTACGCGCGTATCTGCCAAATCCGATTCTTCCAGACTGCCCAAAACTGTCAATTCGGCCGCCGCACGCTCCACTATGGCGGACAATTGCCCGGCGTGCGGTTCTGCTGCGTTATTCAACATAAACGGGAATCTTGCGCTCCAGCATCAGTTCCTGACGCCATCCAAAGCCCACGTGTTCCGGCGACGGCACTTCTTTCACGTAGGCTTTTTTGCCAATCGCCTCGCCAAGCAGTCGTCCCATCCCCCAGTACGCCATGCCGATACCGGCGTCATCGTGGTACACGACGCGCATTGACACTTCCGTGCCGTCAAAAGGGCCGTCGGGTTCAAAAAACTCCAGTTCCATAGGCACGGAGTACATTTCCTTGATACCCCACTGGCGGCAGAAGCCGGCGATGGTGTCCAGCGGCAACTCCTGGACCGGAATCGTCGGCTTATCATGGGTTTTCAGGTACTCCAGCTCTTTGTCGGTAGGTTTCCACCCGGTCTTGAATCTCCCGGCGCCAGTCATTCGCATCCTCCACAGACGAGCGGCGAGTTGGCGCGGCCGGTTGCCGCCGCCCGCCAGTATCAAGTATAACCGATGCGCAGTATGATTCTGCCATAGCGGAAGGTCATCAAAGGTGATGAACCCGTAGGCTGGGTGGCCGTTGCTCCGCAAGGAGCGGTTTTGGCGTGGAGCAATTTCATGGCGTTCCTGAAGCCACCGTGAAATTGCGTGGGTTTTTTAACAAGTACTGCCGGCCTTCGCGGTGAATATCACCGTCCAATCCGATTGCAATACCATCACGAAACGCGCGCAGCACTTCATCACGGTCGGCCATATCAAACTGAACTTGCAATGCAACCGGGCGGTCGTCCAGTTGGTAAAGCACCACCGCTTTGCCGTCAAACTTTGCCGGGGATTGCCGGTCCAGCCGCACGATTTCACCGGTCACGTGCGCGTCGGGAAAGGGGCTGTTTTGACGCAGCAGCTCGGCCCCCGCGGCGAACACGTCGGCGGCGCTTTCCGCGAATACGAACTCGCCATCGGACGCACCGGCGGGCCGTACCGCCGCCCAGGACAGGCTGACCCCGATGCCGTGCCCCCGGCGCGCCAGCGCGGCCACCGCATCGCAAAGATTGGCGCTAACGCCTGGCGACGCCGCCTCCGCAAAGACATCCGAGATTTTCTCCCCGCCCAGCACCGCCGCCGCCTTCCTATCGGCCTCACGCAACCCCCCGTTCAGCGCGATGGTGGCGCGACGCGGGAAGGGCGCCCGGACGGTGTCGCCCATGTCCAGCTGTACCCCGTAACCGGCCGTAACCGGAGAATGCAGGGTCAGTTCCGGCCCGGTTTCGTATCCCGGCAGGGGCCGGACTCCGCGCACGTAGTCCGTAACCACACCGCTGGCCCTCCCCCGATACACTAGCTGGCCAGGACGCTCCGCGGCGCGGGCCGCCGACATTACCAGGTCACGGGCGCGGGTCAGAAAATCCACACGGTCGGCAAGCGTCCAGCCGGATTGCCCGACGCCGTTCAGTGGCCGCAGCCGGATGACGTCGGCTCCGGCGCCAATCAGGTCGTAATAGACATCAAGCTGGGAACGTCCTTCAATATCGGCGAGCAGGGCCACCACCTCGGAAATGCGGACGGCGTAGGCGTCGGACTGCTCCCGCAGCGGCATCAGAATCTCCGGGGCTTGCGCGTGATGCGTATTTGACCATACCAGAATCCGGTTGCGCCAGGTTTGTTCGTGAACCCACCCATGGGCTTCAAGGTAAGCGCGCAGCATAGCCGGGGATACCCGGCGCAGAGCGGCAGAGTCCCTGATTTGCACATCCATCGCAAACCTCGTTTGACAGGCGGAAACCGGCGCGGAATATCACTGCGCGCACGCCGGCCCGGGACAATTGCTCCTGGATGAAGTTGGGCGACATTGAACTGCCTCCTACCGGCGGGAAGAGGGTTGCTACACCGCTTTGGAGGATTCTATCAAATCGCACACAAGTTCGCAACAAAGAGCGACTGACGCCGGGTCGAACATTCAGTCAGCCCGCCCGGCCGCCCCGGCGGCGATGGCGGCCGCATCCCGACCCGCTTCCCGGTCGCGCTGGGCCTGCAGGCGCTGGGGCAGGCGGGGGAAGGGCAGGAACCAGTAGCCGACGGCGGCGCAGATGTACAGGGCGACCAGGGGGAACAAGGCCCAATAAAAACTGCCGGTGGCATCGTAGATGGCGCCCATCCACATGGCCGTCCACATTGACGCGAACTGGTCGGGGAGGTGCTGCCAGCCGCGCAGGGTGGCGTAGGCGCGGCGTCCGAAAAAGTCGCCCATAATGGCCCAGTTGAGGGGGTTGGCGCTTTCGCCGAAGGCCGCCAGCGCCACGAAAACCACCAGCTGCCAGATGTGCCCGCTCTGGGTCAGCAGCGAGGCCAGGGCCACCGCGCCGGAAATCATGCAGACGGCGCTGAGTTTGCGGCGGTCAATCTTGTCGCCAAGCCAGCCCATGCACGGGTTGAACACCATATTGGCGAGGGAAAAGGCGCCGACAAAACCGGCGGCGATGATGGTGAATTGCTGGTGCATTTCCGCATCGACAACCGGCACGCCGCCCTCCAGGAACCAGACCATCAACGGCCCCATCAGGAAGGATGCGCCGGCATGGACGATGTTGCGGAAGGCGGTGGCCATGACCAGGAGCCAGTAGGAGGGGGTACGCATGGCCTCCCGGGCCGTGAAGTCGGTTTCGCCGAACTGCATCCGCCGGCGCTGCTGGGGAGTAACCGGGCCGCGTTGCGCCGTGGTGTCGGCGGCGGTTTCGGGCGCATCGCCGTCGGGCAGCAGGCCCATTTCTTCGGGGGAGCGGCGCAGGAACCAGGACAGGGGGATGACCACCGCCAGGATGGCGAGGCCCAACACCGTGCAGGCGTCGCGCCAGCCCACCGCGAAAATCAGCAGGCCCACCAGCGGGGCGGTAGCGCCGCCCAGCCCGTTGCCCATGCTGACCACGGACATAGCCAGCCCGCGCCGCCGCCGGAACCAGTTGTTGACGGCGGCAATGGACGCATTGTTGTAGCCGGAGCGGAATCCCACGGACATAAAGCCGACGAACACCACCAGAAAATACCAGTAGCTGCCGGTGTAACCCAGCAGGATGAAGCCCAGGCCCGACATCAGCCCGCCAAAGGCCAGCATAATGCGGGGGCCGAAACGGTCGGTGCAGTAGCCCATAACCGGCCCCTGGATGCCGCCCATCATCCGGCCCAGGCCCTCGGCCAGCCCCATCATCGTCCGGCTGAATCCCAGGCTGTCCTCAATAGGAATGTAGAGTACGGTGAAACCCCGGTTGAAGCTGCCGTGCTTCATGCCGTCGGCGATGAGACTGACGACGACAATCCACCAGCCGTAGAATATTCTGGGCCGGCGCATCAGCGGGTGGTTCCGATTGCAGACGATGGCATTGCAGACGGTATCATTGAAGGCGGTCTCATCGCGGAGACGGCGTTGCCGGTATCAGCCGGGCGCGGCATCCGGCGCTGGCGGGGGGATTGTACCATACGCGCCGGGCCGACGTTAGGGCGCACGGTGGTTGTTCTATTGCAGACCTCCTGGGGTTGCTGGTTGGTCAGTGGCGGTTTGGCGATTGGGGGGTGTCAGGCGTTACGGTTTCGGGCGGGTGTCGGAGCACGGCCAACACTGTTTTTACGTGCAGAGCACTTTGTTCACCTTTTTTCCGTGTCCCGGATTAGCCGGCCAATGAGACCGGCAGCGTCCGGCGCGGAGCGCAGGCACTAACGCCGGGCCAGGATGGCCAACCCCGTTTAGAGTGCGCGGAGTCCTGCCACCGCAGGCCGTTCTGCGAAATAACCGACGGGGCCGTTGCCGACCCGAAACCGTTTCGCCTCGCTATTCGGATGTAGGTTTGGCGACGCCGCTGGCCTGGCGGCGGTTCCGGCGGGGACTGCGCGGGTTCCCGCCGGGATTGCCTGACCAGGCTATGATAGAACAGGAGTGCGGCTTGCGCAAGGGGCGGGCGGTCAGCAGGGTAACGGATTTTTACATCGCCGGACAGGATGGACGGGATTTTGGATTGCGGGCGAGGGCGCCATAAGGGTTGCGTCTGCCGGATTCCGGCTCTCGTATTTCAGCCGCTGCCGATGCGCAACTGCCCGGCGAATATGCCGGCCGCCAGGACGCTTACGACCGTGGCGCCGAGGCAAAGGCAGGCTATCCCCGCGTAGCCCGTGCTTGCCAGGAGCCCGCCGGCAATCGCGGCGCCAAGTACGCCGCCTAACTGGTTGCTCAGAGCCATCATGCCGACCCCGATGGACTTTGACGCTCCCGAATGCTCGGCGCTGGCGGCGACCAGGGCCGGGAGAATATGACGAGGTCGAGAACCCGCTCCCCGCGGTCCCGGGGCAGCCACAACCAGTTGGCGGCCGGGCCCGAGGCACTCAGCAAACCCGCGACGATGAAAGCGAATCGCCATCCGCCCCAGTCGGCCAGCACGGCGACGGCCGGCAGACCGACCACCGACGCCAGCGAGCCGACGGCCAGCAGCGCGCTGACCGCCCGCGCCCGCCCTTGCAACAAGGGAATGGAATGCTACCGGGATTGACCTCGCAATGCCACCAGCCGCCCGTCGGTGGTGGGGGCGTAGAGCACACTCCCCGACAAGGCGGGCGCGGCCGACAGGCGGCCGCCGTCCAGGTTATGCCGCCAAACCTCAACCCCGTCGGCGGTGCGCAAGGCGTGGAGCGCGCCGTCAATTGTTCCCAGAATCAGCGTATCGCCGGCGGCTACCGGCTCGGCCACCACTTCCTGCTCAAGCTGGCTTTCCCAAATCACGGCCCCGCTGCTCCCTTCAAATGCGGTAACCTTGTTGGATTCGTTGACGATAAACAGCCGGCCCTCGGCATAGACCGGGCTGTATTTCACCCGCCCCCGCGCCGAGCTTACCCAGAGGCTGCCCGTCTGCTGCGGCGGGGTGGTGCGCAGTCGCCAGGCAAAGAAGTTGACCTTGGCGACGTACAAGAACCGGCTGAAGGGACGGCTCACCGCCGACGGGTCAACGGCCCACACTCCGCCCCGGTTGGTTACGAAATAGGCGCGCCCGTCGGCGATGGTGGGGCCGCCGACTACGGGCGTGCCGGAGTAGAAAATCAGCCGCCGCCGGCCGGTGTCGGGGTCAACGGTGATGAATCGCTCTCCCAGCGAGGTTGCGGCTACTACTTCACCGTCGTGGGCCGGGTGTCCCACTACCCAGCCGTTGGCCTTTGCCGACCAGCGCGGCGCGCCGGTGGCGGCGTCCAGCGCTTCCAGCTGGCCGTTGGTGGAGCCGATGTACACCGTGCCATCGACCACGATGGGGGACGCCAGCACGATGTTGCCCAGGTTGCGCTCCCACAGCAGCCGGCCGCTGTTGTTGTCCAACGCCAGGATGCGATGGTCGCGGGCGCCCAGGTAAATGGCATCGCCGGCGACGGCCGGGGCGCTGTCGGAGGGGGAGCCAACGTCATAGCTCCATAGCGTTTCCCCGGTGTCGGCAGCCAGCGCGGCCGCCACGCCGTCCTCGGTGGTGATGAACACCCGGTCGCCAACCACGGCCGGCGTCGCCATCATCGCGCCGGGGGTATCCCGTTCCCAAACCGTGGTGAAGGGCGGGGCCGGAGCCGGCCCCGGCGCCCAGGCCGCGCTGCCGGCGCCGCGACGGATGGCGGGCCAGTTGGTCGGAGAGTCGGCCAGCCGGTAGTCGCCGGTGGCCGCCGGCGGCGGGAACAGCAGGGGCCACACCTGAAAGGCGCGCACCGCCCAGACCAGCAGCAGGACGGCGACGATTGCGCCCACCAGCAGCCAGAACCGCATATTGTAGAGCCACCGGCGGTTGACGCCGATGGCTCGGATTGCAGAAGTAGAGCGGGCCACTGGAATTACGCAGCTCCGGGAGCGGACCGGGGTTTAGGTCCGGCCCCGCAGTTTGGGGTCCAGGGCGTCGCGGATGGAGTCGCCGAACAGGTTGAACGCCAGCACGGTTACGGTGATGGCCAGGCCGGGGAATATTACCATCCACCAGCGGGGAATCAGCCCGGCCGCTACCGGCCCGCCCAGCATATTGCCCCAGGTTGCCGTGGGCAGCGGCACGCCGACGCCGAGGAAGCCCAGCGACGCCTCCAGGATGATGACCGACCCCAGATGCGCCGTCGCCAGCACCAGCCAGGGCGCGACGCATTGGGGCGCAATGTGCCGTATCATCACCCGGCTGCTGGACGCGCCGATGGCCTGCGCCGCATCCACGTAGGCGAACTCCTTGATGCTCAACGTAACCGAGCGCACCACCCGCACGGACAGCGGAATGCGCGTGATGCTGATGGCCACGATAACCGTCCAGACGCCCGCGCCCATGGCCAGCACCAGAATCATCGCCAGAATCAGGGTGGGGAAGGACATCATCAGTTCCAGGAATCGCTGGCTGTAAATGTCGAACTTGCCGCCGATGTATCCGGTGGCGACGCCCCAGGCCGCGCCAATCAGGTCGCCCACCAGCACCGCGATGAGGGCGACGAACAGCGACACGCGGGCGCCGTACACCACCCGGCTGTACAGGTCGCGGCCAATGTCGTCGGTACCCATCCAGTGGGCGCCGCTGGGGGCTTCCCGCAGGGCGCGGAAATCGGCCTCCTCCGTAGGATGGTGGGTTGCCACGAAGGGCGCAAAGACGGCGATGGCGACGATGATGACGATGGCAACGCCGGCCACCGCCCCCATGGGGTTGCGCTGGCAAAAGTGGATGATTACCCACCACCAGCCCCGGGTACGCGCCTCTGGTTCCTGGACTAGAACATCGGTAGTCGTTGCCTGTGCCACGAGAATGCTCCTGTTGACGTTTGATGGTCATTCCCGCGGAGGCGGGAATCCGGCCGGTTTCAAGCGCCGGCGCTGCCTAGCTGTACCGGATGCGCGGGTCAATCCAGGCGTAGGATATATCCACCAGCAGGTTGGTCAGCACGAATATGACGCCGTACAGCAGCACCAGGTTCTGGATGACTACGTAATCGCGCTCGAAGAAGGCGGCTACCAGGGTGCGGCCCAGGCCGGGTACGCCGAAGGCTTGCTCCACCGCCACCGAGCCGCCAATGAGGAATCCCAGCAGCACGCCGGACAGGGTGATAACCGGCATAATGGCGTTGCGCAGGGCATGGCGCAGGATGACGATGCGCTCCGCCAGCCCCTTGGAGCGCGCCGTGCGGATGTAGTCCTCGTGGATGGTTTCCAGCAGCGCCGAGCGGGCCATGCGGCACACGTAGGCGGCTTGCCCCAGGCCCAGCACCAGCGCCGGCCCCCACACGATTTGCAGGTTCTGCCACGGGTCTTCCCATATATTGATTACGCCCAACGGCGCTTTCCATTCCAGCGTCAGCACCAGCGTCAGCACGATGACGGTGCCCAGCCAGAAGTTGGGTATGGCCAGGAACAGGATGGAGAAGAACCGGCCGGCGTAGTCCAGGGCGCTGTTGCGTTTCATAGCCGCTAAAATGCCCACCGGCAGCCCGATGACCCATGACAGCAGCACGGAGAGGACGGCGATTTCCAGCGTAATCGGCCCCCGGTTGATGATGAGGTCCATCACCGTGTTGGAGCGCCAGAAGGACTGGCCCAGCTTGAGGGTAACGATGTCCTGGAGCCAGTCCACGTACTGCAAATAGATGGGCTTGTCCAGCCCCAGGCTGGCGATAATGCGGGCGCGGTCTTCCTCGCTGAGCTGCAAGGTTCCCTCTTCGCCGAACATCACCGTGAGCACGTCGCCCGGCAGAATGCGCATCACCAGGAAGATAATAATGGTCAAGCCAATCAATGCCGGAATTGCCAGCAGCACGCGGCGCAATATGTACTTTTGCATTACGGCCTCTCTTACCGGGTTGGTTGACTACCGTGCGTCCGGTTTTGCTACGTTGGGGGCGTCGGGGCAGATTGCAAACCCGCCCCGACGCTGGGTTACGATTGGCACTCCGCGTCCATCCAGACGGTGTCCATCCGGTCGAGGTTGTGCACCAGCGCGCCGTGTTTGCCTTCAATGCCGTGGACGCAGGAGCGCCAGGCCGCCAGGGTGCGGTTGTACCAGTACTCTACCGTGGGCGGGTCTGCGTCAAGGATTGCCGCCGCCTGCTGCACCAGGTCATAGCGCTTGTCGAAGTCGGTTTCGGAATCAACCTGGTCCATAATGGCGTCGAACTCGGGGTTGCAGTAGTTGGAGTGGTTTTCGCCGCCGCCACAGCGGTAGAAGCTGTTCATATAGGCTGACGGGTCGATGAAAGGCGAGGCGATGCCGCCGATGGTAATGTCAAAGTTGCGGTTGGCCAGCTCTTCGAACCACACGGCGGAGGCCACCGGGCGAATCTCCGACTCGATGCCCAGGATGCGCTGGTACTCCAGCTGCACCACCTGCGCGGCGGCGGTCCAGTGGGCGCTGTTGGGGTCGCGCTGCATCAGGTCAACGTTCTTGATACCGTCGGCGTAGCCGGCTTCCGCCATGAGCCGTTTGGCCTCGGCTTCGGCAGCCGGGCGGTCAAAGACGAGGCGGGCGTCAATGGTTTCCTGCGGCAGCTGGAACGCCTGGTCCTGGAAGGTCCAGCCGGTGCCGCCCCGGTAGCCGAACAGCCACTCGCTGACCACTTCGTGAATGGCGTCCCGGTTCAGGGCCAGCCACAGGGCTTTGCGCACCCGCGGGTCGCTCCACGGCTCCCGGTCGGTGTTAATCCAGACGGCCAGGTACGAATAAGAGGAGAAGGGCTGCGCCTCATAACGGTCGTCGTTCTGTAGAATCTCGAAGGCCGCGGGGTCAACGGTTTGCGAAAACTCCACGTTGCCGGCCAGAAGGGCGGCCGACCGGCTGGTGCTGTTGCCCAGCGGGTAGGTCCAAACCTCATCCAGGTAGGGCAGGCCCTCGTTCCAGTAGTCGGGGAACCGCTCGTTCTTCCAGACCTCGCCTTCCTGGTGTTCCAGGAACCGGAAAGCGCCGGTGCCGGGAGCGTTCTGGCCGTTGAGCTTAAGGTCATAGCTGTTGGCTTCCAGGAAAGCCTTGGGAAAGACGCCGTGCCATTCCAGGGCGAAGGCGTTGAGGCCGTAGTTCAGCGGCGGCGCTTTGTCGAAAGTGAACGATACCGTTGACGGGTCAATCACCCGGATTGACGGGCCGAAGGGGTCATACAGGCCCTTGCGCGCGCTGACCACGCCGGCCGGCGGGTCAATGACGCGCGACCAGGATGCGGCCACGTCATCGGCGTTCATAATGGTTCCGTCGTGGAACTTGACCCCCTCGCGCAGCGGGAAAGTCCACACCTTGCCATCCTCCGAAACGTCCCAGTTGGTGGCGATGTCGGGGATGATGGTCTTGCCGGCGTCCAGCGGGTTGTAGCGCAGCAGGTTGTTGAGCAGCATCATCTGCTTGAAGGAATTGGATACGCTGGACACCTGCATCAGGTCATAGTGCGCCGGGTCGAAGTAGCCGCCGCGCCGCAGGATGCCGCCATATTGGGCGTCGGAGTAGGCGTCTTTGGTGACGGGGTTGGCCAGAACCTCCGACGGCAGCGCGGCCGGCAGCGGGGTTGGCGTGGCTTCCATCGCGGCGGCGGCCGGCGCCGTGGTAGCAGTCGGTTCGGCCGGGCTGGCCGCGGCCGGCTGGGTGGCGCCGCCGACCGGCGCAGCCGGCGCCGCGTCCTCCGCAGGAGCCCCCGCGCCGCCGCAGGCTACGGCGGCGAGCAGGATTACGGCGAGTATGGCGGCGAGCGCCGCCACAGGCGAGGTAACGAGACGTTGCAATGTCAATGGGCCTCCTCAGGTATTTGACCACCGGTCAAAGAGATTAGCCGGCGCAAATATTTGCGGGTTGAGAGCCACGATTCGCCGGATGTATCCTCCATCGGGGCAATATAAGTCGGAAAACAATATTGCCAATAACGATAAGCGCCGATGGAGCGTCAACAACAGCGCAATCGGTTCCCAGACCGGCTGACGGGATTGTAGGGATTGCCATTGTTGCTGTCAATGTTGAATATTCCGGTTCGTGCTACCGTCATCGCGAGCGAATCGCGGCAATTTCGTGCACGCCGTAACCATCGGCCGCAACCATCGTTCGTTACAGTGGCGGCCTCAGGCTGCTAGCGGCAGTCCGCGTCCATCCAGACGGTGTCCATACGGTCCAGGTTGTGCACCAGCGCGCCGTTTTTGCCTTCGATGCCGTGGACGCAGGCGCGCCAGCCGGCCAGGGTGCGGTTGTACCACCACTCCACCACCGGCGGGTCGGCGTCCAGAATCTGGGCGGCCTGCTGCACCAGGGCGAAGCGTTTTTCGTAGTCGGTTTCCGAGTCCACTTGCGACATGATGGCGTCGAACTCTTCGTTGCAGTAGTTGGAGTGGTTTTCACCGCCGCCGCAACGATAGAAGCTGTTCATATATGCCGACGGGTCAATGAACGGCGAGGCGATGGCGCCCACGGTGATGTCGAAGTTGCGGTTGGCCAGCTCCTCAAACCACACGGCGGAGGGGACGGCGCGGATGGTGGATTCGATGCCCAGAATCCGGTTGAACTCCAGCTGGGCAATCTGGGCCACCGCCGAATACCAGGGGCTGTTGGGCTGGCGCTGCATCAGGTCAACGTTCTTGATGCCGTCGCCGTAGCCGGCCTCGGCCAGCAGGCGTTTGGCTTCGGCCTCGGCGGCCGCGCGGTCGAACACCGGCCGGGCGTCAATTTCGGCCTGGGGCAGCTGGTACGCCTGGTCGGGCAGCGTCCAGCCCATGCCGCCGGGATAGCCGAAAAGCCACTCGCTGACCACTTCATGCACGGAGAGGCGGTCGATGGCGAGCCACATAGCCTTGCGTACTTTGGGGTCGTTCCACGGCTCTTTGTCCATATTGAACCAGATGCCGCCGTAGGAGTACGACGAGAAAGGCTCCACCACGAAGCGGTCGTCGGTCAGCATCCGGTTATAGGCTTCGGGGTCGATGGTCTGGGCATACTCCACGTTGCCGGACAGCAGCGCCGCCGAGCGGTTGGTGCTGTTTTCCAGCGGGTAGGTCCAGACTTCGTCCAGGTAGGGCAGCCCTTCGTTCCAGTAATCGGGGTAGCGTTCGTTCTTCCAGACCTCGCCTTCCTGGTGTTCCAGGTAGCGGAAAGCGCCGGTGCTGGGGGCATTTTGCCCGGCCTGTTTCAGGTCGTAGTTGTGCTCTTCGAGGAACGGCTTGGGAAAAACGCCGTGCCATTCCAGGGCAAAGGCGTTCAAGCCGTAGTTGAGGGGCGGCGCTTTGCCGAAGGTGAACTGAATCGTTAGCGGGTCAACCACCTGGATGGTCGGCTCAAAGGGGGTGTACAAGCCCTGGCGGGCGCTGACCACACCCGCCGGCGGGTCGATGACCCGCGACCAGGATGCCGCCACGTCATCGGCGTTCATTATCGTCCCGTCGTGGAACGTAATCCCCTCCCGCAGCGGGAACGTCCAAACGGCGCCATCGTCAGATAACTCCCAGCCGGTGGCCAGGTCGGGGATGATGGTCTGGCCGGCGTCAATGGGGTTGTAGCGGAGGATGTTGTTGAGCAGCATCATCTGCTTGAAAGAATTGGTGACGCTGGAAACCTGCAACAGGTCGTAATGGGCCGGGTCGTAATAGCCACCGCGCCGCAGGATGCCGCCCCATTGCGCGTTGGGATAGAGGTCTTTAGTGATGGGGTTGGCGACCACCACCTCCGGCAACGCGGCCGGAGCGCGGGTAGCAAAAGGCACCGGCTGGGCCGGCTGGGGGACAGCAGTAGCCGTCGGTTCCGGGGCGGTTTGGGCCGGGGTCTGGGTTTGCGGTTGAGTCTGAGGCTGGGGCTGGGTTTGGGCCTGAGGCTGGGTTTGCGGCTGGGCCGGCGGCGGGGCCTGACTGGCGGCGGTATCGCCGGTGGGCGCGGCGCGAGACTCCTCTTGCGGAGCTTCGGCGCCGCCGCAAGCCACCGCCGCCAGCAGCGTTAGCGTCAGGAGCGCGCCGGCGAAAGGCAGGAACGGGGGGAACGGACTACGGAACATGGTTTGACCCTCCTTAGCAACGGGGCGAAACGCGAAACGGAGCTAAACGCGCCGCGTGGCGTTGTAATCCGACCGGCTCTCAGCCGTTTCGATGGTGGCAGGCAACTCCGCAATTTTTGTTGGCTATTTCTACGATTACCGATAAATAATTGAATTTATCCACCTAATTCAGGCGGCTATACCCGAAGTCGTGAATAAACCGGGCATTGCCACAGTGAGGCGATTTTAGTGGGCGCAATCAAGGTTGTCAATAAACTGTATTCGTTCGGCAGCCTTCCGTTGCCGGCGGTCGGGGCTTTGCAAAGTCATTAAAGCCCTCTCCCCCTGTGGGAGAGGGTTGGGAGAAGGCTAGCACTCCGCCGCCCGCACTTTGCAACGCCCCGGCCCACTGACAACCACCCTTTGACAACCGCGAACATTGGTACTATACTGCAACCTATCACGTGAATCTCAGTCCAGCCAGAGGTCAACCGGTCGTCAACGGCCAGTCAGCACAAAATCGCATACCGGCGTCGTGGAGACCCCTCGTCCAATGCTTACGCGAGAACGGTCTAACCGGCCAACAGCGACTGCCACCGCGCTGCGTGGCTGCGCCTTAAAGCGCGGTTCACGAACCATCGGAGCAAAACTTTGCGTAAAACCCCCGGCCGTGGGGCTGACAATGACCGGTAACCTCTGGCCCGCACACCATATCCCGCTAACCACTTGAACCCCGACCACCTGAACCAGCAAGGAGCATTGCCAATGAACCCAGCCCACCACCGCAGAGGAATAACCAAACCACCTGAAACCGAACGCTGCCCATTCGTTCCGCAAAGCCTGTGCCAAGCCAAGGCCGGGAGTTACGAATCCAGAGGGATGGACAGGATAGACCGGATATTGCCGATTGCGCTGTACCCGATTCCGGCGCAATCGGCAATGACGGCAGGCAGCAGGGGGCAGAAAATTGCGACTTGGCGCCGGCCCGGCCCAGGTGCGCCGGCAGACGCCGGCGGATTATGGCCGGCGGGGGAACGGGGGCCGCCCGGTTACGGCGTGGCCCACACCAGGTTCCAGACCAGAAAGAACATCAGCACCGCCGCCCAGCCCGTCAGCATTGCGATGCGATAAAAGCGGGTGAACCACGGGTGTTCCCAGAAGGGCAGCCGGCGCTCGCGGGCCCACTGGGTTTCGGCGGTGCCGCCGGCCCAGACCCAGCGACCGATTTTTCTGACTAATGGCATAGCGCTGCTGGTGGATTCCGGCCCTGTGTCAAGTACGGGGCGGCGTTCCGGCGCCGGAATGACCGGCCGGAAGTGGAGTTACAAAATCTGCGACAGGAAATGCTTGACCCGTTCGTGACGGGGGTTGTTGAAAAACTCGTCCGGCGGCTGGTCTTCAACTATCAAGCCTTCGTCGAACATTACGATGCGGTCGGCCACCTCGCGGGCAAAGCCCAGTTCGTGGGTTACGGCCAGGATGGTCATATAGGATGCCGCCAGTTCGCGCATCACTTCCAGGACTTCCTTAATCATCTCCGGGTCTAACGCCGAGGTGGGTTCGTCAAAGAGCATTATGTTGGGCTGCATCGCCAGGGCGCGGGCGATGGCGACGCGCTGCTGCTGGCCGCCGGAGAGCTGCGCCGGGTACTTGTCGGCCTGCTCCGGTATGCCCACCCGTTCCAGCAGCTCCATAGCGATGCCCTCGGCCTCCCGCCCCGGCAGCTTGCGCACTTTGGTGGGCGCCAGGGTGATGTTCCGCAATACGGTGAGATGGGGAAACAGATTGAAGGACTGGAAAACCATCCCCACGTCGCGGCGGATGGCGTCGATGTTGCGCACGTCGTTGGTCAACTGGATGCCGTCCACCAGGATGTCGCCCCGCTGGTGCTGCTCCAGGCGGTTGATGGTGCGGATGAAGGTGGACTTGCCGGAGCCGGACGGCCCAATGATGACCACAACCTCGCCCTTTTTGACGGTGGTGGTGATGCCGCGCAGGGCGTGGAAATTGCCGAACCACTTATGTACGTCGCGGCAAACGATGATGTCCTCAGGGCTGTCGGCATTTCCGTTGGCAGTCATGGCAAACCCTCCGTGGGGGGCGGGAAGCTAAGGGGCGTTATCGCGCCACTCCGCGCTATTCTAGCAGAATTAGCGCCCCACAACCCCCCAATGGCGCTGGCTGTGTTGGCTACTGTTCCCCGCCGCCGTTATGGAAGTAAATATTGTTGGCCAGCGGCCTGGAGTGGCGCTGGATGACGGAAAGGCATTCCCGCCGGGTGATTGCCAGCGCTTGCGCGTGGGCTGGGCTCAGGGTTGGCGCCGCTGCGCCGGGCGGCAGCGGCTTGAAAAACAGATTTTGCAGCGCCGGGCGGTCTTTCAGGGATTGGAGCAGGCTCTTGAATCCCAATTTGCGCAAGAGGACGGCCGCCGATTTTCCGGCCGCGGACAGCAGAGAAAACCGCGCGGCGACTGATGCGTTCACGGCGCGATGCACCACCGCATCAGGCTCGGATATTCCGCACCGGGACGTCAGTATGCCCAGCGTCGTTGCCGTATCGTTCACCAGCGCCGGGAAGGCAATCGTCAATACGTCGGCGCCCAGCCCGTAAATCCTGGTGAGCTGCTCCGGTTGCAGACGGTCGCGGATTACGCTGTCCTGCAATTTTCCCTGACCTTGCCAGGCGGACAGATAGCCCCGGCTCTGCCGGTATCTAATCATCGAACGGGCGCGGTCGCAGTGGTCCCGGAGCAGGACGACAATCAGGACGCTGATTCCGGCGCTGCGGAGTCCGGCTACGCCTTTGGGCAGCAGCGGGTCCTGGTAGGCCAGGTTGGCGATGTCGGCCAGGATTTTGCCGGCGCCGTTGCTCCCGGAGACCCGGCGTCGGGCTTTGTGGAAACCCTGGAGGGAACGGTAGTAGTAGCTTTCCTTGATTTCCGGGAAGGCGACCGCAGGATGCCGCTTCAGGTTTTCGTACAAAAACTCGCTGCCGGAGCGCCCGGGGCCAACGACCAGCAGGTAATCGTACTGCATAACCCTTGCCGTCAGCATCTATCTATCTACCGTCAGCATCTATCGGCCCGGCCACCGGAGGCCGGACGGCTTGCCGCCGGGCGGGGCAATGGCCCGGCCGGCCGGCGCGCTCCGGCCGACGCCGGCGTACTGAAAGCCCAGCCGCGTCAGTTCAGCGGCGTCCAGCGCGTTGCGGCCGTCGTACACGAAACGGGGCGGGCGCATACGGCGGGCGATGTCTGTCCAGTCGGCGTTGACGAACTGCTCCCATTCGGTCATCAAGACTACGGCCCGGGCCTGGCTGGCCGCCGCGGCGGCAGTAGCGGCGAGCTTTACCGAATCAGGGAGATGGGGCCGGGCGGCCGGCATCGCCCGGGGGTCATAGGCGCTGACGATGGCCCCTTCGCCGGTGAGGGCTCTGATTAAATCCAGCGACGGCGCATCGCGGATGTCGTCGGTGTTGGGCTTGAAAGCCAGTCCCAGGATGCCCACCCGGAGCCCGCCGACCGCGCCGCTAAATCGTTCCCGCAGGGTGTAAAGGGGCAGCAGACGCTGCCGGTTGTTGACGTTGATGACGGAGCGCAGCAGGTCAACATTGACGCCGCTGGTGAGGGCCAGATGGTCGAGGGCGCGCACGTCTTTGGGGAAACAGGAGCCGCCGTAGCCCACGCCGGCGTAGATGCGGCTGCCGGTGCGGGCGTCCATAGCCAGGCCGTCGCTAACGGCGTCAATGGATGCGCCGACGCGCCCGCACAGGGCGGCAATCTCGTTGATGAAGGAGATGCGGGTGGCCAGGTAGGCGTTGCTGGCGTATTTAATCATCTCGGCGCTGGTGACGTCGGTGATGATGCAGGGGGCGGCGATGCCGGCGTGCATGGCTTTGACGACGGCGACGGATTGGGTATCGCCGGGGCCGGCGCCGATGACGATGCGGTCGGGGTGGCGCCAGTCATGCACGGCCTGGCCTTCCCGCAGAAATTCGGGGTTGGAGACGTACCGGATGCCGGCGCCCCGGAGTTCGCCGTCGCTGATGCGCTGGCCGGCGCCCGGCGGGACGGTGCTTTTCATCACGGCCACCGTGTCGCCGGGCGGCAGGGATTTTAGCCAGGCCAGGGCGGCTCTGACCTGGCTGAGGTCGGCGCCGCCGCCGGGGGTTGGGGGCGTGCCGGCGGCGATGAGGGCAATGTCGCCGAGGGGGCCGGCGACGGCATCCCGATGCTCAAAACGGAGGCCGCCGCCGGCGACGGCGGATTGGAGCATTGCCGGCAGGCCGGGTTCGTAAAAGGGAGCCCGGCCTGCCCGGAGCAGCGCGATGCGGTCGGGGTCGATGTCAACGCCGAGCACGCAGTGGCCCGCTGTGGCGAGGCTGGCGGCGGCGACGGTTCCGACGCGGCCGAGGCCAATTACGGTTATCTGCAACCTGCGCTGTTCCTCCGGCATAGTTCCATAGCTGCTGTCGTTCCGTAGCTGTCCTTCCGTCAGGTTGAATTATTGTCACTAAAACGGGCCTGGGGTGTCAAGGGCCGGGGAGTACGGGTATTCACCGGGATAGACGATTGGGCAGGATTGGAGCGGCGAGGCCGGGGGCGTTGACTGCTTGATGGTGGTATAGTTGCCATTGCTCCGGCGGTGCTGACCAACGACCGCGCCGCCGGCATGGAGTTACTCGTGGCCAGACCGACCGACCGAAATGGCAAGCCGGCTGTTGCCGGCGCGGCGCTGCTTTGGCTGGTGCGGCTGGGCGTGATGCTCGTTCTGGTCATCCCGCTGGTGGTAACTCCGGGCACGCTGTTTCCTTTCGTGGTGGGCAAGGCGCTGCTGGCCCGCACGGTTATTGAGGTTACTTTCGCCCTGTGGCTAATTCTAATCATATACCGCCCGGAATACCGGCCGCCCCGGTCCTGGGTGCTGATTGCGCTGGTCGTCTGGCTGGCCGTTTCGCTGCTCGCCGGGGTGGCGGGAGTCAGTTTTACCCGGAGCCTGTGGTCCACATACGAACGGATGCAGGGCATCGCCGACCTGGCCCACTGGGTTGGCTACATCCTGGTCGCCGGGTCGGTGTTTCGGACGCTTGCGGACTGGCGGTCGCTGTTCACGGTTAACCTGGCGGTATGCGCGGTGGCCTCGGCGCTGGGGCTGGGCCAACACTATGGACTGTTCGAGTCGCCGATATTGGCGGGTTCGCAGCGGATTGCGTCAACCTTGGGCAATGCGACCTACCTGGGCGCTTACACGTCAATTAGCGCGCTGGCCGGACTCGGCCTGTTATGGCATTCTTTCACGCCCCGGGCTGCGGCGCCGGGGGGTGCGGCGCCGGCCCAACCACGCAACCGGAGCCGGGCCCGGAGCCGGCGGCAACGGCGCAGCGGCGGCCGGGAGTTCCGGTTCAATTACCTGCCCTGGCTGCGCGGGTTCTGGGGCCTGGCAATCCTGTGCAGCGGGTGGGCGATGTGGCTTACCGGCACGCGCGGGGCGGTGGTGGGTCTGGCCGTCGCGATTATCGTTTTCGCCGTGGGATACCTGGTTTGGGGCGCAATGCCGCGGGTGCGGCGGGTTTGCTGGGGGCTGCTGGGGGTGATTATTGCCGCCACCGTGCTGCTCATTGTGGCCGCCGGGCTGGACATCGGGTACAACCCCAATTTAGCAACCAGAACGATGACGCAGCGCCTGGTCGCCATCGGGCCCGATGACCTCAGCGTTCAGGGGCGCATCGCATCAGTGCGCGCCGGATTTGACGCCTGGCAGGACCGGCCCCTGCTGGGCTGGGGGCCGGAAAACTTCCTCATCGCCTGGGGCCGGCACGTGGTGCCGGTGCCCGGCTTCTACGACCGGTTTGACCAGGCCCACAGCAAAATCGTGGAAGCGCTGACGACGACGGGGGCCGTCGGGCTGGTGAGTTACCTGTCCATCTGGCTGGCGATGGCCGTCGCCATGCTGCGTTCGGTGCGACTGCGGCGGGATTACGGCCAGTTGTGCGTCGGGATCATGGGCGCGACGATGGTGTGTTATTTCGTGCAGAACCTGTTCCTGTTCGACACGCCGGGCACGGTGATGCTGTTTGCCATCCTGGCCGCGTTTGCGGTGTCCGAGGAACGGTGGCGGCGGGAGAATGCGCCGGCATCCCCGGCGGCAGCGCGGCCCCGGCTGGCAATGGTGGGCCGGACGCTGGACGACTGGCGGCAAAGGCTGCGATTGTGGCAAGGGCTGCGATTGTCGGGCAATTCCCGGTTCCTGCGCACGCCGCCGGGGGTGGCGCTGGCGGTGCTGCTGATTGCGGCGCTGACCGTTGGGGGAACGGTTTTTTACAACGGGCGGCAATACGTTGCGGCGGCGGCGGTGTTTCAGGCGCATGATACGTCGGCGCCCTGGGCCGTGCAGGTGGCCCACTACGAACGGGCGGCGGATTCATTCCCCGGACTGGCGAATTATCCGAGGATCTACCTGATTAGCCAGGCGACCTGGAACGTCGGGGCGTTCCGCGGTGCGGAACTGGAGCAGGTCGCGGCGCTGGTGCAGGCGGCCGGGCAGGAGGGATTGACCGCCGAGCCGGAGAACTGGCGGCTGCAAATCGAGCTGGCGCGGTTCTACCAGACCGCCGCCGCGCGCAACCCCGAGTACTTGCAGGTTGCGTCCCATCACGTGGCCGAGGCGGTCAGACTGGCCCCCAACCCCCACGATACGGTCAATATCCAGGAGGAAGGCCGCCGCGCCGCGGCAGCCCACCGCGCCAGGTACGATGTCACCATCGCCGGGAACCAGGCGATGTACACCAAGAATCCCTGTGCGCCGGATAATACCGTCCATCCATTCTTTCTGCATATTTACCCGATTGACCGGAACGACCTCCCGAATTCTAGCCAGCAAGGCGGCTTTGAAAACATTGATTTTGGCTTTGCGGAGTACGGTTCCTTGAGCGACGGAATGTGCACTGTGGTACGGGAGTTGCCGGAATACGGCATCAACAGTGTCCGCACCGGCCAGTTTGTACCGGGTGGAGCAGCAATCTGGGAAGTTACGCTGTCCCGGAACCGATAGCCGGCGCAGTTGAGTTGAACGGAGACGAACCCGTCGTTCCGCCGCCGGGGCCGCGCCGCGTGGTATCATCGGACCAGACTGGCATAACAACTATAGGAGACGGACTGATGGCAATGCAACCGACACTAACCACCGAACAGGTGAAGGCGGCGATGGGCGCGATGGTTGCCCAAGCCGAGGAAACCCCCGACGCGCCGGTGGCCATGGCCATCGTGGACGCCGGCGGCGAGCTGGTGGCCTATTTGACGATGGCCAATCTGCGGGTTTTCAGCCGCCGCCATGCCATCCGCAAGGCGTACACCTCGGCCGTGATGGGGCGGGACTCCGGCGCCCACGCCGCCGGGCTGGCCGCCCAGGGGCGCAACATCGCCGACCTGGGCGACTCGCGCTTTACCCACGGCCAGGGCGGGCTGGTCATTATGCAGGACGGGGTAATTCTGGGCGGCATCGGCGTGGGCGGCTACCCCAGCGGGCAGGCCGACGAGGACTTGTCCCGGGTGGGGCTGGAAGCGATGAATCTGTAGCTCCGGCTGCCCCGATTGCGTTATTCCCGGTCATTCCGGCGCCAGCGGGAATGACCGGCGGGAATGACCGGTAGGAATACCAGAGGAGACCAATATGCCAAATTGGGATTTCACGCACCGCACGGCGCGGGTCAACGGCGTCAACATTCACTACGTAATTGAGGGCGACGGGTTTCCCGTAGTGCTCCTGCACGGGTGGCCGGAGATGTGGTTCTCCTGGCGCAAACAGATTCCCGTGCTGTCGCAGCGGTATCAGGTGATTGTGCCCGATATGCGGGGGTTCGGCGCGTCGGAAAAGCCCTTGCAGGACTACCGCACGCGCACGGCGGCCACGGACATCTACGAACTGGTGCGACACCTGGGCCACGACAAGGCCGCTATCGTGGGGCATGACATCGGGGTGCGCGTGTCGTTTCGCTACTGCCTTGACCACGAGTCGGAAGTGGACCGGCTGGCGGTGCTGGACGGCGGGCATCCGCTGGAGCAGCTGGAAATGCAAACGCCGCAGGGAGTGCGGGAACGGTGGCATTCCTTTTTCCACCAGATTCCCGACCTGGCCGAGCATCTGGTGCGGGGCAACGAGGAAGCCTACCTGCGCCATTTCTACCGCAACTGGTCGGTGAACCAGGCGATGATGTCGGATGCCGAGGTGGCGGTGTACGCCCGCGCCTACGCGCAGCCGGGCGCGCTGCGGGGCGGTTTCTCCTACTACCGGGCCGCCGCCTATGAAGACCCGGCCGACTGGCGCGCCGACGCGGAACGGCAGTTGAGCATCCCTATGCTCTACCTGTGGGGCGAGCGACGCAAGCGCACCGCCGAAGCCGGAGGGCTGGACCCGGAGGCGTCCTGGCAGAAAACGGCGACCAACCTGCGCTCGCAGTTCATCGCCGGCGGAGGGCATTTCCTGCACGAGGAAAAACCCGACGCAGTGAACGCGGTGCTGCTGGAGTTCTTGGGGGAGATTGGGGGCGGCTAATCCCTACGGCTCAACCATGCCGTACCCCACGTTTTTCACCGTGCGGAAGTACGTATCCCCGCCGCTCTCCAGCTTGTACCGCAGGCGGCGGATGTGCACGTCAACGGTGCGCGTGCCGCCGATGTTCTGCACTCCCCAAACGCTGGCCAGCAGCTGGTCTCTGGTAAACACCTTGCCCACGTTTTCCATCAGGAACAGCAGCAGCTGAAACTCCAGCCAGGCCAAATCCACCGGGCGCCCGTGGGCCGTAACCTGGTAGGTGGCGGGATTCAGCGTAATCCCGCCCACCCGGAGCAATTCCGCCGGTGCGGCCGCGTTGCCGTGGCGGTGGGCGAGGCGCAGGATGCGCTTGATGAGCTCGGCCGGCGGGCAGGGGACGGTGACGAAGTCATCGGAGTCGTCGTACAGGTCGGGGTCGTGCAGCTCCGCGTCGGAGATGCAGCGCAGCACCGGCGGGGCCGCATCGTCAGCGCAGCGGCCCAGGATAGCGCTGCCGGCGTCGGGGGACAGTAGGAGCACGGCCGGCGACCGGGGGCCGTGGCCCGTTTCACCGTCGTAAGCCGGTTCCGGCCCCAGCAGTTCGATGGCCCCGGTGTCGACGGCGGCGGCCAGCGCGCCGTTCATAATGTCCCAGCCGTGGCCCAGCAGCAGAACCCGGGGCGGCGGCGGTTGAAAACTCGCGTGCGTAGTCATAACGAACCCGAGGGTCAGCGGCGTGAGAATCGGTAGCTGCCGCTGCCGGCGCCACCATCTTGCGCCCGGCGCATTAACGGGTGATTACGAACCCGTTACGCTTTTGTTACAGGATTAGTTGCGCGGCAGCATCTTTTCCAGAACGGCCGGCAGTTCGCCACAGGGGACGTTGCTCAGCGCCGGCGCCGGCGGTTGGCCCTCGCCGCCGGGAACGGAACGCCGGTAAATATCCACCGCTTCCAGGATTTCGCCATTCACGCGGATGCGCTTGCCGACGAAGCCGATGTCGGCCAGCGTATGGTTGGCGCACCCGTTGACGCAGCCGGACCAGAACATTGAGATTGGCCCGGTGTCCGGCGCCGCTTGGTCCAGGACTCTGGCGGTTGCGGCGGCCCGCTCTTTGGTTTCAATCAGGGCGAAGTGGCAGTAATCAATGCCGGTGCCGCTGACGGTGCCGCGGGTGATTGCGGAAGGTTGGTAAGACAGAGTTTCGAGCAGGGGTTCGCCGGCCAGAGCGTCCAGCCGGTGGCCGGGCACGTTGGGGATAATCAGGTTCTGGCCGGTGGTGAGGCGTATGGCGCCGTCGCCGTAGGCGTCGGCCAGGTCGGCGACGCCGCGCAGTTGGTCCGCGGTGATGCGGCCCACCGGCACGCAGAGGCCCACATAGTTAAGGCCGGCCTGCTGCTGGGGGAAGATGCCGATGTGGTCGCTATGGACATCCGTGGCAGCGTCCTTCCCGGCGCGGGGCAGAGGCCGGCCGGCGCGGGACTCCAGCGCCGCGCGGAACTTTTCGGTTCCCCAACTGTCAATCAGGAAGGCCAGGCGCACCTTGTTGCGGGCCGCGCGGGAGCCGTGGTCGCGGAAGGTCAGCACGATGTGGCTGCAAATCGCGGCGGCCTCCTCCGGGGCTGCGAACAAGTCCAGCGGCGTATTGGGCGTGTAGCCGCCGGAATCCATCTTGCCGCCCACTGCCACGTTGAAGCCGGCCACTTCCCGCCCGTCAACCTCCCGCAATGCCGGCGTGAGCGCGATGTCCTGGGTTGAGGAAGGGGTGCAGTTTTCCAGACAGCCGGTGATGGCGACGTTGAACTTGCGGGGCAGGTTGGTGTACTCCCGGTTGCCCACGAACAGCGCGGTGAACCGGCGGGCAACGGGCGAGGCGTCCAGCAGTTCGTGGGGGGTCAAGCCGGCCAGGGGGCAGCCGACGACGGCGCGGATGTTGTCCATGCCGGTTTGCAGGGAGGCGAGGCCCACGTCGTTCAGGCGCTGCCAGATGTCAAGCACGTCGCCAATTTCGTACTCGCGCAGCTGGATTTGCTGGCGGGTAGTCAGGTCGGCAAACCCTTTGCCGTAGTCATCGCTAATGCCGGCGATGGCGCGGAGCTGGGCGGAGTTGCTGATGCCGTTGGTCATACGCAGCCGCATCATAAAACGGCCGGGGGTTTGCCGGCGGTAGAAAATGCCGGCCCACTTCAACAGGTCGCGCTCATCCTCCGGGATGGACTGCCAGCCCTGTTCGGCGAAGGTGGGAATATCCTGCAGGATGTCCAAGCCATCCTTGGCGGCTTTCATAACTTCGATTTTGTTCATCGGCCGTTTTCACCTGGTAACGGGATTGCCACGCATTTGCGATTGTACCCCATTACCCTGAACGACAGGTATGGCGTGGGTATTGCTGCGGCATTAGGGGTTCGTAAAGGATTGAAAAAGCCCCCGCGCCATCCCGCGCCGGGGCCGGTGGAACGGGTATGGCCGGCCGGCTAGACGCTTAGTGTGACGGCGCCGGTGGGCCCGTCGTAAACCATTCGGAAACGGCGCAGTAAATCCCGGCCGATGATGGCGAAGTGGGGATGGCCGCCGGCCTGGAGAAGGATGCCGAGAATTTGACCGGACAAAGTGGCGCCTAATTCCGGTATGTGAATTTGGGCGTAATACACGTCCGCGGCGCCGGCACCAAACGCGCCGGAGACAATCTCCGGCTCGGCCGGCGGCAAGTTCAAAGCGGCAGCAAGGCGCGCGTCAATGCAAGTCGCAGTTGGCGCCCGTATCGACGAGAGCGCGGCGCGGGTAAGTTGGCAATTCGGGCGACCGCCCGTTGTCCGACCGGTAGTTGGGGTCGTAGCCGATGGTGACGAAGAGTGTTGGCCCCTGGCCCACCAGCCGGCACGGCTGATTTTCAAACCCGCAAGCGACGGTGGGCACTATGCCTTTCCTCGCACCGCAAAGACGCTGGGTATCATTATCCGGCGTGGCGCGCCGATTTCCCTGGTGTGGCAGGGGCCGCCGGTATGGGCTGCCGTAGCCTTGCTGGCCTCTGCGAGCGTTGCGTAGATTTCCGCCAGTTCCGCGTCGCAAAGGAGCGCCCATTTGCCGAGATGCTCACGCTCCAGGGCGGCCCGCATCCTTTCGTAGGCGGCAAGGTCTTTGCCGAGCGCATCCGTCGGCTCTCCCTCTGACGGGTCGGGTACGTAGGGCGGCTGCGTAAAGGGAGACGACGCGCCGATTTCCTTCAGGAGGCAAGAGGCCGGGCCGGAATGGGCCAGCCTGGCCTTGTTGGCATCCGGGCAGGTTTCGCAGATGCCCACCAGTTCCCCGCCAGAGAGGAGCGCCCATTTGCCGAAATGCTCGCGCTCGAGGGCGACTTTCATCGCTGCGTAAGCGGCCCATCTCTATCTAAATCTAAAGTAGCCAAAGCGCTGCTTCCTTCTGCATTGCCAGCAAACGAACCGTTACTTTGACAGTATGCTAACGGCCCCCCTCTGGCAATCAAAGGAGGGCCGTCAAGTCGGAGAGCAAGCCCGGCCTACTGCAAATGTTCCGCGAAGAAGGCCAGGGTGCGGGCCTGGGCGTCCTCGGCGGCGGCCTGGTTGTAGCTGTCCCGGTCGTCGCAGTTGAAGCCGTGGCCGGCGTCGGGGTAGGACTTGAAGTCGTGGGCCTTGCCGGCGGCGGTCAGCGCGGCGGCAATCTGGGCAACGTCGTCGGGCGTCGGGTTGCCGTCGGTATCGCCGAAATTGCCCATAATGGGGATGCTGATGTTGCCGGTGCCGTCGATGGGGGTTATGCCATCGCTATAGGGGGCCAGGATGGCGCCGCCGTAATAGACCACGCCGGCACTGAGGCCGGAGCAGGCGCTGGCAGCCAGATAAACCACGCGGCCGCCCATGCAGTAGCCGACGATGCCAATTTTCTGTCCGCGGGTGCGGGGATAGGTGCGTTGCAGGTAATCAACGGTGGCGTTGATGTCCTCAATGATGCCGGCGCCCGTCAGCTCGGGCATATAGGTATTGATGGCGGCGTCAAAGTCCTCGGGGGTATAGCCGAGGCTGGGGTTGGGGTTGCGTTCGTTGCGGTGGAACAGGGCCGGCGCCACGGCCACGTAACCCTGGGCGGCGAAACCGTCGGCCACCCGTTGAATGTGCCGGTTCACGCCAAAGGCTTCCTGTACCACAATAATCGCCGGCAGACTGGTGCCTGCGCTGGGCGCCGGGAAGCTGACGTAGCTCGACATATCTCCGCCCTCGGCGATGTTGGCGCCGGATTCGCGGTCAGTGTCGGGCATTCGGATGTTTTCCCAGAACGACGGCATAGTATTTCCTCCTCCATTAGTTACGCAAATGACAGCGATACAGTGGCCCGCGGATGGCAACGGTGAGCCGCCCGCCAGCCGTACCTTTCGTGCTTGGGAATTGTAACAAAGGTTTATCAGCCAAACAAGCGGGCCGTCCCCACCCCCGGCGGTGGCGCATGGCAATGCGCGGCGCAGGTCGCCCCTGCTTCAAGCAGCGATGTTCAACGCCCGCCGCGCGTTCTCCAGCAGGACTTTGGGGATGACGTGGTCGCGCATTGGCAAGCTCGCGAAATCGTGCAGCCATTGGTCGGGCTGGATGAATGGGTAGTCGGAGCCGAACATCACCTTGTCTTGCAGGCGGGTGTTGGTTTCGCGGATGAGCGGCTCCGGGATGAACCGGGGCATCCAGCCGGACAGGTCAAGAAAGACGTTGGACTTGTGCAGGGCAACGGCGATTTGCTGGTCAATCCAGGGCCAGGCGGGATGGGCCATGATGACGGTGAGGTTGGGGAAGTCGGCGGCCACGTCGTCAAAGCAGGGAATAGGCTGGCTGTACTTCAGCTTGAGGCCGCTGCCGCCCGGCGTCCCCGAACCGGCCCCGGCAAAACCGGAGTGGAACAGCACCGGAATCCCCAGCCCATCCGCCACCTCGTACAAAGGATAGAAACGGGTGTCGTTGGGGAAGAACGCCTGGTGAATCGGATGCAGTTTCAGCCCTTTCAGGCCCAGCTCTTTGACGGCGCGTTCCAGTTCGTAGCAGGCCGCCTTGCCCAGCCAGGGGTCAACGGAGGCGAACCCCATAAACTGCTCCGGGTGGGCGTTGACGATGCTGGCCACCCAATCGTTGCGGTCGGGTTTTTCGCCGGTGTTGGTAGTGGTGTCCACCGAAAAGATGACGCCGAACAGGTCCAGCGCGCGGAACTTGGCGGCCATCTCCGCCGGGTCCCGGGGCGGCGGCGGCGCGCGGAAGTAACGCAGCAGCTCGGCCTCAATCTCAATCTCGGGCAGCCCCGGCTCCCGGGGCACGTGAATGTGCATATCAATGGCTTGCATGGTGCAGCTCTCCATAATGCTGGGCAATTGCCCGGTGGGTTGGGCGATGGTACGATAACGGCAATTTACTGTGCCACTCACGACTTTACGGAACGCTGGATTCAGACTATGGAAACCTCCATGAACTACGTAACGACATCCGAACTTATCCAGATAATCGGAATAGTCGTCGGCGCAATGGCTGCCCTGGCCACATTGCTGGCTGGCATTTTTATCTGGGTCGCAAACCATCGCGACAAAGGGAATGAACGCCGGCATCAGGAAACCGAGCAGGAAGTCGAACGCCGGCATCAGGAAACGGTGCAGCTGGTCGAACGCCGGCATCAGGAAACGATGCAAGTGGTCGAACGGCTAAATGAGGAAACGCTACAGGTGGTCGAACGCCGGCATCAGGAAACGATGCAGGTGGTCGAACGGCTAAATGAGGAAAATGAGCGCCGGCATCAGGAATTGTTAAAAGCAATCAGCCTGCTGTACAGACACGTCCACGCTGACGGCAGCCCGGCAATAGTGCCGCTGGCCGATGTTGACCCCGCCGCCGCGCCCGCTATGCCCGCTGCCGCCGACGACTAACGCTGCGGCTGATTCGCCGGCAGCGCAGCGGCAAACCCCGCGTCCCGCGCCACCCACTCCGCCAACCCGTCGTCCGGCGCATCGGCCGGCCGGTCCTGCAACTCCCCCCGGATGCGCTGCGCCGGCGTTTCATCGTAAGCCATCGCAATCACCGGCTACGGTTGGCGGCCCATATACGCAATCATCCGGTCTTGCCGGCTGGCGTCCTCGGACACCGCAACGGCCGGGCCAATAAACCCCATTGTCCGCCCCTGCTCGGCGAAACCCGATTGCAGCATTGGAAACGCAAACTCCACCAATTCGCGGTCGAGGGTAGTATCCTGTCCGGTGGCTTTGGCCAAATCCCAACCGTGTATGAGCTGGTCCAGCAGGGTGCCGACCAGAATTTGGCTAACGGGCAGATCGCCAAAGACGGGGGTGGCGACGACTCGCTCCAGCGCGCCCGGTTCCCCGGCGTTCCGCACTATCCGGTCGGCTTCGGCGCGATGGGCCTCCGCTAAAACAGCGATGTCGCGCTCCGCCAGGTGGCTGCTGTCGGCATCGGTAGGGCGAATGTCCGGCGGATTGCCGGCTATGCCGCCGGCGGTGAACTCCAGCACGCCAATCATATGATTGATAAGGGCGTGGACATCCCACTCCGCGCAAGGCGTCGGGTCGGCAATCTGCGACTGCCGGACACCGGCCAGCAATTCGCTAACGTGGTTGGCCGCTTTGCGGAACAGCGCCAGCGGGTCCGGCATCGCTGCTGTGTCGGTCATTGTCGTCTCCAGGATATGGCAGATTGGCGGGTAAGATTGGTATGGCGCGCTTGCGGTTATCAGCGTAACGGAAACGGTTCGGTCAGTTTGCACAGTACCGGGCGCTCGACTGCCGGGAACATCCGCTCCAAATCGCGCAACGTAACCTTGCTGAGAGCGCCTACATCTGACCGAATGCTTTTAGCCGCCGGGAATATATCGGGAGGCAGCGACCGAACCAGACGCAGGGCTTCTGCGTATGGCGGCGTTGCGTTCTGCTCAAAAGGTTGTTGGCCGTAGCGCTGCATCGCAATGTGCGAGAATGCAACGGCGATTCCCTCCTCGAGAAAGTTTGTGCCGCCGGGAATCGGGTTGAGCAAGTGAACGGTTTCGTGCGCCAACTCGAAAACAGCCGTAGGCCAATAGCCGGCGGCATTCAGGCTTAATGTAGCAAACGCCCCGTCCATATCGGGCGTATTGCGTATGAAGGGCCCGGCCTCACAGAAAGCCGGTTGGTAGATTTTCCTGGTACTGTCACGGGGCCCCAGCAAATGCTCCGCCATCGGTAAAAGCGTTTGCTGTAGAGACCACAATGCGACAGGGTCGTCTTTGGGCTTTGTACTTTGAGGCAGTTGCATTACCAACCTGCCGACCTAAAACACTCGCGGGCAGGGCCGCGTGAACACGCTCCAATCCTCTTTTTCGGCGTCGTAGCGGGAGTTGACGAAGACGCGCCAGTTGGCCTCGTCCATCTCCGGGTAGTCGCTGCGGTAGTAGAAGCCGGGCCAGCGGGTTTCTTTGCGGTGGAGCATATGGCGCAGGTGGGCTTCTCCCACCCAGGCCCGGTGTATCAGCTCGTGGCAGCGCAGCAGTTCGTGGCGGCTGCGGGCGGCCAGCTTTTGCAAGTCCTCCCGGAACATCGTCAGCAGTTCCATACCGCGCAGCATGGTGGCCTCGTTGGTGGTAAAGCCGGCCGAAACGCCGGCTACGTATTCGTCCATCAGCTTTTGCAGGCGGAAGAGGCCCTGGCGGGGCGACAGGTAGTTGGGGTTCACGTCCGGGTTGGTGGAAGCATACTGGTTTTCCTCGAAAGTAACCATCGGCGCCCACACCTGTTCTTTGAGCCGGTCAATTTGCCGGTCGTCCACTTGGGGCGGCGCGGTATGGTCCAGAGCATAAACGACGGCTGACTTGCCGGCCAGCCGTCCCTCGGTGAAAGACCCGGAGGAAAACTTGTGGGGACAGGCGCCCACGCCGTCGCCGGCGGCGAAGAGGCCGCGCACGGTGGTCATCTTGTTGTAGCCCCAGTGGTAGCCATCGGGCGACACGTCCTCGGGGCCGCTGACCCACGCGCCCGACTCGCCGCTGTGGCTGCCCATAATGTAGGGTTCGGCCAGCACCACTTCGGAGGGCCGTTCCTCCGGGGCGATGTTGTGGGCCGCCCAGAGAATGGCCTGGGAGATGGTCATATCCAGAAAATCCTCCCAGGCTTCGGCGATGATTTCCCGCTTGCGCTCCCCGTCGCCGGCGGCCAGGGCGTCGATGGCCTCCGGCGTTTTGAGCATAATGGGGCCGTTGCCGGCCTGGATTTCCGTCCAGAGCAGATGGTTGCGCAACGGCGTGGGCGTGGGGAACGCAGAGCCGTAGGGGTCATATTTGGTCAGTTCGGGCAGGCGGTTCAGAAAATAGTTTTCGCCGGCGGCATTGGTCAGGTCGGCGCGGAACAGCTGCGACCAGGCGCCCACCGGCCCGTAGGAATCCTTGAACCGGCTGGGCACGAAGCGATGCTCCATCTGGGTCATTTCCGCGCCCACGGGGATGACCAGGCCGTACACCGAGCCGGTGTCAAAGATGGAGTACCAGGTGCGGCCCATGCCCTCGCCCACGCTGCGGGGCCGGAACAAAGCGGTGGCCCCGCCGGCGGCGCTGATGACTGAGCGGGCTTTGAATACGTAAATCACATCCTCGCGCACGCCGAAGCCAACGGCGCCGGCGATGCGGTTGGGGTCGTCGGCGTCGGTGAACAGGTGGGAGATGAACACCCGCTCAAAGTGGTTGTCCGGCCCCAGGGCCTTTTTGGCGGCCTCGGCCACGATGGGCTTGTAGGCTTCGCCGTGAATCATCACCTGCCAGCGTCCTTCGCGCACGTACTGGCCGTTGTCGTCATACCAGAAGGGGAGGCCCCACTCTTCGAACATATGGACGCTGCTGTCCACGTGGCGGGCCACGTCATAGACCAGGTCTTCGCGGGAAATGCCCATCATATCGTTGCGGACGTATTCCACGTAGTCGGCGGGCCGGTTCCATTCCCAGCGCATCCCCATATACATATTGATGGCCGACAGCCCCTCGCCGACGGCGCCGCTGCGGTCGGTGGCGGCTTTGTCCACCATAACGATGCGGAGGTCGTCGCCGCCCCAATAGCGGGCTTCGATAGCCGCGCCGCAGCCGGCCATGCCGCCGCCGATAATCAGGACGTCGCTTTCAACGATGCGGGTGGTGGGTTCAGGCATCTGGGGTTCTCCTCTGCGATGGTCTGGCTGGGCGGCCGGCACTATGCGCCGGAAGCCGCACGGCAATATAGCAGTATAGCAGATTGGGGCAGCGCCAGCGGCCCGCAAGCCGGCCGGATTCAGGGCAGGGCGGCCAGGGTTTGGCTGAATTGGGCAACCAGCACCTTGCCGGCGCGGATGTTATCGGCGTTAAACATCCAGTCTCCATAAAAACCGACGTGGAACGTGGCTGTTACCATGTATTGGCCATTCAAATGCGGCGGCGCACCTTCGTCTATCAAGCGGATGACGGTAGCGCGCAACCGGTCGTGCGAACCGTGCGCCCATCCTTTCCTCTGGGCAACCGCTTTTATGGCGTGTGCGGAGGCGCCCCACAAAACTTCACAAGCGAGCTCCAATTCCCCCAAGTCAAGCATTGCGTCTATCAGGTTCAGAAAATGCTGGCTGCGTTCCTGGTAATACTCCGCAGGGCGTGGCGCAACCATCAGTCCATACTCTCCAGAATCCGCAGCAAGTCAGCAACCGGCCCTTTGGCGTAGATAACGTCGTCCTCGTAAAGGGGTATCTCCCACGCCCGGTCGATACGGTTAAAGCCGTAGGCGAGAATAAGGTTACTGTTCAGGTCGAGGGGGCCGTCCTCTTCTTGCATCAGCCGCACCACCACTTTCATCAAGTCCTTGACGGAATCGTGGGGCCAGCCGCGCCGTGCCGCAGCGGCTCTGACGCCGTGGGCGGCGGCGTCCCAAAGCATCTGGGACGCCGCCTCGAGTTCGCCATGCTCTAACTTGACGGATACCTGCTCAAGCGATTGCCAGCTGGCTTTGCGATGGCGGTCAACGACGTTGGTGATGGCGGTGGTCATAGCGCTCCTCCGGGTTGCAGCGCCAGTATAGCAAAGATAGCAAAGCGGAACGCCGGCCCTGCTGGCGCGCGCCGCGCCAACAGCGGTTTTCGACTAGCCAAAGTCGGGGGGGGGGGGGGCAATTAGCAGCCTCAAAAGCGAACAGCTCCGCCACCGGAACCGCCAGCGCGATGGCGATGGCGCGGATGTTTTTCAGCGACGGGTTGCGCACCCCCCGCTCAATGCCGGACAGGTAGGTGGTATGGATGCCGGCGCGGTGGGCCAACTCCTCCTGAGTGATTCCCCGCCGGTGGCGCAATTGGCGGACGCGCCGGCCAAAGGCCCTTTGATAAGCGTTCACGCCGGCAATGCTAGCGGCGCATAGATTATAAGTACATAGACTATATGATATGGAGATAAGGCCGTAAATGGAGTATCCCGTTATAAATTCAAGCGACATTGACCACGAACCATGGAGGCCGAGAATGAGCTACGTAGATGACAATTTGCTGTCCGGGGAGCAGGTGTTGCATCGTGCGAGGCTGCATTGGGGCATTTTTGTCGGCCCGGCGATATTGCTTTTCATTGGCCTCATCATCGCCTTATCGGTAGGGGCAGAGATGGGCGGCGGCGGCGGATTCTTCGTTGCTGTGCTCATTATCCTGCTGACCGCAATCCCAATCATCCGCGCCGCGATTACATATTTGACCACCGAATTTGCGGTCACCTCACGGCGAGTCATAGCCAAGCGTGGGCTGATTGGCCGCAGTACTCTGGAACTAAACCATGCGCGCGTTGAAGGTTTGGCAGTCAGGCAAGGCATTATAAGCCGGATTTTCAATGCCGGAACTATCGTTGTCAACGGAACCGGCGGCACCAGGCAGTCTATCCCGTTCATATCCGAATCCAATGGAGTTCCGCCGCAACGCTCTGGAAACCATTGACGCCGAACAGTAGCTCCTTTTTCCCATCCTTCAAGCCGGCGCGCCCGCGTATGTGGCCGTCGTGGGCGCGCCGGTCAACTTTCCAATTCCACTCCACTCCATCCCATCAAACCGGAGAGTAAATCAAAATGGCAACGAACGGAACCCCGGAACAGCCCGAACAACCCCGGCAGCGGGCCAGCCGGCCCTCCGGCGGGCAGGTATTCAACATCCCTACCAAGTGGCTAATTATCGGCGGGACTGGCGGCGGCGTGGTGCTGGCGGTCGTCGTGGTGGTGGCGCTGTTCCTGTCCGGCGTTCTCGGCGGCGGTAGTGGGGCCAGCGGTGGCGACAACGTGCTGGGCTACATTCCCGCCGACGCCGGAGGGGTACTTATTGGAGACAATGCAGCGGTTTTGAGAGGCGACGTTCCCGAGGACTTTTTTGAGTACCTGGAGGAATCAGGCGAGGATTCCGAGGGGCTCTTCGGCGCTTACGAGGCGCTTGACATAGACGATGACGATGTTGCGCTTGTAGCCTTTGCATTAAACAGAAACGGCGACGATATTCTGGAAATTGTGCAGGGCAGTTTTGATTTCGACGTCATCCGTGAAGAGCTGGAGGATGGGCTGGACTGTGAAGATGATGACTACCGTGGTTTTGAGCTGTGGGAGTGTTCCGGGCAGGAGTTCGCGGCGGTGGCGCTGTTTGAAAAGGACGAGTTCGTCGTTTTCGCCCGACGGCAGGACGACCTGGAAGACGTGCTCACGTACAAGAGCCGTACCCCGGAGAAACTGGCGGATGTCGCAGACAGCGACATCAAGCGAATCCTGGACCAGACCGAAGGCGGGTGGTTGCAGGTTGCGTACATATTAAATGACTGCGTCATCAACCGCTGCGAAGGGATTGCCTTTGCCCTGGGCGAAAGTGACGACAGCGAATCCATACCGGCATCCTACGCCGTTATGTTCAGTTCGGAACGCGCCGCTGAAAGCGCTGAAGATGACATCGCGATTGACGACCTTCTTGAAGGGATGTTTGCCGGTTTTGCTCTTAATCTGGACATTGAAGAGGTGGGAGCCGAGGAGGAGTTTGTAGTGGGCAACGGCACCGCCGAGTTTGTTGATCCTGGAGAGACCCGCTCAAACCGCGACGGAGACCGTGCGCCGCCGGCGGCGGCAACGCAGCCGGCACCGGCGGCACTGGCGGCAACGCAGCCGCCGGCGGCGCCGGCACCGACGGCGACGATGTTCCTAGACTCTTCGTATGCATCGCGTGGCACTTGGGTGGATGATTGCGTGCACGAACCCACCGGAGCGTCCCAGCGTGGCACCGGGCGAGCAGCGAGAGAATACTGTGAATGCGTATTTGATTACACAGCTGATGAGTTGAATGAAGACCGCCTCCCCCTGTTATCGGAATTAATTGATAATCCTGGCGGTAACGACTATTCTTATCGATATGCCAGCACTATATCTGACAGCCTTCCTTTTTGCGGGGGATAGGAAATGAGCAAACGACACTGGTTCGCTATGACTCTGGCTCTGTCCCTGCTGTTGGCGTTGCCCTGGGCAACGGGGTTGGGGTCGGTGTCGGCGCAGGCGCCCAGCGTACCGCCGGCCTTTTGGGGCGGCGTGGCGTGGCTGGGCGGTGAATTGGCGCCGCCGGGCACTCCGGTGCAAGCGATGCAGGGGACCACGGTGCTGGGCGCGGGAGTGGTGGAAGCCCAGGGCCGGTTCAAGCCCTTTCAGATTGACGAGCCACCCGCCGGCAACGCGGTATTCTTTATGGTGGGCAACTCCATATCGGGCGCCGAAGCGCAGTGGAGCAGCGGGTCATTGCGGATTGATTTGGAACTGCGGGCAGCCACGGGAGCGCAGCCGGCGGCAACGGCAACTCCGCTGCCGGCAATAGCGACGCCGGCGGCGACACTGCCGGCCGGCCCGCCAGGTCCCGCGGGGCCGGCCGGCCCGCCGGGAGGGGACGGCCCCAGAGGCGAGCCGGGCCCGGCCGGGCCGCCGGGCCCACCGGGGGCGGCCGGGCCACCAGGTCCACCAGGCGAGCCAGGAGCGGCCGGCCCGCAAGGCGACCGGGGGCCGGAAGGCGAAGAAGGGCCTCGGGGCCGCGCCGCTGAGTCCGACAGCTACGGCCTCTACACGCTGGGCGCGGCCGGCGTGGCCGCACTGCTGGCGCTGGCGGCCCTGGTGGTGGGGATAATAGCGCTGACCCGTCGCGGCGCGCCACAACCGGCCGCCGGCACGGGGGATGATGCGGGCGCGCCGCCTGTAGATTAGGCCGGTGTTCACCCCAGGCTTTCCAGCGTTTGGATGAATTCGGCGATGATTTCCCTGCCGTAGCGGATGCCGTCGGCGTTGGGCGGGCCGCCATAAAACCGCTGGTGGTAGGCCGTAGCCATCATATACTGGCCGAACAGGTGCGGCGGAGCGCCTTCCTCGCGAATCAGCCGCACTACGGTCTCTTCCAGCAAGGCGTGGGCATTATGCGCCCATCCCCGGCTTTCGGCGGCGGCTTTGATGGCGTGGGCGGCGCCGCCCCAAACCTTGTTGCTGGCTGCTTCCAGTTCGCCCCGGGCCAGTTCATCGTCCACCAGCCCCAGAAAATGCCAGCTGCGTTCCTGATGGTAGCCGGTGGCATCGGCGGCGGTCATATCACCCCCCGGTTTCGTCCGGCAGCAGCAGGTATTGTGGTTCGCCGAACAGAGCCGTCGTCCGCAGGGCGTCCGGGGCGGCCGGCTGGATGCCGGCGTAGGGGTCAATGCTGCCCCATTCGGTAGTGCGGGAAGCGAAGCGGAAATGCTCGGTGCGGCCATCGCGGAAGGTAACGTCCCACACGATGTCCTGCCCCTCGTAGTGGGGCTGCACTTCCGCGCCCAGGGGGACGAAATCGGCGTACCCGCGCACGTGGATGGCGTTCTCCGGGCACAACTTGACGCAGGCGTAACATTCGGAGCACATTTCCGGCTCCTGGTTGCTGCCTTTGTTCACGATGTCATCAAGCACCATCAGGTCGTTGGGGCAGATATACACGCACTGCGGCCCGCCGTGCATTCCGGCGCAGGCGTTGCAGGCGGCAGGGTCAACGTAAGTAGGCACTGGTATCTCCTCTGAACGGGTAGGTTTGGTGGACAGATAGGGCCGGCGGCCAGGGTTTGCGGTGAATTGTAACACCAAACGGCCGGCCGGCGTCCCGTCAGTCATTGCCGCCCGGTTTGTCCCCGTGCTACCATAGCCGGCGTTATGGAACAGTACAGCATTCGCAATTTTTGCATCATCGCCCACATTGACCACGGGAAATCCACCCTGGCCGACCGCTTTCTGGAGCTGACCGGCGCCGTCCGGCCCCAGGATATGAAAGCCCAGTTCCTCGACCAGATGGAACTGGAGCGGGAGCGCGGCATCACTATCAAGGGCAAGGCGGTGACGATGGCGCATACCGTCGCCGCCGGCCCCGACGCCGGCGATTACCAGCTGAACCTGATTGACACCCCCGGCCACGTGGATTTTTCCTATGAAGTCTCCCGCGCCCTGGCCGCCTGCGAGGGGGCGCTGCTGGTGGTGGACGCCACCCAGGGGGTAGAGGCGCAAACCATCGCCAACACCCTGCTGGCCCTGCAATACGACCTGGAAATCATCCCGGTCATCAACAAGGTTGACCTGCCCTCGGCCGAGCCGGAGCGCGTCGCCGCCGAAATGGAGCAGATTTTCGGCTTCCGCCGCGACGAGATGGTGTACGTCTCCGCCAAATCCGGCGCCGGTTGCCGCGAACTGCTGGACGCCATCGTGGCCCGGGTGCCGCCGCCCCGGGGCGGGGCCGACGACCCCTTCCGCGCGCTGGTGTTCGACTCCACATATAACACCTACAAAGGCATCATCGCCTACGTGCGGGTGGCCGACGGCGGCATCTCGCGCCACGACCGGCTGCGGGTGATGTCATCCGGCAAGTCGGTGGAAATTATGGAGGTAGGGGTTTTCGCGCCGGAGCCAACCCCCACCGATACGCTGCTGGCCGGCCAGGTGGGTTACGTCGCCACCGGGTTCAAGGACGTGCAGGAGTGCGCCGTAGGCGACACCCTGACCAGTTACGCCGCGCCGGCCACCGAACCCCTGCCCGGCTACGTGGAGCTGAAGTCAATGGTGTTCGCCGGCCTGTATCCCGCCGACGGCGAGGACTACACCCGCCTGCGCGCCGCCCTGGACAAGCTGAAACTCAACGACGCCTCCCTGTCCATTGAGCCGGAGAACAGCGGCGCGCTGGGCTTCGGGTTCCGCTGCGGCTTTCTCGGTCTGGTGCATCTGGAAATCGTGCAGGAGCGGCTGGAGCGGGAATATGACCTTGACCTCATCGTAACGGCGCCCAGCGTCGCCTACGAGGTGCTGCTGACCAACGGCGAAGTGGTGCGAGTGGATAACCCGTCCCTGCTGCCGCAGCCCAACGCCATCTCCGAAGTGCGGGAACCCATCCTGGGCGTCACCATCGTCGCCCCCAGCCGCTCCGTGGGCGCGGTGATGGAGCTGATGCACGCCCGCCGCTCCGAGTTCCGCCGCATGGAGTACATCCAGGGCCTGGCCGGCGGCGCGGACTCCGACCAGTCGCGGGTGGTAATGGAATACACTATGCCCCTGGGCGAGATGCTGGCCGATTTCTACAACCAGCTGAAGTCGCGCACGCAAGGCTACGCCTCGCTGGATTACACCTTTGAGGGCTACCGCGCCGCGCCGCTGGTGCGCATCGACATTCTGGTGAACCAGACGCCGGTAGAAGCCCTCAGCATGATTAGCCACCGGGACAACGCGATAGCCCAGGGCCGCAGCCTGGTGGAAAAACTGCGCGCCACCATCCCCCGCCAGATGTTCGAGGTGCCCATCCAGGCCGCCATCGGCAGCCGCATCGTAGCCCGCGAAACGGTGCGGGCCATGCGCAAAGACGTCCTGGCCAAATGCTACGGCGGCGACATCACCCGCAAACGCAAGCTGCTGGAAAGGCAGAAGGAAGGGAAAAAGAGGATGAAGCGGGTAGGCCGGGTGGAAGTGCCCCAGGAAGCCTTTTTGAGCCTGCTGAAGATTGGGGACGAAGGGTAGCGAAATGGCTGCACACGGATTTTGGCGCCGCGCCAACACACGACCGGGAAGGCGCCCATCGTGCGGTCGTCCTATTTTCTATTTCTCGTGCGACTGCGGCTCAAAAGTGTTTTTCGTCAACAGACCATAGGGAGCTGGGTCAGCCAACAATGGCTGCTTGGGGCAAGTTTTCCGGGAACAGTTCCGCCTGCTCTACCACGGTGTGGATTGCTTGCGCCTGTTGGTCCGGCGGATACCCGTGCCGGTTCAGAGTTCTCCGCACCACCCGCCGCAGGTGGGCGCGCGCGTTTTCACGCAAAGTCCAGTCGATGCTAACGTTTTTGCGGACGGTTGCCACCAGTTCACGCGCGATTGCCCGCAGTTGTTCGTCGCCCAGAACTTGTACGGCGCTTTGGTTAGTTGCCAGGGCATCGTAGAAGGCCAGTTCGTCCTCCGACAGGCCCAATTGTTCACCGCGCGCGTTGGCGGCCCGCATCTCATAGGCCAACTGGATTAGTTCCTCAACGACCTGGGCGGCCTCTATGGTTCGGTTCCGGTAGCGGAGCAACGTCTGTTCCAGCATTTCTGCGAAAGAGCGCGATTGCACTATGTTCCGTCTGTGGCGAGTAGCCAGCTCACTTTTCAGCAGCCTTTGCAGGGCTTCGACGGCCAGGTTGCGCTGGGGCAGCTGCCGCATTTCGGCGAGGAACTCATCGGACAACACCGAAATGTCCGGCCGATCCAAGCCAACGGCGGCGAATATGTCCAACACGCCTTCGGAGGCTACCGCGCCCGAAACAATCTGCCTGATGGCCGAGTCCATAGCTTCGTCGCTCCCCGCTTCGCCCGGCGCCCGCTTCACCAGTTGGGCGCGAATTGCCTGGAAGAACGCGACGTCGTTGCGGATGCCGATTGCCGCCTCGTGGGGCACCGCCAGCGCGAAGGCCAGGGCCAGTTCGCGCACTGCTTGCCGGCAGCGTTCCTTGCCCTTTTCCTGGGCCAGGACGTGTTCCAGAGCCGCCGGAAGCAGACTCAGCCGCTGCGCCGGGCTGCCGCCAGTCCAGTCGGAGTAGTCGAATCCGTGGAACAGCCCACGACAGACATCGTACTTTTCCAGCATGACCGCCACTGCCTGGGCCTGGTCGATTGCGGTGGCGCCGGTGCCGCCGCTGGCCGTGTACGTGGTCAGGGCCTGCTTCAGCTCCTGGGCAATGCCCAGGTAATCCACAACCAGGCCGCCCGGTTTGTCCTTGAACACGCGGTTGACGCGGGCGATGGTCTGCATCAGGCCGTGGCCGCGCATTGGCTTGTCCACGTACATCGTATGCAGGCTGGGCGCGTCGAACCCCGTGAGCCACATATCCCGGACGATGACCACCTGAAAGTGGTCATCGGGATTGCGGAAACGCTGGGCAAGGGTTTCACGCCGCGCCTTGCTGCGGATGTGCTGCTGCCAGTCGGACGGGTCGGAGGCGGCCCCGGTCATAACCACCTTTACCTTGCCCGCGCTGTCTGCGTCGCCGTGCCAATCCGGCCGCAACCGGACCAGCTCTCCGTACAGCTCAACGCAGATGCGGCGGCTCATGCCGACAATCATCGCCTTGCCTTCCAGAACTGCCAGCCGTTGCTCGAAGTGCTCCACGATGTCCTGGGCCACCTGCTTCAGGCGCGGGTGCGCTCCAACCAGCGCTTCCTGCTGCGCCCATTTCGACTTCAGCCGTTCCTTGCGCTCAATCTCTTCGCCTTCGGTGGCTTCCTCAAAATCCGGGTCAATGGACGGCCGCGCCGACTTGTCCAGGGTAAGGTTGGCCAGCCGGCTTTCGTAGTAGATGGGCACGGTGGCGCCGTCGTTCACCGAGCGCTGGATGTCGTAAATGCTAATGTAGTCGCCAAATACGGTGCGGGTGTTGGCGTCTTCCAGCTCGATGGGGGTTCCGGTAAAGCCGATGAAGGAGGCGTTGGGCAGAGCGTCGCGGATGTGCCGGGCGTAGCCGTCGATGAAGTCGTACTGGCTGCGGTGGGCCTCATCCGCGATGACCACGATGTTGCGACGTGGGGAGAGCGTGGGGTAGGTATCGCCCCGTTCCTCGGGCAAGAATTTCTGGATGGTGGTGAACACTACGCCGCCGGATTGCACCGACAGTTTCCGACGCAGGTCGGCCCGGTCTTCCGCCTGGGTGGGTTCTTGCCGCAGCAGGTCCTGGCAGCGGGCGAAGGTGTCAAATAGCTGGTCGTCCAGGTCGTTGCGGTCGGTGAGTACCACGATGGTCGGGTTGGCCATGTCGGGATGCCGGGCGACGGCGCCGGCGTAACAGGCCATGCTCAAACTCTTGCCCGCCCCCTGCGTGTGCCAGACGACGCCGATGCGCCGGTCGCCCGGCTGGCCGCCCGGACGCGGGCCCGACTCGTAACGACCGCGCTGCGGTTCCGCGATTTCCCTTTCCGACTGCCGCAGCGCGGCGGCGCGCAAAGTTTCCTGCACCGCTACCTGCACGGCGTGAAACTGGTGGTAGCCGGCCAGCTTTTTGACGGGCTGGCTGCCGCCGTCGTCTTCAAACACGATGAAGTCGCGGAGCAGCGGCAGCAGCCGTTCCGGGGCGCAAACCCCGTACAGCATTACTTGCAACTCCGGCGCGTTGGCGTCGGCCAGCCCTTCGCCGGAGCTGGCGCGCCAGGGCTTGAACCACTCCCGGCCGGCGGTCAGCGTACCGATGCGCGCCTGCGTGCCATCGGAAACCATCAGCAGTTCGTTCATCGCAAACAGCGTGGGCAGCGCATCTTTGTAGGTTTGCAGCTGGTTCCAGGCATCCCAGATGCCGGCGTCCGGGTCGGCGGGATTCTTGAGCTCAATGACGCCCAGGGGCAGGCCGTTAACGAACAGCACGATGTCGGCGCGTCGGGTGTTTTGGTTCTCGGTTGCGGTGAACTGGTTGACCGCCAGCAGGTTGTTGGCGGCGGCGCTATCAAAGTCAATGACTTGCGCTTGCGCCCCGCGTATTGCGCCGTCGTCGGCCCGGTACTCCACGGTAACGCCGTTCACCAGCATCCGGTGAAACTCCCGGTTGCGGGTGACCAGGTTTGACCCGGCGGGACGGGTCAGCTTGCGGTAAGCGTCATCAAGCGCATCGGAAGGCAGTTGCGGATTCAGGCGGGCGAGGGCGCTGCGGAGGCTAGTTTCCAGGATAACGCTGCCGTAGCCGGCGCGCGCGTCGGGTATCAGGTCGGGCCCGTTGGTGATGCGCCAGCCGGAACTTTCCAGCCACGCTAAAGCGGCTTGTTCAACTACAGATTCGGCCATGCCTCGTGTGGTCATGTGCTCTCCTCCTCAGTATTAATATCATGACCGCTGAACTCGGTTAGGTGGAGGCTATATGTAGCGGGTTCCATCTGGAAAAGTATTTCGCTCGCCCGAAACGAACTGTCAAATACTTCAAGGGCGCCATAGTTTTCGTCTATGAAATCGTTATACGCTTGGTTTTCGCCATATGGGAGAACGGCTTCGTCTGGCGAGGCTGTGCGGTCATACGTGTGAGCACCATACAGGAACCCTACTATAGCGTCTGCTGAGGTCGTGACAAGTAATGCTTGGAGTCGCTCCATCCTGGGAGGTCCATAGGGATGACCATGGGAAACGAAGCCCGCCTGGCTACGCAGTGCTGAGATGCCTTGCACAACCGTGTTAAGCCCATTTAATGCTTGATTAAGGCTCCCTCTGGCACCTGCCTCACCACTGGCGTCAGGTGGCAACATACGCACGTTGCGCCTTACCTCCCTAAACAGGGAGGACAAATTATCACTGTCGCTATACTGGACATTGCACTCAGCGAGAATCCGGCGGCACGTCATCTCTGTTATTGTACGGGCCAAGTCGATTGCTAACCCTGGATTTTCATCCAGGGCTCTTTCTATGGCAGTTACGTGTTCGGTGAGTTCGACGAACCCGTGGGCAATCGCATCGCGGGCACCACGCATCACGAAGTCGCCGGTTCCATTTCCCGTCATAACCTTTGCTCCGCATGAGTGGTCGAGTTGCCTCCCATCCTTAACTCGCCGTTGACCAGTTTGGGCAACAGGCTGTCCCGCAAGGCTGATAGCGTTCGCGATTCAACGTTAGTCGAAACGAACTTTGAGAGCAATGCAGCGTATCTTTCGTCAACCGACGATAGCAGGGTTGCGTCGGGCACCGCGCATATTGCCTCTTTAAGATGCTCTCGCTTGATGTGGCCCATGGTTGTCGTTTTGCCGGCTGCTATGGCTTGAAACGCCGGCAGGTGAGATTCGGTGCAGTGCAGGTAGAACCACTTCGGATACTGCCTTGATGTGACTTTGAACAAGTGCTGATTGAGGGCTGCCGGTCCACCGCACCAAACTTTAATCATCAAGCTGCCGGACCAGGAAAAAACTACATCACCATCGTCAATGATGCAATCGTCGGCTATGTCAGCTTTTGCCCACTCACCGCCGTCGGCTTTGCCGGTTCTCAGCTGCGCGATTTTCACCACCGGGAGCCGTTCCTCATTTTCGGCAGGCCGCAATTTCTGCAAGGCAAGGCCGTTCCTGAAATCGGCGATCTCATCAAGCGCTTTCACCTCCCACCCCTCCGGTATTTCGCCCAACTCGGATGGGATGAGGCGGGCCGGGAACAGGTCGTACAGCTCGGCGGGCAGGCCGGGCAGCGACTGGCCGCGCTGCCACCGCCCATCCATCTTGGCCCGCACCGGGTCAAAGTCCATGAACCACGACTTGAACAGGACGCGGGACATCTGCTCCAGCGTTTCGTTCATCCGACGGTTCAACTCAATCTTGTCATCCAGCGCGCCGAGGATTTGGGCGATGGCGCGCTGCTCGGGCAGAGATGGCAATCGAATCTTGAATCCTGATACGTACTCCCAAATTGATCGGGGCATCTTTGTGCCTTCCGAACCGCCTGTAGCGAATTTGATGAATTCGTCGGATGCCATACAGTAGTAGAGGTAGTTCTGATCCACGCCTTGGGCAGCACGGACAACCCAGATGTCAGTGGAACAAATCCCGTCTGAGGGAGCTCTGACAACCTTGCGGAAGTAAGGCCGCAGCTTCCCGAACAAAATGTCTCCATCCCGGAACATCATTTTCGCGCTAGTGACGTCTCTTGCGTTCCCCTGTCCTATCAGAGACAAGGTGCCTTCTCCGATGTGTTCAAGTCCAATATAAAGAGAGTCGCCCATTTCGGCAGGTGACACCGACTGCCGGACTAGTCGTGCGCAATCTCCAAAGTTAGCTGTTCTCCAGCCATTTTTTGGTACTGGCCCCATCGGTGGCCGGGGCACTGGCGTCAAGTTTGTGCTCATACTCATGCTCCTCACTCTGATGTGGGGAAGCCCAGCACTGCCAAATTGGAAGCTATGGCGGCATCCAGCCGTTGCGCCTCGGCTTGCTGTTCCTGCCATTGGGCGGAGAGGCGGGCCATCTTTTCCGCGAAAGGTTCGCCGTCCTCCGCGGTGGGTTCAATGCCCACGTAGCGGCCCGGCGTGAGTATGTGGCCGTGCCGGCGCACTTCGGCCAGCGTTGCGCTCTTGCAGTAGCCGGGCGTGTCGGCGTAATCGCCGGCGGAGTCCTGGCCGCGCCAGGCGTGGTAGGTGTCGGCGATGCGGGCGATGTCGGCGTCGCTCAGTTCCCGGTGCGTGCGGTCAACCATATTGCCCAGCTTGCGGGCGTCGATGAACAGGACTGCGCCCCGCCGGTCGCGGAACTTGCCGTTGCCGCGGTCGCGGGCCAGGAACCAGAGGCAGACGGGTATCTGGGTGGCGTAGAACAGCTGGCCCGGCAAGGCCACCATGCAGTCCACCAGGTCGGCCTCCACCAGGTTGCGGCGGATTTCGCTTTCGGCGGACTGGCCCGACGACATGGAGCCGTTGGCCAGCACGAAGCCGGCGACGCCGCCGGGGGACAGATGGTGCGCCATGTGCTGCACCCAGGCGAAGTTGGCGTTGCCGGCCGGCGGAACGCCGTACTGCCAGCGCCGGTCGTCCCGCAGCCGGGCGCCGCCCCAGTCGGAGACGTTAAAGGGCGGGTTGGCCAGGATGTAGTCGGCCCGCAAGTCGGGGTGGCGGTCGTTGTGGAAGGTGTCGCCGTGCTCAATGCGGCCGTCAATGCCCCGGATGGCCAGGTTCATCCTGGCCAGGCGCCAGGTGGTGTGGTTGGACTCCTGCCCGTAAATGGAGATGGCGTCCCGGGCGCGGCCGCCGTTGCCGTTGCCGCTGGCGTGGGCATTGACGAACTCCTGGGACTGGACGAACATACCGGAGGAGCCGCAGCAGGGGTCGTACACGCGGCCCCGGTAGGGTTGCAGCATTTCCACCAGCAGCTTGACGACGCAGCGGGGCGTATAGAACTCGCCGCCGCGCTTGCCCTCGGCGCTGGCGAACTGGGAAAGGAAATACTCATAGACCCGGCCCAGCACGTCCCGGGAGCGGGCGGCGGCGTCGCCAACCCGGATGTTGCTAATCAGGTCAATCAGTTCGCCCAGGCGTTGTTTATCCAGCGCGGGGCGGGAATACTCTTTGGGCAGCACGTCCCGCAGGCTGGGGTTTTCCCGCTCAATGGCGGCCATGGCTTCGTCCACCGTCCGCCCGATGGTGGGCTGCCGGGCCTGCGCCTGGATTTGTTCCCAGCGGGCCGCCGACGGCACCCAGAATATGCCGTCGGCGAGGTATTCGTCCGGGTCGTCGGGGTCGGCGCCGGTTTCCCGACTGTGGGCCGTCAACTGCGCGCGGGCTTCCACAAAGGCGTCGGAGATGTACTTGAGAAAGATGAGGCCCAGGGCAACGTGCTTGTACTCGGCGGCGTCCATACTGCCCCGCAGCATATCGGCCATACGCCACAGCTCGGCTTCGTAACCAACCAACGCCCCGTTTTCACTGACCGGTTGAGTCGCCATATTGAATTGTCCTCCCATACCATTACCATAAACCTAAAAGGCGCGGCGGTGACGCAGATTGCCACGTTGCGCGCCCAATGACAAGTTGGCCGGCGTGAGCATATGGCCCGGCTTGAATCCCCGTTCCCGCCGTGTTAGCGTAGCGCCACTGCGCCGGGCCTGCGGGCGCGGCGCGTTCTTAACCGTTGCCAACCGGAGGGAGGGAATGATATGGCAGGTAATCCGCGAGACCAGTATTGCATCGTCGGGGTGGGTGAAACCGAATACAGCCGGGCCTCGGGCCGCACCACCCGCGCTATGGGCGCCGAGGCCATCCGCAACGCGATGAACGACGCCGGCCTGACGCCCGACCAGGTGGACGGGATGCTCAGCTACCACGGCGGCGATTCCACCCCGTCCACGTCCATCCAGTATGACCTGGGCATCCGGCCTAACTTCTATATGGACTGTTCCGGCGGCGGCTCGTCCACCGAGGCGCTGGTGGGCCTGGCCATCGGCGCCATTGAAGCCGGTATGTGCGACGTGGTGGCCATCTTTCGCTCGATGAACGGCTACTCCAGCGTGCGCATCGGCGGCACCGGGGCGCGGGCCGCCGCTCCCATCGGCGGGCTGGATTTGCTGAAACGTCCCTACGGGCTCATCAGCGCCGTGCAGCAGTTTTCCTACACTTTCACCCGTCACATGGCCGAGTACGGCGTCAAGAGCGAGGACCTGGCCGCCATCAAGGTTGCCCACTCCAACCACGCCTCCAACAACCCCAAGGCCCTGATGAAGCACCGGGTGACCGTGGACGACGTGATGAACTCCCGCTGGATTATCCGCCCGGTGGCCCACCTGCTGGACTGCTGCCTGGAAACCGACAACGCCACCTGCGTCATCGTAACCTCCGCCGCGCGCGCCAAAGACCTGAAGCACAAGCCCATCTACGTCAAGGGCGTGCAGGGGCGGGGCACCAAGCCCGGCGGCGATTTCCACTACCAGCACGGCCCCATTACCCGCGTGGCCGGCCACTACGTCGGCCCCCGCGTCTTTGACCTGGCCGGCGTCAAGCACGAGGACGTTGACCTCACCGGCTGCTACGACGCCTTTACCTACACCGTCCTGCTCCAGTTCGAGGATTACGGCTGGTGCGAAAAAGGCGAGGGCAAGGACTACGTAACCGGCGGCATCATCAACCTGGGCGGCAAGCGGCCCAACAACGTCAGCGGCGGCCACCTCTGCGAGGGCTATACCCACGGGATGAACATGGTCATCGAAAACGTGCGCCAGCTGCGCGGCGCCGTTGACGACTACTGCCCCGGCGCCGCCGACGGCGAACACACCTACGATTACGGCGAAGGCGGCTGCCGCCAGGTGCGCGACGCCAAAATCAGCATGAACATGGGCTGGGGCACGCCGGCGGTGGGCAGCTCCCTGATTATGGGCAACGTGCTGAGCTAGACACGCCGATTTACTTCGTCACTCCGGCAAAACCGGAATCCAGACTCGGAGCATAACAATGCCAAACTACACCTACCGGGGCATCACCCTGAGCATCCCCGACAACGATTCCGAATACAAAGGCTACTTTGAGGCCGCCGGCGAGGGCCGGCTGGTGGTCAAGAAGTGCGCCGACTGCGGCCTGCTGCGCGGGGAGCCGGGCCCGGCCTGCCCCTGGTGCGCGTCCCTCAATTGGGAGTGGCAGCAGGTATCGGGCAAAGGCGCCATCTACTCCTACCAGGTCGTCGCCCATACCGTCATCCCCAGCTTCCGCGACCTGACCCCCTTCGCCATCGTCCTGGTGGAGCTGGACGAACAGCGCGGCCAGCCGGACGAAAACGACGGCCTCCGCATCACCGGCAACCTGGTGGACGCCGACTTCAATATGGAGAAAGAGGAAAACGTCGGCATCGGCAAGCGGGTGGAAGTAGCCTTCCAGCCCGTAGAGGAAGGCTTTATGCTGCCGCAATGGCGGCTGATTGACGAGCCGGCGCAAGGCTTTACCTGGTCGCACGAAGCGCCGTCGCAGTAGCGCCGCCGGCGCCCAACTCATCAGGAGCAAATGGCAATGACTTTACCCGCCGACCATCCCGGAAACACCCCGGCGGTCTATGACGCCGCCCTGACCGACGTTGCCGACATATTGGACACCGCCCGGCGCGCCGCCGCCCGGTCGGTGAACTCCATTATGACGGCGGCCTACTGGCTGGTGGGCCGCCGCATCGTGGAGTACGAACAGGGCGGCGAAGCCCGCGCGGAGTACGGGACGGAGCTGATAGAACGGCTGTCCGTTGACCTGACGGCGCGCTATGGGCGCGGATTCGCAACCCGCAATATCTGGCGAATGCGGGCCTTTTACTTGGCCTGGCCGATTCTGCCGACGGCGTCGGCAGAATCGGTATCGTCCGGAGCGCGGATTCTGCCGACAGCGTCTGCAGAAAGAGTGTCGTCAAGGTTAACACTTCCAACCATCGCGCCACACTTTCCTTTGCCATGGTCGGCCTATGTACGGTTGCTTTCGGTACAAAATGAGTTGGCCAGAGAGTTTTACGAAACTGAAGCCCTGGCCGGCGGCTGGACCGTGCGCCAGCTCCAGCGGCAGATTGACAGCCAGTTTTACGAAAGAACCGCCCTTTCCCGCGATAAAGAGGCAATGCTGCGGCGCGGACGTCAGCAGGAACCCGGCGATTTGACGGCCCCGGAAGCGGAATTCAAAGACCCCTACCTGCTCGAGTTCCTGGGGCTAAAGGACGAGTATTCCGAAAGCGACCTTGAGGAAGCCTTGATACGGCATCTGGAAGCCTTTCTGCTGGAACTGGGCAGCGATTTCTGCTTCGTCGGTCGTCAGAGGCGGTTGCGTGTTGGCGACGAATGGTATCGGGTTGACCTGCTGCTTTACAACCGCCGGCTGCGCTGCCCGGTGGTCATTGACCTGAAAATCGGCCGGTTCACCCACGCCGATGCCGGGCAGATGAACCTGTACCTCAACTATGCGCGGGAACATTGGACGCTGGCGGACGAAAACCCGCCGGTGGGCTTGATACTTTGCGCCCAACGGGACGATGCCGTGGCCCACTACGCCCTGGACGGGCTGGGCAATACGATACTGGCCGCCGAATATCGCACCGTCCTGCCCGCCGAGGAAACCCTGGTCGCCGAAATCAACCGGGCGCGGGAGATGCTGCGCCGCCGCGGGGACCAGTCGCAGCTTGGAAACGGCGGCTAACCGGATAACCGTGTTCACTATCCGCAACTACGACGATGGCGACCTGCCGGCTCTGCTGGACTTTGCCGCCCGCCGGCTGGACGGTGGCGGCGACGCCGTTGCGGCGGCGTGGCGCGGCATATTCGGAGACACCCTGCGGACGCCGGGCCGGGAGCCACAGCACGACTGCATCCTGCTGCTTGCAGAGTCGGCTCTGCTAGGGTTTTGCCTGATATTTAGGGAGCCGTCCATTGGCCGCTGCGTATTGAATATTGATACCGACGCCCCGGCGGGCGATGGGGACGGCTACCGGAGCCTGGCGGCGGCCGGCGTGCAACGGGCCGCCGCGGTTGACGCCGCCGTAGTTCACGTTGCCATAGGGCCGTCCTATGAGCGCGCCCCGGCGCTGGAAGCGGAAGGCTTCGCAATGGCCCGGACTTACTGGGGTATGACTTTGACGAAGCAGACATTACCGGACGTTGCGCTGCCCGATAGATACCGCATCCGGCCATTCCGCGCACATGATATACCCGCCCTGACCGCTGTGCATAACGCCGCCTTCGCCGATTCCTGGTGCTTTGCGCCCGATACGGAAGCCCGGATTGCCCACCGCTCACGGATGGGCAACACTTCTTGCGACGGCATCCGGCTGCTGTTTGATGGCGAAAATATGGCCGGGTATTGCTGGACGCTGCTGGTTTCCGACGGTCAGCGTCGGCACGGCGCCATCGGTTCAATGGGGCTGGGGCCGGCCTATCACGGGCGGGGCCTCGGCAAGGCCATTCTGTTGTCGGGAATAGATTATCTGTTGTCTGCGGGAGCGGATTATATCCGTCTGGAAGTGGACGCCGCCAACACGCCGGCGATACGGCTGTACCGGTCAACCGGGTTTGTCAAAACCGGCGAGCTGCGCTGGTACGAGCGCCGGTTGTAGTCTGACGTTCGCCCCTCACATCACAGCCGCTAACCCGCCGCGCGCCACATCTCATACCCAATTTCTTTGCTAATCAGCCCGTCCCGCATCTCAAAAATATGCACCAGCCGCATCTCCACCTGCGTCCCCGCCGCCAGCGGCAAATAGCCTTCCCCGGTCAGCCGGAAGCGCACCACGCTGTCATCCACTACCCGGTCGGCGGTGGCGAAGCGTTGCAGCGTCTCAAACTCCACGTCCGCCATCTTGGCGAACATTTGCGTGTAGTTGTCGGCCACGGCGCGCTTGCCCTCAAAGCGCAGTCCACGGGCCGGCGCTTCCCACACCACGTCGTCGGTGTAGAGGTCAAGCGCCGCCTCGACTTCGTTCACGGCTTCCGAGTGGAAATGCGCCTCCACCGCGGCCAGGTTGGCGTTGATGATGTCGGAGGTTTGGGTTGCGGCGGACATGGCGGTGGCTCCTCTAACTGCGTTTCTTGACACATATGGGGGCTGCCGGTAGCATCCGGGCACATTGGCCACGGACGTATCGCGCCGCCAGGGAGGCAGACGCAATGCAGAGCATAACGATTGACCGCAGCAAGCCCCTTCGTGATGAGTCTAACACAGGGCACAACCGCTGGCATCCCGACATCCCGCCCGTGGTCGAGGCGGAGGAGGGCGAGGAGGTGGTGCTGGAAACGCGGGACGCTTTCGATGGCCAGCTGCATCCCGGCGTAACCGAGGCGATTTTCGACACGGTTGACGCCGGAGTTATCCATCCTCTAACCGGGCCGGTGGCGGTGAAGGGGGCCGCGCCGGGGGACCTGCTGGAGGTGGAGTTCGTCAATATTGAGCCGCAACCCCACGCCTTCAGCTGCATCGTTCCCGGTTTTGGCTTTTTGAGAGACCTTTTCACCGAGCCGTTCCTGGTGCATTGGAATATCGCCGACGGTTACGCAACCTCGGCCCAGCTACCCGGCGTCCGTGTCCCCGGCGCGTCGTTTATGGGCGTGTCCGGCGTTGCTCCGTCCCCGGCCCAACTGCGGGCGTGGACGCAGCGGGAGGCCGAGTTGGCCGCGCGGGGCGGGATGGCCCTGCCGCCGGATGCTGGCGGAGCGGTTCCCGCCTCCGGCGCCGGCGCAACCGACGGCATTCGCACGCTGCCGCCCCGGGAAAACGGGGGCAACTTTGACGTGAAACAGTTATCCGCCGGCTCCAAACTCCTGCTGCCGGTGGCCGTGGCCGGCGCGCTGTTCTCCACCGGCGATGCCCACTTCGCCCAGGGCGACGGCGAGGTCTGCGTAACCGCCGTGGAAATGGGGGCGACCTGCGCCGTCCGGTTCCGGCTGCTGAAAGGCGAAGCGGAGCGCCACAACATCCGCTGGCCCCGATTTACCCGCGAGGACTACTACATTGCCCCGCAATGGGCCGCGCCGCGCCGGTTCATCGCCACTATGGGGATGCCCGTGACCGGCGACGGCGTGAACCAGGGCGAAGACCTCACCCTGGCCTGCCGCAACGCCCTGCTGAATATGATTGACCTGCTGCAAGAGCGGGGGTTCACACGGAACCAGGCTTACGTGATTTGCAGCGTGGGCGTGGACTTGAAGGTGAGCAACGTGGTGGACGTGCCCAACTACGTGGTGTCGGCCTTTTTGCCGGAGGACCTGTTTGTGGGATGAGAAGTGTCGGCGGCAGCCGGCTATTAGACGCAACACGACGCATGAGAATTTCACATATGACCACTCCGGACAATGTATTCTGGCAGAAGTACGACATCGAGCAAAACAATCGTATCGCTTTGCTGCATCAGGAACCGCTGGTGCTATGGTTCACCGGCCTTTCCGGAGCCGGCAAGACCACGCTGGCCAATGCCCTGGCCAGGCGTCTGTACGGGCTTGGTTATCACTCTTACGTGCTGGATGGCGACAACCTGCGCCACGGGCTGAACCGCGATCTTGATTTCAGCGTAGCGGCCCGGCATGAAAACGTGCGCCGTTTGGCCGAGGTGGCCGGACTGATGTACGACGCCGGGTTGATTACTATGGTGGCCTGCATCTCCCCCTTCAAGACCGAAAGGGATTTCGCCCGCAGCCTGCTGCCCGATGGCCGGTTCGTGGAAGTGTTTGTCGATACTCCGCAAGAGCTGTGCGAACAGCGCGACGCCAAGGGCCTGTACCGCCGGGCGCGCGCCGGAGAAATCACCAACTTTACCGGAATTGACTCACCCTTCGAGCGCCCGGCGCATCCTGAAATGACCATTGACACCAGCGACATCTCGCCTGAGCAATGCGCCGACCTGATGATAGAGTACCTGACCGGCCACGGACTGCTGACGGAGCTGGCAACACACCGCCCGGCGTAGGCGCCGGCGCCCTCCTGGCGACGCCGGGCGGAATCCTGGGCGTATCCGGCCGGCAGCCCGCGTGGCCGTCTAAACGGCGTATCCCAATCGTTCCAGCCCCGGACGGCATACTTCGGTAAGCTTGCCCGATTCGACCGGGTCAAGGGCGGTGTAGCGCGGCGGAGAAGGGCGTGGAATCGACGCCGCAGCGCGGATCCAGTCTTCGTTTTCCAGCTCCGGAGCTATGAAGCGGATGATACGCCTGATTTGTTGCTCCGGCTCTGCCTGCACGTCTTCAAACTTGACGTTCAGCAGGGAGTCGTGGGGAAAATGCCCGAATACCCGGAAGCCGTGCGCAATGGTTCGATTCCAGAACTTCCCGAAGTCGGCCAGTTCCAGACGGTCGTAATTCAGGGAGCGGGATTTGACAAACTTGCTGATGGCCGGTACCAGGCGGATCATCAGCTGTGTCCAGAGCCAGTCATAGGGAAGCAAATCGAGCAGGTCCCGCGCCCCGATGCGCAGGGCGTGGAAAGATGCCACAATCATACGGAACAGGTAATGCCGGCTCATGGATAACGCCACGTCGCGGCCATCGCGGTACACGTGGATGATACGGGCTTCCGGGAAATTGCGGAGCAGGATGCCAGCCGACAGCAGGGAACCACCGGAGCGTTCCGCCCAAACCGCTTTGTCAAAACGCCGGCACAGCCAGTTGAAAAGCGCCCGATACTGGTCACTGGTGCGTTGTGCGGGGAAACTGCGCACCACCAGCCCCAGCTCATCATACAATTCCTCGTGCCGGTCGGTAAGGTGCGGCAGGGCGGCGCAAAGGATAGGGGGCACATTGGCCCGGGTAAAGCGCGCTCCGGGCCGGCCAAAAGGATAGAGCAGCTCTTCAAAATCTCCCTGCAGCATAAGCCGCGTTCGGTCCTGCTGCTGGCTCAGCAGGCGCCACAGCCACTCGCCGGTGCGGCGGCCGCGGCAGAAAGCAGCCAGACTGGTGAACGAGAAAAACTCGGAAAGGCTGAGCACGTCGGGATGCCGGTTCAGAATGTCCGACACCATTGTAGAGCCGCAGCGCCCCGTGCTGAGTATGAAAACCGGCGGTATGCCGGCGGCGGTCACCATGGCGTTGCCTCGCTGTTTCGCATCCGGTCGGGAAGCTGGTAGCTCAAGTCAAGGAGGGCGGCAGAGGTCAGGAGGAACGCAAAATTGTTGCCCTGCCACCGCTCGGCTGACCGGGGAAACAGTCGGCGGGATGCCAGGTACACCCGACGGCGCAGTCGCGTTGCGGGCAGCACCCCGAACGTGCGCTGCTTGGGAAACTCCAGTTGGTCGGCCAGTTCGTTGCCCAGCAAAGCCCGTGAGATTCGGTAGGAATGCTGCACAAACCGCGCACGAGTTTCAGGGTCGGTCATATTGGCGATGTCCGGCAAAGCCCGCACCAGAGCGTTGGCGATGGCGATGGATTCCCGGCCGGGCGGCGGCTCGCAGATGCGCCCAATGCGGTACAGCTCATGGGTCGCCTCCTCATCGCCTTGAAAAAGCAACTCTTCGGGAGTGCCGATAAGATAGGAGGCATAGTGCCAGGCTTGCATAAACCCGACGCGTTCTTCAGCGTTCATCCTGGCGCCCAGCATTTCGGCGTGGCGCAGGGCAGTAGCCGAGAAATTGGCCGATGCCAGCGCATTGTGCGCCGAACTGATGGGCGCGCCATAAGTCGTTTCATCCCACTCCCCGGAATCGCGTATCAGTTTTCTGACCTGGGCGTGAACCAGTCTGATGCGAACGGAGAGCTTCCAGCCGTCCCCGCCACGATCGAGCGAACCCGGCAGCATAATCTCGATGAAGTGGCGAGTGTTCTGTCTGATGCGCCGGTGAGCATAAGGGCTGAGCACGCGCCCGGTCGTATAGAAAGCCTTGGCGACGAGAGTTGCGCCATTGCGCAGAGTGGAGACGAAAAAGGCCGGAATGAACAAGTCGGAATAGCGGTGAAACGCCTGCCGGCCAGGGTACATCACCTGTGGGTCAAACCAGACTGGCGGAGTAGAAAGCTCGTCGAACAAATCGCGCAGGGGCTGCGGCGCAGCGCGGAGCGCAGCATAGTTCTGCTCCATGCCGGCGTTGATGAATTCGTGCCAATGCCGCTGGCCCAGGCCCGACAGCGATGCAATCGCAGCGTCGGCTTGCGGGTCTGCAACGGTCGTCAGTGAGATGTACCGCCGGGCAAGGTCGGGCGCGACCTTGCTGGCGAGTTCGTAGCCAGGTTGATAAACCGTGGGAATTTCCATGCGCGCACCTCAGCTAAATCACCCCGCCCTCCCCCGGCAGCAGCAGTTGCCCGTTGGTCAGCCCCGGCTCGCCTTGCAGTATCTCCGCGTTGTGCTCGCCGGTTAGCGGCGCGCGGCGGCTGATGCGCCAGGGGGAGCCGTTGAAGTGGACGTGCCCAACTACGTGGTGTCGGCTTTTTTGCCGGAGGATTTGTTTGTGGGGTAGCCCGTCAGCCCACCCCGGCGATGGGCCGGTACTGGGGCAAATCCTCCATTCGGAAACCGGCCGGGAGCTTGCCGCTGAAATCAACCAGCAGACGATGGCTCAACGGGGCATCCAGGTTGACTTGGGCCACGGTGGCTTTGACTTCGGTGATGCGCCAAATGTCGTCCTGGTGCACCGCATCAACGAGATAGCGCGGCAGCCATCCCAGATGGTAATAATCTTGGGAGTGAATCATAATCCCGTGCGTAGTAACCGGATTGTCCAGCTCCAGCGATACGCCCAGCGATTCACCTGCTGCCAACGATTCGGTGCGCCGGATACTCTCCGGATTGGTGTAACGCAAGCCGTGCAGGATGAACCGGGACGAGAATCTACCATCGGCATCGGGTGCAATCGCCGGAAACATCTCAAAGTTGTCGGTATAGCTGCCCACCGCCGAGAGCTCCAACATAGGATTCCATCCGGCAACGTCCATGCCCAACCCCTGCAGGTACGCCGGACGGTCAGGCCGGCGCAGGTTCATCAGCCGGTTCTGGAAGAAAGGAAACAACCGGCTTGATTGATAGGATGCAGCCATTTCCGGGAATCCCGGAATGGTAAAAAAACCTGCTGATTTACAGGCTCCACGAGCGCCGCCGACGTACTCAAACAGATATTTGGCCGGCTCTACGTTCTCATCGGCCTCCAGCCGGCCCACCGGAAACCAGCGGCGGCTCGGGTGGTCTTGCCAGGCAAGATAAAGGGTAGTCATATTGCCCTCCGTAGCAGTTCGCGCTTACTTGCCGTTACGATTGCGTAGGCAAATTCTTTAGCGGTGTCAGACATAAACGCCGGTGGAACCCTGTCAATTACGCCGTGGAGTTCGCTATCCGGTACAGAGCGCAACCGTTCCAGCCAAGGCCGGGCAATATCCGGCCGCCAGCGGCAAATTAGCAAGGCAAGAAGCAATGGCGGCGGCCCCCATCGGCTATGTCGGCCGATATAGACGCTGCCTCTGCTGTTGCGGTTCAGCAAATAGTTTAGCACGTTGCCGGAGTGCAGAATGTGGCTGCGGCTTCGGGATGTGCGTCGGCTGGCGTCCTGCAACTCCCGTCCCAAAGACGAGCCATGGTCGTAAGACGGCGCCAACCGGAAAGAACATTGTTCCGGGTCATAGAAAAACATCCAGTTTTCGTGATGCCGGTCGGTGTTGCCAATCAGTCCGTCCAGTATGGCATACGATGCCAATTCGCTTATCACTAAGCGTTGGTCAAGCCGATTTCTGTCTGCCCATTTAGCAACGGCGTCAACGATATTTTTGATGCTGTGGTCGCGTTGCCCGAACCTCAAACTCTCATCGTAGCTGGCGATTGCCTCCGCCATAATTTCGTTGCCATGTACTCTCAGCCATTCCGGTTCGGTGAAGGATAATGACTGCATACCCAAGTCACTGCCGCACCTGGCCAGCCGCACTTCGGCGCAGCGCACTCCAACTCGCGCGGCAATCTCGGCGGCAATCTTTTCCGCCCAATGCTCGCCTGACTCGCGCCTGGGATATTTGAACAGCCAGAGGTTGCCGTCGTCGTGCCGGAACCAGAATTTTTCCTTGCTGCCCAGCCTTTCCCGGTCATCATAGTCAGCGGGGCCGGGCCTCGTCACTGTGATAACCGGGTAGTAATCTGCCGGCATAATCCCTAAATCACCCCGCCCTCTGCCAGCAGCAGCAGTTGCCCGTTGGTCAGCCCCAGCTCGCCTTGCAGTATTTCGGCGTTGTGCTCGCCGATTAGCGGCGCGCGGCGGCTGATGCGCCAGGGGGAGCCGTTGTAGATGGCGGCCGGGCCGGGGTAGGTGAAGGTGCGGCCCAGTTCGGGGTGCTCCACCTCTTTGAAAAACTCCCGGTCGGTGAGATGGTCGTCGCCCACGAGTTCGTCCATGCTGCGAATGGCGCCCCAGGGAAAGTCCCGTTGCTGGCCGCCGTGGAAGGCGTCCAGCAGCGTGGAATTCATAAAGAAGTCTTTCATCACCTGCACGATGTGGTCGTTCTCCGCCGCGATAACTTCCGGGTCCTGATACCGTTCGTCGGTCAGGTCTGCGGCCATGCCGGTCTGGTCGAACCACTCGGCCAGCAGCTTCAGGCGCTGGGGCGTCAGGTTGGTGCCGGAGCGGGTGGTGTTCAGCCAGCCGCCGTCGCCGGTGGGGAACTGGATGGCCGGCGACATATCGGGCGCGGCGTGGCGTCCGGTGTGCCGCTGCACCACCTCGCCGGTGGACAGGTAGATGGCAATGGCCCCCTCGGTGGTCAGGGCGCAGGCTTCGTGGATGGACGCATCAATGTATTGCCCCTCGCCGGTGAGGAAGCGGTAGTACAGCGCCGCCATCAGGCCGATGTAGGCGTAGTTGCCGCCGATGTGCCAGGCGTTGCCGCCGCCGGGCGCAATGGGCGGCGCGTTGGGCACGTCAACCTCGTCGTAACCCGATGACGCCATTTGACCGCCGCCGGCCAGCTGCGTAATGTCGCTGGTGATGTAGTCCCGCCAGGGGCCGGTCTGGCCGTAGGGGGTCAGCGAGCACATAATCAGCCCGGGGTTGTCAGCCGACAGCCGTTCGTAGCCCAGCCCCAGGGATTCCAGGTAGCCGGGACGCCGGCTTTCCAGCACGATGTCGGCCGAAGCGGCCAGCCGTTTGAAAATATCCTGACCCTGCGGCGTCTCCAGGTTGAGCGTGATGCCGCGCTTGGAGGTGTTGTAGTGCCAGAAGGACAGGCTGCGCTCGCGATGGGGCAAGTCGTGCAGAAAGGGGCCGAAGCTGCGGCACGCTTCGCCGCCCGGCGGCTCAATCTTGATAAGGTCGGCGCCGTTGTCGGCCAGCAGCTTGCCGCAAAACTGGCCTTTTTCGTCGCAGATTTCAATCACCCGCAGGCCGTCCAAGGCTCCGGGCCGGCTGAGGTCGGCGGGACGCGCCCCGCCGGTGTCCATCCCGTCCTGTGGGTTAGCCCCGTCTCCCGGATTATTACTGATGGGGGAAGTCATCGCAGGGCCTCCTCAATGTAGGGATAGCGGGCCATGGTGGTGGGCCAGAAAACGCCGTTTTCGTAGCCGTCCAGCAAGTCTTCGTGGGGCATCCCCAGCAGGTCTTCCAGGACTTCCCGGTTGTGCTCGCCAATCATAGGCGGCGGGTTGGCGATGCGGGCCGGCGACTTGGACAACTTGAAGGGGGCGTTCTGGAACTTCCAGGGGCCGAGCATCGGGTGCTCCATGGGAACGTACATATCGCGGTGGCGCAGCTGCGGGTCGTTGTCCACCCGGTCCTGGCTGCTCTGCACCGCCATGGCGCGTATGCCGGCGGCCTGGCATTGCGCGGTAAGTTCGTACTTGCCGAAGTTTTTGGTCCACTGCTCAATGTGTTCGTCCAGCTCTTCCTGATGTTCCAGCCGCCCGTCGATGGTGTCAAAGCGGCGGTCGGCCCATTCGGGACTGCCCATCAAACCGACCAGATTTTGCCATTCCTGGTCGCTCAGACAGGCGATGACCGCCCAGTCGTTGTAGCCGCCGGGAGCGGTGCGGTAGGCGTTGTGAGGCGCGGCGACGGGGCCGCGATAATTATTGACCACCTCAGCGCCGGGCCACACCGTGCGGTTGCCCGGCGGGAACCCTTCGCGCCGGGCCTGGCGTCCGTTGACGGTTTTATCCAGCATTGCCGGGCCGGTCAGGGTGATGCCGGTTATCATCTGGGACAGGTCAACGTGCTGACCCTTGCCCGTGGCCGAGCGATGCCGCAGCGCCGTCAACGCGGAAATCGCGCCGTACATCCCGCCGGTGTCGTCCAGATACGACCAGCCCCAGCCGGCCGGCGGCTTGCCGGGCAGGCCGGAGAGGTGCGTCAGCCCGCTCAACGCCTGCGCTGCCGGGCCCATAGTGCCGTACCAGTGATAACGCCCCGTATGCCCAAACCCGGCCATAGACACATAGATGATGTCGGGCCGGATTTTCCGCAACTGTTCGTAGCCCAGCCCCCAGCGCTGCATAATGCGGCTGCTGAAGTTCTCAATCACCACGTCGGATACGGAGATGAGCCGCTTGACCAGCTCCAGCCCGTCCTCGGTGCGGGTGTTAACGCTGATGCCCCGCTTGTTGGCATTGGTGTCGGCGAACTGGCCGGTGGAGTTGGGGCCGGGTTCCACGCCGGGAGGCACGGTAAAGCGGTTCTGGCGCAGGGTATCCAGGTTGAGCGGCCATTCCACCTTGATGACCTCGGCGCCCAGAGTGCCCAGCCAGCGGGCAGCCCACGGCCCGGCGCGCACCCAGGTGAAATCGACGACGCGGATGCCTTGCAAAGGCGTTGGCAGGGGCATCGGTAAGCCTCCTGTTCAAAATAAAGTTAGTACGTGGGCGCCAGTTTATGCCAAGCGGCTGCGATGGGCAACCTTGCGGCTGTTAGATTAGCCCCAGCCGCTCCAGGTCATCCTCTGTCCGGCCGGTTCCGCTCAGGACGCTGCGCCGAGTTCCCAACGGCAGCGTATCGCCGGAACGATGGTAACGGATATGGATAATGGTACGCCGGCCATCGCTGTGCCGATATACGCGGGATGCCCCCCCGGTGCGCCGGTAAGTGAATCCATCCCGTTGCAACGCTCTGACCAGTTCGCGCGCCGGCGTATTGGGGAGCCGCCGCGCCAGGTCTGGCGGCTGGCTCAGGTTGAAACAATCGGTTTCTCGATGGCCACGTTACCTGTTGGCGCGACATCTTCACCCGCTGCAATCATGTCTTCGATATAAACGGCAACGGCTTCGTTAAGGGCAGCCAACGCTTCATCCTGCGAATATCCCCAGGTGGCACAGCCGGGCAATTCCTCTACCCAGGCGCTCCAGCGGCCGTCGGCATCCTTTTCAACCCGAGCCTGGTACACGTTCATCGCTCGCCGCTCCCAAGATTAGAGTATGCCACCACTAACGACACGATTATACATTGCCGGACGGTACGATGCCCGACGGTACGATGCGCTGCGCTCCGGGCGGCAAAAGCCGGACGCGCCAGGATGTAAAAAAACGCCGCCCTAGTCCCCCACAAACCGGGCCATCAGGACGCCGTTGGCCTGCTTTTCGTACCACACGGTCACCGGAGCGCCCTGAATCTGGTGGTCTTTCAGATGCCCAACCGATACGCCGACCCAGCCTGCGGACTGGAACTCCCACCGCTGGCCGCCGCCATCGGTGATTAGCAGCGTCCGAAAATGGCGGGGGTGGGCCGGGTTGGCGTCCACCCGGTCGATGTGGCCGGAGACTTTGGGGAGTTTGGGGAACAGGGTATCCCCCTCGCCGTGGCCGCCGGCGTCAGGTTGATTGCCGCTGCACGCTAACCAGCCCGCCAGCAGCAGAACCGCAAACGCGCCGCGGAATAAGGGCAGACCTCCGATTGTGGTCATGACGCAGACTTTGCCTGTGATAACGCCGCCGCTCCGGCCGTTCCCGTATTCCCGTGGGCGCCGGAACAACGACGGATTGGACGATGAAACGGATTGGACGATGAATTGAGAGTGTGGAAAGCCCCCGATGATGGCCGGGCGATTGTAGCAAATCAAACCGCCGTGCTTTATGATGAATGCAGCAATGCCGGGCGATTCCTGCCGGCAATTCCTGACCTTGTTGCACATGGCAGCCACCGGCATCACCACACCAAACGACACCCGCCAGCGGCGACGCCTGACCTGGTTGCAGGGTTTAGCCACCGCAACCGTAGTGTCGGTTTTCCTGCTGGTGATAATCGGCGGGGTGGTGCGCGTTACCGGCTCCGGGCTGGGCTGCCCCGACTGGCCTTTGTGCTACGGGCGGCTTTTGCCGCCTCCGGAGTACACCGCCGTTATCGAGTACACGCATCGGTTTGTGGCCTCGGTCATCGTGGGGCCGCTGGTGATTGCCACCGCCGTCCACGCTCTGCTGGGCTACCGCCGCGACCCCTGGGTTTGGATACCGGCCGCCGTATCGGTTCCGCTGCTGATTGTGCAGGGCTTGCTGGGCGGCGTTACCGTGCTGACCCACTTGCCCGGCGGGATAGTCGCGCTGCACCTGGCCATGGCGGAGGCGCTGCTGGCCGTGTGCCTGTTCTTGATGATTGTATCCGGTCGCACGCCAATCGCCCGCCGGGGAGTCACCGCCGGCGACGGCTATCACCGCTGGGCCATCGCCGGCGCGTTGGGCGTCTATGCAGTCATCATCACCGGCGCCGTAGTAACGGCCATGGACGCTACCGGCGCCTGCATCACCTGGCCGCTGTGCCAGGGGCAGGCGTTCCCGATGCACCATCTCACCGCTATCCATATGTTCCACCGCTACGCGGCGCTGGCGTTGGGGGTTCTGCTGCTCTATGCGGTGTGGCGCTGCGCCCGCCGTAATAACAAACAAGCGGGCGGCGGCTCCCTGTCCTGGCTGGCCGGGCTGACCCTGGCCGCCTTTATAGCGCAAGTGATAATTGGCACCGTTACCGTCTGGCTGGACTTCCAGCCCCACTGGCGCGCCCTGCATCTGACGGCGGCCACGGCGGCATGGGCGGCGGCGGCGGGTATGGCGATGGTCGCTTACCTCAATTCCCGGACTGCCGGCGCCCGGACTGCCGGCAGCCGCCCGGTTAGCGCCGGGCCGGCGGACTGAAATGGCTGACCGTTCCGTAGTTGCCCGTCCCTCCGCCGGCGCCGTGGCGCGGGATTTTCTGGCCCTGACCAAGCCGAAAATCATCTCGCTGCTGCTGGTAACGGCGGCCGGCGGGATGTTCCTGGCGGCCCAGGGAGTGCCGTCGCTGACGCAGCTGGCGATGGTGTGGCTGGGCGGGGCGCTGGCGTCCGGCGGCGCCAACGCCGTCAATCACTTCCTGGACCGGGACATTGACCGCGATATGCGGCGCACGCAAGGGCGGCCGGTGGCGGGAGAACGGGTCGCGCCCCATTATGCGCTGGCTTTTGGAATCGCGCTGAACGTGGCCGCATTTGCCCTGCTGGCCACGCTGGTCAATTGGCTGGCGGCCGGGCTGACCCTCGGCGCCAGCCTGTTCTACGTCTTTGTCTATACCCTGTGGCTCAAGCGCACCACGCCCAACAACATCGTCATCGGCGGCGCGGCCGGCGCCGTTCCCCCCATGGTGGGCTGGGCCGCGGTTACGGGCGGTCTGGATTTGCCGGCGGTTTATCTTTTTGCCATCGTTTTCTTCTGGACGCCGCCGCACTTCTGGGCGCTGTCGCTGCTGATTCAAACCGACTACGAACGGGCCGGCGTGCCGATGCTGCCGGTGGTTGCGTCCCGCCGGCAAACGGGGCTGCATATTTTGCTCTATGCCATCGCCCTGGTGGGCCTGACCCTGATGTTCGGATTGCTGCCCCAGGTCGGCTGGATTTACCTGGCGGCGGCGGCGGCCCTGGGGGCGCCGTTCATCGGGCTGGCCTGGCGACTGTGGCGGCGCGACGCGCGGGGCCGGGCGAAAGCAACGTACCTGTACTCGCTAGCCTACCTGGCCCTGCTTTTCGTGGCCGTGATGGTGGACAGCGTAGTCGCCCCGGCGTAATTTGACGCGCCGGATTGCCCGGAAGGTCAGGAATCCGGGCCGGTTCCGGTCAAATCCTCAATGATAAGCGCCGGCAGACGGTTCACCACATCGTCAATCGCCGGGCTTCCCTGGGGCTGAAATTCGCGCCTCCCCAAAGGGCCGCCGGACACCGCGGCAGCGTTCCGTTTCAGGTGGTTTGGCTATTCCTCTGCGGTGGTGGGCTGGGTTCATTGGCAATGCTCCTTGCTGGTTCAGGGGGTCGGGGTTCCGGTTCCGGTTGTTGGCGGGATGCGGGATGCGAGCCAGAGGTTACCGGTCATTGTCAGCCCCACGGCCGGGGGTTTTACGCAAAGTTTTGCTCCGATGGTTCGTGAACTGCGCTTTAAGGCGCAGCCACGCAGCGCGGTGGCAGTCGCTGTTGGCCGGTTAGACCGTTCTCGCGTAAGCATTGGACGAGGGGTCTCCACGACGCCGGTATGCGATTTTGTGCTGACTGGCCGTTGACGACCGGTTGACCTCTGGCTGGACTGAGATTCACGTGATAGGTTGCAGTATAGTACCGATGTTCGCGGTTGTCAAAGGGGGGTTGTCAGTGGGCAGGTGCAAAGTCAGGGCGGCGGGTTTTGCGGACGCCGGAGCCGGAGCGCTACCCCTCTCCCAACCCTCTCCCACAAGGGGAGAGGGCTACCTGCGCCGGGCGGCCCGCAACTGCCTTCTCCCAACTCTCTCCCACAAGGGGAGAGGGCTTTAATGACTTTGCAAAACCCCACCCACCTGAAACGGAACGCCGCCGGCAAATTGACAGCCATAGGCGCTTATGCTATCGTTACCGCCGCTAGTGAAATTTTGCACATACGGCGGCTGGCGACAGCCATCGTATCCGGGGGTTCACGATGGGGCTGCTGCCCTTCTCTGAGCAAGACTCACCGACCAATTCCCAAGCGGGCCACGGCCCCAGAACAAACAGTGATATTCCGGTGAGCCCCGCCTCCGATTCTCCCACCCGTCGGCGCGGCCGGCGCTCGCTGGCGGTTCTGGCCCTGCTGGGCGGCATACTGCTGCTGGCGGCGCTGGGTTGCGACGCGGATGCTCCGCAGTCCACTTTTGGCGTCAACGGCCCGGTGGCGCGCGAGCAGCTCTTGCTGTTCAACGTGCTGCTCTGGACGATGGTCGCCGTGTTCGTGCTCGTCGAGGGCGCGCTGCTGTACGCCGCCGTCCGGTTCCGCCGCAAGCCCGGCGACCCGCTGCCCCCGCAAACCCACGGCCATACGCCGCTGGAAATCGCCTGGACCATCATCCCTACCATCCTGATCCTGGGCTTGGGCATCTGGTCGGTCATAGTGCTGTTCGAGCTGGACCCGGCCTACGCCGAAGAGTGCCAGGCCGGAGCCGACAATAAACCCCTGGTGGTCGAGGCAGTAGGGCATCAGTGGTGGTGGGAGTTCCGGTACGAGGACGCCGACCGGGAGGGCAAACTGGTAACCACGGCCAACGAGATGCGCGTTCCCGTTGACACGTGCATCGTCATGGAACTCAAAAGCGACGACGTGATTCACAGCTTCTGGATTCCCAAACTCGCCGGCAAGCAGGACGTGGTGCCAACCCGTACCAACACTTTGTGGTTCCTGGCCGAAGACCCCGGTATGTACTACGGCCAATGCGCCGAGTTCTGCGGCACGGCCCACGCTCAGATGCGGTTCCGGGTGCACGCGCTGGAAGAGGACGAATACCTGGCCTGGGTTGCCGGCTTCGGCGCGCCTAACCAGCTGTCCACCGCCGCCGGGCGCGGCCAGCTGGTGTTCCTGGGCGACGGCCAGTGCGTCACCTGCCACACGGTCGGCGCGTCCGACGCCGTGAACGAAGTGGGCGAGGGCGTGCAGCACGGGCGGATGCAGACTTACATTGCATATAGCACGTGGCTGCAAAAGCCGGCCGCAGAACGGCTGGCGGACGTGCGCACCGGCAACGAGCCGCCAACGGCCTTCGCCGCGCCCAACCTCACCGACCTGGGCCTGCGGACTACCATCGGCTCCGGCCTGGTTGACCTCAACCGGGAGACCCTGCGCCAGTGGCTACGCAATCCCGACGCCATCAAGCCGGGCAACCGGATGTCGGAACTCGCCGCCATCTACCAAACCCGCCTGGACCACCGGGCCGACCTCTCCGAAGACCAGTTGAGCGACCTGGTTGAGTACCTGCTGGAACAGAAGTAACCGCCAAAACGGGATTGCCACGCTGTCCTCGCAATGACAAACTGTAAGCACTTAGCGCCGCTAACGCACCGCCAGCGCCAGTATCGGCCCCGCCGCAGCGGAGGAAATGAACCATGGTAACTATCACCGGCGTTATACCGCGTCCCACCACCTACACCGGCCTGTGGGGCTGGCTGACCACTGTTGACCACAAGCGCATCGGCGCCCTGTACGGTTTCTCCGCATTCTTCTTCTTCATCGTGGGCGGCGTCGAGGCCGGCATTATGCGCCTGCAACTGGCGAACTCCGACCAGTCCCTGGTATCCGCCGACTGGTTCAACGCCATGTTCACCATGCACGGCACCACCATGATTTTCATGGTGATTATGCCCTTCGGCGCGACGTTCTTTAACTTCCTGATACCGCTGATGATTGGGGCGCGGGACGTCGCCTTTCCCCGCCTCAACGCCTTTTCCTACTGGACGTTCCTCTTTGGCGCGCTGCTGATGCACGCCGGGTTCCTGATTGGACAGGTTCCCGACGCCGGCTGGTTCTCCTACGCCAACCTGACCGCCATCCACTTCAGCGACGGCAAGGGCCTGGACTTCTGGGCCCTCAGCCTGCAAGTGCTGGGCGTGGCTTCCCTGGCCGCCGGTTTCAACTTCGTCGTTACCATCATCAATATGCGCGCGCCGGGTATGTCGATGATGCGGATGCCGGTGTTCGTCTGGATGACCCTGGTCACCAGCATCCTGCTGGTGCTGGCCTTCCCCATCATCACCGTGGCGCTGATTGAGCTCACCGCCGACCGCCAGTTTGGCGGCAACTTCTTCAACACCGCCGCCGGCGGCGACCCCATCCTCTGGCAGCACCTGTTCTGGCTCTTCGGCCATCCCGAAGTGTACATCCTCATCCTGCCGGCTATGGGCATCGTATCGGAAATCATCCCCACCTTCAGCCGCAAACCGCTGTTCGGCTACCCGGTGGTAATCTTCTCCGGCATCGTCATCGCCATTATGAGCTGGGCGGTGTGGAGCCACCATATGTTCACCGTGGGCCTCGGCCCCATCGCCAACTCGGTGTTCACCATCACCACCATGCTCATTGCGGTGCCGACCGGAGTCAAGATTTTCAACTGGATTGGCACCATGTGGAAGGGTTCCATCGACTTGCGGACGCCGATGCTAATGGCCATCGGATTCGTGGCGCTGTTCATCGTGGGCGGACTGTCCGGCGTATCCCACGCCGTTTCGCCTTCCGACTTCCAGCAGCAGGACACCTACTACATCGTCGCCCACATTCACTACGTGCTGTTCGGCGGCGCCATTTTCGGCATCTTCTCCGGCATCTATTACTGGTATCCCAAGATTACCGGCAAGATGTACCACGAAACCTTGGGCAAGATTCACTTCTGGCTGATGTTCGTCGGCATGAACCTGACCTTCTTCCCCATGCACTACGCCGGCCTGAACGGAATGCCGCGCCGCATCTACACCTACGCGGAGGGCTTCGGCTGGGAGGGTATGAACCTGCTGGCCACTATCGGCTACTTCGTCATCGTCGTCAGCCTGCTGGTGTTCATTCACAACTTCTTCCGCAGCATCAAGCGGGGCGAGCCGGCCGGCCATGACCCGTGGGACGCCCCCACCCTGGAATGGAGCATCTCTTCGCCCCCGCCGGCGTACAACTTCGCCGAGATTCCGGTGGTGCGCGGCCAGGATGCTTACTGGATTACCAAGCGCGAGGCCGCCGCCCGGGGCGAGACGGTCCAGGGCGAAGCCCACGTTGACCCCAGTACCATCCATATGCCTAGCCCGTCCTACTGGCCGCTGATTGCGTCCTTCGGCGTGGCCTGGCTGGCCGGCGGCCTGCTGATTGACGTGGGCTGGGACTACATCCGGTTCCCGGTGAGCTTTGTCGGCGGCCTCATCACCATCATCGGCGTCATCGGCTGGTCTAACGAACCCGCCACCGCCGAACACCACGAAACTGCCGGCCACCACTAACCCGAAACCGGGCCGTCAGCAATCCCCTTACCTGCATCACCCAGGAGGCGCGCGTTGGCTCACGCAGATACCGCACACGCCCCGCCGGCCCAGCCCCCGCCGGCGCACGAAGAGGAAACCACCACCGGCATCAACCACCGGAAACTCCTGATGTGGGTGTTCCTCGGCTCCGACTGCCTGTTCTTCGGTTCCCTCATCGCCACCTATATGGTGTACCGGGGCCAGAGCCTCGTCGGCCCCTATCCCGAAGACATCATCGACGTGCCCATAACCACCGTCAGCACCTTCGTGCTGCTGATGAGTTCCTTCGCCATGGTGATGGCCGTGGCCGCGGCCCGCAACGGCCAGCAGAAGCGGGTCGTCCAATGGCTGCTGCTGACCATTGTGCTGGGCTTAGGCTTCATCGGCTTCCAGGTCTATGAGTTCAACGCCTTTCGCGTGGAAGGGCTGCGCTACGAAACCAACCTGTTCAGCAGCACCTTCTTTACGTTGACCGGATTCCACGGCGCCCACGTAACCCTGGGCATCTTCTGGCTCATCTGCCTGACCATCATCGCCGCGCGCAACCCGGCGGGGCGGCCCTCCGGCCTGGACGTGGACATCGCCGGCCTGTACTGGCACTTCGTGGACATCGTGTGGATTGTGATTTTCACCCTGCTCTACCTCATCGGCGGCTTTGACTCCGGCCCGGCGGCCGAGGCCAGCCACGCCGCGGCGCAGGGGTGGAATTGGATAACCGGGTTAATCAGCTAAGGTTCCAGGAGGCATTCAGGCAATGAGCAGCAACCCCGGCCAGGAAGGCGCGCTGGCCCCTCAGGAACATGGCGCTCACGAAGACGCCGGGATAACGCGGTTCTTTTTCGGCCACGTCCCGGAAGGCGTGCATGGCGGCCTCAAGCAGTACGGGGTGCTGGCAGTTTTCCTGGCGATTATTACGCTGGTGGAATTCCTCATCATCCTGCCCGAGGACCTCCAGGGAGCCGGCGTCGTTATTGCACCGCTGGTCATCCTGTCGGTCATCAAGTTCTTCTGCGTCATCGCCTTCTTCATGCACCTCAAGTTTGAGCACCCGCTGCTGTGGCAGATATTCGTGGCCGGTCTGGCGCTGGGGTTAATCGTAGCCCTGGCGCTGGTGTTGCTGTTCGGCGTGTTCCGGCCCACCCCGCGCGCGTTCTCGGAAGACCGCGCGGCCCATTTCGAGCATCACGAAGCCGAGGAAGCCCATTACGAGCCGCTGGTCGTGCCTACGCCGGCCCCGCCGGGAGCCGTTGCGCCGGCGCCAGCGTCCGGCGCCGCCATGGGCGGTTCCCCCGGCCAGCAGCTGTTCGCCGGCGGCGGCGGCTGCGCCGCGTGCCACACCATAGAAGGCGTATCGGTCGGTGCGCTGGGCCCGCCGTTGGACGGCATCGCCTCCGTGGCGGAAAGGCGCAGGCCCGGACTGTCCGCAGAAGACTACATCCGCGAGTCCATCGTTGAACCCGACGCCTATACTGTCGGCACTGCCGACGGCCTCGACCAGGACTACCAGCAGGGATTGATGCAGGCCACCATGGCCGGCATCCCACTCACCGACGAGGACATTGAGAATCTGGTCGAATACCTGCTGACCTTGCGGTAGTTGACCCCGCCCCGACGGATACAGCAAGGATGCGCCGTTGGCTGACGGCAGGGCCGGCATTGCTGGCCCTGCCCTTTATTTTCCTGGCGGCAGCCCCGGCCTGCGGCGATGGCGCCGCCGTTCCGGTGGCCACGGATTTACCGGCTCCAACCCAAGCCCCGACGCTGACGGCGCCGCCGACCATCCCGGCGGAATCGCCAATGCCGTCGGCTGCCGCCCGCGCGCCCGGCGCTGATTTAGTCGCCGCCGGCCGGGAGCTGTTCACCGGCGGCGGGGGCTGCCTGGCGTGCCACACCATAGAAGGAGTGGCCCAGGGCATCCTCGGCCCCGACCTGTCGCGCATCGGCGCGCTGGCCGCCGGCCGGATACCCGGTTACACTGCGGAACAGTACATCCGCGAATCCATCACCGAGTCGTGCGCCTACACCGTAAGTCCCGCCGACGCGGGGATAGACGCGGAATCCGACTGTGGCCTGATGGCAGCCACCATGGCCGGCATTCAGCTGTCCGACGCGGATGTTGACGCTCTGGTGGCCTTCCTCCTCGAACAGCAGTAAATCGGAAAAAATCTTGTCCATCCGGTCTATCCGTGTAAAAATTGGTAACCCCACCTATGGAGGACGCCGCCATGCTGGTTGACCTGATTCGCCTCACCGCCGCCGACGGTATGGAGCTGGACGGCGCGTTTTTCGCGCCGGCCCCCGATGCTGCCCCCGCCGGCCCCATTGACGCCGCTCTGATTATTCACGGCTCCGGCCGGACCTTTTACACTGTGGCTACCGCTACCATGGCCGACGACTTGCGTAGCCGTGGCTACGCTGCTTTGACTCTCAACACCCGCGGCCACGACACCGTTTGGGTGGACCGGCAAACGGGCGTTGCCGAGGGCAATGCCTATGAGATTCTGGACACCAGCCGCCAGGATTTGCGCGCCGGCATCGACTATCTGTCGGAGCGCGGCTATCAGCGCATCGCCATTCTGGGGCAGAGCATGGGCGCCGTTAAGGTTGCCTACTATGCCGCTATGGAGGACGACCCGCGAGTCGCCGCCGTGGTGCCCATTTCTCCGGTGCGGCTGTCCTGTTCCTACTATCTGGAATCGGCCGACGCCGACGAGTTCCGGGCCAACCTGAAAACCGCCGACCGTATGGAGGCCGAAGGCCGCGCCCTGGATTTGTTCTACGTGGACTTTCCCATCAAGGAAATGTTTTCGGCGGCGGCCTATCTGGACAAGCACGGGCCGCTGGAACGGTACAACATAATCCAGCATTCCCCCAAGATACGCATACCGCTGTTTGTCCTGTCCGGTTCCACGGAAACCCACACCCGTTTGCGGGACGTTCCGCAGGATATGATTACCGCCGCAGTCAACAGCCCCCGCGCCGAGTATCTGGTGCTGGCGGGCGGCAACCACTCCCTGACCAATATGATGCCGGAAGCCAGCGCCGCGGTAGCGGATTGGCTGGCCTCACTGCAACGGCAGACCGCGATTGCCGCCGACTGATGGCTAGCCCGGACGACGCCATCAGCATCACGCCCATCGGTTACGTGCGCAGCCGGTTCCGCAGCTACGCGCCCTCCGATGCGATGCGCCAGCGCCCGTCGGAGATTGTGGTGCGCCCCGAGTTTTCCGACGGCGTGATGGGGCTGCAGCCGGGCGACCACATCCTGACGCTGTTCGTGCTGCACCGGGCCGCCGCGGTCGGTTACGAGTTGCAGCTGCACCCCGGCCACAATCCGGCCCACCCGATGCGCGGAGTGTTTGCCACCCGCAGCCAGTACCGACCCAACTTCATCGCCGCCACCGTAGCGCGCATCCAGGCCATCCGCGACGACGCGGACACGGGGAGCATCATCCTGGACGTAACCGGGCTGGACGCGCAGGACGGCTCGCCGGTCATCGACATCAAACCGCACCGCCCGGCCTTTGACGCAGCCGCGCCCTGACCGGGGGCGGTTTTGACACCGCCGGGCCGTTTCCTATACCATTACCATCAGCAAGGGACAGAGCTTTATGTGCCAGAAAGAAAATCCCGAACCCCAACCGAGCATCTGGAGCGTACCCGGCGGAAAGCTCAGATGGTACATTACCCTATTATTGACCACCGGCTCGGCGCTGTGCGGGTATCTGATCAAGGGCGAACTGGGCAACCCGGCCCACGGCACCGACCAGGAACTGGTCAAAGCGATTCTTACCGATATTGTCCTTTCCTACACCGCCGCCGCCATCGGCTCATTCGTCGCTATACGAGGGGGTGATTTGCTTATGGTCATCGCGCACTTTATCAGAGAGCGAACCCGCAAAAGGCATGACCAGACCCTGGAACAGGGCCGTACTGAAGGCCGTGCCGAGGGTCGCGCCGAAGGCCAGGCCGAAGGCCGCGCCGAGGGCCAGGCCGAAGGCCGCGCTGAGGGCCGCGCCGAAAATCAGGCGGAGTGGTTAGATTGGAACCGGCGCCGCATGGCGGCGGAGAGCGCCGGCCGGCAATTTGAAGAACCGTATCCCACGTCTGACGACGCTGACTGACCGCAATCCCACGGGAACGAGTTTGACGCTATGCCCATTTACGAATACCGCGCCGCCGCCATCGGCTCATTCGTCGCTATACGAGGGGGGTGATTCGCTTATGGTCATCGCGCACTTTATCAGAGAGCGAACCCGCAAAAGGCATGACCAGACCCTGGAACAGGGCCGTACTGAAGGCCGTGCCGCGGGCCGCGCCGAAGGCCAGGCCGAGGGCCGTACTGAAGGCCGTGCCGAAGGCCAGGCCGAGGGCCGCGCCGAAAATCAGGCGGAATGGGTAGATTGGAACCGGCGCCGCATGGCGGCGGAGAGCGCCGGCCGGCAATTTGAAGAACCGTATCCCACGCCCAACGACGCTAACTGACCGCAATCCCACGGGAACGAGTTTGACGCTATGCCCATTTACGAATACCGCTGCCAATCCTGCCACCTGGTGAGCAGCTTCTTTTTCAAGGCGGCGTCCGCGGCCACCGACGTCACCTGCGAGCATTGCGGCGACGCCGGAGTGGAGCGCATTATGTCCGCATTTGCGCAGGGCCGCACCGAGGCGGACGCGCTGCGCGACCTGGACCCGCGCTATTACAAAATGGTGGACGATGCGCTGGGCAAGGCTCCGTCCACCTCTGACCCGGCCCACTACTTGCGGCAAATGGCGCCGTTTTCCGCGGCCGAAAAGGCTGGAGACCCCTATTTTCACGAGTAAGTCGGGCAAAGGAGCTTGTCCGCTTGCCGGGAGGCATACACTGAATGGCTGCTGACTCAATCGTATTTCCGTCGCTGGCCTGGTTCGAGGCCCTGCAACGGCTGGTCAACGAGGATACCGCTTACCGGCAGATTGGCACCGTAGATGCCGCCATGGGCGTCAAGGTGGGCGACAACGTGTTCGTCGTCAACTTTGAGGCTTTTGAGTGTCGCTCCGTGCGCTCCGGAAATGAATACGACCTCATCAACGTGGACTTCTTTATTGAGATGGCGCCGGCCGCCTGGCGGGCGATGCTGGAAAGCATCAAGTCCCACGGCGGCGCTGAGGCCGGTCAGACGCTGGTGAGCCTGGATATGCTCCACGAGATTTCCAACAACGCCACCGGCGACCAGCTGCGGGCGGATATGTTCTTCCGCTATAACCAGAGCTTGCAGCATTTCTTTGACCTGTCCGCCAACCTGAACACGGTGTTCGCCGACTGAACCGCCAGGCGGCGCCAGGCACCGGCCACTCCGGCTTGCGCCGGAGTCCCAAAAAGTCCCCGAGGATTTTTGATGACTACAACCGCAATTCTTGACGAAGTAGGGATGAATCCGACGGCAGTGCAGGAAGTAGAAACCCTGTTCCGCCAGCAAATCGCCCGGGGTCTGCACCCGGGGGCGGGCCTGGCCGTGTACCGCCACGGTCGCCTCGCGCTGGACCTGTGGGACGGGCTGGCCGATGACGCCGCCGGCACGCCCGTCGCCGCCGATACTATGTTCATCCTCTACTCGTCCACCAAGCCGCTGGCCGCCGTGTGCCTGCATATTCTTTGGGAACGGGGACGGCTGGCCTGGGATGACAGGGTGGCCGACTACTGGCCGGAGTTCGCCAGGCACGGCAAGGACTCCGTTACCATCCGGCACGTGCTCACCCACCGGGGCGGGTTCCCGGAAACCCCGCCGGAACTGTCCTGGGAACGCTGGCAGGATTGGGATTACGTGGTCGCGTGCATGGAGGACATCATCCCCGATTACCCGGCCGGGCAGATTATGGCCTACCACCCGCGCAACTTCGGCTGGGTCATCGGCGAGGTGGTGCGGCGCGTTGACGGGCGGCACATCGGCGCATTTCTGCGGGAGGAAGTGCTGGACCCGCTGGGGTTGCGCGACGGCTACGTAGGCTTGCCGCCGGAACTGGAGCGCCGGGTATCGCGCATCCACGCTATGGAGGATTGCGACCGGCCCGGCATGATTCGCCCCTACAACCGCCCGGAAGTGCATCAGGCGGTGCATCCGGCCGGCGGCGGCATTTTCACCGCCCGCGACCTGGCCCGTTTCTACGCGATGATGGGCAACGGCGGCGCACTGGACGGCGTGCGCATCCTGCAGCCGGAAACGGTGGCCGAAGTTACCCGCCTGCAAGTGGAAGCCAACGACTTCTCCCTGGGCGCCCGGATGCGCCGCTCCCTGGGCCTGGTGCTGGATGACAACCGCATGGGCGCTAGCCTCAGCGACGGGGCCGGCACCTTCGGCCACGGCGGCGCCGGTACGTCGGTGGGCTGGGCCGACCCGTCGCTGGGCCTGGCCGTGGCCTACATCACCAACGGCTTCCGGGCCAGCGCCACCAACAACCCCCGCCTGGCCGCCATCTCCCGCGCCGTGCGCGCCGCCTGCCAATAGCGCAAAGCGGCAGTAGGACGACTCGGAATGTCCGTTATCTACCACCTCGCCTTTCGTTCCGATTGGGAAGCCGCCGTCGCCAGCGGCGAATACCGCGCGCCGTCGCTGGCTGAGGAGGGATTTATCCACGCCAGCGGCGACGAAGCGCAGCTGCTCGCCGTCGCCGCGCGGCTGTTTGCCGGCCGGACGGACCTGCTGGCCCTGGACGTGGACACCGACCGGCTGCCAGCCAATTCGCCGGTGATTCGTGAACCGGCCCGCTCCGGCGAAATCTATCCCCATGTGCACGGCCTCATCAATCTTGATGCGGTAGTGCGGGTGCGGATGCTGGCTCCCGATGACGCGGAGCCGGGCGGGTTCCGCCTCGCCGGCGTCCGGTGAACGCGCATCCCACGCGCCGGCTATTCCAACGGCCAGCTGGCGGCAATCCGTCAGACCATAGCCGGGCTGCCGCTTTTGACGCCCGACGACGTTGGCGCGCGCGATAGAGCGGTGGCCGCCGGGCGGTGCCCGCAACGGTTGTGGCCCCTGTGGCCGCTGGCCGGCGCGGATGCGGCCCTGTGGAACATACTGGTTGACGACGCACGAATTGGCGAGTTTTCGGTTTATGGCCTGTTCCCGGCCGCTTACGGCATGGTGTACGGCGCTGCGGCTGACGGCGTAGCGGTGCGTTATGACGGGCGGACACGCGGCCGGGTCGCCATCATCAGCGGCCGGCGCGGGGGCCAGCCGGTCGGCGTCGTCATCAAGCCTTGCCAAAGCCCCGCCGAAGCGGACATTGCCGCCATCGCCGGCCGGGCCGGCGTGGGGCCGGAACAGCTGCCCGGCATCGCCGGATTTATCAGCGAGGAGTATGTCCCCGGCCCATTCCTCACCGACCTGACGCCGGAACAGGCCACCCCGGAGCGGATGCGCGGCATCGGGGCGGCGCTGGCCGGGGCCCTGGCTCGCCTCCACGCCGCCGGCATCTGCTATAACGACGCCACCCTATCCGACCCGGAGGGACGCTCCCACCTTGTCATCCGGCCTGACGGCGGCATCCGTTTGATTGACTTCGGCGTGGCGCTGCTGCTCCGCGCGCATCCGGCCGGGCTGACCTTTCACGACGCCTATAACGCGGCCCGCACCGACCCAATGTTTCGCCTCTTCCGGCGTATGACGACCGGCGACGACGCCGACCGCCTGGGCAAGTTCGTCACCGATTACGGGCGGCGTCTGGCCGGGCAGACGGCGGCGGAGATTCAGGCCCGGGATTGGCGCATTGCGGATGAGGGCGTGTCCATCATCGCTGCCCGCCTGGGCCCAACAGCGGCCAACGCCCTGCGGGAGGGTCTGGTCGCCGGTCGGCAATGAGAAATCTGGCGCCGCGCTGCCGGAATATCAAAAAATCTCTAAAATTAGTAAAAATTGCATTTCCGATAGCGTGCATCCTCTGCTATGATGCGGTTTAATCGGTCATAGCCGGCGGCGGGGCTGCGACGATTGGCGGTGGGGTAGATTGGTGTGATGCGCTCCGCAGCCGGCTAAGTATGTGCAAAGGCCGGCGAGGTATGGGATTCTGCAATTCAGCAGCCCCCGGTGGATTCTGGCCGCCGCGCTTTCCACTCTGGCCGCCGTCGCCATCCTGGCGCTGGCGGGCTGGACGCTGTCGGGCAGCGGCGGCGGCCCCACCGCGTCGGCGGTTCAGATTATCCCGCCCGCCGGCGCCGAGCCGGCCCCAGGGGCCGGCATCCCGCCGGCGGCCCAACCGACGCCGCCCGCCTCAACCAGGATTGCCGTCTATATTACCGGCGCGGTCGTCAACCCCGGCGTATATGCCGCCACCGCCGGCCAGCGGCTGGACGCCGTGGTTGCTCTGGCCGGCGGCGCGGCGCCGGACGCCGACTTGAACCGCGTCAATCTGGCGGCTTACGTGACCGACGCCGCCCACTACCGGATTCCGGCGCGCCGCGAACCGGCGTCCGGCGCCGCGCCGCCCGCCAGCGAAGCTGCCGCGTCATCGCCCGCCTGCGCCGCTCCCGTTGACATCAACTCGGCCACCGCCGAATGTCTGGCAACCCTGCCCGGTATCGGGAGCGTGCGGGCCGATTCCATTGTGGCCCACCGGGAGCAGGCCGGGCCCTTTGCCACTGCCGACGGCATTGTTGCCGTGTCGGGCATTGGCAACGGCATCTACCAGCGGATTGCCGGCTTGATTACCGTAAGCCCGCGCTAACCGTCGTCCCGGCGGGCCGGCGGCGGTATGCGGCTGTTCCCGGAGCTCTTGCTGGCGGCTTTCGTCGCCGGCGTGGGCCTGGGGCGGTGGCTGGACGCCCCGTTGCCGTCGGCCTGGCCCGTCGCCATCCTGCTGGCGGCGGCGGTGGCCGTCGCCGTCGCCCTGCGGCTGTTGCGGATGCCGGCCGGCCCGGTGATTCTGGCGGCGGCCCTGCTGGCCGGTTTCTGGCGGGCCGAGGCCGCGCCGTCGCCCACGCTGCCCATCGTACCCACGGGTTCCGCGATAAGCGTGACGGTGATAATAACCGACGCCCCGGCGCCGGCGGGAAGCCGCCTCCGTTTCCGTGGGCGAGTGGCGGCCCCGGTTAACGGAGACTATGGCAGCGTGCCCGCCGGAACCAATCTGCTGGTGTACGCCCTGCCGCCGCCGGAACTGGTCGCGCTGCGGGGCCGGCCCCACTTGCGCTACGGCGATACGCTGCGACTGTCCGGCCAGCTGACGCGCCCCGAACCCGTCGGCGATTTCGACTACGCAGCCTGGCTGGAATCGCAGCAGATTGCCGCTGTGATGTGGGCGCGGGCAGTCGAAGTAGTCAGTACCGGGAGCGACGTCAAACCGGCGGCGATGCTGCATCGCATCCGTGGCGCGTTGGCGTCCGCATTGCAGCGGGCAATGCCGGCGCCGCAATCGGGGTTGGCGCAGGCGCTGCTGCTGGGGATACGCGCCGAGCTGCCCCATCCTGTAAAGGAGTCCTTTCGCACGGCGGGAATGTCGCACCTGCTGGCCATCTCCGGCCTGCACGTGGGCATCGTCATGGCGTTGACGCTGGCGGCGGCGCAAGCCGTGGCCGGACGCGGCAGCCTCATTGCCATCGCGGCGGCGGCGCTGGTGGTGTGGGCCTACGCCGTCCTTTCGGGCGCAGACCCGCCGGTGGTGCGCGCCGCAATTATGGGAAGCCTCGCGCTGGCGCAGGGACTGACCGGGCGCGGCGTCCGGGGCGCAACCGCGCTGCTGCTGGCCGCGGCGGTGATGCTGTCCATTCAACCCGCGCTGCTGGGCAAATTATCCTTCCAGCTCAGTTTTATGGCCATGGCCGGCGTGATTCTGGGACTGCCGGTTATCGCCGCGTTGACCGCCGCAATGACGGCGCCGCTGGCCGCGTCCGGTTTCTGGGCCGCCCGCTGGAGCCAGTACGGACTGGCCCTGCTGATTGCCTCCGTGGTTGTCTCCACCACTACCACGCTGGCGACGTTGCCGCTGGTTGCGCTGCACTTCGGCGCCATTCCGCTAATGAGCGTGCCGGCGACTATTCTGGCTATGCCGGCCCTGTCCGCCGCGTTGCTGGGGGCGGCGGCAACTTCGCTGGCCGGATTGGTGGCCGGGCCGCTGGCGGCGGGTCTGGGTCTGCTGGCCTGGGCGCCCCTGGCCTGGCTGACGTTGGTGGCCGATGTGACGCCGCCGCTGCTGCTGTCCGCCGGCTGGCTGACGCCGTTGGCCGCGGCGGGCTGGTGCGCCGGCTTGGGGCTGCTGGTGTGGCTAGCGTCGTCGCGGCGGCTGCGGCAGGCGACCACGGTATGGCGCCGGCGCCCGCGCTGGCGACCGGCGCGGGCGCCGGCGCTGCTGGCCGGGGCCGCTCCGGTGGTCGTCATTACGGCGCTGCTGCTGGCCGGACAGCTGGCGACGACCCGGGCCGACGGACGGCTGCACGTGTACCTGCTGGACGTTGGCCAGGGGGACGCCATCCTGGTGGTGACGCCGGAGGGACGGCAAATGCTGGTGGACGGCGGCCCCGACGCGGCGGCTACGCTGTCGGCGCTGGGCAATTTGCTGCCAGCCGGCGACCGCGCGCTGGACGTAGTGGCGGCGACTCATCTGGACAGCGACCATGCCGGCGGCCTCCTCGGCGTGCTGAACCGTTACCGCGCCGGCGTAGTGTTGCAGAGCGTGGCCAGTCCCGAGCGCGCCCTTTACCCGCAATGGCAGGGGGTTCTGACCCGCCGGAACCATCCGGTAGCAACGGTTCGGGACGGACACCGGGTTGCATTGGGCCCCGACGTGATGATAGAGGTGCTGTATCCGCCGCCGGATGGATTGCCGCCGGGAGTGGCGCCCAGTTCCAACAACGCCAGCATGGTTCTGCGCCTGACCTACGGCGAAGTTTCTTTCCTCCTGACCGGAGATATTGAAGCCGACGTTGAGCGTTATCTCGTCGCTGCCGACGCTGAAAGGCTGCGCTCCGACGTGCTGAAAGTGGCCCACCACGGGAGCAAAACATCCACGTCGCCGGCGTTTTTGCAAAGCGTTAATCCCCGGAGCGCCGGGATTTCGGCGGGACGCGACAACCAATTCGGCCACCCGCATCACGACGTGATGGCCAGGCTGGAGTCGGCGGTGGGTGGGCCGCGCGTTTTCCTGACCTCCCGCGATGGCACGATTGAGTACGTTAGCGACGGCGTGGGTTTATGGGTAAATACGGCGGCGGCGACCGCAAGATAGCGTCTGCCGCGCGGTGCTATAATCGTGTCTATGAACGCTGCTGCCCGGCAAACTGACGGCAAAAGCCCGGCCGTCGCCCCGGCCGTTGCCCCGGCCGTTGCCATCGACGCCCCGGCCGTTGCCATCGACGCCCCGGCCGTTGCCATCGACGCCCCGGCCGTTGCCATCGACGCCCCGGCCGTTGCCATCGACGCCCCGGCCGTTGCCATCGACGCCCCGGCCGTTGCCATCGACGCCCCGGCCGTTGCCATCGACGCCCCGGCCGTTGCCATCGACGCCCCGGCCGTTGCCATCGACGCCCCGGCCGTTGCCATTGACGCCCCGGTCGTTGCCATCGACGCCCCGGCCGTTGCCATCGACGGGCCGGTCGTTGCCATCGACGCCCCGGCCGTTGCCATCGACGGGCCGGCGGCTTCGGGCAAGAGTTCGGTGGGACGGGCGGCGGCGGCGGCTTTGGGCCTGCGTTTTTTGGATACCGGGATAATGTACCGCGCCCTGACCTGGCTGGCTCTGCACCGCAATGCGCCCGTCACCGATGCGGCGACTATCGGGGCCCTTGCTGAGAATTGTATTATTGCCGTGGCTGGCACCGATGCGGGGTCGGCGGCCATCGTCATTGACGGGCACCCGCTGGGCGATGCGCTGGTGTCGGCGGCGGTTGACCGGAACGTGTCGGCGGTGTCGGCGGCGCCGGCGGTACGCACGGCGCTGGTTGCCCAGCAGCGCGCCATCGCCGCCGCCGGCGGCATCGTAATGGCGGGCCGGGATATTGGCTCGGTGGTTTTGCCCGGCGCCGACGTGAAGCTCTATATTGACGCCTCGCCGGAGGAGCGCGCCCGCCGCCGTTTCGCACAGCTGCGGGAAACCGGCGCCGCCGTGTCCTACCAACAGGTACTGGCCGATACCATCCGCCGGGACTGCCTGGACACGCAGCGGGCCGATTCGCCCCTGGTGGCAGCCGACGGCGCGGTGGTCATCAATACCGACGGCATTGACCTGGCCCAAACCGTAGCCGCCGTGGTATCCGCCATCTGCGCCGCCACGGGCCTGGACTATCCGGCGGGAATGTAACAGAGGTAGCAATATGGCCTGGCTGTATCAACCCAGCCGCCGTTTCGGGCAAGTCATTTGGGCCCTGACCGGCCGGCTGACCGTTACCGGACAGGAAGCAATGCCCCCCTACGGCCCTCTGCTGGTGGCCAGCAACCACCTGTCGCTCAATGACGCCGGTACGCTGGTGGTGGCCCTGCCGCGCCGGTTCGTCTTTCTGGCGAAAAAGGAACTTTGGGAAAACCCCGTCGGGCGTTTCTACTGCAACGCAGTGGGCGCGGTGCCCCTGGACCGGGAGCGGGGCGGCGGCGAAGCCCTGCGCTACGCCCTGCGCGCCCTGGAGCAGGACCAGGCGATTCTGATGTTCCCGGAGGGCCGCATCAGCCCCACGGCTCAGCTGCAAAAGGCGCGCACGGGTTTGGCCTGGCTGGCCCTGAAAACCCAGGCGCCCATTCTGCCGGTCGGCATCGCCGGTTCGGAAAAGTTCGCGTCCTGGCATATGCCGGTGCCGCTGGCGAGTTGGCAAGTGAACATCGGCACGCCCTTCACGCCGCCCCACGTGGAGGGCCCTGTCACCCGCCCCCTTCTAAACTCGGTGACCGATATGGTTATGGAGCGGATTGCCGCGCTGCTGCCCGAGTCTTATCGCGGGGCCTACGCCGATGCGCTGCGGCCCAGGTAGCGGCCAATGGACGGCGGCCACCTGGCCATCCGTTGCTAGCTAACCGGCCCGCCCAGGGGCGAGCGGGGGGCGCCGCTTTCCAGGAATGTGCCATAGCCGGGGTTTTGTTGCAGTGTGCCATCCTTGAGCAGAACTTGCCCGCGCAGCATCGTCAGCCAGGGCCGGCCGTTGACTTGCCAGCCCTCAAAAAGCGTGTAGCCGGCGTTGCTGTGGTGGTCGCGCGCGGTAACGATGCGGTCGCCGTGGGGGTCAAGGATTAGAAAGTCGGCGTCGGAACCGACCTGGATAACTCCCTTGCGGGGGTACAGGCCGAAAATGCGGGCCGGGTTTTCGGCCATCACGCGGGCCAGCCACCAGATGGGCAGGCCCCGCTGCACCACGCCCTCGCTGTACATCAGCGGCACGATGGTCTCAATCCCCGGCGCGCCGAAGGGCACCGACATCCCGTTGGCGTCAACGAAAATGTTATCCCACCCCGGCTGCTTGAGCTCCTGAGGATGCGGGGAGTGGTCGCTGGCAACGATGGAAACCTGGCCCTGGCGCAGCCCTTCCCACAGCGCGTCGCGGTCGGGGCCGTCCTCCGGGCGCAGCGGGGGGCCAATCTTGGCCAGCGGGCCGTACTCGGCCATCTGCGCGTCGGACAGCAGCAGGTATTGGGGACAGGTTTCGGTCCAGACGGGCTGCCCCTGGCTCTGGGCCTGCTTGATGCGCTCCAGGCCCAGCCGGGTGCTGAGGTGAACCACGTAGGTCGGGCAGCGGGTGGCGGCGCTCATCTTCACCGCCCGGTTGATGGCTTCCTCCTCGGCCCAATCCGGGCACGCCGTCGGGAAGTCAGTCGGGTGAGTGTGTCCCTCGGCCAGCAGCTTGTTTTCCAGATACTCAATGATGTTGCCGCTTTCGCAGTGCAGCTGCAGCACGCCGCCGCCGCGGGCCACCAGGTCCATAGCCTCACAGATATAGTCGTCGTCGCACATCCGGCCGGGGCGCTTCTTGTAGGTCATAAACATCTTGAACGACTTGACCCCCAGGTCGATGGCCTGGGGCAGGCCGGACAGAATACGGGGCCGGTTTTGCAGGATGAAGTGAAAGCCGAAGTCGGTCAGCGCGCTATGCTCAATAGTTTCCCTGGTGCGGTGGACGGCCTCCGGCAGCGTCTCGTCGCCCTCCAGCCGGTAGGTGCCGAAGGGCACCAGAGTGGTCAGGCCGGCATGGGCGGCGGCCAGGGAACCCAGCGCATAGTCATCGTGGCCGTCCAGGTGAACATGGCTGTCGATGAGGCCGGGCAGGACGTACTTGCCCGCGGCGTCGATGTAGGCGTCGGCCGGCGGCAAATACCGTTCCGGGGCAATGGCGACAATCTTTTCGCCGGCGATGGCGATGGAACTTTCGTACACCTGCGACGACGTGACGATTTGCCCGCCAACGATAACCGTATCCACTCGGTTTGCAGCCATGAATTGCCTCCTGCGCTAGAATGCCCCTTGCGGTTCCAGTCCCAAAAGGAACTGGCCCGCCGTTTCGTAATGGACGTAGTGGCCCTGCACGTGCTGGGTAATCACGTGCATATCCTGGAACCGGCGCTGGATGGGGTTGGATTGGAAAATCGCGCCCGCGCCGCAGAGGGTATAGGCGCTGTCCACCACCTGCGCCGACGTGCGGATGGCGTGGGTGGCGGCCACCCGCAGCCGGATGCGCTGCTCGGTGGTTAGCCCGCCTTGGCTATATGCCGCGTCCCAGACGGCGGCGGCGGCGTCCCGCAGAAACGCCTGCGCGGAGCTGTGCAGCGCGTGGGCCTCGCCGATGGCGCGCTGGGTGGTTTGCTGGTCGCGCAGCAGGATGCCGGAGCGGTAGGGCATCCTGGCGCCGGCGACTTCAATAGCAATGTCCAGACTCTTGCCGGCCACGCCCAGCGCGACGGTGGCAAATCCGGTGGCGAACAGCAGCGTTCGCGGAATGACGTACAGCGGCCCGTCGGCCCACGGCTCGCCATCCTGGATATAGGTGCGTTCCTCCGGGATGAACAAATCATCCACATCAAAGCTGAAACTGCCCGTGCCCCGCAGTCCCGACACCTGCCACGAGTCCACTATTCGCACTTGCTCTTTGGGCATCAGCAAAATGCGCGGGCCTTGCCGGCGGCCGGCGGCGCCCTTCTGCCCGTCCGCATTTGGTCCGTCCCCGTTCTGCCCGTCCGCGTTTTGTCCGTCCCCGTCTTGTCCGTTGAGAGACACCACCGGCGCCAGCGCCGCAATCCAGGTGGCGTGGTCGCTGCCGCTGCTCAGGTTCCAGCGCCCATTGAGCCGGTAGCCGCCGGGGGCCGGCGCCGCTTTGCAGATAGCGGTGGGCGGGCCGTTGGTGACCACGGCGCGGGGTTCGTCCCAAATTTCGTGGGCGGTAGCAATGGGCATCCGCGACGCGCTGGTGGCAAAGACGTTGTTCTGATTCAGACACCAGGCAACGCTGGCATCCACGCCGGCGAACAGCTCCAGTATTTTCAGGAAATCGGGATGGGCCAGCTCGGCGCCGCCCAAAGCGCGGGGCAGCAGCAGGCGGAAAAAGCCGGCGTCGGCCATATCGTGGGCCAGTTTGGCCGGCATCTGCCGCTCCGCATCGATGCGGTCGGCGTCAACGGCGGTCTGAGCGGCGAAGCGCCGGGCGTCGTCAAGGTAATGTGCGATGTCATAAGTGGCGATGGTAGTAGTCATCGTTGCTCTCAATGTGGATTGACTGTGCTTGCCGCCGGCTTGTCGCGCGGCATCGGGCCGGCGTTGCCCCCAACTTACACGGGCGGCGCCGCCGCTGTCAAAGCGCGCCGGGCTGCCGGGGGCAGGTTTTCATCGGCCAGGCAGCGCACAAGACACCCGGTCAGCCCCGCCGCGGCAAGTCAGTTTCTGCCGGAAGCGCATTATGGCCGTGATACGGGCATAACTCGGTATCCCAATCGGCATAAGCCACTATCCCGTGGGCGTCGGCGTAGGCAGCGCAGGCTTCCAAAACCTCCGCCGTCAGGTGGGGGTAGTACTCGAGGATTTCGGAGTCGCCGGAACCGTCGGCTTTAAACTCCATAATGAGTTCTACCGAGGTGCGGGTTTCTTTTATCACCGGCCGCCCATCCAGTATAGCCGGGTCGGTGACGATGTGCTGCTGCCAGTCCATAGCGCGCTGCCTCCGGGCGATGATAAAGCGTCGCCCCGGTATGTTTGCCGATTATATCTGCCGGTCTAATTTATCATAACCGGGCCAACCGGGCCGCCGCGTTCAACTGCCGCCGGCGGCCCGTGAAAATACCGGCGGCCGCCTGGGTATTTACAATGCCGGCTTAGCCCAGCATTATGTAACCGGCAATCATCGTACTTGAGGGGGAGCAAATGGCAATGTTTGAGGAATTTGAGCAGCTGCAAATTGTTATTGCCGTAACCGGGCCGGCGTGAAGTCCGCGCCGGGGTTATCTCACAACTCCGGCGATTGCAGATTAGTTAGGCCGCCAAACACGCCGGGCGGCAGTTCGGTCAGGTGTTGCCCCTGCGAGCAGCCCTACGGCATTTGCTTCGCCCCTGGCCGCGGGAACGGGCAATGCAGTAGGTCGATATGCTCATGCAAATCAGGAGCAACATTGTGCCAGAGTGGGTCGAGGATAATCCGCACACCTTCCCGCCGGGCCAGTTTAGCCGCCGGCACAAAGTCGCTGTCTCCGGTGACCAGGACGATGGTGTCGGCCTGCTTTTTCAGCGTGATTGAGGCTATGTCCAGCCCGATTCGCATATCAACCGCTTTCTGCTGAAACCCTAGGCTGAAGTCATCATCCGTCAGGTCGTCAACGCTAAGAAAAAGCTGCCGTCAATCAGTATTGCTACGCTTGCCATCGTTATAACCTCCGACAAAAATATGCCCCAGGATTTCGGCTCGTCCAGAATTATCGAGGGACGGAGCGTACTCTCAAGGGGCGATACAGCCACGCTACCGCTTTGCAGCGGTCTTGTCAACCACCATTTCCGCCAACCTTGCGGTAGCGTTGCAATTTAGGTGGTCGTACCTTGTCGTCATTCCGACTTTCGCCGGAATCCGCCAAGTCCCAATCAAAAAAATCCTGTCCATCCTGTCCATCCCTGTAAAAAACGGACTCCAACCACCTGAATTGCAACGCTACCGGCGGCCGCTTGGGTATTTACAATGCCGGCTTATCCCAGCATTATGTAACCGGCAATCATCGTACTTGAGGGGGAGCAAATGGCAATGTTTGAAGGATTTGAGCAGCTGCAAATTGAAACCGGCGGCGCCACCGTCAACCTGGTGAAAGGCGGCAGCGGGCCGCCCTTGCTCCTGCTGCACGGCTACCCGCAGACGCATACTATGTGGCACAAGATTGCGCCCCGCCTGGCCGCAGATTTTACGGTGGTGGCGGCGGATTTGCGGGGGTATGGCGACAGCGGCAAACCCCACGGCGACGCCCAACACCTCAACTACTCCAAGCGCGCGATGGCCCAGGACCAGGTTGACGCCATGGCAAGCCTGGGGTTCGACTCCTTCTTTCTCGGCAGCCACGACCGGGGCGCGCGCGTCGCCCATCGCCTGACCAAAGACCACCCCGACCGCGTCCGCAAACTGGCTACCCTGGACATCGTGCCGACACGCCATATGTTCAGCATCGTGAACCAGGCGATGGCGACCAACACCTACCATTGGTTCTTTCTGATTCAGCCCTACGATTTCCCCGAGCGGGTGATTGGCGCCGATGCCGACTACTTCATCCGCTCCCGGTTTATGCGGGTTGACAACGCCGAAACGGTGTTTCCGCCCGAAGCCATTGAGGAATACGTCCGCTGCTTCAACGACCCGGCGGCCATCCACGGCGCTTGCGAGGACTATCGGGCCGGCGCCAGCATCGACCTGGAGCACGATGAAGCAGATTTCGACAACAAGGTGAATTGCCCCCACCTGGCCCTGTGGAGCGAAACCGGCTACGTGGGCCGCACTCAGGACGTGCTGGGAGTGTGGCAAAATTACTCCAACAACGTTGAAGGCCGGTCGCTGCCCTGCGGCCACTACATCGCCGAGGAGCTGCCCGACGAAGCCTATCGTCTGCTCCACGAATTTTTCACCCGCTAGAGGACATCATGGCCCCGGACTACCTGGACCGGCTGGCCGAGTTCGTCGCCTCGGTTCGCCTGGCAGACTTGGATACATCCACCGTGGCGGCGGCCAAAGATGTGGTTCTGGACACCATTGGCGCCATCGCCGCCGGCAGCCGCCTGGCGGAAAACGCCAATTTCGCCCGGCTGGCGGCCGACCTGGGCGGGCCGGGTAACGCCGTCATCATCGGCCACCCCCACCGGGCGCCGCCTATGTGGGCCACCATGGTGAACGCCACCGCCGGCGTGGCCCTGGAAATGGACGAAGGCAGCCGGCTGGGCGGCGGGCACCCGTCCATCCACGTAACCCCCGGCGCTATTGCCGTGGGCGAAGACCTAGGCCGGAGCGGCCCGGCGGTGCTGGAAAGCATCATCGCCGGCTACGAGGTTACGTCGCGCATCGGAACCGCGACCGAAATACGCCCCGAAGTCCACTCGCATGGCACCTGGGGCACCATCGGCGCAGCGGCGGCCACCGCGCGCCTGCTGGGATTCGACCCGGCCCAGACCCGCCTGGCGATGAACCTGGCCGTGTCCATGAGTCCGGCCAACACCTGGACGCCCTGCCTGGAAGGGGCCACCGTCCGCAATCTGTACCCCGGCCGCTCCGGGTTCCAGGGCATCATGGCGGCCCACCTGAGCCGGTGCGGTTTCACCGCCATTGCCGACGGGCCGGCCGACTTATACCGCAGCCTGCTCGGCGATGGGTTCGACCCCGATGCGGCGGTTGACGGGTTGGGCGCTCCCGGCCAGTTCCGCATCCAGCAAAACTATTTCAAGTTCCATGCCTGCTGCCTGTACAACCATCCGGCGCTGGACGCCGTGCAGAGCCTGATGCAGCAGGAGGCTTTTGGCGCGCATCAAGTGGAGCGGATTATAGTTCACGCTCCGCCCATTGCCCAGCTAATGACCGACCCCGCGCCCGGCAATATGCTGGCGGCCAAGTTTTCCATACCCTACGCGGTAGCCGCCGCCATCTGCTACGGAAACGCCGGCGTAACCGCATTCCTGCCGGAGCGGGTCAGCAACCCGGACGTCAGGCGGTTAGCGCAGCGCGTCGCCATAGCATCCGACGCTGAGATGAGCCTGCGCCGTTATGATTATCCCGCGGCCCGCGTTGCCATCCACCTGAAAGACCGGCGCGTTCTGGAAGCCAGCGTCACCGGCCAGCGCGGCGATTTCTCCAACCCGGCGTCGCGGGAGCAATTGCGCGGCAAGTTCGAGCTGTTGTCCCGCGAAACGCTGGGCGAGGGCCGGATGCAGCAAGTGATGGAAACGGTCTCCCGCCTGGACGAACTGGCGAATATCGCAGACCTCACCGCATTGCTGGCCGGCCCCTAAAGCCTACCCGTCTATCCGGTAAATCCGCGCGGCGTTGTCGTGGAACATTGCCGCCCGCTCCGTAGCCGAGTAGCCGCCGGTCAGCCGCTTGAAAGCGTTGTACATCACGTTGTAGGAAAAGGACACCTTGTCCGGCGGGAAATTGCTCTCGAACAGGCACCGCTCCGGGCCGAACTGGTCGATGCAGTAGGTCAGCAAGGGGGCCATGGACTCCGCCAGTTCCTCGGAACCGACGGGGACGCTGCGGGTGTGCCAGTCGAAACCGTAGCGGGGTTGGCCCACGCCGCCGAGCTTCATCACCACGTTGGGACACTGGGCCAGGCTGGCAATGCCTTCACGCCAGGCCGGCATTACCTCGTCGTCCCGGTTCCCGTAAGGGCCGACGCGGATGAGACCGCCGATGTGGTTGGAGACGATGGTCAGGTCGGGCGCCGACCGGGCAAAGTCGGCCAGTTCTGCGAGCTGTGGAAAGTACACCACGTTCTCATACACCAGCCCCCGGCGCTCCAGAACCCGCGCGCCCGCGCGGAAATTGGCATTAGCCAGCTCGCCGGCCGCGGCACGACTTTCCAGCTCCGGGTGCGGGTCCCAGCCGGTGTTGTGGCGGATGCCGCGAAAGCGGTTGGGGCAGGCGGCCTGCAATGCGTCCAGGACCCGCTCCACGTCGTCGCCCAGGTTGAGGTTGGCGTGGCCGATGATGGCGGCGGCGGCTTTGGCCGGCCCGTAGAGTCCGGTGGCGCTGGCGGCGGCGATGCCCTGCACGAACTCCACCTCGCCCACGGGGCGCAGCTCCTCCGGCCCGTCGGGGCGGTACATTGACCGCGCCTCCAGAAACACGGTGGAGCGCACGTTGTGCCCGCTGTTCAGGTCGGCGGCCAGTTCGGGCAGCAAATAGCGATGATAGGGAACCCGGTCCATACGAAAATCCCAAAAATGATGATGGGCGTCGCAAATGGGCAGCTCCGGTTCCAGGGTCGGCTCGGCGGTCAGGGCCAGCCAGTCGTTATCTCCGTATGGCATTTTCGCGCTCCGTGGCTGAGTTTGAGTAGCGCAATCCTAACACATCCCCGCCGTCATGGGCCGGCTCCGGCATTGGGCCGGGCGCCGGGCGCGTTATGTTAGGATAGGCTCGAATCACGCAAAAGGGGGAACATCATGGCAGACCCGATTCGCCTGGGCATTATCGGCGCGAACATCCATCGGGGCTGGGCCGTGCGGTCGCATTTGCCGGCCGTAGTCGCCAGCCCGGAGTTCGAGCTGACGGCAGTTTGCACGACGCGCCTGGAGAGCGCCGAGGAGTCGCGCCGGAAATTCGGGGCCCGGCTGGCCTTCGACGATTACCGCAAGATGCTGGAACATCCCGACATCGACGCCGTGGCGGTGAGTCTGCGGGTGCCGGCGCATTATGAACCGACGGTGGCCGCGCTCAACGCCGGCAAGCACGTCTATACGGAGTGGCCCCTGGGCCGGACTACCGCCGAGGCTCAGGAAATGGCCGACCTGGCCCGCGCCCGGGGCGTCCGCAACATGGTGGGGCTGCAGTCCCGCGCCAACCCGGCGCTGCTGCATCTGAAAGACCTGATAGCGTCGGGCTACGTCGGGGAAGTTATGTCCTGCCACGTCAGCCGCATCGCCGGCGGGGTGCTGGCGCGGCAGTCCGACCGCACCTGGCAGCGCGACCGGGAGCTGGGAGCAAACACCCTGACCATCTCCTGCGGCCACACCATCGACGCCCTGCGGTTCGTGGTGGGGGATTTCAGTCAAGTCTCGTCGGTGGTCAGCACGCAGGCCAAAGAATGGTTTGAAACCGACACCAGTCAGATGGTGGACGTTACCGCGCCCGACAACATTCTGGTCAGCGGCCGGCTCGCCGGCGGCGGCGTGGCGTCGGCCCATATCGCCAGCAACCCCTGGGCCGGCAGCGGCTACCGCATGGAGATTTACGGACGGGATGGAACGCTGGTGGCCTCCTCCGACGAGTCCCCCAACCACGACGGCGTGCGGTTGCAGGGCGCGCAAGGCGGCGACCACCTGGAAGACCTGGCAATTCCCGCCCGGTACACCTACGTGCTGGAAGGAATGCCCCGGGGCGCCGCCTACAACGTGGGCCAGATGTATTACGAGTTTGGACGCGGCATCCGCGAAGGGAACGCCAGCCAGCCCGACTTCGACGAAGCGGTTCGGCTGCACCGCTTCATCGACCGCATCCAGGAGGCTTCAGACTCCGGACGCGCCGTCGCCGTCGCCTGACCGGATTATGAAAAGCTACGCTCCCGTCCACTCAAACCCGAGGTTGGCGTAGCGGACGAACACGGTGCCGAAGGGCGCGCCCAGCGGCCCGTTGACGGCCAGAATCGCGATGGTGTGCCGGTCGCCGGGCTGCGCGTTGTCCGTCACCTGGACGCGCTGGGGAACGTTGAATCCTTGCACCGTTCCCCGGTCCCGGTTGCATTCGCCGTCAATCCAGATCTCGCCGTAATCGTCCACACAGGTCTCAAACTGGACGCGCATCCCCCCGGTGGGATGGCCGTTCACCGTTTCGGGAATGGTGATGGCAGCGCGATACCAGACGAAGCTGAAGCCGTGGGAAACCCGTTCCGGAAGGTCGTAGCAAATCGCCCAACCGGAGTCGTCGTAGTCGGGCAATCGGGCCGGGCTGCCGGCGGATTGCTCCACCAGCCCTTCGTTGACCTCGCCGGGCACGTAGCCTCTGGCGTACTTCCACGTCGTGCCGGCAATTGCCTGGCCGGCCGGTTCGCCTATATTGATGGTTGCTCTGGGCATATCTTCACCTCTCGCGCGTATAGTACATCAAAAAGCAAGCAGTTAGCGGCGGTTTGCCGGGCCGGCGCCAGGCCCCGATTTTCTGCCTCCGGCTGCCCACCGCCATCCCCGATTTCGCCGCAACCCGGTACAGCGCAATCCAAAAACCCTGTTCACCCTGTGCCTCCCTGTAAATCCGTAACTCCCGGCCTCGACTTTGCCAAGGCCCTGTCCCTGTAAAATTGCCCCTTGCGCTTGCCAGAACCCCTGTGCTATCATAGCGGCGTCAGGCGAAAAGTCAAGACCCCGACCGGGTTTCAGGTAATCACGGCCAACCCCATCAGTATCCAAGTCGCACCGGCTATCGCAGGAGACTGCCGCCGACCACTCTAACCGGCGTAGTCCCCTCGGCCACGGCGTCCGCCACAGCGCCCCATGCCCCGGGCATGGAAAATCCGAGCTAAAAACCCCGCGCAAACCTCCGGCCGTAGGGCTGATAATCCCTGAAACCCGGTCCACCGCAAATCAATCGCCCGACCAAATCCCCAACGCACGGAGCCAAAGGAGCCGCCATGCCAACCTAGCCAAACCGCCCCCAGTGGCAGCCCTTCGCCTGACTGCTGCCGCATCAAAAATCCCGATTTCGCCGGAATACGGTAACACCGAATCAGTAAAATCCTGTTTATCCTGTTTATCCCGGTAATTTCGCAATTCCCGGCCTTGACTTTGCAAAGGCCCGGGGAGGTTTGCCCGGCTATCCCCACGCTCTTAAACTGTGGTTTAATGAGCGCTGCCAGAGAGGTGTTAAATGGTCAAGAAAAAGGGTACTGCCCTGTTGCTAGTTTTTGCCGACGTGGACGTTGAGCACGACGCCGAGTTCAACGCCTGGTACAACGAGGAACACGTGCCGGAGCGGTTGAGCGCGCCGGGGTTCCTGGATGCCGCCCGCTACGAGGCGCTGCGCGGCGGCCCCCGTTATCTGGCCGTGTACGAGCTGGAATCAGCGGATGCGCTGCAAACCGACGAATACCTGCGCCTGAGCCGCAACCCCACCGAATGGACGCAGCGGATGTCGCCCAACGTAGTAGGCCGGGGCACGGTGCGCAACGTCTGTACCCAGATTTATCCGGCGGAGAGCGACCCCGACACCCAGGGCCGGGGCATGGCCCCCGCCTTGCAGATTGGCCGCATGGACGTGCCGGCGGAGCTGGAAGCCGGATACAACGAATACTACGACACGGTACGCACGCCGGCCAACTTGCTGATACCGGGCTGTCTGCACGTGCGCCGCTACCACGCCGTCGCCGGCGCGCCAAAGTACCTGACGATGTACGAGTTCGAGCACGAAAAGGTGCCGGAAACCCTGGCTTGGGAGACCCAGCGCGGCCAGGACACGATGAATGAATATATCGGCGGCCGCTACGGGCACGCCCCCGGTTCGCCGGGAGTGTATCGTCGCGTCTTCCCGCCCCGCGCCTTCTAGGAGCGATAGCTATGCCCCGCCGACTTACAAAGCAGGAAGCCCACGAGTTTCTCGACCGCAAACCCGGCTGGATTGCGCTGACCACCCTCGACCCGGACGGGTTTCCCCACACCGTGCCGCTGGGATACTTCCGCCTGGGCGACGAGATTTTGATGGGCGTCAGGGCCAACACGCGGAAGCTGCGGAACATTGCTCACAACCCCAGGGTGAGCCTGCTGCTGGAGAGCGGAAAGTCAATGGGGGACATCAAAGGGCTGATGGTTCAAGGCACGGCCACGGTACACTCCGACCCGGCGGACGTACTGCGCTACGCCCGCGAGGCGGCAAAACGGCGCGGCGTGCCGGATGCCGAGCTGCCCACCGAACCCCGCCCCGGCGCAGCCTACATCAGAGTAACGCCCCAACGCATCCGTTCCTGGGACTACGCGCCGGAAGCGTCATAACTTGACTGGCCACCGGCGCCGCTAAACCACCCTGGCGCCACCGTCAGCGCCGGCGTCCGCTCCCGCAGATACCTTTCCGTAACGAACGGGGAGCCGAACCCGTATTCCTCGGCGCACTGGCGCACCACCGCCAGCGTTTCGGCCCGCAGCGTTTGCGGCGCCGGCTCCGTGCCGCCGGAGATGATGCTGCGAATCAACCGGCCCGCCAGGTCCTGCTTGGTATCCGGGTGGCCGCAGATGCCTTCGTAGGCCACGCCGCCGCAGGTGGGGCAATACCACCATTCCAGCGTCAGCACCGAGCGAATCCCCAGGTCGGGCAGCGTGTCAAAAATCTCGTGGGCGGCGTAGCGGCCGTAATAGTCGCCAACCCCGGCGTGGTCCCGGCCAAACATATGGTGGGTGCAGCCCAGGTTCTTGCGAACCAGCGCGTGGAACACGGCTTCGCGCGGCCCGGCGTAGCGCATATCCCACAACAGGGCGGTTGTGCGGTGAATATCCGCGCGGAAAAAACCGCGCGCGCGCAAATGCTCGTGCGCCAGCACGATTGCCTCGTCGATATAATCGCCCTCTTTCTTCTCGCCGATAACTGCGCTGACCAGCACCCCGTCGGCCTGCGCCTCCATAAAGGCCCCCTTCATCAGGTATTCGTGGCCGGAGTGGGGAACGTTGCGCGTTTGATGCGCCACCACCCGCTGCCAGCCCATCCCGGCCAGTTCATCCCGCAGCTGGCGTGGCGTCCGCCAGAAGCGGTCGAAGGGCGGGTTGATAACCGGCTCGCCAAGCAGCGTGATGTCGCCGGCCACGAAGCGGTCGGCATAGGCCAACGTGCGCTGCACGCCCGGATGCGCGGCATCGGCGGTCGTGTACACCTGCTGCGCCAGGCGGGTCAGGTCGGCGGTGAAAATCTCGGCCACATCCAGCGTCGCCAGCGGGCTGCCCAGGTAGGTGAGCAGAACGGTATCGCCCACGCCGACGCCCTGTCGTCGCAGCTCGGCCTCGGCAACGTCCAGCACGATGGGAATAGGCCAGATGTAGCCGCTGGTCAGCCGCATCGTCGCCGCCACCGACGCCACGTCGGCGCTGCCCATAAACCCCGTCAGCGGGGAAAAGAACCCGTAGGCGATATTCACGCACTCGTGGGCAATCTGCTCGCGCACCGCGATGGCCGGCAGCCCGGCGATGGCGCCGGCGTAGCTCAGGGGCTGCACCTGCTCCACCAGCGCGCCGCCGTGGGGGGAAAGGCTGTTGTCAACACTCATAGCGATGACATTGTACCACCGGGCGGGGGCGGGCGGCAGCCAAAGAAAAACTGCCCTATGCTGGCGAGCCGGAAAGCGGGAACGCAGGGAGCAGTGTTATAATCACCACAGAGGTCACACGGAGCTTGCCACCACCATGACTACCCCCATCGCCACATTTCAGGACATCCTGGACGCCATGGCCGGCGACCCCGGCTTACAGGCTGCTATGCGCCAGCATATCCTCGACCAGGAATTCCTGCAACTCCCGGCCATCGTCCGGGAATTGCAGCAGAATGTCGCCGGCCTACAGCAAGCCGTCGCCGACCTAACGCAAGTACTCTACGACTACATCACGGTCACCGACGCCCGGCTCGCCCGGATTGAAAGCGACATCGCCCAGCTGCAAGAGGGACAGATCCGGCTGGAAGCGGGACAGGCCCGGATGCAAGGGGACATCGCCCAGCTGCAAGAGGGACAGGCCCGGCTGGAAGCGGGACAGGCCCAGATGCAAGGGGACATCGTCCAGCTGCAAGAGGGACAGGCCCGGATGCAGGGGGACATCGTCCAGCTGCAAGAGGGACAGGCCCAGATGCAAGGGGACATCGTCCAGCTGCAAGAGGGACAGGCCCAGATGCAGGGGGACATCGTCCAGCTGCAAGAGGGACAGGCCCAGATGCAGGGGGACATCGTCCAGCTGCAAGAAGGACAGGCCCAGATGCAGGGGGACATCGTCCAGCTGCAAGAAGGACAGGCCCGGATGCAGGGGGACATCGTCCAGCTGCAAGAGGGACAGGCCCGGATGCAAGGGGACATCATCCAGCTGCAAGAGGGACAGGCCCGGCTGGAAGCGGGACAGGCCCAGATGCAGGGGGACATTGCCCAGCTGCAAGAGGGACAGGCCCGGATGCAGGGGGACATCGTCCAGCTGCAAGAGGGACAGGCCCGGCTGGAAGCGGGGCAAAACCGGATGCAAGGCACACTCGCCCGTTTGACCGGCACCGATTACGAACGCAAAGCAGCCCGCCGGGCCGGCCGGCTGGCCCGACGATACCTGGGTATGCACGAACCCAGAGTAGTCTATGCCGTCACCATCCCCGACCAAAACCTCATTCCCAATATCCTTGACCAGGCCGTTGCCGCCAACCGCATCTCCGAAGCACAGTCTGACGACCTGGAGGATACCGACATCATCCTGGTGGACAGCGGCAACTCCCGGTACGCCCTGGCCGAAGTCTCCGTCACTCTGGACGACAGCGACGTGCGACGCGCGCATACTCGCGCCGCTATCCTGGCCGCCGCAACCGCCGCTCCGGTCGCCGCGGCCGTTATCGGCGTCTATCCACTGGATACTTGCCGGCAGGCCGCAGCCGAACACAACGTAACCGTCATCACCCTGCCGGAGTAAAAACGCTTACGCCAGTCGCCATTAGCCGCCGGCGAGTGAGCATATATGATGCCGTAAATCCGCCGGCCCGTTCCTCCCGTATTGCCAACAAGCGATACCCGGTTTGAAACGAAAGGAGGAACGTTATGCAATCGCTGTCTGGAATCCGTATTGCCGCAATGGCCGCTGCGCCTTTACTCATTGCCGCCGCCGCGCTGGCCTGCGGGGGCATGGCCGAGTCGCCGGCCAGTTCGTCCCAATCTCAAGCCTCGGCCCCGGCGGGGCGGGCGAGCGCGCCGCAGCCTATTGCGGCAACGCCCGCCTCGGCCAGTGCGCCGCCCGCCGCCACTGCGGCGGAATCCGCCCCGTCGGATGCGGCCGCCCGGCGGCAATCCGCGGCCGCGACGGCCGCCCCGGCCGCTATGGCCGCCGCCGGCCCAGCCATCCCGCCCGAATCCGGCGGCACCGATAACCCCAACGATGGCGCTTATCCGCTGACCTACTACGAACATTACGGCGTCAACCCGTTCATCGACGCCGACGAAGACCCGCTCTCCACCTTTGCGCTGGACGGAGACACCGCATCCTATGAGATTCTGAAACAATACCTGCGCGACGGGCATCCGGTTGACCCCGATTCGGTGCGAGTTGAGGAGTACATCAACAGCCTGCCCCAGGGCTACCCGGCCGCCGATACGGCGCTGGGGATTCATCTGGACGCCGGGCCGTCGCCCTTTGGCGATGACGGCTATGCCCTGCTGCGGGTGGGCGTCAGCAACCCGGCCCCCACCAATGACCGGGCGCCGGTGTCCCTGATTTTCGTCGTGGACGTGTCCGGCTCAATGGAAGCCGACAACCGTTTGGGCCTGGCCAAAGCGGTCATTGCGGGCATCACGGAACAAATGATACCCGGCGACCGGGCCGCCATCGTCACCTACGCCGACGACGTGCGCGTGGCCCGGGAGTTCACCAACGGCGATAACGCCCGGGACATCTCGGCCACGGCCCAAGGGCTGCGGCCCGGCGGCAGCACCTACGCCGAGGCCGGCCTGGCCATGGCCTACGACCTGGCCTCCGCTGAATTGGAGCGGGGCCGGAAGGTGCGCCTGGTCCTGCTGTCCGACGGCGTAGCCAACGTGGGTGCCACCGGCCCGGATTCCATCCTGAAAATCGTGGACGACTACGCCCAGCGCAGCGCAACCCTGACCAGCATCGGCGTCGGCATTTCCGGCAACTACAACGACGTGCTGCTGGAAGTTCTGGCCAATCGCGGCAACGGCACCTATCACTATATGGCCGACCGCGCCGCCGCCGCGCGGTTCCTGCAGGAAAGCGTCGCCGGCATTTTCACCGAAACCGCCCGCGACGCCCGCATCCAGGTCGAGTTCAATCCGAATACCGTTCGCAAGTATCGCCTCATCGGATACGAAAACCGCGCCGTGGCCGATGCGGACTTTCGGGATGACACCCTGGATTTCGGAGAAGTCGGCTTTGCTCGCGACGTGTCCGCCCTGTACGAACTGCGGCTGTTCGACGATGCCGCATCCGATGCCGCAGTGGCCGTGGCGCGCCTGCGCTGGCTGGACCCGCAGACCCGCCAGCCTACGGAATTGTCCTCCGCAATCAGCATTGGCGACGTCGCCGCTGACCTGTCCGCCACCAACCCCTATTTCCGGCAAACCGCCGCCGCCGCCGAGTTTGCCGAACTGCTGCGCAAATCCTTCTGGGCCCAGTGCGGCGACCTCGACGCGGTGGCCGGCCTGCTGGATACCGTAGCATCGCAGTTGGGAGAGAACCGGAGTTACCGGGAATTGCAAGACCTGGTTGCCAGCGCCGGCCGGCGCTTCGAGCCTTATTGCAAGCAGTGACCTTTGGCGGCACCGGGGCAACCTTTGTGGCTGCCCCGGCGCGCTTTGGCCAGGCTAGCCGTCGCGGTACTCGGCGGCGCGTTTCTCGCGGAAAGCCCTGACTCCCTCAATGTGGTCCTGGGAAGTCAGGGTAATGGTTTCGGCGGCGGCAGCCATTTTCATCGCGGTTTCCAGGTCAAACTCCAGCCCCTGGTACAGCATCATCTTGGACAGGCGAATGGCGATGGGCGGGCCGGCGGCGATTCGCCCGGCCATCGTCAGGGTCGCCGCCTCCAGCTCCGCATCGGCCACCAGCCGGTTCAAAAACCCCAGCCGGTATGCCTCGTCCGCTTCCAGAAAGTCTCCGGTGAACAGCATTTCGGCGGCGCGGCCCAGGCTCCCCAGCGTGCGCGGATACAGCCAGGTGCCGCCAAAGCCGGGAAACAATCCGATACGCACGTAGGCCGACATAAACCGGGCATTAGCCGTGCCGATGCGAATATCGCAGGCGCAGGCCAGGTCGAGCCCGGCCCCGGTGGCCACGCCGTTGACCATCGCGATGACCGGCTTCTCACAACGCTGCACGCCCAGAATCATCCCCTGAGCCAGCCGGAAACTGCGCCGCACCTCATCCGCATTCCCCGAACTCCACCCACTCCCGGCGCCGTTGGCGGAACCGCCGAGCTGGTCCATATCTCCCCCGGCGCAGAAGGCCCGGCCCGCGCCGGTGATTATCAGAACGCGCACCTCGGGGTCGGCATCGGCGCGAGTCAGGGCATCGGTTATCTCTGCCTGCATCTGGTCGTTGATGGCGTTCAGGCGCGCCGGCCGGTTGAGGGTGATGCGGGCGATGCCGGTATCGGGGTCAGCTTCGTAAAGGATAAGTTCGTAATCGGGCATGACAGCGCTCCCTTTGGTAGATGCGGCGAGTGATTATAGCACGGCGCCGCCGCCGCCCCAGGGCGGTATGATTAGGCTATAATGCAGTCAGGGTCGTTTGGGGGGCGAATTTGACCAAAAACCTTAGTGTCTATGACGATTTTTTGAGGAGGCGCACAATTGGATGAAGCAACTAACGGGGTACTAATCGCGGTTGACTGGGAAAACATCCGTCGGGGAGCGCAGCTGTATCACCAGAGCGTTACTCCGCAGGTCTTGTACGAAGCAATGACCAACGTGGGCCAGGTGTTCGGCGAAGTGCTGGGCGGCAAAGCCTTTGGCGACTGGAGCCTGCGCCCGGAAGACGGCTCGGCCTTCGCCCAGGCCGGCCTGATTCCCTATCATGCCCCGCGCACCATGGCCGGCAAAGACCGCAGCGACCCATCCATCCTGCTGGAAGTGTACGACTGGCTGCGGGACCGCGAAGATTGCAAAGTAGTTATCCTCGGCTCCGGCGATTCCGATTACCAGGTGCTGGTTGACCGCGCCCGCGCCCTGGGCCGTCGCGTCATCCTGTGCGCTTTCAGCCAGTCGGTAGCCCGCGATATGCTGGCCGCGGCCCCCTTGTTTCCCCTGGAGGCGGAGCTGGGCATCCAGCTCTCCGAACACGGGGACGTGCAGGTGCAGATGCCCACGCCCCAGGAACAGGCCGAGGCTTTTCAGGATGTCCTCCACGTCTTCGTGCGGGAGATGAGCAAACTGGAAAGCCAGATGTACTTCGTGGGTTACAATATGCTCTGCACTCAATGGATGCTCGACTGGGGCCTCGCCTGGAACGAGTACGAATGCCGGCGCCTGGTGGAGGATTGGCTGGACGATGGCATCATCGAACGGCACGACGTATCCAACCCCAACAACCCTCAGTACCCGACCTCCGCAGTGCGACTGATTCGCTCCAACGAAACCGTGCGCGAGGCCCTGGGATTGAACCGCCCCACCATCAGCAATCCGGTCGTCCCCACGCAACAGGCCGGGGCATACTAGGGAATCGGAGTAACAAATGCCTTCCTTCAGCTACATCGACCACCTGGAATGCACTAACTGCGGCAATCAGTTTCCGTATCACGGGCTGGCGACGGTCAGCGATTGTTGCGGCAAAGTGCTGTTCGTCCGCTACGACTTGCCCCGCCTGCGGCGGGAAGTGCAACGGTCGGATTTCAACGGCCGGCCGGCCAATATGTGGCGCTGCCACGAGCTGCTGCCGGTATCCGACGCATCCTCCGTCATCACCCTGGGCGAGGGCGGCACGCCGCTGCTGGACGCGGCCACGCTGGCCCGCCAGGTTGGGGTGCGCCGGTTGCTGGTCAAAGAGGAAGGCTTGAACCCCACCGGCACGTTCAAGGCGCGGGGCATTGCGGCGGCGGTGTCCAAAGCCGTGGAGTTCGGCGCGCCGGGATTCACTATGCCGTCGGCCGGCAACGCGGCGGGAGCGGCGGCCGCCTACGGCGCCCGGGCCGGCGTTCCGGTCAAAGTCTTTATGCCCCAGGACGCCCCCGCCGCCAACAAGAAGGAATCCATAGTAGCCGGCTCCGAGTTGAACCTGGTGGACGGGCTCATCGGCGACGCCGGGCGAATTGCCGTCGGCGTCGCCGCCGAACAGGGTTTGTTCGACCTTTCCACTTTGAAAGAGCCCTGCCGCGCCGAGGGCAAAAAGACCATGGGCCTGGAAATCGCCCAGCAGTTAGGCTGGCGGATGCCCGATGCCATCGTGTACCCCACCGGCGGCGGCACCGGCATCATCGGGATGTACAAAGGCTTTCAGGAGCTGCTGGAACTGGGCTGGATAGAGGGCAAACCGCCCCGTTTCTACGCGGTGCAGGCCGATGGCTGCCAACCCATCGTCAAGGCGTTTCACGAGGGCGCGGCTACCGCCGAACCGTGGCCCAACGCCGCCACCAAAGCCGACGGCCTGCGCGTTCCCGGCCCCTTTGCCGACTATCTAATCCTGCAAGCCCTGCGCGAGACCGGCGGCGGCGCATTGGCCGTCTCCGATGACGAAATGGTGGACGCTATGTACCGCCTGGCAGCCACCGAGGGCATCATCGCCTGCCCGGAAGGTGCCGCCACCCTGGTGGGACTGGAGCGGCTGCTGGCCGACGGCAGCATCGCCACCGATGATGAAGTAGTGCTGCTCAACACCGGCTCCGGCTACAAGTACCTGGACCTGCTGCGGGGGCCGGGAGAGCAATAAGAAGTTATAGCCCATGGCAGCCGCCAAGCCCAAAGGCAAATACACCCACGCCGACTATGCCGCCACCCCTGAGGGCGAGCGGTGGGAACTGATTGACGGAGCGTTGTACCGGATGGCCGCCGCACCTAATACCAAACATCAGACCGTTTCGCTTTTCCTGGGAGCCACTATCGACGGCCATACTCTGCCGCGCCGGTTGGGGTTGCTGTACCGCGCCCCTTACAGCGTACTTTTGCCGGGCGAGTCCGCAGTTGAGCCGGACTTGCTTTATATCAGCGCGGCCCGCCGGCATATCATTACCGACCGGGGCTGTGAAGGGGTACCCGATTTGGTAGTGGAAATCCTGTCTCCCCATAACCGCGCTTACGATTTGTCAGTCAAGCGGGAGCTGTACGCCCGCCACGGCGTACCCGAATACTGGATTCTTGACCCCTACGGGGAAACCGTCCTGGCGCTCACCGAACCCGTTGCCAACGCTGGCGTTGGCGATTACACGGCAGAGGCGCTATATCGGGCCGGCGACACGCTTGCCACGGCCCGGATTCCCGGCTTGGCCATCGCCGTAGCCGATATTTTCGCCGCGCCGTGGTAACCGGAGCGTTAGGGCGCGGCCGCTGTCAGAGTCCTTGCGCCCGTCGCAATCAGCGGCCCAGCGCTTTTTTGACGCCCCGCGCCATCCGCCGCAGTGGCCGCCGCCGCTGGTGCAAGTTGTGGGCGATTAGCGGGGCCAGCGTCGGGTTGGCGGCCACCAGCGGGGCTACCCATTTCCGCAGCTCCGCCATCGTCGGCGCCTTTTCCTCCCAGGTTGGCGCCAGCGAATCCAGCGGATGCCATTGCTTGCGGCCGGCCAGGCGCGTCATCACCGTGCCGCCGGCCTCTTGCACGGCCACGACGCCGCCCAGCATATCCCACATCCGCGGCGCGCCGATGATGGCGAACTGCATCACGCCCATTGCCGTCATCGCCAGCTCATAGGCGATGCTGCCCGTCACCCGCGGCTGCCCCAGAGGCTGCCCCTTGAGTCCCTTGCCCACGCGGGTTGAGGCGCCGAAAGAGCCGGGGAGTCCAATCAGCCGGTCGCCCCGCGGTTTATCAGTTTGATATACCGACACCGGCTCATCGTCGGCAAAGGCCCCGCCGCCGGCCCGCCCGTGAACCACCACGCCGCGGCCGGCGCCGGCCGCGCCGCTGCGGATACTGACGGGCCAGGGAATGTACACTGCCCCAACCAGCGGCCGGCCGCGATACAGCACGCCGATGGACGACGCATAGACGGGCAGGCCGTTCATAAAGTTGGTAGTGCCGTCCAGCGGGTCCAGCACCCAGAGGAAATCGGCCGCCGGAGTATCGCCGTCCGCGCTGGCATCGTCCTCCTCGCCCAGGATGCCGTGGGTTGGGAACTGCCGGGAAATTTGGCTGACCAGGTAGGCTTGCGTTTCCTTGTCGGCGGTAGTCACTGGGTCTTGCCGGGCCTTGTCCTTGTACTCAACGCTGAGGACGCGGCCAAAGTGCGCGGACAGCAGATTGCCGGCGCCCCGGGCAAACGCAACGGCGGCGGTTTCAATCTCGCTGGTGTCGGCGTCGTTGCTGATGCCGGCGTCGTTGGGGATGGTCATAGTAATCGGGATTGTACACTATGCCGCCCCTTGCCTGCCGCCTGTTATAATCGCGGGCAGCATTTCAGGAGGCCGGGCAATGGACTTGCAACTCAACGGTAAGGTAGCGATTGTGGGCGGCGCCAGCAAGGGGCTGGGCCGGGCTTGCGCCGAGGTACTGGCCGAGGAGGGCGCACGGGTAGCCATTTGCGCCCGCACTCCCTCGGATTTGGAACGGGCGGCGGACGAAATCCGCGCGGCCACCGGGGCCGAGATATTCACCTTTGCCGGCGACCTCGACCGGGAGGAGACCATCGCCGAACTGGTGGCCAGCGCCGCCGGGCATTTCGGTCAAATCGACATTATGGTGAACAACTCCGGCGGCCCGCCCCAAGCCTACGCCAAAGACTCCACCGAAGACTTGTGGCAGGTGTCGGCCAACCGCTCGCTGTTCTTTTTCGCCCGGATGACCCGCGCGGCGCTGCCTCACCTGCGCGCCCAGGGCGGCGGGCGCATTATCAACATCCTGGCCAGCACCGTCTATACGCCCATCCCCAACCTGGCCCTGTCAGCGGCCACGCGCATGGGCGTCATCGGCTTTATGAAGAACCTGGCCGACGACATCGGCAACGAGAACATCCTCATCAACAACGTCTGCCCCGGCAGCATTATGTCGGAGCGGATGATGGAGAATGTTGAAGACCGCGCCCGCACCCAGGGCATCCCCATCGAGGACGCGCTGGCCCAGCGGGCCGAGCAGACCGCCCTGAAACGCATCGGCGAGCCGCGCGAGCTGGCTTACTTAGTGGCCTTTCTGGCGTCGTCGCGCTCCAGCTACATCACCGGCACGACCATGCTGGTGGACGGCGGGCTGGTGCGCTCGGTGATGTAGGTCGTCGGAGTGTCCACACCGCAGAGAACGCCGCCGCCGGAACCGGCCACCGCCGCCGAGTACGTAGAACGGGGCAACCGCTACAGCCGCAACGGGGTGTACGACCGCGCCATCGCCGACTACACCGCCGCCATCGCCCTGGACGCCGGCCACGCCGACGCCTGGTTCAACCGGGGCATCTCCTGGTACGAAGTAGGCGACTACCCCCAATCCATCGCCGACCTGACCGAAGCCATCCGCCTGGACCCCAACGACGACAACTACTACTCCCGCCGCTCCCTGTCCCACCTGTTCAACGACCAGCCGGAGGCGGCGCAAGCCGATATGGACGCCAGCGAGGAAATCCGGCTGCGGGCGTGGCAATAACGCCCCGCCCGCAGCCGTTAGCACGCCACCGCCAGCGAGGTGCACTATGGTTGACGCAGCATCAAAACCCCAAACCGCGCCCTATCACCGCGACCCGGAAGTGGTACGCCAAGCCGAAGCGATTTTCGCCAGTATGGGAATGACGCCGGCAGAAGCCATCGCCATCTTCTACAAGCAAACCGCCCTGCACGGCGACTTTCCCATCACCGAGCTGATTCCCAACGAGAAGACGCAGGCCGCCTTGCGTGAACCCAAAGAGAACCTGGTCGGTTACGGCAGCGTTGCCGAAATGCGCGCCGACCTGAATAAAGATGCGTAATCTCTACCGTACCGCTCAATTCAGGCGGGATGACCGACGAGTCCGCCGGCGCGGTAAAGACATCAGTAAGCTGGACAACATCGTTGAAAAGTTGCTGGCCGGCGAACCCCCGGACCCTGGGCTGGGCGTTCACCGGCTGGTCGGCAACTGGTATCCCTGCTGGGAATGCCGCATTGAATTCGACTGGTTGCTGGTCTGGGAGGACGACGGCGATACCATAATCCTGCGCCGCACCGGCACCCACTCCGATATTTTCGGCGATTGATACCTTAAGCAATCCGGCTGCGGGCGTGGGGGGTAATGCCCCGCCGCCGTTAGCAGGCCACCGCAAGCGAGGTGCATTATGGTTGACGCAGCATCAAAACCCCAAACCGCGCCCTACCACCGCGACCCGGAAGTGGTACGCAAAGCCGAAGCGATTTTCGCCAGTATGGGAATGACGCCGGCAGAAGCCATCGCCATCTTCTACAAGCAAACCGCCCTGCACGGCGACTTTCCCATCACCGAGCTGATTCCCAACGAGAAGACGCAGGCGGCATTGCGTGAACCGAAAGAGAGCATGGTCAGTTACTCCAGCGTCGCGGAGATGATGGCCGATTTGTGGGATGAATAACCTGCTAATCTCGGCGCGATTCCGACGGGATTTGCGCCGGATGGCACGGCGCGGCAAAGAGCGGGAAAGGGTTCAAGAGGTTATCAATCTGCTAGTCGCCGGCGAACCCTTGCCGGCCCGCTGCCGTCCGCACCAACTGGCCGGCAACTGGTATCCTTTCTGGGAATGCCACATTGAGTACGACTGGCTGCTGGTATGGGAGGACGACGGGGATACCATCACCCTGCGCTACACCGGCACCCACTCCGATATTTTCGGCGATTGATACCTTAAGCAATCCGACGGCGGACGTGGCGCTAAGGCCCCGTCGCCGCCAGCACACCACCGCAAGCGAGGTGCATTATGGTTGACGCAGCATCAAAAACCCAAACCGCGCCCTACCACCGCGACCCGGAAGTGGTACGCAAAGCCGAAGCGATTTTTGCCGGGATGGGAATGACGCCGGCAGAAGCCATCTCGCTGTTCTACAAACAGACGGCATTGCATGGCGCCTTTCCAATTACGGAGCTGATTCCCAATGAGGAAACGCAGGAAGTCGTCCGCAAAGCGCGCGCCGGCATCGGCATCATCAGGTATGGTAGCGTTGACGAGATGATGGCGGAGTTTGACGATGCGCGAGCTAATCCTCACAACCAGGTATAGACGTGAACTCCGCAGGGCCGCCAGGCGCGGGAAAGACCGTGCGAAAATCAAGGAAATCACCGACCAACTCATCGCTGGCGAACCCTTGGACCCGTGGCATAGAGCCCATCAATTGGTGGGCAATATGGCTCCGCTTTGGGAATGCCGCATTGAATTTGACTGGCTGCTGGTTTGGGATGAAGACGATACTACGGTAACCTTGATGCGGACGGGTACGCACGCCGATATTTTCGACTGACTTCGCGTGTGCCAATATCCTGCTGACAGTTGCCCATTGACCACCCGTTGCTGATATTGCTACCGTAGGCACTACCCCATCACCGCCTTCGCAATGGGCGCGGGCAGTCTGATTATGACTTCGCAGGACATGAGCAAAAAGCAGACGGTCATTGCCCGTTTGTACGATATCTGCAAGTCTCGCGGCAACCTCGTTTTCACCAACGACGAAGTGCGGGAAGTAGCGGCTTCGCTAGATTTCAGGAATCACTTTGACGCCACGAAAATTGACAATTCGGCGGGATTGCCGAACCCGCTGGTTGCCGATGATGCCTTCGTGGTGCATTTGGGGCAAGGCAAGCACCAGTTCGTATATGGCATCGCGAACGGCTATCACCAATTCGAGCCGATTCCCGAAGAACGACGCTACCAGTGGCCCTACCGGCGCAGCATCCTGAACAATATCAACACCAGCGAGAGCAATATCCTTTCCGTGGGCAATAATCAACGCATCATTCACGATTTCCTTTACGAGGATATTGCAGCATCGCCCAAAGCTTACGGCTCGAATCGCACGCAGATTCCTTTGGATTATCGTATTGGTGCAGCTGCAATCAGCGTCGGTCGAGTACAGGTTGAAATCGATTTTACGTTGGAGCATCTTGGCGTGATAACCGTCTTTGAGGCCAAGAATGGCGAACCGTCGGATTTTAACGTCTTCCAACTTTTCAACCCGTACCGTTATTATCTCCGGGTCACGCAAAGCCTGCCCGTAACTGCTATCAACTGTTGCTACCTGCTGCGGCAAGACAACCGCCTGCGGCTGTATCTTTACTCGTTCACCGACCCACAAAACCCCGGCTCAATCCGGCTGGAACGCAACGCCGAGTACACACTGGTGCCACGATGACCACCCTACCGGAAAAATACCGCTACCGTGTTGTCAATGACGACGTGATGGCCGTCCTACAGGATTTGCCCGACGGGTGCGTTGATTTGATTTACGGCGACCCCGACTACAATGCCGGCATCGTGTACGATGGCCGGGCGTTTTCATTGCCGTGGGACGATTATGTTGACTGGTACATTGCGCTGGCGGCGGAGTGCCTGCGGGTGCTGCGTACCGACGGCAACCTCTTTTTCATCAACTACCCCCGGCAGAACGCTTACCTGCGCGTCAAGTACTTGGACGAACACGCCTACTCCGTGCACGACTACGTCTGGGTCTATAACACCAACGTCGGCCATACCAGCCGACGTTTTACCACCGCGCACCGCTCCATCCTGCACGCCACCAAGTCCAAGCACAACCGCTTTTACAAAGAACAAGTGGCCCAGCCTTACCAGAACCCTACCGACCACCGCATCAAAGAGCGTATCAAGCAGGGACACAAAGGCCGGATGCCTTACTCGTGGTTGAACTTCAACCTGGTCAAGAACGTATCCCGCCAGAAAACCAGCCACCCCTGCCAAATCCCGGAAGGGCTGTCGGAGCTGCTTATCAAATCCTGCACCGTCCCCGGCGATACGGCGTTCATCCTGTTCGGCGGCAGCGGCTCAGAGGTAGTGCAGGCGCAGAATTTGGGCTTGACCTACTTGACTTGCGAAGTTCAGGCCAGCTATTGCGAGATTATCGAAAGCCGGCTGCGAAACGGTGGTGAGATTGAACCGGCTTACCGGCATCCGGCGCAGCTCAAGCAATACAACGGTGGTCATCATGCTTATGACGACCTCTCCGAAATCCAGCAGCAAATGCTGGAACAGCGCGAACGTTACGGCAAAGCGGCCGGCGCATAGACAGTATGGCGAAAATTACACAATGGATGCAGGTATTATCCGCGCTCGAAAACCTGGGCGGCATTGCCACGCTATCGCAACTGAACCGCGCCTTGCTTGCTCCGGGCGGAGCCGGGCTGGACTGGAACACGCGCACACCGGAAGCGACGATACGCCGCATCGTGCGAACCAATCCGGCCCGCATCCACGTCCTGAAGCCGGGATTGTACTGCCTTACGGAACTGGCCGCGCGGTTTGAACGGGATTACAACCTCCCGCCGGAAGGGGAGGATATTCCGCGCCGGGTGGAGGAACACAACCACTGGTACTATCAGGGCTTGCTGGTTGAAATCGGCAACGAGCGCAACTACAAGACCTATGTGCCGGCGCAAGACAGGAACCGGGATTTCGGCAATCAAAAGCTCGGCGATGTTTGCGATATAACAAGACTGCCCAGCTTCGGCTACCAGCATTTCATACGAAGGGCAAGGACGGTAGATGTTATCTGGTTCAACAGGCGCGATATGCCGGCCGAGATGTTCGAGATTGAACTGTCCACCGATATGCTGAACTCCTTGACCAAGTTTAACGAACTGCGCGATTTCTACACGCAACTCAAAATCGTTGCTCCATCGCGACGTGAAAGCCACTTCAAAGACCGGGTAGCAATGGATACGTTCCACGAAATTCGCGGACGAGTAAAGTTTATACGACTTGAAGAACTAGAGAAATAGCGCATCTAAGGGAGATGGTGAAATGAGCACCAAAAACACCGACGCGCGCCCCAAATTCGCCTGCGGCAACTGCGGCAGCACCGAAGTTAGGGAAGACTTCGACACGTACCAAGTTTATCTTGCCGAGGGGGACAAACTCATCCATTTGCGTTCAGAATGGACAGACCCCGCAATCCTGTCACTGCACTGCAACCACTGCCAGCATAAGATAGAGATCTACGACCTTGGCGAGATAGTTATCGAGTAACGGCTTTGTGCTGTTACACGGCAAAACCCGTCGCCGCACTCTTTTTCCGGCGCATCGGCGGCAGCGAATATCGCCTCTGGCACTTCGGATTTGACGACCCGCAGGATTACAACAGCATCCGCTTGCTGAAATCGGCCCAATACAGAATTATCCTGCCATATAGCTGATGTAGCGTGCAACTCGTGTCGGCTTGAGAAAGCAAGCCCCCGCCGGCAACATTGACCGGCGGGGGGCTTATCATCCCCTAGTGCCAGCGTTGCGCTACCCCGCCGGCTTGAAGTAGGGGATGCTGATTTGCGGGGTGGCGGTCTGAAAGGTTACTTCCACCGCCATTCCAATATGCACGTCCCGCGGGTTGCAGTCCACTATGTTGGTGAACATTCGGACGCCTTCCTCCAGTTCCACCAGCGCCAGCACGTAGGGCACCATCTCGGCGAAGCCGGTGGTGCGGTTCTGGTAGGTTACGGTGTACGTCCACACCGTGCCGCGCCCGCTGGACTGCACCCAGCGGATGTTCTCGCTCCAGCAGTTGGCGCAGATGCCGCGCGGATACCACTGGTATTCGTTGCAGTCGTCGCAAATCTGGATGACCAGTTGGCCCCGGCGGCAGGAATCCCAGAAAGCTCGGGTTTCGCCGACCACGGAGGGCAGGGGTTTGTTCCAGGCAGTAGTCATGGCTAATCCCTCGCAAGAATGACGGTGCCGCCGCTGTGACGGGAACCCAGCGCGCCGCCGGTGCCGTGGGCCAAGGCGATTTTGCAGTCGGGCACCTGGCGTCCGGTGCCGGCGAACTGGTGGCGCAGCTGGCGGGTGGCCTCCAGCAGCAGGAACAACCCGCGCATACCGGGGTGGTTGGACGACAGGCCGCCGCCGTCGGTGTTGGTGGGCAGGTGTCCGCCGACTTTCAGCTGCCCGTCGCTGACGAACTGTCCGCCCTCGCCTTTCTTGCAAAAGCCCAAATCCTCCAGCGTCTCGACCACCGTGATGGTGAAAGAATCGTACACCATCGCCATATCAATGTCGTCGTGAGTAACGCCGGCCATCTCAAAGGCGCGGGGCGCGCTCTGGTGGGCGGCGATATAGATAAGGTCGCGCCGGCCGGCGCCCTGGTGGGCGATGGCCTCGCCGGCGCCCAGCGCCCAAACTGGAGTATGGCGGCAGTTGCGGGCCACTTCCGGCGATGCCACCACCACCGCGCCGCCGCCGTCGGTGATGACGCAGCAGTCCATCAGGTGCAGCGGGTCGGAAATCACGCGGGAATTAACCACGTCCGCCACGGTAACCGGGTCGCGGAACAGGGCCTCCGGGTTCATTGCGGCATGGTGCCGCATCGCCACGGAAACCTCGGCCAACTGTTCCGAAGTGGTGCCGTACAGGTGCATATGGCGGCGGGCAATCATGGCGTAGAGGCCCACGGTGGTCAGGCCGTAGAGTTCCTCGAAGCTGTCCGGGGACGGCTCCAGGATGGGGTGGCCAAAGCGCCCCACGCCGCCGGTGCCCACGGAAACGCCGCCGGAACGGGCCAGGCTGCTGTAGGTGATGACGGCCACGTTGATGCGCCCGGCGGCGATGGCAGTCAAGGCGTGGGACAGGTGAAACTCGAAAGACCCGCCGCCGACGGTGGTATTGTCCACATAGCGCGGGTACATATTGAGATAGTCGGCCAGGTTCATGCCGCTGTTGCGGGCGCTGCTGGACGCGGTAAAAAGGCCGTCCACGTCGTCCTTGCCGAGGCCGGCGTCGGCCAGCGCCTTGATGACGCTCTCGCCCTGAATCTGCAGCTCGCTCTTGTCGGGAGCATAGCGGGTAACGTGCTCGTGGATGCCCACGATGGCGGCGGCGCGCCTGAGGTCAACCATAGGGGTGCACCTCCGTTGAGATTTATGGAGTCGGCCCATTATGCCACAAATTACGCTTTACCGGATTCCTGCGCAATCGGCAATAACGGTGGCAGCCGGAGGCAGAAAACCGCGACTTAAAAGGCCCGGCCGGATTGGAAAACCCGGTGTTCGCCGCCCCTTACAGCGTCTATACTGTGTTACAGTCGTAAGCTGACAGCTATGAGCCGATTAATGCGCTGCTCGCCGGCTCATCCCATCCACCCCAAAGCAGGAGCGATACGATTTGTGGCAAGCGACGGAAGACGTTCTGGAGTCCATTGCCATCGGCGCCGGGATTCTGGGCACCGGCGGCGGGGGCAATCCGTATATCGGGCAACTGCGGGCCCGGCAGGCTATGCGGCAATGGGGGCCGGTTACGGTGCTGTCGCCGGATGAGTTGGCGGAGGATGCGCGCGTCGTCTGCGTCGGCGGGATTGGCGCGCCCACCGTGGGCATCGAAAAAGTGCGCGACCTCCAGTCCTACCACGCCCTGCGCGCGATAGAAGACTACACCGGCGAGAAGGCCACCGCGCTCATCTCCAATGAAATCGGCGGGAGCAACTCGGTGGAACCGCTGATTGCCGCCGCCCTGGCCGGTCTGCCGGTGGTGGATGCCGACGGCATGGGCCGGGCATTTCCCGAATTCCAGATGAAGACTTTTTTCGTCTATGGCGTACCCTGCTGTCCCATGGCCATTGCCGACGAAAAGGGCAATACCGTCATCGTGCGGGAAACCGTCAATCCCGCCTGGGCGGAACGGCTGGCCCGTTCCATAACCATCCAGATGGGCTGCGTGGCCTGTTATGCCGTCGCCCCCATGACCGCCGCGCAGGTGCGGCGCACCGCCGTCCCTCTCACCCTGTCCCTGGCGCGCGACCTGGGGGACGCCGTGCGGCGGGCGCGGGCCGGCGGGCAAGACCCACTGTATGCTATCCTGGAGACCTGCCCCGGCAAGACGCTTTTTAGCGGCAAGGTCGTTGACCTGGACCGGCGCACCACTGCGGGATTCGCCCGCGGGACTTTGACCCTCGACGGGTTGGACGCCTGCGCCGGCGAGCGCATGGTCATTGAGTTTCAGAATGAAAATCTCATCGCCCGTCGGAACGGCGAGACCGTGGGCACCGTTCCCGACCTGATTTGCGCCGTTACCACCGACCGGGGCGAACCCGTTACCACCGAGCTGATGCGCTACGGGCTGCGCGTCACCATCCTGGGGTTTCCGGCGCCGGAGCTGTGGGCCACTCCCGAAGGTCTGGCCGTGGCCGGCCCACGGGCTTTCGGCTACGACACCGATTACGTTCCCCTCATGGTGTAAGAGGGTGTCTAAAAAGCGCTGGTGAACAGGAGCAAAGAATGCGGCGGGAGGAGACAACCCCCTCTCCCCAATCCTCTCCCACCAGGGGAGAGGGAGTTTTTTAGACACCCTCCAAGGACGGATACCATGTTCGTAGGCGTTGATGTCGGGGGCACCAATACGGACGCCGTTCTGATGGACGGCAGCAACCTGGTGGACGCCGTCAAAGCGCCGACCAGCGGCGACGTAACCTCCGGCATCATTGACGCCGTAAGCGGGCTGTTCGCCCGGCTCCCCCGGAGCGCGCGAGTGGACGCCGTGATGGTGGGAACCACCCACTTCACCAACGCCCTGCTGGAGCGGCGCAGTCTGTCGCCCACGGCGGTCATCCGGCTGGCGCTGCCGGCCACCCAACTGCTGCCGCCGCTGGTGGATTGGCCCGCGCCGCTGCATGAAGCCATCGGGGGTTTCACCTACATGGCCGGCGGCGGCCACGAGTTTGACGGGCGGGAGATTGCGCCTCTGGACCGGGATGGAATCAGGAAAGCAGTCCAGGATATGCGACGGCGGGGAGTGCGGGCCGTGGCGGTCTGCGGGGTATTCTCCCCGGTTAACGCCGCCCATGAAACCGAAGCCGCAGCGATAATCCGGGAGGAAGCGCCGCAGATTCGCATATGCCTTTCCCACGAAAACGGACGCATGGGGCTGCTGGAACGGGAAAATGCGGCGGCGCTGAACGCCGGACTGGGCGACCTGGCCGCCCAAACCATTTTGGGCATCAGGCAGGCTCTGGCGGCGCTGGGCATTGACGCGCCCCTCTTTATGACCCAGAACGACGGGACGCTGATGGACGCTGATTTCGCCGTCCGTTTCCCGGCGCTCACCATTTCCTCGGGCCCGGCCAACAGTATGCGGGGCGCGGCCTACCTGTCGGGCGTGCGAGACGGCATCGTGGTGGACGTGGGCGGCACCTCTACGGACGTGGGCGCGCTGGTCAACGGTTTTCCCCGGGAAGCGGCGGTGGCGATACGGCTGGCCGGCGTCCGCACCAACTTTCGTATGCCGGACATGGTGTCCATACCCCTGGGCGGCGGCACCGTGGTGGCGCCGGAGACTCGGCGCATCGGGCCGGAAAGCGTCGGCTACCGGCTGGCGGAGCAAGCGCTGGTCTTTGGCGGCAAGGTTCTCACCGCCACCGACCTGGCCGTGGCCGACGGTCGGGCCAGGGTGGGCGACTCACGATTGACGGAAGGGCTGGAACCGGCGCTGGTGGCAGCGGCGATGGCGGAGATACAGGGGCGGGTGGAAACCGCCATTGACCGGGTGAAACTCAGCTACGAGGATGCGCCGGTGGTGCTGGTGGGCGGGGGCAGCATCCTGCTGGGGGACTCGCTGAGCGGGGCCTCACGGGTGTTGCGGCCCGAACACGGCGACGCCGCCAACGCCATCGGCGCCGCCATCGCGCAGGTGGGCGGCCAGGTGGAGCGGGTTTATGCTCTGGAAAGCATAAGCCGGGAGCAGGCCATCGCCGACTGCTCCGCCGCGGCCATCAGCAGGGCGGCGGCGGCCGGCGCGGAGCCGTCGTCAATTGAGGTAGTTGAGATTGATGAGGCGCCGCTGGCCTACGTGCCCAGCAACGCGACCCGGGTTCGCGTAAAGGCCGTGGGCAATCTGGCGGGCCTGGTTGGCCGAAGAGGCTAATCTACCGGCCGCCGTCGGCTTCCACTGCGGCCAGGAACCCGAGCACTCGTTCCGTGTATTTGGCCGGCTCCTCGCTGTGAGGCCGCACCTCGGCCCACCGGCAGTTAGGCACCAGACGGTGGACCAGCTCGGCCACCGCCCGGGGGTGAACGTCGTTGCCGCCCGGCATGACCATCGCCGGAACTTGGATGCTCTTTAGCGCCGGCTCGGTCATTCCCAGCGTCGGGTAGGGGCCGTGGAACAGGGCATAGATGGTGTCGCGCATAACCTGCACGAAATCGTCCGTACTCATGGCCTCCAGAGTCTTGCGGTATTGAGAATCGGTCTGGGCTAGTTCCGGGCTGAAGGGGGAAAAGCGGTCGTCGGGGTCGAAAGCAGCCACTACGGAGGATATGCTGTCGTTTTCCGCCAGATCCATGCTTTTGAACAACTTGCCGGTAAGGTAGCCATCGCAAATGACCCCGCCGGCAATGTTGGAGGGGAAGATGGCGCGCACCCGCTGGGGACGGCGCGCGGCGCAGCCCAGGGAAATGGCGGCCCCAAAGGAGCCACCGCCAAGATACGCCTGGTCAATGTCCAGCGCATCCATCAGGCCGAACACGTCGTCGCAAACCAGGTCCCAGGTCTGCACTACCAGCGGGCTGCGGGACTGGCCGCCAAAGCGGCGGTCGTACACCACCACCCGATGCTCCCGGGACAGGGCCTCAATCACCGGCCGGTAACTGCTGGCGACACCCTGGAGGCCGCCCGGGGAAAGGATGACGGGCGGGCCGCTCCCGGATTCCTCATAATAAATCTCGGCGCCGTTCACTTTCGCAACAGCCATTATCCAACCTCCCGGCAGGTTTTCCGGTATTCCAACATATTGTGTCCCTGGAACCGGTTTGGTAGCGGATTATAGATGCGCCCGGCATTACTAGCAACGTGGAAATCAACCGGGGCAACGCGGGAACCAACCGGCTAGGGCCTTTCCAAAAGTCAGTGAAATTTTTACATCGTTTTACATCGATAGACAGGATAGACAGGATTATTAGAGGTTAGCGGGGGAGCAGGGTGAGTTTGGTGGGGAACTTTACGCCGTGGGCTTGTTCGAGGGCTTGCTGCCAGAGGGGGGACAGGGTGCAGGTATTGGCGTCGCCGGGCATTGCTCTGGTTTCGGGGTGGCAGGCGCAAGGGCGGGGGTCGCAGCCGCGGCGGTAGAAACCGTGGGGGTCGGGCCATTTGGCGACGGCGAGGCGGGTTAGGTTGTTGGCTTCGGCGACGGCGTCGAAGCCGGGGGGGAACGGATGGCGGCCAGGGTGGTGAGGGATGCCGGGTCGATGGGGCCCTGCGGAGTCTGGATAAGGGAAGGTTGGCGCGGGCGGGCGCCAGCAGGCCGGCCGGCGATGGCCTGGGCCACGGAGCGGAGCAGGGCGGAGACGCGGTTGCGGGCACGACGCAGCATCCGATGGGCGGCGCGGCTATCAGCGGCGGCGACGGCGGCGGGCAGCCGGTAGATTTGGCGGAAGGTGCGGACGATGCCATGGGTGACTTGCCCGGCGAAGGCCAGGGCGAAGAAGGCGTTGGTCAGCTTGCGGCGGGTGGGACGCAAGGTCGGGTTCCAATGGCGGGCGGCCGCGGTGACGGCGTGGGAGGCGGCGCGGGCCAGGGCGTTGGCGGCGCGAGGGCCGTCGCCGGCGCTGAGGTCGGCGCGGGCCAGCTTGAGGAAACGCCGGGCCTGGGCCTGGTGGTGGGGGACGGCTTCTATTGTGATAGTAGCGGCTCTCCTAATGCTTGCGGCGATGGGGTTGCCGTTGGGGGTGGGGTCTGATGCGGCAGCAGTTTGGCGAGTTGGAATGGGCGGCGCCTTTGGGGATTTAGTCAGTTGGGGATTTGGTCAGGCGATGTCGAGGCGAAAGGTTTGCGGTTGACCGGGTTTCAGGGATTATCAGCCCTACGGCCGGAGGTTTTGCGCTGGGGTTTTTTACTCGGTCTTTTCCATGCCCGAAGCATGGGGCGCTGTGGCTGGCGCCGTGGCCGGAGCGACTACGCCGGTTAATGAGATCGGCGACAGTCTCAACGAGCCGGTAGCGACTTGGATGCTGAAAGTGGCCGTGATTACCTGAAACCCGGTCGGGGTATTGCTTTTGCCTGACGTGGCTATGATAGCACGGAGGTTCTGGCGGGCGCAAGGGGCAGTTTGACAGGGATACACAGGATGGACAGGATTTTTGATTGCGCTTTACCGGATTCCGGCGCAATCGGGAATTATGGCTGGGTAGCGTTGCAATTCAGGTGGTTTGAGTCCGTTTTTTGCAGCGATGGAATGGACAGGATTTTTCCGATGGGGATTTGGCGGATTCCGGCGAAAATCGGAATGACAGCAAGGTACGACCACCTAGATTGCAACGCTACTGACGATGGCGCCGCAGCTGCGTAGCCATTTCCGGTAGCTCACCTTCTCGTTTTTCCATTTCCCAAATTCTAGGAAGCCCAATTCGCGTTGCAGCAATGGTAACGAGAGGCAGTTTGTCTCAATCAATTTCAGAAACTACTTCGTCATCGCTCACAGTTGTTGCCCAGTCATCACCAGCGTGAACCGTGGCTAGACCACGGAAATATTCGTCGCTCAGGATGAAGTCAGGTTCAAAACTGAACTCTCGCATTATGTTGATTAAAAAAGCACCGTGCTTTTGCCGGACGCGTTGGGGCCGACGAACAGGTTAACCCTCTCGTCCAGCTTGAACTCTATCTGCTCGGTAAACGGGGGACCCCGTCGATTGTCATTCTGGTGCGGTGCATATTGATAGCCTACCGCACTGCTGCCGTTCCTGTCTAATACCCCAGCCACAGCCGCCCCCACTCCGTCCGCAGCGCCGCGTTTATCCGCCCCCGCCCCTTCGTTTTCAACCAGTAGCCGTTGTGGTACACGTTGCTCGCCGCATATGCCCACCCCGCAATCGGCGACCGCAGCAGGGCGTTCTCCAGAAACTTCAGCGGCCCCCAGTAAATCAGCTTTTGCCCCCGGCTGGCGAACGTATTTTCCGTTCCGCTGAACCCCCAGTTCACCCGCCCGAGGTCCGGCTCGTCGCCCTTTATTTCAATCTCCCGCACGTCGCCCACGCCCAAACCGCGCTCGTGGGCCAGCCGGATGAACCGCAGGGACAGCGGGTCAAACCCCATCAGCGACGCCACCACCGCATCCACGGCCACCTGGTCGGCCCCGGCCACGATGCGATTCTTGATGTGCCACCGCATCGCCCGCGGCCCCGGCCCGTCGCCGGCGAAAGTGCCGTCGGTCACCGCAAAGATGCCGGGGTGTATCTCCTGCTGTATCGCCAGCAGGTCAACCAGCGTTTCGTGAATCACCGAGTGCGTCCAGTGTCGCTTGCGGTGCAGCAGGCCGCCGAAAGCGTTTTTCATCGCGCCGGTCATCGTGGTGAACACGTGGGTTTTCATCGTGGGCAGATGGACGATGTTCTTGCCGGCGAACAGCTGCGGTATCTCAATCCCCTCCGGGAAAATGTCGTGCAGTGCCAGCATTTCGGCTTTGGGTTCGTAGCGTACCCACGGCTCCGGCGGCGTATCCAGGTGCACCGTCCGCAGCCCGTACTTGTCCTGCACCGGCTTGTGCTTGTTATTGACTTCCCCCTCGAAAGAGTCCACCACCACGGTGCCGTTGTGCGCCGCAATCAGCCCGTGATGCCCCATGTTCTGCAAGGCGCAGATTGCCCCCTCCAGCTGCCAGGGCGTGGTGGAGCAGCCCGGGTACCAGTGCTGCCACGAAATGTTGATTTTCAGCAGCGTCTCATAATCCGGCGACAGCGCGGACTCGGCCCCCGCCAGCCGCATCGCCCGCTCCACGTCGGCCAGCACCGTCTCCGGCGTCGTCGCCACCACCGACACCACCGGCGTTTTGGCCGTGCGCGATACGGCAGGTTGTGGGGCAGTGTCCAATTGCTCAAGAGTAGTCATCAAAAATCACCTTTTTATTTTCTACATTGACAGACAGGATTACCAGGATAAACCTTATCATCCTGTTTAGCGATGTAAAATTACGTCCCTTTGGCGCGGAAGTGGGGGATTACATACTCCCCAAACAGCCGTATCGAGTTCATCACCTCGTCGTGGGTAGCGTAACCGGCCTGAAAGATGGGCATAATCTCGTCCACGCCCATGCTCTCAAACTCCTCAATCACCCGGATGCAGGCGTCCGGGTCGCCCACGCAGTAGCCGCCGCCGGCCAGCAGTTCCTCCGGCGTGGGCGGCTTTTGCTGCTGCGGGTCACCGGACGGGCGGGACGGGCCGCCGCCGCGCGCTGCGCCGCCTTGCACGTAGAACTGGTATTCCTCCGGCACGGCGTCCGGGTCAACGCCGGCCCATTCCAGCACGAACCGCTGCCGGCTCTGCTCCAGATACCAGGCGGCCACTTCCGCCCCTTTCTGCCGGGCTTTGGCGTCGTCCGCGTCGCAGAACCCGATGGTGGAGGCTACCACTTGCCGGTTGACGAACCGCCCTACGGGATTGGCATTTTCAATGGCCTCATAGTAGGCGTTGACCAGCCCCCGCGTCTTGTCCGTGCCGCCCAGCGTATTGACCAGGCAGCCCACGCCCAGACGGCCGGCCAGCCGGAAAGTATCCTCCCGCGTGCAGGCCATCCATAGCGGCGGATGCGGCTGCTGCAAGGGCCGGGGTATCACCTCGCGCGGCGGTATGGTCCAGTTCTCCCCGCTATGGCTGAACACCTCGTCGCACCACATCCGGGGCAGACATTCCAGCGTTTCCACCATCATGCTCTGCGTTTGGGCCACGTCGGCGCCGAAGGGCGTCAGCTGGTACGGGCCTTTGGTGCGCCCCACGCCCACGTCCACGCGCCCGTCGCTGAGGATGTCCAGCGTGGAGGCGCGCGCCGCCACGTGCAGGGGATGATGCACCGGCGCCAGCGCCACGCCGAACCCCAAGCGCATCTTTTTGGTGTGCTGGGCCATCACCGCCAGCGTAACCTCCGGCGCCGACGAGTGGGCAAACTCGGTGAGGAAGTGGTGCTCTACCAGCCACACCCGCTCGAACCCCATCTCCTCGGCGTACTGCACCTGCCGCACCGCGTTCCACAGCGTGTCGTACTCCGCTGTTTCCGTCCACGGGCGGGGCATCTGCAATTCATAAAACATTCCAAATTTCATAATCGGCCGCCTCCAGATTGGATAATATCAAATCGCCGTCCACCCGCCATCCACGACCAGCAGATGCCCGGTGGTAGCGCCGGCGGAATCGCTGGCCAGATAAATGGCTGCCCCCACCAGTTCCTCAGCGTCCATCCGCCGGCCCAACGGCATCTTGACGGACAGCTCGGCCTGCACTGCGTCGGCGTCGCGAGCGTCGGCCGCCAGCAAACCCGGCGTGGTGGTAGGCCCCGGCCCGATGGCGTTCACGGTAATCCCGTACTCCGCCCACTCCAAGGCCAGCACGCGAGTCAGATTAGCCAGGCCGGCTTTGCTGGCGCAGTAGGCGGCGCGATGGGGCGCGCCCACCAGCGCCAGCTGCGACGAGATGCTGATGATGCGCCCGAAACCGTGCGGAATCATCAGCCGGGCCGCCGCTTGCGCGCAGAAAAACGCGCCTTTCAGATTGGTGTCCAGCACCGCGTCCCAATCGTCCTCGGTAACCTCCAACGCCGGAGCGCGCCGCCGGATGCCGGCATTATTCACCAGAATATCCAACCCGCCCAGACCGGATGCGACCCGCTCCAGCGTCGGCCCCACGGACGCCACATCCGACACGTCCAGGTCGCAGCCAAAACCGGCCCGCCCCGCATCGTGGATGCGCCGTACCGTGTCGGCCAACCCGGCCCGGGCCGTTGCCGTCGGCAAATCGCTGGCCGCCACATCGGCCCCGGCCTGCGCCAGCCCTACCGCCAAAGCGGCCCCAATTCCCCGCGCCGCTCCCGTAACCAGAGCCTTTCGCCCCGTCAAATCCAATCCCGAATATGGCATCGTCCGGTTCCTCCGATACATCCCAAATAACCGCCGTCCCCACTCCGGCACTGCCAGCGCAGCGTGGCAATGCCGCAACCGCGGCGGCCCACCCCGGCGCAAGCCCGCCCCAATCCGCTTGCCGGATTAGACAGCCCCCCAGCCACAACTCCCGCTCTCCCACCGGCAACGTTCCGTTGCAGGCGGATGGTCTATCGCCATCACACCGGAAAGCCGCTGGCCTGCTTGGCCGTCAGCGAATTGGGTCTGAGTTTTGGCTTTGGACAGTGGGCGGGGCGCTACATTCCTCGCCACTCCGTCCCCTCGGTCAGCGCCAGAAACTGCTTTACCAGGGTGGGGTTGGAGATAATCAGCCCTGGCGAGAACAGCGTTGCCGGTTCCAGGGTGGCCCGGTCCAGCACCTGCCCGCCGGCCTCTTGCGCCAGCAGGATGCCCGACGCAATATCCCAGGGCGAAAGGCTATGGTGAAAATAGAGGTCAATTCTCCCGCACGCGGTATAAGCCAGACTGAGCGCGCTGGAACCCATCAGGCGATAGCTCTGCACCTGGGGCCAGATACCGCCGGCCATCTCCAGCAGGCGCTTGGCTTGCCCGAAATCATACCCCAGGTCGAACCCCAGCACTGCTTCGTCAATCGCCTGCCGGGGCGACACCCAAACCCGCTCTCCGTTCAGAAACGCGCCCCGTCCCTGCTGCGCCGCGAACAGCTCGTCCCGCACCGGGTCGTAGGTGACGCCGGCCACAACCTCAGCGCCGCGCGCGATGGCTACTACCACGCAAAAATGGGGGATGCCTTCGGCAAAGTTGCGCGTGCCATCTATGGGGTCAACTACCCAGGTGTAAGGGGACGCGCCGGCCACCGGCGCAGACTCCTCGGACAGGATGCCGAATTCCGGGTACTCCTCGCGCACGTAGTCCAGGATGGTCCGTTCCGCAGCCAAATCCACGTCGGTTACTACATTAGCGCGTCCCTTGAAACTCACCTCGATGTCGGTGCGGAAGCGGGCCAGGGCCAGTTCACCAGCGCGCCGCGCCGCAACCTCGCAGACGGACAGGGCCGTGCCGCCGCTACGGGAGCGGGGCAATTCGTGAACGGCAGTATCTTGGGACATCAGGCGTGGCCTCCCGGCAGGTGTGTGAGCAGCGACCGTAGCAGTCTAGCACCCGGCCTCTGACTGCGACAACCGGAAAATGCCCTCACGCCGGGCGGTTTTAAAGTCAAGGCCGGGAGTTGCGAATTTGCAGGGAGGCACAGGATAGACCGGATTTTGCCGGGTTCCGGCGAATACGCCACGGGATTGCCAGGCTACGCTGGCAAGGAAGTTGCCGGGTTATGACGCACTGCCGTGCTATACTGCCGCCCGTGGGTACGCAGGAAAATCGGCCATTGGTCGGCGTGGGAGTTGTGTTCATCCGCGACGGGCGGGTGTTTCTGGCGCGGCGCCAGGGCGCCCACGGCGCGGCAACCTGGGGGTCGGCCGGCGGCCACCTGGAATATGGGGAATCCCTGGAGGACTGCGCCCGTCGGGAAGCGCGGGAAGAGCTGGGGGTCAGCGTTGGCGATTTGCGGGTACTATGCCTGAGCAACATACTGGCTTACGACCGCCACTATGTGGACGTGGAGTTTCTGGGCGATATTGGGGAGCAGGAACCCGCGCCCAATGAGGCCGACGGCTCTTTTGGCGAATACGGCTGGTTCCCCATCAGAAACCTGCCGCAACCGCTGTTTGAGCCGATGCGCCGCGCCATTGACAGCCTGTTGTCCGGCCAGTGGTATTACTCATAAAAATCGCTCAGACAATGACGCCGGGCGGGTGGCAAACCGGCCCAAATTGGTGTATAATTGGCCCCGCATCAGCGTCGGATATTGTTGGCGTGATGCGGTAACGACTTATCATAGTATGCGTTGGCACGCATACTCCGTTCGGAATTGCGGAGACTTTGAAATACTATGACCACTTCGGGAATTACAGCTACCAGCCCGCCGGGCAGCATTGGAAGTTCGGGCGAATATACATCCGAGAACATTCAGGTACTTAAGGGATTGGAAGCCGTCAGAGTGCGGCCGGGTATGTACATCGGCAGCACCGGGGTTGACGGCCTGCATCATCTCATCAAAGAATTGCTGGATAACGCGGTGGACGAAGCGCTGGCCGGCTACTGTGACCGCGTTGAACTTCGGATTGCCGCCGACGGCGCAGTGAGCGTCTCCGATAACGGGCGGGGCATCCCGGTAGATATTCATACCGACACCGGGGTTTCCGGGCTGGAAACGGTGATGACGACGCTCCACGCCGGGGGCAAGTTTGACGGCGCGGCCTATAAAGTATCCGGCGGACTCCACGGCGTCGGGGCTTCGGTGGTCAATGCGTTGGCTTCCCAACTTCAGGCTGAGGTCTGCCGCGGCGGGGTGCGCTATACTCAGGACTACTCGCGGGGCATTCCCACCTCCGAACTGGTGAAGCACCAGCGGGTGAAGAAGCAGGGCACTACCGTTACTTACTACGCCGACCCGGAGATTTTCCCGGAGATTACCTATGACTTTGGCCGGCTGGTGGCCCAACTGCGTCAAACCGCCTACCTGAACAAGGGATTGGAAATCCGGCTGGTCAGCGAGTTTCACGAGGCGGAACGCAACGGCGACATTGAACGCGGCTTCTTTTTTGACACCGGCGTGGCCAGCATGGTGCGGAACATCAACCGCAAGCGCAAGGTGGTGATGCCGGCGCCGTTCTATTACCAGCGCATTGCCGACGACGCCGACGTGGAAGTGGCTTTCCAGTACCACCATACCGACGGCCACGACAACCTGGCCGCCGACGAGCGCACTTTTGCCAACTGCATCCTGACCCCGGAGGGGGGCACGCATCTGGCCGGTTTTCGTTCCGCCCTCACCAGGGTACTTAACGACCATGCCCGCAAGCAGAACTTTCTCAAAGACCCCAAAGATTCTTTTAGCGGTGAGGATACCCGGGGCGGTCTGGTCGCTATCGTCAGCGTGAAACTGGGCGACCCGCAGTTTGAGGGCCAGACCAAGAACAAGCTGAGCAACCCGGAAATCCGCAGCCGGGTTGAAGCGGCTACGGCGGAGGGTCTCACCCGTTTCCTTGAGGAAAACCCCACGGCGGCCAAAAGCGTGCTGGAAAAAGTCCAGACCAACCATGCCGCCCGCGAAGCCGCCCGCCGGGCCCGGGACCTGGTGCTCCGCAAAAATGCGCTGGACGGGACGTCGCTGCCCGGCAAGCTGGCGGACTGTTCCGAGCGGGACCCGACCAAATCCGAACTCTATATCGTGGAAGGCGAATCGGCCGGCGGCTCCGCCAAAATGGGCCGCGACCGCCAGTTTCAGGCTATCCTGCCCCTCAAAGGCAAAATCCTTAACGTGGAGCGCTTTCTGGACAAGGTGGAGCGCATCCTCAGCCATGAGGAAATTCGCGCCCTCATCTCGGCGGTGGGCACCGGCGAAGGGGAGGCTTTTGACATTTCCAAGCTCCGCTATCACCGCATCATCATTATGACCGACGCCGACGTGGACGGCTCGCATATTCGCACCCTGATTCTCACCTACTTTTACCGCCGGATGCGGCCATTGATTGAAGCCGGGTATCTCTATATCGCGCAGCCGCCCCTCTACCGGGTGCAGCGGGGCCGCAGCATCGCCTACGCCTATACCGAGGACGAGAAAGACGCGCTGATGAAGCGGATGTCCACGGCGCGCTCGGAGCCGTCGTTGCAGCGTTACAAGGGCCTGGGGGAGATGAACGCGGACCAGCTGTGGGATACTACCATGGACCCGGCGGCGCGCAAGATGCTGCTGGTGACCATTAGCGGCCTGGACGACATTGACAGCATCGCCGATACCGACGGGGTATTTGCCATGCTGATGGGCGAGCAGGTTGGCCCCCGCAAGAACTTTATCCAGAGCCACGCTACCGAAGTGCAGAATCTGGACGTGTAGATGGCCCCGGACGGGCTGGCGCTGCTGATTGCCACGGCGGAACTGCGGGCGGGCGTGGCCAGGCTGGCCCGCCGGATTGACCGGGACTATGCGGACACCGGCCTGGTACTGGTCTGCCTGCTGAAAGGGGCGGTCATTTTCGCATCGGACCTGCTGCGGGAGCTGCGGGTAGAAGTGCGCCGGGTGGAGTACATCCGGGCCAGCAGCTACGGCGGCGGAACCGAATCGTCGGGCAACGTGCGCATAGAAGGCACGCCGGCCGCCGAGCAGATTGCCGGGGAGCACGTGCTGCTGGTGGATGATATAGCGGACACCGGCCACACCGGCGCGGCAGTGATGGAGTACATCCGTGGCCTGGGGCCGGCATCGCTGCGCTACTGCGCCCTGCTGGACAAGCCGGAACGCCGGGCGGCGGCGGTACAGTGCGACTACGTGGGCTTTACGATACCTAACCATTTTGTCGTGGGGTACGGGATGGACCGGGATGAGCGGTACCGGGGGCTGCCGGCGGTTTATTATTTTCCGCAGGGGTAGGCAGGAATGTACGACGGCGGGCGAGTTGGCAACCGCGCGCGGGGCGACGGGGGAGCGATACCCCTCTCCCAACCCTCTCCCACAAGGGGAGAGGGCTTTAAGAAGGGGACGGACGGCCCTCACCCTGTCCTCTCTCCCACATTGGATTGGGGAGAGGGGTTTGGCCAACCGGGGCGGCATCTAGTAGCCTACGGCCTGGCCGTCGCCGCGGGGGTCGGAGGCGCCGGCGAGGACGCCGCGGCGGCGGTCGCGGAGGATTAGCTGGACTACGCCGTGGTAGGAACCGAGGGGGTTTTGGACTACGTTGTGGCCCATGCGTTGCAGGTCGCGCACGGTGTCGTCGGGCATACCCAGCTCTACGCGCAGCTCGCCGGCGCGGTTGACGGTGGCCGGGTCGGTGCCGGGGAAACTGTACCAGCGGGGCGCTTCGACCGCAGCCTGGGGCTGGAGGCCGCCGTCAATGAGGCCGGTGAGAATCTGGATGCCGCATTGGGGCTGGAAGTCGCCGCCGGGGGTGCCGCCCACGATGGCTACTGCGCCGTCCACGGTGGTCAGGTAGCAGTTCAGGGTGTGCATGGTGCGCTTGCCGGGGGCAATCATATTGGGATGGCCGGCCTCCAGGGTGAAGCCGCGGCCGGCCCGGTTGTTGAACAGCACCCCGGTGCCGGGGGCGACTACGCCGGAGCCGAAACCGTTGGACAGGCTGTGAACCCAGCTGACGGCGTTGCCGGCGCCGTCGGCGACGCAGAAGTAGGTGGTATCACCGCGCCCGTCCACCGGGGTCAGGGGGCGTACTTCGGTGCCGGCCTGGAAGGGGTGAATCTGGTCGCGGCGCAAATCGGCATACTCGGCGGAGAGCAGGCCGTCCAGGGGCCAATCTACAAAGTTGGGGTCGCCGGCCAGCCGGTTGCGGTCGGAGTAGGCGATTTTTTTGGCCTCTACCAGCAGATGGATGGCGTCGGCGGAGTTGAGCGTCATTGACGATAAATCGTGTCCGCTGGCGATGTTGAGCATTTCCAGGAGCAGGAATCCCTGGGACGGGGGGCGCGTCTGGAACACGGTATGCCCCCGGTAGGACGTGCTGACGGGTTCGCCCACGTCGGCATAATGTCTGGCAAAGTCGGCTTCGGTGAAGAGGCCGCCGGCGTGGTTCAGGCCGTCCACCAACTGCGTGGTCAAGTCGCTGCGGTAAAAGGCATCGGCCCCGCCGTCGGCGACGCGGCGGATGGTATGGGCCAGGTCGGGATTGGCCAGCACATCGCCCTCACGGGGCGGGCGTCCGTTAGCGAGATAGATGCCGGCGGCGGCGCTGAAACGGGCCAGCAGTTCGGCGCCGCCGGCGAAAGACCGGGCCAGGCGCGGCGGCACCGGGAATCCCTGCGCGGCGTATTGGATGGCCGGGGCCAGCAGGTCGGCCAGGGGGATGGAGCAAAAGCGGCGGTGCATTTCCTCCCAGGCGGCGGCCTCGCCGGGAATGGAAACGGAGTGGGGGCCGGCAATGGGCATCAAGGCCAGGCCCTGGCGGCGATAGTAGTCGGCCTCGGCGCCGGCGGCGGCGGCCCCGCTGCTGTTGATGTTGGCGACTTTGCCGGAGGCGGCATCGTAAGCGAGGATGAACGAATCGCCGCCCAATCCGCACATCGGCACCAGAGTTACGCACTCGACGCCGGCCACCGCCAGGGCGGCATCAAAGGCCGTGCCGCCGTTCTGCAACACCCGCAATCCCGCCGCGGCGGCCAGGGGCGAGGCCGAGCAAACCATACCGTTCTGAGCATAAACGACGCTGCGCGTCAAGGGGGTGACGGACATATAACCGATTCCTCCTGTCGGGTGGCGATAATCTGGCGCCGGGCATCGTAATAATGTACTACGGCGGGCGAGTTGGCAACCGGGCAGAGGGCTTTGATGGGGATTAGCGGGGGAGGAGGGAGAGCTGGTTGGGGATTTTGACGCCGAGGGTTTGGGCCAGGGCGTTTTGCCACGGGGGGGCAAGGGTGATGGCGTTGACTGCGGCGGGGGTTTGCCGGGTTTGCGGGTGGCAGGAACAAGGGCGGGGGTAATAGCCCATTTGGTAGAAGTTGTGGGGGTCGGGGATTTTGGCCATGGGGATGCCGGCCAGGTTGTGGTCGGCTACGATGGCGGCGTAGTTGGGCAAGGCGCGGATGTCGGCTACGGAAGTGATGTCAGGGGGGGCGGTTTCCGCCGGCGCGGGAACGGCGGGGGTGGCAGCAGATTGGCGGCGGATGCGGTGGCCACGGCCGGCGATGGCCTGGGCCACGGAGCGGAGCAGGGCGGAGACGCGGTTGCGGGCACGACGCAGCATCCGATGGGTCAGGCGGCTATCAGCAGCACCGGCGGCGGCGATGACGGCGGGCAGCCGGTAGATTTGGCGGAAGGTGCGGACGCCGCCATGGGTGACTTGCCCGGCGAAGGCCAGGGCGAAGAAGGCGTTGGTCAGCTTGCGGCGGGTGGGACGCAGGGTCGGGTTCCAATGGCGGGCGGCCGCGGTGACGGCGTGGGAGGCGGCGCGGGCCAGAGCGTTGGCGGCGCGGGGGCCGTGGCCGGTGCTGAGGTCGGCGCGGGCCAGCTTGAGGAAACGCCGGGCCTGGGCCTGGTGGTGGGGAACGGTGCCCATAGTTGCGCTCCGGGTGGGTTTTGGGTGGTGGGATGGGGACCGGGGGAGGTGTGGGAGTGATACCCCTCTCCCAAACCCTCTGCCGCAGAGGGAGAGGGCTTTAATGATTTGGGAAAGGCACTGGCGTAACTCCGATTTACAGTTGATAGGTAAAGGCGACGGGTTGCCGTGGAGGGTGCGGCAGCGGGCAGGCGAATAGGCCGCGGCCGGCGGGGGGCGGTGATTGGTGGGCGATGGGCAGGCTCCTTTGGCTTGCGGTTTGCAGGCGACGGGACGGTTGGGTTGGCTTGCCAGGGTTCCAGACGGTTATCAGCCCTACGGCCGGAGGTTTTGCGCTAGGGTTTTTGGCTCGGATTTTCCATGCCCGGAGCATGGGGCGCTGTGGCGGACGCCGTGGCCGAGGGGACTGCGCCGGTTAGAGCGGTCGGCGGCAGTCTCCTGCAATAGCCGGTGCGACTTGGCTGCTGATGGGGTTGGCCGTGAAAGGTCTGGAACCCTGGCGGGGGATTTTTTCGCCTACGGGATAATTGTAGAACAATTGTGTTGGATAGTCAAGGCGGGTTGGAGTACGAATTTTTTACAGGGATAGACAGGATGGGCAGGATTTGGTTGATGGGGGTTTCGGGGATTTCGGCTCCGTACTTGATGCGGGGCCGGAATCCGTAAGCTGTCAGGCGGGAGTATTTTGGCGCGGGTTGGAGGACGAATTTTTTACATTGATAGAATAGGCAGGATAGGCAGGAAACGTACACAATCGCAAGGCAGCGTTTCGTTTCAGTTGGTTCTGCTCTCGTCATTCCAGCTTCCCCGGTAGCGTTGCAATGTAGGTGGTTGTACCTTGCTGTCATTCCAGCACCAGCCGGAATCCACCAAATCTCAATCGGAAAAATCCTGTCCATCCTGTCCATCGATGTAAAAAACGGACTCAAACCACCTGAATTGAACGCTACCAGCATCTCCACCCCGATTGACGGCGGCACGGCATTATGCGTAGAATTAGCGAATCATCTACTTCCGGCCGGGAGGTTACGGAATTATGCCTATTACCCAGAACGGCGTTGAACTCACCGTTGAGATTTCGGAGAAGGCCGCCGAGAAAATCAAGTATTTCGCTGACAAAGAGGGCATCATCGACAACGTGGGCCTGCGCGTTGCGGTCAAGGGCGGGGGCTGCTCCGGCCTGACCTATGACCTGACCATTACCAACCAGGAGCGGGAGTCGGACAAAATCGTGGAGCAGTTTGGCGTCAAGGTGATGGTGGACAGGAAGTCCTACATCTATCTGGTGGGCACCCAGCTGGATTTCTCCGACGGGCTTAACGGCAAGGGGTTCGTGTTTGAGAATCCCAACGCCAAGAAAGCCTGCGGCTGCGGCACTTCTTTTGCCGTGTAACGCGGGCGCCGCGCCGCTGGCCGGCGGGCGCGTATCGCCAACACCGGGAGGGGGCCGATGACTGCCGCCGCTATTGACGCTCACACCGCCGCCGAGTTTCAGGCCGCCGTGGCGCGGGCCGCCGTCTATCCCAACGACGCCGGCCGGCTGCGTCTGACCGGGGAGGATGCGCGGGACCTGCTCAACCGCCTGTCCACCAACCTGATTGACCCCGAGGCCGCGCCCGGGGAGGTGGCCGTAACCGTCCTGACCAGCGACCGGGGCCGCATCGTTGACCTGGTGTACGTCATCCACTGCGGCGACCACCAGCTGGCGCTGACCAGCCCCGGGCAGCAGCAGAAGGTCATCGACTTTCTGGACAAGTACACCATTATGGAGGATTTGGAAGTTGAGGACGTTACCGACACGCTGCCCATGCTCACCCTCACCGGGCCGGAGGCGGCCGGCATTTTGAGCCGGGTCAATCACGATGACGCGCTGGCGGCAGCGGCGGCAACCGACCCGGAGGACCCGGAACGCCCGCCGACTTTTCACCTGCTGCCCGTTGACTCCGGGGCTGCGGGCCGCATTCTGGCGGCGCTGGAATTGGCCGGCGCGGTGAGCATCAGCGCGGCCACCGCGGAAACCCTGCGCATCGCCCGCCAGCAGCCGGCCCACGGCGCCGAGATGAGCGATACCTACAATCCGCTGGAGGCCGGCCTGATTGGGGCCATTGACTTCCATAAGGGCTGTTATATTGGCCAGGAGGTCATCGCGCGGCTGGACACCTATCAGAAGGTGCAGAAGTACCTGGTGGCGCTGCGCTTTGAAGCCGAGCCATCGGACGCCGCAGCCCTGCCCGGGGCGCGGCTGGTGAACGACGCGGGCGCGGCGATGGGGATGGTGACATCGGCAACCGCCGTGCCGGACAAGGACGGGGCGCGGGTGATTGGCCTCGGCTATGTGCGCACCGCCGCCGTGGAGATTGGCGGCCGGCTGCGGGTAGAGTCGGATGCGGTGGCCGGCGTCAGCACGGCGCAAATCACCGCCCGGCCGCTGCTGTTCGGCGGGGAAAAGCCGGCGCCCAGCGTCCGTTAGGGAGAGCGAAAGCGACTGCTGTCAGCAAGTATAATCCGCTGGCCAACGCTGACATTTTTTGCCGCCGGCGGAGATATGACGTTGCTCGAACTCGCGCAGCAAGTCCATTGTCTTTGATTTGCGAAACGCCTGGCGAGACATCGCATCGGCAGCGGTTTCACGCCGCTTTTTCTCCCACCAACTCCGTGTCATTTCAGCCATATTACACCTCCGAAACGTTGCCGCATATTGCCGCTTTACGCATCCTCGCCGGCGCGCAGTTCGTACAGGGTAACGCCTTTGCCTTTGCGCCGGGCATCCAACCACCGCGACAGGGAGGCGGCGCTCTCCCCGGAAGGCTGGCCCCGCAAGAGGTTTGCAATGCTGATGTCCTCGTCCAAATCCGGCCAGTGAATCCCTTCACCGCCGCCAACCAGCTCCAGGTTTGTCCGCTCTTTCCCCGTGCCGTCAACCAGCCGCGGATACCAGGCCAGCGGCACTGATATAGTCCGCCCGTCGCGAAGTTCAGCGGTCAGCGTATCATCGGTAACTATTACTTTCGTCGCTGTCTGCATCATCATACTGCTCTCCAAAAAATTTAGACCATGACTCCAACAAAAGCTCGTGATTTGATTCAACCATAAGCTGAACCCGGCGTATGTCCGCAGGTCTCATTCCCCCGCTCCTGGCCAACCTTACCGGGCGCAACCAGAACTTGGCTACCCGATTATCGCGGCGCACATGAACGTGCTCGGGCTCTCCCCTATCCCCGGAATAAAAGGAAAAGCGGTACGGCCCTATTCTGAGTACCGTCGGCACTGCCTGACTAGCTCGCCTTTATGACGCCGTCGGCGCCGGCGGTGAGCAGGGCGGCGAACTGGTAGCCGCGCTGCCGGATGGCGTCGCTGCCGCCTTCGTTGCGGTCCAGAACGGCCAGCACCAGCCCGACGGAGCAGCCGGCGGCCTCGGCGGCGGCGATGGCGTGGAAGAGGGAGCCGCCGGTGGTGCAGGCGTCATCAACGATTGCCACCGTGGCCCCGGCGGGGAGCGGCCCTTCAATCAGCTGCGCCGTGCCGTGTTCTTTGGCTTCTTTGCGCACGATGAAGGCCGGCAGGGGGGCGCCCTGCTGCCAGGAGGCCATGGCCACGGCGGCCACGATGGGGTCGGCGCCCAGGGTCGGGCCGCCGATGGCGGATACGCCGGCGCTGGCCAGCAGCGGCAGCAGCGCACTGCCCAGCAGGTGGGCGCCCTCCGGGTCGAGGCTGAGCAGGCGGCCGTCGAAGTAGTAGGAACTCCGGCGCCCTGACGACAGGGTGAAATCGCCGTAGCGGATGGCGCCGCGCTCCAGGGCCAGGGCCAGCAACCTGGCTACCGTTTGCGTCTGCGTAACGCTCATTGTCCCTCCAGATACAGCTTATGCTCTTTGATGTAATCCATTACGGCGTCGGGAATCCGGTAGCGGGCCGACTGGCCGGCGGCCAGTATCCGGCGCAGTTCCGACGCGCTGAAATCCACCCGGGGGCCGGGGACGGATACCAGGGCACCCGCGGCGGCGGCCGGCGGGAAGAGTTCCGCCAGCGCGGCGATGCCATCCGGGGGGCCGCCGGGCCGTTCGATTACCGCCAGACGGCAGAGCTCCAGGATGCGCTCCGGTTCCTGCCAACGGTGGAACTGGGCCAGGACGTCGGACCCCACGATGAAGTAGAAATCGGCAGCGGGCGGAAACTTCGCCCGCAGCTGGCGCAGGGTGGCCACGGTGTAGGTTGGGCCGCGGCGCCGCACTTCGCAATCGCAGACGCGGAAACCGGGGTTGCCGGCGACGGCCAGCTGCACCATCCGCAGCCGGTGGCCGGCCGGCGTAACCCGCTGGCCGGATTTGAGCCAGGGCTCGCCAGCCGGCAGGAACAGGACGGTCTCCAAAGCGAGGGCGACGCGGGCGGTTTCGGCAATCAGCAGGTGGCCCAGGTGGGGCGGGTCGAAGGTGCCGCCGAGGATGCCGATGCGCGGCGCGGCCATGCTAGAACCACTCCAGTTCGGCGCGGCCGATGCGGATGGTATCGCCGGCTTCGATGCCGGCTTCCTCGAGGCGTCGGGCGATGCCCAGGCGCGTCATCTCCCGCCACAGCTGCAGCAGCACGCGATAGTCGCGCATATCGGCCCGCGCCGTCAGCCGTTCCAGCCGTTCCGATTCTACCACGTACACGTCGCCGTCCAGATAGAAACCCAGGGGGCGGCGCGGTTCCGACGGGCGCGCGGCCCCGGAGCCGGCGAGAGGGGCATCGGCATAGTTCCATTCCGATTCGTCGAGGCCGGCCTTGGGCGCATCCGAAAGGATGCCGACCAGCTCACCCAGCAGGGCGTCAACGCCGACGCCGGACACGGCCGAGATGAAGTGGATGGGCGTATCGTCGGGCGTCATCACCCGCCGCAGCTCCTCCGCGATAACGTCGCGCAGCTCGTAGGTTTCGGTGGTGTCCAGCTTGCTCACGGCCACCACCTGGGGCTTGGCGGCCAGCATAGGGCTGAACTCCTGCAACTCCCGGTTGAGCATTAGAAAGTCGCCGGCGGGGTCGTCGGAGAGGCCGTCAATCAGGTGCACGTACACCCGCGCCCGTTCCGCGTGGCGCAGGAACTGGTGGCCCAGCCCGATGCCGCGGTGGGCGCCTTCCAGCAGGCCGGGAATCTCCATCATCACGAAATCCTGCCCGCCGTGGGTAACGACGCCGAGAATCGGCTCGACCGTGGTGAATGGATAGTCGGCCACTTTGGGCCGGGCCGCGGAGCAGCGGGAGATGAGGGTGGATTTGCCGGCGTTGGGCTTGGCCAGCAGGCCAACATCGGCCAGCAGTTTCAGTTCCAGCCAAAGCACGGAGTAATCGCCCTTGCTGCCCGATTGCGCCAGCATCGGCTCCTGGTTGGTGGAGGATACAAACCGGGCGTTGCCCCAGCCGCCATCGCCGCCTTTCGCCACCAGAACCGGCTGCCCGGACGTGATATCGGCCAGGAAATCCTTGCTGCCGTCCCGGTGCAGTCGCCACACCACCGTGCCCAGGGGCACCCGGATTTGCGTGTCCGCGCCGTTGGCGCCGCGCTGGTCCTTGCCCTTGCCGTGCCGCCCCCGCTGCAAGTAGAAGGTGCTGTTGTATTTGAGGTGCAGCAGGGTGTTGATAGACTCATCGCCGACGATGTATGCGTTGCCGCCGTCGCCCCCGTCGCCCCCGTCCGGCCCGCCGCGGGGCTGGTACTTAAGGCGCAGGAAACTGACGCAGCCATCGCCCCCGTTCCCGGCTTTTACGTTAATTCTGACCGTGTCAATCATAAGCTGATTTGAAACCTGTAGGTGACAGTAATGGCAGTAAAGGCGTTGACAGCGTGCATAACAGGCCGGTTGAACCTGGATGCTCCGTTGATAACAGGCCCATTTTAGCAGGACGGGAGGGAACGCGCCGTTGATAACCAGGCCGGCGGTGGGGGTGTTTGGCAGTGGGGTCAGCGACGTGTTGGAGTGTGAACCAGTGGGGTTGAGTTGCCGGCGCGTTGCTATGGTGGTCAGCGGCGGTTATCAACTGTTTGTCAACGGGTTATCAACGTTCAGGTAGGAGGCCAGGGAAAGGATTTGGGCGCTGCCAACTCTGCCGAGGGCTAACATTGCCCGGTCGCCGGTCACAATGACTTGCGCATCCGCCGCCAGCGCGCATTCCAGTATGCGGTTATCCGGCTCGTCAGCGAGGATGGCCAGCGTTTCGGTTGGAGTTACGAGATGGCCGTATTCGTCCAGCCATGCTTTGACCGCCTCCAAGCCGGCATCATTCCAGCCAAACTTGTCTGCCAGCACCCGCAGCAGTTCGTCAACGATTGGTTGGGATATAGCCAGCAAGTCAACCCGGTTCGCAATCCTGGCTATGGCCTGGGAGGCGCGTCCCTCGGGTCTGGTAAAGGCTGATACAAACACGTTGGTATCAAAGGTAATTTTCACGATTCGAGATACCGGAAAAGGTCCTCTTCCGTATAGATTCCAAGCGCCTCGGCGCGACTCTTGCCGTATTCCTGTATCTGCTCCAAGTCTTTGCGGGCGCGCTCCGACCATGCTTCCCAAAGCATTGTCACGGCGAGGTCTGCTACCGTCGTTCCGCTGCGCTTTGCCTGCCGCTCGATGGTGTGGGCAAGGGCCGTGGGCAGAGAGATAGTGATGGTGACGGTCTGCTCAACATTCTTGATGGTTGTCATAGCTGGGACCCCTTTCCCGAAATCGGTTGCCGTTGCAATCCGTAAAGCCGTCGGGATAACCGGCTTCGGCCAGCAGGGGAACCCTTTTCCCGAAATCGGTTGCCGTTGCAATGGTATCAAAGGTGACGTTCATGATTCCAGATACCGCCAGAGATCTGCCTCGCTGAACAGGCCGAGCCGCATCATACGAAGGTGCCAGCCTTCGTGTATTTTCGCCAGGTCATTGCGGGCACGTTCTGCCCGCAACTGCCACAGCGCGTCCACTATGAACTTGTCCAGAGTTTTCCCGTCGTTCTCTGCCAACTGTTCAATGGTGTGGGCGAGGTTGGCCGGCAGAGACAGGGAGACGGAGACGGTTTTTTTCGCCTGCGCGCTTGCAGTAATGGTCATAGTTGAAACCCCTTTGCCCGAAATCAGTTACCGCTGCAATGCGACTGCCGGCCCGAGCGCACGGCCGGCAGTAAGCGCCGCTAGCGGGTATAACCTACCTGTCCATTGTACCAGTCCAGAATCCCGCTGCCGGTCCAGAAGGACACGCCTTCCTGCTGGGTGATGTATTCCAACAAGCGGCGGAAGTGGCCGATGCGATGGGCCGCGCCGGTGATGTAGGGGTGGGTGGAGATGGCCATGACCCGGGCGCTGCCGGTTCCCTCGGACAGCATGGTTTCCAGCGCGTCTTTGGCGCGGCGGAACAGCTCCGGCGCCGAGTGGTGCTGCACCAGGTAGATGGGGATGTCGTTCAGCTCTACGGTGTAGGGCAGCGCCACCAGCCGGCCCGACTGCACCCGCAGCTCATAGGGCTGGTCGTCGTTGACCCAATCGGCGACGTATTCGATGCCTTCCTCGGCCAGGATGTCGGGGGTATTGAAGGTTTCGGCCAGCCCCGGCCCCATCCAGCCGCGGGGGGCGCGGCCGCTGAACTCGCGGATGACCGCGATGGCCTTGCGGATGGTGGCCCGTTCGTCGGGTTCCTGGTGCAGCACTTGCTGGATGTAGCCGTGGCCCAGCAGTTCCCAATCGCGGTCGAGGCAGGACTGCACCAGTTGGGGGTATTCCTCGCAGACGGCGGCGTTCAGGCTGATGGTGCAGGGCAGGTTGAAGTCGCTGAGGGCGCGCTGCAACCGCCAAAACCCGACTCGCATACCGTAGTCGAACCAGGAATAGTTGGGAATGTCCGGCGAAACCGCGGCGCCCTGGGGCGAGGGCAGCACGGTGCGGGCCATGGGCTGGGTGATGTCCCACTCCTCAACGTTGATGATGAACCAGACGGCCACCCGCGCCCCGTCGGGCAGGGTTAGCGGCGGGCGGTCAAAGATGGGGGAGTAATCAGCGCGGGGGTTGGGCATTGGGGGCCTCCGGGGATGATGACAGGGGATAATAATAGATGATGCCGGTTAGAGACTCCGCAGGTAATCAAGCAGGCTTTTGGCGTGGGGGCAGGCGTTGGCAACACGGTTCGCATTAACTTCTGACAGTAATTTGAAGGAAACCTTGCCTTTCTCATATCGGTTACCGGTAACTCGCCCCAGCGTATTCATAACCGTAGCCTTGTCCACGGATTCCAGGTCTGGCCACTCGACGAGGGCGTTCCCGTGAAACGAATGCCGAAAATAGCGACGTAATGCATCCGGGTCAGCCAGGAACCACGTTTCCATAAACTGTACCATCAGGTATGCGCTGTTGGCATCCGCCCACGCCGGCTGCTCCCATTTGTCTTCGTCCCGCTGTTGCAAATGTTCCCACGCGGATTGCCCGGCGGCGACCGGGCCCTCGCTATCTACGAGTAAAAGCAGGAGTTCATTTGCGCGCCGGCGCGCAGTTCTGAACTTGCGGTAGGTAGCTCTGCGACTTCCCCCACGTACTACCCTGGGCGTCTTTCCGTCCAGCCCGGCGGAGACAAAGAAGTCCCTCCAGGAGTTCTTGAAAATTTCGTCCGCCGCTTCGCCGCTGCCGCCGCCTTCAATGAAAATCCGAACCCTTACCATCGGTTGCCCCCCAAGTCTCCGGCGCTCCACAGTTTGCCGAGGCTGTATTTTTCCAGCCATTTGGTTAAGTAAGCGGGTTCCAGCCGCTCGAATATGGATTCGCCGTCGTACTTTTCGCACACTACCACGCTGGACGGGCAGTCATCCAGCGCATCTATGAGCACGCGGGAATGACTCGTTACCACAAGTTGCGTCCGCTCGGATGCTTTGACCAGCAGCTTCCCAACGTCTAATAACACGTCGGGATGCAGGCCGAGCTCCGGTTCCTCGATGACGACCAGGGGCGGGGGTTCCGGGTCCAGGAGGATGGCGGCCAGGGCCATGTAGCGCAGGGCGCCGTCGGAGAGGCGGGAGGCGGGAATGTAACGCTCGCCGCGGCCGCTTTCTTTGAGGAAGAGCTCGGCGCGGCCGCCGCCGACCTCAACCTGGAAGTCGGCAATGCCGTCGTAGAGCTGTTGCAGGGATTTGACGAACGCCTGCCGGCTGTTGCCCCGCAGTTTGGATAGCACTAGGGGCAGGTTTTCCCCGCGTTCGGTCAGGAAACCGCCGGGTTCGTCAGCCCGCGGCGATTGGCGCAGTCCGGCGGCCGGCCCGAACTCCCAATTGCGGTACAGCCGGATTTTGCCGTACTGCTCCCGCAGCCGGTGCAATGCCGGGTAATGGTCGGGGTCGTCGCCCCGCTGGGAGAGTATTGACTCTTCGGGCCGCACCGTATCCCGGCGCAGGCCGCGCGGCTTGCCGCTGCTGTCATTGATTACCGGGTTGCCCCGCTGGTAACGGTAGTAAAAGTAGGTGTCAGTGTGTCCCGGATAGGGCTTTTCGTTCTCGATACTTTCGTCCGTAACCTCAAAACGCCCGCCGTGCCCGGCGATTTCCAGCGTATGGCGCAAGGGCATATTGGGCTGTTGCGGATTGTTGACCAGGGCTTCAATTGTGGCGGCGGCCGGCGCGCCCTCTCCCTTCCAGAGCCATTCCCAAATCCCGCCCATGGCTTTGACCGGGGCCGGCAAGCTGTGAGGGGCGGCCTGCAACAGGGCCAGCGCCTCAATCAGGTTGGACTTGCCGGAGCCGTTGGGCCCGATAAGCACGTTGAGCGGCTCCAGCGGCAGGTCAATTCCCGGCAGCCCGAAGGACAATAGCCCGCTGATTTTCAGCCGGCGAATTAGCAGATTGCTTGCGCCGTCAGCCGCCGGCTGCTGGCTGGAATCATCAAGTGCGCTAATGATTGCGGCAGTCATAACCGGGCCTCCCGCGCGGATATTAGATGTTACAGGGGCAAGCCCGCCGCGGCAGGTTCGCCCCCGCAATATAGCACAAGCGCGGCGGCTTACAGCCCCAGCGCCGCCAGCCCCAACCGCGCCAAATCCTCGTCCTCCTGGGCGGACAGGCCGCTGACGCCGATGGCTCCCAGCACCAGGTCGGTTTCCGGGTCGCGCACCACCACGGCGCCCTGGACGGCGACCAGCTGCGGGTCGCCAAAGTCGGCGATGTTGCGGCCTTCGTTCTTGAGGCGTTCAGCGTAGGCGTTGGAATCGGAGCCGGACATAGCGGAGGTGTAGGCTTTGCTGACGGCCATGCGCTGGGGGAGGGCGCGGCAGTTGTCCATACGGGCGTAGCTGAGCATCCTGGCGTCGGCGTCAACGATGGCGATGGCCAAGGGGCGGTCGGGTTCCTGCTGGGCCTGGTCGAGCATGGCGTTCATAGCGTTGCGAACCTGGCTGAGGCTGAGGGCGGGTTTCCGGTACATAGTACGGCCTCCGTGGGGGGTTGTCGGGACGTTATGTTTGCAGTTTGCGCCGGCATTCTACACAGGGGCGGCGCTGTCCAGCAATGGGGAGCATCGCGCTCCGGGCTCAGGGCGTTAGGTCGGGGCTTGCCAGAACGGTAGCCGCCGCCAGTTATCCGGGAAGCCCATCCGGTCTTTGGGGATGTGGGGATATTCGTCCAGCAGGGCCAGCAGGCGCTGCGGCCAGTGGTCTGCCGGGCTGATTATGCCCATCAGGCCGGCGACTATGACCAGCCGGTTGTAAAGCCGGGCCGGTTCGATTGCGTTGCAGTGGGCCGCCCAGGCTCTGGGTATTCGCAGCCCCAGGTGAAAACTACTATCCCATAAGCGGCTGTGGTGCGCGCAGACGTTGCGCAGGTACGTCATATTGTATAAGAGCGACGACAATATGACATGGTTAATCTCGTAGGTTCTTGCAATCGCGCTCCGTGTGCGCTTGACGGATATGGACTTGTACCACTTGGACAGTTGCCCGAAGGACATTGCTTTGGCAATTTTCCAGACAGGGATAGCTTTCCAATCCTGGACATCTTGCCGGACGATTTTGCGATAGCTTCGTTTGAGCTCGTCCAGGTTGCCCGGGTATTCCCGGGGCACGAATAGAGCCGGGTTCAGGTGGGCCAGGGGGCCGCCGTCGGAGTCGTTAGCCAGATGATAAATCCATTGGGCACGCACGGAAACTTCAATATGGCCGAGGGCGTCGACAAGCAACTCCCGCAGCCGCCGGTCGAAGTCGTAGAGCGCGATGACATCGCCAAACGCGGTTCCATCCCGGAAAACGCAATCGCCGCCGTCCGCGGACGGCTTTAGGAACGGACGCCAGTAATCACTCAGCCTGTGATAACCGATATGGCGGAGGCGGTGCGCCGCCTGCTCCCGGTCCGGAATTGCCATACCCTGCCGAGCCAGTCGGTTCAGCTGTTCTGGAATAGACATCGCGCCTTGCCGTCTCTCTAGCTAGTGATGCTATCCGGCGCGGGTTTAAATAAAACGCCCTCCCCTGGTGCGCCGTTCCAATGAGAGGCGTGGGAGGTTCATTGCGGCCCACTATAAACCCGGCGCGTGCCCGTGTCAACATTTGCCGCCCCCGGCCCGGTGCGTTATACTCGCTGCGGTTTGCAGATTTTTTGCCCGGAGGGGCGCGCTTATGGATATGGGGTTGAGCGAGATTCAGCAGATGCTGAAGAACTCGGCGCGGGAGTTTCTGGCGCAGGAATGCCCGCTGACGCTGGTGCGGGAGCTGGAGTCGGATGCGCAGGGATTCACCGAAGACCTGTGGCGTCAGGTCAGCGCCCTGGGCTGGACGGGCATTCCCTTCCCGGAGCAGTATGGCGGCACCGGCGGTTCTTTCCTGGACCTGGCCGTGCTGATTGAGGAGATGGGCCGCGCCCTGCTGCCGGCCCCGTACTTTGCCACGGTCGTACTGGGCGGCCTCACCGTCCTTGACGCCGGCAATGACGACCAGAAACGGGACTTGCTGACCGGGGTTTGCGCCGGCACCGTGCGTCTGACCCTGGCCCTCACCGAGCCGTCGGCCACTACCGAAGCCTGGGGCGTGGCGACGACGGCTTCTGCGGCCGGCGACGGCTACGTTATCAGCGGAACCAAGCTTTTCGTCCCGGATGCCCACGCCGCCGACACCATTATCGTAGCGGCGCGCACTATGCCGGCCGGCGACAACCCGGAACAAGGCATTACCCTGTTTCTGGCGCCGTCCAACGCCGCCGGCCTTTCGGTGGAGCAAATCAGCAGCATCGGGAACGACCGGCTTTGCGAAGTGCGGCTGGACAACGTAACCGTCGGCGCCGGCGCAGTGCTGGGCGCGGTGGGCGAGGGCTGGCCGGTTATCGAGCGGGCGCTGGCCCGGGCCACGGCGGCCCACTGCATCCAGATGGTGGGCGGGGCCGAGGCGGTGCTGGATATGACCATTGAATACGTCAAGCAGCGCACGCAGTTTGGCCGGCCGGTGGGCAGTTTCCAGGCCGTGCAGCACCACTGCGCCAACATGGCGACGGATGTTGAGGGGGCGCGCCACATCGCCTACCAGGCGGCGTGGGCGATTGCGGAGGGCCAGTCAGCCCGGCGGGAGGTGGCCATGGCCAAAGCCTGGTGCAGCGGAGCCTACCAGCGGGTCTGCTCGCTGGGCCACCAGTGCCACGGCGCCATCGGCTTTACTATGGAGCACAACCTGCAACTCTATACCCGCCGGGCCAAGGTGCAGGAACTGTCCTACGGCGGCGTCCACGACCACAAGGAAGCGGCGTTGCAGGAAATTGAGGCGGCGTAGCGGCGACGGTTAGACAATCGCGGGGAGGTAAAACAATGGCCAGGCGCGTGGCTTTTTGCCTGGTTGAAAACAGCCGGGGCGAGGTGCTGTTCATCCAGCGCGGGTATGGTAAAGAGAAGGGAAAATGGTCTTTTCCCGGCGGTTTCGTGGACCGCGGTGAAAGCAGCCGGCACGCCGCCTACCGCGAAACCAAAGAGGAAACCGGCCTGGTGGTTAAAATAATATCAACCGTCATGGTTGGCCGGACACGTCCGGTCAAGACCTTTGCCGGCGAGGTTGTGGGCGGCAAACTGCGCTTTCAACGTCGTGAATGTTTGAATGTCAAGTTCCGCGACCCAGCGAAGATGAAACCGGACGAACTGGCTTTCGGAGGAGACCGGCGGGCGCTGCGTCTCTGGTCGGAAATGAAAGCCCAGCATAATGCACTCAAACAGCAGCCATTGCCCGAAAAATGTCCACAATGCGGCGAATCACAAATCCGGCTGCGGCACTACCCGCATCAAAACCCCTATCGCTGCGATTCCTGCAAACAGACCTTCCAACTGCAATCCCCAGGAGTTACCGCCTGATGACTACCATAACCCCCGCCCGCAGTTCGCCCTTTGCCGAGATGGCCCGCGACCCGCTGCATCCCGCCGTGATTTACCGCGACGAGCGCTGCTTTGTGGTGCGCGACATTGACCCCAAAGCGCCGGTGCATCTGCTCATCATCCCCAATATGCCCATCAACGGGCTGGACTACATCAGCCCGGCTATGGAGGCCGCTATGGGCCACCTGTTCGTCGTCGCGGCGGAGATGGCGCGGCGCGAGGGCGTCACCATCAGCGGCTACCGGCTGGCGGTCAACAACGGCGAGGACGCCGGCCAGACCATCGCCTGGCCCCATATGCACCTGCTGGGCGGCCGGCCGCTGGGCGATATGGGCTAGAACGGACAACGGCCCCCCTCCCCCCTGACGGGAGAGGGCCAGGGTGAGGGCAACAATCCCGATGACGACCATTGACATTCCCGGCCGGGTACACGACCGCATCCAGCGCCGGATGAAACGGCTGCCCACCGCGCTGTGCGAGCATTGCCAGCGGGTGGAGCAGATTGCCCGCGCGCTGGCCGACCGCCACGGCGAGGACGCCGACGCCATTGGTCTGACGGCCCTGGCCCACGACGCCACCAGGCACTTTTCCGGCGTAGAAAACCTGCTGCGGATGGAAGAATATGACTTGCCTCCCGTAACCGACTTTGAGCGTCGCCACCCGGCCATCCTGCACGGGCCGGTGGGGGCCGAGCTGCTGAAACGGGAAGACGGCCTGAACCATCCCCAACTCTACAACGCCATCTACTGGCACACCACGGGCAACCCCGCCGGCGGCGACGCCATCGGCCACATCGTCTTTCTGGCCGATAAACTTGACCCCATCAAACGCTCCCGCTACCCCTGGCAGCCGGAGTTGCAGGAGCTGGCCGAGGATGATTTGCCGGCGGCGATGGTGATGTTCCTGACCAGAAACGTAACGCGGATGCTGGAGAAAGGGGCGTCGGTGCATCCCGCAGCCATCGAATCCCGCAACGCCCTGTTGCTGGAAATGGCGTCAGCCGGGGCAGTATAATTTCCGTACTTCATTGGGGAGGTTAGGTAATGGAATATGATGTTGTTGTGTGGCGCGGCACTTTGTCCGACGGTTCCACCTGCTACGCGGCGGTTTGTCCGGCCGTTGACCATGCTCATGGGCGAGGAGACACGGAGGCGGAGGCGCTGGCCGATGTCGCTGATACCATCGCCGTCTTTTTGGAGCACAAGCCCGGCCGGTTTAAGACCGGCCAAGCCGCTCGTAATGAGCTGGCAGACCTGATTGCGGAGCTGGCAACGGATGGCGTTGATAGCTGGGTACTGCAAGTTGAGCCCCGCCGCAATTTGACGCTGGCATAGCCATGCCCAGAATCGCCCGGGACCGGTCAGCCTCTCGACTGACGGACAGATATTATGACAGCCCACATCGCATTAACCCCCGAAGCCGCCCAGCGCATCCGGCAAAAGGGCGGCCGGGCTGTAATTGACCTTATCTGCTGGAAGGGTTGAACCGGCGAGTCGGTTGAGGTATCGGTCGATACCAACGTTCGCCGCCGTCGCAACCTGGACGCCTACGGCCGCGCCAGCCAGGATGATATTGAGCTGCTGCTGGCCCCCGGCATTGCCGAGCACGCCCAGCAAGTAACCGTGTCGCTGAGCCGGTTCCTGGTGTTCCGCAACCTGAAAGCCACCATCGCCCTGCCCGACGGCATAACCCTGGGCCGGCGCGCGTCGCTGGTCTAACCGCTCACCGGCCGGGCAGCAGGTTGGCGACGGGGCAGGTGAAACCGGGCAGGTAATCGTCGCCGGTTACGGTATCGGCATCGGTCAGGATGAGCGGGGGCGCGTTGGAGGTGTGGACGGTGAGGGTGCGGGCGCCCAAGTTGATTATCCAGACGGCTTTGCCGCCGGCGTTTAGATAGTCGGCAATCTTTTGGGCGATTTCGGCGGGGGTGTTGCTGTCGGAGAGGATTTCTACCGCCAGGTCGGGGGCGCCATCATAAAGCATTCCCGCCAGGTCGGGCCGGTTCAACCGGGCGTTGGACACAAAGGACACATCGGGCAGCCGGGAAGTGGCCGGCGAATGGGGGCCGGTGACGTAGCCGCGGTTGCTGCCGTACACGCGGCCCAGCCGATTGGGGAGCACGTGATTGAGCAAGCGGTGGCCGACCAGCATCACGGTTTCCTCGTGTTCGTCTGACGCTGCCATTTGTTCAACTAACACTCCTTGCACCAGTTCGCAGCGGGGGTATTCCGGCAATGCGGCGTATTCGGCCAGCGTAACCGGCGGCGCGGCGGTTGGTTGCTGGGTAGTCATAGCGGGCCTCCTGAACCTACCGAGCGGGCAGCAGGTTGGCGACGGGGCAGGTGAAACCGGGCAGGTAATCGCCGCCGGTTACGGTATCGGCGTCGGTCAGGATGAGCGGGGGCGCGTTGGGGGTGTGGACGGTGAGGGTGCGGGCAATGTAGTCAATAACCCAAACCGCCCGACTGCCGGTCGCCAGATACTCGGCGATTTTCCGCTCAATTTCAGCCGGAGAGTTTCCCGGCGAAACCACTTCCACGGCCAGGTCGGGAGACCCCGCAAACAGGACCGGAGCCGGACGCGACGGCAGCCGTTCGTTGGATACGAACGAAACGTCGGGCAGCCGTGAAGTGGCCGGCGAATGGGGGCCGGTGACATACCCCCGGTTGCTGCCGTACACGCGGCCTAAACCGTTGGGGAAGACGTGCTCCGACAATCGCCAGTGGACCAGAGAGACGGTAAGTTCATGCTCTTCGGATGCTACCATTTGCTCAATCAGCGCTCCTTTGACCAGTTCGTAGCGGGGATGTTTGGGCAGCGCGGCGTATTCGGCCAGCGTAACCGGCGGCGCGGCGGTTGGTTGCTGGGTAGTCATAGCGGGCCTCCTGAACCTACCGAGCGGGCAGCAGGTTGGCGACGGGGCAGGTGAAACCGGGCAGGTAATCGTCGCCGGTTACGGTATCGGCGTCGGTCAGGGTTTGGGGCGGCGCGTTGGGGGTGTGGACGGTGAGGGTGCGGGCGCCCAGGTTGATTATCCAGACGGCTTTGCCGCCGGCGTTTAGATAGTCGGCAATCTTTGGGGCGATTTCGGCGGGGGTGTTGCGGTCGGAGAGGATTTCTACCGCCAGGTCGGGGGCGCCATCATAAAGCATTCCCGCCAGGTCGGGCCGGTTCAACCGGGCGTTGGACACAAAGGACACGTCGGGCAGCCGGGAAGTGGCCGGCGAATGGGGGCCGGTGACGCAGCCGCGGTTGCTGCCGTACACGCGGCCCAGCCGGTTGGGGAGCACGTGATTGAGCAAGCGGTGGCCGACCAGCATCACGGTTTCCTCATGTTCATCTGACGCTGCCATTTGTTCAACTAACACTCCTTGCACCAGTTCGCAGCGGGGGTATTCCGGCAATGCGGCAAACTCGGCCAGCGTAACCGGCGGCGCGGCGGTTGGTTGTTGCGTAGTCATAGGGGGCCTCCTGAACCTACCGAGCGGGCAGCAGGTTGGCGACGGGGCAGGTGAAACCGGGCAGGTAATCGTCGCCGGTTACGGTATCGGCATCGGTCAGGATGCGCGGGGGCGCGTTGGAGGTGTGGACGGTGAGGGTGCGGGCAATGTAGTCAATAACCCAAACCGCCCGACTGCCGGTCGCCAGATACTCGGCGATTTTCTGCTCAATTTCAGCCGGAGAGTTTCCCGGCGAAACCACTTCCACGGCCAGGTCGGGAGACCCCGCAAACAGGACCGGAGCCGGACGCGACGGCAGCCGTTCGTTGGATACGAACGAAACGTCGGGCAGCCGTGAAGTGGCCGGCGAATGGGGGCCGGTGACATACCCCCGGTTGCTGCCGTACACGCGGCCTAAACCGTTGGGGAAGACGTGCTCCGACAATCGCCAGTGGACCAGAGAGACGGTAAGTTCATGCTCTTCGGATGCTACCATTTGCTCAATCAGCGCTCCTTTGACCAGTTCGTAGCGGGGATGTTTGGGCAGCGCGGCGTATTCGGCCAGCGTAACCGGCGGCGCGGCGGTTGGTTGCTGGGTAGTCATAGCGGGCCTCCGGGGCGTGACGGAATCTGCGGGAGTCAGGGGCGCAGGCGGGGCAGCAGGTCGGCGACGGGGCACACAAAGCCGGGCAGATAGTCTCCCCCGTGCACCGTAGCGCCGTCGGTAGGAGTTTGGGGCGGCGCGTCGGGCGTGTGGACGGTTAGCGTGCGTCGGATGGGGTCAAAAACCCAGACCGCCTTGCTGCCGGCGTTCAGGTATTCGGCGACTTTTTGCGCAATCTCGCGTGGGGTATTGCCGGGAGAGAGCACTTCAACGGCCAGGTCGGGGGCGCCGTCAAAGAGCGCGCCGAACAGTTCGGGGTTCAGCAGCCTTTCGTTGGAGACGAAAGACACGTCGGGCAAACGTGATGAGGCCGGCGATTCCGGGCCGGTTACGAATGCCCGGTTGCTGCCATAGACTTCGCCCAAATCGCGCGCCTCGACGTGGGTGTTCATCCGGCTGCCGGTTCTGACTACAGTCAGTTCATGCTCTCTGGATGCGTACATTTTCTCGACCAACACTCCTTTTACCAGCTCGTAGCGCGGATATTCCGGCAGGGCCGCGTATTCCGCCAGGGTTACGAGCCGGGTTGCAGTGGGATTGGGCATAGTCATATCGGCCTCCCGTATATTCAGCGGTTTGGTTGGTGGCGCGAAATGCTCAGCGGGCGTAGCGGTAGCCGCCGGCCGGGGTGCGGGCGCAGTTGAGCCGGCGGTTGAGGTGCAGTCCTTCCAGCAGGAATTCGACTGCGGAGGCTTGCACTTCGGGGCGTTGGTCGTCGCCGGTCAGGATGGCCACGGCGACGGGCAGGCCGTGGATGTTGTTCAGGGCGGCGGCGTAGGCGGCGGCGGGAACGCTGCTGCCCGTTTCCACGGCGTTGCCCAGGTCGAAGGAAGTTACGATGTCGTCCAGGTCGTCCGGGTTGCAGTAGCGGCTGAAGATGGCCAGGGTGGCCCGCTTGGTGAGGTCTTCCACCAGGCGGTCTTCGCGGCCCTCGCCGAAGGTTTCCAGTTCAATCTTGCCGCCGAGGGAGGCGATGAGATAGGGCAGGTCGCTGATGCGGGGGCAGGCGATGGCCTCGCCCTGGCGGATGCTGCGGCGCAGGGCGTTGCTGATGAGGGTTTCGTAGTCGGAGATGGACACGCGGACGCTGACGCCGGAGCGCTGGTTGATTTCGCTGCTGGTGCGGGCGCGGGCGGTTACTTCGGCGACGATTTCGGTCATAAAGTCAGGCACGACCACGCGGTCCTCGTCGGGGAAGCGCTTGCGTTCCTGCTGCATAATGGCGATTTCTTCGTCGAGGGTGCGGGGGTAGTGGGTGTGAATCTGGGCGCCGTAGCGGTCTTTCAGCGGGGTAACGATGCGGCCCCGGTTGGTGTAGTCCTCCGGGTTGGCGGTGGCGACCACGAAGACGTCCAGGGGCATTCGGATGCGGTAGCCCTTGATTTGCACGTCCCGCTCTTCCATCAGGTTGAAGAGGCCCACCTGGATGCGTTCGGCCAGGTCGGGCAGTTCGTTGATGCAGAAGATGCCCCGGTTGGTGCGGGGCACCAGGCCGTAATGGATGGCGGTTTCGTCGGAAAGGTGGCGGCCCTCGGCAACTTTGATGGGGTCGATTTCGCCAATCAGGTCGGCAATGGAGATGTCGGGGGTAGCCAGTTTTTCGGAATAGCGTTCGTCGCGTCCAATCCAGGCGATGGGGGCGTCGTCGCCGAGCTCGGCCACGATGCGCTTGCCGTCGGGGCTGATGGGCTGATAGGGGTCGTCGTTGAGTTCGCTGCCGGCGATGACGGGAACCCGGTCGTCCAGCAGGTTGACCATCTCGCGGATGAGGCGGGTTTTGGCCTGCCCGCGCTCGCCCAGCAGGATGATGTCCTGCCCGGCCAGGATGGCGTTTTCCAGCTGGGGGATAACGGTTTGGTCAAAGCCGATGATGCCGGGGAACACGGGCTCCTCGGCGCGGATTTTGGCAATCAGGTTGCGGCGCATTTCCTCGCGGACGGAGACCACGTGGTAGCCGCTTTCGCGCAAGGCGCCGAGGGTGGGGGGTAAAACGTTAGTGGACATTGGTCAAGTCCTTTTGGTCAGGGTAGGGGGTTTCCGGCGGTCAGGGTAGGGGTTTCCGGCGGTCAGGGTAGGGATTTCCGGTGGTCAGGGTAGGGGTTTCCGGCGGTCAGGGTAAGGGTTTGCGGGCAGTATAGCAAAAGGGGCGGGCTGGAACCCGCCCCCAATGGGCCCGGCACCGGCGCGGCGCGGGTCAGGGTTTAGCTGCCGCTGTCATCGTCGTCGCCGTCCCGGTGGTGCCGGCCGTGTTTGTGGCTACGCTCGGGCAGGAAGTCGGGGCGCCGGTTGTGCCAGTCGGCGATGGCGTCGGCCTGGGCCTGGGTCAGGTAGCCTTTGGCGACGCCCCGGTCGAGCATCCGGGATACCTTGTCGGCGTTGCCGGTACTGGCGACGATGAAGGCCAGTTCGCCGGTGTCGGCGGGCCGGCCCCGGAACCAGGCGTTCGCCGTGGCGGCCTGTTCCGACGTAAGGGTGTCGTCGGCGACGTGGGCGTCCATCTTGGCGGCGAATTCCGCGTCGGCGATTTCGTTGAAAGCGGTGGTGAAGGCGTTTTGCAGCGTTGCCGGGTCAACGTCGATGATTTCGGCGACCCGGGCGAGCAGCCGGGCTTCCAGGTCGCGATGGCCGTGCCCGGCGCGCGCGTCGTGGTCGGGGCCGAACCCCAGGCCGGGGCCGGGGGCGCCGGCGGCGAAGGCGGCGCCGGCAGTCAAGCCGACGGCGAGCAAGGCCACGGCGGTGAACAGAACCAGCCAGCGCTTGCGGATGGTGCGAATGCGGTTGAACATTTTGTCCTCCTGGGGCCGCCCTGCGATGGGGGGCCTGGCGATTTGAGAACAGGTTACGCCGGCAGTATCAAGGAATTATGAAGGCCCGACCGGGTTTCCGGCGAGGCGCGCGGCGATGTGTCATTCACGTCTCACATTGACAGGATGCCCCGCCGGTGCAGCTGCTCCCGGAGGTATTCCATGCTGCGGTTGCCTTTGATGGCGTTGCAGGTGTGGCACATTAGTTGCAGGTTGCCGATGGCGTCCGGGCCGCCGCGGGAGCGGGGGGTGATGTGGTCAATGGTTAGCACGTGGAGGGGCAGTTCGTATTCGCAGCCGATGCACTTGCGGTTCTGGCTGGCGTAGAGCAGTTCTTTATCGGATTGGGGGTTGGCCGGGCTGAGCAGCGTGAGGTCGTTGCGGCGGGGCGGGGCGTTTAGTACCAGGGGCTGCCAGTCCGCCCAGGGGTGTTCGTCGTCGCCGTTCATTGGGATTTGCAGTTCGCGCCGGGCGCGGTCGGTCAGTACGGCGGCGGCTTCGGGCAGGATGTCAATGCCAATCCAGTTGCGGCCCAGCTGTTCGGCGGCGATGCAGGCGGTGGCGCAGCCGCAGAAGGGGTCCAGCACCAGGTCGCCGGGGTTGGAGGACGCTTTGATAATCTGCTGCAACAGGGCCACCGGCTTTTGCGTTTTCCATCCGGTGTACTCGCCGCCTTTGGTGGAGAAGTTGGTAAAGCCGGCCGGGTAGAGAAAGAGGTTTTGCGCCGGGTTGCCGGTATCCGCGTCGGCGTATCTTTTCAGGCCCGGCCAGCGGCCCTTTTGCGGATGATGGATCAGCCCGGCGTTGTCCAGCGCATCCAGGCGGTCATGGATGCCGGCGATGTCCTGATAGCCGGGGATGAAGTTCCGTGCGATGTATTCGGCGTATTTCCCGGTTTTGGGCACCGACCAGACCCGGTTCATAGCGTAGATGTCATAGCCTTGCCAGGGCATAGTGCTGGGGCTGCCCCGTTTCGCGCTGTGCCGCGGCCCGGTCAAGTCGGATGAGCGATATTGTCCGCGCGCGTCCTGGGAGGGATAGGCTTTAAGCAGTTCCGCAGCGTCTTTGGGAATGGTGACGGCGTCGGCGTTCCACCGGCGGTTGGCGCCCCGGGCATAGAAAAGCAGATGGTCCAGGATACGCCCGAACCGCCTGGGGTCGTTGTGCGAGGTGGCGCGTTTCCAGACGATGTTGTTGACGTAGTTCCCGGCCCCGAAGAGGGCGTCCATAACGCCTTTCAGGTAATGCACGGCCGTATCGTCGCAGTGCAGGTAGATGCTGCCGTCGGGTTTCAATACGCGGTGCATTTCCAGCAGGCGCACGCTCATAAAGGTGAGGTAGCCGGCCATGCTTTCGCCGTGGGCCAGCTTGGCCCCGTTGATGAGGTGAAAGAGGGAGGGACGGCGGAACTCGATTTCGTCAATCCATTCCTCTTTCATATCGTCCAGCGTCCAGACGTCGTCGAACTCGGCGCCCCGGGCTTCGCTGTCGAGGGGGGCGGCGTAGCTCTGGTTGGAGTTGAACGGGGGGTCGAGATAGATGAGGTCAACGCACTCGGAGTTGATGCCCCGGAGGATGTCCAGGTTGTCGCCGGTGAAGATGGTGCGGCTGGGTACGTTGCACGCGCTGGGCATAAGGCGGCCTCCGGGAGGCAGTATAGTGGTCGTTAAATAGGCCGGTTAGCCGGCGCCGATGGTCAAGATGCCCCGCCGGTGCAGCTGCTCTTGCAGGTATTCCATGCTGCGGTTGCCTTTGATGGCGTTGCAGGTGTGGCACATTAGTTGCAGGTTGCCGATGGCGTCCGGGCCGCCCCGGGAGCGGGGGGTGATGTGGTCAATGGTCAGCACGTGGAGGGGCAGTTCGTATTCGCAGCCGATGCACTTGCGGTTCTGGCTGGCGTAGAGCAGTTCTTTATCGGATTGGGGGTTGGCCGGGCTGAGCAGCGTGAGGTCGTTGCGGCGGGGCGGGGCGTTTAGTACCAGGGGCTGCCAGTCCGCCCAGGGGCGTTCGTCGTCGCCGTTCATTGGTATTTGCAGTTCGCGCCGGGCGCGGTCGGTCAGCACGGCGGCGGCTTCGGGCAGGATGTCAATGCCAATCCAATTGCGGCCCAGCTGTTCGGCGGCGATGCAGGCGGTGGCGCAGCCGCAGAAGGGGTCCAGCACCAGGTCGCCGGGGTTGGAGGACGCTTTGATAATCTGCTGCAACAGGGCCACCGGCTTTTGCGTTTTCCATCCGGTGTACTCGCCGCCTTTGGTCGAGAAGTTGGTAAAGCCGGCCGGGTAGAGAAAGAGGTTTTGCGCCGGGTTGCCGGTATCCGCGTCGGCGTATCTTTTCAGGCCCGGCCAGCGGCCCTTTTGCGGATGATGTATCAGCCCGGCGTTGTCCAGCGCATCCAGGCGGTCATGGATGCCGGCGATGTCCTGATAACCGGGGATGAAGTTCCGTGCGATGTATTCGGCGTATTTCCCCGTTTTGGGCACCGACCAGACCCGGTTCATAGCGTAGATGTCATAGCCTTGCCAGGGCATAGTGCTGGGGCTGCCCCGTTTTGCGCTGTGCCGCGGCCCGGTCAAGTTGTCGGCGCGATAGTGTCCGCGCGCGTCCTGGGACGGATAGGCTTTAAGCAGCTCCTCCGCGTTTTTAGGGGTGGTGACGGCGTCGGCGTTCCACCGGCGGTTGGCGCCCCGGGCATAGAAAAGCAGATGGTCCAGAATACGCCCGAACCGCCTGGGGTCGTTGTGCGAGGTGGCGCGTTTCCAGACGATGTTGTTGACGTAGTTCCCGGCCCCGAAGAGGGCGTCCATAACGCCTTTCAGGTAATGCACGGCCGTATCGTCGCAGTGCAGGTAGATGCTGCCGTCGGGTTTCAATACGCGGTGCATTTCCAGCAGGCGCACGCTCATAAAGGTGAGGTAGCCGGCCATGCTTTCGCCGTGGGCCAGCTTGGCCCCGTTGATGAGGTGAAAGAGGGAGGGACGGCGGAACTCGATTTCGTCAATCCATTCCTCTTTCATATCGCCCAGCGTCCAGACGTCGTCGAACTCGGCGCCCCGGGCCTCGCTGTCGAGGGGGGCGGCGTAGCTCTGGTTGGAGTTGAACGGGGGGTCGAGGTAGATGAGGTCAACGCACTCGGAGTTGATGCCCCGGAGGATGTCCAGGTTGTCGCCGGTGAAGATGGTGCGGCTGGGTACGTTGCACGCGCTGGGCATAGGATGGCCTCCGGCGGCCAGTCTAGCAGTGGCCGAGGACGACGGGCAAGGGCGAGGGCGTCACTGGCAGCGTTCCGTTTCCGGTGGTTTGGGTTCAGGCGGTGGGCGGGATGCTGCCTATTGACAAGCCGGTGGTGCCAAAGCGGTTCCGGTTTGGTAAAATTATGGTGTACAATCAAGGGAAAACCTTGCTACAATCGGCAAGCACCCGGCATGGCTTGGGTGAACGCAACAGGAGGAACAAGTACAATGACGATTACCAGGAACGAACTCCCCTCCGTGTCCTGGGATGATTTGCTGTCGGCGATCAGCCCGCAGCGGGGATTTGCCAACGCCGACTTGCGTCGCACTATCGAGGCCATCACCGCTGCCCAGCAGGAAGGAGAGATCACGGATAAGGATGCCGAGGAACTCCTCAAGGTTTTGCTTGCTGCTGTGATAAGTGGCCGGGTGAACGCTATGGTTGGCGATTTTTTCATGCCCAATGCTCATCGTCCGGGCGACCGCTTTGGCGAGGGCGGCTTTCATCAGCACAGCCGGCACTTTTCGTTGATTTAAACGGGAGTGCGCTATGTCAACCGATAATAACAACGTAAACGGACCGGCCCAAGAACCCGGCGACGAGTTACCTGCTACTCCGGATAACGGCGACTCTCCCGAAGAGGGCACAGGCGATGTTCCTCGAATGATGCAGGTTCCGGCGGAATTTGTGGAAAGACTGCCGCCGCACGTTCTGGAAACCCTTCCCCAAGAAATCCAGGCGAATCTGCGTCGCGGCGGGGGTGATTTGGTAACACACACGTCCGTTACCTCAATGTCCATGATGCTGGGTAGCATGGTCAACCCTATTGCGGCTCGGGTAACGGAGCAGCACATCACCGACATCATCGGTATTAGGGGGCGCGAAATAGACCATGACTACGGTGACCGCAAGATTGGACGATTCGTTTGGGCCGGTCTGGTGGCTTTTGCGGTTCTAGCCCTGATCTCCATCATCGTCATTCTGGCGGTGCTGGAAATGGCTGACCTGTTGCGTGAGATAATGTTCGCGCTGGCCGGTTTGGTAGGCGGTTTCGGAGCCGGGTACGGATACAGCAGTTCCCGCCGCCGGTAAGGTTCGGTTAGCCGGTGGCCGGATTGGAAAGGCTGGGTTTCCTTTCCGGTGGTTGCATCGCAGGGGCGACCCCTATGCGCCGCCGCTACACCCCCGACAAAACGACGGCACAGCATCTCAAACCACCGGCAACGGAACGCTGCCGCATCACTGAGGATGCGGCGGTATGGCGGCGGCGCGCAAACGGGCGCCCAATGTGCTACCATTGCGGGCAAGGTGGGGATGCTATGTTCAGATTTTTGTGGCCTTTGTTGCTGATGTTCGGCCCCCAGCTGGCGCCGCGCATCGTGAAGTTTGTGCGCGCCCTGTGGCGGCTGCACCGGGACCGGCGGGTAAGCCTGCTGCCCAAGCTGCTAGTGCCGCTGGCGCTGGTGTACGGCATTTTTCCCATTGACCTGGTGCGGGACCGGATTCCTTACGGGCTGGGGCGCTATGACGACATTATCATCCTGGCGCTGGCGGTCTGGCTGTTCTGGAACCTGTGTCCCCGGGCCGTGGTGCGGGAGCATATGGGCGAACCGCCGCCGCCACGTCCCGAAGACCACGACCCCGACAGCGTGGTGGATGGCCAGGCGCGCCCGCCCGATGAGGCCGATGACAAGCCGGGGCCGAGGGGCTGACCGGGCAGCGTTGCAATTCAGGCGGTTGGAGTCCGTTTTTTACAGGGATGGACGGGATGGACGGGATTTTTCCGATGGGGATATGGCGGATTCCGGCGCAAGTGGGAATGACGGCAAGGTACAATCACCTGAAACGGAACGCTACCGGCTGACCGGGCAGCGTTGCAATTCAGGCGGTTGGAGTCCGTTTTTTACAGGGATGGACAGGATTTTTCCGATGGGGATATGGCGGATTCCGGCGCAAGTCGGAATGACGGCAAGGTACAACCACCGGCAACGGAAGGCTACCGGCTGACCGGTGGGTGATGCACCGGTCGCGCCGGCGCCGGGGATTGTGGATGCCGGGGCTGGCGCCGGATGACGATACAGGCCGGCCGGAATGACGGTTTGCGATTATCGTTATTCCGGGGATTGGGCCGGGGGCTGAGCCCTGGTCATTTCGTCCAGTTGGGCGGCGAGCACGGGAATGAGGCGTTCCAGTTGGGAGCGGTTCACCTCTCCCATAAGGCAGATTTGGAGCCAGTTGCGCTCGCGCAGGTAGCCGCTGGCGTAGGACGTGTAGAAGCCCTGGGCTTCGAGGGCGCGGCCCAGTTGGGCGGCGTTGACAGTGTCGGCGGGCAGCGCAATGGTGGTAACGGCGCCCATGCTTTCGGCTTCGGCGGCCACCAGGGAGAGGCCCAGGGAGCGGAGCTGCCGGCGCACCCAGCGGCCATCGGCGTCAATTTGGGAGCGGAGCGCGCCGGTCTGGCGGTTGAGGCCGGCGTCCAGAGCGGCGAGCAGGTTGGAGGACAGGGTAAATGGCACCGTGCCGCTGTCATCTCCGGCGCAGTACAGCCCCAAATCGAGGTAGCGGGGGAGGGTGGTATCGGGCGGCGGCCGTTGGGCGCAGAAGACCAGGCCGAGGCCGGGATAGGCGGCCAGGGCCTTGCCGCTGGCGCCGCTGGCCAGCCACACGTCCCGCAGGTCAACCGCAGTGGCGGCGATGCTGCTGATGCAGTCCAGGGCGATGCGGGCGTTTTGCCGTTGGCACAGGGATTTGAGCCGGGGGAGGTCGGCCAAGGCCCCGGTGGAGGTTTCGCAGTGTACCGTCCAGAGCCAGCCGTGGGGGCGGGCGGCCAGGGCCTGCGCGATGCGGTCGTAGTCCAGCGGCGCGCCCCATTCGTGGCGCACCGGGGTATAGCGCAGGCCCATGCGGCTGGCGTGGTCGATGAGGCGTTCTCCGAACTCGCCGGCGGTGACGATTACGCCGGGGGCGTTGAGCCGCGACAGCTGGGCGGCCACCACGTCGTTGGCCAGGGTGCCGGAGCCGACCATCACCGCGCAATAGCTGGCTCCGGTGAGGGCGCGCAATCGTCGCCGGACGCTTTGCATCAGGCGGCCAAACTCCGGCGAGCGGTGGGACAGAGGGGGCTGCCGGAAGGCGCGGGTTACGGCGTCGGGCATTGCTACCGGGCCGGGGGTCAGGATGACGGGCTGGCCGGGCGGGGGGGCGACGGCGTCGTGGAACCGGCCGGCGAACTCGACGCCCACGTTGCCGACGGGGCGATACATCGGCTGGTAGGGGGCATCGTCGTCGCCGACCAGCGGGCCGAAGGGGATGAATCCGATGTGGCGATAGAGGCGCTGTTGGGAGACGCGGCCGGACATCACCACGTAGTCGTAGCCGCCTTCCTGGCAGTAGCGGGCCATCATGGTGAGCAGGCCGGGCAGGACCCGGGTGCGCCGCATACCGGGGCGCACGGCCAGCAGGCGCACTTCGCAGACGCGCGCGCCTTCGGCCTGGGGCAGATGGCGTTCCAGGCGGCCCAGCTTTTCGTCCAGGGAGAAGGGCCGGCGGTCGCGCACGCAAATCATACCGACCAGTTCCTGGTCGCGGCGGCAGATGAAGTAGGTATTTTCGGGGTGGAAACGGTCCACCAGCGCCCGGTCGTCGTTGGAGGGATGCTGGGGCACCTCTTCGACGAAAGATGCGTAGTTCAGCTGGGAGATTTCCGCGAACTCCCAGGCTTGGTCGGCTTGCTTGAACACCAGGCCGGCGTCATCGGCGCTGCGGCCGTTGAGGGACACAGCGTCATAGGGCATTGGCCCGGTGGTCGAAGTAGGTCGTGGCGTTTCTTTCATAAGCGACCGGCATAAGCGACGGGGCGGGTTTGGTGGGCCGGCTACCGCCATATTATACTAACCCAACGGGGCCGGCGATGAGCGGCTGCAAGGGTGGTTTTACCATAAATTGCGGCGATGCACACCAACGGCCCGGTGCGTTATAATGGGATAAATCACCGGCTCACCGATTTGTTTCCAGGAGGTACAGTTATGGCTCACACTCCCAAGCAGCTGGGGCATCTGGTCATCAAGGTTCGGGACATTGACCGCAGCGTTGATTTTTACACCAACGTGCTGGGGCTGACCGTGATGACGGCCCGTCCCGGCGGGATGACGTTCCTTTCCGCCGACACCACGATGTCCCACGAGCTGGCCCTGGTGCCGCTGGGCATGGATGCCCCCGGCCCGGAGGACCGGCGCGTGGGCATGGCCCATATGGCCTGGCAGATGAACTCTTTCCGCGACCTGAAAGAGCTGTACCAGCGCTGCAAGGACCACGGCGTGCGCATCAAGCGGCTGGGCGACCACGGCATTTCCATGGGCGTCTATATTTACGACCCGGACGACAACGAGATTGAGATTTACTACGAGGCTCCCGAATCGGAGTGGGGGAACCGGGAGGGTTTCCTGTTTGACGGCAACTTCCCCTGGCAGCTGGAGCCCATCGCGGAGCCGGCCCTGGCCGGCGCAGACTAGGCGGGCATCGGGGCCGGGGCGAATCACCATTCGCCCCGGCCTACCGCCGTACCGGAGGTTTCGTACTATGACGACGCCAGTACCGCCGCCGGACGAGCCGGACATTTACGAGGCGCTGATTGACTATCTTGAGGCGGCCGGCGCGGCGCACCGGGAGGCGTCGTTCCATTTTGAGGCCGCTTTGCCGCAGATAAACCGGGCGCAGAGGATGCACCGGGAAAGCAGCGACATCATGCGCGAAGCCGACGCCCGGTCGGACGAGGCCGCGGAATTGCTCATTGAGGCGATTGCCCTGGTGCAGGATAATCCGCAAGGGAATATCATCCGGGCAATGGGACTGGCGGCGCAAGCGACTTCCGCATCACGCCGGGCGCGCATCATATCCGGCCAGGCTTATGAGCTGACCCGGCAGGCAGCGGACGAAATGGCGCAGGGTCTGGCGGTCTGGAGCGCAGGCTCGCAATCGCTGCGGGACGGTCTGGAACGGGCCAGCAGGCTATGGCGGGCGCGGCGGCGGCGCCAAACTAACGGAGATAGCCCGGCCAACTGAGATACCCCGGATGCGCGCGCCGCATAATTTAAGGACTGACGGATTATGACCAGCCTGCCACCACCGGACGAACCGGACATTTATGAAGTGCTGATTGACGTTGCGGTGCAAGCCGGCGAAACTATCCGCGTGGCTAATGAAGCCTATGCCGCCGCGCTACAGCCGTTGCGTCGGGCTATGGAAATGCTGCCGCAGCAAACCGTGCTGATGGAGCAGGTCGGAGAACTGTCTAACCGCGCGCGCCTGGCATCAAGGGAAGCGGAATCTCTGGCCAATCAGGACGGCCCGGAAGCGATGCGACAAGCCCGGATTTTGTTTGAGCAGGCCGCCGAACTCCACGGGGAAGCGGCAGAGGTGGCGCGCCAGATTTACTTCTCGATGATGCAGGCCAGCCCGCTGATTCAGCAAGGCGTTGAGGAGATACTGGCCGCATCCGAGGAACACCGCATCGGGCTGGCGCGCGCTACTTCTCTGTTGCAGCAGGCGCGCCGGCGCCGGACCAACGGCGACGCGCCGGACACGCGCGCCGCATAGTTGCCAGTCCCATTGACCGGCCAGCCCCGTTACGACTATATCATCATCGGCAGCGGCATTGCCGGGCTGAATACCGCGCTGCTGGCGGCCGCGCAGGGCAGTGTGCTGGTGATTACCAAGGGCCGCATTGACGACTGCAACAGCCGGTATGCCCAGGGCGGCATCGCCGCCGCCATCGGCCCCGGCGATTCGCCCACCTTGCACCGGCGCGATACGCTGGACGCCGGGGCCGGCCTGTGCGACCCGGACGCCGTGGCCGTGCTCACCGGCCAGGGGCCGGACAGCATCGCCAGTCTCATCCGGTGGGGCGTCCCCTTTGACACGATTCACGGGCAGATTGCGCTGGGGCGGGAGGGGGCGCACAGCATCCCGCGCATCCTGCACGCCGGCGGCGACGCTACCGGGCAGCATATTGAGGATACGCTGGCCGACCGGGTGCGTTCCGCGCCCAACATTACCGTGCTGGAGTACACCCACGCTACCCGCATCTGCGTTGCGGACGGGCGCGCGGCCGGCGTGGCAACGCTGCCGGCCGGCGGCGGCGCGGCGCAAACCTATCGCAGTCCGGTGGTGGTTATCAGCGCCGGAGGGGCCGGGCAGCTGTATCGCTATACCACCAACCCGGAGGTTGCCACGGGCGACGGGGTGGCGCTGGCGTTTCTGGCCGGCGCCGACGTGATGGATATGGAGTTTTACCAGTTTCACCCGACGGCCCTGTGGCTGGCGGGCGCGCCTACTTTTCTGCTGTCGGAGGCGATGCGGGGCGAGGGGGCGATACTGCGCAACGCCGCCGGCCGGCCTTTTATGGCCGACTATCATCCCCTGGCCGACCTGGCGCCGCGGGATGTGGTTGCCCGCGCCATCGCCGCCGAGATGGAACAGTCCGGCGGCCAGGCGGCCTTGCTGGACATTTCCCACCTGCCCGGGGCCACGGTCAGCAGCCGTTTTCCCACCATCTACGCCGAATGTCGTCGCTACGGGCTGGACATTACGCAGCAGCCCATCCCCGTTGCGCCGGCGGCGCACTATATGATGGGCGGCGTCCGTATTGACACTTGGGGACGCACCGGCATTCCCGGCCTGTACGCCTGCGGCGAGGCGGCCTGCGCCGCGGTGCACGGGGCCAACCGGCTGGCCAGCAACTCGCTGCTGGATACGCTGGTGTTTTCGCGGCGGCTGGTGGATGCCACGCTGGGCAACGCGCCGGAATACGCGCCGGCAGAGGGGGATAGAGATAGAGACAGGGATTTGCGGGCGACGCTGCCCAACCGGGCGATGGTTTGCGCCACGGTTCCCGAAAGAGGACGGGAGAATCTGCAAGACCTGATGTGGCGCAACGCGGGCATCGCCCGCAACGGAACGCGGCTGCTGCTGTCGGCCCGCATCCTGAACCTGTGGCAGCGCACCATGCCGCCGCCGGCGACGGTTGCGTATTTTGAGCTGCGGAATATGCTGACGGCGGCGCGGCTCATCGTGGAGTCGGCCTTGCAGCGGCGGGAGAGCCGGGGGGCGCACTACCGGGAGGATTTTGCGGAAACGTCGGCGGAATGGCGGCGGCACATCGTTTTGAGCCGGGGCGATTTGACTTGAGCCGGGGCGATTTGACTGCCGGCTAGGGGTTTTGCAGGCGTCGGAGTTCGGCTTCCAGAGCCAGGCGGGCGGCGCGCTCGGCGTCGAGTTGGGCTTCGGCGGCGCGGCGGGCGTTGGCTTCCTGGTCGTGGGTGGGCAGGTAGCGCTCGGCTGCCGGGTCGTACCAGCGGAGATGCCCGTATTCCCAGCAGAGGTAGAGGTTCAGCGCCGGGCTGTAGCCCCAATGCCGGGCGTGGCTTACTTCCCGGACCGGGATGGGCTCATACCGGCCGTCAACCAGCCGGTCGCCAGCCAGGCTGACGCTGTAAAAGAGGCCGCCGGTGTCGTCAAAGCGCCAGTATTCGGGCACTCCGAAGGCGGCGTAACCGTCGCGTTTTCCGGTTTCGTCGTGGCGGGCGGTCCGGCGGGAGGCGATTTCCAGCACGAAGTCCGGCGGCTTGCCGTGGTAGTCGATGGCGTAACCGTTGTGGGCGATGATGGTGGCGGTTTCAACGTTGAAGGCAATGAGCAGGTCGGGGGACTGCAAGCCGCGGCGGTCGCCGGTGACCTGCCAGCCGATGGGGAACTCGCTGAGCACGGCGGTAGTGTCGGGCGCGCCCAGATGCCGGCTGATAACCGGAATGTAGCCCGCGTTGTTGAGGTGGCGGAGGTTCTGCAGATCAGCTTTGGGCGTGTCCGGGAAGCGGCGGGTTGCCGGCGGCGGGGTGGCAATAACCGGCTGCGTCGTCATAGCAAACCTCGTGATATAAGATGACCCTGGCGTTAGCGTTGCCGCTCCGTCATCACATTATAGACCGGATTTTTGGAGGCTGACGATGGCGCGACTGACAGTTGGCAGCGTTGCAATTCCGGTGGTTGGAGTCCGTTTTTTACAGGGATGGACAGGATTTTTCAGACGGGAGAGCCGGGGCGGGTGAGTACCCTGATGAACCGTTTGGCCTGGGCTAAGCTGCGGCCGGCCGGCGGCCGCAGCGTTGCCTGGTACTACGCCGCCGCAATCGGCCTGCTTATCGTGGCGGCGGCGCTGCGTTTTTACGACCTGCCGGAACATTACCTGCGGGTGGACGAAGCGGCGGCGGCCCACAACTCGCGGGGGACGCTCGCGGAGGTTATCGCCAATACCCGCACCAATAATTCCTCGCCAATACTGTATCCCCTGGCGTTGTGGGCGGTGCTGAAGGTGGAAGCTTCGGCGTTCAGCGTGCGCGTCCTGCCGGCGGCGGCCAGCGTGCTGACGGTTGCGGCGATGCTGTTTTTGCTGCCCCGGGCCGGCGTGGGCCGGGGTGCGGCATTGCTGGCGGCCCTGCTGGCGACGGTTTCCGCCGCCGCAATTTGGCACGCTCAAGACGCGCGGGAATACTCTATTGACGCCCTGCTGGCCGTTTTGATGATTGCCGGGCTGCTGTGGTATTTGCGGGATGGCCGGAAGGCCCTGCTTTGCGTGTCCCTGTTCATCGCCCCGCTGTTGCAGTACGGCCTGGTTCTTTTCGGCGTCGCCGTTATTGGCGCCGCCATAGTTTGCCCCCCCCCCCCCCCCGACTTTGCCTGGTCAAAAACGAAGGCCACACCGGGAACGGATTGGGCATTGGGCGCAATCGCGGGCCGGCCTGGTCTGGCCCATGGGGGTTTTCCTGGCCGGGTGCGCGGTCAGCTACGCGGTTACGGCGCGCTACCATCTGGCGCAGGAAGATCTTCTGGGCAGCAGCGGCTACCTGTCGGATTATTACTATCGGGCCGGGTTTGACAGCGCAGATGACGCAGTTGCGGTTTTGGAGTTTGCGGTTTCGCAAGTGTGGGGTCTGCTGAACTATCACCTGGCGGGAATCGTCGCGATACTGGCGCTGCTGCTGCTGCCGTCCTTGCGCCGGCGGCGGTGCAACGCCGTTGCGGCGCTGCTGCTGCTGGCGGTTGCCGTTGCCATTGTCGCCGCCGTGCTGGGCCGGTATCCGCTGGGGGCAATCCGCCAGAACATCTATCTGGGGCCGGTTATTTTTCTGGCCGCCGGCGGCGTGTTTCACGCGCTGGCCGGCCGGCTGGCGGGCCGGGCTGGGCCGGCGGCCTGGCTGACGCCGGCCCTGCTGGCGGTCTTTGCCGGCGCAATAGCGTTCGCCGGGGTCGGGGCCATCGGGCATAACAGCCAACACCGGGAGCGCGACAACCGCGACGCCATTGCCGGCGTTCTGGCCGAGCGGGCGCGGGCCGAGGACCTGGTTTATGTACACAGCATATCCGTGCCGTGGCTGACGTTTTATCAAGAGGAAAAACCGGGCAACTACTACTATGGAAGCGGGAGTCGCTGGCAATTCACGGAGGAACACATCCGGGAAATGCTTACCGCCGCCGCGCACCACGGCGGGGCAAACCGAATCTGGCTGGTTCACGAAAACCATTGGGCGCCGGAGGGACTGAAAAGGTGGGACCGTCAGGTTTCGGTTGAGCCCATCGTTGCGGAGGGACGGCCCCGGCTCTATCTGATTGCCAACGGGAAAGAGCTGATTGCCGGCGTCGACAAAGAGTGGCGGCTCAGCTACCAGTCGTGGGTATCCGGCGCGCCGATAGTCCGCGCCAACTTTGACGTCTATCACCACGACAACGCGCTGTTCTACGTCAAGGAGCCGTGCGCTGCGGCGGACACGGCAGCGGCTTTCCTGCTGCACATTACCCCGGTCAATGCCGCCGACCTGCCGGCCCACCGCCAGCAGTACGGCTTCGACAATCTGGACTTCCATTTTGACCGGCGCGGCTTCCGATTCAGCAACAAGTGCGCAGCCACCGTAAAATTGCCGGACTACGCTATCGCCAGCATCCGCACCGGGCAGTACGTCCCCGGCGAGGGCCCGCTCTGGGAGGCGGAGTTTCCGGTAAAGTTTCCCTTCCCTTAGGGCCAGTCGTCATATTTACCGTTTCACCGTCAGTTGCAGGTTGCATTGGCCCGGCAAATCTACCAATTTGCGAGGCAAGCGCGGGGGTATGCCGGCGGCGGGGTCATAATCCCGGTTCAAGCCAACCCGAACCTGCTGACAGGGCAGCGTTCCGTTTCCGGTGGTTTGGTTATTCCTCTGCGGTGGTGGGCTGGGTTCATTGGCAATGCGTCCTTTTGCTGGTTTAGGCGGTTGGCGGGATGGGGTGTGCGGGCCAGAGGTTACCGGTCATTGTCAGCCCCACGGCCGGGGGATTTACGCAAAGTTTTGCTCCGATGGTTCGTGAGCTGCGCTTTAAGGGCGCAGCCACGCAGCGCGGTGGCAGTCGCTGTTGGCCGGTTAGACCGTACTCGCGTAAGCATTGGACGAGGGGTCTCCACGACGCCGATATGCGATTTTGTGCTGACTGGCCGTTGACGACCGGTTGACCTCTGGCGGGACTGGGATTCACGTGATAGGTTGCAGTATAGTACCGATGTTCGCGGTTGTCAAAGGGGGGTTGTCAGTGGGCAGGGGCGGCGCAAAGTGCGAGGGGCTGGTTTTGCGGGGGCCGGAGCGGGATGGCTACCCCTCTCCCAACCCTCTCCCACAGGGGGAGAGGGCTACCTGCCCCGGGCGGATGGCTACCCCTCTCCCGCAGGGGGAGAGGGCTTTAATGGCTTTGCAAAGCCCCGACCGCCGGCAACGGAACGCTGCCCGGCTGACATTTCGCCGTTGACGGGTGGCGAAGCCGGCCGCTAACCTGTACTAAATCCGATAATCATTGGCCGGTGGGACTGACCTGACGCCGGGTCGGTTCCGCCGGCTTTTTGCGGTGGAACGCGGACGCCGCATCGTGCCGGCCGGCCTGAGGAGGTTCGTATGATGCAGGAACGGGCGGCGCTGCGGCGGGCGTTGGATTCCTACCGCAGCGGCGGCGGCGAGGCCCCGGCGGTGTGCCGGTGGGCCGGCGACGCCGCGCCGGCCGGCAGGGACGCCGGCGACGCCGTGACGGAACGCGCCGCCGGCGGTTTGCTGACGGTAGTGGCCTCGACCGGAGAGGTTGACCGGCACGGCGATGTGGTGTCGCCCGACGGGTGGCATCTGGAGGGCTATCGTCGCAATCCGGTCATTCTCTGGGCCCACGATTACCGCCGGCCGGCCATCGGGCGGGCGCAAGCGGTGTGGCAGGACGAACGGGCGCTGCTGGCCCGCCTGGAGTTTGCGCCCACCGAGTTTGCCCAGAACATCGCCAGCCTGTACCGGCAGGGCTACCAGCGGGGCGTTTCCGTCGGGTTTCGCCCGTTGCGGTTTGAGGAGCGGCGGGATGCGCGCAGCGGCGCTTTTCTGGGCATCCGCTTTCTGGAGCAGGAACTGCTGGAAATCAGCGCGGTTCCCGTGCCGGCCAACGACGGGGCGCTGCTGCGGGAGAACGGCAGCAGGGCGGCGGCAACGGCGGTGGTGTCGCTGCTGCGTACACTACGGACGTAGCCGCCGCCGCCAGGGCCGCCCATTGGTGGTTCACCAACTGCGGGATGCCGGCGCGACGTAGCAGCCGCCGCCAGGGCCGCCCCTATCCAGGACAACGCAACCAGGACAACGCACAGGACAACGCACAGGACAACGCACAGGACAACGCACAGGACAACGCACAGGACAACGCAAAGGAGACTGCAAGTTTATGACCCTCTCAACCTGGGAACTGGAAACCATCAAGAACGAGGTGGCGGAGGTGCGGGAGTTTTACCGTCAACGACTGGACGCCGACATCCCGCCCCTGCGGGAAGAGGTGGGCCGGTTGAGCCGGGCCGTCAGCGAGATTGTGGAGCAGCAGCGCGCCGGCGAGCGCAAGGCGCTGCTGGCGAATTACGGCGGCGGCGGCGACCGGCCCCGGGTGCCGGCCGGCAAGTATCGCGGTATGGACGCCCTGGACCTGGCCTGCGTGCGCAGCGTGCTGGCGGCGCAGCAGCACGATTCTTTATCCGGCACGCCGGGCGAGGTTAGTCCCCGCGTGCTGGAGGACTGGCAGTCCAATCTGAAAGCGGCGATGGACAGTACCACCGCCGGCAGCGGCGATGAACTGGTCGCCACCGGCGAGGCCGCCGCGCTGTGGGCCGACATCAATCTGGATACCCACATCGCCGCCCTGTTCACCCGCGTGGATATGCCCACCAATCCCTTTGAGATTCCGCTGCAGCTGGGCAACGTATCCTGGTATCCCGGCGTGGAGAACACCGCCACCACGGAAACGGCGCTGACCACGGCCCGCCAGACGCTGACCGCCCACGAGCTGGTGGCCGAAGTGCCCTGGTCGCTGACGCTGGATGAGGACGCCGTGATTGCCATGGCCGCGGAGGTGCGCAGCACGCTGGTGCGCAACGCGGTGGAGGTCATCGACGACGTGCTGCTGAACGCCGACACCACGGCTACCAACAACATCAATGCCGACGGAACCACCATCAGCGCGGCCACGGCGGGCAAGGCGCACTGGCTGCTGGGGTTTGACGGGCTGCTCCATCTGCCCCTGGTGGACAACACCGCGCAGGGCAACGACCACGCCGCCGCGCCCAGCGCCGATATGTTCAACGAAATCCGGGGCAAGCTGGGCAAGTACGGCGTGCGCCCGTCGGAGCTGGCCTACGTGGCCGACGTGAGCACTTACATCAAGTCGCTGGCCGTTGGCGAGTTTCGCACGCTGGACAAGCTGGGGCCGCAGGCGACGCTGCTCAACGGCCAGCTGGCCCAGGTGGACGGCATTCCGGTCATCGTGTCGGAGCAGCTGGCCCAGTCCGACGCCGACGGCAAAGTTACCGACGGCGGCGCCAACACCAAAGGCCGGCTGCTGGTGGTGAACCGCGCCCAATGGCGGCTGGGCTTTCGCCGGGAGCTGATGATTGAAACCACCCGCGACATCCAGAAGCGGCAGAACATCATGGTGGTGAGTATGCGGCTGGCGTTTATGGAACGCACCGGCGCGCGGGCGTCGGCCACGCACACGGCGTTGCAGTACAACATCACGGTCTAGCCGGGCTGCGGCCCGCACCCTAACCCCTCTCCCAACGCGGGAGAGGGGGCATCAGGAGAATGTAATGGTCAACGCTTATGCCGACCTGGCGACGCTGAAATCGGCATCGCTGCTGAACGTGCCGGATGACGCCCACGATGGCCGGCTGCTGGGGCTGCTGGAGGCGGCGTCCCGCCGGATTGAGGGCTATTGCGACCGGAGTTTTGCGGCCGTCCACGCCGAGCGGCGGTTTGACGGCACGGGCCGGGCCGCCCTGGCGGTGCCCGACCTGATTGCCGTCGCTGCGCTGCGGGTGCGCGGCGCGGCGGGGGAATGGGCCAACTGGCCGTCGGGTCATTGGCTGCCCTACCCCCTGAACGCGGCGCCGGCCGAACCCGGCGGCCGGCCCTACACGCGGATTATGCTGTCGTCGGATACCATCCGCCGGTTTCCGCTGAGCCGGGCCGGCGTGGCGGTGACCGGGATTTGGGGCTACGGCAGCGTCCGGGAGGACACCGGGCTGCAAGTTGCCGGCGGTTCCCCCGTGGCAGTGGACGATGCCGCCGTGTCGGTGTCTCCGGCCAACGGCATCGTGTCGGCCGGGCATACCATACGGATTGACGACGAGGATATGTACGCAACCGGCGGCGGCACAGCGACGCTGACGGTGCGGCGCGGCGTCAACGGAACGCCGGCGGCGGCGCACGCGGCGGCGGCGGCGGTGTGGGTGTACCGATACCCGGACGCCGTAACGGAGGCGTGTTTGCGGCAGGCCGCCGCCTGGTGGCGGGAACGGCAGTCGGCGCCCTTTGCGCCGCCGGCGGGCAATAACCCGGCGGATGCGGACGGCATTGACCCGACGGCGCGCGCCCTGCTGGAACCTTTCCGTCGCCGCGCGGCGGCCCTGGGGGTGTGACGATGACCGGATACGCCAGCGCCAGCCGCAGCTACGTGGCCGTGGCCGACGCCAACGACGTGATGCGCGACCTGTCGCCCTGGGTAGAGCGCATCGGGCCACTGGGCCGGGAGTTGAGCGCGCTGGACGCCACGGGCATCAACGACACGGCGGGCCGGACGGCGGCGGGCCGGGAAGTGGCCCAGGAGTTCGCGCTGTCGGGCCGCTGGGACGACACGCCGGGCATCGGGCCGGACGCGGCGCTGTCGGGCATCGTGGGCCGCGCGGTGACGGTGCACTACGGGCCGGCGGGCAATGCGCCGGGTCAGCGTCGGGTAGCGGGCAAGTTCGTCTGCCTGTCCTATCGGATTACCAGCAAAGCCGGCGAGCCGGTGCGGTTCGAGGCGCGTTTCCGGCAGGACGGGCCGGCGGCGCTGGGGGTGTGGTGACGCTGCGCTGTTCAGTCGGCGGCCACTTCCTCGGGAGTGATGACTACCTGGCCGGCATTGTTATGGCGATGGCGCAAGAGCAGGTCCACGCGCTCGTTCAGGGAGGTCAGCATTCCTCTGATTTCGGCAACCTGTTCGCGCAGGTTGGCAACCTGTTCGCGCAGGTCAACAATCTGCTCTGCGAGTCGTTCAATATGACGGTAAGGCTCCTGTTGATTGCATCAATCTTCTGATTGAGGATGATGAGCTGGTCGTGGATGCCTCTGAGTTGGCCCTCCAGCCGGCGGATTTTGCGGGACTGCCGGAACAGCATAGCGATGATGGTAACCTGCAACAGTGAGATAAAGGCCAGAAGGCCGTAGAGCATATAGTCTTCGGGGTTAATCATCGCAAAGGCTCCTGTGGCGGAGGAAAGTCGTGGCGGGCAAGTTCGTCTGCCTGTCCTGTCGGATTACCGGCAAAATGGGTTGGTAGCGCCGGGGGTGTGGTGATGCTGCGCTGTTCAGTCGGCGGCCACTTCCTCGGGAGTGATGACTACCCGGCCGGCATTGTTATGGCGATGGCGCAAGAGCAGGTCCACGCGCTCGTTCAGGGAGGTTAGCATTCCTCTGATTTCGGCAACCTGTTCGCGCAGGCTGGCAACCTGTTCTTCGAGCCGTTCAATGCGGGCGGTGAGGCTGCTGAGCTGGTCGTGGATGCCTCTGATTTGGTCGTGGATGCCGCTGATTTGGCCCTCCAACCGGCCGATGTCGCGGGACTGCCGGAACAGCATAGCAATGATGGTAACCAGCAGCAATGAGATAAAGGCCAGAAAGCCGTAGAGCATATAGTCTTCGGGGTTAATCATCGCAAAGGCTCCTGTGGCGGGCAAGTTCGTCTGCCTGTCCTGTCGGATTACCGGCAGAACGGGTTGGCAGCGCCGGGGGTGTGGTGACGCTGCGCTGTTCAGTCGGCGGCCACTTCCTCGGGAGTGATGACTACCTGGCCGGCATTGTTATGGCGATGGCGCAAGAGCAGGTCCACGCGCTCGTTCAGGGAGGTTAGCATTCCTCTGATTTCGGCAACCTGTTCGCGCAGGTTGGCAACCTGTTCTTCGAGCCGTTCAATGCGGGCGGTGAGGCTGCTGATTTGGCCCTCCAGCCGGCCGATGTCGCGGGACTGCCGGAACAGCATGGCAATGATGGTAACCAGCAGCAGCGAGATAAAGGCCAGAAAGCCGTAGAGCATATAGTCTTCGGGGTTAATCATCGCAAACGCTCCTGTGGCAGGGGGAAGTTATGGGATTATGTCAGGCAAGGTTGGCGGCGGCAAGGGCGGGTCGGGAGCCGGAGCTATTCCAGCAGGGCCAGCATCCGGGCCACGAACTGGCGAATCTGCCGGCAGTAATCGGCCAGGTGATGCCCTTCGACGAATCCGTAGTTGAACCTGGCGCGGAACTGTTGGGCAATGGCGAACTGGTGGCGCAGGTGGTGGTCGCCGGCGGCGTCGGCCAGGCGGTCGGCGGCGGTTTGCAGCGCGCGGGCGTCGTCGGCGGGCCAACCCCGCTGCCGGGCCACGGCGGCCAGGGCGTAGGCCGCGGCGCGCCACATATTTTCGTAAGCCGGCAGCGGCTCTGCCGCGGCGAAATGACCGTCGGCGGCGTCCAGGAAGTCCTGGGCTGTCCTGGCGTGCTGCTGCGACATAGGCGACATAGAGGGTTCGCTCCAATGCGGTCAGACCCTTGCTCCGGCGCCAGCGGGAGCGACGGTTGTGCGGTAACACGGCAATTGTATCAGGAAGGTTAGTATGGTGAGTGTTTCTAACACGCCGGCCCTGCGCTGGCAGGTTTGGGTTGACTGGGCAGGGGCCGGAGTTTGGGGCGCGGATGACGTGGATATATCCGACGACGTGCTGGGGCTGCGCTGGCGCGCCGGTCGCCGTGGGCTGCCGGCGCCGGAGTTCGCGCCGCCGGCAACGCTGGAGCTGACGCTGCGTAATCTGGACCATCGCTATACGCCCAGCAACGCCGGCGGGCCGCTGGGCCAGAACGTGCAGCCCGGCCGGGAAATCCGGCTGCGCGCCGGCTGGCTCGGCGACGATTTCATCACCAACCGCGCCGCGCCGGTGGATTTGCACGGCCGCGCCGCGCCCCATGGCGCCGTCCGGTGGGAGGTTGCCGGCACCGCCGGCGGTTTCTCCCTGCGGGACGGCGCGGCGTATGGCGTCATCGGCCGGGGACGGCCTTCCGACGCCGTGGCCCTGCTGGATACCGGCGACCCGCTGGCGACGCTGACCGTGGGTTACCGCCGCGTCAGCAACGGCCTGGGCGGGTTCGCGCTGCGTTGCGCGGCGCGGAACGACTGCCTGCGTCTGCGTTTCACCAGCGCCGCCACCAGACTGGAGCGGGTATCCGGTCGGGCGGTAACTCTGCTCGCCACCGGCGACGCTCTGGATGCGTCCGTCTGGTATGACCTGGAGATTGAGCAGCCGGACGGCGGCGTTCGCGTCTATGCCACCAATCAGCAAGCGGCCGGCGTCGTCCGTAAAGAGATTCTGGCGGCCGGCAGCATCGCCGGCGCGCCGGCGTCGGGGCGGCATGGCCTGTGGCGCGGCTTTCGCAACACGGTTGACCGTTGGGGCGATTTCAGCGTGGGCCGCAGTCTGTTCAGCGGACGCATCACCGCCATCCGGCCGGACTATGCCGCCGGCAAATGCCGCATTACCGCCGCCGATGCCTTGCGCCGGCTGGAATCGGTGCGACTGTATCGCGCCCTGTCCGGCGGCCCGATGCGCGCCGGCGATGTTGCCGCCGCCATTCTGGGCTGGGCCGGCCTGGCGCCGGCGGATTATGCCCTTGACGGTGGACGGATGCTGCTGACCGGCGGCCCCCGCTCCGTCTGGGATGTACCGGCGTCCCGCGCTCTGCGCCGCGTGCAGCAGGAGGAGCACGGCCTGATTTACGCCGACGGCTTGGGCCGCATCCGGCTGGAGGCGGCCTCAGCGCGCGCCGCCGTCCGCAGCCACAACGCCCCGGCTACGCTGGCCAGATTCTCCATAGCCGACAACTCCGATAGCGCCGGCCCCTATGCCGCCGCCTTGCGCTGGAACGATGGCGCCGCATCCGTCGAAAAGCGGGCCATCTTTAGTTACCGTCGCCCGGCGGACAAGGGGCGTCAGCCGGTGTGGAGTCTTGCCGAACCCCTGGCGGTGGCCGCGCAAGGCGAGGCCCGGATTCTGGCGACGGCGGACGGGTGGGACGTCATCCAGGATGTGGCTACCCCCGTCGCCAACACCGATTACCAGGCCACCAACAACGCCGACGGCACCGGCGCGGATGCCACGGGGTGGATAACGGTAGCGCCGCTGGCCGAGGCGCAGTCGGGCGTGTCGGGCCGGGGCCTGATGCTGCGCGTCCGCAATTCGGGAAGGCAGACGGCGTATCTGCACCGCCTGCGCCTCTACGCGGCCCACAGCTGGGAGCTTGGGGACGCCGCAACGCACCGCGCGGCGGCTCCCGATACCGGCGATGACGCCCCCGCCGGGGTGGTGCGTTGCCGGTACGCCGACAACTACGCCGCCGCCCAGGGAGCGGCCGAGTCCCGGCTGGCGGAACGCTCCCGCCAGCGGCCGCAGCTGGCGGTAACGCTGCCGCTGTCCGCCGCCGCCAACCGGCGGGCGGCGGCCGAGGGCCGGGTGTCGGACGTAGTGGAAGTGCAGGCCGCCGCCCAGGGCATCGCCGGCGCCTGGCTGCTGGAGGGTATGGAGGTAAGCGCCGGAGCCGGCGGAGCAGGGCAGGCGCGATGGTGGCTGACCGGGGTGTAGGGGGTATGGCGGCGAGGACGCGGCATCAAAGTTTGAGTGCTAAAATTTGAATGACGTTCATCGCGATTCAAATTTGCTTAATCAGGGCCAGCCCCATTGACCGACGGTTAGAGCGTCGTTAAAATTTGGGCGTGTTAACTTTAATTACGGTCGCCGTTATTGAAGTTCGCGTAAATAAGCGAGGAGGATGCGGCGCTATGCAACGCCAAAAAGCCGGCCGGTACGAGGTTTGGGTATCCGGCGGCGAGGAAATTCGGGCTTTCATTCCGGAGCCGCTGCCGCCGTCGCCGCCACTGGCGTTCGATGGTACGTTGCAGCAGTCCCTCGAAAAGGCAACGCTGGCTCTGGGGAGGCTGGACGGCATTGGGACTTTGCTGCCGGACCCGGCCCTTTTCATTTACGCCTATGTCCGTAAAGAGGCGGTGCTGTCCTCACAGATTGAAGGAACGCAGTCGTCGCTGTCGGACCTGTTGGTCTTTGAACTTGACGATGCGCCCGGAGCGCCGGTTAACGACGTAGTAGAGGTATCCAACTACGTTGCGGCTCTGGAGCATGGGTTGGAACGGTTGCGTGGGGATTTTCCGTTGTCTAACCGTCTGATTCGGGAAATTCACGGTGTTTTGCTCGCCAGCGGCCGGGGCAGCGTACTGCATCCGGGAGAGTTTCGCACCTCACAGAACTGGATTGGCGGCCGGCGTCCGGGCACTGCCGTCTATGTGCCCCCGCCCCCCACTGAAGTAGCCAATTGCATGGGAGCGCTAGAGCGGTTCCTTCATGCTCGCGAGGATGGATTGCCGGTACTGGTGCGGGCCGGGCTGGCCCATGTACAGTTTGAGTCGATTCACCCTTTTCTGGACGGCAACGGGCGCGTGGGGCGGCTGCTCATCACTTTTCTGCTTTGCCAGGCCGGCGTCCTGAAAGACCCACTACTGTATTTGAGTCTGTATTTCAAGCAGAATCGCTCCGACTATTACACGCTGCTGAACGAAGTGCGTCGTACCGGCGATTGGGAAGATTGGCTTGACTTTTTCCTGGATGGGGTACGGCAAACGGCGGAAGGCGCGTTTGCCACGTCCCAAAGGCTGTCGCAACTGTTCTCCGCAGACCGGGAGCGGATACAGCAGACCGGGCGCCGGGCCGGCTCGGCGCTGCGTGTGCATGAGAGGCTGATGTCGCGTCCGATACAGTCAATTGGCGACGCGGCCGAGAGCGCCGCGTTGACTTTCCCGACGACCGCGGCGGCGATGAACTTGCTGGTCAGCCTGGGAATTGCACGGGAGATAACCGGCGGACGCAGCAACCGCCTGTTCGCCTATGACGCCTATCTGTCTATCCTGAGCGAAGGGACGGAGCCGCTGTAAGTTCCGGCCTAGTCCCTCGCCCCCGCTGTGGTATCATCGGCGCAAATTCGCCTGCTGGCCTTTGAGGTGCCGCTTTGCCTGCTAATGACACTGTTTATGACGTTATCGTGGTGGGGGCCGGAAACGCTGCCCTGTCCGCCGCCATCGCCGCCCGCGAGCAGACCCAATCCGTTCTGGTGGTGGAGAAAGCGCCGGAGTATTTCCGCGGCGGCAACACCTACTTCACCGGCGGCATTATCCGTTTCGCCTATAACGGCTTGGACGACATCAAGGGCCTCATCCCCGATATGTCGGAAACCGAGGCCAATTCCATTGAGGTGGGCCAGTACACCGAAAACCAGTTTTACGACGATATGATGCGGGTTACGCACGGCCTTTCCGACCCGGAGCTGGCCGAAATCCTGGTGAGCCAATCTTACCCGACGATGAAGTGGCTGCAGGAGCACGGCGTCCGTTTCGTGCTGTCCTTCGGGCGGCAGGCTTTTCGCGACGGCGACAAGTTCCGCTTTTGGGGCGGCCTGGTGGTGGAGGCGGTGGGCGCCGGCAAGGGCCTGTCCGACCAGCAGTTTGACGTTTGCCAGCAGCTGGGCGTGGAAGTGCGCTACGCCACCGAGGGCGTGTCGCTAATCCAGGACGCGCGGGGTCACGTGTCCGGTTTGCGGGTCAAAGGGCCGGACGGGTTCGAGAACCTGGCGGCCCGCGCCGTGGTGCTGGCCGCCGGCGGCTTTGAGGCCAACGCCGAAATGCGCTGCCGGTATCTGGGCCCCGGCTGGGAAATGGTTAAGGTGCGGGGCATTCCTTACAACACCGGCGACGGCATCCGTATGGCCCTGGACGTGGGCGCGCAATCCTACGGGCACTGGTCGTCGTGCCACGCCGTGGCCTGGGATATGAACGCGCCCACCTTTGGCGACCGCGCCGTAACCGAGCTGTTCCAGAAGCATTCCTACCCCTTTGGCCTGATGGTGAACATCAACGGCCAACGGTTCCTGGACGAGGGCGCGGACTTCCGCAACTACACCTATGTTACCTACGGGCGCGCCTTGATGGACCAGCCCCAGGGTCTGTGCTTCCAAATCTTTGACGAAAAGGTAAAGCACCTGCTCCGCGACGAATACTGGATTCCCCAGGCCACCACCGCCGCGGCCAACTCTATTGAGGAACTGGCCCGGATGCTGGACATCGACCCCGCCGGGCTGGCGCAGACGGTCAGCGAGTACAACGCCGCCGTCCGCGCCGATATTGAGTACAACCCCACGGTGAAGGACGGCCGCCGCACCGAAGGGCTGGCGGTGAACAAGACCAACTGGGCGCAAACGCTGGACACGCCCCCCTATCGCGGCTGGGCCGTAACCACCGGCATCACTTTCACCTTTGGCGGCGTCAAGGTGAACAACCGGGGGCAGGTAGTGACCAACGCCCAGGAAGCCATCCCCGGCCTATACGCCGCCGGCGAGATGGTGGGCGGCCTGTTCTACCACAACTACCCCGGCGGCAGCGGGTTGAGCGCGGGCATGGTGTTCGGGCGGCTGGCCGGCAACAGCGCCGGGGCGGACGCGCTGGCGCTGAAAGACGTTTAGCCCCGCCGCCGCGCGCGGTATCTGGTAGAATTAAGCCCGGATACGGCGCGCGACACACGCCGCATTGGGAGCGCAGTAATGGCTACTATTGACGACATCCACGCGGTAGAACGCCTGATGCAGACGCTGGACGAAAACCCGCATCTGCTGGCGGCGGTGCGCTCCCGCGTGCTGACGCAAGAGCTGCTGGAACTGCCTGGGAAAGTGGCGGCTCTTTCGGAAACGGTAGCCGCTCTTTCGGAAACGGTAGCGGCTCTTTCGGAAACGGTGGCCGCTCTTTCGGAAACGGTGGCGAGCATGGACGCGCGACTGGCAGGACGGATTGACCAAATAGTCGAGCGGATGGACCGGCGTTTTGACCAAGTATCGGAAGACTTCACTTGTCTTAAAGACGTCGGCACCATAACCGCCACCAAAGAGCAAGCGCACGTGATTGCAGAGGTCGTGGGGCTGCGTAGTCAGCGGTATCTGCAAGGGAACGAGATTATCGACCTGTCACGCAGTCAGGACACCTCGGACATCCAGCGCGGCGACTTGATTAGCTTCCACCGGGCCGACCTGATTATGGAAGCCACCGACGACGCCGGCGAACTGCATTACATCGCCATAGAAGTCTCTTTCACCGCCGACCGCCGGGACACCCGCCGCGCCATCCGCAACGCCGCCTATCTGACCCGCTTCACCGGGCGGCCGGCAAAGGCAGTGGTGGCGGCGATGCGGATTGACTGGGAGATTCAGTCCATTCTTGATTCTGGCCGGGTGGTCTGGTATCGGCTAACTGAGGAGGACGATTCGGGCCAGGCCGGGCAAGCCACAGTGTTACGTAATGGAGGTGATTAGAATGGACAGCCCGGTTGCCGATATTCAAGACGAAGCACCGGTTAGTTTCTACTGCGAAATGTGCCAGGTGTGGCACACTGACGGCTACGACACTACCATAGCCCTTTGCGACTACTGCGGCCGGCCATTGTGTCCGACGTTTGACTACGCTTGCACCAATTGCGGCCGCTTTGCCTGCGATAGTGATTGTCAAGCTTGTCAAGAGGAGGATTGCGCCGTCATTATCTGCTTCACCTGCGTGGCATCGCACCTGGCAATCCATCATGCGGTGGAGTCAATGGTGTTCGGCCGGCTGGCCGGCAACAGCGCGGGGGCGGACGCGCTGGCGCTGAAAGACGTTTAGCCCCGCCGCCGTGCGCGGTATCTGGTAGAATTAAACTCGGATACGGCGCGCGATACACGCCGCATTGGGAGCGCAGTAATGGCTACTATTGACGACATCCACGCGGTAGAACGCCTGATGCAGACGCTGGACGAAAACCCGCATCTGCTGGCGGCGGTGCGCTCCCGCGTGCTGACGCAAGAGCTGCTGGAACTGCCGGAAACGGTGGCCCGGATTGCGGTACGGGTGGAACAGACTGCCGAGCAGCTGGCCCAACTCACGGCGCGGGTGGACCAACTTTACGAAGCGGTGGCCCAGCTTACGGCGCGGGTGGACCAACTTTCCGAAACGGTCGCCCAACTTTCCGAAGCGGTCGCCCAACTCACGGCGCGGGTGGACCAACTTTCCGAAACGGTCGCCCAACTGGCCAATAAGTTAGACCAGTTTGCCGAGGAAACAAACCGGCGGCTGGAACGCCTGGAGAGGGGAGTGAACCGGATACAAGGGGACATCGCCCAGTTCAGATCGACAATAGCAATCGGCGCCGCGCTGAGAAACGCTGCGGTTATCGCCGGCTCCCTGGGGTTGACACGCACCAGAAATCTCAGTCAGGACGAGCTGATGGCGCTAACCCGCAGCCAGGATACGACCGGCATTCCCCGGAATGAGCTGGACAGTTTTCATCTCGCCGACCTGGTTATGGAAGCCACCGATGACGACGGACAACCGCACTATATTGCGGTGGAGGCTTCTTTCACCGCCGACGAGCGCGACACCCGGCGGGCCATCCGCAATGCCAGCTATATGACGCGCTTCACCGGACGGACGGCGCGGGCCGTAGTCGTCGCCATGCGCGCCGACCGGCGGATTGACGAGCAAATCGCATCGGGCGCAGTGCATTGGTACCAAATGCCGGAGCGGCAGCTGAGCCGGGATTAGCCGCTTTGGCTGAAAGCGGGACAATTACAATGGACATCCTTGCGGACATCGTGGGGCTGCGCAGCCGGCGGTGTTCGCAGGGGAATGAGATTAGCGACCAGTCACGCATACCGCCGGCAGCCGGGATACCCGCCGCGCCATCCGCAACGCCGCCTATCTGACCCGCTTCACCGGGCTGCCGGCAAAGGCAGTGGTGGCGGCGATGCGGGCCAGGCCGGGCAAGTCACGGTGTTACGTAATGGAGGTGATTAGAATGGACAGCCCGGCCGCCGATATTCAAGACGACGCACCGGTTAGTTTCTACTGCGAAATGTGCCAGGTGTGGCACACTGACGGCTACGACACTGCCATAGCCCTTTGCGACTACTGCGGTCGGCCATTGTGTCCGACGTTTGACTACGCTTGCACCAATTGCGGCCGCTTTGCCTGCGATAGTGATTGTCAAGCTTGTCAAGAGGAGGATTGCGCCGTCATTATCTGCTTCATCTGCGTGGCATCGCACCTGGCAATCCATCATCCGATGGAGTCAGCAGCATGATGGCTGACGATGCCACCGCCCGGCTGCTGGCGCAGGAAGGGCTGCGCCACATTGAGGATGCCATCCTGATGCTGCTGGAATCCAACCCGCAAGGGTTAGGCAACGCCCAGATTGCGGATGCGCTGGGCCTGCGCTCGTCCATCCGCGGCGGCCAGCGCAACTACCTGACCTATTCCGCGCTGGGCGGGCTGATGGCACGCGGGGCGGTGGCGCAGAACCGGGAGACCAAGGTTTTTACCAAAGCGCCGGGCCCGGATTATTAACCGAGTCGTAAAATAGTAACAGCATCGCTCCGAGAGGCCGAACCGTGAGCTCAGCCGACGCAATAACGCCGATGCCAGCGGGCAGCTATTCCGTCACCGAAGCCGCTCGGCTGGTTCGTGTGGCGCCGCGTCAAGTGCGCCGCTACGTCGGGGAACGCGGCGGGCCGGAGAAATTCGGGAAGGGGCAACGCTATGGACGCGGCTGCTGCCTGGCATTTCTGGACCTGATGGAACTGCGCATAGTGCGAAAGTTCTACGAAATGGGCCTGCCCTGGCCTAAAATAGGCGCGGCGGCCGGCTATGCAGCCGAATGGTTAGGCCACACGCGCTACCCGCTGTCCTACCGGGGGTTCCTCGACAACGGCGATGAAATACTGGCGCGCGACGGCGCTGTTATGAAAACCCTCACGCGGCACGGGCAACATACCATTGCCGAACTGATGGCGTCGTTGGCCGCGCCGTTGGACTACGATGCAACGGGCTACCCGGTCAGATGGCTAATTTCGCAGGAACTCAACGCCGGCGACGGCCATACTGCCATCATCGTCGACCCCAGCTTCGCCTTTGGCTCTCCCGTCCTGGATAACTCGCACGTACCCACCGGCATATTGCACCAGACCTGGCTTGCCGAAGACCGCAACAACAGCATAGTTGCCCAAGCTTACCGTATAACCGAGGATGAACTCCGCGCCGCCTGCCGCTTTGAAGAATACCTCAGTGACCGGTATGCCCTACGTGCTTGACGAAGGCTGGCCCTACGACTTCGCCAAACTGCTTAACGACGCTCATCACGGTGGCATCGACCCGCCAGCGGTACATACCGCCCGCGACTTGGGATTTTACGGGCGGCCGGATCCGGAATGGCTTAAAGAACTGGAACAACTGGCCTACTCTCAAGGGCAACAGTGGACGGTTGTAACCCGCGACCGGATGCGCCAGCATCGCCGGATGCTTTTTACCAGCCCTCTCACGTATGCCATTCTTAACTATAAGACGTGGGGCAACGCGGGACTGGCCGCCCTGCAAGCCGCCCTGCTGCAACATTGGCGGCGTCTCACACGGCAAGCCTCCAGAACCAAAACCGGAGTTTTTACCATCGCGTTCGACACCGGCAAACCCAGAGACTACCAGCCGCCGGGTTGAACCGGCACCGTGAACGAATTGAGCATCCCCCGGAGGCAACCGTATGACTACCGCCGCCATTGCTGCGCCGCCCCGATTTGGTATTCCCGGCGCGGCGCAAGGTCGTGTTTGTCAACGGCTGCTTCTGGCACCGCCACGACGGTTGCGGCAAGGTTCGCATCCCGGCCACCAACCGGGATTACTGGCTCGCCAAACTGGAGCGCAACCACGCCCGCGACGCCCGCAACATCGCGCTGCACATAGGACACATAGGATGGGAAAGGATGAGGAATGCCGGGGGCAGGCGGCATGGCGTTAGTTATGGCGGCGTTTGGGCGATTATCTCAGCAACTTGGGTAATGACTTGCGCGATACCGTAACCACTGGCAATTGGCGCGGCAACCCACGCATACCGCTTGATGGACTCACGGAACACGCGCCCTGACGAATCCCCTGTTTTTGCCGGGGTTATCGCCCGGTGAATCATAGCAGTGATAAAGGCCGCGATGTTGATCGCTACCAAAGTAATGACCATCACCGCTATGAGTTCCAGCTCTCTTGGACGGTCCAGTTGCAGCGAAATCCAGAACAGCAGTAGAGCAATGAGTATGGCTACAACGGAAACGAAATGTGCCGCGACATTCGCCAGAATCCGCGCTATTCGTCGCCACCAATTCATTTGCCGCTTTCCCGGTCCTTGTTCATGTCAAGCAGTCCAATCAAGAATATCGGCGCAGTTCCCACAAAGAGAATTGTCCCCAGCAGGAACAGCAAGTGCGGCAGTGTCCCGCAGGAAGCGGTGCCACCATCCCCATTGATGCAGGACAGGAACTTGATACTTGCGCCGGCCACAACCAGTAATGACACCCAGAACCCGACCTTCATGGCATTGAGTAATTTCATCAGCGCCGCCAGTCTGCCGCCGCAAGCAGCAGCATGATTTTGACGGCTATTGTACCGTAACCGGCCGCCACTTATCCAACCGACTCTCCCCGCCCGGGTTGCCGAAACAACCTTGCTCTGCTCTCCAGGCTTGCATTCCGGACAGCCGCCACATACAATCTGCCCCAATAGCGAGAGCAGTAGTTTGCGGCCCAAGCGCCGCAGCCGGCGCGCCAGAATCGAGCCACCGACAGCCCACATACCGGAGGCAACCGTATGACTACCGCCGCCATTGCTGCGCCGCCCCAAATCGTCCGCCGCCTGTTCACCGTGGACGAGTATATGGCCATGGGCGAGGCCGGCATCCTGCATGAAGACGAACGGATTGAACTGCTGGGCGGGGAGATAATCAAGATGGCCGCTATTGGCAACCGGCACCTCTTTTGCACCGATGCGCTGAATATGCTGCTGGTACCGGCCTTGGTGGGCCGGGCCATCGTGCGGGTTCAGGGTTCCATACAGCTGGACAACTACAGCGCGCCGGAGCCGGATTTGGTCGTCCTGAGGCCGCGCCCCGGTTACTATGCGGAGTCTGCCATGCCCGCCGACGTGTTCCTGTTGATTGAGGTTGCGGACAGTTCCCTGGAGTACGACTACGGCCCCAAGTCGCAGTTTTACGCTGCGGCCGGCATTCCCGAAATGTGGATTGCCAACCTGCGCACGGGCGAAGTGGAAGCGCGCACCAACCCGGAAGGGACACAGTACACCACCATCCGCACGGTTCCGGCCGATGGCAGCATCAGCCCGCAAGCTTTTCCCGACGTGGTTCTGGAACTGCGCGAATTTATGCCCCCCTTGGCGCGATAGCCGTTGCGCCGGTCAGAGCTGGCGCCAAGTCGCAAAATACAGTCATTACCCGCCTGCTGTCATTAATCCTGTCCATTGCTGTAAGACTGCCCCTTGCGCCCGCCAGAACTCCCGTGCTATCATACCCTCGTCAGGCGAAAAAGCAATACCCCGACCGGGTTTCAGGTAATCACGGCCACTATCAGCATCCAAGTCGCTACCGGCTCGTTGAGACTGTCGCCGATCTCATTAACCGGCGTAGTCGCTCCGGCCACGGCGTCAGCCACAGCGCCCCATGCTTCGGGCATGGAAAATACCGGGCTAAAAACCCCAGCGCAAAACCTCCGGCCGTAGGGCTGATAATCCCTGAAACCCGGTCAACCGCAAATCATTCGCCTCGACATCGCACCCTTCGCCTGACTACCGCCGACCAAATCCCCAACGCACGGGAGCCAAAGGAGTAGCCATGCCAACCTAGCCGAACCGTCCGCAGTAGCACCCCTTCGCCTGACTGCTGCCGCATCCGGCGCTAACGCCGACTCGCCCATCACCACCAAATCAGGGAGTACAACCGCAATAGGAACCGTCCCGAATCGTCGTCAAGGGCAACGTTTCGTTCCCGGTGGTTTTGCCCTCGCCGGTAATCCAGGGGCAGCAACCAACTTTGCATGGCCCTTGCGCCGGTGGGCTGCCTTGCGTCCCGGCCCCGCCGGGCATACAATCGCCCCATCAGCACGCATTGGGGACGGACGGGGGCATTATGGCGGCGCAGAATCCGGCGCGCACCGGCTTGTTTTACGGGTGGTTCGTAGTCGCCACCTGTATGTTTATCGCCTTTCTGACTATGGGCACGCGCAACACCTTTGGCGCGTTCGTCGTGCCGATGGAGGCCGAATTCGAGTGGAACCGCACCATCGTATCCTGGGCGGCGGCCCTGGGCGCGCTGCTCAACGGCGTAACCCAGCCCTTTATGGGCTACCTGTTCGACCGGGTGGGCGTGCGGATTGTGGTCATCGCCGGCATCGCCGTGGTGGGGGTATCTACGCTGCTGATGACTTTTACCGGCAGCGTCTGGTATCTCATCGCTATGTTCGGCGTGGTGGCCGCCGTGGGGCAGAGCGGCACGTCCCTGACCAACACCGGGGCGATGCTGAGCAAGTGGTTCCGCCGCCGGCGCGGGCTGGTCATCGGGATGAACGCCTCCGGTATGTCGCTGGGCAGCCTGATACTGGTGCCCTTCGCCGCCTATCTCATCAGCCTGGTTGACTGGCGGTTGACCTGGATTGTGCTGGGCGTAATGATTCTGGCGCTGGGGATTCCGCTGGCCTACGTCTTTCTCCACGATGACCCGTCCCGCAAGGGGCTGACCCCGGACGGCGACCCGGAACCCCCGGCGCCGGCCGGCGGCGGCGCGCCCACCGCGCCGGCCCAGCCGCTGTTCGCCCAGAACTGGCGGCAGGCGTTCAAATCCCTGCCCATCTGGCAGATGAGCGGCTCTTACTTCGTCTGTGGCGCCACCACCTTTATGCTGGCGGTTCACTTCGTGCCCATGGCCGAGGAGCAGGGCATCAACCCCCAGGCGGCCGCGCTGATATTCGGGCTGATGGCCGGCCTCAACGCCATCGGAGCCACCGGCGCCGGCTGGATTTCCGACCGCATCGGCGGACGCAAGAACTGGCTGGCCGCGGTGTATTTCTGCCGGGGCTGCGCCTACGTGATTCTGGTGGCGTCGCTGCTCGTGCCCGCGATACCAGTCCTGGCCGGACTGCTCATCTTCGCCGTAGTCGCCGGCCTGTCCTGGATTGCCACCGCGCCGCTGACTACTTCGTTGACGGCTGAAGTGTACGGCCTGAAATCGCTGGCGACCATCTCCGGCGTGGCGTTCCTGTTCCACCAGCTGGGCGGGTTCACCAGCGTCCTGCTGGCCGGCTACCTGCGGGAAATCACCGGCGACTACATCGTGGCTTTCTCCATCGCCGCCGTGCTGCTTTTCCCGGCGGCCCTCAGCGCGTTCACCATCAGGGAGCGCAGATACTCGGTGCGCTACCAGGCGGCGCCGGCCTAGCGGCGGCCGTTGGCCGCCCGGAGGTTATGCTAATGACCACGGCAAAATTACGCACCGGCACACGTATGTCCCTCGACGAGTTTCTGGCTCTTGGCGAAACCGAGGGCAAATGGGAACTTGACGACGGAATGCTTTATATCATGGCGTCGGGCAGCCCTGACCACCAATTCATCGAGCTCGAGTTTGGCCGCCGGATTCTGGACTATCTGGACGCATTGGAGGCGGTCATCGCCGAACTCTATCACGAAATGACCACTATCCTCTCGCGGGAACTGCAACGCGCGCCCGAGCCGGATATAGTCATCATTCTCCGCGAGCGGCGGCACATCGTGGGGCGCAGCCGGGTTGAGGGCGTGCCGGACATTGTGGTGGAAATTCTTTCCGCCGACCGCAATCGCGACCTGGTGCGCAAGCGGCAGCTGTACGCCGAGGCCGGTGTCCGGGAATACTGGCTGATCGACCCGCGCAATGATACGGTTACGCCGCTGGAATTGCGGGATGGCGAATACGCGGAACGCGCCGTACTCGGCATTGGCGACGCGCTGACGACGCCGCTGCTGCCCGGCCTGTCAGTACCGCTGGCCGGTATATTCGGTCATCGCCGCCGCCCGCCGCGCGATGAGTAGGGCCGATTGGCAAGCCTCCGGCCTCCCGTTTGCCGGCCCGTTCCCCTCCGGCATCCGGCGGCAATCACACCGGCGGAACCGGAGCAAGTGGCAATATGACTAACGAAATCCAATGGTCGAATCCCTTTGACGAAGCCGGTATTGAGCAAATAGCCGACTGGATGGCCCCACGGGTGGGGCAGTCGCCGATGTACCGGCTGGCCATAGAGTCTGCCGACCCGGAACTGCTGGCCGTCCTGCTGGAGCGGCTGCTGCTCGAATACCTGGAATACCGGGAACTGGCCGGCAGTGTCCGGCGCGACGGGAACCTGGTTTACGTGGCCGTGGGCGAGGGCGACGATGACACGGAACCCGTCAACCTGAGCGTTCCGCTGTTCCGGGCATTGCTGCTGCGGATGAACGGCCCCGGCGGGCTATATTGAAAACCCCTCCGACGCCCGGCCGCGGCTAGGCGGTTGGGGGATTGCGCTGATACCAGTCCACAATCTCCGCGCCGGTGGCGGCCCACACGCCGCCGCGACGCATAATGCGGCCCAGCGCCCGGTCCAGATAGCCGATGCGGAAGGGCTGGCCGATGAGCCAGGGATGCAGGTTCAGCGCCAGCAGACGGCCGTTCTGCTGCCCGTCCTGGTATAGCGTCTCAAAACTTTCCTCAATCAGCTGTTGATACCGCCCGATAGTAACCCGCCGTTCCCAAAGGGCGGCCACGTCGTCCAGCTCCGCCATCAGGGGCAGGGCGAACAGCGCTCCGTGCGGGCTGTGCAGCGGGTAGGGCTGTTCGTCGTTGACCCAATCGCAGACGTACTGCAATCCGGCTTCGGACAATAATTGCGGAGTGCGGGCGGACTCGCCGTATTCCGGCCCCAGCCACCCGGCGGGAGCGCGGCCGGTGGCGCGAGTCAGGGCGGCGACTGACTGGCCGATGTACTCCCGCTCCCTTTCCTCGGTCATATTGCCGGTAATCATCTGCGACAGCGATACGCCATGCCCGATAATTTCGGCGCCGGCGTCCAGACAATGGCGCACCAGATAGGGATAGTGCTCGGCGGTCATAGCGTCCATTGCCACCGTGGCCTTGATGCCGTGCTGCTGTAAGGTGTCCAGCACGCGGAAGATGCCCACCCGATGCCCGTATTCCCGGTGGGAAAGCCGGGCGTAGTCGGGGAATGACCGGGCGCCCAAACCGCCGGCGAAAGGCGTGGCAAAGCTGTCAGCCGGCGGGTTCCATTCCGGGTGGTCCAGATTGACGACGACGCACAGGGCAACCCGGGCGTGGTCGGGCCATCGCAGAATCCCCCGTTTGTTGAAGGGCGACCAGTCGTAGTGTTCGTGGTCCATTCCGAAACGCCGTGCTGCGGGCATTTCCTCATCTCCTCAAAGGGGGGCGTCCTGAAAAAAGGGGCGTCCTGAAACAGTGCGTCCGGCTATTGGGCTTTCAGACTCAACCGTTCAGCCGGGCCGCGTGGGCCACCGCCTGGTCGTAGTAGTTGGCGATGTAGTAGTCGGCGATGTCGTCCGCCGTGGTTTGCCACACCCCTTCGTGGGACATAATGTAGCCCAGCACTTCGTCCAGATAGCGGCTCCGGTGGGGCTGGCCGATGAGATAGGGATGCAAGGCGATGCACATAACCCGCCCGCTGTGGGCGCCTTCCTGATAGAGCCGGTCGAACTGGGCTTTGCAGATTTCGGCAAAGTAGTCGCCCTCGTAGTGGTGCCGGAACAGCGGGGCGTCGTTCAGCTCGATTGAGTAAGGCACTGAGACCAGCTTGCCGCTTTGCACTTTGATGGGTACGGGCTGGTCGTCGTGCATCCAGTCGGTGTGGTAGATGAGGCCGGCCTCGGCCATCAGGTCCGGGGTGCGCTCGGTGCCGGAGATGGCCGGCCCCAGCATCCCCTTGAGCCGTTTGCCGGTGTGCCGTTGCAGGGTGTCAATCGTATCCCGGTAGAACTCCCGCTCCTGTTCTGCCGTGTGGGTGTTCAGGTAGCGGGTGTTGTAGATGCCGTGGCTCATAAAGTCCCAGTTGCGCTGCACCATGGCGGCCCCGATTTCGGGGAAGTGCTCCAGCACCGCCATGTTGAGGGACACGCAGCAGCGGATGTTGTGCTTGTCCAGCACGTCCACCATACGCCAGAAGCCCACCCGGTTGCCGTAGTCGCGGTAGGCGTATTGCTGCACGTCGGGATAGGGAGTGCGGGGCCAGGGGTCGCGCTGCCCGTCAAATTCCGGTTCGTATTCGTAGTGTTCCACGTTGGGAGCAATCCACAACGCCACCCGGGCGTCGTTGGGCCACTTGATGATGGGCCGGTCGATGATGGGACTGTAATCTACCCGATGCGGCGGCAAGGGCATAATGAAACCTCCCTGGCAAGACTGCCACGCCAGGCTCGCAATGGCATAGCGGGTAGAGGATACCCGGCTTAACGCCGGGTGGCAACGGGGAGCGAACGCCGGGTTTGCCGCCGGACTCAGGTTCCGGCAACCTGGAAATGGGCTTCCGTGGGAACGCAGGCCACGCCGTTGATGGGCACGATGTCCTGGGGGCAGGCGGAGAAGGCGATTACGCAGTCCATTTCCGCGCGCAGCACGAGGTAGTCGCCCGGCTGCGAAAGGGGCGGCCGGAAGCTGACGGCGCCATCCGCCGCCACCGGGATGTTCATAAACAGGTTCCACGGGCTGGGCGTTTCCGGCGCGGCCAGGCCCAGCTCCCCCAGGGCCGCCGCCAGGTTGTCGGTGCAGTTATCGTGGTATTCCCGGCAGCCCAGGAGCTCGTAACGGTAACGGTCGCACGCGGCCAGCAGGGTATCGTGAATCCCGCCGGACGTATCCTCTAGCAGGGTCAAGATGGGCCGGCGGCGGTTGGTGACCATAGACTGGCCCAGCAGGGGCATAATTCGGCCCAGGGCGGTCCGGGAATGTTCCATTGACATAAACTCGGTCAAGTCGGCGCGATTGAACGCCCAGGTATCGACCACCTGCTGCCCGTGGGTGTTGATGACCCGCACGCGCTGGCCTTTGGCGACGGGTGCCGCCTTGCCACGCCGGGCGGGAATGGCAATCAGAGCTGTTGCAGTCATTATAGGCCGGCCCTTTGTTACTGTTGTTACGGCTGTTACTGTTGTTACGGCGCCGTCATTTTTGCCAAAGCGGCGCGGGCCGCTTCGGTTTCGGCGGCGTTCTTGCTGCGGCCGGCGCCGTGGCCCAACACCTGCCCCTCTGCGGCTACTTCGGCGGTGAACTCCGGCTGGTGCGCCGGGCCGGAGACATTGACCACCCGGTAGGTTGGCGTGGCCCGGCCCTGCCCTTGCAGCAGTTCCTGCAATTCCGATTTGGGATTATCCGGTTTCCAACCGGGTTGGCAGGCCGCGTCAATCTCAGCCGCCAGGGCCGCCAGCACGAAGCGGCGGGTTGTGTCATAGCCGCCGTCCAGATAGACTGCGGCAATCACCGACTCCATCACGTCGCCCAGCACGGCGGCGGCGTACCGCCCGCCCGTGGACTCAAACTCAAAGCCGCGCCCCAGCAAAACGTAGTCCGCCAGCCCCAGCCGGTGGGCCAGGGCGGCCAATGCGCGCTGGCTCAACAGCGTTGTCCAGCGGCGGGTCAGGCCGCCCTCGTCGCACTCCGGCAGGCGGCGGTACAGCTCTTCGCTGACGATAAGCCGCACCACCACGTCGCCCAGGAACTCCAGTCGTTCGTAGGAATCGGCGGCGACCCCGCCCGATTCGTTGACGTAAGACCGGTGGGTTAGGGCCTGCACCAGCAAGCCCCGGTCCCGGAAAACCAGGCCCAGGGCTTGTTCCAGTTCGGCGACGGGTCGAGGGCCGCCGGCCGGCTGCGCCATTGCGGATTAGGCGGGCCGGTTAGCCGCGGACGCCTTCATAGGGCCACGGCGGGGACGGGCGCTTGACCTCGCCTATGTGCCGGTGGTCGGCCATCATCTCCGTCAGATTCTCGTAAATCGCGCCGGACTCGGCTTCCGACGGGATAAACATTTTGACGAAGGCGGCGTTGCCGTTGGGGTACACGTAGGTCGGGACGCCAAAAGCGCCGTGGACTTCGACGGCCTCGGTGTGGCTTTCGCCAATCTCCCGCATAATGTCCGGGTCGGCCAAATCTTCGGCGAACCGGCCCATATCCACGCCGGAAGCCTCGGCCACCGCGTTGATGGCAGCGGCGTCGGTGAGGTCGATACGGTCTTCATGCCGGGCGCGGAGCAGAGCGATAAAGAACTTGTCGAACACTTCCTGCCCCTGCCGCTCGGCGGCGAGACCGGCCCGCAGCTCCAGCAGCGCGTTGTCCGAGTCGTCCTGTTCCCAATACTTGAAATCGTCGCCGTCGGCTTTGTTGTTGTCGTAGTTCACCTGAACCAGCGAGAACGGCTTCAGCGCCACGTTGATTTCGTGGTCGGTGTTCTCGCGTACTTTCGCCCACCACATGGCAGCGTTGTACACGAAGGGTCAACGAAAGTCGTAGTAGCAAGTGAAGTCGGCTTCGGCCATAATGCCACCTCCCGGCAGTTGCGCGGTTTGAGCCGCTCTCCCCCGGTGGGAGAGGGCCGGGGCGGGGGGTTCCCCTACCCTGGGGCCGATTGTAGCACAAACTTGCCGGAACGTCACCGCAATCTGCGCCGGCGTAATTTTGTGGTTGCCGGCCCCGGCATCCGGCGGCATATGGTGTACACTGATGCTATATTGCAGTCAGTACAAATCGGGAGGCTTTCCCCATGGCCCAATCCGCCCGCATCCGCAGCGCCAATGTTGAGCTGCCGGCTACCACTACCACCGTCTATGAAGCCATCCACAACCGCCGGATGAACAACGATTTTTCCGACGCGACGCCCACGCGCGACGCTCTGGAGCGGATGCTGTGTGCCGCCATCTGGGCGCCCAACCATCGCCTGACCAACCCCTGGCGATTTTTCGTCCTGGAGAAAGGCGGCGCCAAACGGGCCGCGGTGGCCCAGCTGGCCTATGACAACCAGTATCAGCGGAACGGGAACCTTGATGCCGCCAGGGGCAGCCGCCAGCGCGTCCTGGACGCCCCGGCGCTGATTTACGTGTACAGCGTGCCCGGCGACAGCGCGGAGATGACGCAGGAGAACTACGCCGCCGCCTGCTGCGCCGTGCAGAACCTGCTGCTGGCCGCCGTGGCCGAGGGCCTGGCCGGGGACTGGAGCACCGGCAACACGACCCGGCATCCGCAACTGGCCGCCACGCTGGGCGGAGAGGCGGACTGGACGATGGTGGGCGCGCTGTTTATCGGGCAGCCGTCGCGTCCGTCGGCGTCGGTGCGCGCGCCGTCAAACGAGGTGACCGCCTGGCTGGATTGACGGGCCGCCTACTACGATGCCCGCCGTGCGAACCGGATTCATCGTTGCCATCCTGCCCTGGCTGGCGCTGCTGGGCTGGCTGGCGTCGGTATCGTGGTTTCTTACCGACGACGCCTTTATCAGCTTTCGCTACGTTCGCAACCTGCTGGAGGGGCACGGCCTGGTTTTCAACGTTGGCGAGCGGGTTGAGGGGTATTCCAACTTCCTGTGGGTACTGGAACTGGCCGCCGTTTGGGGCATCTTGGGCATCAGGCCCGAACACGCCGCCCCGTGGCTGTCGGTAATCTACACTGCGGGAACCATCGCCGCGCTGCTGTGGTGGGCGTGGCGCACGCCGTCGCTGCGCGGCCGGGGGTTGACGGCGTGGCTGGCGCTAGGGCTGGTGTGTTCCAGCGCCACCTTTGCCGTCTGGACCTCCGGCGGCGGGCTGGAAACCCGGCAGTTCACTTTCTTTATCGTCCTGGCGGTGGCCTGCCTCGCCTTGTATCGCGGCAGCCAATGGGGTTTGCTGACGGCGTCGCTGAGCCTGGCCGCCGCATCCCTGACCCGCCCGGAGGGGCCGCTGATTGCGGCGCTATGCTGCGGCTGGTTCGCCGTCCAGCGGATGGTTGACGCCGGCCGGCTGCGGCTGGACTGGCGGGAGCTGGCTTTCCTGATTGCGCCCTTTGCAATCCTGATTGGAGCGCATTTCCTGTTCCGCTACGCCTACTATGGCGAGTGGCTGCCCAACACCTACTACGCCAAGCACGCGCGCCCCTGGTACGAATCGGGATTCCGCTACCTCTGTGCGGCGGCCATTGAAACGGGGCTGTACCTGCTGCTGCCGTTAGCCGCCGTCGCCCTGCGGGAACGCTGGCGGCAGTACCGGGATGGCACCTACGCCCTGGTGCTGCTCATAATCATCGTCCACATGGCCTACGTAATGCGGATTGGCGGCGACCATTTTGAGTACCGCCCGCTGGATTTCTACTGGCCATTGCTGGCGCTGCCGGCCGCAATCGGAATGGTGCATCTGGGCGGCCGGATTGCGGGCCAGGTGCAGCGTATCAGGACGATGGCGCGGGTTAGGATATTATCAAGTCCGCCGGCGTGGGCGCTGCTGCTGTTCGTGCCGGTCATTTTCTACTCGAGCGCAATGCAGGCGGCCCTGCTGTTTGAGGGGGCCAAGATTGACGAACGCATCCTGAAACTCCATATCGAGCTTGACGAGGATAACGCCGGCTGGCTGCTGTCCGCGCCGGGGATGCCCGCGCTGGCGGCAATCACCAACGACTTGCGCGCTAGCCTCGTCCAGCAGTCGGTGAATCTACGGTTCGTCGAGCATCGCGAATTCGCTAACGTCCGGATTGAGGTGTGGCAGCTTTACGAGAATATGGAACGGGGGCTAATTCCCGACGACGCGGTGATGACTGCCGGCACCATCGGCATCCGATTCTATTACCTACCGGAACTGACCGTCATTGACCGTCATGGTCTGACCGACGCGACGATAGCGCGCAATCCGGTTACACGCCCCAACCGAGAGCGCCAAATGGCCCACGACCGTTTCCCACCTCCCGGCTACCTGGAGGAGCGTGGCGTCAACATCGCCGTCCACCCCCCGGCGTCCACTGTGGAGCAGGCGTTGCAAGGTGAATATGCCATGCCGGTGGGGCCCAACCTCTGGATGCCCTTTGAGTCCGACGACCATGAGTGGGTCATCTCCGCTTTTGCCGGACGCGACCTAATAGTGTCCAGCGATTACATTGCGGAGTTGACCAGGGGCAACACGCCGGTAATCCGCTCCAATTACGACGTCTATCTCCACGAGAACGCGCTTACCTACCGGAAAGAGCAATGCCGGCCGGAGGATGTTGCGCCGCCTTTCTTTCTGCATCTGGAGCCCCTGGACCCGGCAGACCTGCCTCGCCACCGTAAGCAACACGGCTTTGACAACCTGGATTTCGACTTCGCCTGGCACGGTCGCCAACGGGGGGCAACCTGCTTTGCCATCCGAATGCTGCCGGAGTACGACATCGCCGTCATCCGCACGGGCCAGTACGTCCCCGGCGAGGGCCGCGTGTGGCAGGGGGAATACATCGTTGCGGAGTAAGTAAGGCCGGCGGCCGGTGGCCCGGTGCTGCAATCCGGCCCGGATGCTGCGGGAGGTTTGTAATTTGTAAGCCGATGCGGAGCGCGGCCGGAGAATGACGGCTGCTCCGCCGGGGGCCGCGATGCGCTATACTAGGCGGCGGTCGCCGGCCGCCGGCGACAATTCGCTGCGCAAGGAGCCTGTCGCCTATGCCCTGGGCCGAAACTATCGTTGACACTCTGAAAAAGTGGGACACGTCGCTGATTGCCTACGTGCCCGACATCTCTATCCACCAGGTTACCAGCATCATTGAGGCCGACCCCTACTTTCACCTGGTGTCCTGCACCCGGGAGGAGGAGGCCGTTGGCGTGGCGGTGGGCAGCTATGCCGTGGGGCGCAACGCCGCCGTCTTTATGCAGTCCAGCGGGTTCGGCAACAGCGTCAACGCCGTGGCCAGCCTGTGCCTGCCGGCGCGCACGCCCATTCCCATCTTTATGAACCTGCGGGGGCAGGTGGGCGAGTTCAACATCGCCCAGGTGGCGATGGGCCGCAACACCACGTCCATACTGGACCTGTTCGGCATCGCCCACTACACCATTGAAAGCGAAGACCGGATGGACACGCTGCTGGACGGCATAATGAAACTGTGCCACGCCCACCGCAACCCGGTGGCGGTTTGTATGACCCCCATGCTGCACGGAGGCAAAATTGCTTAGGTTTGACGCCACGCAACTGGTCCTGCGCCACGCGGGCGATTCGCCCATCGTCGGCAACCTCGGCCCCACCAGCGACGAGCTGTATCACGCCGGGCGCCGGGAGCGCAATTTCTACACCTACGGCAGCATGGGCCTGTGTTCGTCCATTGCCCTGGGCATGGCCCTGTCCACCGAGGACAAGGTAATCTCCCTGGACGGCGACGGTTCCCTGCTGATGAACCTGGGCGCCGTGGCCACTATCGGACGGGAGCAGCCGCCCAACCTGGTAGTGGTGGTGTGGGACAACGAGGCGTGGGGCCAAACCGGCGGGCAGCCCAGCCACACCGCCACCAACACCGACCTGGAGGAAGTCGCCCACTCCTGCGGCATCGCCAGGACGGCCACGGTCAGCGACCTGGAGACGCTGGAAGAGGCTTTCAGCCAGGCGATGCGGGAGCCGGGGCCGTGGTTTATCGTGGCGAAGATTGAAGAGGCGGCGCAGTATATGCCGGTGGCGCCGGTGGAACCGGAGTTCACGCTGTACCGATTTCGTAATACCTACGTGGGAAGCGACGATTAATCTCCCGCCGCCGCCGGTTCGGGGGTGAGGGCGTCGGTTACGCCAATCATGCTGTCGCGTGATACCAGGCGGGCCAGTTCGTCCTCGGTCATACCGGCGGCGCCTTCGGGGCGGCGGGGGAGCACCAGATAGCGGAGGTCGGCGGTGCTGTCCAGGACGCGGACTGCGGCGCCGGCGGGCGGCGCGGCGCCAAACTCGGCCATTACGCCGCGGGGGTCGCGGACGGCGCGCGCGCGGTAGGCCAGGCTCTTGTACCAGTCGGGCGGCCGGCCCAGAAGCATCCGGGGATAGCAGGAGCACAGGGTGCAGACCACCAGATGATGTATGTCGGCGGTGTTTTCAACGACGGCCAGGTGGGGAGTTTCTGCGGGCAGTTCCAGGCCCATTTCGGCCAGGGCCGCGCGCGGGTCGGCCAGCAGGCGGGCTTTGAAGGCGGCGTCCGTCCAGGCGCGGGCGACAACGCGGGCGCCGTCGGCAGGAGTGCGGGCGTCCATAAGGTCAACCTGACGGCGCACCGCGTCGGCGGTGATAACGCCCTTTGCCGCCAGCAGCGCCTCGATGGCCACGGAGCGCAGGGCGGTTTCGCTCAAGGGCTGGTCGTGGGTGTGGTCGTCAACGTGTTGAGTGGTCATGCCGGTTCCTCGCGGGTTCGGTGGGAGCAGCTTCCGGCTGCGTAAGACGGGTTGCGTAAGACGGGACGCTACCACAGGGGCGGGATGATTGCAAAGCCTGTCGTATGAGGCGATTGCGAAAATCACGCTATAAGGCATAGCAAGATGAGCCGGCAAAAGGACCGGCGCCGGGCTGCATTGCAGTACCAGGCACGCGCCAGCAAGCCCGGCTACCGGGAAATCACGCGCGCTATGCAATGCCGGACGAAGTACAGAACGCCGTCATCAATCAGACACGGCCAAGCAGACACGGCCAAGCGCCGGCTAATACTGGCCGGAGCACAAAAGCAATCCGGCGGCTACGGAACGCCAACATTGCCGACTGGCAGCAAAACGACCCCGCCTTCGTCCCAATCACCCGGACGGCGCACCGGCTCAAACGAGGGCCTGACTGCCTCGCGCGCACGCGCGCGCGTGTGCGCGCGTGCGATTCCTTAAGTGGGCCCGGTTAGGACTGGGCTGGCCAACCCTTGACGTTGGGATTTTGACCAACGGTTGAGGTTGTGCCACAATGTTAAGCATAGGGAGCGGGCCGGGGTTCCGACAGTGGGTTGTCGCGAAGTCGGCCCGTTCCCGATGGCAGTTTGACATTTGAATAACGGTTGAGCAATGCGCCCGTAGCCGGCCCTGTCGGCTGCGGGCGCAATTTTGGATAACGCCCCCAATCAGCCCGTAACGCGCGGCGGCCGATTGGTCAACGCGGGGGTTACGGACTGACTTGCGCGACATCCGAACTTTCTTGCGCCCCCGGTCGGGTCTTCCAGCGGCAGCGTAACGCCCCAGCCAACGGGTCGGACGAATCCGCTATTGGCGAACCCGTGCTGCGTATCCCGTAACACTCACTCGCATCAGAACGCAACCCCGAACCGCGAATCCCTTTCGCAATCGTCTGGTCGTATGTCCGCCAGGGCCAGGGGCGGGAGTTAAGAATTTTGCAGGGATGGACAGGATGGGCAGGATATTTTTTGCGGGCGCCGGATTGCCCTTACGCCGGAGCCGGGGCGCTACCCCTCTCCCACAAGGGGAGAGGGCTTTAATGACTATGGAGAGGGCTTGATGCAGTGGGCGGGCGGTGGCAGGGTTTGGCGGCTATCGTGTATTATTGGCCGGCCGGTGCGACGGGGCCGGCCAGTGCGGCGGCCGGCCGGTGCGACCTGCCGACTCCCTTTTGTTACTACTTGCTACTACACTTGAACGGCGGTGTTGATGATGACTATGACCAGGCGGCGAGTTACCAAGCCGGTGTTTGTGGGCGGCGTCAAGGTGGGCGGCGACGCCGATATTACCGTCCAGTCGATGACCAAGACCGACACCCGCGACGTGAAGGCCACCGTGCGGCAGATTCACGAGCTAGAGGAAGCGGGCTGCGAAATCATCCGCTCCGCCGTGCCCGATATGGAAGCGGCCAAAGCGATGGCGGAAATCAAAAAGCGGATTCGCATTCCCCTCGTCGCCGACATCCATTTTCATTACCAACTGGCGCTGGAGTGCGCCGCCGGCGGCGTGGACTGTCTGCGCCTGAATCCTGGCAACCTGCGCAATGAGGCCCAGGTGCGCCAGGTGGTGCAGTCGGCCAAAGCGCGCAACATTCCCATTCGCATCGGCGTCAACTTTGGCAGCCTGCCCCCGGTGGGCGGCATCGGCCGGACGCGGGGGTTCTCCCGCCATATGGACCTGGTGAACCGGCTGCCCAAAGCCGGCGCGGCCCAGTCCGGCGATTACAGTGTGGTTGACCACATGGTGGCCACCGCCCTGTGGGAAATCAGCCTGCTGGAAGAGCAGGATTTCGACCAAATCAAGATTTCAATGAAAGCCTTTGACGTGCCCACCACCGTAGAAGCGTACCGCCGGCTGGGGGAAATGGTGCCCTACCCGCTGCACTTGGGCATCACCGAGGCCGGCACGGTGCAGTCCGGCTCCATCCGCACCGCCGTGGGGTTGGGCGTGCTGCTGTATGAGGGCATCGGGGATACCATCCGGGTGTCGCTGAGCGGGGACAGCGTGGATGAAGTTACCGCCGGCTATGAGATTCTGAAGTCGCTGAACCTGCGGGACAAAGGCACCACGCTGGTAGCCTGCCCCAGCTGCGGCCGCGCCGACGTGGACGTGGTGAAACTGGCCAACGACGTGGACGCGCTGCTGAAGCGCAGCGACAAGAACATCAAGGTGGCCGTGATGGGCTGCGAGGTGAACGGCCCCGGCGAGGCCAAAGACGCCGACGTGGGCATCGCCGCCGGCGCCGGCCGGGCCATCATCTTTCGCAAGGGGGAAAAGGTGCGGGTAGTGCCGGAGGCGGAAATGCTGACCGCGCTGATGGAGGAGATTGAACGAACGCCGGCAACGGGCTGATAGAATGGAACCAGCGGAACGGCGGGAGGCACAAAATGACGACTGCTATTTTCATCGTGCGAACGATTTTTCTCTCGTCAATCATACTGGCTGCCGTTGCCGGCTTGTCCGAACTTGAAGTGCTGGGCAACGGCAACACCCTCGGCAGGAACAGCCTGCAGGTGATGCTGTGGGCGATGGCGGTTACAGTTTTCACGTCTCCAATTCTGGTATCGTTTGTGTACCCTTGGCAGAGTGCCCACCGGACATCCGAAGACGAGGACGTTGGACCATGAGAATTCGGGGATTTCTGGGGGGGATTTGGCAGAGCCTGAAACTCCTCTTTACGGTACTGTCCCTGGTAGCGGTAATTGCAATTTTCATATTGGCAGTAGCGGTCGCAGAGCAACGGCAAGAAGACCTGTCAGGAAGTCTGACCTTCACTATCGCTATACTGGTTGGCGCTATTCTAGCTGCCGCAGCGCTGGCGACTCTGGTTCACGACCTCTTTGCTAACGCTAACCGGCAAAGTCCCCATCGTTATCGCAGGGAACTGGGTTCAGTGTTTGAGAAGTACGTCAGGTGGTTCACGTATGTTATAGGCCCGGTTATCGCCAGTTACGGCATAATAAGAATCATAGAAGCTTTGAAATAAGCCGGCCGGTTCGGCAGGGACAACAAATGACGCTAACCAGATTTGACGATTATGTGAAAGGCCGGGCCGGGCGCGACCCAGAGTTCGCCCGGCTGCGGCGTGAAACCGCAATCGGGCTCCTTGACGGCAACGATGAAGACCGCCGCATAGCCCGGCGGATACTCCGCGACCAGCTCGGCCTCAGCGAGGCTGAAATCGGTGAACTGGAAGGAAAAGAGACGACGGCATGACGACTATCACCACCCCCGAAGCCATCGCCCCTGCTGACGCCGCCGCCCTGGAATCCGGCGGCATTCCGCCCCTGCCCACCGAACGGGCGGCGCTGCGTCGCCATTTGCTGGATGCCATCGCGCGCATCCGGCCGGCGCTGGAGGCGGACGCCGAGGCCAACGACGCCGGCGAGACGCTGGCCTGGCCGTCGGTGGCGGCGCTGTATCAGGAAGGGCTGCTGTCTTTGAAAGTCCCGCGGGAATTGGGCGGCCCGGAGGTTGACCCGCTGCTGTACCTGGAACTCATCGACGAACTCTGCTACGTCAACCCGTCGGCCGGCTGGTGCGCCTTTATCAACAGCACCAGCACGGCTTGGCTGGGGGCGTTTCTGCCCGACGCCGGCGTGGCCCGGATTTTCGCCGGCGGACGGATGCCCATTGCCTCGGGCGCGGTGATTCCCCGGGGGCTGGCGACGCCGGTGGCGGGCGGCTGGCAGGTCAGCGGGCGGTGGCCTTTCGCCAGCGGCGCGGCGCATTCGTCGTGGCTGATGGCCGGCTTCCGCATCGTGCGGGATGACATCCCCGGCCCGGAGCATATGATACTGGCGGCTCCGGTGGCGGACGCGCAGTTTCTGGATAACTGGCAGGTGATGGGCTTGCAGGGCACGGGCAGCCGGGATTTTGTGCTGACCGATTATTTTGTCGCGGAAGAACTGGCCTTTGACCTGCTGTCCACCGACCCGCGCCAGGGCGGGCCGCTGTTCTGGCTGGGCCGGCCGGGTTTCGTTACCACCGACCACGCCGCCTTTGCCCTGGGCGTGGCCCGCCGCGCGCTGGACGAAATCGCGTTGCAGGCCGGCTCTTACCAGCGCGGCTATCTGACCTCGCCCATTGCCCAGCGGGGCGCGCTGCAGCACGACCTGGGCCGGTGCGACCAGCAGCTGCGGGCGGCCCGCGCCCTGTGCCGCGAGTCGCTGGCGGACGCCTGGGAGTTCTGCCTGCGCCACGAACACCCCGACCTGGAGCGGCAGCTGCGGCTGCGCGGGGCCTGCGTTTATGCCACCGACGTGGCCTGCCAGGTGGCGACGACCGCCTTTCGCTACGGCGGGGGCAGCGCCATCTACAACCACCGGGTGTTGCAGCGCTGCCTGCGCGACATTAACGCCGCCGCCCAGCATTTTATGGTCAACACCAGCGCCTACGACAACCTGGGGCAGTTCCGGCTGGGGATGACGGGCGTGAACCCGATGGGGTAAGCGATGGCGGCGGCAAAACCAACCGAACCGGAGAACGCCCCCGGTGTCCAACCTGATAATTACCCCCCCCCGAGAAAAGGGGTCTGGAAAGCAGGGTTGCCGTTTTTGGCTTGCTGTTTCTGGGCCTGAACTTATTCTGCCTCAGTTGCCTCGCCGTTGCCGCCCCGCAGCGATACAGTGCGCTGACGCGGGAAGACCATTGGATCGAGTATCTCACCGTAGTCTGGTTTCTGCTGGCGTGCCTGCTGCTGTTCGTTACGGCCCGGCTGGAACGGAGTTTATTCCGGCGCGGCGTCTATATCCTGGGGGGTATTGCGCTGCTGTTCGTCGCCGGTGAAGAAATCAGCTGGGGGCAGCGGGTAATCGGGTTTGCGACGCCCGATTTATTGCTGGGCTTGAATCGACAGGGTGAATTCAACCTGCACAACATCGATCAGACACCAGTGAACAGACTCGCCAGGCACGGGACACTGTTGCTGTGTACAGTGACTTGTGCCGCTTTTTTCTGCCGGAAAGATACACTGGCCGGGATTCCACTGCCATCAATCCTGCTGGTGTTCGGCTTCCTGGCGTCGGTAGCTTACAATACGCCGACGGCCAGCGAGTTAGACTATAGTTTTCTTTTCGACGACGGACTCTTTATTTTCAGCAGGGGGAGAAGTCTGCTGCTATTTTTGGTTATCTACGCTCTGCTTTCCGCTCTGCTTTCCGGGCAATCCAAACGGTTCAGTGGCATCATCGTTGCAACAGCGGCAATCCTCACGGCTAGCTGGTTTGTGAACAGGGACAGTGGCGACTGGGGAAAGTATGAAGTAGAGGAATATTCGCTCGGTATCGTCTGCCTTTGCTATGCTCTGGAGCTGCTGCTGGCGCAGGCCCCGGCACGCCGCCGGGTTGATGCGCTGTTCGGGGGCATAAGACTGCCGGGGGTACGGGAATCCACCACCGCCAGCAATGATAGCCCGAACTTGGCAAAAGCTCTGCCGGCCAGAGTCAGAAAAAGACCGCGGAACCCCTGGTTGACGGTGTGCGCTTTGGCAATCATATGCAGTACCGGGCTGATTTTCTGGCAGTATTTTGACGCCAAGGCCAAAGCGGCCGCCGTTGAGGAAAGATACCGTTCAATCGCAACGGGCACGGCCGGCGAGCCAATCATCCGCGCCACTTTTGACGTGTATCGTATTGGTAACGAATTGACCTACTATAAAGAGCCGTGCGACCCGGCGGACACGGAGGAGATATTCTTTCTGCATCTGATTCCCGCCAACGTGGCTGACCTGCCCGGAGAGCGTCGCCAACATGGGTTTGACAACCTGGACTTTCAGTGGGCCGGCGAACGGCGCGACGGCCGGTGTCTGGCAATCATAAAGCTGCCGGACTATACTATCACCGGCATCCGCACCGGGCAGTTCGTACCCGACGCGGGCAACATTTGGCAGGCGGAGTTCCCGTTTCCCCAACGGTGAGCAGCCTCGCCGGGTGTGGTAAGATGGGCCGGCCGGCGGCCCATTCCCGGCGGTTGTGCCGATGCGAAAGGAACCTGAGAGCGCGCCAGATGCCAGCGTTAACCGCGCCGCCGACCGCGCCCGAATTGTGCCCCCCCCCCCCCGAGAAAAGGGGTCTGGAAAGCGGGGTTGCCGTCTTTGGCTTGCTTTTTCTATGCCTGAACCTACTCTGCCTCAATTGCCTCGCCGCTGCCGACCCGCAGCGCTACGAAGCGCTGACGCGGGAAGACAATTGGATCGAGTATCTCACCGTAGTCTGGTTTTTGCTGGCGGCCCCGCTGCTGTTCGTTACGGCCCGGCTGGAACGAAGTTTATTGCGGCGCGGCGTCTATATCCTGGGGGGTATTGCGCTGCTGTTCGTCGCCGGTGAAGAAATCAGCTGGGGGCAGCGGGTAATCGGGTTTGAGACGCCCGATTTATTGCTGGGCTTGAATCAACAGGGTGAATTCAACCTGCACAACATCGGTCAGTCACCAGTGAACAGACTCGCCAGGTACGGGACACTGTTGCTGTGTACAGTGACTTGTGCCACTTTTTTCTGCCGGAAAGATACACTGGCCGGGATTCCACTGCCATCAATCCTGCTGGTGTTCGGCTTCCTGGCGTCGGTAGCTTACTATACGCCGTCGTCCAGCGAGTTAGGCTATACTTTTCTTTTCGACGACAGACTCTTTATTTTTCAGCAGGGGAGAAGTCTGCTGCTATTTTTGGTTATCTACGCTCTGCTTTCCGCTCTGCTTTCCGGGCAATCCAAACGGTTCAGTGGCATCATCGTTGCAACAGCGGCAATCCTCACGGCTAGCTGGTCTGTGAACCGGAACAGTGGCGCCATGGAAAAGCATGAAGTAGAGGAATATGCGCTCGGTATTGTCTGCCTTTGCTATGCTCTGGAGCTGCTGCTGGCGCAGGCCCCGGCACGCCGCCGGGTTGATGCGCTGTTCGGGGGCATAAGACTGCCGGGGGTACGGGAATCCACCACCGCCAGCAATGATAGCCCGAACTTGGCAAAAGCTCTGCCGGCCAGAATCAGAAAAAGACCGTGGGACCCCTGGTTGACGGTGTGCGCTTTGGCAATCATATGCAGTACCGGGCTGATGTTCTGGCAGTATTTTGACGCCAAGGCCAAAGCGGCCGCCGTTGCGGAAAGACACCGTTCAATCGCAACGGGCACGGCCGGCGAGCCAATCATCCGCGCCACTTTTGACGTGTATCTTATCGATAACGAATTGACCTACCTTAAAGAGCCGTGCGGCCCGGCGGACACGGAGGACGGATTCTTTCTGCATCTGATCCCCGCCAACGTGGCCGACCTGCCCGGAGATCGTCGCCAATATGGGTTTGACAACCGGGACTTTCAGTGGGCCGGCGAACGGCGCGACGGCCCGTGTCTGGCAACTATACCGCTGCCGAGATACCCTATCGCCGGCATCCGCACCGGGCAGTACGTACCTGACGGGGGTAACATTTGGCAGGCGGAGTTCGCGGGTCCCTATTTTAATGCCGAGGACGAAGCAGACGACTTTGAGGAAAAGTACCGTTCAATCACGACGGGCACGGCCGGCGAGCCAATCATCCGCGCCACTTTTGACGTGTATCTTAGTGGCAACGAATTGACCTACTTTAAGGACCTGTGCGGCCCGGCGGACACGGAGGACAGATTCTTTCTGCACCTCATCCCGGACAACGTGGCCGACCTGCCCCAATACCGCCAGCAGTATGGCTTTGACAACCTGGACTTTGGCTGGCGCGGCGTGGGCGTGAGGCGCGACGGCCGGTGTCTGGCAACCATACCGTTGCCGGACTACCCCATTACGGCCATTCGCACCGGGCAGTTCGTCCCCGACACGGGCCAAGTCTGGCAAGCGGAGTTCCCGTTTCCCCAACGGTGAGCAGCATCGCCGGGTGTGGTAAGATGGGCCGGCCGGCGGCCCATTCCCGGCGGTTGTGCTGATGCGAAAGGAACCTGAGCGCGCGCCAGATGCCAGCGTTGACCGCGCCGCCGACCGCGCCCGAATTGTGCCCCCCCCCCCCGAGAAAAGGGGTCTGGAAAGCGGGGTTGCCGTCTTTGGGTGGCTGTTTCTGTGCCTGAACGTATTCTGCTTCGGCTGCCTCGCCGTTGCCGCCCCGTGGCTCTACGATGCGCTGACGTGGGAAGACCGTTGGGTAGAGTATCTTACCGTAGTCTGGTTCCTCCTGACGGGATTCCTGCTGTTTGCCACGTCCCTGGCCGAGCGCAGCCTCTTACGGCGGGGCGTCTATATTCTGGGCGGCATTGCGTTTCTGTTCGCCGCCGGCGAAGAAATCAGCTGGGGGCAGCGTATATTCGGGTTTGCAACGCCCGACCTATTGCTGGTCTGGAATGAGTCGCAGGAATTCAACGCTCACAATATCAGCAATATAACGTTTGACCGGGCCTATCGGGAAGGAACGCTGCTGCTGTGCATGATAACCGGCGCGGCCTTCTTTTGCCGGAAAGATGCGCTTTTCGGGATTCCACTGCCGTCAATCCTGCTGGCGCTGGCCTTTCTGGCGGTGCTGGTGATGCTGCCCTACCGGGGGCAGGCAGTGAACACGCCGGCTTTTGACCTTACCGGCTACATCGGCTATCAAGAAAAAGGGCTGCTGCTGCTTTTTGCCATCTACACCGTATTTGCCGGGCAGCGCAGACTATTCATTATAACTGCGGCTGCCATCGGGTTCGTGCTGGCTTTCTCATACGTGAACTATAACAGCGCCGTAAGACCGCCAAGTTCGTATGAGGTGCGCGAATATCTATTCGGAATCATCTGCCTTTGTTATGCTGGTGAACTGTTGCTGGCACAGGCATCGACCGGGGCATTCTCACGGACGCCTTTCACACGGATGCCTTTGATTGGACGGCAATTGACGGCGACGTTCGCTTGGCAGTGGTCAGGGTTATCCAGGATAGTCGGGCTGGCAGTATGTTGCTTGATGATTGCCGGCGCTGTTGGGCTGGTGGCAGTTTTACAGTATTCTAACGCCAGAACTGAAGCTGCTAACGCCAGAGCCGCCGCGGCCGACTTTGAGGAAAGATACCGTTTAATCAGGACCGGCGCGGCCGGAGAGCCAGTCGTCAGATCCATCTTATTTGACGTGTATCTTATCGGCAACGAATTGACCTACCATAAGGAGCCGTGCGACCGGGCGGACACGGAGGACAGATTCTTTCTGCATCTCATCCCGGACAACGTGGCCGACCTGCCCGGAGATCGTCGCCAATATGGGTTTGACAACCTGGACTTTGACTGGAAAGGCGTGATGCGCGAGGGCAGGTGTATAACGGCGAGACTCCTGCCGGACTACCCCATTACGGCCATTCGCACCGGCCAGTTCGTACCCGACGCGGGCCAAGTCTGGCAAGCGGAGTTCCCGTTTCCCCAACGGTGAGCAGCCTCGCCGGGTGTGGTAAGATGGGCCGGCCGGCGGCCCATTCCCGGCGGTTGTGCTGATGCGAAACGAACCTGAGCGCGCGCCAGATGCCAGCGTTGACCGCGCCGCCGGCCGCGCCGCAATCGCCCCCCTCGAGAAAAGGGGTCTGGAAAGCAGGGTTGCCGTCTTTGGCGGGCTCTTTCTATGCCTGAACGTATTCTGGTTCGGCGGTCTGGCCATTGCCAACCCAGGGCTCTACGAGGTACTGACGCAGGAAGACCATTGGGTTGAGTATCTTACTGCGGTCTGGTTTCTGGTGGCGGGCGTGCTGCTGCTGGTCACGGCGCTGGCGGAGCGGAGTCTCTTACGGCGGGGCGTCTATATCCTGGGCGGCATTGGGATGCTGTTCGTCGCCGGCGAAGAAATCAGCTGGGGACAGCGGCTTTTGGGGTTCGCTACGCCCGATGCTTTGCTGGCCTTGAACCGGCAGGACGAACTCAATGTTCACAACATCAATTATGCAGTATTTTATACGGCCTATCGGGAAGAAACGCTGCTGCTGTGCCTGGTAACCGGCGCGGCCTTTATTTGCCGGAAAGACGCGCTTTTGGGGTTTCCACTGCCGTCAATCCCGCTGGCGGTGTGCTTTCTGGTGACGCTGTATTACCAGCCAAGTATAGTGAACGTACTCAGTTTCGGAATTATCGAATTTATCGCCTACCAGGAAACCGGGCTGCTGCTGCTTTTTGCCAGCTACACCGTATTCACCAGGCAATACGGGCTGCTCGCTGTCGTTGCCGCCGCCATTGCGCTGGCGCTGGCGTTCTTGTACGTGAACTATCATAACGCCGTATCATTTGGAGGACTATATGAGGTGAGCGAATATCTGTTCGGCATCGTGTGCCTTGGCTATGCTCTGGAGCTGCTGCTGGCGCAGGGACGGGCCGGGGCGTTGGCGCGGCTGCCTTGGATTGGCCGGCAGTTAGCTGCTGGCCGGCGTTTGACGGCGGCGTCTGCTTTGCGGCGGTCAGGGCTTTCGGATGCCGGCGGCGGCGGGAATGACGGGCTGCTGAAGTCGCCCTGGCTGACGGTGTGTTGTCTGATAATCGCCGGCAGTATCGGGCTGATGGTTTGGCAGTCTTATACCGGCAACGTTGAAGAACGAAGACTCCGTTCAATCATGGCTGGCACGGCTGGCGAGCCGGTCATCCGCGCCACTTTTGACGTATATCTTAAGGGAAACGAATTGACCTACTTTAAGGAGTCGTGCCACCCGGCGGACACGGAGGATGTTTTCTTTTTGCACCTGACACCCGCCAACGTGGACGACCTGCCCCGAACCCGCCGTCCGCACGGCTTTGACAACCGCGACTTTAGATGGGGCGGTGATCTGCGCGACGGGAGTTGCATAGAGGTGATACGGCTGCCGGATTACCCCATCACCAGCATTCGCACCGGCCAGTACATACCCGAGGCGGGATGGGAGCCGGTCTGGGCCGGGGAGATCCGGTTCCCCCAGCCGCCGCAGTAGAGCCGGATTTGCTACCACTGCACGTACATCGGCATCACCACGTGCACGTAGCGGTCGGAATCCGCGGGCCGGAAAACGCCGGGGCTGGATGAGTTGGTGACCTCAAGGGCAACCTTGCCCCGGCCCAGCACGTTCACGATGTCTTGCAGATAGCGCACGTTGAAGGCGATTTTGGCGTCGGCGCCGTCCAGGTGTTCAATGTCCAGCTCGTCCAGGTTGTCGCCCACTTCCTCGGAGCGGGCCGAAACTTTCAGCTGGCCGCCTTCGCCGGCTTCCTGGGGCGTCATCTCCAGTCGCACAATGTTGCTGCCGTCTCTGGCGAACACCGCGGCCGACTGGGTGGCGCGTTTCAGGTCGTCCAGTTCCATTACCGCGCGGGTTTCGTAGCGTTCGGGAATCAGCTGCTCGTAGTTGGGGAAACTGCCCTGCAACAGCTGGGAAACCACCTCAACGTGTTCCAGCTTGAACAGCACCTGCCCCCGCTCCGGCGACAGCGTTACCTGAACCGGCCCGCTCTGCTCCGAGGCCAGGCGCTGGACTTCCTGCATCGTCCGCGCCGGCACAATCACTTTGATTTCCTGTTCTACGGGCTGGGACAGCTGGTCGGAATAGACGGCCAGCCGGAAGCCGTCGGCGGCGGCCATCACCAAGCTGGATTCCTCGAGTTTCAGCTCCACGCCGGTAAGCACCGGGCGCGATTCGTCGGTAGCCGCGGAGAAAGCCACCAGACTAATCCCGGCGCGCAGCACGCCGGGGTCAATGTTGGTGGCCAGGCCGGTGTCCACCTGCGGCACCGGGGGGAAATCGGCGGCGGCGGCGCCGTTGATGTGCGTTACCGAGCGGCCACAGGACAGGTGCACTACACTACCGCCGCCCGTTGCGCCCTCGGCGTCCGGGCCTTGCAGGTCCAAGTCGATGCGGTCGCTGGGCAGCGAGTTGACCAAATCGGCCACCAGGCGATGCGGCACGGTAATGGCCCCTTCCTCCTCAATCATTGCGCCAATCCACGTGGTGATGGCGATTTCCAGGTTGGTCGCCGACAGCATCAGCATTCCCTGGTCGGTGCGCAGCAGCACGTTCTGGGTTATGGGCAGCGTCGAGCGGCTGGCCACCGCGCGACCAACCACGCCCAGACCTCGGGCCAAATTTTCCTGAAGGCACGATAGTTTCATATCCGGCAAACCCGTTTCGTAAAGTACGCCGGATTATAGCACGGGGATTGATTGCTATAATGATGCGCGCGCTACCAAACACGGTGAAAATTCTGAGTCTGAGGAGGAGGCCGCGATGACTGAATTGCTGTTCCTGACTGACGCCTACGTGTCCGAGTTCGACGCCGTAGTTGCCCATCTGACCGGTGACGGCGGGCTGGCCCTCGACCGCACCGCCTTCTACGCCGGCGGCGGCGGCCAGCCCTGCGACGTTGGTACGCTCACTGACCGGGCCAGCGGCGCCGAATACCGGGTTACTAAAGTCGCCCGCTCCGGCGGCGCGATTGTTCATTCCATCGGCGACGCCGAACCGCCGGCGGTGGGCGCCGCGCTGCACGGCGCCATCGACTGGGAGCGACGCTACCTGCTGATGCGAACCCATACCGCCCTGCATATCCTGTGCGGCGTGGTCTGGCGCGATTACGGCGCGCTGGTAACCGGCGGCGATATGCGCCCCGGCACGGCGCGGATGGACTTCGAGCTGGAAAATATGTCCGCCGAGTTCGCCGGCGAAGTGGAAGCCCGCATCAACGCCGAGGTGGCCCAGGCGCGGGACATCGGCGTGGACTTCATGAGCCGCGCCGACGCCGACGCCCACCCCGACCTGATTCGCACCAAAATCAACCTGCTGCCCGCCGCCATCGCCGAAGTGCGCACTATCGACATCACGGGGCTGGACTTACAGGCCGACGGCGGCACCCACGTGCGCAACACCCGCGAGGTGGGCCGCATCAACGTGGTGGGCCACGAAAGCAAGGGCCGCATCAACAAACGGCTGCGCATCGCTTTGGCCGAGGGGGGCGGGTAACCGGGGCTGCGCTATAATGCGCTGACGCCGCCACGGAGTCTTGCCAGATGCTCAGCGAAAAATACAAACTGTACGCGCTGGCATTTGTCATCTACTCCGCTACGGCGGTGGTGACGGCAACGTTGCAGGCGCTGGCAATACGCTATGAAGAGATAGCCGTGCTGGCGCCGATTATCACGACGCTATCCGGCAATTTTTTGGGAGGTTTCGCTTTGGTACTGGGAATACTGCGGGATGACCGCGCGGAAAAGCAACGGGAACGTGCCGACAAAGCCGAAGGTGAAAACCAAAAGCTGAAGCGGCAGAATGAGGAGTACCGTCGGCAATACGAACTGGCCCAGCAACAGGCTGAGCAGGCCCAGCAACAGGCCGAGCAGGCCCGGCAACAGGCCGAACTGGCCCAGCAACAGGCCCGGCAACAGGCTGAGCAGGCCCAGCAACAGGTCGAACTGGCCCAGCAACAGGCCCGGCAACAGGCTGAGCAGGCCCAGCAACAGGCCGAGCTGGAACGGGACCGCGCGGAGCGGGCGGAAGCCGAGTTGCAGCGCGTGCGGGCGGAGAGAGAGCGGGAAGTTGAAGAGCGCATCCGCCGTCTCGAGGCTTTCGCCGGCCTGACGCCGCCGGAAGCGGACGACACCGGCAACGACACCCAATAGCGCGGCAATCCCAAATGACCGGCATCATAGCCGGTGTGGACGTTGTGCGTATCGCTTTGGCCGGGCGGCGGGTAACCGGGGCTGCGCTATAATGCGCTGACGCCGCTACGGAGTCTTGCCAAATGGTCAGCGAAAAATACAAACTGTACGCGCTGGCATTTGTCATCTACTCCGCTACGGGGGTGGTGACGGCAACGTTGCAGGCGCTGGCAATACGCTATGAGGAAATAGCCGTGCTGGCGCCGATTATCACGACGCTATCCGGCAATTTTTTGGGAGGTTTCGCTTTGGTACTGGGAATATTGCGGGATGACCGCGCGGAAAAACAGCGGGAACGGGCCGACAAGGCCGAAGGGGAGAACCAAAAGCTGAAGCGGCAGAATGAGGAGTACCGGCGGCAATACGAACTGGCCCAGCAACAGGCCGAGCAGGAACGGGACCGTGCGGAGCGGGCGGAAGCCGAGTTGCAGCGCGTGCGGGCGGAGAGAGAGCGGGAAATGGAAGAGCGCATCCGCCGTCTGGAGGCTTTCACCGGCCTGACGCCGCCGGAAGCGGACGACACCGGCAACGACACCCAATAGCGCGGTAATTCCAAATGACCGGCATCATAGCCGGCGTTGACGTGGTGCGCATCGCTTTGGCCGGGCGGCGGGTAACCGGGGCTGCGCTATAATGCGCTGGCGCCGCCACGGAGTCTTGCCAGATGGTCAGCGAAAAATACAAACTGTACGCGCTGGCATTTGTCATCTACTCCGCTACGGCGGTGGTGACGGCAACATTGCAGGCGCTGGCAATACGCTATGAGGAAATAGCCGTGCTGGCGCCGATTATCACGACGCTATCCGGCAATTTTTTGGGAGGTTTCGCTTTGGTACTGGGAATATTGCGGGATGACCGCGCCGAAAAACAGCGGGAACGTGCCGACAAGGCGGAAGGGGAGAACCAGAAGCTGAAGCGGCAGAATGAGGAGTACCGTCGGCAATACGAACTGGCCCAGCAACAGGCCGAACTGGCGCAGCAACAGGCTGAGCAGGAACGCGACCGCGCCGCGCAGGAACGGGACCGCGCCGCGCGCGCGGAGGCCGAATTGCAGCGCGTGCGGGCGGAGAGAGAGCGGGAAATGGAAGAGCGCATCCGCCGTCTGGAGGCTTTCACCGGCCTGACGCCGCCGGAAGCGGACGACACCGGCAACGACACCCAATAGCGCGGTAATTCCAAATGACAAGCACCATAGTAGGCATTGACGTTGGCGGTACTTTTACCGATATTGCCGTCCTCCGGGACGGCCGGCTTTCCGTCCACAAACTGCCCTCCACCCCGGCCGACCCGTCCCAGGGCATCACCCGTGGCATCAGCGATACGGGCGTTGACATCGCCGCCGCCGACTTCATCCACGGCAGCACCGTGGCTACCAATGCTTTGCTGGAGGGCAAGGGCGGCCGCACTGCGCTGGTAACCACCCTGGGCTTTGAAGACGTCCTGGAAATTGGCCGTCAGAACCGCGCTGACCTCTATGACCTGTCAATGGAGCGGCCCACGCCCCTGGCTCCCTGGCAACTCCGCTTCGGCCTCCCGGAGCGCATCGACTACACCGGCGCAATCCTCGATGATTTGACGCCCGAATCGGTAGATGCGCTGCTGTCGCTGCTCACCGAAGCCCAGGTCGATGGCATCGCCGTATCCTTCCTGTTCTCCTTCCTGAATCCGGTGCACGAGGAAACGCTGGCGCAGCGCCTGGCGGAGCTGCCCAACCGCCCGTTCATCTCCATCTCCTCAAAAATCCTGCCGGAGTTCCGCGAGTACGAACGCACCAGCACCGTGGTGGTCAACTCGTATGTCGGCCCGGTGATGGCCCGCTATCTGACGCAGCTGGAGTCGGCGCTGGGCCGTGGGCTGCGTATTATGCAGTCGTCGGGCGGCAGCATTACCGCCAGCCTGGCCGCCGACCAGCCCGTGCGCACCATCCTCAGCGGCCCCGCCGGCGGCGTGGTCGGCGCGTTTTATACCGGCGTGCAGGCCGGCTATCCCGACATCATCACGCTGGACATGGGCGGCACCTCCACCGATGTTTCCCTTTGCCCCGGCCGCATCAAGGAAACTACCTCGGCCAACCTGGGCGGTTATCCCGTCAGCGTGCCGATGATTGAGATTCACACCGTCGGAGCGGGCGGCGGTTCTATTGCGCGAGTGGATGCCGGCGGCGCGCTGGTCGTCGGCCCCCAGTCCGCCGGCGCCGACCCCGGCCCGGCCTGCTACGGCCAGGGCGACCGCATCACCGTAACCGACGCCAACCTGACCCTGGGCCGGCTGCGCGCCGACGGTTTTCTGGGCGGGCGGATGACCCTTGATTCGCAGCGTTCGCAGGATTTGATGACCGACCTGGCCGCCGGCGTGGGCGCATCGGCCACCGATACGGCCCTTGGCATCATCCGCGTGGTCAACTCCAACATGGAGCGCGCCATCCGCGCCATCTCCCTGGAGCGCGGCTACGACCCCCGCGAGTTCACCCTGGTTCCCTTTGGCGGCGCCGGCCCGATGCACGCCTGCGAACTGGCCGCCGAGCTGGGCATCCCCCGCGTGCTGGTGCCGGGGCATCCCGGCATTCTGTCCGCCCTGGGCGTGGCCATTGCCGACGTGGTCAAGGACTACTCGCGCACGGTGATGCTGCGCGGCCCCGACCTGGACAAGGCGCGCCTGGAAGAGGAATTTCACGGCATGGAGCAGCTGGCCCGCGCCGAGTTGCTGGATGAGGGCCTGCCGGCTGACGCCATGATGGCCCGCCGTTTCCTGGACGTGCGCTACGTGGGCCAGTCCTTCGAGCTGACGGTGGACTGCCCCGCGCTGACCGGCAGAAGTGACCTTACCCGCGGCATATCCGGCGATTTCTACGCTGCCCACCTGCAAAGATTCGGCTACGCCGACCGCGCTCTGCCCATAGAAATAGTCAACCTGCGCCTGAAACTGGAGCTGGCCGTGGACAAACCCCGGCTGGAACCGGCGCCGGCGCAGGACGGGGACGCATCCCACGCCGCCATCGGCAACGCCGAGGTGGTGTTCGCCGCCGGGCCGGTAGCGACTACGCTGTATGACCGGGCACGGCTGCAAACGGGCAACCGGATAGACGGGCCGGCGCTGCTGTTGCAGCTGGACACCACCATAGTCGTGCCGCCCGGCTGGAAAGGCGAAATTGACCCCTACGGCAATTTGATTCTGGAGCCGGCGTCACTATGAAAAGGATTGCCGTCATATCGGATTGTGGGCGGTACCGCGCCAAACGCATGGCTGAGGACTGGAGGTAATCTATGCCGGAAACGTTCACCCGGTGGGATCCGCTGGACCACCTGAAAACCGACGCGGAACTGCGTATGTACCTGGCGGCCTGCGCTGAGGAAGCCCCCGGCGATGGCAGCCTAATTCGCGCCGCCCGCAACGACATTGCCCGCGCCGGAAACTTCAGCGCCCTGGCGCGCGATGTCGGAATGACTCGCGAGGGATTTTACAAGGCCCTGTCCGAAAATGGCAACTAGTCCTTTGCCACCGTCGCGCGCCTTACCCGCGCCCTCGGTATGCAGTTGCAGATTACTACCCGGTAAGCGCCCCAGGGTTAGACTGCGTAAATCCTGCCCTTACCGGAAACCCGCCAAACCCGCCCGCCCCGCCCCTACCTGCCGGGAGGCAGTATGACTACCAACGCCGCAACAACTAGGGCCCGGCATCCGGCGTCGCCGCCTGTGGACGCGCCGGCCGTGGCCAGGTTCCCCGACTTTCCGCCCCGCAGCGATATGATGAACACCCGCCACATCCACGACGACGGGAGCCAGTCGGCCTTGCGCCTGTACCTGGGCCAGCCGGACACGACCATCGTCCTCGGCGAAGTGCCCCTTTACTGGGAGGCCCCCCGCAGCCGCACCGGCGTGCGGGTTCCGGACCTGCTTATTGCCTTTGACGTCCGTCCGGCCCACATTCTGGCCCAGGAAGGCTACGCCATCAACGAGCAGGGCAAGCCGCCGGATTTCGTGCTGGAAGTGGCGTCGGACAGCACGGCGTGGCATGACGAAACGGGGAAGTGGGCGGACTACGCCGGCTTTGGGGTAGCGGAGTACTGGCTGTATGACCCGGATTGGGGCCAGCGCTACGCCAGGGGGCTGGCCGGCTGGACGCTGGTCAACGGGCGTTACGAACCCATTGCCATCCACGAACACGCGGCGGGTATGCACTATGGATACAGCGCGGTTCTGGGGCTGTACGTGTGCTGGGAACAGGGCAAGCTACGCTGGTACGACCCGGCCGCCGGCTACCTGCGAACCCACGACGAGGAACACAGCGGCCGCATCGCCGCGGAAACCGAGCGCGATGTCGTGGAAGCCCAGCGCGATGATGAGCGTAGCGCCCGCATCGCCGCCGAGGCCGAAGTGCAGCGTTTGCGGGATGAAATCGCCCGCCTGCGCGGCGCAGCAGATGGAGCGTAGCCGCCAGCCGCATTGCCAATCACGGAAACCCGCCCACCTCGCCCCTACCTGCCGGGAGGCAGTATGACTACCAACGCCGCAACAACTACGGCCCGGCATCCGGCGTCGCCGTCAACGGACGCGCCGGCCGTGGCCAGGTTCCCCGACTTTCCGCCCCGCAGCGATATGATGAACACCCGCCACATCCACGACGACGGGAGCCAGTCGGCCTTGCGCCTGTACCTGGGCCAGCCGGACACGACCATCGTCCTCGGCGAAGTGCCCCTTTACTGGGAGGCCCCCCGCAGCCGCACCGGCGTGCGCGTTCCCGACCTGCTCATTGCCTTTGACGTCCGTCCGTCCCACATTCTGGCCCAGGAAGGCTACGCCATCAACGAGCAGGGCAAGCCGCCGGATTTCGTGCTGGAAGTGGCGTCGGACAGCACGGCGTGGCATGACGAAACGGGGAAGTGGGCGGACTACGCCGGCTTTGGGGTAGCGGAGTACTGGCTGTATGACCCGGATTGGGGGAAGCGCTACGCCAGGGGGCTGGCCGGCTGGACGCTGGTCAACGGGCGTTACGAACCCATTGCCATCCACGAATACGCGGCGGGTATGCATTATGGATACAGCGCGGTTCTGGGGCTGTACGTGTGCTGGGAACAGGGCAAGCTGCGCTGGTACGACCCGGCCGCCGGCTACCTGCGAACCCACGACGAGGAACACAGCGGCCGCATCGCCGCGGAAACCGAGCGCGATGTCGTGGAAGCCCAGCGTGATGTCGCGGAAGCCGAGCGCGATGATGAGCGTAGCGCCCGCATCGCCGCCGAGGCCGAAATGCAGCGTTTGCGGGATGAAATCGCCCGCCTGCGCGGCGCAACGGACGGAGCGTAGCCGCCGGCGTGTTACGCTGGCGTGCGCCGCCAGCCGCATTGCCAATCACGGAAACCCGCCACCCCGTCCCCTACCTGCCGGGAGGCAGTATGACTACCAACGCCGCAACAACTACGGCCCGGCCTCCGGCGTCGCCGTCAACAGACGCGCCGGCCGTGGCCAGGTTTCCCGACTTTCCGCCCCGCAGCGATATGATGAACACCCGCCACATCCACGACGACGGGAGCCAGTCGGCCTTGCGCCTGTACCTGGGCCAGCCGGACACGACCATCGTCCTCGGCGAAGTGCCCCTTTACTGGGAGGCCCCCCGCAGCCGTACCGGCGTCCGGGTTCCGGACCTGCTTATTGCCTTTGACGTCCGTCCGGCCCACATTCTGGCCCAGGAAGGCTACGCCATCAGGGAGCAGGGCAAGCCGCCGGATTTCGTGCTGGAAGTGGCGTCGGACAGCACGGCGTGGCATGACGAAACGGGGAAGTGGGCGGACTACGCCGGCTTTGGGGTAGCGGAGTACTGGCTGTATGACCCGGATTGGGGCCAGCGCTACGCCAGGGGGCTGGCGGGCTGGACGCTGGTCAACGGGCGCTACGAACCCATTGCCATCCACGAATACGCGGCGGGTATGCACTACGGATACAGCGCGGTTCTGGGGCTGTACGTGTGCTGGGAACAGGGCAAGCTGCGCTGGTACGACCCGGCCGCCGGCTACCTGCGAACCCACGACGAGGAACACAGCGGCCGCATCGCCGCGGAAACCGAGCGCGACGAGGAACACAGCGGGCGCATCGCCGCGGAAACCGAGCGCGGTGTCGCGGAAGCCGAGCGCGATGATGAGCGTAGCGCCCGCATCGCCGCCGAGGCCGAAGTGCAGCGTTTGCGGGATGAAATCGCCCGCCTGCGCGGCGCAACGGACGGCGCGTAGCCGCCGGCCGCATTGCCAATCACGGAAACCCGCCCGCCCCACCCCTACCTGCCGGGAGGCAGTATGACTACCAACGCCGCAACAACTACAACCCGGCATCCGGCGTCGCCGCCTGTGGACGCGCCGGCCGTGGCCAGGTTCCCCGACTTTCCGCCCCGCAGCGATATGATGAACACCCGCCACATCCACGACGACGGGAGCCAGTCGGCCTTGCGCCTGTACCTGGGCCAGCCGGACACGACCATCGTCCTCGGTGAAGTGCCCCTTTACTGGGAGGCCCCCCGCAGCCGCACCGGCGTGCGGGTTCCGGACCTGCTTATTGCCTTTGACGTCCGTCCGTCCCACATTCTGGCCCAGGAAGGCTACGCCATCAACGAGCAGGGCAAGCCGCCGGATTTCGTGCTGGAAGTGGCGTCGGACAGCACGGCGTGGCATGACGAAACGGGGAAGTGGGCGGACTATGCCGGATTTGGGGTAGCGGAGTACTGGCTGTATGACCCGGATTGGGGCAAGCGCTACGCCAGGGGGCTGGCGGGCTGGACGCTGGTCAACGGGCGTTACGAACCTATTGCCATCCACGAATACGCGCCAGGTATGCACTATGGATACAGCGCGGTTCTGGGGCTGTACGTGTGCTGGGAACAGGGCAAGCTGCGCTGGTACGACCCGGCCGCCGGCTACCTGCGAACCCACGACGAGGAACACAGCGGCCGCATCGCCGCGGAAACCGAGCGCGACGAGGAACACAGCGGCCGCATCGCCGCGGAAACCGAGCGCGATGTCGTGGAAGCCCAGCGTGATGTCGCGGAAGCCGAGCGCGATGATGAGCGTAGCGCCCGCATCTCCGCCGAGGCCGAAATGCAGCGTTTGCGGGATGAAATCGCCCGCCTGCGCGCCGCAACGGACGGAGCGTAGCCGCCAGCCGCATTGCCAATCACGGAAACCCGCCTACCCCACCCGCGCCTGCCGGGAGGCAGTATGACTACCAACGCCGCAACAACTACGGCCCGGCATCCGGCGTCGCCGTCAACAGACGCGCCGGCCGTGGCCAGGTTCCCCGACTTTCCGCCCCGCAGCGATATGATGAACACCCGCCACATCCACGACGACGGCAGCCAGTCGGCCTTGCGCCTGTACCTGGGCCAGCCGGACACGACCATCGTCCTCGGCGAAGTGCCCCTTTACTGGGAGGCCCCCCGCAGCCGCACCGGCGTGCGCGTTCCCGACCTGCTCATTGCCTTTGACGTCCGTCCGTCCCACATTCTGGCCCAGGAAGGCTACGCCATCAACGAGCAGGGCAAGCCGCCGGATTTCGTGCTGGAAGTGGCGTCGGACAGCACGGCGTGGCATGACGAAACGGGGAAGTGGGCGGACTACGCCGGCTTTGGGGTAGCGGAGTACTGGCTGTATGACCCGGATTGGGGCCAGCGCTACGCCAGGGGGCTGGCCGGCTGGACGCTGGTCAACGGGCGCTACGAACCCATTGCCATCCACGAACACGCGGCGGGTATGCACTATGGATACAGCGCGGTTCTGGGGCTGTACGTGTGCTGGGAACAGGGCAAGCTGCGCTGGTACGACCCGGCCGCCGGCTACCTGCGAACCCACGATGAGGAACACAGCGGCCGCATCGCCGCGGAAACCGAGCGCGATGATGAGCGTAGCGCCCGCATCGCCGCCGAGGCCGAAGTGCAGCGTTTGCAGGATGAAATCGCCCGCTTGCGCGGCGCAACGGACGGCGCGTAACCGCCGCGCCGCGCGTCCATCCTCTCTATTTTCATTCCATTCAAACCCAATCGCCGGCATCCTAAAAGTTGGTTGAACGAAATGCGTACCTCAACTCCCGAAAGCCTTTCCCGCCTCTCCGTCCTCGCCTGTTTCGCCCATCCCGACGACGAGGGGTTTGCGTCGGGCGGCCTGCTGGCGATGCTGGCGGCCGGCGGCGCGCGGGTTACGCTGGTTTGCGCCACCAACGGCGACGTGGGCGAAATCAGCGACCCGTCCCTGGCCACGCCCGAAAACCTGTGGCAGGTGCGCCAGCAGGAACTCCGCAATGCCATGGCCGTTACCGGCATCGACGACCTGCGCTTTCTGAACTACCGCGACAGCGGCATGGACGGCGCCGACGACAACCGCCATCCCAATGCCTACTGCAACGCCGACGCCGCGGCCGTGGTCAGCCGCCTGGCCGGTATCATCAGTGAAACCAACCCCCACGTCGTGCTGACCCACGACCCCAGCGGCGGCTACGGCCATCCCGACCACAAAGCGATGTGCGCCCACGCCACCGCCGCCGTGGCCCGCGCCGCCGACCCCGACGGCGCTGCGCCGCTGCTCTACTACGTCTGCTTTCCCCGCGACGTGTTCCGCCGCTGGTGGCAGGAGATGGCCGACCGGGGCATTACGCCGCCCTTTGCCGTTGACGCCGTGGACTCGCTAGGCACGCCCGATGCGGATGTTACCACCATTGTTGACGTGCTGCCGTGGGTCAAGGTCAAGCTGGAGTCCCTGGCCTGCCACCGCACCCAGCTGCACGACAGCGGCCCCTTCAGCCAACTGCCGGAGGACGTGGTGGATATGCTGATGGGCACCGAGTTCTATCAACTGGTATCTCCGCCGGGAGCGGCGGATTTGCTGGCGACGCTGTAATGCCAGAGGTCAAACCCCACCGGCGTTATGCCTTCGCTGTCCAATGCCGCAATCGGGCGGGTCTTGTCAAGCGATTACGTATATTCTAGAATCACACTGCGGCAACTTTGCCTTTTCGTGACGCGGCAATCGCCGTGGAGGTTCTCTTATGATAAAGCAGGAGGGTTTCACGCAAGACTTGGACAAGCTGATTGAAGCTGCAATATACCTCAGCGAACGGTCGGCTGACGATCCCAATTTTGGAATGGTCAAACTGGCCAAACTTCTCTACTACGCAGACTGCGCCGCTTATGTGCGGCACGGCAATCCGATTACCGGCACAACTTACCTGCATTTTCCCCATGGCCCTTACCCGGAAAACTGGTATCAGGCCCGGGCGCGAATGGAACGGGCCGGAGACGTCACCGTACTGCGGGAGTCTGCCGGCATTGGCTACCACCGATACCGATTGCTAACCAACCGGCCGGCCAACCGGGAATTGCTCAGTGCCACCGACCTGCAGCTGCTTGACGCGCAGTTGCAGCGGTTCGCCGGCTGCAATGCGGCCGCAATTGAACAGTATTGCCATCAGGAAATTGCCTGGCGGGCCACCGAAGACGGTGAGCCGATGTCCTATGAGCTGGCCGGGATAACCGCCCCGCCCTTGAGCGAGAACTCCATTCGCCGCGGACTGAAAGTCGCTGCTGTCGTCAGGAAACGCTGAGCATTACCGCAACGCCCTATCACATAGTACACGCAATTACCGAACCTGTCCCCAACCGCCTTTACTTTGGCGACAACCGGGCCATCCTGCGGGAGCACTGCGGCGACGAGTCGGCGGCGCAGATTATTGCCTTCCGGTTGCGCCACGCGGCGCGGTGGATTTGCTGGCCGCGCTGTAACACTGCTCCCCGGAGCGAATTTAGTATAATCTGCCAACGGGAGGATGCGATGACTCAAAAACAACAGCCGGCCGAGGACTGGATTATCCTGCCGGGAACTACTATCGGAGGCGAAGTGGGAACTTTCCGGGTTGATTTCACGATTCTGAACCGGAATACCGGGCAAGCCCGGTCGTTGAACGGGCTGGTGGACACCGGCGCGTCATATACCGTCATACCGGCGCAAATCCTGGATGAGCTGGGTATTGAACGGGACGAAACTGAGCTGTTCAGCCTGGCCGACGGCTCGGTGCATGAACTTGCCATCGGGTGGGCCGATATGGAACTGCAAGGACGCACCAGGCCGGTTTATGTTGTCTTTGGGACCGACCGGCAGAAAATATTGCTCGGCGCCATGGCGCTAGAGGCATTCGCGCTGGCCGCCGATGCCAGGCACCGCCGGCTGATTCGCGCCGAACTGACGCTATAATGCAGCCCGCCGGCCGCTGCGGAATGTCCCCGGAGTATTCATAATGCCCGAACCTATGCCCGAACCTGCCCCCAACCGCCTTTACTTTGGCGACAACCTGGCCATCCTGCGGGAGCATATCGCCGACGCCAGCGTGGACCTGATTTATCTGGACCCGCCGTTCAACTCCAACGCCACCTACAACGTGCTGTTCCGGGAGCGCAGCGGCGACGAGTCGGCGGCGCAGATTACCGCCTTTGACGACACCTGGCGCTGGAGCCTGGAATCGGAACACGCCTATCAGGACGTGGTTACCCAGGGGCCGGCCAAAGCGGGCGCACTGCTGGCCGCCATGCGCGAGTTCCTCGGCCAGAACGATATGATGGCCTACCTGACGATGATGGCCCAGCGGATGATTGAACTGCGCCGGGTACTCAAACCCACCGGCAGCATCTACCTGCACTGCGACCCTACGGCCAGCCACTACCTGAAACTGATGATGGATGCCGTGTTTGGCGCCGACAAGTTCAGGAATGAGATTGTATGGAAACGTTACGGAGCACATAATGACGTAGGGCAAGGTTCTACTCGATTTGGTCGGGTGCATGACACTATTTTGCTGTACGGTAAGAGCGAGTCTGTAACTTGGCATCAGGGATTTGTGCCATTGGACGACAGCTATATCCAAACCACTTACCGGCATATTGAGCAAGATACTGGCCGGCGATTCACCACTACTCCACTGACCGGGCCGGGTGGCGCAGAAAAGGGCAACCCGGTGTACGAATGGAATGGTCATACCAGAGCCTGGCGCTATAGCCGTGATACTATGCAAAAGTTGGACGAGGAGGGCCGCTTGTATTATTCGCGGACTGGTTACCCGCGCCGAAAATTGTACCTGGACGAATCTCGTGGCGTACCTGTACAGGATATGTGGTACGACATCAACTCCCTCTCTGGGAGCAACTCGGAACGCCTCGGCTATCCTACCCAAAAGCCGGAGGCCCTGCTGGAGCGCATCATCAAGGCCAGCAGCAATGCGGGCGACGTGGTTCTGGACCCCTTCTGCGGCTGCGGCACCGCCGTCGTCGCCGCCGAGCGGCTCAACCGCCGCTGGATTGGCATTGACATTACCCACCTGGCCATCTCCCTAATCCGCCACCGGCTGCACGACACCTTTGGCGACGAGCTGCGTCCTTACTCGGTCATCGGCGAGCCGGAGGATGCCGCCAGCGCCGCCGCTCTGGCGGAGAATGACCGCTACCAGTTTGAATGGTGGGCGCTGGGCCTGGTGGACGCCCGGCCGGCCCGGGACCAGCGCAAGGGGGCGGACAGCGGCGTTGACGGCTATATCAATTTCTTTGACGACAACAGCGGCCAGCCCCGGCGCATCATCGTGCAGGTCAAAAGCGGCCACGTTAACCGGGGGATGATTGCCACCCTCAAGGGCGATATGGAGCGGGAAAAGGCGCAGTTGGGGCTGTTCGTAACCCTGGCCGAACCCACGCGCCCGATGCGGAACGAGGCGGCGTCGGCCGGGTTCTACGAACCGGAGCATTACCCCGGCCTCCGGTTTCCCCGCCTGCAAATCCTGACCGTGGCGCAGCTGCTGGCCGGCCAGACGGCGGAATACCCCCGGATGGGCCGGCAAAGCACCTTCCGCCAGGCCCCGCGCCGCCGCCGGACACAGGGCAGCCAGCCCAATTTGACCGGCTAGCGGCCAACCCGCCGGGCGCCGGTTTTCCTACGACGGGTTTTTTACACGGATAGACAAGATGGACCGGATTTGAGATTAGGGGCTGCCAGCCGGCCGGCAGCCCCCGTTCCGGCGCGGGTCGGCAGCGTTCCGTTGCCGGCGGTCGGGGCCTTGCAAAGTCATTAAAGCCCTCTCCCACAGGGGGAGAGGGTTGGGAGAGGGGTAGCGCTCCGGCGCCGCAAAACCTGCCGCCCGCACTTTGCGCCGGCCCTCTGACAACCCCCCTTTGACAACAGCGAACATCGGTACTATACTGCAATCTATCACGTGAATCTCAGTCCTGCCAGAGGTCAACCGGTCGTCAACGGCCAGTCAGCACAAAATCGCATACCGGCGTCGTGGAGACCCCTCGTCCAATGCTTACGCGAGAACGGTCTAACCGGCCAACAGCGACTGCCACCGCGCTGCGTGGCTGCGCCTTAAAGCGCAGTTCACGAACCATCGGAGCAAAACTTTGCGTAAAACCCCCGGCCGTGGGGCTGACAATGACCGGTAACCTCTGGCCCGCACACCGTATCCCGCCAACCGCCCGAACCCCGATAGCCTGAACCAGCAAGGAGCATCGCCAATGAACCCAGCCCACCACCCCAGAGGAATAACCAAAAGATGAATAACCAAACCACCGGAAACGGAACGCTGCCGCGCGGGTCGGGCAGATTGCCACGCGGTAGCATACGGCCTAAAATTGACGCTTGCCGGCCTATGCTGCGGCCAGGCGGATACTGTGGCGGGGGTTTGCCGTTATGGAGCAAGTCAGTTTTGAGCAGGACCTTGACAAGCTGATTGAAGCGGCGCTTTATCTGGGGGAGCGCTCGGAAAACGACCCCTATTTTGGGGTGAGCAAGCTGGTGCGGCTGCTGTATTATTCGGACTGCGCCGCCTATATGCTGCTGGGCCGGCCGATTACCGGCACTACGTACCTGCATTTTCCCCACGGCCCCTACCCGGAGAACTGGCACCAGGCCCGCGTGAAAATGGAACAGACCGGCGCGGTGACCGTGCTGCGGGACCAGCACGCCCAGGGCTATCACCATTACGGCCTGCTCACCAACCGCCCGGCCGACCGGGAAGTTTTGGCTCCCCAAGAGCTGGCCGAAATGGACGCGCAGCTGGAACGCTTCGCCGGTTACAGCGCGGCGGCCATTGAGGACTATGCCCGGTACGAGGCGGCCTGGCTGGCCACGGAGGACGGGCAGGCGATGGCCTACGAACTGGCGGGCATCTTTGCGCCGCCCCTGAGCCAGAACTCCATCCGCGCCGTCCGGGAGGTTGCCAGTGCCGCCCGGGCCCGGTGAAACTTACCGGGTGATACGGAGCGCGGCCTTCGCTGCCGATTGGGATTCGGGCGTAGCCGCCGGCTGGCTCAACCCGATGGTACACCCGGCTCAGGTAGCATACTTCACCGGAACGCTGCTGCCCACGATGCCCTATTTCGGCGGGCCGGCCACAGGCGAACCGGCGAATTACAGAGCAATCCGTTTCCCACACTCCCCCCGGGGCGCCGCCGTCATCCAGATAATCTATGCCATCATCGAGGATGACCGCACCATCATTATGGAACGAATCCGCCTCATTGCCTGACCCGGCAAGGAACCAACGCTAATGCCCGTTGACGCCATCAGCCTGGATCGGGCAGATTGCCACGCGGTAGAATACGGCCTAAAATTGACCCTTGCCGGCCTATGCTGCGGTCAAGCGGATACTGTGGCGGGGGTTTGCCGTTATGGAGCAAGTCAGTTTTGAGCAGGACCTGGACAAGCTGATTGAAGCGGCGCTTTATCTGGGGGAGCGCTCGGAGAACGACCCCTATTTTGGGGTGAGCAAGCTGGTGCGGCTGCTGTATTATTCCGACTGCGCCGCCTATATGCTGCTGGGCCGGCCGATTACCGGCACTACGTACCTGCATTTTCCCCACGGCCCCTACCCGGAGAACTGGCACCAGGCCCGCGTGAAAATGGAACAGACCGGGGCGGTGACCGTGCTGCGCGACCAGCACGCCCAGGGCTATCACCATTACGGCCTGCTCACCAACCGCCCGGCCGACCGGGAAGTTCTGGCTCCCAAAGAGCTGGCCGAAATGGACGCGCAGCTGGAACGCTTCGCCGGCTACAGCGCGGCGGCCATTGAGGATTATTCCCGGTACGAGGCGGCCTGGCTGGCCACGGAGGACGGGCAGGCGATGGCCTACGAACTGGCGGGCATCTTTGCGCCGCCCCTGAGCCAGAACTCCATCCGTCACGGACGCGAAATTGCTGATGCTATCCAGCAGCGATGAGCCTTACCGTGTCCGGCACAGCGCCGCTTTTTACGCCGCCCGGGATGCCGGGGCCGCAGCCGGCTGGTTTGACCCAAGGGAACACCAGTCCATCCTGGATTTCTATGCCAGCACAGCGCTGCCCCGGATACCTTTCCTGGGCGATCCGGTGCCCGATGCGGCGGCGAACCTTCGTGTAATTCGATTCCTCCGCTCACCGCGCTCCCTCACTCTCATAGAGTTATACTATGCCATAATTGAGGATGACCGTATCATTACCTTTGAGGACATTCGCCTGCTGCCCGGAGCGGACTACGAAGGATAGCCGCAAGGAACAAATTTACCATGCCCGTTGACGCCATCAGCCTGGAAGTGTTCAAGAATATGTTCATCTCCGTATCCGAGGAGATGGGCGTGGCCTTGCAGCGCACCAGCTACTCTACCAATATGAAGGAGCGGCAGGATTTTTCCTGCGCCCTGTTCAACCCCGCCGCCGAAATGGTGGCCCAGGCGGCGCACCAGCCAGTGCATCTGGGGGCGATGCCCGCCTCCGTGCAGGCCGCGCTGCAAACCTTCCCGCGCGGGCTGCGGCCCGGCGACATCGTCATCCTCAACGACCCTTATCTGGGCGGCTCCCACCTGCCCGACATTACGCTGGTGGCGCCGGCTTATATTGACACCGGCGGCGCGAAGGAACTTATCGGCTACGTCAGCAACCGGGGGCATCATTCCGACGTGGGCGGGATGGCTCCCGGCTCCATGCCCCTGTCCACCGAGCTGTACCAGGAGGGGCTGATTATCCCGCCGCTGAAACTGGCCCGCGGGGGACGCATCAATCACGAAGTCATCGCCCTCATCTGCCGCAACTCCCGCACGCCCGACGACCGGCAGGGCGACCTGGCGGCGCAGATTGCGTCCATCCGCGTCGGCGAAAAGCGGCTGACCGAAATCGCCCAACGCTACGGTCTGGCCGATACCCACGAGCATATGGACGCCCTGCTGGACTACTCGGAGCGGCTCACGCGCCGCCGCATCACCGAAATCCCCGACGGAGTGTATCAAGTTACCGACTATATGGACGACGACGGGCAGAGCGTGGAGCCGGTGCCCATCACCGTAACCGTTACCGTGGCCGGCGACTTGCTGACCATTGACTTTACCGGCACTGCCGACCAGCGGCCCGGCTGCATCAACGCGCCCCGCGCCGTAACCGTTTCGGCCAGCCTCTACGTGGTGCGCTGCGTGGTGGGCGACGAAGCCCCGGCCAATCAGGGCTGCCTGCGTCCGGTGGATATCATCACCCCGCGCGGCAGCCTGGTTGACCCTCTGCCCCAGCGCGGCGTCGCCGGCGGCAATGTGGAAACCTCCCAGCGCATCACCGACGTACTGCTGGCCGCCATGAGCCAGGCCCTCCCCGACCGCATTCCGGCGGCGTCGCAAGGCACGATGAACAACATGATTATCGGCGGACACGACATTTCCCGCGACAAGCCCTATGTCTATTACGAAACCATCGGCGGCGGCATGGGCGCGCGCCCCGACCAGGACGGCATATCGGGCATCCACACCCATATGACCAACACGATGAACACGCCGGTGGAGGCTCTGGAGTTCGCTTTTCCCTTGCGCCTGCGTCGCTATGCGCTGCGGCGCGGCTCCGGCGGCGACGGATTGCATCGCGGCGGCGACGGGCTGGTGCGCGACGTGGAGTTCCTCAGCCCGGCGCGGGTAACGGTGCTGTCGGAGCGGCGGCGGTTCGCCCCGCCCGGCTACCACGGCGGACACCACGGCGAGCACGGCGAAAACGTCCTGCTGCGCGGCGGCTACGAGGAAGTCCACCTGGCCGGCAAGGAAACCCTGGACGTGAACGCCGGCGACATCCTGAGCATCCGCACCCCCGGCGGCGGCGGCTGGGGCGCGCCGGCCTAGGGTTTTACGGAGCGATACGGGACTGGAATGGTTGGGAATATGTCTGATCTTGCCGGCGCCGGCAGCATCGCCGAGGTTCAGCAGCGGGTTGTCAATTGCCGCGCCTGCCCCCGCCTGGTGGCGTGGCGGGAGGAGACGGCGCGGGTCAAGCGGCGAATGTACCGCGATGAGGACTATTGGGGCCGGCCGCTGGCCGCCTTTGGCGACCCCAACGCCCGCCTGCTGGTAGTCGGCCTGGCGCCGGCGGCCCACGGCGGCAACCGCACCGGGCGGATGTTCACCGGCGACCGCAGCGGCGACTGGCTGTTTGGCGCGTTGCACCGGGCCGGGTTCGCCAATCAGCCCGCATCCGTCCGCGCCGGCGACGGGCTGGAACTGCGGGGCGCGCTGGTTACGGCGGCGGCCCGCTGCGCCCCGCCGCAAAACAAACTGACGCCGGCCGAGCTGGCCGCCTGCCGTCCCTATATCGTCCGGGAGCTGGAGCTGCTGGCCGATTTGCGGGCCGTGGTCGCCTTGGGTCGGGTTGCTTTTGACGCCTTGCTGCGGGCCTGGGCCGCCGCCGGACGGACGATGCCGCCGCGCAAGCCGCCCTTCGGGCATAACGTCGCCACCCAACTGCCCGACGGCGGCCCGCTGCTCATCGCCTGCTACCACCCCAGCCAGCAGAACACGCAGACGGGCCGGCTCACGCCGGAGATGCTGGATGACGTGTTCCGGCAGGCCAGGCAGGCCGTGGACGGCGGCGGCTAATCGCGCCGCCGGCGCTCTGTGATAAAATCGCCCGTAGGTCGGGCCGGATACTATGAACGCGCTTGATGTCATCCTGCTGCTCATCCGCTGGGCCCACGCGCTGGCCGCGGTTACCTGGATTGGCGGCAGTTTGTTTATGCTGCTGGTGGGACGGCCGGCGCTGCGTTCAATCCGTAATAGTAATGGCGCGGCCGGCGACGCCGGCGGGTTGGCGGGCCGCGCGCTGGCCGCCGAGTTTCGCCCGGTCGTCGCCACCGCCATCGCCGTGCTGATTGTTACCGGCGTGATATTATCGGTAAGCCGGTTAACGTCGGACGCCGCCGACATCGCTTATGTGGCGGCGCTGATTGCCAAAATCGCGCTGGCCCTTTACGCTTTTGGCATCGCCTGGCTGCTGCCGCGACGCCGGCGCGGGAACAGCGCCGCCGCTGGGGAGGCAGCTGTCCCGAACCTCCGGCAACGTATCAGGCTGGCGGTTAGCGGGCCGGCTGCGCTAACGGTGGCGGGCGTCGTCGTCATCGGGCTGGCCGACGTGCTGGGCTGGCTTTTCGAGAGGGGCCTGGCGGGCTGACCGGAGACAGGACAGGATTGCTGATGAATACCGATTTGATGGACATTATCGCCTGCCCGGTTTGCAAGGGGCCGCTGACGCTGCAAACGAATACGGTTGCGCCGGACGATGCCCCCGACGCCGGCGAGGTGCTGACGGGCGTTCTGACCTGCGCCCCCTGCGCTGAGCGCTACCCCATCACCGACGGCATCCCCAACTTGCTGCCGCCCGACCTGCGCGACGCGGAAACGGCGGCGGGGCGTTGACGCCGCGCGGTTAGCAAGCCGCCTAGTTGCCGCCGCCAAACAGGCCGGGCAGCCGGTTGAGGCCGCCCAGCAAACCGCCAAAGGTTTCAACCGCCGCGGTCAGGGTGTCGTACACGGCGGCGACGCCCTCGGACACGGCGGCGAGGTTATCGGATACCGTAGCCAAATCGGCGGATACCGTCTCCAGGTTTTCGGTTACGGCAACGGCGGCTTCCGTCGCCTGCTCCAGATTGTCCGCGCTGCGGCTCACCTCCGGGTACAGGGCCAGCGCCATCACTGCCAGGATGACGCACAGCGCGGTTACGGCCAGCGCCATCACGATAAGGGCGATGTTGCGTGTAGTTTCCATCAGACAGAGTTCCGTCAGACCGGGCGCCGGCAGACCGAACGCCGGGCGTGCCGGCTAGTTGGAACCGGAGGGCGCGTTCTCCGCATCCTCCGCCACCAGCTTGAGGCCCTCTGCGATTATCTGCTCAGCGGCGTCGGCGACGTTTTCGGAGGCCCGCCGGATGTTATCCATCGTGGCTTCCAGGTTGGCAATCGTGCCCTCGGCCTGGTCAACCAGTCCTTTGGCCGCCGTCGCCGTTTCGCTCAGCGTGCTGATGGTCTGACGCAGCGGTGAATACAGCATAATGGCAACCACAATGACGGTCAGGCACATCAAAGTAACCCCGGCCGACATCACGATGATGGCAATGTCGCGGATGCGTACAAGCATAATTGTCTCCGAATGTGGCGATGCGGCGAGTTCCCGCGCCGGGCATCGTGCCGGTGGAATGCCTCAGCCGCCGGTAAGAATGGCAACCACCTCGGATGCCAGGCCCTCGGCGCGCTCGCGCAGGGCGGGCCGGTCCAGGTTTTCGATGGGGTGCTGGGTGAAAATGGTGGGATAGTCTGCCGCGCCCCACATCCGGGCCATGGCGTTGGCGGTGGGGATGAAACGGTCGGTGCAAATGGTGGCGGAGGGGAGGCCGGCCTGCTCAACGTGGATTCCGTCGTGCACACTGCACGCGCTGCAGCTCCCTCAATCGCCGATGGCGACCACCACCGCATCGACGTTGGCGACCAGTTCCTGCAATTCCTGCGGGTCGGCGGGACGGGATGCGCTGGGTTTGCGCAGCCAGCGCACTTCGCGGATTTCGTAGCGGTTGTGCAGCACCTCGGCCAGCTCCTCCAGCAGCACGTCGGCGTTGCGCTTGCTGTCGTCAATCAGGCCGACGCGGGCGCCGGCCAGCGAGGGCAGGCGGGGCGCGCCGTCAAAGGGCGCGATAACCGGCTCCGTAACCGGGTTGACCAGGGTGTATTGCCGGGTTGCCATGTTCATCTCTCCCTTTACGTGGTGCGAACTATTTTGGTGACGGCGGTGGAGCCTACTTTTGGCCCCCAGCTGGGGATGACCGACGCCATGTTGGATTCCTCGCCGCCGGCGAATACTACCAGAATGTCCTCCGGTTCGGGAATCAGCGGAATCATGGCGGCTTCGTCGCCGGGTTCCACGTCGCCGCGCAGGACGAGGCCGCGTTTCAGGTCGGCTACGGAGCGCCGGATGTTGGCGTGGAGATAGTCGCGGATACTCTCTTTGGTCCAGTCGCGCCACAGGCCGCTGTTGCCGGCGAAGGTTGCTACTATCTGGCCCTGGCGGATGCCTACCGACACGTCGCCAACCGAGCCGGAGGTGGACATAGAGGTACCCAGCGAGGCGGCGGCGTCGGCCATGGCGTAGAGGATGGCTTCCGGGCGGCCCACGGCGCGCACCTGGCGGGGGCTTTCGCCGGCGAAAACGGTAACGGCGCTGTCGCTGGCGTCGCAGCCGCGCTGCACGTGCAGCGGCGTCCAGTGGGTTTCGCCCTCGGCCTCGGCGATGCAGTAGGTGTACTTGCCGGGATGGCCGATAACGCTGCGGTCAAAGAGGCCGGGGATGGCGGCGCAGGCGTTTATCAGGATGAGGCGAACCGCCCGTCCGATGGTGCCGTTGGCCCGGTTGCCGGGGCCGAATAGATTATTACGGCTGTTCAGCCCAATCTGCGCGGCGACGGGGCCGTTGACGATGCACAGCACCGCAGCGCCGCCCATGCTGGACGACGGCCCCACCAGGTTGAACACCGGGTCCAGCATCGCCTCCGCAGCGGTTAGCACCACGGGAAAATACTCAGGCCGGCAGCCGGCCATCACGGCGTTGGCCGCCGCCTTTGCCACGGTGATAACGCGGCGGCGTTCCGGCAGCTCGCCGATAACGTCGTCGGGAGCGCGGCCCGCATACCCGATAAACTCGGCCACGCGCGCGGTGGTGGGCGGGACTACGGGCAGGCCGTCGCTCCAGCCCAGTTCGTAGCCGCGTTCAATGGCGTCAAGGGCGTCGTCCCAGGTGGTGGTAGTGATGTCGGTGAAAGTGGTCAATTGGGCCGCCTCTAGTGTTGATTTCCGATTTTATCACTGAATGTCATCGTTGAAAGCGGGCAGTTCGTAGTGAATCAGCGTTACGCCGAGTGCGCCGGCCATTTCGTCCAGAGCGTCGGACCATGGCACATTCGCGACGCAAAAAGCCCCGGTATCCATCCCGGTAAGGTTCTCCAGCAGAGCAGCCCGGAACTGCGCGTTGCGCACGTCCTGCTCGTTGATGGTCACCGAAACCTCAACTACGGCCAGCAGCTCGGACTGGCTGCCGATAAGCGTACCCTGGGCGATAATATCAGTAACTCTGATTTGGTCAAACTGGGCCCTGGTGAGCTGGCCGTTTTGCCGCGCCGCAGCCAGCCGGTCGTCAATCCAGGAAAGGTCGGCAAGCGTGACGTTGGTGAAGTGTTCCACCAGAACCAGCCTGATTCGTCGGGCGCATTTTGCCTTATAGGATTCACCTGAACCCGGCGGCAATTCGCGTTCTGCGGAACTAGTAGCCATGGTAAATTTCCTCATCCGTTTTGCCGGCGGCGCGCTGCCGGGCCAGATAGTCGGCGAAGTCCCCTTCATCCCGAAGTATGCGAACCACAGCCAGTTTTACCTCCGGGCCGGCCTGCTCCAGCCGCTCCAGGATATCGTTAGCGATAGCCATTGCTTCCTCATCGGTCACATTCAAGTCTGTCTGTTCTTCTGCCATTGCACACCTGCCGTTGCCGGGTTGCAGCCAGTTTAGCACTTCCGCAGGGCTGGCCGTGCTGTTCGCAGCGCGCGTTCCGGCGGGATAGGGCGGGGTCCGGACGGCGCGCGTCAGACCCCGCCCGGATGGCCTCCGCTTCCATAATTGACGGATTTGCGCCGCCGCCCCCGCCCCAATGAAGGCGGGGACGGGCAGCAGCGGCGCAGATCGGTTGCGCGGTTGCGCTTACGCCCGCGCGTACTTGGAGAAGCTGCGCAACTCCTGCGGCGGGTCCATATGGCTGCCGCGGATGGTGTAGGACACTTCGGCGACGTACACGGCGCCCGTGCTGTCCACGGCGATGCCGTGGGGCGCGATGAACTGGCCGGGGCCTTCGCCTTCTTCGGGGGCGCCAAACATACAGACCCGGTTGCCGTCCCGGTCGTAGATGGTAACCCGGTGGCCCAGGCCCGGCGCGTCGTCCACGCCGCCCATGCCGTTCAGCTCGCCTACGTAGATGTGGCCCTGCCAGTACACCATAGAGTCGGGACGGTGAATGTTGCTCCACATTTCCAGGAAGTTGCCGTCGGTGTCGAACAGCTGGATGCGGTGGCATTCCCGGTCAACGACATAAACCCGTTCGTCCTCGTCAAAGGCGATGTTGTGGGGGCGGATGAACTGGCCGGCGTCAATGCCCGGCTCGCCCCAGGAGAACTTGTACTGCCCCTCCGGGCTGTACACGTGGATGCGCGAGTTGCCGTAGCCGTCGGAGATGTAGATGTCGCCGTTGCTGGGACGGATGGCCGCCGAGGTGGGCCGGTTGAAGGGCTGGCCGCTCCAGCGGGGCGACGGGTGGTTCTTTTCGCCGATTTCCATCAGCTTTTCGCCGGTGACGCTGAACTTCTGGATGGTGTGGATGCCGTCGTCGGCGGCCAGCAGCGTATCGTCGGCGGAGCTGTAATAGAGGCCGTGGGTGCGGTTTTCGCTGAAATGGCCCTGTCCGAAAGACCGCTCAAAGTTGCCGTCCTTGTCAAAGACCACAATGGGATGCTCGCCGCGGGTCAGGATGAACACCCGGTCGTCGCCGTCCACGGCCACGCCGGGACACTCCAGCAGGCGCATTCCGTCGGGCAGCTTGAGCCAGTCGGCGACAAAGTGGTACTGGAAATCGCCTTCGCCATAAACTTCGGGCATAATGCCTCTCCTTTGCGGATGTGTGGGTTGATTAGGTTTAAGTTGCGGTTATCCTACTGCGCCAGGCACCCGCCATCAATGACCAGTTCCGCCCCGGTAACAAAGGACGCTTCGTCGGATGCCAGGTACAGCACGCCGTAGGCTACTTCAATGGGATGGGCGCGCCGGCCCAGCGGCACCAGCGCCAGCCGTTGGGCGGCCACTTCGGGGTCGTCATAGGTGGCCGCGCTCATGGGGGTTATAATGGGGCCGGGATGCACCGAGTTGCAGCGGATGCCCGCGCGGGCGTACTGGATGGCGGTGGCTTTGGTGAACAGGCGCACCGCCCCTTTGGATGCGTTGTAGGGGTGCGACCGCGACCAGGCTCCCGACAAACCGGCGATGGATGAGATGTTGACGATGGAACCGCCGCCAGCCCGTCGCAGGGCCGGAATGGCCGTTTTGGTACCCAGGAATACGCCTTTGGCATTGACGTCCATCACCCGGTCCCAGTCGGCGGCGCCGGTGTCCTCTAGCGGGATGTGGCGCGCGCCGCCGCCGGCGGAGATGCTGATGCCGGCGTTGTTCACCAGTGCGTCCAGCTTGCCGTAGCGTTCCTCGGCCAGGGCGACGACGGCCTGCCAGTCGGCTTCGCTGGTAACGTCCAGATGGGCATAGGTGCAGTCCAGGCCGGCGGCCTGATAATCGGCTGCAACCTGCCGCCCCAGGTCGTCCCGAACGTCGCCGAACACGACCTGCGCGCCCTCGCGGGCAAACAGGCCCACCTCCTCGGCGCCCATACCGCGCGCGCCGCCGCTAATCAGGACTACCTTGCCGTCAACTCGGCCCATAATTTTACGCTCCTGTTGGCTGCCCGGCGGGCAAATTTTCGTCAATAATGGCTTGCAGTTGCGATACTAACGGGGGCAGGTGAACCTGGATGATTCGCCACAACTCGTCAAAATCCACTGTGTCATAGTCGTGTATCAGCACGTTGCGCAAGTCGGTCGTATCTTGCCATGGGATGTGAGGGTAGCATTGGCGAAATTCGTTGGGAACACGTCGGGCCGCTTCGCCTAAAACCTCCATCAGCCTGACCAGCGCCAATTCAAACATCCGGTCCAGGTCCAAATCCACCCGGCGGCGGCCTTGCGACAGTTCCATTGCTTCTTTCCCGTGGTCCCGCATTTGCTGGACGGCGACCATAGGGTCACGGCGCGACATAAATATCCTCCGCTTCGTCCAGCACTTCCTGGCGGAAGTATGGACTCAAAGACGCCGCCGTATGCAAATCTACCTCTCTGGCCAACATTCCCGTCAAATCCCGCCGCATCCGGAAGAACTCAAACCCCGCCGCGTAGCCCGGCTCAAACTCCACCAGCACGTCCACGTCGCTGGCCGCCGTGAAGTCATCCCGGATGACCGAGCCGAAGAGGGCCAGGCGTTGGATGTGATTACGCCGGCAGAACTCGGAGATGCGGTCTCGCGGAATGTCAATTCGCGCGGCCATCTCAGGCAGCAGTGTGGTCGTCCTGGAACATTCCGACCACGTTGCCCTCGGTATCGCGGAAGTTGACGAACCAGCCGACGCCGGGAACGGGCGTCCGGGGCGTAACGATTTCGCAGCCGGCGGCGGTTACTTTGGCGGCGTAGGCGTCCAGGTCGTCCACGCCGATGACCACCAGCGTGCCGCCGCTATTTATCGCCGACTCCCGCGCGATGAGGGCGCCGGCGATGCCGTAGGGTTCGTCATCGGGGCCGGTTTGTTGCAGGTAGTATTCCTCCGGCCCGTCCCACTTGCGGGACTGCCAGCCGAACACGTCGGCATAGAAGCGGTTGGCCCTTTCGGCGTCGTCAAAGGGCAGCTCAAAGTGCACAATCTTGGGCATAATTGCTCCGGTAGGCGCAGTGTGTGGCTAGGCGATGGCCGAGGCGCCTTCGCCTTTCAGGTAGTCGGCGGTGCGCAGGGCCAGCGCCTGGATGGTAGTGGTGGGGTTGATGCAGGCGCCGGTGGTGAAGATGCTGCCGTCGATGATGAACAGGTTGGGCACGTCGTGGGCGCGGCCCCAGCGGTCAACCACCGACGTATCGGGGTCGGCGCCCATGCGGGCGGTGCCCAGCAGATGCCAGCCGGCGTTGCGCCGCAGCCGCGAGGCGACAATCCGCCTGGCGCCGGCGGCCTCCAGAACCTCGGTGGCGCGGGCGATGCCGTGGTCCAGAATGGCCCAGGTGTTGTCGCTCACGGCGTAGTCAATCTTGGGCGCGGGGATGCCGTCGCTGTCGGTGAGCGTGGGGTCGAGGGTTACGCGGTTGCGCTCCTCGGGCAAGTCCTCCGACATAATGACAATGCCCATCTGGTGGCGGAACCGTTCGGCGAAATCGCGGTGGTGTCCCTCGCCCCAGGCCACCGTCTCGCCGACCAGGCCGCCCAGCGCGATTTGCAGGGGCGCGCCGCCCACGTTGGAAATCTGCATATCGTAGCCGCGCACGAACCCCCGGCGCAGGTCGGTTTCGTAAAACTCCTGGCTCAACATTGCGGAACCGCGCGGCCCGTCGTCCGGCCCCAAATCCTCGTCAAACAGCCCCAGGACGTAGCCGCAAGGGTGGTGCATCAGGTTGCGGCCCACCTGCCCGCTGCCGTTGGCCAGGCCGTCGGGGAACAGCGCGCTTTGCGAGTTCAGCAGCAGCCGGGAGGTGCCGATGCCGTTGCACGCCAGCACGACGACTCTGGCGTATTGGGCCTGCAAGTTCCCGTGGCGGTCATAGTAGGCGGCGCCGGCGGCGCGCCCGGACTCGTCCACCAGAATCTCGCGGACGCGGGCGTGGGTGATGAGGCGGGCCCCCTGTTTGAGGGCGCGGGGCCAGAAAATGATGTCGCTGCCGGAGGGCGAGCGCAGGTACTCGCCCACGTCGGCCGGCCGGCCGTCGTACACCGTGGAGTTGACGGCGTTATCCGACGACCACCAGTGCCAGCCCAGCTGGTTGTACGCCTGGGCCAGCAGCTCGCCGCCCCGTCCGATGGGCAGCGGCGGCGTAGGCCGCACCGGCTTGGGCGGATAGGCAGGGTCGCCCCGCAGTCCGCTGACGCCGTGCATCAGGTCGTTCTGGTCATAGTAGGGTTCCAGCTCGAAGTAGTCCATAGGCCAGTCATCGGCCACGCCGTCCAGAGACCGGAGGCGGAAGTCCGACGGATGGAACCGGGGGAAGTGGGAACCCCAATGGATGGTGCTGCCGCCCACGGCGTTATACATATAGGGCGCGATGGGCGTGTCGTCCTCGTTGACCGGATAATCCTCCGGCAGCCCCCGGAAGTTGGGGTTGGGATGAAAGTCCGTCTGCCAGTGCAGCTGCGCCTGCGGTTCGCTCACCGGAAAGGCATTTTGCGGAACCCAGCCGCCCTGCTCCAGGCAGACCACCTTGACGCCGGCCTGGGTCAGGCTCCAGGTGAAAGCGCCGCCGGAAGCCCCGGCTCCGATAACGAGAACATCTGCTACATCGCGTTGATTACCCATAATGACAGTTTCTCCCTTTGGGCGATGGATTCACCGGCGCGCTGCGAATGCGGTCGGCCGGCTTGGGCGATGATTTCGCGGCAGGTGGGTGGCTGCCATCAGGTACCCGGTTGACTGTCCCGCAGCCGTTCCTCGAGCTGCCGAATCCGCTCATTGGCGGCATCCCGCTCGGCTTGGGCTGCGTCCCGTTTAGCTCTGGCGGCGTCCCGTTGGGCTTTGGCAGCATCCCGTTGGGCTTGGACGGTGCTCAATTCCGCCGCCAGCTCTTCCGGGCTTTTGAGAAAATCGTCGGTCTTGGGGTCGTAAAAGCGCAGCTTGCGGTTGTCCCAGCAGAGGTACAGGTCCAGCGCCGCGCTGTATCCCGACAGCATCCCGAACATTTTGCCGGGGCGGTCATCGGCCAGCGGGATTGGCGCATACTGCCCGTCAACCAGCAGGTCGCCGGCCAGCGGCGCATCGTGATATTGGCCGCCGGTGTAGTCAAAGCGCCAGTATTCGCCGACGCCAAAGCCGGCGTAGCCGTCGCGCTTGACGGTGTAATCCCGCCGCCCGGTGTGTATTGAGGCCACTTCCAGCACGAACTCCGGGGACTTGCCCACGTCGTCAATTTCGTAGCCGTTGTTATCCTCGATGGCATCGGGGTCAACGCCGAAGGCGATTACCAGGTCGGGCTCCAGCCAGCCGGAGCGTATCCGGCTGCGCTCAAAGCACAGATAGCCTTCGCCGCTGACCAGAACGTCCGCGCGGATGGCGATAAAGTGGCGGTAGAGGGTATTGCCGATGGCGGCGCGGTTGTAGTGGTTGTATTGCTTCAGATCGGGCTTTTTGGGCGGGCTGGGCAGCGGAGGCTTGGACGGCGCGCGCCGGCCGCCCGGTGGGGATGTGGCGATATTCCGGGATACCATCATCGACCTCGCAGTTAGGTTAAAGGATGCCGGGCGGTTGCCCTACCGCCGCTCGAACACCGCGGCCACGCCCTGACCGCCGCCGACGCACATGGTTTCCAGGCCCCATTGGGCGTCCTGCCGCTCCATTTCGTGGAGCATGGTGGTCAGAATGCGGGCGCCGGTGGCGGCGATGGGGTGGCCCAGGGAGATGCCGGAGCCGTTGACGTTCAGGTTGTCCTCATTAGGCAGCTGCCACTCCCGCAGCACGGCCAGCACCTGGGCGGCGAAGGCTTCGTTCAGCTCGATGATGTCCATATCGCCCAGGGTCATGCCAATCTTGCCCATTACTTTGTTGACCGCCGCGACGGGGCCGATGCCCATGGTGGCCGGATGGCAGCCGGTGACGGCCCAGCCGCGCAGGTACGCCATCGGGGTCAGCCCCAGCTCCGCCAGCTTGTCCTCGGCAACGACGAGGCAGACGGATGCGGCGTCGTTCTGGCTGCTGGCGTTGCCGGCGGTTACGCAGCCGTCGCGCATCACCGGGCGCAGGCGGCCCAGCACTTCCATAGTAGTGTCGGCGCGGGGGCCTTCGTCGGCGTCGAAAATCTTGGGGTCGCCGCGCCGTTGGGGGATGCTCACGGGCACGATTTCATCGTTGAACTTGCCGGAATCGCGGGCCGCGATGGCCCTTTGATGACTGCGCAGGGCGTATTCGTCCTGCTCGGCGCGGGGGATTTCGTACTCGCGGGCCAGATTTTCGGCAGTCTCCACCATGCCGCCGGGGATGGGGCCGAAGCGCTCATCGGGGGCGATGGTAACGCGGGCGCGGGCCAGCCGGTCGTGAAAGGTGACGGAGCCGAAGCGGGCGCCCCAACGGGATTCGTTGCTGTAAAACTCGGCGCCGCTCATGCTCTCCGCGCCGCCGGCGATTACCACGTCGGCGTTGTCGGTCTGAATCAACATACAGGCGTTCAGGATGGCCTGCAAGCCGGAGGAGCAGCGGCGGTCCAGCTGGTAGCCGGGCACTTCAATGGGCAGCCCCGCTTTCAGGCCGGCCAGGCGTCCGATGGCCGGGTTTTCGCCCGACGGGTAGCCGTGGCCGAGAATCACATCGTCAACCCGGGCCGGGTCCACGCCGCTGCGTTCCAGCGCGGCCTGGATGACGGTGGATGCCAGCTCGGCGGCGGGCACGTCGCGCAGGGCGCCGCCGAAATTGCCAACGGCGGTGCGAACGGGGGAAACAATGGCTACTCCTCTCATAACGGCCTCCTTGGGCATAACGGAACTGCCGGCCCGCCTCAAGCGGACGGCAATGGCGGCGGCAAAATTGGTGTGCGTATGATACCCGCCGGCCGGCGGTATGTAAAACGGAGCGGGTTGACGTGCCCGGCAGGACGGCCACCAGGGTTGCCCCTGCCGCTGCCGCCGGGCATCCGGCGGCCGGCCCCGGCGTGTGGTAATATGTGCGACACAGAACCCGGCGCGGAGTTGTTGACGTGGCTGTTTATATGTACGTATCCCTCCAGCAGGAAGACCGTATCGACCAGTATGAGATTGACCCGGCTACGGGCGGGCTGGAGCGGCGCGCCGGGTTCGCCCTGGCGGGGATGCCCGCGCCGCTGGCGGTGGACCCGCAAAAGCGCTTTCTCTTTGCGGGGCGGCGCCGGGCCGGCGCCTTCGGGCTGTCCAGTTTCGGCATTGAGCCGGGCGCCGGCGCCCTGACGCTGTTGAGCAGCGTGGATGTGGCGGGAGACCCGGTGCACGTGTCCACCGACCGGACGGGAAACTACCTGCTTTCCGCCTACTACTATCAGGCGCGGGTTGGGGTGCACGGTTTCGGCGCCGACGGCGTGCTCAACGAGTCGCCCCTCGAGTGGCGGGAGACGGGCATCGGCGCCCACTACGTGCAGACCGACCCCTCCAACCGCTATGCCTTCGTTCCGCACATCGCCGCGGGGTCGCATACGGGGCTGAACGCCATTTTCCAGTTCCGGTTTGACCAGGAATCGGGCCGGCTGACCGCCAACTCTCCCGACCGGGCCATCCCCAACGCGCCGGAAGGGCCGCGCCACATCTGCTTTAACCCCAACCGGGACGTGGTGTATTCCTCAAACGAACAGGGCGGCAGCGTTACCGCCTACCGTTTTGACGGGGACACCGGCGCCCTCGCGCCGTTCCAGACGGTACCCACGCTGCCGGAGGATTACGACGGGCGGAACTCGTGCTCGCAAATCCAGATTACGCCGTCCGGGCGGTTTCTGTACGCGCCGAACCGGGGGCACAACAGCATCGCCGGGTTCGCCGTGGACGAATCGGACGGCCGCCTGACCGCCGCCGGTCGGGTGGCTGCGGAGCCCGTGCCGCGGGCTTTCAGCCTGGACCCCTCCGGGAACTATCTGTACGCCGCCGGCCTGGAGTCGGGCCGCCTGGCCGCCTACCGGGTGTCCCAGGATAGCGGCGCGCTGGAGCCGCTGGCAGTCTATGACGTTGGGCAAGGGCCGATGTGGGTGCTGACTGCCGAACTGTGATTCGCCGCCCGGCGCTGGCAAGGCAAGTCATGAGCAAGTCAACCCCGGACGCCGGAACCCCGGACGCCGTCGGCCTGGGGGCAGCCCAGGCGGCGCAAAAGGCCGTCGCGCCGGACACCGTCATCCTCTTTGGCTCCCGGGCGCGGGGCGACCACCGCCCCGACTCGGACGTAGATTTGCTGGTCATCCACGACCGCCACACCAACGCTGTCATCGCCGCCGGCCGGGCCAACCGGGCCGTCAAGGCGTACTTCAAGGCGCACCCGCCACGAATCGGCATCGACGTCGTTACCATCGAGAGAGAACAGTTCAACTACGCCTGCCGGGCCCGCAACCACGTGGCCGGGCAAGCCCTCAGAGACGGCATTGTGATGAGCGGTGAAAAGCCAGGCGGCCAGAGTTCCTGCGATGACGAATACCCCGTCAACTGGCCGGACACGAAAGAGCGGCTCCAGGCAACCTACCGGCATTTGGGAACGTTCGAACGGGAGTTCATCCACCCCGACGGCGAGCCGGAAATGTACGGGTTCCACGCCCAGCAAGCCGTCGAAAACGCCCTCAAAGGATGGCTGTCGGCCGCCGACATCGAATACCGGCGCGTCCACGACCTTGAAGAATTCGCGGAAAAGATATTTGATGACCCGGACGAATCCCTGACCCTGGCCGCAGCGCAACTGAAGCTGCTGCTGGACTATACCAGATTCACAGACCCCGGCCATCCTCGGCAGTCAGCAAACTGGCTGACCCGGTACGCGGTGCAATACCGCTACCGCGGCGCGGCGTTCCGTATGGACGACCTGGAGAAAAGCCGGTTCCGCCAGGAAATCATCCTGGCGGTAGAAACCTTCGTCAACCGGGCGCACGAACTCTCCGGCACTGGCCATTCCGACCTGGCATAGCGCGATGTGCCAGCGTTGACGCTACTTGCCGCCGGTGCTAGCATTGGCGGCACTGAAGCATCGCACCGCCAAGCAGGAAAGGAGGGGAGAGATGGACTTTGGACTTTTCAATACCTGGAATGCCTTGTACGAAGGTGGCAAGGTTCCCTGGGACCCCGATTACAAAGGGGGCAAGCTTCTGGAGGAAGAAGCTTACGCCGTGAATTACACGGAGATTGACGCGGTGGAGGAGATGGGCTGGGACTATGTCTGGCTTGGGGGTGGGCACTTTTCCAAGCAGGCCAGCATGGACCCGCAGGTTCTCCTGCTGTCCGCCGTGCTGGCCGAGCGCACGGAGCGGATTAAAATCGGGTCGTCCATCCACCGCCCGCTGATGAAGATGGCCGGCGAGCAATTGTCCGAAAGGGCGCTGCCGCATGAAAGGTACTCCTTTGACAACTTGCAGCTGGATGACCCCTTCCAGGTCGCGGAGCAGGTCGCCATAGTGGACCAAATCAGCAAGGGCCGGTTCATTTACGGCGCCGGGGCGCGCTCGCGCGGCTCCGACGAACGCCGGGACTCTTTCTTTGAGTTTCTGGAAGTGATGAAGCAGCTCTGGACAGAGGAGCGCTTCTCCGGGTTTGAGGGCGAGTACTACAGCTATCCCGCATTCTACGAACCTTACCTGGCCATCCCGAAGCCCTACCAGAAGCCCTACCCGCCCATGCTGCTGCCGGTGGACAGCCAGGAGAGTTTTGTGCCTATGGGCCAAAAGGGCTATCGCATTGCCATCGGGGCGGGCAGTTCGCCGCACAACCTGCGCGGGTCGGCCGTCCTGCGGGATGACGTGCAAACCTACCGGCAAGCCTGGATCGACGCGGGACACCCCGGCGACCCGACTACGGTGGTTCGCATACCCACCCTGGTGGCCGCGACGCAAGAGGAAGCCACGCGCCAGACGGAGGCCCTGATGAGTCTGGCCCGGCAGTATTACTCCGGCCGGGTGGGCATCGGCAGCACCGACGCCGGCTCCGCCAGCCCCGATACCACCGAGGAAGTGAACCTGTTCGGGACGCCGGAGGAAGTGGTGGACAAGATTCACCTGCTCCGGGAAGCCTTCAGCACCGACGAAATCATGTTCGAGGTCAACTGGACGTCATCGGTTCCCCGCGAGGTGGTGATGAATACTATGCGCCTCATCACCGACCATGTGATTCCCCACTTCAAGTAACGCCGGCGGCGGCGGTTCCGTCAGCGGATACCGGCAGGGGGCAGGTTTCAAACCTGCCCCCTGCTGATTCCGCGGGTATGGTGCTTGCAGTGTTGGGAGCGATTGGCTCAGGGCCGGCTGCGCAGTTCCTGTAGGGCCAGCTCCGCCCCCCGGCGCAGCCCGTCCGCATTAACCCGCTCCTGGTCAACGGCCTTAAAAGCGTCCGTCGTGAAGGGCTGCCAGGAATGGCGGAGGGTTCGGATAGCGTTTTCTTCCCCGGCCACCGCCTCGACCAGTAACGTGGAGATGGGCAGCAGGTAGCCCGACCGGGGAAGGTCCCTCACGTCGCGGCCGAGCTTGCCGGTGCGGAGGCTGAACTGCTCCAACGCTGCTACCACTTCAGTCCGGTCACACCCGCCTTCACTTCTCCGCCAGTCGTTGTAGCGGTCATTGAAATCGGCCCACGCCAACAGGAGGTTGTTGTACTCACCGTTGAAGACTTGCAGCTCTGCCAGACCCACCGCGGGGTCAACCTCGGTGACGGGGTCAGCCTCGGCGATTTTGCCGATGGCGTCGCTGGCCTCTTCCAGAGCGTCTTCGCTTTCCTTTATGCCGGCGTCAATTGCGTCGTAGTCGGGAAGTTCCTGGGTGTCTGTTGCTTCCTCGGATGACGTTTCTTCCGACGCTGTTTCCTTTGACGCTGTTGACGATGTTTTTTTGGTGGCCTGAAACGCCTCCATTTCGGCTTGCACTGCGCTTTGGAGCCGCTCTATCGTACTCTCGGCGCCATCCAGAGCGGGCAGCTCGTCCAGCGCGTCAGCAATGGGGGTCAAGTTTTCGACAATCTGCTCGAGTCCGGTGAATACGGCATCGGCTTCCAGGCTATCCGCCTCTTTGCGCCAGGCGGCGTACTCCTCATGAAACTGCTGCCAGTCGCTTTTGATGCGGTCAAAGGATTGGGCGAACTCTTCCGTTGTCTTGGAATCAACGCCGCTTGCGAACGTTGCGCGCAGCTCAATGGCGCGGTCTTCCGCGTTCTTCTGCGCGTGGGACGCCTGGGAACGCCGCTGCTCCACTTGCTCGAACAGCGAAACGTTGTTGGGCTGCCAGCGGTCGCGCAATTGCCGCAGCGCCGCCTCTTCCTCTTCCGCGGCCGTTATCAGCAAATCGGCCAGTTCGCTGCTGCTTTGGCCTCTGGTGAGGCCCCGCGCCTGTTCGGTCACGTCGTTGAATGCAACGGCGAAGTCGTTCAGGGCTTCACGCATTGCATTCGGATGGCAGGAAATCAGGCCGGCGCGCCACTGGTCGAACTCTTCACGAATCTGTTCCCACTCCTGGTCAATGGCCTGCTGTTGATTTGCGAAATCACCGATTGCCGCTTGCGCGCTTGCCGGCAGAGGGGCGACGCTGGCGGCGGGCGGCGGGTCGGTGGGGGCCGCCGCCGGTGGGGCAACATCGGGTTGCGTGCAGGCGGCCAGCGCGAACAGCGCCAGCGCCAGGAAGGGCAAAACCCGGGAACCATATCGTGTTTTCATGAACTGCCTGCTACTCATCACCGGCCGGGTCGCTCGTCTTAACCGCCGTCCGGGTCGGTTTAACCGCTGTCCGGGTTGGTATGACGGCGCCGGTCAGCTTTATCCCGGCGAAGTCGCTCACCAGGTCGTCTCTGAATTCGCCGCTGATTAGTCGTTTTACCGCATCCTGCAAGCCCTTGGGCGTATCGGCCAGCAGGATTAGCACGTGCCGCTCCCGGTTGGCGTCAAGCACGGTAATCGCGGTTCCGGCCAAATCCAGGTCCGGCGCGAAAGGCGCGCCCAGCGTGTCATCAACGCGCACGCCGGCCGCTTGCAGGTACGGACTGACCTGCGGCGCGTCCTGGTACAGTCCGAGGAATATCGTGTCCTGGCTTACGTCTTCTACCCCTCGGATGTGGGCCGATATGCCGGAGTCCGCAAGCCCCTGCTTCAAGTCAGCCCCGCCGCTCAGCAGCGTTGGCTGCCCCAAAAGGATGTCCACGCCGTGGGCCGGGCCCCGGTCGTAGAAGTGCGGGAAGTCCGCCAGGTCAAACTCACGGCTGCTGTCCGTAAGGTACTCCGCTACGTTTGACACCAGCCGGCCGTTGTCCAGCATGGCGTCCTGGGGCGGAATCATAAAAGTCAGGTCGGCAATCGCAAGCACGTTGCGGCTGCTGCCCCAGGCCATGGGGGTGAGTCCGGCGCTGCCGGCCACTACGGAGGATTGCGTATTCCCGCCGGCGAAGGCCAGGCCGGGGCCGGACGACCGGATTGAGCCGGTGGTGTACAGGGCAAGGGCGTCCAGGCCCAGGGTGATTGCGTCCGGCTGGAACTCTCTGACCAGGATGTTCTGGAAGTTGAGGTCGTGTTCAACCTGGTTGTACAGGTAGCCGGGCTGGAAGTTCAGCCCGAACCGCGCGGCCAGCGTGTTGATTTGCTGGGGCCGGGTCGGGTCGGAGACCAGCAGCAGCTTGCCGCCCCGGCCCACGAACCCCGCTACCAGGTCGGCCTCGGCCTCGGTGTAACCCTCCCGCGGCAGGATGACCAGGAAACTGTCGGCGCGACGCAGTTTAGTTTCCAGCAGCTGCAGCTTGTCCCCCGCTTTGGTGACGGCAGTGAAGTCGCCGGCGAACTCGATGTCGTATCCCCTGTTGGCTACCCGCGACCGCAGCGTAACGATTTCGCTCTCCAAAAAGGCGTTCTTGTGCAGGGCGTCCACCACCAGCAGCCCCCCGGTGGCGCGGCCGGGGAGCGGCGCCACCGCCGGGCGGGCGGATGCCGCCGGCGAATCCGGCGGCCGGAGCGCAATCTCCGGCGTGGGCGGCGCGTCGTAGCCGCCCTGGTAGAAAAAGAGATACCCGACCCCGAAAGCGACGACGCCGCAGACGAGGAACAGGGCCAGGAAACCCAGCGGTTTAATTGTCATAGCCGGCATAAAGGTAGTAAATGTTCGGGCGGCCAATGTCGAGCGGAAATTCCGGCAGCGGGTTTTCCGGATCCGTACCCCAACTCCCGTAGAGCGTCAGCTGCCGCAGTCCGGGCAGCCGCTCAATACCGGCGCCGGACTCCGGCCCGGACGCGCCGGGGAGAGCGTCGTTAGCATCCAGGTTCAGCAGCAGCGGGGTTAGCGCGTCGCCGGAGTCAAGGGCCGCGCCGTCGTGCTCCGACGCGAATATCCGTCGCACCCGGAGCAGGAACTCCCGCTGCACTGCGGCGTTGACGTCCACGAAGCCGTAGTTGGAAATGCCGGCCAGTTCCGCCGCTTTCTGAACCGCGTCGCTTTGGCCGCCCAGTTCGTCGGCCAGCCCCAGCCGGACGGCGTCAACGCCGGAGTAGAGGCGTCCTCGCGTCAGCTCGGCCTCGGTTAGCCGCAGCTTTTCGCCCCGTTCGGCGATGACCAGTTGGGCGAAAGCCCCCTTCAGCTGGTCAATCAGTTCAATCCAGTCCCTTCGGGAGCCGCCCGACAGTTTGTCGGGGCCGGTAATCACGATATTCTCCGGCGGCGGCCGGGGAATCAACGGCCCGGAGAAAGCGATTACCCCCACGTTGCCCACCAGGGACGACGTTTGAGCATAGGTATGGTTGGCCCCCATGGCCATCATATAGCCGCCGCTGGCAACCAGGCCGTTCATCACCAGCACCACGGGTTTCTCGGCGCGCAGTTTCCGGGTTTCAAGGTACATACGCTCGCTGGCGGCCGCGCCGCCGCCGGGAGAGGCAATGTTGATGACCACCGCCTTGATGGAGTCGTCCCGGCGCGCGTAGTTGAGGTATTCGCTGATGATGATGGCGGACTCATCGGTGATGACGGCGAAAGGCAGGTTGATGACGCCGATGTTGGGCTTCCCCGGCATGGCGTACACGAACACCAGCGCGCCCACGGCCAGGCCCACCAGGACGGCAACCGGCGCGATGACGTACCAGCCGGTCAGCGCTCTGCCTAATGCACGAAGTCGATTCACAATGCCCCTTACCGCGCCAGGTCAGCCCGGCGGCCGCGTAGTTCCGGTGTGCCTTTGCCTCAATAGCCTGACAATAGCCACGATTAGCCCGTCGCCGGCTGCGAGTTGTCTGACATCTTATCATACGTGACCGGGAGACGCCCGGCCCCGGCGTCAATTGGGCGGCGTTTCGTTTCAGGTGGTTTGAGTCCGTTTTTTACAGCGATGGACAGGATGGACAGGATTTTTCCGATGGGGATATGGTGGATTCCGGCTGGCGCCGGAATGACGGCAAGGTACGGCCACCTGAATTGCAACGCTACCCGTCAATTGGCGGTAGTTTTCCCGGGCAAGATAGTCGGGTAGAATTGGCATCGTAAAGCACGGCCTTGATTGGAGAACAGCCCATGACCACGCCTGAGGAGCTATCCCAAAGAGCTCAGGATTTTGCGGCGTATTGGCCCGCCCCCAGCGACATTCCAGCCATTGCCCCGGACTACTCGCGTATTCAAGCGCCCCTGGTGTGGGGCGGCATCTGGCAGGCTCCGGGCCTGGATTTGAAGCTGCGCAGTTTCGCCACTATCTCCGCCCAGTGCGTCAATGGCTGGGATTTCGGGCTGCAGCGCCAGATTAGGGTCGGCCTCACCATGGGCATAACGCCGCCGCAAATCAAGGGGATATTCATTCAGCTGCTTTTTTACGCGGGCATCCCCGCCACGGTTCACGGCTTGCTGCAAGCCCAGACGGTAATCAACGAGCGGGACGAATGGAAAGCCGCAGACGTTCCTTTGGCAGCGGACTGGCTGGAAACAGTCGCAGCCAAGCTGGAGCGCGGCCGTGCAATCCGTCGCCAGCATTGGGGCGAACAGGCCAACCGGGAGATTGAAGGGTCTTTGGCGCAGCGAATGACGCCGGAAGCCTCAGCTATCGTCGATGGGTACAACTACGGCGAAGTGTGGGCGCGGGACGACCTGTTGCCCAAAGAGCGGATGGTATGCGTGCTGGCGGCGCTGATGTCGCGCGGACACTGGCAGCAACTGCGGCGGCATATCCGCTATGCTCTGAACATGGGGCTCAGCCGCAAGGAAATTTGCGAAGTATTTTCCCAGGCGGGCTGGTACCGGGGCTGGCCCCATGTGGAGGATGCTCTGGAACAGGCCCAGGCCGTGTTCGCGGAAGAACGGCCCTGAGGCACGGCACCGACCAGGAGGGTCTTACGTATGACGACCACAGCGGAGTTGCAGGAAAAATCCGCGAAACTCCGGCAGTTTTTCGACCAGTTTCTGCCCTACGCCCGGCCGGCCCCGGTGCTGGCCGATTTTGTGCGAGTACAGCACGAACTGATGTGGGGCGGCGTGTGGCTGGCCGACGGGCTGGACTTGAAGCTGCGCAGCTTTGCCACCATCACCGCCCAGTGTGTCAACGGTTACGACTTTGGCGTGGAGCACCAGGTACGCACCGGACTGACCGTGGGCATTACCGCGCAGCAAGTCAAGGGTATATTCATCCAGCTCCTGTTTTACGCCGGGGCGCCGGCTACCGTCTTCGGCCTGCGCATTGCCCAGGAAGTCATCAACGAACGGGAAGAATGGAAATCGGGCGACGTGCCGCTGGACGTGGCCTGGCTGGACTCCATCGCAGCTATGCTGGCGCAAGGCAAGATTTTGCGGGTCAGGAATTGGGGCGAGCGCGCCGACGCAGAGCTTGAGAACTCGCTGGCGCAGCGGTTCGTTCCGGAATCCGCCGCCCTGGTGGATGGCTATCACTTTGGGGAAGTGTGGCGGCGCGCCGATTTGAACCCCAGGGAGCGTATGGTGTGCATCCTGGCGGCGTTGATGTGCCGGGGCCACCTGAGTCAACTGAAACGCCACGTGGAATATGCGCTGGACGCCGGGCTGGATGAAAAGCAGATTTGCGAAGTGTTCGCCCAGGCCGGCTGGTATCGCGGGTGGCCGTGCGTCGAGGACGCCCTGGAGCAGGCCAACGAAGTCTTCCAGGCCCGGCGCGCCTGACCTCCCGCCACGGGCTACACCCATCAAGTTCAGTATTGGGAGAACCACCTATGGACAGCGCAGCCGACCTGGCGCGAAAAGCGGCCAATCTCCACGCCTTCATTGACCAGTACGTACCCCGGGGCCGACTGACCGCGGTATTGCCGGACATCAGCAAGGACTACGTTAAGCTGCAGGAAGAGGTGATGTGGGGCGGCGTCTGGCAGGCGCCGGGCCTCGACGTGACCCTGCGCAGTTTGGCGACCATCGCGGCCCAGTGCTGTAACGGTTGGGAATTTGGCCTGCAGCACCAAATCAGGGTAGGGCTTTCCCTGGGGATGTCCCCGCAAAAGATTAAGGGCATTTTCCTGCAGCTCATTTTCTACGCGGGAATACCGGCCACCGTGTCCTCCCTGGCCCAGGCCCAGCGCGTGATTAATGAGCAACCCATGTGGCAGCGCGAGGACAGCGAACCCCTGATGGCGGAGTGGTTGGATTCGGTGGCCGAGAAGCTGGAAAGAGGACGGCGGATGCGCCGGGAGCATTGGGGGCCGCAAGCCGAAGCTGCGCTGGAAAATACGCTGTCCCACGACCTGGCCCCGGAGACCGCTGCGCTGGTTGACGCCTACAACTACGGCGAGGTGTGGGCCCGTGGCGACCTGACTCCCAAGGAACGCACGGTGTGCATCATGGTGGCGCTAATGTGCCGGGGGCATATGAAGCAGCTGCGGGAGCACGTCGGATATGCCCTCAATCTGGGCCTGAGCCGCCGGGAAATCTGCGAGGTCTTCTCCCAGGCCGGCTGGTATCGCGGTTGGCCTTATGTGGAGGAGGCCCTGGAGCAGGCGGACGCGGTGTTCACGGAACGGGGAGTTTAACGTCAGGGTTGCCGCCGCCGCCCTGCCAACCGGCCAGGGTCAGAGCAAGCCCGGCTGTCTGTCGTCCAGGTCTTTGACGAATGGCGCGACCAGCTGCGGCCCTTCGTTAGCCGTGCGGTTGACCGCGGCTGATACTTCATACGCCGCCATCCGGGGCCACTCTCTACTGTCCAGCAGGCTGAGGAGGGCATCCGCCGGCGACTGGTCGGAGAGCCAGGTATCGAACTGCGCCGGTTCCAGGATGACCGGCATCCGGTTATGCGCCGGCGCCACCAGCCCGTTGGCGGCGCAAGTGATGATGACGCAGGATTCCTGGCCGCCATCCGCGGTTTGGGCATTGAACCAGAGGCCGGCGAAAGCCACGGCGGCGCCGGCGTTATGGTGAAACCACAGGGGCGTTTTGCTCCGCCCGGGGCCGGGTCGCCACTCGTAGAACCCGTTGGCCGGCGCCAGGCAGCGCCGCGTCGCAAAGGCGCTGCGAAAGGCGGGGCGTTGGGCGACGGTTTCGGCGCGGGCGTTGCACAGCAGCCGCGGCGCGCCGCCTCCGGCCTGACCGCGCGGGGGAGTCCATCCCCAGCGCATTATGCTGGCGGCGCGGCGGTCGCCGTCGGCCCGGATGGCCAGCGCCGGCGCGGTGGGCGGAATATTCCAGCGGGGCCGGTAGCCGTCGCGCACCGCCGCCGGCGCGAAGCTGAACTGCTCCGCCAGTTCGTCCAGCTCCGAGAAAAGGCCGAATCGTCCGCACATAATTTCTTTCACCTCCGGCGCAACGTCGTCACGCAGCGGCGCCGGGGGCGTCAACACCCTGGCGCGCGCCGCTGCGGATGCAATTGTAGGGATGCCGCTCTGGCCCTTCCTGGATTCCCGCTTTCGCGGGAATGGGGAATAATCAAACCACCTGAAACGGAAACGCTGCCTTGCGCCGGCCGGTTATGGCCCGCTTTCCGCGATGATAGTTACGCTTCGATGGTTACCCTTCCGCCGGCCCACGCTTCCACGGTGAGGCGACTGCCCTCCAGCATTGCCATTCCGACCAGAGGGGAGCTTTCCGATTGATGCACCACTACCGGGCGGGGTTGGCCGTGCCAATCTACCAGTGCGCCGTAAAGGTGGAACATACTCACCTGTCCACTGGCCAGGGTAGCGCGGCGCCGACCGCGGTAGGTCAATCCCAGCTCCGCTATGATGCTTGCCGGCAGGGTTAGCCAGCCGGTGAACCCGGTATCTACCGTTGCGGTCTCATCCCGGAAAACGCGATTGCCGCCCGCAATGCTGACGACGATGCGCGGCAACAGGAATATCAGCCCGGATTCCTCCCGTATGGCTGTTACCCGTCCGTTAATCACGGTTCGCTAGATGATGAACCGTTGGGGCATATAGTACGGTGCCGGATACCCCACCAACTCGCCCCAGGTCAGCGCGTCGGGTCGCCGCTCGCACAGCCGCAGCGTGGCCGTCAAGTCGTCGTCGGCAATCTCATAGTCGCCGCTGTTGACGTCAATGACCACCATTCGCCCCCATTGGGTGGCCTCCATTTCGGCCCGCATCTGCTCATACATTGCCTCACCTACGGCGGGTATATCCTCTCTTTTGACTGCCATCAGATTTTCCTCCTCCTCTTATAGGTATCGTACAACTAACAATGCCACAATGTCCACGCTGTGGGGCCTGGCGGTAGCGTTCCGTTGCCGGCGGTCGGGGCCTTTCAAAGTCAGGGATGCCGCTCTTGCCGTTCCTGGATTCCCGCGAAAGCGGGAATGGGGAATAATCAAACCGTCTCAAACGGAACGCTACCTGACGAACACCCTTCGTTGACTGCTATTGACCACGATGCTACTGTGGGCCAGCCTGATAAGCGGTTATTGCGATGCGCCGGATAGATTATCGCTGGGTCATCCTGGCCACCGGGTTTGCGACCCTCTTTTTCAACGGCGGCTTGCGCTCCGCTTTGGCGCTCATGCTGAAACCCATGGGCGACGACCTCACGTGGAGCCGTTCCACGCTGTCGCTGGGCATCACCGCATATATGCTGGTCTCCGCCCTGGCGATGCCCTTTGTGGGCCGTCTGGCCGACCGCTACGAACTCCGCTGGGTTATGGGGGTGGGGGTGGCCCTGGGCGCAGTGGGTATCGGCCTGATGAGCGTCATCTCCACCCCGTGGCAGCTGTTCGCGGTCTATGGAGTGGTCTTCGCGTTGGGAAACGCGGGCATTTCCAACCCCGTCGTCAGCGTGATGATTGTCCGGTGGTTTCCCGACCGCCGGGGCGTAGCCAACAGCGCGGCGGTGTCGGGCAACGCCATCGGCCAGTTGGTGATTGTGGGCCTGCTGGCGCAGTCGCTGGTGCGGTTCGGCTGGCGCGTGTCCTATGCCGGCTTGGGGCTGGCCAACCTGGTCATCCTCGCGCCCATCGTGCTGGCCGCGGTCAGGCCGGCGCCAACCCACCCGGCGGCGACGGGCGGACTGCCGCGCCACGCCGCCACGCCGGCGGGCGCCGCGCCGCCGCCGTGGCAGGAGTCGCTTTCGCGGTCGGGACAATTCTGGCTGCTGGGAGGAATCTACGCCATCTGCGGGTTTCAGGACTACTTCGTGGCCACCCACGTGGTAGCGTTCGCCCTGGACGTTGAGATTAGCACGGTTATCGCCGGCAACCTGCTGGCCCTGATGGGGTTGATGGGACTCCTGGGAGTGCTGGTCGCCGGGTTCCTGTCCGATGCGCTGGGGCCGGGCCGGCCTACCTTGCTCTGCTTCGTAATGCGAATCGGGATTTTCGCGCTGGTTATCTTTTCCCAGGCCAAACCGGCGGTGATGGCCTTTGCGCTGCTGTATGGGTTCACCTTTCTGATGACCGCCCCGCTGACGGTGGTATTCTCCGGTAACATCTTTGGCCCGGCGCGGCTGGGCCGGGTTAGCGGAACCATATCAATGGTTCACCAGATTAGCGGGGGGCTGGGAGCGTTGGCGGGCGCGCTGGCCTTTGACATCTGGGGCAGCTATGGCCGGGCCTTCATACTGATGCTGACGCTGTCGGCCGTGGCCACGGCGGCCACTCTGCTGGTTCGCGACCGGACGGTTCGCGAGCCGGGCCTGCCGGACGCCGCATCGTCATAGGACTGTGGTACTATGGAAACCGCGCCCCGGACGCCTGCCATGCCGCCGGCCGTTCCCGGCGCTTTTGCGCCCGCGTGGGGGCTTAGCTCAGCGGGAGAGCACCTGCTTTGCAAGCAGGGGGTCAGGGGTTCGAATCCCCTAGCCTCCACCAGACCCGGCCAAGTTCCTGGGCCGGGCATCGCAAAGGGGGCGGCTGCTGCTGGACAAAACGGCGGTACACTTCATTGCCACCGTCATTCCGGCGCCAGCCGGCATCCGGCATCGTATGCAGTAAGAATGTCCCGGATTCCCGCGCCAGCGGGAATGACGGGTTGAACCCTTGAGTCAATGTGAAAGGCTCTGCCTTCATCGCGGCCCGGGTTCCAACAGGTTCAAGGCGTCGGCTACGGAGACGTGCTCGCGGTCGAAAAAGACTTCCGCGGTGGCGCAATCCAGCTGGCCGGAGCCTTTGGACACGAAGGAGCCGGATACCGGCGGCACCTCGGAATAGTCCCGGCCCACGGCGAATTTTATGTAGTCGGCGCCGGTGTGGATTACGGTGCCGCGCGTGGGGTCGGCGGGCAGCCAGCCCATTACGGGATGCAGAAATTCCAGCCAGGCGTGGGTTTCGCCGGCCTGCCGGGTGAGCAGGCCGCTGACGTAGCGGGCGGGGATGCCCCGGGCGCGCAGCATGGCCAGGCCCAGATGGGCCTGGTCCTGGCAGACCCCGCTCCGGGATGCCAGCACGGCCGCGGCGGTGGTGTACACCGAGGTGGCGCCGCGCTCGTAGCGGACGTTTTCATTAATCCAGCGCACCACGTTGCCCACCGTGTCCATCAGGGTTACGGCGCCGGCGGCCGCGGCGTAGGCCGCCGCCGTCACGCTGGCCGGGTCCACCAGATAGGAAGCGGTCAGGAACTCCTGGGCGTCCGGCCCGTATGCGAGGCCGGACAGCGGCACGTCGCTAACGTCCGGCGACCGGTCGTTGAGGCAGACGCGGCCGGTGGCGGCGATGATGAGCTCCCGGTGCGGCGCCGTGATGCGGATGCGGTGGACAGTGTTCCCCAGGCGGTCGGTAAAGACAATCTGCCGGCCCGCCGGCCTGGTGGCAACGTCGCATCCGGCGGGAGTCTGATAGGCGTCGGCGGAGGCCGACAGCATGAGAAAGTTGTCGTTCTGGATTACGACATCGGAATACTCATACCGGGCCACGTAGGCGTAATGCACCGGAGTTTGCCGGCCGGTTATTGGACTACCCAGCTGGGCTTGCATGACCCTCCTGATGAGTTGTTGGCGACCCGGCCGTTGGCCCCGGATACACGGGTCAATCCGCCGGGGAAGACGCTGACTTGGCAGCGATGGTGCCGGTCAGTATAACATTTCCAACTGGGGGACGAGGACGGCTCGCCACAGGATGGTAGCGTTGCAATTTAGGTGGTTTAACATTCGGAACGGTAGGGGCGACCTCATGAGTCGTGCCTATGCCCGCCGTCAAAACGACGGTATCGCGCCTCAAACCACCTAAAACGAAACGCTACCCCACAGGATGGCAGCGTTCCGTTGCCGGCGGTCGGGGCTTTGCAAAGTCATTAAAGCCCTCTCCCCCTGCGGGAGAGGGTTGGGAGAGAGGTAGCGCTCCCGCTCCGGCGCCCGCAAAACCTGCCGCCCAGACTTTGCCCCGGCCCACTGACAACCCCCCTTTGACAACCGCGAACATCGGTACTATACTGCAACCTATCACGTGAATCTCAGTCCTGCCAGAGGTCAACCGGTCGTCAACGGCCAGTCAGCACAAAATCGCATACCGGCGTCGTGGAGACCCCTCGTCCAATGCTTACGCGAGTACGGTCTAACCGGCCAACAGCGACTGCCACCGCGCTGCGTGGCTGCGCCCTTAAAGCGCAGCTCACGAACCATCGGAGCAAAACTTTGCGTAAATCCCCCGGCCGTGGGGCTGACAATGACCGGTAACCTCTGGCCCGCACACCATATCCCGCCGACCACCTGAACCAGCAAGGAGCATTGCCAATGAACCCAGCCCACCACCGCAGAGGAACAACCAAACCACCTGAAACGAGACGCTGCCCCACAGGATTGCTGAGGATTAAGCAGCAGGGATGCCATCCCATAACAATGTTGCGGCGGAGTTAACTATTTGTAACCAACCGGCTTCACGCGCCGGCTCTGCGCTCTGGTCAGAGCCGTCAGTCCGCATCCGCCGCCCGGTCAGTCCGGCGGTCGTGAACGGTCATATAGGTTCCGATTCCGGTGGCGATGAGCTGGCCCTCATCTCCGAATATCTCCATGTCGCCGACGATGATGCGGCCGCCGCGGCTTTTGATGGCGCTGCGGGCGGTTAGTTCGCCATCGCGGGCGGGGGCGATGAAGTTCAGTTTCAGCTCAATGGTTACGGCGTGCTCGCCGGCCCGGAGCACCGACCGGCAGGCCCGGAAGAAAGCGTAGTCGGCCAGCGCCGCCAGAATCCCGCCCTGCACCACGCCGGCGCGCTGCCGGTGGCGGTCGGCAACGGTCATAAAGGCCGTGCCAATACCGTCGGCCGATTGACCCGGACGGATGCCCAAAAGTTCGGCGAAGGGGCCGTCCTGTTCCGCGGATGGTTCCTGCTGACTCATTATTGCCTCCCCGGAGCGGCGATGCCGCAGCCCGCCGCGCCGGAATCACCAAATCCCAATCGGAAAAATCCTGGCTCTGCCCTGGTGTTAGCGTTGAGCGCACGCATAAGGTCACACTTTGGCGGCTACCTGCGTCGTAAAGTCCTCCAGATGCCCCAGCGTTTCCTCCAGGTTGCCGTCGGCGCTGAGGCGGGCGATGTCGAGCACCAGGTAGCTGACGCCCATATCCTCATACTGCCGGATGTCGCCGGCAATCTGGTCGCTGCCGCCGGTGAAGCGGGCGCGGTCGGTGCCGGTGTCGGTTCCGGTGATGCGGTAGTCGTGCGAGCGGTAAATAATCTGGATTGCATCGGGGTTGCGGCCGGCGCGCTCGGCAACGCTGCGTAGTCGGGCCATGCCGTTTTGCAGGGCTTCGGGCGTGCCGACGGGAAAGGCCGGGTTGTTGCCGATGGGATACCAGCCGTCGCACAGGGTGGCCGCGCGGCGGATGGCCGGCCGGCTTTCGCCGCCAACCCAAAACGGCGGGTGCGGCTTTTGCACCGGCTGAGGCAGGAAACTAATGTCGGAAAAGCTGACGTACTGGCCCTCAAAGGTGGGGTCGTCGGAAGTCCACAGCTCTTTGAAAGCGCGGATGTATTCGTCGGTAACGGCGCCGCGCTCGTCAAAGGGTTCGCAGCCCACCGCCTCAAACTCCTCGCGGCACCAGCCTACGCCCACGCCGATAATCAGCCGTCCGCCCGACAGCACGTCCAGCGTCGCCAGCGCCTTGGCGGCCACCAGCGGGTTGCGATGCGGCACGATGAGCACCGAAGTCGCCAGGCGGATGCGCTGCGTGCAGCCGGCCATATAGGCCAGAGCGGTAATCTGCTCCATCGCCTGCCCCGACGCCGAACCGGGAAACTCGCCGGTTTCGGTATAAGGATAATCGGATTCAATGTTCCGGGGCACCAGTATATGGTCGCCCAGCGCGATGGAGTCGTAGCCCAGGGCCTCGGCGCGCTGGGCGATGGCGGCCATATTGTCGGGGGTGGCCAGGGGGCCGCGGCCGGGGAGGGTGATTCCGTATTGCATAGTGATTCTCCTGTCGGTTAAGTGGGGCGGCTTGCTGCCGGCGGGCCGCGGTTATGCTATGCCGTTTGGCGGAAGGATTCCAGCCGGCCATTTATCCATTCCTGCGTGCCGGCGTCAAAGGCCGGCCCCGGCGGCGGCCCGTCGTAGCGGGTTATCTGACCGTAACGCGCCCGGCGGTGTACGCGGTTGATGAGCGCGCCCAGCGCGACATCGGGTTCGTCGTCGTCGCGCAGCAGGGGCAGCGTGAACCTGGGGACAGCCTGCCGGACGCCGAAAGGATACAGAACGGCGTTGGGCCGCTGCCAGCCCCGGCACACCAGGATGCGGTAGTCGCCGGGCGGAGTGGGGGTTTCCAGCGGCATCGGCTCCCACCGGCGCAGCAGGTCAATTTCAACCAGGCTGACGCCGGAATGGAGGATTTCCCCGCGCTTGCTGAGGTAGTTGTCCCGGCCTTCACCGGGGGCTTTGTTGGAGGGCGACAGGATTTCAAGGATAGTGACTACCCTGGCCTCAGGCATCCGCTGGACGTAGAGCCGGGTGACGCGCACTTCCTCCGGCATCGCCACCCGCACGGCGAGGCCGCTTTCCGGCGGGGCGACGGCGGCGGCCGTTGCCGTGGCGGCTGCGTCGGGGCGGCCGGCAAAGGCCGGCGCGGCCGGCGTTTCCGTAACCAAAGCGTCGGGAATCATAAAGGCCAGGGCGGACGCGGCGCCGTACACCGGAGCCACTTCGGTTCGCTCCTCAATGTCAACCCGGTAGTTGTCCGGCACGCGCGCGTCCAGGTCGTCAGCCAGGTGCGTAATCAGCCGGTTGTGAAACCCCGGCCAGATGTGCGGCTGTTCCAGGTAGGGGTCCATTCCCGGAAACGGATTTTCGTATCGCGCTGCCATTGTCGTCGCTCCCGTGGCGTCGTCGCTCCCGTGGCATTGATAGCCGGATGACCGGGTTCCGTTCAGTGAAACAGTATCCCCCCGTTGACGTTGTAGGATTGTCCCGTAATCAATTCGGCATCCGGCCCGGCCAGAAATGCCACCAGGTTGGCGACGTCCTCCGGCTCGGCGATGCGGCCCAGCGGGGTGCGTTCCGCCGAGGCGGCCACTACCTGGGAGCGAAATTCCTCCTGGGTGATGCCGCGCCGGGCGGCTTGTTCCCGTTCCCAATAGCTCATGCGGTCGGTGTTGATGGGGCCGGGGCAGACGGCGTTGACGGTGATGCCGTGGGGCGCCAGGTCCATAGCGGATGCCTGGGTCAAGCCGATGACGGCGAACTTGCTGGCGGAATAGGCCGCCCCGTCGGCGCTGGCCTGCTTGCCGGCGTTGCTGGCGATGTTGACCACCCGGCCCCCGTGGCCCAGCCTGACCATCTCCCGCCCCGCGTGCTTGGTGCAGAGAAACACCGCCGTAGTATTAATCGCCAGAAAATGCTGCCACACTGCCTCCTCCAGCTCCGTAACCGGAACCTTGTCCCGCCCGATGATGGCGCGGGCGTTGTTCACCATAATGTCCAGCCGCCCGTAGTGGTTGACGGTTTCGGCCACCAGGCCGGCAATTTGCTCGCCATCGGACAGGTCGGCATAGACGGGCAGCGCCTGCCGCCCCAGGTTACGCACTTCCTCGGCCACGCTGTCAATGGACTGCCATTCCGCCCGCACTTCGCCGGGCGGCAGGTCGTCGACCGGACGCCGCACGTCGGTAATCGCCACGTCCGCGCCCAGCGACGCCAGTTTGAGCGCCGTCGCCCGACCCACGCCGCGCATCCCGCCGGCGCCGGTTACCAGCGCTACTTTGCCTTCCAGACTCATGCTTGCTCACCTCCGTTATGGTTGTTGTCCGGTTTGGATGACCGCGCTGCGATGCTGCACGGCCGCAATAATATGCGGCCCCGCCAGGTGCCGCGGCACTACGTCAACATTAATCGGCAAATCCGATTCCTCCAAAGCCTCTGCCAGCCCGTCCAGCATTACGGCGTCCGGCGGTTCCTCGCCGCCGATAAAGATGTCCAGGTCGGAAAAGGGCCGGGGCTGTCCTGATACCCGCGAGCCAAAGGCCCGCACTTCCCGCTCCGGCACATATTGTTGCAGGATGTCCTGCACCATCGCCAGCCAGTGGGGGCGAATTTGCACCCCATAGGGCCGTTGGTCGTCGGCGGCGGTCATAAATCCGTCCCCGTTTCAGTCCGCAATCGGTTCAGCAGCCGCCGGGCGTCGCTGGCGAATTGCGGTATGCCGGCGGCGACGCTGACGGCTACGGGTTCGTTATAGCCGTGGGAAGTGTTCTGCCGCGAGTTGGTATAGGCAATCCAGGCTACGGGGTCATCCAGCAAGCCTACGTCGGCGCTGAACCGGATGGTGGTGCGATAGCCATACCGGCCGGCATCAGGATGCGCGCCCTGCCGCAACCGGCTGCGTAAGCATCTAACGGCCATTTCGTAAGTGAACTCAAACCGCTTGATGGCGCCGTCCCGCAGCACGGTATTGCGCGGGTCGTCGCCAATGGCGGCCAGTGCCTCCTCGAGACGGGCCAGCGCGTTCGCCAGCAGATTCAGCTCGTTGGCCAGGGACGGCAGCCCGCCGGCTGACATTATCCGTCTTCCCCCCCGGCCCGGCGGAACGGCTCCCGGGCAAACACCCGCCGCACCATCGGCTCGAAAAACTCCAACGGCAGGGATTCATAATCAGGGTCAAAGGACGGCTGGTCCCAGCGGTGGCAAAAGTCCACGGCATCCTGATACCACGGATGTTCCCGGTAGCGGTCGCGTGCGTTGCGGTCGCCGCCGCTGTGGTGGGCGTAGTAGTAGCCCTGGAACAGGCCATGCTGGCGGACAATCCAGTAAGTGCGTTCCGATACGTAGGGCCGCAGCACGGCGGCGGCCAATTCGCTGTGGTTGTGCGGGGACAGCAAATCTCCGATGTCGTGGAGCAGGGCGGCGACTACCATTTCCTCGCCGGCATGGTCCCGCCAGGCGCGGGTGGCGCATTGCAGCGAGTGTTCCAGCCGGTCAACCCGGTAGCCGGCCAGCGAACCGGCCAGGCCGCCCAGCTGCTCCAAAACCCGGTCGGCGGTGCCGGCGGCGAACTCCGCCTCCAGCCGGCCCAGCAGTTCATAATCCTCGCGGGTGCCGGCGGCCATGCTGGTGAAAGATACGGTGTCCATAAGCGACGCTCCCATCGTGTAAGATATAGGCAAATTGTATCACCGGGAGCAACGCAATGACCGAGCGCAAACGACTGGACGGGCGGGTGGCCCTGATTACCGGCGGCGGGCGCGGCATCGGCCAGGCCATCGCCCGCGCCTACGCTGCCGCGGGCGCGCGCCTGGCCCTGGCCGCCCGCACCGATGCCGAATTGCAGGAAACCGCCGGGAGCATCGTCGCCCAATACGGCAGCGACGTCGTCACCATAATCGCCGACGTCACCCACCGGGCCCAGGTGGAAGCCGCCGTCGCCCGTACTATCGCGCGTTACGGACGCATCGACGTGCTGGTGAACAACGCCGGCAACTCCGGCGAGATTGGCCCCCTCTGGCGCCTCGACCCGGAGCGGTGGGCCAACGTCATCTCGGTGCACGTCCTGGGCGCTTTCTACGGCTGCCGCGCCGCCATCCCGGCCATGCTGGAACAGGGCGGCGGGCGCATCGTCAACATGGCCGGCGTCGGCGGCCCTAACGATACTTCCTACGACGCCGCCAAGACCGCCATCGTCAATATGACCGAAAACCTGGCCGTGGAACTGGCCGGCACGGGCATCACTGTCAACGCCATCAGCCCCGGTTCCATCCACACCCGGATGTGGGAGGAAGTGCGCGACATGGCCCTGGCCGCCGGCGACCTGGAACTTTACGAGAAAGGCGTGGCCGTAACCTCCGGCGGCGGCGCGTCCATCGCACGGGCGGCCCAACTCGCCGTGCTGCTGGGCAGCGACGACTGCGGCGCGCTGTCGGGCCGCCTCATCCGCGCCAACCTGGACGCCTTTGAGGAAATCCCCCAACACATCGACGCCATAATGTCGTCCAATGCCTACCAGCTGCGCCGCGTAGAACCGTAGCTACGCGCCGGGGCGACCCGTGGCCACCCTCTACGCCACTGCCCGGCACCGGCGCCAGCCGGCCCTAATCAGCCGCCGCCGCAACCGTCGCCGGCGCGCCCGGCGGCCTGGCCAGCAGCAGCGCGGCGGCCGTCAGCGCGCCCAGCACGGCATAGGCCACAAAAGCAATCGTATAGGAACCGCCGGCGAACTGGAACACCAGCCCCGACGCCACCGCGCCGATGGCCTGCCCCAGCGAGGTGAACGGCTCCGTTACCCCCCGGATGGCGCCCAGCGACTGCCGCCCGAAAAAGTTGGCGTAGGCCACCGGCGGCACTACCAGAATCCCCGCCACCGCTACGCCGAACAGCCCGGCGGCCACAAATCCCAGCAGCGCGGTATCCGCAATGATGAACAGGGCCAACCCCAGCGTCATCACCAGCGCCACAATGGCGTAGGTGTAGGATACGCGCAGCAGCTCAACAACCCGCCCCCACAGGATGCTGCCCAGCCCGGTGCCGGCCGCGTTCACCGCGATGCTCAACTGCGCCAGCGACAGGTCAATGCCCCGCGAGCGCAGCAAATCGGCCTGATAAACGTTAGTGCCGGACTGCAGCAGGAACAGCAGCCCGGTGCCGATGGCCAGCGCCCACAGCGCCGGCGTCCGCATCGCCTGGCGGGTCGTCCACTGGACTTCGGCGGCGGTGTTGGACGCCGCCGGGCCGGCGTTAGCGCCGGCCCGGGCCGGCGCATCGCCGTCGGGCAGCAGGCCCACGTCCTCGGGCCGCTGCGCCACCAGCAGGGCCGCCGGGGCCAGCGCGATGACGTACACCATTACCCCCAGCACAATCCACGCCGCTTGCCAGCCGTAAGTCGCGCTGACCCAGGTTGCCACCAGCGGGAATACCGCCATCCCGCCAGAGTGGGACAGGAACAGCAGCCCGGTAGCCCGCCCCCGCTGGCGCACGAACCAGCGTCCCACCACAGTGGCCGCGCCCACGTTGAGAGGGCTGCTGAACATAATCCGCCCCACGGCCATCGCCGCGTAAAAGATGGCGATGTGCGCCGACAGCCAGGCCATGGCAATGGTGCTCAACCCGATGATAACCAGCGACAGCACCAGCACCAGCCGCGCCCCGTAGCGGTCGATGGCCCAGCCCACCGGGGGCGACGCGCCGGTAGCCAGCAGCCCGCCCACGGCAGCGGCCCCGCCAATCAGCGCGCGGCTCCACCCCGTTTCATCGGCGATGAGCGGCACAAAGACGGCAAAGGTCAGACTGCCCGCCGCGTTGCGGACAAACATACTGCTGCCCGCCGTACCCAGCACCACCCAGCCATAGTAAAAAGGCAGCCGCCGGGAGAGATAAGCGATGAGAATGTGCATTCAGTTACCGGCCCCCAACTTATGCAACGCCGCAATGGTATCATCGCGAAAGCGCGCCCAGGATTGTACCTGCTCCAGCGGCCCGCCGGCCGGCAGGTTTTGGAGGAGCTGGCGGCGCAGTCTGGGGAAATCCCGTCGGTCCTCGCGCCGTCGCCGTCCCCGGTTTGCGCTGGCGGACAGCAATGCCCTTTCCAGCGTCGCTTTGGGGTCGGAGATGCGTTCTACTTGGCTGAAAGGCGGCAGGTCAAGGGGTGTTCTGCCCTGGGGTTTGCCCGCTATCCGGCGAATTGCGGCCTCGTCCAGGAGCAGCCAGGATTCCGTCATCCGCACTGGCACGATGCCCACCCACGGCCCGCCGTATCCCACGTCCCGGACTGCGTCCGCAATTTCACGGTATCGTTCCTCAGGGTCATCATTATCGGCATCCCGGTGTACGAACAGCAAGTCGCATTCTCCGAGACGATTAAAGCCGTTGCGTATTTTATCGGCCAGCCGCCGGCCTTGATACCAGAAATCACTCTCGAAGTCGGCTTGCGTATGGCCGGCAACCAAATCCCGTATATGGGGCAGCAGCGCGGCATCGGACGAACCCTCGCAAACCAGCATAAGTTTCATAGCTAGAGCGTCGCCCAGAATTCCTTCGGAAAGGCGATTTGCGCATCTTCCGGCGGCAGCAAGTAAGACTGCAATGAACCCGGGTAAATGCCGTCCCGTTTCTGGTCCGCACAACGCCAAGTTCCCGCGCAGGGATAGCACTTCAGCAAATCGCGCAGGATTTTGCCCGAATCGGCGCGCGTTATCCGGTCTTTTGCCAGCACCAGCTCCCCTTTGTCCTGCAGCTGGACGAAGTAGGGAGAATGGGTGGTTACTATCACCTGCCGCAGCGGGTTGTCGAAAGCAATCGGGTGGTCCGCCTCTACGGCTATGCTGTGCAGCGCCTGGTTCAGCGCGGACAGGTTGTCGGGGTGGATGCCGTTTTCCGGTTCCTCAATGCAATATACGGCGGCTTCCTCAGGCACTTCGGACAGCGTCGCCAGCGCCAGAAAACGCAGCGTGCTGTCCGCAATCGCGTTGCCGCGCAATGTCAGCCCCGACCTTTCCTGCACTGCCAGGGATAACAGCTGCCGCGCGTCATCCTGCACCACGCGCACCGTCGCTTGCCGCCCGGAACCGCAAGACAGCATCACGGATACAAACCCGAACAATGCCTCCGGCGTGTCATCGTACTGGTGCGCGATGTTCGCCAGATGCTGCAAAGTTGCCGGGATATGCGCGCCGTTGGCCGCGATGCCCGGCGGCTGCGTGTAGGGGTCGGGCTGGCGCATCGCGGCCGGCTCCAGCGCCAGGATGCGCCAGCTCTGCATCTCCTGCCGCGCCGCCAGTATGGTCGGCGTCGCCGCCGTATTCTCCGTGCCGGCGATAGTCCGCCGGGCCTTTTCGGCGTGGGCCGGCGGGCTGTTGGATTGCCGTACCTTGATGACTGCCTGCCCGGTTGCCGCGTCAATATCGGTGACAATAATCCCCCGCGCATCCGGCCGGTCATCGTACAGAACGCTGTCCCGGAAGGATGCCACGCCGTGGGGGAACCGCAATTTTGCCGGCCATTCCTGCGGTGGGATGGGGCAGAGTTCCTCCCGTTCCAGAACCAGGCCGCCAGCTTGGCCGCCGGCCGGCGGCGCATAGCGAAAGGCGACTTCATAGCGCAGGAAAGTAGCCGACGGCGCGGCTTTCCGGCCGGCGTCATCCCACGCCTCCCGGCTGACTATCATCTCGGCGGCAAACTCCATCCGGCGGCGGCGCTCGCTCCCGTCCCAGAAAAACAGGCCGGCGATGTCGCCCGTTTCCTCGCCGGCGTCGCAAATCCGCAGTGCCGCCTGATTGATGGTGCATTCCGTCAGCAGGGACAAAAACCGGATGGCGTCAAAGATGTTGGACTTGCCGACGCCGTTGGCCCCGGCAATGCAGGTGTAGGGCCCGAAATCCAGCGCAAAGTCCACCAGATTTTTGAACCCGTTGACTTCCAGTCGAGTCAGCATTTCGCCCTCCTGTCCCCATAGACCGGGATGCGGTTCATTCTAGCGCCGGCCTGTTGCCCCAGCTGGCGCCGTTGCCGGCAAGGGCAATCATCTCACAGGCGAACCAGAGGGCCAGGCTGCCGGTGCGGTCGTCGTGGCCGTTGACTGCGGTGCGGTGGAGATAGGCGCGCACGTCGGGCATTACGCCGGTGCTGATGCAGCCGTCCACTACGTTGCCGGCGTCGTCGATACGCTCTGACAGCGCGCGCCAGCAGGCGTTGAGGCCGGAGCGGTAGCCGGCTTCGCTGCCGTCGGGCAGCCAGCCGTGGCGCAGGCCGCGCGCCAGGGCGTAGCCGACCATGCCGGTTGACGTGAGTTCGCCCCACGCGCCGGGCACATCTACCAGCTCGCCGAAGGTGCCCCAGGGGTGTTGCAGACGCAGCAGGGCATCGAGATGGCGGCGGTGTCGTTGCAGCAACGGGGCACGGGCCGGGTGGTCAGCGGGTAGATAGGTCAACGCTTCGGCGTAGCCCAGGGCGGCAAACCCGTTGCCCCGGCTCCAGTAAAAGGGAGCGGAGCGGGCGTGCCAGAAGAGGCCGTTGTCCTGCTGCACGTCGCCGCCATCCAGCAGGAAAGCGGCGAGCAGCTCCGCATACTTGGCGTCGTCGGTAATCCGGTAGGCCCGCCCCAGCATCGCCCCGCACATAAACAGATCCTCAACGCGGAAATCGGTATCACAGGGGGCGGGAGCCTGGCCGGGGCCCCGGGCCGCGAAACGGTCGGCGGCGTACAGGAACAGCCGGCGGTACTGCGCATCCCCGGTCACATCCGCCAGCCGGGCCGCCCCGACGACGCCGGTCAGGGCCGCGCCGCCGGCGTCCGCCAGCTGCGTCGCCGGGTCGCTGGCGATGGGGTCAATGAGCGCGGCAATCCCGGCGGTTGGGTCCGGGTAATCGTTATCAATGGAGGCCAGCCGCAGCCGCCCGCTGAGGCCCACGCCCTGCGTATAGTTGATGGGAGCCAGGGCGTGCCCGTAGCGGTTGGCGAGAATACGGGCGATGGCGACGGGAGAGCGGGCGCGGCGGGCGTCCAGAGCCAGGCGGCCGGGGGACGGCGGTACGGCGGCGTCCTCTCCAGCGGCGCCCTTTCCGGTAACCGCCCACAGGGTTGCCAGCGCAGCGGACAGGCCCGGCCAGTGGGTGGTCAGGCGGAGGGCCGGTATGACGCCGGGCGCATCGTCGCCAGGACGGCCCAACGCGGCGACCAGGGAGTCGTCGTTGGCGATGGGGCCGGCGTTCACGGCGGCGGCCACGGCGCGGCCAGTGGCGGCGGCGTTGGCCGCCCAGCGGGCCGGCTCGCCGGCGGCGTCGGACAGGGCGACTTCAACCAGCAGGTCGGGGGCCTGGTAGCAAATCCAGCGCCAGAGGTAGCGACGCTCCGGCGCGGTTTCGTCGCCGTAGAAACCATCCTGCGGGGGGTAGCCGTTGGTGAGGTCGGTATGTTGGGGAGCGGCCGGTTCCCAATCGCCGCCGGCCAGAGCGTCGGGGTTGGCGGCGACGATGGCGGAGAGCGCCACGCCCGACGCTCCGGCGGCTGCGGAACGGGAGAACAAGTCCAGGGCCGCCAGCAGGCGCGGCGTGTCGGACGGATTGCCGCGCAGGCCGGCGACCAGCAGGACGGCTGGCCGGTGTTCATCGGCTGCGGACGGCAGGGTGCGAGCGTCCTGCAAAGCCATAATGGGGCGCAGGGCCGGCGTCAGGCCGATGGCGGTGGACTGCCACCAGGCCGGGCTGCGCTTGCGAACCAGGTTAATCAGGGCGGCGTTGATGTCGGTGGGGTGCATGGTGCTCATGGAATAGCTCTCAGTTAGTAGTAGTGGCAATGGTTGGGGGTATTATAGCCAACGGCGCCAGTCCTGATTTGCTTTGACACGGCGGGGCGGCGGCGATACATTGGCTGCGATGACCTAGAGGTTTGGCAGCAGGGCAACAGGGCAATTCGGCAATTGGGAGTTGGCGCGTATGCCGCGGTTTGACGACTATACTGGCGAGCATTTGATTCCGCCGTACCGGGCGCTGGATTTGACGGACCGGCGGGCGGCGTTCTGCGGGAGACTGCTGGCCGATTACGGCGCGGACGTGGTGAAGGTGGAGCCGCCCGGCGGCGACGCCTCGCGGCGGCTGGGGCCTTTTCCGGGCGATGCCGCCGGTGCTGAGCGCAGCCTGGATTTCATGTTCTACAACACCAACAAGCGCTCCATTACGCTGGACTTGGAGCGCGCCTCGGGGCGGGCGCTGTTTCGCCGCCTAGCCACCGACGCCGACGTTATCATTGAGAGCTATGACCGGCGCTATCTGTACGACCGGGGCATTGGGTTTGACGCGCTGCGGGCGGACAACCCCGGTCTGGTGATGGCGTCGGTTACGCCCTTCGGCGCCGCCGGCGAGTGGGCGGACTATCAGGGCGACGACCTGGTGGTGATGGCGGCCAGCGGCTATATGCAAATTACGGGGGAACCCGGCGCGCCGCCGGTGCGACAGGGCAATGAGCACAGCCACTATCCGGGGGCGCAGTACGCGGCGGTGGGCATACTGGCGGCATTGTATCACCGGGATTTTGGCGGCGGGGGCATCGGACAGCACATCGACGTTGCTTCGCAAGAGGCGCTGATTACCTACTACACCGACGCGCATCCGGCCCTGCTGTGGCGCAAACTGGGGCAGAACGTTACGCGGGTGGGCACTAATTCAACGCTGGTTATCCCGCTGGGAGCGTATCCCTGCAAAGATGGCTGGATTGCCGCCGGCGTCATCACGCCGCGCGAGTGGGATACGCTGGCCGAGTGGATTCACGAAGTCACCGGCAACGACGAAGTGCTCAACGAAGCTTACCGGGGCGGCAACCAGGACCGGGCCGCGCACATTGACATCATCACGGCGCTGTTCCTGGAGTTTGCCGAAAACTTTACGGTGCAGGAGCTGTTTCACGAAGGACAGCGGCGCAACCTGGTGTTCCTGCCCGTGAACGAGGTGGCCGACCTGCTGGCCGACCCGCAGCTGGCCGAGTCGGGGTTCTGGTATGACATCGCGCACGATGACCCATCCGTTGGCACGATAAAGTATCCGCTGGGGATATTTCACAGTGCGGAAGTGTCGGCGCGACGGCAGCCGGCCCCGGCCCTGGGGGCGGACAACGCGGCGGTGTATCAGGGCGAGCTCGGGTTGACCGCTGACGAATTAGCGGCGCTGCGGGCGGATGGCGTAATCTAGGTATCCATGCCAGCGGGAGAATTATTGATGGTTACCGTAAAACCGCAGCCGATAGCGGCCGCCGGCGTGGCCGGGCAGCCGGGGGGCGGCTGGCCGCTGGTGGGGGAGCTGCGGCTGAATCTATCGGCGCTGGGAGTGGACGGCAGTGCGCCGGACTTTGGGGAGCGGCTGTGCCAACTGTCCGGCGACAATGAACCCTGGCAGTTTGAGTATTCTGCAAAAGGAGAGCTAATCATAATGCCGCCACCCGGTTCAGAAAGCTGCGCCGGCGAATCCGAAGTTATCACCGACCTCGGCCTCTGGCGGCGCAATAACGGAGGCCGCAGCTATTCGTCAACCGTTGGCTTCCGTTTGCCCAGCGGGGCCCAGCGGATTCCCGATGCCGCCTGGATTACCCAGGAACGCTACGACAATTTGACTGCTGCGGAGCGGCGGGGAACTATCAACGGCGCCCCGGACTTTGTGGTGGAAGTGCGTTCTCGCACTGACCGCCGGCCGCCCCTGCTGGCCAAAATGCAGGAATGGATGGACGGCGGCGCGCGCCTCGGCTGGCTCATCGACCATCGTGCCCGCCGGGTGTATATCTACCGCGCCGGCCAGGAGGCTCCCGAAATACTGGAAAACCCCGCAACCTTGTCCGGCGAGGACGTGCTGCCCGGCTTTACTTTCGACGTAGGCCGACTGATTTTCGCCCGCTACACCGAGGAGTAATCGCGATGACCGCTGCCCCATCCGCCCTGACCGGCATCCGCGTGGTTGAGTTTGGCCCTTATGTGGCCCTGCCCCTGACCGGGCGCATCCTCGGCTCGCTGGGGGCCGAGGTGATTAAGGTGGAGACCAACAAGGTGCTGGATGAGATGGCGTTCATTCCGGCCTGGTCGCGGGGCGCCGGCCAGCCGGAGTACCAGCGGGGCAAGCGGCGCATTACGCTGGACGTGCGGACGCCGGAGGGCCGGGAGCTGATGCTGGCCCTGGCGCGGGTCAGCGACGTGTTTATGACCAACTTCCGGCGCAACGTGCTGGCGCGCTGGGGCATTGACTTTCCCGCCATCCGGGAGCAGCGGCCCGACGCCATCATTATGTGGCAGACCGGGCTGGGCGGGCACGGGCCATATTATACGTACAAGTCTTTTGGCATACTGGTGCAGCATTTGTCCGGGGTGTCGCTGATGACCGGCTTGCCGGATGAGCCGCCGGGGGTGGTCAACACATCCTACTCGGACTATCATACGGGGGTGTTTCAGCCGGCGGGCATTATCGCCGCGCTGATGCGGCGGCGTCTGACGGGGAAAACGGCGACGCTGGAGTCGTCCATTTTCAAGTCGGGCGTGGCCACGGGCGGGCCGGCGCTGCTGGACTATCAGGTGAACGGGCGCGGGCCGGCCCGCCGGGGCAACCGGGACGCCTGGGCCGCGCCCCACGGCGTTTATCCCTGCGCCGGAGAGGATAGATACATCGCCATAGCGGTGGCCGACGAGGAGCAGTGGCAGCGTTTCCGCCAGGCGATGGGCAACCCGCAGTGGGCCGCCGCGCCCGAATACGCCACCCGCATCGGTCGCCAGCGCAACGAGGATGCCCTGGACGCCGCCATTGCCGAGTGGACGCGGCCTCAGGACTCCGGCCGGCTGATGGCGGCGTTGCAGTCCGCCGGCGTGCCGGCCGGCATGGTGTCCCAGGGCCAGGACCTGCACGACAGCGCGCATCTGCAATCCCGCGGGTTCTATCAGGACACCCGCTATTGGGAGGCGGAGCGCGGCGTGCCGGCAACGGAATGGGCGGAGGGGGAAAGCGTGTCGTGGTCAATACCGGCGCGGATGTCGGAGACGCCCATCGCCTTTGGCAAATACAGCAACATCGGCGCGGACAACGCCTATGTGTTCGGCGAACTGCTGGGGATGCCGGCCGGCGAGATAGAACGGCTGGAAGGGGCGGGGGTGATTTACTGACGCTGCCGCCCGGCAGTCTTGGTTATCCGCCCCGGTGCGTCGCTGGCACCTAGCTATGTTGTTCAGGGGGAACAACGACAGCTCGCTGTAACTGCCGGGGGGGAAGTCGTCGGGATTGATAGACGCCATGATGGCGCAGTATAACCGAGCGCGGCGGCAACCTGGCTAGCGCGGGCGGTTGGCGTAACCGTAGCCCCCGAATGCGCCGGCAATCAAGCCGCCGATGCCGGACAGAATGTAACCCAGCAGACCGCCCTCTTTGTAGATGACCAGAAAGACGATGATGCCTACTACCGCAAGGATGGCGACGATGACCAGCAGGAAGGACAGACGATGCGTTTCTTTTCCAGCGTTGTGTTCTCGTTCTGACTGGCGGTCAGCATTTTCCAGAGCCTGGCTTTGCAAAGCTATAACGCTCGAGAGATGCTCGGCGTTAAGGTTCAATTCGGCGATACTTTGTTCGCCTTGAAAGGTATCCGTGGCCTGTCTGGTGCGGGTCGCGGCCCGCGCCAGACGAGCTGCACCGCTATCCGTAGCCCCGGTTTGCTCATCCGACATAATGCACTTTTGCTAAATCAGCGAAAAGCCACGCCGTGGGGCCTTACCGGAGCGGCGGCCCACTTGGGGGGAGAAAGCGTCCTTAATCATCCCGCGCATTTCGTAGCGTATCCGAGCTGCCATCAGCTCCTTGATGAGGTCGTCGGCTTCCTCTTCAGTAAGGTGGCCTTCTTGCCAGTCGACCACAATGCTGTCCAGCGCGCGCTCGTACAGCTCTTCCGGGGTTGCCTTGGGCGGGTTGATAGCCGCCAGCAAATCCTCCCAGGATACGGGGGAGCGCTCGTCCCTGGTGGTTGCCATTTTCGTGTTCCTCCGGTTGCGTTCACCCAAGCCATGCCGGGTCTTTGCCGATTGTAGCAAGGTTTTCCCTTGATTTCACACCCCAATTTTGCCAAACCGGGACCGCTTTGGCACCGCCGGCTTGTCAACAGGATGGACAGGATTTTTCCGATGGGGAGAGGATATGGTGGATTCCGGCTTGTGCCGGAATGACGGCAAGGTACGACCACCTAAATTGCAACGCTACCTGGTCAATATGCACTGGCCAAGCCTCTATCGTAGTCCCAGTTGCTGCTGGAGCGCATTATCCGCAGGTGCGTCAGAAGCGCCACCCGGCGATAGGGCCGTAACCGCCGCCATAGATTCCGCATACCGGCCGACCCGCTATTTATCATCAATTCGCATAGGCTTGTCCGGGGCGGACAAGCGTAACTATCCCGTTCCCAACGGCAATTGTACCACCCCTCCACCCGCGCACTTCTCGCGGCGCTATCGTCACGCTGACGCCGGCGCCGCGCGATGCCTGTAGCTCCGCCAGCCGGCCCGCCGCTCCCAGCGCCGCCGCACGGCCCGCCGCCTTTTGCGTTGCCCGTGTGCCGACGCCATTGCTATGGCTTGACAATGGCAAGCACATCACATACATTTACCCTATGGGTGAACAATGGAAGTGGATTTCCGTAACAGGCAGTTGCGACGTTGCTATGAAGAGTCGGCCAGGGCAGTCCGACGTTGGGGGCCGGACGTTGGGCAAATGTATATCCGTCGCATCCAAATGCTCTATGCGGTCAAAGATTTTCAAGATGCCTACCAGCGGCCGGCGTTGCGCCTGCACCCGCTGCGCAGTTCACAGCGGGGCGAATTGTCCATTTACCTGGTTGGCCGCTGGCGTCTCATCGTAACGAAAGGCGACACCGAGGAAAACGTAATCATTGAGGAGGTAAGCGACCATTATGACGACTAAGCCGCACCGCGCTTTTTCGGACCTGCCCGTACCTCCCGGCGACATACTGGCTGAGGAGCTCGCAGTCCGCGGCATGACTCAGCGGGAGCTTGCGGCCCGGCTCGACCGTCCGCCGCAGGTTATCAACGAAATCATCCGGGGCAAGAAGGCTATCACGCCGGATACCGCAATCGCCCTTGGCAAAGTGCTGGGCGGCACCCCGCAGTTTTGGACCAATCTGGAAGCCGATTACCAGATGGCCTTGGCGCGGCAAAAAGCGAAAATGCTTTGACGCCGCCCCGATTTCCTAATCACTTCGGGTTATCCGCAACAAGAGACGTCGGGTAGCAAAAATGAAAATACGCATCCAACCGGCGGAAGTTTGTATCCCTGAGGATAATCCGTTTGAGCACGACCTGCTCGGACGGAAAGACTCGGCGGAGATACTCACCAAGGTAGTGGGTTCCATCGACGGCCCGTGCGTCTTGGCGATTGACGCGGCGTGGGGTGCCGGCAAAACCACGTTTATCAATATGTGGGCTCAGCATCTACGGGGCGAGGGGTTCCCGGTGGTTAAGTTCAATGCTTGGGAAACCGACTTCGCCAACGACCCCTTCGTTGCTCTCTCGACTGAATTGACTCTTGCGCTAAACCAGTTCGTGCCTCCACCGCCTACCAACAAGATAGATACAGTTAGAGAATTGGCAAAGAAACTCTCTCTACGGCTCGTCCCAAGTGTTATCCGAGCGGCAGGTGCAGCCGTATCGATAGTAGGTCCAGCAGTAGCAGAAATGGGCGTTAATGCACTAAATGCTCTTACTGATGATGGGCCCTCTGATGATAGGCTTTCTGACTACGAGAAATCCAAAGAGGCAGTCAGCGAGTTCAAAACTGCCATTGGCGATATTGCGGCCGACTTGTCTAAAACCAGCGATGGGCTGCCACTGGTCATAATTATTGATGAGCTTGACCGGTGCCGGCCTTCGTATGCGATTGAGCTCCTTGAAGTGGCAAAGCATCTTTTTATGGTGGACCATATCGTGTTCGCGCTGGCGGTCAATCGCTCGGAATTGGCGCACTCGGTCAAAGTGCTGTACGGCAATGATTTTGATGCAGCAGGCTATCTGCGTAGGTTTTTTGACATAGACTTCCGGTTGCCTGCCCCTAACCGTGACCAATTTATCACCTCACTATTGACCGCAACCGAGTTCGGGCAACATATTACCCAACTCCAACAGATGAGTTATTCTGCTAGAGATTCTGCCGATTTGCTGAAAGGCTTCTTTAATGCTGAACACTTCACTCTCAGGCAGATTGCACAAGCAATTCATCGTCTTGGTTTGACGTTCGTTTTGCTACCTGGAAATATTAATGTATCACCATTGCAAGTAATATTGGCTTTGATTATTATGACATCTGACACAAATATCTACTACCGATTTATCCAGGGGGAGGCTTCCGACGCAGAAGTAGTGGATTTTGTATTTAATTTGCCTGGAATGTCGTCACTCAGGGAAACCAGTCTTGGCAAGATATTTGAGGCAATAATCATTCTGTCCTCCCTTCGACAGGCTATATATACAAATGTCAGAGAAATGGATTCACCTCTTTTGCTACGTTACCGTGAATTTACAAACGACTCGATAGAAAGCCCAAGTCGTGCTCATGACGTCTTGCGATATGTTGAGGATTTAATGTCATTTGGGATTAACAATCATGGTTTTAATGTGGCCGTTCAAGCACTCGGGCATCTATCCACTAACCTCATTAGCAGGTGAAAATGACCACTATAGCGCAAGTTCCGTGCGCTCTGGCGGATTTATGTTGCCGTGAATCAAGATGGCTACAAGTCGTTCCACCCGCGCCCCCTCCGCTGCCGCGCGCAGCCAGGCCCGCACTTCCCGCCGCGCTATTGTTACGCTGACGCCGGCGCCGCGCGATGCCTGTATCTCTGCCAGCCGGCCCGCTGCTCCCTGCGCCGCCGCACGGCCCGCCTCTGCAATCTCCCGGTGCTGCGGGTTGGCGGCGTCGTACTCCGGGATGGGCAGCTTCCAGAGCTGCTTGTGTAAATCCCTGGCCCCAAACTGTCCTTTTGACATCAGTGGCTGTACTGCATCATAAAGGAATTGGCTGTTGATGATTGCCAGCAGATAGTTGGCCTCATCAATATCTTTGCAAGTAACCCAATACAGTCTTTCGTCAACTAATGCGGCGTCATCATTCATCAGCGCCGCCGTTGGCTCACCGCCGGCCGTATAAACCAGCCGAACCGGCCGGCCGCCGTTATCCTGCCGCCACGCCAGTTGCGACGACAGTTTGCCGTAGTGGTCCAGGTTTTCCAACAAGTTAAGCTTGCTGGCGCCGGGCTTGTTTTCCTCCCAAAGTCGGTTGATAGTTTGCCACCTTGCCCGCATCCGGCGTTCCAGTCCGCCGAGGCGGATTCCGCCCGGCCCGTTGGCGTCGGTTGGTATTTGATATTCCCCCCATCGCACCGGCAACAATGTCTTAAGCGGTTCCAGCGTCGCATACGGAACTATCGACTCGCCCAGGTACACATCATAAAGATGCCGGCTTTCAATAGTCTGCCCGGTGATGACGGTCAAATCCAAATCGCGCCACGGCGCTTTGTCCTGCGTGCCTCGTCGGGGATTCACCGTAACCGTTTGCGCTGCCTGCACGATGGCGGTGTTCTCCGTTTCCTGCACCAGGAACAGCCGACGCGGTCGGATTGACGCGCCTTGCCGGGCGTAGCCGGCGTATGGCGAATCGCCGCCTACCGAAGTGTCGGTAATCCCGACAGGCATCCGCCGCACGTCCTCCGCTCCGGCCCGGCCTTGCCAGCGTTCCACTGCGCCGGCCAAAGGATTACCGCCGGCGTTTTCGCCGATGCGCTCCGCAAAGGCCACGCAGGATGCTATCGGAAAGAAAGTATTGGGTTCCAGCGGCTCCAAATCCCAAGCCGCTTTATACCCAAAGTTCACCGCCAGCGTGCGCCCCGGAACCCGGTTCCGTCCCCGGCCCGTTGCCAGCGACCGCCATTCCCCCGTCCGCCACTTGGCATACTGCCCCGACTGCAACGCGCTGTGTGGCAGCACCATCCCGATAACGCCGCCATCCTTCAGATACAGGTCAACGCAGCGGGCAAAGAACAACCCGGCCACGTCCTGATTACTGGCGTACCGGCCGCCAACCCAGATGCCGTAACGATTCTTGCTCTGCTGGCTCAATTCGGTACGCAGAACGTCGGCAGTCTGGTTATAGTTCAGCCAGGGCGGGTTGCCGATAATTACGTCAACTTTGGTGCGGCTCAAAGCCACCGGGCGCACCAGGTTGCGGGCGTAGTAGGCCCAGATGTGGTTGCGGCCGGCGTCGTGCAGGCGTTGCAGGGTGTTGACGGTGTTGGCGAGGGTCTGCCGTTCGTGGGGGTCGGTGATGCCGTGGTCGTCCAGGGCCAGCAGGGGGTCGTCGCCGCGTTCAATGTCGGCGGCGGCCTGGCTCAGCAGCGAGTCGAAAGTGTCGGCCCGGTCCACCAGGCTGACCGGAAAGGCCAGCTCCGAGTTGGCCGCGTCGTTCACCTGGATGGTCACCTGGCGCGCGGCGAACAAATCGCCGGCGCGAAAGCGGAGTTGCAGGGCGTCGCCCAGATAGACCGGCGCCAGGCCGGAGGCGTTATAGCCGGCCGCGACGGCGGCGTTGATGGCAGGGCGGGCGGCCAGGGCCCAGGCGGCCCGGGCCAGATGCACCGCCACCGGGTGAATGTCAATGCCGGCCACGGCGACCCGCAAGCGGTCCAGCGTCTCTTTGGGGTCAAGCCTGGCCTCCGCGTCCCGGCCCGCTCCCGCCGGGGGCGCGGGCGCATTGGCCGCCTCCAGGAAACGTTCCACCGCCGCGGCAATAAAAGTGCCGGAGCCGCAGGCCGGGTCCAGGACGCGCTGGCGGAGCGGGTCGTCAATCAGCTCCCGCGCCATCGTCCGGGCCAGCCAGTCGGGGGTGTAGTACTCGCCCAGCGTGCGGCGTTCCTCCGGGGGGATGACGGTTTCGTAGAGGATGGCGGCGATGTTGGGCGGCGCGTTCGGCCAGTCGAAGCGGGCCACCCGGCGGGCCAGGGCGCGGATGAGAGCGTGGCCGCCCACCTCATCGGGCCAGGCGAAAAAGTCGGACTCCACAATCCCGTTCAGCCCGGTGGCGTCGTGAAAGCGCCGCCCCCGCAGCAAGTCCGACGGGTCGCTTGCCGCCACCTGCCGGATGTCAATGCCAAAGGAAGCCTGCACCGCCATGCCGATGACCAGGCTGAGGTAGGTGTGGCGGATAAAGAGGCTGTCCAGGGCGGCCGGGTCGGGGGCGATTTCGCCCAGCGCGGCGCGGAGCAGGTCAAACCAGAGGCGGCGCTTGACCTGGACGGTTTCGTAGCCGGCGGCGCTGGCGTAAAGGGCCGCCAGGGTGTCGATGTCGCGCCGGTAGGCGGCGCTTTGGGGGCCAAGGTGCTGCTCGACGCCGGCGCGGTCGGCGGGGATGCGCTCCAGGGCGAACAGGGCGCGGTCCCGGAGCCATTCGTAGAGCGGCAGCCACCCGTCGGGCGATTCCAGGGTGAAGCCGTAAGGCGGGGCCGTGTTGACCGGCCCGGCGCCGGGCCAGCGCAGCAGCCAATACTTGCCGTCGGTAAGGATGCCGGTGCGGACGCCCTTGCCCGCCTGCTGCGACTGCGCCAGGTAGTCATCCAGCTGCCGCACGTGGTCCGGGTGGGGCGCGAAACCGGACGCGACGCCGATGCGCCTCTTGAACTCAATGAAGGTGTCCAGGGCGGTCAGGTCAACGGCGCGGCGGGACGTTTCCGACGGCGGGTTTTCCTCGACCATTTCGTGGGGCTGCGCCAATCCGGTCAGGGTCAGAAAGTCGCGCACCGCGCTGGTGATGTTGGCCTCGGGCTGGCCGGAGTCATGGCGATGCAGAATCTCCCCGGCGGCGTCAGCGAACCTGGGGTCGTCGGGGTTGATGTGGGATTGGGCGGCCATGGCGGGGATTGTAGCACGGGCGGGGAGCGGCGCAATTTTTGGCGCAATTTTTGACACATTTGGCGGTTAGGGGTAGCATAATCGGGCAATGTTGGCGTCCTTGCCGGCCACGCCTTGCTTACCCAGCCCATCGGGAGAAACGCCTTGACTACCCCGACCTCCAACCCCAACGACCAGCCCGATGGCAAGTCGCCGCTGTCCGGCCCCGAAATCGTCCCCGACTTTGCAGCCGCGCTGACCCGGTTATGCGCCCTGGCCCGGCAGGGCCAGCGCACCGACAGCCCTCTCTATAACCCCTCCGAGGAATGGATTGTCGGCAAAATGCGAATATTCCAGGACTTGCCGTCGGAACAGCAGTCGGCATTGCTGGCCGAGGCGCAGTCTTTGGAATCCGAGGCCGCCGCGGCCAACGCCGCCGGGCGCGCCGCCGCTAAAGTGTGGCCGGAAACGGTGTTCCGTCTGGACAACGGCGGCCTGGCCTTTTTCAGCCAGCTGGGGGTAGTGCGCCGGCCTGACCTGACGCAGTATTTCGTTGAAGGATTCACCCGCAACCGCGACGCGCTGGCTTTCTCCGAGGACAATCAGCGGCTGTTCACGGAGGTGTTCCACCGGGTCTGCGACCGGATGGAAGCCCACTTCGCCAACGGAGAGGGCATCGTACAGACCGACCGGCAGATTTGCGACGCGCCCGGCCGGTCTTTCCACGCGCGGCAGCTGCTGTTTGGCACCCGCTATATGCAGCCGCCCTATATGTGGCGGCGGCTGACCTTCGACCTGCCCCGGGAACAATGGCAGGAGCCGCCGGACATCCTGGAAGTTTCGGTGCCCCACTGGATGGACGACCTGGGGCTGGATGAGGACTTGAAAGAACGGCTGCGGGCGGCCGGCATCACCCAGCTGGTGTTCAAGGCGCCCACGCGGGGCCTCTCCCTGCACTTCGGCTTTGACTACGTGGGCGAGCACAAGATGGGGCCGCTGTCCATCGCCATGCACCATGTCAAGCAGAACAACGGGCTGGCCGTGCAGGCGGCGCTGAGCATGGCCCGCGTCCGCAAACTGGACGGAGCGCTTGCCAACACCGCGCTGGTAACGGTGGGGCCGTCGCTCCACGGCAAGAGCACGCTGACCATCATGGTGGAGATTGCCAACAGCGAGCTGGCCGGCCTCCTCAATCTGCCCACCGACCCCGAGGAAGGGGTCTATCCGATGAACGACGACATCGTGCTGCTGCAGCCGCTGGATACTCCCATCGCCAGCAACCGGGGCGGCCGGCGCGCCCTCATCTCCCACGCCATCGACGGCACGGAAAACAACTTCTACGCCGTGCCCTTTGGCCTGACCCGGGCCGACGACCCCATCACCTACGACGTGCTGCGCGGCGCGCCCGGCGTTACCGCCGCTGATGAGACGCTGGAAAACGTCCCGGTTCACGCGGACAGCCGGGAACCCAACTACCTGGAAAACCCGGTTCGCAATATGCGGATGATACTGTCCCGCCGCGGCCTGTTGGAGCGCAAAGGGGCGCGGGACCTGATTGCCGCCATCACTGACGGGCGGCTCACCGACTCGGTGCACGTGCCGATGGACAGCACCGACCGGGTGTTCTGGCAGGAAGTGATGCGGCAGAACACGGTCATCCCGCCGCTGCGCCGCCTCAGCCTGGAGCAGTATATCCGCGTGCTGATGTACGGCGAGGCAGTGCAAATGGGAGCGGCCATCGGCGCCATCGGCCGGCCCTACGTGGAATATTTCGCCGACCCCTTCATCATCGGCCTGGAAGACGAAAACGCCAACCTGCTCTACCACGTGCTGCAGCAGCTGGCCTGGGGCGGAATGCCGCAGGAATACTACGCCTTCAACACCGGCGGCGTCGGCGCGGATACCAACGAAGAGGCCGCCGGCGCCCGCTATCGGAAGATTCCCCGTGAACTGACCATGGTGTTGCAGGAAGCCCTGCTCCGCAACGCCGTCAAGTTTGAATACGACGGGATGCTGCGTTCGGAAGTCGCCGTGGCCGTGGTGGACGCCGACGGCAACGAAGTAGTTGACCTGCGCGAAAAGTGGCTGCCCGTCAACATCTATGGCGAAGCGGATTACACCAACCGGGTAGTGGAACTGATGCGCCGCCGCTACTACGGACGCGACCAGCAGGATAAAGCCGGCATCCTCCGGTACACCAAGGTGGTCAGCACCATCCTGGACATCGCCGACATACCGTCGCCCACCAACGAACGCGAGCTGTCCTGGCTGCTGTCGTTCTACTGGTCGCTGGATGAGGCTTACGAGACGCTGGCCCAGGTGGCGGCCCACCGCGCCGAGGGAATGCGGCCGGTGGCCTACCAGCTGCGGGAGCTGCAGCGCAAATATGGGGAAGGCGTCGGGCTGGGCCTGTCGCTGGCTCCCGATGCCCGCCGCCCCCTGGCCGACCTGGGCCTGCGCTCAGAGTAGCGGCAACCCCCCCGGCCCGATGATTTTGTGGGAGGCAGTGCAAGTGAATATGACGGAGGAACTCCGGCTAATCATCCCCCTGGTAGTATTCGTGGTTACTATCGTCGGGGCGGTGCTCTACCTGCGCGCCGACGCCCGCGCCAACCGCCAGGAGGTGCGCGCCGACATCGCCAAGCTAGCCGCCGAGGTCGCCCAGCTCAACCAGCGAGTTACCGCCGTAGAAAACAAAATTGACGCTGTGGCCGCCGATCTGAACGCTAAAATTGACGCTGTGGCCGCCGGTCTGGACGCCAAAATTGACGCCACCGGCGCCAGTCTAAACGCCAAAATTGACGCCACTGCCGCCGGCCTGAATGCCAAAATTGACGCGCTGGCCGCCGATCTGAACGCTAAAATTGACGTGCTGGCGCAGCAGATGCGGAGCAACCACCGCGAACTGTTGCTGCGCCTGGCCTTTCACCATCACGGCGACGGACGCTATCCGGTAGCCGCCTCTCCTACCCTTGACCCCGACGAACCCGCTGGCGACAGCTAGCAGAATACCTTTACCCCTACCCCCCACTCAATGGAACCGGCAAATGACAGCTAACAACAGCATCCAAATCCTCGGCCCCGTTCCGGCGCAATACGCCGATGTGGTCACCGGTGACGCCCTCGGCTTCGTCGCCGAACTGCATCGCAATTTTGAGACGGCGCGGCGGCGGTTGATGCAGGCCCGCGTCCAACGGCAGGCCGAGATTGACGCCGGCGCGGCGCCCGATTTCCTGCCCGCAACCCGCAGCGTGCGCGAGGGCGACTGGCGCGTTGCGCCGGCCCCGGCGGACTTGACCAATCGGCGCGTCGAAATCACCGGCCCGTCGTCCAACCGCCGCATGGTCATCAATGCGCTGAACTGCGGGGCGCAGGTCTATATGACCGACTTTGAAGACGCCCACTCGCCCGCCTGGGTGCCTACCCTCGACGGCCAGCTCAACGTGCGCGACGCCTACCGTCGTACCATCAGCGACGCCGCCCCCGACGGACGCCAGTATAATCTCAACGCAGAGACGGCTACCCTCTGCGTCCGCCCCCGCGGCCTGCATCTGATGGAACGGCATCTGCTGGTGGACGGCGAACCCGTCGCCGGCAGTTTCTTTGACTTTGGCCTCACCGTCTATCACAACCACATCGCCCAGCAGAGCCACGGCACGGGGCCCTACTACTATCTGCCCAAGCTGCAGTCGCACCAGGAGGCGCGGCTTTGGAACGACGTGTTCAACTACGCCGAAGACCGGCTCGACCTGCCGCGCGGAACCATCAGCCCCACCGTCCTCATTGAGCATATTCTGGCCGCTTTTGAGATGGAGGAAATCCTGTACGAACTGCGGGAACGGCCGGCGGGGTTGAACCTGGGGCGCTGGGATTACATTTTCAGCGTTATCAAGGTGTTCAACAAGCGCGCCGATATGGTGTTCCCGGACCGGGCGCAGGTAACGATGGCGACGCACTTCCTGACTTCGGCAGCCCAGTTGCTGGTGAACACCTGCCACCGGCGGGGCGCCCACGCGCTGGGCGGGATGTCCGCGTTTATTCCGCGCCGGGACGACGCGGCGGCCAACGAAGCCGCCTTCGCCCAGGTGCGTTCCGACAAGCAGCGGGAGGCCGACCAGGGGTTCGACGGCGCCTGGGTAGCCCATCCGGGGCTGGTGCCTCCGGTGTTGCAGGTGTTCGCGGCGGCTTTCGCCACCGATAACCAGTTGTCCGTCATCCCGGAAGTCCGCATCGCCCCCGACGACCTGTTGGCCGTGCCGGAGGGTCAAATCACCGAGGCCGGCCTCCGCAACAACATCAGCGTGGCCTTGCAGTACATTGACGCCTGGACACGGGGCAACGGCGCGGTTGCCATCGACGGCTTGATGGAAGACGCTGCCACCGCCGAGATTTCCCGCTCGCAGCTGTGGCAATGGATTCACCACGGTTCCAGCCTGGACGACGGCCGGCCCGTCACCGCCGGACTGTACCGGCAAGTTCGGGCGCAGGAAGTGGCGGCGTTGGTGGAGCAACGGGGGCCGGCTAACGCCGGCGCGCTGGACAAGGCGGTGGAACTGCTGGATGAAATCGTCCTCTCCGCTGACTTCGTAGAGTTCCTGACGCTGCCCGGCTACCGCTATCTGGACTAGGATAACTGCCATGACCACCGCTGCCGGCAGCAAAGATGCGTCAGCCGTCGTCGCGGATGCCGACGAGTTCGCCTTGCCGCATTCGTTGTCTGTCAACATCCGGCCCATCTTGGAATCCGTGGCCGGCAAGCTCACCGACGCGGAAATCGACCAGTGGTTCGTCGGGTTCCACCAGGCCAACGAAGGGCGCGGCTTCTACCTGGAGTTGACTGCGGAAGGAGAGTTGATAATCAACCCCATGGTGAATCGCAAAGGCTCGTTCGCGGAGTTTGAGCTGGGCATTAACCTCGGCATCTGGAACCGGCAGCATGGGGGCGAGGCTCACGGCGCCAACGCCAATATGCGCTTGCCCGACGGTTCGCGGATACGGCCGGATGCCCTCTGGCTGTCACCGGAACAGGTCGCCGCGCTGCCGCCCCTTGCCGCCGACCGGCCGATTACCGTTTGCCCGGTGTTCGTGGCGGAGATAATGTCGGGCGCCGACACGCTGCCGCCCTTGCAGCGCAAAATGGAGCGCTACATCGCCAACGGCGCGCTGCTGGGATGGCTGATTGACCCGTACCATAGCCGGGTGTACGTCTATCGCCCCGGAATGGCCGTCGCGATATTGGACGCCCCGGAAACCGTCAGCGGCGACCCGGGGCTGCCCGGCTTTGTGTTTGAGGTGTGGCGGATTTTCGCCCGGCACGAGACCGATGCCGGATAGCCATACCCAATATGCGCCAGGCCGTGTTGATATGACGAACACTGTTCCGGCTGCTGAGGACGGTCAATCATTGAGCGGCGGAGCCTGGGCGCCGTGAACATCCACCTCGTTGACGGCACCTACGAGCTGTTTCGCGCTCACTACTCACCGCGTCCGGGGCGTACTGCTCCCGACGGCGCGGACGTCAAAGCCGTCCACGGGCTGGCGCAATCGCTTATTGCGCTGTTAGGGCAGCCTGACGTTACGCACGTTGGGGTTGCATTTGATACGGTGATTCGCTCGTTCCGCAACGACCTGTTCGCCGGCTACAAGACGGGCGACGGCGTTGAGCCGGCGCTGCTGGCTCAATTCCCGCTGGCCGAAGTTGTGACCGCCGCCCTCGGCTTGACCGTGTGGCCCATGGTGGAGTTTGAGGCCGACGACGCTATCGCCGCCGCGGCCGTCCGCCTGGCCGCCGCGCCGGAGGTTATGCGGGTGGCGCTGTGTTCGCCGGACAAGGACCTGGCGCAAGTGGTTTCCGGCAAGCGGGTGGTGATGCTGGACCGGCGTAAAGGCGAGGTGATTGACGAGGCCGGCGTGGTGGCCAAATTCGGCGTCCCGCCGTCCGCCATTCCTGACTATCTGGCGCTGGTGGGGGATGCTGCCGACGGTATTCCGGGCATTCCGCGCTGGGGGGCGCGGTCAACGGCTGCCCTGCTCACCCGCTACGGCAGCATTGACGGGATACCGGCGGACGCCGGAGTTTGGGACGTTAAGGTGCGTGGGGCCGCCAGTCTGGCCCGCGCTCTGGCGGCCCAATGGGATGATGCGCTGCTGTACCGGCGCCTGGCTACCTTGCGACTGGATGTGCCGCTGCCGGAGACGGAGCCGGCACAATTGCGTTGGGCCGGAGTGCGCCAACCTGATTTTGCTGATTTGTGCCAATCGCGGGGCCTGGAATCCCTGCTGAACCGGTTGCCGGAACCGTAGGGGCGAATAATTATTCGCCCCTGCCCGGTTTGCCGAAACCGGCGTTTGCTGCCCGGCATTTGCTATAGTGACGCCGCCAGCCGTTGCAGTTCGGCGGCCCCTTCCTCGGCGGTGGGCGCCCAGGCCGCCCGCGCCTCGGCCAGCAGCCGGTGGGACGCTTCGGGGTTGCCCGACACCGCTTCGGCTTCCAGACGGCCCAGCCAGTAGGTATCGCGCACGGAGGAGCGGCGGGAAAGGCGTTCGTCCAGCATGGACTTGGCCTCATCGTACCTGCCGGCGCGGATGTAGGTTTCTAGCAGCGTGTCCTCAAAGACCTCGCGCTGGGCGTGGCTGCCGCCGATGCGGGCCAGCATGGGATACGTCGGCCCCATCAGGTCGGCGGCCGCGGCGTAATCGCCGGCGGCGAAGGCGGCGGCGCCCCGCGCGATCGGCAAGGTCATCTCGCGGGACAGGTCGTCGCCTTGCTCACCCTGGGCGGTGAGGCGGTCAACCAGTCGCTGCGTGGCATCGGCGTCGCCGGCGCCGGCGAAGGCCAGGGCGGCGTGGCAGTCGCGGAACGCCGCGCCGGGGCTGTCGGCGGCGGGAGTTGCCAGATCCAGAACCTCGTCCCAGGGCTTGCCGGGAGTTTCGCCGGAATAGACTTGCAGCCGCCACAGCAGCGAGGCGGCGTCGGCCAGGTTGGCCAAGTTGCGCGCCTGCACGCCGGGGCGGATGTGCGTTTCGTACAAGTCCAAAGCCTGACTGTACCGCCCCTGCGCCAGTTCAAACAGGGCTAGATGCCAGGAGAGATGGGTATTGTAAGACGCGCGGCGGTCGAAGCCGTCCAGCCAGTCGGCCAGCCACCGGCCGCCGTTGGCGGCGTCGCCCTGCTCAAAGTAGGAGTGGGTTACGGAGTGGCAGGCCACGGCGTTCTGCGGGTTGCCTTCCAGGGAGCGCGTCGCCAGCGCCATCGCCTTTTCCGGCTGGTTGGTTTCGTGGTGGGCGAATGAATACTGCCCCAGAAAGGCCCAATCGTCGCCGTTGGCGGGGGCCACTTTGGTCATCATCGCCATCAGGTGGTTGGGGAAATCGGGCACGCCGGCGCCAAAGCAGCCCAGCATATACAGCCGTTGGGCGACGCGCATGGCCAGCGTGTCGGTGGGGAAGTCGTCCAGGTGCTCGTGGACAAGCGCGATAGCCTCAGCGCCCTTGCCGTGGGTGAAGCAGTGCATAATCCGGGCCAGCTGCCGTTCCTCCCGGGAAATGCCGGCCGACAGTTCCAGCGCCGAATCCGCGGCTTGGCGGGCGGCGGGCACGTCCATTTGCAGATGCAGGATGTAGGCCAGGACGACATGGGCCATGGCGAAACCGTCGTCGGCGGCAATGGCGGCGCGCAGCTCGGGTTCCGACCCGTAGTTTTGCGACAGCACCAAGTCGAGGCCCTCCTGGTAGTGTTCGGCGGCGGTTGGCGAGGCGGTGGTGATGGTCAGCCCGTTACGATTCTTTACCATAGCGCACATCGGATTCGGCCTCCTGAGATTAATGGGGAGTGTAACGCTAGATTATCATAGCGGCGAAAAGGTGTCATCGCCGCCGCCGGACGCGGCGCGGGCAATGGTATAGTGATACGAACCCTGCGCCAGCAAGACGGCAACGATGCTCCTCACGCCAGCCCGCCAGCCCCAACCCTATCTCGCCCGCGCCCTTGCCGACGGCCACGCCGCAATCACCGGCGCGGGCCGCAGCGAGCGTATCCGCTATATCGCCGCCGACCACTCCGAACGGTGGGCCGACCCGGAGGAAAAAGTCCGCGCCGAGCTGTGGGCCGAGCTCATCTACAAGTACGAATACCCGCCGCCGCGGATTGCGTTCGAGGTCGTTGTCCCGGGGAGGTCGCCGAACATCTTTGCCGACCTGGTGATTTACGATGACGACTTGCTCTTGTCTCCGTATTTTGTCATCGAGTGCAAACGGCCGGATTTGTCCGACGCCGCCTTTGCCCAATCCATTGAGCAAGCCTGCGGTTATCGGGCCAGCCTGGGCGCAACGCACTGCGGCGCCATCGCCGGCCTGACCCGTCGCCTGCTGCGCTTTGACCAGTTCCCGCCCGGCGAGCGCGACCGCAACCACCTTACCGACATACCGGTACGCTATGACAGTCCACCGGAATGGCGTTTCTACAAGAATGCGCCGGGCAACGACCTGGCCGCCGTGCCTCGGGAAGAACTCCGGGCCGCCATCCGCAAGTGCCACCAAACCCTTTGGGAAGGTGGACGCCGCAGCCCCATGGCCGCCTTTGGCGAATTCTCCAAGATTGTGTTCATCAAGCACCGGGATGAGAAAAACCTGGACCGGACGGACGGGCAGCCCTACGCTTTCCAACGGCGCGACGGCGAAACCGCCGGCGACCTGGCCCAGCGCATCAACCGGCTTTATGACCAAGAACAGGAACAGGAACCGGACGTTTTCACCGACCGCATCAATGTGGAGCCGTCCATCATGGCGCAGTGTGTGGAACACCTGGAAGGCATCTCCCTGGACCGCACCGAACTGGACACGAAAGGCGTCGCTTTTGAAGAGTTTATGGGCAGCTTTTTCAAGGGCGACTTCGGCCAGTATTTCACGCCCCGCGAACTGATTGCCTTCTGCGTCGCTATGCTGGACCCCAGGCGCACCGACCTGGTGCTGGACCCGGCCTGCGGCTCCGGCGGGTTTCTGCTGTACGCGCTGGACCACGTGCGCCGGCAGGCGGATGACCGGCACCCTCCGCAGAGTCTGGCCCACTTTCAATATTGGCACAACTTTGCTCAAAACAACCTTTTCGGCCTGGAAGTCAACGACGAACTGGCCCGCGTCGCCAAGATGAATATGATTATCCACGACGACGGCCATACCAACATCGTCGGCCATGACGCCCTGGACTTCCCGCCCAACATTCACGCCAAAAACCCCGGCCTGGACGCCGGTCGGTTTGACTTAATCCTGACCAACCCGCCTTTCGGCGCCACCGTCAAGCGAACCGAGAAGGATGACGGCTACCTGGAGCAGTTTGAGCTGCAGCGCTACCTGGGCCGGAAATACCCCAATCCCAAAGCCAAACGCGCCAGCGTCAAGACGGAAATCCTGTTCCTGGAGCGCATCCATTCCTTCCTCAAGCCCGGCAGCGGACGCGCCGCCGTCGTGCTGCCCGACGGCATCCTCACCAACTCCTCGCTGCAAGGCGTCCGTCACTGGCTGCTGGAGCATTTTCAGCTCTTGGCCGTAGTCAGCCTGCCGCAGTTTGCTTTCAGCCACTACGATGCCGGCGTCAAGGCCAGCATCGTCTTTCTGCGCCGCCTGGCCGACGGCGAAACCGTCCCCGACGACACCCCCATCTTTATGGCCCTCGCCGAAAACATCGGCTATGATGCCACCGGCCGCAAAACCTTCGCGGTTAGCGTGGAGGACGAAAACCCCGGCGTCGGCAAAGTAGAACGCCACCGCTGCGACCTGTTTGACTACCGTGTCACCTACGAATGGAGCCGGGCCGGAGCCGGAGCGGGCGACTGGAGCGAACGTCGCCGGGAGGTTATCCCCGGCACCGGCTTGGTGGGGCAGTGGCAGGAATTTTGTAAAGACCCGGCGCCTTTTTTAGTGTAAGCCCGGCAGGGCCGGGCGAAATAGGGTGCTTTGCGGTGCGGGTAGGGAATATTAAAAATGCCAGAGCCGATGTTGACGCTCACCATCCTGAATTCGTGAGGTTGCAGGGACGCATCATTGGGATGCCGAATACGGCGATGATTTCCGAAATCATTGCCAGTCCGCTCGACAGCGGATTTGCAGCGGGCAAGGGAATTAGGGCGCAACTCGGCGAGGATTCCATACCTCAAATTCGGCCTACACAGATTTTGCAGGATGACGAAGTTGACCTGTCAGGTGCCTATGGCATCCGTACTCAGGATGTTCGAGAGCGTGATTATCTGCAAGTTGGCGAAGTGCTATTCAACAATACCAACAGCACCGCGTTGGTTGGAAAATCTGCGGTTTTCCGAAGCGATAGCCCAGCAGTATGCTCTAACCATGTAACCCGCCTGCGATTGCGTGGGGATATACAACCGGAGTTCGTATCTTTGGTTTTAAATATGTTGCGGGAGCTCGGATATTTCGCTTACCTATGCACAAACTTCAACAATCAGGCCGGCATCAACACGGATACCCTGTCCCGAGTCCGTATTCCATTGCCGCCTTATTCGGAGCGTGTCAGTCTGGTGAATACAATGGACAACGCCCGCGCCGAGCGCAAGGCCAAGCTGGCCGAAGCCGATGCGCTGCTGGCGGGGATTGACGATTTTCTGCTTGATGCGTTGGGCATCGCGCCGCCGCCGGTAAATCCGCAGCGGGTGTTCGCAGTTCGTAGTCAATTTGCCATTAACCGCTTTGACCCGCACTTTCATTCGCCCGATTTTACCCGTATCGAGCAGACGCTTTCGCAGATGTATTGCGAACCGCTGGGCAGCATAGCAACGTTCTCCAAAGAAACCTGGAGTCCTCAAAATTATGACTTGCCGGCGTTTCGCTACATTGAAATAAGTACCGTAAATCCGCAGACTGGCGAAGCCAACTGGAACGAAGTCTCAACGGCGGAAGCGCCCAGCCGCGCCCGGATGCAGATTCGCACCGACGACATCATAGTAAGCCTGACCCGCCCGCACCACGGTTCCATCGCCCACCTTGGCCCGGAGTTTGACGGCTGCATCGCCTCTACGGGATTCGCTGTCATTCGCGACGTGGTAGAATACGTTCAGCGAGAATATCTCTGGTGCGTCCTGCGCGCGCAGTTTTGCCTCCGGCAGATGCGCCAGCGTTCCAGCGGCGGCAACTACCCGGCAATTACCGAGTCCGAACTAGCCAAAATCCTTATCCCCGTTCCGGATGATGCAACTCAAAGTCACATAGCCGCCGAAGTCGCCCGCCGTCGTGATGATGCCCACCGCCTGCGCGCCGAGGCCGGAGCGGGCTGGCAGGCGGCCAAGCGATGGTTTGAGGAGCGGTTACTGCAAGCCGTATGAAGTGTAAGAGGAGAGAGTTATGGCTACTGCTAACAAGCCCTATTTCGGGTACGAAGTCCGCATACACGCCGGGCCGCCCTACCGGGGGATTACCACGGATCCGGAGCGGTGTCTTGAGGAACACCAGGAACGGCTGGGCCCGTCGGCGTTTCTGCGGATAATCACGCCCCCGCTGTCGCTGCGGGAAGCCCGGGCTTGGGAGGACTTGCTAACGCGCAAGCACCTGCCGGCATCGGGCGCGGCGCTGGGTTGGGGCAGTGTCTTGCACTCCACGCCGGCGCAGCGTGGGTAAGCTATCCTGGCCCGCGCCTGCGCGCCGAGGCTGGAGCACGCCAACGGCGGCCAAGCGGTGGTTTAAGAATCAATTACTAGAAAACTTTACATCTGGAAATTAGGGAGGAAATATGATACTCTCATTCAGGGCAAAAGTTGCTGTGCCGGTCGCTATATGTACCGGCATGATTGCCGGAGCACCCTTGGGGATATGGCTGTCGGCGGTGGTGCAAATATACGACCCCTCATACCCAACCATGCACTGCGTTGCATTAGGATCCAGTTGTGTTGGCCTCATCGGGCTTTGCATTGGAAAGCGCATCGGCCGAAGAATCGATGATGGCATTGGTTATTAGCGCATTGCCTTAACCGTAATCCCGCCATCGCTCCCCATCTCCTCGTGAAGTCCTGCCGACAGCGACGACCAACTCATTGCTGAATGGTGGTACTGGCTCAGTCGCGTCATGATACTGTCATACCGGGACAGGCGAACCGAGCAGTTTGCCAACGGGGAATTCGTCCCGGCTTTTCAGGGATTCGAAAGTCAGGCATCTAACCGACTCTCCATCCTCAACGCTGCCCCGTCTCTGGCCACCTTGCGAACCTTGCGCAGCAACCGCTTGGAGAACCTCCGAGGCGACCGGGAAGGGGAATACTCCATACGTATTAACCTTCAATGGCGCATCTGTTTCGCTTGGCCTGCCGGGTTTCTCGGCCCGGTTGACGTTGAAATCGTGGACTATCATCGCTAAACCAGGGAGGCAATCCGATATGTTCCAGCGAGCCGTTCACCCCGGCGCAATCCTGAAAGACGAACTTGCCGAACTCGGCGTTTCCCCGTCCGCCTTCGCCCGTCATACTGACGTTCCCGCCGCCAGCATCAGCGCAATCATCGCCGGCCGCCGCCCGGTCACCGCCGACCTTGCGTTGCGGTTCGGCCACTGGTTCGGCGTAGAACCGCAATTCTGGCTGAACCTGCAAGTCCAGCACGACCTGGCCGCCGCCGAACGGCGCGCCGGCCCCGCCGTGCGCCAATTGCCCACCGCAGCATCAAATCCGGCGCAAACCTTTTGATATTTTTAGCGTCCATTCGGCAAAACGCATCGCAGGTTGAGGATGCCCCGGCGGGCCGGCGGCCGTTAGTCAAACCGGCGCGGTGAGTGTTACCGCCGCCCCGCCCCCAACGCCCAGCTGTGCCGCCGCGCTCCCGTCCACGGCCACTATTTCCAGCCGGCCGTGGCTGCCCAGCAGGGCGCGCCGGCCGGCTCCCGGCGGGTCGTGAAAGGTGCGGGACAGGCCGGCGATGCGGTGTCCGGCGATGCTGACGGTCAGGGCGGCGGTGTCCATTCCGGCCAGAATGTCCGCCGTGATGTCGGTAATCAGGTTGCCGAAGGCGTCGGCGTAGATGACTTGCCCGCGCACTGTGTTGCCGTCGGGACGCGGTATCGGCAGCGCCAGCGCCATAATCTCCGCCGCCGCCGCGCCCAGGTCGTCAGGCGACACCCCCAGGGACAGGTGCGCCGCCGCCGGAGCAAACACGTCGCGCCCGTGAAAGGTGGCGCTGACCGGATGCCGCCAGTAGTCGGGATTGGTCAGCCGCCGGACGCGGCAGCCGTCGGGTACGGCGCTGGCGCCGGCCGTATCCCGGTCGCCAAAGGCGGCGTCATACTGCCGGCACACCAGCGTCAGCAAGCCGTTGTCGGGGGCCAGAAAGCGGGCATCCGGCGTTTCCAGCAGGATGGCGGCCCGCTCCGTGCCCACGCCGGGGTCAACGACGGCGACGAAAATGCTGCCCGACGGGAAGTAGCGGCACGAGTCGGCCAGCGCCACCGCGCCGTGGCGGATGTCCTGGGGGCCGATGCCGTGGGTAAGGTCAATGACGCTGGCCGCCGGGTTGATGCCCAGAATGACGCCGCGCATCATCCCCACGTAGGCGTCGGCCAGGCCGAAATCGGTGGCCAGGACGATGGGCGGAGCAGTCATCATTGGCTGGCCGCCGGTTAGTCGAACCAGCGCCACCAAGCGAAAACGTCGCAGTACAGCGGCGTCACCCGGTCGGGCGGTGTGAAAGGACAATACCGGCTGAATAGCTCGCCCACCAGGAAAAACCAGGCGATGAATATAGCCGCTATGATCAGAGCCGGCCAGTTGGCTCCAATGAATTTGATGGCTTTCATGGCTGCCGTCCGGTCAATTGTCGAAACTTGATAATCGCATCCATGACGCCGTTAGCGAACAGCAATGGCGAGTACACCACGCCAGCTATGATGGCGACGTCCTTGAGCGTATCCAGGAATTGAGCGTCGAAAATATCCATGTCAACAACCCTCCGTCCAACCGCGCGGCAGCTACTGCCCCCCGGTAAGCCGGGCGCTCAGGGTGGATACCACCAGGAAGATTACGATGAGCACGATGGTCAGCTGGAACATGGTGCGCTCCAGCCCGCGGCGGGTGCGGATGGTGTTCTGGGCGCTGCCGAAGAACCCGCTGCCCGCCTCCCGCACTTGCGACAGAATGATGAGCACCAGGACGATGGAGGCGACGATTTGGGCGATGTTGAGCAGTGTCATATCCGTTCACCTGTAATCTGGATTATACCGCCGGCCGGGATTAGCCGGCCGGCTGTGACTTCTCCGCGGCCAGCCCTTCCTGCACCAATCGCAGGGCCAGCTCCGGCTGCGCCTGTCCTTTGGTGAGGCGCATCACCTGGCCCATCAGAAAGCGGGCGGCGGTTTCCTTGCCGCTCCGGTAGTCGGCCACCGCCTTGGGGTTGGCGGCGATGGCCGCGGCTACGGCGGACTCAATAGCGCCGGCGTCGCTGATCTGGGCCAGACCCCGCGCGCGCACGATTGCGGCGGCGTTGGCGTCGCCGCCGGCAGCGTACATCTCTTCCAGCACCGTTTTCGCCAGCGAGGTGGACAGGGTGCCGTCGGCGATGAGACCCAGCAGGTCGGACAATCCGTCGGGAGTAACGGGCGAGTCGGCAATGTCGCAATGGCTCTGGTTGAGGAGACGGGAGAGGTCGCCCAGCATCCAGTTGGCAACCTCTTTGGCGACGGCCGGCTGCGCGTCGGCGGGGACATTGCGTAGGGAGACGACCGCCTCGAAGTAGTCGGCCATCCGGCGCGCGCCGGTGAGCAAGTCGGCGTCATATTCGGACAGGCCGTAGTCTGCCTGGAACCGCGCTTTGCGCCGGGGGGCCAGTTCGGGCAGTGCGGCTTGCAACTCCGACACCCACTGCCGCCCGATGTGCAGCGGCGGCAGGTCCGGCTCCGGGAAATAGCGGTAGTCGTGGGCGTATTCCTTGCTGCGCTGGGAAACGGTAACTTCCCGCTCCTCAACCCAGCCCCGGGTTTCCTGCGCCACGGCGCCGCCGTCCTCGATAACCCGCCGCTGCCGTTCCACCTCAAACTCCAGCGCCTGGTACACGGAACGAAAACTGTTCATATTCTTGACTTCGGTGCGGGTGCCAAAGGTGTCGCTGCCCCGGGGCCGGATGCTCACGTTGGCATCGCAGCGGAAGTTGCCGTCCTGCATATTGCCCGTGGAAACGCCCAGGTACTGCACCATGGAGTGCAGCGCGGCGAGGTACTGGCGGGCCTCTGCGGGCGAACGCAGGTCGGGCTTGCTGACAATCTCCATCAGCGGCACGCCGGAGCGGTTAACGTCCACCAGGGAATAGCCCGCCCCGTCATCCGGGAAGTGCTGCATCTTGGCAACGTCTTCCTCCAGATGCACCCGCTCCACGCCGATGCGACGCCGGCGGTGGCCCGTATCGGAATCGCCGTCAATGTCCAGATAGCCGTCTTGCGCCAGCGGCAGGTCATACTGGGAAATCTGGTAGCCTTTCATCAGGTCGGGGTAGGGATAGTTCTTGCGGTCAAACTTGGTGAAATCGGGGATGCGGCAATGCAGCGCCAGCCCGGTCAGCACCGTGTACTCCACGGCGCGGCGGTTGATGACGGGCAGCGCGCCGGGCAGGCCGAGGCAAACCGGGCAGGCGCGCGTGTTGGGCGCGGCAGTCTGGTAATCGGCGGGGCACCCGCAGAACATCTTGCTGCGAGTATCCAGCTGCACGTGAACTTCCAGGCCGATGACGGTTTCGTATTGCATAGTAGTCAGCTCTCCGGGTTCTGCTGCGCCTGCAAGAGGCGGATTTGCGCGCGGAGTTCGGCGGCCTCGGCTTTGGCCTCTTCCAGCGCGTCCCACACTGCTTCGTGGCCGGGTAAAAACTCCCCGGTGGCCGGGATGCGAAAGCGCAGCGTGCCGTCGTCCCAGCACAAATCCAGCCCCAGCGTTGGGCTGTGGCCCCAGGTCAGGCCGTTGGCATCCTCCGCAATCGGGAACGGCTCGTAGCGCCCGTTGGCCAGATACCCGCCGGACAGCTTGACGCCGTAATCACGGCTGTCCAGGGTGGGGTCGTAAAGCCAGTATTCGCCGACGCCGATGCTGGCGTACAGCTCCGGCTTTTCGCGGACGTCATAGCCGCCGGCGCTTTGGGAGCCGATTTCCAGCGCAAAATCCGGCGGCTTGCCCATCTCCCAGACCCGATAGGTGTTGCGATAAAAGATGTGCGCCACGTCCACGCCGAACACAACGTAGCAGTCCGGGGATACGAACCGCTGCGGGTTGCCCGGCTCGTAATAGACAAAGGTGTTGCCGGCGACGTGTACGCCGGGCTGCCCCCAAAAGTAGTGGGCCAGGGGCGTGAGCACGGCGCGGAAAGTACGGCCCTGGGTTTCGGCGTCGGGCATGGGGATACCATCTTCCTCAGGGTAAAAAACGCCGTTCTCATCGTAGAGATGCGCTAGCCTCGGCTCAATGGCCGGCGGCTGTTTGGTGGTCATAGCGAACCTCGGCAAACCTCTGGGCGTATCCGTAAGCGGCGATCCCGAATATCGGCAAACAGTATAACAAAGCGCCGTCGGTTGGCGGCGGCGCGCGCGGCGGGTATGCTAGTATCCCCCGCAGTTGACGCCATCAGAGCTGACGCCATGGTTACACCACCGACCACAATGACGCCGCCGCAGTTCATCGCCAAGTGGCGGCGCAGCCGGGGGCAGGAGTCCGCCGGCGCCCAGGAGTGGTTCATCGACCTGTGCCGGGTGGTGGAACACGGCACCCCGGGCGAGGTTGACCCCCGCCAGGAATGGTACACCTTCGAGCGGGCGGTGCGCGAGGCATCCGGCCGCCGGGGCCGCGCCGACGTGTACAAGCGCGGCTATTTCGCCTGGGAGTTCAAGGGCCTGCACCGGGATTTGGACGAAGCGTATCGCCAGTTGCAGCGCTACCGGGAGGCGCTGAACAACCCGCCCCTGCTGGTGGTGTCCGACTTTCGCACCATTCGCGTCCACACCAACTTTACCAACAAGGTTCCCGCCGTCCATACCATCCTGCTGGACGATTTGGGCGAACCGGAACAGCTGGGTATCCTGCGCAGCGTCTTTCACAACCCCAATGCGCTGGAACCGGAAATCACTCCCGACGACGTTACCAGGTCAACGGCCAACATCTTCGCCGCCATCGCTCAATCGATGCGGGAGCGCGGCGTTGATTCCCTGGAAGTGGCCCGATTCCTCAACCGCCTGGTGTTCTGCTTTTTCGCCCAGGATGTGGGCCTGCTGCCCGACCGGATACTTTCCCAGCTGTGCGAGCGGTTTCACGATGTGCCCACCGATTTTGACGATGCCCTGCGTGAACTGTTCCAGCGAATGAACGATGGGGGCCGGTTCGGCATCGAGCGCATCCGCCACTTCAACGGCGACCTGTTTAGGGAGCCGGATACGGTATTGATGGAATCAGTGGAACTGGAAAAGTTGGCCGAAGCCACCGCACGCAATTGGGCGCACATTGAGCCGTCCATTTTCGGAACGTTGTTTGAGCGAGTGATTGACCCGGAAAAGCAGGGACTCATCGGCGCGGAATACACTACCGAATCCGACATCCTTACCGTGGTCAAGCCGGTGATAATTAACCCGCTGCTGGTCGAATGGCGCGCCGTAGAGCGCCAGGTGAGCGACTTGGCGCTGCTGGAAGGACAGCAGGATGCGGCCCGGGCCCGGCCGCTGTTGCAGGCATTTCAAAGCCGGCTGTCATCCTTGCGGGTGCTGGACCCGGCCTGCGGCAGCGGCAACTTTCTCTACGTGGCCCTGCGGCAGCTGCACGACCTGGAGAAATCGGCCCTGACGCTGGCCGCCGACCTGGGACTGCGCGGCTTTGTGCCCGAGGTGTCGCCAGCGCAGTTTTACGGCATTGAGATTGACCCCTATGCCAGCGATTTGGCCCGCACCGCCCTGTGGATTGGGCATTTGCAGTGGCTCATTGAGAACGGCCACCAGTACAACCGGGAGCCGGTATTGGGCTCGCTGAACACCATTGAATGCCGCGACGCCATCATTGACCTGACCGACCCGGAGCATCCGGCAGAACCGGAATGGCCGGCGGCGGATTATATCGTGGGCAACCCGCCATTCCTCGGCCATGTCCCCTTCCGGGAGCAGTTGGGCGACGAGTATGTGGACGCCGTATATGCGCTGTACGGAGAGCGGATTCCCAATTCCAGCGATCTGTGCTGCTACTGGTTTGAAAAAGCACGGGCGCAAATTGAGGCGGGCAATACGAGACGGGCCGGCTTGCTGGCGACGCAGGCGATACGGTTCCAGTCCAACCGGGCGGTGCTGGCCCGCATCAAGGAGACCGGCGACATTTTTGCCGTCGTATCAGACCAGGAATGGAAACCCAACGACCCGCCGGCTAACGGCAATGGCAACGGTAGCAACGGGAAAAACGGCGAACATCCGGCCAGCGTGCATATCTCCATAATCTGTTTTGACGACGGCAGCCAGACCGTGCGCACCCTGGACGGGGAAAGAACCTCCAACATTAATGCCGACCTTACCAGTGGGCCGGACTTGACCCGGGCAAAAATGCTGCTGGATAACAAGGATATGTCATTTCAAGGCATCGGTAAGGTAGGCGCTTTTGATATACCGGAGAACCTTGCGCTCGAGATGATGGCCAAACCGAACCCGCACGGGCGGCCCAATGCGGACGTAATCAAGCCCTGGATTAATGGCACAGACATTGCCCAACGTCCGCGCAACGTATGGATAATTGATTTTGGCGCTGCAATGTCAGCAACCGACGCCGCTCTATATGAGGCGCCCTTCGAATATGTGAAAGCGAAAGTACAGCCGGAGCGGGTAAAGAACAAGATGCAATGGCGGGCCGAAAATTGGTGGCTGCACGGATACCCTGCAACTACTATGCGCAAAGCTTTAGCTCCGTTGCAGCGTTATATTGGGACTCCCAAAGTAGCCAAGCATCGCTTTTTCGTGTGGCTCAGCGCTGCAATGCTGCCATCTAATCTGGTAATCGCGATTGCCAGCGACGACGATTATATGTTTGGTGTACTGTCGTCGTCTATTCACGAATTGTGGGCCAGACACGTCGGCAGTCAACTGCGAGAATCCGGCAGCGGTGGCACTTACACCCCCACCACCTGCTTTGAAACCTTCCCGTTTCCGGAGCCGACCGGCGAGCAGCGCGCCGCCATCGCCACCGCCGCCGCCGAGCTGAACCGCCTCCGGGAGAACTGGCGCAACCCGATGGATATGTTCGGCAACCCGGCCCTCAACCCCGACCAGCTGCGCCGCCGCACGCTGACCAACCTGTACAACCAATATCCCACCTGGCTGGCCAACGCGCACAACACGCTAAACGCCGCCGTAGCCACCGCCTACGGCTGGCCGCCCGATTTATCCGACACAGAGATACTGGAGCGGCTGCTGGCCCTGAACCTGGCGCGGGCCGGGGCTGAACCAGGCCCGGCCTAACCCCGCTGCGCTATGCTATACTGCGCCCGTTCCCAAGCCAAAGCACCCGACACCATCATGGAGGTCAGGCAATGACTACCGCCAGGAAACTGCTCACCGCCGATGACCTGCTGGCAATGCCCGACGACGGCAAGCGGTACGAACTCGTACAGGGAGAACTGATCGAAATGCCGCCACCAAGTATTACACACGCTGTCGTCACCGGACGCCTCGGCTATCGCATCACTCACTTTATTGAGGAACGCAACTTGCCCTTTATTTACGGGCCCGAAGCTGGGATTTACATTGAGCAGGAACCGGACACCATTCGCGCTGCCGACTACGCTCTCATCAACCGCCAGCGCATAACCGAACCCTTGCCGGAACGGGGCTACGCTGCCGGAGTTATCCCTGACCTGGTGGTAGAGGTAATTTCTCCCGATTACCCGCGTTCGGCGGTGGATGCCAAAATCCAAATGTGGCTGGCCGCCGGCGTGCGAATAGTCCTGGCAATCTACATCGCCAGCCGGGAAGTGGCAGCACACCACAACGACGGCACAACGCAGCGGTTCGGCGCCGGCGATACGCTGACTTGCGAGCCGGTATTGCCCGGCTTCGCCTGCCCGGTGGACGACATTTTTGCATACTGATGCGGCTAGGAAGAAGGGAGCAAGGTGGTGAGTAAAATAATGGCCACTATCTCCGGCGGGAGCATCCGGGAGTATCGCTGGGCCATAGCTGCGGTTGCCTTTATTTTGCTCTGGGCGATTGCCTTTGTGACAATCGCGTTGGCAAGGACGCCCTAGACGGATTGCAAAGCCCCCACGGCCCGAAACCGTGAGGGCTTTGCTTACCAGGCCGCCGGGCTGCGTCGAACGAGCTACTCCTCGTCCCCGTACTGCTCTTTCAGCATTTCCACCACTGCCGGGTCGGCCAGGGTAGTGGTGTCGCCCAGCGCCCGCCCTTCGGCAACGTCCCGCAATAGCCGGCGCATAATCTTGCCGCTGCGGGTTTTGGGCAGCTCGGCGGCGAAGTAGATGTCGTCGGGCCGGGCCATGGGGCCGATTTTGCCCGCCACGTGCTGCTTCAGCTCGGCGATTACGGCGTCGGAACGGCCCACCTGGTCTTTCAGCGTCACGAAGGCGACGATGGCCTGGCCTTTCACCTCGTGGCTGCGGCCGATGCAGGCGGCCTCGGCCACTTTCAGGTTGTCCACCAGCGCCGACTCCACTTCCATCGTGCTGATGCGGTGGGCCGACACGTTGATTACGTCGTCCACCCGGCCCAGCAGCCAGTAGTAGGATTCCTCGTCCAGCTTGGCCCCGTCGCTGGTGAAGTAGATGCCCTCGTAGTTGGACCAGTACTGCTGCACGAACCGCTCCGGGTCGCCGTAGATGCCCCGCAGCATACTCGGCCACGGCTGGCGGATGACCAGATAGCCGCCCCCGCCGGGGCCGATTTCGTTGCCCTGCTCGTCCAGAATGGCGGCCTCGATGCCGGGGAACGCCTGCGTGGCCGAGCCGGGCTTCAGCGTCGTGATGCCCGGCAGGGGCGCAATCATCACCGCGCCGGTTTCCGTCTGCCACCAGGTATCCACCACCGGGCAGCGTCCGCCGCCGATGTGCTGCCAGTACCAGACCCACGCCTCCGGGTTGATGGGTTCGCCCACCGTCCCCAGCAGCCGCAGCGAGGACATATCATGCCGGTTGGGGTATTCCTCGCCCCAGCGCATAAACGTGCGGATGGCGGTAGGGGCGGTATAGCAGATGGTGCAGCCGTACTTCTCCACGATGGCCCAGAAACGGTCCCGGTCGGGCCAGTCCGGCGAGCCTTCGTACATTACCGAAGTGGCGCCGTTGGCCAGCGGGCCATAGACGATATAGCTGTGGCCGGTGACCCAGCCGATGTCGGCGGTGCACCAGTACACGTCATCCTCTTTGAGGTCGAAAATCCACTTGCTGGTGGCATAGGTGCCGGTGAGGTAGCCGCCGGTGGTATGCACGATGCCCTTGGGCTTGCCGGTGGTGCCGCTGGTGTACAGCATAAAGAGCATATCCTCGCTGTCCATCGGCTCCGGTTCGCAGGTCAGCGGCTGGTTGGCCACCAGGTCGTGCCACCAGACGTCGCGGCCCGCCTGCATCATATCGTCGGCGTGGGCCGTGCGCCGCACCACCACCACATTCTCTACGGGAGTGTCGCCCTCAATGGAGGCGTCGGCGTTCTGCTTCAGCGGGATAATGTTGCCCCGCCGCCAGCCGCCGTCGGCGGTAATCATCACTTTGGACTGCGAATCCTCAATCCGGTCCCGCAGGGATTCGGCGCTGAACCCGCCGAACACGATGCTGTGCGGCGCGCCGATGCGGGCGCAGGCCAGCATGGCGATGGGCAGCTCCGGCACCATGGGCAGGTAGATGGTGACCCGGTCGCCCTTCTCCACCCCCAGACTCTTCAGGCCGTTGGCGAACTTGCAGACTTCGCGGTACAAATCCCGGTAGGTATAAACCTGCCAGTCGCCCGGCTCGCCCTCCCAGATGATGGCGGCCTTGTTCTTGCGCGGCCCGTTCAGGTGCCGGTCGATGCAGTTATAAGACACGTTGAGCTGGCCGCCCACGAACCACTGGGCAAAGGGAGCATTGGACCAGTCCAGCACGGTATCCCAGGGCTTGAACCAGTCCAGCTCGCCGGCAAAGCGTGCCCAGAAGGCTTGCGGGTCGCGGTTGGCCTCTTCATAAACGGCGGGGTCGGCGATGTTGGCGTGGGCCGCGAAATCAGGCGGCGGCGGATAAGTGCGGTCTTCCTGCAACAGGGCCTCAAAAGCGCCGGTATTTTGCGTCATCGTAGGAACCTCCGGGGCGGCAATTAGCGAAATGCGGGTTGGGCAGATATTAGCACATCTTACTCGCCGCGCATCCGGCGCAGCTGTTCCCGTAGTTCGGCCGCTTCCGCTTCGGCGGCCAGGCGGGCCTCGGCTTCCTGCTGATACGCTGTTCCGGCAGCCCGGCGGGCGTTCGCGGACACTCGCAAGGCTTCCGCCTGTTCCCGGCGGGTGGGCAGGTACTGGCCGGCGGCCCGGTCGTAAAACCGCAGTATCCCTAATGCTTGCTGTTGGCCGTAGGGTCGTAGCGCCAGTATTCGCCGATGCCGATGCGGGCGTAGAGGATGCGCCGGCGCCCGGTATCAATGCCGGCGGCGCTTTCTGACCCAATTTCTGAGGCAGGAATTGTAGGGCGGAATGTCCGCCTCCGACACGCCGAAAGCCACGTAGCAGTCGGGAGCCACCCGGCGCCGGGCGCCTTCATCATCATAATAGACAAAGGTGTTGCCGCTGACGATGACATCGGGGCGGTCGTGGAGATATTCGCGAACCGTGCCCACGATTTCGGTGAACTTGGGTTCCTGTTCCGGTCCATCTGGCAAGGGCATACCGTCCGTTTCGGGGTATTCGGTCTGGGCCGCGTCAATCTCCGCGGGCGAGTACCGGGCCATCGCCGCCCGGAACGACGACAGAGCGGCCGGCTGGGGTTTCGTGGTCATAGCAGCCTCCCATCAGCAAGGCGGATGATAGCACACGGCCCCGCTGTCGGATGCGCCGGCGATTGCTGGTCAAACCGGCCGGCGTGTTTCCCTCGTCAAATCAGGGTGGATTGGTGATACACGGACAAGGGGATTTGACGGCATAATTACGGCCGCTCTACCTTGAAACCCCACACCGCTAGGTTCGGAGTACTCCACTGTTCGCACTTGCCGGGTTGGCAGGAGCGTCAGCCCGCGCGTCTTTCCCGATGTGGCCCTGGCGGTGAACGACTTTGTGCCACCTGCTGCCGGGTAGCGGGTGGAGACACCATGACTCCCATGGGCACGCCGTCCGTGTTCACTGGAAGTCAATATACCCTACGGCAGAGTTTTCGCGTTCCGTAGCGCCGCCCACGCGGAGATGTGCCACGTCTTCCGACGGGTCGTACCGGACATCGGAGTTCGGAAGCGCATTGTCAGAGTCGTCAAAGGGGTAGCTGGTAACCCCCCATATTGACGGCAGGTTATCGCCCAGGGGCCTTTTAACACTGACGTGCCATTGCGGTACATCGATTGGCCGGATCGGGTCATTGCCGTAAAGCTCGATCGTAGCGGAGGAGTATGGCTCAATCGTGGCCGTGCCATCCAACAGAGGAAACTTCAGAGACCCAATCCAGGTCGTCTTATCAGTGTCCAAGTCTGTAATCCACAAGCCAAACCATTCACCGTCGGAGTCCAATCCGTCGGGGGCAATTCGGATTCGATAGTCTCCCGCGCTCCAGTCGTAAGACCGCCGTACTCCGATAAAGTCGCCTTCGTGTCCCGCCGATTCAGTCCAGCCGTCCGTGTCCGCGTATCTCGCGTTAGCCAGGTCGCGCGTCTTCCACCTGGAGAATATCACCGCCTTCCCACGCTGATTAGCGTCAGTCTGTAAGCCGAAATAAAACCCCGCGTCCGAGATGGAATTTTGAAGCAGAATCAGGTAAAGCCCGTGCTGGTCGGAGAAGTCGCCGACATCGTTGTGGATGGTGAAGTCTGTTACCAACTCCCTGAAGTGGTCCTGGTCAGGTTTCCAACGCCAATCGATGTATGCCGGGGCCATCGGCGGCAATATGGGCTCGTAAAGGTTAGCCCGGTCCGGAATCTGCGTCGGGCAAGCCGTTGCGTCGTCATTCAGCGTCAATATCGTCCATTCCGACCATTGCGGTTGTCCGTAGCGGGTGTCATTGCTACCGACGATAAACCAGTAATCCTCGCCGGGCGTCAGGCGGGTTGCGGTATAGGAAGGTCTGCCGCCGATGTCAACAAAGACGAACCGCTCAAAAACATCGGTACCGGCAGCTGCTGCTTGCTGAACATCGGCGTTGGCAATCCAGCCGATGCGGTAGTAATTCGCTCCGGCAACGGCGTCCCAACTGACTATCACCTCGCCAATGTTGGGCCCGTTAACGACCTGGACGTTGGTCGGCTTGGGCAGGGGGTCATTCGCCTGGGTTGACGCCATTCCGGCTTGGGCAGCGATAATGACCGCAAGTAGCGGCACCACGAGAAAAGACTTCCGGGTTTTCATTGTATTCTCCTTTTTGCTCCTGCCAATCTACTGGCCGCAGTGCCCGGTGGCGTCAGCAGGACGGCAAGGAATCTTTGAGCAGTCATCACGAATCCTTATCTGGCAATGGCCATTATGCCGTACAATCAACCGCTATGCCCGCCCCCACTGAACCCAAACTCCCCGCAACGCCGCCCCCCTCACCTGGCGCACTATCGCCCTGGCCGCTGCCGCTGCCCTGGCATGGCGCTGGCATCGCCGGATTTTTCGGTCAACAAGGGCATACCGTCCGTTTCGGGGTATTCGGTCTGGGCGGCGTCAATCTCCGCGGGCGAGTACCGGGCCATCGCCGCCCGGAACGGCGATCAAGCGGCCGGCTGGGGTTTCGTGGTCATAACAAACCTCCCATCAGCAAGCCTGATATTAGCACACGGCCGGCTTTCGCTACTGCCCGTTGCCCGCTGTGTACTACTCATAGTCTGCGGTTGGCTAGCGGTTGGCTAGCGGTTGGCTAGCGGTTGGCTAGCGGTTGGCTATGGGATGCCCACGCATTGCGCCGCGTGGCGGCGAACCACGGCGGACAACGCAATGGCTACGGCCCTGGGAACCGGCGTTCCCAGGGCCGTTTGGTCAACGCGCCGTCGCTGCTGCGATGGCTAGTCGGTGGATGACGACGCTGTGGGGGCCTTCACTGAGACGGTAACGTCCAGCCATCCGCATTTGCGGTAATTCCCATTGGGAATGCGGGTTCCCGAATGTCCGTCGTCGGCATACACTCTGGCTATGTGCGAGGACTTCGTCTCGTAGTCAAAGGTGGCGTGAGAGTAAGTGCGCAGCTCGCCGGCCGTGGTGACATAGAACTTGCGCGTGGATAGGGGGCCGGGCGAGATCAGCCCGATACATCCGATGTCGTAAGTCAGCGAGTCGCTCTCCGGGTCGGTAGCCGTAACACTTCCCAGCGCGATGTCCCCAGGGGTGCCCTCGGACACACTGAAGGCCGGCGGGGTGTTGAACACGGGTCTCTGGTTCACCGCCGTGCGCTGGGTAATCTGGACGGCCGGGCCGGCGCCAAGGGCGTTGACGGCCCGCACCCTGATCGAGTACCGGGTGTAGCCCAAAAGTCCGGTGATGCGCTGCGTGGTCGCGGCGCTCGCGGTGCTCCACGCCTGCCAGTTGTCGAAGATGTAGTCTTCGCGGATGGCGTACTGGTAGCCGGTGACTGCGGGGTTGCCGGCGTCCGTCGGCGCCTGCCAGGAGGCGGCGAAGCCGGTTGGCTTGCTAACGGCGGTGAACGCCGTGGGCGCGCCGGGCAGACGGCCGGTCTCCACTGTCAGGGTTGACCATTTGCTGGAGTCGGTTCCGTAGGTCGTCCGCACGCGCACCTCGTAGGTGGCGCCCAGGTCCAGGCCCTTGATGACGGTATTGGTTTTGCTGGCGCCAACATCCACTCGCTGGTAAGCGGTAGTTCCCGACTTCCGGTAGTCAACCTCGTACCCGCTCAGCGCGGTATTGTTCCAGGCTCCCGCAGCATCCCAGACAATCCGCATCTGGTTCAGCTGTGGGTTCCTGGTCCCCACGTTCTGCGGCTTGGGCGGCCGGTTGGCGGTACGCGCGGCCAGCCGCTTTGACCATTTGCCGGGGCTGTCAACCGTGGGGTCAACGGCCCGTACCTGCACCAGGTATTTGGTTCCGGGTTTCAGGTCGCTGATGGTCGCTGTGCTCCCGGCGGCGCTGCCTGTGCTCCAGGTCGTCGTTCCCGACCCGGCGACGCGATAGCGATAGCCGTAGCCGGTAGTATGTCCGGCCAGAGCCGTCCAGCTGACGGACACCTTGGTAGTGTACCTGGCGGCGGACTGGGTGGGACGGCTGACGCGGGCCGGCGACGATTCAACCACGTTGGTGACGGCGACCGTCAGGGTGGCCGTGTCGGAAGCGCCGGCCGGGTCCGTAGCCTTCAACTTGATGGTATAAGCTTCAGTTGGATCGGTGAAAGACTCGTAATCTTCGCCGTCTCCGAAGTAGGTTATATCACCTTGCTGATTGACAGTGAACTTACCGGCTGCACCGTCGGTTATGGTGATGGAAACGTTGCTATGGTCAGGGTCGGTAACTGTGATTAGACCCTCACTATAAGCGTCCATCACGTTCTCCGCGATGGACATTGTGTAGGTTTCCTTGCCGAAAGCCGGCGACTGGTTGGGCGGGCCGGTAGAGGCTTTGACGCGGTTTGACCACGGCCCGTAGTCGCCCGCGTTATTCTGGACGCGCATCTTGAAACGGTACTCGGTATTAGCCGACAACCCGGTGAACGTGTATTCGGTACGGGTCCGATCGACTCCCACCCAACTTTGGCCGTGTCCTGCGGCGTAGATTCGCATCTGATAGCCCCGAACGGTCGAAGCGCCGCTGGCGGGGGCGGTCCAAGCCAGGCGGATGGTGGAGCCGGGGTCGGGTTGGACGGCCTGAGCCGTAAAGGTGTTCATGGTATGGAGCTGGGACGAATCGGAACTGGCAGCCTGCCCCATAACGACATCGGGGCGGATGCCGAAAGCGAGCAGGCCGACTACCGCCAGAGCGAGGGCCCACAGTCCGGCATGGTAGCCGGCTTTTCGTGACGGGGAGCGGAACAACAGCATTGCTATGCCTCCTAGAAAAAAGTCCGCTTAACTTATCGGAAAGGCGGGAATAATTCAAACGGTCGGCGGGCCGGAACAACCCGTCTTTGGCGGCGGTTCGGCGGGAAGTGGGGCAGTTTTGCGATTAATCCGTCACTCTGCGAAAGCTAAAGCCGGGAAAACGACGCCAGAATCAGGATAAAACCGGAAGCGGCGTGTTATAAGGCTTTCCGGCCGGCTTGCGCTGCCGGAGCAGTGGCACGGGATTTTGGCTGATTGCGCCGCCGGTATCGTACAATCAACCGCTATGCCCGCCCCTGCTGAACCCGAACTCTCGGCAACGCCGCCCCGCCTCGCCTGGCGCACGGTCGCGCTGGCGGCGGCGGCCGCGCTGGGCATGGCGCTGGCGTCGCTGGACTTTTCGGTCAACGTGGCCTTGCCTGCCATCCGGGACGCCTTTAACACCGACCTGGCCGCCGTGCAGTGGGTCATCGTCGTGTTCATTGCCACCCGCGCCGGGCTGGCCCTGGGGTCGGGCGCCTTTGCCGACCGTTTCGGCCTGCGGGTGGTGTACCTCTTTGGCACGGTTACGTATCTGGTGGCGATGGTGTGCCTGTCGTTTTCGCCGACGCTGGAGGTGATGGTCGGGTTTCGCGTGTTGCAGGCGTTGGGGACGGGCTGCCTGTACAGCACGGCGCCGGCCATCGCCGCCGCGGTTTTCCCGGCACACCGGCGCGGGCTGTCGATGGGATTCACCTCGGCGAGCCTGGCCCTGGGGATGGTGGCTTCTACTCTGGCCGCCGGGCCGCTGGTGCAGCGGTTTGACTGGCCGGCCGTGTACGCCGGGCGCATCCCGCTGGCGCTGCTGGCGCTGGTCATCGGAGCGCTGGCCGTGCCGGGGCGCTTGCCGGCGGCGCGACTGGCCGCCGGCCGGATGCCGCGATTCGACCTGTTGGGCGCGGCGCTGGTGCTGTCGCTGCTGCTGTGCCTGATGATTGGCCTCCGGTTAGGGCCCGCCGTCGGATGGGGCGCGCCCGTGGTAATCGCCCTGCTGACGGCGACGCCCCTGCTGCTGGCGGCCCTCATCCGGGTGGAACGGCGGGCAGAGTCGCCGGTGCTGCCCGGCGGGCTGCTGCGCCTGACCGGATTCCAAACGGCCACGGCGGCTATGTTCCTGGGCCATTTCGCGCAGTTCGTCATCTGGTTCATCTTTCCTTTCTACATCACCGACGCGCTGGGCCGGGGGCCGGTAACGCTGGGGATAATGCTGGCGGCAATGTCGTCCAGCAACATCCTGGCGTCGCCGCTGGGCGGCTGGCTGTGCGACCGCTGGGGAGTGCGTCCGGTGGGCGCCGTGGGGCTGCTGCTGACGGCCATCGGACTGCTGGCGATGTCGCTGTTGAACGACGGTTCGGCAATCTGGCATCCGGCGGCGGCCATTGCCGTCGTCGGCCTGGGCGTGGGCTGGTTCCAGTCGGCGGCCTACGCCCTGATGCTGGGCAGCGTGCCGGCCGCGCGCTACGGCACGGCGTCGGGGGCGATGTCGCTGGCCCAGGCGTCGGGCACCGTGCTGTGCGTGGCGATAGTCGGCGCGATATTCGCCGCCCTCAGCGACCACTACGCCGCCAGCCGGGCGGCCACGGCGGGCGATGCGTTCCTGCTGGCCTACCGCGACGTGTTCCGCATCGGAGCGGCCACGGCGGCGGCGGCGGCCCTCGGGTTCGCACTTCGGGCGCGGCAGCCGGGTCGCTGAAGGCCGCCCCCGTGGCGCTCCAACTATCTATCGCGCCATCGCGCCGGGTCAGTTTATAACCCGCCCCGGCGATTGCGCCGCGCGCGGCGGAAATGCGCCCTCCTGGCCGTCCTTGCGCAGCAGGCCGCCTTTGGAGCCGACGGGGATATACGGCAAACCGTGTTCCGCGATAAACTCCCGGTACGCCTGTAGCGCGCCGTCCCACCTTTGGTCGGGCTGGCAGTCGTCAACCAGGATGACGCCGCCCGGCGTCAGCTGCGCCCAGATCTGCTCCAGAGCGCCCCGGGTGGGCAGGTACAAATCAACATCCAGGAGCGCTACGGCGATTGGCCCGACCGCGGCCCAGTCAACCTGCTCGCAATCGCCGGCAATGACCCGGAAATTGTCGTAGCCGAGCCGGCGCAGGTGCTTTTCGAAATGCTGGGCCGAGCCATGCTTGAACCAGTCGATTTCGGCTTTCCGCTTGCCCCGGCGCTCCACTTCATAAGCCACGGAACGCCGGGTAAAGCCGGAGAACGTATCCGACAGCACCATGGCCGCCGGATTGCCCGTGCTGCGCAGGTGTTCCAGCAAAAACGTTGACGTGTAGCCGCCGCCGACGCCAATCTCACAAATGGCGTGTGCCCCCCCCCCCGATATCGCGGTGCCAGTCAATCCATGCCAGCAGGCAGACCAGTTCCGTGGTCTCAATAGAGCAGCGGTATTTGGGCAGCAGGGGGCTCGCCAGCGGCGCCGGCAAGCGGTAGGCCAGCTGGCGCGCGCAAAAATCCTTGATGCTGTGTTGCCACCATTGCATTCTCAAATTCACGGAGTACCCTCACCCTATAGCATTGCTGGCGCGTCGCCATTCTAGCACAGGGTTCGCAGCGGCCGGGATGCGATACTTGGCAGCGTTCGGTTTCAGGTGGTTTGGTTATTCATCTGCGGTGGTGGGCTGGGTTCATTGGCAATGCTCCTTGCTGGTTCGGGCTGTTGGCGGGATGCGGTGTGCGAGCCAGAGGTTACCGGTCATTGTCAGCCCCACGGCCGGGGGATTTACGCAAAGTTTTGCTCCGATGGTTCGTGAGCTGCGCTTTAAGGCGCAGCCACGCAGCGCGGTGGCAGTCGCTGTTGGCCGGTTAGACCGTACTCGCGTAAGCATTGGACGAGGGGTCTCCACGACGCCGGTATGCGATTTTGTGCTGACTGGCCGTTGACGACCGGTTGACCTCTGGCAGGACTGAGATTCACGTGATAGATTGCAGTATAGGACTTGTGTTCGCGGTTGTCAAAGGGGGGTTGTCAGTGGGCAGGGGCGTTGCAAAGTGCGGGCGGCGGGTTTTGCGGGCGCTGGAGGGCTACCCCTCTCCCAACCCTCTCCCACAAGGGGAGAGGGCTACCGGCCGGGCGGAGCGCTACCCCTCTCCCAACCCTCTCCCGCAAGGGGAGAGGGCTTTAATGACTTTGCCAAGCCCCGACCGCCGGCAACGGAAGGCTGCCGCCGCACTGGTGCCGATTGACAACCCAAAATGTTTGCCATAGACTCTGACGCCGGCTAGCCTTTTGGCGGCGGATTTAACGCAAATCACGCCGCCGGGCAACTGTAACCTCAGCCAAACCGGAGCGAAAATGAGCCCCCGAATCACCGACACCTTATCAAATCGCGGCGCCGGCAAGTATCTGCTGGCCGCCCTGTTGGGCCTGCTGATCGCTGCCCTGGCTGCTTGCGGCGGTGGGGAGCAGCCCGCGCCCGCCGCCCCGACCACTGCCCCCGCGGCGGCGGCGCCCACCCAGGCCCCGGCCGCTATGACGCCGGAACCGGCCGCCCCGCAGGCGCAAACCCAACTGGAAACCCAGGGCGCCAGCTTTGAGTTTCAACTGGTGTGCATCAACCGCAACGTTGCCGCCTGCGAACTGGTCAACAGCTTTTTCATCCCCGAAGTAGCCAGACGCACCGACGGCCAGCTGCAATTTACCCTGTCGTCCTTCCCCGAACTTGGCATTGCCGGCGGTGATACGCTGCGCCTCATCGAGGACAACACCCTGGAAGTCGCCGAAGTTTATAGCGGATACGTGGGCGGCGACCTGCCCCTGCTGGACGTGGGCAATCTCTGGGGCCTTTCCCCCAGCGAGGAGGCTCATCTGCAACTGACCGACGCCGTCCACGAGGACCTGGTAGCAGTGTTGCAGCGCACCACCGGCGGCCAGCCGATTATGCGCCAGTATTACCCCAACCAGTTCATCTTCAGCCGCGACCCGCTGGATTCCTTGTCGGAATTTGAGAACAAGAAAATCCGTCAGCACAGCACTATCCTGGGCGACCTGCTGGCCGGCCTCGGCGCCGAGGGCCAGTTCGTCGCCTTCGCCGACGTGTACACCGCCCTGGAGCGCGGCGTCCTGGATGGCGGCGTAACCGGCGGCGAACCCGGCCACAGCCAGCGCTGGTACGAAGTAACCAGCTACCTCTACGGCCCCATCGTCGGCTCCGTCGCCGTGGCCTACTACACGATGAACGGCGACGCCTGGAGCTCCCTCCCGCCGGACCTTCAGCAAATCCTCCTGGAAGTGGGCCGGGAGTACGAACAGGCCGCCCGCAAAGCCCTCATTGAGGAATGGAACGTTATCAGCGTGGATGCCAACGTCGAGTCCGGTATGATTCACCGCCCCTTCAGCGACGAAGTGCAGACCCGGATGCGCGACGTGGCCCTGAACGTAATTCTGCCCAACTGGGTCCAGCGCACCGGCGGCCCCAACAGCGAAGCGGTGCAGCTGTACAACGACAAAGTAGCCCCCATCGTGGGCGTCGCCATCAACTCCGACGGCACCGCCAGCGAAACCGCCGCTTCTATGATGACGTCCGGGATGATGACGGCCGGCGAAGGCCGGCGCGTGGGCGATGTCGTCATCAACATTGTTGACTCCCCCAACGGCGGCCAGGAAGCTATCGCCAGCACCCAGTGCGACGGTGAAACGGCCGCCGCCGTCCCCGACGTCCACGGCGGCGGCAGCCCGGCCGGCTGGTCCTGCGGCGAGGAACCCGGCGTCAACTTCAACCTGACGCCCCTGGAATCCTCCGGCCAGGAGTTCCAGTTCCAGATGGCCTGCATCAACCGTACCCTGGTGGACTGCGGCCTGGCCATCGGCAACTACAAGGAAACCGAGGACATCGGCTTTGCCGAGCGCGTCTATCGCCGCACCAACGGGCAGGTTCAGTTTGAGGTTTCATCCTTCCCCGAACTCGGCATCGCCGGCCCCGACTCCCTGCGCCTCATTGAGGATGGCACCCTGGACTCGGCGCAGATTTACTCCGGCTACGTCGGCGGCGACCACCCCATTATGGATATGAGCAACCTCTGGGGACTCTATCCTACCCAGGCTGACCAGCTGTCCGTCATTGACGCCATCCAGCCCAAAATGGCCGAGGTAACCGAGGCCAACGGCGGCGTGCAGGTGGCCTACATGATGACTGCCCACAACTACATCTTCGCCAAGCCGTCGGTGGCCAGCATGGACGACTTCCAGGGCCTCAAGCTGCGCAGCCACAGCACCGTGCTCAGCGACCTGCTTTCGGGAATGGGCGCCGACCCGCAGTTCATCGCCTTCGCCGACGTGTACACTGCCCTGGAGCGCGGCGTCATTGACGGCGCCGTGTCTTGCGGTTCCTGCGGCCACGGCCTGCGCTGGTACGAAGTCGCCGACTACCTGGTTGGCCCCATCGTATCCGTCGGCCACAGCTGGTTCACCATCAGCCACACCCGTTGGGACAAGATGCCCAAAGACCTCCAGAACATCGTGCTGGAGGAGGGCGCGCGCCACGCCTATCTCAACCGGCAGCTCCTCTTTGAGCACTTCGCCCCGAACGCCATCTCCGAAAATGTGGCCGAGGGAATGCAGCTGGTGGAGTTCACCGGCGATATGAAAGCGGCGCAGCGTCAGTCCGCCATTGCCCACGTAGTGCCCGGCTGGGTGGAGCGCGTCGGCGGCCCCACTTCGGAAGCCGCAGTCATCTTCAACGATTTGGTCGCCCCCATCGTCAAGGTGCGAATCAACCCCGACGGCACGGCGTCAGCCACCGAATAATCGCCCACCGGCCGCCTTGCTGCCAGCCGGGGCGGGTTTGGAACCCGCCCCGGCTATTTTATTACGGACTATCGCCGCCGGCGCTGCTATAATCGGCGGACACGGAACCCTCCGCAGCCTTGCCGGCGCGGTGAGTAGCGAAATGCAGAGCATCACGCCGGACCAGCACGCCCTCAACATAGCGTATGCCGTGCAACGGGCAGTAGCGCCTGACATCGTGATACTGTTCGGCTCCCGGGCCACCGGGCAGCATCGCGCGGACTCGGATGTGGACCTGCTGGTAGTCTCACTGGACGGGCCCAAACCGGACGGGCCCCAAAAGGGAAGCCGCCCCGGCCGCGCCGCCCGCGTCTATATGAACGAAAACCCCCCGTTTCTGGAAGTCAACATAGTCAACATGACTCTGGTTGATTTCCAACGCAACCGCCGGGCCAAACAGCACCTGGCCGGCCAGGCCGACCACTACGGAGTAGCCATTGGCAGGGAAAGAATGAACTACGGCACAGAGTACAAAGATGACTATTATCCCGAACACTGGCCGGCAACCAGGCAGCGGCTGGAGAATGCCGCGGAATGGAGCAAACAGTTCAACGACATGGTGGACGAGGGCCACTGGAACCAGAAACTGATGGGCTTCTCTGCCCAGCAGCAAGTAGAAAACGCCCTGCGCGGGCTGTTGTCAGCGCACAACGATGCAACTACGTTCCGCCACGGCCTGGTCGGGATTTGGGAATACTATCTGGACACTTACCACGACCCGAACGCTCCGGAAACGCAGGAACTCTACGAATCGGTCACCAGGCTGCTTGACCATACCACATACGAAAATCCCGAATCCCCCACCGGGTACGGCAACCGGCTCGTCAAGTACGCCGCCGACTACCGCTACAACATCGCGCCCCGGCCGATGGCCCGGAGTGAAAAGCTGGAACTGCAAAATATGGTCAACGCCGCCGCCAACCAATTGGTGGCCAGAATCCACCGGCTGAGCGGAACCACTGAGGATGACGTCTTTCCCGATGGAGCGCCTTGGGAATAGCAGACCGCCATCGCTGTAAAAAATTGGTATGACGCCAAACCCTTTAATTCGGAAGGAAATTTCGGCTGCGATGCTTCAGGCAACTTATCTGATGCAAGAATCAATGGGCGTTCTCCGGCTCGAGCCCGCCGGCGCCGGACGAACCCCGCTCCTGAGCGCCCGGTGCTGAGCCGTTACCGATGGATGATGGGGGCCATGTCGCTGGCCGCCCATTTGGCGCTGGGGCTGAACCTGTTCGGCATCGCGCCGCTGCTGCCGCTGGTCATTGAGGACTATCAGATTAACCGGGTGGCCGCCGGGCTTCTGGTTTCCCTGCCGATGCTGGTGGGGGCGGCCTTTGGCATACCGGGCGGCATTCTGGTGGCCCGCATCGGTGTCCGCCGGGCTACCCTCATCGGTTGGGTTGCCATGGCGATTTTGACGCTGTCATTCCTCTGCCCCGGCTTCGGCTCTATGCTGTCCTTGCGTCTGGCCTACGGGGTTGGCCTCGCTATGACCGTGACCGCCACCGGCCCTTTGCTGATGGGATGGTTCTCCACCAAAGAGGTGCTGGTGATGAACTCCCTCAACACCGCCACCGTCAGTTTGGGCGTGGCGATTTCGGTTGCCAGCGCGGCGCCGTTGGCCGGGATTATTGACTGGAAAATGGTGATGACTCTGTTCGGGGCCATCGGCGTGGTGGGCGCTGCCGTCTGGTTGGCGGCGGGCCGGGATGCTCCCGACCGTGGCGCGCGCCCCGCGCCCATCTCATTGCGGCAGACCCTGCGCGTGTTGCGCGGCCGCACCGTAGCCTTGCTGGTGCTGGCCGACGCCGGCGTATTTATCCAGTACACGGCTTTGACCGGCTGGCTCCCCGCCTTCTACAATGAACAGCGCGGCCTCTCGCTGTCCCAAGCCGGCCTGGTTACGGGGATTCTGCCCTTGGTCGGCATCTTCGCCGTCCTGGCCGGGGGGATTCTGCCGCTGCGGTTCGGGTCGGCGCGAGCCATATTCGTCATCTCCGGGTTGTCGGCCGGATTGGGCGGGCTGGGAACCTTCCTGCTGCCCGGTATGACCGGCATCTACCTGGCGGCGGTGGCGCTGGGATTCGGTTCCTGGTTCTACGTTCCTATGCTGCTCACCCTGCCCTTGCGGCTGGCCGGCATCACGCCCCAGAGTCTGGCCGTAATTTACGGCTCGATAATGACCTTTTCCGGCATCGCTATGTTCGTTTCCCCAATCCTGGTAGGCGCTATCCGCGACGCCTCCGATTCATTCCTGCCGGGATTTCTCATTTGCGCCGTCATGGGCTGGACGGTGCTGTTGTCCGGCTTGCTGTTGCCCCGCGCGGTATCCGCCGCCGCGCCGCCCGGGGAACCGCTGGCGGCCTAGTCGCCGCCACTCGCCGCGCGCCGGGTGTTCCCAATTCCCGGATTCCCGCGCCAGCCGGAATAACGGGATAAATACTTGAGCGCCGAAAGACTCTGACCGCCGGTTCCCTGTGCTTGCCCGGTTGCGGGGGGTGTGCTACCATCATCCCCGCTATGCTCCGCCGCCGCAGCTAGTCGCATCCAACTGTTGGTCAGACTGTACCGGCTGCGGCCCACCGCCACGCCACGTTTGCTCATCCGCCCTACTGCCAGCCAGCAGCAATGCCCACCCTGGAAAACGCACACCCCCGGACTCCTGACCCAGGGAGTTTCCGTAAGATGTTGGCCGACGCCGCTCCCCCGCCCGGCAGCGGTACCATCATCACCATCGGCGTTTTCGACGGCGTCCATCGGGGCCATCGCCATCTGTTGCAAAAGATGTTCGAGCGGGCCGAACCGTCGCTCATCCCCACCGTCATCACCTTCAGCAACCATCCCGCTGAGGTGGTCAACCCGGAGCGAAGCGTCACCAAAATCATTACGCCCGAAGAGAAAATCCGCCTGCTCTATGATGCCGGTGTGGGGCGCGTCATCTGCCTGGAGTTCACCAACGACCTGGCCAACCTGGACGCCAACGAGTTCACGCATTTGCTGGTGGACGGCCTGCATATGCGCGGCATCGTAACCGGCCCCGATTTTGCCCTGGGGCGCAACCGCAGCGGCAACCTGGATTATCTGCGACGCCGGGGCGCGTCCCTGGGCTTCTGGGTGGAAACGGTGCCCCCCCTGGAGCTGGAAGGCGCGGCGGTGCGCAGCCGCCGGGTTCGCAACGCCCTGGCCGATGGCAACGTGGACGGCGCCGAGTACCTGCTGGGCCGCCCCTATGCCACCGACGGCCTGGTGGTGCACGGCGCCAAGATGGGCCGGCAGCTGGGCTTTCCCACCGCCAACATTATACCCACGCAGAATTTTGTCATCCCCGCCGACGGCGTGTACGCCACCTATGCTACGGTCAACGGCGTGCGCCACCTGGCGGCCACCAGCATCGGCGTGCGGCCCACTTTCGGCCTCAGCCAGCGCCTGATCGAGGCTCACCTGCTGGATTTCTCCGCTGACATTTACGATGAAAACCTGCGGCTGGAGTTCGTCTCCCGCCTGCGCGGGCAGGAAACCTTTGACGGCATTGATGCGCTAATCACGCAGATGAACCGGGACGTGACGAACGCCCGCACGGTTCTGGAACAACACGATAGGCTCGAGGAAAACGACCGGCTGGCCCCCACATAACCGGCCGGTCAGCAATGGCCACAGACGGCGAGGTGCGCGTTGACCAGTCAAGTACAGATTCCCGAAAACCTGTCTCCCATCACCCGCCGGGGGGTGAGCCGCATCATCTCCGAGGCCGAGTTCGCGGCTATGCTGCGGCAGGGCCGGCCCCTGCGCCTCAAGATGGGCTTTGACCCCAGCCGGCCCGACATCCACCTGGGCCATGTGGTGGGCCTGCGCAAGCTGCGCCAGTTGCAGGATTTGGGCCACCAGGTCATCCTGATTGTCGGCGACTGGACGGCGCAAATCGGCGACCCCTCCGGCCGCTCGGCCACCCGCACGATGCTGACTCATGCCGAAGTGCTGGAAAACGCCGAATCCTATATGCGCCAGTTTTTCAAGGTGGTGGACCGGGAGCGCACGCAGGTAGAGTGGCAAAGCCAGTGGTTCGGCGAGTTCACCCTGGCCAACGTCATCGAGCTGACCAGCCGCTTTACCGTGGCGCAGTTTTTGGAGCGGGACGACTTCGCCCGCCGCTTCGCCGAGCATCAGCCCATCGCCATCACCGAGCTGCTGTATCCCCTGATGCAAGCCTACGATTCGGTGGTCATTGAGTCCGACGTGGAGTTCGGCGGCACCGACCAGATGTTTAACCTGCTGGTGGGCCGGGAGCTGCAGGGCATGATGGGCCAGACGCCGCAGCAGTGTTTCCTGATGCCCATTCTCGTCGGCACCGACGGCGTGCAAAAGATGAGCAAAAGCCTGGGCAACTACGTGGCCCTGGAGGAGCCGCCCGCCGAGATGTACGGCAAGCTAATGTCCCTGCCCGACAGCCTGATAACGTCCTACTACGAATACCTCACCGACGTGCCCGACGCCGACATCGCCGCTATGACCCAGGCCATGGCGTCGGAGACGGCCAACCCCATGGATTTTAAGAAGGGGCTGGCCCGCCGCATAACCGCCACCTTCCACGACGCCGGCGCGGCGGACTCCGCCGAGGCGCATTTTGAGCAGGTGGTACAACGACGGGATTTGCCGGACGAAATGCCGGAGGTCAGCCTGGCCGCCATCGGCGAGTTGAGCATCAACCAACTGCTGGTGCAAACCGGCCTGGCCGCCAGCAACAGCGAGGCCCGACGCCTGATTGGGCAGGGCGCCGTGGAGCTAATCCGGGCCAACGGCGAGCGGGCAGCCGTGGCGGCGGGCGATGCGCCATCGCTGGCGGCCGGGGACGTGGTGCGGGCCGGCCGGCGGCGGTTCGTGCGACTGGCGGAATAGTGGCAGTAATCCAACTGGATTGCTGGTAAAATGCTCACCATTAGGAGGATGCAGTAATGCTTATCGACGTGTGGGACGAACCAGAACCTTTGGGGGAATATGAGCCGGAACTGCGGCGGCAGTTACCGGGGATTGACAATGATGACGCTGAAGCCTTAATTGGCGAACTGCGAATTGACCAATGGGTTTCCAGGATAGTCGCTGCCACTGCTGTCCAACAGAAACGAATTGCCACCCTGCTCTGGCAACTCGGAGATAAACGCCTCCGCAGCTGGCTGCCTTGGCTGGGCAAGCAGCAATGGACTGGCGCCAGTCTCCTATTGTTCCTGGAATTCTGGGACATTTGGGATAGGAGACCCCATTGGTGGGCGTCCAGTTATTGGGATCCGGGTTTGCGTTGCTGGCGTCCTACGGGTCGCCCCGTCCGTACCAGCTTGTCAAGAGATGCTTCCTATAAGTTGGTGCAACTAAGGCTCAATCAGCGCCCTTACGAAGTAATTGACGAAGCTTGGTTCGACGATTGGAATGAACTGGAACTGCGGTCGCGAGGGTTTCCCACATTCGCATCATTCGCAGTTTTCCGTGCCGGATTTAAGCCGGGAGAAAATTGGAAGGCCCATCTGGATTCGGATACCCCTGACGATTTTGATTATGACGATGCTGATTCCGCGAGGGATTGGTACGACTCCAACGATTGGCGCGACAGTTGGGATTGGTGAGCATGATGACAAATTTTCAGCCCACAACAACCATGGTCCCGGTGAACGGGTGTTGCGTAACCCACGCTGACCCGGAGCGTTACCCGAAAACCCGGGGCATCGTCCTTGGCCATAATGACGAATCTGGAAAGCCTGTCTCCATACAAGTACGCTGGGGCCGCTCCGGAGCGGTCGAATGGCATCCCATGCGGGAGTTGCGCAACGGATTTCGTAGCGGCCAGGAAGTGCAGGACAGCCCTCGTTCCAATATACGCAAAACGCTGGGCCGCGGCGAAGTGCTTGATACTCGCCGGTTTGCTAGGCAGGAACAGGTTCTCGTACAACTGCATAACAATGGCGAAACCCGCTGGTTGCCTTACCAAAACTTGAGGCTTATCAGCAGAAGCGCTCCCGCTCCCGACAGCGCGGAGCGTTTTCGCCTCAAGACGCTGGCCTATGCGCTGGACTCGTGGAACCAGGTCACCGGCGCGCTCGACCGCTTTGACGTCGACCCGCTGCCGCACCAGATTGATCTGGTGCATCGGATAATGACTTCAGACCGCAACAATTGGCTCATCGCTGACGACGTAGGTTTGGGAAAAACCATTGAGGTAGGCTTGCTGCTGGCCGCCAAAAAGCGGCGTCGGGAAGCCCGGCGCGTCCTGATAGTCTGCCCGGCGGGAATGGTGCAACAATGGAAGGATGAGATGGAGGATAAGTTCAATGAGGCTTTTCGCATCTACGGATGGGATTTCAGCATTGAACGGCCGGGCGACTGGGCCACCCACAAGTACGATAAGGTAATCGTGTCAATTGACCGGGCCAAGTCGGATAATCACTTGCCACTGTTCGGTGCTTCAGATGCCGAACCTTGGGACGTGATTGTTTTTGACGAAGCTCATCATTTGAGCAAAATATCGGGCGAGGCGGTTACACAGCGTTACCGGCTGGCAGAAAGGATGCGCCCGTTGACGGACGAGTTCATATTCCTGACCGGCACGCCGCACCAGGGCGACCGCGATCGGTTTGCGCACCTGTTGCGCCTGCTGCGTCCCGATTTGACGCGGCGGCTCGCCGGTATGTTCACCGACCCGTCCGTGGTGGCGGAAATTGTCCTGCGCAACCGCAAAAGTCTGGTTACTGACGCCCAGGGCAATTTCCTGTTCCGCGGTCAGGATACCCGTCGAATTGAAGCGCCTTTATCGGAAACGGCCCGCGCTTTTGACGCAATGTTGCAGGGCTACTTGCGCTACGGCTACGATGCCGCCGCCGCTGGCGGCAATGCCGGACGGGCTATCGGGTTCGTAATGACTACTTACCGCAAGCTGGCCTCATCCAGCATCGCTGCCATTGAGCGCGCGTTGGAACGTCGTATCGCCCGTTTGCAAGGCGGCGTCGCGAACCGCATCAGGTCGCCATTTGGCGACAATCTGGACGAAGACGCTTTTAGCGACGGCACCGACAGCCTGGACAACCTGGACGAAATCGTCGACATCGCCGCCGCCCCATTCTTTGAGGACGAGCAGCGGCAGATTGACGGCTTGCTGGCGAAGGCAAAGACGGTCAAAGCCGATGACCGCAAGCTGGAGCAGTTTCTCACGGAAGTCGTTGAGCCGCTCCAAACGGAAGGTGAGCGACTGCTGGTATTCACCGAATATCGGGCCACGCAGGATTATCTGGTCGACACGCTGCAAAGGCGTTACCCGCAAAACGGCGTCGCCCAAATCAACGGCAGTATGAACCTCGCGGAGAAAAGGCAGAACATCGACCGTTTCAACGATACGGCGCGGTTTATGGTCTCTACAGAAGCCGGCGGCGAGGGTTTCAATCTGCACGAAAACTGCCACATTCTGGTCAACTACGACCTGCCCTGGAACCCCGCTCGGCTGGTGCAGCGGGCCGGGCGCCTCTACCGTTATGGCCAGCAGGAACGGGTTATTGTGTTCAACCTGCTGGCGAATGACGGCTTTGACAACCGGGCATTGGGCAAGATGCTGGAGCGGGTTGACCGCATCGCGTCGGATATGGCGTCAGTCAGCACGGAGTTTCGGGAAGGGTTGCCGGATGAGATTATCGGCGAATTGCTGGAGCGGGTTGACGTGGCGTCAATTCTGGCCGCCAACCGCGATTTGGACGTTAACCGAACCGATATTGAAATTGAAGCCGCAGTTGACCGGGCGCGCGAATCGCAATCGCAGCAGGAGCGGCTCTTTGCTCGCGTCGCCGGTTTTGACCCTCAGGCGGTAGCCGCGTTAACCGGATTCAGCCCGGAGGACGTGCTGGCTTTTCTGGAGGGGATACTTCCGTTCCGAAACATCCGCGTCCGGCAGCGTCTGTACAATGGGCGGGTGCTGGAACTGGAATTGCCGGCCGAAATGCGCGGCCAATACTCCGAGTTCGGCAACAGCCAGGTAGTGCGAGTTACCGCCAGCCGTCAACCGGAAGTCCGCCGCGCCCGCGCCGTGCCGATGGATTTTGCCAGCGCCTTCTTTGCCGGCCTCATCGATTTCGCCAAATCGCCGGAGTTCAAAGGAGAGTTGGCCAACCTGGACGGCCCCGAGCCCGGCGTCCTCCGCATCTACAAGCTGCGTTGGCAAAACGACCAGGGGGTTCCCAAAGAAGAACAGCTGCTGCCGGTTTTCCTGCCCGCAGGCAGCCAACGGTGCAGCATAAACCCCAGTTTTTTCGCCGATTTACTCACCAATCCGGCAGTCGGCGGCAAGTCGCCCAATTCCGCCGTCCCGCAGGACAGCCGGGAACTCCTGAAGCAGCGTGCCGATGCTGAACTGGCGAGTCGCTGTACTGAGTTGCGCCACCCCAACGACATCGTACTACTGGCTGAGGCTGGCATCACCGTTGCCTAAGCCTGACTTTAATGTGCGGGGGATGATGGGGCGCCTATCATCCCCCGCACATTGCGGCAATTTGTGCCCTCTGCCATGATTAGCCCTGCTTGCCCCGCCAGGACGGCCCGTTATGACTGCCCCTGCCGCGCCCACCATCACCCCCCAGCACTTCATCGCCAAGTGGCGCGATGTTGCTTTTGGTGAAAAGCAGGCGGCGCAGGAAATGTTCCTTGACCTCTGCGCCCTGGTGGGCCACCCCAGCCCGGTGGCCTATGGCCGCCCCGACGTTTTCACCTTTGAGAAGTGGGTGCCCGGCGGCTTTGCCGACGCCTATCTGGAGGAGCGGTTCGGCTGGGAGTTCAAGGGCAGCGATGACCAGCTGGACGACGCCCTTAACCAGCTGCTGCGCTACCAGGTCTATCTGAAAACGCCGCCCCTGCTGGTCGTGTCGTCTTTCCGCACGATACGGATACGCACCAACTTTCCGGGGATGGAAACCGTCCGCCACGAAATCCCCATCTCCCGGCTGGACGAACCCGCGCATCTGGAGCTGCTCAAAAACGCTTTCTTTAACCCCGACGCCTTGCGGCCGGGGCGGTCGGTGGCGCAGGTCACCGAGGAAACGGCGTTCCTGTTCCGCGACATCGTGGCCGATATGGAGCGGCATACCGACGACCCGGAGCGGCTGGCCCGCCATCTCAACCGCATCGTGTTCTGCCTCTACGCCGAGGATGCCGGGCTGCTGCCCGAAGGGGTGTTCGGGCAAATCCTGCGCCAGCATACCCGCCGTCCCGACTTGGCGAACCGCGCCATTGCCAGCCTCTTTGCCCAAATGGCCGGCGGCGGACTGTTCGGCGCCGACGAAATTCCCTGGTTCAACGGCGACCTGTTCAATGCCGCCGAAACGGTGGAGTTGAGCGCCGCCGCCCTGCAACGGCTGGGCGAGGCCGCCGGCCGGAACTGGCGCAACATCGAGCCGTCCATCTTTGGCACCCTCTTTGAGCGCGCCCTGGACGCCGCCAAGCGCACTTATCTGGGCGCCCACTACACCGGCGCCGACGACATTATGCTGGTGATTGACCCGGTGGTGCTGGCCCCCCTGCGCCGGCAGTGGGACGCCGCCCGCCGGGAGATTGACGCCCGGCTGGACGATGACGACCGCGACGGCGCGCGGGCCCGGCTGGAAAAGTTCCGGGAACGCCTGGCCTCCGTAACCGTGCTGGACCCGGCCTGCGGCAGCGGCAACTTCCTGTACCTGGCCCTGCGCTCCCTGCTGGATTTGGAGAAGCAGGCGATTGACTACGCCGCCGCCCAGGGCTGGCCCGGCCTGACGCCCACGGTGCAGCCCAATCAGATGCTGGGCCTTGAAATTGAACACTACGCCGCCGAACTGGCGCGGACGGCGCTGTGGATTGGCTATATCCAGTGGCACCGGAGCAACGGCTTTCCCTACACGCAGCAGCCCATCCTGACCCCGCTGGATACCATCCGCCAGATGGACGCCATACTTGACCTGACCGATGCGGACAACCCGGCCGAACCGGAATGGCCGGCGGCGGAGTTTATCATCGGCAACCCGCCGTTTTTGGGGCGACGCAGCTGGAATCGCAACTTTGAGCGAAAATACACGCTGGCAGTCGATAGCGTCTATAAAGATACCATGGCAAAGTCATCCGACTTGTGCTGTTACTGGTTTGAAAAAGCGCGCCGCCAAATCGCCGCCGGCATAACCGGCCGGGCCGGATTGCTGGCGACGCAGAATATTCGGGCGACTTTCAGCCGGGGCGTACTGGAAAATATTAACGAATCCGGCGGCATATTTATGGCTTATCCCGACCGGGACTGGTTGCTTGATGGCGCAAACGTACACGTTGCAATCATCGGTTTTGACGACGGTTCAGAGACCAGCAAGATGATTGACGACAAGCCGGTTGACCGTATCAATGCCAATCTTACCGCCGGCGTCGATGTCACTATTGCCAAAAGACTGCCGGAGAATGCCGGCATTGCATTCAGAGGGCCGGGCACCGCCCCTTTTGATATTCCCGGAGATTTGGCGGCGACTATGTTGGCAGACATTGGCAATCCGAATCAGCGGCCCAACTCCGATGTAATAACGCCGGTCAGGAACGGGCAGGATTTATCGTCCCGTCCTCGTGGTCATTACACTATCAACTTTGCCGGTATGACATTGGCAGAGGCGGCGGCGTATGTCGCCCCGTTTGAGCGCGCCAGGCAGTCCGTGATTGTGCAGGGACGTGATTTGACCGGGAACTACTGGCAATATTGTCAATCCGCCCGGAATATGACGGCAGCGCTGTCGGGATTGCCGCGATTTATCGGGCACTCGGTTACTGCCAAGCACCTGACCTTGGTGTGGGTTGACGCCGGGACAATCTGCAATAGCGCGGCCAATGTGTTTGCGCGCGACGATGATTATTTTTTCGGTGTGCTGCATAGCCGAATCCATGAAGTTTGGGCGAGAGCATTGGGAACGCAGCTGCGTGAACTGGAATCGGCATTTCGCTACACGCCCACCACCTGCTTTGAAACCTTCCCCTTCCCCCATCCCACCGACGGGCAGCGCGCCGCCATCGCCCAAGCCGCCGCCGAGTTGAACCGCCAGCGCGAAAACTGGCTCAACCCCACCGACGGCAACGGCAACCCGGCCCTCGACGCAGCCCAACTGCGCCGCCGCACCCTGACCAACCTCTACAACCAACGCCCCACCTGGCTAACCAACGCCCACAGCGCCCTTGACGCGGCAGTATCCGACGCCTACGGCTGGCCGGCCGGCTTGTCGGATAGCGCTATACTAGAGCGGTTGCTGGCGCTGAACCTGGCGCGGGCGGGGGCGGAATAACGGTGGTGGGCAGTGGCCGCCTTATCAGGGTTGCTGCCAATGAAAACTGGCTCCGAGCTCTCGCAGCAGATCAAAGGTATTGATGTAGCGGATGTTAAACGGATCGCAGAGGTCTGGCAGCGGCACCCTCCGCCTGGCAGACGGGGCGGATACCTCATTAGTTACGACGACTGCGCCATTTACCATAGCGTAAGCGGCAAGCCACCCGTCAGCGGCTCTGGCAAACTCAGCCCGGGCCCCTGGCGTGAATTGTGGATTTTCCTGTACCCAATCCATCAACCGCCGGTAGGCATTGGCAATGGATTGAGTAGCGGTGGCAGGAAACCAGCCATTGGCGGCCTGTTCTACCCACTGAACCAGCTGGGTGGGGGAGATTATCTCATCGTACACCCGGTCGATTATCAACAACCGGCCGGCGGCGAGATGATGGCTCAGGCAGTCCCAAAAACCGGGGCACAGGTCAGGCGCATAATAGTGCCGGTACGCCGCCACCAGTACATCGGTATCCGACACGTACCTGATTCCGGCGTGATTCGTCATAGCCGAATACCCATCTTGCCAGGCATATTTTCAAAGGTCGCGCCCCGCAATCCGGTGAGAGCATACGCTTCACGATAGGACAAACGCCCCCCCTTCACGGCGCGAACTACCGCTGTCGCGAAACGAACTCCCACGCGCCAGCGTTGGGTATTCCAGAAATTGCCGCCGTCCGTGGACTGCCGGCTTTGGGTTCCTTGCGCCTTATGCTCATTATAAAAATCAAAGAAGGCAGCGCGGTCAATTAATTCCAGGTCCAGAGCCCGGCGTGCGGCGACAATCCTGCTGACTTTGAAGCGTCGCGCTATTTGTTGGTAAGGGTCTGGGTGTTCTGCGACGTAGGGCCAGAACGCGCGCAGGTCGGCTTCCGGGACTAGGAATTCTGCGGCTATTTTGTTGCATAGCTGCTCAACGTCGTGCTCCGATGGCAACAGCGACGCGATAGCGGAAACGCCTTCTTCACCGGTGAACAGATGCGCCAGTTCGTGGGCCAGGGTGAATATCTGGGCCGCCTTGAAATCAGCATTATTCACAAAAATGAGCGGCGCATATTCATCCACCAGGGCGAAGCCCTGGAATTCGTCAGGATTGAGCCGGCGGCTGGTGTTGTTGCCCACCACGCCATTGAAAACCACCAGTATGCCGGCCGCCTCGGCGTTATCTCGCAGCAGCCCGATAGCGTCAGACCAGGTAGGCGCTGGCGCAACCCAGTCGTCGGCAAGTCCGAGGGCATCGCGCATTGCGTCAGCCACCGCCCTGTAATTGCCATTAGCATTAGGATGATAGGCCCCGACGAACGCCAGGGGTTCACCGCCGGTCGCAATCAGTTCCTCACGCAGCCACTCCTGGCGATGCTGCATTGCATAAACCGTTTCCAGCAGGTCAATACTGGGGCGCGCCGGCGACTCATTGGAGCGGGTGCGAAAGTCCCGGATAGAAAGCGACTCAACCGGCGGGAAAGTAAGGAACAGATAACCCAAGGGGCTGTGTGTAGCGTCGGCTAGCCGTTCCGCCCAATCCATGCTGATTTCGCCGGAGCGTTCCCATTCCAGCACCCGCTCGGCTTTCAGTCTGACTTTGCGCGCCAGTTCGTCGGGCGTAAGGTCGGCCCGCTCCCGCGCCCAGCGCAACACGTCGGGTTGCAAGGTTATCGGCTCCTGTCGGCTGGTCATAGTCCACACCATCCCGGCGCGATGTTAGCCAAATGCGTGACCATCCGTCAAATCGCCGTCGCCCGTCAGACCCGCCACCATACCCCCGACTTTGCAGAGGCAGAGATGCCGGGATTGAACCTGTTGCGGGCGGGAGCGCAGCAGGACAGTGGATAGCCGCGCTGCGCTATACTATGCCTAGGCCCAAGCCCAACCGTCCGCCCCCTATCACTGAGGCCCGGCAATGACCACCGCCAAAAAACTGCTCACCGCCGCCGACCTGCTGGCGCTGCCCGATGACAATTTGCGCCACGAGCTCGTTCGTGGCAAGTTGATAACAATGCCGCTCAACGACTTGCGTCACGGCATTGCCGCCGGTCGAATCCAATTGCGATTTGGGAACTTTATCTGTAACAATGACCTCGGCTTTGGCGTAGGCGGTTGCGGCTTTTGGCTGGAACAGGAACCGGATACCGTACTCGCCCCGGATTACGCCTTCATTTCATACGCCCGCTGGGGTGACCGTCCGGTGACTAATGACTACCCTAAAATAACGCCAGACCTGATAATTGAGGTCGTATCCATCTTTGACAAACAGGCATATATTGACGCCAAAACGCAAATGTGGCTGGACGCCGGCGCCAGGCTGGTGCTGGCAGCGTACCCCGGCACGCAGGCAGTGTACGCCTATCACGATGATGGCACGGTGCAGCGTTACGGCGTCGGCGATACGCTGACTTGCGACCCGGTGTTGCCCGGCTTTGCCTGCCCGGTGGCCGACATTTTCGCCTACTGACATTCTCTTACTGATTGACATTCTCTCACGCCTGGCAGGAGTTTTCTTGTGGTTCTCTCTAATGATGACAATAATGCTATTCGCCGCCGCTCCGATGCCTGGCGGCAGCGGGCCGACGCCGCGCCCCGGCGCAAGGCGGCCTACAAAACCCTCAGCCAGCTTCCCTTAGCCCCGGTGTACGGCCCGGCGGATGTTGCCGACGGCGACTATCGGCGCGATGTCGGATTGCCGGGAGAGTATCCCTACCTGCGGGGCGTGCATCCCACCGGCTACCGCTCCCGCCTGTGGACGATGCGGATGTTTGCCGGGTTTGGCGAACCGCGCGAGACCAACGAGCGGTTCCGCTTTCTGCTGGACCAGGGTGAAACCGGCCTCAGCGTCGCCTTCGATATGCCCACCCTCTACGGCTACGACCACGACGACGACCGGGCCCGGGGCGAGTTCGGCAAGTGCGGCGTGGCCGTGTCCTGTCTGGAGGATATGCAAACCGTTTTTGACGGCATCCCTCTGGACCAGGTTACCACTTCCATGACCATCAACAGCCCGGCGGCCATCATCTGGGCCATGTACATTGCCGCCGCCGAGCGGCAGGGGGCGGCCATTGCGTCGCTGGGCGGCACCATTCAGAACGATATTCTGAAAGAGTATATCGCTCAGAACGAATACATCTTCCCGCCGCACCCGTCCATGCGCCTGGTGGTGGACACCGTCGAGTTTGCCACCGGCCATATGCCCCGGTTCAACCCCATCAGCATCAGCGGCTACCACATCCGCGAGGCGGGCAGCAACGCCGTGCAGGAGCTGGCCTTTACGCTGGCCGACGGGTTTGAATACGTGCGGCACTGCGTGGAGCGGGGCATGGCCGTGGACGACTTTGCCCCCCGGCTTAGCTTCTTTTTCAACGTGCACAACGACTTTTTTGAGGAGATTGCCAAGTTCCGCTCGGCCCGCCGCATCTGGGCGCGGGAGCTGCGGGAGACCTTCGGGGCCGAAAGCGAGCGCTCGGCCTGGATGCGGTTCCACGCGCAAACGTCGGGCGCGTCGCTGACGGCGCAGCAGCCGGATAACAACGTGGTGCGCGTGTCCCTGCAAGCCCTGGCCGCCGTGCTGGGCGGCTGCCAGTCGCTGCACACCAACAGCAAGGACGAAGCCTGGGCGCTGCCCTCCGCTGAGGCCGCTTTGCAGGCGCTGCGCACCCAGCAGATTATCGCCCACGAAACCGGCGTAACCGACACCGTGGACCCCCTGGGCGGCAGCTATTTTGTCGAAGCGTTGACCAATCAGGTCGAATCCGGCGCCTACGGCTACTTCGAGCGGATTGACCGGCAGGGCGGCGTGATACCCGCGCTGGAATCCGGCTTCTTCCAGCGGGAGATTGCCGACGCCGCCTATATCTACCAGCAAGAGGAAGACCGCAAGGAACGCATTACCGTCGGCGTCAACGACTACGTGGCGGAGGATGAAAACCTGTCCATCCCGCTGCTGCGGGTGGATGAGGCCGGCGAGCAGCGCCACCTTGCCCACCTGAACGAGGTGCGCCGCCGCCGGGACAACCGGGAAGTCGCCGTCCGCCTCCGCGCCCTGGAAACGGCGGCCCGGCAGCCCGGCAGCGACGCCAACCTGATGTACCCGCTGCTGGAAGCCGTCAAAGCCGAGGCCACCCTGGGCGAGATGATGGGAGTATTCCGCGAAGTATTCGGCGAATACCAACCCGCTTGGGGCTTTTAAGTTATTTCCCCATCAAAATAAGGAAGTGCGGTATGGTAACTGCAAAGCCGAAAGGCAAATACACCTACGCCGACTACGCCGCCACCCCCGAAGGCGAGTGGTGGGAGCTGATTGACGGAGCGCTGTACCAGATGGCAGCGGGAGCCAGCGCCAGGCATCAGGAAGTGTCCGAAAATACGGGGAACCTAATCGGAGACCACATCCGTCCGCGCCGGATGGGACGGATTTACCGTCCCCGCTTTGACCTGATTTTGCCGGGGGAGACGGCAGTTGAGCCGGACTTGATGTATATTAGCATCGGCCGGCCGGGTATCATCACGCAGCGCGGCTGTGAAGGGCCGCCCGACCTGGTGGTGGAAGTCCTGTCGCCATCCAATCCGAGGCACGACCTGGAAACCAAACGGGAACTGTACGCGCGGCACGGCATTCCCGAATACTGGATTCTGGAGCCGTATCGGGAAACGCTGCAAGCGCTTACCGAGCCGGTCATCCGCAACGGCGTGGGCGAATACACGGCAGAGGCGCTCCATCGCCCCGGCGATATGATAGCCACCGCCCACATTCCCGGACTCACTATCGCAGTAGCGGATATTTTCGCCGGTTTGTGATAAAGGGGCCTGCTATGGTAACCGCAAAGCCGAAAGGCAAACTAACCTACGCCAACTACGCCGCCACCCCCGATGATGAGCGGTGGGAGTTGATTGACGGAGTGTTGTACCGGATGGCACCGGCGCCGAATGTCAAGCATCAGATAGCGTCTAAAAATCTGGGACGGCTCATTGACGTTCCGGTTACAGCCGGTGGGCTGGGGCTATTGCTCTACGCGCCTGCCGATGTCATTCTTTCCGAGCAAACCACTGTCCAGCCGGACTTGCTCTACGTAAGCGCCGGCCGGTTTCGCATCATTACGCAGCGCGCGTGCGAAGGCCCGCCGGATTTGGTGGTGGAGATATTGTCACCATCCAATACGGCCCACGACCTTGCGGTCAAGCGGGAAATCTACGCTCGCTACGGCGTCCCGGAATACTTGATACTCAATCCTGACGCGGAAACCGTGCTGGCATTATCTACGCCGGTTAGCGATGGCAGCATCGGCGTGTACACATCGGAAACCCGGTATCGCTCCGGCGACACGTTGACCATTGGCGCCATCCCCGGCCTGGCAATCGCAGTGGCCGACATATTCGCCTCGCCGCTGCAGTGGGTTCGGCGGGCTGCGCCATAGATGCGCCGGGGCGGGTTTCAAACCCGCCCCGGCAATGTTCAGAGTTAGCCGCCGCCGCGCCTAGGCGGTGGTTTCCGCCTTGGCCTGTTTGGCGGTGTCAATCACGCGCTGCTCGATGTTCTGCGGCACCTGTTCGTAGTGGTCGAACTCGAAGCGATACGAGCCGCGGCCGCCGGTCATGGAGCGCAGGTCCTGGGAGTAGCGTTGCACCTCAGCCTGGGGAACCTCCGCCTCAATGACGGTGTAGCGACTTTCGGGATTCATCCCCAGGATGCGCCCCCGCTTGCCGTTGAGGTCGCTGATGATGTCGCCGGTATAGTTTTCGGGAACGGTAACGTACAGCTTGACGATTGGCTCCAGCAGAACGGGCGACGCTTTCGACATACCCAGACGGAGGGCCTGGCTGCCGGCAATCTCAAAGGCGATGGGCTTGCCGTCCACCGGGTGGGTGCTGCCGTCGTAGATGACCGCTTTCAGGTCCACTACCGGGAAGCCGGCCAGCACGCCCTCTTTCAGCATATTGACGACGCCCTTTTCCACCGCCGGAATCAGTTCCCGCGGCACCCGGCCGCCGACCACCTCGTTGCCGAACTCAAACCCTTCGTCGCGCACCCGCGGCTCCAGGCGCAGCAGCACGTGGCCGTACTGGCCGCTGCCGCCGGTTTGTTTCTTGTGGCGATATTCGGAGTTGGTAATCCGGGTAATGGTTTCGCGGTAAGGAACCACCGGCAGCCGCACGTTCAGGCTGGCCCCGAACTTGCGCTTGATTCGGTCCAGCGCCACCTCAATCTGCACTTCGCCCAGGCCGGTGAGCAGGCTTTCGCTGGTCTCCGGGTTGCGGGTGAACCGCAGGCTGGGGTCGTCTTCGACGATGCGAGCCAGCGAGATGGACATTTTGTCCAGGTCGGCCTGGGTAGCCGGAAACACCGCCAGCGAGTAGAAACCGCGGGGGAAATCGACACCGGGTAGAGTTACCCGGTGGTCGCCGGCGCAGAGGGTATCGCCGGTAAGGGTAGCGTTCAACTTCCCCACGGCGCCGATGTCGCCGGCCGTCACCTCAGGCACGTTTTCCTGGCTGTTGCCCAGGGGCAGATACAGTTGACCCAGCCGCTCGGATTGCCCCTTGCCGCTGTTATAGGCTTCGCCGTTAGACTTGGCCGAACCGCGATAGACGCGGAACATCGACAGCTTGCCCACGAAGGGGTCGGCGGTCGTTTTGAACACCAGCGCCGCCAGGGATCCGGACTCGTCCGGGGCGATGTCGTCATCCCCGGAAGTGCCGGGCAGGTCGGCCGGCGACGGCATAAAGTCGCGCATCACCTGCACCAGCTCCGTAACCCCGATATTCTGCGTCGCCGAGGTCAGCAGGATAGGCACCAGGTCGCCGTTGCGGATGGCTTCCCGCGCGCCGGCCGTTACTTCGGCGGCGGTAATCTCCTCGCCCTCCAGATATTTGTCGGCCAGGGCATCATCGGACTCGGCCACCGCCTCGATGAGTCGTTCGCGGGCTGCGTCAAAGTCTCCCAGCACGCCGGCGGGAATATCGGCCGGCGGGTCAATCACGCTGACCACGCCGGTAAAGTCCTGGGCCTCGCCGATGGGCAGCTGGAAGGGCACGCAGCGGTTGCCGAAAGCGGCCTGCAATTCCTGCACGTTGCGCTCGAAACTGGCGTTCTCCCGGTCCATCTTGTTGAGCGCCAGAGCGATGGGCAGCCCGCGTCCCTGCGCCAAATCCCACGCGCGTTCCGTGCCTACGTCAACCCCCGACGGCGCGGCCACCAGAATCAGGGCCGACTCGACCACGCGCAAGGCGGCGATGGCCTCGCCGACGAACTCGTCGTAGCCCGGAGTGTCCAGCAGGTTCACTTTGTTGTCCCCCTCGCTGAACCGCAGCAGGCTGGTCTGGACGCTGGCCACGCGGCGGGCTTCCTCCGGCTCGTAGTCGGAGACCGTGTTGCCGTCTTCAACCCGGCCCAATCGGTTGATCACCTTGGCGTTGAACAGCATAATTTCGGCAAGGGTCGTCTTGCCCGCGCCGCTGTGGGACAACAGCGCAATGTTGCGGATGGTACTGGCGGATACGGCCATGGTGATACCCCTTTGTTCATTGATGAGATGGCGTTAGCCGATTGTAGCGAAACTGGACTCCCTCTTGCAACCGGACGGCGCCGGCGGTACAATTGGAGGCCAGCGACCGGCAGTGAGCCGCTCCTTCAGCGACTCCCCTTCGGGGCCGGCCGCTCCTCTATTTCAACTTCGCCGGTAGCCCGGGTCGTCCGGCAGGTTGCTCTTGCGGGCCGCCGCGCTGGCCAACTCATCGCAGCGTTCGTTGTCCGGGTCGCCGCTGTGTCCGCGCACCCAGCGAAACTCGGCGGTGTGCCGGCTGCACAAATCCAGCAGCCGCTGCCACAGGTCGGGGTTCACGGCCACCTCCCGTTTGTTCCGCATCCAGCCGTTTTGACGCCAGCGCGCCGCCCAGCCCTTGCTGACGGCGTCAACAAGATAGCGGGAATCGGAGTAGAGAGTCACCCGGCAGGGGCGGTTCAGCGCCTCCAGGCCGACGATGGCCGCCAGCAGTTCCATGCGGTTATTGGTGGTCAGCGCGAAACCGCCGGACAGTTCCTTGCGCCGGCCGCCGTAATCCAGGATTACGCCGTAACCGCCGGGGCCGGGGTTGCCCAGGCAGGCCCCGTCAGTGTGGATGGTAACGATAGAGGTATCCGGCATTGCTGGCGCTCCTAACCTGCGGGTGCGACTGGTGGTTCCAGCCCTTGCGGGCGCAATTGGGCTTCCAATTCCCGGATGCGGGCGGCACGGGCCGGGTTTTGCGGGGCCGGCGCCGGCGCATCCTCGGATTCGTTCAAGTTGCGCGGCGATGTTCCGGCTGCCGGGTCATACCGCCTCAACTCCGGCTCCGGGCGAAAGCATTAGCGGTCATCGTGCGCTGCTCCGGCATTATGGGCTGGGGTGCCGGGCGACCTGCCGCATAATGGTGCGGGTCAGGCCGATGCACTTGGCGCGGATTTTCTCCGTCCATTCGTCTTGCACGGCGGCTTTCCAGGCGTCGGAATCTATCACCTCCGGGTTGTCAATTTGATAGACGGCCGCGTACTTGGGAAACCCGTCAGCGTTGGTGGCTGCCACGCGGTAACGCCGCGCGCCGCTGACACCGTCAACCTGGCACAGGCCGGGCAGATGGACGGTGTCATACAGGCGGTTGAACTCATCCTCGGCGGCGGCGGGGATGTCCGTTTGAACCACAAAGATATAGCCGGCGTCGGCTGACGCAGCGCCGGCCGCGGCGATGCACTGCAGCATCGTGTGGGTGCGGTTGGTGGTATGGGGCCGGATTTTGGCGGCCCAATCGCCCTTATCCCCCTCAACCCGCCAACCCTCGGAGCCGGGCACACCGGGGTCGTCAATGGCGTACAGGGCGGCATAGCGCGCCATCCCGGCGGCGTCGGTGGATTCCAGCCGGTAGCGGTGGCAGGTATGGACGCCGGGGGCGTTGCAGAGATATTTGGCGTGTTCGGTGTCGTACACGCGGTTGAACTCGGCTTCCCAATCGTCGGGAATGTCCATTCGGACGAGATAGGCATAGTCGGGCATTGGGGGCCTCCGTGTTTCGGCGTTGAAGTTGGTTGTGCAAGTCAGTTGGTACGAATGTTGGTGACGATATGGATGGCGAGGTCGCGGCGGATGTCGTCGGGGGTTTGGGCAAAAGCGTGAATGTAGGCTTCTGCATTGTTGATAAGTTCGGCGACGGTAGTTGCCTGCAATTCCTCATAAGGATCGTAGTCAGCAGAGTGCCGCATTTGCTGGGCAATGGCAAATTGTTCTCCAAAAGCGCGAATAGCGGCGGGGAATCGCCCCCCCAGGCTGGCCCGGCTGAGTTTGTTCCGAGTTGGCCGATGGTCCGCGGCGCGGTAGGCTTGCCGCCAGGCCCAGCTCCTTTGACCGTCCGGCAATGCTCCGGCCAGAGCGTCGGCATTGCTGGCGGCTAAGGTATGGAACATAGCATAGTAGGCGCAGCTGACGGCGCGGCGCAATTCGGTTTGAGATGCCGGCCTTGCGCCGCCGTCAATAACGCCGTTGACCAGCGCGCGGGCGATAGCAATGAGCTCCGACGGATTCAATTGAGTATCCGTTCCTTATTGAGCTCCCATTCCCATTTGGCGATGTACAGGGGATGCAAACGCAGGTCAACCCCCAGCGCATCCAGCCGGGGCGCAATGGTGACGGGCAGGCCGCCGGTGAGGAGATGGTCCATCTTGCTATGGTCCCCTTCCCACACAATCCACGCCTCGAGATAGTCCTCATCATACCAGTCGTCGTAGCGCTGGCGGACGATGATAGGGTCGAAACGCAGATGCTCCTCAAACCAGCCGTTGAGGGTGTCGCCGATGATGGCGGCGACCTGTTCGGTGATGGCGCTGCTGATAGTAGCCATAGCGGTTTGCTCCCTGTTTTGCCGGAACTGCCTTATGCTATAATCATGCCCGACGCGCCGGCGTCAAAGGCCGGCCGTCTCCATTTTTACGGGGTTATGGGCTGTAATGCAAACTGGCAGTGAAAATAGGGCGACGCTGCAAGCCTTGCGCGATTTCGTCGCCAACCCGGATTTGGCAGAGCTGCAACGGCTGATTGCCGAGCAAAAATCCCAACCGCGGGAGTTCGACCTTTTTGAGGTCATTCGCCCAAGTTTGTGGGAATATGAGGATGTACATTCCAACGTTCTGGCATGGTTGCTAAACCCATCCGAGAGCCACGGGGTTGGGGATTACTACCTCAGAAATTTCCTGATGACTACCGTCACGCAAGCGGAAAGCAGCGGCATCGGAACCGCCGCCAGCGTCCACATCGCAAAGGCTGACTGGTCAGACACCGCCGTACATCGGGAACGCAATTACATTGACATCCTTTTGGTGAACCTTTCCAACGGATTCGCCTGCGCCATCGAAAACAAGATATTCGCGCCTGAGGGTATCGACAGCAACGGCTACAGTCAGCTCACTTGGTATCGGGAAGTGCTGGAAAGGGATTACCCTAATTTCACCAGGCACCACGTGTTCCTGTCGCCACAAGGTACACTCCCGGCGCAGGATAAGGAAAGGGGGTTCTGGATACCTGAGAACTATACTACCGTCCGCCAACTGGTAGAACAGACCCTTGCCAGCAAGGCCGATTCCATCAGCGAGGACGTCCGCGTGTTTCTGCGCCAGTACGCAACCACTTTGAGGAGGAAAATTGTGCCGGTTCCCAGCGATGTTCAACAGCGTGCCCGCGAAATCTACTTGCAGAACCGGGATGTGATGGAGCTGATTTACCGGCACAAGCCGAACTACCAGGATGATGCAAAGAAAATTATTGCGGCTGCGCTTGAGGATTCGGGGGATTGGCGGGTGGACTGGGCGCTGAACTATTACAACTATCTGCGGTTTCTGCCGACCGCATGGGACGAATTTGCAGAACTGCTGGAGACGGGGAACGGCTGGAGCGGCTCCAAAGCGATGCTACGGTTTGACCTTTACCTCGGCGCTGTGGGAGAGGGAGCCGGTTCCGCACGGCAGGGACTCGCCCTTTGGCCTGGCGACGTGCCGGCAGTCAGAGAGCGCATAGTCGCCAGTGTCAACGACAGCAGTGCCATATTCAATCGAGCCCCCGTTGATTTCCAGGATGGCTCGCTCACTTTGGACACCAGAGAGTATGCGCTGGACGACGGTGACCTGGATAATTGGGATAGCGAGGCCACCCGCGCCAAGGTCGCCGGTTGGGTTGAGGACTTCGCTCGGAACGAATTCCCGGCAATGAACGAGGTCATCATCAACTGCCTGCGCGAATACAAAGCCGAGCAGGACCAGCTGCCGGGTCAATAAGTCAGCGCGTCCGCCGTCCCCTCCGGCAGCTCTACTTGCAGGGCCTGTAGCGCGTGGGCCAGGCCGTGGTAGTAGGAAACCACCACCAGCAGGTCAACTATGCCAGCGTCGCCGATAATCCCGCGCACCGCCTCAAAAGTGGCGTCGGAGATGCGGTGCTGGCGCAGCAGTTCAATTACGAATCCCGACACGGCGGCGTCATCGCCGGAGAGGCCGGCCGGCGCGCGGTACTCGTGGATAGCGGCGATTTCGGCGTCGCCCAGCCCGGCGTTGCGCGCCGCCGGCTGGTTCACCGTCCAGACGTAATGGCCGCCGGCTTCCCGCGCCGCCGTGAGCACGGCTACCGCCTTGATGCGGGCCGGGAGCGGCGTCTCAAAGCGGGCATAGCCGCCCAGGTGGGCGAAACTGCCGGCGGCCGGCGGGTTGTTGAGCAGGGCGGCATAGTTGCGCTGCACCCCGCCGCGCGAGGTTTCAATCTCATCCCAAACCGCCTGCCCGGCGGCGTCCATACTGTCCCTGGTAGCAAAGGGTACTCTGGCCATAATGCGTTTGCCTCCTGGTGCACTCCCTACGTCTGCCGGGCTGGGGCCCTTAACCGATAACATTGCTGACGATGACGGCAACTGCGATAGCTCCGAAAACGCCAATCACGGTAATGTACATCCGGTTGATGCTGGCCCCCATCCGGTCAATGCGCCGTTCCAGTCTATCAAACCCGGCGCTAACTTCGCTGCGGTACTCCTGCTGGCCTTCTTTCGCCTCGTTGAAGCGGGCGCTGATTTCGCGGCGGTGTTCGTGCTGGTCTTCTTTCGCCTCGTTGAAGCGGGCGCTGATTTCGCGGCGGTGTTCCTGCTGGTCTTCTTTCGCCTCTTTGAAGCGGGCGCTGATTTCGCGGCGGTGTTCGTGCTGGTCTTCCTCTATCTTGTTGAAACGGTCGTTGATTTCGCGGCGGTGTTCGTGCTGGTCTTCTTTCGCCTCTTTGAAACGGGCGCTGATTTCGCGGCGGTGTTCCTGCTGGTCTTCTTCCATCTTGTTGAAACGGGCGTTGATTTCGCGGCGGTGTTCGTGCTGGTCTTCTTCCATCTTGTTGAAACGGGCGCTGATTTCGCGGCGGTGTTCCTGCTGGTCTTCTTCTATCTTGTTGAAACGGGCGTTGATTTCGCGGCGGTGTTCCTGCTGGTCTTCTGTCGCCTCTTTGAAACGGGCGCTGATTTCGCGGCGGTGTTCCTGCTGGTCTTCCTCTATCTTGTTGAAACGGGCGTTGATTTCGCGGCGGTGCTCCCGTTGCTCCTCAATGAACAGGGTCATTGTGGCTTCCAGAGATGATAAACGGGATTCAATGCCGCCCAGCCGCTGTACAACGCTCGTTTCTACCGTTGCTTGCGTCGTCATAGTATCCTCGCCTTACGAAAGCCGGCGGCGATTGCTGGCCGCCGCCGGCCCCTTTGACTCTGCCTCGGTGTGGGCCTAGTTGCCGTTCTGCTCCCAGAGTTCTTCCAGGATGGCCCCCGGCGACATGGGCAGGTTGTCCATCCGCACGCCGACGGCGTCGTGAATGGCGTTGGCGATGGCGGCCATGGGCGGGACGATAGGCACTTCACCGACGCCGCGCACCCCGTAGGGATGGCCGGGGTTGGCCTTTTCCACGATGACCGTATCAATCATCGGCAGGTCCAGGCTGGTGGGCATCCGGTAGTCCAGGAAGCTGGAGTTCACCATATCGCCGGAGTCGCTCATATAGTATTCCTCATTGAGGGCCCAGCCGATGCCTTGCACCGCGCCGCCCTGCATCTGTCCCTCAACGTAGCTGGGGTGGACGGCCTTGCCCGCGTCCTGTACCGCCGTGTAGCGCAGGATGTCCACCTTGCCCGTTTCCGGGTCAACCTCCACGTCCACCAGGTGGGTGCCGAAGGCGCTGCCGACGCCGGACGGGTTGACGCTGACCTGGGCCGAGATTGGGCCGCCGGTGCGCCCCAGCTGCGCGGACAACTCTTTGAAGGACATCTGCAAGTCCTCATCGGAGTTGTGCTTGAAAATCCCGTCGGCCAGGTCAATCTCGCCGGGGTCTTTGTCCCAAATCCGGGCGGCGCGTTCAATCATCCTGGCTTTAATTTCCTGGGCGCATTCGTAGGCGGCCCAGCCGGAGGCAAAGGTGGTGCGGCTGCCGCCGGTGAGGAAGGTGAACCCGACGGAATCGGTGTCGCCCACGCTGGGGCGCACGTCCTCGGCGGGGATGCCCAGCACCTCGGCGGCCTGCATACTGATGGACGCCCGGGTGCCGCCGATGTCGGTGGAGCCTTCCACCAGCCCAATCGTCCCGTCGGCGTGCACGCTGATGCTGGCGCTGGAGGCCAGGCCCACGTTGAACCAGAAGCCGTTAGCGACGCCGCGGCCCCGGTTGGGGCCGGACAATGCCGACTGGTAGTGGTCGGTGTCTCTGGCGGCTTCCAGGCATTCGATGTTGCCGATGACCGGGAACTCCGGGCCGTCAACCCGGCGGGTTCCTTCTTTGCTGGCGTTCTTCAGGCGGAAATCCAGCGGGTCCATGCCGCACTGTCGGGCCAGCTCGTCCACGACCTGCTCGCCGCCAAAGGCCGAGATGGGCGCGCCCGGAGCGCGGTAGGCGGCAACGCGCGGTTTGTTAGTTACCACGTCATAACCTTCTACCCGCTGGTTGGCGATTTCGTAGGGAGCGAACACACACTGCGCCCCGGCGGTTACCTGCGAGCCGGGATAAGCGCCGGCTTCGTAGCACAGCACCCCGTCGGCGGCTACCAGCGTCCCGTCCCGGTTGGCGGCCATCTTGATTTTGAACCACGAGCCGGAGGTCGGGCCGGTAGCCTCAAAGGTTTCGGCGCGGGTCATCTGCATCTTGACCGGGCGGCCCGTCTTCCGGGACAGCAGGGCGGCGACGGGTTCCAGGTACAGCGGAATCTTGCCGCCAAAGCCGCCGCCAATCTCCATGGGCACGACCTTGATTCGCGACACCGGAACTTCCAGCACGCCGGCCAGCGCGTCGCGGGTGGTGAACGCGCCCTGCGTGCTGGTCCACACGGTCAGGTAGCCGTCGGCGTTCCAGAGGGCGGAGGCGTTTTGCGGCTCGATGTAGCCCTGGTGCACCGTGCGGGTGTTGAACTCGCGCTCCACCACGAAGTCGGCATCGGCGAAGGCTTGGTCAACGTCGCCCTGCTCGTACCGGAAGCGGGTGGCGATGTTGCTGTGCCGGTCGGTATTTTCACCGAACTCATTGGTGGTCAGGTCGTCGTGCAGCAGCTCGGCGTCGTCCTTCATGGCGTCCAGCACGCTGCTGTTGGGCCGCAATACTTCGTAGTCAACCTGGATGAGGGCCGCCGCTTCTTCGGCAACGTGGACCGAGTCAGCCGCCACGGCGGCGATAGGATGCCCGCGATACAACGCCTTGGCTCCGGCCAGCACGTTGTCGCTGTTGGCTCGCGCCGCCAGCGATGGGTTGTCCTTGCCGGCGATGGGCAGGTCGGCCCCCGTAACCACCGCGCGCACGCCGGGCAGCGCCGCCGCCGCCGCCGTGTCAATGGACTTGATGCGGGCGTGGGCGTGAGGACTCCGCAGCATCTTGCCGTGGAGCATCCCGGTCATCTCAAAGTCGCCGCCGTACTTGGCGCGGCCCGTAACCTTGTCGGCCCCGTCGTGGCGGATGGGCCGCGTGCCGACAACGTTGTAGTTGGTGTTGGAGAGTACAATGTTAGTCATCAGGCGCCTCACTGCTAGTGATTCGGTTCGCCCGATTTTAGCACAGCCCTCACCCTGGCCCCAACCCTGGCAAAGGGCGGGCCGCGTTCCGTTGCCGGCGGTTTGGTTATTCCTCTGCGGTGGTGGGCTGGGTTCATTGGCAATGCTCCTTGCTGGTTCAGGGGGTCGGGGTTCGGGCGGTTGGCGGGATGGGGTGTGCGAGCCAGAGGTTACCGGTCATTGTCAGCCCCACGGCCGGGGGATTTACGCAAAGTTTTGCTCCGATGGTTCGTGAACTGCGCTTTGAAAGCGCAGCCACGCAGCGCGGTGGCAGTCGCTGTTGGCCGGTTAGACCGTTCTCGCGTAAGCATTGGACGAGGGGTCTCCACGACGCCGGTATGCGATTTTGTGCTGACTGGCCGTTGACGACCGGTTGACCTCTGGCGGACTGAGATTCACGTGACGGGGTACAGTATAGGACTTATGTTCGTGGCTGTCAAAGGGGGGTTGTCAGTGGGCCGGCGCAAAGTGTGGGCGGCGGGTTTTGCGGGCGCCGGAGCGGGAGCGCTACCCCTCTCCCAACCCTCTCCCACAGGGGGAGAGGGCTTTAATGACTTTGCAAAACCCCGACCACCGGCAACGGAACGCTACCCAAAGGGCGGCGGCGGCGCCTCCGGTCAGCCCAATCCTGCGCATCCTGCATCTCCCGGTAAAATTTGCTGCGGCATCACGTAAGGGGCAGCGGCGGCTGCCAGAATTTGCCGGTGTCGTTCACGGTGATGGAGTCAACCCACTTGACCCAATCGTAACCCCGCTTGTGGGGCTCCACCATCCGGGCCGGGAACCCGTGCCCGGCGGACAGGGGCGCGCCGTCCACCCGGCTGGCCAGCATGGCGCGGTTGGCCTCGGCCAGCGAATACCGCCGGAAGTAGCCGGTGCGCGACCGGATGGTAATGCTGCCCGCCCCCGGTTTGGCGCCGGCCCGTGCCAACAATTCACGCACCGGGATGCCCTCCCACTGGCGGACGGTGTACCAACCGCCGGTGCAGTCCAGCGTTGCGGTCACCCGATGTCGCCAGGATTGGAACTCGGCAGCATCCATTTCAAACGGACGCTCAACATAGCCGCCCACCCGGAGCCGCCAGCGGTTGGCATCAACGAAAGGAACCTTATCGTTGAGCCACATCGTAACCGGAAAATCCGCGCCCGTTTCGGGATATGACCCCGTATAACGCCGGCTCGCCCCCGGCCCGGCGGCCAGAATCCCCGCCAGCTCCGCAGTACGCCACAGCAGCAGCCCGGCCAGCGCCAATGCCCCCACCCGCAGCAGGTTGCGCCGGTCGGCCAGGTAGCGCGTCCGAAAGCTGACACGATGCCGCAGCGAGTGCCACGCCAGCAGCGGAATCAGCGCCCAGGCCAGGTTCAAGTGTAGGGTAGTCCCGGAAAACCCCAGCCAGCTGTAATGCCCCAAATGACTCCAGGCCAGCCCCAGCCCCATCACCGCCAGCAAACCGCCCAGCAGTAGGAGCGACCACAGCATCTCCCGCCCCGCCGTCCGCCAGTTATGCGCCGACTTGAGGGAGCCCAGAATGTTGCGCGACTTCCAGGCAAACAGCGCCAGAATGGCAAACCCGAAAATCCGGTGCAGGTGCATCGCCCCAATCCACTCCGGGTTGGAGTGGGTGAGGCCGAGATAGCCGGTCAGCAGCTCGGCGACGACCAGCGCAACCAGCAGGATATTTGCCCAGGGAAATCTCATGGCGACGGGTTTGTAATCGTGGGCGGAGCGCCGGCGGAAAGGCCGTCGTCCGGCGCGATTCGGCTACTGTATTGTGTTGCAATACGCTTTTGCGCGCGCGTCGGTTTTCAGTAATTGGGGCGGCCCGTCAATTTCGCCGCGGCTGATGCCATCCCCCAATCAATACCGGGATTTTACAGGTCGAAAATATCCCGCACGGCGCAGGTAAAGCCCGGCAGCACATCGCCGCCGTCCAGCGTGTCATCCTCGCCCAGCGTTCGCGGAGGCCCGTCGGCGGGGAGGGTCGTTACCGTGCGGGTATCCGGGTCAACCAGCAGCGCCAGGCGCACGCCGTAGCGCAGCCACATCCGGGCCTTGTCGTGCACTGCAGCGGGGCGGTCGCCGGGCGCGATTATCTCCACCACCAGGTCGGGCGCTATCTCGGAATAGCCCCGAACCCGTATGTCCAGCGGCAGCCTTTCCGCCGATATAAAAGCCAGGTCGGGTTCCCGCACCGTATCCGGGTCGCGCTCCAGCCGGATGCCGGAGTCGGAACCGACCACCCGGCCCAACCGGGCGGGTCTGACAACGGCTCGCATCATACTGCCCAGATTAATCGCTATTGCGCCGTGTTCCAGTCCTGCTGCCGCCGTCTTGTGGAACATCCCTCTTATCAGCTCGCCACGGATGCCCTCGCTGTACAGACGCAGCAGGTCATCGGCGGTAAGCAGTTCCGCTTTCGTCTTTGCCGTGGTCATCGCAGTTATACCGCCTTGCCGCTGATTGATGCCGTCATTCTACACTCCGAATATACCGGCCGCCCCCATGTTACACTGCCAACGACGGCAATGACGATAAAGCCGCCAGAGGCAGCAGCGAATGACTGCGGCACATAATCACGGACGGCGCCTAAGCGTAAGCCCCGAGCTGATTGCAATTATCGCCATCGGCAGCAGTATGGTGACGATGAGGAAATCCGGCGCCGGGAGGACCGGATTATCAACGCGCTCATATCGCACCAGCACGATGCGAACAGCGGCGAGCCGGTTTTCACCATACCGCCCGGCTCGGAGCCGGCTCCGGGCAAATGACCGCCGCCGTCTGACGGCAGTCCATCAGGCCACCCGCCGCCGGTTCGCCGCACTAACCGGCGGCGGGTTCGCCGGCAAAGGGCGCCGACCTCGTGCTAAACTGCGGCGGCGGCGGGCTGAAACGAGTCCGCCAGCCTGACACCGGGGAAAACCGGAGGATAACATTATGCAGCCGCTTTCGGATTTACGGGTTTTGGCCGTTACGGTGTTTCTGGCCGGCCCCTTTTTGAGCATGACGCTGGCCCGCCTCGGCGCTGAGGTCATCAAGGTGGAGCTACCGGGCCGGGGCGACCCGGTGCGCGGCAACGGCCCTTTCGCCGGGCCGGACGGCATCCATTCGGAGCAGCGTTCCGAAAAGCACATCGCCACCCGCTTTCTCAAACGCAGCCAGGGCGTCAAGAGCGTTACCCTTGACCTGAAACATCCGCAGGGCCGGCAACTCTTTCTGGAGATGGCGCGGCAGTCGGACGTGGCGCTGGAAAATCTGGCCCCCGGTTCTATGACCCGGCTGGGCCTGGGCTATGATGACGTGGCGGCGGTGAACCCCGGCATCATCTACGCCAGCATCTCCGGCTACGGGCAGACCGGCCCCTATGCCAGTCAGCCGGCCCACGACCCACAAATCCAGGGGATGAGCGGCCTGATGGACATTAACGGCGAACCCGACGGCCCGCCCACCCGCGTCGGCTTCTACATCGGAGACCTGGTTACGCCAATGTTCGCCGCCACCGCCATCCTGGCCGCGCTGCGCGAAAAGGAAAAGACGGGCCGGGGCGTCTATCTGGACGTTTCAATGATGGACACGCTGGCGTCGCTGATGCTGATGGAGAACCTGGAGGAGGACGTCGCCGCCGGCGTCCCCCTGCGCACGGGCAACAACAGCCGCAGCGGGCCGACGGGCCAGTACCACGCCAGCGACGGCGCCATCATCATCACCGCCGCCAGCGACGACCAATGGCGCCGCCTGTGCTACGCCATCGGCACGCCGGAGCTGATTGACGACGCACGGTTCGCCCGCTATCAGACCCGCTCCGAGAACGCCGCCGCCGCCCGCGCCGAGGTGCAGGCGCGCGTTGGCAAGATGACTCGTACCGAAGCATTGGAATGTCTGTCCGCCGGCGACGTGCCCTGCGCTCCCGTCCGCACGGTGCCGGAGATACTGGCCGACCCACACTTTCGCGAGCGGGGGGCATTGCGTCCGATGCGCAACGCCACTTTTGACGGTGCGATTGACGAGGTAGTAGCCGGATTCCCCATCCTGTTCGACGGCCAGCCCCTGCCCGACGTGCCCGGCGCGCCGGCCCTGGGGATGCACAACGCCGCCGTGCTGGGGGAGCTGTGCGGAGTTGACGCCGAGGGGTTGGAGCGGCTGCGGGCGGAGGGGATAGTGTGAAAGCAATTCAGGGTTGCCGTGCCACACACGGCAACCCCGCTGAGGTTTTAGACAATTGCCAGGAAAGCAGTAACTGTTGCTATAAGACCAGTAACGGCAGTAGCCAGTTTCATAGCTTCAATGGCGACGGCCAGTGCATTTGCTTTTCTTATCATCCCGAAAATTCCGGCATAGCCATGGCACTGAATGCTCTTGACCACACACGCACAGTTGTGATTTGATAGCCGGCAAATGGAAATCTTAGACCTGAAAATAAGAGTGCCAGACCATCCAACGCTTGACCAGTCAACAAGGGAGTTGCTATTGGCCGGGGAGGTGTTCCGGCCATTGCCACACAGCTTGCAATCGCGTTTGCTGGGGCAGGTTGCGCCCGCGAATTGGCTAGCGGCTCAAGTACAGGATTCGGCAGTCTTTATTGCCGAAGATTGGGTGGTCTCGATTCACGGCAAGAAACTCATTCATTGTGTCTCTACTATGTCTGTGCTCCTAAACTCCATAGGCCGGAATCTGAACGTGCCTGTGGAATTTGACCTTTTGACCCCTCAGAACGGAAACGATGAACCTTTACATCGTTTGTTGGAGAGGCAATCCAGAAGGGATAGAGCCATTGGCGCCGTCAAATGGGGGGCAACCATCATTGTCAGCGCGGTTGTGGGCGCAGTGGTCCAGAAGTTGCTTTTAGGAGGCTTGTTGCCATGACGCAGATTTTGGAAACTAGTTTCATTCCCCAGGTAGAGGAGGCCATTAGCGAGTTGGGCTACAAACTAACTCGTGGCCCATCCAGGATTCCCAACCGGAGATTGTGGCAGAGCGACCCGGTTTCTTTGGTTCGTGGCCCAAGATACCGCCCCGACATCCTGGTTGAACACGGCGGGAAATTTGCCATAGTAGAAGTAAAAACGCGCCCCGTTCTCTTGGGAGGCGTCCTCCAGGCCCGTCGCTACGCGGACTATTTTGATACAGCGGTGATTCTCTGTACTCCCGATGACGTTTTCCCTGAGATTCCTGGAAGCGTCAGGGAATTTGCGGACGTTCGGAACATTCGAATCTGTCCGCTGGCCGAAATCGGAGGCGTACTGACCGGTCTGTTGGATTAGCGCAGCTTCAATCCGGCAACGGTTGGACACACCGGGGCATCCAGACCTTTCGGTCGCGTCAGCGCCCTTCGCTGCGCCGGCAAAGATGCCGCCCGGCGTCTGCCGCCCTGGGCGTCTGCGTCAAGATTGTGACCGGCCACTCCGACCGACAGCGCCCCCTCTAGTGGCTTTGCGAAAACGCTTCCGTTGCCGGCGCTCTATCCCGCAGGTCTCATAACCCATCGCCGCGGCGGGGATAGAAAATCCAGCCGTCAGGCCGGCCCCGGTGAGCCGCTGTGCCGGCGAGGGAACCAGGCAACTCACCCCGACCGCACCGCTGCCTCTGTTGCTGTCCACAAAAACGTGAACCTAGTTTCGCAATTTTCTAGCGGTAGATATTGCTGCCCGCCAACCTTGGAGAACCTCACGTATGCCCCGCATCCTCGTCATCGGCAACGCCATCCCGGAAACCGTGCGCCGGGGGGAGAGCGGCGTCAGTGCGCTGCGGCTGGGCGGCGTCGCCGCCATTATGGCGCAGGAACTGCATACCCATGGACTGGACGTTACGCTGCTGGCCGCCGCCAGCGACGACATACACGGCAAGGCCGCCCAGGACTTGCTGCAAAGGCAGCCTTTTACGGTAGTGACGGCGCCGGCCAGCCAGTCCGTCGGTTATGCGGAATCGCGCATCAAGGATGGCGAACCCCACGAACTGGCCGCCGATTATCCCACCATATCCTGGGCGGAAATCGGCCCGGCGGCGACGGCCCGGCTGGCCCTGGATTATGATTGGATTGCCGCCGACTGCAACCTGGACTCCCACGCCCTCCGGCGAATCGCGGGGCGCGCCCGGCCCGGTCGCCTGGCCATCAACGGCACCGCCCTTGACCGCTGCCGCCGCATCCTGTCCACTGGAGATTTCCCAAAAGCGGCGGTTACGCTGAACCGCGGCGAGGCTGCCATCCTGCGCCAGCTAACCCACTCCGGCGCTGACGCCGCGACGCTGGCCGGCCGTCTCAATACCGAGTGCCTGCTGATTACCGAGGATGCCGACGGCTGGCTGCTGGTTTACGATGGCAAGGTATCGCGCCATACCGCCGCGCCCGTTCCGCCGGACACCGATTTTATCGGCGCCGGCGACGCCGCCACCGCCGGCCTGCTTTACGCCCTGGCTACGGGCCGGGAACCCGCGCCGCATATTGACCGCGCCATCAGCCGGCGCCTGGAGCATAACCGGCTGTCGCCGGCCTAGATTCCGGCGCCGGCCGGAATGACAATTTACGACTGTACAGGAGGAATCCCTATGCCCCGTATCACCGCCAAACCCTTGCGCTCCGTGATGTTCGTGCCCGGCAACAAAGAGGACTGGATGCGGAAGGCGCCGCAGTACGGCCCCGACGCTCTCATCCTGGACCTTGAGGATTCGGTGCCGGAGTACGACAAGGACGCCGCCCGCCCGCTGGTCGCCAGAATGATTGACGAGCTGGCCGAGCGCGGGCAAACCCTGTTCGTCCGGGTCAACCGGCTGGAAACCGGGCTGACCGGCTTTGACCTGGAAGCGGTCACCCGCCCCGGTCTTTACGGCATCCTGCTGCCCAAAGTGGAAAGGCCGGCCGACGTGGTGGAGGCCGACGTTCTGCTGCGCTATTTCGAGCGCAAGGCCGGAATGGAGTTGAACACCGTCTGCATTGACCCCGGCCTGGAAACGGCGTCGGGCATACGGATGGCTTATGACATCGCCATGGCGTCCGACCGGGTGGAGCATATGGGCGGCAGCGGCGGCAAGGGCGGCGATACGGCGCGCAGCATCGGCTACCGCTGGACGCTGGAGGGCGCGGAAACGCTGTACCTCCGCAGCAAGGTTCTGATTGACAGCCGGGCCGCCGGCATCCGGTGGCCCATCAGCGGCGGCTGGTTCGACATCCGCGACCGGGACGGCCTGCGCTACTGGGCGAACAACCTGAAAGCGCTGGGCTACACCGGGATGCACCTGATTCACCCGTCCCACGTGCCTATCGTCAACGAAATTTTCACCCCCACCGCCGAGGAAATTGCCTTCTGGCAGGGCCTGCTGGACGCAATGGAGCAGAGCCGGCGGGAGGGAACCGCCGCCGTAACCTACGCCGGCGACATGGTGGACGTGGCCCACGAGGAAACGGCCAAAGCGATGCTGGAAATGTGCCGCAGTCTGGGGCTGGTATAAGGGGGGCGCTATGCTGCTGCGACGGGCAACGCGGCGTCTGTGGAACCTGTTCGGCTATGATGCCGATTTCTGGCGAGGGCCGCTCCTGCTGGGGGCATTGCTGGCCGCCGCCACCTGGGCGGTATGGTACTTTACCAAAGTGCCCTGTACGGCGGATAATGCGCTTAAGGGTATGTGCAATCCCGGCATCCTGGCCGGCTTTATCAACGCGGATATAATGACCCGTTGCACCGCGGCCTGGATTGGGGTCACCACGCTTACCGGAGGTATCAACGCCATTATGCTGGAACGGGAACGACAGCGCACCAGCGAGGCGCAACAGCAGCTGGCCGAGGAGCGCAAGCGCTATGATGAGCGGATTGAAGCGCTAATCAACGAACAGCGCGAGGAACGCCGCATTGCTGACGAACGCGCCGCCGCAGCCCAGCAGGCGATGCTGGCGACCATTGCCGAACTTACCGGCGCTATCGCAGAGCTGCGCCGGCAGAACAACGGCGGCAACGGCACAGCCAACGGGCAGTCGTAACTGGCGCGCCGTCGTTATCCCCTTTCTAACCGGAGGCAGCAACGCCCTTATGCTGGAACGGGAACGACAGCGCACCAGCGAGGCGCAACAGCAACTGGCTGATGAGCGCAAGCGCTATGATGAGCGGATTGAGGCGCTAATCAACGAACAGCGCGAGGAACGCCGCATTGCTGACGAGGAACGCCGCGTTGCTGATGCGGAACGCCGCCTTGCTGACGAGCGCGCCGCCGCAGCCCAGCAGGCGATGCTGGCGACCATTGCCGAACTTACCGGCGCTATCGCAGAGCTGCGCCGGCAGAACAACGGCGGCAACGGCACAGCCAACGGGCAGTCGTAACTGGCGCGCCGTCGTTATCCCCTTTCTAACCGGAGGCATCAACGCCATTATGCTGGAACGGGAACGACAGCGCACCAGCGAGGCGCAACAGCAACTGGCTGATGAGCGCAAGCGCTATGATGAGCGGATTGAAGCGCTAATCAATGAACAGCGCGAGGAACGCCGCCGCGCTAATGAGGAACGCCGCATTGCTAATGAGGAACGCCGCCTTGCTGATGCGGAACGCCGCCTTGCTGACGAACGCGCCGCCGCAGCCCAGCAGGCGATGCTGGCGACGATTGCCGAACTTACCGGCGCTATCGCGGAGCTGCGCCGGCAGAACAACGGCGGCAACGGCACAGCCAACGGGCAGTCGTAACTGGCGCGCTGTCGTTACCCGCCTTCGCCGGCCCGCAGCACCCGTTGCACTTCCAGCCGGCTGGTTACGAAGGCCAGCCATACCACGGTGACCAGGCTCACTACGGTCAGCACTGCGTAGGCCAGGGCCAGCATCCGCCAGTCCGTTTCAAAGGTCAGTGGCGGCGTGGCCCGGACGCCGCCCTCGGCCACTTCCAGCACCGGCAGCAGCGCCGCGCCAATCTGCGCTCCCGCCCACGTTCCAACTGCTACCCCCGCGATTACCACGATTGCCAAATTAAACCACACCACGCCGTTCAGCTGCCCGCGAGTGCTGCCCAGTGTCCGCAACAGGGCGAACTCCGTCTGCCGTTCCCGCGTGTCCAGCCAGCAGAACAGGGCGATGCCCGTGGCGCTGGCCAGGGCCAGGGCCAGGAACATAATCACCAGCAAGCCGCCCCAGCCGGCGTTGGCCAGCGGTTCTTTGCCACGCCGGGCCGCCTCTTCCTCCGCTACTATTACTCGTCCGTTGGTCAATCCCAGCCCGGTCATCCGGCTTGCCGCAGCCTCGGCCGCCCCCAGCGCCGTGTCCAAATCTCCCGGCGCGATATTCCTATCCAGCCACACCTCACCGGCGCCGCCGAAAATCCGCCGGCTGTGTCGATTGGCGTAATCTACGAACTCACCCAGGTCGGCGATGACAAAAGGCTGCGACCTGGGATCGACCGTAGGGAAAAACTCCGTGGTGCCCGCTACCACCAGGGGCAGCGCGAAAGTGGACATCCCCAGGCTGATGCGGTCTCCAACCTCTGCTCCCGTGGCTTCCAGAATCCCGGGACTCACCACCGCCCGCAGCGGCGGCGCGGTTTCTCCGGGACGCATTCCGGGCACGCCGATGCCCCCCGGCGCCCAACTGAATACCGCCGAACCGGTCGTTCCCTCACGGGTCACGTTGCGGCTCGTTTCCAGCGAATACAGCCCCGGTCGCACGTAATCTTCAATTACGCTCCATCCGTCTGCCGTGGTCAATTCTGAGATGACCATTTCTCCCCGTTCCGTCTGCGCCGTCAACCCGTCCATAAACAGCACGCCGGGCCGGTCGCTGCTGGTGCGCCCCACGATTTGCAGGTTGATTAGCGTATGCGGCGGCTCGTCCAGGCGGGGGCGCTGCGCGTCCTCGCTGCGCCTTCCCGTCCGGCCCAGCCGCAGGGCAAGGTTTCCTTCCAGCCGCGCCCATTCGTGCCCGCTGACGTCGCCCAGCGGCACGTCGTAATGGCGGCCGGTGCCGTCCCGCACCCGGGCGGCCACGCTGACCAGCCGGTCTTGCAGCCCGCCCGTGCGCGCCCACAGCGCCAGGCCGGTGGCGTCCTCCGGCAGCCGGATTCCTTCCGGCGCGTCCGGGTCCGGCGCAATCATGCCCATCAACTCCGGCAGCGTATTGCCGCCGCCGAAATCCGCTCGCCACCAGGCCACGTCGGCCAGGCGCTCCGATTCCACCGCCAGCACCGACACCCGCTGGGAGCCGAACCCTTCCGTCAGCAGGCTCCCTTCGGTACGCATTGCTTCCGCCGCTCCGGGCAGAACTTCCGACACTCCGGCAGAGGCTCGCGGGGTGCGGCCGCCGTCGTGCTGGATTCGTAGATCCGCCCCCACTTCATAGCGCACGCGGTCATCCTGGCTGCGGGTCAGCGTCGCGGAAAACGCGCTGCCCACTACGCCCAACGCCGTCGCCAGCATCAGCAATGCGACCAGACTGCCCGGCGCGATGGGGTCGCGGGCGATGCGGCGCAGCCCTTGCACCAGCCAGCCGGGCCCCACCGGCCCCACTACCCGCGCCGACAAACCCATCGCCAGCGGGAAAATCCGCATCACCAGCAGCCCCAGGGCGACCAGCCCCAGCGCCGGCCCCAGCAGCAGCGCGAAGTCCACCTCCAGCTCCCGACCGCCCAGGCTGCGGGTCAGCACCGTCCCCCGGTTGGAGATTTGCCACCACAGGAACGCGATGACCGCCAGCGCCAGCAAGTCCAGGTAGTACCGGTGGACGAAGGGCGTCCGCGCCGGCCGCGCCCCCTGCTGGCGGAACTCCACGATGCCCTTGCTCGCCGCCGCCAGCGTCGCCAGGGACAGCACAATTACCGCCAGCGCCGCGCCGGCCGCGCCCATGCCGAAGGCTTGCCACGACAGCGATACCGGCGCGCCGGCCGATTCGGCGTCGAATACCAGCCCGCCCAGGGCCCTGGCCAGCAGCGGCGACAGCAGCGCGCCGGCCACCAGCGCCGGCCCCGCCAGCAGCAGCCCTTCCACCAGCGTCAGTATGCCAATCTGCACCGTGGTCGCGCCGCGGCTCTTCAGCATGGCGATTTCCGCGGCCCGCGCCCGGATTACCATGCCGGCCGTTATCGTCAGATAGTAGGCCAGGATGCCCGTAACCAGAAACACCATCAGGAACAGAGGAATCCGCGCCAGCAGCAGCTGCTCTTCGTGGTCATCCAGTATCCGCGCCAGCCCGGTTGACGTGCTGCCGTTGGGCAGATGGTTGGCTACGTCCCGCCGGACTTGCCGCAGCGACTGTTGCAGGTCGTCAACCTCTTTCGCCGGGATGCCTTCCCGGTCAATCTGCAAGAACCACGCCGAGCTGGTGTAGATGCCGGGATACCTCCGGCCAACCTGCTGGCGGAGGGCCGGCTCCGACGTGAACAACGGCACCAGCGTCCAGTCGTCATCGTGATACGCCAGCAGTTTCTGACGCCGGTACCAGTATTCTTCATCCGGGTCCGTCGGCTCAATCACTCCCACTACGACTACGCGGGACGTGGGCTGCCCTTCGCCGCCCGTCGCCGGGATGATGCCAAAACCTTCGCCCAGCGCGATGTCCAGAAACTCGAACCCGGCGGAGTCCACCGCCACTTCAATAACTACGTTGTCCGTATCGCCGGTGCGGTCGTCATAGCCGCCGTCGCCGGCCAGGCCCGGCCAGCGGCCCTGCACCAGCCGGCCCTTGCCCTCCTGCAAACCGGACAAATACTGTATCCGCCCCCGCGGGCGCACGTCGTTGGGCAAATCCAGATGGGGCCGGCCGGTGAAGTAAAAAGTTGCCGTTTCCACCTGGAAAGACAACGCGCCCACAGCGTCGCCCAGGGGTGGCAATACTCGCTGGGCGACGAACTGCTGGGTCGTGCGATAGCGGTCGCTGGCCGCCGTGGCCGTGCGGGGGTCGTCCAGGTCGTTGAACACCCGCACCCAGATATTCACGTCGCCCGAATCCGCGTCGGCCAGGGCGCGGCGCAGCGCCGTTTCCGCCAGCAGGTCGTTGAACACTACGGCGCTGGACAGCAGCACCACCGCCAGCGCCACCCCCAGCAGCACCGTCAGCTCCATGCGGAACGACGACATCAGCCGCCGCCGCGCCAGCACATAGCCCAAGTTGATGATTGCGGTCATAATTGGTCAGGCTATTTCGCGCGTTTCGGTTACGAAATCCTGCAACGTCATCAACTCGCCCCTGACCGACTGCGGATACCGCGTATGCAATAACCGGGGCACAACGAGGCGGACATTCGTCTCCCTCATCTGTGCAAACTGACGCTCTGATACGCCTTCCTGCAAAGTGAAGAGGTGCTTTGTCGGAATCCGGTCGGCTTCGTTGATAACTTGGCGCCAGCGTTCCTTGACCGTCGTTTTGGCCGCCAGCATTCTGAGGCGGTCGGCGGGATATCTAGCGTTATCGTAATCAGCCTGCGACGGGAATATGAAATCGGGACGCCTGCCGGATTCGGTAGTAGGCTGGAAAGCACAAGCGATGTTTTCCTCGTCGAATATGGCACGCAGTTGCAATTCCAACGAGCGCCCCGACCTTGATTTGCGCCGCTGCAATATGGTTTGCGCTTTGGTGAGGAACGCATCGAGGGAATTGAACCCCTGCCCGATTACCCTGGATTCGACGGCGTGCTCAACGCTCTGGAAAACGGCGTACTCGCAATCCCGACGCCGCATCACGCGGTCGTCTGTTGGCAAGTCGCAGTAGGGCTGCAATGCCAATGCGGTGTCGAATACTTCCTGCGGGGTAGGGAATTGATTAAGCCACTGCGCGGGCATTTGGTCGACTTCAAGCCAACAGGTCGTGCGCTCACGCTCCACTGCCGTATCGGCAACTGGTTCACCAGTTACGTTCCAAAACAGCGGCTGACCGGGTTCGACTGGACCTGCAAAAGCCTCGGCTACATCCTCTTCCCGTTCGTCACGGCATACCCAATAGCGGCATTCGCGCTCACCTGGATTTCCCGTGAAGAAAAACAGAGAAATGGCTCCAGTGTTTTCCCGGTCCAGCAACGGTGATGATGAACCGCCCAAACGGGTGATGCGCGTTTCGTTACGAGTGCCGTTCAGCAGGCGGCTGTTGTACCAGATGATGTTCGCATCCGCTGTATGAGAGTGAGAATCGGCAACAACCCGAAGATCCAGCCGGGGGTTGGATTCGTTGGGGCAGTCCAGTTCTGGGAAGACCCGGAACGCAACGCTGTTCGGCACATACGGGCCAGCCTGATGTGAGCCAGTGGCTTGCGTATCATTGCCGCTCAAGCGCTTAATATACCAGTACCCGCCCACAGCCAAGCATTGGGTAATCCATTCGGAAAGCTGAATCGCGAGCATTTCCAGTCCCCTTGGCAGAAATGGTCTCTGACATCGGTTGATTCGGAATCCGCCCTACCAGAACAATGGAACGCCGGCCTCTACTGATCGTCTAGCAAGCACTTCGGCTATCGCCTCTTCTCGCTGGTCCCGGCATACCCAATATCTGCATCGCCGATTCCCTAGCGGTCCTGTGAAAAAGAACAGTGCGATCACTCCAGTGTTTGTATGGTCTAGCAGTGGCGAATTAGCACCGTCAACACCAGTAATTCGGGTTTCATCGCGAGTTCCCTGACGCAGTCTATTATTGTACCAGATGATGTTTGCGTGACTGGAATGGTTGTGAGATCCTGCGCTCAATCGAAAGCTTTCTCGTGGATTTTGAGCATTGGGTCGGTTCAGTTGTGGGAATGCTTGGAAAGCGAAGTCCTTAGGTACATAAGGCCCAGCTTGATGTGCACCAGTGCCCTGCGTGTCATTCTGGCTCAGCCGTTTCACAAGCCAGCGTCCACCTGAAGCGTTGCGCGCATTTATCCAGTCAGCGAGTTCTGGTTGATTCATTTTCGCTACCTCGTATTTCAAGAAAATTCTTGCAGCCTTGAAGCCAGTGGGTTACAACGTGCATAACCCAATCCAATGAGCGTTTTCTACGGCCCCGCAGAGCGCACTCCCATATTGCACATACCCGCCAACCGCTTGTCAATAGATTCTGAACGGAATCTGTATCCCGTTTCCGATTTGTCTGAATTTTTGTTGCCCATTTGTCTGGATTCGTGGCGGGCCACTTGAACAAATGGCAGTCGTGCCCGTGCCAAAAACAGCCATGAACGAAAATCACCGCCCGATAGCGGGGTAGCGTGATGTCCGGTGTACCGGGCAAATCCCGTCGGTGCAGGCGAAAGCGAAACCCAGCCGCATGGAGAGCCTTGCGAATTTTGACTTCGTGCCGGGTATCCTTTGATCGGATGCCTGACATCATCCGGCTACGTACCGCCGGCGTTACAATGTCTGCCATCAGATTACCTTCTCTCTATTCGAGCCAAGGCCGCATATATTGCGCCACCGCCTTGACTGCCGGTACTGCTACTGCGTTTCCGAACTGACGATAAGCTTGGGTGTCGGAAACCGTGATTTTGAATTGCGATTCCGTTGGCTCGTCAAAGCCCATCAATCGGGCGCATTCCCGCGGCGTCAGGCGGCGGGGTAAGGCATTGTCCTGTCTAACCAGAATTTCGGACCCATCCTTGTAGTAGCGGGCTGACAACGTTCTGGCGATGTCGGTACGGTCAACAAGGCCGTAGCCGAAGCCGTTACCGCGCGCACGGTGTTTCTTGGCGTAAGCGTCCAGGTAATCCCATAGGTGTTCAGTCAGCGTATAGCGCTCCCCAACCTTTCCCATCCTCCCGTTAGTATAGTCCGGTTCAGCGGCTTCGGTGCCGTCTTCCGGATGCAGAATGTCATCCAAAATCGGAGCGGATTTGCCATTTTTCGGTTCTGGAATAACCATGTCGTCCAAGTCAAAGTCGTTGGCATCCCGGAACCCGGCGATGAAAATGCGTTCTCGATGTTGCGGCACCCACGCTTGGGCGTCAATGACCCGGTAACTGATGTGGTAACCAAGCTCATTGCCGAGGATTGTGCGGATTGTGTGGAACGTCCGGCCTTTGTCATGGCTGACCAGATTTTTCACGTTCTCCAGCAGAAAAGCTCTGGGCCTGTGGTACGCAATTAGACGCGCCAAGTCAAAGAACAGCGTCCCTTGCATTTCGCAGGCGAAGCCGTGGGGCTCGTTGAGAGCGTTCTTTTTGGAAACCCCGGCAATGGAAAATGGCTGGCAAGGGAAACCGGCTAGCAACACGTCGTGGGGCGGGACGGCATCTGCCGGCACCTTCCTGATGTCGCCCGCGATTTCCTCGTCGCCGAAGTTCTCCCGGTAAGTCTGCTGGCTAAACTTGTTCCATTCGCAGGTAAACACGCACGCACCGCCAGCAGCTTCAAACCCCAGCCGCATCCCGCCAATTCCGGCGAAAATGTCCACAAAGGAGAATTGACGCGCCGCACTGTTGGCATTGAGTAGAATCGATCGGGGCATACGGGCCTGCATATCGGTTTTCCTCCGGAATCGGCTGCTGGTCACATTTTGAAAAAATGATTTTAATTGGACGCCAAAGTACTTGACATCCAAAACAGCCTTGTGATTTTGGATTTGCAGTATGCTATGCCAACCTTCGGATTCTGGCAATACCCTTCCTGTCATCAAGATTCGTATGCGGACGCATGGTCAGTGCCCCATGGTCATCCATCCCAGTCCCTGCCTACTGGAAAATGTCTCCTGCGGGATAATCGGCATCGTTAGCAACCATCTCCCCGACGATGTGGACCTGCGGCGATGGGTTGTTGTCAAGCCGTGCCTGATGAACGAGCGCATGGAAAATACGGACGCCTATATCTCCGGCGCGCCCCTACTCCGCTTCCCGCAGCGCTTCCGGCGGCCGCAATCGCCCGGCCACCGTGCCGGCCAGCGCGATGGCCGCTATTGCCGCGATGGCCAGGCAGACGAAGGTTGCCGCCAGCCACGGCCCTTGCGCCACGAAGATGATGGGCGGCGTTACCGCTCCGCCGGCGGCGTTGCCGGCCAGTTCGCCCAGCGTCCAGCGGGCCAGCGCCCAGCCGGCCAGTCCGCCCACCACGATGCCCAGCGCCGCGATGATGACCCGTTCCAGCGCCAGCCCGGCGAATCGCTGCCATCGGGGCACTCCCAAAGCGGCGCCTACCGACATATCCACCCGCTGGTCGCGCACCGCCACCGCGGCGTGGGCGCACAGGGCCAGCCCCACCGCCAGCGCCAGCGCCGCCAGGCCGATGCCGGTCAGCGCGTCCCAGGCCCCGCCGGCCAGCGGGTTGCGCGTCGCCAGGTCAACGGCTTGCGCCCGGTCCCGCAGGAAGGACAGGCGGTAGCCTACGTCCAGAATGGCGGCGGCCACGGCCGGCCGGTCGGGTACGTCGTCGGCGATGTCAAACCACCACTCGCTAGGCGTAATGGGCTGCGCTCCCGGCGCCTGCGCCAGCCAGGCCCGCAGTTCGTACACCGACAGCACTACGAAAGACCGGCCGGCGTCCAGCGTCGGGAAGTGGTTCACCGTGGCTGTTACCTGCGTCGGCACGATGTAGCCATCAATCGTGAAGCGCACCGGCTGCCCGGCGTTGAACCCCGGCCCGCCGATGGCCGGCAAGGGCAGCGGCCCCGGCGGGATGATGATGCCGCGCGGCGACCGGCCCAGCGGTTCCTCCCACTTGATGGACAAACCGGCGCCGCCGCTGTGGGCAGAGTCAGCCGTCCGCTCGGCTCGGTCGGGGACGGCGCCGCCCTGGGGCAGCGCCACCCACGGCCCCACGTCCTCGAACCCTTCCACTACCAGCCCGGCCGCGGGCAGCCCGGCGCCGTGGGCCGTGATGTCGTCGAAGGACAGCCCGCCCGGCGGAGTCCGCGCAAAGGAATCGCCGGATATGTACACCGACACCACCCGCCATTTGTCTTCCCGCGATGCGGTTACGCTCTCCTCGGGCAGGGGCGCGGTCAGCTGCTGCCATCCTTCGTCGCCGCCGAACTGCGGCGCCAGCGTGCCCAACTCCAGGTTGCGATAGAACCCGCGCTCGTTGCCAATCCGCATCCAGAGCCGATAGCTGGGCAGGGGCACCGACGACCCCACGTTCTGCCCATCGTCCCGGCGCACCCGGATGCCGACCCGCCGCGTTCCGTCGGGCAGGGCGACGCCGGCGGCGCGGGGCGTCAGCGTGCGACGCAGCGGCGCGGTGAGCGTGTCCAGCGTCGCCGGTTCCCCGTCGACAAAGTCATCCCGCCACCATGAGACCTGCGCAATCGTAATCGGGTCAACCCCCAGCGCCGACCCGCGCTGCGTCGGCCCGTCGATGAAGCCCACGGACTCGCGAATCACCGGCGAGACGGCCGCCACGCCGTCGATGGCGTTCAGCCGGGCCACTCGCTCCGCCGCGGTGCGTCCGATGAAACCGGCCCCGCCGAGGGTAATGTCGCCGCCGATGCGATGGTTGGCCTGGTCGGCCTCGCTGCGGGCGAGGGTGGTCTGGAACGACCCGGCGAACACTCCCAACGCTGCCGCCAGCGTAACCACCACGGTCAGCGACGCATAGGGCAGCGGGTGGCGCGCCATCCGCCGCAGCGACAGCGACACCCAGGCCGGCGCCGTCCGTTGGGCCGCCCAGGACGTGGCCGCCATCAGCCACGGCAGCGCGCGCAGCAGCAGAAAGGCCAGCGTCAGCAGCGCGGCCGACGGCGCCAGCAGCAGCGACGGGTCCAGCGCCGGCCCGCGTCCGGTCAGCGTGCCTTCCACGAATCCGCCGCGCTGCCGGATTTGCCAGATGAGCACTCCCAGCGCAATCACGGCCAGCAGGTCGATATAGTAGCGCTGCAGCCACGGCGCCGACGGGGGACGCGCCCGCGCCCGCAGAAAGTCCAGTATCCCCAGCCGCGCCAGACTGCCGCCGGCCACCGTCAGCACCGCCAGACTCAACAGGCCGCCCACGGCGCCCATGGCGTACATTGGCCAGGACAGGGATACATCCAGCGGCGTTTCGCCGGCGCCGGCGCGGGCCGCCGGGTTGATGGTGCCTACCAGCAGCAGGCTGCCAATCCCCCAGGCCAGCAGCGGCCCGATCGCGGTGGCGACCACCACTACCAGACCCTCGCCCAACGCCAGCAGGCCGCCCACCTGCACTACGCTGGCCCCCCGGCTCCGCAGCATAGACGACTCGGCGGAGCGGGCCCCGGCCAGCAGGCTCACCGCCAGCGCCAGGAAGTACAGGATGACCACTACCACCAGCGAGATGAACAGGAACAGCGGCGCGCGCGCCAGCGTCAACTCCCGCTGGTAGGTTGCCAGCAGGCCCGTATTGCGGCTGTTCTCCAGCCCGGTCAGGATGTAAGAGCGGGGAAACCGGCTGTTGATGTCCGTTTCCAGCGCGGTCAAGTCGTCCCGCGTGTCCTGAACCGTGCCCGCCCTGATGATGTCCGGGTCGATATACAGGAACCAGCCGTAGTCCCCTACCAGCGTCGGGAAGGGGACTCCGATGCCGTCGAAGTACGCCGGCTCCGTTACGTAGATGGGGGCCACCGGGCGGCCTTCCCAGTCGGATATGCGGAAGTAATCCGCAGCGCCCATCCAGTATTCCGCCCGTGGGTCGATGGGTTCGGTCAGGCCCACGATGTCAACGGAGATATACTGCGCCGACTCCGGTTCCTCGCCGGGGAACACCACCAGCCAGGCTTCCTTGCCCACGCCCCAGCCCATCAGGCGCGAGGTGTCAACGCCCAGCACGCCCTCTACGCGGGGCCGGCCGTTCGCATCCTGCGTTACCGTATCCGACGGCCAGCGCCCCTCGACCAGCCGGGCGTTTTCGGTGAACCCGGTTACGAAAAAGGGCCGCCCCAGCGGGACGTCGTTTATCCCGTAGGGCGCGCCGACCTGGGTGAAGGGCAGCGTGGGCAGCATCTTGGCGTAGCGGTTCCGACCCCGCAGCAGATAGCCCACGTCCTCATCAATAATGCCCTCAATATCGGTACGCAGCGCGGCATAGTCCTCCGGCCCCAGCGGACGGTTGCGCACCACAATCTGCGTATTGATGACCACCGGCGACGTAACGGCCAGCGAGTGGCGCAACCCGGCCTCGGCCAGCGCCTGCGAGTACATCGCCCCCAGGGCCATGATGGTCACCGCCGCCAGAACGCCAAAAGCCGTAACTGCCAGCAGCCCCCAGGCCGAGCGCATCCGCCGGGGCAGCAGCCAAAGTAACAGGGCAACGCTTTGCATCAGAGTACAGCTCTGCGTCCTGGCGTCGCGGCGTTAAATCCCCGGTTCATGTGCCGGCTCCGTTTTCCGCTGCGATGCGCTCCCGCAGCCGGGGCAGCAATTCCCCGGCGGCCCGGCGACATTCCTCCACGTGGGGAAACCCGCTCAGGATGAATTCGTCGATGCCGAGACGCCAGTAGGCCAGCAGCGCATCGGCCACCTGGTCCGGCGTGCCTACCAGCGCGCTGCCGCAATTGACCCTCACCTCCGACAGCCCGTTCCACAGGTGCCGCCCCAGCCGGTGGTCTGGTGCTTCCCGCGCCTGCGCCTGCTGCCCCACCATAGGCGTGCCCACGATAGCTGATTGGCGCTGCGCCTTCACCTCCGGCGCGGCGTCGGCGATGAGGCTGCGGGCCGCATCCCAGGCCGCCGGTTCATCGTCGCGGATGACCAGATGGGTGCGGAGGCCCAGCGTCAAGGGACGGTTGGCATCATTGAGCCGTTCACGTAAATTGGCGATGCGCTGCGCCGTATCGTCCGGCGGCTCAATCCAGCCCAGATGCACGTCCGCCTGCCGCGCCGCAAGGCCCAGCGCGCGGGGTGATGCGCCGCCCAGATAGAACCGGGGCGCGTCGTCCCCGGGCGCGGGGGCGCAGTATGCTCCCGCCAGCCGGTAAAAATCCCCGGCGTAACTGACCGGCTGCGGCGCCTGCCACAGCGCCCGGCACGCCTCAATAAACTCCTCGGCCCGCTCGTAGCGCGTAGCGTGGTCGCTGACCTCGCCCACCCGCTCCAAATCGTTCTGGATTCCGCCGGGCACGATGTTGATGTCCAGCCGCCCCCCGGAAATCTGGTGCAGCGCCGCCGCCATCTGGGCGAACAGGCCCAGCGCGATGAAGCCGGGCCGCACCGCCACCAGAAACCGGATGCGCGACGTTACCGCCGCCAGCGCCGTCGCGGTAGTCCAGGTTTCGGCCAGGGGCGCATCCTCGGCAAACAGCCCGTTGGCGAACCGCGTGGGGATGAGCATCGAGTAGAAGCCGCACGCTTCGGCGGTTTCGGCCACCTGGCGCAGGTAGTCAAAGGTGGGCGGGCGTTGCGCGCGCAGCGTGCCGGCCCGGTCGCCGTCGCCATCTATGGGAATAAACCAGTCAAAGCGGGGTTCGGGACGATGCTGGTGTTTGTTGGGGTCAGGCATAGGGTCACCAGTAGGGGTATGGGGCAGGTTGTAGGATGATGCTCGGGCATCATCCTACAACCCGGCGGGGAGGTGGTCAATTGGCAAGCTCCAATTCTGATGCCGATCCCGGCAACGTGGTTGAATAGAAAGTCAGATTAGTGTACGATTGATGCAGTAAATCAAGCAGGCATAGGGTTTAGGGCATTTTGTACCCTTGGTCAGCACTTGCAGGATGTTGTGTTATATGGACTGGCGTTCAGTGGTAAAGCTTGATGAAGGTACGATTGAAACAATTCGGATGTCGCTCAATATCGTTGTACGCGCATCAGTTATAGCTCTTGCTTGGGTATGTTTGTTGATGATCAATATGCTCTTCAACTGGCTGATAGACTTTGCATTGAAGTCGGTTGGAGCAGACAAAATAGTCGTCGAGGTACTATCTCATGCAATGCTGACTTTTATCGTAGTAGTAGGGATTGCTGCTACCTTGAGCAGCTTGAAAGACGTGTTACGTTTGGTCAGGGTTGGCGTGAAAGATTCTGACGTTAATTCGGTTGTCTCCAAAAGCGAAGGTACCAGTGATGTTGAACAAAAATCTCCTCATCCCTAATGATTTCAAGAAAGACATCAAACTGGCATTTTCGTATGCCTTGTTTTGGATATCTGTGCTTTTCTTAACTGGGTATCCAACAGGTGAGTGGCCTGCGGTAGTGGCTCTGATGTACGCGACGCTGTGGCTTTCTCGTGAAGTCGTCGGGCTGTTGCTCGGGCATACGGCGAAGCATTTGGCCCGCTATGGGAGGAAAGCGTTGCGGAAATCCGGATTTGCGGTTCCAGTGAACCCGGTCCAGGAGACCGCGCGCTATTACCGTTGGCTAATCAGAGCCATAGCGTTGGCGGGGACGGAGCTCGCTTTCGGAGTCGCGTTAACTACCGGCCTCCAAGCGGCCGCGATGTACGACCTTTCTCCATTTCCGTCATACTTGCATTGGGCGGCTTGGACACTGTTTGCATTGGGCGGCGTTGGTCTGTTAATAGCATATGGCATTCCTGCACTCGTGTTCGCAATGGCCAACTTCCGGCGCCAGGAATGGGGGACGAATACCGCTCGCTTGTACGCCATTGCCGAAGGTCTGTCGCAGATGCGAGCCTGGCGTGTCGCATTCTGACCTTGCGGGCCTTTACCGGCGATTAGGCCCCGCATCGTCGCCGTCGCCCTTTTCCTCTTTCGGCAATGGCAGCGGCGGGTTTGGATTTTCCTCCATCTCCCGCTGATACCACATATACATCACGATGCCGGCGGAGATTATGCACATCATATCCCCCGGCACCCACAGCATCAGGCCGCCGAAACGCTGGTCCGACAGGTGCGAGAGGCCCTCCCAGGGGCGGGGCAGTTCCTGGTAGGCCGAGTAGATCAGGCCCTCCTGGAAGGTGATCGCCGCCCCCAGCAGCGTGTTCGGCAGCACGATCAGGCCCAGATACAGCACCCGCAGGCCGTAGTGGAGGCGTGAGCGGTGCGGCTTGGGGTCAATCACAATCCACCAGAACAGGAACCCGCTGATTAGCATGGTTCCGTGCATCAGCTCGTGTACCCAGTCGTTGTGCACCGCCAGGTCGTGGGGCCCCGGCGCCTGCCACACGTACAGCAGCCCCAGAAACGTTACTACGGTAAAGATGGGGTTGGTAATCTTGCCGTACACCCACCGCGCCGGCGGCATCCGCACCAGCCGGCGCACCACGCCTTTTCGCAGCCAGGGCGGCATCCCCCGCAGCATGGGCGTCAGCGGCGCGCCCAGCAGCAGCAGCAGCGGCCCCACCATCCGCACCAGCAAATGCTGCAGCTGGTGAATGGAGAAATAGTGCTCCGCCAGCGGCTCCATGGGCGATTGCAGCGCGGCAAAGAGCACCAGTATGCCGGCAAAAAAGCTGCCTTTTTGCCAATTGTTGATGGGATGCGTGGGATTCGGCCAGTTGTTCAGGCCGTTGATGTACAGGTACAGCGCGGCCAGCAGAAACAGGCTGGGCACCGGATTGGTGACAAACCCCCACGCCGTCGCCGGCGTCTGGCCGGGCGGAATGCCCTGGTGTGCCGACGCCAGGCCGGCGCCCACGGCCAGCGCGGCCAGGCCGCCGGCAACGATACCGGCCGGAACTGCCCACCGCATCATGGCGCCAGCGTGTCCGGGCCGGCGGCCCGCATCCGCTGCGTCCGCCGGATACGCCACACCAGATACCCGCCGCCAATCAGCAGCACCACCGCCACGCCAATAAAAACGTACCCCGCCTCCGGGCTGGCGGCCGGCGCAGTCACTTCGAAAGTGAACCCTTCAGCTCCGTAACTGCCCCCGGCGGCCGGCTCGATGAGCAGGGTGGTTTCCCAAACGCCGGGGGTTTTCAATTCCACCGTTGCCGAATAGACGCCGGGCGTGTTGGGGCTGATGGCGTGTGCCCACCCCGTTTCGTCGCTGCCCCGCAAGGAGGTGAGGACGGTAACGCGCACATCCTCAACCGGCGCGTCCGACGCCGTTTCGTTCACCCGGATGATAAAGTGCGCCGCCTGCAACGACGGCAGAGGTCGGGCCTCGGCGACTATCGTATAGGGGCCGGCGGCGGCCTGCGTCTGCTGCGATTTCGGGCCGATGATGTCCTGCCCCCACGCCGCCGTCGGAAAGGTCAACAACGCCGCAAGCCAAACCAGCAGCGCGAGCCCGGTCACTGATACGACAGCCATAACGTCTCAAATCCCTTGCATCCCCTCTCCCTGGATGGGAGAGGGTTAGGGTTGGGGTGGGGGCAATGCGCCGTTACGGCTGGAACGTCTTTCGCCAGATGCCGGGCGAACCGGCGGCGTGGGTCATAACCTCCCGCATCAGGCCGTTGTCGGGGTGCGCCTCTCGCTGCTCCAGCCAGGCCGCCGTGGACGACACCTCCGGGTTCTCGAACTCGTACACCGTGGCGTAAGCCGGCTCGCCGCGCACCGCCTTCCAGCGGCGGCCCCGGATGCAGCCGGGCACCTTTTCGTAGTTGGGCACGTACACGCCGGAGTACCAGTCGTTCCATTCCGCGTCATTCTCGGCGGGCACGTCCATACGGCCAATCTGCAAAGCCGGCGACATATCGGCGTTAGCCAGTCCGTCGCTGAGGCCGGCGGGATGAATCATCTGATAGACGTTGTTGATTAGGGTGGTGGCGACGGCGCGGGGGCCAACCTTCTGTCCCCAGGGCGTGGGCGGGCGGTTGGTAAAAGCGTCGGTATTGATGACGGCCACCGATTCCAGCTCATACATCGCCAGATGCTTGGGGCCGCTGCTGGTGGCCTCGTAACGGGCGGCGTTGAGCACGCCGGGCACCGACAGCAGTTCCTGCAAGTGCTCGGTGTTGTACCACTGGTTAAATTCCGCTTCGACGTCGGCGGGGACTTCGCACCAGACCATCATCAAGCCGGTGCCGCGCTTCTTGGGCATAGTGGGGCCTCCTGGGGTGGGGGATGTGATGTGAGCATCAGATTTTGGTGGGGGGCAGTGTAACATAACCGCCGCCGCAACTGGGAGCAGAACGAGCGCGAAGCGCGCGGCCGCAGCCGGTCAATCATTGCACCCGCAGCGTGAGCCGGAGCTTGCGGTTCAGGCTGTGGACGAATGCGTCTTTGCCGGGCATCGCCGGATTGTTGCGCATTGCCTGATAAATCTCGTCAACGCTGGTCGATACAAACCGGGTAGGGGTGAGAGTCATCCGGTCCCGGCTGGGAACGATGTTGTACAGCGCAAAGCGAGAAGCGTGTTCGCGCGTAAATCCATCCGATTTCAGGCCGTATCGGTTGACCAAGTTGGCGTAGATATATTCTTGAATGACCCAATAGCATTTGGCATTCCAGGCTTCGTACACGATTCCCTTGTTCATTAGCTGGGTCATAGCGCGCTTTATTGAATCGTAGGTGTTGCTCCCGAACCGATAAGATTCGCCCGAAATATCGCGCCCGGTGAAAAAATCCCGTATTCCCCGAATCAACTCTCCGGTGTCGGTGGTGGAATCGGACTGGAATTCAACGGTCACAAAGTCCTCCACTTCGGATTGCATCGGTCTATGGCGGACTATAACGTAATCAATGTGACCTACATTTGGAAGCCTGACTTCCGGGAAAATAACAATGTTGTCTATATCGCCGAAATAATGTAGGGCGATGTCCTCCAAAACCCGAGGTACGCCTGGGGTAACGCCGCGCTCCTCAAAGCGGCGTGGACAAATTGCGCGAACTTCGCCGCCATATTCCACGGAGCAGACTCCGAAGGGAAATTCAATCAGCCGGCTTTTCTTGTCGCACTGCTGTTCACGGAATGGGCATTGGTGCGTGCGGCGAGCGTTGTCGGCCGCCGTTGAACGGTTCCTGATTGGGAATCCGAAAATTTCAGCCGGGCGATTGCCGGCGCTACTGGTCATTGGAGTTCCCCCGGATCAGGTTTTTCCAGACGGCGCGAATTTCCGGCGGGGAGAGTGCGCTGTCCAGCAGCCAGCCCAGCGTTGCGCCGCATTGCCGGCAGAAAGTTTCGCTGTTGGCGGTATCAATACCCGCCAGCGGCGGCCACGGCGCCGGCGAGTCACTGCCGCCGGCCGCTAAAACCAGAATGCTATCGTGCTTAATTGAGTTCAAGTTGCGGATATGTACCGAAATCGGGTGCTCGGAATACACCACATAAGCGTTCAGCAGCCGAAATCCGGCATCTTTGAGAGCTATCGTGAGTTCCGCCCAGGCGCTGGCGTCCCAATGGTGGAACGTGAATACCATGCGCCCGGCATCCGGCTTTAGAACGCGCCGGCACTCCGCAAATATGCCCGCCAGCGCCGTCATAAAGTTGCTATTGCTATCGGCAGCTTTGGCGGCAATTGCGCTGCGGGTTTCGTCATAACTCCATTCCGCTGCGTCAGGAAGCAGGCGCGCCAGCCACACCCGGAAAAATGCGGCCAGGTTGCCATATTGAACGCTGTCGTAATACGGCGGGTCGGTCACAATCAGATCTATTGACTGACTGGCAACCGGCAGCTGCTGCGAATCGCCCTGAATCAGCCAGAACCGATGCGGTCCGCCCGCGAGTTCGGCCTGGCTGAATACTTCAACGCCGTCATCCGACTCTCCCGGTATTTTGACCAGCTCCCGTTTGCCGGTTTCATCAATCCGCCTTTCAACAGGCAATGCGGCCCACTTGCGCCCCCGTTCAATCCGGTCGTGAAAGAGCAATTGCAGATTGCCCGACGACTTGCGGAGGTTGACCGGATTATTTTCCAGTGCGGTGTATTGAAATGAATAGGCGTGCAAAGCAAAAGTATGCCGGATTGCGCCAGGACGACGTTTGTACCATCCCTTATAACCGCAAAGCATTGAATTGAACTCCAGGGAAGTGGACACCAGCATTCCCAGATTGAGTTTGTCGATGCCGACATAGTCGTGCAGCCGTTGCATGGCATTATGCAGATACAGCAGTTGGCGGGAAGAAAAGACGTCCAGGTACGAGTTGATATTATGGCGCAGCAAGTCGCCGGACTTTGGCCCCTCGCTTACCGCAAAATCCTCCGGCCTCCCGAAATCCAGCCGGCAGCGCTGCGCGTCAGCCTGCTTGATGCGCGCCAGGTCCCGCTCGCCCGGCGGGCGGTAGAATAGGCCGTGCTTTTCGCATACTGCGACAATCGCAATCGGCGCATAACGCGCATAGAATGGTACATCAAGCAACTCATCGTACTTGCGGCCGCAAGCCGGGCATTGTTTGTCGGCTTTGGTGACCACGCTGGGCATTTCACCGGCCGGGATACTGCTGTCCGGCCGGTCGGAAATCTGCCCGCTGTAGGGGTTAATGCTGATTTGCCGGTCGCCGTCCTGCCGCAAAATGTACTGGTCAATCTGCACCACGTCACGGCACGCGCACTTTTTACGCATCCCGTACAGGGAATATTGTATGTTCGTTGTCCCGGCGCAGGTTGGGCATTCGGTCTCAAAATAATGCCCCAAGCGGCCACGGAGGTCGGCAAAGAAGTGGTTGAACGCCGCCCGCAAATCCGCAAGTTCGGCTTGGGACAGGGAAGCCCGGGCCTGGATGATGGGGATGGGATCAATATCGGCTCCGATGACGTTGGCCCCCAACCGGATGGCCTCGTGAAGGGTAGTGCCGCCGCCCATCATCGGGTCAAGGACGGTCTTCCCTTCCAAACCACCGGGAGCATAGTAGCCGCTGCGGTCGGCGTCGGGTACGAACTGCTTTAGTATGGTGCGAAATGTGGAGCCGCAACGCCGCGCCCACCATTTATGCAGGTAGGTATTAGGACGAAACAGATGTTTGTTGAATACCTCCTGGCGTGAGAGGTCGTCAACGAATGCCTCCGGGAAAGCATGGTCAATCCGGTTGCTGTAATCCGCTGGTGGGGAAGGGCGCAACCCGTCCAGCGACAACTGGCGCCCTTCCCGGATGGCGGGGATGGCCGGCGGGTTGATTTCGGAAAAGGCAGGATGTTCAGACATAGTTTGACTTCAGGGCAGTATAGCGGTGATGCCGCCGGCGGGCGGGCTATTTTGGTACGGCGTCCGCTCCCTGTCAACAGCGACCTCGTCCGGTTGACCCGCTAGCCCATCGCTGCTTACAATCCCCCAACCCAGAGGACGCTCACTATCATGACCTACTCCCTCCTTTCCGGCCTCCGCGTGCTGGAAATCGGTTCTATGCTCTCGGCCCCTTACTGCGGCAAGCTGCTGGCCGATGCCGGGGCCAGTGTCATCAAGCTGGAGCCGCCGTCCGTCGGCGACCCGGCCCGTCGCTACGGCCCCTGGCCCGGCGACATTCCCCACCCGGAGCGCAGCGGCCTGTTTCTGTACCTCAACTCGAACAAGCAGGGCATTACCGCCAACCTGGAAACCCCCACCGGACGCAGCATCCTGCGCCGTCTGGCCGCCGCGTCCGATGTGGTGGCGCACAATGTGCCGCCGGCCGATCTGGAGCGGCTGGGTCTGGATTACGACGCGCTGGCCGCCGGCCATCCCAATCTGGTGATGGCCACCATCAGCCCCTGGGGTCTTTCCGGCCCCTGGCGCGATTACAAGGCTTACGACATTAACCTGGCGGCGGCCGGCGGCATCTCCGAGGGGCTGGGCGCGGCCGACCGGGAGCCGCTGACCTTCGGCACGCCCGAGGTGGGCTATTTCGCCGGCATGGCCGCCGCATCGTCCATCGTGACGGCGCTGCTGGGCTTGGAACGGCACGGCGGCCAGCATATCGACATCGCCGAGGCGGAGACGATGGCCGGCCTGTACAACGGCCCGGAGGCGCTGATGGCGGTGTACGAATGGCGGGTTACCCGGCGCACCGGGCATCATGCCCTGGACTTTCCCTATCCCAACTGCATCCTGCGCTGCAAGGACGGGCATATCTTTGTCGGCTCGCCCGAGGGCCGGCAGTGGGGGCGTCTGCTGGGGATAATGGGCAGCCCGGAGTGGTCGCAGGAGCCGCGCTTCCGCAACCGCACCGCGATGAACAACCTTTATGCCGACGAAGTGGACGGCTACGTTGAGGCGTGGCTGGCCGACTACACCAAAGCCGAACTGCTGGCAATCGCCCTGGAACACCGCATCCCGCTGGCCCCCGTTCGCACCTACGACGAAGTGCGCGCCGACCCGTCCCTGGCCGACCTTTTCGTAGTCATTGAGCGCGACGACACCGGCCCGGTATCCTATCCCGGCCCGCCCTACCGCCTGCCGGACGGAGATGTTGCGACACCCACGCCGGCCCCGACCTTAGGCCAGCACAACCGGGCAATCCTGTGCGCCGAGCTGGGATATTCACCCGCAGAACTGGTCAAACTCTATCAAACGGGCATTATCTGAACGGTGCAGCTATGGCGTTACGAATCGGCATCGTTTGCCTGGTAATATTCCTCGGCAGCTGCCTCATCGCCCGGCAGGTTGCCATCCGCAAGAACCACCGCCCCGACGTCATCATCATCGCCGGCATCATCGTCGGCGCCATCGCCTTTGCGCTGCTGTGGACGCTGAGCCTGGTGTACGGTGGCGGGTACACCAAGATTGCGGCGGCGGCGGTTCTGGCCGTAATGCCGGCCGTCGCCGCCTGGGTAGTTCCGGCCCGCGAATAATTTGGACGCAAGATTATGAGTACATCCGACAACGCTCCGGCCGGCAATTCCCCCAATGCTCCGGCCGGCAATGCCCCGGTTAGCGAGGGCGTCCTGTCCGGCTGCCGGGTACTGGACTTTGGCTGGGTGCTGGCCGGCGCTCTCCCCGGCATGGCGCTGGCCGATATGGGCGCCGAAGTCATCAAGGTTGAAACCCGCCAGCGCCTGGACTATATGCGCCTGGGCCGCCCCATCGTCGGCGACCAACCCGACCCGGAGCAGAACCCCATGTTCCACAACGTGAACCGGGGCAAGCTCAGCGTTACCCTCAACATCGGCGAACCCGACGCGGTGGCGCTGGCCAAAGGGCTGGCCGCCCGCTGCGACGTGGTGATTGAGAACTTTTCGCCGGGCGTAATGGAACGGCTGGGTTTGGGCTACGAAACCCTCCGCAGCGTCAAGCCCGACATCATCATGGCGTCAATATCGTCCACCGGGCAGGAGGGCCCGCTGCGGGATTTGCGCGCCTACGCGCCGTCCATTGGCTCCCTGTCCGGCCTGGACAGCACGATGGGCTACGAGGGCGGCGGGCCGCTGGGCCTGAAGCACGCCTTCGGCGACATCTGCGGCGCGCTCCACGCCGTGTTCGCCATCGTGTCCGCCCTGTACCGGCGCAATCAAACGGGCGCGGGGCAGTACATTGACGTGTCAATGCTGCGGGCCACGGTGGTGACCCAGGGCGTCGGCCTGATGGAGCACGCTCTCACCGGCCGCTCCCTCCGGCCGCGCGGCAACTACGACCCGACGATGGCGCCCTACGGCAACTATCCCTGCGCCGGCGCGGATAGCTGGGTGTCCATTGCCGTGGCGTCGCCGGATGAGTGGCAGGGTTTGGTCGATGCTATGGACAACCCCCAATGGGCCGGCGATAACCGCTTTCGCAGCCAGTACCGCCGCCAGCGCCACCGCCGGGAGCTGGACGCCCTGCTGGCCCAATGGACGGCACAGCACGACGCAGCGGCCCTCACCGCGCTGCTGCAGCGGCACGGCGTGGCCGCCGCCCCGGTGCTGTCCGCCGCGGAGCGCCTCTTTCACCCGCACTTTATGGAGCGCGGCTTGTACTCTGATATTGACCATCCCGCCCTGGGCGCGGAGCCGATATTCAACCTGATGTGGGGCCTCAGCAAAACCCCGTCGGCAGTGCGCCGCCACGCCCCCCTGCTGGGCGAACACAACCGGCAAGTATTGTGCGGCACGCTGGGGCTGGCTGAGGCCGAGCTGGCCGAGTTGGCCGAGCGGCGGGTGGTATATTAGGAGCTGGCGATTCCGTTGGCAGCGGCCATCAAAGCGAGAGGGCGGAATGATGCTGAAGATCTTTCACAAGCGGCGGCCCAAAAGTACGGAGAGCGGCTTCCTGTTCCGGCTTTCCATTCCACTCCTTATCGCCGGCGGGTCGGCTACGGCTCTGGGAATCCGGCGGCTGCTATCGGAGGAATCGTTCCCTGGGGGATTAGGCCCAGCGCTGGGCATCAGCGTAGGTATGCTGATTTTCGGCATCTGGGGACTGATACACAGTTGGCGTCTGGACCGGAAACAGCAAGACGGGAGCGAAATCTGATGAGCCCGAAGTTGTCCGACCGGCAAAACCAGGCGCTGGCGATTTTGGCAATCGCGACTGCGGCAATTGGTTTCGGACTTTTCAGCTTCGACTGGGATTGGCAAATCCCGACCCAAGGAAACCCGGAGACCGGCTTTGCTTTGATGGCACAAACGATTGGAACCTTTTCGGCGCTGCTTTATTACTTTGCCGTACTGTGGACAACCGGAAAAATTTTGCTGCGCGAAGATGCGGTTACCGGCTCGGAGTTGGTTTATGGCCCGATGTTGCTATTGGCAGTTGAAATGATAAGTCTGGCTTGGCTATTCCTGGTTGATGTATTCGTCTAACGATAGCGGACAGTGGACGGCAACTATGCTCAACCTCCGTAGATTCGCCCCCATCCGCAACGCCAACGCCCCGGAGTTGGTGGAGCTGTTTCTGGTGGCATCGGTGGCCTCGGTGCTGGCGATACGCTGGTTTCTGGCGCTGACCGGGTATCCGCAAATCGGCGGCAACGGGCTGCACATCGCGCATATGCTGTGGGGCGGCCTGTTTATGCTCATCGCCCTGCTGCTGCTCTTTGCCACCCTGGGGCGGACGATGCAGCGCTTGGCCGCCATCCTCGCCGGCGTCGGCTTTGGAACCTTTATTGACGAGCTGGGCAAGTTTATTACATCCGACAACGACTATTTCTACCAGCCTACTATCGGACTAATCTACATTATCTTTATCGTCATCTTTCTGGCCATGCGCGCCCTCCGCGCCCGCGCCGACCTGCCGCCGGCCGCCGCCCTGTCCAACGCGCTGACCCTGCTGGCCCCCGCCGCCTCGGGCCGGCCCGACGCCGCAACCCGTCAGGAAATCCTGCGCCTGCTGTCCTGCGCCGACGCCGCCAACCCCGTTGTGCCGCTGCTGAGGTCATACGTCGGCGCTATGGACGACGGCAATGCGGCGGGGATGGGGTTCTACTTCAACATCCGCGACCGGCTGGCGCGGGCCTACGGGCGGGTGGCGCGGCATCGCCGGTTTCGCGCCGGCCTGCTGGCGTCCTTTACCCTGTTCGTGCTGGCGCAGATTGGAATGGTAACTTATCTGGCTACAGCCGGCAGCGCGGCGCAGCTGGCGTTCAATGCGTGGGCGCAGCTGGCGTCGTCGCTGGTGGGCGCGCTGCTGGTGGCCTGGGGCATCTGGCGGTTCCGCCGCTCCCGGCTGGCGGCCTACCGCTGGTTCGCGCGGGCCATGCTGGTGAATATCTTTGTGACGCAGGTGTTCGCCTTCCTGGACGCGCAGCTGGCGGCGCTGGCCGGGCTGGCGGTGAGCCTGCTGGTCTATGCCGCGCTGCGCTATATGATGGAGATGGAGCAGGAGAGCGACGCATCCTGAACGTACCGCCGCCGGATTGTGGCGGAGTTCCGTTATTCTACAAACCGGGCCGAAGCCGGGCGTCTTTTGCCGCCGTGGACGCTGGGTTCGGCGCACCACTTGGCGGCCAGGCGGCGGACGGCGCGATAGGTGGCATCGTCAAAGCCCAGCAAGTCGCAGATTACACGGCGGTCGAGGAGGGCCCGGTTGGCGTCAGCGTCGGCCAGATAGGCCGGCTGCAACTCTTTATCGCGGAACTCGTCAAAGATGGCCTGCGCCGTTGCCAACTGCTCGTCGGTAAGGGCGCGCAAGTCCAGTATCGGCAGGGTTCGGGATTTGCGAGGCGTGGTTCGGGCTTTGCTGGATTGCTGACGGTTAGCGTGCCACCAGTAGCACAACAGCCCCAAAGTGCTGTTGCCCCATACGCTAAAAGCGTAATCAAAACGCTGGTTGTCAAAGATGATGTTGGGCCACACACTGCCGCCAATGGATTCGAACTCCGTAAAAGCAACGGCAAGGGCTTGTGAGCCGAAGGTGAATTCGCGGTTCAGGTGGCAGCGGCTGGCGGTGGCCCAGACCTCCGCCGCCCGCTCTTCCATACCGCGCCGAACCCGCAATGACCAGTCCGGGGCGCAGACCATACGGGTTTCCCGCCCCGCGTTGTGATTCCACAAAGCCGGATAAGTAGCGGTAGGGCTGGGGGCCTCCCTGGTGAACGGCCCCCGGTGCGTCGTGCTGATAATCAGTTGTGAATCCAACCCACGCTGCCCAACCCGGTTTAGCGGCGCCATGGGCAAATCTTGCGCCTGCAACTGTGCGGGCAGCCACAAACGCCCACTGGACAAAGCATGGGCAACCTGTGCAACTTCGGCGTCCTGTAGGCGTCCTAATCCCCACCCGTCCTCATGGCCTTCCAATGGCCCGTCCAGTATTTCGCCATACGGATCAACCCCATCGCCGCAGTGTATCGTTATGCCGCCATAAGGCCCGTCCTCCAGACGGCGTTGGTTGTCGTTCTCAACGATAAACCGGGCAACTTCCCGCGATTCGGCAAAACCGCGCGGACGGCGCCGCAGCGAGATGAACTGCGCCCGTCCGGTGGGCTTTTCGCCCTTGACCAGCCGGCGACCGATAACCAAACACTCCGCAACTCCGGTGTCTGACGAAAACGACATATCGGTGCCATTGGCGGCAATGCTGACGATGGTAATATCCGTATATTTCTCAGCCATCATCCGCCGGAATTTGGCCCACGACGACCCGTTGACGGCGGTAAAGAGGATAAGCAGAGCGACGACTCCGCCGGGGCGGATTTTCTTGTCGGCAATTGCCGCAAAGGCCGAACCCAGCCCGGAATGACCGTGATAGCAGGAATCCCGCGCCAGCCGCGTCAGCCGCGCCGCCATATCATCCTGGTCGCTGACTTGCGCCCCGAAGGCCGCAAAGGCCGCGTTTTGGATGTTGCCGTCCGAATCCCGGTGCTTGGTGTTGCTGGTAAAGGGCGGGTTCATTATCACCAGGTCAAACCCGCCGTCGGGAATGTCGGCGATGATTTGCGCCGCCGTTTCCTCGCCCACGCTGCCCGTCCGCAGGGCCGGGTCGCTGGTGTTGAACAGCGTCAGCGCCGCGGACGACTGCAACAGCTCCAGCGACCCGATGCGAACGTCACCGTCTCCCCGCCGTCCGTAGGCCAGAGTATAGAGCCGGGAGTTGTCAAACAGTTCGGCCGGCGCGATACCGGACAAAGTGGATCCGGTAATATGAACGGCGGAGGGCATTACGTCGCAGCCGTACATTACCTCCTCCATCATCGCCGTGTGCAGTTGGGCGGGGTTGCCGCCGGCCTGGGCGTGCCGCGCCGCGATTTGCTCGTACACCGCCGACAGCAGCGCCCCGGTGCCGCAGGCAAAGTCGCCGATACGCAGCTGCCCGATGGCGTCGGCATCGCGCCAGTCAAAACCGTTTTGCGCGTCGCTCCGGCGCAAGCCGGCGTCCAGCTTGCTTACCGCCAGTTGGGCCAGCAGCGCCGCCGACGCCGGCAGCGTGTAGAAAGTAGCCAGATACTTGCGGTCGGCGATTAGCCGCTGGAAAATGCGCCCGGTCAAGTCATGGGCGTTGTTCACGCCGGCGGCGTCAATCTGCTGCGCGGTATCCCGCAGTTGAGCAAGTATCAGAGTTGCGTCCCCGGACGGCAACTGCTCCAGTATATCTTTGGCGATGGCGAAAATCGCCCAGTAGTTGACTTGGAGGATGGCGTCCCAGGCGGCCAGGGTTTCGGCCTGGGGGTTGGGAATGGACGGGCCGCAGACCAGGTTGAGGGGTTTCACGTCCGGATACATTCCGGCGATGCGCTGGTGAAATACCAGCGCGTTGGCGATGATAGCGCCGGCCATGCGCCGCGTCTGCGGCACGTCGGCCATACCGAGCAGGCGCGCGATAGCCGGCGTGATGTTGGGTCGCAGTTCCGCCATCCTGTTGAGAATGGACGCCGCCCGTTCGATGCCCTGCTCCAGCGCCGTCGCCGCATCCTCCACCGCCTTTTGAGGAACGGATATCAGCCGGATGAGGTCGGCCAGGTCGCCAGGGCTGCCCTCCAGCCACCCCGATTCCGGGAAGCGGCTGCCGTTTTCGTAGAGTGCGCAGTAGGACACCCGGGCGCCGGCCAGCGCAGCCGACGTGTGGTCAGCCATCCCGATACTTTCGGGATAGCGCAGAGCGATGACGGCTTCCACGGGGCGGGTTTCGCCGACGATGCTGATTCCCAGCCGCTGGCGGGCGTCCGCTTCCGGGTTGGCGTTGGGTTCGTACTCGGCCTCAATCACTACGGGAGAACGCCCGGCGGCGGTAATGAGGATGTCGGGATGCTGCCCCGGATGCCCTACGATAGTCCGGGTCTGCTCGGCGCGCACATCGCAGCCGGGCAGCATCGGACGCAGCAGGGCCGCCAGCGCGACGTTGGTGGTGCTTTCTATCTGGTGGGGAGTCATCGTTGGGGGGTTCTTGAAGTCGCGGGTCAGGTCAGAGTAGGGCACACTCTATCAGTGCCTCTGCTGGCAGCACAAACCCGCTGCCGTCAGCAGCTATCACCGCTGAGCATAAACGCACGGAAATTCAAGGCGGCGTTTTCGTCTTGCGCCGTGACGGCAAGGTACAATTCAAAGTTGGTGGTAATTAGCCGGGGTTTGCGGGGTGGCAGCTGCCGGCAGAAGTGGCAGCAATGCAATGCGGCCAATCACGGCATCAGTTTCATAAATGCGCCGGCCGCAGCGTCAACTTCCGTTGCCGACAAGCGCCCCAAACGCTTTTGGAAACGGCGGCCAACGGACAAAGACCTGACTTGACTGGCCAGGACTGACCGCCCGGACAGGGCCGGGCATGAAACTACCGGCAGGATAATGGCGCTGGGGTTACGCGGCCGGTCCGTAACAACCATAGTCATCGCCATACCGTTGCTCTCGTTATAATGCAATACCAGAACATCCATACGCTCACCCTGATTAGGGTAAGCAATCTGCCAGACGTCACCGCGATGGCAGATGTCCGACAACGCTGGCTCGCCGCCGTCAATCAATCGTCGGAGGACATTGCTGACAGCGTGCAAATCGTCCCGGCTGGCAATGCCGCGCGGATGCCTGGCTAGTGACGCAACGGGAACCGTCCTGACATTCGGCGCCAACGCACGGGAATCAGTGGCGCTGATATAGGGTTCCCACCAGTGCGTATGGTTAGGCCGCGGAGTGGTCAAGGGAACCACTATGGCATTGCCGCGGGAATTGAAGACATCGGGACTAACCACCAGCGCCGGCCGGCCACCGCTGGCCTCATTACCAGTATAGGGCCACGGCCCAACCTGGCGGATTTCGCCGCGCGCTACGCCGGCCATAGGGCAATGTCATCATCAAGCCCCGTAGCCGCCAGCGCCACGTCATCGTCAGCATCAGCGGCGGCGGAGTCGAGCATAGCGGTTATTTCGGCATCGCTGAAACCCGGTTCGCCATAAACCCGTTCCCAAGCGGCCTGCGCCGCCCGTTTCGCGCTGTACGCCGCATAGCATACCGGGTATCGCTTATCCTCAAAAAATCCCATGCCCACCGCCAAATGCCCCAGCCGTTGCACGTCATTACCGGACAGCCAGCCTGACAGCAAGCCCGCTATGTCCTGCGAATTTAGTCCAGCGGACACCAAATGGCGCAAGCGACGGTAATCGTCGTCGGTAAGCCACATGGACACCAAGTCATGCAGACGATGGATATACTCAAGGGAGAACTGCCGGTCAATGAACACACGCTCCCATCCTGCGCTATCCAATGACAACAGAACATCCACCGACCAGCCGCCGGCAGAATATCCCGTCGCAGTAGCAGACAAGCCGCCATCCTGCCAACGAGTGAAAGCCTCTCCGAGTTGTATCCAATCTGCCGATGGGCCAGCGGTAAAAGCCGCGGTCATCTGCTCCAGTGTTACCATTATTTCGCTCCTAGCTTGCCGAAAGGGACGGTATCGCCAGACGGCTGGCGCCACTATAGCACAGCGGATAGCGTTTAACCACAGCGGCGCCTCGCAAATCCGGTTGCAAACTTGACTATAAAGTGGTGGCTGCAAAAGCGGCAAGGCGTGCCGCCATACCGCCGCCGTTCCGGTTATACTTATGCCCGTAAATCGTCCCGGCCCACGCCCATTTTACGAGGACAACCAGTATGACCGAACAGCAGGATGCCCGCCAGCAGGTTGCCGAAACGCTGCCCGAAGTGGAGGGCGGCATTTCTGATGAGGCGCTGGCTGCCGCGCGCGCTATGATTGGCGTGCGGATGCGCACCGAGCAGTACGTGCGGCAGGCTAACCTGGATACTATGCTCAACTTTGTGAACGGCATTGGCGACGCCAACCCGCTGTTTCGCGACCAGGAGTACGCCGCTTATTCCAAGTACGGCAGCGTCGTCGGCCACCCCTGCGCGCCCTATATGCGCCACTGGTCGGGGCGCACCCGCTGGGGGCTGCCCGGCGTCCACGGCTTTTTTGCCGGCAACGACTGGGAGTTTTTCCGCGTGCTGCGGCCCGGCGATGCCGTCAACTGCGTGGAGCGGGTGCTGGACGTGCAGGAAAAGCAGAGCGCCTACTCCGGCCGGCTGGTCATCCAGTACGTGGAAACCACCTACTCTAACCAGCGCGATGAGGTGGTGGCCCGCGTGGTGGGCTGGTGTACCCGCCACCAGCGCCGCGCCTCCCGCGAGCGGGGCAAGTACGCCGACGTGCCCAAGCGCCACGAGTACACCGCGGACGAGCTGGCCGCTATTGACGAGCAGGTGCTGCGCGAAACCGCCCGCGGCGGCCAGCCCCGCTATTGGGAGGACACCGAAATTGGCGAGGAACTGCCCACCGTCGTGCGCGGCCCGCTGTCGTTGCAGGACGTCAGCGCCTTTCTGGTCGGCACCGGACGCTCCAGCGCGCACGGGGTGCTATTGCGCGAGGCGATGCGCCATCCCAACCACTTTTTCCGCAACCCGGAGTCCGGCGGCGGCCTGGAGTACACCGGCATCGGCCACCTGCGCGATTCCGTAGCCGAGGCCGTGGGCGTCCCCGGCGCCTACGACTACGGCCCGCAGCGCGTGTCCTGGCTGGGCACCCTGATGACCAACTGGATGGGCGATGACGCCTTTCTCAAACGGCTGCGCGTGGAAACCCGCCGTTTCAACGTGTACGGCGACACACAGTTTTGCAAAGGCCGCGTGGCCCGCAAGTACATCCACAACGGCAGCGCCCTGGTGGACGTGGACATCTGGGCCGAGAACCAGCGAGGCGAAGTAACGGCGCCCGGAATGGCAACGGTACTGCTGCCCTCCCGCAACCCCCGCCACCCCTGGTTCACCGACGGCAGCCGCCTCTCCCTGCAAGAAGCAACCCTCCCGGAGGAAGCGCCGCCGATACTGCCGGCCTGATAGAATGGCAGCATCCAGGAGGGCAAAGCGTGGAATTCTTTCCCTGCCCTTATTTGGGCGGAATGGTAGAACTCAACGAGGAGCGGGAGCAGCACATCCGTGAGAAACACTCCGACTTTCTCACGGAGCGGCTGTATTACATCGCCGGCGCACTGGCCGACCCGGACAGGATATTGCGCAAAGCGCCCGATGCCGACACAATCGTGTTCTACCGATGGTATGATGACTTGGACAAGTACGTCCTTGTTGCGGTGGTAAATCATCCTGGCCGGGACTGGATAGTCACCGCTTTTGTCACACGCCGGTTGCAAAGAGGTGAAATAATATGGCGGCGACATTGAGATTCGAGCACGATGTTGTTGGCGATATTCTCTATATCGAGAAGTGCCGTCCCTATCTGGGCCAGGACTCCGACGATATTGAGGACTTCGTTATCGCCAGGCTTAACCCCAATAATGATGAGGTGGAAAGCATGGAGATACTGTTTTACTCCACCCGCATCATAAGTCGCAAGCCGCTCCGTTTGAACATCCCCGTTGCCAAAGGCGCCATCAACGGGCACCCGGCAGCGGCGGAATTCGACTGTCTGGCGCAGTCCGCCTCGCCCTGGCTGACGGTGCCGCTGGACGCCGAAATCGTAGAGCTATACATCCCCGGCGCATCGGCAGAGCCAGCGGCAGTGACGCCAAGCGTCTGATGAGGATAAGGGGCTGACTCCCGAATCAAAGGATTTAGCATCATGGGCATCACCTACGCCAAAGGCCGCATCACCGGCAAAACCGAAACCCGTGAGTACGATTTTCTAATCGACACCGGCGCCATCTGAGTTGGCATCCGGCCGGCCGACGTCGCTCTCCGGCCGGCGAGGGGAGAAACGGAATGGAAACGAATTTAACATTTAAGTACGACAGAATTGGCGATATTCTCAGCATTGCGATACGTCCGCCCTACCTGGGTCAGGACTCCGATGAGATTTACGATTCGGTAGTCGCAAGGTTACATCCGCAGACCGATGTGGTGGAAAGCATCGAGATTCTGTTTCTTTCCAGGCACATTTTGAGCGCTGACCCGTTCCGGCTGAACGTTCCTGTTGCACCCGGCACAATCAGCGGCTGGCCGGCCGCGCCGGAATTCAACTGCCTGGTTCAGCCCGACTCAAACTGGCTAACCGTGCCGCCGGTGGCGGTTATCGGGATGGAACTTGACACCAGGCCGCCCCGGTTTCCGACCTATCCCGGCAACCGCCCGGCCGACATCAGCCGCTTTGAGATGGCGATTGATGGTACGATGCCGCTAACGCGCTAGAAAGGAGCCAGCATTATGGGCGTTACCTACGCCAAAGGCAGCATCACCGGCAAAACCGAAACCCGCGAGTACAATTTCCTGGTTGATACCGGCGCCACCTGGGTTGGCATCCCGCAGGCCGACATCAATGCGCTGGGGCTGGACACCGTGCCCAACGCCAGCGCCCGGCTAATGACCGCCGACGGGACAATCAAGGACACGCCCATTTACATCGCCGTAGGGATGCTGGAAGGGACGGGGTTCGTCAACGGCGCGGTTCCCGCCGCCATGCCGCTGGTGGGCTACAACCTGCTGCAAGATTTGGGGTTCAAGGTTGACCTGGTGAACGAGCGCATTGAGCCGCGGCCAGAGGGGGAGATTGGGCCGCCGTTCCTGCTGTAACCGCGTGTTGGAGGAAATACGATGAACGTGCTACGGGATTTTGATGACAGTAAGATGTGCGACTCCATTCCGGTATCAGCTGCATACGAATTATGACCACCACCAACACACCGCCCCCCACCGCCCTCCTCAACCTCCGCGTGTTGGAGCTAGCCTCCCTAATCCCCGGCCCCTACTGCGGCAAGCTCCTGGCCTCCCTGGGCGCGCAGGTCATCAAGGCCGAACCGCCGGCCGGCGGCGACCCGGCCCGCCGCCGCGGCCCTTTCCCCGACGACATCCCCCACCCGGAGCGCAGCGGCCTGTATCTCTACCTGAATACCGGCAAGCAGAGCGTAACCCTCAATCCGCATGACCCCGCCGGCCGGGACCTACTCCACCGGCTGGTTGCCAGCGTCGATCTGGTGGTGCATGACTACACCCCCGCCAACGCCGCCGCCGTCGGGCTGGACGCCGGTTCCCTGCTGTCGGCCAATCCCGACGTCATCGTAACCGCCGTAACCCCCTTCGGTTCCAGCGGCCCTTACGCCGACTACCGCGCCGGACATCTGGCCGCCTTTCACGCCGGGGGCGAGGGCTGGCTGCTGCCCAACGGCCTGGCGCTGGATACTTTCCCCGACCGTCCGCCCATCGTCGCCGGCGGCAATATGGGCGACTACCAGGCCAGCCTCGCCGCTGCCGTGGGCGCGGTGGCCGCCGTGTATCACCGCCTCGGCGCCGGCGGCCGCCGGCGGGGTCAGCTGGTGGACGCCTCGGCGCAGGAGGCCCAACTGTCGGTGGGCTATATGCCCATCCAGCGCCACGAATCCGAGGGCATCACCGAAACCCGTTTCTCCCGCTACTTCCGCGTCGGCGGCGTCCTGCCGGCGTCCGACGGCTATGTGGAGCTGCTGACGCTGGAGCCGCGCCAGTTTGAGGGCCTGCTGGCCTTGATGGGCAACCCGGACTGGGCATCCGCCGAGATGTTCAGCGACCCGGCCACCCACGGCCCGGAGCTCAACCGCCGGATGCGGGAGTGGTTCGCCCAGCACACTCGCGAATGGCTCTACGCCGAAGGCCAGGCCCACGGCGTCCCCATCGCCCCCTACTACACCCCCGCCGAGGTGTTCCACAGCCCCCAACAGCGCGAGCGTGGCTTCTATGCGGAGATTGACCATCCCGAAACCGGCCCGCTGGAATACGCCGGCGCCCCCTTTAGCCTGGACGCTACGCCAACCACAACCGGCCGGGCGCCGCTGCTGGGCGAGCATAACGCCGCGGTGTACGGCGGGCTGCTGGATTTGCCGGCGGCAGAGCTGGCGGCGCTGGCGCGGGCAGGGGTTATTTAGCTGTGACCGTATCGCTCAACAACGACCGCAGCCACGAAAGCATCATCAACGACGTTCTGGCGCGGCTGCTCCGGGAGCGGGTCGGGCTGGACGCCGTTGCCGAAACGCTGCACGCCGGCCGGCGTCCCGATATTCTGGCGCGTCTGGCCGATGGGCCGGCGGTGCTGGAGGTTGAGATTGCGCCGGCGCCTACGGTCGATGCCGATGCCCTCTCCCGGCTTGGTATGGAAATCGACGGGCGCAGCGTACAGAGCGCCTTTGCCGTAGTGGTACCGGAAAGTATCAGGGCAACGCCGCAGCCGCACCTTTACGCGCGCTTGGCGGCGGCGGCGCTGCAATGGCAGGAATGGCGCGATGACGGCTCGGTCGGGCCGAAACTGGCCGGCACGGTTGCCGAGCTCGGCGCGGCAGTGGCGCGCGCGACGCCGCCGGCCGGCAACCTGGAAGCCGCCGTATCCGTTCTGGACCACGGGGCGCGCCGGGCCGGCTCCCGGCTGTACCAGTCGCCGGGGACGCTGGCCCGCGTCGCCCGGGTTTTCGGCGCGGACGCCAGCGACGAGTCGGCCAATATGGCGGCGCTGGTCATTATCAACGCGATGGTGTTTCAGGAACGACTGGCCAGCGCTGATGCTCTGTACCAGCCCGTCAGCGCGGCGCGGCGCAGCGGCGTTTTCTCCCGCATCCGGCTGCTGCAAATGTGGGAAGCTATCCTGTCCGTTGACTACTACCCCATATTCAGCATGGCGAAACGGGTAGTTGAGGAACTTTCCGATGTTGAGGCGGACGGCGTGCTGTCGGCTTGCGCCCAAACCGCCGCCGACCTGCTGGCGATGCGCGCCGTGGGCCGCCACGACCTCGCCGGCCGCATTTTCAACGGGCTGATTGCCGAGCGCAAACTGCTGGCCGCGTTCTACACCAGCATCCCATCCTCAACACTGCTGGCCGGCCTGGCCCTGGCGCCGGAACGCTGGCCCGGCGTGGCATGGAACCGGGTTGACGCCCTGTCCCAATTCCGGCTGGTGGACCCGGCCTGCGGCACCGGAACGCTGCTGATGGCGGCGTATCGCCAAATACTGCAGAACTGCGCCAGCAGCGGGGCGGCAGCCGACGACCCGGCGCTGCATCAGGCGCTGGTGGAGCAGGTTATCATTGGGGCCGACGTGGTGCAGGCGGCGATTCACCTCACGGCGGCCACGCTGGCGGCAATGTCGCCGTCGGTGCATTTTGAGCAAATGCAGCTGCATACTCTCTACTATGGTACGCAGTCGCCGGACAGCATAGCGCAGAGCGGCAATGCGGCGCCGGATGTGCGGCTGGGTTCGCTGGAATGGCTGGCGGCGCCGGAAATCCAGTCTTTCTTTTCGGCGACACAAGAACAAATTGGCGCTATGAACAGCGCCGGCAGCGTAGTACAGCGTCCCCGCGCCGACCTGGTTATCAGCAACCCGCCCTACACCAGGCGCGGCGCGGACGGCGGCAAAGAGGACGCCATCGCCCGCGTATTCGCCTTGCCCGGCAGCGATGACGCCACTGCCCTTGCCCCCATCAAAAAGCGCACTGCCGCATTGCTGCGAAGCACTCCGGCCAACCAGATTGCCGGACACGCCTCGTCCTTCACCGTGCTGGCCGACCGGATGGCCAACCCCGGCGGGCGGATTGCGCTGGTGCTGCCGGTTACGGCGCTGTCCGGCGAGTCCTGGCGGGAGCTGCGGGCGATGCTGGCAGCGCGCTATGACATTGAGTTTGTGGTGTCATCGCAGGACAGCGACTTGCGCTCAATGTCCTATGACACCGATATTGCGGAGACGCTGCTGGTGGCCCGCAAGCTGAATGACGGCGAAACCCCGTCCGGGCGGGGGCGGTTCGTCAACCTTTGGCGCGGCCTGCGCCGGGATACCGACGCGCTGGCGGTAGTGCAGGCGGTCAATGCGGCGGCGGTTGCTCCGTCCTTGCGCTCCGATGGGCCGCCGGTGGGCGGGACGCCGCTGTTCATCGGCGGCGAACAGTGGGGCGAAATCGTGGACGGCCCGGTAGGAGCGGCGCCCTGGGCGGCGGCGCGCTGGAAGTATGCGCTCACCGGACAGTTTGCGGCGGCAATAGAACGCGGCGCAATGTGGACTGCGGACGGCAGCCGGATAGTTGGGCAGATTCCGGTTGCGCCATTGAGCAAGGTCTGCAATGTCGGCCCGGAGGACCGGGCAATACACGGCCCCAACGGCGTCTTTGACTCCCATCGTGGATTGAACGAACAAGCACAGTACCCGGCAATCTGGCAACAGTCGGCATCGGTGCATCAAGGCATAACTGCCGACCCCAACGCCTGGCTGCTGCCCCGTCCGGGCCGTGACCACCGGCCGCTTTGGGAACGGGCAGGTATGCTGCATCTAACCCGTAATGTTAGATATAACTCGCAGCGGATAATAGCAACAGTGACCAATTTCCGCGTGTTGGGTGTAAATTCTTGGTACACAATGCAAGTTCTGGACGATGACTCATCAGTTAGACACGCACGGGAAATCGCTCTGTCGTTATGGTGTAACTCTACGCTGGGGATGCTGCTGCACGCCAACCATTCCAACCGGGCGCAGTACGGCCGGGGAATCGGCAACAAGGGGATGTTGGAAACGATGGCGACGCTGGATGTGCGGGGGCTGGCGGCGTGGCAGCTGGATGCGGCGCCAGGCATCTGGCAGGATTTCCGCAACCGCCAGTTTCAGCCTTTCCATCACTGCGCCGTTGACCCGGCCCGCATCGCCCTGGACGAGCGGGTAATTGGGGATATGCTAGGCTTGGGCGACGCGGCGCGAGCGGCGGTAGCCCGGCTGCGTACCTTGCTGGCCGCCGAGCCTTCGATTCATGGCACGAAACCGCCCAAGTTGCCATCTGCCCGGAACAGGCAATAACCGGCCGTTGTATCCCGGCCCCCTGGTCGCCCGCGCTCCGCCGGTGGCGGATGTATAATGCCGCTATCACAAACGAACCCGCTGCCCCAGCGTATGCGGATAACGGAGGCTATCGTTATGGATTTTGGACTGGAAGGCAAACTGGCATTCGTGGGCGGCGCCAGCCGCGGCATCGGCAAGGCCATCGCCCTGGAACTGGCCCGCGAGGGCGCCGATGTGGTGGTTGCGTCGCGCACTATGTCCGACCTGGAAAAGACGGCCGCGGAGATTGTAGAGACTACCGGACGCCGCGCCATCCCGATGTCCTTCGACGCTACTAACCGGGAGCAGGTTGACCGCGTGATGAACGCTGCCGCCGATGCCCTGGGCGGCCTGCACATTCTGGTCAACAGCGCGTCCCTGCCCGGCGGCTCCCCCTCGGCCACCGGCCCCATTGAAGGGCTGGTTGACGAAGACCTCATCAGCGATTTCGACGTCAAGTTCGTCGGCGCGCTGCGCTGCTGCCGGGCGGCCATTCCCCTGCTCAAAGAGCAGGGCTACGGGCGCATCGTCAACATCAGCGGCCTCAACGCCCGCAACGCCGGCAACCTCAGCGGCGGCGCGCGCAACGTCTCGATGGTGCATCTCACCAAGACCCTGGCGACGCAGCTGGGGCAGTTCGGCATCACCGTCAACTGCATCCATCCCGGCACCACGCGCACCGAGCGCACCCCTAGCCTGCTGGCCGCCCGCGCCGCGCAGCTGGGCGTCTCGCCGGAGGAGGCCGAGCGGCAGGATTTCGCCCCCGGCTCGCCCCGCGGCAACCACATCTGCCGCATGGTGGATGGCGCGGAGATTGGCTACCTGACGGCGTTCCTGGCCTCCGACAAAGCCTGGGCCATCACCGGCGAACTGATTGCCGCCGGCGGCGGCGCCGGCAGCGCGGTGTACTACTAGCGGCAAAACCAGGACTGGCCAAGACGATTGCGAAACCCCGCTCTGCTACCGTCATTCATTCAGAGTGGCAGCGGGCACGGCAGAGTTTCGCAATCAGATCCGGGCCGGCAGCCGCCCTGCCGCTGCCGGCAGTAGGTTATTATGGACATACCATTGGCGGCAATAAAGCATATTCCGTTTATCATCCTGGGCATCTGGCCGGTTAACTTGCTGACTTTACTGGCCAGAGACCACAGCTGGGGTTGGAACGAAACGCCGCCAGCGGTGATGGAATTATGGGAATGGGGGACCTTCGTCTCCCTGTCGCTGGCAATCCTGACGGAACTGGGGGTAGAAATGTTCGTAGCACTGGCGAAACGTCGTCGCGAGCGTGAGCAATTACAGGCCGAGATCAAAGCGGCGCGAGCGGAGGCACTGGTAGAGGGACGGGCAGAGGGACGAGCGGAGGCACGAGCGATGACGCAAGCGGAGCTTCGCTTGGTGTTGTCCAGGCTGTCCGTAGCTACTCCCGAACAGGTGCCGGATATACTGTCCGAATATCTGGAACTGTACAGCAAAGATCTGTACAGCAAAGATAACGACGCTGCGCAAGATTGACCTGCACCCTGCGGTGTTGGCTGGCGCAGTTGTTACGCACTCTGAACAACTTTGCGCCGGTGGAGGATTGTTATGCCCAACTCCCTCGCCCCCCTTTCCGGCGTCCGCGTCGCCGACTTCTCCGTCCACGCCGCCGGCCCCTTTGCCGGCATGATACTGGCGTCCCTGGGCGCCGACGTTATCAAGGTGGAGTCGGCGGCCCGCCTCGACATCACCCGTCGCCCCCATGCTATGTACGGCAAGCCGCCGTCGTCGTTCGAGCAGGTCAACGCCGGCAAGCGCTCCGTAACCCTCAACCTCAAAGAGCCGCGCGCGCTGGAACTGGCCTACGACCTGGTTCGCATCTCCGATGTGCTGCTGGAGAATTTCCGGCCCGGCGTGATGGCCCGTCTGGGCCTCGGCTACCCCCAGCTGCGGGAAGTCAAACCCGACATCATCATGGTGTCCTTGTCATCCAACGGGCAGACCGGCCCCGAGGCCCGCTACGCCGGCTATGCGCCCATGTTCGCGGCATTGGGCGGCCTCGGCTGGATTACCGGCTACCCCGACGGCCCGCCCGTTGAACTGCGCCACGCCATGGACCACACCGGCGGCATGATGGCTGCCTTCTCCGCCGTCGCCGCCCTTTGCGCCCACCGCAGCCACCAGACCGGACAGCGCGCCGACGTCGCCGTCCGCGACATCGCCACCGCCTTCATGGGCCACGCCCTGCTGGACACCGCGATGAACGGCCGCGACGCCCCGCGCCAGGGCAACCGGGATGACGCCATGGCCCCCCACGGCGTGTTTCCCTGCCGGGGCAACGACGCCTGGGTAACCATCGCCGTCGCCAGCGATGACGAATGGCGCGCCCTCAAAAAGGCAATGGGCAACCCGGCCTGGGCCGATGCCGACGACTACGGCGATGCCTTCCTCCGCTGGCAAAATCAGGATGCGCTGGAACCGCAGCTGTCCCAATGGACTGCCGCCCGCACGGCCGGGGAGATAACCGGCCTGTTGCAGGCCGCCGGCGTAACCGCGTTCCCGTCCCTGTCCGCCGACCGGCTGCTGGCCGATGCCCACCTGGCCGACCGCGCGGCCTTCCCCCTGGCCACCCATCCGACCAAGGGCGCGCAGCGGGCAGTCGCTCCACCCTGGCGCTTCTCAAAAACGCCCACCGACGCCCTGCGTTGGACGCCCGACCTGGGCGAGCACAACCACGAGGTTTTTTGCGGCCTGCTGGGTCTGGACGCGGCGGAACTGAGCGCCCTCCAAGCGGCGCAGGTCGTCTGGTAGGATTAGACGGCAGCGCAATCAGGCGCCAATTATTACCGGAGCGTTCAAATTATGGCCGAACCCGGCATACTGCCCTCAATTTTCTATGGCGCTCTGCTGCTATTCCTGTTTGGAGCGATTGGCGCTCTTTGGTTCCGTATGGGAACCGTTCTGAATCGCCTCGGCAGAGTGGAATCAGCTTCGGAAGCGACGCAAAAATCGGTGGCCGAAAAGACCGAAGCAATTGAAACATCGCTGAACGGGAAGGTGGACAACCTGCAAGCGTTAGTGGACGTGCTGGTAAAAGGGCAGCACGAAATGCAGTTGCAAATGCAGCGCAACCATTACCAGCTGATGATGGCTGTCCTCTCCCATAGCCACCGCTCCGATGGCCGTCCGGTATTCGACCTGCCCCCGGACATTGAGCCGCCGCCGGCCAACGAATAACGCTGCCGTCTTGGCCCGGTCAAGTTCCGGGCTGCCGAGGCCAACACCGTAAATCGGATTACGGCTGCCCCCGATTCAAGGAGACCCCACAATGACCGACTATTCCTCATATCAGCACCTGCTCATAGAAAAGTCCGACGGCATCATCACCCTCACGATGAACCGTCCCGAAACCCTGAACTCCACCAACTTTCGCCTGCACAACGAACTCAGCCGCGTCTGGCTGGACATTGCCGCCGACCCGGAGGTGCGCGTTGCCGTCGTTACCGGCGCCGGCGATGCCTTCTCCGCCGGCGGCGACTTCGAGATGATTGAGCAGGCCATCGACAACCCGGCCATCGTTGCACAGAACACCAAAGAGGCCGGCGACATCGTTTATAACATCCTGAACCTGGACAAGCCCGTTATCTCCGCCATCAACGGCGTCGCCGTGGGCGCCGGCCTGGCCGTGGCGCTGATGGCCGACATCTCCATCGCTGCCGAGGACGCCCGCATCACCGACGGCCACATCCGCCTGGGCGTCGCCGCCGGCGACCACGCCGCCATCATCTGGCCCCTGCTCTGCGGCATGGCCAAAGCCAAGTATTACCTGCTCACCTGCGACTTTCTCGACGGCAAAGAGGCCGAGCGCATCGGCCTGGTCAGCCTGGCCGTCCCCCGCGCCGAGCTGATGGACACGGCGATGCGCGTCGCCCGCCGCCTGGCCGACGGCCCCCAGCCGGCCATCCGTTTCACCAAACGCGCCCTCAACCAGTGGCTGCGCCAAGCCGGGCATACGTCCTTCGACTACTCCCTGCTGGCCGAAGCCCTGGGCTTTTTCGGCGACGACGTAAAAGAAGGACTGGCCGCCCTGCGCGAACGCCGCCGCCCGGAATACCCGTCGGCGTCAGGAGGATGATATGGGAACGTTCAGCTGCCCAATTGAAGTCATCGCCGCAGACGGCAGCCGCTCCGAAACGGTGGACGCCCTGGTTGACACCGGCTCCACCTACACCTGTCTGCCGGCAACATTACTGAACCGATTGGGAGTAGTGCCCCGCCGCCGAATCCAGTCGGAGTTGGCCGACGGTAGCATCGTGGATGATGCTATTGGCGAGGCCCGCATCCGTCTGGAGGGCATCGAAATGACTACCATCGTAGTCTTTGTTGGCGAAGGCGCTCCAACATTGCTGGGAGCATACACCCTGGAAGGCGCGCTGCTGGTCGTTGACCCGGTGCGGCAACGGCTGGCGCCAACCCACGCCCTGCGGATGGGCAAGCGAGTATGACTATGGTAGATGTAGCTTTGCCGCAGCTCTCCGTAACTCGCTCCGCCGTTTTTGAGGGGGATTGTCTGGATTTAATCCCGCAGTTGCCCGATGCCAGCGTTGACGTGGTAGTCACCAGCCCGCCCTATTGGGGGCAGCGCCAGTCCTTGGGCAACGGCACCGAGGACGATCCGCGAGGCTATCTTGCCTTTCTGCAAGAAGTGTTCGCCGTTCTGCTGCCCAAGCTAAAGCGCCAGGGCATCGTCTGGCTCAACTTGGGCGACGCCTATAACACGCCGGTCAATTGGGGCGCGCCTGATTATAAATACAGTACGCTAGGCGTTGACCGCAACGGTTTCAAGCCGGACAACGCCGCCTATACCAAACCCCGCTATCGGCGCAAGGCATTTATTGACAAAGATGCCGGTTGGTTACAGTACGGCAGCCTGCTGATGTTGCCCCAGCGTCTGCTCATCGCCCTTACGGAGTCGGGATACATATATCGCGGTGAAGTAGTCTGGGCCAAGAAAAACGCGATGCCGGAAGGACGCTGCCGCCGTCCGCACCGCAAGCACGAACCCATCTACCTGCTGGCGCGCCACGAGCAGCATCATTTCCGCACTGCGCCGCCGGTGCCAAGCGTGTGGGAATTCGCCAACGAACACATCACAGGTCTGCAACACCGCTCCCGATTCCCCACCGAATTGCCCAAACGCTGCATCGAAGCCTACGGACGAAACGGCCGTGAAGTAGTTGTGCTGGACCCATTCTCCGGTTCGGGAACGACCGGGTTGGCCGCACTGCAACTTGGCTGCACCTATATTGGATTTGAGATTGATGCAGAGCAGGTTGTAGAATCCAGGAATCGGTTAGCGACATTCGGAGCACAAGGCAACCTGCTGACTAACGGGCTTGGTGCTGACGCAATGCCCCGACCAGAAATTGCACAAAGCGATCGTTCGGATTTCTGAAATCACATACAAATATCCGGGATGCTGCATTATCGTTTTCTGGCGTAGGTATAGTGTTGCTATTGTAGGAAAAACAGGCTGAAAAGTGGCCGTGTTCCTCAAAATCTCGCCGCTTATCGCTCATTTGCTCATTACTGCTATCCCCAAACTCGCCGCGATTGGCCGGCCGCTCCGCCGGAAAACTCTTGGAATCCAGCGTCCAGAACACTGAAAGATAGCCGGCATCAATCACTGCCTGGCTCATCGGCACATCATCAGTGCGCCTTTCTGCAATGCTCGCTTTCACGTGTACCACACCCAACAGCCGTTCTGTACCACCATAGTCATATGAAATAAGTACGTCGGCTTTGTCAGGCACTATACGCGGGTCGGTAATGTCGCCCAGAAGCCTGGTTTTTTCAGATTTGCTACTCGTTTTGATAACTAGGCCATTGCGGATAAGCAACGAATGGTAATGCGCTACCAATACTCTTTCCAAAGCCCAACCGCTGGTTCATTTCCAGCTTTGTTCCAGATTGAGCCGGGCGTTAGCGGCAGGATGATTGGCGCGGTCGCAGTAAGCTCTATTGATAATAAACGTCCACAAATCGGAAGGGTTGGCATCCGGCCAGATTTGGACAGATTGCAGGAAAGCTCCCGCAACCGCATCACTGCGACTGCTACTGGACGCCAACCCATTTTTGAGCGTGTCCAACACTCTATTGAACTGCGGTAGAGTCGCTCCGGGCAGATGATATTCGGCATCGTACTGGTCATATTTGAACCTGATTAGCAGCCCGTCATCAACGACTTCAGCCGTAAACCCGTCTGAACGCATAGTTTGCCGGTCGTTAGCGCCACCGATACCCTCAAAAAGCTGCCCGGGCGCAATTCCCAACGCCGACGCCAGCCGCAGAACGCCATCCAGGGACAAATTGCGCTCACCCCGTTCAATGCCGCCGATATACGACCGGTCAAAGTCCGAAACTTCGCCAAGACGCTCTTGCGTCATCCCCAGCGCTTGACGAAATCGCCGGACATTAGCGCCAAACGCCAATTTGCCACTATCCCCCATAATGGGGTATTTTGTTGGCAACTAACTGCTATGTCTAGCGACTAATCGTACCATCCAGCGCAACCCGCTTTCCAGCCTCGCAGAGCAAGCTATGCCATTATGAATAGCGAATCCGATAACCGCTTGGGAGTAGCGCCCCGCCGCCGAATCCAGTCGGAGTTGGCCGACGGCAGCATCGTGGATGATGCTATTGGCGAGGCCCGCATCCGTCTGGAAGGCATCGAAATGACTACCATCGTAGTCTTTGTTAGCGAAGGCGCCCCAACGTTGCTGGGAGCATACACCCTGGAAGGCGCGTTGCTGGTCGTTGACCCGGTGCGGCAACGGCTGGCACCAACCCACGCCCTGCGGATGGGGCGGGCAAAATAGTGACCGCCCGCCAGTTTGCCAGCGCATCGGCTCCTGTATGATGGTACGCAGGCAAATATGCCGCCGTGAGCAGGCCGCTATGGCCCTCGTCGCGGCTGGAATCACCAGGAGCTATACCTGTGACTGCACAAGCAAATCAGCACCCGCTCAATCGCCGTCTGTTTATTGCAGACAACCTCAACCTGCTGCGGCAGCTGGACAACGAGAGCATTGACCTAATTTGCATTGACCCGCCTTTCAAAAAGCGGAGGACTTTCGTCGGCAAAATCAAGCCGCCGCTTACCGATGCCGAGTTGCGGCAGGAGATTGATATGCTGGCCGGCTGGGGCATAACTAATGAGCAGCAGGCCAGCGACGCCGGTATCAACTGGCCCACTAACGCCGGAGATGCGCGGTTCAAGGATGCTTGGTCATACCGGGATGACGTCCATGAGGATTGGGTGAAACGGATTGAAACCCAGCACGAAAGCCTGAACCGTGTCATAGAAGCTGCGAAAGTCACCAGCGGCATGGACACGGCCGCCTACCTTTGCTATATGGCGGTGCGCTTGATTGAAATGCACCGCACCCTGAAACCTACCGGCAGCCTGTACCTGCACTGTGACGGCGATGCCAACAGTTACCTGCGTCTGACGCTGGATGCCATATTTGGCGACAATAACCGCCGGAGTCAAATCACTTGGAAGCGCACAACTAGAGGATTCAAAGGCTCCCAATTCGCGCCCCGTACTTACAACTCCAACACAGATACCATTCTGTTTTATGCCAAGACTACTGATGCTTTCTTTGATATGGGCCGGGTGATGGAACCTTACGATTCCGATTATGTGGCCAAAGCGTTCAAAATGGAGGACAGCAAAGGCCCTTACTATCTGGATGTCGCATACAATCGTCCTAGCGCCAGCCCGCGCCCCAACCTGTGCTACGAATACAACGGGTTTTTCCCGCCACATCCCTCAGGGTGGAAAGTAGGTAAAGCCCGGATGGACGAATTAGACCGTAACGGTGAACTGGTGGTTCGGGATAATCGGTTGTATCGCAAGGTACGCCCGAAAGCGGGGCGCATCCGCAACAACCTATGGGACGATATCGACGAAGCCGGCGGCAAAGAGCGTACCGGCTACCCTACACAAAAGCCTACCGAATTAGCTGAGCGCATCATCAAGGCGAGCACCCGACCCAGGGACGTGGTTTTGGATTGTTTCGCTGGTTGCGCCTATGTCCCGGTCGCTGCGGAGCGTAACGGGCGACAGTGGATTGCCTGCGACATATCGCCTCGTGCCTTGACGGTACTCCGTCGCCAGTTCGCCAAGTTTCACTACGCGGTAGATGGACAGCAGCAGACGGAACAGCCAGTATTGCTGACGGAGGCCAACATTGTCACCGCCGGCCCGCATAACCTGCCGGAACGCACCGACGAAGACCCGGAACAGCGCATTGATATGAAGGAGTCGCCACCCGTCGAATACAAAACTCCGGCCAGCATTATCCCGGAACCGGAAATGCTCCGAATGTTGCTGGAACTTTCCGACTACAAAGCCTGGTGCTGCGGTTTCGCTAACCGCCGGCCCGACGGCTCAATCATCGAGACCACCCGCAATTTTCACCTTGACCACCGCGATCCTAAAAGCAAGGAAGGCTCCAGCAACCAGATTACCAATCGCGCGCCGATGTGTCCGCACCATAACATACGCAAGAACAACCGTCGTGTCCATTTAGCAGAGTACCGGCAGGAAATCGCCGATGCCAAAGAGCTGATGGTTGACAATATCAACGAACTGGTCAACTTAACCTGGGCTGGCGACCAGGCGTTGGAAATTTACACCCAAGCGCGTATGCGCCAAGGTATCCAGTCGGCCTTGCAGACTACTCATTAAGCGCACAACCTGGCAAGACCATGCCGGTTAGTCTGCAATACTGTTTGCATCATAGGCACAGTAACCCAATATGTTACCATCCTGGCCCCGCCGCCTAGCCGCCAAACTGCTGCCGCCGGCCACGCCACAGCCCGAGGACCGGGAGTCCATCTGGAGCATCTACCGACGCGATGCACGAACCTTCTTCCGCCTGGTCAGCTTGCTGTGGCTTGTCGCGCTGGCATACATCGGTTATAAAACGCTCCACGAACCAACCACCCAATGGAACGCCGCAGCTGCCGGTTCGGACGTGCCCTGGTGGCAGACCGCCGGCGATTTCGCCCTCGCCGTCCTGTACGATTTTAGCGGCGTCGGCATTGGAATTGCTATACTGTCAATGTTGCTGACCCGCCCGCTGAACCTCACAGGAGAGTTGCTGATGTCGCTGTATCAGGCCATGGTGAACCGCTTTGTTAATCCGGTCATTGAGGCCCGCCGGGCCGAAGGCCGCGTTGAGGGTCGCATTGAGGGCCGCGTTGAAGGCCGTGTTGAAGGTCGTGCCGAGAGCAATGCTGAATGGCGGGCATGGCTTCAGCGTCGGATTGACGCCGAAGCTCGGGGCCGGCCTTTTAACGAACCGCCGCCGGGCGATTAAACCCGGCAGGAGAGTTGCTAATGTCGCTGTATCAGGCCATGGTGAACCGCTTTGTCATTCCGGTCATTGAAGCGCACAAGGCCGAAGGCCGCGTTGAAGGCCGCGCCGCGAGCAATGCCGAATGGCGGGCATGGAATCAGCGTCGTATGGACGCCGAGGCCCGGGGCCGGCCTTTCAACGAACCGCCGCCGGGCGATTAGACCCTACAACTAATCAGGTGAGCCAACCAATGCCATCCCAGCACATTTCGTCTTCATCTTTGCTCCAAAAGGCAACCCCCTTTCCGGCCTTGCAGGGCAAGCTATGCCGTTATGAACAACGACCCCGATAACCGCCGCGCCGGCTCCGTGGAGTACCACGTTGCCGGCGACGACTATTTCGCCCGGCGCGGCCTGCGGCGTTACGCCGGCGTCTGGTCCCTTTGGGCGCTGGGCGTGGGGGCGGTCATCTCCGGGGATTTTTTCGGCTGGAACTTCGGGTTGAGCGTCGGCGGCTTTGGCGGACTGCTGGCGGCTACGGGCATCGTGGCGGTGATGTACCTGGGCATCTGCTATTCCATCGCCGAAATGTCGCCGGCGCTGCCCCACACCGGCGGCGCCTATTCCTTCGGACGCACGGCGATGGGCCCCTGGGGCGGCTTTATCACCGGCCTGGCCGAAAACATCGAGTACGTGCTGACGCCGGCGGTGATAGTCGTCGGCATCGGCGGCTATGTAGGCGCGGTGTTCAACAACCTGCTGGGGGTGGATGTTCCCGCGCCGGTCTGGTGGCTGATTTTCTACGCCCTTTTCGTCGGACTCAATATCGTCGGCGTGGAGGCTACGTTCAAGTTTTCCGTCTTTATCACCTTTCTGGCGTTGGGTATTCTGCTGGTGTTCTGGATTGGCGCAATCCCGCATTTCAGCTGGGATGCGGCGCTGAACATTGCGCCCACCGGCGGCAACTCCCGCTGGCTGCCCTTTGGCTGGGGCGGCATTGCCCAGGCGCTGCCCTTTGCCATCTGGTTTTACCTGGCCATCGAGCAGCTGCCGCTGGCGGCGGAGGAATCGCGCAACCCCACGCGGGATATGCCCAAGGCCCTGCTCTGGGGCATCCTGGCGCTGATTGTCGCCTCGGTGCTGACCCTGTTTCTCAACGCCGGCATCGCGCCCGGCGCGGCGGTGGTGGGACAGTCCGACGAGCCGCTGTTCCTGGCTTTCACAACGATTTTCGGCGACGGCATCGGCACGTCGGCGCTGGCCCTGGTGGCCGTGGCCGGCCTGGTCGCCAGCTTTCACACCATCATCTATGCTTACGGGCGCAACATCTACTCGCTGTCCCGGGCCGGCTACTTCCCGCGCGGCCTGTCGGTGACGCTGCGCCAGCGCCAGACGCCCTACGCGGCGCTGATTGCCGGGGCCGTCATCGGCTACGGCATCGCGCTGCTGATTGAGTTCGGCGACGACTGGTTTGGCGCCGATACTCCCGTGGGGGCCGTGCTGCTGAACATGGCGGTTTTCGGCGCCGTCATCGCCTATGTGATGCAGATGGTTGCCTTTATCCAACTGCGGCGGCGCTTTCCCCACATCGACCGGCCCTACGTCAGCCCGCTGGGAAACGCCGGGGCCGCCGTCGCCGGAGTGATTGCGCTGGCCACGCTGTGCTTTCTGTTCCTGAACTCCGATTACCGCGTGGGGGTGTACGGCTGCGCCGTCTGGTTCGCCGCCGGCCTGCTTTACTTTGCGGTCATTGGCCGCAAGCGGCTGGTCTATTCGCCGGAAGAGGAGTTCGCCGTCCGGCATACCCGCCCGCCGGATGCCTGACCGGGCGTCGCCGGCATGATGTGTTACCATACCAAAACGTCATACCCTTAAATCCAATGGCACAGCAACCCAATGGCTTACTATCCTGGCTGCGCCGCGTGGCGGCCAAACTGTTACCGCCGGCCACGCCCCAGCCCGAGGACCGGGAGTCCATCTGGAGCATCTACCGACGCGATGCACGAACCTTCTTCCGCCTGGTCAGCTTGCTGTGGCTTGTCGCCCTGTCCTACATCGGTTATAAAACGCTCAAGGGGCCGGCGGTTCAATGGAAAGCCGTGTCGTCCGAGTCGTGGTGGCAGATTGCCGGCGATTTCGCCCTCGCCGCGCTGCACGATTTCAGCGGCGTCGGCATCGGAATTGCCATACTGGCAATGCTGCTGACCCGCCCGCTGAACCTCACAGGAGAGTTGCTGATGTCGCTGTATCAGGCCATGGTAAACCGCTTTGTTACTCCGGTCATTGAGGCTCACAAAGCCGAAGGGCGCGCCGAAGGGCTCGTTGAAGGACGCGCCGAAGGCCGTGTTGAAGGGCGCGCCGAAGGCCGCGTTGAAGGGCGCGCCGAAGGCCGCGTCGCGAGCAATGCCGAGTGGCGGGCATGGAACCGGCGTCGTATGGACGCCGAAGCCCAGGGCCGGCCTTTCGACGAACCGCCGCCAGACAATTGGCCCGACAACCAGGAAGTCTGCTGATGTCGCTGTATCAGGCCATGGTGAACCGCTTTGTCACCCCAGCCATTGCGGAGTTCAAAGCAGGGCTGAGCGATTGGGTATATGAGAAAGAGTATGCCGAGGGCCGCGCCGAGGCAGACGCCGCATGGCGGGCTTAGAACAAGCGCCGTATCAACGCCAGGACCCACGGCCAGCCCTTCAACGAACCGCCGCCCGGAGGTTGGCCAGCCCTGGCCAGGCCGCCGCAAAACGGCCACTAACCCGACCACGCTAATCAGGTGAACCAGCCAATGCCATCCCCACACATCTTCGCCAACAACCCCCTCGACCGCGGCGAACGCGAACGCCGCGACGAGGACTGGATTCAGAGTCAAGCGCAAGACAGTCGCAGCAAGTTCCTGCCCTTCCGCGACCTGAACGTGCTGCTGACCGGCGACGCGCAGCCGGCCCTGGGCTGGGTGAATATCGCGCAGCTCCGGCCGGACTCCGGCGCCCCGGACGCCGGTGACCGCGAACCCATCCTGCTGGGAATGTGGGGCGGCGCTGCCCATTTCGCGGTGGACTTGTCCAAGTCGGAGCCGGTCGCCAGTCGCATCGCCGAACAGACCGGATGGCATTTTGAGGACTGCCGCGCCGCCGGCGAAACGCTACCCGGCGCAGAGGGGGGCATCGTCGCCCAGGCGCGGGCGCAGCTGTTCTGGCACAGCCGCCACGGGTTCTGCTCCGTCTGCGGCCATCCCACCGACAAGAAGCGCGGCGGGCAGGTGCGGCAATGCCCCAGCTGCCGCGCCCAGCACTTCCCCCGCACCGACCCGGTGGTTATCACCGTCGTCGCCGACGTGGCCGGCGACCGTTGCCTGCTGGGACAGTCCCGGGGCCGCCTGCAACGGATGCGCGCCTACTCTGCCCTGGCCGGCTTTATGGACCAGGGCGAGGCCATCGAAGAAGCCGTGGCCCGCGAAGTCATGGAAGAAGCCGGCATCCAGGTCAAAAACGTCCGCTATCACTCCTCCCAACCGTGGCCCTTCCCCTCCTCGCTGATGATTGGCTGCCTCGCCGAAGCCGCCACCACTGACATCCACATGGACGACGAAGAGATGACCGACGTGCGCTGGTTCGACCGCGCCGAAGTCCTCCGCGCCCTGGAAGGCAGCAGCGAGGAACTCACCGTCCCCGGCCCCATCGCCATCGCCCACCACCTCATCAAAGCCTGGGCCACCGGCGAATCTTTCTGAATCGTCATTCCGGCGCCGGCCGGAGGACGGGATTGTGGTGACATTTGGCGCTTGCCGCCTCCGACTGCCGTCCTTTACCCTGTCCGGTATGTACATCAACTCTTCTAGCCCCTTTCCCACCGACAGCGCGGCGTTGTCCCCCGGCTACGGCGACGCCGCAACCCGGTGGCCGGCCACCGTTTTCCCGCCGTACACTGAACCGGGCCTGCAAAACTTCCTCGCCCGCTTGTCATCCGCCGCGGCCGGCGACTTAATACCCAACTTGCCCACATTATCCGAGCCGAACCTCTACACCCTGGCCGCGGCGCTGGCGCGTTCCGGTCATTCCGGCGGCCCTCTGCCGGCCGCCCTGCTTGCCGAACTCCGCTGGCGCAACTGCCGGGCTATGGGCGCCGACCCGACCGGCGCCGTCCGGCGCGGACGCCTGCTCCAGCTCGTCGCCGCCTTCACGCCGTTGGCGACTCTCGGCGCCTCGTCCCTGCAACGGCACAAACTGGCCGGCGTCTGCCCCTTCTGCGCCGCGGCGGCATCCTTCCAGGTATCCTTGCCTCAAGTCCGTTGGCGATGCTGGGCCTGCGCCCGCCACGGCGGATTGCTCGAATTTGCCGAACACCTGCTGGAAACGGCGGCGGCTAATTCCCGGCCGTCGCCCACACCCGATACCGGCCCGGCTGCATCGTAGCCGGCGCCGTCGCCGCCACGGCCACTACCACCCGTCCCCCGTCGCCCACCGCCGGAACCGGCGCGGTTCCCGTGTACCGCTGCTGCCCGGCATCCCAGCGCAGCGACATCCGCGACACCGCCGGCTGCGGCCCGTCGCCAATCACCCAGACAATCCAATCCTGCCGCACCCGGTTGTTGACCAGCACGAACCCGTCGGCCTGCCAGTCGCCGCTCTCCCCGTCGTCGCCCGACACGGCCAGCTCCCGGACGCAGAACCCGGGGCCATGAATGGCGTCGTCGGTTACGTAGTGGAACCGTACCAGTGTCTCCGGCCCGGCATAATCCGCCAGTGATACCTCTGCCCGCTGCCAGTCGCCGGCCCCGGTATAGCCGGGCCCGTAGCTGTTGCCCAGCGGATTGGCGTCGGTAGCGCCGTCGGCCGGCAGCGCGTCCCAGGTAGCGCCCCCGTCCGTTGACGCCGCCACGTACAGATAATCCCAATCCTCTTCAATGTCATACCAGCGGAGGAACGTCAACTTCCGCTCCAGGCCATCGGCATCGGTCTGCGGCGCGGTCAAACGCCGCGTCAGCGTGGACGATATGGAGTCCCCCCGGTTGCTCCACCAGCAGGAACCGCCCGGCACGTCCACCGGCAGCAGCGGCGTTATGCCCGCGCCTTCAAAGTGAACCGTTGCCGCGCCGTCCCCGTCCGTTATTGCAACGTAATCAACGCCGTACTGTGGCAGCGACGCCGTCGCGCCCGCGTCTCCCACCCGCTGCGTCCGCGTTATTTCCGCCGCCACGTCCAGGCCGGCGTAACCGTAATCCCCGGCTTCCCAATCCAGCAGATTCGCCACCATCCAGTCGGCAAACAGCGAATGAAAGCCGGCCGGCTGCCCGTCGCCGGCGACGGCTTCCCGGCTCTCCAGAAACGCATCCACGCCGGCGATGCCGTCCTGCTGCTCTGCCAGCAGGTCTTGCAGCCCGCTCCCGGCGGCGTAACGCTCCCGCAGGTAGTGGGCGAACAGCGCCGCCGCCCCGTAGTTGAGTCCCACGCTGCCGCCCAGCTCATTGGGCCAGTTGACCAGCGAAACATCCGGCCGGCGCAAGTAGCGGAACATACTGCCCGGCGGCGAGTAACCCGCTTCGGTAACGGCCAGCTCCGACAACCCTTCGTTGAGCCAGGTCTCCTCGGACGGGTCGGCGTGCCAGTGGATGGCGTGCTGCAGCTCGTGGGCCAGGATACGCAGATACGTTTCCTCGCCAAAAGGGGCAACCTCAGCGTTGATATAGATGGCGTCAACCTCGTTGCTGTAAGGGCTGACCGCAGCCGGATACGGGTCGGCCCCGGAGACATAGCCCCCGACGCCGGGGATGCGGGCGGTGATGATATGCCCCCGACTGCCGTTGCCGCCGCCCAGCTCCGGTATCGCCCCAAAAGCGGCGCTGACCCGGGGATAAACCTGCTCTTCCGCCGCCCGCGCCGTGCGCTGCAAGTCCGTATCAGCCACCCGCAAGCCATCCTCAACCCACCAGTAGGCGTTCTCGGATTTGGCCGCCAGCCGGAAACGCTTGCGAACCATTTCCCGGCGGGGGTAGTTCAGCGTCCAGAAATCCGTCTCATCGCCCACCTGCCGGCCGCGTGGAGCGGGCGGCGGCGGCGGCGTTGCGCCATAGCCCCGCAGCTGCTGCGCCAGCGTCAGCAAGTCCCGGTCCGGCGGCGCGGGAAAATCGGCGGCGGTCATCGCCGTGGCCGGCGGTTCGACCCGGCGCGGCGGCATCGTGGCCATCGCCGCGACGCCGGGCGCGCCGGCGGGGGCCGCCGCCACGGCCACCGCCGGCGTTGGCGATGCGGGCGGCCGGCTTGCGGCTGGCGCAACTGACGCCGCCTTTGACGCTCCGGGCGCGGGGTTGCCCGGCTGACAGGCCGGCGCGGCCCACAGCAATACCGCCAGCGCGAGGGTCGTCAGGACTGCCCTCATGCCGGCGCGTCCGCCTGGGGGTTGGCATTGTAGTCGGTATTGTAGCGGTTCATCGCCATGTCAATGCCGTCGGCCAGCAAACACTCTACGGCGTCGGCGGCGCGCCCGATGGCGGCAAAAACCGCCGGCCGTTCGTCATCGGAAAACCGGCCCAGCACGTGGTCAACGCTGCCCGACGTACCCGGCCCGCCGATGCCGATGCGGAGCCGCGGCAGGTCAATGGTGCGCACCGTTCGGATGATGTCCGCCATTCCGTTGTGCCCGGCGTCGGAACCCCGCGCCCGCAGGCGAATCCGGCCCAGCGGCAGCGCCATCTCGTCATACACCACCACCAGGTCGGCCGGCCGCCCGCCGAACCGCGCCAGCAAGTAAGCCACCGACTCCCCCGACCGGTTCATAAAAGTTCGCGGTTTCGCCAGCGCCACCGGCAAACCGTCCCGGTATCCCTGCCCCAGCGTCGTAGTGCGCCGCCGGTCATTGACCGCAATGCCCCAGCGCTCCGCCAGCAAATCAACGCAGCTGAACCCCACGTTGTGCCGGGTATTCCGATACCGCGCCCCCGGATTGCCCAGCCCCACAATCAGCCGGGTGCGAGTTTGTCCTTCCCTTTCCATTTCCATAACCAATAACCAGTCCGGCCAATCAGATTGCCACGCCGGGCCGCAGATGGCAAGAGGCCGGCGCCCACGGGGTAGCGTTCCGTTTCAGGTGGTTTGAGTCCGTTTGGGATATGGTGGATTCCGGCTTGCGCCGGAATGACAGCAAGGTACGACCACCTAAATTGCAACGCTACCGCGCCCACGGGGTAGCGTTCCCGCTCCGGTGCCCGCAAAACCCGCCGCCCGCACTTTGCAACGCCACGGCCCACTGACAACCCCCCTTTGACAACTGCGAACATCGGTACTATACTGCAACCTGTCACGTGAATCCCAGTCCTGCCAGAGGTCAACCGGTCGTCAACGGCCAGTCAGCACAAAATCGCATACCGGCGTCGTGGAGACCCCTCGTCCAATGCTTACGCGAGAACGGTCTAACCGGCCAACAGCGACTGCCACCGCGCTGCGTGGCTGCGCCTTAAAGCGCAGTTCACGAACCATCGGAGCAAAACTTTGCGTAAAACCCCCGGCCGTGGGGCTGACAATGACCGGTAACCTCTGGCACGCACACCGCATCCCGACAGCCACCCTAACCCCGATAGCCTGAACCAGCAAGGAGCATTGCCAATGAACCCAGCCCACCACCGCAGAGGAATAACCAAACCACCGGCAACGGAACGCTGCCGCAAAGAGAACGCTGCCGAGCCCTGGCCCCCGGCTTTGTGCTAAAATACCCGCCGCGATGCCGTGTAGCGATCAATCAATACTGCCCTGCACCCACTGCGGCCTGGAGGACTCGCCAATGCTAACTGTGCCCAGATACACTGTCACCGTGCGAATGTTCGGGGGGGGGGGGGGGGCGGAATAATGCTTTGCCGCCGCACCCGCATCGCATTGGCCGGCGTGGTTCCGCTGCTGCTGCTGGCCGTGCTGGCCCTGGCCCTGTTGGGCGGCGCCGGCGATGCGTCCGCCCAAGGTACTGCCGACTACGATACCAATAACAACGGCCTGATTGACATTACCACGCTGGCCCAGCTGGACGCCATTCGCCACGACCTGAACGGCAACGGCGATGCTACCCACGCCGATTACGTAGCCGCTTTTCCCAACCGTGTAACCTCGGCCGCCGGACGGATGGGCTGCCCTGGCGGCACCTGCACCGGCTACGAGCTGCGGGCCGACCTGGACTTTGACACCGGCACGGCCGGCGACCGCACCGACGATACGTATTACAACGACGGCGCCGGCTGGGCGCCCATCGGAACGGAGTCTGCCTGGTTCAGCAGCACTTTCCAGGGCAACGGGCATACCATCGCCAACCTGTTCATCAACTCCACCGGCATCGGCGATGTGGGGCTGTTCGGCTGGGCGGATGGGGGCGTTATTGAGGGCGTAGCGCTAACCGACGTGGACATAAGGGCCAGTTACGCCCACAGCGGCAGTACCTACCATTACTTTAGCGTCGGCGCGCTGGGCGGCCTGATCACCGGCACGGTGCGGGCCAGCTCGGCCACGGGCGAGATTACGACTACTGCCAGCGGCCAGGTTAGCAGCCGCGTGGGGGGACTGGCGGGCTCGCTGAGCTCGGACCTCGACATTCCCAACAGCACCATTGCCAACAGCTACGCGGCAGTTGACGTAACCGTGAACTCAACCGCCCCGGCCAGGACGGGGCTATCGCAACGGGACATGGTCGGTGGCCTGTTGGGTTTGATTATCGGCGACGGCCCGGCAAGCGCAATGGCGGCCACTTATGCGACGGGGGACGTAACGGCCCACCGGGGCGGCGCAGCAGCGGGCGGGCTGACCGGCCTGGCCTATCTGTCAAACGTGACCGCCAGCTATGCCACGGGGACGGTTACGGGCGCCGCCGGCGGCGATACGGGCGGGCTGATTGGCGTCATCCAGGCCGGCGCCATGGTGTCCGCCAGCTATTGGGATACCGACACCAGCGGCATTAACGACGACGGCGACGACGACGCGCCGGAGGGCAAGACCACCGTCGAACTGCAAACGCCCACCGCCTACGGCAGCGCTACCAGCACGCCGCCCAGCATCTACGCCAGCTGGAACGTGGACGTGGACGGCGACCCCGACACTGGAGATGCTGACGGCAACGATGACCCGTGGGACTTTGGCACCGCCTCCGAATACCCGATGCTGAAACACGAGCGCCCGGACATCCCCGAGCCGGTGGCGCCTGGGGAGCCGGTGGCAGTGGAGGCGGCGCCCATCATCTACAACCTGAACATCCGGTTTGACGCCCGCCGCATCGCATTGCCGGAAGGCCATACCGCCAGCTACCGGGTGCGGCTGGCCGGCCCGCCGTCCGGCAGTTCCAAAATCACAATCCGCAGCGACAACCCGGACGTAACCCCGTCCCCCGCCGAACTGACTTTCACCGCCGCCAACTGGAACCAGTGGCAAACAGTGAAAATCAGCATCGCCGGCGACGCCAATAGCACGGACGAAAGCGCGACGCTGGCCCATTACGGCCCCAACCGCGGCTACGGCTCCGTGCTGGTGTCGGTAACGGACACCGGGGACAGCCGGCAGGCTGGCGACACCACCCCGCCGGCGCTGACGGTAGTCACGGAGCCGGGGGCGCGCTGGGGCGTAACCGTAACGCCAACCGTGCCGGCCGATTTGGCGGCGCACGGCGTGGTACGGGTATCGTCGGCCTATGGCCTGCCGCGCACGGCCACGGGCTACAACCTGGGCCGCAGCGGGGTGGCGCAAGCCATCGTGAGCATCGCCGCCCCGGAGGATGTGCCGGCCTCGGGCCTGACCGTCTGCCTGCCCGTAGCCCGGGCCCTGGTGGACGAAGCCGGGGAACGCCGGCTGACGCTGCTGCGGTATGCTGCTGCCGCAGACGATGGCGCCTCTTGGCAGCCCGTATCCGGCGCGGAACACAACGCCGCCGCCCGCAGCGTCTGCGCCGCCGGCGTAACCGATTTCGGCCCCTTTGCGGCGGCCTACCTGCTGCCGTGACCGCGCGGCCCGCCCGGCTCAGTCCGGGCGGGCCGCCAGCCGGTGGCGCGCCCGGACGTCAGCGCGTGGACGTCAGCGCCTGGGCGTCAGTCAGAATGATGCCCGCCTCAATCCTCGGCGCCCGGCGGGCCCGGGGCGTCCGCGCCCTCGCCGCCGGCCGGCAGTTGCCCGCTCCCCCGCAACTCTGAACTGTTACGCCCAACAATGTCCAGAACCTGCTGCCAGAAAGCGGCGGTCTGAGACGGTGGGGGGCCGGCTTTCATATCCCGCTCGCAGTGGTCAATAATCAGCTCGTCAATAATGGTCAGAAAGGCCCGCGCCGCGCTGAGGGTTGCGCCGTCGTCAACCAGCTGCTGCGCTTCGTCGTCGCGGGCTTTTGACGCATTGAGGATCGCCACCAGCCGCATCGGGGTAACGGCCGGTTCCTGCCACGTTGCCGGGGCCTGCAAAACGGAGTCGCAGATGGCGGCGATTTTGTCAATATTGCGGATGCGCTCGGGGATTTTCTCAACGGCGCTCCGCAAAAAGCGTTCCCGCCAGGACTCATGCGCAACGGTGAAACCGACAAACCCGTTGCTAACGTACTTCACAAAATCCGCCCGGATGGTCTCAAAGGACTGCATTACCTCCCGGTAGGTTTGGCGCGGCAGGGCGGCGTCGGGTTCCGTCAGCGCGCCGGCCAGGTTCTCCAGAGGCGGCAGCAGTCGTTCGGCGGCCCGGGTATATCCGGGCGGCACCACCACCAGGTCAATAGTCCGGTTTATCTCGCGGGCTACCGACGGCGGGAAATTGACTTCACCCAGCAGGATGTCCAGATGCTTGATTTTGCGGGCCGGCCCCATGCTGGCAATTTGCGCGACGGCAGTGGCAATGGTGTAGGTGATGAACACGTCGTCAACCACCGGGTAGATGGCGGTCATAAACCGGCTGAGCTCTTTGGGCGGGCTCGGGTAGCTGTTGAAAGCCCGTCTAATCTGGGCTTCGGTAGGGACGCGGAGAGGGCGGGCGGCGGTCATAAGCTGATTCCGATCTGATTCCGGCGTAGTTCCGGGCGCGGTTGCTGCTGAGGTTGTTTTATTATGGTGGGAACCAGCCGTTTGTCAATTTGGCGGGGCCGCCGGGCCAGGGCGTCGCCTTCCGTTGACATACCGGATGTCAAACCATAAACTGCCCTCATCAGCCAAACTTGTGCTGGCGCATTCCGTTGCGCCGAGAAAGGAGGCCCTTTCCAGATGACCACCACCAACAAAGGCCGGTCCCTCGTCGTCATCCAGTTGACCGGCGCCAATGACCCGCTGAATACGGTTATCCCCTACACCGACGGCCTGTATTACGACTTCCGGCCCAATGTCGGCATCCCCACCGACCAGGTTATCCCCATCGACGGGCAGCTTGCTTTCAACCCCAGTATGGCCCCGGTCAAGGCGCTGTGGGATGAGGGCAAGGTCGCCGTCGTTAACGGCATTGGCTATCCCCAACCCACCCGTTCCCACTTCCGCAGCATGGACATCTGGCACACCTGCGAGCCGGAAAAGATTGCCACCGAAGGCTGGCTGGGCCGCGTCATCCGCGACCTGGACCCCCACAGCGAGAACGTGATTACCGGCGTGAACTTTGGCCGCGGCCTCCCCCGCTCCATGGGCGCGCCCGGCGTCCCCGTCGCCTCCGTGGGCAACCTGGAAACCTACGGCCTGTTCCCCGACGTGGAAGAAGAGCGCATCCGCGGCCTGTGCCTGGAGGCTTTCGGCTCAATGTACGGCGGCTCCGTCCAGGACGCCGTGATGGACTACCTGGGCCAGACCGGGCGCGATGCCCTGAAAGGCGCCGACATCCTCCGCACCGCTCCCGAAAAGTATTCCTCCACCGTGGAATACGCCGCCAACCCCATCGCCCAGTCCCTGAAAAACGTCGCCCAGGTGATGAGCGCCGACCTCGGCACCCGCATCTACTACACCCAGCACGGCAGCTTCGACACCCACGGCGACGAGGTGAAGGTGCACGGCGGCCTGTGGAACCAGGTTTCCGGCGCCGTCAGCGACTTCATGGCCGACCTGGACGAACACGGCCTCAGCGACGACGCCGTCATTCTGATTTGGACCGAGTTCGGCCGCCGCATCCGCGACAACGGTTCCGGCACCGACCACGGTTCGGGCGGCACTGCCTTCATCATCGGCAGCCAGGTCAACGGCGGCTTCTACGGGCAATACCCGTCCCTGGCCGAGCGCGACCAGCTGGACGGCGACCTGCACTGGAATAACGACTTCCGCTCCACCTACTCCACCATCGCAGAGCAGTGGCTGGGCCTGGACCCGGTTCCCATCGTCAACGGCCGGTTCGAGCAGTGGGACTTCATCCGCAGCTAACCGGCACGGTGTTTTGTGAAGCTGGCATTGCCAGCGTAGCAGGGAAATCTCGCGCCCGGGAATAGCGCCGTGCCATCGGCGCTTGCTGGCATAGTCGCTGTTCCCACGCGGTTACGCTCGCCACCTGTCTGACCCGCCGGAGGAATCACATGACGCTCATGAACGCGATTCTCGGCGCTGCTGGGCAGATGTCTGAATCTGACCAGGAAGCATTTGCCGAGAAAATGCTGTTACCCGGTGAACACATCGTTGCTGCTTTCAAAACGAAACGCGACAGCTACGTATTCACTGAATATCGTGTCTTGTTCGAGGATGTGCAAGGCTTGACCGGCAAGAAACGCTCGGTCATGTCAGTGCCCTATGACAAGATTTCGGCATACAGTGTTGAGACTGCCGGACATTTCGACACTGACGGGGAATTGCGGCTGTTTGTCAGTGGCTTCCCTGGTGGGCAAAAGGAGGGCGTCGGCGTCATCAAAAAAGAAGTTCGGGACAAGGTGGACGTTTATCTGCTCCACCAAATTTTGTCCGAACAAGTAATAGACCATTCCCGACACACGAAATGACAACCCTCTTTGACATCGGACTCCCTGAAGAAAAACGGAGGCAATTATGAGCAATGCCGACATTGCCTTGATGGCTCACCTGATGCGCCGCGCCGGTTTCGGCGCCAACCGCGATGAGCTGGAACGGCTGGTCGCCCGCGGCTACGAGAACGTCGTCGAAGACCTGCTGCACCCCGGCGAAGCCAACGTGATGCCCAACGACGTCATCCGTCGCTACCACTCCGAAATGGCCGAGATGCGCGAACTCAACAGCGCCGGCGCCTATTGGATGTACCGGATGGTTACCACCCGGAATCAGCTGGAGGAAAAGCTGGCCCTGTTCTGGCACGGCCTGTTCGCCACCGGCTACTCCAAGCTGAACCAGGCCAACGCCCTGGTCAACCAGATTGACACCTTCCGCCGCCACTCCCTGGGTTCCTTCCAGACTATGCTCGTCGAGTTGTCCAAAGACCCGGCCATGATTATCTGGCTGGACAACCACGACAACCACAAGGACAACATCAACGAAAACTACGGGCGGGAGCTGCTGGAACTGTTCTCCATGGGCGTCGGCAACTACACCGAGGACGACATCAAAGAGTGCGCCCGCGCCTTCACCGGCTGGACGCTGGGCAACGCCGAGTATATGTCCACCCGCGCCAGCCGCGACTCCATCTGGCCGTACAGCCGCATCAACTGGCACTTCAATTATCGCGACTACGACCACGACGACGGCGAAAAAACCTTCCTGGGCCATACCGGCAACTTCAACGGCGAGGACATCATCAACATCATCGTGCAGCAGGAAGCGACCGCCCGTTTCATCTGCACCCGCCTGTTCCAGTTCTTCGCCGCCGACGACGTGGACGCGGCCGGCGAGGCCGTCATCAGCGATATGATGGCGTCCTACGCTGACTCCGGCCACGAAATCCGTTCCATCCTGCGGACGCTGTTCAACTCCGGCTACTTCAAGTCGGAAGCGGCCCGTTTCGCCCGCGTCAAGGGGCCGGTGGAGCTGGTGGTCGGCGCGGTTCGCATGGCCGGCACCTACCAGGAGCCCACCTTCGGCGCCGACCAGCTGGCCCGCCAGACTATGTACATGGGCCAGGGCATCTTCCAGCCGCCCAGCGTGGAGGGCTGGCACGAAGGCGCCGAGTGGATTGACAGCGGCGCGCTGGTGGAGCGGGTCAACTTCGTGGGCAAAGAGCTGGGCGACCCCGCCAACCCCGGCGTCAAGGCCATCATCGACCGGATGGCGCGCGACGCCGACGGGCCGCTGTCGCCGCCGGCGCAGGTAGCCGGCTGCGTTGACCTCCTCGGCCCGCTGGAAATCTCCGACGCCACCCGCAACTCGCTGCACCAGTTCGCCAGCCAGCAGGGCGACGCCGACCTGCGGCCCGACTCCCGCACCGAGGCCGACGAGCAGCGCATCGCCAACCTGCTGCGCCTGCTCACCGCCACCCGGGAATACCAGCTGGCCTAATTGGCCCCAACCCCCCGACCTAACAGCGCCGGACGATGCGGGGGCGAATAACTATTCGCCCCCGCCTTGAAAACAGGAGACGCCGTTATGACCACTGCCGTTGCCGTTAGCGCCGGCCCCATGGAATACATCAAGACCATCGGCCTCACCACCAATCAGAGCGGCCGGGGGTTCATCAACCCCTACGACTGCGCTTTTACCAACGATGGCCGCATCCTGGTGCTCAACCACTGCGACGCCGCCCGTACTGCCCTGATGCGTATTGGCATCCTCAACTGGGAAGAAGACTACCTCGGCGAGTTCAGCAAGGGCAGCGGACGCGGCGAAGGACAATGGCTGCTGCCCATCGGCATGGCCATCAGTAGCGAGCAGCGCATCCATGTTACCGACGAACATCTGCATCGCGTGACCGTGTTTGACGTGGACGGCAATTTCATCCGGCAGTGGGGCGAACCGGGCGCCGCCGCCGGGCAGATGAACGGGCCGGCCGGCATCACCGTCGCGCCGGATGGCACGGTGTACGTTGTCGAACAGTACAACCACCGGGTGCAAACCTTCACGCCGGAGGGCGAACCCCTGTCCCATTGGGGTGAGCCCGGCGACGGGCCCGGCCAGTTCAATATGCCGTGGGGCGTCTGCCTGGACACCGCCGGCAACGTGTACGTAGCCGACTGGCGCAACGACCGTATCCAAAAGTTCACCGCCGCCGGCCAGCACCTGGCCACCTACGGCGCGTCGGGAGACGGCGCGGGCCAGCTCAGCCGCCCGTCCGCCGTCTGCGTCGATTCCGACGGCTACATCTACGTCGCCGACTGGGGCAACGAGCGGGTGCAGTTGTTTGACCCGGACGGCGGTTTCGTGCAGCTGCTGCGCGGACAGGCCACGCTTTCCAAATGGGCGCAGGACTTTATGTCGGTCAACCCCGACGAAAGCAACACCCGCCAAATGGCCAACCTGGTGCCCGAATTGCCGTCGCATCTGGACACGCCCTATCTCATCTCTGCCCAGACCGAGCCCTATTTCTGGGGGCCGGTGTCGCTGCGGCTGGACAACGCGGAGCGGCTGTTCGTGGTGGAGGCCAACCGCCACCGCATCCAGGTGTACCGGCGGCGGCAAGGGTGATACGACGTTGGCGGCCAACGCCTTGCTGAACCCGGAGGGCACCTATGGACACTCCCACCATTACCGCTATCGTCGTAGCCGCGATTGCCGCCTCAACCTTTGTCGTCACCGTCGTTGTGTTGCTGTTCCGGGGCAGCTTTATCCTGGGCAGCACCGTCAACCAGGTTAACGTCCTCAGCAACAACGTTGAGGACTTGACCAAGGCCGTCAACGAGTTGCGGGCTGAAATCCAGCAGAGCAGAGCTGAAGCCCAGCAAGGCGACCAGGCTCTGCGGGTTGAAATCCAGCAAGGCAACCAGGCACTGCGGGCTGAAATCCAGCAAGGCGACCAAAAACTGCGGGACGATATGACCGCAGGGTTCGACAAAACGATGGGCGTCATCGACGCTTTACGGGTTGCAATCCAGCAAGGCGACCAGGCTCTGCGGGCTGAAATGCAGCAACGCGACCAGGCTCTGCAGGCTGAAATGCAGCAACGCGACCAGGCTTTGCGGGCTGAAATCCAGCAGCGCGACCAGAAGCTACGGGAGGATATGGCCGCCGGGTTCGACAAAACGGCGGGCGTCATTGACGCATTACGGGTCGAAATGCAGCAAGGCGACCAAAAGCTACGGGTCGAAATGCAGCAAGGCGACCAAAAGCTACGGGAGGATATGACCGCAGGGTTCGACAAAACGGCGGGCGTCATCGACGCTTTACGGGTCGAAATGCAGCAAGGCGACCAAAAGCTACGGGAGGATATGACCGCAGGGTTCGACAAAACGGCGGGCGTCATCGACGCTTTACGGGTCGAAATGCAGCAAGGCGACCAAAGGCTACGGGACGATATGAACGCGGGGTTCGACAAACTGGCGAACGTCATCGACACTTTACGGGTCGAAGTGCAGCAGAGCAACCAGGCCCTGGCGGCGCTGGCGAACCACACCCACGACACCGACGGGCGAACCGTGTTCACCGTGCCGTCCGTGGCTGTCCGATAAAGGGCGACCAATTGACTACCAATAACCTGCTGACCCAAATCCGGGCCGTCGTCGGTGACGATTACGTAATCGCCCACCCCGAGGATTTGCTGGTCTATGAATACGACGGCTCCGTTGACCGCTCGATGCCCCGGGCGGTGGTTCTGCCGGCTAACGCCGATGAGGTCAGCCGTGTTATGGCCCTGGCCTACGCGGCCGGCGTTGCCGTAGTGGGACGGGGCAGCGGCACCGGATTGAGCGGCGGCGCAATCACCCCACCCGACGGGCTGCAAATTGCCTTCCCCCGGATGGCCCGCATTATTGAGGTTGATACCGTCAACCGCACCGCGCTGGTGGAGCCGGGCGTAATTAACCTGGACCTGGACAACCACGTGCGTCAGTTCGGGATGCGCTACGCTCCCGACCCGTCCAGCCAGCGGGCCTGCAGCCTGGGCGGCAACGTCGCCGAAAATGCCGGCGGCCCCCACTGCCTGGCCTACGGAGCCACCACCAACCACGTCATCGGTATGGAAGTCGTCCTCGAAGACGGCGTGGTGGTCAACTTGGGCAGCGCGGCGCGGGAGGCCGCCGGCTACGACCTGCGGGGCGCCTTCGTCGGTTCCGAAGGCACCTTCGGCATTGCCACCAAAATACTGGTGCGCTTGCTGCCCCTGCCCGAAACCGTCCGCACCTTCCTGGGCATCTTTCCCGACATCGACTCGGCGTGTACCGCAGTCTCCGCCATCGTCGGCCACGGCATCGTTCCGGCCGCCCTGGAAATGATTGACGCCCTCAGCATCCAGGCGGTGCAGAACGTTACCGATGCCGGCTATCCCAACGACGCCGGCGCGGTATTGCTGATTGAGCTGGAGGGTCTCCACGAGGAAGTGGCCGAGGTCAGCGGCCAGGTGAAGGCCGCGCTGTGGGACACTGGCGCCGCCGACGTTCGCATCGCTGAGGACGACGCCGAACGGGAACGGCTGTGGGTGGGGCGCAAAACGGCTTTCGGCGCCTTTGGAACCATCGCCCCCAACTACTACCTGGTGGACGGGGTAGTGCCGCGCACCCGCCTCACCCGGATGCTGCGCAAGGTCAACGAAGTCAGCCAGCGCTACGGCATCACCATCGCCAACGTGTTCCATGCCGGCGACGGCAACCTGCACCCCTGTATGCTCTTCGACGCCCGCGAACCCGGCGTAATGGAAAACGCCATGGCCGCCGCCGCCGAGCTGATGCAGGAGTGCGCCGCCCTGGGCGGAACGCTCAGCGGCGAACACGGCATCGGGCTGGAGAAAAAGGAGTTCATGCCGCTGGTCTATACCGATGCCGACATGGCGGCCATGCAGCGCGTCCGCGAAGCCTTTGCCCCCCACAACCGGCTGAATCCGGGCAAGATATTTCCCGATGGCAGCTATTTCCGTCCGGCGCCCCATCCGGCGGGGCATCGGGCCGGGCTTTATGCGTAACTTTTCAATTGATGACAGTTGCCCATAGACAGGCCGGCATTGTATTGCTATGTTGGTGGCCAATTCACAGCACTAGGGTGGCAAAGGGACGATGAGCATTACCGAGAAATACCGACGGATAGGGCTAAATGTAGCTGGCGCGCTAGGCACCAAGGCGGAAGTTGCTGTCGCCGCGCTAAACGACCATTTCGACCCTGAGGATTTTTTCGTAACCCGCAGCGGCGACGCTTTGGAAGTTTGGCTGAGGCAGGTTGACCTGTCTGTTTTGACCGATGTCACCAACTGCATTGCCACGGAACACGATAGCGCAACGCCAATGTCCGCAATCCTGGACGCCGTGGACAGCATCCGAAGCTACGGTATTAATGGCAACAAGCGCCTGTACGTCGGTTATAACAAGGAACGTAAGGTCATTGACCGCAAGCAAAAAGAACTGCGGCGGGGCAAGCATTATTACGCTAAAGACCACGATTTCAGCCAGCCCTCCAACTTGGTGCCACCGGAATTCATCAATGAAATAGTGTGCGGCGACAGTGAGTCCGTTCTGCGTCAGTTACCTGACAACTGCGTTGATTTAGTGTTCACTTCCCCACCGTACAATTTCGGCCTTGGCTACCAAGAATCCGACGGCGTTGCCAATAGCGATGCTGACGATTGGGAATCCTACTTCGCCAAGCTGTTCCGAGTGTTTGACGAGTGCATCCGCGTGCTCAAATATGGCGGACGCATCGTAGTCAACGTACAGCCACTGTTCTCCGACTACATACCTAGCCACCACATCATTTCCAACTACTTTATGGAGAGGCGGCTCATATGGAAAGGCGAAATCTTGTGGGAAAAGAATAACTACAATTGTAAGTACACGGCTTGGGGTAGCTGGAAAAGTCCATCAAGCCCCTACCTCAAATATACTTGGGAATTTCTGGAAGTCTTTTGCAAAGGCAACCTGAAAAAACCCGGTAATTCTGCTAATGCTGACATTGATGCTGAGTCGTTCAAGGAATGGGTAATGGCCAAATGGTCCATCGCTCCTGAGCGACGTATGCGGGAATTCGACCATCCGGCGATGTTCCCTGAGGAACTGGCCCGGAGGGTAATGTTGCTGTTCAGCTTCCGCGGCGACACTATCCTTGACCCCTTCGCCGGAGTAGGCACTACCTGCGTGGCGGCTAGACGCAACGCTCGGCAGTTTCTCGGCATAGATATTGCCCCCGAATACTGTGCAGCAGCAGAGGCTAGGCTCAGGTCAGTTCAACTGAGAGGGCTATTGCAATGACGACAGAAAATCAGCCGGCGACTCGGCAAGAGTTGATTCGTTCCTACAACCTTTTAGTTGGCGGTATTGAAGATGAGGCGATTGATGATGACGAGCGTGCCTACGGGGGTGTGATACGCGCAGCCAAAGGCAAGCTTGTTGAATCGATGACTCCGCACATCGTCAGACTGGCTTGGCTGGAGTCAGGCGGCGTATCAGAGCGTCTATCCTTCGGCGATGCCAGGACATACCGGGTGCCGATTCAGGACGACTACGTCGCTGGCTTGCCTATGGACATAGCGGACTATATCAATGCCCGCAGGCAGGAGTATTTCTACCGAGCGCAGGTGGACCAACACATCTTTGTGGACGGCAAACTTGTGATGGGGGTGGAGTGCAAGTCATACACCGAAAATGCAATGCTCAAGCGCATATTGGTGGACTTTCGGTTGTTGAAAAGCCTGCACCAAGAACTTGTTTGTTGCCTGTTGCAACTGGAAAGCCAGCTCGGAGGCAATTATTCCAATTTGAACGCCAATCTGCAAACAGGGAGTGCCAGAAGCCATACATTAATGTCTTACTTCCCCGAAATTAACCTGCATATCATTACTCTGCTTGAAGGCGAACGAAGCATAAATCGCCCAATCCACTGGCGGCAGTATTTCAAAGAATTACATCCGGAGGCCTTAGATCAAGCAATCGTCCGTTTCTCCGAACTGCTAGCGTCGTTTTTATAGATTAACAATTGGCGGGGCTGGACATTCACTTCCTGGCGTTGAACGGCAGAGGATTAACCCCTCGCTGGATACCGTTTGCCTTGTACACTATGTTGTTCACAGGCATGGGGCTTCTGATGTGGATTACCTTAACCCTGGCGGACTAATTGACTCCCGCCCAGAGTAGTCTCATCGAAATAGCTGACGGGTTAATCAAACTTTTGCTAGGGGCAATGCTGGGATTAATCGTCGGAATGTGGTTACCATCGCGAAAGGGTCGGAGCGGGTAGCTCGGTTCACTATTATGTCCAATTCTGTGTCCGTCCAACTCGCCGCCCTTATCGACCCCGAGGCCGTAGTGGATGCGGCCCGGCTGCCCGAATATGCCATCGGATCCTTCGTCCCCGTGGCCGCCGTGCGCCCCGCCGATGCCGACGGTGTGGCGGCCGTGATGGCGTGGGCGCACCGCCGCGGCGTCGCCGTCTATCCTTCGGGTGGCCGCACTCTCGCCCAACTGGGCAACAATCCCGCGCGCCCCGGCATCGCCCTGGACTTGACCCGGCTGAACCGGCTGCGCGATTTCCAGCCGGCCGACCTCACCGTCAGCGTTGAGGCCGGTATGACCATTGCACAACTTGACGCCGCGCTGGCCCAGGATGGCAAGCACGTTCCAATAGCGGCCCCCCTGGCGCAGCGGGCCACCATTGGCGGCACGCTGGCTACCGGCATCAGCGGGCCGTTGCGCGCCGCCTATGGTCTGCCCCGCGACTGGCTCATCGGCGTCAGCGTGGTCGGCGCGGACGGAACCGCGACCAAAGCCGGCGGCAAGGTGGTCAAAAACGTCACCGGATACGACCTGAACCGGCTCTACACGGGTTCCATGGGGACGTTGGCCGTTATCACCGAAGCCACTTTCAAGCTGGCGCCGGCGCCAACCGATTGGGCGGTTATCGTCGCCGCTTTTGCCGATACCGTCGCCGCGGCCGACGCCGGCCGGAACCTCCAGTCGCAATACTACGCGCCCCTTGGGTTGCACATTCTCACTGCACCGGCGGCTCAGCGACTTGCGCCGCCGCCGGTCAACGCTGGTGGGGCCATCGCCATCGCCGTCGTGGCCGGCCGGCCGGCTTCGGTGAACCGGCGGGTCAACGATACTGCGGCGTTGTGGGGCCGCGCCGCCGGGTCATTGGCCATCGCGCGCGGCGATGACGCCGTTAGCCTGATTACCGCGCTGGCCGACTTGCCGGCCGACCCGGCCGCGCCCCCGGCGGTATGCGTCCGCGTCAACGCGCCGCCGGCGGCGCTGGATGATATACTGGCGTTGGGCCAAATTGACCTGGTGGATTCGCCGCCGGCCATCGTCGCAGACGTGGGTTTCGGTGGCGGACGGCTGCTGTGGTGGAACGACTTTCTGCATATTGAGCCGGCGGAACTGGCGGCCGGACTGCGCCAAATCCAGGCGGCTGCGGTATCATTGGGCGGCGACGCCATCGTGGAACGCTGCCCGGCGGCGGCCCGCAGCCACATCGACGTTTGGGGTACTCAACCATCAGGAATAACTATAATGCGCCGTCTCAAACAGCAATTCGACCCGGACAACATACTCAACCCCGGCCGTTTTATCGGAGGGTTGTGATGGCCGCCCGCCCGGAGCAGCCGGCGGACGCCCCTTTTCCCGCCGGAGGCAGCCCCGAGCCCTTGACCGGTCACGCCGGGCACGGGTTCCCCTATGGCGTTCCCTCTACGGGTTCACTGAACGACGGGCCGGGTTTCGCCGGCGCGGACGCTCCCGCCGCAGCGGACTTGTACCGCTGCGTCCATTGTGGCCTGTGCCTCAGTGCTTGCCCTACCTACGTGGAAACCCGGCTGGAGGCCGAATCGCCGCGGGGCCGCATCGCCCTGATGAAAGCCGTCCACGAGGGGCGGACGGGCATCAGCGACCGCCTGGTGTCCCACTGGGAGCTGTGCTTGCAGTGCCGGGCTTGCGAGGCCGTCTGTCCGTCGGGCGTGCCTTATGGCCGCCTGATGGAACACACGCGGGCGCAAGTGCAGGAGCGCCGGCTGCAAAGCGCCGAATTGAGCCGGCTGTCGCGCCTGTTCCTGCGGGCCGCGCTGCCCCATAACCGGCGGTTGCGCGCCGCCGGCCGTCTGATGCGTTTCTACCGGCGGTCGGGGCTGCAATCGCTGGTTCGCAAATCCCGCCTGCTGCGACTGCTGCCCGGCAGCCTGGCCCAGATGGAAGCGCAGATGCCGGTGATGGGCGCGCAGTTTTTCGGCCCTCGCCGCCAGGTCTATCCGGCCCACGGCGAGCGGCGCCTGACCGTCGGCCTGCTGTCGGGCTGCGTGATGCCCCTGATGCAGGGCGACGCCATGCGGGCCGCCGTGCGCGTCCTGCAACGCAACGGCTGCGATGTGGCCGTGCCGCCGGCGCAGGGCTGCTGCGGCGCGCTCAACCTCCACGCCGGCGACCTTGACCTGGGCCGTCAGCTGGCCCGCCGCAACATTGACGCCTTTCGCAACGCCGGCGTTGACGTCATCATAACCGCATCGGCGGGCTGCGGTTCCTCAATGAAAGAGTACGGCGACCTGCTGCGCAACGACCCCGACTATGCCGACGCCGCCCGGGAGTTCGCCGCCAACACCCAGGACATCACCGAGTTTCTGGCCGCGCTGCCGCTGGACCCGCCGCAAGCCGACTACCCCTGCCGGGTAACGCTGCAAGACCCATGCCACCTGGCCCACGCCCAGCGCATCACCAACGCGCCCCGCCAGGTGCTCCGCAGCATCCCCGGCCTGCACCTTACCGAAATGGCCGAATCATCCCTGTGCTGCGGCTCCGCCGGCTTCTATTCACTAATCCAGCCGGAAATGTCCCAACGATTGCAGCAGCGCAAAGTAGGCAACGCCCTGGCCACCGGCGCGGCAATCATCGCCTCCGCCAACCCCGGCTGCATCGCCCAGCTCCAGCAGGGATTGCAGAACGCCGGCGCCGCGACGCAGGTGCGGCACGTGGTGGAGATACTGGATGCGGCGTATCAGGCAACGGATTGAGCTAACGCTTGGCCCGCGCTACTTTGTCAAGTGGTAGCTTGCTGCTCTCTATCCGCCATCGGTGGATTAGCGAGTCTCCCACAAATCTCGAAACGCTTCCCCCGTGAGCGGGCAATCAACCAGGTTATCAAATTCCGCTCTACTCAGCTTCAGTCGGTTGGCCGCATCAGAGACGATGAATTCCGGCAGTTGTCCGCGAGTTGAGTGAGAGTACTTCGCGGCCCGGTACTCTCGACCATCAATTTCCACCCACAGAAAAACATGGTTGCTGCGTCTATCCTCGACCGCTCCTAGCTTGCGCCTCAAAGCTCTTTGTAATTCCCTAACGTCCATGCTACTTTTGAGGCCGTCGGCGAATCAGACTGCGAAGTTTTTCCAGGTCGGCAATGGCAGGGGCGCCTAGCCTCTCTTCACGTTCTTCCAAAGACTCACGATATTCGGACAAAGACGTCAGAAGGTCCTGCACCGCATTTTCAAATGAAGTACCCGCTCCATACTCCTGAAGCGTCAAATAGGTAATGGCCAGCACTTCCTCCCAAGAAGTCTGAATCTCAATCAGGAGGTCGCCAGTCAATTCCCAACAGCCGTCCCACGTGTGCTGGGCCGGAATGAGGTACAACCCTTTACTTGCGGCAGGTTTACCGGCCAAATCCGTCCCGGATTGTAACGTAGCTGGTATATCGATTTGGCATGAGTGTGTGTCGATGATTAACTGGTGAGTTCCTACGGTCGTCATTTTAGTCTCCTTCCAGTGTCCAGAGTGCATCCCAATCTTCACGGGGTATCCCGAGCTGATTCAAGACATCTATGGGAATCCCGAACTGTACTCCAGTCATATTTTCTTGTCGCTTTATCTGGCGCATGAGCATGAAAACCATCACCTTCAAGTGTTCGTTGCTCATCCGGATAGTGCCAAGTGGGGTTGGCCGCTCAACGGGCGCCCCGTCGGATGGAGGGACAGGATGAGCGTCTCGCAATTGGAAGCTCAGGTTAGCGCCCCAAGGGGTAGTTGTGATTGTGAAAGCGTCGGAGTAAAAATCAAAGGGCTCAGCCATTACAATTTCCTTAGGTATGTAGAGGTTATCCTCAATTCAAGCGGCTGCCCAGTATAGCGTTCGCGAAGTGCTCTCTGTCAAGGGATTTTCAACTACGCCGCTATCCCCATCTCCCGCAGCTGCGCCATCAGGTACTCCTGCGTCCGGTCGCCCTTGACCTGGTTGCAGTGGTCGCACAGCAGTTGCAGGTTCTCAATGTGGTCGGTGCCCCCGCCCGACTGCGGGATGATGTGGTCAACCACCAGGTGGCGGAGCTCAAAGCCGGAGCGGCAGCCCCGGCACCGGCCTTCCTGCTGCTCAAAGAGGACGTGTTTGTTCTGGCGAGTTGGTTGGCGAGCGCTTGCGCCCGGTTTTGCCGGCAGCTTTGGCGGTTTTGCCGGCTTTTCTGCGCTCTTCAATCTCAGCGACGTTATCCCGGCAACCAGACCTTCCGTCGGGGGCTTATCACGCCTCGGTTTAATCGCCATTTGGAACCTCCATCTTGATGTCGTGTGGACACTGCGCCGCCCAGCACAAGGCCGGGCCTTCCCGCCCCAGCGGACTATCCAACTCAATGAGCACGTCAATAGCTTCAATCCAATTCGGTATTGCCAGACTCATCCCAATGGTGTTCGTCTCTCCGGGTTCCAAAAATATCATAGGGTTTGCCTGTGAGAGAGTATAGTTGACATTCCAAGGGAACTCGACCGGTGAACCATCTACCGCCATGTAAGGCTCATACTCGTTAATTTTGCTCTCCACCTCTTCATCGCTGTAGGGAGACAGCACGAAAACCCGCCATTCCAATCGAATAACTTGCACCGCTACCCGGGATGTATTGGTCAGCGCTGCTACCGCGTTTAGCGCATTATATGATGGGCTGCACCGACGGCTGGTCACCCGAAGGTCTATTTTGACGACTGGCTCGCTGATTCTGAACACCCTGAAACGCCACCACGCCAGTAAGAAAGTCACCAGGGCGATAATCAAGGGCGACAGATAAAAGACAATTTGCATTGCGGTCGCAAATCTTTCCAGCGTTCCCATCTTATCATTCCCGGTCGGTTCACGTTACGCCGCCATCCCCATCTCCCGCAGCCACACCATCATATACTTCTGCGGCCAGAAAGTCCAACTTTCCGGCGTGGGCATCTTCCGCTATCTCCACATCCCACTGCTCCCAGTCCAGTTCGTGGAACCAGCGGCTTAATTGGGCGTAGTCCGATTTGGGGAGGGCCAGGATGGCTTGCTGAATTTCCGCTACGCTTTTCATAAGTTGTCGTTCTCCCTTTCGCGGGTGGCATCGTTCACTACGCCGCCATCCCCATCTCCCGCAGCCGCGCCATCAGGTACTCCTGCGGCCGGTCCCCCTTGACCCGGTTGCAGTGGCCGCACAGCAGTTGCAGGTTCTCAATGTGGTCGGTGCCCCCGCCCGACTGCGGGATGATGTGGTCAACCTCCAGGTGGCGGAACTCAAAGGCGGAGCGGCAGCCCCGGCACCGGCCTTCCTGCTGCCCAAAGAGGACGTGCTTGTTCTGGCGATAGGGCCGGGGCGCCTCAATGTCGGTGCGCCGGGGTATATCCGTCCGGGCCGTCACCAGCCGGTTGTGAAACAGGTCGCCCATCGCCTGCTGCAAGCGCATATTCACCAGCTCAACCGCTTTGGGCGAAATGTCAATGCCAATCCAGCGCCGGCCCAGCTGCTCGGCGGCCACGCAGGCGGTGGCGCACCCGCAGAACGGGTCCAGCACCACATCGCCGGGATTGGACGATGCGCTGATGATGCGTTCCAGCAGGGCTAACGGTTTCTGCGTGGGGTAGCCGACACGCTCTTTGGATTGGGCTTGAATGGGTTGCACGTCGTCCCAAATCGTATCGACGGGGATGCCCTGCATCTCGTCAAGATAACGTTTCTGACTAGCGAGACCGGTTGATGAATAATGAACTATTCCGTTATCGTGCGCTTCCTGCATCCGCTCTTTTGTCCACCGCCAGACACGGGTATGGCCGTTCCATTCATAAGTCAGATTAGGGCGGTCCCGGTTTGGATTAGTAAGGTCTCCCAAGCGATAACGACGCCCGGTATTAGGCTCGATGTGGCGATAGAACTTGTCCACATAGGCAGGGTTATGGGGGAGAAACGGTCGGTTCCAGGTGAAGTTATCCGAGATGCTGTAATAGAGGAGAAGGTCGGCGTTCTTTGGATACCCCCTGAAGGCCAAACCCTTTGCATTAGTGCGCCGCCAGATAATTTCGTTACGAAAGTTGCCCTGTCCATAGATGCTGTCCATCAGCAACTTGAGGTAGTGGCTGGCGGTAGGGTCGCAGTGCAGATAGATTGACCCGGTATCCTTCAGCGCCCGCCGCATTTCCAGCAGCCGCACTGCCATCATGCAGAGGTAAGACTGCATCCCCTTGCCGTAGGTCAGGCCGGCGGCCTCCAGAGTCTTGTATATCGCCGGCTGTTCATCGGCAATCAGCCCCATCCAGGCCACGTCCAGGTCGGAGAGAGTCCAGGTATCCTTGAAAGCGGCCCCGGCGGCAACGCTGCCCACGGGCGCGGCGTAGTTGCGGTTGGAGTTGAAGGGCGGGTCAAGATAGATAAGGTCAACCGACGCGGAGTTAAGGCCCCGCAAAATGTCCAGGTTGTCGCCCGTCCAGATGGTCTTGTCGGCAAAATTCGCCATTAGGTTCGCCACAGCTGGCTTTACCCTCGGGACGGCGCGGGCGCGTCCGCAGCACGGGTTCAGCCGGGTTCGGTTCCGGGGTTCCGGCTAGGCTTCGAGGGCTTTGGCCAGTTTCTCCAAAGTAGCCTGAGTGTTAAGCGCGGAACGGCGCGCCAGTTCGTACAGGTGCCCTAGCTGGGTGGTTTGGTCAGGGGTTGCGCGCCGGTCATTCGGGACTGACTTAAAGAGGCCGTCGGACTCTAAAACCGCGACTGCGTCATCCTCGTCGTCAAAAATTGCGAGTTGATAGCGGCCGGAACCAAAGGTGAGGCCCTCGCTCGGATCCCGTATCACAATTGAAATTGCGTCTATGGAGGTCACGAATTCTCCGCTGGGCACGGAACGGCTCCATTGCAATTTTCCGTCAGCGGTTCGCCTGACCAATCCTTCCAATATTTTGTCAAGATCGTTCATCTCGCCTCTCCTTGCGAATCACCAAAGCCCATATCACTGGCCAGCTCTTCTAGGTTGCTCTGTATCCGGTTCAATCTCCGATTCAGCCGCGACCTATGGCTTTCCTCAATGCCTTCCCTGACGCGCTCGCCAACGAAATTTTCCGTTCTTCCGACAAGCCTCCTAGCGGTGGCCAGTTTTCCGCGAATCTCGGGTTGGTGCTCAGGGCAGCGGGCAATAATATCTGCGAGCATTGCTCGCAGCGGCTGGTACTGCTCCATAGCCGTCTCCCACCGGTCGCTGTCATGTAAGAGCTTGATGCGTTGGATTAGGGCTATGGCGCGTTGTAAATCTACTACCTGCAAATGGCGCGCGATGTAGCTGCGGGTTTCGCTGGCCGCTGCACGCGCTGCCTGTGCCGCGGAGCGTGCGCGCCGCGCCTCACGGATAGCCCAGCTGAGACCGGCTAATGAAACGAATACCCCTACTACGCTGGCCAAACTGCCCCAATTGCCTGTCACGAACTCTATCATAAAATCGTAGCCTTTGTTACCCGCCCTGGCCGGGGATATGCCTACCATCCCCCAGCGGCGCCAGCCTGTCCAGGAGCAGCGCCACATCGTCCAGGCCGCCGTCTATGTTCCTGGCGTTATCCCAGTTTTCATAGAAGTTCGTCTCGAGGCTGACGGCAACGTGGAACAGCCGCCGTATATCGTCGTCGCCGGTTTCGGCAACCAGCCGGGAAATAACTTTATAAAGTGCGGCATGGTCCTGGTGCTCCCAACCGCGTTGCTCGGCCAGGTGTTTCACCATTTGCGCGGCGGCGCGCCAGCCTTTTTCGGAAGCCTGGCGCGTGTCTCCGAGGTACAATTCCTCACGACCTTGCGCCAGCAGGTAGCGGCTGGCCGAGTAACAGGTTTGAGCTGCCATAGTTCAACTCCCGGTTGTCGCCGCCCGGATGGTTTTGCCGGCGATGCTGGTCATTATATTCGTGGGAGAGGGTTTTACGTTCTTGACGCCAGCGGTTCCAGCCTGTCCAGGAACCGCTCTACGTCATCCAAGTCGCCCGCTACGCTCTGGGCGGTGTCCCAGTTCTCATAAAAGTTGATGTGGAGGGCGCTGGCAACCTTGAACAGCCTGCGGATGTCGTCGTCGCCGGTTTCAGAGACCAGGCGGGAGACGACTCTATAAAGGGCGGCATGGCTCTGGTGCGCCCAACCGCGTTGCTCCGCCACCGATTTCACCATTTGCGCGGCGGCGCCCCAGCCCTTTTCCGATGCCTGGCGCGTGTCTCCGAGGTACAATTCCTCACGACCTTGCGCCAGCAAGTGGCGGCTGGCCGAGTAATAGGTTTGAGCTGCCATAGTTCAACTCCCGGTTGTCGCCGCCCTGATGGTTTTGCCGGCGATGCTGGTCATTATATTCGTGGGAGAGGGTTTTACGTTCTTGACGCCAGCGGTTCCAGCCTGTCCAGGAACCGCGCCACGTCGTCCAAGCCGCCGGCTACGTTCGCGGCGTTATTCCAGTTCTCATAAAAATTCACGTGGAGGTTGCCGGCAACGTCGAATAACCGCCGTATGTCCTCATCTCCGGTTTCGTCCGCCAGCTGCCTGACGACTTGATACAACGCGGCATGGCTCTGGTGCGCCCAACCGCGCTGTTCCGCCACCGATTTCACCATTTGCGCGGCGGCGCCCCAGCCCTTTTCCGATGCCTGCCGCGTATCCCCGCGCGCCAGTTCCACACGACCTTGCGCCAGCAAGTCCCTGCTGGCTGCCCGATAGGTTTGAGCTGCCATAGTTCAACCCCCGGTTGTCGCCGCCCCGATGGTTTTGCCGGCGATGCTGGCCGTGGCTATGCCAGTGTGGCACACGGTGGAGATAACGTATGCGGCATATCAGGCGGAGGGACGGAGGGGACGGCGGGGGCGTCGCCGCTTGCGCCGTGGGGTTCCATTGCCGGCCCCTGCTCTCTGGGTACGGGACCGGTTTTCGCCTATGTCGAGAACCAGGATGAGGACAACCGCGGCGACGGCAAGTCCAATAAGCGCTGACCAGAATACCGGGGGTACGACACCGGATTTGATGTCGATACCGCCTCCAGTATGCACCATCAGGAAAGTTAGTACCCCGGCGGCTGGGCTGAACACCGCGGCGGTTATGAGGGTGAACCACCTTTCCGCTTTACTCATCACCGCTCCTCCGGTTCGCCAACCTGTTCCGACCGATAGCGACTATTTGCGCTATAGCCATCCCAAACAAGACTGCCACCAGTATTATATCACCCGGCAGCGGCAGGTACTGTGCCACTCGTCCGACTGCGATGGCAATGGCGGACATTGATATGACCAGCACTGCAATTTCACGTAGCCAGCGAAAAGTCCTGTCATCGGATGCCACGATGATTTTGTGCGCCGATTCTCGTATTTCATAGTAGCCAATGACGCTAGCCGCCGCGATGACGGGTAGCAGAATCAAGTCATTGGACTTGGCTAATGCCCGCTCCTGTATGGCAAGAAGGCCGAGCATAATGCCGGCCAACTTCGCCAAGTGATAAAGGGTTCCTTTTTCTCCCATCAGGCGGCTCAATCCTGACTGCCGTGCCTCGCAAAGCTCCGTTGCGCCGCCGCCACGCTGGCCCCGTAGGCCACTTCGTAGCCGGCATCGGCCAGGATAACCTCCAGCGCCGCCAGCACTGCCAGCACGTTGCGCTCCCGCGCCCCCTCGCCCATCATCCCGATGCGCCAGACCTGGCCCCGGAACTCGCCCAGGCCGCCGCTGACTTCAATATTCCACTCGTTGAGCAGGCGTTGGCGCACCATTGCTTCGTCAACCCCGGGGGGCGCGTTGACCACGGTCAGCGGGTTCAGCTGGTACTGTGGGTCGGTAGCCAGTTCCAAGCCCATGGCCGTCAGGCCGGCCCGCAGGCCGGCGGCGACGCGAGCATGGCGGTCGTGCCGTTCCTCAATGCCCTCCTCCATCATCATCCGCAGCGACTCGCGCATGGCGTAGGTCATCGTGATGGGGCTGGTGTGGTGATACACGCGCTGGGTCTGGTTCCAGTATTCGGCGACGCCTTGCAGGTTGAAGTAGAAACTCTCGACCTTGCTGGAACGGGAATCAATCGCCGCCATCGCCCGCTCGCCGAAACTGATGGGCGCCAGGCCCGGAGGCGCGCCCAGACATTTCTGGCTGGCGCTATAGCAAACGTCAATGTCCCAATCGTCCACCCGCACCTCGTGGCTGCCCAGCGAGGTAACCGCGTCCACCACCACCAGCGCGCCATGCCGGTGGGCCAGGTCGATGGCGTCCAGCAAGGGTGTCAGCGCTCCGGTGGAAGTTTCGGCGTGCACCAGGCCCACCATCCGCGTGCCGGGGTTGGCTTTCAGCGCGTCCTCCAGGGCGTTCAGGTCGGCCGGCCGGCCCCAGGGCGAATCCACCATTACGGTATTCGCGCCGCACCGCTGGGCAATATCGGCCAGCCGGACGCCAAAATACCCGTTGCGGCAGACAATGGCGGTATCGCCCCGCTCCAGCACGTTGACGCAGGCCGTTTCCATGGCCCCCGTGCCGGTGGCGGAAATGGGCATCGTCACGTGGTTTCCGGTGTGAAAGACCCGGCGCAGCATCTCGCACACTTCGTCCATCACCTGGAAAAAGACGGGGTCCAAATGCCCCACGACCGGCTGCGTCATCGCCCGCAGCACCCGCGGGTGTACGGTGCACGGGCCGGCGCCCAGCAGCAGGCGGTTGGGCGCTTCAAATTCGTCTCGATATGATTCGCTCACGGTGGCTTCCCCTTCAAGTTCGTTGCCGAGGTTAGGATGTGAGGTTGGGATGTATTGACGGTTAGACCACCGCCGACGCGCCGCCGTCAATGTTGATGGCTACGCCGGTCAGGTAGCTGGCCCGTTCCGAAGCGAGGAAAGCAATCACGTCGCCGGCCTCCGCGCCTTCGCCGACCCGGCCCAAAGGCACGCTGCGCCCGGCGGCCAGCTGGGCGTAGAAATCATCCATCTCCAAATCCGGCTCGCTGCCAATCCGTGCGTCATAGCGGCGCTGGTGCTGCCCGCTCTTGATGAGGCCAATGCACACCGTGTTGACCAGGATGTTGTCGGCGGCCAGGTCTTTGGACAGGCCCTTGGTGATGGCGATGCCGGCCGCCCGGGAGATGGACGTGGGCATGGAGTTGGCGCCGGGAGTGCGCCCGCCCAGGTTGGTAACGTTGATGATACGGCCCCCGCCGACCTTCCGCATTTCGGGAATGGATGCCCGAATCAGACGAACCGCGCCCCAAACCTTCAGGTCAAAGTCGTATTCCCAATCGTCATCGCTGACATCCTCAAACCCTTTGGCCATCGAGGTGCCGGCGTTGTTCACCAGAATGTCAACGCGCCCGTACCTTGCAACGGCCGCGCCCACCACCCGGCCGGCGGCGTCTTTGTCCGTAACGTCGGCGGAAATCGGCAGCACTTCGCCTTCGGTTGCGGTGCGTATTTCATCCGCCGCCGCGTCCAGCACTTCCTGCCGTCGCGCCACGATGATAACGTTGGCGCCTTCTCCGGCCATCCGGAGGGCCGCCGCCTTGCCAATGCCGTCGCTGCCGCCCGTAACAATCGCTACCTTCCCGTCCAGTCCCAGCTCCATCGCTTGCCTCCTTATTATTGCTGGCCGGAAGGCATCCGCCGCCCCGGCCAATCTTATGTCGATAACCGACGCGGATTATAGCACAGGGACGGGCAGCCGCTATTTGACGCTGCAAGTAGCCAGCATTTCCTGCAAGGCGTCAACTTCGGTTTCCGTAACGGTCAACTGCCAGTTCGCCTTGACTGCTATCCAGTCAAGGGCGTATCCGCACCAGCTGCCCTTATCGGCTGGCCGCCATTCGTCGGGGGGTTGTTTGCCTTTGGCCCGGTTCACCTCTTTTTTGGTGACTTGCAGGCTGGCCGGGTGGCTCAAGTCGTTGGCGTAGGCGCGCTTGCGGTCGGCGTCCCACTGCCAGCCGCCGGCTTCGTGAGCGTGGCCCAGGGGCACGTGGTGGTCGATGTCAACGTCGCCGGCGTCGGTGAATACCTGGCCGCTCCAGGGGCCCAGCCATTCGCCCTGCGTAACCCGGCAGTCCTCGCCGTCATCCCTGGGGGCAAAGGACACCCGCGCCCGGCTTTCCGCAATCAGCACTTCCGCCCGCGTGTTCTGGCAATCCCGGTCAGCGTCCACCCAATGCCGCCAGTCGTCGCGGTCGTAATCAATCCCGCTGCCCCGCGCGGCAATCTCCAAACCGTTGAGCGTAGTGACTGCCGCCTGAGCGTCCGCATTCTCCACCACTGGCGGCGGTTTGGGGGCCGCCAGCGTCGCCGCTTCATCCACCACCCGCCCGGCAGTTTTTACCGCTTTGGCGCCGGCGTCGCAGGCCGATAGCAGCAGGGCAGCCGCCAGCAAGAGAGCCAGAGTTATGATAGTCCGGGCGGTTAGCACGGTTAGAAGCACCTCGCGGTGGTCATTACTGAATTAAGTTCGGCGATGTCAAGCGGGTAATTGGCATAATTGGATACGCCAAATGTGCCGCTATAGCAAGGTTTAGAGGCGATTTAGGAGTGGGATGATAATAGGAGCAAGACGGTGTTGGGCAATTATGGAATAGTGAACAGCGCACAAAATCCAGTTTTGCGATGGGATTGACAGATAGAGAGAACTGTGTAGGATGTCTATGCGCCGCCGTGGTAAGGTTATCGTTACTTGAAAACGCCGGCCATCAACAAAAATTGAACCATAGCCCGACGCATATCAGGTGGGAACACTATGACCATGCAAAACTTGGGTTTCCAAGAAGCGATAACCCGCGTCCTCAGGGAAGCGCCTGACCCGCTTCAGCCCGAGGTGATTGCCCGCCTCATCGTACAAAAGAAGCTGAAACCTAGGGCGAAGGTAACATCGGTTGCTGCGGTTCTGTCCTCTATGGTCAAGGAAGGCACCGTCATCAGGCCGAAAGTCAAGCACTACCAGCTTAGCCCGCAACCCCCGCAACCCGGCGTGCCGGTTAGTGCCGAGGTCGTTCGCGAAGCCGAAGAGGAAGCCAGGCTCACCAACGTATCAGCCTATGGTCTGTACTGGGAGCGGGACAAAGTGAACTGGGAGCCGGCGGACGGGCAGTTGCTGGGCAACTCCGACGACAGCGACATGGTGATTAATTTCGCCGAGCAGTGGGGTATTTATATCCTGCACAACAACCTGACGGTGATGTATGTGGGGAGGACTATGGACAGCCTTTTCAAGCGGTTGCGCCAACATCACACTCAAGGACGGCGCACGGCCCGCTGGGACGAGTTCTCGTGGTTCGGCTTCCGCCAAGTGAACGAAAACGGCTCCTTGTCCAGCAAGTCGGAAAATTTCACTACTTCAATGCTAGTCACGGTTTTGGAATCGGTGATGATTGAGGCTCTGTTGCCGCCATTGAATGACCGGGGCGGCGACTTGATGGGCACGATGTACCGACAAGTGGAAGATGATGAACTTATCAGACGCCAGGAGGCTAATATGCGTAACATAGTAGCCCGAGCGATGTCCACAGCCTGAACACCGTACCGGCTACTCAACGCGACCCCATCGCGAGGGGAGGGCAAATAATTATTCGCCCCCCCCCCCCGCTAAACCCCAATCCCCTCACGCTCGGCAATGGACGGCACATCTTTGTCGCCCCGACCGCTGAGGCAGACCACGATGATGCTGTCCGCCGGCATATCCGCCGCCATCCTGCTGACGTGGTAGATAGCGTGGGCCGATTCCAGCGCGGGGATGATGCCCTCGGTGCGGCAGAGCAGGCGGAACCCCTCCAGCGCCTCATCATCGGTAACGGCCAGGTATTCCGCCCGTCCGGTTTCCTTGAGCCAGCTATGCTCCGGCCCGACGCCGGGGTAATCCAGCCCGGCCGAAATACTGTGCGCCTCCTGAATTTGCCCGTCTGCGTCCTGCAACAAATAAGACATTGAACCGTGCAGCACGCCCGGCCGACCGGCGGACAGCGTGGCCGAGTGCCGCCCGGTTGCCACCCCTTCGCCGGCGGCCTCCACCCCCACCAGCCGCACGCCGGCGTCGCCGATGAACTCGTAGAAAGTGCCGATGGCGTTGCTGCCGCCGCCGACGCAGGCCGCCGCCACGTCGGGCAGCCGTCCCTCGGCTTCCAGAATTTGGGCGCGGGCTTCGCGGCCAATAACCGACTGGAAATCCCGCACCAGCATCGGGTACGGATGCGGCCCCACCACGCTGCCGATGAGGTAGTGGGTATTCTCCACGTTGGTAACCCAGTCCCGAATCGCTTCGTTGATGGCGTCTTTCAGCGTGCGGGTGCCGGATGCCACGGGAATCACCTCCGCGCCCAGCAAACGCATCCGGTACACGTTGAGGGCCTGGCGCACCGTGTCCTCAACGCCCATATAAACGATGCACTGCAAGCCCAGCATGGCGCACACGGTGGCCGTGGCCACGCCGTGCTGCCCTGCGCCGGTCTCCGCGATGATGCGCTGCTTGCCCATCCGCTGCGCCAGCAGGCACTGGCCCAGAGCGTTATTGATTTTGTGCGCCCCGGTGTGGGCCAAATCCTCACGCTTCAAGTAGATGCGCGCCCCGCCGCAGTGCCGGGACAGGTTTTCCGCGTAATACAGCGCGGTGGGCCGGCCGGCGTAGTTCCGCATCAAATGGTCCAGCTGTACGGCGAAACCCGCGTCGTCCTGGGCGGCGCGGTACGCCTGCTCCAGCTCCGTCAAAGCGGCCATCACCGTTTCGGGGACAAACTTGCCGCCGAAATCGCCGAAACGGCCGCGGGCGTCGGGCAGGTTCGCGTGCGTAGTAATTACCATGGTGTACCCATCCTCTTGCCGGTCAGTTGGCCCGGCGCGCGTTGGCGACGAACTGTCTGATTTTGGCGGCGTCTTTCTCGCCGCCGGTTTCCACCCCGCTGGACACGTCCACGCCCCACGGGTGTACCACGGCGACGGCCTGGCCCACGTTGTCCGGCGTCAAGCCCCCGGCCAGCAGAAACCGCCGACCCGGCGCCAACTGCGCCGCAATTCGCCAGTCAAAGGATTGCCCGGTGCCGCCGTGCAGCCCGGCTACCTGGCTGTCCAGCGTGACGGTGCAGCCGGCTGCGGCGTAGGCGTCAATCAACCGGCCCACCTCGGCTATCCGGTCGGCATCCGCGTCGTCGGACACGTGCAACGCTTTGACGACCCCGGCGTGTTCTTGCACCGACCGGCAGTATTCCAGGCTTTCCTCACCGCAGAGCTGGACGAAGTCCAGGCCGGCGATGGCGATAGTGTCCAGCACGTCCCGCAATGGCTGGTCGCCAAACAAACCTACCGACGCCGGGCGACCCGCGCCCTGGGCGCGCAGGCCGTCGGTGATAACGCGCGCATCCGCCGGTGCCACGCGACGACGGCGGCCGGGAACGAATACCATCCCCACGTAGTCGGCCCCGGCGCCGGCGGCCGCCAGCGCATCGTCCGGCCGGCGCACGCCGCAGATTTTTACTGTCGTCATCAGCGCTGCTGCCGGGCCGCCGCCGTCGCCGCGCCGGTAAGGGAACGAACTTTAGCCGCCGTGTCGGCCGCCGTAACCAGCGCCTCGCCCACCAGCACGGCGTTGACGCCCAGCGGCTCCAGGCGCGCCAAATCATCCGGCGTGCTGATGCCGCTTTCGCTGACGATAACCTTGCCCGGTGGAATCAGCGGGGCCAGCTCTGCGGTGGTAGCCAGGTCGGTAATAAAAGTGTGCAAATCGCGGTTGTTGATGCCGATGACTCCGGCGCCGGCGTCAACCGCCGTTGCAATCTCGGCGGCGCTATGGGTTTCCACCAGCGGCGTCATACCCAGCGACTGGCCCACTTCAATGAGTTCGGCCAATTGCGCCGGCGAAAGGATGTCCACGATGAGCAGGAAGGTATCGGCTCCCATGGCCCGCGCCTCGTACACCTGATATGGGTCAAAGATAAAATCCTTGCGGAGCACCGGAGCGTTGCCCGACGCGCCGCTCTCTTTCACCGCCGTCAGGTGGGCCGGCTCGCCGAGAAAATGCGAGTCGGTGATGACCGAAATCGCAGTAGCCCCATTGCCCGTATAGGCAGCGGCCAGCTCCGCCGGCGCAAAGTCGGCGCGCAGCAGCCCTTTGGACGGCGACGCCTTCTTGATTTCGGCAATCAGGCTGATGCCGTCCCCGCGCAGCGCCGCCGCAAAATCCAGCGCGGGCGGGCGGGCGGCAATGGCGTCCGGCAACGTAGCCAATGGGGTAGCCGCTGCCGATACCGCCAGCTCCTCACGCTTCTTGGCGACGATTTGGTTCAGAATGCTTGCTGGCATCCGCTCCTTCTCCTCTCTCTACACTTATGCCGGCGACAGTTCCCGCGTCAGCGCAATCAGTGCGTCCAGCTTTTGAGCCGCCCGGCCATCGGCGATGGACGCCGCCGCCAGCGCGATGCCTTCCGCCAGCGAGTCGGCCAGGTCGCCGGCCACCAGCGCCGCGCCGCTGTTCAGCGTCACCGCGTCGCTCACCAATCCGGGTTCGCCGGCGAGCACCCGGCGCATTGTGTCGGCGTTCTGCATCGGGTTGCCGCCGCGCAAATCCTCCGGCGTGGCATAAGGCAACCCCAGCGCCCGGGGGCGCACCGTGTACGGCCTGATTGCGCCGTCCCGCACTTCCCAGCCGGCCGTATCGCTGCCCAGGGACAGCTCATCCATGCCGTCGTCGCTGTGGACGATGATGGCGTGCTGGGTGCCCAGCAGCCGGAGTACCTCGGCCATCTTGGCCCCGACCTCCGGGTAGCCCACGCCAATCAGCTGACAGGATACGCCGGCGGGGTTGGTCATCGGCCCCAGGACGTTGAACACGGTGCGGATGCCGATTTCGCGGCGCACCGGCGCGGCGTAGCGCATCGCCGGGTGATACGCCGGGGCAAACATAAAGCCGATGCCGATTTCGCGCAGGCAGCGCTCCACTGCGTCCGGCGGCAATTCGATTCGCACCCCCAAGGCTTCCAGCACGTCGGCGCTGCCGCAATCGCCGGAGGCCGCCCGGTTGCCGTGCTTGGCCACCGTCAGCCCGGCCCCGGCAACTACAAAGGCCGCCGCCGTGGAGATGTTGAACGTTCCCTTGCGGTCTCCGCCCGTGCCGCAGGTGTCGATGGCCTTGCCAGCCACGTTGACCCGCCGGGCCTTCTCCCGCATCACGGCAGCGAAACCGGCAATCTCCTCCGGCGTCTCACCCTTCAACGATAGCGCCGTGAGATAGGCTCCAAGTTGCGCCGGCGTCGCTTCGCCCTCCATTATCTCGCGCATCACCGACACTGCATCGTTGATGCCGAGAGATTGGCCGGCGGCGGCGGCGGATATGGCTTCTCGAATCATAATGGACTTTCACTTGATGGAGTTGGCGGGTTACGCTTGTCGCAAGCGTGCGAGTTCTTCTTGCAGCTGCCGGACCTGCTCCTCGGCGGCCCGGCGGGCGTCCAGTTCCGCATCCCGTTCACTTTCGGCGGCCCGGCGGGCGTCCCGCTCCCCATCCCGTTCACTTTCGGCGGCCCGGCGGGCATCCCGTTCCTCATTCCGTTCACTTTCGGCAACCCGGCGCGCGTCGGCTTCATCATCATAGGTAAGCAGGTAACGCCGCGCCGTCGGGTCGTACCAGCGCAGCTGCTCGTGTTCCCAGCACACGTCCAGGTTCAGCGCGGCGCTGTGTCCCCAGTACCGGCCATCATCCACCCGGTGGATGGTAATGGGCCGGTATTCGCCAGCCACCAGCCGGTCGCCGGCCAGGGCCGCGGCGTATTGCCGTCCGCCGGTGTGGTCAAACCGCCAGTATTCTGCCACGCCGAATTGGGCGTATCCGGCCCGCTTGGCCCTTTCGTCATTGGCGGCGGTATTTTCCGACGCGATTTCCAGGACAAACTCCGGCGCCTTGCCCCAGCGCTCAATATCGTAGCCCTTGCGGGCGATGATGGCCGCCCGGTCAACGTCAAAAGCGATGAACAGGTCGGGCTGCTGCAAGCCTTCCCGCTGGCTGGTGTTCCAGCCGATGGGGATTTCACTGGCGATGATGATGGCGTCAAAGTTGCCGTAGTGCCGGCGCAGGGCTGGCACATGGCCGGGTTCGTGGAGATGGATGACATTCAGCATATCGTCCCTGGGCGGCAGTTCGGGGAATTGGTCGCTGGTCGGGGCTGGCGGCCGGGCCGCAGTCGTTCTGGTAGTCATAGCGATTTGCCTCTGGGGGCGGGGTTTGGCGATGGATTATCGCAACCGCCGGCCGCCGGCGAATATGGCCTCTCGAATCATAATGGACTTTCACTTGATGGAGTTGGCGGGCTACGCCTGTCGCAAGCGTTCGAGTTCCTCTTGCAGTTGCCGGACCCGCTCCTCGGCGGCCCGGCGGGCATCCCGCTCCCCATCCCGTTCACTTTCGGCGGCGCGGCGGGCGTCCCGTTCCGCATCCCGTTCATTTTCGGCAGCCCGGCGCCCATCGGCTTCATCATCATAGGTAGGCAGGTAACGCCGCGCCGCCGGGTCGTACCAGCGCAGCTGCTCGTGTTCCCAGCACACGTCCAGGTTTAGCGCGGCGCTGTGTCCCCAGTACCGGCTATCATCCACCCGGTGGATGGTAATGGGCCGGTATTCGCCAGCCACCAGCCGGTCGCCGGCCAGAGCCGCGGCGTATTGCCGTCCGCCGGTGTGGTCAAACCGCCAGTATTCCGCCACGCCGAATTGGGCGTATCCGGCCCGCTTGGCCCTTTCGTCATTGGCGGCGGTATTTTCCGACGCGATTTCCAGGACAAACTCCGGCGCCTTGCCCCAGCGCTCAATATCGTAGCCCTTGCGGGCGATGATGGCGGCCCGGTCAACGTCAAAAGCGATGAACAGGTCGGGCTGCTGCAAGCCTTCCCGCTGGCTGGTGTTCCAGCCGATGGGGATTTCACTGGCGATGATGATGGCGTCAAAGTTGCCGTAGTGCCGGCGCAGGGCTGGCACATGGCCGGGTTCGTGGAGATGGATGACATTCAGCATATCGTCCCTGGGCGGCAGTTCGGGGAATTGGTCGCTGGCCGGGGCTGGCGGCCGGGCCGCAGTCGTTCTGGTAGTCATAGCGATTTGCCTCTGGGGGCGGGGTTTGGCGATGGATTATCGCAACCGCCGGCCGGCGGCGGATATGGCCTCTCGAATCATAATGGACTTTCACTTAGGGAAGTTGGCGGTCTACGCCTGTCGCAAGCGTTCGAGTTCCTCTTGCAGTTGCCGGACCTGCTCCTCGGCGGCCAGTCGCGCGTTGTGTTCTGCAATGCGCCCATCGGCTTCATCGTCATAGGTCGGCAGGTAACGCCGTGCCGTCGGGTCGTACCAGCGCAGCTGCTCGTGTTCCCAGCACACGTCCAGGTTCAGCGCGGCGCTGTGTCCCCAGTACCGGCTATCATCCACCCGGTGGATGGTAATGGGCCGGTATTCGCCAGCCACCAGCCGGTCGCCGGCCAGAGCCGCGGCGTATTGCCGTCCGCCGGTGTGGTCAAACCGCCAGTATTCCGCCACGCCGAATTGGGCGTATCCGGCCCGCTTGGCCCTTTCGTCATTGGCGGCGGTATTTTCCGACGCGATTTCCAGGACAAACTCCGGCGCCTTGCCCCAGCGCTCAATATCGTAGCCCTTGCGGGCGATGATGGCGGCCCGGTCAACGTCAAAAGCGATGAACAGGTCGGGCTGCTGCAAGCCTTCCCGCTGGCTGGTGTTCCAGCCGATGGGGATTTCACTGGCGATGATGATGGCGTCAAAGTTGCCGTAGTGCCGGCGCAGCGCTGGCACATGGCCGGGTTCGTGGAGATGGATGACATTCAGCATATCGTCCCTGGGCGGCAGTTCGGGGAATTGGTCGCTGGCCGGGGCTGGCGGCCGGGCCGCAGTCGTTCTGGTAGTCATAGCGATTTGCCTCTGGGGGCGGGGTTTGGCGATGGATTATCGCAACCGCCGGCCGGCGGCGGATATGGCCTCTCGAATCATAATGGACTTTCACTTAGGGAAGTTGGCGGTCTACGCCTGTCGCAAGCGTTCGAGTTCCTCTTGCAGTTGCCGGACCTGCTCCTCGGCGGCCAGTCGCGCGTTGTGTTCTGCAATGCGCCCATCGGCTTCATCGTCATAGGTCGGCAGGTAACGCCGTGCCGTCGGGTCGTACCAGCGCAGCTGCTCGTGTTCCCAGCACACGTCCAGGTTCAGCGCGGCGCTGTGTCCCCAGTACCGGCTATCATCCACCCGGTGGATGGTAATGGGCCGGTATTCGCCAGCCACCAGCCGGTCGCCGGCCAGAGCCGCGGCGTATTGCCGTCCGCCGGTGTGGTCAAACCGCCAGTATTCCGCCACGCCGAATTGGGCGTATCCGGCCCGCTTGGCCCTTTCGTCATTGGCGGCGGTATTTTCCGACGCGATTTCCAGGACAAACTCCGGCGCCTTGCCCCAGCGCTCAATATCGTAGCCCTTGCGGGCGATGATGGCGGCCCGGTCAACGTCAAAAGCGATGAACAGGTCGGGCTGCTGCAAGCCTTCCCGCTGGCTGGTGTTCCAGCCGATGGGGATTTCACTGGCGATGATGATGGCGTCAAAGTTGCCGTAGTGCCGGCGCAGCGCTGGCACATGGCCGGGTTCGTGGAGATGGATGACATTCAGCATATCGTCCCTGGGCGGCAGTTCGGGGAATTGGTCGCTGGCCGGGGCTGGCGGCCGGGCCGCAGTCGTTCTGGTAGTCATAGCGATTTGCCTCTGGGGGCGGGGTTTGGCGATGGATTATCGCAACCGCCGGCCGGCGGCGGATATGGCCTCTCGAATCATAATGGACTTTCACTTAGGGAAGTTGGCGGTCTACGCCTGTCGCAAGCGTTCGAGTTCCTCTTGCAGTTGCCGGACCTGCTCCTCGGCGGCCAGTCGCGCGTTGTGTTCTGCAATGCGCCCATCGGCTTCATCGTCATAGGTCGGCAGGTAACGCCGTGCCGTCGGGTCGTACCAGCGCAGCTGCTCGTGTTCCCAGCACACGTCCAGGTTCAGCGCGGCGCTGTGTCCCCAGTACCGGCCATCATCCACCCGGTGGATGGTAATGGGCCGGTATTCGCCAGCATCCAGCCGGTCGCCGGCCAACGCCGCGGCGTATTGCCGTCCGCCGGTGTGGTCAAACCGCCAGTATTCCGCCACGCCGAATTGGGCGTATCCGGCCCGCTTGGCCCTTTCGTCATTGGCGGCGGTATTCTCCGACGCGATTTCCAGGACAAACTCCGGCGCCTTGCCCCAGCGCTCAATATCGTAGCCCTTGCGGGCGATGATGGCGGCCCGGTCAACGTCAAAAGCGATGAACAGGTCGGGCTGCTGCAAGCCTTCCCGCTGGCTGGTGTTCCAGCCGATGGGGATTTCACTGGCGATGATGGTGGCGTCAAAATTGCCGTAGTGCCGGCGCAGTGCCGGCACATGGCCGGGTTCGTGGAGATGGATGACATTCAGCATATCGTCCCTGGGCGGCAGTTCGGGGAATTGGTCGCTGGCCGGTGCCGGCGGCCGGGCCGCAGTCGTTCTGGTAGTCATAGCGATTTGCCTCTGGGGGCGGGGTTTGGCGATGGATTATCGCACCTGCCGGCCGGCGGCGGATATGGCCTCTTGAATCATCCGGCGCCATGTCGTGATTAGGTATTACGGTGATTATAATAGCATGGCCAACCGGATTCCGGCTTTCGCCGGGATGACCGGAGAAAACCGGAATGATGGTAGAAACGAGGTTGCAAAATGCGCGTTGACGTCCACACCCACATCTGGCCCGACCGCATCGCCGGCGCCGTCGCCGAAAACATGGAGTCCGACCTGGGCTTTGCCCCCGTCGCCCGCAACACCGTGGCCGGCATCAAACGGCACATGGCCGCATCCGGCGTGGACAAGTCCATCGTGCTCGGCGTGGCCGTCCGCGCCGACCAGGTGCGCCGCGCCAACGACTGGCTCATCTCCATCGCCGACGATACGCTGGTGCCTTTCGGCGCCGTGCATCCCGACCTGGAGGACAAAGCCGGCGAAATCCGCTACCTGCGCGAGCGCGGCGTCAAGGGCATCAAGATGCACCCGGTCATCAACGGCTTTTACCCCGACGACCCGCAATGGTTCCCGGTGTACGAGGAGTTGGGCGCGGATATGACGCTGGCCATCCATTCCGGCCGGTTGCCCCACCAGGCTTCGGATGCGCCGCTGTATGCCGCGCCGGAGCGGATTATGAACATCGTCCGCCAATTCCCAAAGCTAAAAGTGATTGCCCTCCACCTGGGAGGATTTTATATGCTGGACGAGGCCGAGCGGGTGCTGCTGGGGCAGGAAAACGTGCTGGTGGACACCACCTGGCCGCCGTCCCTGCGAGAGATTACGGCAGACACGCTGACGGCCATCATCGCCAAACACGGGGCGCACAAGGTTTGCTTCGGCACCGACTACCCCTTGGCCGACATGGGCCGCGAGTCCGACTACCTGGCTTCATTGCCGCTCACCTCGCCCCAGGTGGCGGGTATTCTGGGCGAGAATGCGCGGCAGCTAATCGGGCTATAAGGCGGCGTCAATAGGTGAAAATGTCGGCCACCGTGCCGGCGAAACCGGACAACAAGGGTTCGCCGGTCAGGGTGTCGTTGCTGTCAAAGCGCCGCACCGTGCCGTCATCCCGGTGCGCGACTATCTCCTGCCCTGCAATATAGGCGACCAGAACCGGACGCGCGCCGGCGTCCAGCCACGTTTGCGCTCTGGCAGACGCCGCCGCTTCCCGGTAGCCGGGTGAAATCACCTCAACCACCAGGTCGGGAACCAGGCCGACAACGTAACCCTGCTCCGGCAGTTGCGCGGCGATGCGCTCCCGGGCAATGAGCGCGTAGTCGGGCGCAATAACCGTGTCCGGCTCCTGCTCAATGAAAATCCCGGCTTCGGACGTGCTGACAAAATCGAGGCCGTGCTGTCTGACGAAGGCTTTGATTGGCCACCCAATTTGGTCGGTAACAACCCCGTGCCTAATCCCCGGCGGCGGCGTTTCAGTCAGCTCTCCCCGGACCAGTTCGTAGCGTTTGCCATCGTCAGGCATTGCCAGCAGGTCAGCGGCGGTGAGCAACTTGGGGATGCTGGTAGTCATAGCCCGACCTCCGTGCCTGACCTCCGTGAAAATAGCCTCAGCCTAAGGGTAGCCGGAGCCGGTATCAGGGCTGGCGCAGTATAACCCATTGCCTTGAACCTTACTCCGGCATCCCGAAGGCGCCGAGGATAAAGGCGTATTCCTCCGCAATTTCCTTAATCCTCTCAAACCGGCCCGACGCCCCCGCGTGTCCCGAATCCATATGGATTTTCAGCAGCAGCGGGTTGTCGTCCGTCCGCATCGCCCGCAGCTTGGCTACCCACTTGGCCGGCTCCCAATAGGTAACGCGCGGGTCGCTGATTCCGCCCGTAACCAGCATGGGCGGGTAATCCTGCTCCCGCACGTTATCGTAGGGCGAATAGCTCCGCATATACTGGTAATACTCGGCGTCGTTGGGGTTGCCCCATTCGTTATACTCCATGGTGGTCAGGGGCAGCGTGTCGTCCAGCATCGTATTGAGCACGTCCACGAAGGGCACGTGGGCCACGACGCAGCCGAAAAGGTCGGGCCGGTCATTGACAACCGCGCCCATCAGCATTCCGCCGGCGCTGCCCCCCATGGCGGCGATGCGGCCGGACGCGGTGTAACCCTCGGCAATCAGGTGCTCGGCGCAGTCGATATAGTCGGTGAAAGTGTTGCGCTTGCGCAGCAGCTTGCCGTTCTCGTACCAGTCCCAGCCCATTTCCATGCCGCCGCGAATGTGGGCGATGGCGTAGATAAACCCCCGCTCCACCAGACTCAACGCGGCGATGCTGAAACCGGCTTCCATGGTGAGGCCATAGCTGCCGTAGCCGTAGAGATAGAGAGGCGCGCTGCCGTCCGTTGGCGTGTCCCGACGCATCAGCAAACTGACGGGAACGGCCGCGCCGTCCCGCGCCGTGGCCCAGATGCGCCGGGTTTCGTACTGCGCGCCGTCATAGCCGGAGGGAATCTCCTGCTGCTTGCGCAACACCCGTTGGCGCGTTGCCATATCGTAGTCGTACACGGCGGCCGGGGTTTTCAGCGACGTATAGGAAAAGCGCAGCGCGGTGGTGTCAAACTCCCGACCGCCCCGGGGCGACATGGCGAAATCGTCCTCATCCACGCCGGCAATATAGTGAATATCGCCATCAGAGAGGCGCAGCACCATCACCTGCGGCAGCCCGTCCCGCCGGCACGCCACCGCCAGATGCTCGCGGTACGCAGCCACGTCCCGCAAGGGCCGCCCCGGCTCGTGGGCCATAAACTCCGTCCAGTTCGCCCATCCCGGAGTCGCTATCGGCGCTGTTGCCAGCATAAAATCCCGCGCGCCGCCGCCGTTGTGCCGGATGAAAAAGCGCTCTCCGTGGTCGGCCACGTCGTACTCAAAATCGGCGGCCCTGGGCTCAATCAGCGTCAGCGCGGCGGTCGGGTCGTTGGCGTCCAGAAACCGCCACTCCGACATATTGTTGCCCCCGGCCACCACGTAGATGAACCGTCCGCTGGTGGACTTGCCCAGCCCCACGAAAAACCGCGGGTCTTCCTCGTGGTACACCAACTCATCCTCTGCCGGGTCATCGCCCAGCGTGTGCCGGTAGATGCTCACCGGGCGGTGGTGTTCGTCCAGCACGGAGTAGTAAAAGGTTCGGTTATTGTTGGCCCACTCCAGGCTGTAATAGGTGTTGGGGATGGCATCGGGCAGCGTTTCCCCGGTTGCCAGGTCCAGCACGTGGATGGTGAACTGCTCCGAGCCGTCAAAGTCCACGCCGTAGGCGGCCAGCCCGTGGTCGGGGCTGTTTTCAAAAAGGCCCACGCGGGTATAGTCGCGGCCCTCGGCCAGTTGGTTCACGTCCAGCAGCGCCGTCTCCGGCCCGTCCGGGGCGCCGTGGCGGCGGCAGTAAATGGGATATTGCCCGCCTTCCTCATAGCGGACATAGTAGTAATACTCCCCTTCCTTCTCCGGTACGGTGCTGTCGTCTTCCTTGATGCGCCCCCGTATCTCGTCGTACAGCCTGGTTTGCAGCGCTTCCAGCGGCGCCAGCAGCGCCTCGGTGTGGGCATTCTCGGCGCGCAGGTACGCCATCGTCGCCGGGTCGTCCTGCTCCCGCAGCCAGTGCCACGGGTCAACCCGCGCGTCGCCGTGAACGGTTACCGTATGCGAACGGCGGGGCGCCTCCGGTGGTGTCGGCAAATTATCGCCTGTGGCCATAGTGTCCTCCCGTGCCGGGTATTCTTGTGTTATGCGTCCGCGACGGGTTCGGCCGGCACCGATTCCGCCGCCGACACTATCGCCGACATTTCTTCGGCAACGTAGTGCCGGCACGCCCGCGGTCGCAGTTTGGCGATGATTGACCCCAGCCAGCCGCCGTACTCGGCCTGTACCGTCAGGTGGGCGCAGCCTAAATCATCGGACGTATAACCGGCGTCCCCGTCCCGGCATTGCCGCAAGCGGTAAGTGAACTCCACCCAGAACCCCGGCCCGGCGGCCCGGTGCGACAGCGACGCCGGCTTTTGCGCGCCGGTAACTATGCTGGTGAAACGGTCGCGCCCGATTTGCAGCTCAATGCGGTGCCCCGGCGACAGCGCGTTGCCGTCGGGCAGCTCCGCCCGGCGGTAACACGCCCCGTGGATTTTCCGCCCCGGGAAATCCACCACCGCGGCCCAGGCCGCATCCGGCGTGCAGGGGAGAATCTCGGCGCATTCAAAAGCGGGCATGGCTTTACCCTTTGATTGACGCGGCAATGACCGGATAAGTCCTTGCCCGGTTGACCCTGATGCGAATTTATGCAATTGTATCGCATCGCACCGTGGCGACGGCAAGACAGGACAATGCAGGATTATGACAATGACCGACGGAGCGCTGGCCGGCCTGAAAGTCCTCGACTTTACCCACTACGTCGCCGGCCCCTACTGCGCCAAGCTGCTGGCCGACTACGGCGCGGATGTTATCAAAGTCGAGCGTCCGCCCTATGGCGACGGCGCGCGCCGCATTGGGCCCTTTCCGGGCGACGAACCGCACCCCGAAAAGAGCGCGCTGTTCCTGCACCTGAACACCAACAAGCGCAGCGTCGTCATTGATCTCAAATCCGACGGCGCGGCCGGCGTCATTCGCCGCCTGACCGGATGGGCGGACATCCTGGTTGAAAACTACCGCCCCGGCGTCGCCGACCGCCTGGGCATTGGCTACGAACAACTCAGCGCCGTCAACCCGGCGCTCATCTACACCAGCATCTCCAATTTCGGCCAGACCGGCCCCTATCGTGATTATCGCGGCTCCGAAATCGTCCTCTACGGTATGGGCGGCGAAATGCACTCCACCGGCCTGGCCGACCGGGAGCCGCTCAAGCTGGGCGGCAGCGTGGGCTTGTACCAGGCCGGAGCCGTGGCCGCCGTCGCCACTATGGGGGCCGTGCTCGCCGGCTCATTTGCCGATATTTCCGGCGACGACTCCGCCGGAGGACAGCATATTGACGTATCCATACTGGAAACTCAACTCGGTTCCGTTGACCGCCGGCAGAGCGCATTGTTGGCCCATCAATATACCGGAGAGTTAAGCCATCGCCCGGCCGCCGGCGGCTCCGGCGGCTATCCCAACGCCGTTTATCCCTGCCGCGACGGCTACTTGCAGATTAACGGCAGCCGGATGTACTGGCCCCGGACGGTAGCGATGCTGGGCAGCCCGCCCGAACTGAACGCCCCCCGCTGGCAAGACCCCGCATCCCAGGGCAACCCTGTTATGCAGGACGAGTTCGAATCGGAACACTTCCTGCCCTGGATACTGGAACGCACCCGCGCCGCGGCGTGGCAAGCCGCCCAGCATAACCGGGTGCTGTCCGGCCCCATCAACACCATGGCCGACCTGGACGTTGACCCGTCTTTCAACGCGCGCGGCGTGTTCGCGGAGGGCGACCATCCGGCGGCCGGCCGGCTGCGTTATCCCGGCCGGCCCTTTATCATGAGCCAGTCGCCCTGGCAGTTGCGTCACACTGCCCCGCTGCTGGGGCAGCATACCTGGGAAATATTGACGGAGCTGGGTTACTCTCCCGCCGCCATCGCGGCCCTTTCCGATGCCGGCGTCATCGCGCTGGCGGCCTCCGACGCGGGGTAGCGCGATGACGCGATTGCCGTTAGAGGGCCTGCGCGTCCTGGAGATTACGGTAGTATGGGCCGGCCCCTACTGCGGCTCCTTCCTCGCCGACCTGGGCGCCGAGGTGATTCGCGTTGAGTCCACCAAAACCTTTGTCCCCCTGACCCGCGGCGCGGCCCCGCATCTCACCCAGGCCGCCATCGACAATCTGCCGCTGTACTCCGGGGGCACTCCGGGCCGCGTGCCTGGCGCGCGTCCTTTCAACCGCTCCCCTATGTTCAACTCCCACGCGCGCAACAAGCGCAGCATGACCGTCAACCTGCCGGCCCCCGGCGGGCGCGAAATTTTCGACCGCCTGGTTGCCGTCAGCGACGTGCTGATTGAAAATAACCCCACCGAAACGATGGAGAAGCTGGGCATATCTTACGAGTCGCTGCAAGCCGTCAAAGACGACATCATTATGCTGCGGATGCCGGCCTATGGCAGCACCGGCCCTTACCGCGATTTCCGCGCCCACGGCGTGCATATTGAAGGCATGGTAGGCCACACTATGCTGCGCGGATATGAGGATACCGACCCGTCCTATAACACCACCGTCCTGATGTCCGACGCCGCCGCCGGCGCGCAGGGCGCCTTCGCGGTGCTGGCCGCCCTGCGCCATCGCCAGCGCACCGGCGCGGGCCAGCTCGTGGAGCTGGGGCAGGCTGAGAACGTCTTCCCCTTCCTCGGCGAATACTACTTGGACTTCCTGATGAACGGGCGCACCCACGGCACCCTGGGCAACCGCCATCCCCGCGCCCTGCAAAACTGCTATCCCTGCGCCCCAAGCTCCGGCCATAGTGCGAGCTCCGGCCATAGTGCGAGCTCCGACCATAGTGCGAGCTCCGACCATAGTGCGAGCTCCGACCATAGTGCGAGCTCCGACCATAGTGCGAGCTCCGACCATAGTGCGAGCTCCGACCATAGTGCGAGCTCCGACCATAGTGCGAGCTCCGACCATAGTGCGAGCTCCGACCATAGTGACCGTTGGGTTGTCATTACCGTGTACGACAACCCGCAATGGCAAGCCCTCTGCGCCGCTATCGGCGCGCCGCACCTGGCCGACGATGCGGAGTTGGCCGACCCCAAGGCGCGCATCGCCCGCCAGGGTGAGATTGACGCCGCCATCGCCGCCTGGACGCGAACCCAAACCCCGCAAGCCGCGATGCGCGCCTTGCAGCAACACGGCATCCCCGCCGGCGCGGTAATGAACCAGGCCGATGCTTACGCTGACCCGCACATCCGCAGCCGCGGCTTTTTCCGGGAAGCCTCGCAGGAGGATTGCGGTACGCACCTTTACCCCGGCCCCCTCTACCAGATGTCGGCCACCCCGCTGGGCATCCGTCGCGGCCCCGTTATGTTCGGGCAGGATAACGAATACGTCTATCGCAAACTCCTCGGCTACACCGCCGAGGAATACGCCGCCTTCGAGGCTGCCGGGCATATCGGGACGGGTTACGCTGACGGCGTATGATAAAATCCCGCCTGGAACGCTGCCCCCCCCGGAACGCTATGTCCCGTTATAAGGCTCCCTATGACTGCCAAACCCGCATCCCAACTGCCGCCGGGCAGCGTTCCTCCGCGCTTGACCAAGTTGCCCGACCCGCCCCGGCCGCCCGACGCTATGCCGCAGCGCCGGCACATCGCCCGCGCCGACCAGGTACTGCGCGCTCACTATTGAGACCGTTCCGATGTCCTGGTGTCCGGCGACGGCTATCCTTGCTCTGACGCCCGTGAGGCCCGGCGTCCCCCCGGCCTGATTGCATGGCCGCTCTCGGTCTGCGAATCCCCCCGGTCATTATCTTCTGAGGATGAGGCCAACGGCTACGCCATCAACGAAATTGGCCAGCCCCCCGATTTTGTGCTGGAAGTTGCGTCCCGCAGCACGGGGGAGCGGGATTACATCACCAGGCGGGCCTATACGCCGGCTACGGGGTGCGTGAATACTGGCGTTTTGACCATACGGACGGGCAGTACCACGATACGGCCCTGGCCGGCGACCTGCTGGTGAACGGCGTCTATCAGCAAATCCCGGTTGCCGCCGGGGCGGACGGCATCGTGCGGGGCTACAGCCCGGCTTTGGGACTGGAGCTGCACTGGTCGGCCCGGCAGCTGCGTTTCTGGAACCCGTCAGCGCAGGAATACTTGCCCGACCTGGTTGAAGCGTTGGAGGAATTGGCTGTCGAGCGGACCGCCAGACGGGCCGCCGAGGAGCAGGCGCGCCGGCTGCAAGCAGAGCTGCGCCGCCGGACGGCGGAAAGCCAGGTCGTGTTGTAATCATCCCGCCGCCGTCAAAAATTAACCGGCGCAGTCGCATCGTAGCCGGTAGCGTTCCGCTGCCGGCGGTCGGGGTTTTGCAAAGTCATTAAAGCCCTCTCCCCTCGTGGGAGAGGGTTGGGAGAGGGGTAGCGCTCCGCCCGGCCGGTAGCCCTCTCCCCTCGCGGGAGAGGGTTGGGAGAGGGGTAGCGCTCCTCCGGCGGCAAAACCCGCCGCCCAGACTTTGCGCCGGCCCACTGACAGCCCCCCTTTGACAACCGCGAACATCGGTACTATACTGCAATCTATCACGTGAATCTCAGTCCAGCCAGAGGTCAACCGGTCGTCAACGGCCAGTCAGCACAAAATCGCATACCGGCGTCGTGGAGACCCCTCGTCCAATGCTTACGCGAGAACGGTCTAACCGGCCAACAGCGACTGCCACCGTGCTGCGTGGCTGCGCCTTAAAGCGCAGTTCACGAACCATCGGAGCAAAACTTTGCGTAAATCCCCCGGCCGTGGGGCTGACAATGACCGGTAACCTCTGGCTCGCACACCGCATCCCGCCAACCGCCCGAACCCCGATAGCCTGAACCAGCAAGGAGCATCGCCAATGAACCCAGCCCACCACCCCAGAGGAATAACCAAACCACCTGAAACGGAACGCTGCCTTCGTAGCCCCCCTGGCCTTGACTTGCCAAGGCCCTGATAGCCGGCCGCCGCGTATCTACAAATCCGCCCGGCGATGGTACGATAGCGCTAACCTACAACCGAGGTTATCGCTATGCCTACCAAACGCATCGGGCTGCACGCCGGCGCTCCCAACGCCGAAGCATCCCTCGACCTTATGCGCCGTGCCGAAGCCGCCGGCGTTCAGGCTACGTGGCTCACCACCGGCGGCACCGGTCTCGACGCCTTGACCCTGTTCGCCGCCGCGTCGGTGCAGACTGACCACATCCTCTTTGGAACCTCCATCGTCCCCACCTACCCCCGGCACCCCATCGTGGTTGCCCAGCAGGTGCAGGTGCTGGACCAGCTTGGCCCCGGACGGCTGCGCCTCGGCGTCGGCCCCAGCCACCGGCCCACTATGCGCTCAATGTTCGGCTACAACTTGCGCGCCCCGCTGACCAACCTGCGGGAATACCTGCAAATCCTGCGCGCGCTGCTGCACGAGGGTTCGGTGGATTTTGACGGGCAGGAGTACACGGCCCACGCCAGCATTCCCCACCCCGTGAACATACCCATCATGGCCTCTGCCTTGCAGGAAGGTTCCTTTGAGCTGTGCGGCGCCGAAGCCGACGGCGCCATCAGCTGGGTCAGCCCGGCGGTATATCTCCGTGACCAAGCCCTGCCGGCTATGCGCCGGGGTTCCGACCAGGCCGGACGGGAGACGCCGCCGCTTATCGCCCACGCCCCCGTCTGCATCAGCGACCACCCGGACGCCACCCGGCTGGCCGTGCAGCATCAGCTGTCCAACTACCCGCGCCTGCCCTTTTACCAGCGGATGTGGGCCGCCGCCGGCTACCCGGAAGCCGCCGAGGAAACCTGGAGCGACGGCATGATTGCCGCCACCGTCCTCACCGGCGACGCCGATACCGTCGGCGAGCGCATGACCGCAATGCTGGACATGGGCATCAGCGAGCTGCTGGTCACCCCCGTAACCGCCGGCGACGACCCGGCCGCCGATTTGGAGCAAACCATCAACCTGCTGGGCAAAGTGGCCCAATCCCTCTGAACTAACAGGAGGCTTGCAATGTTCATCGCCACCAACCGCATCAAAGTCAAGACCGGCTACGGCGACACGCTGGAAAGTATGTTCAAGGCCCGTGGCGCCGTCCAGGACCACCCCGGCTTCATCAGCTTCGAGCTGTGGAAAATGAACCGCACCCCCGACCACGAGGATTTCCTGGTCGTAACCCACTGGGAAACCGAGGAACATCATCACACCTGGACCCGCAGCGACGCCTTCCGCTCCGCCCACGCCGGCGGCCCCCCCGACTTCCTCCTCGGCCCCGGCGAGTTCAACACCTACGAAGTAGTGCACCGGCTGGAAGCCGCCGCGGCCACGGCGGCCGACTAACCCCGGCCGGCCGCCGCAAGGAGTTCGGCAATGACTACGGGAGCGGCCGCAAAACCGCAAACCGGCATCGCCCCGGATGACGCGCTGGTCATCAACCCGCGCGACTTGGGCATCACGGCCACCGGGCCGGAGCTGGAAAAGCTGTTTATCAAGTTCACGCAGCGGAACAGCCAAAACCCCTGGCAGTTTGAGCTCAGCCCGGATGGAGAGATTATCGCAATGGCGCCCGTTTATTACCCCGGCGGACTGCAGGAAACGGACTTCATCATCGAGTTGGGCATTTGGGCGCGGGAGTTCGGAGGCATCGTATCCGGGTCCAATCAAGCCTATCGAATGCCGGTAACGGGCGGCATAGTGTGTCCTGACACGGCTTGGACTTCACCGGAGCGCTGGGCATCGCAGCAGCATATCGCCGGACGGCCCATCCCGCTGTGTCCCGACTTCGTGGTGGAAATCCGCTCCGGCACCGACAACCTCGCCCCCCTCCACGCCAAGATGCGCCTCTATATGCAGAATGGCGCGCTGCTGGGCTGGCTGATTAACGCCCGCAATCGCCGCGTCTATATCTACCGCGCCGGCCAGCCCGAACCGGAACTGCTGGACAACCCGCCTACCCTGTCCGGCGCGGCAGTGCTGCCGGGGTTCACCTTTGAGGTAGCGCGGTGGATATTTGACCGCGCCTAGCCCCGACTGTACAGCGTCCACGCGTTGGCTTTCCGGCAGGTTGCCGAAATCGCCGGGGTCTTCGGTTCAAATTCGTCACACTGGAAAAGCCCCGGCAACTTTGCCGGGGCTTTTTGTTATGCGATTGGTAGCGGGGGTTGGACTCGAACCAACGACCTTCGGGTTATGAGCCCGACGAGCTGCCACTGCTCCACCCCGCATCGTAACCGGGTTGACGCAACCGAAATAGGAAGTCTGAACTAAATTTTGCAAATGGATGCAACCTGAACCGAGCTAGGAGAATTAGAAGCTCCTAGCGTGGGTCAAATCACTCGACTGGTTAGTACCGGTTTGCTGAAGCTGTTGCCAGCCTTACACATCCGGCCTATCAAGCAGCTAGTCTCGCTGCAGTCTTACCCCCGAACTGAATCGGGGAGGGAGGCCTAATCTTGGGGGATGCTTCGCGCTTAGATGCCTTCAGCGCTTATCGCTGCCAAACATGGCTACCCAGCGCTGCTCCTGGCGGAACAACTGGAACACCATAGGTTTGTCCTTCCCGGTCCTCTCGTACTAGGGAAAGGTTCCCTCAAGCCTCCTGCGCCCACGGCGGATAGAGACCGAACTGTCTCACGACGTTCTGAACCCAACTCACGTACCCCTTTAATCGGCGAACAGCCGAACCCTTGGGACCTCCTTCAGCCCCAGGATGGGACGAGGCGACATCGAGGTGCCAAACCTCGCCGTCGATGTGAACTCTTGGGCGAGATAAGCCTGTTATCCCCGGGGTAGCTTTTATCCGATAAGCCACGGCCCTTCCACTCGGTGCCGTAGGATCACTTTGCCCGACTTTCGTCCCTGCTCGACTTGTAGGTCTCGCAGTCAAGCCCTCTTATGCCAATGCGTTCTGTGGACGATTTCCATCCGTCCTGAGAGGACCTTTGGGCGCCTCCGTTACTTTTTTGGAGGCAACCGCCCCAGTTAAACTGCCCACCAAGCACTGTTCCCCGGTTTTGCCAGGGTTAGAACCAAAAACAGCCAAGGGTGGTATTTCAACGATGACTCCGCCCCTACTGGCGTAGGGGTTTCACAGTCTCCCACCTATCCTACACATGACAGCTCCCAGCCCAATGCCAGGCTACAGTAAAGCTCCACGGGGTCTTTTTGTCCTGCCGCGGGTCGCCCGCGTCTTCACGGGCACCGCAATTTCACCGAGCCCTCCGCCGAGACAATGGCCAAGTCGTTCAACCATTCATGCGGGTCGGAACTTACCCGACAAGGGACTTCGCTACCTTAGGACCGTTAGAGTTACGGCCGCCGTTCACCGGGGCTTCAGTTTGGAGCTTGCACCCCGCCCCTTAACCTTCCGGCACTGGGCAGGCGTCAGCCTGTATACGTAGGGTTTCCCCTTAGCACAGACCTGTGTTTTTGTTAAACAGTCGCCCGGCCTTCTTCTCTGCGCCCCCAGAACGCTCCGCCGGCAATGCGGCTTCACCTTCCAGGGGGCCCCTTCTCCCGAAGTTACGGGGCCCTTTTGTCTAGTTCCTTAGCGGAGGTTAGCTCGAACACCTAGGGACGTTTATCCCAGCCCACCAGTGGCGGTTTGCGGTACGGTCGCCGCTGCTCCATAACCACGAAGCTTTTCTTGTCGGTATGGCCTCAACGAGATTTCCTTTCCCGTAGGTCAGGATTCCCTCACTCCTCAGCTTGACGCCGGGGTGGATTTGCCTGCCCCGGCACGCCTACAAGCAAGGACGCACCATGTCCAATAGGCACGCCCCGCCTAGCCTCCCGCACCCCTCCTTGGCTTTAAAGCGAAACAACGGCGGTGCAGGAATATTAACCTGCTGTCCATCGCCTTCGGCACTTGCCTACGGCTTAGGACCGACTAACCCTACGCCGAACAACGTTGCGTAGGAAACCTTAGGCTTTCGGTGTCAGGGATTCTCACCCTGATTTACGCTACTCATTCCGGGATTCTCACTTCCCCGCGCTCCAGCAAGCCTCACGACTCACCTTCACTGCACGAGGAACGCTCCCCTACCATGCCCAGGCATCGACCAGGCTTTCCCCTTCCCCTCGCCGTAACGAGCCGCCCCGAAGGGCCGCTCACGGCAAGCGGTTGGTTCCGGCCTGAACCTGTACATCCACGGCTTCGGCGACAGACTTGAGCCCCGTTACATTTTCCGCGCGAGATCCCTCGACCAGTGAGCTATTACGCACTCTTTAAAGGGTGGCTGCTTCTAAGCCAACCTCCTGGCTGTTTTGGGAACCTCACCTCGTTTCCCACTTAGTCTGCTCTTGGGGGCCTTAGCCGGTGGTCTGGGCTGTTTCCCTTTTGACAATCGCACTTATCTGTGACTGTCTCACTCCCGGGTATCGGCAGAACGGCATTGGTGGTTTGATTGAGTTTGGTAAGCTCACGCCCCCTAGCCCATTCAGTGCCCTACCTCCGTCCTCCTAGTTCCCGAGGCTGCACCTAAATGCATTTCGGGGAGAACCAGCTATTTCCGAGTTCGATTGGCATTTCACCTCTACCCACAGCTCATCCCAAGCTTTTGTACTAGCCACGAGTTCGATCCTTCAGTCCGCGTTAACGAACCTTCAATCTGGCCATGGGTAGCTCACTCGGTTTCGGGTCTAATACATGGAACTGGACGCCCTGTTCAGACTCGCTTTCGCTACGGCTCCGGAACTACAGTCCCTTAACCTCGCTCCATACATTAAGTCCCCGGATCATTCTTCAATAGGCACGCCGTCATCCGCTGAAAGCGGACTCCGACCTTCTGTAGGCTTATGGTTTCAGGTCTATTTCACTCCCCGCCAGGGGTTCTTTTCACCTTTCCCTCACGGTACTGGTGCGCTATCGGTGACCAAGGGTATTTAGCCTTGGAGGGTGGTCCCCCCGACTTCCCACAGGGTTTCACGTGCCCCATGGTACTTAGGATCTGCCTCAGGAGTTTCATCCCTTTCGCCTACCGGGCTGTCACCGTCTGCGGCGGCCCTTCCCAGGGTCCTTCGACTAGAGATGAAATTTGTAACTCCTTCAAGCCTGATGAGGCGGCTCTAGAAGCGTCCTGTAACCCCACAACGACACAGGCCCTCACGCCGTTAGGTCATTGTGGTTTAGGCTATTCCCCGTTCGTTCGCCACTACTAAGGGAATCTCGGTTGATTTCTTTTCCTCGGGGTACTTAGATGTTTCAGTTCCCCCACTTACCTCTCCTTACGGAGTGGACCGACTCAACGCCGGAACAGGTTTCCCCATTCGGATACTCCCGACTACGCCTGTTAGACGGCTCATCGAGAATTTTCGCAGCCTTACCGCGTCCTTCATCGGCCCTTGGTCCCAAGGCATCCACCATAAGCCCTTCATAATTTGACCCACGCTAGGAACTTCAAATTCACTAGACTCGGTTCAAGACAATTCAGACTTCCTATTCAGTTGTTAATCTGCCCAACCGCCCGCCGCCTCAACGGCGTTCTTGCCGGTGGCGCCGCCAACCCCTAGGGCCGGCTACAGGTCAGTTGGTAGAAACGGAGTATAGGGCCAGCCGCGCCGCCCGTCAAGGGCTGCCGGGGGGCAATTTTGCCCCATTTCCCGCGGTTAGCGCCCCACAAAGGGCGGCATCCCCCGGTTCTTGTCCAAAAACCACTGCACCGCTATCTTGTGGTCTTCCGTCCGTCGCACGTGCTCCTGCGCCGCCGACGCCAGCTCCAGCGCCTCCCGGAACGTCAAGTCCATGCTCTGCTGCACCAGGTACTTGGTCAGCGAGTGGGCCACCGTCGGGCCGTGGGCGATGCGCGCCGCCAGTTCCATCGCCCCGGCCATCAGCTGGTCATCGGGAAAACACTTGCTGGCCAAGCCGATGCGCACCGCGTCCTCGCCCCCCATCCAGTCGCCGGTGTACTGCAACAGCAGCGTGTTGCTGGTGCCGATGAGCTTGGGCAGCTGCCAGCAGCTCCCGTCCCCCGGAATCAGCCCGTTGAGCACAAACCGCTCCGACAGCCGCCCGCTGTCGCCCACCACCCGGATGTCGCACGACAGGGCCAGCCCGCAGCCCACCCCGGCCGCCGGCCCGTTGACCACCGCGATGGACGGCTTCTGCAAGTCGTGAATCCGCAGCGGCACGAAGTTGACGCGCGGGCCGCCATCGCCGCTCTGTGGCCGGCCCTTCATATATTCCATCTTGCCCCAGGTTAGCGGCTCCGGTTCCGCCTCGCCCTCCCGTTCTGCAATCCGCTGCCGGAAACCGCGCACGTTGGCCCCGGAACAGAAGGACGGCTCGGTTCCGGTCAGCACCAGCACCCGCTCCGCCGGGTTGTTCTCGAACTCGTCCAGTCGCGCGAACATCTCGGCGGCCATATCCACCCCCAGCGCATTGCGCGTCGGCGGGTCGTGCATGGTCAGCACCAGCACCCCGTCCACCACCTCGGTCTTGATAAACTCATAAGCCATTGCAATCAACCTCGCCAAAACCCCGGCAGCCGCCCGCCGGAGCGTAATTTGCGCCCATTCTACCCGGCCCGGCCAGCGGCGACTACCGCCGCCGGCTCACCGTTTGCCAACCGCCCGCCCATACCCTAAAATCCCCGTTATCACGTTGCCAGTAACCGCGCGCCGTCCGGGGCCGTCCCGACCCCCTACCTATCAGGAGCCACCCTATGCAGTCCGGCACCATCGTCAACCTCCACATCGCCCGCGTCAAAGGCACGCCGTCCGACCCGGTGGACACCGCCCGCGCCGTCTCCGCCGAAGGGTTGGAGGGCGACCGCAGCCGCAACCCCCGCAACCTGCGCCAGGTGCTGGTTATGGACCAGGAAACCCTGGCCCACTACGGCCTGCAGCCCGGCCAGATTAAAGAGAATATCACCGTAACCGGCCTCGACCTCTCCGGGGCGCAGCAGGGCCACGTCTTCTTCATCGGCCCGGACGACAGCCCGATTACGCTGGAAGTTACCGGCGACTGCGAACCCTGCCAGAAAATGGACGCGCTGATACCCGGCCTGCAAAAAGAGATTTTCGGACGCCGGGGCATCCTCACCGTGGTGCTGCAAGGCGGCGAAATCAACGTCGGCGACCCCATCCGCCTGGAACCCTAACCCGCCGCCCCTTGCCCGGCGCCCAGATACCAACCGCCTCTCCCCCTCCTACGGCTGGTCAGAATGACATTGCTGAACATCCTTTCCCGTCCCCGGCCCATTGTTGCCATCGTCGCAATCGCGCTCTTGCCGGCGGCGGCCTTTCTGGCCTGGCCGTCCGTGGCCCACGCCGCCGGCGTTGACCCCGAAACCCGCTTCGTCCTCAACACCTTTGCCTTCCTCATCTGGGGCGCCCTGGTGATGTGGATGTGCGCCGGCTTCACTATGCTGGAAGCCGGCTCAGTGCGCACCAAAAACGCCTCCATGATTTGCCTGAAAAACATCGGGCTGTATTCCATCGCCGGCCTGGCTTTCTATTTCATCGGCTACAACCTGATGTACAACGACGTCTGGCACGTCATCGGCGTCCCCGACAATCTCCACGGCCCGTCCGACAGCGAAAAGGCCCTGGTCGCGGGCGATGACAGCGTACTGTCCGCCGTATTGGAAAACGGCTATTCCGTGATGTCCGACTGGTTCTTCCAGATGGTTTTCGTCGCCACCGCCGCCTCCATCGTGTCCGGCACCCTGGCCGAGCGCGTCAATATGTGGGCCTTCTTCGTCTTCACCCTGCTGCTCGCCGCGCTCATCTATCCCATCGTCGGCGCCTGGACCTGGGGCGGGGGCTGGCTGGCCGCCTTGGGCTTTCAGGATTTTGCCGGCTCCACCATCGTCCACAGCACCGGCGGCTGGGCGGCACTGGCCGGGGTGATGGTCGTCGGCCCCCGGCTGGGCAAGTTCCGGCGCGACGGCACGGTGCGGCCCACCCCGCCGTCCAACGTCGTCCTGGTGACCCTGGGCATCTTCATCCTCTGGCTCGGCTGGTTCGGATTCAACGGCGGCTCCCAGCTGGCCCTGGGCAGCGCCGCCGATGCCGTCGCCATCGGCCATGTGCTGGTCAACACCAACCTGGCGGCCGCCGCCGGCGTCGTCGCCGCCCTGAGCATATCCCGGCCGGTCCTGGGCCGCATCGACCTATTGACCTGTCTCAACGGCGCCCTGGCCGGGCTGGTGTCAATTACCGCCGGCCCCGATTTCGTGGAACACTATTGGGCGGTCATCATCGGAGCCATCGGCGGCGTCATCTGCACCTTTGGCATCAAGATGCTGGAAAAACTCCGGCTGGACGACGTAGTAGGCGCGGTGCCGGTGCATCTGTTCGCCGGCATCTGGGGCACGCTGGCGGTCTGCATCGTCGCCGGCGGCAACGTCCTGGTGCAGCTGGCGGGCATAGCGTCAATCGGCGTGTTCGTTTTCGGAGTATCCTGGCTGCTCTGGAGGGCCCTGGCCCTCACCCCCCTGGGCGCCCGCGTATCGCGCCAGGTTGAGGAGCTGGGACAGGACGCCGCCGAGCTGGGTATGGAATCCTACCCCGAATTCGTGCTGATGCCCGAAATGATGGACGACGAGGAGTAGCCTTTCCCGATTGGCGCGCTGTTGTCCTTCCCGTGGCAACAGGCAGCGTTGCAATTTAGGCGGTTTAACATTCGGAACGGTAGGGGCGACTCATGAGTCGCCCCTATGCCCGCCGCCAAAACGATGGTATAGCGCCTCGAACTACCCAAAACGAAATGCTACCGTGGAAACAGCCGTTCCAAAAACGCGCTGGCCGTGGCGATAAGCGCCGCTCCGGTAGCAATGATGCCGGCAAATGCCAGGCGCTCTGTCAGCAGCAAGGCTGCAAATGCCCCAATTGCCATTACCACGAACAGGAAAAACAGCACCCAATGCAGAAAGTAAATTACTTTTCGGGTCATCGTTGCCCTGCCCGCCGCTAATCAGGCCACTTGCCGAATGCTATCAGCCAGGATGATACGGCAGCGCCCACTATTGCCATTAGCCCGCCGCCGAAAACAAACCCGGAGAACAGGTTGCAGTGCATCTCCACTGCCGGAAACTGCACCAGCAACGCCGGGCAATCCGCCAGCTCTGCGCCGGCCGCGCCGCTTATCACCAGCACTACCCCAACCATGAATGCCACGCCGAACCCAACGCAGGCAACTAGAATTTTCATCCCCGCGCCTCCTCCTGTGCCGGATTTGGGCTTGTCCCGCCCGCTGCCATCATACAATACCGCCCCAATACAAACCGCCCCAATACAATGGGGGCGACGCAATGCGCCGCCCCTTTATCACGTCAGGGCCGCTGCCGGCGCGGTGGCGATGGCCTACCGCACCAGCGTCCCCCGTATCGCCGCCCCCACGTCGTCAACCTGCGTAACGTCCTGCCACTGCCGCACGGCGTCGTCAATCCGGTCGTCCGACAGCGCCAGCCCCACGTTCGCGCGGAACTTGCCGGCGATGTTCTCCATGCCCCAGGGGTTGACCTGGCTGCCCAGGATTTCGCCGCGCGGCGTTTCGTGCTCGAACACCCGGCCGTCGTGCAGCGTAATGCGGATGGGCACTCCCTTGGACACCGTGCCGCCGCCGCGTTCCCACTTGGATTGCACCCGCAGCGACACCCGCTCCATCATATCCTGCACGTCGGCCTCGGCAATCTTGTCGCCGGTAAAGGTGCCGATGCCAACCTGCCCGTCCACCAGCGCCGCCGCCATGTTGTACTTGGCGCTGAACTTGCCTTTCAGGTCCGTCTCCGGCTCTTCGTACAGCATCACCGTGGATGCATAGGACTGCACCACCTCGGCGTTGGCAACGTCCTGGTGGCTGAACTCGTGTTCCCGCATCAGGCCGAACACGCTGTCCAGCATGGCGTGATTGCCGCCGCAGGACGGGTACTTCTTGATGACCAGCGCGTCTTGCACCCGGAAGGGCTTGCCCAGCTGCCCGGCGGCGGCTTCCAGGTCGGTATGCTCGTCCCCGATGACCGTGGCGGTGAATCCCACCGGATGCTCCAGAATCTGGTCGCCGGCCGTGAACCCCCGCTGCGCCAGCTGCGCCGCCATCACCCCGTCGCGGCAGGTCATCCCGGCGTGCAGGGGCTTGGTCATGGTGCCGAAGTTATGGATGACGCCGCCGGCCATTGACCCGGCCATGCCCAGCGCCATGGTGGTCTGCGGTTCGTCCAGCTTGAGCAGCTTGGCGCAAGCGGCGGCGGCGGCCAGCCGGCCCAGGATGGCCGTGCTGTGAAAGCCCCGGTGCATCTGCTGGCTGTGGTAGTGGGTGGCGTAGTCCACCGCCAGCCCCACCTCGCAGCCGATGACGTAGGCTTCCATCAAATCCCGCCCGGTGGCGCCGATGCTCTCGCCCAGCGCCAGCAGCGCCGGAAAGATGGCTACCGTCGGATGGCCGAAGCCCCCGAAATCGTCATAGTCCAGAGCGTGGCCCATCGTGCCGTTGACCAGCGCGGCGTTGAGCGCCGACGTGCGCTCGCCCGACGCCAGTATCGTCGCCTCTTCATTCCCGCCCAGCTCGCCGGCGTAGCCGCGGATGATGTCGCCCACTGGCTGCGTGGAGCCGGCCAGAATCACCCCCAGCAGGTCAAAGCAGGACTCGTTAGCCACCCGTATCGCCTCCGGGGGAATGTCCTCATAGGTGGTGTCCACAATCCACTTGGCCACCATTTCCGTTGCGCCCATCGTGCGAACCTCCTTTGCGTTGATCATTGCGACTGCGTTCGCCGCGTCAGGCCCGATTATAGCACCGTTCCCGGCTGCCCTATCTCCGTCAGTCAAATCCGTCATTACTGCGCCGGCAGGAATGACGGCAGGAATGTTGCCGCCATTTATGTCTATCTGCTAGACTGCCGCCGTCGGACGGATTGGCCCTGGCCAGCGCCGGCGCAACCCTGCATACCGGGAGGTACGGCAATGATTTACGAAGTCCGCACTTACGACCTCAGGCCCGGCGGCGTTCCCATCTTTGAAGATGCCTTCGAGAAGGCGCTGCCCCACCGCGAAAAGTACTCCAAACTGGCCGGATTTTTCCACACCGAAATCGGCCCGCTGAACCAGGTCATCCACATCTGGCCCTACGAAAGCCTCGACGAGCGCGCCGAAGTGCGCGCCGCCGCCAGCCAGGACGCAAACTGGCCCCCGGACAGCCAGGGCACCATCCGGCACATGGAATCCGAAATCTACCACCCTGCCCCCTTTATGCGGCCCATGGGCGGCGGGCAGAAGCTGGGCAGCATCTACGAGATGCGGATTTACGAGTACCAGAACGGCGCCATCCCCAAGGTGCTGGACATCTGGGGCGCCGCCATTGAGCACCGCGAGCAGTTCTCCCCGCTGGCCGCCGGTATGTACAGCGACATCGGCGGGCTGAACAAGTGGGTTCACATCTGGCCCTACGCCGACCTGGCCGACCGCGACCGCACTCGCGCCGAAGCCTCCTCCAGTCCCCACTGGCCGCCGCCCACCCGCGAGTTCCTCGTCGGTCAGGAAACCAAAATCCTGGTGCCGGCCAGCTTCTCGCCCCAAGCCTAGCCGGCGGCGCTGCCACGCCAGGCGTTAGCAGGGGTGAATAATTACTCGCCCCTGCGGTTTGTTATAATCAATCCACCAATCGCCCTACCGAGGTCAATACAATGAAAATCGGCATCGCAATGTTCGTCACCCAATCATCCATCGACGTGGCCGAGCTGGCCCAGGCTTGCGAAGCCCACGGCTTTGAATCCCTGTGGGTGCCGGAGCATCCGGCCATCCCCGCCGGCCCCAAGTCGCCCTGGCCCGGCTCCCCCGACGGCGTTATCCCGCAAATGTACTACGAATGCGTTGACCCTTTTGTAGCCCTGGGCCGCGCTTCCGCCGTAACCACCACTCTGAAACTCGGTACCGGCATCTGCCTGGTGCCGGAGCGCAACCCCATCCTGCTGGCCAAAGAGATTGCCACCCTGGACTATTTCAGCGGCGGCCGCTTCCTCTTCGGCATCGGCACCGGCTGGCTGCGGGAGGAAACCGAACTGTTCGGCATTGAGTTCGCCCAGCGCATCGGCTACACCCGCGAATCCGTCCAGGCGATGAAAGAGTTGTGGACTAACGAAACCGGCGAGTTTCACGGCAAATACATCGACTTCCCGCCCATCTATTCTTCGCCCAAGCCCGTGCAGCAGCCCCACCCGCCGGTGCTCATCGGCGGTCGCGCCCGCAACGTGTTCCGCCGGGTGGTATCCTGGGGCGACGGCTGGATGCCCAACCGCATTACCCCGGACGAACTGCGCGCCGGCCGTGATGAAATCATCCGCCTGTCCCAGGAAGCCGGCCGCGACCCGCACACCATCGAAATCTCCGTTTTCGGCCAGCCCGCCGACCCGGAGACGCTGAAGGCGTATGAGGACGCCGGCGCCGCGCGGGCCATGGTTTTCGCCGACAGCGCCCCCCGCGATAACGCCCTCCGCCAGCTGGACGAATACGCCGCCAGGCTGCTGACCTAGCATTGCGCCTGTCATCGCCAAGAGCGCAGCGACGCGGCAATCTCGAACCTGTAACGGACACCGCCATGCTTCCCGACAACGCCAATATCCTCGCCCTGCGCGACGCCAACCAGCGTTTCTACGATGCCTTCGGTTCCCTCAACCTGGCCGAAATGGACGCGGTCTGGGAGCAGTCGGACCGCGCCCTATGCGTCCATCCCGGTTGGCAGCCCATCGTCGGCTGGCCCGACATCCGCCGCTCCTGGCAGGGCATCTTCAACGGTGCCGCCCTGATGCACTTCAACATCCACTACGTCAACATCGCCGTAGAGGGCAACTGCGGTTTCGTAACCTGCGTTGAAAGCATCACCAGCGTCGTCGAAGGGCAGGCCCAGGGATTCGGCGTCCTGGCTACCAACATCTTTGTCCGCTCCGGCGACGACTGGCTGGTGCTGGCCCATCACGCTTCCCCCCGCCTGTGACTATGCGCGACACGCTGCCTGACCCGGCCCAACTCTCCGCCACCGACCGCAACCTCTGGCAGGCCATCGTATCCGAGGCTGTCGCCCACCTCACTTACGCCGCCTATGCCCGGCAAGCCCGGGCGGAAGGACTGCCCGAAGTCGCCGCCGTTTTCGAGCGGATCGCCAACGCGGAGACCGAGCACGGCATCAGCTACCTCCAGGTCGCCGGCGAGGTTGGCGACACCGCAGAAAACCTGACCGGCGTCATCGCCGGCGAAACCCGCGAGTACACCCGTACCTACCCCCGGATGATTAGCGAGGCCATGGCGGAAGGCCGCGCCGACGCCCGCGCCGCTTTTACCCGTGCGATGGCGCAGGAGAAAGAACACCAGATTGCCTTTTCCGACGCCCTCGCCCGGTTAGGGCTCCCCGCCTCTGACGGCGCTCATATTGCCGCCACCCTCGCGTTGGCCGCCCCCGTCCCGTCCGCCGCCGAACCGCCGGCGCTGCCGCTGGACCTGGAAACCTACATTGACGCCGCCCGCGCCCTGGACAAAGAGCCTTTTCACGTCGCCAACCTGGGACGCCTCCGCGAGGTCGTATTCGGCGCCCAGGACGGCATCATCAGCACCGTCGCCCTGACTACCTCCATCGCCGCCGCCGTAGGCACGACCTCAACCGTCCTGGTGGCCGGCCTTTCCGCCGCTGCCGCCGGGATGATTAGCATGGCCGCCGGCGCCTACCTCGGCTCCCGCGCCGAGCAGGACGTCCGCGAGGCCGCAATCGCCCGCGAAATGCGCGAACTGGAGGAAAAACCGGCCGAGGAACTGGCCGAACTGGTCATCCTTTTCCAGCGCGAGGGGCAGACTTTTGACGCCGCCGTGCATCTCGCCAACGACATCGCGCGCCACAAAACCCTGTGGCTCAACACCTTGCTGGAAAAGAAACTTGGCATCAGCCCCGACTTTGGCGGCAATCCGCTGCAAGACGCTCTGGTAATGGGGGTTTCCTTCGTCCTGTCAGCCATCGTTCCCATTGCGCCCTACCTGGCGCTGGACGTTGGCCCGGCCGCCGTCGGCTGGTCGGTAGGGTTGTCGCTGGCCGGGCTGTTCGGTTTAGGGCTGGTGAAAGGGCGGCTGGTTCGCAAATCCCCGCTGTGGCAGGGGTTGGAGATTCTGGGCATCGGCGCGGCGTCGGCTGCGCTGGGCTATGCCCTCGGCGAACTACTGCCCCGCCTGCTGGGTTTCTGACCGACCTACGCAACCCGCCCCAACAGCCCTTTCACCGCCGCCAGAAAGTCCGGCGGGTTGTCGCCCTGCACCAGATGGCCGGCGTTGGCAATGGTGACGGCGGTGCAGTCGGGATGCTCCGCCGCCATCCTGGCCATCGTTTCAGCGGAGAAAATGTCGCTGCGTTCGCCGCGCGTTACCAGCGTCGGGCAGTCTATCTTGCGCCAGCCCTCCCACAGCTGTTCCGGCGTCCAGGCGGGAGCGCGAAAGCCGCTGACGCGCATAGCCTTGTCGTACTTCCACGTCCATTTGCCGTCGTCCCGCTGGCGGATGCTGTACTTCAGCGCCCCCAGCGTTTGCTGCCGGCTGCGGCCCGTGTACTCCATCACCCGCTGGGCAAACTCGTCCAGAGTATCCAGCTCGTCCGGCAATTCGCGAAACTGCTGGATGCGGTTGGAGCCGCGCCGCTGCGTTTCCGGCCCGGTATCGACGATAGTCAAAGACCGCAGCGCGCCCGGCCGGCCCGACGCCCAGGCCATGCTGTTGCGCCCGCCCATGGAATGGCCCATCAGGTGGAAATCCCGCAGCCCCAACGCCGACACCAGCCCCTCGACATCGCCCACATAGGCATCGGTGGAATAGTCCCCGTCGGGCGCCCAATCGCTGTCGCCGTGCCCCCGCTGGTCCACCGCAATCACGTGATAGTCCACCGACAGCGGCAGACTGATGAAGTCCCAGCTGTGCGCCTGCTGGCTGATGCCGTGAAGCATCATTATCGTCGGCAGGTGCGGCTCTCCCCATTCCAGGTAGTGAAAGGTCATGCCGTTGACCGCGACGAACCGGTCCGCCGGCTCGTTCTCCACCGTGAAAGGAACCCCCATCTGCCGCGCCGCGTCGTGCAGCGATAGTCCCAGGGAATGTGACGCCATATCGGGCAACCTCCTGATATTAACCTGACCGCTATATTACCACGCCATTGCCAACCCGGTTGCCGGGGCGGGAATCTAACCGGACTGGCGCCGGTCAAAAATCCGCTGCCGCGCCTCAAACACAAACCCCGGCAGTTCCGGCTCGCCGCTCACCGTATCCGGGTCATCCAGCGTTTCCGGCGCAACGCCGGGGCGGTAGATATGAACCCGCCGCCGGTAGGGGTCAATCAGCCAGCCCAGCAGCGCGCCGTTGGCGATGTAGTCAACCATCTTGCGCTGCGCCGCCGCCACGCTGTCGTTGCGGGAAAGGATTTCAACCACAAAGGCGGGGCAAAAGGGCAGCAGCCAGTCATCTTCCAGAGGCGGCGGGCGGTTAGCCTGCTGCTCCGGTGAAATCCAGGCCGCATCGGGCGCATAACGCTGACCACCCGGCAGGCGGATGCCCAACCGGGAACCATGCGCTTTCCCTCCATAACCTCTGGACCATATATTCAGGTCAGTGAGGGTTTCCGTTTCATCTCCCGAGCCTTCTTCTCTCAACATAGGCGATACCAGCAGCGCTCCTTCGGCGTTCAGTTCCAGCTTACCCACCAAGTCACGATTGGCGTGATTGAATTTGAGCAGCCATCCGTCCACATCCCGCTCCGTGTATCCCAGCCGGGCGAGCAGCTCCAGCACCGGGCGAAAGTCCAGGTGCAGCGGGGATGGCGTCGGGTCGCCGTCAATCCACATCGCTTCCCGCAGCGATGCCGGCGTTTCGGTAATTGGTTTGGCAGCCATAAGCCTTAATCCCCTTGCTTGCGGTAATCTAACCGGACTGGCGCCGGTCAAAAATCCGCCGCCGCGCCTCAAACACAAACCCCGGCAGTTCCGGCTCGCCGCTCACCGTATCCGGGTCATCCAGCGTTTCCGGCGCAACGCCGGGGCGGTAGATATGAACCCGCCGCCGGTAGGGGTCAATCAGCCAGCCCAGCAGCGCGCCGTTGGCGATATAGTCAACCATCTTGCGCTGCGCCGCGGCCACGCTGTCGTTGCGGGAAAGGATTTCAACCACAAAGGCGGGGCAAAAGGGCAGCAGCCAATCGTCGCTGTCTTGCAAGATACGGTCGGCTGCCGATTCCTGCTCCGGCGTAAGCCAGGCGGCATCCGGCGCATAACGCTGGCCGTTGGGCAGGCGGATGCCCAACCGGGAGCCATACGCTCGTCCACCATATTCTCTACTCCAATTGCCCAGGTCAATGAGGGTATCCGCTTCGTCTCCGGCGCCTTTTTTACTTTGCATGGGTGATACCAACAGCGCTCCTTCGGCGTTCAGTTCCAGCTTGCCCACCAGGTCACGATTGGCGTGATTGAATTTGAGCAGCCATCCGTCCACGTCCTGCTCTGTGTACCCCAGCCGGGCGAGCAGCTCCAGCACCGGGCGAAAGTCCAGGTGCAGCGGGGATGGCGTCGGGTCGCCGTCAATCCACATCGCTTCCCGCAGCGATGCCGGCGTTTCGGTAATCGGTTTGGCAACCATAGCGACTAGTCTCCTTGTTGCTCCAGAATCCCCCGTATCGTGAACATCCGCTGGAACAGGGTAAAGCAGGATACGGCGGCGATTAGCCAGAGTATCCAGACCATTACCGGCACGGGGGCCAAACCCTCGGCAATCAAGCCGGCGCCCAGGATAATGACCCGTTCCGTCCGCGTCATTATGCCGGAGCGGGTGAACGCGCCCAATCCTTCGCCGCGGGCGCGCAGGTACGACACCCCTTGCGAGAACACCAGCCCCAGCAGCACCGCCAGCATACTTGCCAGCAGCTGCGTTGGCGGCAAATCGGCCAGCAGGTAATACAGGCCCAGGCCGACGAACAGCGCGGCCTCCCCCAGCCGGTCGAACACCGAATCCAGCAGCGCCCCGAAGGGCGACGCCCGGCCGGTCAACCGGGCCAGCGCGCCGTCAAAGAGGTCCAGGATGCCCCCCAGCAGAAAGACGATTCCCCCGTACAGCGGCCAGCCGAGGGCAACCAGCGCGGCCCCGGCAACGCACACCGCAAATCCGCCGAGCGTGATGATGTTGGGAGTCAATCCAATGGCGTTGCAGGCCCGCGCCCCGGGGATTTCCACGTAGCGCAATATTGCGGCGCGCAGTTGTTCTCTACCGGGCGTTGCCATTGGCTTTGGCCTCCTGGATGCAGTGTTGGTAATAGTTCTCCACGTCCGATGCCACGCGCTCCCAGCGGTAGTTCGCGGCGACGCGCCGGCCGGAGTCGGACAAACGGGCGGCTAGGTCCGGATGGTCGGCCACGCGGGCGATGGCGGCGGCGATGGCGGCGGGGTCTCGCGGCGCGGTCAGCAGTCCGTCCCGCTCGTGGGTAACGATGTCCCGATAGCCGTCAATGTCCGACGCCACCACCGGCGCGCCGGCGGCCATCGCTTCCAGCAGCACGATGCCGAAACTCTCGCCGCCCGTGGCCGGGCTGCAAAACGCGTCGGCGCTGGCGTAATAGCGCGGCAGGTCGCAGTTGGAAACAGCTCCGGCGCTGACGACGGCTCCGGCGTCGCTGCCGGCAATCTCAGTCAGGATGCGGCTGCTCTCCCGGTCCGGCGAACCCGGCCCCACGATGACCAGGCGCAGGTTTTCGCGCTGCGTCAGCAGGCGGGCAAAGGCATTCAGCAGGTAGCGCAGACCCTTGCGCTCATCCTTCCGACCCACAAAAAGGATGTTGAACCGGCCATCCCGCAAATGCGGAAATGGCGCTGCGTCGGCAAAGCGCCGGTATTCAATGCCGTTGGGAATGACCCGGCAGGCGTGCTGCGGAAAGTGCGGGGCGACGAAAGCGCGGGCCGCCGGCGATACGGCGATGCGTCCGTGCAGACGGCGCTGCCACCGGCGCAGGGCGGGGCGGGACAGGCGGTAGAGACGCTGGCGGTCGGAATAGGCGTGAAAAGTGCCGATGTTGACGGCGTTGGAGTGGTGCAAGACCATCAGCGGCAAGATGGGCGCCAGCGGTTCGTGGAGATGCACGATGTCAAAGGACTCCCGGGCCATCAGCCCCCGCACGCGCGGGTACAGCCACCAGGACAGCGTAACCCGCGCCGTGGAGCCGCCGGCCGACAGCGGCACCGTCCGGCCCATGGGGATGAACTGCTCCGCGGCCAGGTCGGCGGTCAGCGGCCGGGCCGGCGTCTGGGGGGCGATGATGCGCACCGCGTGGCCGCGCTCCCGCAGCTCGGCGGAGAGTTGGGCGACGTGCGCGTTGACCCCGCCGGGCCAGGCAAAGTCGTAAGGCGAGACCATGGCGATTTTCATGGCCCTGCCTTCCTGCCGTGGCGCTTGGTGTGTGGTACTTGGCGCGTGGTACTTGGCGCAGTAATGATGGGCGATTGCGCCGCTTACCTGCTCCCGTCGCGCTGTTTGACTTGCGCGCCGGCCACCGACGGGTCGGCAATAAAAGCCTCCACCATCTCGTGGGCCTCGGCGTCGGTGTACTGGATGGGCGGACTCTTCATAAAGTAGGCCGAGGGCGCGAACACGGCGCCGCTCTGCCCGTGGTCCAGCGCCAGCTTGGCGCAGCGGATGGCGTCCACCACCACGCCGGCGGAGTTGGGACTGTCCCACACTTCCAGCTTGACCTCCATCTTGACCGGAGCGCCGCCGAACACCTTGCCGTCAATATGGATGTAGCACCATTTCCGGTCTTGCAGCCACGGCACGTGGTCGCTGGGGCCGATGTGGATAGTATCCGCCTCCGGCTCTTCGTCCATCTGGCTGGTTACGGAGCCGGTCTTGGAAATCTTCTTGGAAACCAGCCGCTCCCGCTCCAGCATATTGAGAAAGTCGGTGTTGCCGCCGAAGTTCAGCTGATAGGTGTTGTCAATCTCAGCGCCGCGGTTCTCCATCAGGCGGGTCAGCACCCGATGGACGATGGTTGCGCCCACCTGGGATTTGATGTCGTCGCCGATAACGGGCACGCCCCGCTCTTCAAAGCGGCTGCGCCAGTAGTTTTCGCGGGCGATAAATACGGGGATACAGTTAATCATCGCGCAGCGGGCGTCCAGAATCTGCTCCACGTACCACTTGGTCGCCATCTCGCTGCCCACCGGCAGGTAGTTGATGACCACGTCCACCTCCCGTTCTCTCAGAATGCCGGAGATGTCCGCCGTGCTGTGCGGCGATTTCACCACCAGGTCGGACACGTAGCGGCCAATGCCGTCGTGGGTCATCCCCCGCTCCACCGGCACGCCCAGATACGGCACGTCGGCAAACTTGATGGTGTTGTTCGGCGCGGTGAAAATGGCCTGCGAAAGGTCTTTGCCCACCTTGTTCCGGTCAACGTCAAAGGCGGCGACGACCTCAATATCCTCAATGCGGTATTCCCCGACGCGGTTGTGCATCACGCCGGGGATGGGTTCGTCATCGGGCGTTTCAACGTACTTGTGAATACCCTGAACCAGCGACGACGCGCAGTTGCCCACGCCAATGATGGCAACCTTTATCTTGCCCAATTGAGTTCTCCTTGCGGCCCTGCGGGCCGGGAATCGCCCGGATTCAGAAGTCCGAACGGTCAACGGTTTGAGCTTGCAGTCTGCCCAACAGTCTAACACATACCCGCACCGGGGCAGCATCCGGCCGGTTCCTTGCGGTAGCGTTGCAATGTAGGTGGTTGTACCTTGCTGTCATTCCGGCACCAGCCGGAATCCACCAAATCCCAATCGGAAAAATCCTGCCCATCCTGTCCATCGATGTAAAAAACGGACTCAAACCACCTGAATTGCAACGCTGCCGATGTCCTGAATAATGTTGACAAGCCGGTTACGACGACCGCACAGTATGCGGCCAGACTCCCCCATGCAATGCCAACAGCCAGTCGGGTGATTACCGCTGAGTTCCCATCAGACGATTCCCGGCTAATGTTAATCGCCGCCACTTTCGTCGCCGTTCATCAATCTATCGTCCGACCTAAACGGTCAATCAGGTACACTATGCCCAGGCAAAGCCCGGCGGTCCCGGCGGCGAAGGCGATGCCCAACGGGGTTATCCCGTAGGCCCACAGCATCAATCCGGCGGCGGGGCAACCTATCCCCAACCCGATGCCCAGCTTTACCCGGTGTTTCTCGAAATCCATAAACGGCGGAATCTCATCGCGTCGTGCCATCTCGTCACCTCTCTTCCGCCTTTTGCCGCCTTTGCCTTCCTTTGACCCTCAACTGAAAGTCTGAACGCCTACCCTTCCGCAAAAAACCGGAAAATGGCCGTTTCGTCGTCGTGCCGGAACCGCCCGCCGCGAAACCGTATGTCCCGCCCCTGCTCAATATGCTGGTTCACCAGCGCCTTGACCTGCCCCGACGCATCCTCGGCGTTGGCCGCGCCGCGCACAATCTCCATCAGCTCGTCGCCCAGCAGGTTGTCGCTGACGCCGTCGGTGCAGCACACCAGGCGGTCGGCGGGAGACAAGTCTAATTCGGTCTGGAACACCGACAGCGTGGCATCCCCGCCGACGGCCTTGGAGATGCCCAGGCGGATGAGGCCGCCCATGCGCCCGCTGTATTGCTCGTAACCCTCGGGGCGAATTATGTAAATGGGGCTGTCGCCGACGGAAACGATGTGCAGGCGGCCATTGAGATAGAGGGCCGCCGACGCCGTGGTGAGCAGGAAGCGCCCGCCGCCGACCTGGTGGAAGTCGGCGTTCTGCTCGTGCAGGACGGCCACTATGTCCTCCGGGCCGGAGATGCTGGCCTGATTCAGCGCCTCGGCCACTGAGGTACTCGCTTCTTCACCCCCGTGGCCGGTGACCCCGTCCAGCACCACGTCCAGAAAGTTCCCGTCGCCCAGGTCGCGGGTCAGGTAGCTGTCCTCGCCGTGGGCTTCATTGTCGTGGAGAATTGCCATCGAACTGGTGAGCATGATACCGCAGTCCTCGCAGCGAATTAGGTTGTAATAATCAGGTGGTCAGACCCGCTAATTCGGTGTTGGCGTCGAATTGGTAGCGCGTCCAGTGATTTTCGGTGAGGCGGTTCAGCGCCGTTTGCCAGGCCGTATGCGCCGCGTCGGGGTCGGGCCGGCTATCGTTGCGAATGGTAATCAGGTGGAGACATTCCTGCAAGTCCCTGCCGAAATCGGCCACCGTGGCATAGGCGCGCTGGCGAACCTTGCCGATGCAGGCCGTGGCCGCCTCTCGCAAGCCGTCGCCGGCGGCGGCAAAGGCGCGGGCCAGGTCGTCGCATTCCTGCTCCAGCGAGATAATCGGGCGCTGGTTGTAGGGATCGAAATAGCCGGAAGCCTCACCGGGCGGCGGCTCCGGCGTGATGTAGAACTTGAGCATCTCCAGGTAGAAATCGTGGACATCCTGCGGCCCCCGGTTCCCCTGGGCGCGTTCAACCCCGTGGCCCACCAGGGCGCCGGCGTCAATCAGCGCAATGCGCCCCGAACCCGGCGAATAGAAAACGTTGTGCGGCCCCAAATCGAGCAGCGCGTAGCCGGCCGCCGCGTAAGTCTCCTGCGCGGCCAGCAGCTGCGTCTGGATGGGCCACGCGCCCGCGCCCTCCGGCAAAACCGGCGGGTGCAGCGCAAACAGGTTCTGGCCCAGGCCGATGGGTACCCGCAGGATTCGGCTGCGCGGGTCTCCCACCAGGGGGATGCCGGCGGCGCGCTCCTCCACGCGCACCCGGTAAGGCTGGCCCACGTCGTCGCCAAAGTATCCGTCGTGGATGCCGGCGTCGGTAACGCCGATGACGCGGGGCACGTTGGCGCAATACTGGCCGGCCCTTTCGTAGGCTTCCAGAATCCGGGTGGTGCGCTCCTCCACGGGGCCGTGCATTTGCCGGCGCGCCGTCTGCGGCGATGGCCGTTTGAGTACCACCGGCCGCCCGGTTTCGCGGTCCACGGCGGCGCGCACGTCGTAGTCGGCGCCGCTGCCCAGCGGCCCCCCGAGCTCGAATCGGTCCAGAGTTACGGTGTTCATAATTCAGCAAGTCACAACCGGCGATGGCGGCTCAGGATGGTCAGCCAGTCCTCTTTCTGCCTGATTTCGTAGATGCTGAGGCCGGCGTTGGTGATGGCGGCGGCCGCTTCCTCGTGCTGTTCTACGATGATGCCGGAGGCGACGAACACGCCGTCGCCGGCCAGCAGGTCGGGGATGGCCGGGGCCACCAGCCGGATGCCCCGGGCGCTGATGTTGGCCACCGCAATGTCGTAGGCGCGGCCGCGGGTGGCAGCGCCGGGGATACTGCCCGACTCGGCGTTGACCCGCTCCGCGATGCCCGTGCGCCGGAAGTTCCGCCGCGCCGCGCGCACGGCGTGGCTGTCAATGTCCACGGCGGTAATGTGCGCCGCCCCCAGCCTGGCCGCCGCGATGGTGAGGATACCGGAGCCGGCGCCGACGTCCAGAACGACGCTGCCGGGCCGCACCAGCTCTTCCAGCGCCTCCAGGCAACAGTAGGTGGTGGGGTGGTAGCCGGTGCCAAAAGCCAGACCGGGGTCGAGGTCAACAACCACGTCGCCGTCTTTCGCCTCATAGTCAATCCAGGACGGTTTGATGACCAGGTTGCGGCCCACCCGCAGCAGGGTAAAGTGCTGTTTCCAGCTGTTCCGCCAGTCCTCATTGTCGTCCAGCGGGCGGATGTTCAGCTCCCCCAGGGCGGCGACGCTGGACGCCAGTTTGATGCCCACCTCAATATGCGCCAGGCGCTGCCGGGACAGACTGGGCAGATAGGAACGCAGGACGGCGTACTCCCCCGGTTTCGTCTCCACGCTCAAGCCGTAGCCGTAACGCTCGAACAGGTAAGAAACCGGCTCGACGTACTCGAAAGGAACGTTGATGCTAAGTTCGTGCCAGGACATTGCCCGGATACCGGACGGCGTGCGCTGCGGTTGGTCAGTCGTTGGTCGGTGAGAAAGTATCTTTCAGGCGGTCAAAGAGGCCCCGCTGCTTGTCTTCGCCGGCCGTCTCGGTCGCGGGGGCGGCCCCGTCCGGGGCGGCGACGGGCGGGTCAGGCTCCGCGGCGGCGTTTTTGCGTCGGGACGGCCGCCGTTCAGTCCGGGCGGGCGGGGGCGCTTTCCCGTTGTTCTTAAAGGAATAGGCCAGGTCTTCCAGCAATTGCCGCTGGTACCGGCTCAACTTGTCGGGTATGTCCACGTGAACCAGCACGCGGATGTCGCCCCGGCGGTCGGTGGGCCGGCCGTTGCGTCGCAGGCGGGGCACGCCGTACCCCCGCACCCGGAAGTCGCTGCCCGACCGGGTGCCGGCCGGAATTTCCAGGTCAATGTCCTCGCCGTCCAGGGTGGGTACGGACTTGGTGGCGCCCAGCGCCGCCTCGGCCATATTGATAGACAGACGATGCACCAGGTCGGCATCGTCCCGCGTGAAGAATGGGTGGTCTTGCACCTGAACCTGTACGTAAAGGTTGCCGGCGTGTCCGCCGTGGGCGCCGGCGTCGCCTTCCCCGGTGATGCGTACCTGTATCCCGTCGTCAACGCCGGCCGGGATGGTTACGGTGAGCGTCCGCCGCCGCCGCTCGAAGCCGCGGGCGTGGCAGTTGGCGCACGAGGTTTCAATGGAACGGCCCGAACCGCTGCAATTGGGGCAGGGGGTGGTTACGGCGAACTGCCCGAACACGCTGCGTTGGGCGCGCCGCACCTGTCCGGCGCCGTTGCAGGTGCCGCAGGTGTTGATGGGCGTGCCGGGTTCGTTGCCCGCCCCGGAGCAGCGGTGGCAAAGTTCAACGCGGTTCACCTCAATGTCGCGCTCGCAGCCGAACACCGCTTCCTCAAAGGTGAGGGTGATGCGCTGGCTGAGGTCCTCGCCGGCGCGGGGCTGGCTCGCCGTCCGGCCGCCGCCGCCAAAGAAAGTATCGAAAATGTCGCCGAAGCCGCCATAGGGGTCGAAGCCGTCAAAGGGACGGTCGCCGCCGCCGTTCACCCCGGCGTGGCCAAAACGGTCGTAGCGGGACCGTTTTTCCTGGTCGCCGAGCACCTGATAAGCCTCGTTTATCTCTTTGAACTTGTCCTCAGCGCCGGGGGTACGGTTCCGGTCCGGGTGAAACTCCATCGCCTTCCTGCGGAAAGCGCGGCGAATTTCCTCGTCCTTTGCGCCCCGGTTCACGCCGAGGGTTTCGTAGTAATCAACTGGCATAGCTTTTCTTTCGGGCACCGGATTGAATCCCCACGATTATAGCCGCGCCGGGCCGATTGCTCAATATCAACGCCGGATTAAAAAAGTCGCCGTTTCCAATCGCCGGCCGTCGCTCCGGCGCCAGCCGGAATCCATCATATCCATATCCCCATCGGAAAAATTCTGTCCATCCTGTCCATCGCTGTAAAAAACGGACTCAAACCACCTGAATTGCAACGCTGCCCGCGGCCGGCGCAGCCCTTGGGTAGCGTTTCGTTTTAGGTGGTTTGAGGCGCGATACCGTCGTTTTGACGGCGGGCATAAGCACGACTCATGAGGTCGCCCCTACCGTTCCGAATGTTAAACCACCTGAATTGCAACGCTGCCCGCGGCCGGCGCAGCCCTTGCCCGGAATTGCGGCCGCATATTACAATGCAGCCCGCTTTGATTGCCGTTCCTGGTATGAACCTCCCGATGCCGCCCTTGAAATTACCGCTGCTGACGACGGTGGTTGTCGCCCTCTGCGTTGTCGCCTGGTTTGCGGCGGGGTGCGCTGGCGATTCGCCGGTGCCGCGCGTCCCTATCCGGCTCACTGTCCCACCGCCGGCCACTGCCGTTCCGACGCCGACGCCCGCCGTTCCGACGCCGACGCCCGCCGTTCCGACGCCGGCGGCGCCTGACCCCACCCCGTACCCTCACCCGAACACAGGCTCTGATATTGCCGCGCCGGCTCCGGTGCCCGAGCTTTGCCCGGAACACGGCTATTGCGACCGGCTGGAACTGGGCGGGAAGCTTACGGCGGCCGCCTGGCTGGATGACGACCGGATGTATCTGGCGGACTTCGAGGGCAATATACGACTGCTGGACGTCACCACCGGCGCCGTGACGACGGTGTTGGAAGGGCTGAGCATACCACGGGGTTTGACCGTATTGGACGGACGCCTTTATGTGAGTGAGATGGGGAATGTCTGCCAGTTGGTACGTCAGCTGCCGGGAGCTGAGCAAGACTCCGGGTGCAAACGCTGGCCCTCCGGTTCAGAAATGGATTTCTTCAGCCGCGCCAGCGCACAAATCCTTTCCTATCAGACAGGCGATTCGGGCGGACTAAGCGCAAGGCAAGTAGTGGTGGATCGAATTATATCCTGGGACAATGACCATGCCCCCAATGGACTGGCCAACGATGGCGAGTATGTCTATGCCAGTATTGGTCATCCGCAGCACGTGCTAAGCCCCCAGGGCTATTTCATAACCCACGCTGACGAGCTTAAGGCACACCAACGCCGGACGGATCTAATGGGAGCGGTAGCCCGCTTTCGTCCTCCACATAATGAAGTTGAGGTTTATGCGACCGGGTTGCGCAACACTTACGGAATCTCCATAGCTCCGGATGGAACGATTTACGGGGCGGACAATGACCAGCAGGATGGACTGGCAACAGAGGGACAACTGGAGGAATTGAACGCCATCGTGCAAGACGGCTTCTATGGGTTTCCCTTCTATGGCACCAGCACGGCCCCGCCGGAGGCCGGCGTGATTGAACCCGTGGCCGTGCTGCAAGGCACCGTTTCCACCTTTGCCTATGCCAATAAGGACGGCGTTTATGTCGCCTATCTGGCCATTGACGGCTCGGGGGACGGGTTTGTGGTTGACCGGTTCGACTATGACACCTGGGCGCCGGAGCGGATTTTTAGCTCCGGGAACCTCATCACCGCCATATTGGAGCGCAACGGGCTGCTGTACCTGGCGTCGTTTGACGGCAACGTCCACGTTATCAATCCCGATGCCGCGCCCGTCCGCATCAGGCTAACCCCCTTCCATAGTGACGGCTATGTGGATAAAGTCATCGCCGCCGGCGGCCCATCCGTAATTCCCCCGGGCTATGCAGTGTACGTTGACGCGGGCCGGCTGATTTACGACAAAGACCCCTGCGCGCCGGAGGATACGGAACACGGTTTCTTTTTGCACATTGTGCCGGCGAGCCACGACGACCTTCCGGAAGACCGCAAGCAGTACCACTTTGACAACCTGGATTTCAACTTTAATGCCTACGGTTGGCGGAACGGCGACCGCTGCCGGGCAGTGCGCGAGCTGCCGGATTACGACATCAGCATAATCAAGACGGGCCAGTCGGTGCGTGAAGCAAACGGCGATTTCCGGCACACCTGGGAAGCCGAGTACCATTTTGAGCGCTAGGCCGGGTTGGCGGTAGCGGTAGCGGGAATGGCGACAGGCAGCGGAGTCAGTCCTGATGACCGGGCATAAAGGGGGGTAGGCAACCGGCATCGTTCCGGCGCGGCGGTTTATAATTAACCATCCATCCCATCCCCGCAGCGACGAGAACGAGGCAGCGAGGAGAACGAGGGCAAACCTATGGCTACCGTCAACCAACAGACTCTGATACTGGAAACCCAAAGCCAGCTGCGCAACGCCGACAAGCTGGCCCGGGACTGGGCCATCGCTCATGCTGGCTCTTACCAGGGACAGGCCCGCAAGGCGCTGGGCGGCAATCTCCCGTTCCGAAAATGGGAGCGGGAGAACCTGGTTATTTGCCTGTCCAAGCCCCAATCGCCTCTGATTAAGCAGTGCCAGGTGGTCAGCGTCCGTTACCGGCCTTCCCGATGGTCAAATTCTTACACGGGCTATCTGGTGACGTATTTGCCGGCCGAAGGGGAGCGGCAGGTGGGCTACCTGATTGCCGCCGTTGACCAGCCCGACGCGCTGGAAGGTGACCGGCTGCCCTGGGATGACAACGCGGGCAGCAGCGGGCTGGACGCCGTAGTTGCGGCCGTTGCTACGGCCCACACCAGGCCCCGCAGCGCCGGCGACGGCCAAGCCGTTGCCGGCATTGACGACCTGTTTGACCATCAGGACTGGGCAATTGTACTGACTGAGGACGGCCAGCAGGACGGCGCGTTTCGGGAGCTGGCCGCCGGGCACAGGGACTGGGCCAACATCGTGAACATCAACGCAGCGGGCCAGTTGGCCATTTGCCGGGAACTGCCGGAGGGCCGGTTGGCCGGATGGGTGCGGGCGAAAGCCGCCGCCTTTTCCCGCCATCCGGACCGGGAGGGTTCCCGCTTGCGTATGATGGAAACGGACTTTGCCAAAGCGGCGGATTTTCTGGCTGAAGCCGGCGAGCAAACCGCCCGCGATATTGCCACCCGCAGCAGCCTGACCCTGCTGGAACTGCTGGAGTTCACGGCGACAACGTTGACTGTTTCGATGCTGGCGGATGCCAAGGTTATGGCGGAGGCGCTGGTAGAATCGGTGGAGACGGCCAAAGCCGACTTGCCGAAAACCGGCGCGCCGGAGAGCGTGGCCGCCCAGCAGCGTATCTACGTGCTGGAAGACCAGCTGGATGCGGCGAACGCTGCCATCGCCGAGTTGCAGGAACGCCTGGCGCAGTATGAGAACTATGCGGACGCCGAACCGCCGTCCGCCGACCCGGATGATGCGGACGCGCCGGAGACGGCGGGCAGCCGGGAGATAGTGGTGCTGGACGCTGTCACCGCGCCCAGCCGCTTTCCCCGGCTGCGCTTTCTGACCAACTGCGCCAAGCCGCTGGCGGACTTTGGCAAGCCGCGTCCCAACGGGGGCGAAATCGTCGCGGCCCTGGACGCCATCAACAAACTGGCCCAAGCCTGGTACAACACGCCGGGGGGGAGCATCGGCAACTGGGACAACTACTTTACCGACCTCAAGCCCGGCTGGACCCACGCCAACAGCGAGTCCGACTTCACGATGTCGCGCTACGGGGACAAGCGTTCTTTCAGCGACCAGGACCAGGGGCGGCGGGTGACCATTACCCGGCACTTGACCTACCGGGGTTCCAACAGCGGCCTGCAAATCTATTTTGACCGGGACGACGCTACCAACAACTTCATCGTCGGCTACATCGGCGAACACCTGCCCTATGCCACCAACCGCTCTTAATCTTGCGCTCCGACCGGGTGGGGCGAGGCGTCTTGCCCCATCCCGGGCTACCGCTTGATGGCTGGTATGGGGGGCCGCTGGATGTGGAGGGGTTTTTGCGAGGCGCCTTTCAATCCCTTGCCGCGTTTGCTTGGCGCCAGGTTCGGCACTCTGGCCATGGTCTGCCTCCTGTTGCGTTGATTTTCCTATCCTGACCCACGCTATTTTTTCGGCGGCGGGGCCGGCGGTGGCGGTGGCTTGACCAGTTTCGCCACCGGGTCCGACTTATCCCACTTGCCGGCTTTAATCAACGCCCGCCGTTTGCTTGGGGACGGGTTTGCTACTTTAGCCATAGCTTACGCTCCAAATCGGGCAATGGCCTTCCCATACCGGCTTACCGCTTGATGACCGGTATGGGGGGCCGCTTGATGTTGAGGGGTTTTTGCGAGGCGCCTTTCAATCCCTTGCCGCGATTGCTTGGCGACAGGTTCGGTACTTTGGCCATGGTTTATCCTTCCACATTTGCCAGGCTCGGCACTCGCAGGAATTGTACCATTTCCACCTCGGCTGCGGGTACCAGTACGACAACGGTTTCCGTCATATCGCCCTGTTGACCGTCACCCAACCACTCGGCTTCGGCTATCCTGAAGTGGCCTTCCTGTGCCCTGCTAGGCCATTCCTCCGGCCAGCCGTACAGTCGTCGGTTGCCTCTCAAGTGTAGCACAATATAGCAATCGGGATATTCCGCGAATGCCGAGTACCACTCCGAAGGATACGAGGTTTCGCGCGTAGCGCCGATGTACCGCAACAGTCGGTGCGTCGTATCGTGATTGGCGACATAAGCGGCCAGCAGTGCCATGCTTACCGCGCTCGCGGTGGCAACGGATAACTCCAGCCCGGCCGGCCATTCGTATCCCGGCCAACGCAGGCTGACAATCCATTGCGCGGCCCACGCCATGGCCTGCGCTACGGTGGTGAATACCAGCGCTTGCACTACCCGGTCGAATTCGCCCGGCCTGGGGTGGGACGTTAGCGCGTAGAATACCGCCGCCCCCACGAAACCCGGCAGCAGGAACGTGAGGACGGTGACGACTTCGCTGGTGGCCCAGCTCATCAATCATTCGGCAACGGGGCAGTAGGCAACGGGGCAGCCGGCGACGGGTCAGCCGGCGACGGGGGGCAGGCCCTCGTCGGCGCGCACGTCGTTGATGATTTCCAGCACCCGTTGGGGGAAGGGTGGGTAGGACAGCTCAAACTCGGAGAGCAGCCGGCTGTTGTCAACCAGATAGTTGCCGGAATGTTCGCGGCCGCCGGGGTCGTCGAAGCTGATTTGGGCGTCGGGCAGGTAGCCTTGCACGATTGCGGCCAGGTCGCCCAGGCTGATGGGCGTGCCGCCGGAGTTGTACACCGGGCGCGCGCTGCGGTCTGCCAGGGCGACGCGAACGAAGGCCTCGGCGATGTCCTCGACGTGGATGGGCAGGCGCATCATTTCCTGGTAGGGGAAGCTGACCGGCGCGCCGCGGGCGGGCAGGGTGATGCAGCGCACGTGGTCGGTGGAGCCGCGCACCTTGTCGGGGCCGGTTACGTTGGCGGGGCGGATGCCGGTGATGGACATACCGTAGTTCTCGTTGAACATTTTGGCCTGGAACTCGTTGAAAATCTTGTGGGTAGCATACTGGCTGTCGCCGAAAGTGGCGTCGTCCTCGTTGACCTCGCGGTCGCCGAAGTTGGATTGCTGGCCGCTGACGGCGACGGAGCTGGCATAAACGATGCGGTTGACGCCCAGCAGGCGGCCGGCCTCAAAGCAGTTGTCCATACCCAGGATGTTGAGGCGCATCTGGTGGTGGGGGTTGCCTTCGCCGCCGCCGAGCAGGTAGGCCAGGTTGATGATGCGGTCGGGTTCCGATTCGACGATGGCGCGGGTTACCTGCTCGAAGTCGGTGATGTCAACGCGGGCGCTGCGGACGGCATCGCCGTCGAGGCCGGGGATGTCGGGCAGGGGGTTGATGTCGGTGGCATAGACCTGCTCGCCGCGTGCCACCAGTTTGCGGATGACCCGGGGGCCGATGAACCCGGAGCCGCCCAGTACCAGAACCGTCATAATGCACCTCTCTTGTGTGAGTAATTGGCGCCGGGCGCTACGGGATACGCGGGATAAACTGCTGAATAATCCCGGCGCATCCGGCAGCGCCCGGTAGATGAATTATTGGCGTATGGCCACGAAAAACAGCCGTCGGAAGGGGTAGAGGGTAACGCCGTCGGGCCGTTTGGGGTATTGCTCGTTGAGCCGGCGCCGGTATTCGGCCAGGTACAGGGCCCGGTCGGCGTCGTCCAGGGCGTTGAGGATGGGGCGCAGTCCGGTGCCCGTTACCCATTCCAGCACGGGGTTATCGCCGGTGAGGGCGTGCTGGTACTCGGTAGTCCACACGTCCAGGTGGGCCGCGGCCGGGGCCAGCAGGTCGTAGTAGAAATCGGGGTCTTGCACCCAGCGGTTGGCCACGGCGGCGCGCAGTTCGGGGCTGCCGATGGCCTGGCCGTCCGGGCCGCCGTGGCGCAGGGTGGCGCGCATTATGCGGTGGGATGCCAGATCCCAGCTGAGCGGGGCCTGCACGGCGAGGCAGCCGCCCGGAGGCAGCATCGCCCACAGGCGGGGGATGAGTTGGTGATGGTCGGGCAGCCACTGGATGACGGCGTTGGAATAGAGGATTGACGGCGCGCGGTCGGGCCGCCAGCCGGCAAGGTCGCCCTCCTGCCAGCGGATGCGGGAGGGCGCGGCGGCGGCCTGGGCCAGCATTTCCGGCGAGTTGTCCACGCCGGCAACGTCGGCGGCGGGCCAGCGGTCGGCCAGGATGCGGGTTACGTTGCCGCTGCCGCAGCCCAGGTCGTAGATGGCCGGCGGCCGTTCCAGAGGGATGCGGCCCATCAGGTCCAGAGCCGGGCGCAGCCGGTGGTCGGCGAATTTCAGGTATTGGCCCGGGTCCCAGGACTCGCCGGCCAAATCGCGCTGGTGGGGTGCTGCTTGGGTCATAGTAGTAGAAACACGCGGTTAGCGGTGCGGACAGGGATTGCGGCGAGTATAGGTTGGGCCGCAAAACCCGTCAACACGGGGGGCAGGAATCCAGGGCCGGCGCAAAGTTGAGGGCGGGGGTTACGAACTGACAGCAGTTTATCACCGACAGGGCGCGACGCACTGCGCCGGGCGCAAAGTTGAGGCCGGGGGTTACGAACTGACAGGGATGGACAGGATGGACAGGATTTTTGGATTGCGCTTTACGGATTCGGGCGCGAGCGGGTTCGTTATATTGGGAATGGCGGCTCCTTTGGCTTGGCGCGTTGGGGAATTGGGGGGCGAGGTCAGGCGATGGGTGCGATGTCGGGCGAAAGGTTTGCGGTGGACCGGGTTTCAGGGATTATCAGCCCTACGGCCGGAGGTTTTGCGCTGGGGTTTTTTGCTCGGTATTTTCCATGCCCGAAGCATGGGGCGCTGTGGCTAACGCCGTGGCCGGAGCGACTACGCCGGTTAATGAGATCGGCGACAGTCTCAACGAGCCGGTAGCGACTTGGATGCTGAAAGTGGCCGTGATTACCTGAAACCCGGTCGGGGTATTGCTTTTTCGCCTGACGCGGCTATGATAGCACGGGTGTTCGGGCAAATGCAAGGGGCAGTTCCCTGCCCTCTCCGGCGAGGGGAGAGGGCTTTAATTGCTTGGCAAAGGCGCTGGGCCCCCCGCCCCCCGGCTTTGTGCTACAATCGCGGCTGTGATGCGATGTTGTTTGACAATTGGATACTGCGCTATGTCTGCTGCGGCGGGGAGGATTTGCTGATGCCGGCTATTTGGGGGCACTTCGGCATAAATCGCACTGGTGTTCGGGGCGGGGCAGAATGATGCCCCGCCGCCGGGCCGGCTTGGCCCTGGCCGCCGGGTTTTTGCTGCTGGCCGTTGCCGCGCTGCTGGGCGCGTTTGGGGCCGGCGGCGCGACTCCGGCGGCGGCGCAAAGCACCCCCGCCAATACCCTGGCCTCTATTGCAGTTCGCGACAACGCCGCCGCCTATAGCGCCAGCGCCGCCGTGTACCGCTATTTTGACCTCGCGCCGGCTTTCAGCCCCGGAACCAACGCCTACACCGTTACCGTGCCTAACTCGGTGTCAACCGTCAGAATCGAGGCCACTCGCTCCCGGTCGGGCACCGACACCCTTAGCTCGTCCAGCAATACCGGCGCCCAAACCGTCAATGTTGGCAGCAACCTTTTTACCATTACGGTTGTGCCGCCCTCCGGCAGCGGCCTGGCCGATAATTCCTATACCGTTACCGTGACCCGCAGCGCTACCGACATTGACTATGACGACGACGATGACGGGCTGATTGACGTTCGCAATCTGGCCCAGCTGGACGCCATCCGCTATGACCTGGACGGCAACGGCGTTGCGTCCGCGTTGGTTGGCTACACCGGTCATACGGCCGCTTACGACCGGGCCTTTCGCTATGCGGTGGCCGGGCTGGGCTGCAAGCCGGTTGACCCGGACGGCGCCGGGCCGATGACGGCTACCCCGACCTGCTCCGGCTACGAGCTGCGCGCCGACCTGGATTTTGACACCGACGGCGACGGCGCCACCTACACGCTGGCCGCCGACGGCACCGTTACCGGCGACAGCGGCGACGCTTACTACAACGGCGGCGCCGGCTGGACGCCCATCGCCGACTTTGAAATCGGCTCGACTGACTTCGTTACCACCTTTGACGGCAATGGGCACACCATCTCCAACCTGTTCGTGAACGGCGGCCGCAGCATCTCCAGCGCCGTGGGCCTGTTCGGGTATGTAGGACATCCCAACGCTGAGGCCCGGATTCGCAACGTGGGCCTGGTTAATGTCTATGTCAAAGGAGGGACGACGACTAATTATACCGGCGGCCTGGCCGGCAATTTGAACAGCGACCAGACCGCCCGCCTCACCACAACAGGATTCACGACTTACGGCGAAATATCCGCCAGCTACGTCACCGGCAGCGTCAGCGGCATCGACCAGGTGGGCGGCCTGGCGGGGCAAAACGACGGCAGCATACGGGCCAGCTACTCCCACGCCGCCGTTACCGGAAGCGCCCGGGTCGGCGGGCTGGTCGGGAAGAACAGCCAAGGCATCATCTACAACAGCTACGCCACCGGCCCGGTGACGGCGACCAGCGATGTGGTGGGCGGGCTGGCGGGCGATAGCGACATTAATTCGCAAAGTCCCCATGCCCCTTCCAGCGTCCGCAACAGCTACTGGGACCTGGAAACCTCCTGCGAGCACACCCGCCACACCGACAGCACCGCCCCCCGGACCTATGGCCGGGGCAAAACCACGGCCGAGCTCATCACCCCCACCGGCTACGCCGGCATTTACGTTGCCTGGGACGACCTGGACGTGGACGAGGACGGCAACAGCGACGATGTGTGGAGCTTTAGGGCCGGCCGCTATCCCGTGCTGAAAAGCGGCGGCCACGATGCGGCCGAGCAGGCCAATGCCCAAAGGATTGACTATGACTGCGACGACGACGGGCTGATTGAGATTACCCGTCTGGCCCAGCTCAACGCCGTGCGCTACGACTTGGACGGCGACGGGGCGGTGGACGACGCCGCCAACAGCGGCCACTACGCCGCCGTCTATCCCATTCCCGCCGACGGCATGGGCTGCCAGCTGGTGGGCGCGACGACTCCGGCGCGCACTTGCACGGGCTACGAACTGGGGGCGAACTCCGACAGCGCGGTGGCGCTGGACTTTGACACCGACGGGGATTATGACGTGGACAGCAACGACGCCTACCCCAACTGGGCGCCTATTGGGACTTACACGGCCACCTTTAAGGGCAACAACCATCGCATTGCCAACCTGACAATCAACGCCGGCGGGCAAAGAGTGGGGCTGTTCAGCCGGGTCAGCGGCGCCATCTCCGGCGTGGGCCTGCCCAATGCCAGCGTCACCGCGACCGCCAGTCCGCTCTTCGCCGGCGTGCTGGCCGGCCAACTGGACTCGGGCGGAACGGTAACTTCCAGCTGGGCCACCGGCAGCGTGGCAGCCACCGATGCTGACACCAATAGCAAAACCGTCGGCGGGCTGATAGGATTTGTTGATGGCGGCGTGCCGGCCAGCTATTCCGGGGTGACGGTAACCGCCGCGACGGCGGCCACGCAGGTTAGACTCGGCAGCCTGGCCGGATGGCTGAACAACGGCACGATTACGGCCAGCTATGCCACCGGCGCGGTGTCCGGCGGCACGGGCTCCGCCTCTCACGTCGGCGGTCTGGTCGGCGTGGTTACCACAAACAGCACCATAACGGCATCTTATGCGACGGGTACGGTTACGTCCAGCGCGGACAACGTGGGCGGGCTGGCCGGGAGCCTGGCCAGCGGGGCCACGGTGGGCAACAGCTATTGGGACACCACTACCAGCGGCATCACGGGCACCGGCGCCGGCGCGGGCCAAATCACCACCGCGCTGCAATCGCCCACGGCCTACGGAGCCACCGGCATCTACTCCGCCTGGGACGTGGACTTGGACGGCGAAACCGGCGGCGACGACCCCTGGGACTTTGGCAGCAACGCGCAGTATCCGGCGCTGAAATACGACGGGCTGGACACGGTAAGGCAGGGGCGGGGGACTTTCAATTTCGCGCCCACGGCGCTGACCGTGGGCGAGGGGGCCGTCGCCAGCTACACCGTGGCGTTGAGCTACCGGCCGGATGCGGCCGTAACCGTTGCCATCAGCGGCGACGCGGACGACGGAGTTACCATTGACGGCCCCGACGCTGGCGCCGGGTTCACGGCCAGCGAAACGCTGAGTTTCACGGTGGGGAACTGGAACGTGCCGCAGACGGTAAGGGTCCGGGCGGCGCACGATGCCGACCTGCGGGACGACACAGCGACTTTGACCCACGCCGGCGGCGGCCTGGGGAGCAGCTTTGAGCGCGTGAAGGCATCCCTGACCGTAACGATTACGGACGACGACAGGGGGAGCATCGCCCTGACCCGCAACGGCGCGGCCATAACCACGCTGTCGGTAAGCGAGGAGGGCGGCAACGTCGCTTATGACGTGGGGCTGAGCAGCGCGCCGAGGGCCGACGTAACCGTAACCGTCACCAGCGGCAACGCCGCCGTGGAAATCCACGACGGCGGCAGCACTTTCAACCCCATGGATTTCAGCAGCAGCCGAACGCTGACCTTTACGACTACGAACTATGCGGCGAAGACGGTGACCATCAGGGCGCCGGATGACGCCGGCAGCGTCAACGAAAGCGTCACGCTGCGCCACGCCGCCGCCGGCGCGGTCAGCGGCTTTGCCGGCGTCAGCAAAGACCTGACCGTTGCCGTTACGGACAACGACCGGCCCAACATCCTGCTGTCCGAACCGGCGCTGACCGTGGGCGAGGAAAGCAGCAGCGCGGTGAGTTACACGGTGCGGCTGGTTACCGCGCCTACGGCTGACGTAACCGTGACCGTAACCGCGTCCGGCGACTTGACCATTGACGGCCCCGACACGGCCACGGCGTTCACCGCCAGCGAAACGCTGACTTTCAGCACTACCACCTGGGATGATGTGCAGACGATAAACGTGAAAGCGGCGGCGGACAACGACCTGGCGGACGACGCCGCCAGGATTGACCACCGGGCGGCCAGCACGGACAGCGGCTATGCTGGCATCAGCAAATCCCTGCCCGTAACGGTTACGGACGACGACACGGGCAGCCTCATGCTGTCGGAAACCGCCCGCACTGTGACCGAGGGCGACGACGCCGGCGAAACTTATACCGTCAAGCTGAGCCACCGGCCATCGGCTGCGGTAACCGTCGCTATCACCAGCGCCGACGACGAGGCCGCCGCAACCCCGGCGTCCCTGACCTTTAACGCTGGAAACTGGAACCGGGCGCAGACGGTAAGGGTGACGGCGGTGGCTGACGCCGACCTTGCCGACGCCACCGACACGCTGACGCACACGGCCAGCGCCACCGGCGGCTATACCGCCGGGGCAACGGCCGCGGTGTCCGTAACCGTGCAGGACACCACCGCGCCGGGCATTACCCTGTCCGAGGCCATGCTGTCCGTGGCGGAGAGCAGCGGCGACAGCTACACCGTGGTACTGGATAACCGGCCGGCGGCTGATGTAACCGTCGCCATCAGCAGCGGCAACTCCGCAGTCAGGGTGGACCCGGCATCGGCATCCCTTGACTTCACCGCCGGCGCCGCCGGCAACTGGAACGTGGCCCAGACGGTAACGGTCACCACGACGACGGACGACGACGACTTTGCCAATGCGTCCGCGCTGACGCACACCCCCAGCATCCGGGGCATTGACAGCGGCGTCACGCTTTTGCCCGTGCTGCTCCTGGAGCCGGTTCCCGCTGACAGCAGCGTACCGACTCGAACCATCCTCACGCCGCCGCCGGCCGGCGCCCCCGCTGTGGAATACACCATTGACACCCAGACGGTTACGGTGTCCAGCGATGCCGGGGCCGACATTCCCGACGGGGTAGAGGTCAGCACGACGCAGAGGCTGACCGAGGACTTGACCATTACGTTCAGCGTGCTTGAGGGCATCCCGACCACGCTTGCCGGCTACACCCTGGACGGGGCTACGCTGGTGGGCATCAGCGTGACGCCGGCGGCGCCGGCGGATGGGCTGGAAATTTGCCTGCCCCGGGGCGACGGTTCGACGCGGCTGCTGCACTACCAGTCGGGCCGCTGGCGGGTCGTGCCGGGTTCGGAGCCGCGGGGCGACCAGGTTTGCGGTACGGTAACGGAGTTTTCGCCCTTTATCGCCGGCCAGCCGGCCGCCGTCGCGCCGGAAACCGAGCCCGAGCGGCCGCCCATCATCTACAACCTGAACATCCGGTTTGACGCCCGGCGCATCGCGTTGCCGGAGGGCCACCAGGCTACCTACCGGGTTAGACTGGCCGGCCCGCCGTCCGGCCGCGGTGCCAATATCAGAATCCGCAGCGACAACCCGGACGTGCGGCCCACTCCCGCCGAACTGCGCTTTACCGCCGCCGACTGGAACGAATGGCAAGAGGTGCAAGTCAGCATTGCCAACGACCGCAACCATACCGACGAAAGCGCGACGCTGGCGCACTACGGCCCCAACCGCGGCTACGGTTCCCTGCTAGTGTCGGTTACGGACACGGGAAACAACCCGGCGGACGCGAAGCCCGGCCCGTCGCTGACGGTAGTCACGGAGCCGGGAGCGCGCTGGGGCGTAACCGTAAGGGCAACCGCGCCGGCGGATTTGGCGGCGCACGGCGTGGTACGGGTGTCGCCGGCCTATGGCGCGCCGCGGACGGCGGCGGGCTATGGGCTGGGGCGGAACGGGGCGGCGCAGGCCATCGTGCGCATCGCCGCGGCGGAGGCTGACGTTCCGGCGTCGGGGCTGACCGTCTGCCTGCCGGTGGCCCGGGCGCTGGCGGAGGAGGCCGGGGAACGCCGGCTGACGCTGCTGCGGTATGGTGATGCTGAATCCGGCGGCGGCTGGCAGGCGGCGCCGGGCGCGGAGTATGACGCCGTGGGCCGGATGGTTTGCGCCGCCGGCGTGACCGGGTTCGGGGCCTTTGCGGCGGCCTACGTACTGCCGTGATAGCGCGTCCTGCCCGGCTCGGTCCGGGCGGGACGCGGGGGCGGGGGCTAGTATTTGTAGAAGTGGTGGCGCACTTCGTAGGCGGCGTCGTGCTGGGAGAACAGTTCCCAATCGGCCCGGCGGATGGTCAGGTAGGAATTGGCCAGCGCGGGCCCCATGGCCGCGGTCAGGGTGGCGTCGGTTTCCAGGGCGTGGATGGCCTCCGGCAGGGACGTGGGCAGGCGACGGATGCCCCGGCGGGCCAGTTCGTCGGGGGACAGCCGGGCCGGGTCAACGGCGATGCGCTGGTCGGGGCTGGGCTGCAGGCTGCGCTCGACCCCGTCCAGGCCGGCGGCAATCAGGCCGGCCAGGGCGACGTAGGGGTTGGCGCTGGAGTCCGAGGGCCGGAATTCCAGGTTGGTGGACGCCATTTCCGAACCCCAGAACAGGGATGGTATCCGCAGGGCGGCTTCCCGGTTGTCGGGCCCGTAGCAGGCAAAGGCGGTGCTCCAGGAACCGGGGGACAGCCGGCGGTAGCTGTTCATACTGGGACAGGTCAGCGCCACCAGGCCCGCGATATGCTCCATAATGCCGCCGATGAAGTGGTAGGCCAGTTGGCTGAGGTTGTGCGCGTCGTCGGGGTCAAAAAAGAGGTTCACGCGGCCGTCATTATCCCACGCGCTGAAGTGGATGTGGTTGCCGCTGCCGGCCTGGTCGGGAAAGGGTTTGGGGGCGAAAGAGGCGTAGAGGCCGTGGCGCCAGGCCACGTTGCGCACGGTTTCGCGGTAGATGATATGGTTGTCGGCGGCCCGCAGGGCGTCGGCGTGGGTGATGCTCAATTCCTGCTGGCCGTGTCCCAGCTCCGGGTAATACTGCTCGACGCGCAAGCCCTGGGCTTCCAGCGCGGCGACCACGTCGTCAATCACGTCCTGGGCCATGGTATAGCCGACGCTGTGGTTGTCGAGGGTTTCGTCGAGGGGGGCGAACCCGTCGCCGGCGGGGCGGGCCAGATACCACTCCGGTTCCATAGCGGCCTGGATGGTCAGGCCCTGGGCGGCGGCGCGGGCCAGCATCCGCTTTAGAAAGTCGCGGGGGCAGGCGGCCCAGGGCTGGCGGGCGGTAGTCATCAAGTCGGCCAGCATCAGGGCGCGCTGCGGGGCGTAGGGCAGGATGGTGAAAGTGTCCGGGGCCGGCATCAGCCGCACTTCGCCAACGGGGCCCATACCTTCTACTAATTGCAGCCGGTCCATATCGCTCATGGCCTGCATCGCCACGGTCAGGCCGATGCCGGAATTGAGCCGGCCGGCCAGGCGCGCGGCGTGGGTCGCCTTGCCCCGGATGATTCCGCCGTTGTCGCAGTAGAAGAAGGTTATGAGCTGTACGCCGGCGTCCTGGACTTGCCGGACGATTGCGCTAGGTTCCATATTTCATTTCCCCCGTGGGTGATGGGTTTCGGCAAAGGGTTTTATATCACAATCCGCCAAATCCCGGCGCAACGGACGGCCGGCGGAATACCGGCGGCCGGCGGCGATTCGCTCCAGGCTGAACACCAGCCCAATGATGTAGAAATAACTCCAGTCGTCCTCGAACGGGCCGATGGGATTCAGCAGCCCGAATATTAAATAGCTGACCATCGCTCCGGCGACGGCGGCGGCCAGGCAATGGAGCAGCGTGTTCGGGGCGGGTATGACAAACTTCCGCGCCGGGGTGAATAACGACCGGAGAACCAGCGCATAGAACAGGGCGAACAGAACCAGGCCGGGGAATCCGTAAAGCACGAGCAGGGCGAGAAACTGATTATGGGGGAGCGCGCCGCTCAGAATGGATTGCCTGGTTCCGGGGTGCAGCCCCTCAATTAGGTGGGCGGCGTCCGGGTTGAGGACGCGGCTGCCCAAGTCGATTTGAATGCGCCGCCCCCAGCTCAAGTGGGCGATGTCCGGGGAGTAGATGCCGGTTCCTAGAGGATAGTCCACGGAGTAGCGCAATGCCGTAACGGCCATGGGTATCCGGCTCTGGGCCGACCGGTCTGAGATGCTGAGGATACGGCTGTTCCCCGATTCGTTGCCAACGGCCGGACTTGCAGCGGCCAGCCGGCCGGCGCCGTCGTGGAAAAGGCGGCTGACGCTGCCGGCAGCGTCGCCGGCGGTGAACACGGGATTGAAGAATGCGAGCAGGCCGACCGCCGTTAGCGCGATGACGCAAAACAAACGCCGCCGCAGCCGGGGCGCTTTCAGGGACGGCAAGACGATGATGACGGCGGCGACCAGCACGCCAAGCAGGGCGGAGCGGGTAGCGTTCACCACCATTGCCGTTACCAGGGTCAGCAGCATTACAAACAGCGCGGCGTCGTAGATTCGCCGCCGGGACTCCCGGCCGCGTCCCATGGGGTGGTAGAGGAGGACGGCGAAAGCCAGGGGGACGGCAACGGCGAGCTGGTAAGCGAAGGTGCCGGCAGTCACGGCAAGCCCGGCCATTCGGCCATACATCAAAATGTGATCCAGGTATTTTCCCTCCACGCTGGCAATATGCAGCCAGACGGTCAGGAAGGGGTCGCCGATGAATGTTGCGGCAAAGCCCCACAGGGCGGACACGAAAGTTGCGGCGACGACCGCCATTATCATCAGCCATACCCGGCGCGGGCGGTCCACGCTCCGATACACCGCGAACAGGATGCCGATGCCCAGCGCGGTTTGCGCCAGCCGCGTTGCATCGTGGATGCCGTGGCACAGATGGACCGTCGTCATCCACGCCAGCAGCAGCAGGGCGGCCGCCATTGCCGGAATCAGGGGACGGAACTCGCCGACCAGGGCGGGAATGACGGCGGCGGGTTCCGGGAGCGGGCGGCGGCCGGCCCGCCACAGGGCATTGCCGGCCGCCAGGATAACCGCCGCGGCGGCCAGCAGCACGTTGGGGCCGCCCAGCGGCAGCGGAGCGCTGGCAAACCAGAGTTGCGCGCAGACGGCCGCCAGCAGCAGGCCGAAAATCAGCCCCGTCATTGAGGGGCGCCGGAGACGGGAGCGCAAGGTTTCACGCCGGGATGGCCGGCAGTCCGGCGCCGGATTAGCGCGCCGGAGCATCGTTTTGGCTCACCACCTGCTCAAACAGCGCCACGTAAGCATCGGCGGCGCGCCGCGGGGAGAAGGCGGCGGCGCGGCGACGCAGCGCGGCTGACGGAGGCCGGTCGCCTTGCAGCGTTTCAACTATGGCCCGGGCCAGGGCCGGGGCGTCTCCCACCGGCGTCAGTTTCCCATATTTCCCGTCGGCGAGTATTTCCCGTGGGCCGTAGGGCGTATCGGTGCTGACTACCGGAGCGCCGCAGGCCAGGGCTTCCAGCAGCACCGTGGGCAGCCCTTCCCAACGGGAGGAAAGGGCTAACAGCCCGGCCCGTCGCATATAGCGATAGGGGTTTGCGTCAAAGTCCACAAACTCCAGGTCGCCGGCCACCCCGCAGCCGCGGGCCTGGGCAATCAGCCCGGCCCGGCAGGACTCGGAAAAGCGGCCCATAATGACCAGCCGGGCCGGGAGCTGGCGACGGGCCAGCCCGAAGGCCGCTACCAGGGTGGAGTGATCCTTGGCCGGCGCTTCGCGCCCCAGCGCCAGGATGACCGGCGTTCCGCCCCCCTCGCAAAACCAGGGGTGCGTAACCGGCTCCTGCGCCAGCCGCCAGATTTGCCCGGACGGTATGGGGTTGTAGATAGCGCGCACCCGCCCGGCCGGTATTTCCAGGGCGCGCTGGGCCTCGGCGGCCACGCCCCGGGACACCCCGACCAGGGCACTTGCCCTGGGGAAGAGCGCCCGCGCCGCGCGCAACTCTGCCTCGGAGTAGTCCAGGGTGATATTGTTATGCACGGTCACAACCCGGTGAACGGAGCGTCCCGTCAGCTCCGCCGCATAGCCCGTGGCCTCATCGGCGCCTTGCAGGGCGGACACCAGCAGCTGGGGACGCTGCCGGCGGATGTAACGGGCGATGATATGGCCGAACACGGCCAGCTTGGGCCGGATGCTGATGCCGAGTCCTTTGCGCCGGAGGGCCAGCCAGTCCCTGCCGGCCATGGCCGGATTGATGGTCATCGGTTGGGCCGGGATGCCGCGCTGGCGGAGGCACCGGAGCAGTTCCCGGTCAACGTTGGGCAGGCGGGGGTAGTACAGCCGCATCCCGCCGGGCAGGTTGTCCCGGTAGGCTACGATGAAGCGCCCGAGCAGGAGGTCCACGCGGTGGCCGCGCCGGAGGAGGGAGTCGGCCAGGGAGAGGGTAACTCGCGCCGCGCCGCCTGCGTCCAGGCTGGCCTGTACAAACCCGATGTGGAGCTTATCCGGCGCCGTCCTCGCAGGTGTCATCGCTGTCATCAGGTATAGACCACCCGCATAGCCTGCCTCACGTCCGCGATAGTTTCCTGTGCGATGGCCCGCTCCCGTTCCGTGCCGGCCAGCAGGACATCGCGCACGTAGTCGGGATGCCGCTCGTACCAGGCGCGCCGCTCCCGGATGGGTTCCAGGAAGCGGTTGAGGGCATCGGTGAGGCGTTCTTTGACTTCCGAATCGCTGACCGTGCCGGCGGCGTAGCGTTCCTTGAGTTCGGCGACTTCATCGGGGTTGTCGTTAAAGGCGTCGTGGTACAGGAAGGCGGGGTTGTACTCGACCACGCCGGGGTCGGCGGCGCGCAGGCGGGGGTTCTGCCCGGTGACGTCGGTTACCATGCGGCGCACGCGCTCTTGCACCGTGTCCGGGTCGTCGGCCAGATAGACGGCGTTGTTGAGGCTTTTGCTCATTTTGGCCTGGCCGTCGGTGCCCACCAGGCGGGGCACCCGGCCCACGCGGGCGCGGGGCAGGGGAAAGACCTCGCCGTACCGCCGGTTGAAGCGGCGAGCCACGTCGCGGGTGTATTCAATGTGGGCTACCTGGTCCTCGCCCACCGGCACCAGGTGGGCTTTGGGCAGGAGAATATCGGCCGCCTGGCTGATGGGGTAGTTGAAAAAGCCCAGGGTGATGGCCTGGTTTTCCGACTCCAGCTGCCCGATTTCGGCCCGCAACGTAGGGTTACGCCGGTGCTGGTTCAGGGAGGTCAGCATACTGAAAAACATAGCCAGCTCGGCGTGCTCCGGCACGTAGCTCTGGATGACGAATGAGGACTGCTCCGGGTCGAGGCCCACCGCCAGCCAGTCGGTGGCTACGTCCAGCACCGAGCGCTGAATCAGGTCGATGTCGTCCAGATGGTCGCCCATAGCCTGATAGTCGGCGATGAGGAAAAAGCACTCGTATTCATGCTGCATCTGGACCCAGTTTTCCAGCGCGCCCAGATAGTGGCCGAGATGCAGTTGTCCGGTAGGGCGCATTCCGGTGAGGATACGCTGCTGGTCTGACATTTTGGGAAGTCTCCTGCGAGGGGTTAGGAAGTTTGATTTTCGTTATCATCCGACCGGGCGCAGCAGCGCGGCCAGGAGTGCGCCGGCTAATCCAATCCAGCCCCAGGCCAGGGTTCGGTAGATGGCCCTAGTCCAGAATTGCCGGCTGCGTTCCATTAGTTCGTAGCAAATTGAACCGGCGAAAGCAACGACCACTATGGCCAGCGCAAAAGCGGCATCGGTCACTGATTCAACCAGCCTTTGCGCCAGCTAATCAGGATTACGGACGCGGTAATCACGTAACCCACCAGAATGATGACTCCGAAAGTCGTTAGTGTCTGGTACTGGTGTTCACAATAAGCAGCGGTTTGGTACGGCGTGATGCAGTAGTTGAGGAAAAACTCTTTCATCGTCAGTCCTCCTCTGCCGGCAAGCCGGCGAGGGTTTGAGCGCGGCGCACTGCCGGGACGGGGAGTTTAGCCCGCGATTGGCGATGCCGCGCCAGATATTCTACCAAAGCGTCGGCGGCCGATGCTTTGCACTCTCCGCACAACAGGGACCCGGAGCGGCATTGGGCTTGCAGGGCGGCGTATTCCTCTGCGTCAGCGGTGGCGTAGAAAGCGTGCAGACTGGCCACGGCGCAGACTCGCGGGTCGGGATTGCCGCCCAGTTCCCGCTGCTCGGCCAGCGTCCGCCGGCCGCCGGTGTAGGCCCGGCCGATGCGGCGGCGCAGGTCGTCCGGGTGGTCGTCGTAAGTGATGCGGCCCGGCGGCACGGCGTTGGTCATCACTTCCACGGCGCTGCCGGTGCGCGGGTCGCGGTAGGTGGCCAGGCTGCGCATCATCCGCAGATAGAGGGCGGAGGGCTTGACGAACCCGAATCGCTCGGCCACGTTGCGGGCCATGCGGACGTAAACATCGCCCCCGATGCCGTCGATAACCAGCGTGCGGCAAGGGCCGCCGCACTCGTCCCGCTGGGGATGCAGAATGTCCGCCAGGCGCAGCAGGGGCAGAAAAGTAGCGGTGGCGCTGTCCCGCAGGCGCAGGCCCAGGGCGGAGTTCAGCAGGCTCAGCGGGATGGCCTCGCCCAGGGCAAAAGCCGTTTCAATGATGCCGGAGCGGGCCGGTTGGAGATAGGCGTCGGTGCGGCTCAAATCCAGGCCGTCGGCCGCCATATCCAGCAGACTATCGCGCATCAGGCGGCGCGCCGGGCCGCGCTCGGGCAGCTCATCACGAAAGGCGAGCACGATTTCGGCGCCCAACGACTGGAAGTAGCCGAGCAGTTTGGCCAGCGCGCCGTGGCCCAGGTGCATCGGCCCGTCAAGGGCCATCGTCGCAATCACCTTGCAGCGCGCGCCGCCGGTGAGGGCTTGCAGGAACAGGTCGGCATCGCGGCTGCCCACAATCTGGCCGGTTTGCATATAGGGATGGGGTGAGTTGAACCACTGGGCAAACTGGTGACGCTGTTCGGGATACGCCTCGTTGAGTCCGGTTACGCGCAGCTCTTTGATGAGTTCGTTCTCGCGGGCCAGGGGCTGGTCGCCGGTGCGTACCACCAGGGAGGGGATGGCGATGTCGGCTTCCTCGGTGCGGGTTTCGGGGGAGTCGGCGTCCAGAATCTGGCCGTGCAGCCGGCTCAGGCGCTGGGCGATGTCGTTGAGAGTCCGTTCCTGCACTTCGCGGGCGTTGGACAGGAGCAGGCGGGCGATGTCCTCGGCGGTTTCCGCCGACAGGCCCAATTGCCGGGCCCGGCGGCGCGCGCTGACGAACAGGTTTTCCTCCACGGCCGGTTTGTGGATGGTGTCGCTTTCCAGGTATTTCTCGGCGGCCACGTTGCGCGAGGCTTCGATGCGGGCGTGGGTCAGCTCCAGGATGCGGTCGTGGCTGGCGGCGATGATGGCCCGCTGCTGGCCGCGGTATTCGGCGTAGGGCAGGCCGCCGGCCGGCATTTCGGAGCGCACCAGCGCCGGGTCGGCGCCGGCCAGCAGGCGGTTGACGCCCTGCCGGATGTTGTCCACCTGGGCCAGGCGTCGCCAGTCGGTTGGCACGAGGGCGGTGTCCTGGCCGTCCAGCCAGGCGGCCAAACCGGATACCCGGGCATCGTGCATCGCAATCGCCGCCGGCAAGGTCAACCGCGCGCGGAGACCCAGGGCCGGCAGCAGGCAGTGGCGACGATAGACGGCCGGCCGATCGCGGAGACAGCCGGCGTGGCGTTCTACGCTCAGCAGGTCAAGCAGGGCGGCGTGCCACAGCAGCCGGCCGTTGGCGCCGTCGGGGGCATCATCCCAGGCGGCCCGGATGGTCTCGGAAACCGCGGCCACGAAGGGCTCCGGCGCGCCGGCTCCCCACAGCCAGGCGGCGGCGATGGCGGCGGAAGTCGCCGGGCGGTTGGCGTCGTCGGGCGGCCCCGCAAGGTGAAACAGCGCGGCAGTGTTGACTACCGGCAGGTTGGCGTCCAGGTCGCCGGCATCCAGCAGCGCAGCGGCGATAACGGCGATGCGGCGGGCGGGCGGCAGGCCCTCAGCGTCAGGATGCCCGGCGTAGATGGCCGCCAGCGAGGCCGCCAGCCGGTGGGCGTCGGGCGCGTAAGATTGTGTCGTAGCCATGGCAGGTAAAACGGGGGCCAGTGCAGATAGCCCCATCATACCAGCAATGCCGGCGGCGGGCAGGCCGTGATTAAGTCAAGGTAGCGTTGCAATTCGGGCTTTTACATTGTTCCCGCGAAAGCGGGAATCCAGGAACGGCAAGAGCGGCATCCCTAACTTTGCAAAGCCCCGACCACCTAAAATGGAGCGCTACCGGGCTACCAGCTCAGGGCGGAGGGCTACCCCTCTCCCAACCCTCTCCCGCAAGGGGAGAGGGCTTTAATGACTTTGCAAAACCCCGATCTCCGGCAACGGAACGCTGCCTGGCGGAGAGGGTTTCTTGCGTCCCCCGCCGCCGCTGGGTATGATGCTGCCTACCGGCGCGCCCGCCGCCGCAGTTCCCGGAACAGCCCGGCGGCGGCCCGTACCCGGTCAACAGCCCGTACCCTGTCAACAGTCGGAGGTTTGGCAATGTCCGTAATGGTTACCGGCGGCACCGGGTTTATCGGCAACCGCATCATCCGCAAGCTGGTGGAGCGCGGCGAGGAAGTGGTCTGCTTTGACCTGGCCCCGCCGCGCGCCAACTTGCAGCCCCTGCTGGACCGCATTGCCATCTACCGCGGCGATATTACCCGTATGGACCATCTGCTGGAGGCGGTCAACCGGCACCGTGTTGACCGCATCATCCACATGGCGGCGCTGCTGCCGCCGGACACCGAAGACCGGCCGGCTACCGGGATGGCCGTCAACATTGACGGCGCCAACAACGTTTTTGAGGCGGCGCGCTGGGGCAATATCCGGCGGGTGGTGTATGCCAGCAGCATCGCCGTGTACGGCGTGCAGGACACCTTTGGCGACCGGCCTCTTATTGAGGACGACCTGCCGGCGCCGATTAACGTGTACGGGATGACCAAAGCGGTGAACGACTTCGCCGCCGCCCGCTACCGCGCCCTGCACGGGCTGGACATTCGCGGCATCCGCATCTGCACCGTGTTCGGCCACGGGCGCGTTACCGGGATGACGGGGATGATTGGCGGGCTGATGATGTCGCTGCCGGCCATCGGCCAGCCGGTGACGATGGATTTTGACCCCCGGGAAGCCTCTCCGATGATTCACACCGAGGACGCCGCCGAGATTTTCGTCCGCGTCGCCCTGGCCAACCAGCTGAACCACCACATTTACATCAGCGGCGGCGAACTGGCGACTATCGCCGATGTGGCCGACATTGTGCGCTCTTACATCCCCGACGCCAGCATCACCACCGGCAGCCGCCCGGTGCCCCACGTGTACCTGGTGGACAACAGCCGGATGATGGCCGACGTGGGCTACGAACTGCCGCCCCTGCGGATGCGCGTCCTTGACCACATCAACGACGCGCGGGCGGAGGCCGGCCTGGAACCGGTCAGCGGCTGAACGCGGGCCGCCCAACCGCGTTTGCTACAATAGGCCCAACTGAACGCCAGGCCCAGGTGAACGCTATGAACGAAACCACAGCCGCGCAGAAAGAACAAATCGCCGCACTCTGCCAACGCCACCGCGTCCGGCGGCTAACCTGGCTGGACAAACCCATCCGCGAGGGCAGCGAGGCGGCGTTCCTGATTGAGTTTGACCCGGCCGATATGCCGCCGCTGTCCGGTCTGGCGGCAATGGAAGACGAAATCAGCCGCGTTCTGGACTGCAAAACCGACCTGCATCCGTACCTCCGTGAGCTGTACCTGGGTTATGGGCCGGGCGAGTCGGGCATTGCTTATGACCGGGCGGATTATAGGGACGTTCCGATGCCCAAGGACAAAATCGCCGAGTTCTGCCGCCGTAAGAAAATCCGGTGGCTCGCCAAGCTGCCCTACCCGAACCGCGCGTCGGTCACCAACTACGCCGACGTTGGCTTTCTGGCGGAGTTCGAGCCGGACGCCAAACTGAGCTGGGGTATATTCACAATGGGTCACGAACTCGGCGAGATTCTCGGCTGCTTAGCCGATGTAGATACCATGGGGCGGATTGAACCCGCAAAGCTCGCCAAGATACTGGAGAGCGTGGAAGTTCAGTATGAACGAACGCACTGACTCGGAACGAATCGTTGATATGGTTCAGTACGCACAGGAGGCCATAGCAGCGCTGGGCAACGTCAGTTTTGACGAGTTCCGCAATGACCGCAAACTGCAATTAATCATATTTTACCTGGTAACGGTAGTGGGCGAGGCCGCCAGCAAATCTGCCCCGGCAACGCTGCGGCAGTACCCGACAATTCCCTGGCACCAGGTTAGAGGCACGCGCAATCACCTGGTGCATGACTACTACAAAGTGAACCTGTGGGCCGTGTACCAGGTAGTTGTGGAGGATTTGCCGCAGCTGATCACCGAACTTACTGCAACCACCGCCCATCCCCAAGGAGGCCAACAATTATGAGCGTTGCCATCGGCTATGTCCCCGGCGCATTCGGGCAGGGGGGCGACGACCCTACTTTTCTCCGCACGCTGGTGGAGCTGGGCGACAAGTACGAATACGACTCCATCTGGCTCAGCGACCGCATTTGCAGCGACCGGTTCAGCCTGGAGCCCATGGTTGCCCTGTCGCTGGTGGCCGGCTATTCGGAGCGGCTCAAGTTCGGCACCAGCGTTCTGGCGCTGCCCCTGCGCAACCCGGTAGTGCTGGCCAAGCAGGTGGCGACGCTGGACTGGCTGTCCCAGGGGCGGTTTTTCCCCGCCGTGGGCCTGGGTCAGGAAGACCCGGACGAATACGAAGCCTGCGGCGTGCCCAAAGCCGACCGCGCCCGCCGCACCGATGAGGCCGTGCGGCTGATGCGCCGGCTGTGGGAAGAAGAGGCAGTTACCCACGAAGGCGAGTTTTTCACCACGCACAACGTATCGGTAACGCCGCGCACATTCCTTAAGCCGTCGCCGCCGGTGTGGATTGGCGGACGCAGCCCGGCGGCGGCCCGGCGCGTCGGCCGGGTCGGCGACGGCTGGCTGGTATCCAGCGCCACCCCGGAGGAAGTGCGCGCCGGCCGGGAAATCGTCTTTGAAACCGCCCAACAATACAACCGCGAAATTGAGGAAGACCACGTAGGCGTCCTCATCGGCTACTACATCTGCGATGACCAGAAGGCCGGTTTGGCCCGGTCGGAGCAGTTCGTAACCCGGCAGCGCCCCGATGCTCACTTCACCGAGTTCTCCGCCATTGGCAGCTCCGAGCAGATTGGCGACTTCATCCAGCAATACGTTGATGCCGGCGGGTTCAAGTTTGTCATCCGCCCCCTGTGCGCCGGCGCCGAATCCATGGCGCAACTGGAGCAGGCCGGCGAGGAAATCCTGCCCCGCTTTCACGGCCCTCGCAGCGAATAAAGGCCGGGGGAGGCTGCCGCTATGACCACCGCAAAGCCGAAACTGCGCACCGGAGCCCGGATGTCCCTGGACGAGTTCCTGGCCCTGGGTGAAACCGAGGGCTGCTGGGAGCTCGATGACGGAGTGCTTTACATTATGCCAACGGCCAGTCGTGACCACCAGTTCCTGCTGGCCGAACTGATTTGGCATCTGGTCAGCTATCTTAACGGCTTTGCGGAACCGCCGGCCGAGCTGTTTCCCGATATGACCACCATCCTGTCCCGGGAATTGCAGCGCGCCCCGGAGCCGGACCTGGTCATCATCCTCAGCGGGCGCGCTGACGTGTCCGGCGTCGTCCACGTGGAAGGCGCGCCGGACATTGTGGTGGAAATCCTGTCCACTGACCGCGCCCGCGACCTGGTGCGCAAGCGGCAGATTTATGCAGAGGCCGGCATCCCCGAATACTGGATTTTTGACCCGCGCAATGACAGGGTAATCCCGTTGGAACTGCGGGATGGCGAATACATGGAGCGGCCCACGCTGGGCGTTGGGGATACGTTGACTACGCCGCTGCTCCCCGGCCTGGCCGTACCCCTTGCCGGCATTTTCCAGCATCGCCGCCGCCCGCCGCGCGACGAATAATTGCCGGGCAAGGAGGCTGTTATGACTACCGCAAAATTGAAACTGCGTACCGGAACCCGGATGTCGCTGGAGGAATTCCTGGCCCTGGGCGAGACGGATGAACGGATGGAGCTGGTTGACGGGGTACTCTACGTTATGGCCACAGCTACCAAAGACCACCAGTTCCTGATGTACTGGATTCGCCATTATATTGAGGTTTATCTGGATGGGTTTGATGAACCGCCGGCGGAAGTCCATCACGATATGACCACTATCCTGTCACACGAACTACAGCGCGCTCCGGAGCCTGATATTGTCATCATCCTCAGCGGGCGCACTGATGTCGGCGGCATTCGTCATGTGGAAGGCGTGCCGGATATTGTGGCGGAAATCCTGTCCACCGACCGGGCACGGGATTTGGAATGCAAGCGCCGCCTCTACGCCGAGTCAGGGGTACGGGAATACTGGATTTTTGACCCGCGCAATGACACGGTAATCCCGTTGGAACTGCGGGATGGCGACTACGTGGAGCGGGACACGCTGGGCGTTGGGGATACGTTGACTACGCCGCTGCTCCCCGGCCTGGCCGTACCCCTTGCCGGCATTTTCCAGCATCGCCGCCGCCCGCCGCGCGACGAATAATCGCCGGGCAAGGAGGCTGTTATGACCACCGCAAAATTGAAACTGCGTACCGGAACCCGGATGTCGCCGGAGGAATTCCTGGCCCTGGGTGAGACGGATGAACGGCTGGAGCTGGTTGACGGGGTACTCTACGTTATGGCCACAGCTACCAAGGACCACCAGTTTCTGATGGGGCAATTATATCTGCACTTTGCCCTTTATCTTGACCGCTTCGCGCAACCCCCGGCAGAAGTGTACCAGGACATAACCACAATTCTGTCGGGGAGACTGCAACGGGCAGTAGAACCGGACCTGGTCATCATCCTGACCGGACGCGACGACATCGGCGGGGCCGGCGGGTACGTGGAAGGCGTGCCGGACATCGTGGTGGAAATCCTGTCCTCAGACCGCAATCGCGACCTGGTGCAGAAGCGGCGGATTTACGCCGATGCCGGCATCCCCGAATACTGGATTTTTGACCCGCGCCACGATACGGTTACGCCGCTGGAACTGCGGGATGGCGACTACGTGGAGCGGCCCACGCTGGGCGTTGGGGATACGTTGACCACGCCCTTGCTCCCCGGCCTGGCGATACCCCTTGCCGACATTTTCCAGCATCGCCGCCGCCCGCCGCGCGATGAGTAGGCGGCTTGCCCCAACTGCGACGGCATACTATGATTGACGAACCCATCCGGCGCGGTTTTTACTGGTCGCCGGTCGATTCACAAGGAGCAGTCCTGATATGAAAGCAGCCCAACTAGTCGCCCCCAAGCGTTGGGAGTTCACCGAAGTTGACACCCCGGCCCCCGCCGACGGCCAGGTGCTGGTTAAAATGGAGCGCGTCAGCGTGTGCGGTTCCGATATTCGTCATACCTACGGCCCGGTGCTTGACGAGTCGGAGTACCCCCTGGCGCCCTGTCGCGGCGCCCACGAACTGGCCGGCGTTATTGTGGAGAGCAAGACCGACGAGTTTCGGGAAGGCCAGCGGGTCATTGCCATACCCTACTCCGGTACCGGCGGCCTCTGCGAGTATGTGGTCTCCCAACCGGGGCGGATGGCCCTGCTGCCCGAATCGGGCGGCCTGGACGAGTGGGTAATGTGCCAACCGCCGGGAACCGTGCTGTATTCCTGCCGCCAGATGGGCAGCCCCTTGCAGCAGAGCATCCTGATTTTCGGCCAGGGCAGCATCGGCCTGAGCTTCACCATGATTCTGTCCCGTATGGGCGCGCGCCACGTCATCGTGGTTGACCCGCTGGACTACCGGCTGGAGAAGTCCAAGCAGATGGGTTCCACCCACCGCATCAACCCGGACCGGCAGGACGTGGCCGAGGCGGTGATGGAGATTACGAAAGGGCGCGGCCCCGACGTGTGCGTGGAGGCGGCCGGCTATCCCGACTCGCTGAACGAGTGTTTCCGCCAGGTGCGCCAGTTCGGGCAGGTCATCGTGTTCGGCGTGCAGACCGACCACATGGTGCCGGTTGAGCATAACCTCTGGATGGACAAGCAGCCCCGCATCATCCCCACCACCGGCGCCCGCAGCGGCGACCCCATCAGCCAGATTCAGGATATGGTGGACCTGCGCGCCCGGGGCTGGGCCGACCCGGCCGAGCTGATTACCCATCGCGTGGGCTTCTCCGACATCCAGAGCGCCTATGATATGTACGAGCAGCGTCAGGACGGCATCATCAAAGTGGTAATGGACATCAACGCCTAATGGACAGCAACGCCTAGCGGAAAATGTCCCCTCTCCCTCTGGGGGAGGGCCAGGGTGAGGGCAGCTTGAAGGCGGTTCAGGTGATTCCGACACCGGCGGCAGGGGCGCTGACGCCGGGCGAGCGCGTGCGCCTGGCCCGGGAGAATCTGTGCCTGGCGATGGCGCTGTTTGGGGCGTCGCACCGGGGGTTGATTACCGCCGCCTTCGTGCCGGCCCGCGCGGAACTTTACCTGCAAAACGGCGATACCGCTGCGGCCGGCGTCCCGCTGGAGCTGTCCGACCATCAATCCCTGGTGCGCTGCGCCGGCAACCAGATTCGCGGCGCGTTCGCGTTGTCCGCGCTGCAAACCCAGCGGGAATTGCAAGCGGCCTACGGTTCCAGCCCCCTGGACGAACCGGAGGCCAACCTGCGGGCGGCGCGGGCGGCCATCTACCTGATCGCCCACAGCATAGACCGGAACCTGCTTGCGCCCACCTGGAATATCCCCGCCGGCTATCGACAGGTCTTTGCCGCCCCGGCCCTGGAACTTACCCTCGACTTTACCGATTTGCACGGGCAGGAGGTGCGGTGGGCAGACATCAGCGGACTGCTCCGTTATCTTGATTTGACCGGGTTCGTTTCCTACTGTCTCGACGGGGCCGATATAGATCTGGCGGTGCGAGCGGCGGCGGGCGATTACGGGGCGATGGGTGAGCTGGCCGGCCGGCTAGCCGCGGAGGTTCCGGCGGGCAGTCCCGTTAGAGCGGAGGGGGGCTACGGCAGCGGGTCGGGGCGACTGCGGCGCAATAATGGGGACGGCGTAGTTGGGCAGGAACCGGCCACGGGCTGGGTTGCGCCCGTGGGCATTCCGCAGCCGCGCATCACCGTGGCATCCCAGGCCAGCGCGCCGGGGCCGGTGGACGAGTTTGTCGCCGGCGCCTGCGCCACCGGAACGAAAGCGATGGCTTTGGCCGGCGACCTCTACACCGCATACGCCCGCTGGTGTCTGGACAACGGCTATCTGGCGCACAGCCAGCGCAAGTTTGGGCTGGAGCTGCGGGCGCGGGGGTACGAGCGCAAACGCCGGGGCAAAGGCCGCCACTGGTGGCTGGGGGTTGAAGCGAGGCAATAATTCCGCAACTTGTTACACGGGCGTAACATAAGCGCAAAACCGGCGTAACAACCGGCGGTCATACTGCCTCCCAACAGAAACGGGCAGCGTTGCCCAAACCAGCTTGGAGACAGATTGAAATGATTGCCATAGCCGCCGGCGCCGCTTTCGTTGGACTATTCGCCCTCTGGGTCATCGTGCCCCGCTTCATCCTGCGCCGGCGCGAGAACGCGGCCCGGCCCGTGGTCGCCACGCCGCAGGACGAGTTCGCGCCCCAAGCTGCCGACTAGAACCCGTCCCCATAACCCGAAATCACGGCCCGGAGGTATTGTCCTCTGGGCTTTCCGCATAATCCGAACCGGAGACAGACCAGCCATGATTGCCATTGTCGCCGTTGCCGCTTTTGCAGGACTGTTCGCCTTGTGGGTCATCGCGCCCCGGTACTTCATCCGCCGCAAGCAGAACGCGGCCAACCCCGCGCCCCCAATGCAGCAGGAAGAGGCCGCCCCGCAGCCGGCGGACTGACCGGCCCGCTCGCATACAGACCGTCGCACTGGAATCCGGGGAGTCCGGCTCCCCGGATTTGGTATTCCCGCGTTCCTGCCCTTTCCGCTGACAGGGCAGCGTTCCGTTTCAGGTGGTATGGTTATTCCTCTGAGGTGGTGGGCTGGGTTCATTGGCGATGCTCCTTGCTGGTTCAGGCTATCGGGGTTCGGGTGGTTGGCGGGATGCGGTGGGCGAGCCAGAGGTTACCGGTCATTGTCAGCCCCACGGCCGGGGGATTTACGCAAAGTTTTGCTCCGATGGTTCGTGAACTGCGCTTGGAAGGCGCAGCCACGCAGCGCGGTGGCAGTCGCTGTTGGCCGGTTAGACCGTACTCGCGTAAGCATTGGACGAGGGGTCTCCACGACGCCGGTATGCGATTTTGTGCTGACTGGCCGTTGACGACCGGTTGACCTCTGGCGGGACTGAGATTCACGTGATAGATTGCAGTATAGTACCGATGTTCGCGGTTGTCAAAGGGGGTTTGTCAGTGGGCCGGCGCAAAGTCTGGGCGGCGGGTTTTGCGGGCGCCGGAGCGGGAGCGCTACTCCTCTCCCAACCCTCTCCCACAGGGGGAGAGGGCTTTAATGACTTTGCAAAACCCCGACCGCCGGCAACGGAACGCTACTCGCTGACCGCTGCCGGTTGCGCCGGCCCCGGCCCTGCGTCATAATGCCGCCCAACGCCACGATTGACGCCAAGACGGGAGGGATGCCTTATGCCGCAAGCCGGGATTCCATCGGAGCAGGAAGTGCTGGGCTGGTTTGACAGCCTCTCCAACTGGGGGCGCTGGGGCGATGACGACGAATTGGGTACGCCCAACCTCATCACGCCGGAGAAGACCCGTTCGGCTCTGGCTACGGTGCAGGAGGGCCACTGTGTTTCTTTGTCGCGGGACATCACCTGGGACCCGGCGGTGGACGTGCCGGCGCCGCCGGTGCATTACATGGTGGAGAGCGGCGAAGGCTGGGCCACGGGGGACAAGGTATCGTCGCGTCCCTCGGCCGTGGCAATGGACTACATCGGGATGATTTTCCACGGCGTTTCGGTTACTCACGTGGACAGTCTGGCCCACTTTTTCTGGAACGGGAAAACCTACAACGGCAAACCGGCGCACCTGGTGTCCACCAGCCTGGGCGCGACGGTGTGTTCGGTGGAGCAGGCGAGGAAAGGCTTTATCACCCGCGGCGTGCTGGTGGACGTTCCGCTGGTGCGCGGCATTGACTGGGTGGAGCGCGGCGAAGGCGTGATGCCCGACGACATCCTGGCCGCCGAGGAGCGCTGCGGGTTCCGCGTTGAATCGGGCGACGCGCTGCTGGTGCGGACGGGCCAACTGCGGCGGCGCGCGGTCGAAGGGCCGGTGCCGCGGGAGGCCGGCGCCACGGCCTGCCAGGCCGCCTGCCTGCCCCTGTTCAAGGAGCGCGACATCGCCGTGCTGGGCTCGGACACCGGCAACGACGTGAGCCCGCCGCAGTATCCCGGCCAGCTGACCAACCCGGTGCATCAGGTGTCCATCACCGCCATGGGTCTGTGGATTCTGGATAACGCCAACCTGGAAGAGGCGTCGGAAGCCTGCCGGGAGCGCAATCGCTGGACATTTATGGTCAGCATTAATCCGCTGCGGCTACAGAACACCACCGGCTCGCCGGTGAACCCGGTGGCGGTATTCTAGACGGCAGCCGGCGCAGGGAGGCGTGGACATAGCCGAGGCTAACGAATCTGCCGTCACGATGGACGACTTGCGGGCGCGGGCGCGCCGGGCGGGCCGGCCCGCTCCGCAGGCAGCGGACTAAAACCCGCAGGCCCCTTTCTTTGCCGACCGGCCCGGGGATGCGTCCCCGGGCCTTTTTGTTATGCGCCGTCCGGACCGGAGATTTGGTTAGCGCTTTGGCCTTGCCGCCATTCCGCGCTGCGGGCGTCCCAATAGGATTGACACTCCTGGCGCATTTCGTCCTCGGTGGCGCCGCTCCAGCACGGCGTCGTACACCGGGCCGTCCGCGTGGACGTCAGCGTTCCGTTTCAGGTGGTTTGGTTATTCCTTTGAGGTGGTGGGCTGGGTTCACCGGCGATGCTCCTTGCTGGTTCAGGCTGTCGGGGTTCGGGCGGTTGGCGGGATGGGGTGGGCGAGCCAGAGGTTACCGGTCATTGTCAGCCCCACGGCCGGGGGATTTACGCAAAGTTTTGCTCCGATGGTTCGTGAACCGCGCTTTAAGGGCGCGGCCACGCAGCGCGGTGGCATTCGCTGTTGGCCGGTTAGACCGTACTCGCGTAAGCATTGGACGAGGGGTCTCCACGACGCCGGTATGCGATTTTGTGCTGACTGGCCGTTGACGACCGGTTGACCTCTGGCAGGACTGAGATTCACGTGACAGGTTGCAGTATAGTACCGATGTTCGCAATTGTCAAAGGGGGGTTGTCAGTGGGCCGGGCCGGGGCAAAGTGCGGGCGGCGGGTTTTGCGGGTGCCGGAGGCGGAGGGCTACCCCTCTCCCAACCCTCTCCCACAAGGGGAGAGGGCTTTAATGGCTTTGCAAAACCCCGACCGCCGGCAACGGAACGCTGCCCGCGTGGACGGCGGCCTAGCCCTTGAATCGGTAGCCTTTGCGCAGGAACACGTCGACTACGTTCGGCTCGATGGCCGGGTTGGATGCCTGGTTGCGCATCGTGCCCGGCGAGGCCAGGTCGATGAACAGGATGTGGTCGTCGTCCCAAACCAGCGCCGTGCCTTTGGGCGACAGGTTCGGCGTGCCGTCGGGGCACACCGTAGCGGCAAAGATAAGTCGCTGTCCGGCGATGAGCTGCTGCATATGACTGGTAAGTATTCCCATAACCCGGCAGTCCTGTAACCCGGCAGTCCTGAAAGTAAAGCGCGCGTTTCCCGTCGGCTCCTGGCCGTCGTTACGGTTTAGGTAGCGCTGCAATTTAGGTGGTTTAACATTTGGAACGGTAGGGGCGACCTCATGAGTCGTGCCTATGCCCGCCGTCAAAACGACGGTATAGCGCCTCAAACCACCTAAAACGAAATGCTACCTACGGTTTATTGGCGATTGACATTGTACCGGGCCGTCGTTGGCATTGCAGCAACGGGCTGTCCTCTGTATGGGCTCTCCCGCGGGCCATCCCGCCGGCGCTGCATCCGGTTACATCCAGGAGGCCGCGATTATGTTTGTGCGGCGCGACCTTGCCGATACGGTTGAAACCCGCGAAGACAATATGCGCTTTGTCGAGCAGGGCGCCGGCTACCCGCCGGTTATGCTCCACCCGCTGGGCACGTCCACCTGGGCCTGGAGTTCCGTCATTGACGCTTTCAGCCGGCATTACACCTGCTATGCCTTTGATATGCCGGGGCATGGGGAGTCGGACAAGCCCACCCGTCACTTTAACATTACGGATTACGCGCAGGCTTGGACGATGCTTGCCAGATTTTGAATAGCCACCGGGGCCACTACGTGGGCAACCCGGAGGGAGCGGCGGCGGCCACTGAGATGGCGGCGTCGTTCCCCGACCGGCTGGACAAGCCGGCGCCGGTGGGCGCGCCGGGTCATCAAGGATGAGATGGCGGCGGCGCGGCGCCAGGCCGACGCGCTGGCAACGCCCACCGACGCGGCGGCGGCGCCCCGGTTTGAGGGCTAGGCCGGCGCCACCACGCTGACGTAGCCCAGCTTCACCGGGCCGTTCAGCGTCTCCGGGCTGCCGGCAGTGTCAATACCGTGGGGATTCTCCGAAGACGGCCTGCCATTGGGACTGCAAATAGCAGGCAAGCCATTCGCTGAGGCCACCGCTTTGCGGGTTGCCTGGTCTTACGAACGAAGGGCCCGATTTATCGACCGGCGGCCACCGATTTAGCGTCGGGCGGTTCCGGGCTGCGAAAATGACGTAAAATGTAACCGAGGGCCGTTGACGTGAACCGCAGCGACAGCGTATGACAAAGTACGGGCCTTGAGGGAGCGCAGACAACACAGGGAGGAGACGGAAAAGCATGACCACACCGGTACTGGTGCAAATTTATTGCGTCAAATGCAAGACGAAGACGGATTCGAAGGATATGGTGGGGGTGACCATGAAGAATGGGCGGCCGGCCACGCAGGCGATATGCGTGGAATGTGACACGAAGAAGTTCCGCATCGGGGCGATGCCCACTGAGGCGATGCCCACTGAGGCGATGCCCACTGGGGCGATGCCCACTGAGGCGATGCCCACTGGGGCGATGCCCACTGGGGCGATGCCCACTGAGGGGTAGGCAACGCCCGGCGGCCGGCAGATCTCTGGTCCATTTTGAGCGGTTGCCGCGTGATGCGGTTGCCGCTCTCTTGCTCCGGAGGGCCGTGGCACAATGCAAACCGACAGCATTCAGGGGGCTGGTCGATGACAGTATGGGTAATAAAAGGCGGCAGCAACGGTGAACACGAGGACGCCTTCCTCAACAAAGGCGTCGTGGGCCTCGGTTACGGCTTGGAGCAGAGCATCGCCGACTTTCCGGACCGTGATGCGCTGCGTAGTCGCCTCAGCAACAACCGTACCGGAGCCGACCAGGTGTGGCGTTTTTACCGGGAAGTTGGCGACGGCGATCTGGTAGCGCTGCCCCGCAAGCGGACCCGTGAAGTGGCCGTGGGCCGAGTCACCGGCTCGTATGCCTATCGGCCGGAGCTGGTGGGCGGCGCGCCGCACGTTCGCAGTGTGGAGTGGCAAGTTACGAATATACCGCGCGCGCATTTTGACCAGGATTTGCTGAATTCAATGGGGTCGCAACTGACTCTTTCGCGACCCGGCGCGCCCAATGCGGAAGCGCGCATTGACCGGATTGCCAAGGCTTACCTGGGCATTTTGCCTGCTGGCGAGGCTGAGCGGTCTGTTGGCGAGCCCGAACTTGGGGAAACTCCCCCGGCGGGAAGCGCCGTCGATGACGGCGTATTCAGCGCCGACACCAGCGAGGAAATCGACATTGACCGGGAAATCAGAGACCGCATCATAGCCCGGCTGCGGCAGAAATTTGCCGGCGCCCGGTTAGAGCATCTGGTAGCCAGCATCCTGCAAACTTCCGGGTATGCCGTACTGCAAACCCGGCAAGGGGCGGACGGCGGCATTGATGTTCTGGCTGGCAAAGGCGACATGGGCTTCGGAGAGCCGCGCTTGTGCGTACAGGTAAAAGGGCGCACCAGCCCGGTTGACCTGGCTGAGTATGACCGCCTGCGGGGCAATATAACCACCTGCCGCGCCCAGCACGGTTTGCTGGTTAGTCTTGGGGGATTTACCAAGCCGGTTCACGACCGCAATGAGCAGTCGTTCTTTGAGATACGGCTGTGGGGGCCGGAGGAGTTGGCCCAGAGGCTGCTTGACGGCTACGATTCCCTGCCGCAAGACATTCGCGCCGATATTCCGCTGGAGACGGTGCGGGTACTGCGGCAAAGGGAGGTCGATATTTAGCGGCTCAACCACCGCAGCAGTCGCCCCCGGAACCCGCCGGTCGACCCGGTCAGGTACGCCTCCCAGGCCAGCTGCTGGCTGCCGGTGGCCAGCGATGGATAGGCGTGCAGCGTTTTTGCCAAATCGCCGAACTTCATCCTGCGGTCAACTGCAATCGCCCATTCCTGTATCACCTCAGCGGCGCGCTGGCCGGTGACCGTCGCTCCTAAAACGGTTCCATCCGGGCGATGCACTACTTTGATAAAGCCGTCCGCTGCGCCGTCGGTCAGGGCGCGGTCAATCTGAGACATCGGCCACGCTGACACGCGCACCTTATCCCCAAAACGTTGCCGCGCCTCTGGTTCAGTGCAACCGGCGCGCGCCACCTCCGGGTCGGTGAAGGTTGCCCAGGGTATGTGCCGGGGACGGGCGCGGGCGCGTCCGGGCAGCAGGGCGTTGCGGACTGCCATTGCGCCCTGATAGCCGGCGTAGTGGGTGAACTGGTATCCGCCGGCGCAATCCCCGGCGGCGTAGATGTTCCTGACGCCGGTGCGGAGAAAGTCGTTCACCGTGATGCCGCCGGCGTCGCCGGCGACGCCGGCGGCGTCCAGTCCCAGGCCGGCCACGTTGGGGCGGCGGCCTACGGCTACCAGCACGGCATCGCCGGCGATGTCGCGGCCGGCGGCGGTTACGATTATGCCGCCGTTGTCCGGCCGGCTGACCGATTCGACCGGGGCCGACAATTGCAAGTCCACGCCGTCGTCGCGCAGGGAGTTGGCGACTATGGCGCTGGCCTCCGGTTCGTCGTTGGGCAGCAGGCGGTCGCGGGCTTCCACCAGGGTCACCCGCGAACCCAGCCGTTGGCACGCCTGGGCCAGTTCGCAGCCGATGGGGCCGCCGCCGATGATGATGAGACGGGCCGGCAGCGCAGTCAGCTGCCAGAAGGTTTCGTAGGTCAGATAGGGGGTGTGGGCGAGGCCGGGTACCGGCGGGACCAAGGGCGATGCGCCGGTGCAGATGAGGAAGGATTGGGCGGTAATCCGGCGCGGGCCGGCAACGACGGTGTGGGCGTCTTGAAACTCGGCGCGGCTTTCGATTACGTCAATGCCCTGGGCGCGCAGCGCATCCGGCGATTCCAGGGCGTAAATCTGCGCGACGACGCTGCGGATGCGCGCCATTACGCCGGGAAAATCTACGGCCGGCCGGCCGGCGATAACCCCGTACCGGCCGGCGGTGCGAATGGTGAGGGCGACTCTGGCGGCCTGCAGCAGCGCTTTGCTGGGGATGCAGCCCGTCCAGGTGCAGTCGCCGCCGACCCGGTTGGCCTCGATGAGGGCGACGCGCTTGCCCAGGCGGTTGGCGAAACGGGCGGCGGTCAGTCCGGCGGAACCGGCGCCGATGATGGCCAGGTCGTATTGAGGCGGCATATATTGAGGTGGCATAGCCGGGGGCGGATTCTAGCGCGGCCCCTTAATCTGGTCGGGCAGCCACAGGGCGAGTTCGGGGAAGGCGATAATCAGGCCGATGACTGCGGCCATGCACGCCATAAAGGGCAATACTCCGATATACACGTCGTTGATGGTGCCGGTGGGCGCCGATTGGCCGGTTTCGGCGACCTCCTGGCGGGCCACGTCGTGGCGCGCGCCCTGCAATACGTAGAGGCTCAACCCCTGGGGCGGGCTGATTTGGGCCGCTTCCAGCAGGATAATCATTATGATGCCGAACCAGAGCAAATCCACCTCGGCGGCGCGCAGCACGGGGGCGATGATGGGGAGCGTGGTCAGCATCATCGAATAGGCTTCCATAAACGTGCCCAGCAGCAGGTAGAAAACCACCAGGAACAGAACCAGTTGCACGGTGCTCAGGTTGAAGCTGGCGACCCATTCGGCCATGGTGATGGAGATGCGGAGGTAGGCAAAGGCGAATTGCAGGGTGAAGGCCGCCATAAGAATGAACAGAATCATCGCGGACGAGCGGGCGGCGGAAAGGCAGGCTGCCATCGTCATGGCAAAGATGAAGCGGCAGTAGTTGACCACGCTCGCGCCGTTGCAACGATACCGGGCGCGCCAGTCCTCCAGCGTCGCGCGAACTTCGGGGGACACCCGGTTGGCAATGCCGGAATCAAGCAGGAATCCGGCGATGTTGCCGGTGAAAAGCCGGACGAAGTTGTAGATTATGGCCAGCCCCAGCGCCCCGGCGACGCCGAATCCGGCGGCCTCGGAAGGGGTGGCCCAGCCGAAGTAGATGCTGCCCAGCACGATGAAGATGAGGGCCAGCACCGGAACCATCAGGACGGTGAACAGCAGGCGCTCCGTCCAGCCTTCCCAGGTCCAGAAACGGGTTTGCGACTGGCGGGGCGCGATGGCCGGCCAGATGACCGAGGCCAGGCCAATCATCAGCATAAACACTCCGGCCAGCAGGATGCCGGGGATGAATCCGGCGAGGAACAGCCGCCCGATGGACTCGCCGACGGTGAGGCCGTACAGCACCAGCAGGATGCTGGGCGGAATCAGGATGCCCAGAGTTCCGCCGGCGGCCAGGGAACCGACGACCAGTCGTTCCTGGTAGCCCTGGGCGCGGAAGGAGGGCAGGGCGACGCGGCTGACGGTGGCGGCGGTGGCGATGCTGGAACCGGCGCAGGCGGCGAACACGGCGCAGGACGCAATGTTGGTGTGCATCAGGCCGCCGGGGATGAAATCCACCCAGCGGGACAGGGCGCGGTACATCAAGTCGGCGAAGCCGCCGCGCAGCACAATTTCGCCCATCAAAATAAACAGGGGGATGGCGACCAGGTTGACGTTGGTGTTGGTTTCCCAGGCCCGGTTGCCCATAATGTTCCAGACCGGATTGTCGGAGAACAGGTTGAGCATGATGAGCGCCAGGGATCCCAGCGCGCCGGCAACGTACATACCCGCAAAGAACATCACGGCCATCAGGATGAATGCGACTGCGATTAGCATGGGTCAGGTCTGGCGGGCGGCGCGGTGGGGTTCGGCAAAACACGCAAAAAAGCCCCGTCGTCTCGTCCACGGCAACCTCCGGCAGGGGGCGCCGCGGCGACGGGGTAAAAACCGTTGCCATGATAGCCGACGCGCTCCACAGTGTCCAGCGGGGCGGTTTGGCCCCGGCAGCGTTCCGTTGCAGGTGGTTTGGTTATTCCTCTGTGGTGGTGGGCTGGGTTCACCGGCGATGCTCCTTGCTGGTTCAGGCTATCGGGGTTCGGGCGGTTGGCGGGATGTGGTGTGCGGGCCAGAGGTTACCGGTCATTGTCAGCCCCACGGCCGGGGGATTTACGCAAGGTTTTGCTCCGATGGTTCGTGAACTGCGCTTGGAAAGCGCAGCCACGCAGCGCGGTGGCAGTCGCTGTTGGCCGGTTAGACCGTTCTCGCGTAAGCATTGGACGAGGGGTCTCCACGACGCCGGTATGCGATTTTGTGCTGACTGGCCGTTGACGACCGGTTGACCTCTGGCAGGACTGAGATTCACGTGATAGGTTGCAGTATAGTACCGATGTTCGCGGTTGTCAAAGGGGGGTTGTCAGTGGGCCGTTGCAAAGTGTGGGCGGCGGGTTGCGGGCGCCGGAGCCGGAGCGCTACCCCTCTCCCACAAGGGGAGAGGGCTACCGGCCTTGGGCGGAGGGCTACCCCTCTCCCAACCCTCTCCCACAGGGGGAGAGGGCTTTAATGACTTTGCAAAACCCCGACCACCGGCAACGGAACGCTGCCGGTTTGACCCCGGCGCATCCGCAAACCATTGTTGCGGGGGGATTTTGCGGCGTTGGGTTGTTATAATCCCCTGGAATTGGCGAACATAACCGGAGGTTGCAGATGGCTGATGATTTGTCCGGGCTCCTGGCGGAAACGGAGCTGACCTTGCTGGATGGAACTCTCGACCGCACCGAAGGCCCTTTGTGGCATCCGGGCGGGTATCTGACCTTTGTGGACCTGGGGCGAGAGCAATTATTGAAGTGGGACCCGGAGTCGGGCGCCACTACCGTGATTCGCGAGCATACGGGCGAGGGCAACGGCTGCACCCTGGACCGGCAGGGGAACCTGCTGATGTGCGAGGGCGCCGACCACCGCTGCGTAACCCGGATGGACAGCGACGGCAACATCGCCACCATCGCCGACCGCTGGGACGGCAAGCGGTTCAACAAGCCCAACGACGTTATCTGCCGCAGCGACGGGACAGTTTTCTTTACCGACCCCCACCTGCGCTTTCCCGAGGCGCTGCGGGAGATTCCCTTTGCGGGGATTTATCGCATCGACCCGGCCGGCAACGTGCAGCTGGCTACCGATGAGTGCGAGTACGCCAACGGGCTGGCACTGTCGCCGGATGAGTCGACGCTGTACGTTGCCATCAGCCGGGCGGAAGCAGCGGATTTCGACCGGGAGGAACGCGGCGAATTCTGCCCCAACCGCCGCATCCGCGCCTTTGACGTGGCCGCGGACGGCACGCTCAGCGGCAACCGCATCCTGATTGAGATGGGTTCCGATGCGCCGGGAGTGCCCGACGGGATGAAGGTGGATAGGGCCGGCCGGGTCTGGTGCACCGGCTCCGGCGGCGTCTGGATTGTGGAACCCAACGGCGAGCGGGCGGGCGTGCTGCCCACGCCGGAGGTAACGCGGAACATCTGCTTCGGCGGCGACGATATGCGGACGCTGTTCCTCACGTCCGGCCATTCGCTGTACAGCATCCGGGTGACTACGCCGGGGATTGGGGCGTTCTGACCGGCTGGCGGCGTTCTCTCAAAAAACCGTGGGGGCGAGTAATTACTCGCCCCGGCGCAATTGCAGGTTGGCCAGTATATTGGCCGCCGCAGCGTTGCCGTTCTGCGATGGGTAGGCCTCAGCGAGGGGCGGCAGGTCGTCCAGGTTGATGCCGCGTTCTATCAGGAGGGCGCGGATTGCGGCTGTGGCCTGCGCCCGGCCTTGCTCCAGTCCTTGTGCGATTCCCTGCTCCATCCCCTCTGCGATTCCCTGCTCCATCCCCTGCTCTATTCCTTGCTCCCGAGAGGCAGCCTCCCATTCTGCCTTTTCCCGGGCGCGCCGTTTGCGATTTCCCTGGTACTGGTCAATGGCTTTGAGAATCAGCATTATGGTTCCTCCACGTACAGCATCCGGGTGGTTAGGCCGGGGATTGGGGCGTTCTGACCGGCTGGCGGCGTTCTCCCAAAAAACCGTGGGGGCGAGTAATTACTCGCCCCGGCGCAATTGCAGGTTGGCCAGTATATTGGCCGCCGCCGCATTGCCGTTCTGCGGCGGGTACGCCTCAGCGAGGGGCGGCAGGTCGTCCAGGTTGATGCCGCGTTCTATCAGGAGGGCGCGGATTGCGGCTGTGGCCTCGGCGCGGCCTTGCTCCAGTCCTTGTGCCATTCCCTGCTTCATCCCCTCTGCGATTCCCTGCTCTATCCCCTGCTCGATTCCTTGCTCCCGAGAGGCAGCCTCCCATTCCGCCTTTTCCCGGGCGCGTCGTTTGCGATTTCCCTGGTACTGGTCAATGGCTTTTAGAATCAGCATTAAGGTTCCTCCACCTGCTAAAACCAGCAGGATGATGACTATAATTGCCCCGCCGCCGATGTCGCCCAGCCGGCTCAGGCGGTCGGCGATGCGGTGAAAAATCTGCTGTGCCGGCGAACTTTCGGGCAGCAGGCTTTCACCAAGCAGTATAATCAGGCTGACGATGGCTGCAGCGTACAGCGTAATCGTCGCAATCGTCGCCCATCGCTCCAGTCGCAGCCAGTCCATTGGCTTATTGTAGCATTGGGGGCGATGCGGATGGCTAACCTGACCGCCGCCAAATCGGTATGGCTTGGGTAAGGCACGGCGATTTGTGGTAAAACTAACCTGGACCAAAACCGGATTACCGAACACAGTTCCAATGACGAGGAGGCTCTGATGACTACTGCAACCAACGTCGTCGGCAACGGCGCGCACACTTACGAATTTGACCGCAATTGGGCGCAGGCGCCCGATGGCGTCCCCATGCCGGCGGCGGCGGTGTTTGGGGATGACGAGGATCGGGTGTATTGCTTCAACCGCAATGCCGAGCACCCGATTATGATTTTTGACCGGGAGGGCAAGTTTATCAAGTCGTGGGGCGGCGGTATGTTCGAGTTCCCCCACGCCATCATCATTGACCAGTGGGGCTACGTGTGGCTCGTTGACCGGAACATGGGCCAGATTTTCAAGCTGACCAAGGACGGCGAGGTGGTGATGACCATTGGGGAGCGTGGCTACCGCTCCGATACGGGCGCCAACAATGATGCCTTTGACTCGAACTCGTGGCATCAGGTGGTGCGGGGCGCCGAGCCGTTCAATATGCCGGCCGGCATCGCGCTGAACGACGCCGGCGAGATTTACATTGCCGACGGTTACGCCAACGCCCGGGTCCACAAGTTCACGCCCGGCGGCGAGCTGATATTCTCCTGGGGCGAGCCGGGTTCCGGCCCCGGCCAGTTCAACCTGCCGCACGGGGCCTGGATTAACCGCCAGGGCAACCTGCTGATTGCCGACCGGGAGAACGACCGGGTGCAGGTGTTCCAGCAGGACGGCACCCACGTTACCGACTGGCCCAGCAAGCTCATCGGCCCGGCGGTTATCTGTATTGACGACGACGACGTGGCCTACGTGGCCGAGCATAACGGCGGAATGTTGAGCATCCTGGACGGCAATGGCGAGCGGCTGGCCCAGTGGGGCGATCTGACCCACCGCAGCTGCCACGGCGTTTGGGTGGACAGCCGGAAAGACCTTTACGTGGTGGAACCCTACGAGGGCAGCACCGGGCGAACGGTGGTGAAGTACACGCGCAAGGGGTAGGCAGAGGGTGGTTGACCTTCGGATGGGGCGGGTTTGAAGCCTGCCCCATCCGCCCGGCACATTCACGGCCGGGCGATCCTTGCGGTCGCCCGGCTGCGCTCACCGTTATTAGTGGAATGTTGGGCGCAAATGCGCTTGCGGGTTTGATAGCCGGTTTGCTAGAATTACGGGACTGGTGGAGTTACTCCGCCAGCGGGCAATAGTGGGGCTGTAGCTCATTTGGGAGAGCGCTTCAATGGCATTGAAGAGGTAGCGGGTTCGATTCCCGCCAGCTCCACCACTACCGGGCGATGGCTCGCCAGGGATAGGCTGCGGCAGCCACTGATGCGAGTGAACGACCATATCAGCAATGGTCAGCGGATGGTGAAAGTGACGGACAAGATGGCTGTAAAGGTATCCGGAAGTAGCAGAGCCGTTGAATCGTGCCAGGCTCGTGGTGAATATAAGCGCCTTTTTGACCTTTCCGTTTTAGCCGCCAGCCACATTTTGCTATTGCCGGTTTGGGCGGCGCTGTGGGTTGCGATTCCCCTTGCGATATGGCTGGGCGACCGCGGGCCGGTATTTTATACCCAGGAGCGCCTGGGGCAGCACGGCAAGCGGTTCCGCACGATCAAGTTTCGCACTATGATTCCAGATGCCGAGGCTCAGACCGGGCCGGTCTGGGCTACGGGCAATGACCCCCGAGTTACCAGGGTGGGCCGGGTGCTGCGCCGTTTGCGTCTTGACGAAATGCCGCAGGTAATCAACATCGTGAAAGGCGATATGAGCCTGGTGGGGCCGCGGCCGGAACGTCCGCTGCTGGCGGAACAGTTCAGCCTCGAAGTGCCCGGCTTCGCCCAGCGCCTGCGGGTGCGGCCCGGCGTGGCGGGTTTGGCGCAAGTACGCGGCGGGTACGCGCTGAAGCCGCGCTGCAAGCTCCGGTACGATAATCTGTATATTGAGAATATGTGCGCCTGGTTTGACGTCAAACTGCTGGTTCGTTCCGTCTGGACGGTTGTGAGATAAACGTTCGTAGGGTAATTACGCCGCACTGACTCCAATTTGCCAATTCCCCGGTCTGCCAATTCTCCGGTGGCAAGTGGAGACCGTTGGCGACAGCCTGGATGATCGCCCTAGTACGCAGGAAGGTGGTCTCCCGGTCGAAACTTTTGGCCGGTTCTCAAGGGTATGGGCGTCGCAGACCTTCTTTCGCGAAAGCCATCGGGTACCCAGCTTGGGCCAGCAGCTCAGGGCCTCTGAAAGAAACGTCACCCGTACTCGATACGGGGCTAGCGTCCAGTGCGGCAAAGACGTTCCGTCATTCCCGCTTTCGTGGGAATGACGGAGCAAAATCTTTGAAAACCGAAAAACCCTGGGTTGGGCCGGGGAAGATTATAACAACCTGGCATCCTTTCCCCGGCCGATAACCTGCAGGCTCTCCGGTCTCCGCAGACTGGCATCCGGGATTTGCGTCAAGTCCTCACGTTGGGCGTTCCGCCATTCTAAATGGCGGCGAGACGCCGGCCTATTCCCGGACGGCTTTGATGGTTTCCAGGTGGCTGAAGTTGCTGGCCGCCGTACCGGGGAACTTGTACTCGGCTATTACGTCCGGGTTTATTGCCACCTGGAAGAATATCCAGAGGATGGGTATGGTCGAGAAGTTGTCGAACTTTTCGTTCCCAATTTCCCGGATGAGGCGGTCCCGTTCCGTCGGGTCCAGGGTCAGCGACAGCTCTTCCCAGGTCTCCGCGATGGAATCCGTTTCGTATTGATGGACCACCCCATCGGCAAGGTTGAAAAGGCGCACCTGCTCCTGAAGTGGCCGGCGGACGGTACGGAAAGGAGCTATGAAGCCCTGGAACTGCTTGGTCCGGTACAGGGGACGGATGGCCGAAAATTCCAAGCTGACGATTTCCACGTCAATTCCGATTTCGGTCCAGAAGATGCTAACTGCTTCGGCGATGTCGGGCAGCTCCGGCACCCCCGGCAGGGTATGGGAGCCGTACATCTTCAGCTTGAAGCCATCGGGGTAGCCGGCCTGCGCCAGCAACTCGCGGGCCGCTTCCGGGTCGTAGCCGTACTCCTCTTCCCAGCGGGATTCCCATTCCGGGTTCCAGCCCGGCAGGGTGGGATGATAGCCATGCACCAGCAGGGGCGCGCCCCCCTGCTTGAAGATGAATTCGTTGATGTCGTCCCGGTTGATGGCTTTGTTCAGGGCCTTTCGCACCAGGCGGCCCGTCTCGCCGGGAGCCGCAAAAGGTATTGAGGGGTCGTAGGCTTCGTCGCCGGCCTGGTAGTAGAGGCCCCCCATTTTGAGCCAGGTCAGTATGGCTCCCAGTCCACTCTGGGAGATTGCCATACCCTCTGCGGCCGCCTGGGCCAGCACGTCCCGGGGCAACTCGGCCATGTGGGCTTCTCCGGTCAGCAGCATGGCCAGGCGAGTGGCCGACTCGGGCGCCCACACCTGCTCCATTTCCCGGAAGTCCGCCTTTGGGATGCGCCAGTGTTCATAGGGCACCCGTTCGTAGGAGATGGACTGGCCGACCTCCCGCTCCAGGTACTGGTAAGGCCCGGTGCCCACCAGTCGCTGCTCGACTCCGCCCTGGCCTTCCTGGTCCCACTGGTTTTTGCTCAGCATTACCAGGTCGCCACTGAGGGAGAAGAAGAAGTCCAGGCCCGGGTCCGGCTTTGCCAGCTTGAAGACCACCGTGTAGTCATCCACTACTTCTACGTCGGCCACTGTGGTAGCCCAGGTATTGCGGAAGCTGTTGAGGTTGTCTTCTCCGGGGCCCATGAGGTTTCTCATGTGGAGCACGTCCTTGGCGTCAAATCCGCCAAAGTCGGAGTGGAAGATTACTCCTTCCCTCAATTCCATAGTCCAGCTCTTGCCATCCGGGGCCATTTCCCAGCTGGTGGCCAGCATCGGCGTATACTCACCCGTGTCCGGGTCGATGTCAAGGAGCGTCTCCACCATAGGGCTGAGCTGGGTCAACAGGCTGCGGGGGCCGGTCCAGGGGAGGTTGGTTTCTTTGGGTGGGATGGTGAAGGCGATCCGCAGGCGGTCAACTTTGGGCTCGGTGGCGCCGGCGGTTTCCGGGGTCGGCTGAGGGGCTGCTGTGGCGGCCGGGGCGCCGGCTGGCGCGGCCGCAGTAGCGGCCGGGGCCGCGGCGCCCGCCGGCTGCTGGGGGGCTGCCGGTTCAGGGGCCGACGAGCCGCAGGCGATGACCAATGCCATGCTCAGGAGCAGGGACGGGAGCAATAATACCTTGGGTTTCTTGAACCGATGATGCACGATTGATACCTCCTCTTTGAAACTTCACCTGCCTGGTGTCTAGTTGACCTCCTGAGAACGCGGAGCCGTCAGTCGCTTGCTCAAAACCGACCGGGATTACACGTTCCGCAGTTTGGGGTCGAGCCGGTCGCGCACCCAGTCCCCGAACAGGTTCAGGGAGAGCACGGTCAGCAGGATAGCCACGCCGGGGAACATTGCCACCCACCAGGCTTCAACAATCAGTTCGCGGCCGTCGGAGACCATCAACCCCCAGGCCGGGGTGGGTTTGGGGATGCCGGCGCCCAGGAAGCTGAGGGTGGCTTCCAGCAGGATGACCTGGCCGATTTCCAGGGTGCCCAGGACGATGACGGTATTCACCACATTGGGGAAGACGTGCCGGACTATAATCCGCCGGTTGGAGGCTCCCGCCACTCTGGCGCGGGCGACAAAATCCTGGGCCTTGATGCTCAAAGTGTCGCCCCGTACCATCCGGGCGTAGCGGGACCAGAAAATGCCGGCGATAACCGCAATGACGGTGCCAAAGCTGGCGCCAATGGCGGATACCAGCACCAGGGCTAACAGAATGGCCGGTATGGAAAGGCCGATGTCCACAATCCGCATTACCAGGTGGTCCAGCCCGCCCCCGAAGTATCCGGCCATAAGGCCCAGAGCGGTGCCGATGGTTCCGGCGATGAAAACGGCAATCAGGGAGACGGCCAGGGAAATTCGCGCGCCGTGGATGATGCGACTGAGCATATCCCGGCCCTGTTTATCAGTGCCCAGAGGGTGTGTCCAAGTGCCCCCCGGCTTCACTTCGACCCCGTTCACCACTTCGGGGCCGGTCCAGACCGGGGGCTGCAAGCGATTGCGCAAGCTGCCTTTCAGGGGGTCGTGGGGGGCCACCTGGTCGGCAAAGATGGCCGGTATTATCAGGACCAGCAACAGTATGGCAATGGGCAGCACCGGGTAGCGACGCAGCTGAAGGTTGGCTCGCCAGGTTCCCCAAACTCGAAGCCGCGGCAATGGTTGAGGCAGCGTTATGTTCGCCATGCGATTCCCCCTGATGGTTAGGGCATTTTCAAAATCTGCAATTTTTTACATCGGTGAACCGGATAAACAGGATTTTTTGGATTGGGACGGGGTGGATTACCGCGCCAGCGCGAATGACCGGTAAATGTCAACGCGCCTTAATCGTATCGGATGCGCGGGTCCAGGTAAGCGTAGGTGATGTCCACCACCAGGTTGGCGAAAATGTAGATGGCGGCGAAGAAGAGCACCACCGTTTGCACTACCTGAAAATCCCGGGCCCGGACGGCGTCAATCGCCAGCAGCCCCACGCCGGGCCAGGCGAAGACGGTTTCGGTGACTACCGAGCCGGTGAGGAAGCTGCCCAGAATCAAGCCAAAGTAAGTGAGGGGCGTGATGAGGGCATTGCGCAGGCAGTGCTTCCAAATCACTTTCCATTCCGACAGACCTTTGATGCGGGCGAGTTTGACAAACTCGGTGTCCAGCACTTCCAGCAGGGAAGAACGGGTTAGCCGCATAATCGCCGCCACCTGGAACCAGCCCAGGGCAATGGCCGGGAGAATCATGTGGCTGATTCCGCCCTTCCCGGAAGTGGGCAGCAGGTCCAGTTGGACGGCGAAAATCCACATTAACACGATGCCCAGCCAGAAGGAGGGCAAGGACTGGCCGAGCAGGGCGACCAGTTTGCCGGCGTAGTCAATGCCGGTGTCCTTTTTCACCGCCACAATCACGCCGATGGGCAAGGCTAAAATGACGCTCATCACCAGGGCCAGGGCCGCCAGTTGGAGCGTGGCCGGGAAGCGGCTGATTACCAACTCCCCGGCGGTCTTATCCTGCCACTTTAGGGAGTCGCCGAAGTTTCCCTGGAAGATGTTGCTGATATATTTGAAGTACTGGAGAGGCAGGGGCTTATCCAAACCCCAGGCTTTCTCCACCCGGTCAAAGTCCTCCTGGGTTGCTTCAATGGGAAGCAGAACGTCCAGGGGGTTGCCGGTAATGCGGGCCAGGCCGAAAACGATAATGCTGATAGCCACCAAGGCAATCAAGGAATGAAACGCTCGGATTATGATAAAACGCTGCATTTTGATTCCTCATGCCGGTTTTCCGAACGGTGGGGTCAGCAAGGTTTTAAATCAATCAGGCCGGAATATGGTCGTTCAGAAAGTGTTTCGCTCCGAATTTCGCTCAAATTGCCGTCAATGGCGTTCAATTTACCACAGACTGCCATTCAGCCGCAAATGATTTGGCTCTTTCCACCAGGGCAATCGCGCCATCAACAGCCCTTTCGTTATTCCGGCGCAAAAACAGCCGGCCCGATGCCGGGATACGGAGTGACCCCGTATCAGGTATCGGGCCGGGCAGCATCGGGCGGCGAACCTTGATAAGGAACAGGCATCAAGGAGCAGGGGCAATCAGGCGGGTTGCCAGCCGGAAATGGCGCAGCCGGGTTCGGGTTTGCGGGGGAATTCACGGCAGCATTGGGGGCGTTCGGGATAAATCCGGCAGGCGGAGGTGGCCTCGTCCAGCATCGGGCAGCGCTCGCCGGGGTGGTCCAGAAAGAGGAGCCGGCCGCTGCCGTCAGCAGCGGGGGTAATATGGGCCGCTACTCCGAGGCGGGCGGCCGCGCGGCGGAAGCCGGCGATTTCGCCGGGTTCCAGCCGCAGTATCAGCGGGCCGCGACAACACATCGCCCGGCACTGCTCCATGCAGATGCGGCTGGCGGCGGCGGCGGTCAGGGATGGGTCTGGCATCGCTGTGTTTCCTCCTTTTGTGGGAATGACGGCAAAGGTCAACGCAACCCGGTAATCCCAAATGGCTTGGCCATTGTATCCCCATAAGCCCGCCGGGGCGAATGACTATTTGCCCCGGCACAGGGCCGTTGCAAAAGTCCGGGCGGCGGAGCGCTACCCCTCTCCCAACCCTCTCCCACAAGGGGAGAGGGCTAATGACTTTGCAAAGGGCCCGGCCAGCGTCAGGCGCTCCTCAGTTTCGGTTTCCCGGGAGAAGCGACGGATGCTGCGCGTAACCTTCACCGTGAAATCCGCCGCGCCGCGCCGTCAGCGGATGCAGCTCCGCCAGCGGCTGCGGAGCGATGTCGTGCAGCTCCGCAATCCGCCGCGTTTGCGTGCCCGATTGGTAGTGGGACAGATTGCTCCCAGTGGTCAGAAACAGCGGATACTCGGCGTCCGGCTACTCGGCCGGCGCGGCGTGGCGCACGGCGTGAAACCGGGCTTTGCCGGTTGGCGGTAGTAATAATCAAAACGGCCTTGCCTCCAAAGTGGTCAGCAAGGCCATAGCAGGCGGCAATTTTTACGGGGAGATTGCGGGGCGGTTACAGACCCGTTGCGCTGCCGTTACCTTTGCATAAACCGCGTGTGAATCGCCCGTAACGCCGGGCTCCGGTGGGCGTCAAGGGTTTTGCAGGCGGCGGATTTCCTCCTGCAACTGCTGGATTTGCGCGGCGGCGGCGTTGCGCTCGTTTTCGGCGGCGATGCGGGCGTTGCGCTCGGCGATGCGGCCATCGGCTTCATCATCGAAGGTGTCCAGGTAGCGCCGGGCGGCCGGGTCATACCAGCGCAGCTGGCTGTATTCCCAGCACAAGTCCAGATTGAGTACGTCGCTGTGCCCCCAATAACGGTTGTCGTCCACCCGGTGTATTGGGATGGGCCGGTAGGTGCCGCTAACCAGCCGGTCGCCAGCCAGGCCCTGGCTGGCGCGGTGGTAGCGCCCGCCGCTGGGGTCGTAGCGCCAGTATTCCGGCACGCCGTAGTTGGCATAACCCTCCCGCTTGCCGGTATCGTCGTGGCGCCCGGTGTTCCGGGACGCCACTTCCAGCACGAAGTCCGGGGGCTTGCCAATCTCGTTGATGGAGTAGCCCTCCTGGGCGAAGATGCGGGCGCAATCTACGTTGAAGGCGACGAGGAGGTCGGGCTTAAGGGCGCCGAGTGTCCGGCGGGGATGCCAGGATATGGGGATTTCACCGAGGACCATGGTGCGGTCAGGGGCGCCAAAATGGCGACGGAGGGCCGAAGGATGGCCCGGGTCATAGAGATAGCGTGGGTTGTTCATATCGTCCCGGGAGGGGAATTCGGGGAATTGCGCTAAGGGTGCGGCGTCGGACGGCGTTGCCGGCGATGGCGCAAAGGGTCGGGTGCTCATAGCGGGCCTCCGTGGGATTGGGATGGCGACGGGGCAGCGTTTATTATACGGGGCAATTGCAGGGCGGTTACAGACCCGTTGCGCTGCCGTTACCTTTGCATAAACCGCGTGTGAGCCGCCCGTAACGCCGGGCTCCGGGGCGTCAAGGGTTTTGCAGGCGGCGGATTTCCTCCTGCAACTGCTGGATTTGCGCGGCGGCGGCGTTGCGCTCGTTTTCGGCGGCGATGCGGGCGTTGCGCTCGGCGATGCGGGCGTTGCGCTCGGCGATGCGGCCATCGGCTTCATCATCGAAGGTGTCCAGGTAGCGCCGGGCGGCCGGGTCATACCAGCGCAGCTGGCTGTATTCCCAGCACAAGTCCAGATTGAGTACGTCGCTGTGCCCCCAATAACGGTTGTCATCCACCCGGTGTATTGGGATGGGCTGGTAGGCGCCGTTAACCAGCCGGTCGCCAGCCAGGCCCTGGCTGGCGCGGTGGTAGCGCCCGCCGCTGGGGTCGTAGCGCCAGTATTCCGGCACGCCGTAGTTGGCATAACCCTCCCGCTTGCCGGTATCGTCGTGGCGCCCGGTGTTCCGGGACGCCACTTCCAGCACGAAGTCCGGGGGCTTGCCAATCTCGTTGATGGAGTAGCCCTCCTGGGCGAAGATGCGGGCGCAATCTACGTTGAAGGCGATGAGGAGGTCGGGCTTGAGGGCGCCGAGTGTCCGGCGGGGATGCCAGGATATGGGGATTTCACCGAGGACCATGGTGCGGTCAGGGGCGCCAAAATGGCGACGGAGGGCCGAAGGATGGCCCGGGTCATAGAGATAGCGTGGGTTGTTCATATCGTCCCGGGAGGGAAATTCGGGGAATTGGGCTAAGGGTGCGGCGTCGGACGGCGCTGCCGGCGACGGCGCAAAGGGTTGGGTGCTCATAGCGGGCCTCCGTGGGATTGGGATGGCGACGGGGCAGCGTCTATTATATGTGAGGCAGACGGAATCCGGTTCATCCGGTCAATCCCGGTAAATCCGTCCCGCTCAATCCCGGTAAATCCGTCCCGCGCCCGGTGGCGCAAATATCCCGCAGGCAGCAGCCCGCGCACTGCGGCACATTCTTGGTGCAAGCCGCTTTGTGGTGCCAATCCAGCAGGGCGTGATATTCGTTATGCACTAGGGCGTCGTGGGGCACGCCGGCGTGAAACATTGCCTGCCAGCCGTCATAATCATCCCGGCCGGCCGGCGTCAGCCCGATGCGCCGCATAATGCGGATGGTGTAAGCGTCAATAACAAAGGACGGCCGGCCGGCGGCGTACACCAGAATATCGTCGGCCGTCTCCGGGCCGATGCCGTAGATGCCCAGCAGTTCCCGGCGCAGCGTTTCCGTATCCACCGCCAGCAACGCATCCAGATTGCCGCCGTACTTATCGCATACGTGGGCGGCGAAAGCCTGCAACTTGCGAGCCTTCACGTTGTAATACCCCGACGGGCGCACAATCTCGGCCAGCGTATCCGTACCGATGCGATAAACCGACGGCCAATCGTCAATGCCCGCCGCCCGCAGATTCGTCAGCGCCCGCTCCACGTTCCGCCACGCCGCCGCCTGGGTCAGAATCGCGCCGGCAATCATCTCAAAGTGGCTGTCGCCCGGCCACCAGCCCTGCGGCCCATAGGCGGCCAGCAGCCGCCGGTATATTGCCAGCAGAATCCCCGACCCATCATCCCTACTCATAAACCCTATCCTGTTAATCCCGGTAAAAGAACCGGAACGGAATCCGCCAATGTAATTGACCGTTCGTCCACCTGGCAGCGATACGCCCAGACTTCCACCCCGGCGGCTGCGGCCTCCCGCAGCGTTGTCCCCAGCAGCGGGTCGGCGGTATCGTGGGGCGCGAACGCTGCGGCATCGGCCCGCTGTATCACAAACATTACCACCGCCCGGTGACCCTCCGCCCGCGCCGCCATCAGGCTGCGCAGATGCTTGACCCCGCGCAGGGTTGGCGCATCGGGGAACAGACCTACGCCGTTCTCGACCAGCGTAACCGACTTGGTTTCGACGTAGCAGGACGCATCCGGCCCCGCCAGCAGGAAATCCAGCCGGCTTGCGCCGAAAACCTTTTCGGGGCGCACCGTCGGGTAACCGGCGAATTGGGGCAGTCGCCCATCGGCGATGGCCTCGGCGACCAGCCGGTTCGGCAGCCGCGCGTCCGCAGAGGACAGGGCCGCGCCGGTATCCACCAGGGCCAGGTCGTAAGCCGTTTTGCGGGTGGTGGCTGGCGGCGCCGGGGCCAGCAGCACCCGGTAGCCCGGCACCAGCAACTCGCCCATTCGTCCTGAATTGGGGACGTGGGCCAGATACTCCCGCCGGTCAACGTCCACCAGCGCGGCGAACCGGTTCAGCCGCTTGATAAACCGCCCTTCAACCAGCGGAGGAAAATTCATAAGGCAAGGAAAGGCGCCGGGCCGGCTCCGGGACAGGCTCAGCCACCCAGCGGGCTGATTCCGCGTATCAGTCGCAGGATGTCGTTGGCGGATATGGCGATTACCAGCGCGAGCAGGGCTACGAACCCGATGAGATGCACCAGTCCCTCTTTTTCCGACGGCACCCGCTTGCCGCCGCGTATCCATTCGATGATGACGAACAGCAGCCGCCCGCCGTCCAGCATAGGTATGGGCAGAATGTTGAGCACCGCCAGGTTGATGCTCAACAAAATGGCGACAATCATCCAACCCTGGAACCCGCCCTCTCGGGTAACTTCGCCGGTAATCTGGGCGATACCGATGGGGCCGCTGAACTCCGGCCCCCGGCCGCCGCCGAACCAGCCGCGTATTTCCCTGGCGATGAGCGTCAGCATATCCCAGGTGCTGGTTACGCCCATGCCGATGGCGGTCCACGGCGGTTCCATGCGTCGTTCCGCCTGCTGGTCAACGATGGCAAAGTTGATGCCTACGGCCCCCTGGCCCGGCGGCGGGTCGCGGCGCGGCGTGATTTGCGTCGCCCACTGCTGGCCGTCCCGCTCAATCAGCCACATCATTTCGCTGCCGGCCGACAGCCGCACTTCCTGGGGCAAGTCCTGGGGTGTTTCCAGCGGCTGATCGCCCACGGCCAGCACCCGGTCGCCGGGGAGCAGGCCGGCCGCCGCCGCCGGGGATTCGGGCGCAACCTGCGTAATCTCCACGGCGCCCCCTACCAGCTCCGTATGGGGCACCATGAACATAATGGCAAAGGCAACGATGGGAAACAGGGCGTTCATCGCCGAGCCGGCCACCAGCACGATGGCCCGCTGGCCGATACTGCGCCGGGCCAGACTGCGGGGCGCGGCCGGGTTGTTCTCGCCCGACAGCCGCACGAACCCGCCCAGGGGCAGCCAGTTGACCGAATATATCATATCGGCCAGCACGATGCGGTCGGGGTATGCCTCGCGCACGCGGCCCTCGTGGCGCAGGTGGGCGTCGGTCTGCAAGTCGTCCAGCCGGCCGCGGTGCGGCTGCTGTCCGGCGGCGGCGTTGGCGCCGCGCAGTTCGATATAGCGCGCCACCAGCTGCCCGGCGGCGTTTTCGTCGGACAGGATGCGTACCACCTGCCCCGGCCGGATGGCGCCCAGGGGCCCGTTGAGGCAAACCGTGTTGGGATACAGCAGGGCCTCAGTGCGCCCGGTGTAGATGCCAAAGGCTCGCGGCGGGTAGCCCACGCCGAACTCCAGCACCTTGATGCCGAAGGCTTTGGCGGTCCAGAAATGCCCCAGCTCGTGTACCACCACCAGGAGGAGCAGCATCGGTATGAACGACGCCAGCGCAATCAGTAACGTATCCATAGGAAGGGGGCGCGAGGCCGGCTAATTTGCGGCGCGGCCGGTCAGTTCGGCAGCGCGCGCGTTGGCCCAGCGGTCTGCTTCTAATATAGCATCCAGGTCGGGCGCGGGCTGCGAATGGTGTTCGCTCAATACCTGTTCCACCACCCGGTAAATGCCGGTGAATCCGATGTCACCCTGCAAAAAGGCTTGCACGGCTACCTCGTCGGCGGCGCTGAGTACGGTGGGCGCCGTACCGCCGGCTTGCCCGGCGGCGACGGCCAGATTGAAACAGGGGTAGCGCTCCGGCTGCAACGGCTCGAAGTCCAGGGACCAGGGCACGCCGATGTCCAGGCGGGGGATGTCGGCGTTGGCGAACCGTTGGGGGTAGAACAGGGCGTACTGGATGGGCAGCCGCATACTGGGCGGCCCCAGCTGCGCCTTCACCGAGCCATCGTCGAACTCCACCATAGAGTGGATGGTGCTTTGGGGATGCACCACCACAGCGATGTCTTCCCACGGGACGGAGAACAGCCAGTGCGACTCGATGACCTCAAAGGCTTTGTTCATTAAGGTGGCCGAGTCAATGGTGATTTTGTCGCCCATCCGCCAAGTGGGGTGTTGCAGGGCCTGTTCCGGCGTAACGGATTCCAGGGCGGCGAGGGGCGTGCGTCGGAAGGGGCCGCCGCTGGCGGTAATCAGCAGCCGGCGGATGTGATTGTCCTCGCCCTGCAAACATTGCCAGATTGCGCTGGGTTCGCTGTCCACGGGCAGGATGACGCCGCCGTGCCTGGCCGCCGCCGCTTTCAGCGTTGCGCCGGCCATCACGATGGGTTCCTTGTTGGACAGGGCAACCTGCTTGCCGGCCCGCAGGGCGCTCATGGTGGGCGACAGGCCAACTGCGCCCATCAGCGCGACCATCACCTGGTCCACTTCGGGCAGCGCCGCCATCTCGGCCATGGGCAGCAGCGCTGCGCCCGCCGGCAGGGGCGAGGGCGGCGCGGTGCACCAGATATAGCGGGGGTTGAACTCGGCGGCCTGTTCCAGCAGGAGGGCGGCGTTGTTGCCGGCGGCCAGGCCGACCACCTCGAACTCGTGGGGGAAGGCCCGCACGATGTCCAGCGTCTGCCGCCCGATGGAGCCGGTAGAACCAAGTATGACGATGCGTCGCATGGGAGTTAGCGCCGGGGTCAGCTGGCGGCGGTGGCCGATGCCGCCAGGATGTACAGTAATATCAGGGAGGGAAGCAAACTGTCCAGACGATCCAGCATTCCACCGTGGCCGGGGAAAAGGCGGCCGGAGTCTTTGACGTCTGCCAAGCGCTTAATCTTTGATTCCAGCAAATCGCCAGCCGGCGACACGATGCCTAAAATAACACCAATCACCGCCAGTTGCCAGATCTCCAGTTGCAGGGGGAACAGAATCCCCAGCGCAATGGCAGCGACGACCGCGCCCGCCATCCCGCCGGCCGCTCCTTCCCAGGTTTTGCCGGGGCTGGTGCCGGGGGCCAGGGGATGCCGGCCGATGAATCGCCCCATGGCGTAAGCGCCGGTGTCGGCGGCATAGACGGTGAGAATGCCCAGCAGCAGCCACCAGGAACCGTACCCGGTGAGGTTGGCGACGCTCTGGGCGAAGCCGGTTCCGGCGATGTCCGGCAGCAGCCAGACGCCGCTGATTTCGGTGGCGATTTCCGGGAGCGTCTCCAGCGGTTCACCGGCTCCGTTCTCCTCAACGCCCGGCGGGGGCGGCAGCCCGGCGGTTTCCGCAGCGCCGTCCGAAGTCAGCCGGATGTTGGCACCGATGAGGCCCCGCAGCGCGACGGCGCAGGCCAGCGCGCCGCCGATGTACACGGGCGGGGCCAGCAGCCAGGCGGCGGCAACCGCCGGCCGGCGTCCGTGCCATGCGGCAATCAGCCACAGCCCGGCGATGATGCCGCCGGCGGCGCAGATTCCCGCCGCCGCCCGCGCAAAGTCGCCGGGACGCGCCGCCAGCTCTCCCGCCAGCACCAGGGCCAGCGCCCAGGCGCCGCCGAGCAGTATGGGCAGCGCCGTGGGCAGCGAGCCGGCGCAGATTGACCCGGCCGGCGGATAGAGCCGGTAGGCTTCCCAAACCCCGATGACGGCCGCCGCCGCCGCCACTATGGTCAGCCACGGCGGCCCGAACCAGATGGCGGCCAGGATGACGGGCACGCCCACCAGGGCGGTCAGAACCCGGTGGAGCAGCACGGGGTTACTCCTTGATGGGGGCTTCCCTGATGGGGGCTTCCCTGATGGGGGTTTCCTGAATAGGGGTTTCCTTATCGGGGGCATCTTTACCGGGGGCATCTTTGCCGGGGGCGTCCGGCGCGTCCAGGGCGCCAAAGCGGCGCCGTCGCTGCCGGTAGGCGTCCAGCGCCCGGTCCAGTTCCGCTGCGTCCAGGTCGGGCCAGAGGATGGGGGTATGGTAATACTCGCTATAGGCGGCCTGCCAGAGCAGGAAGTTGCTGATGCGCTGCTCGCCGCCGGTGCGGATAATCAGGTCGGGGTCGGGGCAGCCGTGGGTGTACAGATAGCGGCTGAACAGGGTTTCATTCACCTGCTCCGGCGGCACTCCGTCGGCCAGGATGCGGCGGACGGCCTGGAGGATTTCGCCGCGCCCGCCGTAGTTGAAGGCGACGTTGAGGGTAACGGCGGCGTTATGCCGGGTGGCCTGCTGCGCCCGGGCGATGCCGTCTTGCAGCACCGGAGCCAGCGGTTCCGGGTCGCCCAGGTGGACCAGCCGCACGCCGGCCTGGTGCAGCTCTCTGGTTTGCGGCTCGATTTCCTCGGCCAGAATCGCCATCAGGCCGTCCACTTCATCGGTGGGACGGCGCCAGTTCTCCGTGGAAAAGGCGTAAACGGTAACCACGGACACCCCGCGCTCGGCCAGCAGGCCGACCACCCGCCGGATGTTGGCTACCCCGCGCCGGTGCCCCTCCCCGCGGGGCAAATCCCGCCGGGCCGCCCAACGCCCGTTGCCATCCATAATGATGGCAACGTGGTCAGGGACGGGGCCGGCGGCATCGTGTCCTGAGCCGGCGGTGTGCGAGGCGTTGTTGATGGCGGGCAAGGGCGGGTTATCAGGAAAGGGCCGGGTGGCTACGGGTTCGGCGTGGGCCGGGGAGGCTAAACTTCCATAATCTCCGCTTCTTTGGCGGCGGCCACTTCGTCGATGGACTTGACGTGGGCATCGGTGGTTTTTTGCAAGGTGTCCTGGCTGCGGCGGTTTTCGTCCTGGGAGATTAACTTGTCGCGCTCCATCTTGCGCAGCGAATCCACGCCGTCGCGCCGCACGTTGCGCACCGCTACCTTGCTGTCCTCGGCCTTGCGCTTTAGCAGTCGCACCATTTCCCGGCGCCGTTCCTGGGTCAGGGGCGGTATGGGCACCGTAATTACGTTGCCGTCGTTGGACGGGTTGAAGCCCAGATCGGATTGGGTCAGACTGCGCTCGATGTCCCGCAGGGACTGGCGGTCCCAGGGCTGCACCAGAATGGCGCGCGCGTCGGGGGCGGAGATGGACGCAATCTGTTTCAAGGGGGTGGGCGAGCCGTAGTAGTCCACGGCCAGGTCCTCAACCAGGGACGGCGCGGCCCGTCCGGTGCGCAGGCCGCTGATGTCCCGGCGCATAGCCGCGATGGATTGGCCCATTTTGCGTTCGGCCTCGCCCAGCACGTCGGCAATGGTGCGCTCGGTCTGGTCGTTATTGTTGTCTTTACCTTTACGCTCTGGCATCTGGTTTCCCTCCGGCGCCGTTTTGCTGCCCGTTCCGTGATTCCCCATCCCGTGATTCCCCGTCATTGATGGTGGTGCCAACGACACCGCCGGCCAGGATACGGCTCATTGCGCCGTGCTCAAATATATCAAAAACGATGATGGGCATTTGATTATCCATACACAACGTCATCGCCGTCGAGTCCATCACCTCCAGCCGACGATTCACCGCGTCCAGATATTCCAGATTGCCGAACCGCACTGCATCGGGGTTGGTGCGCGGGTCGGAATCGTACACGCCGTCCACCCCATTCTTGGCCATCAGCAGCACTTCGGCCCCGATTTCCAAGGCCCGCAGCGCCGAGGCGGTATCGGTGGACATATAGGGGTTGCCCGCGCCGGCGCAGAAAAGCACGACGCGCCCTTTTTCCAGGTGCCGTATCGCCCGGCGGCGGATGTAGGGTTCGGCCACGGCCTGGATGGGCAATGCCGACTGGGTTCGGGTGGTGACTCCCCGCCGTTCCAGCGCATCCTGCAAGGCCAGCCCGTTGATGAGGGTCGCCACCATGCCGGCGTAGTCCGCGGTGGAGCGTTCCATGCCCCGCCGCTCGGCGGACGCGCCCCGCCAGATGTTGCCGCCCCCGACCACCGCGGCTACTTCCACGCCCCGGGAGTGGGCGTCGATTATCTGGTCGGCGATATAGGCGACGGCTTCGGGGTCGATGGTATCGGGCCCCGCGCCCTGCAAAGATTCGCCGCTGACCTTGAGCAGGACGCGGCGGTAGATGGTATCGCCTTTGACGCTGCCGGTAACCATGCTGCGCGGCCTCGTCCGGTCGCTGCCGTCCGCCAGGCCGGGCTACTCGCCCAGAGCGAGGCGGCGGAAGTGTACGATGCGGACGTTCTCCCCGGTCTGCGCGGCGGTTTCACGCACCAGGTCCGCCAGCGTGCGGGAACCGTCCTTGATAAAGGGCTGCTGCAACAGGCACACTTGCGCCGCCGGCCGGTCGTCGCCCTCGGCTTTGTCCTCTTCGCTGAGGTACACGGGCGACATTGCGGCGACCTGCATGGCAATGTCGTGGGCCAGCACGCGGAACTCGGCGGTGCGGGCCACGAAGTCCGTTTCGCAGCCCAGTTGCACCAGCGCGCCCACCCGTCCGCCGGTGTGGATGTAGGATTCAACCAGTCCCTGGGAAGTCTCGCGGTCGGCGCGCCGGGCGGCCTGCTCAAAGCCCTTCCGGCGCAGGGATTCCATCGCCTGGTCCAGGTCGCCGTCGTTATCTTCCAGCGCATTTTTGCAATCGCTGATGCCGGCTCCGGTTTGTTCACGCAGGCTTTTGATTAGTGCAACGGTAACTGCAGGCAACTTTGGCGCCTCCTGGTAGCGTAGTCAGTGAGTTGCGGGGGCTGAGGAGATGGCGGGCGGTCTGACGAGCCGGTTAGGGTTCCAGAGGCCGCGACGACATCATCTGCCCCAGCTCTTCCAGGGTAAGGGTGTTGTTGAACCGGCGGGAGGTCGGGTCGTCCATCCCGTCGTCGTCCGATTCCGGCGCGTCGGCTTCGGCCAGGGCCACCATCATCGCTTCCCGCTGGGCCTGCCCCTCTTCAATAGCAGAGGCCATGCGGCCCGTGATAAGGCGGATGGAGCGCACGGCGTCGTCATTGCCCGGCACGGCGTGCGTAACCTGCCCGGGGTCGCAATCGGTGTCCACGATGGCAAAGATGGGGATGTTGAGGCGCCGGGCTTCGGCGATGCAGATGTCTTCTTTGCCGATGTCAATGACGAACAGGGCGGAGGGGAGGCGGTCCATATTCCGCAGGCCGGTGAAATACTTTTCCAGTTTGTCCAGGGTGTGGGTCAGGCGCACCACTTCCTTTTTGGGCAGACGGGCCAGGTAGCCGGAATCCCGCTGTTCCTGGAGGCGCTTCATATGGTCGATGCGCGCCTTGATGGTCTGGAAGTTGGTCAGAGTGCCGCCCAGCCAACGCTGATTGACGTACCAGTGGCCGGTGCGCTCGGCCTCGGAGGCGATAACGTCCTGGGCCTGCTTCTTGGTGCCGACAAACAGCACCTTGCCGCCGCTGGCCGACAGCTCGACCATCGCGCGGTAGGCGTCGCTAATCAGGCCCATAGTCTGCTGCAAGTCGATGATATGGATGCCGTTGCGCTGGGTAAATATGTAGCGGCGCATACGGGGGTTCCAGCGCCGGGTCTGGTGGCCGAAATGGACACCGGCTTCCAGCAACGACTTCATCGTAATTGGTTCCAGGGCGGGGGCAGCCGTCGCAACCGTCTCCGCCGGGCGTTCTGGGGCCTGTACCATAAGCTGTCTCGCCTCACTTCGTGTCAGGTGGTTGGTTCGGTTCGCCAGAGTATAGCACACGCCCGCAGAGGGCGGCAACGGCGGCAGGCACCCGGCAGCGTTCGGTTTCAGGTGGTTTGGTTATTCCTTTGAGGTGGTGGGCTGGGTTCATTGGCGATGCTCCTTGCTGGTTCAGGGGGGCGGGGTTCAGGCGGTTGGCGGGATGCGGTGGGCGAGCCAGAGGTTACCGGTCATTGTCAGCCCCACGGCCGGGGGATTTACGCAAGGTTTTGCTCCGATGGTTCGTGAACTGCGCTTTAAGGCGCAGCCACGCAGCGCGGTGGCAGTCGCTGTTGGCCGGTTAGACCGTACTCGCGTAAGCATTGGACGAGGGGTCTCCACGACGCCGGTATGCGATTTTGTGCTGACTGGCCGTTGACGACCGGTTGACCTCTGGCTGGACTGAGATTCACGTGATAGATTGCAGTATAGTACCGATGTTCGCGGTTGTCAAAGGGGGGTTGTCAGTGGGCCGGCGCAAAGTCTGGGCGGCGGGTTTTGCGGGCGGCGGAGCCGGAGCGCTACCCCTCTCCCAACCCTCTCCCACAGGGGGAGAGGGCTTTAATGACTTTGCAAAGCCCCGGGCGCCGGTGGCGTTCCGTTGCCGGCGGTTTATGGCAGGGCGCGCAGGGGCGACTCTGGCAGTTGCCCCGCGGCCGGCGCGGCGTGCGCCGCCGGGCTGTGTCCCACCGGCCGGTTCAGCCATCCCGACCAGAGAAACACGATGACCACCAGAATCAGCAGGGCCAGGACTACCCCCAGCGCCAAACATCCGTAGCGGGCCACGGCTACGCCGGGATGACGGGCAGGTGAATCCGCGACGGATATTGACCGTCGTGATGGACAGTCTGCACGGCCGGCACGCACTCGGCAGCGGCCCACGGTTCCCCGCCGGTATTGAAGTTCCGGTCGAACCGGGGAAAGTTGCTGCTGCTGATTTCCAGCCGGATGCGATGCCCGGCCTTGAAAACGTTGCTGGTTGCCACCAGGTCGATGGTGTATTCCTCTACCGCTCCGGGAGTGATTGCTACCGCCGCGTCGGTGCCACGCCGGTAACGGCCCCGGATGATGCCATCGGACAGGCTGCGCGCTGCGCCGCAAGGTTCCACGTCAACCAGCTTGGCGGTGAAATCCGTATCGGCGGCCGTAGTGGCGGCAAAGAGCGTGACCGTGACCGGCCCGGTAACTTCCAGGTCAGCGGCCAGGGGCGGGGTGGTGTAGCAGAGCACGTCGTGGCGCGCCTCGACTGCCCGCTGGTCGTAAGCGCCGCCGGGCACGAAAGAGGGGCCGCAGCACAGCGCGCCGCCCCGCGTCGGCGCCGGGTCGCGGGGGTCGTAGAGGAACACGTCCGTTGCCTCAGCGCTGGGCGCGTCCGGGGACAGGGACCCGTCGCCGGCGGCGGTGTTCGCCCGGCCGCCGCTGTGCAGGTAATAATCGGTGTACTGCACGCGGGCCAGCGGCCACTCCTGCTCGTCGCGCCAGCGGTTGGCGCCCATTACGAAAATGCGCACGGGCGGGTCGGCGTTGGCGCCGTTTTGCTCGCCTTTCAGCCAATGGTCGAACCATCGCAGCTGGATGCCGTCGGTGTCAATAGCCGGCCCGGCCGCGCCGAGGCCGAAAAAGAACTCGCCCGAAGTTTCGCCAAAAGGCCCGTGATGCCACGGCCCTACGATGAGACGCTGCCCGCCGCGCGCGGTGGCGTCCTCGGCCTGCGCGCGCATCCCCACGAAGTTCCGCAGCGTTCCCAACAGGAAGATGTCGTGCCACCCGCCCATGTGCAGCGCCGGCGTGGTGATATGGGGGTAATGCTCCTCAATCCGCCACCGTTTCCAGTAATCGTCGCTGGACGAGTGCCGTATCCAGTCGTAGAAATACCCGGCCAGCGGCGCTTTGAGGTGAGGCAGCTCCACAATGGGCCGGTGCCGGAAGGTGCATTCCAGCTCGTTGAACGCGCTGAGCAGAGACTCGCGCGTACCATCGGGAATATCGTGGCGGTCGCTGATGGTTCCCAGATTCGCCATGGTCAGCTGCCGCATCGTCCACGACAGGGCGAATCCCCAGGCGAGCGCGCCGCCCTGATACGTCCAGCCCTCATAGTAATCGGAGGCGGTAATGCCGGGCGAGATGCAGGTCAGGTTTGGCGGGTTGGTAATGGCGCAGAGCCACTGCGTGGCCCCCACGTAGGAACGCCCGAACATTCCCACCCGGCCCGAACTCCACGGCTGGGCGGCGCACCAGGCGACCGTATCGTAGCCGTCGTCGGGCTCATCAAGGAAGGGGTAGAACTCCCCCTCTGACGTGTAGCGTCCCCGGCAATCCTGAATGACCACGGCGTACCCGTGGGACGCCGCCCGCATCACATCCAGGCTGCCCACGCGCCCCTGCGACTTGTCGTAGGGGGTGCGCTGCAACAGCACGGGCAGCGGTTCCGCAACGTCGGGCCGGTAAACGTCGGCGTACAGCGTAACGCCGTCCCGCATCGCAACCGGCAATCCAAATTCGCTGCGGATAGCAGTATAAGGCCCCATCAAATCCGGCATAACATCACCTCCCGAACTTCCGCATTATACACCACGGAAACCTTGCCTTACCGCGTGCGGAATTGCGGCGTCAGCAGCCCAATCTGCAAAGCCGCCGGCAAGTTGTTCCGGGTGACTTGCAACCTTCCCTGAGGCTCCAGCGTTCCCTCGGCCACGCCCAGCTCCCGCAAAAAGGCATCGGCGCCTTCCGGCTCCACTGCCGAGGGCTCGCCCCGGGCCCGGTAGTGCATTGGAATCAGCCACCGCGCATCCAGCTGCTGGGCCGTCTGATTGACGGCGCGGTAGGACAGCAGCTGCCGGTCGGCGCCCCCGGCCGGGGCCAGCACGACATCGGCCGGCCCAATCAAGTCAATCTGCTGCGCGGTCAGGGGCTGGCTGATGTTGCCCAGATGGCAAACGTTGATTCCGTCCAGCGCGATGGCATAGGCCACGTTGCGCCGGCTGCGGGGTATGTCCTCTCCCAATGGCGTCATCACCGCGCGAATGGTAATGCCCTGGAACTCGTACTCGCCGGGCACGTTGAACACGCGGGGCTGCCCGCCCAGCGCCCCGGCGTTATTGTGCAGCGGGTCATCGTGGCTCACCGTAACCGCCACCACGTCCACCGTCTGCCGAGGGTCAATCTGCACCCCCAGCGACTGCGCGTAAGGGTCGGTGATGATGGACAGCCCGGAATTGACGGAGCGGAGCCGAAAGCAGGCGTGTCCCAGCCAGTAGATGTCCATAGACCGAAAAATTGCCCCGTTGCGCGTGCCGCAGTTAATCGGCAGGGGAATTGGGTCTGCCGGTCAACTTGTCCAGCGCCGCCCACCCGGCCGGCACGGCCAGGCTCGCCGTGATAAGCTTCGCCAGGTCGCCGGCGATGAAGGGCAGCAGGCCGCATTGCCACACGTCGGCGCACCCCCAGGCGGCGGCCACGTCGGCGGGCAGAAAGAGGCTGAGCTGAATTAGCCCCGGAACGTACAGTACAGCGTTGCCCAGCAGCATCGCGGCCAGTATCCAGGGACGACGGTTCCAACCCCGCTGACACAGATAGCCAACCAACGCCGCCGCCGGAATGAACCCGATGATGTACCCGCCGGACGGGGCCAGCCAGAACCAGGCCGACGTTGCGCCGGCAAAAAAGGGCAGAAAACCGCCCGCGACGGCATAGAGGGCCAGCGCCAGGCCGCCACGCCAGCCGCCAAGCAGCGCCCCGACCAGCAGCACCGCAAAGGTCTGCCCGGTAATTGGCACCGGCGTAAAACCCAGCGGAATCTTAATTTGCGCGAACAGCGCCACCACCAGGCTGCCGGCAACGATGAGCGCAATGTCCCGGGCCGCGCGGCGCGCGCCGGCAGATTCCGGCAGGATAAGGTCGGCCAGCGTAGCGGGCAGCGGGGCTGCGGGAAGGGCTGCAGGAGAGAGGCGCGTGTACATAGCCCGTATATCCTATCCGGCAACCCCAATCGCGTCAAACCGGCCCCGCCAAAGGGGGTATTTCAGTTTTCGCGATTGCCCTGATTTCGTCATTTACGCCGGAGTGGGAGCGCTACCCCTCTCCCGCAGGGGGGAGGGCCGGTCGGCTCCCGTCCAGTCTGACCATCCCCGCGCTACCCCTCTCCCGCAGGGGGGAGGGGGCTTTAATGACTTTGAAAAGGCCCTGGGGAGACTCTATATCTCTTGCCCGTTCCCGCCGCCCGATGGTATGGTGAACTCCCATGACTACCCCAATCAGCAACGACGACATCGTTACCCTGTTCAACAGCATGGCCGCCATGCTGGAGATTAAGGGTGATTCGGTGTTCAAAATTCGCGCCTACCAGCGGGCCGCCAGCACCATTGAGCAGCTCAGCTGGAACCTGGCCGCGGCGGCGGCGGCCGGGGATGACCTGCGTAAAATCCCCGGCATCGGCAAAGCCATCAGCGAGAAAGTGCAGGAGTACGTAGCCACGGGCCGGGTCGCAGCCTATGACCGCCTGGCGGAAGAGGTGCCGCGCAGCGTCCTGGAGCTGCTGCAAGTTCCGGGCATGGGGCCGAAGACCGTCAAGGCGGCCACCGAAGAGCTGGGCATTACCTCGGTGGCGGAGCTGGAAATGGCGGCCCTTGACGGCCGCCTGGCCCAACTGCCCCGGATGGGGAAGCGCTCCGCCGAAAACATCCTTCGCCACATCCAGGCGCGGCGGATGCGTTCCGACCGGACGCCCCTGGGCATTGCCTCCGCAACCGGCGCGGCGGTGTGCGCCCAACTCTTTGACGCCTGCCCCGGTCTGGTCAGCCTGACGCCGGCCGGTTCGCTGCGTCGCTGGGAGGAAACCATTGGCGACATTGACCTGATCGCCGTGTCGGAGAATCCCGCCGAGACCGGGCCGGCGCTGGCCGGCTTGCCGTCCGTCCGTGAAGTGCTGGTGCAAGGGGATTCCAAAACGTCGGTGGTAGTTGAGCCGGGCATCCAGATTGACCTCCGCGCCGGCGAGCCCGGGGCCATGGGCGCGATGCTCCAGTATTTTACCGGCAGCCAGCAGCACAACATCCGCCTCCGCGATTACGCCAACCGCCGGGGTCTGTCGCTCAACGAATACGGCATCACGGTTATTGAAAGCGGCGCAACCGAGCGTTTTGCCGATGAAGAATCCTTTTACGCCCGTCTCGGCCTGCCCTGGATTCCGCCGGAGCTGCGCCGTGGCGCCGGCGAACTGGACGCCGCCCGCGACGGCAGCCTGCCCACACTGGTCGCCGAATCCGACCTCCGCGGCGACTTGCACCTGCACAGCGACTGGAGCGACGGCAAGTTTCCGCTGGAGGAAATGGTCGCCGCCGTCGCCGGCATGGGTTACGAATACATGGCCCTTACCGACCACTCCCAGGGCCTGGGCGTCGCCAACGGCCTCACCCCCGACCGTCTGGCGCGCCAGGTTGAGGCGCTCAAGGGTTTGCAAGACCGCTACGCAATGACCATCCTTTGCGGTTCCGAAGTGGACATCCGGGCCGATGGCGCAATGGACTTCCCCGACGACGTGCTGGCAACGCTGGATTGGGTCATCGCCTCGGTTCACAACGCCATGGGCCAGGACCGGGCGACGATGACGCGCCGGATAATCCGGGCGATGGAGAACCCTTACGTAACCGTCATCGGCCATGCGTCGGCCCGTCTGCTGGGCCGCCGCGACCCGGTGGATTTTGATATTGAGGCCCTGCTGCAAACCGCCCGCGCCACCGGAACCGCCATGGAAATCAACGCCGCCCCGGAGCGCCTCGACCTGAAGGACACCCACGCCGCCCGCGCTCGCGAACTTGGCGTGCCCCTGGTCATCAACACCGATTCCCACCACACCCACGGCCTGGCCAACCGCCGGTTCGGGGCGGCGGTGGCCCGGCGCGCCTGGTGCGGCCCCGAACACATCCTGAACGCCTACCCCGCGGACGCTTTCCTGTCCTGGCTCCGGTCTCCCAAGTCGCAGCGGCCGGCCCGGTTTGATGCTATGGTTGCCCGCCGCGTGGCCGCATCTCAACGATGACTGCCATCATTGACCAAACCGGCTTTGCGGTGGCCGGCCCGGTTACGGAGAGCCGGGGCTCAGCGCCGGTTCACGAAAGCATCATTGAGCGGTTACGGGCCCGGGCCGGCTACGCCGACCCGTGGCACATAGCCCTGCTCCGCGCCGTCGGCGAATGGAACCTTCCGGACGAGGAACTGGCCGGCCGGCACTGGCATTACATAATCGGCGGCGAAGCGCTGGACTGGCTGACGCTGGCCCAGCGCCTCTGCCTGGCCATCCCCGACGCAGCGCCCCAGCGGGAACTCGAAGCCCTGCTGTTCCGCGGCCAACTGCCCCGGGATGTTGGCCCGGAGCGGTTTCGCGAGCTGATTGGCCCCTACCGATACACTGCCCACCTCAACTTCTGGTATGGCGTGGTGGTGGAAGAAGCCTTGCAGCTGGTAACGGAGGATGCCATCCGCAAAAGCCGCCTCGCCCGCTGCTATGGCGACAGCGACGACGTGGTAGAGGAGGCTTACCGCCACCTCTACGGCGAGTCCCGCTCCCAGTTGGCCCCCCAATTTCTCACCGCGGCCGGCGAGCGCTGGGGCAGCGACCCGGAAGGTTTGTCCCTGGCCGCCTGGCAGGAACTTACCTACTGGCTGTTCAAGCGCCGGATTCGCAAATGGCACCCGGCCCGCATCGCCAGCGACACCCGCCGGGGGTTAGACCGGCTGCACGAGCTACGAGGCGACGGGCAAGAGGGCGGCGGGCATCTGTTCGTCCCCAACGAAGTCGCCTTGCCAGCACTGACGGCCGGTCGTCGCGGGTGAAAATCACACCTGACTGCCAGCTAATGGCCCGCTGCCGGAATCCGCAACGGGCCAGGTTCACGGTGGGCGGCGGTTACAGCCCGTACACTTTCCGATAGCTGAGGCTCATCCGTTTGCGTTCGGTGTCGATGCTCAGAATCTGCACTTTGATTTGCTGGCCCTGATAGACGATCTCTTTGGGATGCTCCATCCGCCGGGCCGACAGCTCGGAGATATGCACCAGACCTTCGACCCAGTCTTCCAGCTTCACGAAAGCGCCGAAGTCCATCAGCCGGGTAACCGTTCCGTCCACGACGTCGCCCACGTGATAGCGTTCCGGCACGGAGTCCCACGGCTCCGGCAGCGTGCGCTTCAGGCTCAGCGAAATCTTGCTGCTCTCCCGGTCCACCCGCAGCACTTTCAATGTCAGCTGGTCGCCCACGCTGACGACTTCTTCGGGTGACTTTACCATGGACCAGGACAATTCGGAGATGGGCACCAGGCCCTCGGCGTCGCCCAGGTCAACGAAAGCGCCGAATCCGCGCATCGACCGCACCGTGCCCTGGACAATTTCCCCTTCTTCCAGCACTTCCAGCAGGCGTTCTTTGGCGGCGTTGCGGAGTTGCCGCCAGATGCGGCGCTCGGTCAGCACCAGCTTTTCCCGTTGGGCGTCCAGTTCGAGAATGTTAAAGCGCGCATCCTCGCCGATGCGAGCATCCAGATGCTCGATACGCCCTTCCTTGGGGACGGGGGCCATCTGGGAGAAGGGAACGAATCCGCGAACGCCGTTCCAATCTACGACGAGGCCGCCCTTGTTATGCTGTACGACCGTGGCCGACAGTTCGGAATCTTTTTGGTGCAAGTCGAGCAAATCTTCCCAGACCTGCTTTTCCTGGGCCTGGTCATAGGAAAAAACTGCCATCCCGCCCGGTCCGCGGTTGTTGAGGTGAGTGACCATAACGCGCGTGCCCGGCTGCATCAGCGCACGCTTTTCGTCGGTCAGTGTCCGCATCTCCTGGGGCGGGACAATTCCCTCGGTTTTGAGGCCGGCGCTGATGACCATGCCTTCGTCATCAATGCGCACTATTTCCCCGGTCACCAGATCGCCTCTCCGGTATTCCCGCGGCGAAAACGCCGATTCGGGAAGTTCCGACATATCGGTGACTGCATACGGGTCCTGGGCTACCATCAGTTCAGCTGCTCCTTACTCTTACTGGCGGCCAATTTTATGGGGCCGCTGAGGTCGAGCAGGTACTCGGTTCTTTCGTGAACCATTTTCCCCACGATTCGCCTGCCTAATAATACTTATATCGGATGCGGATTGCAACCGCCAAATTTGCCGCGCCGAATTTTCCTGATCGGGCCCGCATCAGGCCCGGGCCAAATTATGGGTTCGGATGATGAATTGTCAGCAGACGCGGTGGGCAGCGCTACGAAAAGGGGTAGGCGTGGGCCAGCGGCTGCGGCTGGGCGGCAATTACCTGGGCCAGGTGCACCGAGGCGCGGCGCAAGTCCACCGCCACGTTGTCCCACTCGCTACCGTCGCCGAACCATTGCAGATAGCTCACGAAGTCGCCGTTGTCCACCATCCGGTAACCGGCATCGGGCTTGTCGCCCAGGGTCAAAGTGTCGGTGGCGGCGTCATAACCTTTTTCGGCGCATAGCGGCAGAAAACGGCTGACGCCCAGTATGTCCAGGCAAGTAACGTCCTCGCTGCCTTCTTCCGCAAAAGTGAGGATGACCCCAAAATAGTCCCGCAGCGCGGCGCCGCTGCCGCCCTTAGTCCTGGCGACGAACAGTTCCACGATATCGTCTTCGGGAAAATACCTAACTCGCATCTCTTACCTCCAAATCGCGGCAGCGTCCCGCAAACCAGGTTTGCCCGGCTGCTGCCAGTCGCCGGGCGGCCTTCGCGTCATAATGGGCAGTTACGATCCGCCGGTCGTCCAGTGAAACGGCAACCCGCAACATGGAGTTCCGCCCGGGCGGAACCCCCCAATAGGTCGTGGTCGTACTATCGTTGTCGTCAACGCAAATCCCCCGCGCTTGCCAGTGTTCCAGAACGTATTTTATCCCTTCGGCGGTAATTCCTTCCGCAGCCTTGAGGCGCGCGTGGAGGGTGAGCTGCCTGGCGATGCCGTTGGCAGTGACGGTCTCCGGCAGCAGCCGCGAGCTGGAACTCGGACAGCTGCTCCGCTGGCTGGGATTCTGCTGGCGCCGGCAGCTCGACCCGCAAGGATGGCTCATTGATCTCCGGTCAGGCTGGCATATTAGCACGGCCCAAGGAGAGGGCTTTAATGGCTTGGCAAAGGCCCGGCGGGAACGTTTGCCGTATAGACAATTTCAGCAGTGCGATGCTACCATTTTTGAGAAGAAAATTAGCAACTGCCCAACCACCGGGGACGTTCACGCCAACGTCCGTTCCAGTGGTGAATTTTTGGATGGTACGATGAATCAGCCTGCCACCGCTATGCCCCGGGCCTACGACGCCGCGGCCGTCGAACAACGCATCTATCAGACCTGGTGGGATTCGGGCTACTTCGTACCTCGTATCGAGCCGTCGCGGCAGCCCTTTTGCGTGGTGATGCCGCCGCCCAACGTAACGGGCGAGCTGCACCTGGGCCACGCGCTGGGGGCCAGCCTGCAGGATTCCCTCACGCGCTGGCACCGGATGCGCGGCGACCCTACCCTGTGGCTGCCGGGCAAAGACCACGCCGGCATCGCCACCCAATGGGTGGTGGAACGCGCCCTTGCCGAGGAAGGCGCCACCCGCCACGAACTGGGCCGCGAAAAGTTTGAGGAACGGGTTTGGGAGTGGGTGGCCCGCTACGGCAGCACCATTGACGAGCAGCACCGGCGTCTCGGCGTGTCGTGCGACTGGACGCGGCTGCGTTTCACCCTGGACCCCGGCCCCGTCCATGCCGTCCGCACTACCTTTGTCAACCTGTTCAACAAGGGCCTCATCTATCGCCACGAGCGCATCATCAACTGGTGCCCCCGGTGCGCTACCGCGTTATCCGACCTGGAAGTTGACTACGAGGAACAGGACGGCAAGCTCTATTACATCCGTTACCCCCTGGCCGATAATCCCGCCGATTACGTGACCGTCGCCACCACTCGCCCGGAGTCGATGCTGGGCGACACCGGCGTTGCCGTGCACCCGGACGATGACCGCTACCGGGACAAGATTGGCCGGATGGCGGCGCTGCCCATCGCCGGCCGGCACATCCCCATTGTCGGCGACACGGCCATTGAAATGAAGTTCGGCACCGGCGCCCTCAAAGTTACCCCGGGCCACGACGTGGTGGACTTTGAAATCGGCGAACGCCACGGCTTGCCTATCATCAACATCATCGGATTCGACGGCGGCATGACCGACGCCGCCGGAGCCAAATACGCCGGGATGGAGCGGTTCGCCGCCCGCGCCGCCGTAGCCGCCGAGCTGGAAGCCACCGGCGCCCTGGAGCGCGTTGAGGACTATCACCACTCGGTCGGCCACTGCCAGCGCTGCAACGAGGTGGTTGAACCCCTCATCAGCCTGCAATGGTTTCTCAACGTCGGCAAGCACACCGAGCCGGGAACCATCGCCGCCAATGCCCACGCCGCCGTCGCTAACGGCGACATTGAAATCGTGCCGGAACGGTTCATCAGGGTTTATCTCAACTGGCTGGAGAATATTCGCGACTGGTGCATCAGCCGGCAACTCTGGTGGGGCCATCGCATCCCGGTCTGGTACTGCGCCGCCTGCGGGCACTACGCGGCCCACATTGACGACCCCGCCGCCTGCGACAGTTGCGGCAGCGCGGATATTGAGCAGGAAAGCGACGTTCTTGACACCTGGTTCAGCAGCGGCCTGTGGCCCCATTCCACCCTGGGCTGGCCCGATGCGGAGTCCCCGGACCTGGAGTATTTCTACCCCAATACGGTGATGGAAACGGGCTACGACATCCTGTTTTTCTGGGTGGCCCGCATGATTATGCTGGGCATTGAGAACACGGGGCGGGTTCCTTTTCGCTCGGTCTATCTCCACGGCATGGTGCTGGACGCCGCGGGCCAGAAGATGAGCAAGACTCGCGGCAACACGCTGGACCCGCTGGAGCTGCTGGAGCAATATGGCACCGACGCCCTCCGTTTTGCCCTCACCACCGGCACTGCCCCTGGCAACAACCTGCGCCTCAGCGATGACAAGCTGCAGTCCGCCCGCAACTTCGCCAACAAGATTTGGAACGCCGCCCGCTTTGTCAGCAACGCGGTGGACGGGCGGGATGACCTGGCGGACTGGCGCGACCTGCCGGCGCCGCAGCACCGCGAAGACCGCTGGATTGTCAGCCGCCTTGACGCTCTGACTGCCGACGTCAACGCCGGCCTGGCCGAGTACGAGCTGGGCGACGCGCAGCAGAAGCTTTACGACTTCGTGTGGAATGACTTTTGCGACTGGTATATTGAGATGGCCAAGGTACGGCTGCGCGGCGCTGACCCGGGCGCGGCGGCGGCGACTCTGGTTCACGTGCTGGAACGCTCCCTCCGCCTGCTGCACCCGTTTATGCCCTTCGTAACCGAAGAAATCTGGCAGAACCTCACCGCCCGCGTCCCCGCTCCCGCCGGCGGACTGCCCCCGTCCATTATGGTTGCCCCGTTCCCCCAGGCGGATGCGCCGCGGACGGCCCCGGACGCGGAGGCCGACGTGGAGGTGGTGATGCAGACCATCCGCGCCGTCCGCAATATGCGGGCCCAGCTGCGAATTCCGGCCGGCCAGAAACTGGAGGCCACGATTGAAACCAACGGGATGCAATCCATCGTAGCAGAGGAGAAGGAGGTTATCAGCGTCCTGGCCCGGCTGGAACCGCTGCGCGTACTGGCCGAGGGGGACGCCGCCACCGGGGCCGGCGTGAGTCTGGTCATCAACCCGCTGGTGGTGCGCCTGCCGCTGGCCGGCATCGTTGACCTGGCGGCCGAGTCCGAGCGGCTGGGCAAAGAGCTGGAGGCTACCCGCCGCAGCCAGGCGCGGGTGGAGCAACTGCTGGCAAACCCCAACTTCGTGTCCAAAGCGCGCCCGGAAGTGGTCGAGAACGAGCGGCAGCGTCTGCGCGGGTTTACCGAGCAGCGGGAGCGCATTGAGGACATCATTTCCCAACTGGCCGGGTAGCGTCGGCAATTACCATAATCCGCACGCCGGCGGCGTAGCGTCTCGCGACGCCAAATTTGTAAAATACTAAAAACAGAACGACGCATACCGCGCGTCAGGGAGTCCGTAGATGACGTATAAGACCATCCGATTTGCCATCCTCGTTGCCGCGGCCGGCTTGCTGCTGGTGGCAGCGACCGCCTGCTTCTTTGGCGGCGACGATGAACCCGAGCCCGAGCCGACGGCCGATTTGCAGGCTACCATCGCCGCCGCCGTCTCCTCGGCAACGCCCACCGAAACGCCGGTTCCCGAACCTACCGCCACCCCCGTGCCGCCGACCCCTAACATACAGGCCACACTGCAAGCAATGCTGGCGGCCACCGCAGCCGCGCAGCCCACCGATACGCCGGTGCCGCCCACCGATACGCCGGTGCCGCCTACCGATACGCCGCCGCCGCCTACCAACACCCCGGAACCAACGGCCGCGGCAGTCCCGCCAACGCCGTCCCTGGTGGATATTTCGGCTAAGGACCCATCCGTCCGGCCCGCTATCATAACCGGCAAAGTAACCATCGGCGGCAGTACGGCCCCGGAGGGAACCGTAGTAGAAGGGCGCAGCGCCGGCGCTAAACCCGTTGGAACCCGGACCAACGCCGAAGGCATATATCAATTGCAAGTCGGGCGCGCCGGCTATGTCCTCGACCTGTATGTCAACGGCCAGGACTCCGGCGTTAATTCCGATGTGACGGCGCTGGGCAAGCCGCAGGCCAAGAACCTGTCCGTCCAGTAACCCCGTCATATTGCCGTCGCGAGCGCCGGGGGTCTGCTACAATCAGCCCTATGATTATTGCATCCGCCCTCGGCATCATCGGCTATCCCATCGGCCACTCCATTTCGCCCCGGTTCCAGCAGGCGGCGTTGAACCACCGGTCCATTGACGCCGAATACCGGGCCTACGCCGTCCATCCCGATGCCGTCGGCGAGTTTGTGGCGTCCCTGCGCGCGGAGGGCGTCCTGGGCAGCAACGTGACCGTGCCCCATAAAGAAACGGTGATGCCCTTCCTTGATGAGATTGACGAATGGGCGGCGGAAGCCGGCGCCGTCAACACCATCGTGAACCGCAATGGCCGGCTCACCGGCTACAACACTGACGGATACGGTTTTCTGCGGGCGCTGCGGGAGTCGGGCGGATTGGAACCGGCGGGCAAGCGGGCGCTCATTCTGGGCGCCGGCGGCGCGGCGCGCGGGGTGGCGCAGGCCCTCATCCGCGCCGGCGTGGGCCGGCTGGACATCGCCAACCGGACGCTGGCCCGCGCCGAAAGACTGGCGGAGCTGGCCACGGCGCGCGGCATCCCGGCCGCCGCGCGGCCGCTGGCATCCGGCGGGCTGTCCGCCGCCGCCGCGTCTGCCGAGCTGATTGTCAACTGCACTGCGCTGGGAATGACCCACGGCCCCGACGAAACCGCCTCGCCCCTGACGGCGGAGCAGATACCGGCCGCCGCCCTGGTCTATGACCTGGTGTATAATCCCTTGCTGACGCCGCTGCTGCGGGCGGCGGAACGGGCCGGGGCAGCCACGCTGGGCGGCATCGCGATGCTGGTTTATCAGGGCGCGGCGTCCTTTGAGCTCTGGCTGGAACGGCCGGCGCCGGCAGCCGTGATGATGGATGCGGCGCTGGCGGCGATGCGCGCCCGCCAGGCGGAATCGGGCTAAACCCGGGAGGTTGACACACGATGATACGATGGTTCACGGCCGGCGAGTCCCACGGCCAGGGTCTGATGATAATTGTGGAAGGCGTGCCGGCCTACCTGCCCCTGGACGAAGAGTACATTGCCCACCACCTGGGCCGCCGCCAGCGGGGCTACGGGCGCGGCGGCCGGCAGCAGATTGAGCGCGACCACGCCCACATCCAGACCGGCGTGCGGCACGGCTACACGCTGGGCAGCCCCATTGGGATGCTGCTGGAAAACCGCGATTGGGTCAACTGGCAAGACGCAATGGCGGTGGAGTACGTGGAGCATCCCGCCCAGGAAGGCCGCAACCGCCGGGTTACCCGCATCCGCCCCGGCCACGCCGACCTGCCCGGCGCGATGAAGTACGGCTTTCACGATGTCCGCAACTCGTTAGAGCGCGCCTCGGCCCGGGAGACCGCCGGCCGGGTGGCCGCCGGCGCCGTCGCCATGCGCCTGCTGGAAGAGTTCGGCATCAAGCTGCACAGCCACGTCATTTCCATTGGGCGGGTTAGAGCGAACCCGCCGGAGCACGACGCCATTGACTGGGACGCCGTGGAGGAATCCCCGGTGCACTGCGCCGACGCCGCCGCCGCCCCGCAGATGATGGCCGAAGTGGACGCGGCCCGCGAGGCCGGCGATACCGTGGGCGGCAGCGTTGAGGTCATTGCCGAAAACGTCCCCATCGGCCTCGGCTCTCACGTCCATTGGGACCGCAAGATTGACGCCAAAATAGCCCAGGCTCTAATGAGCATCAACGCGGTCAAAGCCGTGAGCATCGGCCCCGGCTGGGAACTGCTCGACCGCTGGGGTTCCGAGTTTCAGGACGTTATCGAGCCGGTCACCGACCCCGACAACCCCTGGCAGCGCAAAACGAACCGGGCCGGCGGCACCGAAGGCGGCATGACCAGCGGCCCGCCCCTGGTGGCCCGCTTTGTCATCAAGCCCATCGCTACGCTGCACAACCCGCTGCCGTCGGTTGACCTGGACACCGGCGAGCCGGTGCAGGCTCACTTTGAGCGCAGCGACGTGTGCCAGGCCCCGCCGGCCGGCGTCATCGGCGAGGCCATGGTGGCCCTGGTGCTGGCCGACGCCTTTATGGAGAAGTTCGGCGGCGACAGCATCCCCGAAACGCGGCGCAACTACGAAGGCTACCAGGCCACGGTGGGGCCGCGGCTGCGCTACGGCTAGCCTGCCGGGTTACGCATTTACCGGGATGTGGCGGATAGACAGGATGGGATTGGCTGTTATTAATGGAGCGGATAATTGCATTCATAGCCGGGGTGGCCGGCTGGCGCGCCGGACGCCGCAACCGGGCGGCCTCTGCCGGGCGGTCCATAGCAACCGAAAGAGTGCGGCGCCAACGCGAGCTGGCCCGCTCGCAAGGCCAGGCCGGCCACAACCTCACCGTGCAGACGACCATTGATATGGCGCGGACGCAAACCTGGACGGGCGGGGGGTGAGGCGCGATATTCAGTAGGCGAAAATCCTGGCTACCGGACAGGCGAAGCCGGGCAGTACCGGCTCCAGAGTAAGGGTGTCGCCCACGGCAAAGCGGCGCATTGCTCCGTCGCTAGAATGGGTGACGATTTCGCGGGTGGCGATGTATGCCACAACTACCAGCGACACGCCGGCGTCCCGCCACATTCGCACCCGGTCATCGGCCGAGGCGGTGCGGTAGCCCGGCGAAATCACTTCTACTACCAGGTCGGGAACCAGGCGGGGGATATAGCCTTGTTCCGGTGGCGGGTTGGGGATGCGCCGGAGGGGATAGATGGCGTAGTCGGCGGCGCGGACGGTATCCGGGTCTTGCCCGACATAAGCGGCGGCTTCCGGGCCGCCAATGAAATCCAGATTGTTCGCCGGAATGAAATACCAGATTTGGCCTCCGAGTTGGCCGGTGACAAAGGTGCGCATCAAGCCTGGCGGCGGCATTGTAATCAGCTTCCCCCGGACGAGTTCGTAGCGGTTGCCATCGTCGGGCAACGCCAGCAGGTGGGCGGCGGTCAGGGGGTTTGGGACGGTCGGGGTGGTCATTGCCGGGCCTCCGTATGGCGGCGGGCGGTTGGAGCGCCCGGCATCATACCACGCATCCGGGCGTAAAACGGTATTGTATCGTGGCCCGACGACTGGACAGGGAAGGCGGTTCGCCCGAGGCCATTCCGTGCTTGTCCATCGTATCGATCCATGTCAAAATGGCGGGCGAAGCGCTGGCCGCCGCTCGCCAGGCTCTCGGAGCCCAACTGCGACACCGGCAAAACTCCCAGCCACAATTAACCGAGGCGACACAAGCTATGAAATATGGCGTTACCCTGCTCCCCACTGCCTACGATTCTTTTCGCCGGCACGTTCGTCTGGCCGAAGCCGTGGGTTTCGATTACATCGGCGTGGCCGACTCGCAATCGCTGTTTCGGGAGCTATTCGTATCCCTGGCGGTGGCGGCTACGGAAACGGAGCGGGTGCAGCTGGGGCCCTCCGTAACCAATCCGCTCACCCGTCATCCTGCGGTCACTGCCTCTGCTATCGCATCGTTGCAAGAATTGTCGGGAGGGCGGGCTTTCCTGGGCATTGGCACCGGGGACAGCGCCATCCTCAACCTCGGCTTGCGTCCCGCTCGCCTGGGGGCGTTGCGGGAGTATGTCAACGCCGTCCGAACTCTGCTGTCCGGCGAGAGCGTCGAGTACCTAGGTCGGACGGGCCACGTCCGCTGGAGCCAAAGGCCGGCCCCCATAATGATGTCCGCCGAAGGCCCGCGCACCCTCCGCATGGCCGGCGAAATTGCCGACCGGGCGATGGTGCATACCGGCCTGACCCCGGAGATACTGGCGGACACTGTGGCCCACGTCCGCGCCGGCGAACGGGAGGCCGGCAAGCCGGACGGCGCCACCGAGATTTGGGCCTTCGCCAAGTGCAATATTGCCGACGACCGGGATGCGGCGATCAACGAAATCAAGATGGCGTTGGCCGCCAGCGCTCACCACGCCTTTCGCTTTACCCTGGAGGGCAAGCACGTGCCGGAGCAACTGCACGAGGCGATGATGGCGATTCAGGGCGAATACGTGCCGGCCGAGCACGAGCAGGTGGGCGATACGCGCAACGCCGCCATTAGCGACGAGTTCGGCGTCACCGGCTACCTGGCGGAACGGTTCGCGGTGGTGGGTACGCCGGCGGAATGTCGGGAGCAGGCGCGGCGCATTGCTGCGTCCAGCGTGGACGTGCTGCAAATCACGGCCATCAGCCACGACCCCGCCGACATCATCCGGCGGTTCGGCGAGGAAGTCATCGCCAAAACGTAGGGGCAACCCTAGCGGCTGCCCCCTGCGCGCGCCGGCGGCCGGCTTTGCTTTACGGGAACAGAATCTCCCCGGTTTCCGCATCCTCAACGGTGATGGCAGTTACGGGGCAGTTCTCGGCGGCTTCCAGGATGGTTTCTTCCGGGTCGCCGGCGGCGTCTTTGACGTAGGACTGGCGGTCGTCGTTGAGGCCGAAGGTGTTGACGGCGAAGGTTTCGCACATAGCGTTGCCCACGCACACGTTGTAGTCCACGGTAATCTTCAACTGTCGGGCCATTGGGGTAACCTCCTCGTGGTTGTCGGGCGAATGTCAGGTAATTGGCGGAGTGGTCAACAGCGGCGGCGGGCTGCTATTGAGTAGTAACCGGCAGGTTCAGCAGGGTGCGCTGCCCCACGCTGGGCAGGTATTCCAGTTTGTCGGGGGCGGTTTCCAGCTCGAACCCCGCGTAGCGGCGGGCCAGTTCGGCGAAGGCTTCCTGGCCTTCCAGCCGCGCCAGGGTGGCCCCCAGGCAATGGTGCACCCCGCTGCCGAAGGATACATGAGGGTTGGGATTGCGGGTGATGTCGAGGCCGTCGGGATTCTCGAAAACCTCCGGGTCCCGATTGGCCGATGAGATTACCCAACGCACCCGGTCATCTTTGCCAACGCGCTGGCCGGCCCCCATATCCACGTCCTGGGTGGCGATGCGCTGCACTGACTTTAGCGGCGAGTCGTAGCGCAAGACTTCTTCGACCGCGTTGACCACATGGGCATCCGGGTCAGTTCGCAGCAAGTCGAACTGGTTGGAGTGCTGGGCAAAGGCCAGTACGCCGTTGGCAATAAGGTCGTTGGTGGTTTCGTGGCCGGCTACCAGCAGCAGCAGGGCATTGGCCAGCACTTCGTCGCGGGTATAAGCGCCGATGATTTCGCCCTGGCAGATGACCGACAGCAAGTCATCGCCAGGGTCGCGGACGCGCTCGGCCACGATGGGGGCCAGGTAATCCGTAACCGCCTGGACACCGGCGGCGAAATCGCGGATGCGGGTCGGGTCGTTGCCGTCAAAACCGCACATTTGGCCGCACAGCGTTTTAACGAACCCCCGGTCGCTCTCCGGTATAGCCATCAGCCCGGCGATGATGCTGTAGGTCAGCGGCGTGGCGAAGTCGTGCATCACGTCCATGCGCCCGGCGCCCTGCAATTCGTCCAGCAGGTCGTTCACCGTCTGCCGCACCAAGGGGCGCCAGGTTTCCATAGCCCTGGGCGTAAAGTAGCCGTGGACTACCTTCCGCTTTTCCTTGTGTTTGGCGCCGTCGTTTTGGGTGAAGCGGGCGGCCATCCAGTTGCGTACCGCGCCGAACAGCTCCATGTCTTCTTCGGGAATGGACGGCGAAGGCGGCCGGGTGTCGCGCAGGGCGACCTCCGAGGAAAAGTACTCGGGATGGCGGGCCGTCCAAACCAGCCGTTCGTAGCCGGTTACGACCCACAGCTGATACCGCTCGTTCCAGTGAACCGGCGCCTCCGACCGGAGCGCGCCAAAATAGCCGTAGGGATCGCGGATGGCGTCGGGGGCGAACAAGTCATCGTGTATGGTGGCAGGCATGGAATCCAACCCTCGCTACGCAGCATTTTACGCTGTCAAAATTATCACAAGCGATGCTATAATTCAAACGCAGCAACCCCTTAATCCCAAGAGCCGGAGGGAACGACCATGGCCAAGGTATCAATGCACATCACGGTCGAGACTGAATACCGAGGTGACTGCTGGACTTGCTACGTCCCGGAGTTCGGTTTCACAGTGTATGGTGAATCTCCAGAAGCTGCCAGGCTGGAAGTAGATAACGCGCTGGCAGCCCTGGTGGGGAGTTTTTTCCAAGACTTGGAAGCCATCGAACGGTTTCTGGAGGGCCGCAACGTAAAATACAGTATCCAGACGGATTCTGAGACTGACCGGCGTAACCCGACTACCGAAATGAGCCATGCGGATGTTCTAATTGCTTGATGAGAAAAATCTGAGTCCGTATGAAGTCGCCGGGATACTGGCCCGTCTGGGCATGATTAGACTGTACGATGCGGGAAACCACGCTGTTTATGTCAGCAGTCAAGACCGACGCGCCGTAATTCACTTTACAGAACAATGGGACGTTTCTTTCAATGAACTGGCGCGTCATCTGTCAGCCGTTGGAATCAGCCGGGTCGAAGTAGAAGCGGCGTTAGAATCCCTCTACACCGACCACTGACCGGAAAAGCGGCAACCGCACCATGTCAATCGCACGGGTGCGGCTGCCGCTTTGTTCCGACCCAGCCCGGCGGCTACCTGGCGTTGGTCACCGTCACGGGCAGGCTTTCCACGGCGCGGAAGGTGAGCACGCGGTCGTATTCCACTTCCTCAACCGGGATTTCCAGTTCAATATTGTCGAAGCGGTTGGCGAGATTGCGGAAGATTTCCTGGCCTTCCAGGCGGGCCAGCGTGGCGCCCAGGCAGTGGTGGATGCCGCTGCCAAAGGCTACGTGCATATTGGGGTAGCGCTCAATGTCGAAGTCGTCGGCCCGGTCAAAGACCTTGGGGTCGCGGTTGGCGCCGGGGATGAACCAGCGCACCCGGTCGTTCTTGCGGATGGTCTGGCCGTTGAGCTCAATGTCGTCCATAGCGATGCGCTGGATGGAGCGGACAGGCGAATCGTAGCGCAGGCATTCCTCAGTGGCGCGCACGGTCTTGCCCTCCGGGTCGGACTTGAGGATGGCCCACTGGTCGGGGTGCTGGGTGAAGGCCAGGGTGCCGTTGCAGATGAGGTTGATGGTGGTTTCGTGGCCGGCGGACAGGAGCAGCATCACGTTGTTGACCGTCATATCGCGGTTGAAAATGCCCTGCCGCTCGCCCGCGGCGACTACGGAGATGAGGTCGTCCCGGGGATTGTCCACCCGCTCCGCCACCAGTGGGCTGAGGTAATCCTGCAAGTTCTGCACCGCTCGCGACAGGGGAACCATCCGGTCCGGGCCTTCGCGGTTGAGGAAGCGCAGGTCTTTGGCCAGCTGGCGCAGGATGGGGCGGTCGCTGTCGGGGATGCCCAGCATCCGGGCGATGACCAGCAGGGGCAGCGGCGTGGCCAGGTCGGCCATCACGTCCATCCGGCCCTGCTCGGCCACGGCGTCCAGCAACTCGTCGATTGCCGACTGCACCAGAGGGCGCCACATTTCCATAGACTTGGGGGTGAAGTAGCTGTGCATAATCCGGCGCATATCCACGTGGTCGGGGCCGGAGATTTCCTGGTTGAAGCGCCGCTGGTCGTGCTGGATGAAGCGGGAAACCTGCCACTTCCTGATGAAGTTGTAGATTTCCATGTCGTCTTCGTCAATGGGCGGGTTCGGTGGTCGGACGTCCCGGGCGTACACGCTGGAGGAGAACGCCTCGGGATGCCGGGTCACCCAGACCAGGTGCTCCCACGAGGTAACCATCCAGACCTCAAATTCCTCGTTGTAATAGACCGGCTGGTATTCGCGCAGCCGGTTGTAAAAGTCATAGGGCTGGTAAATCGCTTCCAGCGAGAAGGGGTTGTCGTTGATGGTGCTGACCATTGGCTAAAACCTCCGGTTGGACGTGGCACTGTTGCCGGCCGGCATTACGCCGGCCGTGGTAGGTTTACCGATTATAACTGATTTTTGGCCAAAGCGCAGTTAGCGCCCGACCCGAAAAGGCAAGGGGCCGGTTCAAAACCGGCCCCTGCGGTTGACGCCGATGCGAGCCTGGCGGCTCTTAGCGCGCGGCGGTTACCGTAACCGGCAGGCTCTCCACGGCGCGCAGGCCGATAAGCTGGTCGTATTCGACCTCTTCCGGCTTGATTTCCAGTTCCATGCTATCGAACCGGTTGGCCAGGTTGCGGAAGATTTCCTGCCCTTCGAGGCGAGCCAGGGTTGCGCCCAGGCAGTGATGGACGCCGCTGCCGAAGGCTACGTGGAGGTTGGGGTAGCGCTCAATGTCGAAGTCGTCGGCCCGGTCGAACACCTTGGGGTCGCGGTTGGCCCCGGAAATGAACCAACGCACCCGGTCGTTCTTCCTAATCTGCTGGCCGTTCAGTTCCATGTCGTCCATAGCGATGCGCTGGATGGACTTTACCGGGGAGTCGTAGCGCAGAGCTTCTTCGGTGGCGCGCACGGTCTTGCCTTCGGGGTCGGACTTCAGGATGGCCCACTGGTCAGGATGCTGGGTGAAGGCCAGGGTGCCGTTGCAGATGAGGTTGATGGTGGTTTCGTGGCCGGCGGAGAGGAGCAGCATCACGTTGTTGACCACCATATCGCGGCTGAAGATGCCCTTGCGCTCGCCCTCGGCCACTACGGAAATCAGGTCGCCTTTGGGGTTGGCGACGCGCTCGGCGACCAGGGGGCCCAGGTAGTCTTGCAGGTTCTGGACCGATTCGGACAGGGGGCCCATGCGGTCGGGGCCGGTGCGGTTGAGGTGGCGCAGGTCTTTGGCCAGCTTGCGCATAATGGGCCGGTCGCTGTCGGGGATGCCCAGCATACGGGCGATGACCAGCAGGGGCAGCGGGGTGGCCAGGTCGGCCATAACGTCCATGCGGCCCTTTTCCGCTACGCCGTCGAGCAATTCGGTAATTGCCGACTGTACCAGAGGCCGCCACATTTCCATGGACTTGGGGGTGAAGTAGCTGTGCATCACCCGGCGCATATCCACGTGGTCGGGGCCGGATACTTCGGGGTTGTAGCGTTTCTGGTCGTGCTGGATGAAGCGGGAAACCTGCCAATTCCTGATGTAATTGTAGATTTCCATGTCGTCTTCGTCGATGGGCGGGTTCGGGGGGCGAACGTCGCGGGCGAAGACGCTGGAGGAGAAAACCTCGGGATGGCGGGTAACCCAGACCAGGTGCTCCCAGTCGGTTACCATCCAGACTTCGTACTCCTCGTTGTAATGCACGGGTTCCCATTCTCGCAGCCGGGCGAAGAAGTCGTAGGGTTGGTACATTGCTTCCAGGGAGAAGGGGTTGTCGTTGATGGTGCTGACCATTTTCTGCAACCTCCGGTTTGATGATTGCGATGGCTGACGAACTCGTTGGCTCGTCCACGGTGATTTTCCGATTATAGGCGAGGATAATGCGTTCCGCAAGCGAAAAAAGCATAGGGCCCGGAGAAAATGCTCCGGGCTTCGCCGTTTTTTCGCCGGTTGTTGGTGCGGTTGCGACAAGTTGGTGGGTAGCTAATGCGGCGGGTATTGAGATGCGGCGCTATGTTTCAAAATCGGGGAATCCCGCCGGGTTGGAATAGATGACTTCAACCGCTACCAGATATACCAGCCGGTCGTCTTCGACGATGGAGTACCAGATTTCCACCCGCGGGTTCTGGCTGCCGGGAAACAAATCAAGCCAGCGCAGATCAACCGGCTGACCGGGGGCGTCAAACAGCGGATACCTATAGGGAGCCGTTGCCAGCATTTCCCGCACAACGGCCAGCAACCCCGCCGCAATTTGCCGGTCGATAACGCCGTTGGCAACGGCGCGCGTCCAGTCGTTCCGGAACTGGGGCGTTTCAATCAGGCTATACGGGTTGGAGCCACTTGATGAAATCAGCAATGATTCGGTTCCCCCGTTCAATCACGTCGTCGGTCGGGACGGGCTGGCTGAACATTGACAGTTCGTAGGGCATTTCCTCTCCGACTTTCGTCATCTCCCAGCCCGTTACGCGGCGGATATGTTCGTCAATATCGCTGGCAGCGCAGTTGGCGAACCCTTGTTGCTGCTGGTCAATGAAGGCCCGCTCCGCGCCGGTCAGGATTTCCGGTTTCGCCGCCCGTTTGGCGACTATTCGCGGCCGATGGTTTCCGTCCGGCATTACCGCGTTGGCTTCACTGATTGCCCCTTTGTCCAGCAACTGCCTCTTGGCCGATTCCCAGCCCTGAGGGCAAGGGCCGCCGGCAAGGTGGATGTAAGTTGCGCCCGTAATGGGTTCCCAACACCGGAAAAAGGAAGCGCAGTCGGAGTAGTAAAGCAGCTTAAGCAGCTTGGCTTCTCCAAAGTTAGGGTCATCGGCAGAGCGTTCCGCGAGGTAGATAACCGCCTCGTCAAGCTTTTCCGGGCAGAGTTGAAACTTTGCATATTCCATCGTCAATGCCTCCCGGTCGTTGGATGGATTGGCTGCAATTTTAATACCGCCCGCGCGGGCGGGGCAACGGGCAATCTGACACTGTTGGCCGCCGCCGCAACAAACCGGGGCGGGTTGCTGGCCCGCCCCGGTCAATCCGGTGTTTTTGCCCGATTGGCCGTCGTTTTACGACAGGTTCACCGGCAGGCGCTCCAGTGTGCGGAAGGCGATGCTGGAGGTGTAGGTCAGGTCGTCGGGGTCGCAGCCCAGGTTGAGATTGGGGAAGCGCTGGGCCAGGGTCTTGAAGGCTTCCTGCCCTTCCAGGCGGGCCAGCGTGGCGCCGAGGCAGTGGTGGATGCCGCTGCCGAAGGCGACATGGGGGTTGGGGTAGCGCTCAACGTTAAAGTCGTCGGGCCGGTCGAAGACTTCAGGGTCGCGGTTGGCGCCGGTGATGAACCACCGCATCCGCTGGTTCTTTGCGATGTGCTTGCCGGCGAACTCCATTTCCTCACCGGAAATCCGCTGAATTGACTTGACGGGCGGGTCGTAGCGCAGGCATTCTTCGGTGGCGCGAATCATGCGGCCGGCCGGGTCGGCCTTCATCAGCTCCCACTGGTCGGGGTGGGTCATAAAGGCGCGGGTGCCGTTGCAGATGAGGTTGATGGTAGTTTCGTGGCCGGCCAGCAGCAGCAGGATGGCGTTGGCGACCACCTGCTCCTCGTCCATAACGCCGACGCGGTAGGCGTCGGTCATACGGTCGAGCAGGTCGCCGTTGGGGTTCTGGATGCGCTCGGCCACCATGGGGCGGAGGTACTCTTGCAGGCCCATGATGCCTTCGGTGAGGGGCTGCATCCGGTCGGCGCTGCCCCGCCCGATGAACAGCAGTTTCTCGGCGAGGGAGCGGATGAACTGGCGGTCGGAGGTTTCAATGCCCATCATGGCGGCGATGACCAGCAGGGGCAGCGGCGTGGCGTAGTCGCGCATCACGTCCATATGGCCGCGCTCTTCGGCTTCGTCCAGCAGCTGGTTGATGGCGGACTGCACCAGCGGGCGCCACAGTTCCATGGCTTTGGGGTTGAAGTAGCCGTGGATGACCTTCCGCATATCGGTGTGGTCGGGGCCTTCGTGCTGGGTAACTTCCTTGCGGTCGTGCTGGATGAACCACTGGGCGAAGAAGTCCTTGACGTACTCGTAGAGGCCCATATCCGACTCGTCGATGTCGGGGTACGGAGGCAGCGGGTCGCGGTGGAAGACTTCCGAGGAGAAGAGCTCCGGCCGGCGGGTGACCCAGACCAGGTCCTTGTACTTGGAGATGACCCACAGCTGGTAGGGGTTGTTCCAGTGAACCGGGTCTTCTTCCCGCATCCGCGCAAAGTACGTATAAGGGTCTTGCACGACTTCAGGAGAAAACAGGTCGTCAGTGAGCGTAGTAACCATATTATCCTTCCTTCAAACTGAGACGGGCAGTGACGCCGCCCGGCGGTGGCGCCGTTACGCAATTGTGCGAATCCTAATCACCGGACGCCCGAATGTCAACATTGCGTGAACTGCCGTGGCGCAAAATTGGCAAAAAAGACGGCAGCCGCCGGATTTCCCGCGGCTGCCGTCCGAACGACGATTCCGGTCGCAGGATTACGACAGGTTCACCGGCAGGCGCTCCAGCGTGCGGAAGGTGATGCTGGAGGTGTAGGTCAGGTCGTCGGGGTCGCAGCCCATGTTGAGATTGGGATAGCGCTCCGCGATGGTCTTGAAGGCTTCCTGGCCTTCCAGGCGGGCCAGCGTGGCGCCAAGGCAGTGGTGGATGCCGCTGCCAAAGGCGACGTGGGGGTTGGGATAGCGCTCGATGTCAAAGTCGTCGGGCCGGTCGAAGACTTCGGGGTCGCGGTTGGCGCTGGTGACGAACCACCGCATCCGTTCGTCCCGGTTGATGTCCTTGCCGCCCAACTCGATGTGGTCGCTGGCGATGCGGGTGATGGACTTGACGGGCGGGTCGTAGCGCAGGCATTCTTCGGTAGCGCGAATCATGCGGCCGGCCGGGTCGGTCTTGAACAGCTCCCACTGGTCGGGGTGGGTCATAAAGGCGCGGGTGCCGTTGCAGATGAGGTTGATGGTGGTCTCATGGCCGGCCAGCAGCAGCAGGATGGCGTTGGCGACCACCTGCTCTTCGTCCATAACGCCGGCGCGGTAGGCGTCGGTCATACGGTCGAGCAGGTCGCCGTTGGGGTTATTGATGCGCTCGGACACCATGGGGCGGAGGTACTCTTGCAGGCCCATGATGCCTTCGGTGAGGGGCTGCATCCGGTCGGCGCTGCCCCGCCCGATAAACAGCAGCTTCTCGGCGAGGGAGCGGATGAACTGGCGGTCGGAGGTTTCAATGCCCATCATGGCGGCGATGACCAGCAGGGGCAGCGGCGTGGCGTAGTCGCGCATCACGTCCATATGGCCGCGCTCTTCGGCTTCGTCCAGCAGCTGGTTGATGGCGGACTGCACCAGCGGGCGCCACAGTTCCATAGACTTGGGGTTGAAGTAACCGTGGATGACCTTCCGCATATCGGTGTGGTCGGGGCCGGAGTGGACGCTCACTTCCTTGCGGTCGTGCTGGATGAACCACTGGGAGAAGAACTCCTTGACGTACTCGTAGAGGCCCATGTCCGACTCGTCGATGTCGGGATACGGAGGCAGCGGGTCGCGGTGGAAGACTTCGGAGGAGAAGAGTTCCGGCCGGCGGGTGACCCAGACCAGGTCTTTGTATTTGGTGATAACCCACAGCTTGTAGGGGTTGTTCCAGTGAACCGGGTCTTCTTCCCGCATCCGCCCGAAGTACGTATAAGGGTCTTGCACGACTTCAGGAGAAAACAGGTTTTCGTTGAACGTGGTAACCATAAAGTCCCTCCCGTTGAGTTTTCACGGCAGACGGAACCGCTGGCGCATTGAGTTGCCAACGGCATACTTGACCAGTTGGGATATTGTAGCAATGGGGCCGTATGGGGTCAATCAGGGTTATTGGCATAATGTGGCGGCATCCGAATTGCCGGGGGTGATACGGAACGGCGCTAACGACGGCGCCCAACGGCCGACGGCCCGCGCCACGCCGACGCGATTGCCAGGCTGCGCGCGCGCAATGACAGAGTGGGCAGGCGTGAGGACTGAGGGCAAACGCATTCTAATTGGGGAGGATGTCTAGTAGGTAATCATTGTTCTATTAAGGGCCGCGTGCCGGATTATCGCCAGGTTTTCCGGAGCGTTTCCGGCCCGCACCCGGATCTCGTCCTCCCGGAAGGACAGGATAGGTCTATGACCCAAGGGACGGAATTATCGATACCCCGATGGCTTGGAGCCGCCCGCAACGTCCAGGGCGTTGGCCGCGGCCCGGGCGCTGACCCTGCGGCTGGCCGGCTGGCCCGCCCGTTGGTCGTGAGCGCGGCGCAAGGTTTTGCGATTGCGCCCGTCAGTCAAGGCCGCTTGCCCCGGGCCCGCCAGGGATTCGCCAAACTGCCGCAATGCGCCATCAAGTTGCCCCCTCACTGCCAGCCATCAGCATCCTGCCATCACATACCGGCACAGATCGGTTTGCCCGGCGATTTTATCAGCCTCCTTCCCTCAGAATCAGAATTCGTTTGCCCGGCATTCGTAATGCCCGGCCTTGACTTTGCAAAGGCCCTGGCTCATAGCATCCCCGCCTTGCGCCCACGGCGCGCCCCGCCTATACTGCCGCATTATCATTATTCCCATCTCCGGCTCGTCCTGTACTGCCCCCCGGTACACTGCGGCGCCCGGTACGTTTTGATTGGAAAGGTCAGGCTCTGTCCGTGTCGCAACCGGGGACATCTGCATCGGCCCCTGCTCCGGCGTCCCCGGCGCCCCTGGAGGGCATCCGCGTTGTGGAGTGGGGGGAGATGGTATCCGCCCCGTTTTGCGCCAAGCTGCTGGCCGAGTTGGGCGCGGATGTCATCAAGATTGAACCCCCCGACGGCGACCCGTCCCGCGCGCTGGGCCCTTTCCCGGATGGCGTCCCCCATTCCGAGCGCAGCGGACTCTACCTCTTTGCCAACCTGGGCAAGCGCGGCATAACCCTGGACGCCGCCACCGGCGCCGGCATCCGTCAACTCCACTCGCTACTGGATACGGCCGACATCTTTGTTGAAAACCGGCCCTACGCCGTGCTGGACGACGCCGGCATTACCGCCGAACAACTGCGCCGGCGGCATCCCCGCCTGATTACCGTTTCCAGCTCGCCCTACGGACGCACCGGCGATTACAGGCATTACGCTGGCTACGACCTGCAAGTCAACGCCTTCGGCGGCCTGAGCTTCGGCACCGGCCACACCCACCGCGAGCCGCTGACCACCCCCGACCGGCAGGCTTCCTACCTGGCTGGCATCGGCGGAGCCTACGCCGCCGTGGTTGCCCTGCTGGCCCGTGAATCCGCCGCGATAGACGGCTCGGGCCAGTACATTGACGTGGCCGACTCCGGCATCATCGCCACCCTGCTCACCGGCTACCACCTGCCCACCTTTATCTACCGGGGCATCGCCGGCTCCCGCGCCGGCAACCGGATGCGCCTCGGCCTTTTCCCCAACTGCGTCCTGCCCTGCCGCGACGGCTACGTCTGCATTGACGCCCCCCAGCTGGAGCAGTACCAGCGCTTTCTCAACCTGCTGGGCAACCCCGACTGGACCGACAACCCCCGCTACCGGGACCGCCGCGCCATGAGCGACCAATATCCCGAAGAGGCCGAAAACCTCATTGCCCCCTGGTTTATGGAACACGGCAAAGAGGAAATCCTGCAACTGTGTCTGGAAAACCGGATTCCCTGCGCGCCCGTGCTTACCATTGATGAAGCGCTGCAATCCCCCCAGCTCAACCGGCGCGAATGGTTCCGCGACGTTGACCACCCGGAAGCCGGCCGGCTGCGTTATCCCGGCGCTCCGGCAAGCCTGCACGGCTCCCCCTGCCGGGTAGTGCGCCCGGCGCCCCGGCTGGGCCAGCATAACCGGGAGCTACTGATTCCCCCAACACAAAACGCGCCCTAACCAAATCCATATATCCGGTACACCCTGCATAGCCCTGTATAACCGTTCCCCTCACCCATGCCGGCAACTCCACTCCCGCTGCACAACGTCCGCGTCGTTGACCTGGGTTCGGCCTGGGCCGGCCCCATGGCCGGCCAGCTGCTGGCCGATATGGGGGCCGAGGTCATCAAGATAGAGAGCCGCGCCCGGATGGACGGTATGCGCCTGGGCCGGCCTATGGTCGGCGAAGACCTGTCCGGCGGCGACCGGGGTCTCTGGCCGGAGCTGCAGCCCGTCTTTCACGGCCTGAACCGCAACAAGCTCAGCGTAACCCTCAACCTTCGCACCGACGCCGGCCGGGCCATCCTGACCCGGCTGGCGTCGGTCAGCGACGTGGTGCTGGCGAACTTCTCCCCCGGAGTGCTGGAACGCCTGGGAATGGACTTCGACACTTTGCGCCGCATCAAGCCGGACATCATCGTGGCCGCCATGCCCGCTTTCGGCGATACCGGCCCATTGCGCGACATGGTGGCCTACGCGCCCATCATTCAGGCTATGTCGGGCATGATGAGCCTGGTGGGTTATCCGCCCGCAGACGGCGAGCCGCTGGTGGGTGAACTCCAGGTCGCCTGGAGCGATACCATCGCCGCCCTCTACGCTGCTCTGGGCATCCTCGCCGCCCTGCGCCACCGCAACCGCACGGGCTGCGGCCAGTATGTCGAGGCCGCCCACCTGGAAGGCACCGCGTCCATGCTGGGCGTCCCTATGCTCCAGTACCAGATGACCGGCGCAACGCCTCAGCCGCCTGGCAACGACGACCCCGACTTTGCGCCCCACAACAACTACCCCTGCGCCGGCGAGGATGCGTGGGTAGCCATCGCCGTCCGCACCGACGCCGAGTGGGCCGGTCTCCTTGACGCGATAGCCGATGCCGCGACAGGCGGCCCCGCATTGCCGGCCGACCCCCGCTTTGCCGACCGGCCGTCCCGCTGGCAAAACCGCCGCGCTCTGGACGACATCATTGCCGCCTGGACGCGCACTATGACGCCCCGGCAGGTAACGGAACTGCTGCAATCCCGCGGCGTCGCCGCCATGCCGGTAATGAACATCGCCGACCAGTTCGCCGACCCGCACTTGAACGCCAGGGAAACCTACGTTGCAATTGACCATCCCCACGCCGGCGCCGAAATGCTCTACGGCGTGCCCTGGCGTTTCAGCGAAACCCCCGGCGGCGTCCGCAACCCGGCCCCCCTGCTGGGCCAGCATAACGACTACGTGCTGTCCGAAGTGCTGGGCATTGACGCCGCCAGCCGGTCCCAACTGGCGGCCGAGCAAGTGGTGTACTGACAAGGAACCGCTGCTGTGCCGGCGACGGGGTTGCCACACTACACTCGCAATGATAAAACTCGCAATGGTAAAAAATGATAAGGGGGTGCGCCTGAGGGCTTAGGCCCCCTTGCCACTACGATGTCCAGGAGACGAATGTCAAGGAGACGAACCGCTATGGAAATGCTGCGCAAAGGATTGGGCGCTATTGCGCTGCTGGTTGGCCTGATAGTCCTGTTCAACTATTACTTGTTCATCGCCGCCGCGTATGCCGGCCAGGCCATCTGGAACATCGTTGACCCCTTCGTAATCGTCGTGCTGGCCAGCGCAACACTGCTCAATGTTGCCGATTCCCTGCGTATTCGCGGCACGGCCGGCAGCCACCTGGGGCAACTGCCCCGCGATATAGTCACGGCGCTGGCAGCGGCGACTACGCTGCTCTACCTGCACAACTACCTGGTCAAAGTAATCCATGGGGTTGACATCGCCAATCCCTGGATTTGGCACTTTATCATTCCGCCGGTGGTCATCTTGCTGGCGATTGAGGGCATCTCCCTGTGGCGGCGGGGGAACCGGGAGACGCATTCACCCTGACACACTCTCCCTGACGGGCTCTCCGGGTACGAGCGCCGGGTGATTACGCTCACGCCGGCGCCGGTTGCGATTTTGCGCTGGCCGTCCTCCACCCGACGGCAAAGCGATGGTATGGCGTCCCAACCAACCGGAAACGAAACGCGGCCCGGGTCTAACCCGTCGTTGCCGTCATCCCGGCAAGGGGTTACACTGGTCAGGCGTTGCGCGAGGGCCCGGTCAGTCCGCTTCCGGTGGATTGGCCGGGTAAATTTGACCGGCGCGCCCGGGTTGGCGTAGTGGCTAGATCGGACGATGGAGTTGCGACGGCGCGGCAGCAACCGCGCATTTATTATGGCTGGTGGATGGTCGCCGTTACCTCGGTGATGAGCTTTTTCGCCAGCGGCATTTTCTTTCGCGGATTCGGCGTGCTGGTGCTGCCCATCCGCGACCAGTTGGGCATCAGCCAGGCGCAGACCAACCTGGTGTTCTCCATCGCCCGGGCCGAGGGCGGGCTGGAAGGGCCCGCCGCCGGCTGGCTGATTGACAAGTTCGGCAACCGCAAGGTGCTGGTGCCGTCGCTGGTTATCGCCGTGGTCGGCTACATAATAATGGCCTTCTGGATGCCCAGCCTGTGGGCTTTTGCCTTCGTCTATCTGGGGCTGGTGTCGCTGGGCAACAGCATGGCCTTCCAGCACGCCTGCTTTGCCGGGTTGAACCAGTGGTTTCACCGGCGGCGCGCCCTGGCCATTTCCGTGCTGGCCGCCGTATCCTCCCTGGGCGGGCTGGCGCTGATTCCCACGATGAACCTGCTCATTGACCAGGCCGGCCTGCAATGGGGCCTCATCGCCTCGGCTGCGTTCTACACCGTGATTCTGCTGCCGATCTGCTACTGGTTTCGCAACCGCCCGGAGGATATGGGCCTGCTGCCCGACGGCGCGACCCGCCCGCCCACAGCGCGCGGCGGCGGAGCCGGCGCCGCCCGTCGGGAGACGCGGGATTACACCGTCCGGGAGGCGCTGCGGACGCAAGCCTACTGGCTGCTGCTGCTGGGCGCCGGCCTGCGGCAAACGGCCACCCTGGGCATTCTGGTCAGCCTGTTTCCCATCCTGGTGGATGACAAAGGAATGAGCACGCAGATGGCGGCCAACCTGGTGGGCGCGATGTCGGCCATCAATTTCGTGTCCCGGCTGGTGATGGGCTATCTGGGCGACCGGGTGTCCAAGAAAGCGATTATGTTCCTGAGCCTGGCGGTAGAAGGATTCGGCTACTTTTTCCTGTGGCTGGGCGACTGGCAAACGGCCATCGGCATCACGCTGGTGCTGGGGTTCATCCTGTGCGAGGGGATGATGGACGGGGCCGGGGTCATCGTGTGGGCCGCGCTGGGCGAGTATTTCGGTCGCACCCGCTTTGCCACGCTGCGGGGGTACATCACTTTTGCCTACGCCTGGGCGCTGGTGGTGTCGCCGGTGTACGCCGGATGGGTGGGCGACCATTTTGGCAACTACGACTACGCCATCATACCGGGAGCCATCTGCGCCTTCGCGGCCGGGGTCTGTTTCCTGTTCATCAAGCCGCCGCCGGAGCTGATGGCGGATGACGTTAGAGGATAGCGCCGGGCAGGGCTTTTGCCGCCCGTGCTACAATAGCGCAATGCCGTGTTGCGCCGGGACAACTACATATCCCGGAGGGACTATGCTGCAAAAGAACTTCACTTGGGACCAATCCAAAAATCATTTACTGAAACGGCAAAGGGGAGTAGCGTTTGAGGATGTACTGATTGGCGTTGCGCGACATAATGATATTGGCGTCATTTACAACCACAATCCCGGCAGATACCCTGGTCAGGATTTGTTGCTAATTATGATACGGGACTACCCTTATGTAGCTCCATATAATGCTGTCGGGGATACTATTCGTCTGATAACGATTTACCCGGATGGAGAGCGTATGGATAGAAAAGGGTTGAGAAGGAGAACGTGAATGGCAGAGCTTATTCAATACCCGTACCTCGATGATGAAGAACGCAACATCATCGAATCCTACCGGCGCGGCGAGTGGTCGCCGGTTAGCGATGAAGAATATGCGGCAAAAATTGCCGTACTACGCGCCGCAGCGCGCAATCACCTGGGATTGCCCCCGGAGGATACGGAGCAAGTTCCACCACCGCACCGCCGGCCGGCATCCTATCAGACCGATAACGGGAGTAACAAAATGCCTACCATCCTCGAACAGTACATCGCCCAGCACCCCGGCTCTGCGGAACGGTATCGGGAGGCCGTCAGCATTTTCCCCGGCGGCGTTACACATGATAATCGCTACGCCGAACCCTTCCCCCTGTACATCACCCAGGGGCAGGGGCCGCGCAAGTGGGACGTGGACGGGAACGAATACATTGACTACGTTTCCGGCCACGGCGCGCTCATTCTCGGCCATTCTCACCCGGCCATCGCCGACGCGGTGGCCGGGCAGATTCGCCGCGGCACCCACCTGGGCGCGTGCACCGACGAGGAACTGCGCTGGGCCAAGTCGATTATGACGCTGATGCCGGCGGTGGAGCGGGTGCGTTTCCACAGCAGCGGCACGGAAGCGACCCTGATGGCCATGCGCCTGGCCCGCGCCTACACCGGACGCAGCAAGGTCATCAAGCTGCAAGACCACTTCCACGGCTGGCATGACTACGCTATGGCCGGCTCCGACCGCCCCGCGCCGGGCATCCCCGCCGAATCCTGGGGCAGCATGGTCATCGTCCCGGCCGGCAATCTGGACGCCGCGCAGCAGGCGATGGAGAGAGATTCCGACATCGCCGCCATCATCCTGGAACCCACCGGGGCGCACTACGGCCAGCTGCCCTTTGACGCGCCGGCATATCTGGCCGGTTTGCGTCAGCTGTGCGACCGGCACGGCGCAGTGTTGATTTTCGACGAGGTAGTAACGGGATTTCGCGCCTCGCCCGGCGGCGCCCAGGCGCGCTACGGCATCGCGCCCGACCTGACCACCATGGCCAAAATCGTCGCCGGCGCGCTGCCCGGCGGGGCCGTGGGCGGCAAAGCCGGCATCGTAGATATGATTGCCCAGCGCGGCGACCCGGATTGGGACAACACCCAGCGGGTCTATCATCCGGGCACTTTCAACGGCAATCCGCTGTCCGCCGTCGCCGGCGCAACCTGCCTGGAAATGATTGCCGCCGAACCTATCAATGCACGCGCCGACGCCATGGCGGCCCGGCTCAAGGCCGGCCTCAATGACGTGTTCACCAAAATGGAAGTCGGCGGCCATGCTTACGGCATCGCCTCAATGATTCATTTCACGCTGGCCGAGGGCGATTTTGACCACGAGTTCGGGCCGGAGGTGAACGGTCGCATCAAGTCTGCCGCGGCCACGCCGGCCGTTACCGGCATCAAGCGGGGTTTGCAGAACCACGGGGTTGACATTATGGGCCGCGACGCTTTTCTGGTATCGGCCACGCACACCGAAAGCGACATTGACGCCACCTTGGCCGCCTTTGAGGCCACGCTGGCGGAAGTGCGGGCGGAGGGGCTGGTGTAGCCGAATATGGTTCGCCCCCAGCAGTTTAGTTGCGGCGGCGGTATGAAAATCCAAAGAATCCTGGCGGTGGTTGTCGCCAGCATCGTCGCGTTCTCGATTTTCGGGCTGACTTTCTCCGCGATACAGGACGAAGGAATCCTGAGAGCAATCTCTGGTGGATTGTTGCTCGGCCTGTGCTCTTTCGCCCTCACCGTCCTGGCCGCCAAAATCATTGCGGATATGGAGAAGTGAGAAACCTGCAAGCCGCTGGGGGCGGGCTTTTCGTCATCGGTATCATTCTTATCAGCGCCGATGTCGTTCTCTCCCGCCTGATTAACATCAAAGGGGTGCCTGTGGTTAGCGTCATCGGCGGCGCTTTGATGCTACTGGTGTTCACCTCCATTTTGAACTGGATTTTCAAGGTGGCCTGGGCGGAACGCAGCAATTCCGACCCACCGCAAAAGTGAGAGGTTGTTATGGCAAGTTTTTGGGAAAAGATTACCGTCAATGGGCAGGAAATGGACCTGTACGCCAGCGTGCCCTCGGGCAGCGCCGGCTTCAGCCCGCCTTATCCCGCCGTCCTCGTCGCGCAGCACGCTACCGGCGTGGATGCCTTTATCCAGGATATTTGCGACCGGCTGGCGGGGGAAGGCTTTGCCGCCGTCGCGCCCAACCTGTACCATCGCGTCACCGACCCGGCCCTGCTCAACGAGCAGCCCCGCCCCCGGCCCGCCGCCCTGCTCAGCGACCCTGACATCAGCGCCGACATCAACGCCACTGTGGACTGGCTCCGCAATCACGACGCCATACAGAGCGAGCGCATCGGCGTAACCGGGTTCTGTATGGGCGGGCGCGTGGCGTGGCTGGCCGCCGCCAGCAATCCGCACTTCAAGGCGGTGGTTCCCTATTACGGCGGCAACCTGACGGCAACGTGGGGTGCGGGCGACACCACGCCCTTTGCGCTAGCGTCCAACATCAACTGTCCGATGCTGTTCCATTTTGGGGAGATTGACGAAAACCCGTCGCAGGACGATATGCGGACGCTGGACGCAGAGTTGGCCCGTCTGGGCAAGTCCCACCAGTTTTACACCTACCCCGGCGCCAACCACGCCTTTATGAACCCGGCCGGCGGACGTTACCAGGAGGCTGCTGCGGTAGCATCCTGGCCCCGCACGCTGGAGTTTTTCGCCCAACATCTCAAGGGTTAGATTCCGGTTTGCGCCGGAATGACGAATTTGCAACAGCGAGGAGGTATCGCTATGGCCAGTTTCTGGGAAAAGATTGCCGTTGAGGGCAGCGAAATGGATATGTACGCCAGCGTGCCCAGCAGCAGCGCCGGTTTCACCGCGCCATATCCGGCGGTGGTGGTGGCGCAGCACGGCGGCGGCGTGGACGAGTTCATCCGCACGATTTGCGACCGGCTGGCCGGGGAAGGTTTCGCCGCCGTCGCCCCCAACCTGTACCACCGCATCCCCGACGACGTGATGAACGCTCCCGAGCGCCCCCGTCCCTGGGACGTGCTCAGCGACCCCGGCATCGTCGCCGACATCGGCGCTACGGTGGATTGGCTCCGCAACCATGATGCCGTGACCGACCGCATTGGGGTGACGGGGTTCTGCATGGGCGGGCGCGTGGCCTGGCTGGCGGCGGCCAGCAACCCGCACTTCAGCGCGGTGGCGCCCTACTACGGCGGCAACCTGCTGGTGACCTGGGGCGCGGGCGAAACGCCGCCTTTCGAGCTGGCCGCCAACATCAACTGCCCGATGCTGTTCCACTTCGGCGAGGTTGACGAAAACCCGTCGCAAGACGATATGCGCCGCTTTGACGAAGAGCTGAACCGGCTGGGCAAGGAGCACCAGTTCTACGTGTACCGGGACGCCGACCACGCCTTTATGGACTTTACCGGCCCCCGCTACCAGAAAGAGGCCGCCGACCGCTCCTGGCCGCGAACGCTGGAGTTTTTCGCGCAGCATCTGAAGGGGTAAAGGGTTCCCATGGCCGGCGCGGGGGCGAATAATTTCGCCCCTGCCCTCGCCATGCTCGCCGCTATGGGCCGGGATTTGACGCTGATTTTGGCTGATGGATGGAATCGGAACGCCGCAAACCGGTAACCTGGCTGCGCCGGGTTATCGGCAAACTGCTGCCGCCGGCAACGCCGCAGCCGGAGGACCGCGAGTCCATCTGGAGCATCAGCCGGAAGGACGCCAGGACGTTTTTCCGGCTGGTCGGCATATTATGGATTGCGGGGATGGTTCACGTCAGCCACCGGGCGCGACATAATCCGGCGGCAGCATGGAACATCCCGACGGCGGAACCGGGCGGGCCCTGGCCGCAGTACGCCGGCGATTTCGTCATCGTGGCATTGAATGATTTCGGCGGAATTGCCATTGGAATCGCTATAATAGCAATGTTGCTGACCCGCCCGGTGAACCTTGCAGGAGAGATTATAATGTCGTTGTATCAAGCGATGGTGAACCGATTTGTCACTCCGGTCATTGAGGCGCACGAAGCCCGGGGCCGCGCGGAAGGGCTGGTGACCGGCCGCGCCGAAGGGCTGGTGACCGGCCGCGCCACGGAACGGGCCGAGTGGCAAGAATGGAACCGGCGCCGTATGGACGCCGAAACCCAGGGCCGGCCCTTTGACGAACCCCCGCCCGGCGGTTAGCCCGGCTGGACTGCCATCATCCACAGTGCAACCCCGATTCACAACGTAAAGGAGTTTCCTCATGCCCAGAGTAGCCCTCGATTTGGAACAGAAAGACGACCTGGCCGTTATCAAGTCCGACGGCTGGCGGGTGGCGCAGGGTCTGGAACCCGGCGAACCCAATCAGGGTTTGGTCGCCGAGAAACTGGGCAGCGATGCCCGTCTGCCCGATTACGACGATTCCGGCTGGGAGAGCGGCGCCGATTTCCAAAAGCGCTATTCCGTCGGCTTCACCTTTGCCTGGTACCGGCTGCGGTTTACCATGCCGGAGACGGTGAAGGGGCAGGACGTAGCCACCTGCCGCGTCTGGTTTGAGACCAACGTTGACAACTATGGCGAGGTGTTCATTGACGGCAATATCGACCGCAACACCGGCGTGGTAACGGGCAACAACACGCCCAAGCGCGTCCTGGTGGAAGAACCGGGCCAGCCCGGCGGCGAGCACGTCATCGCGGTACTGGTCGCCAACGCGCCCCTGGGCGAGCCGGTGGGTTCCATCTTTATGCGCCACGCCACGCTGGCCTTTGAATCACAGCCGCCGCGCTAGCGATATGGCGGAACCCGGCTGCGTTAACCGGCGATTGCCCGCGACTATAACGGCCGGCGGCGCAACCCGGACGCTCAGCCAACATATGCGGGACAACCCTCATCCGGGTATCACCGCGAGACGGGTGGAACTGGTGTTGAACGACTGGATAATCCGTGGTGTCCGAGCAGAGCGCGACGGCAGCCGCAGTACGGTATACTTTGGTTTCGTACCGGGTATGGACGAAATGGTTCGGGTGGCGGTTTCCGAGGACGATGCCCGCATTATAATGGCGTTCCGTGACCGTACCGCCACCCGGCACTGGAACCGGCGAAACCGTCAGTATTTCACCCTCGCGTACACCGAGCCGGAGGTGCGGAATGCAAGTCAACTATGACCGGGAAGCCAACGCGCTGCACCTCACCGACGGCGCCCCGGCCGCAACCGGCGCGTCCTCGCTGGACGACCCCGGCATCGTCCTTGAGTTGGCTACCGCCGAAGGCCACGACATCGTGGGCTTAATCGTCACCGGCGCCTCTGCCTACCTGCCGTTAGGTGAGAATGGCTACGACCCCAAGACCGATACTCCGGTTATCGGTGCAAAGACCGACGACCCGGCCCTGATTACGGAAAACGGCGACTTCGTGGGATACTGGCAGTTGGACGAACTCGAGCCGGGAGGGTTCAAGGACCCGGTGGGCGTCGCCGTCCGCCGGGCGTCAACGCATTTGGCTGCTGCGCGCGCGGCAACTACCAGCGAAGGAATTCGATGCCGAGATTTTTCGTGAACCGCGCTGCCGCGAAGGTTCATATTGAGAGCGGCGGTCCTGCTCCAGTCCCCTGATTCAACGTAGCCTCCCATCGGTTTCGGAGTGTGACCGCTGGAGGGGCCGTAAACGAATAGCGAAATTTCCTCGTTCATCCCACTTCCTGCAAAACACACCCTGGAGGCTGCTTTATGGCCACCCGCTCTTTCGCCGGCACGGTCAACGCGCCGGACTTTCCTGACGACGTGGAATGGGTCAACACCGACCGCCCGCTCACTATGGCCGACCTGCGCGGCAAGGTGGTGGTGCTGGACTTCTGGACCTACTGTTGAGTCAACTGTATGCACATATTTCCGCAGTTGCGGAAACTTGAGGAAAAGTACGCCGACGAACTGGCCGTCATCGGCGTCCATTCGGCCAAGTTCCCCAATGAAAAGTACGCCGACAACGTGCTGCTGGCGGCCCAGCGCTACGAGCTGCAGCATCCCATCGTCAACGATGCCGAGTTTCAGGTGTGGCGGCAGTACGCCTGCCGCGCCTGGCCCACGCTGATGTTCGTTGACCCGACGGGCAAGGTTATCGGCAAGCACGAGGGCGAGCTGCCCTATGAGGCTTTTGACGACCTGCTGGGCCGGATGATTGCCGAGTTTGACGAACAGGGAATGATTGACCGCCGCAGCCTGAATCTGAAACCGGAGGCAGCGGCACAGTCCGCCCTGGCCTTCCCCGGCAAGGCGCTGGCCGACGGGCCGGGCAACAGGCTGTTTATCGCCGACACCAACCACAACCGCATCGTCATCACCGACCTGGACGGCCAGGCGCAGGCGATAATCGGCTCCGGCGCCGCGGATTTCAAGGATGGGGACTATGCCGCGTCAGCGTTCAACCATCCGCAAGGTATGGAGCTCGTCGGCGATACGCTGTACGTGGCCGACACCGAGAATCACGCCATCCGCCGGGTCAACCTGACTGCCGGCATTGTTGATACCATTGCCGGCACCGGCGAACAGGGCCATGACCGGCGCGCCGCCGGCCCCGGCCCGCAAGTTGCCCTCAGCAGCCCGTGGGATTTGACCCACCACGAAGGGACGCTGTACATTGCGATGGCCGGCAACCACCAGCTATGGCGGCTGTCGCTGGCCGCCAATCCGTCCGACGTTATGGTTTGCCCCCACGCCGGCACCGGGGGAGAGAACATTGACAACGGCCCGCTGGCGACGGCGACGCTGGCGCAACCCAGCGGCATTACCGTGGGCAAAGACCGGGGGGACAGCGCCATACTGTACTTCGCCGACTCCGAAACCAGCAGCATCCGCAGCGCCGGCATCGACCCGGCGACGGGGCGGGTGGCGACGCTGGTGGGCATTGACCTGTTTGCCTTTGGCGACCGGGACGGCGTGGAGCATCACGTTCGCCTGCAACATCCCATCGGCATCGAGTGGCACCAGGGCGAGCTGTTCATCGCCGACACCTATAATCACAAAATCAAGAAAGTCTTGCCGCTGACCCGTTCGGTGCAAACCGTGTTAGGCTCCGGCGCGGCCGGACGGCACGACGGCGCCGGCAAGCTGGCTGCGTTCAGCGAACCCAGCGGTTTGAGCTTTGCCGTCTTTGATGATGACCGGTCGCCGCTGCTCTACATCGCCGACACCAACAACCACGCCATTCGCGTCGCCGACCTGACGGCCGACGCCGTGAGGACGCTTGAGTTGCGCGGGTTGTAATCGTGTTCAATCCACAGGAGACAAAATGGTAGTTCCCGAGGTTTCCGACTCGACCCCGGCCCCCGCCGACCCCGGTTATGCGGTCAACCCCGATGACAACATTACTCTGCTGGCCAGCAAGGTAATCCGCGACGTGCTGGTTACTCGCGCCGAACCCGTGCGGCGGCGGGAGTTGTGGCAGGCCGTGGAGTTGGCGATGGGCGACCGCTCCCCCGACGTGGACGGGGTGCTCAAGGGGGCCTGGTTCAACAACCCCGTTTACGGCAAATGGGTGCTGACCGATGCGGCGGCGGCCAGCGATTCACCCTTCACCGACGCCGCCGGCGCCATCAGCCTGCCGGCAGTGGTCGAGTATCTGCACCGCTGCCAGGGCGAGGCCCCCTATATCGGAGTGGTGGGCGAATTCATCAAGATTTGCCGGCCCGGCCTGGAGTTGGACGCCGGCTGGCTGGTTTCAGGCAACCGGGCTATCAGGTAACGCCCCCGTCATTCCCGCCCCCGCTATTCATTCCAACGAAAGCCGGCCAACGAAAGCCGGAATGACGAGCGGGGGCGGGAGCAATCACATCGGTTAGTCGCCGTATGCTCCGCCGGCCAGGCTGACGACCAGCACCCGGTCCCTGCCGGCCAGGTCCGGCTCAACGGTAATTTCCGCGTCGGGAAACCTTGCCGCTGCCAGTGAGCGGGCTGTGGGGACTTGCTCCGGGTCCATTTCCAGCAGGATGACACCGTGGGGTTTGAGGCGGTCATGCTCTGGCCAGAATCCCGGGGCGGCCTGGGCGAGCAGGCGGCGGACGTGGGCCAGGCCGTCCGGCCCGCCGTCCAGGGCGGCGGTTGGCTCCCATTGCACTTCCGGCTGCAAGGTGGGGATGCGCGCGGTGGGCAGGTAGGGCAGGTTGGCGACTATGACGTCCACCGGCTCCGGCAGGGGTTCCAGCAGGTCGCCTTTGAGCAGCGTAACCCGGTCGGCCACGTTGTGCATCCGCACGTTGTAGGCGGCCACGTCCAGCGTGGCATCGTAGGCGTCGCTGGCGTAGATGCGGGCGGCGGGCAGGTGGATGGCCAGGTTGACGGCGATGGCGCCGGCGCCGGCGCCGATGTCGGCGATGACCAGCTCCCGGCTCTCCATGCCCATCAGCGCCATAAAGAGGGCGTGCTCAACCATCGTCTCGGTTTCGGGGCGGGGGATGAGCACGTCCGGGTTGACCAGCAGGTTGACGCCGTAAAACTCCCGGTAGTTCAGGATATAGGCCAGCGGTTCGCGGGTGAGGCGACGGGCGACGATGGCCGCCAGCTGCGCTTCCTGCCGGGGTGAAACCTGGGATTCCTGCTCAGCAAAGATGGCCTGGCGCGGCATTCGCATCACGTCCATAACCATGACCTCGGCCTCGAGGCGGGCGTCGGGGATGCCGGCCGATTCCAGGGTGCGATGGGTGTCCCGTATGACGTTGCGTAGGTTGGGCATTGGCGGCGCTTTAGGAATATGCCAGACGCTCGGCATCCCGGATGTAGTCGGCGGTCTCCCGTATGCGGCGTTCCGTTTCAGAGTTGCAGACGCCGTTGTAGAAGCAGGCGCCGTGGAGTTGGCTGATGCGGCTGTAATAACGGCCAACCAGGGTTTTGACGCTGGCATCTTGTCTGGCAAGGCCGTCGAGTCCGTTGGAAGTGATGGCAGTGGTCGCCGGCTCCGCGCCGGTTCGGGCCAGAATCAGCGCATCGGTAGCCCGCTTGGTGGCGCACCATGCTTTCTCTGCCGCATCCCGGATGTCGCCGTGTTCCAGCCGGTCGAGGGCTTGGGCGTGGACTTCGCGGGCGTCGGTGAAAATCGCCCCGCAGACTTGAGCTATGGTCATAGTACCCCTTTGTCGTTCCTAGGCCGGCGACAACCGGGCGGCATCAGGCGGAGATGCCGGCCAGGCTGCGCTCCTGGTCGTCAGTGATGAGCCGGTCGATGATTTCGCTGAGGCCGCCGTCCATCAATCGCTGGACGCCGTGTACGGAGAGGCCGATGCGGTGGTCGGTGATGCGGTCCTGGGGATAGTTGTAGGTGCGGATTTTCTCGCTGCGGTCGCCGCTGCCCACCTGCGCCTTGCGACTGTTGGAGATGGCGGCCTGATGGCGTTCCTGTTCGGCGGCGTAGAGCCGGCTGCGGAGGATGGTCATAGCCTTGGATTTGTTCTTGTATTGGGAGCGTTCATCCTGACACACTACCACTAAGCCCGTGGGTTCGTGGACGATGCGGACGGCGGTGGCGACTTTGTTGACGTTCTGCCCCCCGTGGCCGCCGGCGTGAAAGATGTCGATGCGGAGGTCGTCCTCTTTGAGGTTGACTTCAACCGCGTCGGCCTGAGGCAGCACCGCCACCGTAACGGTGGAGGTATGGATGCGGCCCTGGGTTTCGGTTTCCGGCACGCGCTGGACGCGATGGACGCCGGCCTCGTACTTCAGCCGGCTGAAAGCGTTTTTGCCGTCCACTGAGAAGGCGATACGGCTGAACCCGCCCAAGTCGGAGGGGTTGGAGTCCAGAATATCCACGGCCCAGCCCTGCTCCTGGGCAAAGCGCTGGTACATACGATAGAGGTCGGAGGCGAACAGCGATGCTTCCTGGCCGCCGGCGGCGGCGTGGATTTCTACGATAACGTCCCGCGCGTCGTTGGGGTCACGCGGCAGGAGGGCGATTTTCAGCTGCTGGGCCAGCGCCGCGATGCGGCGCTCCACGTCGGCCATTTCCAGCTGGGCCAGCTCCACCAGTTCGGGGTCGCCGCCCTCGCTGACCAGCGCGCGCAAGTCGGCGTGTTCCTCGGCCAGCTTGCGATGCCGGCCGTCAATGGCGACCAGTTCCTCCAGGCCGGAGCGTTCCCGGTTGAGCTCCCCCAACCGGGCATAGTCCGCAGCCACCTCAGGCTGCGCCATTGCCGTCTCAATGGATTGATGCCGCGCCACGATGGGTTGCAGCTTGTCGAAAATGTCGGCCATTACACGCCACTCGCACTGATGATTTACCCCACGCAGTATAGCGTATCCCACGGAACGGCGGCAAGGCACGGTAGCGTTCCGTTTTCAGGTGGTTTAATTATTCCCGGATTCCCACTTTCGCGGGAATCCGGGAACGGCAAGAGCGGCCTCTCTGACTTTGCAAAGCCCCGACCGCCGGCAACGGAACGCGGCCGGCTTGATTTTACAGGGACAGGCCGGTGGGTGCAGCGGAGGCGGCCGTCGAACACCGGCGCTTTGACGACCAGGCGCAGGCGTCGCCGGGTGTCGCGGCGATGATGCCAGTGGACGGCGGCGGCGGTTACGGCGTGGCTGACCGACCGGCACAGGGCACGGGCGGCGCGGGCGTAATCGCCGGCGGCGATGTTGGCGGGGGCGATGTTGAGGCAATGGCGGCTGCGATTGAGTGGTGGGCTGGGTTCATTGGCAATGCGTCCTTTTGCTGGTTCAGGTGGTTGGCGGGATGCGGTTTGAGAGCCAGAGGTTACCGGTCATTGTCAGCCCCACGGCCGGGGGATTTACGCAAAGTTTTGCTCCGATGGTTCGTGAACTGCGCTTGAGGACGCAGCCACGCAGCGCGGTGGCAGTCGCTGTTGGCCGGTTAGACCGTTCTCGCGTAGGTATTGGACGAGGGGTCTCCACGACGCCGGTATGCGATTTTAGTGCTGACTGGCCGTTGACGACCGGTTGACCTCTGGCAGGACTGGGATTCACGTGATAGGTTGCAGTATAGTACCGATGTTCGCGGTTGTCAAAGGGGTGTTGTCAGTGGGCCGGCGCAAAGTGCGGGGGGGCGGGTTTTGCGGGCGCCGGAGCCGGAGGGCTACCCCTCTCCCAACCCTCTCCCACAGGGGGAGAGGGCTACTCGGCTCTGGGCGGAGGGCTACCTCTCTCCCAACCTTCTCCCGCGAGGGGAGAGGGCAACCAGCGCCGGGCGGAGGGCTACCCCTCTCCCAACCCTCTCCCGCGAGGGGAGAGGGCAACCAGCGCCGGGCGGAGGGCTACCCCTCTCCCAACCCTCTCCCGCGAGGGGAGAGGGCTTTAATGACTTTGCAAGCTGCGCGGTGGGACGGCTCTTATCGCAACCTCTATCCCTGACGGCGAGAGCGGCAGCTCTGACTTTGAAAGGCCCCGGCCACCTAAAAGGGAACGCTACGGCGGGGTTGCCCGGTGATTGCTAAATAGGGCCGGTGGTGCTACCGTAGCATGGATGCGCACACGAAGAATCTCGCTGCCGGCGCTGTGGTCGGCGCGGCGTATGCCGACTGCCATCCGGCAGTGGTATCCGGCGCTGGCGGCAGTGGTGATTATTTTGCTGGCGGCGGCGTGCGCTTCCGGCGCCGGTACTTCCCTCAACTCCGATGCTATTATGCCCATCAACCGCATCGCCTATATTGACCCGGACGGTCAGCTGGTTACGGTCCAGCCGGACGGCAGCGACCGCCAGTTGCTGACCGCGGGCGCGATTGCCAGCGCCGGCGGACGCGCCGGCGGCATACTGGCGCAGCCCCGCGCGGAAAGGGAGCTGTACAGCTGGCCGGTCTGGTCTCCCGACGGCCGCCGCATCGCGGTGTCGCGCATCGCGGGAAGCTCGCCCAGCGACGCCGAAATCAGCGTGCAGTCCCTCGAAGCGTCCACCGGCGTGGGCAGCGCCGTCTTTGTCAACGACGCGCCGCTGACCATTGCCGACGGCACGCCCCACTACATCCAATGGTCTCCCGACGGGCAGCGTCTGGGCGTTACCGCGGCCACACCCGAAGGACTGACGCTCTACGTCGTTGACGCCAACCCCGTCGCGGGCGACGCTGCGCCGGCGACGCCGCTGCCCGTGGCGCGCGGCGCGCCGCTGTACTTCCACTGGTCGCCCGACAGCGCCGCGTTGGCGGTGCACAGCGCCGAGGAGGTGTCGGTGCTGCGTCTGAATGACGCGGCCACCCAGTTCACGGCGCAGCCCATCAGCCGCTCGCGGTCTTTCCGCACCCCTGCCTGGTCGCCCGACGGGACGCAGCTGGCCTGGTCGGCGCCGGGCGGCGACAGCGAAGCAATGTGGGTGGGGCGGCCCGCCGACGCGGACTATGCCCCCTTGCGGCTGGCCGAGGTGGAAGGCTCCTGCGCCTTTTTGTGGTCCACGGACGGCCAGGCCATCGCCGTAGCGGACCGTCAAATCGAGGGTTCGCCGGCCTACCGCCGGCTGCGGGTGGTATCCGCTGACGGCAGCGCCGAACGCACCATCCGGGATGACGATTGGGTGCTGGGATTTTTCTGGGAACCCCACGGCAGCCGCCTGGCCTGGGTAGCCCTCAACGCCGAGGAAAGGACGATGGAATGGCGCATCGCGTCCGGCGGCGCCGCCGCCGGCGCTGACGGCGCGGATGATGATAACGCGGATGATGATAACGCCGTCGGCGGCCTGCGTTTCTCCCCCAGCGGCGAAACTTTTCTGATGCTGGCCTTCTTCGACCAGTACGCGCCGAGCCATTCTCCCTGGGCGCCCGACGGTTCGGCCCTGGTGGTGGCCGGCACCCAGCAATATCTGTCGCAACGGCGCAATGGGAGCGGCGCCGGCGGCTCTCGCGTGTACGTGGCCGAAACCGCCCCGGACGGCGGCCTGCGCGACATCGCCGGCGGCGGCCTGGCAGTGTGGTCAACCCGGTAGCGAGGCCACTACGGAGCAATCGCATTGGCAATCACGCCGTCGTCATTCCGGCGCCGGCCGGGGTGACTAGTGAATGGAACGCTACCAATGGAACGCTACCATACGGAGGATGGATTGATGTTTAGGCTACCCGCATTTTGGGTGAAATCGGGGCGCGGCCGGTTGGCTATGGCGGTGGTTCTCGCCCTGGCGTTGCCGGGGTTGGCCTGCGGCGGCGGGGCAGTCGCGCCGACGGCGGCGCCGGCGGCCGCGGCGCCAGCGCCGGCCGCGTCGGATGCCACCCCGCTGCCCTCGCCTACTCCTACTCCGCCGCCCGACCCGGCCGCAATTCTGGCGGAAACGGGGGCGAATCTGCGACAGGCGCAGTCTTTCAGCTTTGACGTTAACCACGAGGCGGGCAGCATTTACGTGAGCTCGGTTCAGGCCAAAGCCGTCACGGCCGTGGGCGGCTGGAACAGCGCGCAGGGCGCGCAAATGACCATCGACGCCTACCTGGTTTCCGGCCCCGACGCCGATACCGACGACGGCACCTATGTCGAATTGCGGATGGCGGTAACGCCCGACAGCTATTTCCTTACCGACCCGCTGTCCGGCTACTGGACCAAGCGTCCCCTGGCGAACATTTCCATTCCCATCGCCGAGCTGAACAGCATTATTGCCGACGCCGTTGACGCCATCGCAAACCCGACGCTGGCCGGCGAGGAGGAAATTGACGGCCAGCGCGCCTACAAGATTACCGGCGACGCGCCGGCAACGGTGATGGCCTGGCTGCTGCTTTTCCCGGAGGAAGGCCAACGGGTGGATGTGGAACTCTGGACGGACGCGGAGGCCAAAATTCTCCGCCAGGTCCGTATCAGCGGCGCCATCGGGCAATATGATGACGCTGATACCGTGCGCCAGGTGCTGATTACCGACTATAATGCCCCCGTTGACATTGAAACCCCCGGCCCCGACGATTATCTGGACTTGTCCAACCTTCAATAGCCGGCGGCCGCCGCCGACATCCTCCGCCCGGTTTGCACGATGTTGAGCCGACTGCAACAGCACAGTCTCCCGCCCTGGGTGATGGTGGCCGCCATCGCCACGGGTACGTTTATCACCGCCCTGGACCAGACGGTGGTGGTTACGGCCCTGCCGGCGGTGATGGCCGACCTGAAAATCCAGGTGCGTCAGCTGGAGTCGGTTATCTGGGTCGTAACGGCCTATCTGCTGGGCTATACGGTGGCGATGCCGCTGCTGGGGCGACTGGCCGACGTCTATGGCTACACCCGCATCTACCAGTGTTCGCTGCTGGTGTTTTGCGTTGGCACCATCCTGGTGGCGCTGTCCGGGCAATGGGAGTGGCTGAACGTTTTTCTGGAGGAGCTGTTCAACTTTGACACGCTGGACCAGATTGTGGTGGCCCGGGTGATACAGGCCATCGGCGGCGGCGGCACCGTGCCTATCAGCCTGGCCATCGCCGCCGCGCTGGTCGCCCCGGAGAAACGGGGGCTGGCGCTGGGCATCGTGGCCGGCGCCGCCGAAGCGGGCAGTATGCTGGGGCCGGCCTACGGCGGCGCCATCATCGAAATCTGGAACTGGCGCGGCATATTCTGGCTGAACGTGCCCCAGGCCGCAGTCATCGCGGCGGCGCTGCTGTTCCTGCCCAACCAGCGATTCGCCGGCTCCCGCATGGATTACCGGGGCGCAATCGTGCTGACCGTGGCCCTGGTGCTGCTGTCGCTGGCCGTAGCCCACGAGGGGCTGTTCCGCCTGTCGTCGGGGACGCCGTACTGGCTGCTGGTGGGCTTTCTGGTGAGCACCGGCGTGCTGGTGGTGCTGCAGCGGCGGACGGTGCAGCCGCTGCTGTCGGGAACGCTGTTCCGGGCCTGGGCCTTCGTAACGGCCAACGTCGCCCAGCTGCTGGTGGGCCTTGCCCTCATTATCGCCATGGCGTCCATGGTGATAATGGCCAACACGGTGATGGACGTGCCGGAGCGTCCGGTGGACTCGCTGACGGCGGCGCTGTGGCTGCTGCGGATGACGGGAACGATTCCGATATTCTCGGTGGTCGGCGGACTGCTGCTGCGCTGGGTGGATGCCCGCTGGGTAACGATACCGGGGCTGCTACTGATTGCCGTGGGAATGTTCCAGGTGGGCGGCTGGCCCATTCTGGGGCTGCCCGGCTGGCAAATTGCCATCAGCGACCCCAAACTGACCGTTGACATGGTAATCGCCGGCGTCGGGTTCGGGCTGGTCATCGCGCCGCTGATGCACCGGGCGATACTCTCCGCCCCGGTGGACTATCGCGCCGTGTCAGCCTCAATGATTGTGGTGGCGCGGATGCTGGGAATGACGCTGGGGATGGCCGCCCTTTCGGCCTGGGGCGTCAACGAGCTGCTGACCATCATTGACGAAACGGTAGCCCTGCCGGTGGCGGAACGGCGCGCCCTGCTGAACACCGCCCAGCTGGACATCTGGCACGGCTTTTTCCGGGTTGCCGGCACCATCGTCCTGCTGGCCGTCATTCCTGCTTTCCTGATGCGGGCCAGCCCGATGGAACGGGAGGAAATGGCGCAGGTTCCCGTCAGCGAGGGGCGGTAATGGAACGCAAGCTTTTGGGCGCATCCGGCGTTACGATTCCCGAAATTGGCTTGGGCACCTGGCGCTACACCAGCGGCCCGGAGCCGCTGCGCCGGGGCATCGCGCTGGGGGCCAACCTTATTGACACGGCGGAGATGTACCGCACCGAGGCCGCCGTGGGCGAGGCGGTCGCCGGTATCCGCGAGCAGGTGTTCATCGCCACCAAAGTTCTGGGCAGCAACCTGCGCTACGACGCCGTGCTGCGCGCCGCCGACCGCAGCCTCCGCTTGCTGGGCGTGGACAAAATCGACCTGTACCAAATCCACTGGCCGAACCCCCGCGTGCCCATCGCCGAAACTATGCCGGCGATGGCAAAGCTGGTGTCCGATGGGCTGGTGGACTACGTGGGCGTCAGCAACTTTTCCGTGGGCGATTTGCAAGCGGCGCAGGCGGCTATGCCCAACGTTCCCATCGTATCCAACCAGATTCTTTACAACCTGCGCCGCCGCGGCGCCGAGCGCGACGTGATACCGTATTGCCGCCAGCACGACATTACGGTCATCGCCTATTCGCCGCTGCATGAGGGCGCTTTGGTTAGCGGGCCAGCCGGCGGGCGGGTGCGGCGCGCGCTGGGTCTGAACCGGGGGCAGGACGCGCTGGCCGACGTGGCAGCGGAAACGGGCAAGACGGTGGCGCAAGTCGCCATTAATTGGGTTGCCGACCAGCCCGGCATCGTCGCCATCCCCAAATCCAACAGCGTTGCGCGCACCGAGGCCAACTGCAACGCCTCGGGCTGGCGTCTCACTGCGGGGCAGCGGCGGACGCTGGAGCAGGCTTTCCCGGTGTAGTAAATTACCCGCCGGCTTACAGGCTAAAGCTGCCTACCGCTCGCCACTGCAAATCGGCGGCCCACCGGCCGCCGGTCCAGTCATCGCCGGCGGCATTGGACTCAAACCTGGTCAGCGCCAGCCGCCAGGCGCGGGTAATCTGCGATACCTTCAGCTCGTCGGTTACGGCGCGGGCAAATTCCAGGGCGCTGTCAAACACCGAATCGGCTAGGTTGGCGTGGGACAGCAGCGGCATTTGAGGCGGAAAATCGGGACTGAAAACCCGCCGCTCGCCGCCAACCGCCGGGTTCCGCTCCAGCAGGTCGGCCGCCAGCGACTGCAATCGGTACAGCGATTCGTTGACCACCTCCGGCGAGAAATCCAGCCAAATGTTGCCGTCGGCTTCGGTGGCGCGAGTGGTGGTAATGCCCCGGTTGAACAGGGGGAACCGCGGCGACACCCGCCGGTAGCGCTCGGCCAGCCGTTCCAGCTCACCGGCCAGCTGTGCCTCGGCGTCAGCTCCTCCGGCCAGTGGGAAATAGTCCGACATCGGCATATGGAGCATATGCATTTCAGCGGCCCAGCAAGCGTACTGCCCGCAAATCAGCTGCCGGGCCCGGTAAGCGCGGGCGGTAAAGTCGGGGTCGGTCAGCAGGCTGACGGCGTAGCGAATGGACATTAGACAACTCCGGGCGCCGGTTCTGTATGGTGCGGCAATCCATCCCACGTTCTGCCGTCAAGCAGCCGGCCATGCCGCTTTTTGAAAACGCCTCCCCATTGCTTGAAATGGAATGGTACACCGGCGGCAAGGCACTGGTCACGAATATCGCGGGCCCATTCGGCGGCCATCGGACGGGCGCCGGGGCCCGATTCGCCGCCGACGATGACCCAATCAATGCCGTTGAGATTTAATTGGGGCAACGGCCCCAGCAACGGCTCAAGCGACAGGAACTTTATTTTCGCTCCGGTTTCGCGCAGCAGGTCGATGCGGTGCACGTACTGGTCGGATTCCACGCTGACGCCCAGCCAGACCTGGGCCGGCCAGGGCAGTTGGGAATTGAGAGCGGCTACCCGCTCCGGGCGTTTGGTGAGCACCTGGTAACGATGCCAGTGCGCGCGCTCCATTACGGCGAAAACATCGCGCACGAATTGGTCAGGAACTGCGGCGTGAAAGAGGTCGCTCATTGAATTGACGAAAATGGAGCGGGGCTTGCGCCAGCGCAGGGGGATTTCCAGGGTGTCGGGGTGCATAGTAACCGCAAAGCCGTTACGGTACTTGGCCATCCCCGTGGCTTTCAGGCGTCGGGATAGCCGCTCCGCGTAGCAATGCTTGCAGCCCGGGCTGACCTTGTTGCAGCCGGTCACCGGGTTCCAGGTGGCATCAGTCCATTCGATTTTGCTGCCGATGGCCATAACAGTATCGGATTACGTGAACTAGAGCAGCATCCGAAGCTGCCCACTTTGCTTCCTTTGCGTGACCTTGTCCCAGAAATCGGCACCGCGCTCGTGCTTGCTGGCGAAAATCAAACAGTACAGAGTTCGATGCCGCGAATTATCCACTAGAACGTGGTCTCTGATATATTCGTACCCGATGCCCCTCAGCTCGCCAGTATATGAATCCAGCAAAACCCTTGCCGGCATCTCACCCGGTGTTTCCCGTCTCATAGCGGCCTGGAATGGCTCTTTGTAGCTGGTACCGTTCATAAACATATCCAACTTTGGCAGTTCCTTTTCCCAATTGCGCTTGATGTAGCCAATCGGAAAGTTGATAACCAGGTCAAGCCGCCGTCGTTCCGAGAGGTTGGCTATCGTCGCAAAGGAAAAATCCCAGCCCCAGGGGTCAAAAACGGCCAATCCAAGCGAACTCCTTGCCGGCGGCAAGTCCTTCGAAATCCGGCTCACCGCCATATCGGCGTCATCCTGGTAATAGTGGACACTAGTTTGCTCTGGCAATGCCAGCCTGGTGATGCGCTTTTCCAGCGCGTCGAGGCAATCGGGACTTTTATCGGCGAGAAAATAGTCTGTAAACTTCGCTCTAGACTTGGCGGCCAGAATTGGCGAACCATCAATTTCGGTGGCTGTCCCTTTGATGAGGCACATACCAGGTCCGGCAAACGGGTCAATGTAGTACCGCCGATTCCATAGGTTCCGCATCCCGGCATTGAAAATACCGGCAATCCGTTCAATTACGAACTCTTTTTCCTTGGTATGTTCAGCCACTTCTAACGCCGGCAATTCATCCGACGCGATAACTAAACCCTGTCCTCTTGACCTAGAGGTCATCCTGATAGCCTCCAACCGAATCTAACGTATGACGATTTTACGCTGATTCACCAATCGGTTATGCTCGCCGCGTTACAAATTGCCGGCGCCGCAATACCATTCTATACCCATTTTACCTTGCGGTCATTTGCCAACCGTCACTGATTCGTAGCCGCGCATCCTAATCACCGATTTCGTCCAGCCCGGCACCGCAGACGTCGGCCTAGAAACGGCAATGGCCGCCGGGTATCCCCGGCGGCCGCGTCGGTTTGCCTGGCCGGGTGCGGCATCAGGCGGCTTTCAGCAGTTCCTGGCGGGCGGCGGGGGCGGTGGCCGGTTCGTGCCTGGCGGCCGCGGCCGCCGGGATGGGCGCGTCCAGGTCGCGCTGTAAGCCACACTGGATGCAGCTGACGTACATACCGTAAATATCCCGCCGGAGCTCCAGGTCGCCGTGGCACTTGGGGCAGGCGTTGAACTTCAGTTTCATGATTACCTCCTTACCGGAATCTGCTATTTCCGTGGCAACTGTATCTGGCAAGGCTGGCCTTGCTATCCGATATACGAGAGCAATCGCGGCGTTGGATTGCATAGCCGGAGACCGATTGGGGGATGGGCCAGTTGCCGCGCCGGCGCATCCTAGCATCTCGGCAGTGACTATACCCCTTGACACAAGCCATGTCAAGGGGTATAGTCAGCGCATAGCAATGTGATATTATTCACGGATGGAGTGCCTCAGCGATGCAACAGCAATGGTCCAGGCGGCCCCACGCGCGGCGAGGACATCCGGAGTCGTACCCGGCTCCCGTGGCCGATGCGCCGGCGGCGTGGCCCAATGGCCTGTCTCCGGCGGTGCCGCCGGCTCCGGGCGACGACGCCCGCCCGGAAAGAGCGGCCAGTCTGCCGGAGAACGGCGCGGCGCCCAACATGGAAATGGAAGGGGTGTACATTATCTCCGTGGCGGCGCGGCTGCTGGAAATGCACCCGCAAACCCTGCGCAAGTACGAACGGCTGGGCCTCATCCAGCCGGTGCGGACGGTGGGAATGCTCCGGCTCTACTCTCAAGACGACCTGCGCAAGGTTATGCTCATCCGGCACCTGATGGACAACCTGGGGCTGAACCTGGCCGGCGTCGAGTTTGCGCTGAAGCTGGTCAACAACCTTAGCGTGTTCTCCCGCCGTCTGACCCGCGCCACCGGAGACGCCGCCCTGGCCGAAAGCATCCGCGAGGAAGTCGCCCTGTTGTGCGGCAGCCTGAGCCTGCCCGCGCCGGAGTAACCCTACCCATCAATTTCACTAGGAATCGGTAAATGGAAAACGAGCAAATCAACAAGCCCGAAGAAAGCGAACCGGCGGTTCCCGCGTCGGAGTTTGACTACGGTGGGACTGAAACCGGCGCCGGCGATGCCGAAGCCGCTCCGCCGCTGACGCCGGAGCAGGAATCCGCAATGCTGCGGGCGGCGCTGGCCGAAGCCAACGAGGAAGTCGCCCGCCAGGCCGACGCGGCGCAGCGGGGCCTGGCCGACCTGGCCAACGCCCGCCGCCGGCACGATGCGGAACGCCTGAACATTCAGCGGCAGGCCAACAGCCGCCTGCTGGTCCAACTGCTGCCCATCGTTGATGAGCTGGACCTGGCGGTGAACCACCTGCGAACCCTTGACCAGTCAAAGGGCAACGGCCAGGCCGCCGCGGACGAGCCGGCGTCGGAATCATGGGTGGAGGGCGTGCGGCTGATTCAACGCAAGCTGGCCGGGTTTCTCGAGTCGCAGGGCGTCGCCCGCATCGAGTCCCTGGGCGAGCCGTTCAACCCGGAACTGCACGAAGCGGTGGGCATCGCCCAGGTTAGCGACGCTGACCCGGGCTGCATCGTAGAGGTGCTGCGGCAGGGCTACACGCTGCACGACCGGGTGGTGCAAGTCGCGCAAGTCGTAGTCAACCAGTAGTCGGCAAGCAAGGGTGCCGCACCCCGGTCGCACAGTGGCAGGGTCGGCATCGTCATCACATTTATTGTCAATTTACATGGAGTTGCAAAGATGGCAAAGATTTTGGGCATCGACCTCGGCACTACCAACTCGGTGGCCGCGGTCATTGAGGCCGGCGAGGCCGAGGTGCTGGAAAGCGCAGAAGGGAACCGCATTACGCCGTCCGTGGTGGCGGTGAACGCCCGCAGCGGCGAACGCTACGTTGGGCAGGTGGCCAAGCGGCAGGCCGTGACCAACCCGGAGAACACCATTTTCTCCGTGAAGCGTCTGATGGGCCGTCGTTTCAGCGACCCGGAAGTACAGGACGCGGCCCGGCGGCTGCCCTACAAAATCGTCTCCGGGGACAACGGCGACGCCCACGTGGAAATGTCCGGGCAGTCTTACGCGCCGCCCCAAATCTCCAGCATGGTCTTGCAGAAAATCCGGCAGGACGCCGAAGCCAAGCTGGGCGAGCGCATTACGCAGGCCGTTATCACCGTGCCGGCCTACTTCAACGACGCGCAGCGTCAGGCCACCAAAGATGCCGGCACCATCGCCGGGCTGGACGTGCTGCGCATCATCAACGAACCGACGGCATCCTCGCTGGCCTACGGCATCGACCGGCAGCAGACCGATTCTACGGTCGCCGTATTCGACCTGGGCGGCGGCACTTTTGACATCACGGTCCTGGAGCTGGGCGAGGGCGTGTTCGAGGTGCTGTCCACCAACGGCGACACCTACCTGGGCGGCGACGACTTTGACGAGGCCATCCTGAACTGGCTGGTTGCCGAGTTTCGCGCCGAGACAGGCATCGACCTGGCCCAGGACCGCATGGCCCTGCAACGGCTGCGGGATGCGGCGGAGCGGGCCAAGATTGAGCTGTCCAGCACGCTGGAAACGGAAATCAACCTGCCCTTCATCACCGCCGACGCCAGCGGGCCGCAGCACCTGGTCAAGCCGCTGAGCCGCGCCCGCCTGGAGCAACTGGTCGGCAGTCTGATTGACCGCACCGAGGGGCCGTGCCGCCAGGCCATCAGCGACGCTGGCATCGCCGCCGGCAGCATCGACGACGTTATCCTGGTGGGCGGCATGACCCGGATGCCGTCGGTGCAGGCCAAGGTGCAGCAGATTTTCGGCCGGGAGCCGTCCCGCTCGGTGAACCCGGATGAGGCGGTGGCCCTGGGCGCAGCCATCCAGGCCGGCGTCCTGGGCGGCGAGGTGGGCGACATCGTGCTGCTGGACGTTACCCCGCTCACCCTGGGCATCGAAACCCTGGGCAACGTAACCACGGCGCTTATCCCGCGCAACACCACCATTCCCACCAAGAAGACGGAGGTTTTCACCACCGCCGCCGACTCGCAGCCCAGCGTGGATATTCACGTGTTGCAGGGCGAACGGCCAATGTCTGCGGACAACAAGACCATTGGCCGGTTTATGCTGGACGGTATCCTGCCGGCGCCCCGGGGCGTGCCGCAGATTGACGTTACCTTTGACATTGACTCCAACGGCATTCTCAGCGTGTCCGCCCAGGACAAGGGCACCGGCAAAGAGCAGCGCATCGTTATCCAGACCAGCAGCGGCCTGGCTCAGGAGGACATTGAACGGATGATGACCGAGGCGCGGGCCAACGAGGCCGCCGACCGCCAGCGGCGCGCCGAGGTGGAGACGCGCAACCAGGCCGACAGCCTGGCCTACTCGGCGGAACGCCTGCTGACCGAACACGCGGAGACGCTGCCCGCCGACCTGAAAGCGGAAGCTCAGGGCAAGTTGGAAGCGCTGCGTACCGCCATCGCCGCCAACAACGCGGCGCAGATGCAAACGGCGATGAACGAGCTGAACGACGCCTTGCAGCGGGTAGGCCAGGCGGTTTATGCGCAACCCGGCGCCGGCGGGCCGGGCGCGGGGCCGACGGGCGCGGGGCCCGGCCCGGACGACACCGTGGAAGGCGAGTTCCGGGAGGTGTAAGCAGGCCGTCGCGCCAATCCGGGCGGGCTTGCCAAACTGTAAATCCCTTGTAAATTAACCCGGCCACGGTGCTAATCAACGCCGGAAGTGCTATAATGGCGTTGAGCTCGCCATCTGCTGTGGGTACCGCCCGCCGGAAATTGGGAGAAATGCAATGAGCGCATCACAGAGAGAAAACGCCGAAGTCAGCGGCTTGAAAGACGAAAACCCGGTAGTGAGGGCCGCTCCAGTTGGCGTGGAGCAGCAGGCCGGCCCGCAGGTAGAGGACTACGACATCGAGTCCTTGACCCCGATGCAGGCCCACTATCTGGAAGCGCTGCGACAGTTGATCGTAGTAAAGAACGAGTACCAGGCCGCGCCGGACTATGAGGCCTGGATGATGGACGCCGTCAAACGCTCCATTTACTCGGCGCTGCGAGATTGCATAGAAGCCAACATCGGGCCGATTGCCAAGGAGCTGCTGAATCGCGAGCACCAGGTCAACTAACCACCGAGCTCAAAAGGGCGGCGGGCCGGAGCGGCAGTTCCGGCCCGCCGCTTTGTCACTGCGGGTCTGCTTAACCTTTACGCAGAATCGGCAACGCCCCGGCCGGTCAACACAGGGCGGGGCGTTGCCGACGTCCGTATGCGGGTGCGCGCTTCAGGGAACGGCCCGGCGCGCTGAGCCGGAACCCGTGTTGACCGTTGCCGCCGCCGGTCACCGCCCCAACATCTCCGGCCGCGGCTGGCAAATCCGGGAACACCGGCGATGCCCAACGGGGGGCGCCGGTGTTTCGGGAAATGGGAAAGCGCCGATAGCCGCCTTTCGTCCAAAAGCAGGACGCCGGCAAAGCAGGACGCCGGCCGGTGGATACGCGCCCATAGTGCGGGACTTTCAGCTTGGCGCTGCCCGGTTCCAATCTTGCGCCAGGGCAATGACGGGCAGCCAAAGGCCGGCCGCCAGGACTTTGAAAATGCCCTGGGCGCGGCAATTTAAGCGGCCGTACCGTGCCGTCATTCCGGCTTTCGCCGGAATCCGACAAATCCCAACGGAAAACCCTCTCCATCCGGGCCATTGATGCAAGAAAGCGGACTCAAACCGCCGGGGCTGCAACGCAACCGGGTGTATTTTGGGGTTGCTTTGTGGGGGATTGGCTACTACAATCGCCATCCGGCACGGGAAACTAGACCGGGGCCGGTTCAGGAGCGTGATATGATTAATCTGTGCAGATGTACAAGCGTGGCTTGCACCACGCCGTCCCGTCTTACAAGTGAATGGCTATCAGGAGGGTCTGCGCGGCGTCCGGACGAGGACGCCGCGTAGCGTGCAGGGTTAGAGGCGCATAGGGTTAGAGGCGCATTATGAGGGGCAACGCTGACCGGCTGATGATGCTCGGCGTTCTGGGCGTGGCCGTACTTGCGGCCGCGGCGGCACTCTATTGGCTGCCGCAGCTCACGAGCGCATCGGGCAGCGCGTCGGTTGGCGCATCGGCCACCAGCACGGCTCCGGCGGCCACCAGCACGCCATCCATACAGCCGTCGCCCGCCCCGACCGAGGCGGCGACCAGCACGCCGGCCATTGCCGCCGCCACAGTCACCGGCGTGGCTATCACGTCCACCGCGCCCAGGGAGGGCGGCGGGCCCGCCCCCTACCCGGCGGCCGCCAACATTGACGTGGACGTTACCTTCAGCGACCCGGTTACGGTCACCGGAGCGCCCACTCTGGGCCTGGGCGTCGGCTCGCGCACCCGCCAGGCCGCGTACCGCTCCGCCACGGCCAACACCGTCAGCTTCCGATACGCCGTCACCGGCGCCGACCGGGATGACGACGGCATCAGCATTGCCGCCAACGCCCTCACCCTGAACGGCGGCGCCATCCGGGCCGGCGGCGTTGACGTTAGCCTCGGCCTGGGCAGCTACGCTCTGGGCGCCCAGGCGGCCCACCGGGTGCACGGCGGCGGCGCATCCTTTGACGGTGTGGCCGCGCCGGCGTACACCTTTGAGACCGGAACGCTCAAGACGGTTACGCTGCCGGAAGCCGACAACGCGGACAAGGATTGCCGCGTTGACCAGTCGGACCCGGCATCCGCGCTCATACCGGGCTGTTCGCCCTACTCGCTCGCCGCCACGCCGAGCCTGCCCCACGGGCTGACCTTCGACGCCAGCAGCCGCGTGCTGGAAGGCAGCCCGACCATGGCCATGGCGACTACGACCTATACCCTCATCGCCGAAAGCCCGCTGGGCAGCGACTCCCTGCCCTTCACCATTCAGGTCGCCTATTCGCGGCCGGCGGTGAGCGGCGTGAGCATAACGTCCGTCCCGGCCAGCGCGTCCAACTACGCCACCGATGAGAACATAGACGTGGACGTTACCTTCAGCCGCCCGGTGAACGTTACGGGAACGCCCCGGCTGGCGCTGGGCATCGGGACGAACACGCGGCAAGCGCAGCTGCGCGCGGCCTTCGGCGCCACGCTGAGCTTCCGCTACCAGGTCACCGCTGACGACGTGGACGTGGACGGCGTCAGCATCGCCGCCGGCGCGCTGACTCTGAACGGCGGAACCATCACCGCGGCGACCGGCGGGCGGGCCGCCCGGTTGGGACTGGGCGCGCACGTGGTATCCAACTCGGCCAGCCACAAGGTTAACGACAGCGCGCCCACCTTCGGCACCGCAACCGTGGAGAGCCGGGGGTTTGAAACGAACACGGCCATTGCTCCCATCAAACTGCCGGCGGCCACCGGCGGCGACGGTTCGCTGACCTATGACCTCACACCGGCCACGCTGCCGGATGGCCTGACCTTCACCGCGTCCACGCGCACCATCGCCGGTACGCCCACGGTCATTACGTCGGGTGAGACCTATATTACGTCGGATACGACCTATACGTGGCGGGCCACGGACGCCGACGGCGACACGGCGCAGCTGACGTTCACCTACCAGGTTCTGAACCCGTCCGGCCCCGCGCCCAGCGGCATCGCCGTTGTTAGCACCGAAGGAAACTACGAAAACGGGGACGTGCTGTCGCTGACGGTTACTTATTCCGAGCGGATGGAAGTCATCGGGACGCCCTATCTCACCCTCGACGTTGGCGGCAGCGCGCGCCGGGCGCTCTACGACGCGGCCGCTTCCTATTACGGCTCCGGGAAGCATACTATGTTCTTTGGCTACACCATCCAGCCGGGCGATTTTGACGGCGACGGCGTAGCCGTGGCCGCGGACGCCCTGCGGCGGAACGGCGGGATCATCCGCAGGCTGCGCGACAACGCGGACGCGCGGGTTGGCCTGGGCAGCCACGCCATCGCCAGCGGCGACGCCACCAGCGCCACGATGCGGGTCAACGACACCGCGCCATCTTTTGGCACCACGACCGTAGATAACCGCCTCTACGACATCAACACGGCCATCACTCCCATCGTCCTGCCGGCGGCCACGGGCGACGGTTCGCTGACCTATGACCTCGCACCGACCACGCTGCCGGACGGTATGACGTGGACGGCGGCCACGCGCACGATAGCGGGGACGCCGTCTGCGGTTACGTCGTCGCAGACCTACACCTGGAAGGCGACGGACGGGGACGGCGATGCGGCGGAGCTGACTTTCAGCATTGAAGTGTGGGAGCCAAGCGGCCCGGCGGCGGACGAAGTAGGCGTGTACACAGCCACCTCCGGCGGTGACTCCCCGCCCACCAATTACTGGCCGGGCGATACCATTCGCGTGGCCGTGGTCTATCCGAGTCCGCTGACCATCACCGGGTCGCCGCAGCTCACGCTGATAATCGGAGACCGGAGGGTCAAGGCCAGCTACGACGCCACGACCTCCGCCCAGAGGAACGTGGAGCTGGCTTTGACGGGTCGGGGCGGGCTGGTTTTCCAGTATGCCGTCCAGTCGGGGGACTGGGACGGCGACGGGATAGCGATTCCCGCGGACGCGCTGCTGCTGAACGGCGGAACCATCCGCACGACGGTTCAACATGGCAGCCAGGATGTCCAGCTGAATCTGGGGAATCAGGCCGTGGCCAGCGGGAGTAGGGTCAGCAGGGCGATGCGGGTGGCGGACACGTCGCCATCCCTGCCCGACGGCGACACCATAGACGACCAGACGATAGTGTTGAACCAGGCGGTATCGGTGTCGCTGGTGGATGAGGTAAACGGGGATGCCCCGTTCACCTACCGCATCACGCCGGCGCTGCCGGCGGGCCTGAGCCTGGGAACTCCCGCCGCAGACGGGGGCAGCGTGGCGCCGGATGCGCCGGACATCGTCGGGCAGACCAGCGTGGCCGTTTCGTCGGTGACGTACACCCTGACCGCAACCGACCGGGACGGGGACAGCGCGACGCTGGGGACGTTCCGGCTGTCCACCGTGGACACGGCCACGGTGGACGAGGTGGAGATATTGTCCAGTCCCTACGCCAACAATACCTACGGGGCGGGCGAGGTGATTGAGGTCGCAGTGGGGTTTGACCGGGGCATCACCCTAATCTTGGAGTCGCAGAGCACGCTGTTGCTTAACGTGGGGGGAACTACCCGCTCCGCCGCTTACACCGACTTGGACGCCGACGGCCGGCTGGTCTATACGTACACGGTGGCGGCGTCGGACCGGGATACCGACGGCATCAGCATCGCGGCGGCTTCGCTGCGGCGGAACGGGGCCATCATCAGGGATACGGACACCAGGATTAACGCCGAGTTGGGGCTGGGAAGGCACGCGGTGCCTAACGATGCGTCGCACCAGGTGGACGGCGCCGTGGCTACGCCTATGGCCGTTGAGGCGGTGGCCATCGTCAGCGCCCCGGCCAGCGCCGACGGCTACGACGCGGGCGAGGTGATCAAGGCCCGGGTCACTTTCTCCAAGCCGCCCACGGTGACGGGCCCGCCGCAGCTGGCGTTGAACATCGGGAATACCCAGCGGCCGGCGCGGTACCGGCCGGCGGACTCGAGCCGGGATTACGTCGGGTTCAGCTACACGGTGGCCACGCGGGACAGGGACACCGACGGCATCAGCATCGTGGCGTCCGCGCTGGGGCTGCACGGGGGAACCATCCGCGATGCGGGCGGGTCTGACGCCGCCCTGGGCCTGGGAACCCACGCGATTGCCAACGCAGCCGCCCACAAGGTGCATACGCCGCCGCGGGTAACCGGACTATCCATCCTGTCCAACCCCGGCGTGAACGGCACCTACGACGCGGGCGAGGCCATCCGGCTGCAGCTGGCCTTCAGCGAGCTCACCATCACCAGCGGTTTCCCGCAGGTCGCGCTGACCATCGGGGAGAACACGCGGCAGGCGGTGTGGACCTTCGACATCACGGGCCAGGGGCGGCGGCACCTCTACGAGTACGTGGTGACCGCGGACGACCTGGACGGCGACGGCATCAGCATCGGAGCGGACGCGCTGAATCTGCCGGCGGGGGCGTTGATTCGCGCCAACTCCAACTTATCAGAGAACGCGGCGCTTTCCCTGGGGACGCACGCCGTCACCAACGATGCGGCGCACACGGTGCGGGATACGATGCCGTCCTTCGGCGTGATCCAGCCGCAGCACTACATCGCCGGAACCGCGGTGGACGCCACCCTGCCGGCGCCCGGCGGCGACGGCGTGATTACTTACACGCTGTCCCCGACGCTGCCGGGCGGCCTCTCCCACACCACCACGGCAACCTCTACGCCGCCCCGGATAACGGGGACGCCGACGACGGCGGGCGGGCCCACGACCTATACCCTGACGGCGACGGACGGGGACGGGGACACGGGGTCGGCGGAGTTCACCATCACGGTGGCGGCGTCGGACGCGCCGCGGGTGACGGACGTGCGGATATTCTCCAGTCCACGCGCCGGTTCAGACAACACGTATGAGGTCGAGCCTCAGAACCCGATACTGGTGGACGTGCAGTTTGACCAGGAAGTGAACTTGACCGGGAGCCCGCAGCTCGGGCTGGAGATTGGCGCCCAGACCGTTCAGATGAACAAATGGGGCAGCACTGGCTATGCAGTTAGGGGCAGCCCCCTGTTCATAGACCGAACGACTTTGCGGTTCGAGTACTACGTGCAGGCGGCCGACAGGGACAGGGACGGGATTAGCATCCACAGCGGGGCGCTGACGCTGAACGGGGGAACGATAACCAGCAGTGGCACCGGCCCCAACGCCTCGCCATCGGGCGTTAACGCGTCGTTGGGGCTGGGCAGCCACGCCATCAGCAACGATGCCGGGCACAAGGTGGACGGCGGCTTAGACGCCCCGCCCTTTGTGGCCGGCGTCGATATGAGGCGGTTTGGGTTGACCGTACCCCCGGCCGGGTACAAGCCCGGCGACGCCATGCGGGTTTGCGTCAGATTCTCCGAGGCCATCACCCTGGTGGGGAATCCCAAACTTGCGCTCCAGGTGGGCGTGCGGGAGCGGGAAGCCACCTTCTCCCAGGTGACGCGGACGGCGGGCTCCAACTCTCCCTACCGGGGCATCTGCTTCGACTACGCCTTCCGGGTTGACGACTACGACCACGACGGCGTGAGCGTGGGGGACACGCTGGACACTGAGGGGAACGTCACCGCCTACGCGCTGCGGCTGAGCGGCGCGACCATACGCAACGTGGGCGGCACGGACGCCAATCTGGCGCTGGGGACGCAGGCGGTGGTCAACGACGCTGAGTTCGTGGTGTTCAGCCCGCCCAAGATTACGGCGGTGAGCGTGATATCGACGCCGAACCAGGAAGGAACGTACTCCTGGGAGGCGGACCTGAAAATAGCCATTGACTACGACCAGGCGGTGACGTACACGCCGGAAGCGGGGAGCGTGGAGGGGATGCGGCTGGCCCTGGGGGTAGCTTCGGGCGACCAGGACGTTTACCGGGCGGCGTTGGATAGTGTGGGGAGCCGCGTCGTGTTCAAGCACGACGTGATGTACACCGACCGGGACGCCGACGGGGTTAGCCTGACTGCGGACGCGCTGAAGCTGCAGGGCGGAACGCTGCAAGACTCCGACGGGGAGGACGCGCAGATTGACTTGACGGGGTTCACTTTCACCAACCAGTCGGATACGAAGCTGGACGGGACGAAGGCCGGGCTGTGGCCGAACTTCGCAACGGAGACCCTGACGGTCAGCAACCCGGCAGCCAGAACCGCAAGCAGCGTCAGCCTGCCCTCGCCCGGCGGCGACCTGCCGCTGTCCTGGAGCGTGGCGCCGGCCCTGCCGGCGGGCCTGACGATGAACGCGGTTACGGGCGTTATCTCGGGAACGGCCACGGCGGAGACCCCCTTGCGGGAATACACCGTTACCGTGGAGGACGGCGTGGGCGTCCCGGCCGGCGGAACCGGCTACTTCGACTACAACAACGGCGATACGGACACCGCGAAGTTTCGGATGCGGGTCACCGGGGCGCGGCCGGTGGTGACCGGCGTGAGCTTCATCGGCGCCCCGCCGCAGAACGACACCTATGCGGCCGGCGAGGAGATTGTGGTGGGAGTGTCCTTCGGCACGGACACCCCCGAGAGCATCACGGTCACGGGCGCGCCCGAGCTCGCCCTGGGGATTGGGAGCGCAACCGTCCAGGCTACCTACTACCAGACCGTGGCCAGCACACGCACGCTTTACTTCCGCTACACCGTGGATGATGAGGACCTGGACACCGACGGCATCAGCATCGCGGAAGGCGCCCTCACCATCGGAACGCAGGCCGCCATCCGCAGCGCGCGCGGCGAGAACGCCGTGACCGCCCTGGGCGTCCACACCATAGCCAACGCCGCCGGCCACAAGGTCAACGGAGGAATCACACGGGCGCCGACGGTCACCGGCGTTCTGGTGACCTCCGAGCCCGCGCGGGGAAACATCTACCATCGCGGCGAGGAGATTGAAGTTCGCGTCGAGTTCAGCCAGGCGGTTGAAGTCGTCGGCGCGCCCACCCTGGGCATGACCATCGGCAGCGCGACGCGCCAGGCATCCTACGCCCGGGTCGGCCTCAGCCCCCGGTACCACACCTTCCGCTACCTGGTGCAGCAGTCCGACGTGGACTACGACGACTTCTACACCACCGCCAATGCCCTGACTTATCCGACGAGCGCCCATATCCGCAACGAGGCGGGGGTGGACGTGAATATCGGGATACTCAGCACGGCGACGCTGCTCTCCCGGGAGAATATTGACGGCGGAACCAACCGCGCCGCCTTCGTCCAGGGCATCAGGATAACGTCGAGCCCGGCGGCGGGGGACACCTACAATATCGGCGAGACCATCACCGCCCAGCTCAGGTTCAGCAAGCCGGTCACGGTGACCGGAACGCCAAGCGTGGCCGTCAGTATGGCCAGCGGCATCGGCTCCGCGACCTACACCCGGAGCGTCCGCGGGCAGCAGACCGCCGGCCTCGGCAACCCTTACTACCAATGGCTGGAGTTCAGCTATACCGTGGCGGGCGGCGACTACGACGCCGACGGCATTAGCATTGAGGAGACCTATATCGACCGCATCCTGGGCATTCTCCTTCCGGAAAGCCGTCGCTACTGGCTGCCCCCGCTGGCTCTGGACGCCGGCGCGACCATCGTGGGCACGGGAGACGGCGGCGTGGCGGCGCAGCTCAACGTCCGGCTGCAAGAAACCGTCACCCAAGTATTGTTTGGGATTTCGGTTCCGGGTACCACTATCATCGATAACTCCCTGCGCAACCAGGGGTCCCACAAGGTGAACGGGCGGCAGCCGACGGTTACGGCTTTCAACTTCTGGGGAATACCGGACAACGTAGATCGGTGCAACGACCCGGTGCGGTCGCGGGCCACGAGCGCGGTTTGCGACGAGCCGGGCAGGAGGGACCCGGGCGGATACGTGGAGGGCGAGCCAATTGATACGTTAGCCACCTTCAGCGAGCCGGTTATCGTGAGCGGCAACCCGAGGGTGGCGTTGACGATGGCGAGCGGAACGGTTTTGACGACGCTCTGGAGCCAGCTCGACCCCGCCAGGAACGACTACACCAAGTTGCTATTCAGATACCGGGTGCAGTCCGGGGACTCTGATTCCGACGGCATCAGCATAACGCAAGACGCGCTGACCAACTCCGCCGGCGGCAGCATCCGCAGCCGGGCCACGGGCAACCCCGCCGTCCTCACCCTGCCGGCCGCCCTGCCCAACCAGCCCTACCAGACGGTTCTCAACGCCCCGCCCACCGCGGCCCGCATCCTGGGTATCGGCTTCCCCACAGCATATGTAACGCTGAGCGCGCCCTACGCGAACAGCACCTACGAATTGGACGAATACATCGATATGGCGGTGGCCTTCGACAAGCCGGTTGACATTACCGGCAGCCCACAGCTTTCGTTCACCATCGGCAGCACCACGCGCACGGCGGGTTTCCAGCGCGGCGGCACCACTGTCCTGCACTTCCGGTATCTGGTGCAAGCGGGCGACGTGGACACCGACGGCGTAAGCCTGCCCGCCAACGCGCTCTCTCTGAACGGCGGCACGATTACCACGCGGGGCAACTCGCTGGCGGCCAACATTGAGTCGGCCGCCGTGTCGGACGACAGCGGCCGTAAGGTGGACGGCGGGCAGGACGGAGCGCCCGGCGTCACCAGCGTCGAAATCCGCAGCAACCCTGTGGTCGGCAACACCTACGGCGACGGCGAGACGGTCGAGGTGGTCGTGCGTTTCCACAAGCGGCTAACGGTCACCGGCTCGCCGCAGTTGGGGTTGACGCTGGGGAGCCAGACGGCGCTAGCGTCGCACAGTGTGCCGGACGACCGGACAATCCGCTTCCAGTACCGGGTCAAGCCGCCCGACCGGGACCTGAACGGGCTGTCCGTCGGGGCCAGCGCCCTGTCCCTGAACGGGGGGACGATAGCCAGCCGCAGCGGGACCAATGCGAACCTGGGCCTGGGCAGCAGTGCGATAACGGACAACGGCCATCACCGGGTGGACGGGCGCATCCAGAACGTGCCGAACTTTGGCGCGGCGGTGGTGGCGGACAAGAGCTGGCGCGTTAACACGTCGGTCTCCGATACGCTGCCCGCCGCCGCGGGCGGGCGCGGCGGCGTCGCCTACTCCATATCGCCCGCGCTGCCGGCCGGGTTGTCCTTCAACAACGCCACGCGGGTCATTTCGGGGAGTCCGACGGCGGTAACGGCGCGGCGCAGCTACACGCTGACGGCGCAGGACGGCCACAATAGGAGGGACCGCCTCAGCTTTAGCATTACGATAACTCCCAACCCGGCGCCGGGCTTCGGCGACCAGACGATAGGCGACAAGATCTATACGCAGAACACGGCGATAACCGCCTTCAAGCTGCCGGAGGCCACCGGGGACGACACTCCACTGACCTACACGCTCACCCCGGCGCTGCCGGCCGGCGTAACCCGCGATACCACGACGCACTGGGTAAGCGGCACCCCCACCGCCGCGATGACCCGCACCCAGTACACCTGGACCGCTACGGATTCCGGCGGCGACCAGGCGTCGCTGAACTTCGACATTACCGTCAACGCGGGCCCCATGGCCTTGACCGACCGGACTCCCACCTTTGGCACCCAGTCGGTAGCCGACCAGACCGGGCTGCAAGGCTCGGCGATAACCACGTTCTATCTCCCCGCGGCCACCGGGGGCGACGGCACGCTGACCTACACGCTCTCCCCGGCGCTGCCGGCCGGCGTAACCCGCAGCGCCACGGCCCCCTACGGCGTCAGCGGCACGCCCAGCGTCGCCCTGGCGCGCACCCAATACACCTGGACGGCGACCGACGCCGACGGCGACACGGCATCCCTTGCTTTCCACGTCACCATAACCGCCGACCTGACGCCGTACTTCTCAGCCCTGGTAGCCAACCAGCGCTGGGTTCGCGGCGATGCGATAACGGCGTTCACGCTGCCGGCGGGGGCCGGGGGCAACGGCGCCCTCACCTACGCGCTCTCCCCGGCCCTGCCCGGCGGCGTGAGCAAGAGCGCCAGCCACGAGGTGAGCGGCACCCCCACCGCCGCCATGGCCAGTACGCAGTACACCTGGACCGTCACGGACGCCGACGGAGACCAGGGCAGCGTCACGTTCAGCATCGCGGTTGGCGACATCCCCAGCTTCGGCACGGCGACCATCGCCAACCAGCTCTGGACGCAGCGGCAGGCGATAGCCGGGTTCACCCTGCCCACGGCCACCGGCGGCGACGGCACGCTGACCTACACCATCAGCCCGGCGCTGCCGGCCGGCACAAGCAAGAACGCCAGCCACCAGGTAAGCGGCACGCCCACGGGCCACCAGACCGCGACGACCTACACCTGGAAAGTGACGGACGCCGACGGCGATACGGCTCAACTAACCTTCACCATAGCCATCGCTGAGGACTTGTCCCCGTCGTTCTCGACGACCATAGGCAACAAGACGTGGACGCAGAACCAGGCGATAGCCGCGTTCACCCTGCCCACGGCCACCGGCGGCGACGGCACGCTGACCTATGCCCTCAGCCCGGCGCTGCCCGCCGGCGTGAGCAAGAGCGACAGCCACGAGGTTAGCGGCACGCCCACGGCCCTCCAGTCCGCCACCACCTACACCTGGAAGGCTACCGACGCCGACGGGGACGCGGCGGAGCTGACCTTTACCATAACCATAGGGCAAGACCTGGCGCCGTCGTTCTCAACGACGATTCCCAACCAGACCTGGACGCAGAACACGGCGATAACCGCGTTCACGCTGCCCACGGCCAGCGGCGGCGACGGTTCGCTGAGCTATGCCCTCAGCCCGGCACTGCCCGCCGGCGTGAGCAAGAACGCCAGCCACGAGGTTAGCGGCACCCCGACCGGGTATCAGGCCGCTACGACCTACACTTGGAAGGCTACTGACGCTGACGGCGACGCGGTGGAGCTGACCTTCACCATCACCATCGCGCAAGACCTGGCGCCGTCGTTCTCGACGACCATAGACAACCAGAGCTGGACGCAGAACCAGGCGATAACCGCGTTCACGCTGCCGACGGCGAGTGGCGGCGATGGCAGTCTGACCTACGCCCTCAGCCCGGCGCTGCCCGCCGGCGTGAGCAAGAACGCCAGCCACCGGGTGAGCGGTACGCCCACGGGACACCAGACCGCCACCACTTATACCTGGAAGGTGACGGACGCTGACGGCGACGCGGCGCAGTTGACCTTCACCATCGCCATAGCGCAAGACCGCGCGCCGTCCTTCGGCACAGCGACCATCGGCAACAAGACGTGGACGCAGCGTCAAGCAATAACCGCCTTCACCCTGCCCGCCGCAACCGGAGGCGACGGCAGTCTTACCTACACCCTCAGCCCCGCGCTGCCCGCCGGCGTGAGCAAGAATGCCAGCCATGAGGTGAGCGGAACGCCGAGCGGGTATCAGGCCGCCGCTACCTACACCTGGAAAGCGACGGATGCCGACGGCGACGCGGCGCAGCTGACCTTCACTATCACCATCGCGCAAGACCTGGCGCCGTCGTTCTCTGAGACCATAAGTAACAAGACCTGGACGCAGAACATGGCGATAACCGCCTTCACGCTGCCCACGGCCACCGGCGGCGATGGCGCGCTGACCTACGACCTCAGCCCCACGCTGCCCGCCGGCGTGAGCAAGGATGACAGCCACGAAGTGAGCGGTACGCCGACAAGCCACCAGACCGCCACCACCTACACCTGGAAGGCGACGGATGCCGACGGCGACGCGGTAGAGCTGACCTTCACCATAACCATCGCTGAGGACTTGGCGCCGTCGTTCTCAACGACTATAGGTGACAAGACCTGGACGCAGAACCAGCAGATAACCGCCTTTACCTTGCCCACGGCGAGCGGCGGCGATGGTTCGCTGACCTACACCCTCAGCCCTGCGCTGCCCGCCGGCGTGAGCAAGAACGCCAGCCATGAGGTGAGCGGTACGCCGACAAGTCACCAGACCGCTACCACCTACACCTGGAAGGCTACCGACGCTGACGGCGACAAGGCCGAGTTGACCTTCACCATCACCATCGCTGAGGACTTGGCGCCGTCGTTCTCGACGACCATAAGTAACCAGACCTGGACGCAGAACCAGGCGATAAGCGCGTTCACCTTGCCGACGGCCACCGGCGGCGACGGCTCGCTGACCTACACCCTCAGCCCATCGCTGCCCGCCGGCGTGAGCAAGAACGCCAGCCACGAGGTTAGCGGTACGCCGACAAGTCACCAGACCGCCACCACCTACACGTGGAAGGCTACCGACGCCGACGGCGACGCGGCGCAATTGACCTTTACCATAACTATCACTGAGGACTTGTCCCCGTCGTTCTCAGCGACGATTCCCAACCAGACATGGACGCAGAACCAGGCGATAACCGCGTTCACGCTGCCCACGGCCACCGGCGGCGATGGCAGTCTGACCTACGCCCTCAGCCCTGCGCTGCCCGCCGGCGTGAGCAAGAGCGACAGCCACGCGGTGAGCGGTACGCCCACGGGCCACCAGGCCGCCGCTACCTACACTTGGAAGGCCACCGACGCCGACGGCGACGCGGTGGAGCTCACCTTCACCATAACCATCGCTGAGGACTTGTCCCCGTCGTTCTCAACGACCATAGGTGACAAGACTTGGACGCAGAACCAGGCGATAACCGCGTTCACCCTGCCCACGGCCACCGGCGGCGACGGTTCGCTTACTTACACGCTGAGCCCCGCGCTGCCCGCCGGCGTAAGCAAGAACGCCAGCCACCGGGTGAGCGGTACGCCCACGGGCCACCAGGCCGCCGCTACCTACACCTGGAAGGCTACCGACGCTGACGGCGACGCGGTGGAGCTGACCTTTACCATAACTATCGCTGAGGACTTGGCGCCGACGTTCTCAACGACCATCGCCGACCAGACCTGGACCCAGCGTCAGGCGATAACCGCGTTCACGCTGCCCACCGCAACCGGCGGCGACGGTTCGTTGACCTACGCCCTCAGCCCGACGCTGCCCGCCGGCGTGAGCAAGGATGACAGCCACCGCATCAGCGGCACCCCGACGGGCCACCAGACCGCCGCCACCTACACTTGGAAGGCGACGGATGCCGACGGCGACGCGGTACAGCTCACCTTCACCATAACCATCGCTGAGGACTTGGCGCCGTCGTTCTCGACGACGATTCCCAACCAGACCTGGACGCAGAACCAGGCGATAACCGGGTTCACCCTGCCGACGGCGAGCGGCGGCGACGGCAATCTGACCTACGCTCTCAGCCCGGCGCTGCCCGCCGGCGTGAGCAAGAACGCCAGCCACGAGGTGAGCGGTACGCCCACGGGCCACCAGGCTGCCACCACCTACACCTGGAAGGCGACGGACGCTGACGGCGACGCGGTACAGCTCACCTTCACCATAACCATCGCTGAGGACTTGGCGCCGACGTTCTCAACGACCATCGCCGACCAGACCTGGACCCAGCGTCAGGCGATAACCGCGTTCACGCTGCCCACCGCAACCGGCGGCGACGGTGCGCTGACCTACGCCCTCAGCCCGACGCTGCCCGCCGGCGTGAGCAAGAGCGACAGCCACGAGGTCAGCGGTACGCCCACGGGTCACCAGGCCGCCACCACCTACACCTGGAAGGCGACGGATGCCGACGGCGACGCAGCGCAGCTGACCTTCACCATAACCATCGCTGAGGACTTGGCGCCGTCGTTCGGCGCAGCGATCATTGCCAACAAGTCTTGGACGCAGAACCAGGCGATAACCGGGTTCACGCTGCCGACGGCCACCGGCGGCGATGGCAGTCTGACCTACGCCCTCAGCCCGGCGCTGCCCGCCGGCGTGAGCAAGAACGCCAGCCACGAAGTGAGCGGTACGCCGACAAGTCACCAGACCGCTACCGCCTACACGTGGAAGGTTACTGACGCCGACGGCGACGCGGTGGAGCTGACCTTTACGATAGCCATAGCGCAAGACTTGGAGCCGTCGTTCTCGACGACCATCGCTAACCAGACCTGGACGCAGAACCAGGCGATAACCGGGTTCACGCTGCCCACCGCCACCGGCGGCGACGGCAGCCTCACCTACGCCCTCAGCCCGACGCTGCCCGCCGGCGTGAGCAAGAACGCCAGCCACGAGGTGAGCGGTACGCCCACGGGCCACCAGGCCGCCACTACCTACACCTGGAAGGCTACCGACGCCGACGGCGACGCGGTGGAGCTCACCTTCACCATCACCATCGCTGAGGACTTGGCACCGACGTTCTCGACGACCATAGGTAACAAGACCTGGACGCAGAACCAGGCGATAACCGGGTTCACCCTGCCGACGGCCACCGGGGGCGATGGCAGCCTTACCTACGCCCTCAGCCCCGCGCTGCCCGCCGGCGTGAGCAAGAACGCCAGCCACGAGGTGAGCGGTACGCCCACGGGCCACCAGGCCGCCGCTACCTACACCTGGAAGGCGACGGATGTCGACGGCGATGAAGCGGAACTGACCTTCACCATAACCATCGCTGAGGACTTGGCGCCGTCGTTCTCAACGACTATAGGTGACAAGACCTGGACGCAGAACCAGCAGATAACCGCCTTTACCTTGCCCACGGCAACCGGCGGCGATGGCAGTCTGACCTACGCCCTCAGCCCCACGCTGCCCGCCGGCGTAACCAAGGACGCCAGCCACCAGGTGAGCGGAACGCCCACTGGCCACCAGACCGCTACGACCTACACCTGGAAGGCTACTGACGCTGACGGCGACACGGCCGAGTTGACCTTTACGATAACCATAGCCGAAGACCTGTCCCCGTCCTTCGGCGCAGCGACCATCGCCGCTAAGACCTGGACGCAGCGTCAAGCGATAACCGCGTTCACGCTGCCCACGGCCACCGGCGGCGACAGTCCGCTGACCTACACCATCAGCCCGGCACTGCCCGCCGGCGTAAGCAAGAACGCCAGCCACGAAGTGAGCGGCACACCCACGGGCCACCAGGCCGCCACCACCTACACCTGGAAAGTGACGGACAGCGACGGCGACGCGGTGGAGCTCACCTTCACCATCACCATAGCCGAGGACCTATCCCCGTCCTTCGGCGCAACGACCATCGCCAACCAGACGTGGACGCAGCGCCAGGCGATAACCGCGTTCACCCTGCCCACGGCCACCGGCGGCGACAGTCCGCTTACCTACGACCTCAGCCCGGGGCTGCCCGCCGGCGTAAGCAAGAACGCCAGCCACCGCATCAGCGGCACGCCCACTGGCCACCAGGCCGCGACGACCTACACGTGGAAGGCCACTGACGCCGACGGCGACATGGTGGAGCTCACCTTCACCATAACCATCGCTGAGGACTTGGCGCCGACGTTCTCAACGACCATAGGTGACAAGACGTGGACGCAGAACCAGGCGATAACCGCGTTCACCCTGCCCACGGCGAGCGGCGGCGATGGCAGCCTCACCTACGCCCTCAGCCCCGCGCTGCCCGCCGGCGTGAGCAAGAGCGACAGCCACGCGGTGAGCGGCACGCCCACGGGCCATCAGACCGCCGCCACTTATACCTGGAAGGTGACGGACGCTGACGGCGACGCGGTACAGCTCACCTTCACCATAACCATCGCTGAGGACTTGGCGCCGTCGTTCTCAACGACCATAGGTAACAAGACCTGGACGCAGAACCAGGCGATAGCCGGGTTCACCCTGCCGACGGCGAGCGGCGGCGACGGTGCGCTGACCTACACCATCAGCCCGGCGCTGCCCGCCGGCGTAACCAAGAACGCCAGCCACGCGGTGAGCGGCACGCCCACGGGCCACCAGACCGCCACCACTTATACCTGGAAGGTGACGGACGCTGACGGTGACGCGGTACAGCTCACCTTCACCATAACCATCGCTGAGGACTTGGCGCCGTCGTTCTCAACGACCATAGGTAACAAGACCTGGACGCAGAACCAGGCGATAGCCGGGTTCACCCTGCCGACGGCCACCGGCGGCGACGGCAATCTGACCTACACCCTCAGCCCTGACTTGCCCACCGGCGTAACCAAGAACGCCAGCCACGAGGTGAGCGGCACGCCCACGGGCCACCAGACCGCCACCGCCTACACCTGGAAGGCCACTGACGCCGACGGCGACGCGGCCGAGTTGACCTTCACCATCACCATCGCGCAAGACCTAGCGCCGTCGTTCTCCGAGACCATAAGTAACCAGACCTGGACGCAGCGCCAGGCGATAACCGCCTTCACCCTGCCGACGGCGAGCGGCGGCGACGGTACGCTGACCTACGCCCTCAGCCCCACGCTGCCCGCCGGCGTAACCAAGAACGCCAGCCACGAGGTGAGTGGCACTCCCACGGGCCACCAGACCGCGACTACCTACACTTGGAAGGCGACGGACGCTGACGGCGACGCGGCCGAGTTGACCTTCACCATCACCATCGCGCAAGACCTGGCGCCGTCGTTCTCTGAGACCATAAGTAACCAGACCTGGACGCAGCGTCAGGCGATAACCGCCTTCACCCTGCCGACGGCGAGCGGCGGCGACGGTTCGCTGACCTACACCCTCAGCCCCGCGCTACCCGCCGGCGTGAGCAAGGATGACAGCCACGAGGTGAGCGGCACGCCCACGAGTCACCAGACCGCTGCCACCTACACTTGGAAGGCGACGGATGCCGACGGCGATGAAGCGCAGCTGACCTTCACGATAACCATAGCTGAAGACCTGTCCCCGTCGTTCGGCGCAGCGACCATAGGTAACAAGACCTGGACGCAGAACATGGCGATAACCGCGTTCACCCTGCCCACGGCAACCGGCGGCGATGGCAGTCTGACCTACGCCCTCAGCCCGGCGCTGCCCGCCGGCGTGAGCAAGAACGCCAGCCACGAGGTGAGCGGCACGCCCACGGGCCACCAGACCGCCACCACCTACACCTGGAAGGCTACCGACGCTGACGGCGACACGGCTCAGCTGACCTTCACGATAGCTATAGCGCAAGACCTGGAGCCGTCGTTCTCGACGACCATCGCTAACCAGACGTGGACGCAGAACCAGGCGATAACCGCGTTCACCTTGCCGACGGCCACCGGCGGCGACGGTACGCTGACCTACACGCTGAGCCCCGCGCTGCCCGCCGGCGTGAGCAAGAACGCCAGCCACGAGGTGAGCGGCACGCCCACGGGCCACCAGGCCGCCACCACCTACACTTGGAAGGCTACCGACGCTGACGGCGACGCGGTGGAGCTGACCTTCACCATAACTATCGCTGAGGACTTGGCGCCGACGTTCTCAACGACCATCGCCGACCAGACCTGGACCCAGCGTCAGGCGATAACCGCGTTCACGCTGCCCACCGCAACCGGCGGCGACGGTTTGTTGACCTACGCCCTCAGCCCGACGCTGCCCGCCGGCGTAACCAAGAACGCCAGCCACCGGGTGAGCGGAACGCCCACGGGTCACCAGGCCGAGACCACCTACACCTGGAAGGCCACCGACGGCGACGGCGACGCGGCCGAGTTGACCTTCACGATAACCATAGCCGAAGACCTGTCCCCGTCCTTCGGCACAGCGACCATCGCCGATAAGACCTGGACGCAGCGTCAAGCGATAACCGCGTTCACCCTGCCCACGGCAACCGGCGGCGACGGTTCGCTGACCTACGCCCTCAGCCCGGCGCTGCCCGCCGGCATAACCAAGAATGCCAGCCACGAGGTCAGCGGCACGCCCACGGGCCACCAGGCCGCCATCACCTACACCTGGAAGGCTACCGACGCCGACGGCGACACGGCCGAGTTGACCTTCACCATCACCATCGCGCAAGACCTGGCGCCGTCGTTCTCTGAGACCATAAGTAACCAGACTTGGACGCAGAACCAGCAGATAACCGCGCTCACCCTGCCCACCGCAACCGGCGGCGACGGCAGTCTTACCTACGCCCTCAGCCCTGCGCTGCCCGCCGGCGTAACCAAGAACGCCAGCCACGAGGTGAGCGGCACGCCCACGGGCCACCAGACCGCTGCCACCTACACTTGGAAGGCGACGGATGCCGACGGCGACGCGGTGGAGCTCACCTTCACCATCACCATAGCCGAAGACCTGGCCCCGTCCTTCGGCGCACAGACCGTCGCCGACAAGTCCTGGACCCAGCGTCAGGCGATAACCGCGTTCACGCTGCCTACCGCAACCGGCGGCGACGGCTCGCTGACCTACACCCTCAGCCCTGCGCTGCCCGCCGGCGTAACCAAGAACGCCAGCCACCGGGTGAGCGGAACGCCCACGGGCCACCAGACCGAGGCCACCTACACCTGGAAGGCCACCGACGGCGACGGCGACGCGGCGGAGCTGACCTTCACCATAACCATCGCTGAGGACTTGGCGCCGATGTTCTCAACGACCATAGGTGACAAGACCTGGACGCAGAACCAGCAGATAACCGCCTTTACCTTGCCCACGGCAACCGGCGGCGATGGCAGTCTGACCTACGCCCTCAGCCCATCGCTGCCCGCCGGCGTGAGCAAGAACGACAGCCACGAGGTGAGCGGCACGCCCACGGGCCACCAGACCGCCACCACGTACACCTGGAAGGTGACGGATGCCGACGGCGACGCGGCGCAGTTGACCTTCACCATAACTATCGCTGAGGACTTGGCCCCGTCCTTCGGCTCTCAGACCATCGGCAACAAGAGCTGGACGCAGAACCAGGCGATAACCGGGTTCACCTTGCCCACGGCAACCGGCGGCGACGGCAGTCTGACCTACGCCCTCAGCCCCGCGCTGCCCGCCGGCGTAACCAAGAACGCCAGTCACGAGGTGAGCGGTACGCCCACGGGTCACCAGGCCGCCACCACCTACACCTGGAAGGCGACGGACGCTGACGGCGACGCGGTACAGCTCACCTTCACCATAACCATCGCTGATGACTTGGCGCCGACGTTCTCGACGACCATAGGTGACAAGACCTGGACGCAGAACCAGCAGATAACCGCCTTTACCTTGCCCACGGCAACCGGCGGCGATGGCAGTCTGACCTACGCCCTCAGCCCCACGCTGCCCGACGGCGTAACCAAGGACGCCAGCCACCGGGTGAGCGGAACGCCCACGGGCCACCAGACTGCCACCACCTACACCTGGAAGGCGACGGATGCCGACAGCGACGCGGTACAGCTCACCTTCACCATAACCATCGCTAAGGACTTGGCGCCGTCGTTCGGCGCAGCGACCATAGGTAACAAGACCTGGACGCAGAACCAGGCGATAGCCGGGTTCACCCTGCCGACGGCGAGCGGCGGCGACAGTCCGCTGACCTACACCATCAGCCCGGCACTGCCCGCCGGCGTAACCAAGAACGCCAGCCACGAAGTGAGCGGCACGCCCACGGGCCACCAGACCGCCGCTACCTACACCTGGAAAGCGACGGATGCCGACGGCGACGCGGCCGAGCTGACCTTCACCATAACCATCGCTGAGGACTTGTCCCCGTCATTCTCGACGACGATTCCCAACCAGTCCTGGACGCAGCGCCAGGCGATAACCGCCTTCACCCTGCCCACCGCCACCGGCGGCGACGGCAGCCTGACCTACACCATCAGCCCCACGCTGCCCGCCGGCGTAACCAAGAGCGCCAGCCACGAGGTGAGTGGCGCGCCCACGGGCCACCAGACCGCCGCTACCTACACTTGGAAGGCTACCGACAGCGACGGCGACGCGGCGCAGCTCACCTTCACCATAACCATCGCTGAGGACTTGGTGCCGATGTTCTCAACGACCATCGCCGACCAGACCTGGACCCAGCGTCAGGCGATAACCGCGTTCACGCTGCCCACCGCCACCGGCGGCGACGGCAATCTGACCTACGCTCTCAGCCCGGCGGTGCCCGCCGGCGTAAGCAAGAACGCCAGCCACCAGGTGAGCGGTACGCCCACGGGCCACCAGGCCGCCACCACCTACACTTGGAAGGCGACGGATGTCGACGGCGATGAAGCGGAACTGACCTTCACCATAACCATCGCTGAGGACTTGGCGCCGTCGTTCTCAACGACGATTCCCAACCAGACCTGGACGCAGCGTCAGGCGATAACCGCCTTTACCCTGCCGACGGCGAGCGGTGGCGACGGCAGTTTGACCTACGCCCTCAGCCCCACGCTGCCCGACGGCGTAACCAAGGACGCCAGCCACGAGGTGAGCGGCACGCCCACGGGCCACCAGTCCGCCACCACGTACACCTGGAAGGTGACGGACGCTGACGGCGATGCGGCGCAGTTGACCTTCACCATCGCCATAGCCGAAGACCTGTCCCCGTCGTTCTCAACGACCATAGGTGACAAGACGTGGACGCAGAACCAGCAGATAACCGCCTTTACCTTGCCCACGGCAACCGGCGGCGATGGCAGTCTGACCTACGCCCTCAGCCCTGCGCTGCCCACCGGCGTGAGCAAGAGCGCCAGCCACGAGGTGAGCGGTACGCCCACGGGCCACCAGACTGCCACCACCTACACCTGGAAGGCTACCGACGGCGACGGCGACGCGGTGCAGCTCACCTTCACCATAACCATCGCCCAAGACCTCGCGCCGTCCTTCGGCTCGCAGTCCATTGACAACAAGACCTGGACGCAGCGTCAGGCGATAACCGCGTTCACGCTGCCCGCCGCAACCGGCGGCGACAGTCCGCTGACCTACGCCCTCAGCCCATCGCTGCCCGCCGGCGTAACCAAGAACGCCAGCCACGAAGTGAGCGGCACACCCACGGGCCACCAGACCGCGACTACCTACACTTGGAAGGCTACCGACACCGATGGCGACGCGGCCGAGTTGACCTTCACCATAACCATAGCCGAAGACCTGTCCCCGTCCTTCGGCGCAGCGACCATCGCCAACCAGTCCTGGACGCAGAACCAGGCGATAACCGCCTTCACCCTGCCCACGGCCACCGGCGGCGACAGTCCGCTGACCTACACCATCAGCCCGGCGCTGCCCGCCGGCGTAACCAAGAACGCCAGCCACCGTATCAGCGGCACACCCACGGGCCACCAGGCCGCCACTACCTACACCTGGAAGGCTACCGACGCCGACGGCGACGCGGTGGAGCTGACCTTCACCATCACCATCGCCGAGGACCTGTCCCCGTCGTTCTCGACGACCATAAGTGACAAGACGTGGACGCAGCGTCAGGCGATAACCGCGTTCACGCTGCCCACCGCAACCGGCGGCGATGGCAGTCTGACCTACGCCCTCAGCCCGACGCTGCCCGCCGGCGTAAGCAAGGATGACAACCACCGCATCAGCGGTACGCCCACGGGCCACCAGGCCGCCACTACCTACACCTGGAAGGCTACCGACGCCGACGGCGACGCGGTGGAGCTCACCTTCACCATAACCATCGCTGAGGACTTGTCCCCGTCGTTCGGCTCGGCAACCATCGCCGACCAGTCCTGGAGACAATATGACCAGATGACCGCGTTCACCCTGCCCATCGCCACCGGCGGCGACGGCTCGCTGACCTACACCCTCAGCCCCGCGCTGCCCGCCGGCGTGACCCGGGATGCCACGACCCGCGTGGTCAGTGGTATGCCCAGCGTGAAGCTGGCGACCACAGAGTACACGTGGACGGCGCGGGATACGGACGGCGATACGGCAAGTCTGACGTTCAACATCAGCGTGAACGGCGTGCCGTCCTTCGGCTCACAATCCATCCCCGACCAGCACCTTTGGAAGGACTCTGAAATCGCTGCCTTCAACCTGCCTCTGGCGACCGGCGGCGATGGCAGCTTGACCTACGCGCTCACCCCGGCCCTGCCTGATGGCGTAACCAATGCAACGACAACCCCGTACATCGTGAGCGGCACTCCGACCGCGTACCAGGCGCGGACGAAGTACACCTGGACGGCAACGGACGGCGACGGCGACACGGCAAGCCTGACGTTCCGGATAAGGGTGGACGCATTGGCGTACCTGCCAACGAATCCTCTGCTCTTCTTCGATACGATAGAGGACAAATCCTGGACCCAGCGTCAGCCGATAACCGCGTTCACCCTGCCAGAGGCCACTGGCGGCGACGGTACGTTGACCTATACGCTCAGCCCGGCGCTGCCCGCCGGCGTGAGCAAGGATGACAACCACCGCATCAGCGGCACTCCGACCGCGTACCAGGCGCGGACGAAGTACACCTGGACGGTAACGGACGGCGACGGCGACACGGCAAGCCTGACGTTCCGGATAAGCGTGGACGCATTGGCGTACCTGCCAGCGAATCCTCTGCTCTTCTTCGATACGATAGAGGACAAATCCTGGACCCAGCGTCAGCCGATAACCGCGTTCACCCTGCCAGAGGCCGCCGGCGGCGACGGTACGTTGACCTATACGCTCAGCCCGGCGCTGCCCGCCGGCGTATCCAAGAACGCCAGCCACCGGGTGAGCGGCACGCCCAGCGTGAAGCAGGCGCGGACGCAATACACGTGGACGGCGCGGGATGCGGACGGCGACACGGCAAGCCTGACGTTCCATATCAGCGTGGACGGCGTGCCGTCCTTCGGCGCGCAGGCCATCGCTGACCAGTCCTGGACCCAGCGTCAGCCGATAACCGCGTTCACCCTGCCAGAGGCCACCGGCGGCGACGGCGCGCTGACCTACACCCTCAGCCCGGCGCTGCCCGCCGGCGTGGGCCGGGACGACAGCCACGAGGTCAGCGGCGCTCCCAGCGTCCACCAGGGCAAGACCGCCTATACCTGGAAGGCAACCGACACCGACGGTGATGAAGCGGAGCTCTCCTTCACCATCACCATCGCGCAAAGCCGGTCCCCAATTATCGCCCAAGACTTGGCGCCAACCTTCGGGGAACAGTCCATTGACAACCAGACCTGGACGCAGAACCAGCAGATAACCGCGCTCACTCTGCCCACCGCCACCGGGGGCGACGGCACGCTGACCTACACCCTCAGCCCCGCCCTGCCCGCCGGCGTGAGCAAGAGCGACAGCCACCGGGTCAACGGCGCGCCCAGCGTCCACCAGGGCGAGACCGCCTACACCTGGAAGGCCACCGACGCCGACGGCGATGAAGCGGAGCTCTCCTTCACCATCACCATCGCTGAAGACCTGTCCCCGTCGTTCGCGACGACCATAGGTGACAAGGCGTGGACGCAGAACCAGCCGATAACCGCGTTCACTCTGCCAGAGGCCACCGGCGGCGACGGCAATCTGACCTACAGGCTCAGCCCCGCGCTGCCCGCCGGCGTCAGCCGGGACGACAGCCACGAGGTCAGCGGCACTCCCACGGGCCACCAGGCCGCAACGACCTACACCTGGAAGGCGACGGACGCCGACGGCGACGCCGCGCAGCTGACGTTCAAGATAAGGGTGGCATCGGCGGGACCGCGGCCGACGCCAACGCTTCCGCCTACGGAAGTGCCGGACGAGATTTTGCCTCTGTCCTTCTCCGATACGATAGAGGACAAATCCTGGATGCAGAACCGGGCGCTAACCCCGTTCATGCTGCCACCGGCGAGCGGCGGCAGCGGCGAGCTCAAATACACGCTCCGCCCCGACTTGCCATCCGGGGTGGCTCGAGACGCTGTGCGCCGGGTCAGCGGACGGCCGGAAGCGCCCATGGCGCGAACCCCATACACGTGGCGCGTCTCGGACGAGAGGGGCGAGACGGCGTCGCTCAGCTTCTACATAACCGTGATGGAGCGCAGCGCGCAACGCGAAGAGGTTGAGCCGACGACGCAGCCGGCGCCCACGCCGGAGCCGACGACGCAGCCGGCGCCCACGCCGGAGCCGGCCACACGGCCGGCCGCCGCGGCGCCCGTGCCCGCCGCAACGCCGGCGCCAACTCCCGCGCCGGCCACCGCGACGCCGATGCCGACTCTCACGCCGGCCGTCGCGACGCCGATGCCGACTACGCCGATGCCGACTACGCCGATGCCAACCACGCCGCCGACCACTCGGGAGTCGACCGCGTCGGAGAACCTGCTTACCGTTGGCGTGGCCCCTACAGATGACGCGGGGCATCCGGCCGGCCCGCCCGCTATCGAGCGGACACCAACCGCCACGCCGACGCCGGCCGCCGCCACGCCGACTCCTACGCCGGCCCCGACGTCGACGCCGGAACCGGCTACGCCGGCACTGGCCCCGACGCCGACGCCCGCGCTCCCCGTGGCGCAGGCGCCGGCCACCGCGACGCCCGCGCTCCCCGCGGCGCCGGAGCCGACTCCTGCGGCGACCCCAGCGCCGCCGCCGGCGCCGTCCGCGCCGGACAGAGGCGTTAGCTCAATCTGGTGGATTTTGTTGCTGCTGCTGCTCGTCGCCGCGGTCGCTGCCCTGGTCGTCAAGAACCGCCGGCGCCTCGGAATTGGAAGGTCGCCAGCGGCGCCTTAGCAGCGGCACAGCCTCCCCGAACTCAACCGCCCACCTTCAGGCGAGCCGTATCCGGGTGAACTCTCTGCCACATATGCCTCGCACGTGAGGCATATGTGGCGGCTCTGAGCTCCTCCGCTTCATTTGGTGGCGAACGGGTTTGGCAAGTTCCAGGAATGGCGGGGGGTGGCGACGCGGTATGCCAAAAACGCGGCGTCATACCTGGCAATCTGCCAGATACGGGCCCTGGCGCCGTGGGCCAAAATAATTTGACGACACGCCCTGAATCGTAACGCTGCCCAACCGGCGCCGTATCTTGACAAAGAATGTACGGCGATGTAAATAATTGCTATGCTCTATGAACATTGGCACTGGACGGCGTAGAACGGATTAAAGTCTGCGCCGGGCGGCGAATAATGTCCGTCCACTGCTACCACGTGAACGAAAGGAGTGTTGAGTATGAGGGCAGCGTTTAGCATCAGGGTGACATCGTCGTTAGCAATGGCGCTATTGCTGGTTCTGTTGACCGCCTGCGGCGGCGCTGCCCCCGCCGAACCCGAGGCCACAGCAGCGCCCCAGGCCCAGGCTACCGCCGCCGCACCGGAGCCCACGGTGGCGTCCACGCCGTTTGCAACTGCGGTGCCTACCGCGCCGCCCCTGGTTCAGGCCGACACTCCGCGCCTGATGCTCAAAGCGCCGGAGGACACCCCCCTACGCGGCGGCATTATGCAGTGGGCCGGCCTCTCCGACTCGCCCCATTTTGATATGCACCAGTGCAACACGGCGGCCTGCGCCCAACCCCAGGGGCCGTTTTTCGACAACCTGCTGCGTTACAGCCCCTTCGACGGCGGGCGGGAAGTCATTCCTGACCTGGGCTACGCCTGGGAAGTCTCCGACGACGGCCTCATTTACACGTTCCATCTCCGGGACGGCGTGCTGTTCCACGACGGCGCCGAGCTGACTTCCGAGGACATCAAGGCCACCTTTGACCGCATCATATTCCCGCCGACCGGCATGATTTCGCCACGACAGAGCGTGTTTGAGGCGGTAGAGGAGATTCGCACCGTGGACCCGCTAACCGTGGAGTTCGTGCTGACGGCGCCGCGCAGTTTCCTCCCGGCCGCGATCGCCTCCGGCTGGAACGTCATCGAGCGCAAAAAGACGCTGGATGACAACAACCTCGACCTGAAGAAAATCAAGCCAGGCACCGTTGAACATCCTGGCACCGGCCCCTACATCCTCGCCGACCACCAGGCCGGCGAGTTCTGGATGTCGGAAAAGAACCCGAATTACTGGAACCCGGAACTGCCCTACCTGGATGGCATCCAGCACAACCACCTGGCCTACGGGCCGGCGACGGGGGCGGCGCTCATTACCGGGCGCGTGGACTATGTGTACGGCGCCGGCGCCGACCTGCGCGACGACATCCGGCAAAACTATGCCGACAGCCATACCGTAGTCGTGTACTCGGTGCCGAGTATGGGAGGAATGTTCGTCAACCACGAAAGCGGCCCGCTGGGCGACGCCGGCGTGCGCCGCGCCATCTCTATGGTGCAAGACCGCTGCGCCATCGCAGTGGCCGTGGCCGCCATTCGCGAGATTGAAGTCGGAACCTGGATTCTGCCTAACGACCCCGACTTCGGAGCGCAATACCGCGCCGCAACGCTGGACACGAAGCCCGGTTACAACTGTCCCACTTCCGCGCAGGACATCGCCCAGGCCCAGCAACTGCTCTCAGACGCCGGATACCCCAACGGAGAGGGATTCCCCACGCTGGATTTGATGGTACGCGACATCAACTTCTTCGTCTCGCCCATGGCGCCCATGATGCAGGCGTTTATGAAGCAAAACCTCAACATCAACAGCGAAATTCGCGTCGTGCATACTTCGGTGTGGCAGGAAGACCGCGACCAGGGCAACTACGACCTGGCGGTCAACGGCACTCCGACCCCGCTGGCCGCCACCGCCGCTTACTGGTCGGCCTGGTTCAGCGCCGGCAGCGGCGGCAACTGGAACCGTGGCTCGTCCAATCCCGAGTTTGATGCGCTGGTGGCCGAACTCATCGGCGAAACCAACCCGGCGCGGAAAGAAGAACTCACCCTCCGCGGCGCGGCGCTGCTGGAAGAATGGTCGCCGATGATTCTCATCAACCACTTCACCATCATTGACGGATTCGCCAACTACGTGAAGGGACACGGCCGGGCCAACCGGGTAACCCTGTTCAACGACATCCGCTTTGATACCGCCTGGCTGGACAAGTAGCATCTGATGCTGAAGTACATCGGCCGACGCCTGCTCTATTCGCTCCCGGGCCTGTTCGGCATCACGGTGATTATCTTTCTGGCGCTGCGTATCCTCCCCGGAGACCCGCTGGCGATACTCTACGGCGAAGGCGGGCGAGAGAACCTGACGGCGGCGGATATCGCCGAAATCAAGCACCAGTTGGGCATTGACCGGCCGTTGTATATCCAGTATGCCGACTGGATGCAGGATGTCTTTACCGGCAAGATGGGCGAATCGTTCTGGCGCGGCGATTCCGTGTCGGAACTGATTTTGCGGCGCGGCCCCCTGACCGCCGAGATTGCGATAGTCGCGGTGCTGGTTTCCTGGATTATCGGCCTGCCCGTCGGGATTCTGGGGGCAATCCGGCAAAACGGCATCGCGGATTACGTCTCGCGGTTCTTTACCATCATATTCCTGGCCGTGCCCAGTTTCTGGGTGGCCGTTCTGGTAGTGGTGTTTTCCCTGCTGGCGTTCAACTACCGGCCGCCCCTGGGGATAATCCAACTGTGGGAGGACCCGCTCCAAAATCTCCAGATTGTCATTGCTCCCGGAATCGTGCTGGGGTTAGCCACCTCCGCCTACATCGCGCGCATGGCCCGCACTACCCTGCTGGAAGTGATTCGCGATGACTATGTGCGAACCGCCCGGGCCAAAGGTCTGCCGGAGCGATTAGTGGTTTTGCGCCACGCCCTGCGCAATGCGCTCCTGCCGGTGGTGACGCTTTCCGGCGTGCTTTTCGGCCTGCTGCTCGGCGGTTCGGTGGCCGTGGAAACCGCCTTCACCGTGCCCGGCCTGGGCACCGCGCTGGTGCAGGCGTTCACCGAGCGGGACTTCGTGGTAGTGCAAAACCTGGTGCTCCTCTACGGCGTCATCTTTGTCTTTGTTAACCTTTCCATTGACGTAGCTTACGCCGTGCTCGACCCCAGAATCCGTTACGATTGATTTGCAATGCCCCTCCGGGCGGCGCGCCGATGAATAACTGGCAACTCACCGAGGCTGATTAGCGTGGCAAGGCAAGCTGACTTACAGACTGATGCGGCACAGCTCGCCGGCGCAATGCCGCGTCGCGCCGGCAGCGTCGTTCACTCACTGCTGACTTTCGGCCGCCGGTTTCCGGTTGGGGCGGTCGCCGGGGTTGTCCTGCTGCTAATTGTCATCGTTGCCGGCCTTGCCGGCGTCTTTGCGCCGCATGACCCCCTCTACGTCGATTTTCTCAAATTGGGCAGCGCGCCCTCCGCTCAATACGTGCTGGGCACCGACTACGAGGGGCGGGACATCCTGAGCCGGATAATCTACGGTGGCCGGGTTTCCCTGCAAGTATCGGTGCTGTCCGTGCTGTTAGGCTCGACGCTGGGCGCGTTTTGGGGTGTCACCAGCGCCTTTCTGGGCGGGCGGTTTGACATTATCAGCCAACGCCTGGTGGAGATTGTGATGTCCTTCCCCGCGCTGGTTCTGGCGATGGTATTGCTGGTGGCCCTGGGCGGCGGCATCTGGACGGTCATCGTCGCCATCGCCGTTACCCGACTGCCCTACGGTGTGCGGGTCGTGCGCTCGGTGGCGCTTTCGGTCAAAGAGCTGACTTACGTGGACGCGGCGCGCGCCATGGGGGCTTCCAACTTCAGAATCATCGCCCGCCACATCGCGCCGCAGTGCTTTGCCGCCTACGTCGTGCTGGCGACCGCCCATCTTGGCGCGGCCATCGTGATTGAGGCATCTTTGGGGTTCCTGGGCGTGGGAATAACCCCGCCTACTCCCAGTTGGGGCAATATGCTGGGCGGCGTAATCGCCAACACCTACAAGCCAATCTGGTGGCTCGTGGTGTTCCCCGGTCTGGCCATATCGGTAACGGTATTGTCCTTCAACCTCCTGGGCGATGCGCTGCGCGACGCCCTGGACCCGAAGTTGCGGGGACGGTAATACCGCCCGCTCTGCCCTCCGCTCCGGCCGCCTGGCCATCACGCAAAGGAACGCCGCCGCCGGAGTGCGCCCGGTTGACAATTCGCGCCCGGTTGCAGACAATTGGAATGCAGAAACTTGCGTCAATCATTCGCGGTCGGAACGGGTTTTCCTGTCACGATATTGCGAATTGCGTTTAGCAACACCCTTATGCCGGAGGATTCCAGCAATGCCTGAAAAGCAGTTAATTTTCGACGAATCCGCTCGCCGGAGCCTGATGAGCGGCGTTAACCAACTGGGTCGCGTAGTAGCCCTCACCCTCGGCCCCAGCGGTCGCAACGTCATCCTGGGCCGCGTTTGGACCCTCCCTGTGGTTTGCAGCGACGGCGTTACCATCGCCAAAGAAGTTGAGCTGCCCAACCCTTATGAGAACATGGGCGCTCAGATAGTCAAAGAGGCCGCCTCCAAAACCAACGACGTGGTTGGCGACGGCACCACCACCTCGGTCGTTCTGGCCCGCTCCATCATCCAGGGCGGGTTCCTCAACGTCGCCGCCGGCGCCAACCCGCTGGCCCTCAAGTCGGGCATCGACAAAGCCGTCTCCGCCGTCAACGCCGAAATCAGCGCCCAGGCGGTGGCCGTGGCAAGCCGCGAGCAGGTCGCTCGTGTCGCCGCCCTGTCCGCCCACGAAGAAGCCATCGCCGAACTGATTGCCGACGCTATGGACAAGGTGGGCCGCGAGGGCATTATCACCGTGGAAGAAAGCCGCAGCCTCAGCGACGAGCTGAATGTGGTGGAAGGAATGCGCCTTGACCGCGGCTATCTGTCGCCCCACTTCGTCACCGACGTTGACCGCATGGAAGTATCCCTGGATGAGCCGCTTTTCCTGCTCACCGACCAGAAACTCTCAGCGGCAGCCGACGTAGTGCCCACGCTGGAAGCCGTGGCCCAGGGCGGCCGCCGCCCGCTGGTCATCATCGCCGAGGACGTGGAGGGCGAGGCCCTGGCGACTCTGGTGGTCAACAAGCTGCGCGGCACCGTCAGCAGCCTGGCCGTCAAAGCCCCCGGTTTCGGTGAACGCCGCAAAGCGTTGCTGGAAGACCTGGCCATAATGACCGGCGGTACCGTCGTTACCAACGACACCGGGATGCGCCTCGATGCCGTTTCCCTGGACCAGCTCGGCTCGGCCCGCCGCCTGGTGGCCACCAAAGATGAAACCACCATCGTTGAGGGCCGCGGCCACGAGGACGACATCACCGGCCGCGTCGCCGAACTGCGCGTCCAGATTGAGGACACCACCTCCGACTACGACCGCGAGAAGTTGCAGGAACGCCTGGCCAACCTGGCCGGGGGCGTCGCCGTCATCAGCGTCGGCGCCGCCACCGAGCCGGAACTGAACGAGCGCAAGAGCCGCACCGAGGATGCCCTGGCGTCCACCCGGGCAGCGGTTGAAGAAGGCGTCATCCCCGGCGGCGGCGTTACCCTGCTCCGCGCCCAGGCCGCGCTGGACGCCATTATGCCGAGCGCGTCCGGCGACGAAGCCCTCGGCATCCGCCTGGTGAAAGACGCTCTGGAAGCCCCCCTCAACACCATCGCCCGGAACGCCGGCTACAAAGGCGACATCATCGTGGAGAACGTCCGCAACGGCGAGGGCGACTACGGGTTCGACGCCGACCGTGGCGAATACACCGGCCTGGTTGCCCGCGGCATCATCGACCCGGCCAAAGTAACCCGCTCGGCTCTCCAGAACGCCGGCTCGGTGGCCGGGATGCTGCTCACGACCCAGGCCGTCATCACCGATATCCCCAAGTACGAGCCGCTGCCGGCCGACATCCAGGATTTCATGCACGACTAGGCGGGCTGCTCAGCTCTCGCCATTCCCAGGCAATGGGGAATCCAGGCGGGCGGGGTTGGGCCGGTTCCAACTCCGCCTGCCGCTTTTATTACGCCGCCGGCCGGCTGGACAGGTCCAGCTCCACCGTATCCCGCGCCGGCGCCGGTTCCTGCCCGATGCGGGGCGCGTTGGTGTAGGTAATGGCTTCATAGTAATCGTCCAGCGGCACAAAAACGCCGTTGGCCTCTACCCACTGCCGCATCCGCCGGTTGCAGGAGTGTACCCAGGACAGGACTTCTACTTTCCAGCCCAGCCGGTGCATTCGCTCCAGCGTCCGGTGAAAACCCCGGCCCTCGTTGTAACTGGCCCCATCGCCGGTCAGCAGCGCCACGGTGCCGGGATTGTCAATGTAATCCACCATATCTTCCAGCATCCGCAGCTGTAGCCATTGGTCTGGGGTTTGCTGTTCGCCGCGGCCCGGTTCGCCCCGGTCGTACAGATGGACTTCTATCCCCGCTTCGGCCAGTCTGTTCCAAAGATTGATGAGGGCCGGCGGAATTGAGCCGGCGGCCATTGCCTTCTCCAGCGGGCGGTCGGCGTGGGCCAGGCGCAGCAGGTTCTCAAAGTTGGTGCGGACGCGGTAGCGGGCGTTCATATCCCCGTTGCGTTCCTCAGCCAAATCCTGCGCCGCGTGGAAAATGTTAGAATTGTCCAGATAGACGAAAACGCCGCTCATTGTGATTACCCCCGTTCACTTTTTTGCTGTGGAGTATAGCATTCCCGATGACTGCCACCGATGTTCCCCATAGCGGCGTCCTCAACCGCACTGCCATCGCGGAGCTGGTTACTGGCGGTGCCGCGCTGCCGCTGCTGTCGGAATACATCGACCTGGCGCAGCAGCTGCAGCCCAATGGCTTTGACCTGACGCTGCATAGCATAGCGCGATTTGGCCCGGCTGCCGGCGCCGGGCGGCTGGGCGTTGCCGATGCCGACCGGCGCTTGCCCCGCCCGCGCCCGCTCTCTTATGACGATGGCGACTGGTGGCGCCTGGACCAGGAGGCGTATCTGATAACCTTTAACGAATTTGTCAATCTGCCCCGCAGCTTGATGGCCCTCTGCCGCCCCCGTTCCAGCCTGCTCCGTTCCGGCGTCGCCATCCATACCGCCGTTTGGGATGCCGGATACAGCGGACGCGGTCAGGCCCTGCTCACCGTGTACGCCCCCGCCGGCTGGCGCGTCCGGCAGAACGCCCGCATCGCCCAGCTGGTGTTTCTCCCGCTGGCACAACCCGACGCCGCCGGCTACGCCGGCCGCTATCAAGGCGAAAACTTGTGAACCCAACCGCCTTGCGCCGGCAGATTGACCAACTGGCCCGTGAGGTCGGCTTCGACCTGGTAGCGGTAACGGACGCCGCCGAGTTTGGCGATGACCGGGATGCCGCCCTCCGGCGCATTGACGACAACCTGATGGACGGCCTGCCCTGGTTCACCAAAGACCGGGTGCGCCGGGGGGCAAGTCCCGGCGAGCTGCTGCCCGGCGCCCGTTCCGTCATCTCGCTGGGCTTGAACTACTATCCCGCCGGAGAGGATGCGGATGGAGAGGATGCGGACGCCACGCCGCCCGGCCAGGGCCGCGTCGCCCGCTACGCCCGTGGCCGCGATTACCACCGGGTGATGAAACGCCGGATGCGCCGGCTGGTAATCGCATTGTCGGAGCAGCTGGGCGAACGGTTCGCCGCCCGCTGGTACGTGGACGACGGCCCTATGCTCGACCGGGCCGCCGCCGCCCGCGCCGGCCTCGGCTGGTTCGGCAAGAACGGCAACATCCTGAACCCAACCTACGGCTCCTGGATTCTCCTCGGCCAGATAATCACCAACCTACCCCTTGCTCCCGATACGCCCCTTCGCAAAACCTGCGGTGAGTGCGCCCGCTGCATCCCGGCCTGTCCCACCGATGCCATCGTCGCCCCCTACGTGGTGGACAACCGGCGGTGCATCAGCTACTTGACCATCGAGCATAAGGGCGTCATCCCCCGCGAACTCCGGCCGGCGCTGGGCAGCTGGGTGTTCGGCTGTGACATCTGCCAGGAAGTTTGCCCGGTGAACCGCAAAGCCCAAGCCACCGGCGACCCCAACTTTGGACGCCGCGACCTGTCCGCCGTGGACCTCATTGACCTGCTGGAGATAACGGAAGAAAAATTCCGCCAGCGGTTTGCCGGCACGCCGATTATGCGCGCCAAGTGGGCCGGTATGCAGCGCAACGCCGGCGTAGCCCTGGGCAATCTGGGAGACGCGGCCGCCGTTCCGGCGCTGGCCCGCGCCCTGCGTACCGCCGTCCCGCTGGTTCGGCAGCACGTTGCCTGGGCCCTGGGCCGCATTGGCGGCGCCGGCGCGATTGCCGCTCTCCGCGCCGCCGAGTCAACTGAATCCGACCGCGACGCGCTATCCGAAATCAGGCAAGCGTTGGCCGATGCCGCCGCCTATTCGTCGTAGCGCGGCGAACGCCGGATACCGGGCCGCCGGACGCCCCCGCGGGGCCGGGGATTGCGCCGCGGGCCGGCATCCGGGAGACTGTCATCGGTCGCTGGCTCCGCAGCCTCGGCCGGCGGCAGGATTTCTGCCGGCCCGTCACTCCTGACGCGCTCCGGCCGGCTGGCGGGGCGACTGGCAACCCGCCGCCGCCGCTCCCGCTGGGCGTTCACGCGCTCCTCTTCCATCGCCAGCTCGGCGTCAATCTGTAGCAGGGCCTGCTCCCGACCGTCGCGCAGCTTGAGCATCTCGGTTTCCAGCAGGAAAAAATCGCCCTTCGACAGCAGATGCAGGTTGCCCTGAAAAGCCAGGTGCCAGTCCTCCGGGGGCCACTTCCGCACGTATTCCAGGCGATAAGCCAGCAGCCCGGCGTCAATGTACTGCTCCTCATTCAGCACCACGTCGGGCTTGATGCCGATGCGATAAGGCCAGCTGGCCGGGCCCTCTTTCACCCAGGGGCCGGAGCCGACTTCCTCATAGCCCCTGGTTACGGTGGCCGTGGCGGTGAACACACGGGCGACGGTTACGTAATAGATGATGCGGTCGCCCGGCTCAACCCGCTGCACCTTGCGCCGGTATTCGGCTTTCAGTCCCTGCCGGGTAAAGCCCAAATCGCGGGTGATGTTGTAGTTCTGCTCGTTGCAATTAATCATCCAGAAATTATGCGGCATAAACCCACCCCGGCACGCTGGCGCCGGCCTATTTTACCCCTGCTGCCTTGCCCTAATCAAATGGCGTCAGCCGGGCCGCGCCAGCGTCGTTTCCGCGTCGCCGGCCGCCAGGGCGTTCATATAGCCCAAAATCAGCTCTTTGGTCAGATACACGCCGTTATGCTCCGCCTCGTCGCTGCTGCGCGTGATGGGAAAGGAGTCCAGCACATAAGCGGCGTCATCCCGGCCAATGCCATAAAGGATGAAGTACAGCGCATCCAGCCGGGCCCGCAGGTGGCGACGTTCCGCAGCGTCCCAAGCGAAGGGTTCGCCGTCGTAACCCTGCGCCCGGGCAAAGGGTTGCAGGTCATAGGCCGTGTAGCACAGCCGCAGCGTGTGGTCGCGCACCAGTTCGGCGGCGGTAGTGTCGCCAAACCGGCGGTCGTAGGCGGCGCGGGTGATGACGGGCAGCTGTTGCAGGATGTACCAGTTCATATTGGTGCCTTGCAATTTACTCCTGGCAACAAAGTCCATAGCGAAACTGCTGAAGTTCGCTGCCCAGAGTGGCAGGCAATCAGCAAAAGTAGCAGAGGCATCCTCGGAATCTACGACCAGAATCGGCAAACTGTTGCCATAACCAGCCCATGGCACGACAGTTGCAATCAAAGTGCGTTCATTGTCAGCCTTAGTCGAAAGTCTGAACCCGATGGCGAATGGCGTAGATTTTGAGAATTTATTCTCCACAAAATCACCGTGAACATAGTACGGATGCTCTGCGTAAAACCCCGGGTTTGTGTGCTGTTCGTCAGTCACCGGACGAGGCGTATAGGGCCTGTGGAGATTATTGGGGTTGAGACGAACCGAATTGTAGCGATGGTCAAAGTAGTAAATCGTTTGACCGTGGTATAGCGGTAGCATTTCCTCAATGCCTTTACGGTATCGGTCTAGATCAACACGATACCAGCCGTCAGCATCAAGTTGCTCTTTCGTCCGGAACTGTCCGCTGTCATTCGTCATGTCGCTTTGGCGCACATGACGAATGACAGCGGATAAATTTTCAAAATTTTGATTTTCGGCATCAAAGACCGGATGGTTGCGGTAGATGTCCAGCACAATATCCGCATCGCGCCGGTTGTGGAAAATAGGCGCGGTGCCGGTTTTGGGGTTGACCAGCGCAAAGTCCGATGCCCGCATCGTAATCAGCCGTTCTGCGGGAGTGTCGGCCAGCGAATTCTGCAATAGAAAACCGCACGGCACCTCATCCGCTGTGCGGGCCGTGCCGCCCGTTGCCATCGCGCAGAACTTGAAGCGGCTATCTACATCGGGGAAAAATGGGCCTTGTTCCGGCCCGCGCCGGTTCTCAAAGTCGTACAGGCAAAGCAGGCGGTTAGCGCCGGCGATTGCGCCGAAGTAGTCAGCCGCCGAGCGGTCAGCGTAAATGCCGGAGGGGGTAAGCAGTGCGGTGATGCCGTTAGCCCCGGTCAAGGCGTTGGCCCGTTCTACAAACAGGCGGTAGAAGTTGGCATCGCCGCCGCCCAGCAGGGGGTAGTCGCCGCAGGCGCGCCCGTACTGCAGCATCGTATCGGCCTGGGCCAGCGCCGCCGTATATTCGGCATAGAGTGAGGGGTTGTCCTTTGCCAACTGCGCTACCATCGCCTGACGCCGGGCGGCGGGAGCGGCCCGGGCAATATCGGGCCGGCGGGTTTCAGGAGCGAACCACTCTACTTCCTGCAGTTTGACCCGTTCCCAGGGCGGGTTGCCAATCACGGCGTCAAAGCCGCCCCGCCGGGGCTGCCAGCCGTCGAACACGCCAGGAAAGTCCAGTTCCCAATGCAGCATCCGCCGCTGCGCCGCCAGTTCGCCGGTTTCGCGCCACAAGGCGATGAAATGGGCGAACCCGGCAAAATCAAAGTTCGCTGCTTCCCGTTGGGCATCGGACATGGCTTCGGGGCCATACTGCAGCAAGTCAATCTGAGTATCGTAGTTTTGCCGCTGCCACCATGCCACGGCGGCGGCGCGGTCGTCTCCAATCTGCCGGCGCAGCTGCCGGGGCTGGCGCAAGGCCAGGGGACGAGTGCTGCCGGCGGCGGCCAGCCAGCGCAGGCCGGCGAAAAAGCCGGCCATCCGGCGCACCGGAGCCATCGTTTGCTCCATACCGCTGAACCGGGTTTTGGATTCCGCGACCTCGCCGGTGTCAACGTCGTTGATTTGCTCAATGCTGCGAATGGCCGTGGCGGCGGCGGTCATATCGGCAAAAATGTGGCTGGCGAACCCGCCTTCGCTAGCGGTGCGTAAATCCGCGCCGGTTTCTGCCAGCCAGCCGCCCACCAGCGAATCGCCGCAGCGCAGGTGATGGTCCAGGAAAGACAGCGGCGCGCCCACGGTAAAGCTGTGCAGCCACAGCGACATCTTGGAAAGTTCTACCGCCATCGGGTTCAGGTCAACGCCGTAGATGCACCGCTTCAGCGCGATGCGTCGGATAATGGCGCGGTCGGCCAGGTCCTCGGGACGCATTTCCCACCCGCCGGCCGCGGCCTGACGACTCAGTTCGGCGCGGATGTTTGCAACACGATCCAGCAGGGGCGACGTATAAGGAGCCGCCGCCGGCAGCCAGTGGGCCAACTCGGCGGCGTCGCCCACCAGACGGTCAATCTCCGCGGTCAGATAATCCAGCGCCGCCACCAGAAAATGGCCGCTGCCCATGGCCGGGTCGAGAATCTTGAGGCGCAGGCAGGCTACCGCCGGGTCGGCGGCAGTCAGCTCTTGCCGTCGCGCTTCATAAGAACGGGTATCCGACGCCAGCGATTGGACCAGGGTGCGGAACCGCTCCTCCCGCTCCCTGACCAGAGGCCCCAGCGCCTGCTCCACAATAAGACGCACCAGTTCCGGCGGGGTGTAGTAGCTGCCGGTGTCCTTGCGGGCGTGGGGCTGCAGCGGCACCGTAACGCCGCCGTTGTCGCTGACCGGGCGGTGTTCCAGCAGCCGCTCGTACAGGGTTCCCAACTGCCGCACGGACAGGTCGCGGAAGTTGACCAGAACCTTATCGCTGGCGCCGTTAACCCTGGCCGCACCCAGGTTATTGATAATTTCCGCTACGCTTTCATCGGGCAATCGTATCCGGGCCAGCAACTCCGGCTGCTCCCGGTGGAACAGACCGCCGTTATAGGCCGGCAGTTTGGCGTCCGGCTCTCCGCCGTCAATCCGCTGGAACAGCTCCTGTAGCAAGGGCCAATAGGTATAGGTGCGGAGAAAGACGGGGTTGTGCCGCAGCCGCTCCAGTATGTTCCGCCGCAGGCTCCGCAAGCTGATGGTGGCATAGGCCGGATTCTCGGTAGGCAGCAGCCGGCGGTCTTCGGCATACATCAGAAACAGCAGGCGGTAAAGCAGAGTCAGCGCGGATTCCTGGATATCATCCGGGTCGGCGTCCGGGGCGGCCTGGTAAAAGGCGGCAGTCAGCTGCGGATAAACGGTTTCAAAAACGGCGGCCTGCAGGGTTTCCGTAACCGTTTGGGCGTAATCGGCGGCCCCGGCCAGAGCCCGGTCGAGGAAACAATAGCCGTCGCCGTCAACGCGAAAAGCGTCCCGGTGAAAGAACAGCAAGAACAGCTGGCGCGCTTCCTTGCCGGCGTCGCTGACACATTCGCCGAGACTGACCTCAAGCCAGACGTCCTGGGTCTGGTGAAACTTGCCGTCCGGCCCCGGGCCGGTGGCGCGATACAGTCGCCAGGTTTCGCCATTGGTGAGAATGCCCCACTTGACGCGCCCTTTGGTAGATTGCCAGAACTCTTTGAGGTAATCCTGTAGCTGTCCGCTGGGGCTGCGGGCGCCGGAACGCTGGTCCAAATTCACCTTCCAGGCTTTCGCCTCCGCCGGGGCCAGCGGATAATGGGAGACATCCCCGGCTCCGGTAAAAGCCGCCCGGTCGGCATCGTCGGCGAACAGCATATAATCGGGCGTCCGGCCGCTCACCGGAATCGGCTGCTGGGGCAGATAGCTCCAACCCAGCGCATTCAGCACGGGCCTGATGAGCGCATCCTCAATCTGCGCTTCGTTAGAACCGCCGTAGCCGGCTTTGAAACTGCGGTAAGGCCGTTCTAAATCCTGCCGGAAATGCGCCAGCCGCGACCGTCCGATTTGCTGGTATTCATTCGTTTCCGGCAAGCCGGATTCCAGATAAGATTGGCTGAACAGAGTGTTGGACATCGTGTAGGTCCTCGCTGTTATAGTGCCACACCGGGATTGATGATTACAATGGGCCGGATTTGTCCCGCCCCGGCGAATGTTGTACCATCCCCTAGCCTCAACCTATGCTACATTTCGGGAGTGAACCTTATGACCAGCGCCAGCACCCGCGAACGCGACATTGCCATCGTCGGCGTCGCCGAATCCGACGTAATGGGCGCCGTCCCCAACAAATCATCCCTCCAGCACCACGCCGAGGCGGCCCACAACGCGCTGGCCGACGCCGGCTTGCAGCTGTCCGACGTCAACGGCCTGATGACCGCCGGCTTCAGCACCCTGGCCACCGCCGAATACTTCGGCCTGGAGCCTTCCTTTACCGACAACACTTCCGTCGGCGGTTCTTCCTTCGTCATCCACGTCGCCCACGCTGCCGCCGCCATCCGCGCCGGCTACTGCGACACCGTGCTCATCACCCATGGCCAGGCCGGACGCTCCACCCGCGTCGCCGTGCCGCCCGACCGCAACCTGCCGGTGGCCCAGTACGAAACCCCCTACGGCATGATTGGCCAGCCGGTCAACTATGCCATGGCCTGCACCCGCTATATGCACGAGTACGGCGAGGAACGCACCCGCCAGGCGCTGGCCGAAATCGCCGTCTCCACCCGCAAGTGGGCCAACCTGAACCCGGTGGCCTATATGCACGAAACCCCTATGTCCTTTGACGACTACCACAACTCCCGGTGGGTGGCGTGGCCCTTCCATCTCTTTGACTGCTGCCTCGTAACCGACTCCGGCGCGGCCATCATCGTCACCACCGCCGAGAAGGCGCGCAACTGCCGCAAGGAGCCGGTGTGGGTGCTGGGCGCCGCGGAAGGCCACGACCACAACCTCATCAGCTTTATGCAGGACCACACGTCCACCTGGTCCCGCGAAACCGGCCCCCGGTCCCTCGAGCGCGCCGGCCTCACGCACGACGACATCGACGTAACCATGATTTACGACTCCTTCACTTATACCACCCTGGTTACGATTGAGGGCCTGGGCTTTTGCGGCCCCGGCGAAGGGCCGGATTTCGTCGCCAGCCAGCGCACCGCCCCCGGCGGCGATTTCGCCCTCAACACCAACGGCGGCGGTCTCTCCTACTCCCACCCCGGTATGTACGGCAGCTTCCTGCTGGTCGAGGCGGTTCGCCAGCTGCGCGGCGAGTGCGGCGACCGGCAGGTAAATCGCAAAGGCGCCCCCGACCAACCCGCCGCCGCCAGCATCGTCAACGGCACCGGCGGCGCGCTGTCCTCAACCGGAACCGTCGTGCTCGCCACCGGCTAACCGTCAGTCACTCCGGCGGCTGTGCTACAATGGAGTTCATCAAGAGAGTAGCCAGAAATTACTGGGCTGTTTATTATCTGGCGTATGTTGGCGGCGTAGCAGCCGGCCTATGGCGATACTGGCAACGGCTGACGGCAGATGATGGCATACTCTGGCTGGCCGCCATTTTCGGCGCATCGGCAGGTTCCGCTCTGCTGGTGGCAATCCTTCTGGAGGTAACCGGTCGCATGGTACTGCTGATTCCCGCAGCAATTAAAAAACTCAAAGCAGAAGGCCGTAAAGAAGAACGTCAACGCATCGTCAATGCGTTGCGGCAGACCGGCGTTCGTGAGAACGGCACGACCGAGGTAAGGCTAACTACAGCCGAAGTCATCAAAATCGTGAATGGGGAGTCCGATGAACGCTCCTGATACCTCCTTTCCGGTTTAACTGACGATGGACATCGTAATCATCGGCCTGCCCCAATCGGGCAAAACTTCTTTCAGCGCCCTTACCCAGGGCAAACGAGAAGGCGCGCAACTGCCGCAAGGAACCGGTGTGGGTGCTGGGCGCCGCGGAAGGCCACGACCACAACCTCATCAGCTTTATGCGAGACCATACGTCCACCTGGTCCCGCGAAACCGGCCCCCGGTCCCTCGAGCGCGCCGGCCTCACGCACGACGACATCGACGTAACCATGATTTACGACTCCTTCACTTATACCACTCTGGTTACGATTGAGGGCCTGGGCTTTTGCGGCCCCGGCGAAGGGCCGGATTTCGTCGCCAGCCAGCGCACCGCCCCCGGCGGCGATTTCGCCCTCAACACCAACGGCGGCGGTCTCTCCTACTCCCACCCCGGTATGTACGGCAGCTTCCTGCTGGTCGAGGCGGTTCGCCAGCTGCGCGGCGAGTGCGGCGACCGGCAGGTAAATCGCAAAGGCGCCCCCGACCAACCCGCCGCCGCCAGCATCGTCAACGGCACCGGCGGCGCGCTGTCCTCAACCGGAACCGTCGTGCTCGCCACCGGCTAACCGGCCGCCGCTCTTGTGGTTGTAGTACAATGGGACCGGTGAAAAATGTCGCCGCAAAGTACTGGGTCTCTTACTACCTGGTCTATGTCGGCGCAGTAAGCTTTGCCCTATGGCTATACCCGCCGTGGCAAGAGCAAGGAAAAGAAGTCATTTATCTGCTGGCCGCCATTTTTGGCGCAGCGGCAGGTTTTGCTCTGCTGGTAGCAATCATCCTGGAGGTAATCGGTCGCATGGTACTGCTAATTCCGTCAGCGGTGAAAAAACTCAAAGACGAGGGACGCAAGGAGGGACGCAAGGAGGGTCGCTTGGAAGAACGCAAGCGTATAAAAGACGCCTTGGCGCAGCTGCGGGAGCGTGAAGGCGTCGCGGTTCAGGTGCCGCCCGAAGTTATCAAAATTCTGCAGGGCGAACCCAACGACCGCCCCTAAGTGCCACTGCGCCGGTCAAATCGACGCGGTCTCCCCGATTGTTCATAACTGACCATTGGGGTATACAGCTTCCGGCGAATTTCAGCATGGACATCGTAATCATCGGCCTGCCTCAATCGGGCAAAACCTCCCTTTTCAACGCCCTGACCCAGGGCAAATCCGACGCCAGCGGCGCGGCGGGCGGCGCCGGCGAGATGCGCCTCGGCGTCGTCAAAGTCCCTGACCCCCGCCTGGACTACCTCGCCGGCATCTATCGCCCCCGCAAGGTAGTGCCGGCCGAAATCCGCTACACCGACCTGCCCGGGCCGGAAGGCATGGCAAAATCCCAGGGCATCAGCGGACGCTACCGCAACATCCTGCAATCCGCCACCGCCTTTCTGGTGGTGGTGCGGGCCTTTGAGCACGACGCCGTGCCTCATCCCGCCGGCGGGGTCAACCCGGCCCGCGATTTGGAAACGATGCTCACCGAACTGTCTTTTGCCGACCTGGAGGTTCTGGAGCGCGCCGCAACCCGCCTGGCCGACCAGCTCAACAAAACCAAACCCGCCGACCGCCCGACGGTGGTACGGCATAAGGACGCCGTAGAGAAAGCCCGCGCCGGCCTGGAAAACGGCATACCCGTCCGCCGGCAGTCCTTCACCGACTCCGAGCGCGCCGTTCTGGTCAACTACCAGCTGCTCACTGACAAGAAAATTATCGCCGTGTTCAACACCGGCGAGGACGCCGGCGAACTGTCCATTGCCGACCTGGACATCGACACTGACCTGACGCGCGGCGTGGGCGAGGTCAGCATCAGCGCCCGCATTGAGGCGGAGCTGGCCCTGATGGACGCCGCCGAAGCTGCCGAGTTCCGCGCCGACCTGGAATTGGGCGAATCGGCAACGTCCCAGGTCATCCGCGCCAGCTACGATACGCTGGGCCTGGTGTCATTCCTCACCGTCGGCGACGACGAAGTGCGCGCGTGGAGCGTGCCCGGCGGCATCCCCGCCGTGTCCGCCGCCGGCGTCATCCACACCGATTTCACGCGGGGGTTCATTCGCGCCGAAGTCATTGCCTACGATGATTTCTACGCCTGCGGCAGTATGGCCCAGGGCCGCAAAGAGGGCCGCCTGCGCTCCGAAGGCAAAACCTACCCCGTCCGCGACGGCGACATCATCAACTTCCTCATCAACACCTGACCGGCCAGCCTTATGGTAAGCATCCGACAGTTTCACCCTGACGACGGCGACGCCGTGCGCGGCCTTTACCGGCGCACCCACCTGGCGGCGGCCCAAAGCGGACTGACCGCCACGCAGTTGCAGGAGTTCCGCGCGTTCATCGACCAATCCGTCGCCGACGACCTGGCCGATGTGGCCGGCAGTTACCTCCGTCGCCCCGGCAGCGATTTCTGGGTTGCCGAGCAGGACGGCAAGATAGTTGGCTGCGTCGGCGTGTACCGGCACGACGACGGGCAAGTGGAACTGCGCCGCCTGGTAGTTGACCCCACCATCCAGCGGCAGGGCCTGGCTTCCCGCCTGATGGCCCAGGCCGAGGACTTCTGCCGCGCCGCCGGTTACTCCCGAATGATGCTGTGGACATCCAGCCACACCACGGCGGCCATCCGCTTTTACGAGGCCCGCGGCTACCGCCGCCTGGCGGTGGAACCTCCCTACCCGACTACGCTCACCCTGTACCAGTACGCCATCGCTTTCTGACCAATCCGGCCCAACCCTATGCTTGTCATCCGCCAGTTCCGCGCCGGCGACGCCCCCGCCGTGCGTTACCTGTTCGAGCACGCGCAGGACGATTTCGTGTCCAGCTACCTGCACACCGAACAGGACCGGCAGGGCTTCCGCGAGTACCTGGACGGCGCGCTGACCCACGACCTGGCCGACATCAACCACAGCTACCTGGAACGACCGGGCAGCAACTTCTGGATTGCCGAACTGGACGGCCAGGCCGCCGGCTGCATCGGCGCCTACCGCCGCAGCGACGCCGAAGCCGAAATCCGCCGCTTCGCCGTCGCCCGCGAAGCCCGCCGCCGCGGCATCGCCAACCGCCTGCTGGACACCGCCGAAACTTTCTGCCGCCACGCCGGCTACGCCCGCGCCATCGTCTGGACCTCCAACCATATGCAGGCGGCCATCGCCTTCCTGAAGCGGCGCGGCTACCGGGAGATAGAAGACCACGCCTTCCCCCACACCAGCCTGACGCTGTACTTGTATGTGCGGGATTTGTGAGTGGTAGCGCAGGGAGTATCGTTATGCACCTCACCAGAATGATTTTCGAAGGAGTGCCGCCGGTCACCGCGCCAGTGGAGTTCCGGTTCGACCCGCACGTGAACGTGTTCGTCGGCCCCAACGCATCCGGCAAAAGCATGGTGCTGATGCTGCTGGCCGACCGCTTCATCGGGCCGGATGAGAACGCCAAAATGCCGATTTCGCAAGGACGTGAAATTATCCGGTTGTCAGAATGTTCCGAGGATGAATTTGAAGAATTTTACGAGGAGAAATCGCATACCGGCCGTTCGCCTAATCTTGTTGCTGCCAGCCCGGACTGGTTCGGCACTAGGTACGAATATGTCAAGCCGGATATTACGCCCGCGGTTGTTTATATCGGCGCGATTCGCGAAGGGCTGCCGGGCATATCCAGCGTTGACGACAATCACGATGATGATGATAGCGAAACGGCAGACGAAATTCTGCAGCAGCCTTTCAGCGGTTCTCAATTGGTGCGCGCCTCCAACTGGTTCGCCGAAGCGCTTTGGCCCGACGAACCTGACCAGTCCGACATTAAGGCTCGTGGCAATTTGATGGCGGCAGTAAGGTTGGCCGATGCCTGCAGCCTGGCTATCTGCAATGAAGTAATTGCAGACGCCGCAACGCACAATTACATACCCGGCCCGGATGTGCGCGGCTACCTGCATAATCCCCATGCCCACCCCTACAAAATAAGAATTCTCCGCCAGTTGGCAATCAATACCACCGACATTCGCAATTTCGACAATTTGTCCTATTGGGAAAAGCCCGCATACGACGCATATCGCGAAGACCCGGACTCCATACCAATCTACCTCGGCCACCTCAGTTCGGGCACCGAGGGAACCCTGCTCTGGATACGCTGGCTGGCCTTCAAAATGATTAATCACTACGAATTCGCCGATGGCTGGGAAAAACAGCCGGCCATCCTGCTGATTGACGAAATTGAAAACCACCTCCATCCCACCTGGCAGCGGCGCGTCATCCCGAAGCTGTTGCGGCATTTCCCCGGCTTGCAGATTTTCGCCACCACCCACTCGCCCTTTGTGGTAGCCGGGTTGCGGGCCGGGCAGGTGCATCTCCTCAACCGGGATGCCAGCGGCGTCATTACTGCCAGCACTAACACCGAGGACATCATCGGCTGGACGGCCGACGAAATCCTGCGCGTCTTTATGGGTGTTGACGACCCTACGGACGACGATACGGCGAAGGCGGCGCGGGAACTGCGGCAGTTGAGAGACGCCGGGCCGCATCCCGACGAAAGCCAGGAAGAACAGCGGCAAGCGCGGATGCAGGAACTGAGGCAGCTGGTGAACCGGGAATTGCTGGCCGGGAGCGTACGCGCCGCGGAGGATGAGCGCTTTGCCGAAAACCTGGCGGCCATTCTGGAACGCTACCGCCGGTCCAAAGACCTTAACCAGGAAAACGGCTGATATGCACTCGGTCAGCAGGCCAGCCGAGCCGCCGCCGGAACTGGTCAATCTTGCCAATAGCGGCAGAGCCGATTTTGGGCCGTTGGCCAGTCCGCTGGATGCCGTCTTTGCCGGCGTCTGCGCTTACTGCGAGCGCGGCATTAGAGATGATGACGCTGACCTGAGCACCCGCTTTTTCACCTGCGACCATTTTCTGCCCCGCCATCTGGTGTGCCACCACGAAGTTGGGCAGTGCGCCGGCAATCCGCCGCCCCATTCCAACAGTTGCCCAATCTACGATTGGGGCAATCTGATGTACGCCTGTCATTCCTGTGCCGACACCAAAGGCGGACAATGGCCCCGGCCCGGCGAAAGCGCCGACGGTTACATCAATCCCACTGGCAACCCACACTCAGATGACAGCCCGGAGGCGGTTTTCACTTACGACATTGGCGCCGGCGCAATAATGGTGCATGGCAGTGTAATCGGAACTGCCCGCAACAACGCCCAGCGCACCATTGACGATTTGGCCCTCAATACCCCGCGCGGCCCCCGCAATCCTGGTACGCGCTACGCAGCCCGGGACCGCCGCATTAATCTTGCTGAAAGACGGAGCCAGTGGGTAAAAAGATTTCGTGAAAGCCTTGACTCCCTGCCGGCCCTTGAACCGGCCATACTGCGCTCTGTGATCGATGCTTTCATCCATCCCAGCGGTCGCTTTTCGTCCATTTGCCGCCAGTACATTCAGGAATCGGAGTACCGTGAACACTTCACTCCGCCGAGCCAATCGGCCGCGCAAAGCTAATCTCATGCCCGTCCGGGTCGGTAATGTGGTAGTACCGCTCCCGCCAGGGCGCATCGGCCGGCGCGCCGTCGGGGGCATAGCCGGCGGTCACCATCCGACGATGATGAGCGTCCACGTCGTCCACGTACAGGATGCAGCGGCCCCACCAGCGCACTTCCGCGTCGGCGGCGAGAATCAGGTTCAGGTAGCCGTCCCCCACCCGCAGCGACGTAAAGGCGGCGTCCGGCCCGCCGTACAGGATGGGGATGCCGGCCCCGTCGTGGTAAAAGGCCACCGCGCGGGCCATATCCCGCACTGCCAGCGTAATCGCGCTGATGCTCTGCACTGTCATCTGAAATCCCGGCGCCGCTTGCGGCTGCCGTTGTAGTAGAATAGCCAGCGATAACAACTCAATGGCGGCTGACATTATGACACAACCCAACGGCTCCCGACCCGATGCGCCCCCCGACTGCCTGCCCCGTCTGGAGTCCATTCTGCGGGAGATGGAATCGGCCATCATCGCCTACTCCGGCGGCGTGGACAGCGCCCTGCTGGCCGTGGCGGCCCAACGCGCTCTGGGCCGCCGCGCCCTGGCCGTTACCGCCGTCTCGCCGGCCCTGGCGTCCCGCGATTTGGCCGACGCCGAAAGCGTAGCGGCGCAGTTCGGCGTCAACCACCGCATCATCCACACCGACGAGTTGCAGCGGGAGGGCTACGTAGCCAACTCGCCCCAGCGCTGCTACTTCTGCAAAACCGAGCTCTATGACCAACTGGCCGCCCTGTCCGCCGCCGAGGGCTACGCCTGGATTGCCAACGGCGCCAACACCGACGACCTGGGCGACTACCGCCCCGGCATGACCGCCGCCGCCGAGCGCCGCATCCGCAGCCCCATGGTCGAGGCGGAAATGGACAAAGCCCAGGTGCGCGCCGCCGCCCGCTGGCTGGGCGTCCCCCTGTGGGACAAGCCGGCCCAGCCCTGCCTGTCCTCCCGCATCCCCTACGGCACCCCCGTAACCATCGAGTCGCTGCACCGCATCGCCGCCGCCGAAGACATCCTGCGCGACCTGGGCCTGCGCGAAGTCCGCGCCCGCCACCACGACCAGCTCTGCCGCATCGAGGTAGGCGCCGACGAAATGGAACTCGCCTTCGCCCACCGGGAGGAAATCGTAACCCGCCTCAAAGCTTTGGGCTACCTTTGGGTGTCGCTGGACTTGAGTGGCCTCCGCTCGGGCAGCCTCAACGACGTGTTGCGTACTGCCAACCGGCCCGGGCGACGATGAAAACCGCCTACATCCAGTCCGTCGGCGGGGCCAGCGGCGATATGCTGCTGGGCGCGCTGCTGGATGCCGGCCTTCCCCTTGACGCCCTACAGGACACCATCGCCGCCCTCGGCATCCCCGGCGCGCAAATCGGCGTCGCCGCCGAAACCCGCTGCGAAGTGCGCGGCGCCCGCGCCCTGGTGGACGTATCCGCCGCCCCACGCTACACGCCCCGGCAGATGCTGGATACGGTCGCCGGCGCAACGGCCCTGTCGGAACCGGTGCGCGCCCGCGCCACGGCGGCGCTTAACGCGCTATTCACCGCCGAAGCCCGTGTCCACGGCCACGACGCCGGCGCCATCCACCTGGACGAACTGGGCAGCGCCGACACCCTGGTTGACATAGTGGGCGTGGCCGCCGGATTGGAACGCCTGGGCATCCAAAGCATCTACGCCTCGCCCCTGGTTCTGGGCGAAGCCACCGGGCCGCGTCGCCCCGGCGGTTACAGCAACCCGGCGCCGGCCACCCTGGAAATCATCGCGGCCGCCAACGCCCCCGTCGCCCCGGAGCGGCCCTACCACGCCAACGCCGGCGAGCTGACCACCCCCACCGGAGCGGCCCTCATCACCACCCTGACCCACGAATATCGCCAGCCGCCGATGACTCTCAACCGCATCGGAGTTGGCATCGGTGGCAAGAACCCGCCCGCATTCCCCAACGTGCTGCGCCTCTGGCTGGGCGAAACAGCCGGCTCAAATGCTCCGGTCGCCCGCTGGCAGGACCACATCATCCTGCTGGAAACCAATCTCGACGACGCCACCGGCGAGCAGCTGGGCTTCGCTATGGAACGGCTGTTTGAGGCCGGCGCGCTGGACGTGTGGCACACGCCGATACAGATGAAAAAGAACCGCCCCGGGGTGCTGCTGTCGGCATTGGGGCCGGCCGCGCTGGAAAGCCGGCTGGCCGAGGTATTCCTGCGGGACACGCCAACGCTGGGGGTGCGGGTGCGGCCGGTGGGTCGCTACGTAGCGGAGCGGGACGTGGTTACGGTAGCAACCGAACACGGCCCCATCCGCCTGAAACGCAAGTGGCTGGCCGGCGAAGTAGTAAGCGCGGCGCCGGAGTATGAGGACGTGGCCGAGGCGGTGCGCGCCGGTGAAGTGGCCTGGCAGACCGTTATAGAATCAACCGGCGGGTCTGCCTGAACGCCCCGGAACTTTGCGCGTGCCACTACATAGCTCCGGTGTCCCCGTACAATCGCGGATTCGGCGTGAGCATCAGCAGATTGTCATGGCGGCCGGTGGGCTGCGGGGTCCTGGCGATGGTGACCTCGAACCCCTGGACGTAGATTTTCATGCGCTGTTCGCTCTGCTCGAGGGACACGCAACCGGGGCTAAAGAAAGTGTGGGCTCCGTCTTCGGATACGGTGATGCTGATTTGCTCGGTTTTCATTTTTCACCTCCGCCGGACTCCGGCGCGACGTTTATCCCTGCATATCCATTATACGACTGGAACCGCCTTTCAGTTCACCGGCCGCCCGAAATTGGCCGCGTTTCGTTTTAGCCGGTTTAGCCGTGCGCGGCGGCGTCTCAATCCCTGATGCGAGGAGCCACCGGGGGATGAAGTGCTTAACTTTGCACCAGCCCTGGGCATCTCTGATTGCGTCCGGGCAGAAGACCGTTGAAACCCGTTCCTGGCGGCCTCCGGCATCCCTGGTTGGCGAGCGCATCGCCATTCATGCCGGCCGTCGCGTCGCGGCGCAAGCCGGTCTGCACCCGGAGACCGCGCTGGCAATCGCCGGCATCTACGGCCCGCGTTGGCGGGAATCGGCGCCGCGGGGGGCCGTGGTGTGTACGGTCAGAATTGCGGCGGCGCATCAGGTTCGCCGGGTTGAGCAGGGGCTGGCCTGGGTTGATGACGGCGTTTCGTACCGCGTTTCTCCCCACGGAGATTACAGCCCAGGCCGTTGGCTGTGGTTTCTGGATGACCTCATCTGTTTCGAGCGTCCCGTGCCGGCAATCGGGCATCAACGATTGTGGAACTGGCGCGATTATGACCCTTCAGACATCCTCTAACATTCAGAAAGCAAGCCGGGGCCGGCGTTCCTGACGCCGGTTCGGGCCGCGCCATCACGGCAGTACGTAGGCCGCCGCAAAGGGGCCGAACCCGGTTACGCCGGCGGCGCAGACGCTTCGGCTTGGGGCGTTATACTCCGCGCCCGACACTGCCTGCCAGCCGGCGTTGCCGCCATCGTCTCCGGCGTCAGCATAGCGCAGCAGCGTCAGCGGGCGTTCCCCGGCTTCGTCCGCCAGCGCCCCGGCCACCGGCAGGCAGACGGTCAGCCCCGAGGCCGGCGCGTCCGCCGGCGCGGCGATGCTGACGATGGCTTGCGCCACGCCGTTGCGGCCCAGGCCGTAGCCCGTCGCCGTGCGCGGCACGCCATAGGCCGGCGATACCCGTACCACGCCGTGCGCCGTCAAATCGGCCGGCACGGTTGGCGTTACGGTTACGCCCCAGCGCGCTCCCGGCTCCGTGACTACCGTCAGCGCCGGCGGGATTGTGTCGCCAGCCTGCCGGCTGTCCCCGGTGTCGATTACCGACACCAGCACGGAGCCGTAGCCGCGGTTGGGGCCGTAGTGGGCCAGCGTCGCGCTTTCGTCGGTATGGTTGGCGTCGCCGGCGATGGCGATGCTTACCCTTTGCCACTGCTCCCAGTCGGCGGCGGTAAAGCGCAGCTCGGCGGGAGTCGGTTTCACGTCCGGGTTGTCGCTGCGGATTCTGATCGTGGCACCGCGACCGCCGGGCCGGCCGGCCAGCCGCACCCGGTAGCTGGCGGTATGCCCCTCCGGCAACGCAATGCGCCGGGCGTCAAACCGGATGTTCAGGTTGTAGATGATGGGCGGCCGCTCAGGCTCGGTCTCCGGCGCGACGGCGGCGGGCTGGCCGGCGATGAAGGGGGAGAACTCGCTTACCGTGCCGCAAACCTGGTCGCCGCGCGGCGCCGAACCCGGCACCACCTGCCAGCGGCCGGAGCGGTAGTGCAGCAGCCGCGTGGCGCCGTCGCCCCGGGGCAGGCAGATTTCCAGCCCGCCCGCCGGCACGGAATCCGGCGCGATGTCCACCAGCGTATCGCCGTCCAGACTGAAGCCGGAAAGCGTGGTTGGGGTGTCCTCCGGCGGCGCGGTGAGCGCAATGGTCAAGTCCGCGGTCAGGCTTTGCACCGTATTGACCGTTACCCCGTCGGGAACGCCGGCCGCCCTGGTTACAGTAATCATCTGAGAGTCAATCCCGTAGGTTACGCTGGCCCCGGCCGGCGGCGGTGTGATGCGGGTTCGCGCCGGCTCGCCGCCGTCAATGGGCGCCGGCTCCCGAAGCAGCACGGGCAGCAGCGTGACGGGGCTGGCGATGCCCCGGATGCTGGGGGTGTGCGCCAGCGCCGACGCATCGTGGAAAGCGTCGTCGTCCGCCGTCGTGTTGACCGTTACCGTCTGGGGGGTGCCGTAGTTCACAGTAGTAAAGGGTAGGCTCCCCGGGTCGACACTGACTGCGGGGTTGCTGCTCGTGATGGCAACGGTTGTATTAGCCGGGGGCTCGGCATCCAGTGCCACCGTGTACGTAGTGCCGTCGGCGCCCTCCTCTATGGACAGCGCGGTGGGGGTCAGGGTAATGGCCGGCGCGGTGGTGTCGTGGACGTTTACGGCCAGGTCTATCGTGAGGTTCGCAAAGCCGCTGCCGGCGCCGGCGGTGGTGTGCCTCAAAATTGTCATGCTGTCGAGCAAGTTGGCGTCTCTGGCCGCTTTGACCGTTACCGTTTGCGGCGTATTCCAGTTGGCCGCGTTGAAGTTCAGCATTTCGCTGCTGCCGAAAGCGCCGTCACCGTCGTCGATGGTTACGTCCACATTGCCGCTGGCCACGGTTACGGTTACCGTTGCCGAGGGCCGGTGGCTCAGCTTGACGGTGTAAGTGGCGCCGGCGTCGTCGCCCTCTTTTACGGTGGGGGCGGTGGGCGACAGTACGAGGCTGCCGGTGTCGTCGTCGGTTATCGTTACGGACAGGGTTTTGGTAGCCAGGGTGTTGTAGTCGGTGTCGGCGCTGGTGGCGCGGTGGGTAATCGTGGGCGTGGTGTCGTCGGCCAGGTCGTTGTCGCCGCCCGCTTTCACGTTTATCGTCTGCGCCGTAGTCCCGTCGGTGGCGCTGAAAGTCAGCGTTTCGCCGGTGGTGAACGCGGTAGCGGCGTCGGGGCCGTCAATGGTCAGGTTGCCCGTTGCGGTTACGGTTATGGTTACGTCGGCGCTGGGCAGGGTGGACAGCCGCACGGTGTAAGATTCGCCGCTGGCGTCCTCCTCCTCTACGGACAACGAGGCTTGGGACAGCAGGATGTTGGGTATGTCGTCGTCGGTGACGTCCACGGTCAGGTCTTTGCTGATGCCGTCGTAGCCGCTGGCGGTGGCCGTGGCGTCGGTGGCGGCGTGGCTCAGCGTTATGCCGGTTTCGTTGTCGTTGTTGCCGTCATTCGGCGCCTGGATGGTTACCGTTTGCGCCGTATTGTAGTTCGTCGGGGTGAAAGTCAGCGTCTGGCTGCTGGCGAAAGTGCCGCCGGCTTTGTTGATTCTCAGGCTGGCGGTGTGGTCGCTGGGGACGGTTACGGTTACGGTTACGTTGGCCAGCGGCGCGTGGCTCAGGGCTACGTCGTAAGTGACGTTGGGGGTGGCCTGCTCGGTTACGTCCAGCGTGGTGATGGCCCCGCTGTTGCGAGTGAGGGCGATTTCGGGCGTGGTGGTGTCGTCAATTGTTACGGACAGGGACGCGGTGACGTCCTCAAAGCCGCTGCCGGCGCCGGCGGCGGTGTGCGTCAGGGTGGCCGTGTCGTCGGCCAGGTTGGCGTCGCTGCCCGCGCTGACCCTTACCGTTCGCGCCGTATCCCAGTTGTCGGCGTCAAAGGTCATCGTTTCGCTGTCGCTGAACCCGCTGCCGGAGTCCGGGCCGTCAATGGTGATGGCGTCGTCGGTGGGGCTGGTTATGGTTACGGTTACCGTCCCCGCTTTGGGCTCGCCGCCCAGCCGGACGGTGTAGGTAACGGTGGCGTTCTCGCCCACGGACAACGGGTCGGGGGAGAGCACGATGGTATCCCGCCCCTGCGTCAGCACGTCCAGCCCGTCGTATTGCAGTACCGGGTACTGGACTGCGTAGCCGAAGTCCCAGGGGTCGTCGTTAGCGGATGTGCCGCCAACATCCACGTTCCAGTCGGCGTAGATGCCGGTTCCGTAGGCGGTGGGCGATTGCAGCTCGCTGGTGGTTTTGCCCACGCCATTGCTGCCGCCGGTGATGCCGCTGGTTTCGGTGTCCCAATAGCTGTTGACCACTGTGGCGCCGCTGAACAAAAACCCGACCAGCCCGCCGGTGTTGGCGCCACTGCCGGCCGTAACCGTCCCCGTCGCATAAGACGCCGTTATGACGGAACTGGCGGAATCGGAGGCGCCGGCCAGGCCGCCGGCGTAACAGTCGGAGGTTAAGCCGCCGGATACCGCGCCGGTAGCATAGCTGGCCGTTATATCTCCTGAAACTAGAATCCCCACCAGCCCGCCGGCAGAACTCGCCGCGGCAGCGGAATTAACGCTTACCGTCGCCCTGGAATAGCTGGCCCGCACGTCGCCCCGGGAATGACCCACCAGCCCGCCGACGCGTTTGGTACCGGTGCCGGTATCGGTGGAGGCCACGCTGCCGGTGGCCCAGCTGGAAGTTACCGACCCGGCGCTTGTTATTATGCCGACCAGGGCGCCGCCATTGAACATATCGGACGCCCCGCTCACGCTGGCATCGGGCAGGCCCACGCCGGAGACGGCGCCGCTGATGCTGCCGAACAGCCCCACCCGTTCAACGCCGGCGGCGGCGTTGATGGTCAGGTTGGCGATGGTATGGTTGTTGCCCTTAAAGGCGCCCGCGTAAATCACTCCGATGGGCGTCCAGTTGGGGTAGGCGTCGCCGCTGCCCACGCCGGGGGTGCCGTCGGTGTCAAAGTCCAGGTCGGCCCGCAGTTCGTAGCCGGCGCAGGTGGCGGGGCAGCCCATGCCGGCGGTCAGGCCGGGGAAGGCATTGGCGTATTTGACGGCGTCCGCCCCCTTGACTGATACCCCGTCGCCATCCAGGTCGTAGCGGATGGCGTCCAGCTGGGCCAGCGTCGTAATGTCAATCAGGTTGTCGTCGTCGTCGTCATAGTCCTTGCCGGTATTGCTGCGCTGCTGCTCGATGCCAACGGCATCCCGGTCGTATTGCAGGATGGGGTATTGGTTGTTGGCGCCGAAGTCCCAGGGGTCGTCGCCCCCGGTAGTAACGTCGTTGTCATTGTCGGCATTGTCCAGGTCCACGTTCCAGCCGGAGTAGATGCCGGTGGTTCCGTAGGCGGTGGGCATTTGCAATGCGCTGGTGGTTCGGCCGGCGCCGGGGCCGGATGCGCCGCTGGTATCGGTATTGTAATAGCTATTGGTTACCGTGGCCCCGGCGGGCCGGGTCGCGACCAGGCCGCCGGTGTTGGCGCTGGCGCCGGAGGTAACCGCTCCCGTAGCGTAAGACGCCGTTATGGAGGCCGACCCGTACATCCGGCCCGCCAGGCCGCCGGTGTGCGAGGCATTGGTCGCGCCGCCGGCTACTGCGCCGGTGGCGTAGCTGGCCGTCACTGCGCCGCCGAACAGATACCCCGCCAGGCCGCCGGCGTGCACCGTCGGGGCCGTGGTGGTAGCGGTTACCGTTACGCCGGCGTAGCTGGCGCGCACCGCGCCGCCGTTATAGCCCACCAGCCCGCCGACGTGCTTAACGGCGCTGCCGGCGCTGCTGGAAGTTACGCTGCCCGTGGCCCAGCCGGACGTTACCGTTCCGGCGGACGCCAGCGTGCCGGCCAGCGTGCCGATCGCGAGATTGTCCCGGGCCCCGGCTACGCTGGCGTTGGGCAGGCCCACTCCGGAGATGGCGCCGCTGGCCGTGCCGAACAGGCCCACGGTGACGACGCTGGCGCCGGCGTTGACGTTCAGGTTGGCGATGCGGTGCCCGTTGCCCTGGAACGTGGCCGAGAACGGCGTGGCGTCAGTTCCGATGGGCGTCCAGTTGGCATAGGGCGCATCGGCAACGTCATCATCGCCGGTAGTGTCAAAGTCCAGGTCGGCCATCAGCTCGTAGCCGGCGCAGGTGGTGGCGCAGCCCATCCGTCCGGTGGCGGAGGTTTCGCGGTTGGGGAAAGCGGCCGCATAATCGGCGTGGGTAGCGTCGCCGTTGCCGTTCGGGTCGTGGCGGATGGCGTTCAGCTGGGCCAGGGTGGTAATGTCAATCAGGTTGTCGTCATCGGTGTCGTAGTCAACAATAACCTTGTGCCCGGCCTGAGCGGACGCCAGGGTGTTGGGGAGTGCCGGGCTGGGGTGGGAGTGCGGCGGCCCATCACTGGTAGCGCAAAGACTGGCCGGGGTGATATTCCACGTACCGGAGAGCGCGTTGGTAGCCACCGAGATGCCGTCGCTGTCCAGGTCGCCGGCAACGACGGTGTAAGAAAAGGTAACAATGCTGGAGTGGTTGCCGTTTCCGGTGGCGCTGCGGGTGTTCTCGCCAATGGTGACAGCGATTGCCCCGCTGGATGTGTTATAGATGCACCTGTTGAACAGCACCTGCAAGGTGATGGTATCGCCGGTCTCGTATATGCCATCCGCGCCGGGGTTGCTGGTAATGGTAACGCTGGTAGCCTCCAGGTCGAAAATGTGCGCGGAGGCCGGCCGGGCCTCCGGCAGCAGCCAGCCGGCCAGGGCCGCCAGCACGACAAACAGGGCCAGCCCAACGCCGGCCAGCGCGATACGGATGCGGCGGCGGGCCATCATTCTGCACCCCCAAAGTCGAGGGGCAGAATTCGGGTAGTCATTCGGGCAGGCATCGGGGCGTCCTCTCTGCGGCGTCAGCATCAGCCGGCGTCGGGCCGGCACAGGTTAATCTGCAGAGGATTATAGCCCTAGAATGGGGCGGGGGATAGCCCACCCGCGGCCCGGGCCGCCCCGGTAGCGTTCCATTTTAGCTGGTCGGGGCCTTGCCAAGTCAGGAATGCCGCTTTTGCCGTTCCTGGATTCCCGAGCAAGCGGGAATGGGGAATAATCAAACCACCGGAAACGGAACGCTGCCTGCTACCGGGCGCCGCGCGCGGTTGACGGCGTTGGGCTGGCCGGACGGTTCCCGGCGGCCGGGGCAGTGTGGCCGTGGCCGCCGGCGCGCCGGTTCACGCAAGCCGTCTTATTTCACCGCCAGCAAATCACAGGCCAGGCCGAGCATAATTTTGGCGCCGCTGACCAGGCTCTTGATACCTACCGACTCGTTGGCGCCGTGGGTGAAGTTCAGCATTGGGTCGTCGTCGGGATGCGAGCCGGAAAAGCCGTAGGTGACCGTCCCCAGGGGGCGCGTGAACCGGGAGTCGGTGAAGCCGTTGCTGATGGCCGGCACCCATTGGATGTCGTCCCGGCCCAGGGCCCGGGCCGTGACCGCCCGGATGCTGCTGGCCAATGCCGACTCGAAGGGCGAGGAGTTGGGCCGGGCCATGTAGTCAATCTCATAAGACACGCCGGGAACGCCGGACAGCACGGCGTCGAGCTGGTCTCTGACGTACTGCTCATCCTGATGGGGCAGGGTGCGCACGTCGCAGGTGAGGCGGATGGACTCGGGTACGCTGTTGGACTTGACGCCGCCCCGCACCATAGTAGGCGTCAGCGTCATACGGGAAAGGGCCCGCAGCATCGAGGCGAAGCGGGGGTTGTCCGGCTCAATCTCCGCGATGATGTCGTCCACATTGGCCGGCGATGGCTTATGCTCGATGGCAAAGGTGGAAAGGTGGTCGAAAAGGTCGGTGGAGGTGTCGCGGTCCGGGTCGTAGCCTTCAATGGAACTGAGGGCGCGGCTCAGGCGGTACAGGGCGTTGGCGCCCTGCCAGGGCACTGAGGCGTGGGAACTGGTTCCCTGGACGTCGATTTCCACTTGCAGGCGTCCCTTTTCACCGACGCCCAGCACGTAGGTCAGGGCGCCGGCCGCCGCGATGGGGGTGCCGCCGCCCTCGTTGACGGCGTAGGGCGCGGCCAGTTTTTCGGGATAGTGGTCTGCCAGCCAGCCGAACCCGTATCTCCCGCCGTGTTCCTCGTCGGCGCCGGCGGCCAGAATCAGCCCGTCCTCCAGCGCGATGCCGTTCCGTTGCAGGATGCGGAGGGCCATTAGCTGCGCCGTCAGCAGCCCCTTGCAATCCGACGCGCCGCGCCCAAAGATGCGCCCGTCGGCGATGGTGGCGCTGAACGGGGGAAAGCGCCACTTGGCGTCATCCTCCACCGGCACAACGTCGGTGTGCGACATAAACATCAGGCCGGCCTTGCCGGACCTGCCCTCCAGCCGGGCAATCAGGTTGCCCCGGTTGGGCGCGGACTCCAGGATTTCCGACGCGATGCCGTCCTGGGCCAGCCAGTCGCGGGCCAGTTCGCACACCGGGGTTTCGTCGCCGGTGGGCATAAAGCCGGTATTGACCGACGGGATACGGACCAAAGCCTGCTCCAGCGCGATAATTTCGTCCTGGGCGGCGTCAACCTGGGCGAACAGTTCTTCAAGGTTGGGCATCGCCTGTGGCCTCCTGTGGATTTATTCTTGGTGTGGCGCTGCGAGTGTAAACAGGGCATTTGGCGGTGTCAACGCGGCGCGGCCGCGCCGCTGGGGCATTAGTCTCCCGTGGCCGGAGCGGCCGGTTCGGGAGCGAGGCTTCTCCTCCCGGAGAGGCCGTGCTTCATCACCAGTCCGGCCAGGCACAGGGAGAGGGACGCCAGGCTGACCATCGCCAGGGAGCGCCCCAGGTCGCCGGTCGCTTCCTGCAAGAGGCCGGTGGCCAGCGGCCCCAGCGCAATCCCCGCCGAACTCATCATCTGGATAACCGCCAGGCCAACGGCGACTTCCCGGGGCCGGATGCCGGGCAGATGGAACGGGACGGAGTAAAGCACCGGCCAGAACCCCCACGCTATTCCGTTGACGAAAGTGAGCGCCAGCAGGGCGGGCAGCGAGCCGGTCAGGGTCATCGCCACAAAGGTAGCGGCCATGGCGGCACCGGTGGTCAGCAGGATGGGCCGGCCCTGGTCGGATACCATCACCAACCATCCGAAGCCCAGTCCGCAAAGGCCGCCTGTGAAAATGCCCAGCGCCAGTATGCCGCCGGACCAGATGAGGGGCATCTGATAATCGTCCAGCATCAATGTCGGGTAGAAGCTCAGGAACCCCGACCAGGCCGTGGTGGCGCCCACGAACCCCAGGCCGCCAATCCACAGGTCGCGATAGCGCAGCGCGCCCTTGAGGACGCTCACTTCCTGGGCGGCCAGCCGCTGCCGGTATTCCGACGTAACCCGCTCTTTGCCGAAGATCATCCACAGGGCGGTCATCACCGCGAACAGCGCGACAAAGGAGAGTAGAGTCCCGCGCCAGTCATCGCCCAGGGCCATCAGGATGAACGGCGAGGCGGCCACGCCGCCCCCTACCATCAGCCCGAACATAGCGTTGGAAATGCTGTTGAGCAAAACCACCTGGCGCGACGGGAACCATTGCTGGGTCAGAAAGGCGCGGGCCGGCTGCCGGGCAATTATGCTGACGCCGAAGGCCATGCGCCCCAGCAGCAGCGCCGCAAATCCCGGCGCGAAAGCCTGGGCCAGCAAAAACAGCGTTCCCAGAATCATGGTCACGGTGGTCAAGACCTTGGGCGCAAAGCGGGAAGTCCACCACCCCAGAGGCACGGCCAGCGCCAGGTTGCCCCAATAGGCGGCGGAACCCAGCATCCCCTGCTGCAAGGGCGAGAGGCCCAATTCAGCGCTGATGGCGGGCAGCAGAATGCCAATGGTGGATATGACCATGAACCCGGAAACGCTGGCGGTCAGCCAGATGCCCATGACCACCCACCGATAGGACGATACCGGCTCGGAGGAATCTGCTACTGAAACCCGCGCCATCCCAACCCTGCCCGAAACCTTTCCTGGAAACTGCCCGCGCCTCCCGGATTGGAAACGAACAGGCCGCAGAACACCGATGACCGGGGCAGTGTATTCGCCCGCCCGGTACCAGTCAACGCGCCGGCCGGTTTCGGTAGCGTTCAATTCAGGTGGTTTAACATTCGGAACGGCAGGGGCGACTCATAAGTCGCCCCATGCCCGCCGCCAAAACGATGGCGTAGTGGCTCAAACCACGGAAAACGATACGCTGCCTCTGAGGCGCGCTACCCGCCTGGTCATAATGACGGGGGCAACCGTGTAAGTCTTCTGGCAATGGCGGTTCCTCCTGAGATTTGGGGTTCGGGGATTGGGGTTTGGGGGTGTCAGGCGATTTACGGTTTCGGGCGGCGTCGGGGCACGGCCAACACCATTTTTATGCAGAGCATTTGTACACCATTTTTCCGTGTCCCAGGCTGGCCGGCTATAAGAGACCGGCCGGGCCCGCACGGGGCGCTGGCACTAACGCTGGCCCCGGACGGCCCGCCCCGTTGAAGCAATAAGCGGGTCATGCCGTCGCAAAGGCATTCTGCGAGATAACCGACAGGCCGTTACCGGCCCGAAACCGTATTCGCCGTATTCGGATTTTGATTTGGCGATGCCGCTGCGCGGGCGGCGGGTCCGGCGCGGTTCGCGGGGCCGCGCCGAGTTGCCTGACACAGTTATGATAGAACATAGGTGCGCGCAACGCAAGGGGCGTGGCGTCATGCGAAATTTTTACATTGCCGGAGCGGGAGCGCTACCCCGCACCCAACCCTCTCCCGCAAGGGGAGAGGGCTTTAAGGCAGCGTTGCAATTCGGGTGGTTTAACATTCGGAACGGCAGGGGCGACTCCTGAGTCGCCCCTATGCCCGCCGCCAAAAGGGTGGTATAGCGTCTCAAACCACCGGAAACGAAACGCTGCCTCCGGTTTCCCGACTCAACCACTCCCGGCGCGGGCTGGGCGAATCGGGTTATACTCGGCGCCGGGCTGTTGGTCACAATCAAAGGGAACCGCAGCGGGAAAACACGGACGGAACCCCCGTATTGGGAGTTGCCGGAATAGCGGACGACCGGAATAGGGGACGAGAGGAGTATTGTTATGGCTGGTAACGGTGGCGGAGCTGTACTGGACGGCGTGCGGGTCTTGGAGCTGGCCCGCTGGCAGGCGGCGCCCCGGGGCGGATTGATTTTGCAGGATATGGGCGCCGAGGTCATCAAGCTGGAGTGGCGCAAAGGGGCCGACCTGAGAGATTCCGGGCCATTTGTGGGCGCGATGAGCGTCCAGTTTGCCGCCTACAACCGGGGCAAGAAAAGCGTCACCCTGAACACGCGCCACGCCAGGGGCAAAGACCTGTTCTTCCGCCTGCTGGAGGTCTCCGACGTGGTGCTGGAAAACTTCCGGCCGGGCACGATGTCCGCGATGGGGTTCGGCTACGATGAGCTGCGCCAGGTAAATCCGGGCATTATTCTGGCCTCGGTATCGGGGTTCGGGCAGTACGGCCCCTATCGTGACCGCCAGTGTTTCGACCCCATCATCCAGGCGATGAGCGGCTTCGGCGACCAGACCGGACGGGGGTTTGACCAGCCCATTATGGGCAACGGCCCGGTGATGGACCGTACCGCCGCGCTGCACGCGGTCATCGGGATTCTGGGCGCGCTGCGCCACCGCGACCGCACCGGTGAAGGCCAGTGGCTGGAGGTGGCGATGCTGGACGGCGGCATCACGCTGGAGGAAGTCGCCCTGGCTATGTGCTACGAAACCAGCACCAATGATTTTGTCCGGGTAGGCACCTTCCTGCGCTGCCGGGACGGATGGGTCACCACCGGAGCCGCCCGCGCCGGAATGTGGGAGCGGATGCTCAAGGTGATGGAGTACGACGAACTGGCCGCCGACCCGGAGTTTGCCGCGCCGATGTTCGCCACCAACATGGCCGAGATTCGCATGGAACTGCTACGCCTCTGGTGCGAGGAACGCACGGTTAAAGAAGTAGAGGACGCCCTAGTCGCCGCCGACATTCCATTTGGCCCGGTCAAGTCCATCCCCGAGGTTCTGGCGGACAGCCATATGTGGGAGCGCGAGGTGATGGTCGAGGCGGAAATCCACGACCCGCCGGGCAAGACTATGCTGGTGCCCGGCCCCACCATCATCAAGTTCTCCAAAACCCCCACCACCGCCGGCCCCATCCCCCGGTACGGGGAGCATAACCGGGAAATCTACGGCGGCCTCCTGGGCCTCGCCGAAACCGAAATTGCCAGCCTGGTCGAGCAGGGAGTCATAACCTGAAAGGGGTTGAATAACGGCGCAAAAACTACTACGCTTCCACCAAGTCTAATCGCGTGGAGAAATATCATGCTCAACAAAGTGCACCACGTAACCTATGTTGTGGAAAGCGTGGACGACATGGCCGCGTACCTGGAACGCAACTTCTCCCTTACGCCCATTCGGGCCGACGAATTCACCGAACGCGGCTTCAAGTCGATCCTTTACCAGATTGGCGATACCCTGGTGGACTTCTTTGAGCCGCTGCGGGACGACACGGCGATGGCCCAGCAGTTGCAAGCCACCGGGCCCGGGGTCATGCACGTGGCCTGGGGTGTGGACGGCATCGACCAGCTTTTCAGCGACCTGAAAGACAAGGGCAACGAAATGCGGGGCGACGCGCCAGCCACCAGCCCCTTTGGCTATAAAACGGCCAGCATTGAAACCGGCAGCTCACACGGCATTTACTTCCAACTGGCCGAAGGGGAGCACAGCTAGGAAATGGAATACACGCAGCTGGGCCGCACCGGGTTGACCGTATCCAGAGCCGGATTTGGCGGCGGTGGCATCGGGCAAGTGTGGGGGCCTACCAACGAGCAGGAAGCCATCGCCGCCGTCCACCGGGCGCTGGAGCTGGGGATTACTTTTTTTGACGTGGCGCCGTCTTACGGCGACGGGAAGGCGGAGGAAGCCCTGGGCAAAGCGCTGGCCGGACGCACGGAGCCGGTGGTCGTTGCCACCAAGGTACGACTGCGGGCGGAGGAGATGGACGACGTCGCCGGCGCCGTGCGCCGCTCGGTGGCAGCCAGCCTGCGCCGGTTGCGGCGGGATTCGGTGGACGTGCTCCACGTGCATAACCGATTCACCGCGCGCCGTGGCGAGGCCCCGGACTCGCTGTCGGCAGATGACGCGCTGGGGCCGGCGCTGGCAGCCTACCGGGACGTTCAACAAGCGGGCCTGACCCGGTTTATCGGCCTGTCGGCCATGGACCACCACGTGCCTACCATGCGGCGAATTCTGGAGAGCGATGAGTACGACACCGTCCTCGCTTACTACAACCTGCTGAACCGGACAGCCCAGGAACCGCCGCCGCCGGGGGCCGACCTGTTCGATAACGGCCAGATTATCCCGCTGGCCAAAAGTTTGAATATGGGCGTAATTGGCATCCGGTCGCACGCTGCCGGGGCGCTGACCGACGCCCTCGACCGGCCGCCGCGGCCCAACGATTCCCTGATGCGCAAAGACCTGGCCAGCGCCCGCCAGCTGGGCTTTTTGCGGCAAGGCCCGGTCAGGACGCTGTCGCAAGCCGCGATGGTCTTCTGCCTGATGAACCCGGATATCCACACCACCGTCCCGGGCGTGAAAAACCGGGCGGAGGCCGCAGAGATTGCCGGGTGTGTGGACCTGGGCCCGATCCCGGCGGAGGCCCTGGCCCGGTTGCGGGAATTGTACGAAAACGACTTCCGGGGCTAGGGGCCCCGTTCCACCGGAGGAATCCGGGGCGGCGTTGCGACCGGTTGGGGCGGGCTTGCAACCCGCCCCCGTATGCGCCGCCCCTCGCGAGGCCCGTTCAGTTGCCGTCCTCTACGCTGACCGTGATGATGGCGTTGGCGATGAGGGTGCCGTCGCTGCCGTCGTCGTTGAGCAGCTCCAGGCCGCCCACGACCACGTCCACGTTGGCCCGGCCGTGGGGTAGGGAGTCGGCAACCTCGTCGGCGTTGACCTTCTCCGGTCGTGGCGCGCCGATGGTTACGTTGACCACCATATCGTCGGCGGTTGCGCCTACCAGACGGGTAAAGCCCAGGCTGCTGTGGTGAATGGCGTCAAAAACGGCGCGCTTGGCCGCCAGCGTGTAATCCAGGCCATGGACATCCACGCCCATGCCCATCTCGGTAACGCAACGCACGAGAGCCATGTTGTAACCTCCTGACCAATTGGTTGTCGCCATTTAACGGCAGTGGCCCCGGCAAGTCAATAGACCGGCGGGCCGGCAGCAGCGCAGCCGGCTGATTCAGCCGGCGATACTCTAACGGCTGCGCCGGTCGCCCCATCCGACGGCGCATCTTGAGTCGCCGCGGTTGGTGTTGCCGTGGGCGTTGGTGTTGCAGTCGGGTAGTCTAACGGCGGTTGGGTAAAGCGAAGTTCCTCAGGCGCCGGATACCCTTCATCATTGACCTGGTCGACGCCCGGCATACCGGCCAATGGAGCGATTTGAGCCGCCGGCACGAAAGCTACCAGCAAGCCTATTGGCTTGTAAATCTCGGCAATGTCCAGGTCATCGTACCGCATTATTGCGCCGTTATCTTCCAGAAAGCGGTTTACGGCGTCGTAATTGTCGCTGCCCTCAATCCCAATCACCAGCCGGGCAAAAGTAGGGTTGCCGTCTTCGCCCGGCATCAGTCCGGCTTCGTACTTTGCAACCAGACCATTAAGGTAAGTGCCCAGATTTGGGTATGGGTGCGGGAGAGCCAGCAGTTCCCTGACTCCGGGCGGCGCGGCCAGGCGGGTCAACAGGGACACCGGGACGGTAGCGTAGATGTCGTTATTGCCCACTACCGGCGAGTGGGCGATGCCATGGCTTGCCAGGAACCGGGTTATATCGCCGCGCTTCCCATCCGGATCCAGTAGGCCCACCACGATTTGGACAGCGATGGTTTTTTCCGGCGCCCTGGCCGGCAGCCCGCCGGGTTGCCGGCCCAGAAACCCATGCGCTCAGTATAGCGTCCATTGGCGCGCTGGCCGATTCTGCCGTGGGCGTGGGCGTCGGAAAACCGGATTCTTCCAATTGCTCCGGAGTGACTCCTTTGTCCACTAGTTGCTCGATAATATCCGGCGGCAGTGGCGACAGCGTGGAACGCAAGTCGGGTGGGAGAAGCAAATAGAGGACCCCATTGATATATTCCTGTTCATCGTCAGATAAGCTGCCGTCCAAACTCGGCTGCCCCATTTCTAAACCGCTGATTTTCGTGACACCGGGAAGTTGGGCCAGTTCCTGAAGGAAAGATACGGGAACCAACGCCAGCATCCAACGCGGTTCATCCATCCAAAACAGCGGGGCGGTATAAACTTCATTGTCAGTGTAAAATTGCCTGACCCTGTTACGCGCTGCTGCATCCCTCGCAACTTCAATCCGGGCAATGCCAAAATGCCCCAGCAATTGCGGGAGTAAGGAAATCGGCACCGTATGTGTCCAGTCCATCCGTTCAGTAAGAGTACCGCCATTAGCCACGACCAGATTATCTACGGTCTGGAAATTGGCCTCTTGCTCACTGAATGTCGTACCGGCAGGCTCAATGTCCACTCCCACAGTCTGAACGGCTTGGCCGGCAGCGCCCGGCGTGCCGGCGCCGGCGTTCTGGGCTGCGATGGTATGCAGCATCGGCTCCACTTTACCGTCGGCGGATACAACGGGAGTAGGTGCCGTTGTCCACCGTGATGACCGGGGGCGCGGCGCGCCAGGTTACGGCGAAGGGCGCCGCTACCGCCGTGGCCCCGGAAGCGAGGCGCCTATCACCCGGTAGGTTCGGACGGCGGCGCGGGACGGGTTGCCGAAATAGACGCGGAAGGTATTAGCGGCCGGGCCGTTCGTCCGGTTCTGACAGTGGTTGGGATGGCTGACGGGCAGCCAGGGCTTGTGGCGCTGCCACTGTGATGCGCAGGTTAAGCAACGCAAAGCCAAGGCTCCACGCCGCTATCTGCGCGAGGATGACAGCCACAAGAAGCCGCTTTCATATTTGACCCAGCCGGCGCCGGCTGGGCGCGGCCTACTTGGCCGGCTTCAGGTTCCAGCCTTTGCTGAGGGCCTTGAGCATCAGGATAAGCCCGCCTGTCCCTGTGGAGACCAGGATACCGAACCCGACGTATTCGTCCACCATGGCGCTATTCACGCGATACGGTCATTCCGGCGCGGCGGCCGGCCTGGTACGGTCACGGCTCCAGCCGCACCAGAAAGCTGGCTTCTCCCAGCGGCATACCGTCAAAGGCAATGGCGGCCACGTGGCGGCCCAGCCGCGTTACCGGAATACGGAAGGGCTTAATCCACCGCTGGAAGAATATTCCGTCCTCCCAGGCAACTTCCTGCGGCGGCGGGCTGGACAGGCTGGCGCCGGGCGCGCGGATGGTTACTTCCAGCGTGTGGGCCCCCGGGCTGGCCCCGGCGATGCAAAAGGCCAGATGCGCGTCCACCTCGGCCAGCACCCGGGGGCCGTCGCCGCTGGGCGGTTCGTCAGGCAGTGCGATGTCCACCAGGTCGATAACGCCTTTGAAACTGAGGTTATCGCCGTCGTCGTCCTCGGTTTCCCGGCAGAACAAGGCGTATTTGAGGTATACTCCGTTACGTTCAGTAGTCAACAGCGGCTCCGTGCAGCCCCCTTGCCGGGCTGGTAATATAGCAACTGCGATTCTAGCACTGGCCGGCGGCAACGGCAAAGGACGGCATACGACGCAGCAAAGGCAACCTGGATTCCCGATTTCGCGGTAATGACGAAAATTATGAGGAGGTGCGTAAATGGCATTGTCAGGCGAAAAATTTACCCAGGGAATGACCACCGAGCAATACATCGAGAGCATCAAGGTCAACAAAGACCCCTTCCGTCAGATTCACGCCGGCGTCGAAATTCCTGACCACGTGCTCGACTACTTCAACGGGCTGGCGCAGCCGGTGAACCTGGCCGTGTTCACCTCCGACTGGTGCGGCGACGCCATGTCCACCACGCCGGCGGTGCTCCGCCTGGCCGACGCCTGCGACAACATCCGGCTCAGCGTCTTCAGCCGCGACGAGGAGCTGGAACTGACCAACAGTTACCTGCCCGAACACCGCGCCGGAACCGTGCCGGTGTTCGTAGTGTTTGATGAGGACATGGGCGAGATTGCCCGCTTCATCGAAACCGCCCGCTCGCTGGTGCCCGCCATCGACGCCATGGACGCGATGGTGGCCCAGGCCGCCGCCGCCATCAGCGACGAAGCGGAGGGACGCCAGCACGCCCGCGGCCGCCGCACGTCCCACCGTATCAGCAAGGCCGCCGAGTGGGGCGCCGTCATCCTCAATGAATTTCAGCAGGTAGTGGCCGACGGCCTGGCCCGGCCCGCCGCCGACCGCCCGGCCGAGGGCGGCACCCAATGGCCCCCGCAGGAGTAGCCAACCTCATGTCCGACGACAGCAGCGCCACCATCATCACCATGGCGGACATGGCCGCAGTCTTTTCGGTAACCGACGACTTCGGCATCCACCGCGAGTCGGTCAGCGTGGAACTGGCCCGCGAAGACCCCGGCGAAATCAGCGTTAATGACCGGGGCGTAGTGGAAATCACCCTGCCCGCCAGCCAATCCCCCGCCGACTTCGCCGCTGCCATCCGAACGGAGCTGGAGACCCGTGGCTACGCGCACAATCCCGGCCAGGTCGTTTCCAATGCGGGCGACGATGACAGCGACGCGGAGGACGCAGACGACTGGCTAACGTAGGGGCGAATAATCATTCGCCCCGACACCTGAAATCCTACCGCCCGGTCTCCCGCCACTCGAAGGCCAGCGTGGCGTAGCGCACGAACACCGCGCCGCCCGGCGCCGCCAGCGGCCCGTTCATCGCCAGTATCGCGATGCTGACCTCGTCGCCGGGCTTCGGCTCGGTGGACACTACTACCCGCTGCGGTACGTTAAACCCTTGCACCGTGGCCCGTTCCCGGTCGCACTCGCCGTTAATCCAGATTTCGCCGTAGTCGTCGATGCAGGACTCAAACAGACACCGCGCCCCTTCCAGCGCGCGCCCGCCCACCGTCTCCGGCAGCGTCGCCTTGATACGATACCAGACAAAGGATACGCCGCTGCGCCGCCAGGCGCCCAAGTCCTCGCAAGCATCCCAGTCGGAATCGTCGAAATCGGGCAGACGGCAGGGGGAACCTTCCGCCTCGCCGACCACGCCTTCGTTGGGCTGTCCGGGTACAAACCCGTGGGCGCACTTCCACTGCCCGCCCACTGCGTCCAGGTCGGCGGCGTTCTGCAAATCAAGAGTAGCTCGTGGCATTGTCGTTCCTCCGGTTCATTTCCGCCGGCCGATTTCGGCCGGCGCGGCTAGGGGTACCAGGGTGTCCTTAAGTTCGGGATGGGTATTCAGCAAGCGGTCGTACCACGCGGCCCACTCGGCATAAACTGTAGCGCGGCCCTGGGCGAACCCTTCCGTGAAACCTTTTGTCCACTCGCTCCGCAGCTGATTCGCTTTCTGCTCACGCCGCTGTTTCGCCTCTTGCTCGGCGTGCAGTCGCTGCTGCTCCTCCCGCTTTTTAATCAGGTGATAAAGAACCATAGGGGTCAGCCCTCGCCGGATTTTTCGTCGTGGATTAGCAAAGGTTCCAGGGTATCCTGGAGCTCCGGGTGTGCTTCCAGGAGCTGATTGACCCTTGCGTTCATCTCGGCTGCCGCCTCAGCCTTGCCCTCAGCCCGGCCCTTGGCCAAGCCCTCCGCCAAACCTTCGGCCTGTCCTTCGGCCTTCATCCTTCTGCCGACAAAATGAGCGATAACCATGATGGTGTCCAAGACCTCCGCAGTTGTAACTACCGTGGCGGTGGCTACGCCAAAGGACCAGAGCAGGCCCAGGCCGATAGCGTTGCCCAAATCATGGGCCGTTTCGTGTCCGCCGGCGGTGACTTCGTGCTGAATCGACCATCCTAACCCGGCCAGCGTCAGGACGGCGTGCGCCGCCAGACCGAAGGCTGCCCACCGGTGCGATATGCTGTCCAGCGGTATCCGCAAGATACCAACCGTAGTTTCACGTTGAACAGCCATCCGCTATTTTCCTTTTTATCATAGCGCCGGTTGCCTGCCAAGCGTCTGGGCTTGACGCTAAACGCCGGTAATCCGAATGCCCGAATGCGCCCGGTGAATCCGGTTGATGTTCACCAGCAGCGGCGTAATCTGCTCCACGTACCGCGCGTTGTACAGCGCGCCGGCATCGACGGGACGCAGGTTCGGAATCTTGCGCGTCAGGTCGATGACTACCTGTTTCGCCCCGGCGTCATCGGCGCAGATAACCACGTCCTCATCCAGCGTGACGCCGGGCTTGAGCAGCTCCTCGGCGGACACGTTCTGAAAAGCGGCCACCACGCGGGCCCCGGGCGCGGCGGCCTGGGCTTCCTGCGCCGCCGAGCCGGCCGGCACGTTCTCGGCGATGGCGCCCACGCCGCGCTCGAACCGCATGGGCGCAATCACCGTAACCACCGTCTTGCCCGCCAGCGCGTCGCCCACCCCGGCGATGGTCGGCGACATTCCGTTGTATGGCATCGTGAGAAACACCACGTCGCACTGCCCCGCCGCATCGGGATTCACGGCGCCGGAGATAGCCGTGCCCGGGACCAGGGCCAGCAGCTCGTCCGCCGCTTCCTGCGCGCGCCCGGCATCCCGCGAGCCAATAACCACGGACTCCCCGGCCATCGCCAATCGCAGCGCCAATCCTTTGCCCTCCGGCCCGGTGCCTCCCAGAAATGCCAGCATCAAAATCTTGCCTCCGCCAGTTATTGCGGCGCAAGTATATCATCGCCGGGGACGGGCTGCCCGTTATGTTACAATCAAGGCAGTTCGCGACCTCATTTGACCGGCCTCGTTTTGCTAAGGAGGATTAACGCCATGGCATTCGCACTCAATCACGTTCACCTCAAGACGCCTGACCCCAAAGCCACCGCCGACTGGTACGTGGCCAACCTGGGCGCCACCGTTACCGCCGAGACGGCCAACGGCGGTTTTCGCCTTGACCTGCACGGCCTGCCCCTGAACGTTACCGACCACATCGCCACCCAGACCCACCCGCAGAACTACGGCTTTGAGCACATCGCCATCGACACCAGCGACATCGAAAGCACCATCGCCGACCTCAAGAACGGCGGCGCCACCGTCCTCGAAGAAACCACCGTCGGCGGCGGCCGCCGGGTCATGTTCTTTGAAGGGCCCCAGGGCATCATCCTGGAAGTCCTGGAAGTGTTGGACTAGTTGCTCCGGTAGGGGCGAATGATTATTCGCCCCTACGTCATCCTGTGCAGGATTATCATGCCCGACCATCGCCTCCTCATACTCTTTGCCCATCCTGACGACGAAGCCTTTCCCGTCGGCGGAACCATCGCCATGCACACCGCCCGCGGCGTTACGGCGCGACTGGTAACTGCCACTTCCGGCGAGTTGGGCGAGATACGCCAGCCCGGTTCCGCCACCCGCGAAACCATCGGCGAAGTCCGCCGCGCCGAACTGGAAAAGGCCGTCGTCGAACTGGGAATAGACTCCCACGTTGTCCTCGGCTACCGCGATTCCGGCATGGCCGGCTGGGATGACAACGACCATCCCCAAGCCTTCGTGCAGGCCGACGAGCACGAAGTCGTCGCCCGCCTGGTGTTTGAAATCCGTCGCTTTCGCCCCCAGGTCATCCTCACTTTTGGCCTTGACGGACTCTACGGCCACCCCGACCACATCGCCATCTGCAACCACGCTACCCAAGCCTTCCACCTGGCCGCCGACGATACCGCTTTCCCCCACCACATGGCCATTGGCATCCGGCCGCACCAGACCGACCGCCTGTTTTACAGCGTGCGTCCCCAGGGGTTCCGCGTTCACATGGCCGAAACGCTGCAAGCCGCCGGCGTCGATTTTCCCATGCCGCCGCCCGACCGCGTGAACGACGGCGCCGACCCCGCCACCATCAACCTGACCCTGGACGTATCCGACGGCCTGGACGCCAAGATGGCCTGCATCAAACGCCACTTCACCCAGCTGCAGCCCGATTGGCCCTACGAGCGGGTGCCGCGAGAAGTAACCGCCGCGGCCATCGGCATTGAACACTTCATCCGCGCCCAACCGCCGGTGGCTGAAGGCGAAACCGTCCCCGACGACTTTTTCGCCGGGCTGTAACTGCACAATCAGGCGGGCATAACTTCGCTGACCGGGATGGCAATGCCGGGCAATGCGCCCGGCGTCAGGATGCCGCCAATCCCGACGGGCCGCATTCGCGTGGAATCACAGGGGCGCCCGCCAGAGACGCCCCTGCATTATTGGCGGGATTGCCGGATTCGCTACGCCGGCCGCTGGATAATTTCCAGACTCACCTTGTCCGGCGCCTCCACGAACATTACCTGGCTGCCCGACGGCATCGTCCAGGGGTCGCAGATGATGTTCGCTCCGGTGGCCTGGAACTGCGCAAAGGCGGCCTGGATGTCGTCGGTCTCAAAGCCGAAGTGGTCCAGCCCGAAGCGCGGCTCCGTGGATCCGGGCACCGCGTTCTCCCCTTCGGCCTCACCGGACACGGTGAGCAGCGGCTGCCCGTTCAGCTCCAGCTGGTGCGACACCGTGGTGGACAGGGGCCGCGTGGATACGATGACTGCCCCGAAGTTGTCCACGTAAAACTTGGCGGCAGTGTCCGGGTCTTCGCTCCGCAAGTGCAGGTGGTTGCAAACAAAAGCCATGATGCTTTCCTCCGTTGTAGTGTGTTGACTGCGATTATCGCAGGTAATCGGCAATCTGCCGGTCGTAATCGTCCTTGCGCGTTACCTGGGCAATCAGCTCCGGCGAGGCCAGCGTGTCGCGCAGGTCGGCGGGGGCTACCCCGTCGCGCAGGGCTTTCAGCGTGTCATACACCGCTTTGATGGCGGCCTGGAAAGGCAGGTGCCCTTGCAATGCGACGCGCACGCCGTTTTGCCCCAGCCATTCCTGGTCCGACAGTTCGCCGCCGGCGCCGCCCAGCAGCAGCGGGATGTTCAGCTCGGCGTTGACCGCCTCGACCTCGGCTTTGGTACTGGCGCCGGCCAGAAAGATGGCGTCCACGCCGGCGGCTTCGTAGGCTTTGACGCGGCGGATGCACTCGTCCAGACCCTCCCGCAGGCTGCTGGTGCGGCCGGCTACAACCAGGTTGGGGTCGGTGCGTCCGGCCAGGGCGGCTTTCATCTTGCCGACGCCTTCCTCCAGCGAAATGAACCCGCCGCTTCCGCCGAACACCATGGGCAGCACGGTGTCCTCGATGGTCAGCGCGGCCACGCCGGAGGCTTCCAGTTCCTCTACCGTGCGGCTCACGCTCAGGGCGTTGCCGTAGCCGTGGTCGGCGTCCACCATCAGGCTGAGTTCGCCGGCCCGGCAGATGCGGTAAATCTGCTCCGCGAACTCGCTCAGCGTCAGTATCACGTAGTCCGGCGCGCCCAACACCGTGCCGCTGGCGATGGAGCCGGCGAACATCCCGACCTCAAAGCCCAAATCCTCGGCGATGCGCGCCGAGATGGGGTCAAAAACCGAACCGGGATGAACGCAGACATCGCCGGCCAGAACGGCGCGGTAGCGTTCCCGTCGCTTGGTGTAGTCCATATTCGTTGGCTCCTTCGTTCCGTTAATCGGCGGTTGTGCTACCATCCGCTTGCGTGTATTCTAACCCAATTGCCGCCAGGCGCAACCCGGAGGGAATGACCAATGACCACCATCATCGGCGTTGATTTCAGCGGAGCTGAAGAAGACCGAAACACTTGGATCACCCTCGGACACCTGAATGACAATGGCAAACTGCTACTGGACGTCGTACACCCAATCCGCCGCGCCGACCTGTACGACCTGCTGTCCACTATCCCGACGCCGGCGGTAGTCGCCCTGGATTTCCCCTTCGGAGTGCCCGGCAAATTCGCCGCCCACCTTTGCGGAAACAATCCGCCAGCGGATATGCCCGACTTATGGGATGCCGTCGCAGGGATGGATGCCGACCAGTTCAGCGACGCCCGCAATCAATTCGTGGCCGACCACGGCGAACCCACACGCGCCGGCGATGCCAGGCATTTCCCCGAAAGCTACTCGCCCCTGCATCGCGTCAACCCGAATATGCTGCCTATGACCTACCAGGGCATAACGCTGCTGCATCGCTGGCATCAAAACCATCCGCAGCGCTGGCACGTGCCGCCTCTGGAACCCACCGCGCAGCCCGAGGAAACCGTAACCCTCCTGGAACTTATGCCCGGCGCATTCCTCAGGTCTCTGGATTTGCCCTACAATGGCTACAAAAGAGGCGCTAATGCGCTGCAACTACGCGAGCGCATCCTAACCGGACTGTCCGCAGCCTCTCGAGTCCGGCTGCCCAACCTGCACACGGTACGCATGGGCTGTCGCGCCAACGATGACTGCCTGGACGCAGTGGTTGCCGCCACTGCCGCCGCGGCCTGGGCGCAGGACGCCCAACGTTTCCGCCATCCCACCGCCGGCGAACTCGCCGAAGCCCGACTGGAAGGCTGGATTTACGTCCCGGCCCTACCGCCGTCCCCGCAGCGCCCACACTAGCCCAATTGCCAAACCCGCCCCCACCAGCTGCATCGCGATAAAAGCCGGCGCCGAGGCCGGATAGATTCCGGCAAAAGTATCGGAGAACATCTTTGCAATCGTAACCGCCGGGTTGGCAAAAGCGGTTGACGACGTGAAGAAGTAAGCCGCTCCGATATAGGCCCCCACCGCCGGCGCAATTACGACTCCACGGCGGCGCGGAATCAGAAATATCACCGACAGCAGCCCCAAGGTGGCAACCACCTCGCCGATGAGCTGCCCATAACCGCCCCGCGCCGTGCTCGACCAGGCAACCGGCGGCAGTGCAAACATCAGGTTGGCCAGTATCGCCCCCGCAATCCCGCCGGCCACCTGCGCCCCGACGTAGGCGGCGCCTTCCCGGATAGGCCGCCGCTGCAATACTACGTCGGCCAGCGTCACCGCCGGGTTGAAATGCGCCCCCGACACCGGCCCGAAGGCCCAGATTAGCGCCGTCAGCGCAAAGGCCGTAGCGACTGCGTTCTCAAACAGCTGCAGCCCGATGTCGCCGGGGCTGAGCCGCTGCGCCGCAATACCACTGCCGACCACCGCCATTAGCAGGAAGGCGGTTCCTACCGCTTCGGCAAGGAGACGCTGCGTCAGAGAAGGCATACCAACCGGATTCGCCGGCGGGCGTGGGGTTCCGATGCCGGGCCGGACGCGCGCGCCTGCTATCGCGTTCTGTTGGAGAAGATTATACCGATGAGGGCCTTGATGTCCTCCGAGTCCAGCTCTCCCGTGTACAACCGCCAGCCGAGCCAGAGGGCCAGACCCACCAGCAGCCCTATTATGGTGAACAGCAGGACCAGCCCGGCGGCGCCGGCGCCTTGCCAGACGAGCACCACCCCGAAAATCAGCCCGCCAATCAGGCCGGCGAATATCAGCCTGGGCATAGCGTCACCTTACCAGGGGGGCCTGGTCCCGGTCGGCCTGGTAGCGTACCCGCACCGGCACGTCACTCACGGTAAGGCTGGTCAGGCGTTCGACAACTTCGCGGATGTTTTTCTGCACGTCGAAACTCACCTCTGGCACATCGGCGCCCATACGGAGGGTTATCATACAGCGGATGCTCAAGCCACTGTCAGTGACCCGGACGCGGCAGCGTATGTTGCGGACGTCGTGGTTGCCGGAGCCGGTGCGTTTGGCCAGTTCCGAAACGCTGTCCAGGGACAGGCGGACGACGCCTTCGGCGTCCGAGCTGAGCAGAATCATGTGGGGCGTGGCGGAGCGGGTCAACTGCCGGGCTTCAAGGAACAGCACGAACAACCCGGCGGCGATGAGGGCGGCGGCGATTCCCACATCCCGCCACAGAGCGGCCCCGGTATGGGCAGCCATGCTGGCGAACTGCTGGCGCAGGATGTCGCCGGGGAAAACCTGGGGGGAAACGGTCTCAGTGACGACGAGCAGTATGAGTACCCCGCCGGCGATTCCCGCCAGGGAGCCCATCGTCACGAGGAACCCGTTAAAAACGTTCATCCGTCGTCGCCCCCGCGCCGGCGGTGATGCGCCAATGGCGGGGGTGGCCGGTCGCTTGCGCCCACCGGCCACCCCCTTTGCGACGTGGGGACAGGGTTGTGTTCACTTCGTTGCTTCCTGACGTGCCGCCGGCCGCGAATCCTGGGGTTGGACCGGGCATTTACTGTACTCCGCGGGTAGGGGTATTGGCCGGGAACTCGATACCCACGATGCCTACGTTGACTTCCTTGGCCACCAGCCCAATCTGGTCGTAGAGCTCCTTGGCGGTGGCTTCCCTGATATCCTGCACGACACCGGGAATCCGAAAGCCGTACACCACGACCACATCCAGGTCAATGATGGCTTCCCGCTGGCCGGACGCGACGCCGACGCCGGTTCCTCTGGCGGATGCGGCCGACCGGATTGTGTCGGCCACCGTCCGCAGTATGCCTCCGGTGTTCCCCAGCCGGTCCACACCATCTACCCTATTGACCGCATGGCCGACGATGGCCGCGACCACGGAGGGTTCTATCTTGGTCTCACCGGGCACCCCACTGGGGTTATCGGTAGTGAACGGAAACGCCTCGGGGTGAAATACCTCTGCGGCGACGATTTTATTGGTAGTCATTTGTACTCCTCATTTCCCAGCATGAAAATTCCCTGACTGGTAGAGCTCTAAACCACGGCAATGCTATCAAAGCCGTCCAAATCTGGCAACCGGATGCCGCAAGCAGGCAGCGTTCCGTTTCAGGTGGTTTGGTTATTCCCCGTTCCCGCGAAGGCGGGAATCCAGGAACGGCAAGAGCGGCATCCCTGACTTTGCAAAGTCCCGACCGCCGGCAACGGAACGCTGCCGGTTTGATATTACAGGGACAGGCCGGTGGGTGTAGCGGAGGCGGCCGTCGAACACCGGCGCTTTGACGACCAGGCGCAGGCGTCGCCGGGTGTCGCGGCGATGATGCCAGTGGACGGCGGCGGCGGTTACGGCGTGGCTGACCGACCGGCACAGGGCACGGGCGGCGCGGGCGTAATCGCCGGCGGCGATGTTGGCGGGGATGAAGTTGAGTAATGGCGGCTGCGATTGAGGTGGTGGGCTGGGTTCATTGGCAATGCGTCCTTTTCCTGGTTCAGGTGGTCGGGGTTCGGGCGGTTGGCGGGATGCGGTGTGCGAGCCAGAGGTCACCGGTCATTGTCAGCCCCACGGCCGGGGGATTTACGCAAAGTTTTGCTCCGATGGTTCGTGAACTGCGCTTTGAAGGCGCAGCCACGCAGCGCGGTGGCAGTCGCTGTTGGCCGGTTAGACCGTTCTCGCGTAAGCATTGGACGAGGGGTCTCCACGACGCCGGTATGCGATTTTTATGCTGACTGGCCGTTGATGACCGGTGACCTCTGGCAGGACTGGGATTCACGTGACGGGGTACAGTATAGGACTTGTGTTCGCGGTTGTCAAAGGGGGGTTGTCAGTGGGCCGGGCCGTTGCAAAGTGCGGCCGGGGGTTGTGCGCCGGGGTTTTTGGCCCGGCATTTTCCATGCCCGAAGTATGGGCGCGGTGGGTGACGCCGTGGCCGCAGCGACTACGCCGGTTAATGGGAGCGGCGACGGTCTCAACGAGCCGGCAGCGACCTGGATGTTGAATGGGGGGTGTGCATCCGCATCTCACTACGGCCACTCCCGGATTATGACCAGGACGGCGACGGGTTCGCCGGTGACCCGGCCAATACCGCCTTCACCCATCGCTTCACGCCGCACAACGGGTCGCTGGGCGGCGGCTGCTATGGCGCTGCCGGAATCGGTCGGGGCCGGTTGGCAACCCGCCCCAACGCTTTTGACAACCCGAACCCGGCGCATTAGCATTACGCCCAACTGCCGGCGCCAACCGGCCGCGCCCATCACACACAGCGCACAGGAGCCGCTACTATGGCAATGAATTCTTCCGGCGTTTCCCACATCGCCGTCTGCGTCCGCGACCTGGACGAATCCCTCAAGTTCTACCGCGACATCCTCGGTATGACCGTAACCGTGGACCGGGTGCAGGACACCACCACCGGCGGCCTGCCCCACGTGTACGCCCATAACCGCGCCACCCGCCGCCAGGCCGTGCTTACCTATGGCGAGGGCGCCGTTCCGACGCTGGTGATGACCAGCCACCCCGACGGCGACGCCGACGGCGCGCCCATCAAACTGGACCAGGTGGGCATCAGCCACATCTCTTTTACCGTCCCTGACGTCAAAGCCCTGGCCGACGAACTCATCAGCAACGGCGTCGCACTGGCCGGCCCGATGGACGGGTTCACCAACGCCGACGGCGAAGTGTCCAGCATTTTCGTGTACGACCCGGACGGCATCCTGGTGCAGTTCGACAGCGGCTCCGGCGGTTAGCCGGCGGCAGGGGAAACCTCAGCAATCTCCGGGCGATTCACCAAATGCGCCCGCCTGACCCCACTACAATGCAATGCGCCGCAAATCCGACCCAACGGTACGGCCAGGAGCTGCCACTATGCCTATGAATGCAACCGGCGTCTCGCACATCGCCATCTGTGTGCGCGACCTTGACGTTTCGCTCCAATTCTATTGCGACCGGCTGGGAATGTCCGTGGTCAGCGATGCCATCCAGGACACCACCACCGGCGGCCTGCCCCACGTGTACGCGCACCACCGGGCCACCCGCCGCCAGGTGCGCCTGGCCTACGCCGACGGCGCCAAGCCCACCCTGACCATGACTTCCCACCCCGGCGATGACCCGGACGGCGTCCCCATCAAGCTCGACCAGGTTGGCATCAGCCACATTTCCTTCAGCGTGCCGGACCCTAAAGCCCTGGCCGAGAACTTGGCGGAGCAGGGCGTGCCTCTCGCCGCTCCAATGGACGTATGGACTAACGCCGAGGGTCGGGTCAGCAGCTTTTACGTCTATGACCCGGACGGCATCCTCGTGCAATTCGACGCCGGAGGATAGCGTGGCGCAAGTGCAGAAAATCACCCCGTTCCTGTGGCTTGACGGCTGCGCGCGGGAGGCGGCGCATTTCTATGTTTCCGTGTTCCGCAGCTCTCGAATCGTCAGCGACATCACCTTTACCCAGGGGCCGGCCCGGGGCAGCGCCATGGTAGCCTTCGAGTTGGACGGTATGGCGTTCACCGCCTTTGACGGCATCCCGGCCTTTCAATTCTCCCCCGCCATATCCTTCGTCGTCGGCTGCGACACGCAGGACGAAATCGACGATCTGTGGGAGCGGCTGGGAGAAGACGGCGCGCCGGGTCAATGCGGCTGGCTGGAGGACAAGTTCGGCGTTTTCTGGCAAATTATCCCGGCCATTCTGCCGGAGCTGATGCAGCCCGAACCAAAAGCGGCGGCGGTATTGCAGGCGCTGCTGACAATGCACAAGCCGGACCTCCGGCAACTACAGGATGCCTACGCGCGCGGGTAACCTGCGCGCACGGGTAAAAGGTAAAAGGATAGGGGCATATTATGTCACATCACTACGACGCGCACGACCACGACAAGTTGCTCCGCTGGCGGGACGACTTGCGCGCCAGGACCAGCGACGGCGAGGGGTTCCCGGCGCTGGCCCTGTTCCTGGTGAAACCCCAGGCCGCCGGCGCGCACGAGATTTTCCGCCGCTACCGCGCCGAATTTGAACAGCGGGATGCCACTTTCGCCCATCTGGTGATATTCGGGATGCACGGCATCTCCGCCACCGTCCGCGGCCTGCTGGAACAAGCCGGCCTGTGCGAAACCGACCTGCCGGTAATGATGCTGGCTCCGGCCGCCGACCCGTCGTCAGTCATCGCGGTCAGCCTGCCCGCCGGCGAAAGCCTGGAAGGGGGAGACGACCCCAACGGCGACGGCGCCTGCGACTACCTTGCGCCCTGGCAAGACGCCCTCGACCGCGTCCGCATCACCAAAGATGGCCGCATACTGCGCCTTATGGGTGTGCAGGGCCGGCGGCTGGATGGCGCGGATCTTACCCGGCTGGCGGAGGCCACGCTGGCGACGGCAGCGCAGGAGATTACGGGACTGGCAAACGCAACCGCCGGATAGCGCCGGCATTTAAAATGGGGTATCACGGAACATAACAACCGGAACAACTGTGGCGGCCCTGCCGGATTCTAGCTACGCACGGCAGAGGTTCCATCACCGGCTTCAAGTCTCCAAACCGGTCCGATTTCGTGATACCCCAGCTCCGGCGCGGGTTTACCTGGCTCTGCCACACGAAGCACGCCCGGTTGTTCCGACAACCGAACCAGGAGCGACGCCGGCACGTTGGCCCCTAACTGATAAGAACCGTAGCCATCGTTAGCAAGGCCCATATAGTCATACGTTGGGGAGGCGCCATTGTCCTTAACTTAAGTTCGTGTATTTTGGCTTTACCGGATGTCCAACTACTCTAGGCACCCCGTTATCAATCATGAAAAGAGTCGGTGTTGGCTCGGGAGTGGGGGTGTCGGTGGGCGCAGCTTCCGGCGTGGCTGTGTCGGTCGCTTCGACCTCAACCGTCGGTTCCAGCGTACCGCCTTGCCCCGCCGGCACGGACGGCCCGCAGGCCAGCGCCACTATCACCAGGGCAATCAACCCTAGCGCCAGCGACTTAACCGGCAGTTGGGCGATATTGCGGCGCATCATCGTCATTCACCTCGTTGCGGTTGGCTGGCGGGCCGGCGTAAATTACCACCGGGTTAGCGTAGTGGCAATCCCGGCCCCCGCCCCGGCAATGCTATAATGCTACTCGCTTTCCGGCATCAAACGGCCGGCGCCCCCGCGTGGCGGCCCGGCTTGAGGAGGAATCAAATTGGCCGCCAGAACCATGTTTGAAAAAATCTGGGATGCCCACGTGGTTCACGAGGAACCGGGGCAGCCGTCGCTCATCTATATTGACCTGCATCTGGTGCACGAGGTTACGTCGCCCCAAGCCTTTGACGGCCTCAGGATGGCCGGCCGGCCGGTGCGCCGCCCGGACCTCACCGTCGCCACCGTGGACCACAACACGCCAACCTGGGAGCTGACCCGCCCCATCGTGGACGAGATTTCCAAAGCCCAGCTGGACGCCCTGGAACGCAACGCCGCCGAGTTCGGCTTGCCCCACTTCTATGACCGCTTCAGCGAGAACCAGGGCATCGTCCACGTCATCGGGCCGGATTTGGGCTACACTCTGCCCGGCAAAACGGTGGTGTGCGGCGACAGCCATACCTCTACCCACGGCGCGCTGGGCTGCTTTGCCGTCGGCATCGGCACGTCGGAAGTCGAGCACGTGCTGGCGACGCAAACCCTGCGCCAGTTCAAGCCCAACACTATGGAGGTGCGGGTGGACGGCCCGCTGCCCAACGGCGTGTCCGCCAAGGACATCATCCTGGGCATCATCGGGCGCATGGGCGTCAACGGCGGCACCGGCCACGTCATTGAATACACCGGCGAGGCCATTCGCGGCCTGTCCATGGACGGACGGATGACGGTGTGCAATATGAGCATTGAGGGCGGCGCCCGCGCCGGCATGATTGCCCCCGATGACACCACCTTTGAGTATGTCCGCACCCGCCCCTACGCCCCCAAAGGCGCGGAGCTGGAAGCCAGGATTGAGGAGTGGCGCGGCCTGCCTACGGATGCCGGCGCGACCTATGACCGCACCATCGTCATCAACGCCAACGACCTGGCTCCCTTCGTAACCTGGGGCACCAAGCCCGATATGGTCGCCTCCATTACCGACCGCGTGCCCGACCCGGCATCCTTTAATACCACCGCCGAGCGCGAGGCCGCCGCGCGGGCGCTGGAATACATGGGTCTGGAGCCAAACCAGGCGATTCAGGACATCAAGATTGACCGCGTGTTCCTCGGCGCTTGCACCAACGCCCGCATCGACGACCTGCGCGCCGCCGCCAACGTGATTCGTGGCCGCCAGGTCAGTTCCGACGTGTACGCCATGGTCGTTCCCGGCTCCGCCCGCGTCAAAATGCAGGCCGAAGCCGAGGGGCTGGACCAGGTGTTCAAGGACGCCGGCTTTGACTGGCGAGTGGCCGGCTGCTCCATGTGCCTGGGCATGAACCCCGACATACTGGCCCCCGGCCAGCGGTGCGCTTCCACGTCCAACCGCAACTTTGAGGGACGCCAGGGCAACGGCGGCCGCACCCACCTGGTCAGCCCCGAAATGGCCGCCGCCGCCGCCATCGCCGGCCACTTCGTGGACGTGCGCGACTTCTAGAATTAACCGTCATTCCGGCCAAAGCCGGAATCCAGAGGTACGAAAAATGGAACCCTTTGTGAAACTGGAAGGCGTCGTCGCCCCGCTGGACGCCGTGAACGTGGACACGGATATGATTATCCCCGCCGTGTACCTGAAAAGCATCGCGCGCACCGGCTTCGGCCCCCACCTGTTCGACCGCTACCGCTACCACGAGGACGGCTCCGAAAACCCCGACTTCATGCTGAACCAGGATGCCTACCGCAACTCCAAAATTCTCGTATCCGGGCCCAACTTCGGCTGCGGTTCCTCCCGCGAGCACGCGCCCTGGGCGCTGGAAGACTTCGGCATCCGCTGTGTCATCGCGCCCAGCTTTGCCGATATTTTCTACAACAACTGCTTCAAAAACGGCCTCCTGCCGCTGCCGCTGCCGGAGGATACGGTGCGCCGGATTATCGACAAATCCAGGAGCCACCCAGGCTTCCGGCTAGTCATTGACCTGGAAGCCCAGCAAGTCCGCGATACCGATGAAGAGATAGTGGTGGACTTTGAAGTTGACGAGTTCCGCCGCTACTGCCTGCTCAACGGCCTGGACGACATCGGCCTGACCCTGCAGCACGAGGACGCCATTACCGCCTTTGAGGCGCGGCAAAGTTAGTAATCCGAACGCACGGAACAGGGCGTTCCAGTAAATGCAATTGCTGGAACGCCCTTCTTTTTCGTAATCAATGGGCACTAAGTGACTGACGGGCGGCTAATCCGTGTCACCTTTCACGATATTCACGACTGTTTTGCCCAGTTCCACTAGGCAAATTATTACGCCGCCGGCAAAGATGCCGTAGCCAACGTTCTTGAGAAAATTTACCAACCGAACGGAGGCATCGGGATTTATCATCCCCATCGCAATCAGCACTGACATAATCGCAATGCCCCATGCTATTCCCAGCGTAACTGCAAGAGCAGCCAGTTTGATGTTAGTTCTGGAAAATAGCATTTCCGGTCTGTTGGCCACTGGATGACTTACTGTCTGTACCCTTTGCGTACCGTGCTGCCGGCAGCAACCTCAGGATGTCAGCAGGAGCAACCCGGATACTCCGCCCGTAACGGCGCCCACACCCATCATACCGGAGCCCACCATTTCCGTAACCGCAGGCGTACCCAGCCACCAGTTCCCGCCCAGCAACAACGGGAGAACCAACAGAAAACCGATACAAAGTGCGGCGGTTGACAGGTAGAAAATCACCCGGCATCCTCGCAGTACCCGTTTCAGAGCCATTTTGTCTCCCTTGCAATTGCGTCGCGCCGACTGACTAATCAACACAGTATCATAGGCCGGGTTGCTGTACAACCAGCCTAAAACCGTTGGTAGCGTTCCGTTTTAGGTGGTCGGGGTTTTGCAAAGTCAGGGATGCCGCTCTTGCCGTTCCTGGATTCCCGCTTTCGCTGGAATGGGGAATAATCAAACCACCTAAAAACGTAACGTTACCCTCCACACCTTATAGAAGCGCCGCGCGTTCAGGTGTTCGTTGAACGACTGCCGGCACGGATGAGGGGCAGCCGTCGCTATGGTTTCGCCCTCCGCCCGTTGCAGAGCGTCAGCCCGTTTATGGAGTATCCTCAGGCGCGCCGCCGGCGTCACCCCGTTCACCGCGCTGCAACAGGGTTTCCAATTGGTGGTAGATGCCGACCAGAAACAACAGCGCGGAACCGGCGATGATGCTGTATCCGACGTTCCTCGGAATTACCAGCTAGTACTCCGAAACCGGCGGCGTAATCAGATTCACGGCAATGCCAATCGTGAAAATTGCCGCGGACGGCAGCACCGCGGCGGCAAGGAGCAAGCCGGCTAACCGGAGATACCGGGGCGCCGATTTCATAATGGCAACGGCGACGCACCGGCGTTTTGCTCTGCGGTCGCCATTTCGGAGCAGTGGGCCGTAATGATTACCGGCGGCGCGCCAGCAAAGCAAACATTCCGACCGTGCCGCCGCAAGACAACCCGATAACCACCAGCCAGCCGGCGATATACCCCGTCCGTTCCAGCAGAACCGGCCAGATGGCTAAGCCCAGCGCCAACAGGGCCAAGCCGGCCGCCGATGCCAGCCCCGAAAGCATCAGCCCCCAAAACCCGATCTCGTTCCACATTTTGCCAGTACATCCTTTGCGGATTGCACCGTTGCGCGTCAGCATAATTTTAGCACAAAAGACTTTGCCGGCATCCGTTTAAAACCGCTCCCAACAGTCCTGGCCCAATTCCTCGGCATACCGCCGTTCAATCAGCGCGCCGCCAGTACCAGTACCACCACTATCGCCCCCGCCAGCGGATTCCCCATAACGCGCGCCGCCTACTCCCTAATCCCGAACCCTCGCCGCACCCGTTCCGCGTAGTCCGTTTCGTAACGCTGCATTCGCCCCTGCCGCACCTGTTCGTCGGGCGACGGGCGCCGCACCCCCCGCGGCGACAGTGGCGCGTAGCCGATGATGTTGGCTTCTTCCAGCCTGGTGATTTCGTCTCCGGTTTTGCCCAGCAGGTCGGCCAGTATCTCCCGGTTGTGCTGGCCCATTATCGGGGCCGGCCGGGGCGGAACCGCCGGCGTGCGCGACAGTTTCCAGGGCCGGCCGGCGTAGGGCAGCGGCGGCATCCCGGTGTCGGGATGATGCTCCACTACCTCATAGAAGCGCCGCGCGTTCAGGTGTTCGTTGAACAGCAGATTTTCGCTGTCCATAACCGCACCGGCGGCCACGCCGGCGGCCTGCAACCGGGCCATCAGCGCGTGGTTGTCGTGGGCGCGGGTCTCAAAGGCCAGCATCTGGTCCAACTCGGAGCGGTGGTTGATGCGGCTGAGGGCATCGGCATAGCGACGGTCGGCCGCCCAATCCCCCCGACCCATCACCCGGCACAGCGCCTGCCACGCCGCATCGCTGTCGATGGCAATGGCAATCCAGCGGTCGTTGCCGGCGCAGGGATAGCAGCCGTGGGGCGACATGGCCGGGTCTTCGTTGCCCCGCCGTTCCGCCACGCGACCGTTCACCGTCCAGTCCAGCAGCGCTTCCGGTATAGTGGCGCTGCACGTTTGGGTCTGGGATATGTCGATGAACTGGCCGCGCCCGGTGTTCAGACGGTGCATCAGGGCCAGCATTACGGCGGTTACGGTATGCTCGCCGGCCGTGTAGTCGGTGTAAGGAATCTCGGACATCATCGGGCCGCCGTTGCGGTAGCCGGTGATATAGGCCAGGCCGGCGGCGCCTTCCGTAGCCGGGCCGGTGGCGCCAAAGTTGGCCCAGGGGCCGTCGAACCCGTAGCCGGTGGACGACACCATAATAATGTCGGGCCGTATCCGGCGCAGGTCGGCGTACTCCAGGCCAAAGTTGCGGATGACTCGCGGCGTAAAGTTTTCGGCGAACACGTCGGAGATGGCGATGAGCTCCCGCAGCACGGCGCGGCCCGCGTCCCGGCTCAAGTCCAGCGTCAGCCCCAGCTTGTTCCGGTTTTGTTCGTAGAAATTGGCTCCCCGGTTCCAGAAATCGCCGGCTACTTCGTTGTGATACAGCGAATCCGTCCGGTAGCTCTCCAGTCGCTGTACCGATTCCAGCCGGATTACTTCCGCCCCCATATCGCCCAGCCACTTCATCGCCGACGGAATGGCGATGAGCTGGCCCATCTCGACGATGCGGACACCCTGCAACGGCCCGGCCATATCAGATAACCTCCGCGGCCGTGAGATAGGCCAGGTCCCGGGGGCCGTACCCCAAATCGGCCAGCACCGCGCCGGTGTGCTCGCCTATCCGGGGGGCGGCAGCGTCAACCTGCCACGGCGAATCGCTCATCAGGAAAGGCGCGCCGGGAAAAGTAATTTCGCCCAAATCACCGTGCGCCAGCGGAACGTAGTAACCCCGCGCCCGAATCTGCGGGTTGGCCACGGTTTCCGCCGGCGAGTCAATTACGCCGTAGATGAACCGCTTTTCGTGGGCGGAGTAGAAAATATCCTGCTTCCCTTTGGTGGCAAAGATGTTGTCCAGGATTTCGCCCAGCGCCTCGGCGTTCTCCAGACGGGCGGAGGGGTTGTCAAAGCGCGGGTCGTCCAGTTCGGGGGCCTCCAGAAAATCCACCAGAATTTGCCAGTCCACCGACGCGCCCAGGCCGGGGTTGGGCAGCACGTAGCCGTCGGACACGGCGCGCAGTCTGGTCAAGTCGCCGGTGTGGTTGGGCTGCCGGCGGCGCACCGCTCCGGTGTAGGTGTAGTTGTTGGTGACGTCGCGCAGCGCGGAGGCGATGCCTTCCTGGATGGACACGTCCACCCGCTGGCCTTCGCCGGTGAGCCGCCGGTGATACAGGGCCAGCAGCGTCGCCGAAGCCAGGTTGGCGCCGGCCTTAAACTGGGCCTGATGCAGGGCGTGTTTCAGCGGTTCGCGGTCGTAGGCCCCGAAAATATACATCAGGCCGCCCAGCGCATACGCCACGATTTCCGTAGCCCGATAATCCCGCCAGGGGCCGGTCTGCCCGAAGTTGGATACCGACGCAATTACCAGCCGGGGGTTGCGCGCCCGCAGCGTATCCTCGTCCAGCCCCAGCGACGGCAGCACTCGCGGCGCGAAGTTTTCCACCACCGCGTCGGCGTCCGCCAGAAGTTCCAGCAAAATCGCCCGCCCCGTTTCCGATTTGAGGTTGAGGGTAACGCTGCGCTTGTTGGTGTTCAGATACAGAAAGGGCAGGCTTTTTTCCGGGTGGGGCTCGTCGTGATAAAAAGGCGGCAACCGCCGGGCCGGGTCGCCGCCCGGCCGCTCGATTTTGAGCACGTCGGCGCCAAAATCGGCAAGCAGCTTGGTGGCGTAAGGGCCGGCGATGTGGTGGGTAAGGTCAATCACCTTGACGCCGGCAAGGGCTCCGCTAGTCAATGTCAGGCTCCCGCATAGATTCGGCTGTCATTCTAGCCGGATTATGGAGCCGGCACAATGCGGCCCGGCGCAGCCGGCGCCAGAACCTGCCCTCCAAGTGATACAATTGACCGGCCCGGTCAAACCTTGCGCACTTGGAGGCGATGATGACCACGACACTGCCCAAGTCCTATACCCGCCGCGGGTTTTCCTCGTCAGAGTGCTATGCTATGGTTGCCGCCGGCATCCTCAGCCCGCGCGACCGGGAGGAAGTCCTGGCTGGCCGCCGCCGCTTCACGGTGGATGAGTATTACGCCCTGGCCGAAGTCGGCATCCTGTCCGAATACGAGCGCATTGAACTGCTGGACGGAGAAATTATCGAGATGGCCCCCATCGGAGAAATGCACAATGACTCCACGGACTGCCTTAATGAACTTCTGGTATTTTCCTTAATGGGCCGGGCCCGGGTTCGCGTTCAAGGTTCGGTACGGCTGGATGAATGGAATAACCCGGAACCGGACTTCGTTGTGCTGCGCCGGCGGCCTGACTACCACCTAGCGGCGGCCACGCCGGCCGATGTGTACTTCCTGATTGAAGTCTCCTACAGTTCACTACAGCACGACCGGGGCCGGAAACTGGAAAGCTACGCCAGAGCGGGCATCCCCGAAGTGTGGATTGCCAACTTGCGGGATTACGAAATAGAAGCCCATACCAACCCGGCCGGAGACCAGTATCAGACCGTCCGCCGGTTCTTCCCCGGCGACCAGATCAGCCCGCAGGCGTTTCCCGATGTCATCCTGCCGGTTGCGGACTTCTGGTCCGGTATGGTTGACTTCCCGCCGGAAGCTTCGGAATAAGCCGGCCCGCCAAACTGCCAATCATCCCAATGCAAAGAGGTATTTCACCGTGCAAACTATTGACGCCATTGCCGAAATTCTGAAACGGGAAGGCGTGCAGTACCTGTCCTGCTTCCCTACCACGCCGGTCATTGAAGCTTGCGCCGCCGCCGGCATCCGGCCCATCATCTGCCGTCAGGAGCGCGTCGGCGTCGGCATCGCCGACGGGTACAGCCGCGTCACCAACGGCCGGCCCCCCGGCGTGTTCGCTATGCAGTATGGCCCCGGCGCCGAGAACGCCTACTCCGGCGTCGCCACGTCCTTCTCGGACTCGGTACCCGTCCTGCTGCTGCCCCTGGGCCACCCGCGCGAGCGGCAGGGCGTCTTTCCCATGTTCGACTCCATCGAGAGTTTCGCCAGCGTTACCAAGCACCTGGAGCGGCTCAACTTGTCGCAAAGTACCAGCCAGGTGATGCGCCGGGCCGTCAACGCTCTGTACACCGGCCGGCCCGGCCCGTCGATGGTGGAGATTCCCGCCGACGTGGCGCTGGAAGAGGTATCTGAGGAGGCGTTCTATTGGGGCGGCAACGTGCGCCGGTCAGCATCGCAGGCCGACCCGGACGATGTGGCCGCCGCCGCCCGCGCCCTGTGCTCTGCTACCTATCCGGCGCTCCACGCCGGCCAGGGCGTGATGTACGCCGAAGCCACCGACGAGCTGGTGGAGCTGGCCGAATTGCTGTCCGCGCCCGTGATGACGACGCTGTTGGGCAAGAGCGGGTTCCCGGAGCAGCATCCCCTGGCGCTGGGCAGCGGTTCGGGCGTGATGTCCGGCGCCGTGTACCACTTTATGCGCCGGGCCGACGTCATATTCGGCGTGGGCGCCAGCTTCACCAAACATGGTATGTCCATGAACCTGCCGCCCGGCCGCACGCTGATTCAAAACACCAACGACCCGCGGGACTTGAACAAGGACTACGACGTTCAGTTCCCGGTTATTGGCGACGCCAAACTGGCGCTGCGTCAGATGATTGACGCCTGCCGCGAGATTGTGGGCGACCGCCGCCGCGACAACGCCGCAGTAACCGGCGAGATTGCAGCGGTGCGCAGCGCGTGGCTGGCCGAGTGGGAGCACAAGACCGCGGCCGGTGGCCCGCCGGTCAACCCCTACCGCGTTATCACCGACTTCCAGCAGGCCGTCCCCGCCGACGAAGCCATCATCACCCACGACTCCGGCAGTCCGCGGGACCAGATTACGCCCTTTTACCGCGCCGGCGGCCCGCGCAGCTATCTGGGCTGGGGCAAATCCCACGGCTTGGGAACCGGCCTGGGCCTGGTTATCGGCGCCAAACTGGCCGCTCCGGAGAAAATGTGCGTCAACTTTATGGGCGACGCCGCTTTCGGCATGGTGGGGCTGGACTTCGAGACCGCCGTGCGCAGCGACATTCCTATCACCACCGTAGTGTTGAACAACTCCTCAATGGCGGTGGAAACCGGGGCGATGCAGCGCTCCCACGCGCTGTACAACACCCGCGACCTGGGCGGCAACTACGCCGACCTGGGCCGCGCCATGGGCGGCTACGCCGAACGCATCACCGACCCGTCGGAAATCATCCCGGCGTTCCGGCGCGCCCGGCAGCAAAACGAGAATGGCAGCGCGGTATTGCTGGAGTTCATCACCAACCAGGAGATTGACTACTCCCACCGGCGCGCTTTCTAGCCCGGCCAATGACCGTTTCGCGTCAATCCCGCGCCGCCGCCGTCGCCGGCCACTTGCAGCGCGCGGACGCCCAGCTGGGCCGGGGCCGGCCCGACGCCGCCCTGGCCGAGCTGGACTTGGCGTATCTGATTGACCCGGCCGATGCCGGCGTCCGTTACCGCCGGGGCCGGGCGCTGGCGATGCAGGGCAAGTACCAAACCGCCGGGGCCGAACTGGACGCCGCCATCAGCCTTGACGCCGGCAACCCCGACGCCTGGCTGCAGCGCGCCATCGTCAACCTGGCCCTGGAAAACTGGCCGGCCGCGGACGCCGATTGCAGTCAGGCCCTGCAACTGGACGACGGCATCGCCGATGCCTGGCAAACCCGCGCCCGCGCCCGCTACAAACTTGGCCGGTGGGACGATGCCGCCGCCGATTGCAGCGCCGCCCTGTCCCGGTCGCCGGACGACCCGGAAAGCTACTACTGGCGGGGATTAGCGCTGCGGGACGCGGGACACAACCGGCCGGCCATCGCCGATTTCACCGCCGCCATCGCGCGGAAGGACCGCTATACCGTAGCCTACGTGGCGCGGGGCAAAGCCTATGCGGCGCTGGGCGATCTGACGTCCGCCCGCTCCGACTGGGCCCTGGCCGCCCAGCTGTTGCACCAATCCCACTAACGAACCCACCACGGAGGTTTTACGATGGCCGACCTCAAATCCCAATACCTGTTCATCGCCAGCATGGACATTGACCCGGAGCGCGAAGCCCTGTTCAACGAAGTGTACAACACCGAACACTGCCCCCTGCTCAACCAGGCCCCCGGCGTCCTCGGCGTAACCCGCTACGAAACCCACCGCCTGCTGATGGCGATGGGCGGCCAGGTGCAGGAGATTGAGATACCCGGCACGCCCAAGCATCACGCCGTCTATCAGCTGGAAAGCCCCGAAGTGCTCACCAGCCCCGAATGGGCCGCAGCCGTGGACGCCGGCCGCTGGCCCGAACAGGTGCGCCCCTACACGACGAACCGCCGCCACGTGCTGCTGAAGCTGACCTACCCGGAGGGGCAGTAAGCCGGGGCCGGTTTCATGTAATACGCCGGCAGCCCCTTGCTATGCCGCAAGCGGCCGGAGGTAATGATAATGGTTTCCATCGCAAGCAATGACGACGTGCGCCCGGTATGGTTCGTTACCGGCGGTCCTAGATGGCACGACTATATTGGACCCGGCTATTGGATGCATTACGGTATACATGGAGATGCGGCTCCTTCGGATGACGTCATCCGTGAGATGCGTCCAGGCGACCGGATCGCTATCAAATCGAACCGTTTCTACCATCATGGAAAGATAGGGATTTGGGCGATCGGTGTGATTTGGAAGAACAATTTGCCTAATAAGTCCTCGGTGGAAGTCGAGTGGAATTCGTATCCATCCGGCAGACAGCCGTTATGGGATTGTGAAATTGACGGCCTGAATGTCAGCGAGGATGATTGCGTCTGGCGTATAGGAGGCGAATCCGATGCGGAGAAGACCTTCATAACGATTGCATTTCGTGACCCATTGCCAGCTCCCAACCCAGACGATCCCAGTCCAGAACCGACGAGCGTAGATGGCATCATCAGCGACGGCTGCTTTCTGGAACGCCAGCAACTGGAAACGATGCTGCAACGCCTTGCCGTCAAGCGGAACATCATCCTGCAAGGCCCGCCCGGCGCCGGCAAAACCTGGCTGGCCAAACGGCTGGCCTATGCGCTGGTGGGCCGCCGGGATGACAATACGGTAAGGCCGCTCCAGTTCCACCCCAATATGTCCTACGAGGACTTCGTGCGCGGCTGGCGGCCCGCCGGCGACGGCCGGCTGGAGCTGGTTGACGGCCCATTTCTCCGACTGATAGCGGACGCCAGCCAAAACTCCGATGGCCGGTATGTGATGGTCATTGAGGAAATCAACCGGGGCAGCCCGGCGCAGATTTTCGGCGAAATGCTGACCCTGCTGGAAGCCGACAAGCGCCACCCGGACGAGGCATTGGCGCTGGCCTATCCCCGCAGCGACCACGAACGGGTCTATATCCCGCCCAACGTATATGTCATTGGCACGATGAACCTTGCCGACCGCTCGCTGGCCCTGGTGGATTTCGCCCTGCGCCGCCGCTTCGCTTTCTTTGACCTGGAACCTACGCTGGGCCGCGTCTGGCGCAATTGGGTTAGCGACACCACCGGCATACCTGACGCTTTTCTGGCGGATGTTGAGCGCCGGCTAACGGCGCTCAATGACCAAATCGCCGCCGACCGCAGCTTGGGCCGGCAGTTCCGCATCGGCCACAGCTTCGTAACGCCGCAGCCCGGCGTTACGATTGACAATCCGCAGGAGTGGTTCTCCCACGTCGTAGCAACCGAAATCGCCCCCCAGCTGTACGAATGCTGGTTCGACAACCCGGAGACGGCCGACGCCGCCAAATCGGAATTGTTGGACGGGATGTAGGGCCGGGCGTTGACGCCGGCAGCCTGCCGGGTTTATCGTTATCCTGAATGCAGGGAACCGGAGGGCGCCGCTATGTGGTATCGAGTATTCATCGTGTCCAATATGGTTTTCCTGCTCGGCATCTTCGCCGTCTTTTTGGGGGATTACCTGCTGCCGGCCCTGGCGCCATTCGCCATGCCGGCCGGGGCGTTGGTGGCGGGGGTTTCCGGCATCGTCTTTACGGTGTCGGGCATCGTGCTGATTTGGCCCGATGGACGTACTTAAAGCGATACTGGCAACTGCCGGAATCCTTTTCGCCGTCTTATTGGCCATACTGATTTTATTAGCCATCTTATGGCTGATTGGAAACTACAGCGCTGACCGGCTGATTGCCGTCGCCAGCTTATTGCTGACTCTGGCGGGGTTCCTGCTCACGATAATCATTCAGCTTCGCCGCCGGCGTTAGCGGATTCTCGCTATGGCGGATTCTCGCTATGATGGATACTGGCAGCAACGCAGACCGCGCCGCCGGCTATATTGGCCGCATCCCGGTGCGCAACATCTGGCTGCTGATGCTGTACGCATCCCGGCTGTACCGGGAGTTGTCCCCCCGCCGCCGCGTCGCCGTAGAGGACGCGCCCGACGACATCCCCAATCTGGTTGCCGAAATCCTCACCCACGCCGTGGCCCGTCGTCTGCGGCGCAGCCTCAGCCACGACTATCAACGCCGCCGCGACGACCTCAACCGGGTGCGGGGACGCATCAACCTGCTGCGCACGGAACGCCGCCAACTGCTGCAACTGGGCCGCGTGGCCTGCATTTACGACGAACTCACCGTTGACACGCCGCATAACCGTTTCGTCAAAGCCGCCCTGACACAGTTGGCAAAGGCGGTCAAAGACCCGGATTTATCCCGCCGCTGCCGCGCCTGGGCCGCCGCTATGGCGCGGGCCGGCGTAACCGACCCGGTTCAGCATCTGCGCCGTCCCGAGCCGCCGCCGCTCCGCTCAGCCCATGCCGACGCCGCCGACCGGCAGCTGCTGGCGGCGGCGCAACTGGCCTTTGACCTGGCCATCCCCACCGAGGACGCCGGCGCATCATACCTGGCGATGCCGGACCGGGAGGAAAAATGGGTTCGCGAGCTCTTTGAAAAGGCGGTGGCAGGTTTCTACGCCGTAACCCTGTCCCGGCAAGGTTGGCGCGTCAGCCATGGCAACTGGATTCATTGGCCAGTAGCAAGGGAAACTGCCGGCATCCAGAATATACTGCCCGCAATGCAAACCGACATCATGCTGAAAAGACCGTCGCAGCAGATCGTTATTGATACCAAGTTCACATCTATAGTCGCCCCCGGTCGGGATAGCGCCCCACGGCTCAAAAGCGGACACATCTACCAGCTTTATGCCTATCTCCGCTCTCAGGAACGGGCCGGCGACTCCTTGTCCGGCAATGCTACGGGCATCCTGCTCTACCCGGCCATTGACGCCCGCGTTGACGAGGCGGCGGTCATTCAGGGCCACGAAATCCGTTTCGCCACCGTCGATTTGACGGCGGACAGCCAATCCATACGCCGCCGCCTGCTCGACATCGCACGGAATAGCCCCCTGGACGGAGCCGGAGCAGCATGGTAGGGGCGGCTCCGGTTAGTTCGCTCCCCGCATCCGCGGGTCCAGCACGTCGCGCAGGGCGTCGCCCAGCAGGTTGACCGCGAACACCGTAATGGCGATGGCCAGGCCGGGGAACACCCCCAGCCACGGCGCCACGTCCAGCGAGTTCTGCGCCACGCCGTTCAGCATCCCGCCCCACGACGGCACGTCCGGCGGAATCCCCACGCCCAGGAAGCTCAGCGACGCCTCCACCACGATAGCCCAGCCCAGCGAGATGCTGGCCAGGACGATGAAGGTAGCCGCGCAGTTGGGGGCCATGTGGCGCAGGATGATGCGCCAGTCGCCGGCGCCCACGGCCCGGGCGGCCAGTACGTAGTCCACCTCTTTGATGCTGAGGGCCTGCGAACGTATGGTGCGCGCCGCGCCGGGTATGAACACGGCGCTCAATGCAATCACCACGTTGGTCACCGACGCGCCCAGAATCGCCATAATCGCCAGCGCCAGGATAAGCGCCGGGAACGACATCATAGCGTCCATAACGCGCTGAATCACCAGGTCGGTGATGCCGCCAAAGTAGCCGCTGACGATGCCGATGAACGCGCCGATGGTTACGCCGAAGAACACGCTGAGCAGGCCAACGACCAGCGAAATGCGGGTGCCATATACCAGACGGCTGTACACGTCGCGGCCAATCTGGTCGCCGCCCAGCCAGGTTTCGCTGTTGGGCGGGTTGAAACGATACGCCGCGTTGGTCCGTTTGGGGTCATCGGTAGCAACGACCGGCGCCAGAACCGCGACGATTACCAGCAGAATGACCACCGCCGCGCCAAAGGCCCCCAGGGGTTTGCGCTGGGCAAAGTTGACGATATTTTCCCAAAACGTGCGTTTGGGGCGCATCCCCGCGCCGGCTGATTCGGCAGGGGTAATCACTCCGGTTGCTTGCTGAGCCATAATGCTTTTCCTTATGCGGGCGGCCGGATATACGGGCGGCTGGATGGAGTGCCGATGCGAACGGGGGCGTCGGGCGGGACTACTCGTAGCGGATGCGGGGGTCCAGCCAGGCGTAAAGCATATCCACGACGAGATTGAGGGCCAGCACCATGAACGCAATCACCATGACGATGCTCTGAATCATCGTGTAATCCCGGTGCAGGATGCTGTCCACCAGCAGGCGCCCCATGCCGGGCACCAGGAAGATAGTCTCAATGACCACCGTGCCGGCGATGAGGCGTCCCACCTGCCAGCCCGAAATAGTGATGATGGGCAGGAAGGCGTTTTTCAGCGCGTGGCGGATAATCACCGCCCCTTCCCGGAGCCCCTTTGACCGCGCCGTGCGGATGTAGTCCTCGCGGAACACCTCCAGCATTGACGAGCGGGTTACCCGCGCGATGAGCGCCATGTTGTAGAAGCCCAGCGCCACTGCCGGGAAAAACATTTGCTGCAGGTTGCGCCACGGGTCCTGCCACAAGTTAGCGTAGCCCAGGGGCGGCAGCCAGTCGAACCAGCTGACCAGAAAATACACCACCAGAATGCCAATCCAGAAGGTCGGCATGGCTACGCCGGCGATGGCGATGATGCGGGAGGCGTAGTCCGCGACTGAGTCCTGGCGCACTGCCGATAACACGCCCAAGGGTACGGCCACGGCAAATGCCAGTATTAATGCCAACACCGCCAGTTCCAGCGTGATGGGCAATTTGGCGCTGATGTCTTCGGAAATCGGCGTGTCAAAGTACATTGAAGTGCCAAAGTCCCAGCGCGCCATCCCCCAAATCCAGTCCAGGTATTGGATGGCCAGGGGCCGGTCGGTGCCTAATTTAGCGCGGAGTTCGTCCAGCTGCTGTTGGGAAAATTGACCGTCTCCCTCAAACCCGGCCAGCAGCAGGAAAGCCGGGTCGCCCGGCACCAGCCGCATCAGCGCGAACACCATAACGGTGACCAGCAGCAACGTCGGAATAAACAACATGAACCGCTTGATGACGTAGGTGTTCATAGCATCTCCTCATTTTGGCGAAAGCCGGAATGACGAATGTCGGGCCGGTTCAGCACTCCGGGTCGCACCAGATGCGGTCGTGTTTGAGCTGTGTCCACAGGCTGGCCGGTATGTGGAAGTTCTTGATGCGCTTGTTGACTACCTGGTCGCGGAAGTTCCAGTAGTACACCAGCAGGGGGCCCGGGTCTTCAGTCAGTATCCAGTCTTCCATTTCCCGCAGAATCTGGGCGCGCTTGGCGCGGTCAAGTTCCTGGCTCTGCGCGGTGAACCAGTCTTTGAATTGCGGGGGCGCCTCCCAGCCCGACCATTGAATCCACAGGCCGCCCGGCATAAATACCTTGCCTATGATTGGGTCGGGGGCGCTGACCAGTACGGCCGTACCCTGCGCGGCGATTTGGAAGTCTCGTTCCTTGTACCTGGTGAGGCCCGTGGCGCTGTCAATGGTTTGCACCGTGGTGTTCCATCCCAGGTTGCGGCGCAATTGGTCGGCGAGCAACTGGGCCAGGTCAACATACTCTACCGCCGTGCGCGCCATAATGTTGACTTCCAGGTCTTCCGGAACGCCGGCTTCGGCCAGCAGGCGTTTGGCCTCTGTGATGTCACCCTGATGTTTGCCGCCATCCGGCCCGGTGCGGAGTCCGGGTAGTTGCAGGGCTTCCTCCTCGGTGCGACCGAACCAGGTGTCGGGCGGGAACGGAGTGCCTACCGGGGCGATGCCGCCGCCGAAAATGGTCCGAAACTCGTTGCGGTCAACGGCCAGGTGTATGGCGCGCCGCACCCGCACGTCGTTGAACGGTTCAATGGTGGTGTTGATAAGGGTGCCCAGCAGGCTGGTATTGGGTATCAAATAGACATCGAGAACATCGCCGGACGATTCTTGCAACTCCAACACTTCGGTGTTGCTGAGATTGGTCGCCGGCCACGTGGCCATCAACACCTGGCTAGTACGGTAGGAGCCAATGGCCGTACCTTTGTCCACGATGTAGTAATGAATCATGCCGTCGGTGTAAGGCAAGCCCTCTTTCCAGTAATCGGGGTTTCTTTCGAGCGCGACGGACACGTCCTTGGTAAGTTTCGTAGGCCGGAATGGACCTGACCCCATCCCGTTTTCCCATTTTGACGTGTCAACGCCCGACTCTCCCCACGCTTTCGACATAATTTTGAATGCGTCAGCCGCAATCATCGGTATGAAGTCAGGCGCCGGGTTGGTGGTTTTTATCTCGACCGTGTGGCTGTCAATCACCCTGGAATTGCCTTGGGAGTAGTAAGGCGCGATGATCAGGGTTTGTGGACGGCTCTCCTCGGTATTTACCAGGCTGTCCATGCTATAGACGACATCCTCGGCGGTAACCGGCGTGCCGTCATGCCACATGGCGTTTTCGTAGAGGTGGAACACGTAGGTAACGCCGTCGGGGAGCAGTTCCCAGCTCTCGGCCAGGTCGCCCGTAATGTCAACGGGGTCTTCCGTGTCCGGGTCATACTCCAACAGCCCGTTGTAGATGCCGGAGATGTTCTTTATCTGGTTGGTGAAGGCGTGGGGGTGGAAAATGAGGTTGGGGAACGCATAGTCCTGCATGGGTACGATGCCGCCGTAGATGCCCCGGTCGGCGGTTTGGGGAGCGGCGCCGGCCGGCGCCGCAACGGCCGTGGGCGCCGGGCCGTCCCCGGAGGCCGGCGGCGCGGCGGGAGCGGTGTCGCCGGCCGGGGCCGGACGGTCGGCGGGAGCGGTGGAACCGCACGCGGCGGCGGCCGACAGTCCGGCGGTCAAAGCAGTGGCGACGACAATCCGCGATGTGAGCGAAATCAGAGAACGAATCAGCATCATTCACCTCTACCCTGGACGGTTTAAGTAGCATTATGCCCGGTAAAGTCTTGAAAACCTGCGACAGGCTAACAACGCCAATCGGAACTGTCAATAGATAGTATTGGCAATTTACAGGCGACACGGGGGCGCTGGCATCGCAGCGCCCCCGCCGTTTGGTCTAGCACGCCGGGTCGCACCAGATATACTCGTGCTTGAGCTGCACCCAGAGGCTGGCCGGCATATGGTAGTTTTTGATTTGCTTGTTCACAATCTGGTCGCGGAAGCTCCAGTAATAAACCAGCAAAGGCCCCGGATCCACGGTGAGCATCCAGTCTTCCATTTCGCGGAGAATGGCGGCGCGCTTGGCGCGGTCCAGTTCCCGGCTTTGCGCGTCGAACCAGTTGATGAAATGGTCCGGGGCTTCCCAACCCGACCACTGGATCCAGAGGCCGCCGGGCATAAACATCTTGACGATGATGGGGTCCGGCTCGCCAACCAGTAACGCAGTGCCTTGCGCGGCAATCTGGAAGTCTTGCTCCTTGTACCGGGTGATGCCGGTGGCGCTGTCGATGGTCTGCACGGTGGCTTCCCAGCCCAGGTGGCGCCGGAACTGGTCGGCCAGCAGTTGCGCCAGGTCAACGTATTCAACGGCCGTCCGGGCCATAATATCGACCTTGAAACCTTCGGGAACCCCGGCCGCGGCGAGGAGTCGCTGGGCTTCGGCGATGTCGTCCGGGTGTTTCTTGCCGTCCGGCCCGCTGCGGAAACCGGGCAGTTCCAGCGCTTCCGACTCCGTGCGGCCAAACCAGGTATCCGGCGGGAACGGCGTGCCCACCGGGGCGATGCCGCCGCCGAAAATAGTGCGAAACTCGCTGCGGTCAACGGCCAGGTGCATGGCGCGTCTGACCCGAACATCGTTGAACGGTTCAATGGTGGTGTTGATGAGCGTCCCCAGCAGGCTGGTGTTGGGAATGAGATACACGTCCAGGATGTCGGCCTCGGCTTCCTGCAACTCCAGAATTTCGGTGTTGCTGAGGTTCGTGACGGGGAAAGTGGTCATCAAGACCTGCCCCGTGCGATAGGAGCCAATGGCGGTGCCCTTGTCGGCGATGTAGTAGTGGATGATGCCGTCGATATAGGGCAGCCCTTCCTTCCAGTAGTTGGGGTTCTTTTCCAGCTCGATGGACACGTCTTTCGCCAGCCTGGTTGGGACAAAGGGGCCGGAGCCCATGCCGTTCTCCCACTTGGAGGTGTCTATGTCAGTTTCGTCCCAGGCTTTGGACATCATCTTGAAGGCGTCGGCGGCCAGCATGGGAATGAAGTCGGGAGCCGGGTTGTTGGTTTTGATTGCCACGGTGTAATCGTCAATAACCCTGGCATTGCCTGGCGAATAATAGGGGGCGATGATGAGGGTTTGGGGGCGGTTCTCCGCGGTATTTACCAGGCTGTCCATGCTGTGTACGACATCCGCCGCCGTAACCGGAGCGCCGTCTTGCCATCTGGCGTGTTCGTGCAGATGGAACACGTAGGTAACGCCGTCGGGCTGCAGTTCCCAACTCTCCGCCAAATCGCCTCGGATGTCGTAGGGGTCATCGGTTTCCGCGTTGTATTCAATGAGCCCGTTGTAGATGGCAGACGTGTTCTTGAATTGATTGGTGAAATCGTGGGGGTGGAAAATCAGGTTGGGAAAGGCGTAGTCGTGCATCGGCACGATGCCGCCATAAAGTCCCCGGTCGGCGGCTTGGGGAGCTGCCGTGGCCGCTGCGGGAACCACGGTGGGCGCCGGGCCGCCACCCGAACCGGCCGGCGGCGCAGTAGCGGCAGCGCCGGCGCCGGTAGCCGCGCCGTCGCCGGGCGCCGTGGAACCGCAGCCAATGACCAGGGCCATCGCTGCGATAATCGCCGCAGTTGTGAGCAAACGCGGCGTCAAGGAATTCAACAAATGGTTCAACATTGCAGTCCTCCTCTGTCTGGCTGGCGCTAACGATTACCGGATTAACAGGCCGGGTCGCACCAGATGTTTTCATGTTTGAGCTGCACTACCAGGCTGGCCGGCATATGGTAATTCTTGATTTGCTTGTTCACCACGGCGTCGCGGAAACTCCAGTAGTACACCAGCAGGGGCCCGGGGTCTTCGGTAAGCAGCCAGTCTTCCATTTCGCGGAGAATCGCGGCGCGCTTGGTACGGTCCAGTTCCTGGCTTTGCGCGGTGAACCGGTCCTGAAAGCGCGGGGGCGCTTCCCATCCCGACCACTGAATCCACAACCCGCCCGGCATGAACACCAGGGTCAGCAGGGGGTCGGGTTCTCCAACCAGAATTGCCGTGCCCTGGGCGCCCAGTTGGTAGTCGTTCTCCTTGTAGCGAGTGATGCCCGTGGCGCTGTCGATGGGCTGCACGTTGGCCGTCCAGCCCAGGTGGCGGCGCAGTTGGTCGGAGAGCAGCTGCGCCAGGTCAACGTACTCGACGACGGTGCGGGCCATGATGTTGACTTCAAAGTCCTCCGGCACGCCGGCTTCGGCGAGCAGTCGTCGCGCCTCGGCGATGTCGTCGGGATGCTTGCCCCCGTCCGGCCCGCTGCGGTAACCGGGCAATTGCAGCGCTGCTTCCTCAGTGCGCCCGAACCAGGTATCGGGCGGGAATGGCGTGCCCACCGGCGCCACGCCGCCGCCGAAAATGCTGCGAAATTCGGAGCGGTCAACGGCCAGGTGCATGGCGCGCCTGACCCGGGGATCGTCAAAAGGCTCGATGGTGGTGTTAATGAGCGTCCCCAGGAAGCTGCTGTTGGGAATCAGGTAAACGTCCAGCGTATCCGCATCGGATTTTTGCAGCTCTATAACCTCGGCATTGCTTAGATTAGTAGCCGGCCAGGTGTTTATCAGCACCTGGCCGGTGCGGTACGCGCCCAGGGCCGTTCCCTTGTCCGAGATAGTGTAGTGGATGCTCCCATCAATGTACGGCAATCCTTCTTTCCAGTAATTGGGGTTACGCTCCAGCTCCAGAGAAACGTCTTTGGCGATGTTGGTCGGCAGGAAGGGCCCCGACCCCATACCGTTCTCCCATTTGTTAGTGTCAACGCCTGACTCAATCCATGCCTTTGCTACCATCTTAAACACGTCGGTAGCCAGCATGGGGATGAAATCGGGCGCCGGATTGGTGGTTCTGATTTCAACCGTGTGGTCGTCAATGGCTCTCGCGTTGCCGGGGGAATAGAAGGGCGCCAGCGTCAGAGTTACCGGGCGGTTCTCCTCTGTGTCCACAATGCTGTTCATGCTGAAGATGATGTCTTCGGCAGTAACCGGGGTGCCGTCCTGCCAGATTGCGTGTTCGTGCAGGTGGAACACGTAGGTAACGCCATCGGGCAGCAACTCCCAACTTTCCGCCAAATCGCCCGTAATGTCGTAGGGGTCGTCGGTTTCGGCGTTGTATTCCAGCAATCCGTTGTAGATGCCCGATACGTTCTTGAGTTGATTGGTGAACTCGTGAGGATGGAAAATCAGGTTGGGAAAGGCGTAATCGTGCATGGGCACCACGCCGCCGTATCGCCCCCGGTCGGCAGTTTGGGCCAATGCGGCGGCCTGGGTGGGAACCGCCGTGGGCGCCGGGCCGGAGCCGGCATCCGACGCGGGAACGGCAGTGGCGGGTTGGGCGTCCGCGCTGGGCGCCGCAGTGTCGCCGGGCGCGGTGGAGCCGCAAGCGATGAGCGCAGCCAAAGCCATGACGGTGGCCAGGGTTACGATTATGCGAACGGTAAAGAACCTTAACGCACGGTCAAACATAGCAGCCCTCCGGTGCGACGTAATGCGCTTTTGGACGTGGCTCTGATTCAGCGACGTGCGAAAGGCTAACAATGTTGAAAATCGTTGTCAAGTGGGTTTTATGATACAGATTATTAGTGAAAATAATCACATATGTAACGATAATCGTAATCAACGATAGTATTGGATTTGTTTGATTATCGTTTGCCCGCCGGCGCCCGGTTCAGGAACCGGCGCGCCGCAAGCGCCGGTTTGACTGAAAACGCAGAACGCCGGCCAATGCCGGCGTTTCGCGTCATCCTTCGACGGGCGCACCGAATCACGGGCCACCCGCTACGGCGGTTAGCACGCCGGGTCGCACCACAGATGCTCTTTCATGTTGTGCGCCGGGAATCAGGAATCCCGAATTGCGGCGTGCGGCAGGCCGCTCGCGGGTTGCCCCGGTCAAGCACCCGACCGCTGGGCCGCGATGCGGTTGGCGCGGGGTTTGAGGACGGCGTACAGGGCATCATTGACGGGCGTGGGGACTTGATGCCGCCGCCCCATGCGAATGACCGTGCCCGTCAGACCTTCCAGTTCTACCGGGCGGCCCTCGGCAAAGTCTTTCGCCAGCGAGGCCATGCCGGTAGCCGGGAAGTTGTCCAGCGCGTTCATTGACCATTCCAGCGAGTCCGGTTCCAGCGGCGCGCCGGCCGCCGCGCCAACCGCCAGGGCTTCGGCAATGGCCGCCCTGATGGCGGCGCGGGTTTCCGGCACCGTGCGGAGTTCGCCGTAGGCGCACCCGCTGGCCGCGCAAACCCCCGCCGAACCGGACAGGTAGGCGAATTTCCGCCACAGCATCCCGGTCATATTTTCCAGCAGTTCAACCCGCCAGCCGGCCCCCTGGAAAACCCCCAGCAGCCCTTGGCCCCGGTTGGTGATGCCGGTAGTGCGCTCGCCGAAAGATGCCGCGCCGGGGCCGCCCTGGGTCACTACGCCCGGCTCGCTGATGCGCCCCTCCAAGTAGGCGGAGCCAATCATCACCCGCTCCGGGCCGAACACGTCGGCCAGCCGGTCGCCATTGTCAATGCCGTTTTGCAGCGTCAGCACAATAGTATTCGGCCCCACCAGCGGGCCGATGGCGTGGATGGCGTCGTCATTGTCATACATCTTGACGGTGAACAGCGCCAGTTCCTGATGGCCGACGGACGCCGGGTCGTCGGTGGCCCGGCCCGGGACGGTGAACGCGCCGTCATTGCCGCTTTCTACCCGCAGGCCGTTGCGCCGGATGGCTTCCAGGTGCGCGCCGCGCGCGATGAACGTAACGTTGTGGCCGGCGCGGGCCAGCAGGCCGCCAAAGTATCCGCCGACGCCGCCGGCGCCCATAACTGCTATGTCCATATCTGCCCTCCTCGGCATCGGGGACTTTCCGTCGTTCCCCAATGTCATTGCGCGCGCAGCGCGGCAATCTCGTTCGCGTAGCCTGTCAATCTCGTTAGTGAATCAGGCGCTCACCACAGGATAACCGAACTCCTCCCGCAAATCCCGTTTCAGCACCTTGCCCATCACGTTGCGCGGCAGGGCAGCCACGAAAACCACGGAGCGGGGCCGTTTGAACCCGGCCAGCCGGCCGCGGCAGAAGTCGATTAAATCAGCCTCCGTTACCGATGCGTTCGCGCGCACGATCACGGCGCGCACCTCTTCGCCCCACTCCAAATCCGGCACGCCGATTACGGCGGCCTCCTCAACCGCGGGATGTTCCGTCAGGATTTGCTCCACCTCTTCGGGCGAAATCATCTCCCCGCCGCGCTTGATGAAATCGCGGGCGCGGCCGGCCAGGTAGATGTAGCCGTCCGCGTCCTGCCAGGCCAGGTCGCCGGTGTAGAGCCAGCCGGAGCGCAGGGCCTCGCCGGTGGCGGCGTCCTGCTGCCAGTAGCCGGTCATCATCCGCGCGCCCCGCGCCACAATTTCGCCGACTTCGCCGCTGGGCAGGGGCGCGCCGTCCTCCGACACTATCATCACCTCAACGTCGTCCAGCGGCTTGCCGATGGATGTCAGGCGGCGCAGCTTGATTGCCACCTCTTCCGGAGCGCCGGTGAGCGCGTGGTCGTCGGGCGGCAGCATAGTTATGGTGGACGCCGTTTCGGTCTGGCCGAAAGCGTTGATGAAGCGGGCGCCGGGAAACCTGGCGATGGCGTCACGAATGACGGGCAGCGGCATGGGCGCCGCGCCGTAGGTGATTACATCCAGGGAGGACAGGTCGTATTCGGCAAACCGGGGGTGGTCCATAACCCGTTTCAGCATGGTGGGCACCAGCATGGCGCGGTTGACGCGGTGTTCGGCGGCCAGCCTCAGCCACTCTTCCGGGTCGAACTGGGGCATTATGACCAGCGTGCGCCCGCCGAAGACCGCCGCCAACGCCGCCTGCAAACCGGCCACGTGGTACAGCGGCACGGTGAGCAGGTTGGTTTCGGCAACGTCAGGGTCGGCGGGGGTAACGCTGGTGAGCAGAAAGGCGCCGAAGCTGTCGTGGGTCAGCTGCGCGCCTTTGGGGATGCTGGTGGTGCCGGAAGTGAACATAATGACGGTGGTAGCGTCGGCGTCGTCCTCGGGAAAATGCAGCTGTTCGGGGTTGGCGTTGGCCATCAGGTCGTCGTAGTTGTGCCGGCCATTTACGCCGGCCGCGTCCAGCATCACGATGCGCTCGCCGGCCAGGGAGCCGTCAGTGGGCGCCAGGGGCAGGTAACGCTCGCCGAGGAACAGCAGGCTGGGCCGGACGATGGCCAGCATGGTGGCTAACTCATCCTCTTTGGCCCGGAAGTTGATGGGCACGTAGATGGCGTCGAGCTGGGCGGCGGCGAAGTAAATTTCCAGCAGGTGATGGCAATTAGTCTGCATCGCCGCCACCCGGTCGCCGGGGCCGATGCCCAACTCCGCCAGGGCGTTGGCCAGGCGGTTGACCCGCTCTTGCAGCAGCTCAAAGCTAATCCGGTCGCCGTCAAAGATGACCGCCGTGCGGTCGGGCACGATGGCCGCGGCAATCGTCAAAATCTCGGTAGTGTTCATCCTGTCTCCCGTGCCGACATACTGATTGCCGCCAGCCGCTGCTCCAGCCGCAGCGCGTCGGCCAGCGGCAGCCCCGCTCCGTCGCGCAGCGCGGCCCGCATCGCAGCGGCCAGATACGGCGGGATTTCGGCCAGCCGGCGCGCCGTATCCCAGGCGCATTGCCGCAGCGATTCCGGGGCTACCACCCGGTTGACCAGTCCGCAGCGCAGCGCGGCCGTCGCATCAAACCGGCGGCCGGTAAAAAGCAGGTCCAGGGCCACGGACGGGCCGGCGTTGGCGGGCAGGGTTTGGCTGCCCCCGGCCGCGGGAATCATGCCCAAATGTACCTCCGGCATCGCAAAAATCGTGTCCGCCGCCGCGATGCGGACATCGGCGAGCAGCATAATCTCTACGCCGGAACCGATGCAATAGCCGTGGACTGCGGCGACGATGGGCTTGGAAAGGTCAATGAGCTGCCCCCACACGTCCCGCTGCCACCGCGCGTTGCGGGCGATGGCCTGGGAGGGCGCGGTTCCGAACTCGCTGAGGTCGGCGCCGGCGCAAAAGGCCCGGCCCTGGCCGGTAATCAGCAGGGCGCGGACTTCCGTATCCTCGGCAACGGCCCGCAGGGCCTCGGCAAAGTCATCGCGCATGGCAACCGAATAGGCGTTGCGCCGCTGCGGACGGTTCAGCGCGATGTGGGCGACGCCGCACGCCTTTTCGTAGCTGATGGTGGCAAAGGGGGCGGTCATATATGGACGCCGGCTGCGATTAGTCCAGCGCAATGGCCCGGCGCATCATCTCCTCAAGGTCAACCTCGGTGGCGCCGGCGCCGATTTCGCCGATGGTGTTGGCGTCGCTGACGGAAAAGGTAAGCAGCCCGTGGGCCTCGGCGACCTGCTCCACCAGGGCGCGGCGGATGTGCCAGTCGTGGTGGTAGTTGGCGATTTCAATGCCGTGAATATCGTCCTCAATGATGATGTTGGGCGTGTAGTAGCCGGGATGGCAATAGGTGCGGAACAGCCGGCCTCCCGGCAAATACAGCTCGGTGCAGTGATACTCGTCAAAGGGACTGCGGGCCGGGCGGATGTCAATTTCGTGGCCGGGAATGATAATAACCTGGTTGGGGAAATGCCGCTCTGCCACGCGGTGCAGCGCCAGCCCCCAATCCCGGCGCCAGTGGTCGGTGACGGCGATGCCGTCAAGGCCGGCGCTTTTAATCCGGGCAATTACCGTCTCCGCAATTTCGGGAGTCGGGGGCCGGAACCCGAACATTTCGCCAACGTGGGTATGAATGTCAAGGCGTACCGTCATAAAATCACATTGGGGTCAGCGACCGCTGAACCGGGGGGCGCGCTGCTCGGCAAAGGAACGCAGCCCTTCGGCGCGGTCGGCGGTGCTTTGCAGGATGATGCTCAGGTCAGCTTCCAGACGCAGCCCTTGCGCCAGCGTAAGGTCGCCGGCGGCGGCCACCGCCTCTTTGGCATAACGGCTGGCGATGGGGGCCGCCGCTGCGATTTGGGCGGTCAGTTCGGCGGCGGCGGCGTCCAGTTGCGCGGCCGGCGCTACCCGGTTGACCAGGCCCACTGCCAGCGCCTCTGCCGCCGTCAGTATTCGCCCCGTGAGCAGCAGCTCCCGGGCCATCGCCGGCCCGACGAGCCGGGGCAGCCGCTGGGTGGCCCCGTCGTAGGGGAAACCGTCATCAACCAGGCGGCCGGCGCCCAGCTGCGCCGTGTCGGCGGCGATGCGGAGGTCGGCGGCCAGGGCCAGTTCCAGGCCGTGGCCGGTGGCGTCCCCGTTCAAAATCGCCACTACCGGCATCGGCAGCGCGGCCACGGCTTGGGCGACGCTCATGGCGTCTTGCCAGGCCAGGCGTTCCGGCAGGGGCGCGGCGCGGATGTCGTCGGGGGGCTGTTGCCGTCCCACCGCGAACCGGCCGCCGCCGCCGGTGATTGTTGCGACCCGGATTTCGTCTTGCAGCATCAGCTCCTGGCAGCAGTCGCGCAGTTCCGCGGCGGCGGCCGCGTCAATGGTGCATGATTCGCCCCCCCGCCGCAATTTGATGGCGGCGCAAGCGTCGGTCCTGGTGTAGCTGATACTGCGATACGGCATAACTGGTGGGCCGGAGGTACGGCGGATTGCGGTGCGGCGGATTGATGAAATGGTACGTCGCCGCGCCCCTGTTGGCAAGGCCTGACACCGGCGCCAGTCTTGCGGTTATCACAATTGCCCCCGTCCGGTCAAATCAAATCCTGTGCATCCTGTCCCTGGTCCATCGCTGTAAAAAAATTCGTATGACGCGGTAGCGTTGCAATGCAGGTGGTTGTACCTTGCCGTCATTCCGGCCCAAGCCGGAATCCGCCAAATCCCAATCGGAAAAATCCTGTCCATCCGGTCCATCAGATGTAAAAAACGGACTCAAACCACGTGAAACGGAACGCTGCCGATGGCGTTGGCCGTGCCTGATTTTGCCCTTGCGCCCGGTTTGGGTTAGAATGGCGTCCGTTTTACGGATGACCTCCTGATGGCGTTCAGCAAATTATACGACAGTCCTGCCGCCGCCGTAGCGGACGTTCACGACGGCGCTGCGGTGCTGGTCGGTGGCACTTCCCATAGCAGCGAACCCGCCGGCCTGCTGGCGGCGTTGCGAGCCAGGGGCGTCCAGGATTTAACCTGCGTTTGCGATTTTTCCGGTTGGGACGGCGCGCGCGGGTTGTTGGAACTGCTGCAATCCGGGCAAGTCTCCCGGCTCATCTCCCCTTATCCACTGCCGCAATCCCACGGCGACGACCGGATTAAAGAGCTGGTCGCATCGGGGCTGCTCTCAGTGGCAATGGCGCCGCAAGGCACGCTGGCCGAGCGGTTGCGCGCCGGCGGCGCCGGCATCGGCGGCGTGTTCATCCCCGTCGGATTGGGTACGCGCTTCGCCACCGAGCAGGAAATGCGCGTAATTGACGGCGTGGCGTGTCTGCTGGAAATGCCCTTGCGGGCCGATTTCGCCTTGCTCCGGGCCAGCCGGGCCGACACCCTGGGCAATCTGGTTTATCGTGGCCCGCAGCGCGGCTGGAATCCGGCGATGGCGGCGGCGGCGCGGGTCGCCATCGCCGAGGTGGACGACATCGGCCCGCCGGGGGTGATTGACCCGGAACTGGTCATCACGCCCGGCATCTTTGTGAACCGCCTGGTGCGCGCATCGCAGCCTGGGCCGCAAGGATAAGCGCTATGCCTGAACCCCGGCTGCCCGAACCCAGATTAGATGATGCCGCCATCGCCCGACGCGCCCTGCGGGAGATACTGCCGGGCGACGTGGTGGCGGTCGATGCGGGATTGGCGGCCCTGGCCCCCGCTCTGGCGCCGCCGGAGTTGGGAGCCTGGTTCTTGCGCGACAATGGGATGCTCGACGATGTGCCGCTCAGCATTGCCGACGCCGCCACAATAGTTCGCGGCGGACACGTTAACGCAGCAATAATCAGCATCGCGCAGGTGGATGCCGCCGGCCGCGCCGCGGGCCGGCTGGCCGCGGCCCATCCCGGCATCGCGCCGCCGGGCAACGCGGTTGACCTGGCCGCCAATGCGGGGCGAGTTGTCGGACTGTTGCCCAGCATCGGGAACGCCGGCGCTCCCAACCTGGTCGCTGAGTTGACGCTGCCGGCCGACATTGTTGGCCCTTTGGATACCGTAATCACCGATGTTGGCGTGTTCCGGCTTCAGGGCGGCAAACCGGCGCTCACCGAGGTTGCGCCCGGCTGGTCGGCAGCCGACGTTGCGGCGCTGACCGGGGTTGCCGTTTCCGTTGCGCCGGGGCTGCGGGAGATGGAGTTTGCGCCGTCCTCCGGCCGGCCGCCCAGCAAGGTGTATGCCGACGGCCAGACCGCCATCGCCGATTTGCCCAACGGCGCGACCGTATTCATCGACGGGTTCGGCGGCCCCGGCGGCATGGCTCACTATCTGCTGATTGCCCTGCGCGACCGGGGGAGCCGTGAGCTGACCATCGTGAGCAACACGGCCGGCATTGCGCGGGTGGTCAGCTTTGGCACCCCGCCCGGCAAAACCGCCATTGACCACAGCGTACTAATCGAGAACGGACAGGTTGCTAAAGCGATTGCCTCGTTCCCCGTATCGCCCTCGGTATCGCGCCCCTCCGAGTTTGAGCTGGCCTACCGGCGCGGCGCGGTTGACCTGGAGCTGGTGCCCCAAGGGACGCTGGCGGAACGGCTGCGCGCCGGCGGCGCGGGCATCCGCGCCTTTTATACCCCCACCGGCGCCGGCACCCTCATCGCCGAGAGGAAGGAAACCCGCGCTATTGATTTGACGGGGGACGGGGGACGGCAGTACGTTCTGGAATATGGGCTGCGGGCCGACTTTGCGCTCATCCGCGCCCACCGCGCCGATACCCGGGGCAACCTGGTTTACCGGGGAACCTCGCGCAACTTCAACGCCGTGATGGCCCCGGCGGCCCGCGTCACCGTGGTGGAGGTGGACGAGATTGTGGAACCCGGCCGCCTCGACCCGGAGGAAATTGTTACGCCCGGCGTCTTCGTGCAGCGCATCGTCAAGCGTCCTGACGATTTTACCGGCTACGAATAACGGGAGTTCATCACCCTATGACTGCTGACAAGGAACGGCTGGACCGGGCAATCATCGCCATGCGGGTGGCCAAAGAACTGCCGCCGGGGGCCTGTGTCAACCTGGGTATCGGGATTCCGACGCTGGTATCAATGTTTGTGGCCGATGACAGCATCGTGTTTTACCACAGCGAAAGCGGCGTGCTGAACTGCGGGCCGCTGGCCGAGGCCGGCGGCGAGGACATTGACCTCATCAACGCCGGCGGCCAGTTTTTGCAGCCGGTGCCGGGGATGGCCTACTTCTCGTCGGTGGATGCCTTCGCCATGATTCGCGGCGGCCACGTGGACGTTACCGTGCTGGGGGCGCATCAGGTGTCGGCCACCGGCGACCTGGCCAACTGGATGCTGCCCGACCGGGGCGTAGGCAACATCGGCGGCGCTATGGATTTGGCGGCCGGGGCCGGCAAGGTGATTGTCGCCATGGAACACAACGACCGGAACGGCAACCCCAAAGTGGTGCAACACTGCGACTATCCCCTCACCGGCCAGGGCTGCGTCTCCCTGGTAGTCACGGATGTCGCCGTCCTCGAACCCACGCCCGACGGCATGGTGCTGCGCGAAGCGGCGCCGGGCTGGACGGCTGCGGACGTGCAAGCGGTCACCGGAGCGGAGCTAATCGTCCGGGGAACTGTTGGCGAGTACGAGGTTTAGCCTTGCTCCCACCGGAAGGGCAAAGGCCCGGCGTTGATTGACTTGCCTGTGGCGGAGTGATAAATTCAATCCACAACTGAACGCCTGACGCGATTCTGGCGGGAGCTTGGGCAAACCAGGCTGAGAGGGCGGCCCAATTCGTCGCCGACCGTCTGTACCGGACCCGGATAATGCCGGCGTAGGAACAGCAGGTAGCGCTTATTCTTTGCCGCCGGGTCCTCGCCTGGCGGTTTCGTCTTTGGGCAGCCGCCAGGGCAGCCCGGCGCGCGTATGGCACAAATAGGAGAGTGGCAGCGATGGCCGATGAACTGATGATAGGGGGCGTTTCTTTTCGCTCTCGCCTGATTGTCGGAACCGGACGGCATCGAACTATGCAGGATATGGTCGATTCTTTGGAAGCCTCCGGCACGGAGATGGTCACGGTTGCCATTCGCCGGCTGGACCTGGACAACCCCGACGAGAAAACCATCCTGGACTACATCGACTGGGACAAGTACCGCATCCTGCCCAACACGGCCGGCTGCCGTTCCGTTGAGGAAGCGCTGTTCGTGGCCCGCCTGGGTCGGGAAGTAACGCAGACCGACTTCGTGAAGCTGGAAGTCATCCCGGACGCCAAGTATCTTTTCCCCGACCCCAACGGCACGCTGGAGGCGGCGCGGCAGCTGGTGCAAGAGGGCTTCAAGGTGCTGCCCTATATCCACGCCGACCCGGTGCTGGCCAAAAACCTGGAAGAGGTTGGCTGCGTTACGGTAATGCCCCTGGGTTCGGCCATCGGCTCCGGGCAGGGCATCCACACCGGCGAAGAAATCAGAATTATCCTCGAAAACGCCAGCATCCCCGTGGTGGTGGATGCCGGGCTGGCCGTCCCTTCCGATGCCGCCAAGGCGCTGGAGATGGGCGCCGATGCCGTGTTGGTGAACACCGCCATTGCCCAGGCCGAAAATCCGGGCCTGATGGCCGACGCTTTCCGCAAAGGCGTGGAAGCGGGACGGCAGGCGTACCTGGCCGGCCGCATTCCGGTGCGTACCGAGGCTATCGCCAGCAGCCCGCCGGCCGACGTGCCGGAGCCGGTACTGGCCGACTGACTGACTGGTGCGCCGTGCCCGTCGCGCTGCCTTATCCCTGCCTGTGCCTGGTAACCGACCCCGGCGTATGCCCGCCGGACGAACTGCCGGGGCGGGTCGCGGCCGCAGTCGCCGGCGGCGTTGACATGGTGCAGCTCCGCGATAAAGACCGGCCCGGCGGCGCCCTGTTGCAGCAGGCGATTGCCCTGCGGGAAAATATGCCGGGACGGGCCTTATTGCTGGTCAACGAGCGGGCCGACGTTGCCGCCGCCGCCGGCGCCGACGGGGTGCAGCTGGGCGAGGCGGCGATGGCGACGGAGCCGGTTCGCCCCATTGTGGGCCCCGATGCGCTGATTGGCCGTTCCGTGCATTCCGTGACCGGAGCGTTGCGCGCTGCGGGTTCGGGGGCGGATTTCCTGCTGGCAGGCACGATGTTTGCCACCGGCTCCCACCCCGGCCAGGAACCCTCCGGCCCCGGCTTATTGGAGCGGATTGCGTCCGCCGGGGTTAAGACGCCTCTGCTGGGCATCGGCGGCATCACCGCGGACAACGTGGGGCCGGTCATCGCATCGGGCGGACACGGCGCGGCGGTGATTACCAGCGTGTTGGCTAATAATGACCCGGAATCGGCGGCGCGACGGCTGAAATCGGCTATGCTAGAGACGGTGTCGTCACATCGCTACACAGGACAGGCAGGATTTGCGCGATGATTACGCTGAAAGTGAACGGCAAGCCTCGTGAGATAGCTGAGGGGCTGGACTTGCAGTCCTACCTCGCAACTATCGACGTGAATATGCGGTTTATCGCCGTCGGTTACAACGGGCAGGTGGTCCGTAAAGAGGACTTCGGCGCGGTCAATCTGTATCCGGGGGATGCGTTGGAGATTGTCCGTCCGGTAGGGGGCGGATAACCCGGATGCCGTCCGATACCGGCGGCGATGCCACACTGGATGCGGTGTTGGCGAAAGTTGCCGACGCGCATCCCGACCGCGTGGCCGGTTGGATTCGCAACGAGCCGGGCCACTGGGGATTTTTCGCCGGCCAGGCCGTATTGGCCGTGCGGCAGCTGATTGGCCGCCGGCTGGAGGAGCCGGAACGCCGCTTGGTGTGGCATCGGATGTGGGTGGTGTTGCAGGAACGGCGGCGGCGCGAGCCGCAGGGGTAGCCGTCCCAGCGTAAAAGAACGGTCAGGCGGCCGGTGTGGTTGCCCGCTCTGCCGTCTCGGTTGAGCCGTCGTTGCGGGTTCTGCCCTCCAATTCGGCTGCGGCAACCGCCCGCTGGACATCGGCAGTAACTATGTGCCAGGCGTCTCCTGTAAATGACTGGTCCGGTTCCCGGCCGCGCTCAGCGCAAAACTGCAGGTATTCGGCCACCGAATCCTGGAAGGCCGCCTGCAAATCGGCGACGGTATCACCCTGGAATGTGATTCCATCCCTTATGCCGGTCACATCGCCATGAAACAGGCCGGCTTCATCATCAAAATTAACCTCTACGCTTACGCCGTATCCGTTGTGCTCCATAATCTCCCACAGCCTCCTATCGCTCATCCGGGCTGATACCGGCTCTGACCAGAAAGTTGCGTACTGAGGTCACCGTTCCTTTGTCAGTGTTGTTCCCTGGATGCGGACGGTGGAATATCCTGACCAAATCATTGAGCTCCACTGACATCCGTGAGCCCGCACGCTCTTCAATACGCGCGCCGCAGGCCAGCAACAGAGATTCAATATCATTCCAACGGATGCTCGCTTGCGTAGGTTGCCGGAATATCGCCGCCAGGGTAGCCCGGTGTCGGCGTCGCAATAATACCATTATACGGAGTGGCGGATGACGGCAATGCTATGGGCGACGGCCCTGGCAGCCCGCTTAGGGGCCTGGCCGCAAAACATAGGCCCGCTCATCTGGCGGCAACGCTATCATAGCGGACTTCGTGTCGAAGACAAATTTATCCAGCAACTCACCGTCCTGAAACACGGCGAAGGGTCGGCCAATCCAATCCGCGGGCTGGTCGAACAGTATCGTCAGCGGTTGGTTGAACCTGGCGTTGTCCAGGCCGTCGGATAGCGTAATCGCGATGCTTTCGGCGCCGGAGCCGCCCTCAACCACGTCAACCGTTATTACGGCGCGCTCTCTTTCCCGGACGTAAAGGGTTATGTCGTTCATCGATGCCGACCAGAAATCACGCGCCGCGATTGACTGAACGTCCTTCTGGAACTCGTCCCAATGGTACCATCCATACCACTCCGGCTGTCCGATGGCATGGTAGGTCAAGATAAGCCACGCTCGCTGCGCCAATGCCTTATCCAGCACCGGCGTCAACTCGTGATTGTCATTGATGCAGTCGTAGCAACCTTCAAACTCGATACTTTGCATATTTACCGACATCAGGGCAAACCAATTGTCCGGGGCTAACTGGTCACCGGGGAGGTTGTAGAATTCGGCGGAGTTTCCCGTCACCAGCCTCCCGCTCAGAAATCCGGATGCCTCCAGGGCCCGCTGCGTCTCCGCTTCATACCCCGCGCTTCTCGGATAGGCGTAGGCAACGGGCGTCATTCCCCAATCCTGCATAGTTTCATAGTTGGTTCGGAACGATTCGAGGGCCTCTTCGTAAGACAACTCGTCGTGGTCAACGTGACTGTGCCCGTGCCCAAAATAGCTGAACCCCCTGGGAACCAGCTCCGACATCAGATAGGCAATCCGCTCATCCTCAGGCCCGCTGAATATGGGATCACCGTAAAAGGTATTTCCGGTCACCATTTCATAGCCCATTACGAGGCCATGCTCCAGCACGTAGCTGTCAATGTCCGGTTCCCTTCCGGGGGTGGGCCAGTCATCGTTGGTAATCGAGATTGCGGCGGCGTGGTTGTCAAACCACTTGGCGACTGATGCGTTCAGCGGGTTCGGGGGCGTCGCCGGATTAGTAGCCGGAACAGCAGTCCCCCGGGACTGGCATCCCGTCGTCAAGGCCAGAAGGCCGAGCAGCAACGCCGTCGCAATTATTGCCGGGCCAAGTCGGAGAGGGGGGAATTGCGCGCGGGTTTTCATGGCTTGACCGGCATAGAAAATCGCGTTCAGCATGGTCTCTCCTCCCGGAGGGGGAATTGCGCGCCGGTTTTCATTGCTTGACGGAAGCGAGGGCGTCCACCCGCTTCGCCTGGGATTGCAGCTGCTTGCCGATGCGGTTCATTACCAGCACCGTTTCCCGGCCCGCTTCGGAGGTGACGGCCGGCTCCCGGCCGTTGACGCTTCTCTCAAAGAACTCCCCGATGAGCCGGTCATGGATGTTCCTGAAGCGGCCCGCGAGATAGCCGACGCCATTGGTGAAGGCGCCGGCGGCAATCTGGGTGGCCTCTTTGAAAGCGGATAAACCAATTCCCCGTGGGGACTGGCTTACGCGGTTGTAGTTGACCAGCACTTTGCTCTGCATATCAATCTTCAATATGCCTTCCGTACCCCAAAGTTCCAGCAGAAAGGCCGAATGTTTGCTGGTGTACGTCAGCGCGGCGCTGCTGGCGGCGCAGTCGCCCATTAGCTCCAGTCTGTAATCCTCAAAGGGGGACCAGGGGTACTCCGGCAGGATTTTTTGGCCGCGGCTCCAAACCCCCCGGATGGGGCCGATGAATGCCCCGGAGAGGTACACCACATGGGGCGAGGTTTCGCCTATCGTCCCGCCGGGCAGCCGGTTGGCGAAGTGGCCGGGGTCGGCCGTCATCAAAGTGACGGGCGTGGAGTAGAAAATACGCATCCCGGTGAAGCGCCCGAGGTCTCCGCGCCGGATTCGCTGGCGAGCCTCGATAACGGACTGGTGGAACAGCTCCGTATGGGCCACGGTGACCCGCCCTTTGGACTCCCGCTCGGCCTGGATAATCCTTTCACACTCGGCCGCGTTCATCGCCATGGGTTTCTCAATCAGGACGTGCCGATCGGCCTGCAACGCCGTTACCGCTATGTCGGCATGGGTGGCCGGCGGCGTGCAGATGTCGACGAAGTCGGGGCGTTCCGTCTCCAGCATTTGCTGGAGGTCGTCATACGCCGCCGGAACTCCGAATTGGCGGCTGACCGCTTCGGCCTGGGCGCGGTTGCGGTCGCAAAGGGCGACGACGCGCACGCTGCGCCGCAGCCGGCGCCACGCCGGCAGGTGCCGCCTGGTTGATATGAACCCGGCGCCGATGATGGCCGCTTTGTACATACGCCAGCTTTCCTTGCCGTCCCCGCCGTTGCCACAGGCCAGCAGATTCGTAGTCTGAGGCCGGTATGGAAGATGCCCGGGTTCTGCCGCTCCGGTCAGCTCCGCGGTGATACTGAGAGCCGGCGGCGGAGGGCGCGCGCGGAATACCACGCCGCGCGGGTGCGGAGGAAATGCCGCGCCAGATGCACCGTGCGCCGGAAATCACGGCGGCGCAGCATCCGGGCGGTCCGGCGCCAGCGGCCGCGGCGGTTCTTGCGCGTGACAATTGCCACCGACTCCCGCACCAGTTCCTGGAACCGCTGCGGCGGGATGTAAGCGGTGAAGCAGTTCTCCGGGCTCTGGTGGTTGTGAATCGTGATGTCAAAGTCATCGTCCACCACCCCCAGCTCTTTGCACACCTGGAACAGTTCGGAGCCGGGATAGGGGGTGAAAATGCTCAGCATAATGTTGTCGGCGTTAATCCGTTTGATGGCGGTCAGGGTGTCGCGCAGGGTGGCTTCGGTTTCTTCCGGGAAGCCAATCATAAAGAAAGCGCCCACTTCAATGCCCGCCCGCCGGCAAATGTCCACCGCGGGATACGCCTTCTCGATGGTGTGCCCCTTTTTCACGCTGCGCAGTATCCGATTGTTGCCCGACTCGACGCCTATTTTGACCACCACACAGCCGGCGCGGCGCATATATTCCACCGACTGCTCTTTGACGACGCCCACCGTTATCTCGCAGCCCCATTTGAGGCCGGGGCATTCGGTTTCAATCAGGCCGCACAGTTCCTTGATATAGCTCTGCCGGATGCCGAAGGTATCATCGTCAAAATAGACGTACTGGACGCCCCGCTCGGCCAGCAGCTTCAGTTCCCGCACCACGTTTTCCGGCGAGCGCCAGCGGGTGGTTTGCGTCCAGATGGCTTTGGACTCGCAGAACGTGCAGCTGTACGGGCAGCCGCGGGCGGAAAAGACGTATCCGAAGGCTTCGGCCGGATAGCTGGCGTAGTCGCGGAGAACCTGCGGGGCGGCTTCCGCCGGAAAGGGCAGTTCGTCCAGGTTGGGCATATTGACGCGGGGCGGCGTGAACACGATGCGATTGCCCCGGCGATATGCGATGCCGGCCACTGCGTCCGGCGGCGCGCCGCTTTGCCGGGCCTGGAGCAGCTCGACCAGCGTCAGCTCCCCTTCGCCCAGCACCGCCACGTCAATATCGGGGCAGTCATCCAGCGCGGCCCGCGTGGACAAGGTGGCATGGGGGCCGCCCAGGACGACCAGCGTATTGGGATTCTGCTCTTTGGCGATGCGGGCTATGCGCATGGCGGACGGGAAGTTCTGCGTCTTGGAGCTGATGCCCACCACGTCCGGGGAGAACTCCGTTAGGGCCGCCCGTATTTCGGCCCAGATGGGCGCTTCCGGGTCGGCCAGCGTCCGCAGGTAATGGTTCATCCCTTCCTTGATGCGGGTTACATTGTCAATGGCGATGGCCTTCTTATTCGGATTGAAGTCGGCGTTGTAGGTCTGTACCTCCCAATCAGTCCATTTCAAAATCGCGCCGGAAAGATAGCCCAGCGCCAGGGGATATTTCACCAGCGAGGCGCGGTCATGGTAAAGGCGCTTGAAAGGCGGGTCGATTATCATTACCCGCCGGCGAGGGGGTGGGGATGGTATGGATTGCTGCATTGCCACAATTTCCGGTGTCAAATCGTCCATGTCATACTACCAGCCCGGTGGTCAGATTGCCATGTTCTTGCGGAGCGATTCCAGGACGATAGGAAGTCCCCTCTCCGCCGGTGGGCTGACCGGGGGAGGCAGAGGCAGCAGAGGGCAGAGCATTGCCGGCCCCCGTCGGCTCCCGGTGGAGAGGGTTTTTTTGCGGCTACCCGACCACTGCGATGGACTCGATTTCCACCAGGTAGGCCGGGTTGGCCAGCGCGCTGACTACCAACAGCGTGCTGGTGGGCGGGTTGCCGGGGAACAGCTCGCCGCGGACGGCGCGGACGGCGGGGGCGTGTTCGATGCCGGTTACGTAGGTGGTGGTTTTTACGATGTCGGCCAGGCTGCCGCCGGCGGCCTGGACGGCGACGCCGATGTTGTGCCAAATCTGCCGGGTTTGCGCCTCGGTGTCGCCGGCGCCGACGACGTTGCCGTTTTCGTCCTGGGATACCATGCCGGCGATGTACACGGTGTTGCCGGCTTGCACTACGGCGGTGAAACCGGAGGGCGAGGGGTCGGCGATTCCGGCGGGGTTCAGGTAGGTGGCTTGGGGCATAAGTTTCCTCCTTGGGAGATGCGGGTAATAGATGGTTGGGAACGGGATAGACCGCCCGATTATACTGCGGCCGGCCCCGATATTGCCTCGGCTGCGGTGGCGGTGGCGCGGGGCGGCAGTTGCGGCGGGCGGGCCAGCAAGACCGTCAGGCCGGCCAGGATGTACATTCCCATAAGCACGATGAATACGGTGTCGTAGCTGTGGGTGAATTCCAGCAGGAACGTCCCGAATACCGGGGCCAATCCCAACGCCGTGGTCTGCATTGGCCCCAGGGACCCCAGGATGGAGCCGAAGGAGCCGCGACCGAAATACTGGGCCAGCAGCATATGTTCCAGCGTGCCTACGGTATTGGAAAAGACGCCCCAGAGGACGGCGAAAACATAGGCCGTCCCTACCGAATTTACCACCGTCATCAGGTATAGCTGGGCCAGCACCGCGCCGGCAATGGTGAGGACGATGCAGGCCCGCGGGCCGAGCTTGTCGGCCAGGAAGCCCCAGCCCAGGGTGGTGACGGCCAGCACCGCGCCGAGGCTGCCGACACCCGCCGATTGCGCTTTGGTCAGGCCGGCGTCGTGGTACAGATAGGGAACCAGAAGGTAACCGACCCCGGCGGACGCCACGATGGCCAGCATCGCCATAACTGCGATGCACCAGTAGGCCCGAGTGCGGATTGCTTCGCCGGCCGTCCAACTGAATTCGGGGGCATAATCCGGGGCAATCCGTCCACCGGAACGACGCCCGGCGCCGGGGGCGGCGCCGGCGGTGGTGGGTCGGGCGCCGTCCGGGAGCAGGCCGATTTCTTCGGGCGTGCGCCGCATAATGAGGAAGGCGGGAATGACGAGCAGCAGGGTGAAAAGGCCGAGATAGCCATAGGCGGCGCGCCAGCCCTGGCTCAAGGCGATGAGGGAAATAATCCGGATGTTGACCGCCCCGCCGATGGGCCGCGCCATGCCGGATATGGCCAGCGTGATGTTGCGGCGCCGGCGGAAAAAGTTGACGGTGGCAGTGCGCGGCACCACTCCGATAAGGAAGGGGTTGCTGATGGAACGCCCGATGATGTAGGCGACGAAGAACTGCCAGAGCGACGCGGTTTGCACTGCGGACAGGGCTAACAGCGCAATGCCCACCACAATCAGGCCGGCCGTTACCAGATAGCGCGGGCCGTACTTGTCGGCCATGCGGCCGGCGAAGGGGGAGAATATGCCGGAAATCCAGGTGCCGGCGGTTACGGCGAGGGAAAGGGTGCTGATTTTCCAGCCGGTATCTTCGACGATGTAGATTTGGATTGCGCCCAGCACCACCTGGGATACGCTGGACCCGGCGGCGGTGGTGAGGGAGGCCATGCCCAGCACCAGCCAGCCGTAGAAGAAGGGAGCGGGCGGCCGCCAGGCCAGGAACCTTTGCCGTAGAGAGTTGTCCAGGAGTGGCCTCCGTGGGGGATGGGCCGGGCAGCCGGCGCGGGCCGTAATCAGCCCGGTAACTATACTCGCATCCGGCCCGCAGGTAAAACCGGGCACCGCGGCAACGGACAACCGGGGCGGCTGCTGGAGCCGCCCCGGCGCTAATCCGTTCCGATTTGGCGCGGGATTAGAAGTCCATGGGCGGGGCCGCGGCGGCGGCCGGCATGGGTTCGGGAATCTCGGTAATCATGGACTCGGTGGTCAGCACCATGGCGGCCACGGAGGCGGCGTTCTGCAAGGCGGAGCGGGTTACCTTCACCGGGTCGATGATGCCGCGCTCCAGCATGGGGCCGAACTCGCTGACTTCGGCGTCGTAGCCGTAGTCGTCGGACTGGTCTTTGACGTTGTGCAGCACCACGGCGCCTTCGCCGCCGGCGTTTTCCACGATGAGCTTCAGCGGCTGCTCCAGGGCGCGGCCGATGATGTTGACGCCGACCTGCTCGTCGTTGGTCAGCCCGCTGATGCCTTCCAGGGCGCGCTGGGCCCGGACCAGGGCGACGCCGCCGCCGGGGACGATGCCTTCTTCCACCGCGGAACGGGTGGCCGACAGGGCGTCCTCCACGCGGGCCTTGCGCTCTTTGAGCTCAATCTCGGTGGCTGCGCCGACCTTGATGACCGCCACGCCGCCGGACAGCTTGGCCATCCGTTCCTGCAGCTTCTCGCGGTCGTACTCGGAGGTGGTGTCTTCGATTTGGGCCTTAATCTGGTTGATGCGGGCCTGGATGGCCTCTTCGGAGCCGTGGCCTTCCACGATGGTGGTGTCGTCCTTGGTAGAGGCGACGCGGCGGGCGCGGCCAAAGTCCTCAATGGTGGCCGAGTCCATCCGGCGGCCGGTTTCTTCACTGATGACGGTGCCGCCGGTCAGGATGGCGATGTCTTCCAGCATGGCCTTGCGGCGGTCGCCGAAGCCGGGGGCCTTGACGGCCAGCACGTTCATAATGCCGCGCAGCTTGTTGACTACCAGGGTCGCCAGGGCCTCGCCGTCCACGTCCTCGCCGACGATGACGACGTTCTTCTGACCGACTTGCAGCAGTTTTTCCAGCGCGGGCACCAGGTCGGCGACGGCGGAAATCTTCTTGTCGGTGATGATGAGGTGGGCGTCGTCAATGCCGGCTTCCATGCGGTCGCTGTTGGTGATGAAGTAGGGGGAGATGTAGCCGCGGTCGACCTGCATTCCTTCCACGTACTCAATCTCGTCGGTCAGGCCGCGGGACTCTTCGACGGTGATGACGCCGTCTTTGCCGACCTTCTCCATAGCCTCGGCGATGGTCTCGCCGATGGCGTCCTCATGGGCGGAGAGGGAGGCAACCTGCCCGATGCGCTCGCGGGTTTCCACGGGCTGGGACATAGACTGGAGTTCGGTGACGATTTGGCCGACGGCGCGCTCGATGCCGCGCTTGATGGCCATGGGGTTGGTGCCGGCGGTTACGTTCTTGAAGCCTTCGGTGATGATGGCCTGGGACAGGACGATGCTGGTGGTGGTGCCATCGCCGGCGGCGTCGTTGGTTTTGGTGGCGGCTTCCTTGAGCAGCTGGGCGCCCATGTTCTCGAAGGCGTCGGGGAGCTCAATTTCCTTGGCGATGGTTACGCCGTCGGAGCAGACTTGCGGGGGGCCGAACTTCTTGTCCAGCACCACGTTGCGGCCGCGGGGGCCCAGGGTAATCTTTACCGAGTCGGCCAGGGTGTCGATGCCGGTGCGCAGCGACTTACGGGCCTCTTCGGAGTATGCCAACTTCTTTGCGGGCATTGCGGTTCTCCTCGTTGCAGTTGGTTGCAGTGTGTCGGGGTAGGGTGATTAGCCGAGCTTGGCCAGGACGTCGGACTCGCGCATAATCAGGTACTCGTCGTCGCCGTCTTCGTACTCGGTGCCGGCGTACTTGGAGTAGATAACCTTGTCGCCCACGGTGAGTTCCATGGGGATGCGGCTGCCGTCGTCGGCGGCGCGGCCGGGGCCAACGGCGATGACTTCGCCTTCCTGGGGTTTTTCCTTGGCGGTGTCGGGCAACAGGATTCCGCCCCGGGTCTGGGTTTCCTGCTCCATGGGCTTGATGACGATGCGCTCGCCTAGTGGGGTGAAAGTGGCCACTGGATGCCTCCTTGCAGTGTGGTGTTTGGGATAGCCTGGTTAATGCCGTGGTCTCGCGATGGGCGAGAGCTACTTTTTGCGCGCGTAGTCCGTGGTGTAGAAACCGGAACCTTTGTAAATCACCGGGACGGCGTGAAAAATGCGGCGGGCGATGCCGGAACACTCCGGGCATTCCCCTTCCGGGGCGGCGCCGAAGCTCTGCCGTTGGTTATATTCGTGGTCGCACGCAGTGCATCGGTAAACGTACCTGGGCATTGATTGCTACCTCCTGGCGTCGGTCGGCCCGTGGGCCGGCCGCAGCGTTGACAATTTATTTTCACTGACCCGGCCCCGTTTTCCAATGGGATTAATGTTAAAATTGCGTTGAAAAAATCGGGGCCGGTCTATCGTAGTGAATCGCGCATGGTGAATCGCGCATGGTAAATCGCAATTTCAATTCCAACCCTTCGCGTTCGGGAGACGGCGACGCCAACGTGGAGCTGCAGCCGGGACTGGTAGGCATCCTGCGGAACGCGGTGCGGGCGCTGGGGGGCAGCGCGGCGGTGGTGGCTACCTGGGATGATGCGGCGCGGCGCTTTGTGGTTACGGGGGCCTATGGACTGGACAGCCCGCAGATTGCCCGCATCAGGCCGCTGTTGAACGAGGCAATCCCCGACCTGGCCCTGAGCCGGGAGCAATTTGCCCTGCTGTCGGCGCTGTTTCCCCAATCGGCGCTGCCGGTTTCAACCACGGGGGAGATGCAAAACCCCGTGATGGCGGTGCCGCTCCACACGGCAGAGGAGACCGTGGGCCTGATTTTCGTGCTGCGTTCGTCGGATGCGGCCAACTTCTCGCAGCTGGACCCGCCCGTGCTGGCCGCTTTCGCCGAGCAGGCCGCCATCGCCGTGCAGTCGGCGCGCCTGGCTCACCTGTTCAACCAGGAGCGGCAGCGGGTGGAGTCCATTCTGGAGGGCAGCGCCGACGGCATCTATACGGTGGACGCCGTCCGTCGCATCGTCAGCGTGAACCCGGCTATGGAACGGCTGCTGGGGCGGCCCCGGGAGGAGCTGCTGGGGCGGCCGTGCGCGGTGGCGCTGAACTGGCGGGACCAGGAAGGCCGGCCGGTCTGTCCGGGCCGCTGTCCGATGCTGCAATCCGCCGGCGCGGCCGCCCGCAACGTTACGGAGCTGGCCGCCACGGCAAGGTCGCGCAACGGCCAGCGGACGGAGGTGGCGCTGGTGTACTCGGTGGTGCGTTCGCCGGAGCTGGCGCCCCTAAATGCGGTGGTCAACGTGCGCGATATGACCCGCGTGCGCGAAATGGAGGATATGCGTTCGACCTTTCTATCCATGCTGGGACATCAACTGCAAACGCCGTTGGCGATTATCAAGGGCTACACCAATACCCTGTCGCGCGCCGACGCCCAATGGGACGCTGAGACCCTGCGGCGCAGTTTCGAGGCTATAGAAGAAGAAACTGACCACATGAGCCGGCTGATGAACCGCCTGCTGCTGGCTTCGCGACTGGAAACCGGAGAACTGCCCATGAGCCGGGAACAAGTGCATCTGGCGGCCGTGGCCGAAAAGGTCGTGGGGCGGATGCAGGCCACATCCCAAAAGCACCAGTTTTCCGTCTGTTTTCCCGATGACCTGCCGCCCGTTACCGGCGACCCGGGATTGTTGGAGGAGGTGCTGGTGAATCTGGTGGACAACGCTGTTAAATACTCGCCTGACGGCGGGCCGGTGAGCGTGTACGGCGCCGACGATGGCAGCGGCGGCGTCAAAGTGACCGTGGCCGATGCCGGGGTGGGAGTGCCGCGCTGGGAAACCCGGCGGATATTCGAGCGGTTTCACCGTTCGCAGAATCCGGTTTCGGCCCATTCGCGGGGTATGGGGCTTGGCCTGTACATCTGCGACGCGGTAATGAAAGCCCACGGCGGGGCAATCGGGGTAGCGAGCGCGCCGGGCGAGGGTTCCGCCTTTACCCTGGCGTTTCCCGGCGGTACGGGGCAGCCGGTATGACTATCTCCGACCGGCGAACCATTCTGGTGGTGGATGACGAGCCGCACATCGTCCGGTTCACGGCCATGAATCTGGAAGTTGAAGGGTTTAACGTGGCTACGGCGGCCAACGGACAGGAAGCGCTGGACGCGCTGGGCGGAAGGGAGGCGGTTGACCTGGTGGTGCTGGACGTGATGATGCCGGAGCTGGACGGCTTTGAAACGCTGCGGCGCATCCGGGCGGAGTCGTCGGTTCCGGTGATTTTTGTCACCGTGCGGGGCGACGAGGCCGACCGGGTGGCCGGGCTGGATTTGGGGGCGGACGACTACCTGACCAAGCCGTTCAGCCCGCGGGAGCTGGTGTCGCGCATCAGGGCGTTGTTCCGCCGCATTGAGGCTACCGAACCGCCGCGTTTGCAGGAAGTGGTGGTTGACGACTGGCTGACGATCAATTTTGACCAGAGCAAGGTATTAACTGACGGCAAAGAGATGCGCCTGCGGCCCACGGAGTACCGTCTGCTGTACCAGCTGGTCAGCAACGCCGGCCAATTGTTAAGCCACGACACTTTGCTGGAGCGGGTCTGGGGGCCGGAGTACCGGGGGGAGCACCAGTACGTGCGAACCTACGTTACCTACCTGCGGCAAAAGCTGGAGCGGGACCCGCGCAACCCGGAGTATATCCTCAGCGAGCGGGGTTTGGGCTACCGATTCAAGGAGCCGGAGCACTGACCCCGGCATTGCGCGCCATCGCCAGATCGCGCGCCGTTTCGTGGGGCATCGAGTGGGTGAGTGTGATGGCGTCCACCCACTTGACGCTGGCGTAGCAGGCCTGGCCGACGCTGACCAGCCGGCACGGGCCGCCGTGTGCCGCGGGCAGGACGGCGCCGTTGAGACGGGTTGCCAGCAGGACATCATCGGCTGTTTCATTCAGCGAAATAGCCACGGTGAAATCGGCGGCGGAGACGGCGGCGTAGCGGGCGCCGGGCAAGGGGCCGGCAATGTCCAGCAGGGCGGATAGCGGAACGCCTTCCCAATGCTGGTCGGGCGCAGTCCAACCCTCAACGCAGCGGAAATCAGCCACGATACTGCGCCGGGTCAAGTCGGCCAGTTCGGCGGCGGTGAACACGGTGGGCCGGCTCACCAGTCCAGCCACCCGCAAGCCGGGCCAAAGGTCGGGCCGGCCGTGGTGGTGGTCAAAGACGGGCAGCGAGTCGTAAATGGCGGCGGACGTTGAGTCGGACATAAGCGTTCCTCTTATGACACGGGTTATTACACGGGCACGCCGCGGGTCATGGTAACGGCGACAGCGACGATGCAGATGGTCAGAAAGACGTTGACGCGGGCAATCCAGACGACGCACTTGCGCAGCAGGGGCAGGCGGTGCGACGGCTCGGCTCCGGCTTGCATCTCATCGATAAGGCGGTTGACGTAAGGCCCGATGATGAAGTCGTGCATGGCGCTGAGCCAGATTACGACGACGACCAGGGCGACTTTCACTTGCAGCGTGCCAACGAAATGCCCGCCCAGGCTGAAGAACTCGGAGAAGCCGATGCCGTAGCGGGTGGGCAGGATGTACAGGCCCGTGGCGACCAGCAGCGCGATGCAGATCCAGGATATAACCCGGAACCGGCGGGCGATGGAACCCAGCAGGTCGGGCGGGAGTCCGGCGGCCGGCGGCGGCCGGCCCGGCGTGGGGGCGAAACGGCGCATCACGGGTATCAGCGCCAACGCCAGGAACAGGCTGCCCCCAATCCAGATGATGGCCGACGCAAGGTGTATGAAAACTGCGGCCTGATACATTGTCGTCTCAGTATCCCAAGCGACGCGCTATGCCGGCGCGCGCGAATCGGGTGATACCAGCATACACCGAGGTTCAGGGCCATTTCAAAGTCAAGGCCGGGAATTACGAATTTACGGGGAGGCACAGGATAAACAGGATTTTATCGTACCTATAAAATCGTACCTATAAAAAGGTCGGGGCTTTGAGGATGGCTTGCAATTGGGGACGGTTCCGATTGGGGTTGCACTCCTGATTTGGCTGAGACCGGAGAGTTGGCGGGGACGTTTAATGCGGCAGCAGTCAGGCGAAGGGCTGCCACTGGGGGCGGTTCGGTTAGGTTGGCATGGCGGCTCCTTTGGCTCCGTGCGTTGGGGATTTGGTCGGGCGATTGATTTGCGGTGGACCGGGTTTCAGGGATTATCAGCCCTACGGCCGGAGGTTGTGCGCGGGGTTTTTAGCTCGGATTTTCCATGCCCAGAGCATGGGGCGCTGTGGCGGACGCCGTGGCCGAGGGGACTACGCCGGTTAAAGCGGTCGGCGGCAGTCTCCTGCGATAGCCGGTGCGACTTGGATACTGATGGGGTTGGCCGTGATTACCTGAAACCCGGTCGGGGTGTTGACTTTTCGCCTGACGCCGCTATGATAGCACGGGAGTTCTGGCGGGCGCAAGGGGTGGTTTGACAGCGGCAGCGTTGCAATTCAGGTGGTTGGAGTCCGTTTTTTACAGCGATGGACAGGATGGACAGGATTTTTCCGATTGGGATTTGGCGGATTCCGGCGAAAGTCGGAATGACGGCAAGGCACAACCACCTAAATTGCAACGCTACCGCGGGGTTGGGGGTAGTTGAACGGCGGGCTTGGGGCGGTTATGCTGGTGGCGTCAATATTCATCGGCGGTTACTCGCCAGTCAACAATGCTGGCATCCCGGAGATTGAGCGATGCGATTAGCAGGAAAGGTAGCCATCGTCAGCGGCGGCGCGCACGGCATGGGCGCGGTCGAGGCCAAATTGTTCGCCAGCGAGGGGGCAAAGGTGGTCATCGCCGATATTCGCGATGACGATGGGCGGCGGGTTGAGGCGGAGATTAACGAATCGGGCGGCGAGAGCGTCTTTGTGCATACGGACGTTACCAGCGAAGCAGCCTGGGCCAACGTGGTGTCGGAAGCGGTGTCACGTTTCGGGCGGCTGGATATTCTGGTTAACAACGCCGGCATCAGCAGCCGGTCGGTGCCCGATGACGACAGTTTGGAAGCCTGGTCGCGCATTATGGACATCAATTCGACGGGCGTTTTTCTGGGCACCAGGCAAGCCATTGGGCAGATGCGGCAGAACGGCGGCGGTTCCATTGTCAACATTTCGTCCATCGCGGGACTGGTGGGGATGCTGAGCGGGCATCCGGCCTATAACGCCTCCAAAGGTTCGGTGCGGATCTTCACCAAGGCGATGGCGGTGCGCTATGGCGTGGAGAATATCCGGGTCAATTCGGTGCATCCGGGCTATATGCCTCCGATGATGGGGAACATTCCTATTGAAGAGGTGCGGGAAGGTCGCCGTGTTATGATGGAGGAGCAGGTTCCGCTGGGCCGGGAAGGGCGGCAGGAGGAAGTTGCCAACGCGGCGCTGTTCCTGGCCAGCGACGATGCGTCTTACATAACGGGCGCGGAGCTGGTGGTGGACGGCGGATTTACCGCCCGCTGACGAGGATTATCCGATGAGCGGAACCAACCGGGGAGCGCGCTGATATGCCGATTACCGAAGTAACCATCATCCGCCGGTGCGCCCATTGCCGGTACGAAATCGGCACGATGACGGTGAAGAAGGACAATATGCGCCTGATGGCGACCGAACCGGTCTGGTGTGAGTCCTGCGGCGCAGAGGCTCCGGAGATGCGCGACGTTGCGGAGCGGGAGACGACGATTGAGAGCGAGCAGGCCAGCTATCCGGGCAATCCTCCGGTGGCCGACGTGAGCGCCGCCGAGTTTCGCCGCCGGCGCAGCGCGGGCATTGACGTGTAGCGGGCAGGGGCGTCGGATATGTTGGCAGCAGACGCAATCCTGGAGCTGGGCCGGCTGGTGGAATCCGCCGCCGCCGATGCGGTGGGCGGGGATTTCGATTTGGCGCTGGGGGCGCTGCTGATAGCGGCCACGGACGATGCCCGTATTGACATTGAGGGCGCTTTGTCCAATCTGGACCGGATGGCTGAGGCGGCGCGTTCCCGCATTGCGACGGACGCCACCGCGTTGCAGCAGCTGAACGCGATTACCGACCTGCTGTTCGGCGTTATCGGGTTTGCGGGCAACTACGATGATTACTATGACCCCGGCAATTCGTACCTGCACCAAGTGCTGGAGCGACGGCGGGGGATTCCGGTAACCTTGTCGCTGCTCTGTATTGAGGTTGGCCGGCGCGCCGGGGTTCCGGTGCTGGGAATTGGTATGCCGGGGCACTTTCTCATCAGGCACCGGGACGAGGACAGCTTTTTTGTGGACACTTTCAACGGCGGGGTGCTGTTGAGCCAGGCGGAATGCGGCGCACTGCTGCGGCAAGCCACCGGCGAGGCCGCACGACTGGAGGCGCACCATCTGAATCCGGTAACGCCGCGGGAAATCCTGGCGCGTATCCTGCGCAATCTGAAAGCTACCTACTGGGACCGGGAGGAATTTGACCGCTGCATCACGGCCATCGGCGCCTTAATGGCGGTGCTGCCGGACCGGCCGCAGGAGCAGCGAGACCGGGGCGTGGTGCATCTCAAGGCCGGCAATCACCGGGAATCGGCGGCTGATTTCGCAGCGTACCTGGAAGCGGCGCCCAATGCTGGGGATGCGGAAACGGTGCGGAACGCGCTGGCGCGATTGCGGAGCAGCCGGGGTTGATATTGCCGCCATGATTCGCTACGTACTGATTGGAGTCGGAATAGTCGCCCTGATTCCGATAGCCTGGCTGGCCTGGTGGCTGCTCAGCCCGCTGTGGATGGACACCGAGGTTGCGGAGGAGTTTCCCCGCGCGGTGCGGGCGGCGGTTCCCGACAATATGACAATGGCGGAGGTTGAGGAGACAATGGCAGCGGCGGCGGCCGTTGCCGACCGGGTGATGGCCGAAGCAATGCCGGAGATGGCGCCCGGCAGTGGGGAGGCGACGCCGCAAGCCTTGCTGACCGGGGAGTTCCGGGGCGCCGACCGGTTCCACCAGGGTTCCGGGAATGCCACCATCTACCAATTGGGAGCAGACGACAGGGTGCTCCGTCTGGACGATTTTCGCGTTACCAACGGGCCGGATTTGCGCGTGCTGCTGGTCAATGCGCCGAACCCGGAAAGCCATTCCGACCTGACGGATGCCGGCTACGTGGAGCTGGGCGAACTGAAAGGCAACGTCGGTTCGCAGAACTACGACATTCGCGGCGGCGTTGACTGGTCCCGGGCGCAGAGCGTGGTTATTTACTGCAATCCTTTTCGCGTGGTGTTCAGCGTGGCGACGCTGGCGCCGCCGGGGTAAGTTATGGCCTACCTGCCCATAGAAGACTACGGCATCGTCGGCAATATGCGGACGTGCGCGCTGGTGGGGGTTAACGGTTCGGTGGACTGGTTCTGCTGTCCCAACTTTGACTCGCCCAGCGTATTCGGCGCCATCCTGGACGACCGCAAGGGCGGCCACTTCAAGATTGCCCCGCTGCTGGACGACCCGCCGGTGCAAAGGCAGGTGTACTGGCCGGCCAGCAACGTGCTGATTACGCGGTTCCTCGCCCCTAACGGCGTGGCCGAAGTAATTGACTTTATGCCGGTTTCCACGGCGGAGAATCCCCACGAGCACACCGAACTAATCCGTCGGGTCAACTGCGTGCGCGGCGTGGTGCCGTTCATCCTGGAATGTTACCCGGCCTTTAACTACGCCCGCGACGCCCATCGCACCGAACTCAACGAGAATGGAGCCGCCTTTATCTCCGCAAAGTTGGGCCTGCAACTGTCAACGCGCGTTCTGCTGGAACAGGACGGCGACGGCGTGGTGGGCGCGTTCGTACTCCGCGAGGGCGAGTCGGCCACCGTTTCCATCGGCGTGCTGGGGGATGCCAGCGCCGATTACCACCCGCCTACCGAGGCCGAAAGCGACGCCCTCTTTGAGGAAACCGTCGCCTACTGGCGGGGATGGCTTCGCCAGTGCACCTACAAAGGCCGCTGGCGGGAGATGGTGGAACGCTCGGCCCTGGTTCTGAAACTGCTGACCTACGAACCTACCGGGGCGATTATCGCCGCGCCCACGTGCAGCCTGCCCGAGGAACTGGGCGGAGTGCGCAATTGGGATTACCGCTACACCTGGATTCGCGACGCGGCCTTTACTCTGTACGCCCTGCTCCGCATCGGTTTTACCAAGGAGGCCAGCCGCTTTATGCACTGGCTGGAATCCATGATTGACCCCTTTGACGACGACTGGCGGAACATCCAAATCATCTACGGCATTGACGGACGCCGCCAGCTGGACGAAATTACCCTTGACCACCTGGACGGCTATCGCGGCTCCCGGCCGGTGCGCATCGGCAACGGGGCTTATGACCAGCTGCAGCTGGACATCTACGGCGAGCTGATGGACTCGGTGTACCTGTTCAACCGTTACGGGGAACCCATCTCTTACGACTTCTGGACCAAACTCCGCCAGATGGCCAACTGGGTCTGCGACAACTGGCAGCTGGCCGACGAAGGCATCTGGGAAACCCGGGGCGGGCGGCAGCACTTCGTCTATTCCAAGATGATGTGCTGGGTAATGCTGGACCGCGCCGTGCGGCTGGCGGACGCGCGGGCCTTTCCCTCAGAACGTTTCCGGTGGATACAAACCCGCGATGAAATCTACGAGGAAGTCCAGACCAAAGGCTGGAACCCGGAACTCCAGGCTTTCGTCCAGCACTACGGCAGCGACTCGCTGGATGCCTCTACTCTGATTATGCCCCTGATTTTCTTTATGTCCCCTACCGACCCGCGGATGTTGAGCACCATTGACGCCATCAACCGCAGCCCGGCCCAGGGGGGGCTGGTGTCCGACAGCCTGGTGTACCGCTACAACGCGGCGCGCTTTCACGACGGCCTCACCGGGCAGGAAGGCACGTTCAATATGTGCACCTTCTGGCTGGTGGAGGCGCTGACGCGGGCCGGCTGGGGCGACCCGCGCCGTCTGGACCAGGCCCGCCTGATGTTTGAAAAGATGCTCGGCTACGCCAACCATCTGGGCCTGTACGCCGAGGAAACCGGGCCCAGCGGCGAAGGGCTGGGCAATTTCCCCCAGGCGTTCACCCACCTGGCCCTGATTAGCTGCGCTTTCAACCTGGACCGGGCGCTGGGCGAGAAGTGAGCGCTTTGCCCTGTGGCGCCCGCCCGGAATAAATAAGACGACAAGGAGGTCGCGCTGATGCCCATTGAACAAATCGCCCCCGGTTTGGAGCGCATCCTGGATTTGGAGCAGGAAGTGGAATGGCTGGCCGACGGTTTCGGCGGCGACGGCTCGGCGCTGGGGGTGCCCTGGTGGCCGGCGGAAGGCCCGCTGTGGTGGCAGGAAGGCGGCTACCTGCTGTTCAGCGACATCGGGCAGAACCGGCGGATGCGCTACAACGACGCCGACGGGCTGTCGGTGTTGCAGACGGATACCAACGAGGCCAACGGGCTGACTCGTGACCCGCAAGGTCGGCTGCTGGCCTGCGAACACGCCGCCCGCCGCGTCACCCGGCAGGAAGCGGACGGCAGCATTACCGTGGTGGCGGACAGCTACGACGGGAAGCGGCTGAACCGGCCCAATGATTTGGCGGTCAAGTCCGACGGGGCGATTTACTTCACCGACCCTTACCGCGACACCTATCCGGGTATGGAGTTGGGGTTCGCCGGCGTGTACCGCGTATCGCCCGACCTGAGCGACATAACCCTTTTGATAAATGACTACGTTGGCCCCAACGGGTTATGCTTTTCACCCGGCGAGAGCATCCTGTACGTCAACGACTCGCGCGTGGGTCTCATCAAGGCTTGGGACGTGCGGGCCGACGGCGGCATTGAGAACGGCCGGCTGCTGTGCGTGGTTAACGATGAGCGCGGCGGGGTTCCCGACGGGATGAAGTGCGACCTGGAAGGCAACTTGTACAGCACCGGGCCGGGCGGCGTCTGGATTATTGCACCCGACGGGCGGCATCTGGGCACGATTGCGCTGGGTGAAGGGAGGCGGGCTACCAACGTCGGCTTTGGCGGCGGGGACTGGCGGACGCTGTATATCACCACGTTCCATGAGTTGTGCCGGGTTCGGGTGAACATTCCGGGGGTTCCGGCGCCGCGCATTATCTGACCGGCCAGTTTGGACCGACGCCGGGGCAGCCGCAAGGGCTGCCCCGGCTTGGTGGAGCGTTTGCCCCGATGTGGCCTATCTGCCGGCGCGGATGTAGTCGGCGATTTTTTCGCCAATCATAATAGTGGTGGCGTTGGTGTTGGCGCGGATGCAGTCGGGCATAATGGAGGCGTCGGCGACGCGGATGTTTTCCAGTCCGTGGATTTTGCCCTGCTGGTTCACTACCGCCAGTTCGTCGCTGGCCGGGCCCATCTTGCAGGTGCCCGACACGTGGTGGGAGGTGCCGGAGTTGCGCAGCAGCCAGTCGTCCAGCGCGGCGTCGGATGCCAGGTCTGCGTCCACCGGGTTGACCCGTTCCAGCAGGATTTCCCGGTAGGCGGGGTGCTCGCCGATTGCGATGCAGGTGCGGATGGCCTGGCGCATCCGTTCCAGGTCGAAGGGTTCCTGGTAGTAGTTGTAATCCAGGTAGGGGTATTCCAGCGGGTCGTTGGACTTGAGGCGCAATTCGCCCTTGCCGAGGGCCAGTTGCAGGCTGGCGCTGATGCCGATGTAGTTTTCATCGTCGTCAATGACGACCTGGGCCGGCCGGTGTTCGGAGGTCATCAGCAGGGGCGAAATCTGCATATCGTTGCGGAGGTGGGAATCCGCGACGGTGTAGCGCAAGCCGACCTGGATGGCGGCGGCCTGCACGTCGGGTCGGTCTCCGGCGGCGCGGAACAGGACGCAGGCGGAGGGATGGTCGCGTAGGTTCTGCCCGACGCCGGGCAACTCGTGAACCACCGGGATGCCCACTGCGCGCAGGTGGTCGGCCGGGCCGACGCCGGACAGGAGCAACAGCTGCGGCGAAGCGATGGCGCCACTGCTGACGATTACCTGGTCGCCCGCCACGGTGAACCGCTCGCCGCCGCTCTCCACATCCACGCCGACGGCGCGGTTGCCATCGAAGACCACGCGGCAAGCCTGGACGTTGGCCCGGATGGTGATGTTCAGGCGATGGCGGGCCAGGTTCAGATAGGCCAACGCGGTGCTGATGCGCACGCCTTCCAGGGTGTTGCGCGCGCGGGGCGATACGCCGGTGGATTCGGGATGATTCTGGTCCGGGTCGTCGTTGAATCCCAGAGCAAGGCAGGCAGCTTTGAATGCGCCGGAATGAGGCAGCCACTCGTCGGGACGGTAACGCCGCACCGGGATGGGGCCTTCCGTGCCATGCCAGTCATCCTGAAAATCGTGGTCGTTTTCCATGCGGCGGAAGAAGGGCAGGACGCCGGTGTAGCCCCACTCGTCGTTGCCCCATTCGGCCCAGCGGTCGTAGTCCTCGGGGATGCCGCGGTAGAGCACCTGGCCGTTGATGGCCGACGAGCCGCCGGTAGCCTTGCCCCGGGGGATAACCAGGTCGGTCTGCCGGGCCGTAACCCGCGCGCTGTAGGCCCAGCTGTGGGGGCCGTAGGCGGAGAAAAAGACGTTGTTGCCCAGCTTCAAATCGTCCGGCAGGTGGTTGAAATCGGGGTAGTCGGGGCCGGCTTCAAGGAGCAAAACGCTCTTGTTGGGGTCTTCCGACAGGCGGGTAGCGACGGTGGCGCCGGCCGAGCCGGCGCCGACCACGATATAGTCGTATCGCATCAGAACCTCCGTATGCGGCGGGATTGTGAATTGGGGTAATACTAGCCCGCCGCCGTCAGCGGGGCAAGGGATGCGGCATACCGGCAGCGGCGGGCCCCGCTAACGGCGGCGGCGGAACAATCGCCATACGGCCACGCCAAAGCCCGGCAGCAGTTCGCCGCCGTCAAGAATGTCGTCCTCAACCAATACTACCGGCGGCGCGCCGGGACGGTATCGGGTAACCGTTATCGTTTCCGGGATGGGAACCCAGACCTCCCGCGCGCCGAAATCGAGCCACATTTGCGCTTTATCGGACAGCAGCCGGTCGGCGCGGGAGTTGCCGGGGGATGCTACCTCAATGCAGAGGTCGGGAGTGCGGTCGGGAAAGCCGGCAGTTCCGGGCGGGATGCGTCCGGGGGCGAACCAGGCGACATCGGGGCAACGCACAGTGTCGGGGTTGGTTTCCAATCGGTAGCCGGGTTCGCCGGCGCGGGCTTCGCCGTAGTCGGTGGCCTCGGTGTATTGAAACAGGATGCCGCCGGTTCTGGCCACCGTTATAGCGTGAGGGTCGCCGGCGCCCACTGTTTTCTCCGTCAGGACGCCGCGGATTAGCTCATAGCGCTTGCCGGGAACCGGCGCCATCGCCAGGAACTCGCGGGCAGTCATCAATCGTGGCCTGGTGGCAGTCATCGTTAGCCTCAATATTCCGGGCAGCGCTGGCCCCGGTTTGGAGTTCAGAGGATTGCCGCTATTATACACTACGCACTCAGCGCCGCTGCCGGAAAACGCGGATGGGCCGAAAGGCTGACTTTTGGTCGTTGTTGGCAAAATTGCCGCTATGATAGAATCGCCGGCGTGAATACTGCTGCGACTGACAATTTGGGCTATTGGGTTGCGTTGAGCCAGGTGCCGGGTTTGGGGTCGGCGCGGTTCCGGCTGCTCGAATCGCATTTTGGCGGGGACCTGGCCAGGGCCTGGGAAGCGCCGGGACGCGAGCTGCGCGCCGCCGGCGTCGGGGGCAGCGTAGCGCAGGCGATAATTGATGCCCGCGGTTCGGTCAGTCCCAGCCGGGAGCTGGAACGATTGGCGGCGGCCGGCGTTTCGGCCCTTACCTGGGATGATGAGTTGTATCCGCGGCGGCTCAGGGAAACGGCGGACGCGCCGCCGGTGCTGTATGTCCGCGGCGCTCTTTTGCCGGAGGATGAAATATCGGTTGCCGTGGTGGGCACCAGGCGACCTACCGAATACGGCTACCGCGTTACCTCCGACCTGTGCGCCGCGCTGGCGATTCGCGGCGTGGTCGTGGTCAGCGGGCTGGCGTTGGGGATTGACGCGCGGGCGCACAAGGCTACTCTGGACGCCGGCGGCAGGACGATTGCAGTGCTGGGCAATGGTCTGGATACGGTCTATCCCAGGGAAAACCAGCGTTTGGCGGAGCGAATTATCGGCGCCGGCGGGGCCGTCGTCAGCGAATTTGCCCTCGGCGTCAGGCCCGAGGCGTCTAACTTTCCCCGGCGCAACCGCATCATCAGCGGTATGACCCGGGGCACGCTGATTACCGAGGCCAGCGAAACCAGCGGCACCCGCTGGACGGTGTATCACGCGCTGGAACAGAACCGGGAGATTTTTTGCGTTCCGGGCAGCGTTTATTCCGAGGCCAGCAAACTTACCAACCGGCTAATCCGCGAGGGCGCCAAGCTGGTAGGCGGCGTTAGTGATATATTGGTGGAGATAGGGTTGGACGGGGCAGAGCGGCAGATGCCGTTAGCTCTGAATGAAACCGGCCCACAGCCCGCAAGCGTCGGCGATATTAACAGCAAAGAGCCCGGCCCGGATACGTCCGGCGAGATTGCAGACCCGGTACAATGGGCCAGGCCCACTTTGGAATCCGCCGACGCCGACGAGGCCGAACTGCTGCAGCACATTACCGGAGAGCCGACTCACATTGACGATTTGGCGCGGGTCAGCGGCCGGCCCATCGCCGAAGTGAGCGGTTTGCTGACCATGCTGGAGTTGAAAGGACTGGTCCGGCAGGTCGGCGCGATGCACTATCAGTCAGCCAACTGAATGGGAGACAAACTCAACTTATGCCGCCCAAAACGGGTACCAAGAAGACCACCGGGAAGACCGCCGGGAAGACCGCCGCCAAGTCCAGCCGCGCCAACGGCGCGGCGAAAGCCAACGGCAAGGGCAAGGCGGCCACCGGCACAGCGCGCCGCCGCAACGGGGTGCCGTCGGCCAATGGCAAGCGGCTGGTAGTTGTGGAATCGCCGGCCAAGGCGCGCACCGTCGGCGAAATCCTGGGCAACAAGTACGTGGTGACCGCGTCAATGGGCCACGTGCGGGACTTGCCCAAGTCAACGCTGGGCGTCGATACCGAGGCGGAGTTTTCGCCGAAGTACCTGACGCTGAGAGACAAGCGGGAACTGGTTACGGACTTGAAGACGGCCGGGGCCAAGGCCACCGACATTTTTCTAGCCACCGACCCCGACCGCGAGGGCGAGGCCATCTCATGGCACCTGCAAGCCGCCGCCGGCTGGGACAAGTACGAACGGCCGCCCAAGCGGGTGGTCTTTCACGAAATCACGAAACAGGCGGTTGAGGAAGCTTTTGAGCATCCCCGCGAAATCGATATGCAGTTGGTCAACGCCCAGCAGGCCCGCCGCATACTGGACCGTCTGGTGGGGTATGAGATTAGCCCCCTGCTGTGGCTGAAGGTGAGATTGGGGCTGTCGGCCGGCCGGGTGCAGTCCGTTGCCCTGCGGATGATTGTGGAGCGGGAGCGGGAGATTACCGCGTTCGTGCCGCAAGAGTGGTGGTCGCTGGAAGCGGAACTGCACAAGGATACCGACCCGGCGGCCCGGCCCAACTTGTTCACGGCCACGCTGCACTCCCGCAAAGGGGCGCGGCGCAAGCTGGACATCGCTGATGAGGATGCGGCCCGGAGCCTGGAATCCGAGCTGAAAGACGCCCTCTATGCGGTGGACAGCGTGGAGAAGAGGCCACGCCGCCAGCGGCCGGCGCCGCCGTTCATTACCAGCACCCTGCAACAGGACGCCGGGCGCAAACTGCGATTCACCGCCCAACGCACCATGGCGGTGGCGCAGCAGCTGTACGAAGGGCTGAATGTGGGACCGGAAGGCTCGGTAGGTCTGATTACCTATATGCGGACTGACAGCGTGAATGTGGCCGAATCCGCAGTGCAGGACGCGCGTGAATACATTCGGGAGCGGTACGGCAAGGATTACGCGCCGGAGCAGCCGCGGACGCATCGCACGCGCAACAAGAACGCGCAAGAGGCGCACGAAGCCATTCGCCCTACGTCGATACGGCGCACCCCGCAGGCGATGGCGGCCTACCTGGACCGGGACCAGCTGCGGTTGTACACCCTGATTTGGGAGCGGATGCTGGCCAGCCAGATGTCGGATGCGCTGCTGGAAGCGACGACGGTGGAAATTGACGCCGGCTGCGTCGCGCCCTCGGACAGCGTGTTCCGGTTCCGGGCGACCGGGTCGGTTTTGAAGTTCGCCGGATTCCGCGCCGTTTATCTGGAGGGCCGGGACGATGCCGGGGACAGCGAGGAGAATGCGCTGCCCGAACTGGCCTCCGGCGACGGGCTGGTTAATCAGAACCTACAGGCGAACCAGCATTTCACCCAACCGCCGCCACGTTTCACCGAGGCTACCCTCATCAGAGAAATGGAGGAAAAAGGCATTGGGCGCCCTAGCACGTATGCGCCGACCATTGCTACATTGGTGGAGCGGGAATACGTGTTGCGGGAGCAGCGCCGGCTGCAGCCGACGGAACTGGGTTTCACGGTGACCGACTTGCTCACCGAACATTTCACGACCGTGATGGACCCGGATTTTACCGCCCGTATGGAGGAAGACTTGGACGGAGTGGCACAAGGCGAGCAGGATTGGGTGCCGATGCTGCGCGATTTCTATGGCCCGTTCCACGAGGCGGTGAATGAAGCGGAAAAGGCATTCACCCCCTCCTGCGAGAAATGCGGCAAGCCGATGGCGATGGCCATGGGCCGCTTTGGGCGTTTCCTGGCCTGCACCGGCTATCCCGAATGTCAGACTACCAGAAATATGCGGAATACCGCCGAACGGCCGGCCGATGAGGAGACCGACGAGGTTTGCGAAAAATGCGAGCGTCCGATGGTGATTAAGACGGGTCGGTACGGCAGATTTCTGGCGTGCACCGGCTACAATGCCGGGGAGAATCCTTGCGACAACCGGCGCAACATCGTCAAGAAGAGCGGCGTACCCTGCCCCAAGTGCGGCGGCGACCTGGTGGAACGGCACTCGCGAAAATCCCGCCGGCCGTTCTGGGGTTGCGCCAACTATCCTGACTGCGACTTTCTGGTTAACAGCCAGCCGGCGCCGATGCCCTGCCCGCAGTGCGAAGGTATGCTGGTGTTAGCGGCGCGCGGGCAGGTGTCGTGTACCGTCTGCAAGTGGAAGGGCGACCCGCCGGCGTCGGCGGAGGATGCCGGCAAGAGTCTGGCAGAGTTGGCTACCGTTGGCGCCTAGCAGGACATCTGCGGTCAAGGTTCCCGCCGTGGCACGCGATTGCGCGCCGGCCACGTCGGAGCTGTTGGAACGCTACAGCCTCTATCTGACCGGGCAGCGGGCGCTGTCGGCCAATACCCGGCGAATTTACCTGGACGACCTGCACAGCTTTTTGACCTACTGCCGGCAGCAAGGGCTGTCGTTGCAGGGTATGGACCGGCAGCTCTTGCGGGGGTACGTGGCGCATCTGGCGACGGTGGGACGGGCAGACGGGCCGCGGCCGACCGGGTACGCGCGGGTCAGCATCGTGCGGAAACTCACGGCGCTGCGTACTTTCTACAACTTTCTGGTGCAGGAAGGGTGGTTCAAGTCAACGCCGGTTCCGTCGGCCCGTTCTTTCCCGGTGAAAGTGGAAAAGCCGCTGCCGAGCTTCCTGGGCAAGAGGGAGGCGACGCGGCTGCTGGCCGCTCCCGACGACGATACGCCGGCCGGGCTGCGGGATAAGGCCATCCTGGAAGTGCTGTACGCCTGCGGCGTGAGGCTGGCCGAGATACAGGGTATGAACATCGGCGACGTTTACCACGAGCGCAAAGAGATTCTGGTTCGCGGCAAGGGGGACAAGGAACGATGGACTCTCTACGGCGAGTCGGCGGCGGATGCGCTGGCGAATTATCTGAACGATGGCCGTCCGCATCTGGCGGCTGAGTCCGCCGGGGAGGAGCCGCTTTTTGTGAACCGCTACGGCGGCCGGCTTTCACGGCGCAGCATCGAGAAAATCGTGCGCGGCTATGCCGCCCGCGCCGGCCTGAAGGACGGCATCCACACCCATACCCTGCGCCACAGTTTCGCCAGCCATATGCTGGAAGGGGACGCGGATTTGCGGGTCATCCAGGAACTGCTGGGGCACAGCAGCGTGTCCACGACCCAGGTTTATACCCACATCACGAAGCAGGAAGCGCGACGGGCCTATCTGAATTTTCATCCGCTGGCGGCGACGCTGCCTGACGAACCGGCCGACGAGGAGCGCGTGGGCGCATGACTGCCATCCTGGTACTGCACGGCCCCAATCTGAACGCGCTGGGGCGGCGTGACCGGCATCACTACGGCGCGCTGACGCTGGATGAGATAAACCGGCGAATCAGCGAACGGGCCGCGGCGCTGGGCGTCGCGGTCGATTGTTTTCAGTCCAATCACGAGGGAGCGCTCATCGACCGTTTGCAGGAGGGATTGGGCCGGATTGACGGGGTGGTGGTGAACGCCGGGGCGCTGACCCACTACGGGTTGTCGCTGAAGGACGCGCTTACCGACGCCGGCGTTCCGGTAGTTGAGGTGCATCTGAGCAACATTCACGCCAGGGAAGAATGGCGGCGGCGTTCGGTGCTGGCCGATACCGCGCGGGGGCAAATTGCCGGGCTGGGTTGGAGAGGCTATACTGCGGCCCTGGAAGCGCTGGCTGGCATCATCGCCGATGATGCTGCCTGACGTTCCGCATCCGCGACTGGCGCACTGCGAGGGGATAACGAACATGAGCATTAACTTTAGCGACCTCAACAAGGGTATGGTTATTGAGCTGGAGAACCAGCCGTGGCAGGTGATGGATTACGAACGGCACAAGATGCAGCAGCGGGCGCCCGTAACGCGCATCAAAATGCGGAACCTCATCAGCGGCACGGTAATTGAGCGCACTTTCCAGCGCTACGATACCGGGTTCAGCCTGGCCGAGGTGGATAACCGGGAAACCCAATATCTGTACACCGATGGCTCGCAGTACTATTTTATGGACCAGGAAACCTATGACCAGCACGAGCTGACCAAAGAGCAGTTGGGCGGGACCCTGGACTATCTCAAAGAGAACATGATGGTTGAGGTGGTGTTTTACAAGGGGGCGCCCATCAACGTGAACCTGCCCATTCACGTGGAGCTGGAAGTGGTGGACACGCCGCCGGCGTTCCGAGGCGACACGGCCCAGGGCGGCAACAAGCCGGCTACTCTGGAAACCGGGCTGCGGATTACCGTGCCTATGTTCATCACTCCGGGCACGCGGGTCCGGGTGGATACGCGGAACGGCACGTACTCGGAACGGGTTTCCTGAGTCTGCGGCTGAGGGACGGGCAGCAATGCTATCGCCGGTAGTTTATTCGGTGGGCCAGGTGGCTACCTATCTCAAGGACAAGCTTGAGTCGGATAGCCTGCTGTCCCGTCTGACGGTGCAGGGGGAAATTGCCAACCTGCGTACCGTGGCTTCCGGCCATTCTTATTTCAGCCTGCGGGAGGGTGGGAGCAGCATTCGCTGCGTGATGTTCCGCGGTCGCTCCGGGCAGGAATACCTGGCGGAAGGGCAAGAGATTCTGGCCGGGGGGACGTTCAGCTTTTATCCGCCGTCCGGGGAAGCCAATATGCAGGTGTCGGCGGTATTGCCCGTGGGCGCGGGGGCGTTGGCTCTGGAGCTGGCCCGTTTGCGGCAGCAGTTGCAATCCGAGGGGCTGTTTGACCCGTCTCGCAAACGCCTGCCGCCACTGTTGCCGCGGGTCATTGGCGTAGTTACGTCGCCCAGCGGCGCGGTCTGGCAGGACATCCAGAATGTAGTGCGGCGGCGGTATCCGCTGGCGGAACTGCGCCTGTCGCCGACGGCGGTGCAGGGCGATGCGGCGGCCCGACAGGTTGCCAACGCCATCACGCGGTTGAACGGCGAAGGCCGGGCGGACGTAATCATCGTGGCGCGGGGCGGCGGTTCGCTGGAAGACCTGTGGTGCTTCAACTCGGAGGATGTGGCGCGGGCGATATTCGCCAGCGGCATCCCGGTGGTATCCGGCGTGGGCCATGAAACCGACTACACCATTGCGGATGACGTCGCAGACCGCAGAGCGCCCACTCCGTCAGCGGCGGCGGAGTTAGTTACGCCGGACCGCAACCAACTCCTGTCCGGCGTTTTCGGAGCGCGCCAGCAGCTGACTTCGGGAATGATTGCCCGCATAGACCAACAGCGCAACCGTCTGGAGCTGCAACGACAGCGGCTGCAGCGGCGAGCGCCGGATTTGGGACTGCGGCGGCGACAAATCGACGAATTGGCGGAACGGGCCACGGCGTCGATTTTGCGGCGCAATGACGGTTTCAAGCGCGATGTGGCGACGCTGGAGGCCAAGCTCACCGCGTTGAATCCGGCGGCCACGCTGCAACGGGGGTACGCCGTGGTGCGCCACGCGGTTGGCGGAGCAGTGCTCACGGCACCGGGGCAGGCGGCGGATGGCGATTTGCTGGACATAACACTGGCAGGCGGCGCGCTGGAGGCGGTGGCCGGGCGGCATACCAATGACAATATTCCGGCACGCGACGGGTTGGCCTCCGGGGTTAGTCGGGTGGATAGCGACAACAGCCGCTCTACACCATCAGGCAGCGCCGGACGGCGACGGCGCGGCGCGGCCGCGTCTGAGCCGGCCATGCGGCCGCTGTTGTAGTTAGTTACGGGGGTATGCCGCGATGACTGAACCTATCGATATGACTGCGCCGGCCGACCACTGGCGCGAGGAGCTGGCCGGGTTGTCCTTTGAGGAAGCTTACCGTCGCCTGGAGGAAACGGTTGCCCGGTTGGAACAGGGCGAGTTGTCGCTGACGGATTCCGAGCTGTTATACCGTCAGGGTACGGAGCTGGCTCGTCGCTGTCAGCAGCTGCTTGCCGAAACGGAATTGCGGATTACTCAAATCGGAGACAACCCGGATACTCCGGCGCCGGTGAACGGTTCGCCGGGCGGGGACGGTGGCGGGTGGGATTTGCCGCCGCCACTGGAACCGGATGACCCGTCGCTGTTTGACGATGACGATTTGCCATTCTGAGCGTCCGATGCAGGCCGGAGAAGCAACGTGCTGCGAATAGGCTGGTTCTCCACAGGCCGGGGCGCCGGCTCCCGGGGCCTGCTCCGTTTCGTTCACGATGCTATTGCGGACGGGCGGCTGGACGCGCGGATAGAGTTTGTATTCAGCAACCGGCAGCCGGGTGAGGCGCAGGGTTCGGATGCTTTTTTCGAGCTGGCGCGCTCATACGGCCTGCCGCTGGCAACGCTGTCGTCAACCTGGTTCCGGCGCGCCCACGGTGGCGGGAGTATGGCAAGGCATCGCGCCCGGTTTGACCGGGAGGTGATGCGGCTCCTGCGGGGCTACCGGCCTGACGTATGCGTTCTGGCCGGCTATATGCTGATTTTCGGGAGCGAGATGTGCCGCCGGTATCCGCTGCTGAACTTGCACGGCGCCCTACCCGACGGGCCTACCGGGGCCTGGCAATCGGTGATTTGGCAGTTGATTGAATCGGGAGCCACGCAGACCGGGGCGATGATTCACCTGGCTACTGAGGAAGTTGACCGGGGGCCGGTACTGTCGCACTGCGTGACGCCCATTGCCGGCGGCGACTTCGATGCCGATTGGGAAGCCCTGGCCGGGCGGGCGGTTGGCGAGGTACGGTCTGCGGAAGGGGAGGCGAACGCGCTGTTCCGGCGTATTCGCGCTGAGGGCTACCGGCGGGAACCGCATCTGCTGCTGGCGACGCTACAGGCGGTTGCCGACGGGAGGCTCAAAGTGCGGCCGGGGGAGGCGCTGGATGCTGACGGCGAGCCGCTGTCCGCCACTCACGCGGCCGGGCTGCCGCTGACCGGGGAGATAGAGGCGGCGATGGCGGCGGCCGGCGATTAGTCAGGCCGACTTTTTGCGGGTCGGGCCGTTTGCCTGCGCCAGGGCGGATTTGAGGGTGAGGTAGCGGCCACCGCTGCGGCGGTAGAGGCGCGGCGATGCGTCTCCGGCGATGGCATCGCCCTGGACTACGCAGCGGCCAATGTCGGCGAGGGAGGGAAGTTCGTACATCACTTCCAGCAGGGCGTCCTCCACGATGTGGCGCAGTACGCGGGCGCCGGTGTGGTAGGTGAGAGCCCGTTCGGCGGCCGCGGACAGGGCATCGTCGGTGAATTCCAGTTTCACGTTGTCGATGCGAAACAGTTGCTGGTACTGCTTCACGATGGCGTTTTTCGGCTCGGTCAACACTCGCACCAGGTCGTCGCGGTCGAGGGGCTGCAACGCTGAAACTATGGGCAGGCGACCGACGAGCTCCGGGATAAAACCGAATTGGAGCAAGTCCTCAGGGGTTACTTGCTCCAGTAGCGCGCCGGTGGGGGCGTTCTTGTCGGCGCGGTCATGGTTCTGCGCGAGGAAGCCCAGGGCAGAACCTGACGAAACTCGCCTGGAGATTATCTCCTGCAAGCCGTCAAATGCGCCGCCGCAAATAAAAAGGATGTTGCGGGTGTTAATCTGCAACATCTCCTGATGGGGGTGCTTGCGACCGCCTTGCGGCGGGACGTTGGCAATGCAGCCCTCGATAATCTTAAGCAGTTCCTGCTGGACGCCTTCCCCGGCGACATCGCGGGTGATGGAACGGTTGACGCCTTCTTTGCGGGCGATTTTATCCAGCTCGTCAATATAGATGATTCCCCGCTCGGCGCGGGGAATGTCCCAATCTGCGGCCTGGATGAGGCGAAGCAGTATGTTTTCCACGTCCTCGCCGACGTATCCCGACTCGGTAAGGGAGGTGGCGTCGCAGATGGCGAAGGGGACTTCCAGCGTGCGGGCCAGGGTTTCGGCCAGCAGGGTTTTGCCGGAGCCGGTGGGGCCAATCAGCAGGATATTGGACTTTTGCACTTCCACATCGGGCGCCGCAGCCTCGTTGCGTATCCGTTTGAAATGGTTGTACACGGCGACGGCCAGGGTCTTTTTGGCCTTTTCCTGGCCGATTACGTAGGCGTCCAGACTGGCGTAGATTTCCCGCGGCACCAGGTTGCGCGGCGACGGGTCGGGGTTGCCCGCCGGCTTTTCCGGCGGCTCCACCCGGTCTTTGCTGCGGGGACTGCCGCCGCTGCCGGACTCCCGGCGCCCCTTGCCGCCGCGTTCGGCTACGTAGTTGGCGAGCTCGCGGATGCAGTCAAAGCAGATGCCGCCGCGGGTTTGCCCGGGCGGGCGCATAAGCCGGCCCTGCGGAAACAGGCTGCCGCAAAAGGCGCAGCGATGGGAGTTGCGGTTGGCGTTTCGGCTGCCGGTGGTCATGGTGGAATGACAGGTTCAGGCAAGGAGCGAAAGTCCTGGATTAGGCGGCTTCGGCCGGCGCTTCCTCGGCCGGCGCGCCCAGTATTTCGTCAACGATGCCGTATTCAATCGCTTCGTCGGCGGTAAGGAAGAAGTCCCGGTCGGTATCGTCGGAGATTTTTTCGATGGACTGGCCGGTAGCTTCGGCGAGAATCTTGTTGAGCCGCTCTTTGAGCCGCACTATTTCCTTGGCCTGGATTTCGATGTCGGCGGCCTGGCCCTGGAAACTGCCCACGTTGGGCTGGTGCATATGAACCGTGGAGTTGGTCAGGCAGTAGCGTTTGCCTTTGGCGCCGTTGGCCAGCAACACCGTGGCCATGCTGGCGGCGGTGCCGACGCAAATGGTGGACACCGGGGAGTTAATCAGGCGCATGGTGTCCAGGATGGCCAGGCCGGACGCGATGTATCCGCCGGGGCTGTTGATGTAAAGGCTGATGTCCCGGGCGCGGTCTTCCCGCTCCAGGTAGAGCAGCTGGGCGATGATGACGTTGGCTACCTGGTCGCTGATGGGAGTGCCGAGGTAGATAATGCGCTCCCGCAGCAAGAGGGAGTAGATGTCGAAGGCCCGCTCACCCCGTGGGCTGGTCTCGATGACCATGGGGACGATGTTGGTGGGCAGCAACAGGGGAGAATCGGCAAAGGGAACGGCCATTGGGGTCTCCTGATGATGAGCAAAGGGAATCCGGGCGGGTTGGCTGCGGAACGGCCCTAGGCGACGGCGCGGTTGAAAGCGTCGGGCAGTTCGTTCAGCACATGGTCAACGATGCCGTATTGTACCGCCGTCTCGGCATCCATCCAGTAATCCCGGTCGGAGTCGCGAGACACCTTTTCAAAGGGCTGGTCGCAGTTTTCCGACAGGATGGTGTTGAGCCGCCCGCGCAGGCGCAGGATTTCCTGGGCGGTGATTTCGATGTCGGAAGCGGAACCCTGGATGCCGCCCATCACCTGGTGGATAAGGACGGTGGAGTTGCGGGTGCAGTAGCGTTTGCCTTTGGCGCCGCCGGAGAGCAGCACCGCGCCCATGCTGGCGGCTTTGCCCAGGCAGATGGTGGACACGTCCGGCTTGATGAGCTGCATGGTGTCGTAGATTGCCATGCCATCAAGGACGGAGCCGCCCGGGGAGTTGATGTAGAGGCTGATGTCGTCGTCCGGGTTGTCCCAGCTCAGGTACAGCAATTGGGATACGACAGCGTTGGAAACGTCGTCATCTACGGGGGTGCCCAAGTATATGATGCGCGCCTGGAGCAACAGGGAGTAGGGGCTGAAGGCGCGCTCGCCTTCGGTAGTGGGGCGGATAATTCCCGGAAGCACGTTGCTAGGCAGGGCGAGGTGCGATGGGTTGGGGCGTTGCAACATTAGAAGGGTCTCCTGAAACTGGCGGCCGGTGCTACGCGCGGGTTTCGGTTTCGTCCGCGTCGGTGGCGTCGGCGTCGGATTGCGCGGTAATTTCGGTCGCCGGGGCGGCAGCTTCGGTATTGTCCGTTTCGCCGGTGTCGCCGTCGTCGGAATCATTGTCCTCGTCGTCCTCGTCCGGGGCGTCCGCGGCGAGTTTGCCCAGGGTGATGTCGGTGAGGCGTTCCATGATGCGGCGGCTGTGCAGGGAGGAACGGATGTTGTCGCGGGTGGACTCGGAGTCCAGAAATTCGCGCATAGAGTCGATATTTGCCTGGTCGGGCTCACCGTCGCCGTCCGCGTCTCCGGTGGACAATCCCAGCAAGCGGTCGGTCTCAGATTGCACGTCGGCGTCGGAAATTTCGATTTGCTCGACTTCCGCCAGTTTCCGCATAACCAGCGCCCCAACCAGGCGGCGCTCGGCGTTGGGGCGCATTTCATCCAGGAACTCGTCCGGGGTTTTGCCCATAAACCGCAGATAGGTGGCGAAGTCCAGACCCTGCTGCCGGAGCAACCGCTCGCGCTCGGCCTGCATTCCCTCCAGTTCGCGTTCGTAAAGGATGGGAGAAGCGTTCACTATCGCCATTTCGCAGAGGGCATCGAGGCTTTTCTGTTCCAGCTCATTGCGCGCCTGGGCTTCGGCCTGGCTGGTCAGTGATTCCTGGATGTTGGCGCGGAGGGATACCAAATCGTCGAAGCCTTCGCCCGCCGACTTGGCAAATTCATCGTCAAGTTCGGGGGTGTTTTTTTCCTTGACGGACAGGACGGATACCTGGAAATGAATGTCTTTGCCGGCGTACTGCTCACGGGGGTAATCGTCCGGGACGGTGACGGTGAACTCGCTTGCTTCATCCTCGGCCAGGCCGACCAGATTGGGCGCGAAACCGGGGAAGGGGAGCACGTTTTCCGCGTTGGGGATGTACTCGACATCGTGGTCGTCAATTACAGGTTCATCGTCCATCGTTCCGTGGACGTCGATGTTCAGACGGTCGCCGTATTGAGCTGGCCGTTCAACAGGTTCCCAGACGGCTTGCTCTTCCCGTATTCGTTCCAGCACGCCGTCAATCTCGGCATCGGTTATCGCCACGGCGTCGGTTGCGATGCGGATGGAGCGGTAGTCGCCGAGGTCAACGGTGGGTTCCAGGGGGACGGTGGCCGTGAAGGACACCGGCTCCAAATCCACGACTTCAATGCTGGGTTCGGCGAAAGCGGAAACTGCCTCGTCTTGAAGGATTTTGTCCAGCGTTTCCGGCACCATGAACTCCAGGGCTTCCTGCAAGAGGGCGGTGCGGCCAACTATGTTCTCCACGATATGGCGGGGCGCCCTGCCGCGGCGGAAGCCGGGGACGTTGATTCGTGAAACGGTGCGCCGATAGGACCGCTCGAGGAAAGGATTTTCGTCCTCAGCGTCAAGTTCCACCGCCAGCGTTACTTCGATGGGTGATGAGTTTTCCCTGGTGACTTTCACCGTCGCTAGGCTCCTGTGGCTGATTGGTGCTGCCAAAAACAACGGGCAAGGCGGTCGTCACCGGCCTGCCCGGAACTGCCTCGGAGTATAGCACAACCGGGAGAGGGGTAAAAGGCAGCGTTGGCGCCGGGTAGCGTTCCGTTTTAGGTGGTTTGGTTGAGCAGGCCCCGATTTTGGAGCCATACCCGGCAGGTTGTGCGGTGTCCATACGGCGCCCATTCTTTCCCGCCGCCGCCGCTCCCGGTCAACGCGGCCACTGGCGCCGCCCGGCCTTGGGCCTGCGCCAAGTTGGATGACGCCAGCAGTCGCCGCGCTTCATGCCAACCGTTCTCTCCAATGTTCCGCCGGTACTCCCGCAGCAGATGAAAATGGCAGAGCCGGTGGCAGCGCTCCGTTTCAAGTGGTTTGATTATTCCCCATACTCCCGCGAAAGCGGGAATATGGGAACGGCAAGAGCGGCATCCCTGACTTTGAAAAGCCCAGACCACCTAAAACGGAACGCTACCGTTGCGGCGGGTTCCGCAGTGGAGGCAGCGCCTTGCGCCCCATTCCGCCCCGACGGCGCGGCTGGCGCGCCGGCCGGGGCCAGCGCCACCCAGCAGGCGATGATTAGCGCCGCCGCTGTCGTCAGCAGGGTGTATTGCAGGGTAGGTTTGCGGTTTGTCAGCATCAGTTTCCCCTTCCCCGTCTCCTCTTTCGTCGTCCGTGCGCCGGCCTGGCCGCGGCGCGGGGCCGGTTGCGCTGGAAGTCTCTGGCGCTGCGCTACTTTATCGCCCCTGTTATCACTCCTGCCCGTCGCCGGCTACCTGCTATAATGCCTTTGGACGGTGCGGCATCCGTCACTGCGAGCGAGACGTGGCGATGCAATCCCGCCGCTCTAACCCACAGGAGGACATCACCACTATGTACGCCATTTTCGTTACCATCAACATCAAGGACGGCTATGCCGACGAGTTTGCCGCCGCCAGCCTGGGCGACGGGCAGGGCAGCGTGCGCGACGAGGCAAACTGCTTCCGCTTTGACATCCTGCGCAGCCCGGACAACCCCAACCAGTTTTACCTTTATGAGGTGTACGCCAACCGCGAGGCCCACGCCGCCCACCGGGAGCAGCCCCACTACACCGCCTGGCGTTCCGCCGTGGAGCATATGTTTGACGGCGACCTGGGCCGCGTGGAGATGGAAACCGTCTTTCCATCCGATGACGGCTGGCAGGCGCAAAAGCCCGGCCTGGTGAACTGGTAAGCCACCGTCGCCGCGCTAATTTGGGGAGCGGGTGAGTCTGATGCGCAGCCTTTTCTGCCGTTGCGACCTGAACGCCGGCCAGGCCGTCGCCGCCATCGCCTTCGTGGTGGCTGCGCTGTTCGCCTGGGCCGACGCCTCCTGGCTGGTTGACCGGGCCGACCTGGACAGCGCGGCAAACCGGCTCTGGCAGCTCTGGCAAGTGGGCGCGCTGGCCATCGCCGGCTGGGGCGTCTGGCAGCTGTGGTTCAGCTCCCGGCGCGTCCCCCGGGTACGCAGCTGGGCGTTGGGCATTTTCGCGCTGGCCATCTTTGCCAACACCTACACCGACCTCTTTGACAACGCCCTCTTTGGCGACTACAACCGGGAAGTGTGGATGACCATTAATCCCCTGTACATCGCCGGTTCCAGCGTAGCCGCGGCGGCCCTCTGGCGTTGCGGCGGCGCTGCCGGGCGCTGCGGGGCCGTCATCGCCGCCGTCCTGGGGCTGGCCGATTTCGCCAACGCCTACTTTATCAACGATTTCGTCATCTGGCAGATACTGAACCCGCTGATGATAATGGCGGCGCTGGCCGGAGCCGGGGCCACCGCCGCGCGCCAACCCGCGCCGGCCAGCGGAGAGTAACCCGACGATGCCGGAACCCCCCGCCGTCGTCCCCGGCGTCCACGACCGTATCATTGCGGTGGTGCGGCAGATTCCCTGCGGGCAGGTAGCCACCTACGGCCAGATTGCGCTGATAGCCGGCAGCTGCACGCCCCGCATGGTGGGTTACTGCCTGGCCGCGCTGGAACCCGGTTCCGACGTGCCCTGGCAGCGCGTCATCAACAGCCAGGGGCGGATTAGCCCCCGCGGCGCCGGCCCGGGCGCCCAGTTGCAGCGGGAACTGCTGATACAGGAAGGGGTTGAGTTCAGCGACGCCGGCCGCATCAGTTTCCGCAAGTTTGGCTGGCAGGACCCCGATTAGGGCTTGTCGCCAACTCAATTAAGGATAGCAACCGGCATTGTGCGGTGTCCATACGGCGCCCATTCTTTCCCGGCGCCGCAGCTCCCGGTTGTGCCGTTTCCAACGGGAGGTCGTTTTGTACCGCGCTTGCCCCGTGGCCAAATGCCGTAGTCCTGCCCGCAGGGCTTTCCGACACCAGTACGTCGCCTGGCCCCCGGTCAACGCGGCCACTTGCGCCGCATAGCCCCGGGCTGCCGCCAGGCCGGATGACGCCAGCAGTCGCCGGGCTGCCTGCCAGCCCTTTTCCCCAATGTTCCGCCGGTACTCCCGCAGCAGGTGGCAATGGCAGAGCCGGTGGGCGCTTGCCGGCCATAGACCATTGGGATGTCTGCGGCGATGGCCGCATCCCCGTCGCTCATAATGAGCAACCGAGCCGGCCGGCTCGAAATTTCCCAACGAAGGCGACGCCACCACCGTAGCGCAACACCGGCCGGCGATGCCATAATGAACTTGCCGTTGACCAACAACGGCGTCAGCCGCTACCGGCCAACGGAGCCGGCCGGCTTGCTAATCAGCGCCACGCTGGGTTGCCACGCCAAAGCGACGAATTACGTCACCGGACGAACCGTCGTAATCCAGCAGATTCCTACGGATTTCGTAAAACAATCAGCGGGCGGTCTGGGCGCCGCCTATTTTGGCACGGGCCTACCGGGAACATACCGAAATTGACCGACACGCTGCTATCGGAGATAATCAAATACATACGCAGCCATACGGCCTTGCAAGCCTGGTTTGCCGAAATCCTTACCGTGTTCGTGCTTTTCACCGGCGGACGCTTTGCCTTGGCGGTGTGGCTGCGGGCGGAAGCCGTCCCCGGCAGGCCGTGGTGGAGCAGCTGGCTGTACGCCTACGACAACCTGCGCGCCTATGCGGACGACGCGCTGATTGCCGGGCTGCTGTTCGCAATCGTCTTTGAGGGAGGATTTATGTTTCTGGCCAGAAAGCGCATCGCCCTGTCCCGTGTGGAAGGCCACGAAGCAGGGCTGCAAGAAGGCGAAGTGAGAGGCCGCGAAGCAGGGCTGCAAGAAGGCGAAGTGAAAGGCCGCGAAGCAGGGCTGCAAGAAGGCGAAGTGAAAGGCCGCGAGGCCGGCCGCGCCGAAGCGGAAGCCGAATATGCGGCCAAAATCCGCGAGATGCAGGAACGCATCCGCGAGTTGGAAGGGCGCAACGGCAAACCCGACGCCTGACGCAGCGGACGACGCGCTGATTGCCGGGCTGCTGTTCGCAATCGTCTTTGAGGGAGGATTTATGTTTCTGGCCAGAAAGCGCATCGCCCTTTCCCGTGTGGAAGGCCACGAAGCAGGGCTGCAAGAAGGCGAAGTGAAAGGCCGCGAGGCCGGCCGCGCCGAAGCGGAAGCCGAATATGAGCCTATCATCCGCGAGATGCAGGAACGCATCCGCGAGTTGGAAGGGCGCAACGGCAAACCCGACGCCTGACGCAGCGGACGACGCGCTGATTGCCGGGCTGCTGTTCGCAATCAGCTTGGAGAGAGGAACCATGTTTCTAGCCAGAAAGCGCATCGCCCTGTCCCGCGAGGAAGGTCGCGAAGCGGGTCGTAAGGAGGGGCGGGCGGAGGCGGAAGCGGAAATGGCAATTATCGTCAGGGATTTGCAAGAGCGTGTCCGGGAGCTGGAATCCCGCAACGGCGGCGCCGGCAAGTGAACCTCGCGCACCGGTCAATGCCCGGCAGTCAATCCGCAGGGCCGGCCCTGCCGCGGGTCATCATCGCCCCGCTGGAAAACAACCAGCAGGCGGACGGCTCGGCGGTGATACCGGAGGCGCTGCGGCCTTATATCGGGTTTGAGGCGATACCGGCGGGGTGACCCGCAAGTTGGCTATTCCAAATGAACCAGCCGAAAGATAATACTCGTCTGCTGATTGCCGCGGTGGTGGCTACTCACAACCGCCCGGAGCTGCTGGCCAATCGCTCCTTGCCGTCCATTGCGCGCCAGACGCGCCCTCCCGACTACCTTATCGTAGTAGATGACTCCGACACGCGGTATCGGCAGCAAAACGCGGAAACTACTGCCGGCGTTGTCGCGCCCCATACCCGCATCGTGCATCTGGAGAACCGTCGCACGGCCGGCGCGTCGGGGGCGTGGAATACCGCCTTGGCATGGCTCCGTTCCAACGCGCCGGACGCTTTTGTGGCAGTCCTTGATGATGATGACGCCTGGAAAGCGACGTACCTGGAGCAGTGCGAGGCAGCTGCAATTCAGCACGGTTGGGATATGGTGTCGGCTGGCCTGATTCGCCACGAATCGGCTGACGGGGACGGAAAGCGTCTATCAATGCCCACCAAACTGGCAGCCGGCGATTTTCTGATTGGCAATCCCAACATCCAGGGGTCAAACCTGTTCGTGAGTTTGCCGTGTCTGTTAGCGGCAGGCGGGTTTGACGAGGCGCTGGCGAGCGCTACTGACCGGGACATCTGCATCCGTTTGGCCGACCTGGGCGCGGTGCGGTATGGCGTACTGGCGAAGCATCTGGTGCATCACTATGCCGAGGCGGAACGGAGCCGTCTTTCTACGCCGGGTTCCGAGGTCAAACGGCGCGGGCTGACGGAGTTTTATCGCAAGTACCGTGGGCGTATGTCCGGCGACCAGCGCCGGCAGTTCCTGGAACGAAGCCGCCGTCTGTTTGACTGCGAGTTGATTGAACCGCCTCCGGCGGCCGCCCAAGCCGTTTTGCCGGACAGACGGCCGGATTCCCGCGCCCACGGCGGGCGTCTGGCTCTACTGGTGGGAGCGATAACCTCTCCCGAAGTCGGGAATACGGCGCGGCTGCTGGACGACCTGATTGCCGGTTTTTTGCCCAGGGATGACGTTGAACTCAAAGTGATGCTGCTGGAAAACGGCGGGCCGGAAGCGTCGGCCCGGGCCGACCTGCAACGCGCAGTCGACGGCGCCGCGGCGCGGGGACTGGAGGTATCTCTGATCGCTGTTGAGCAACAGGATGCCGGCGACGGCCCGCGGAAAAGCATCGCGCAGGGCCGGACGCTGCTGCAGGGCCGGCTTTACACTGCCGCTAAAAGTTGGCCCGGCGCGGTGGTATGGATACTGGACGACGATTGCCGAATTGAGGACCGGTGCGTGAACTACATCAAGCAGCTCAAGGATATGGATTACGACGTGGTTCTGGGCGCGGTGACGGGAGCGCCGCCCTTGCCTTTCGCATCATGCATCCGAACCCAGCTGGTTGACCTTTACCACAACCTGGAACTGATGGCGCGGCTGTCGCCGGAGGAACCTTATCCTGACCGCTCCGGGGAGAACGCAGAAACACGCCAGAGCAGCCCAGACTACTATTACGACCTGTCCCGCCGCGGGACCGCTCACTTGGAAACGCCGTTCTGGTATGTGGCGGCATCGGCAAACTCAGCCACGGGGATGGTCTTTGCGGAGATGGCGGCGTCGCTGCCCGGCATCTGCAACGGCATACCGATTTTCCGTCCGCTGACGATTGAGCCGGACTTGGCGGATGACCCACCGGCTTACGTCGCACCGTCGGTCAACCGGGGCCCGACTACCTTTGTCTTTAACATTGAAACTCTGCGCGACTTTCCTAACGCGGCGCCGTCGCTGGACGGTGAGGATGTACGCCGGAGCGATATGGTCTGGTGCCTGCTCAACAAATATGTTGGCGGGCGCGGGATTGTGCAGGCTCCGCTGCCGGCGCGCCAGGACCGGAGCGCGATTAGCGCCGGTTTCCTTGATTTCGGCAAGCTGGCGGCGGATATGCGCGGCCACGCTTTCTATGCGTGTCTGCACGACGTGCTCCGAGCCAAGGCTGAGCAAAACGTCCTTGACGGCCGGGCGGATTACGGGCCGGAGCTGCTGCACTTCAACCGGGCCGACGCCGCCTTTGCCGGGGAACGCTTTGCCGAGTATTTGCAGGCGAGGCTGAACGCATTTGAGCTGAATCACGCGCGTATTCTCGGCCTGCTGGGGAGCCTGCGCCGGTATCTCGGGGACATGGCAGAGCCGTCAGGCTTGTGGTGGCTGGAACGGGACGAATACCGGAGCAGCGTTGCCGACCTGCGCCGGTTCGTCGACCGCCTGCAAGAAATATACGATAACTTTGATATTGACGATTTCAGCGACCGGGTGCGGGCGGATGCCGACGCCGCCGGCCGGATTGGGGAATACCTGCAGAATCTGCCGGCAATAGTACGGGAATATCGCGCGAATGTCGCACTGCCGGTTGACCGGCTGCGGGAGAGGGCAGCCGCTTTCGTCGCGCGCGAATTTCAGCGGAGCAACCTGCGCTGCCTGGGGGTTGGCAATGAGGCAGTGGCGCTCACCGATGGCGAGCGCGTGTACAAGTATTTTCACCACTGGCCGCGCCGGCAACGGGAGCGGCGGATTGCGTTCCTGGAATCGTTGGCCGGCCAATGGACGGGGTTCACATCACTTTACCCGATTGTGGAGGTTCGCCGCGACTCTGACGAATTTGCGCTGGTTTATCCATACGAGGAAGGCCGCCCTTACGCCGGCGGGCATCTTGAGGACATACTGAATCTGCTACGGGAATGTCGTACTGCCGGCATCGTCTGCCGCAACGTACATCCTGACAACTTTATTATAGCGCGCGACAGGCTCAAGCTGGTTGACTATGGCGCCGACATTCGTCCCTATGACGACGAAGGGTTTTTACAGATGTGTCGTCGCGCCTTTCTGATGTACCGCTTTCATTTTCGGAAAGACCTGAAAACTCTAATGACCGGCGCATTGCAGGATTGCAACCGGCCCGAGTTGGTCGGGTTTGACCATTTTATTCGTGCCCTGGCCCCGCGCAGCAAAGAAAACCTGCTTGATGCTCGCTTGCTTGACCTGACACTATCCTGCCAGCCTGAGACTGTATTTGACTATGGCTGTGGCGCGGGAAAGCTGGCCGCGGCGCTGGCGGCGCGTGGCATACGGGTAACGGCATACGACATTGATGAGGCGGTCATTGCGGCGGGGCGCGCCGGGCCGGGAGGGGTTCATTATATTGGCCCGTCCGATTTCCCTCCTGAGCAAAAATTTGACGCCGTTGTATCCAGCCTGGCGCTATGCACCATCGCGGAGCCGGCGGAGTTCAACCGGGTAATTGCCGACCTCAGGCGGTTGGTATCCGATACCGGCCGGGTAATCGTGGCCGTGTGCAACCCGTTCCATACCAACGCGCCGGCCAGCGAACTCCAGCGCCGGCTAATGCCGGCGGGAGCGTGCTACGATGCGGTTTTTACCTGGCATAAAGAAATCACCGCTACCGGCAGAACCCGCGCCGACGTTCACCGTCCCCTGGCAGCCTATCGGAAGGCATTTCTCAAAGCCGGACTGGTCGTAGAGCAAATTGCGGAAACCGACGGCACGGATACGGAGAACCTATGGCCGGCGGCGGATTTTCTGCTGTTCACCCTCAAGCCTGTTCCAGTTGCCGGCCCCAGGGTATCCCTGCTGATAAAGACCTGCTATATGGAGTGGCGCATTATTGAGCGGTTTATCAGGCACCAGGTGAGCCAACTGGAGGGGCCGTCCGTTTTCTTTGAGAAGGTGGTAGTGGTTGATACCCGCGCGGACGGCTTTTTGCGCCAGTACGATACGCCGGACCCCGCAGCCTATCGCGCCGCGATGTCCCGGTTGCAGAATGACGGCGTTGTGGACCGGGTTATCTATGCTCCCGATGAGGAGCGGTTGATAAGAGAGACTTATCAACAGTGGTTTGGAACGGAGGCGGAGGCTGACGACACACACGCCGCCAATGGACAGCAGATTTTTGCAACGCTGTACGGCCTCGACGCCTGCCGCGGCGACTACGTGCTGCAAATAGACAGCGACCTGATTATTGGCCGCCAAGATGATGCTCACGATTACCTTGCCGATATGATTGACGTTCTGAAAAATGACGCCAACGCTTTGTTTGTTCAGCTACCCGTTTCTAACAGCGACCGGCGCCACTACACACCCGGCCGCTCCGATGGCGACAACTGGCGGGTAGAGGTGAGGGGATGCCTGTTTGACCGGGAACGCCTGCAAAGCGTCCGACCCGTGCCCAACCGGGTTCAGGGCGGCCAGTGGCAATTGCCATGGCATCGCGCCTTTGACCGGCTGATTGCCGAATCGGAGTTCCGCACTTATCGCGGCGGACGCCCGGAGACCTTTTTCATTCATACGCCTAACGACAGGAAAACCGATGCCGAGCAGCTTTTTGGCATCATTGACCGCGTGGAGCAGGGCTATGTTCCGCCGGCGCAGGCCGGTCAGGTTAATCTGACCGGGAACCGGCAGGAGTGGGCCGGGCCAAAACGTAATGAGGACTATGTGTTTATCATCTGCGGACGGAATGTTCCGCCGGGGCGGTTCCGGCGCTGTTTCGATTCGCTAGTTGGCCAGAGCGTTAGCGGCTGGGGAGCGGTCATCGTGGATGACGCTTCGGATAATGGATTGGCAGACTACATTGCGATGCTGGCTGCGCCTTACCGGGAACGTATTACTCTGGTCAGGAACAATGCCAGGCGAGGGCTGCTGTGCAACACCTGGGAGGCCGTCACTCACTTTTGCGGTAATCCCGACAGCGTAATTATTACTCTTGACGCCGACGACGCTTTGACGGGCCGGGATGCGCTGGCGCGGGTACAGCGGGAATACGACGCCGGAGCGGATGCAACCGTCGGTTCGATGCTGCGGCTGGATAAGGAAGCAAACTATATTCCAGATTTCGCCAACCCCCGGAGCAATCGCGGCGGCAATGTCTGGCAGCACCTGCGGACGTTCCACAAACGCATTTTTGACGCTATCAGAGTTGACGACCTGAAAATCGACGGCCAGTGGATTGACTTGGCCAGCGATTGGGCATTTATGCTGCCCATAGTTGAAATGGCACACCGCCCGGTTTATATTCCGGACAATCTATATTTGCACGACCCCGCTACGCTGAAAACCGACGCTACCCTGCGGGAGCGCGAGGCCAACATTAGGCGCATCGTGGCGATGCCGAGATACCCTCGCTTAGTTTGACGCCGCCGCTCACTGCATCCAGCATTGGGAAGTGGGATTGCCAATGGCCGACGAGCGTTGCCCAACGACCGGAACCGCCGCAATAAGGAGCCACCACCATGCCCTCCATCTGGCCCGATAACATCCACTGCGTTGCCATCATCACTTTTGACGTGGACGGCGTGTCGTCCTGGCTGCGGCGCAATGCTGATTTTGCCAACTATCCCAGCCTGCTCTCCATGGCCGAGTACGGCCCCAGCGTGGCCGCGCCCCGCATCCTGGATCTGCTGGACGCCCAGGGCATTCCGGGCAGCTTTTACATCCCCGGCCAGGTGGCAGAAACCCATCCCGACCTGGTGCGCGACATCGCCCGGCGCGGCCACGAAGTCGCCCACCACGGCTACCTCCACGAGCCGCCGGCCACGATGACGCCCGCCGAGGAGGAGGAAGTCCTCATCAAGGGCATCGGCATCCTGGGCGATCTGACCGGCGCCGCGCCCGTGGGTTACCGCTCGCCCAGCTGGGAACTCAGCCCCGTGTCCCTCGACCTGCTGGCCAAGCACGGCTTCCGGTACGACAGCAGCCTGATGGGCGACGACGCCCCCTATTACGTGTCCGGCGGCGACCCGCCCCGCCCGCTGGTGGAGCTGCCCATCCACTGGCTGCTGGACGACGCGCCCCACTTTGTCTATGCGCCCTCGGCCAACCGCCTCGGCCCCATGCGCAACCCCGACGAAGTGTTTGACAGCTGGGCCGCCGAGTTTCGCGGCATCTACCGCTACGGACGCTGCTTCAACCTGACCATGCACCCCCAATACATCGGCCGCCCCGGCCGCCTGCTGATGCTGGAACGCCTGATTGAATACATCAAAACCTTCCCCGGCGTGCGCTTTATGCGCGCCGTAGATGTTGCCGAAATGTGGCAAAAGGGAGCGAGCTGACCATTACCGGCTTTGGTGGGAAATTGCCATGCCCGCTACATTGCCATACGCACGCGCCGCTGCTTCAGGCTGCACCGTTCACGTCAGTTCCGTTTCCAGAGGACTGGCCTGCAATTGCGTCTGCCAGTATTGCGAACAGCCTCTAGTTGCCAAGAAAGGGGCAGTGAAAGAGCACCACTTCGCACATTACCGGGATAACCCCGGCTGTAGCCAGGAAAGTTGGCTCCATGCTACTGCCAAGCAGATGCTTGCCGAGCGGATTAATGCCGGCGCCGGCATTCCCGTTAGCTGGATTTGCCGTTGCCGGCAGACCCACTGCGCCACTTTTGGCATCGGACATACCGCCGCGCTAGAGTGCGTTATCCCCGGCTTGAACATCAAGCCCGATATTACGGTTAGTCGCAATGGAGCAACGGCCGGCTATATTGAGGTTCTGGTTACGCACCCGCCAGATTATCCGCCGGATACAGCCGGCGCACCCGTTGCCATCCTGCCTATAAGAGAGCCAAGCGACTTGCACGATTTATACGCTGGAACCGTAGCATTCAGCGATTGGCACGGCATACCCTGCCCCGACCCGATATGCCCCGGCTGCCAGCGACGAGCAAGCCAGGGTTGCATCTACTGTCCTTACTGCCGACAACACACTGGCCCGGACGGCTGTCTCGACCGTCGTATCAAGCTCAAAGCATGGGAAATTCTTGCTCCTATGCGCCATCCCAAACAGCCCGGTACGCCTCCCCGTGACTGGAATGTGGATTCACAGGGACATAGTATGTGGGGGAAAGTTAAGCTGACCGTCCGGCGCAATGCCCGGATACTTGCTGAGCTAGGGTTTGCCCAAAGCCGAAAAAAGCCGTGGCTTTTCTATTACCGGGTTCCCGGCGGTGTGATTTTCGCCCAGCTCAGCAGCACCGATGTCATCCCGATTTGGGAATGTCAGGAACCGATGATTTGGGAGAAGTATAACCGACCGCCTAAAGACGAATATGAAGCGTTGTTGCGCGATGCAATACGCCGCGTGGTGCTGTATGTCTTAAATCAAACCCCGGCCGGCGCGCGGGTATCATTTTATGAATCTCACGACTATGACATCAAAGCCCCGCTTCAACCATCAGGATACCTGTATAATGACGGATACAACGACGATTGGGAGATTTAAGATGCCCGCAGTACACGACCGGGGCGGCTGGCCCGACGACACCCCCATTGACCGCAGCGAACACCAGTACAGCGACTGGGAGCGCCGCGTGGACGCCGTGCACCAGGTGTTGGGGCAGCAGGGCATCCGCACCACCGACGAAATGCGCCGCGCCATCGAAAGCCTGCCGCCGGAACGCTATGAAGCGTTGTCTTACTATGAACGCTGGACGGCGGCACTGGAAATCCTGCTCATCGAAAAGGGCATCCTCACGGCGGAGGAGATTGATGACAGGGTGGCGGAACTGCGGGAGCAGGGGCTGTAGGACTATCCTTTCACCTTTTGATGTTCGTCCAGGGCGGCGAGTATGGATTTTTGCCGTCCGTTGACATTCGGCTCCCGGGCGAACAGCAGGCGGTAGTAGGCCAACATCTCCTGGATAGCAGAGTCTTGCGGGTCAAGGCCAAGCATTCCGGCGACCACGCTGTCGATGCGGTGGCGGTTGGCGTCGCGGAAGCAGTAGGCGAAGGGCTCTAACGGCAACTGCGACAGTTCGTCAAAATGCTGTGCGGCGATGTCGCGCGCCCGTTGCGCATCCGGCGTATCGGCCTGGAATGCCGGGCAGGGCAGGCCGGGAATTGCTCCCACCTGGAAGGCGGCCCGTGGCCCGCGTTGCCCCTTTTGGCCGTATGCCCGCATAACAATCACTCCGAATGTGCTGTTGTGGAACAACGCAAGGCATCTGGCGTTTTCGTCGCTGATATTTTGCAGCGCATTCCAGGTTCTGCCGCCGTGCGTGGGGGTTCGCGTCATTGCCATTGCGATAGATTGCGATGTCAACGCCAGGTTGCGATTCAGGTGCCACTTGCTGCGCCTGGTTACCATTTGCCGGGCAAGGTTTTGGTTCACGATGGTTCCGCCGTGGGTTGGTTGGGCAACGATGGCAGTCTGGGCTTTGCTGTCAGCCGCCCACATTGACTGCTGCGCGGGCGCGACGGCCAGTTCACCTAGTGGCGTCCACTCGAATGCGCCAATCGGGTCGCCGCCTTTGGGGTGGCCAATCAAGTGGTGTGTCGGCCCGGTTTGCGCCAGGTCGCCCAGCGTCGCCATCGGCACTGCCATGGTATGCCGGGTTAAGGTCAGCGGGTCGTAGGCTGCGCCCTTCAGCAGGGCTATGCTCACGGATGTCAGCTCATTGTTCCGGTTGCCGACCGCGCTCCAGGGAAAACCGGCCTCGTCGTGCTGAAACCGGGTGTAGTTGCCGCACGACAGCAGCCCCTGCGCGGCGGTTTGCGGTATGGCGGCGATTTCCTGCGCTATGGCGTAGCCCTCCGCCAAAGTCGCCGGGGCGGCGTGCAGGTTGACGCACAGGATTTCCGTCGGCTGCCACTGCTTGGGGCGTTTGGCCTGCTTGGTGGCGATTACCAGCATCTCGCTCATGCCGGTGTCGGCGCTCATGCTTTGCAGCTCGGCGGCGGACACATTGGCGATGGCGATGATGTCCTGGAAGTCTTTTTCCAGTTCGGCCCGCCAGGATTGCCAGCTGCCGGCGTGGGCGGCGGTGAGCGGCAGGACATGGGAATAGACGCCGCCGGGCGCCAGCCGGATGTTGCTCAGATTGCCGAAGTCGCTGGCCAGCCCGGCCTGTCCGTGGGACATCAGGAACCGCGCTTTTTTGGCGGCGCGGCGCAGGGGCGCCAAACCGCCGGTGGCCTGCTCCCGCCCCCGGCGCGGGCGGCTGTACGGCGGGTTCATCAGAGACCAGTCAATGCCTTGCAGCATGACATGGAACACGCCTTCCTCGCCGCCGCTGCCGGCGGTGGGCGTGACATTGCGGTAGCCCAGCACGTTGGACACGCCGGTAATGCCGGGGTCAAGCAATACCAGGGAGCCGGCCGGGTCGGTAATGACGGCGATTTTGCTGCCGGAGTAGTCCTGCTCCACATTCATATCGGTGAGGCGTTTGGCGGTCAGCGTGCCGGCGATGCCGTTCACGTCCATGGCGTAGATATGCTCTTCCATGCGCTTGCGGTGGAGTTCGGAGTCGCGTCCGCCTTGGGCGGCGTAGCGGCGGCGGAGCGCGCGTTCCCCGGCGCCGACCAGGGTTCCCGTGCCGCAGGCAGCATCCATCAGATTCAGCCCGGCGATTTGTTCCGCCGTCCGACCATTGAAGCGTACCGCGGCCAGCGTCGTTAGCAGTTCGGCGGTTTCCGGTTTGGTATAGTGGGCGGCGCGCTCCTCCCGGTCGCTGACCAGGCGTTGCCAGAGTTCGCCGGCGAAATTGTACACGTGCTTGGCGTGTAGCCCGTTCAGTTGCTCGCTGAGGTCATGCAGCAGTTTCAGCACATCTGATATATTGCTGCCCATTTCCCCCGCAGTCAGGCTTTGCGTAGCCAGTTCCACCACCGGCAAGTAGTTGACGCTTTCGATGATTCGCCACTGCTCCAAGACTTGGCCAGTGGTCAGGACTCCGCTTTCGGCTAGGATGGCATCGGTGGTTTGCAGGTTGCGCGCCTGCAGGTTTGGGCTGTACCTGGCCAGGTCGTTCTGTAGGTCAATTGCGATGAGCCAGATAGCGCAGGCGGTGCGTGTGGCCTGCGCATCGTGGTCGCATTGGTCAGGGCAAGGGCTGCCTTCCGTCGTCGGCTCGTGATTGCAGCCGGTGATGTTCCGCAACTCCGCCAGCGTCGGCGCGATTAGATTGTGAGTCAGGCGGATGCTGTTCAGCAGGTGGATGCCGGCTGAATTTACCCGCAACGCAATGTTTTCGCTGTGGTCGTCAATGACGGCCTGCGGCACCTGGGCGTATTCGCAATAGGCGGCAAGGTCGGTTGGGGTTGCCGGCAGGGGCTGGTCGGGCCAGATTTTAGCGGCGCTGCCGTTCCGGGATACCAGCCGGATGGTGAATATCGCTTCGTTGGCGTCCAGGCGCTGCCGGAACTGCGCTTCGCTGTCCCTTTCGCAGCCTTCGGCGATGCCCACGGCGATGACTTCGGTGAACGGGCGATATTCTCCAACCAGTGTCACGCCCAGCCGGGATTCAGCGTCCGCGATGGCCGGATTTCCGAACTCGCACTCGACGATAACCGGCATCCGGTCCCCTTCACGTATCACGATGTCGGGCCGTACATTGCTGCCTTCTATGACCCCGGTACGCTCGGCATCCGCAATCCAGTTGCGCCCGGTGTCATTGAGCCATTGTGCGATTACAGGGTTGGCGTTCTGCTCGTGGAGCCCGCCGGTAGCCCGTCCGGTCATTGTGTTCTCCGTCTGCTTACGGCTGATGGTGATAGCAATGATAGCACAGTTGTGCCAGTGATTTACAGGCGTTTCCGTCATCACTATAGCGCAAATTGCCGCCGCCGGCGTGTTGGGATACAATCGCAGGGTCAAACGCCGGGCGCCGCTAACCGCCAATATGGCAGTTTCACCATCAATGGATACGCAATGACTACCGCGAACTCCGAACCCATCCTGTACCGCAACGGCGCCGCCGTCCGCGTCCGTAGCGGCGCGCCGCCGCATCACTTCCGCACGCCGGCCTACATCCAGGGGCATACGGGCGTGGTGGATGCGCTCTGTGGCGTCTATCCCAACCCCGAATCCCTGGCCCACGGCGGCGACGGCCGGCCCCGGCAGCCCCTCTACCGCATCCGCCTGCGCCAGGCCGACCTTTGGCCCGACTACGCCGGCAGCCCCGCCGATAGCCTGCTGGTGGACGTGTACCAGCACTGGCTGGAACCGGCGTAAGCGCCCGTCCCGGCTGAACGCTCCGCATTCCCGTAAAAGCGGGGATGACGGGGGAAAGTGGGCGTGCGTCAGGCCAGCGTTGCTATTGACGCCACCGCCTTTTATGCTATGATTGGCTTCCGCAAATCACTGCAACTACGGCAGGCGCCCTATGTCTGGACACGAATCGGCTGTTACCCGTTTGCGCGCGCAGGGTTATCGCATGACCCCGCAGCGCCTTTCGGTGCTGGACATCGTCGCCGGCCGCTCCGGGCACATCGGCGCCGACGAGGTTTGGAATCTCGCCAAAGCGCAGCACCCTTACGTTGACCTGGCGACCATCTACCGCACTTTGCAGTTGCTGAAACGGGTCGGAGTGGTTACTGAGGTCGTTATCGGCAACAGGCTGCATTTCGAGCTGGCCGACCAGCACAACCGGCACAACCATATGGTCTGCTCGGCCTGCGATACGGTGCAAACCCTCAGCCCCGACTACCTGGACGAGTTCAGCCGGCGGCTGGAACAGGAATTCGGCTTTACACCCGACCTGGAGAATCTCACTATCGGGGGTAAATGCTCGAAATGCCAGTACGACACATCGGATTAGCAGGGGCCGCTCTGGCGGCAATGGCGCTGGTCGCAGCGGCGCTGGCCTGCGCCAGCGAACCCGAACCCACAGCTGCCCGGCCCACCACTGCGGCCCCGCCAGCGATTCCGACCGGAACGCTCAACGTAGTAGCCACCGTGTCCCCCATCACCAGCATCGTGGAAAACATCGGCGGCGCGCGCATCAACTTGCAGGGCCTGGTGCCGGAGGGGGTGAACTCCCACACCTTTGAGCCGGCGCCGTCGGTGGCCGCCGTCCTCGCCGAAGCCGACCTGGTGTTCCTGAACGGGCTGTTTCTGGAGGAGCCGACGCTGGAAATGGCGCGGGCCAACCGGAAAGCCGGCGCCGCTATCGTGAGCCTGGGCGCGCAGACCGTCACCCGCGAGGAATGGCGGTTTGACTTCTCCTTCCCGGAGGCGGGCGGACATCCCAATCCGCACCTGTGGCCGGACCCGCTGCTGGCACTGCGCTACGCCGAAATCGTGCGGGATAACCTGTCGGAACGCGACCCGGACAATGCCGATTACTACACTGCCAACTACGACCGCTTCGCCGCCCGTATCGCCCAACTGGACGCGGCCATCAAAACCGGCGTCGCCAGCGTGCCGGCGGAGAACCGCAAGCTGCTCACGTATCATGACTCCTGGGCTTACTTCGCCGACCGTTACGGCCTCACGGTCATCGGAGCGGTGCAGCCGTCGGACTTCTCCGAGCCGTCGGCCCGTGAGGTCGCCGCGCTAATCAAGCAGATAACATCCGAGGGCATCCCCGCCGTGTTCGGCTCCGCGGTGTTCCCCAGCGACGTAATGCAAACCATCGCCGCCGAATCCGGCGCCGCCTATATTGACGAACTCAGCGACGACGACCTGCCCGGCGCCCCCGGAGACCCCCGGCACAGCTACCTGGGCCTGGCGGTATCCAACCTGCAAATTATGCTGCCGGCCCTGGGCGGCGACGCCTCGGCCCTGGACGGACTGGACGTCAGTCCGGTGTTTGAGGGAGCATCCACCGCCATTTATCCCCAGTGATTTCACCCTCACCCTAACCCTAACCTTACCCTCTCCCTTCCTTCAATAAAGAGGAAACCGGCAGGTCTTTATGCTGCATCCCCCTGAACTTGAGCACTTGCACCGGCCCGACCCCGACGCCCGGCCGGTGGTTGAGCTGCGCGGCGTTACGGCCGGTTATAACGGAACCCGCGTCTTGCGGGACGTGGACTTGCGGGTGATGCCGGGGGATTTTGTGGGGCTGCTGGGGCCGAGCGGTTCGGGCAAGACCACGCTGCTGAGAACGGTGCTGGGCGCAGCGGAGGTGCAGGCCGGCGAGGCGCGCGTGTACGACAAACCCGTGCGGGGACGGCGCAACCGGGCCGGCTATGTGCCGCAACTGGAAACCATCGACTGGAACTTTCCCGTTACCGTCGAGGAAACGGTGATGATGGGGCGCACGATGTCAAACGCGCTGTTCCCCTGGTTCCGCAAGCAGGAGCGGGAACTGGCCTTCGATATGATGGAACGGTTGGGCATCGCCGGCCTGGCGAAACGCCATATCCGGGAGCTGTCGGGCGGGCAGCAGCAGCGGGTCTTTCTGGCCCGCGCCCTAATCAGCAACCCGGAGCTGCTGCTGCTGGACGAGCCCACCTCCGGCGTGGACGTGAAAACCCGGGACGACGTGATGCACCTGCTCCACGACCTCAATCACGCCGGCGTTACCATCATCCTGACCACCCACGAGATTAACGCCGTGGCCGTTCACCTGCCGCGCATCGTCTGCCTCAACGGTTCCATCGTGGCCGACGGGCCGCCCCACCGGGTGATTGCGCCCCACATCCTGCTGGAAGTGTACGGGGCCGAGATGCCGGTCATCCAGTATCACGGCATGACGCTGGTGGCGGAGAGCGCGCACTTCTGGATTGACCGCAACGGCGGCGAACCGCTGGCCACCGTGTCCGACGACAGCCACCAGGAGCCGGTGGTTCCCCACGCGCACCCGACGCCGGACAACGTGCCGGCGCATCATCACCACGTCGGCTCAGGAGACTCTTAACCTCATCATCCCCTCGCCACCGTCACCGTCATTCCCGCCGGCGCCGGAATGACGGTGGGGAAGCAAGACCTGAAAATGCTGCTGGAACCCTTTGAGTTTGGCTTTTTCGTGCGGGCCGTCATCGCCGCCAGTCTGGTGGGCGGGCTGTGCGGGCTGATGGGCGTGTATATTGTCCTGCGGGGTATGTCCTACATCGGGCATGGCCTGTCGCACGCCATTTTTGGCGGCGCGGTGGTGAGCTGGATTATGTCCATCAACTTCTTCGTGGGCGCCACCGCCTGGGGGTTTCTGTCGGCATTGCTCATTGCCTGGACGACGCGCAAGAACCCCATCGGTTCCGACGCCGCCATCGGCATTATCACCACCGCCAGTTTCGCCTTGGGCATCGCCATCATCAGCCGCTACCACAGCTTCACGCGGGATTTTGAGGCGTCGCTGTGGGGCAGTGTGCTGGCCGTGGACCGGGTGGACCTCATCGCCATCGGGGTCGTTACCTTCATCGTGGCGATGGTCTTCTTTGTGGCCTACAAACTCTTCCTGTTCGCTACCTTCGATGCCGACGTGGCCCAGTTCTACGGGGTGCCTACCGCCTGGATTGACACGCTGTTCTCCCTGCTGCTGGCCGGCACCATCGTGGTGTCGATGCAAGTGCTGGGCGTTACGATGATTGCCGCCGCCGTGGTGATTCCGCCCATCGTCGCCAGATTGCTTACCAACAGCTTCCGCAAGATGACGCTGCTGTCCACGGGCATCGGTATAATATGCGCCGTGCTGGGCATCTACATCAGCTACTTTGTTGATGTATCATCGGGGGCCAGCGTCGTACTGCTGTCGGCGGCGCTGTTTGTGGCGGCGCTGGCCTGGTCGAAAATCCGCAGCCGCTGGTCTCGCGCGCCGGCCGCGGCGGGTGGTCGGGCCAGATTGCCCCAAAGTTCCGGCGGCACTTTTGATTAACCTCCACCAACCGGCCACAGGAGGTCGAAATGGCGCACGCACACCATGACCACGCAATGCCCTCGGTGGTAGAGGGCCGCACCGGGTTCCGGCGGGGGGCGGCCTTTATTATCGGCGGCCTGTCCAGCGGGCACGGCGTTTTTCACTGGATAGCGCAAAGCTTCATCGTCGTGCTGCCCGAAGTGCGCGACCTGCTGCTGGGGGGCAGCATCATCGCCGCCACCAGCATCCAGACCACCCGGGAGATTGCCTCCGGGGTGGTCGCGCTGCCGGGCGGGGTGCTTACCGACGCCCTCCGGCGCTATTGGGGCTGGGTGATGGCGGTGTGCATGGCGCTGTTCGGCGTCGGCTGGCTGCTGATGGCGGCGGCCGGCTGGCAGATGCCGGGCAGTACCTGGGTGGCGGCCAGCGGCTCGGGTACTTTGTCCACCGCGCTGAACCCGGTTGGCTATGCGCTGTTGATTGTCGGAATGGCGGTAGTGGCGGTTGCCGCATCGGTCTGGCACCTGCCGGCGATGGCGGCATTGTCATCGCACTTCACCCATCGCCGGGGTGCGGTGCTGTCCTTCCACGGAGTGGGCGGCAACGTCGGGGACGTGGCGGGGCCGGTGCTGACCGGATTGCTGCTCACTACCCTGGCCTGGCAATCCATTATTACCATCTATGCCGCCGTGCCTCTGTTCCTGGCCTTCCTGGTGTTCTGGGCGTTCCGGGACATTGGGCACCGGGCGCAGGCCGCAGTGCAGGAACGGGTCACATCCTCCATGAGCGCACAGGTCGAGGAGACCAAACTGCTCGTCAGGAATCCCCGTATCTGGGGCATCACCATCGTCGCCGGGCTGCGCGGCATGGCTTACCTCGGCTTCGTTACCTTGCTGCCGCTTTACCTGGCAGACGTACTGGGGTTGAAGATAGACTCTGAAAAGGGGCTGTTGGAAGGCGTCTTTATCCGTGGCTCGCTCATCGGACTGCTGGTGCTGGTCGGCATCTTTGCCAGTCCGGTAATGGGCTACCTGTCGGACCGGTTCAGTCGCAAGGTAGTGCTGGTTCCGGGGATGGCTTTCCTCGCCGTGGTTACCCTGCTGATGGTGCCTTTCGGCGACAATCTGCTGGCAATGACCATCCTGCTGGCCGTCCTGGGGGTGTTCCTCTACAGCGACCAGCCCATCCTCACCGCGGCCGCCCTGGACATCGTGCGCGAGGGCACGGCCGCCACCACGCTGGGCCTGTTGTCAACCACCCGGTTCATATTCAGCGCCGCATCCCCCATCCTGGCCGGATGGCTCTATGGCATCGACTACACCTACCTCTTCTATTACACCGCCGCGCTTTACGCCGCCGCTGCTCTCATCCTGCTGATGGTGCGGCTGCCGCAGTTGGCGCCCGTCACGGAGCATCACGGCCACCACGACGACCACGGCCGGCATGATGAACATGGGCATGGCGGGCATGGACATGATGACCACGGCCACCACGACGACCACGGGCATGGCGGCCACGGGCACCGGCATCATTAGGCGCGTCGCCGCGCACGGGGCAAAATGCAGGGGCGGGTTTGAAACCCGCCCCTGCGCCGTTCCGGTTCCGGCCGGGCGCTAATCTTCGGTCTGCTCGGTCTGGCTGCCCTTCACGGTGATGGTGATGTGCGACATCGCCGTATCATCCGGCGCGCCGTGCCAGTGGTCTTCGCCGGCGGGGATGATGGCTACGTCGCCCTCGGAGACCTCTACCGTCTCATCGCGGGTGGCGACCTTGCCGGTGCCTTCCGTCACAATGAGAATCTGGTCGCCGCTGTGCTTGTGGAACTTGTTGCGCACGCCGGCGCCGAAGTGGACGATGCCAAAGTTGAAGTTGTTGCTGTCGTCGGGGTCCAGGATAGCCTGCCGGCCCACCGGGCCAGTGAACAGGGGGGCCGTGCCCTCAGTCTTTTCCACTGCCGACATCTTTACGATTTTCATAGGTATCTTTTGCCTCCAGAGTAGGTTACGGGTGGGATACGCACTAACAATCATAGCACAGGAGGCAGCGTTCCGTTGCCGGTGGTTTGGTTATTCCTCTGTGGTGGTGGGCTGGGTTCACCGGCGATGCTCCTTGCTGGTTCAGGCGGTTGGCGGGATACGGTGTGCGAGCCAGAGGTTACCGGTCATTGTCAGCCCCACGGCCGGGGGTTTTACGCAAAGTTTTGCTCCGATGGTTCGTGAACTGCGCTTGGAGGGCGCAGCCACGCAGCGCGGTGGCAGTCGCTGTTGGCCGGTTAGACCGTACTCGCGTAAGCATTGGACGAGGGGTCTCCACGACGCCGGTATGCGATTTTGTGCTGACTGGCCGTTGACGACCGGTTGACCTCTGGCAGGACTGAGATTCACGTGATAGATTGCAGTATAGTACCGATGTTCGCGGTTGTCAAAGGGGGGTTGTCAGTGGGCCGGGCCGTTGCAAAGTGCGGGCGGCGGGTTTTGCGGACGCTGGAGGAGGAGGAGGGCTACCCCTCTCCCAACCCTCTCCCGCAAGGGGAGAGGGCTTTAATGACTTTGCAAAGCCCCGACCGCCGGCAACGGAACGCTACCAGCACAGGATTGAGCGATTTAGCGGCGGGATTCGGCAAGAGCGGTTTGCGGCGGGACGCCCGCCCATTCATTGACAGTGCCCACGCCGGCCCGTACACTGCGGAAACAGTCAACCCCCTTCGCGCCAACTATCCGGCACGCCGCCCCGAGGAGGTAACCGCAATGAGTTTTGACCTGTACGAAAAGGGCACGAAAGTAGAAGCCATCGCCGACTTTGAAGTCCGCGAAGTGATGGCCTCGCCCGTAGGCTCTTCCGTCCGCAGCATTTCGACCGGCGACACGGGCGAGGTTCGGGAGAAGCGCACCATTGGCCCGGCCACCTGGCTCATCGTCTATTTCGACAGCGTGAAGCGCCAGATTAACGTGGACCAGACCAACATCGTGAACATCAAACCCGCTGAGTAAGCCGGAACGCTCCGTTATGGCCATCGCCCCCATCGCCCAGGTCAATACCCTGGCCTTTGATATTTTCGGCACGGTGCTCGACCTGGGCGGCAGCCTGTCCGAGCCGGCCGGCCGGTTCCTGGCGGAACACGGCTCGGCAGTATCCGGCGCCCGGTTCTGGGAGGACTGGCGCGGCCGGCAGCGCATCGAACAATACCAGGACAACCTGTTTATGCTGGGCCACAGCGGTTACCGGGAAACCTGCCGGCGCGCCTTCATCTACTGCCTGCGCCAGCACGACGTGCCCTTTGAATATGCGGACGTGGCGCGGTTTATGGACGTGTACGACCACCTGCGCCCCTACGCCGACGCTGCGGCGGGCCTGCAACGGCTGGCCGGCAGCGGGCGTTACCGCCTGGTAGCCCTGTCCAACGGCGAGCAATCCTATCTGGAAAAGCTGGCGCGGGACAATATCGGCGTACCCTTTGACGACGTCATCTCAGTAGAGAACGCCGGCGTTTTCAAGCCCCATCCCGCCGTCTATCGCACCGCCGCGCGCATCCTGGGCCGGGAACCGGCGGAGATTATGATGGTGGCCGCCCATTCCTTTGACATCACCGGCGCCCGGGCCTGCGGTTTCCGGGCCGCCTACGTCAACCGATACGACCTGCCCAACGAGGAATCGCCGTATCTGCCGGATTTCGAGGTGGCAGACTTCCACCAGCTGGCCGACCGTCTGCTCGCCGCGCCGGACGCGGCGTAACCTCTATGGCCGCCGCTATCGCTTCCGGCCGGCTCAGCGTTTTTTCAGCCCTGCGCCACCGGAACTTCCGCTGGTTCTTTCTGAACATTGGCGTCCAGTCCTTCGGGCAGGGCATCCAGTTCCTGGGCATCGGGTGGCTGATTCTGGACCTCACCGGCGAGGGGACGCTGTTGGGGCAGGCGGTCACCATCTTCGGCGTCTCCAACCTGTTTTTCACCTTCGCCGGCGGCGTCATTGCCGACCGGGTGGAGCGGCGGCTGTTCCTCATTATGTGCGTGCTGGGCATCGGCGGGGTTACTTTGGCGCTGGGGCTGCTGGCCGTTTTTGGCGTCGTGGCAGTGTGGCACATTTTCCTGGCCGTGTTCCTGCTGGGGGCGCTGAGCGCCATGCAGATGCCGGCCCGCTTCGCCCTGGCCGCCGACCTGGTGCCACGGGAAGATATGATGAACGCGATGGCCCTGCACACGTCAATCGGACAGATTGGCAATATGCTGGGGCCGCTGGCCGGCGGATGGCTGATACAGATTGCCGGCACCGGGTCGGCCATTATTTTGAACGGGGCCAGCATCCTGGTCGGAATCTTCTTTCTGCTGGCGATGTCCAAGCCGCCGCCGGCCCGGCGCACCGGAGCCTCGCCCGTTTCCGACCTGATGGGCGGGTTCTCCCACGCCGTCCGCACCCCGATGGCCGCCATCCTGATAATCATGTCAACGTCCTTCGGGTTTTTTGGCATGGCGTATATGCAGGTCGTAACTGCGTTCGCCCAGGATTACCTCCGGCTCAATTCGGTGCAAACCGGAATATTGATGATGTGTCGCGGCGGCGGCTCTTTCCTCGGCTCAATGGTGGTTGCCAGTTGGGGAGACCGCAAAAATAAGGGCCTGCTGATGTATGTGGAACTCACGGTTTGCTGCGTGGCGCTGATTGCAATGGGGTCGTCGCCATGGTTCGCAGCCGGCTGTGTTTTCGTCGCCCTGGTCGGCGCAACCAGCATTGGGGGCTTCTGGCCCGTGTCCAGCTCGTTGATGCAGCTGACCACGGAGCCACAAATGCGCGGGCGGATGATGGCGATGATGCAAATGGCGCCGGTGTTTCACTTCCTGGGAGCCTGGCCGTTGACGTGGCTGGCCCGGCTGTACGGGTGGCCCATCGCCATCGGCAGCGGCGCGGCGGTGCTGCTGGCCATATCCCTGGCCGGCTGGCTCTATCGCCCGATGGTGCGGCGTATGAACGAAGTCTAACCCCGGCATCCCGCGGGCGACACACAGTTGCCCCTGCCGATGCCAATATGCCATAATGCGGCCAAGTCTATGCTTTGGGAGCATTGCAATGATTACAGCTGAGGATTACATTCTCTACGGTTTCCTGGCCTTTATCGCCCTGCTGCTAGTTAGCATAGTCGTCGGTATGTTCCGGCAATTCCGCGACACAGGCGAAATCAAAGGCCGACTCGCCGGGTTGGAAGGGCAGCTTGCCGAACAATCGGGGCGTATTAACAGCTTGTCCGGGCGTATCGAAAGGCTGGAGCAAACCGTAGCGTCGCTAACCGGCGAAGTTGGCGAAATCAGGGGCCTGTTGCTGTCGTTGCACCAGCGAATGGATTTATTGATGCGCCACCGCCACGACGCCGATACCGGGCAAGTCATCCTGACTCCCGAAGCAGTCGCCGCCGACTAACGGCTGGCCCATCGGCAGCGGGGTGGCGCATGAATCGTTGCCCGTGCCGGCGCAGTGCGCCATAATCCGGCCAGTCCCCAACTCTGCGAGTATGGAAATGATTACGACGGAGGATTACATCCTCTACGGCTTTCTCGCCTTTATCGCCTTGCTGCTGGTTAGCATAGTCGTCGGTATGTTCCGGCAATCCCGCGACATCAGCGAAATCAAAGGCCGAATGGAGGGTATGCAACGGCAGCTCGACGAACTGTCGGGACGTGTTGGGCAGCTGGAGCAGACCGTAGCGGCGCAATCGCGCGAAATAGGCGAAGTCAAGGGCTTGCTACTGGCGCTGCACCAACGGGTGGACCTGGTGATGCGCCACCGCCACGCCGCCGCTATCGGGCAGGTTATCCTGACTCCCGAAGAAATCGCCGCTGACTAACCCCATCCGGAAGAGCGCTTCCGGGCAATCGCATTGACCATCACAACGCCACCCGCCAAAGGCAGGGGTATCCTTTGCGGTTGCCTTGCTGCGCCGGCGCATCGGCGTAGAAATATTCATTCGCCTCCGTCCGTTATCCCTAAGGCGGTTGCCCTGGCGGTGGGCGAGATGCCGTTGTCCCTGCCCGCGCCAATATGTCATAATCTGGCCAGCCCCAAACCTGCGAGTATGGAAATGATTACAACAGAAGATTACATCCTCTACGGCTTTCTCGCCTTTATCGCCTTGCTGCTGGTTAGCATAGTCGTCGGTATGTTCCGGCAATTCCGCGACACCGGCGAAATCAAAGGCCGACTCTCCGGGTTGGAGCGGCAGCTTGCCGAACAGTCCGGGCGTATTACCGAACAATCGGGGCGCATTGACAGTTTGTCCGGGCGTATTGACAGGCTGGAGCAAACCGTGGCGTCGCTAGCCGGCGAAGTTGGCGAGATAAAGGGCCTGTTGCTGGCGTTGCACCAGCGGGTGGACTTGGTGATGCGCCACCGCCACGATGCCGCTACCGGGCAGGTTATCCTGACTCCCGAAGCAGTCGCCGCTGACTAACCCCACCCAGAAGAGCGCGTCAGGGCAAGCGCATCGACCATTCACAACGCCACCCGCCGTAAGTAGAGGTATCCTTTGTGGCTGCCTTGCCGCGCCGGCGCATCGGCGTAGGAGCGAATATCCATTCGCCCCCGTGCGTTATGCCTAAGGCGATTGCCCTGGCGGTGGGCGAGATGCCATTGTCCCTGCCCGCGCCAATATGTCATAATACGGCCAAGTCGCCATCCTGTGAGTGCTGAATGAGATGATTACGACGGAAGATTACATCCTCTACGGCTTTCTCGCCTTTATCGCCTTGCTGCTGGTTAGCATAGTCGTCGGTATGTTCCGGCAATTCCGCGACACTGGCGAAATCAAAGGCCGGATGGAGGGTATGCAGCGACAGATCGACGAAATGAAAAGCGACTTTTCCGGACGTATCGAAGACTTGTCCGGGCGCATCGAGGGTCAGTCCGGGCGTATTGACAGCTTGTCCGGGCGCCTTGAAAGGCTGGAGCAAACCGTGGCGTCGCTAGCCGGCGAAGTTGGCGAGATAAAGGGCCTGTTGCTGGCGCTGCACCAGCGGGTGGACCTGGTGATGCGCCACCGCCACGATGCCGCTACCGGGCAGGTTATCCTGACTCCCGAAGCGGTCGCCGCCGATTAACCCACACGTTCTTGCCCGCCGCTGGCAACTATCGTATAGTAGCGGCCAACAGGCGCCCATCCTCACCACGCAAGGAGCAGTAAAATGGTAAAACCCAAGCAAGTCGGCCACCTGGTGCTTAACGTCGCTGACGTTGCCGCGTCCACCAAGTTTTACACCGAGATTCTAGGCTTTGAGATTGCGGTGCAGCGACCCGACGGCTCGGCCACCTTCCTGACCTGCGGCGAGATTCACCATGACCTCGCCCTTTTCCAGGCTCCTGAGGACGCCGCGCCGGCCCGCAAGGGCAACATTGGCCTCAACCACTTCGCCGTGCAGGTTGAAGACTTTGATGCGCTCCGCGACCTCTACCACACCCTGCTGGAAAATGACGTCCCCGTGGACCGCACCACCGACCATAGCATGACCGGCAGCGTCTATTTTGAGGATCCCGACGGCAACGGTATCGAGTTTTACTACGACAAGTTCGACACCAACGAAGGCGGCCTCGCCGAGATGCGCCGCCCCGGCCGCCAGAACACCGTGCTGGTCATTGACTAACCGGCCACGGCGCCGGGCAGATTGGTAGGGGCCGGTTTGAAACCGGCCCCTGCTTTTTTTCGCAACCCTAACTGGATCGGTTTAACGTGCCGGGGATGGATCGTCGTCCGTCCCCGGCAGGTCGAACTGCCCCAGGATGTCGGCCAGCGTGCCCTCAATGTTGGGGTTTAGCGCTATCGGTTCTTCAAAGGGTTGGAACTGGTAGTCGTTTCGCACACGGTTGATGTAGCGGCGGGCTTCCTCGTTGCGTTCGGCCACCCGGTCCAGCGATTCCTGGAGCCGGCTGGCTTCCTCCTCGTAGCGGGGGCGCAAATCGGACAGGTCGATGTCCAGCGAGTACAACGCCCGCAGCCGGCGCATAATGTCGTAGAAGGCCCGGTGGTCGGTGGTAATGCCCAGCTGCCCGCCGCCGCTGCCGCTGAACGGGAACATGGGCGCCATCGCGCCGACCCGCACCATTTCCACATCGGGGTGCCGGTAGTGGGCCAGGCTGACCAGGGCCATGCCTACGGTCGGCCCTTGCCGCTGCCCGGAGCCGTAGCTGGAGAACAACATTCCGTGCTGCCGCAGTCGCTCGGCCATGGATGCCTTGCTGTAAACGCAGGACACGCGGCGTTCCAGCTCGGGGGGCGCCGGCCCGTTGTAGCCCTCGACGGCGGCGATTTGTGGATTGCCCAGCGCCGCCGCCGCCGCAAAAAAAGCGTCGCCATACAGGTCAATCCGGTACCAGGGTTCGACGCCCAAGAATACGACCACGCCATCCCCGGCATCCCAGAACCCGTTGTCCCACTGCAAGGGACGGCTGGGCAAACCGTCGTTAAAGGCGGCCCGCGGGCGGTACAGGTCGTGGGTGCCGGCTACCTGGAAGGGGAAACACATCCGCGAGATTTCGTCGGTCATGCGTCCGATGCGCCGCGCCGACTGCTTGTCGATGAGCCAGCGCGGCATACCGCTGGATATGTTGCCGCCGTCGGACCACTGCCGCCGCCAGCCGGCGATGAGCACTCTGGCTTGCGGGGTTTCGTCCAGCGCAATCAGCGACTCGGCCATAGGGGTTACATCCTTAATTCCTACCCAGGGGCAGCCGCAAGGGCTGCCCCCACGCCTGACGTTTTGCTCTAAATCAACTGGGCCGGCGTAAAGATGCCTTCCATGTCGTCTTCGGTGGCCGGGCTTTGGGCCGGCTGACCCAACTGGTCGTCCATGAACCAGTACACCTGCTTCAGATGGTGGGTGCTGTGGCTCAGGATGATGTTGAGCAACTCCAGGACGGTAACTTCACCGCCGTAGTGGGCCGGCACCACCCGGTCGAACCCCTCGGTATCGCCGCTGTTCAGAAAGGCCGTAATGCCTTCCACCACCTGGTTAGTGTAGGCGGCAATGTCGTCAGGCTGGTTCAGGTGCGCCAGGCTCTCCTTGCAGGCCCGCATATCCTCGCTGCTCATGGAGCCGCGGGTGCGGCTGGTGTAGGCCAGTTCCGGGAACGACACGATATGCACCAGCGTATCGCGCAGCAGTTCCGGACGCCACTGGACGGGCCGGGACAGCTGCTCCGCGCTCAACTCGCAAGTGGCGCGGGCGGCGGCGGACAGAATGCGCCGGTACTTGTCGGCCAGCCAGGCCGTGCGGCCCGACAGGTCGATGGGCGCGTCGGCCAGTCCCAGGGCCGATATCAGCTTCTTGGGGTAGTAGCCGATGATGACTTCAGCCCCGTCAATGATGGTGACAGGGGCGGACAGCACGCCGCGCGCTTTCAGGTCTGCCCGGGCGGCTTCGTCGGTCAGCAAATCGTGGTGCTCATACTGAACACCGTTGGACGCCAGAAATTCTTCCAGCGTCCGGCAGCTGAATCAACCAGGGTTGGTATAGACGTGTACTTCTCTTGTGGTCGTGGTCATTGTTCCGTTGCCCCTTTTGCCGTGGCAGGATTAGTCGCCGGCGCGGAACCAGTCCGACTTGCGCTCGGCAATCATAATGGTGGTGCAGTTGGTGTTGGCGCGGATGCAGTCGGGCATTACCGAAGCGTCGGCGACGTGGAGGTTTTCCAGCCCGTACACCCGGCAATGCTGGTCAACCACGGCCATGGGGTCATCCGCCGTGCCCATCTTGCAAGTGCCGGAGATGTGCTGCGACGTGCTGACGGTGCGCTTCAGCCAGTCGTTCAGCGCCGCATCGCTTTCCAGGTCGGCGGGCAGGGGGTCCAGCAGTTCGTCGGCCACGTTCTGATAGTGCTCGCTATCCAGCAGACTGACGCAAACCCGCACTGCCTCGCGCATCCGCGACAGGTCAAATTCTTCCTGGAAGTAATTGTAGTTCAGCGCCGGCTGCTCGCCGGGGTCAGTGCTGGCCAGTTGCAGATGTCCCGACCCGACGGCCAATTCCAGGATGCAGGTGAACCGGATGCCTTCCGCTTCCAATGGGTCGCCGGCGATGGGCGATGAGAACGAGGACTGCATAATCTGGATGTCGTTGCGGAGGTGGCTGCCCGACGCGGTGTAGCGCAGGCAGACCTGGGTGCGCGGGGCCTGCGGGTCCAGCGGGAAATCGTCCTTCACCTTGACGGGAACGCGGATGTTGGGATGGTCGCGGAGGTTCTGACCCACACCGGGCAGCTCGTGAATCACCGGAATGCCCATCTCCCGCAGGTGGTCGGCCGGGCCGACACCGGACAGCATCAAGAGTTGGGGCGACCCAATGGCTCCGGAGCTCAAGATGATGTCATTGGCGGCCACGGTGAAAACCTCGCCGCCGCTCTCCACTTCGACGCCCACGGCTTTCTGGTCCTCGAACAGAATCCGGCGACAGGAAACGTTGGGTCGGATGGTCAGGTTGAGCCGGTGCCGCGCCTCACGCAGGAAGGTGAGGGACGTGCTCATGCGCACGCCGTTGGGGTTGTTCATCGGAACCGGGCCGACGCCGCCCGACTCGGGATGGTTCATATCCGGGTCGTGGGGGTGGCCGGCAGCCCGGCAGGCGTTCCAGAAGGCGACCTGCGCCGGCAGCCAGTCTTCCTGGCGGTGGCGGCGCACCGGAATGGGGCCGGTGTTGCCGTGGAAGTCATCGGAGATGTCGGTGTCAGTTTCCAGCTTGCGGAAGTAGGGCAGGCAGTCGGTGAACTTCCACTCGTCGTTGCCCAGGGCGGCCCAGGCGTCGTAGTCCTCCGGCACGCCCCGCAGCAGCACCTGGCCGTTGATGGCCGAGGAGCCGCCCACCACCCGGCCGCGCGGCACCGGCATGGGGTTGGCCTGGCCGGGGTTCTGCGCCCAGAAAGTCCAGTTGTGCGGCGCATCGATGGCGGAGGCCGTCTGGTCGTAGCCATACTTCAAGTCGTCGGGATACAGCTCAAAATCGGGATAGTCCGGCCCGGCTTCCAGCAGCAGCACCGACCGCTCCGGGTCTTCGGTCAGGCGTGCGGCCATAGTGCAGCCGGCCGACCCGGCGCCGATGATGATTACGTCATACTTCATTCGTTACGCCTCCTGGCAGGAGCTTATCAGGTTCAGCCTTGCGCCGGATTATCGCCGCTAACGCCGTCGCCGGCAAGGGGCGGCGGCGATTTTGCTGCGCCGTCCTCCTTGACCCTTTGGGCGGCCCACCGCCTCTCGACTGCGGCCAGTCGTTCCTGGTCCCAGGTTGTCATGGTGGCGCGGGCCAGCTCCCGGGCACGGTTCATTTCTTCCCCAAGGTTAGGCACCGAGCGCCATTCGCCACGCTCGGCTTCCTCCAGCATCTCGCGCTCTGCTGCATCTGCAACGCCATCGTCATCATCAAACGGCCACCAGTCCTCCGTCTTGATGGATACTTGCCTTTTCCCATTGTTCGCATCCTGGCTGTCCATTATGTCCTCCGTTTGGCTGGCTGATATACCACATCCTCGAAAGAAATCCCGCGCGTTTGCCGCAGCAGTTCGTCTTTGGCCTCATCCCAATAGTAGGTTGGCATACCCGCACTGTACCACAACCGCCGGAGCGGCGGGGGCAATTGCCAGCCAAAGCGCCGGCAGCGCAACGCCGGCGGCGGATAACTTCCCCGGCGGCGGCGCCGCCGGACTAACCGCATGGTCTATGGCCGGCCGGTGCCCCACCGGCGCTGCCATTTTCACTTGTTGCGGGAGTACCAACCCATCATACTGGCAGCGGAATGCTACATCATCTACACTGAACCCAAAACCTGCCCAACGAGGTCTAAAAATGAGCATTGACGTTGCCACTGCCATCGCCCGCATCCTGAAGCAGGAGGGCGTCGAGTGGGTTTCCACCTTCCCCGTGTGCCGGGTCAACAACGCCCTGGGGCGCGAGGGCGTGCCTCTGATTATGATGCGCGACGACCGTTATGCCGTGGCGCTGGCCGACGCTTTTTCCCGCGTTACCGGCGGGGAGCGTATCGGAGTCTGCACCGTGCAGGGCGGCGTCAACGGCGCCGGCATCCAGTACGCTTACGCCGGGCTGGCGCAGGCTTTCGAGGACAACTCGCCGATGCTGTGCATCACCGACGGCGTGCCCGCCGGCAGCACGGAGAACACCCAGTTTGACGTCACCGCCAGCCTGCGCACCGTGACCAAGTGGTTCGGCTACATCGACCGGCCGGAGCGCACGCCGGAGTTTCTGCGTCGCGCCTTCACCATGCTCCGCAGCGGGCGGCCCGGCCCCGTGGTGCTGGCCGTGCCGAACGCCGCCGGCAGCTACGACGAAACCGTTGACCCTTACGCTCCGGTGCGGGGGTACAAGGCAGCGCCGGACCCGTCCGACGTGGCAACCGCCGTGGAGCTGCTGCTGGGCGCGGCGAACCCGCTCATCTACGCCGGCGAGGGCGTCATCTATGCCGGCGCGTCCGCCGAACTGGTGGGACTGGCCGAGCTGCTCAACGCTCCCGTCATCACTACCCTCAAGGCCAAAGGCGCGTTCCCGGAGAACCACCCCCTGTTCGTCGGCGTGCGCGGCGACCATCCCATCGCGTACCTGAACCAGAGCGACGTTATCCTCACCGTGGGCTCCAGCCTGTCGCCGGGGCGGTTCACCCACGGCATCCCCAACGCGCCGGGCAAGACCATTATCCAGTGCAACCTGGACGAGTTCCACATCAACCGCATCTATCCGACGCACCACGCCGTGCTGGGCGACGCCCGGTTCACCCTGCAGGCGCTGACCGACGCCGCAGCGCAGCGCACCGCCGGGGCCGGCCGCCCGGCCAACGGCGTCGTCGGGGAGATTAGGGCCGCCCGCGACGCCGGCCTGGCCCACTATCGCGAGGTAATGGCCTCTGACGAAACGCCCATCAACCCCTACCGGGTATTTGGCGATCTGATGAAGGCGCTGGACCCGTACAACTCTTTCGTAACCCACGATTCCGGCAACACCCGCGACCAGTTGAGCACGGTGTACGACACGCTGATTCCGCGCGGCTTTCTGGGCTGGGGCAACATCTCGACGCTGGGCTTCGGGCTGGCGGGGGCCATGGCGGCCAAGATTGCGTATCCGCAGCGGCAGTCGGTGGCCGTTACCGGCGATGCCGGCGTGGGCTATATGCTGGGCAACCTGGAGGTTCCGGTGCGGCAGCAGCTGGGCATTACCATCGCCCACGTCGCCAACGGCGGGTTCGCCGGCTACGGCCCCGGCTTCTGGGGCGACGGCCACGACCCCTACACCCACCGGGTGCTGGGGCCGGAGGACGTGAATATGTCCCGCGCCATTGCCGAGCTGGGCCTGTACACCGAGCGGGTCACCGAGCCGTCGGACGTGATACCCGCCTTGCAGCGCGCCCTGTCCATCAACGAAACGGGGCAGCCGGCCTACCTGGAGTTCATCTGCAGCCAATACCCCCGCTACGGCGGCTGGGCGCCCAGCCCGGTGGCGCACTGACCCGCCGCCCGCCCAAAGGAGACTTTACGAATGGGAACTTTCAACGTAACCATCCAGATTGGCAACCTGGGCGGTGAACACTTCACGGATATCGAAGTGATGGCCGACACCGGCGCCACGACGACGGTAATCCCCCGCCCTATCCTGACCGGCCTGGGCATCGCCCCCACCCGGCGCGAAACCTTCGAGTACGCCGGCGGCCAGCGCGTGCAACTGGATATGGCCGAGGCGCGAGCTCGGGTGTCGGGGCGGGAAACCAATACCTGGGTTATTTTCGGCGAGGAGGGAATGTCGCCCCTGCTGGGCGCGTACACGCTGGAAGGGGTGTTCCTGGCCGTTGACCCGTATAGTCGGGAGCTGATTCCGGTGACCGGGTCGCTGAAGTAACGCCGGCAATCAGGGTTTCTCAACCTTGGAAGATACGCTCCCGGTGATAGGCCAGGAAATCCTGGTGCGGCGCAAACTTTTCCGGCAACGAAATCGGACGCCCATCATAGGAACCAATGGCCGCTGCGAAAAACTCGCCAGCGGCCATTGTACGCTCACGGGACACGCGGACGGTCATATCGTCGTTGATGGTAAGCAAGCCGGCGTCAAACGCCCTATCGTGCAGCGCGGACAGCAACAAGCCGTTCTGCGGGTTCGTCCTGTTGGCATTATCGTGGCTCCAGGGGATGATATGGCTGGCGATGAGCAGCTTGGGAATGGCCAGCCCGGTGATGCAACATTGCTCATTGTAGGCGCTCAAAACCGCCGCGCGGAAGAACCTCTGCCCAACGCGGGCGGTGGCTTGCACAATCCGGTCTTCGCCAGCGGGCAAATCGTCAAAATCTGCGATGCCGACGTCAACTGGTTCCGGCATCGCCTCCGTCGCCAGCAAAGCCTGCTCGCATTCAATGGCAAAGCGCTCCCAATCGCTGCTCATTTCCTCCCACATCGCCCGGTCGCTGGCAGACGCCTGGCTCAACCCTCGGCGGCCAGTTGAAGTAATCGCCGGGTCCAGGCTGGCGATATTGCCCATCTTCATAGACAAAGCCGCCGGTGTCCGCCCAATAGCCGCCGCGACCCGGATGATGTCAGGATGCCGGGAACTAATCTTGCCGAAAGGCATCCGGCAATACAGCGCGAACGCTACCAGCAACTGCTGGCGCGTCCAGTTAGTCCTGGTCGTCACAATTGCCAATCTTTCGTGGCGGTATCTTGTTTGACCAACCAAGATCTGACACGTCGGGCTTGACGGCGAGCGTCCTTGCGTATTTTACATTCCCAAACTACTACGACGCGCCACCCCATTTGCTTCAAATCCGCTACGTTCCGCTTATCCCTAGCCCGGTTTCTGGCGAACTTTGCCGTCCAGTATTCCTGGTTACGGTTGGGGAAATGAGGGGAGCAGTGCGGACAGCGATGCCAATAGCAGCCGTGCACAAATACAGCGAGATTTTCGTCGTTGAAAGCGATGTCCGGCTTACCCGGCAAGGCAGGATGAAGTACGAAATGGCCCACCCCTAAACGCACCAAAGCATCCCGCATAGCAACCTCTGGACGAGTGTTCGCAGAGCGGTTGCCAATCATGGATGACCGCACGGCGGCAGAGGCAGCCGGAGGGGATGCTGGCAATGGAGGTAAGACCGAGCCGTTCACGCGCATATGAACATACCTCAGGCTATTCTTCGAGGTACGAAAAACTGTCTAGATTACCTTCCGCTATCTTATCGCCATCGCGGTCAATGAAATCGCCAACTATCTTTTCAATAGATTGAGCAGCCCAGCTATCAGGGGCCTCTTGGTGACGCTGCAACAGCTTACAAATTCTGTAACGGTCGCATACTATACAACCGTTGAGGAGGTAAGGTGGGACGCTCCAACTGTGAGCTTTTGAACGAGGCAAGTGCGGAATAAAGAACACCTCAATGTACGGTGCATCGTAATGTAGAAAATGTCCTAGTGATCCTCTCAATTGCGGCTCAGTCTTCTTTCTTCCCCAAACTTCGGGGTTATCTGCGACAGTACATTGAGCAGTCATTAACAAAGGATAGCCTAAACCGTCTTCTACCCTGTCGATAGCTATTATGTCTATGCCAAACTCGCGTTGGGTTTTTGGAAGTTCGTTCTCATTTAGCACTACGGTGTTCAGCATTGACGCCAGATTTCTGACTGCTTCGTGTGCAGATCCGCCTAAGTCAGTACGATCGGCACTATTTCTGCTAAACAGAAAAACATTTGCGCCAGCATTGCATAGGGACTTCATAGCCTCCTTGCAAATTTTCTCGAATTCTGTCTCTAACCTCGGTGATTTGCGAGTAATAAGCCTATGATGAGAACAGGCAAGTAGAAACACATAAGGCGTCCAGATAGTTCGTTCGGATTGAGCAGACAGTATCACGTCGCTACCTTGTACTGAGAATGGGTACAGGTCTCCTAGCCACTGCCGGCGGCGATCAATCAACGCTACCGCATCTTCGAAATACGGCTGGGCCTCGTCCATATCATCGCCTTCCAGGAACCCCTCATCATACGGCTGGACTTCGTCCACATCGTCGCCTTCCAGGAACCTCTCATCATACGGCTGGACTTCGTCCACATCGTCGTCGTCTGAAAACCGCTCATTGTTTCGGCTAAAAGGCACGTCTTGCAAATAGTCGACAAAATTAGCATAGGTGAACTCCAACCCAGGATGTTCTTCATCAAGGGATATGGCCATTTCAATATAGTCCGCCAGCACTACCGGATTGCCCATTGCGTCGCTCCAATTAATTTCCAGCATCGGTATGCCGCCTTCTCGAAGCGTTATGATGCTCAATCTGATTTGCAATCAGCATAGCGGGCTGCTATGAAATATTGCATCGAGCGTCTCTTTAGTCACAACTTGCATCTCACGCACAATAGATTGAATGTCTGCATTATTGACTTGAATTGAGCTCAGTTTGGTGTTCGCGAGCTTAACGTGATGGATTGCGGTCCTGATTTCTCTGATAAACTCTTCTTGAACATCGGGGGTGTCGAGGTGAGCGATGTCCAACGGCTCGCCTTCACGAAAACGTTGCAACGCACTAGGTGCAGACACCACGGCAGCGAGCTTGGGAATGTTCCGGGATTCGCCTAACTTGGTATTGCCGTCCGCATCCTTAGCGAACATCCACTGGACGATTTCCCCAATTTCGCTGATTTTCAGGCTTTCGGGGTTTTCAATTGGGTGTGTGGGGCCGTTAGCATCACGGGCACCCGTGAACTCTGCTATTCTGGGATTTGCCAAGGCAGTATAAAACACTCCGAACTGAAACCGTTCTTCGCTAAGCATGGGTATGTTGAAGAACTGCTCCCGCTCAGTCAGTTCGTAAACTGCAAGTGCATCTAGGTTTTTGCGTACCGTATCCCGGCGACTGCCAATCTCGCTCGCGATATTTCTGTAGCGCGATTCTGGGCCTCCTGATGTATGCTGATACAGCATTTTCAAGTATCGGGCCTTCGCTAGGGGATCCCAGCGTTGAACGCCTGATATATGACGGAACCCCAAATATTGGAGTGTGTCGTACCTGGAATCCACTTCATAGGCTGGTACAGTAATAGGGTGATATTTGGCATTATCAACAGCATCTCCAGCACTTTTCGATATATCATGTGCTAGACTTGCGTTTCCTAGTAGCTTTAACGCCGTGAGGCGGCGATTGCCCTCAATTACAATGTACCTGCCAGCTGGAGCCTCGCTTTGAGTGACAACGATAGCTTCCCCGGGGAAGAAATTGTTCTCTCCGATCGAGGTTATTAGTTCAGCGATGTTGGTTTTACGGGCGAGATACTTAAGGATTTCTGGTTCACCCGCACCTTTTAGTTGGGACGGAAGGCGAGGATTCTGTCGGTCCAGATCCAAATCAGAAACAGGCAAATCTTTGAAATTAAGCATTGGATACCTCCTGCGGGACTGCTTCTACAACCCGCTGGAAAAGGATTGGAGGAACAGCGTTGCCGATAACCTTATACTTGCTCATCAGACTAGCGGTGTCAGGGAATACCCATCCGCCAAGGTCTTGTAGTACGGCCGCCTCCTTATAGGAAAGCCGCCTGGCTTCATCCGCACTGCCGTCGAATTTCCATTGGTCGGGGCCAACTTTTACAAGCGGAGGGCTCATCGGATGTAATGGCATATGGCGGGCGTTTGCCAACACCGTCTTGCTCGGCCTGTTCCATCCTCGGTATCGGTCTCGCGATAGGTAGTACCAATGGAACGTTTTGTCGTAGAAATCGCCGTGAGGCCAAGTACGGTCAGTTTCCGATAGGCAATCGGCCTGAGTAACTATAGGCTTTAGCGATGGCCCGTGGGTGGGATTCGGGAACTGGTACTCGATGCCCAAATCTGACCTTATGCCCACAATGAAAATACGACGACGTTCTTGGGGTAGTCCGTATTCCGCGCCGTTCACTATTTTCGGAAAGGCAACGTTGTAGCCCGCAGTGCCGAAATTTTGCAATTGGCTGTCAAGGAAGTGGCGGTTGTTGCTCCTTGCCATGCCCGGTACGTTTTCGGCTATAAACGCTTTGGGGCGAATGGCACGCAGCGCTCTACCAAATTCCTCGTACAGGGTGTTGATTTTCCGGGTAGCGTCTCGAGCACCCCCCTGAGAGTACCCCTGGCACGGGTAGCAACCAGCGAGGAGGTCGGCTGGTGGAAACTTTGTTATCTCCGCGATGCCGCCAAGCCGGAAATCGGTTTCTGGCAGGTTTGCTGCGTATACCTCTTTGGCATATGGCATTATGTCATTTGCCATCACCACCTGATAGCCGGCGTTGACGAGACCTTTGTCTGACCCTCCACAGCCTGTAAAGAGAGAAATTGCGGTCGGCATCTGCTTTTCCTCTTATTTGGTTTGCAGCACACAAGCCAAACCTTCTTCACGATATGGATTGACCACAGGCTTGTCAACCCCCTACCCCAAAAACCCCTCTACCAGCCCCACGAACCGCTCCGTGGCCTCCAGCTCCGGGTGGTGGCCGCAGTTCTCGATGATTTCCAGCCGGCTCCCCGGTATCCGCCGGTGGTATTCCTGGCCCGCGCTCACGGGGACAATCCGGTCCTGCTGGCCCCAGATTAGCAGGGTGGGGATGCGCTCCAGGCGGTACACCTGGTGGACGAGGCCGGGGTCGTGCATATAGGGTCGCCAGGACACGCGGCAGGTGCCTTCCATCGCCGTTTCCCACCGCTCCAGTATTTCCTCGTCCGGCTCGGCGGGACAGATGGTCCGGTACTCGGGAGTGCCGTCGGCGTCCAGCAACGAGTCGCTGATGAACAGGGGCGGCGTCACTTCAAAAATGTCGTAGATGTGGCCTTCGGGTGGACGAATCCCCCCGGCCCCCACCAGAATCAGGCGGCGAAACTGCTGCGGACACATAGTCGCCAGCTCGGCAGCCAGCCAGCCGCCCAGGGAAAAGCCCATCAGGTCGGCCCCTTCCAGCCCCAGCTTGTCCATCGCGCCCAGATACCAGATTGCCATATCGTGCATATTCATCGACCAGTCCAGCTGGTCGGAATTGCCGTAGCCGGGATGGGACGGGATGTGCAGCGTGTGGTTCTGCGCCAGGGCCTGGTGGTAGCGCAGCCAGCCGGGGTTCCCCAACTCGTCGTGCAGGATGACCAAGGGGTTGCCGGAGCCGCCGGTAACGACTTCGACGCGGCGTCCGGCCACCTCGGTAAAGCTGGCCGACCAGGGTTGAGTTGCAGTAGTCATGGTGGGCTAATCCTTTGGATGGGTGAGAATTGGGGCGACGACGCAATCGCCACATCGCCGCGCACCTCGCAATGACGGCGTGGCCAGGATGGCAGGGAAGGATTGGAGCGGGCGATGGGATTCGAACCCACGACTTTTTGCTTGGGAAGCAAACACTCTACCACTGAGTTACGCCCGCTGAGCGGCGATGAATGCCGGCATACGGTCACCAGTTTGCCACAGGGCGGCGGGGAGGGCAACCCCTGGGGCGACTCGGGCAGCGTTTCTTTTCAGGTGGTTTGATTATTCCCCATTCCCGCTTTCGCGGGAATCCGGGAACGGCAAGAGCGGCATCCCTGACTTTGAAAGGCCCCGACAGCCTAAAATCGTTGACTGAGCATCGGGCCGCCGGTAAAATAGGTTAACGCTGAACGGTCGCCGTTTTGCTAAACTACGATGGCGACTTTGACGAAACACCAATAGGGAGGTGGCGCTATCGCCAGGCAATACCGGGTCAACGAACAAATCCGCGTCCCCCGGGTACGAGTAATCGGGGAGGATGGCGAGCAGCTTGGCGTGATGACAGTATCCGACGCTCTCTCCAGGGCGCGGATGAGTGACCTTGACTTGGTGGAAGTGGCTCCCAACGCCGATCCGCCGGTCGCACGCCTGCTGGACTACGGCAAGCTCCGCTATCTGTCGTCCAAAAAGGAACGCGAGACCCGCAAATCCCAAAAGAGCAACGAGCTGAAGGAAGTTCGCTTCCGCCCCAACATCGGTGTCCACGACTTTGACGCCAAGCTCCGCAAGGTGCGCCAGTTCATCGGCAACGGCGACAAGGTCAAACTGACCGTGCGGTTCCGGGGACGGGAGGCCGTCCACAACGACCTCGGTCTGTCCCTGCTGAAACGCGTCGCCGAGGAGCTGAAGGACGACATCCGGCTGGAGCAGCAGCCGTCAATGGAAGGCCGGGCCATGTCCATGGTGCTCATCCCGAGCCCCGCGATAACCGCCCGCAACGAGCGCAAAGAAGCAGTCGCTACGGAATAACGGAATATGCCCAAACTCAAAACCCACAAGGGCGCCAAAGCGCGCATCCACGTTACCGGCTCGGGCAAGCTCATGCGCCGCAAGCGCATGAGCAGCCACCTGCGCCGCAAGAAGCCCAAGAAAGTAACGCGCAAGTACGCCCAGAAGATTGCATTTGACCAGGCCGACGCCAAAAGGCTGAGCCGCCTGGTGCCTTACGACGTTTAAGACGGAGAACCATACGCCGTGCCCAGAGTCAAACGGGGCGTAACCAAACACGCCCGCCACAAGAAAATCCTCAAAGCCGCCAAAGGATACCGGGCCTCTTCCAGCCGCAATTACAAGTGGGCCAAAGAAGCGGTGATGCACGCCTGGAGCCACGCCTACCGCCACCGCCGCCAGCGCAAGGGCGATTTCCGCCGGCTCTGGATTATCCGCATCGGCGCCGCCTGCCGCCAGCACGGCACCACTTACAGCCAATTCATGCACGGCCTCAACGTCGCCGGCATCGAGATTGACCGCAAGATGCTGGCCGATATGGCGGTGCGCGACCCCGACGCCTTCGCGCGGCTGGTGGGAATTGCCAACGGGGCGGCGGTGGGCTGACGAAGGTATCCCAATATGGTGACGTTCCATACCCCCGCTACGCCATTCAATATGCGGCTGGACGAAATCGCCGCTATGGCGCACGATTGGGAGCCGGTGGAACACGCCTGGCCGGCACAGTCCGGCATTGCCTGGCTGCGCTCCGCTTTCGCTCAAAGCTGGAGCGCAGCCTATCCGCAACCGTACATTGGAACCGGGCCGGAAGATGCGATGCTCTCCTTGTACTGGAAGTCGCCCAGCGAGACCGTAACTCTGGAAATTGATACCGTCAGCAGGACGGGCGACTTGTACCGGACGCCAAGCCCCGGTGTTGGCGATGAAGAGTGTGCCCCAGACCTGAACTTGGCCAGCGCCGACGCTTGGCGGCAAATCGCATCGGCGCTGGGGGTAAAATTTGGCCGACACAAAAATATTCTGGTTACAGGTCTGGGGCAACCAGTACCAGGACGGCGAAATCTTGGAAGCCGTGTTCCAGCCCAAAACCAACCGGCAACCGCCAGATTTGTCAGTGGACGGAAACGGTTCCGACGGCGCTCCGGCCCCCGGCGAGTTACACGCCTTTCACGTGGGTCAACGTTCAGCTTTGGGATGGCCGCCACCCGTCGGCGCTATCTCCTACACTCTGGCGGAGCTGGAGGCCGCCGGCGGCACGCTGGTGTACCAACCCGAACCAGATAATCCATACCATTACAATGTGGAGTTCCGGGATTTAGTGGGACTGTCGGGCAACGCAATGAAGCGAGCCAGGCGCGCTATCAAAGAACGGCTCAAGCGGAGTCGATTAGACTGGACACCGTAAATTGAGGCGGGTATGGCCCGATTCGCCAGAACCGTCGGTTGGGCCAGAACGGCCAGCGCTACGGGGATTCCCGTCATCACCCGTGAAAACGCCCCAATAGCCGGTGCAGCGCCTCGGCCCCAAACTCCAAAGCCGACACCGGCACCCGCTCGTTAGCCGCGTGAATCGTCTTGAGAAAGTCAAAATCGGCCGGCAGGTTCATGGGCATCCAGCCGTAGGTCTGGATGCCGAGGCCGGCAAAGTGCCTCCCGTCCGTACCCGCCGGCATCAGCATTGGCACTGACACCCCTGCCGGGTCCTGCTCCCGTATAATCCCGGACAGGGTATCGAACAGGCCCATATTCAGAATCCACGGCTTGGGCGCGAACCGCAGGGCCTGAAATTCGATGTTGGGGCCGGCGATGTCCTGCAACTCGCCCAGCAGGTCTTCCGGCGGGTAGCCCGGCAGCATCCGGCAGTCCAGGTTGACGGTAACTTCGCTGGGGATGACGTTGGCCTTTTCGCCGCCGGCGATGATGGTGGCGTTGGCGGTGTGGCGGAACAGCGGCTCCAGCTCCCGGCCCACGGTGGACATACGGCGCAGTATCTTGCCGGTAAAGGCGGGGTTGAGCAGCAGGCGCAGAAAGGCGCTGTCGGGCAGGGGCAGGCGGCTGCTCATGGCCTCAACCATCATGCGGGTGACCGGGTGGATGTGGAAGGGCAGCGGCGTCCGGTCCAGCTTGACCAGAAACTCGGCCATACGGGTGGGCGCGGTGTCGTGATGCACCAGGGATCCGTGTCCGCCGGGGCCGCGGGCGGTGGCCTGCACCCGGCAGCCCTGCTTTTCGGCCACCTGCACCATATAGAACTTGCGGCCCCGGTAGGTCTTGCTGAACCCGCCGAACTCGCCCACGGCGTAGCGCGCGCCCTCAAACAGCTCCGGGCGGGCCGCAACGAGCCAGCCGGCGCCGGTGTTGCCGCCGGCCTCTTCGTCGCTCACCAGCGCCAGGATAACGTCGCCGGGCAGGTCGGTATCTTCCCGGTGGGCGCGCATGAAGGCACACATCATCATAGCGACACCGCCCTTCATATCCAGCGCGCCGCGCCCCCACACGTAGCCATCCTGCCGGCGGCCCTCAAAAGGCGGCACGTCCCAGGGTTGGGCGGCGGTAGGCACCACGTCAATATGACCGTAGAGCAGCAGGGGCGGGGCATCGCCCCGGCCGGGCAGCCGGCTCACCACGTTGACGCGGTTGGGGTCGCTGCCAATCAGCTCGGCGGCGATGCCAGCGTCGTTGAGCGTGTCCCGGCAATAAGCGGCGCACTCGCGTTCGTTGCCGGGCGGGTTGGTGGTATCGTACCGGATGAGCGTCTGCAACAGCTCGGCGACATGGGGGGGCGCGCCGGTTCCGTGTGTGGGGGCGGCCATCTGCTTACCCGCGCGCCGGCCGGCGCCCCGTCATCGCGAGTCCTCGTTATCGTCGCCCAAATCCGCCCCCAGCCCTTGCAGGAACTCTTCGATGCTGGAAGGCAGGGGCGTGGTCGGTTCCTCAGGGCGATTATCGGCGCCGTATTCGGTGTCATACAGCTCTTCGATGCGGCCCAGCACGTCGCCGTCGGGCATCTGCCCGTCCCGGGCGGTCAGCTCGTCGTACTGTTTCTGGCCCCGCTCGGTCTGAGCGATGTACTCCGGCAGGTCGTACAGCCGGCACAGCAGGCTCATCATGCGGGCCGCGCCCTGGAAGTCGTCGTCCAGGTTCAGGTATTGCGGGAGATGCACGACGAATGCCCGCGTCTCCAGCCCCATCTTCGTGGCCGTTTCGGTGATGGTATAGGTGATGGTGGTCGGCCCTTCGTAGCTGCTGGCGCGGGCGTTGGCGATGCCGTAATCGCGTTCCACGTTCTGCCCCGTGCCCAGGCCCGACACCACCAGAGGCCGGGTGTGGGGAACCATGTCATACATAGCGCCAACCAGGGCATACTGCTTGACGCCAAAGTGCTTGATGATTTCCAGCAGCGCCTCGGAGTAATCCTCGCCGTAGAGGTGGGGCTCCAGCAGATGGGCCGTAATCAGGTGCGGGCCGTCCTCAGGATTGGAGTAACGGACGATGGTGTTGGGAACGGTCACTTCGCGCTGGCCGCTGACCAGATAGGAACGCGGGCGGTAGCGGGTGAAATCGTAAAACCGCCCCGGCCGATGCAGGCGTCCCAGCTCCTGGCTCCGGAGGTGCCGCTCAACGCGCCCCAGGGACAGGCTGCCGACGTTGCCCACGTCAATCCAGGGCCGCAGCACCGCCAGCATATGCGGGTCGCGCAGTTCGGGAACGGGTTCAGCGATGTCAAATTCGCCAATTCGCATAAGTAAGCCTCACGGTAACACCGCGGTAATGCAGCGTCAAGGTAAATAAAGTTCGCGCTCGACCGGCCCCGCAACCGCCGTTCCGGGCGTTCAGAGATGGTTGTTGTGGGTTCGGACTGCATATTCCGCAGCAAATTGCGCCGGGGATGATGTCAGCGGTAATCGCCGCCGGTATGGGATGCCATTATAACCTTTTGCCCGCTGCAATGGCGCGCCGGCCGTTTCCTACACCGGCGCGCGCCGGGTGTGCCAGTCCGTAGCCTCCTGGTAGGCATAGGCCACCTGCAGAATCGTATCCTCCGCAAACGGCCCGCCGCCAATTTGCAGGCCGATGGGCAAGCCGTCCCCGGTGAACCCGCCGGGAATGGACACGGCCGGCATACCGGCCAGCGGGTAGCATCCCGTGTACGACCGGCGGAAAAAGAACCGCTGCCGCACGTCGTCGGCGCTTTCGAAGGGAGCGGTCAGGGCGTCGTGGCGCGGCGCCGGGTAGGGCGCGGTAGGCGATACCAGCGCGTCCACCTGCCGGAACGCCTCCTCAAACTGACGGCGCAGCAATACTCGCGCTTTCAGCGCCCGGTTCTGCACTTTGGCCGGCACCAGGGATGCGCTCTGCAAACGGGTGCGGGAGGCCCGGTCCAGCTGCTCCGGCGCGCGCCGCATCAGCCCGTCCCGCGCGCCGGCCCCCTCGGTGTCGGCGATGCCGACGAATATCGCCCCGGCGATTTCCGTAAGCGGCAGCGACACGTCCACCACCTCCGCGCCCAGGCCGGCCAGCGTTTCCAGAGCGGCGTCAGTGGCCCGGCGCACGTCGGCGTGCATATCCGGCGCGTTGCACAGCTCGGTCATCCGGCCCACCCGCATCCCGCGAATATCGCCGTCCAGCATCCCGTAGTAGTCGGGCACGGGGCGGCGGCTCGTCGTCGGGTCCCGGGGGTCGTAGCCGGCCACCGCGCCCAGCGCCAGCGCGCAGTCCGCCACGGTCTTGGTCATCGGCGCGGCGGCGTCCATAAACCAGCACATGGGAGTAATCCCGTGGCGGCTGATGCGAGTGAAGGTGGGGCGCAAGCCAACGGCGTTGCAGTAGGACGCCGGCCCGCGCCCGCTGCCGCCCGTATCCTCGCCCACCGACGCGGCGCACAGATGCGCCGCCAGCGCCGCGCCGGAGCCGCTGCTGGATTCGCCGGGGGTGTGGCCGAAGCGCCAGGGGTTTTGCGGCGTGCCGTAGGGCGGGTCGGCGGTGCCGCCCATAGCCAGCTCGCTGAGGTTCAGTTTGCCCAGCAGGATAGCCCCGGCGTCTTTAAGGCGGGCGACAACGGTGGCATCCTCATCGGGCACGTTATCGGCGTAGGCGCGCGAGCCGTTGCTGGTGAGAATGCCCGCCGTGTTGAACTGGTCTTTAACGGCAATGGGGACGCCGAAAAGCGCGCCATTGATAGCGTCGTCGCCGCGGCGGAGGGCATCGTCGGCGTCGGCCGCGGCGCCCAGCGCTTCTTCGCGGCACACGGTGATATAGGACTTGATTTCCCCGTCGATGGCGTCAATGCGGCGCAGGTAGGCGTTCACCGCGTCGGTAGCGGTGAACTCGCCGGCGCGGATGGCCGCCGCAGTGGCGACGGCGGAGAGGAAAACGATGTCGTCGGGATGGGCGGCAGTGGGCATTTAGACTACTCCGGCGGGTTGGCCCGTTGGGATGGTGGCATATTGCCGCGCGATGACGGCCTGGAAATTGGGGGACGCCTCGTGCCAGTCAAGCACGTCAACGCGAAAAGGCAGAGTGGATTCCTGGAAAGCCTCAATCAGCAGCGCCGCCTTTTCCCAGTCCATCGGCGCGGGCCCGGCTATCGCCAGGTCAAGGTCAGACCAGGGTTTGGCGTTGCCGGTGACGCGAGAGCCAAAGGCGCGTACTTCGCAGCCGGGAACGTGTTCGTGGAGGATGCGCCTGATTTCGGCCAGGTGGTGGGGTTCTACGTCAATCATTGCGGGTCTCCGGGCCGGTTCGTTTCAGTAAAGTAGCCTGCTTAATCCGGTTGCGTCGCCGGGTTCTGCCCCGCCCTCCGTCCGTTCCCAGCCACCGTCCCGGCGAGAGGCGCGCAACGGCAGCCGGCGGCTTACGCCGCGAACCTAAGGAGGCATCTACCGCCCAATCTGAATGACAATTTTTGCGATGGGAAAGCCGGCGGCGGCATATTCGCCGGCCATTGCCGCCATCGCTTCGGGCTGCCGCTCGGGTTGCTCGGCCAGTCCAAAGGTGGACAGATAAAGGGCGATGGCCTCCTCAATCATCGCCAGCGCCTCGGCGCGGGTGCGGCCATCGGACATACAGCCGGGCAGGGCCGGGCAGAATGCCGCGTAGCGATACGTGGCGCTTTCGTCGGCCACCAGCAGAATCGCGTATTCAGCGCCGCCGGCAACGCCGGAAGCATCCGATGGCATCGCGTGCGGCGCAGTCATTCGCTTGCCCCCGTATCGGGAAATATCGCCACCGGCTCAATCCCTTCCAAATCCAGATCCTGCAACTGCGCCAGTTCCCGCATCAGGCTGCTGAATCGGTTGGCGACTTCGGGCAAATCGGCGGCGTCAATGGGAATGCCGACCAAATCGGCCAGTGTTTGCACCTGTTCCTCGGAAATGCTGGCGGCAGTCATTGGCCTGGGTCTCCTATATTTCGGTTTCACGTACTTGGCGAGGCTGCGCCCTATGTTGATTTCGTTGACGGCGTGGCGTCGGATGCCGGAAAGGGTGCGCACTTTGGTCGGCGGGAAGCAGTCCAGCTCCTTGGCGTACACTATTCCGAACAAGCATAGCTGCACATCCTTTTCACCTTCCGGCGCAGTATCGTACATTTCACGCAGTATGTCGGCTAACTCTTGCATTTCCATCGGCAACCCCCTTGGCCTTACGATACGGGATTTCGGGCCAGCACGTCAAACCGCCGGCGTGCGGGCTGCGCCGCCAGGTCCTCAACTACCAGACTGCGCCCCACGGCGCGCAGGGCTTTCAGCACCGAACTGATAGGCGAACCGTAGTCCGGGTTCACCAGTTTGGCAGTGGCAGTTTCGTTCAGCCCCAGCCGCTCCGCCAAATCCACTTTGGTAATCCCCTGCTCCCGCATCGCAGTGTATAGGGACAACTTGGCCGCTACAACGGGCGGTACGGCCACCAATTCTTGCCCGTCGCTAGCCGGACTTGGCTTCGGGATGTCCCACCCGGAAGCGACGTATCCACCCAAAGCAACGGCCAGCGCGTCTTCCGCCATTTCCAGCGCCTCTTCCCGGTCCGCCCCGTTAGTCAAAGCGCCCCGCACATCGGGGAATTGCACAAAGAATCCCCCCTCCGGTTCCGGTGTGAGGATGCAGGGGTATGAGTATCGCATGATTCAGAAATCCCTCCGATTTATGTTGAGGTCTTTTAGCATTTATGCCAGCAGGCCCCTCCCAATTTCGTGCTGCGGCACCGTCGTGAAATATCCGCCGACGTGAACCCGGCCATGGCTGCCCTTGCCCCAATCCGGGTCGAAGCTATAGTCCTGTCCGGTTTGTCTGGCATACCGCCGCGCCCTCCTGACAAATTCTCGTCCATTAATACTATCTCAGTCATTGCGGGTCTCCAAAGCCGCCAGCAGAAGCCGGGCGTCGGCGAGGAAAGCGGGGATTACGGCATAGACGGCATCCGCGGTGGCACGCCGGTAGGTGTGCGAGGTCAGGTTGCGGGCCTGATGATAGCGTACCCAGCCGGCCACGTCGTCAATCAGGCGATGTTCGGCGCCGAGACGAAAAAGCTCGCGACGGGTTACGCCGTCCGCCGCGTCCCGGCTGATGTTGACTTCCAGCCAGCGTTTAATGAATTTCCAGCAAAGTTCGTAGGTGAATTCAAAATGCTTGATAACCCCGGACTTGATAACGACTTGCAGCCCTCCGCCCAGGCTGCTCATCAGCGCTGCGTCCTCGCTGCTTTCCAGCGCGGCGCTGAGGCTGGCGACGGCATCGCGCAGGCTTTCCAGTTCCAGGGGCACAGTGCGCTCCGGTCGGTCAGTTGTCGGCAACGGTACCGGGGAATATCGCCACCGGCTCAATCCCCTCCTGCTCCATATCCTGCAACTGCGCCAGCTCCTGCATCAGGCTGCCGAAGCGGTTGGCGACTTCCGGCAAATCGGCGGCGTCAAATAGGAATGCCGACCAAATCGGCCAGCGTTAGCGCCTGTTCTGTCAGAGATGTTGACAGAAGTCATTGGCCCGGTTCCCCTGCTATTTCAAATCCACGTACTTGGCAAGATGACGTCCCAGGTTGATATGGTTGAGGGCGTGGCGTCGGATACCGGAAAGGTTCCGCACTTTGGTCGGTGGGAAGCGGTTCAATTCGTCGGCGTATGCTATTCCGAACAAGCACAAATGCGCGTTCTTTTCACCTTCCGGCGCAGTGTCGTACATATCACGCAGTATGTCGGCTAACTCTTGAATTTCCATCGGCAACCTCCTTGGCCTTACGATACGGGATTTCGGGCAACCGAGTCAAACCCCCCGGCGTGCGGGCTGCGCCGCCAGGTCCTCAACTACCAGACTGCGCCCCACGGCGCGGAGGGCTTTCATAACCTGCGTCATGTGCGAGCCGTAGTCGGGAGTCAGCAGCTTGCGGACGGCGTCCTCGCTCGCTCCCAGCCGTTCCGCCAGCATCGCCCGGCTGATGCCCTGCGCGCGCATTGCGGTATAGAGGGCCAGCTTGGCCGCCGGAAGGGGCGGGAGAGCCACCAGGTATTGCCCGGCGGCAACCGGGCTGGGCGTCGGCAAGTCCTCGTCATTGTCAACATAGGCGCCCATTATCACGGTGAGGGCGTCTTCTGCCATCTCCAGCGCCTCTTCCCGGTCTGCTCCGTTAGTTAAAGCGCCCCGCACGTCGGGGAATTGCACAAAGAATCCTCCCTCCGGTTCCGGCGTGAGGATACACGGATAGGCGTAACGCATAATTCAGAACTCCCTGCGGTCAATGTTCAAGGTCTCTCAACATGGCGGCGAGCAGCCCCGTTCCGATTTCGTGGTGCGGAACAATGGTGCGGCGTGCACCGACGTAAAGCAGTCCGTGGCTGCCCTTGCCACGCTCCGATTTCGTAGCTGAAATCCTGTCCGGTTCTCCGGGCATAACGCCGGGCGCGCCTGACGAATTGTCTCCCGTTCACAGCGGCGTCATCGTATCATAAAGCCGCCCGGCAGCGCCGCCGCGTTGGTGCCGCTCTCACAGCCACCGCTCGAACCACTCCATCATCCGCTCCAGGTACGCTTGCCGCAATGCCACGTGCCCCGTCCGCAAAAAGCCGTGGCCGCAGCCGGGAAACCTGACCATCTCCACCTCTTTGTCCAGCCGTTTCAAGACCTGGAAATACTGCTCGCTCTGGCCGATGGGGCAGCGGGCGTCGGCCTCCCCGTGGAGCAGCAGCGCCGGCGTCGCCACCTGGGGCGCAAAGGTGATGGGCGAGCGTTGCAGCAGGCGATAGGCCAGGCGGTCCACCCCCTCCGCCAGTTCGTTCACCAGCGGCACGGCGGCGGGGGCGCCGCCCGCGGGCCGCGCCGACCATTGCACTTCGCCAAAGCTGGCGGCGATGTCCGAAGTGCCGTACATACTCCACAGGTCGATGCAGGGCGCGCCGGCCACCGCCGCCCGGAACCGGCCCGTATGCCCAATCGCCCAGGTGGTCATATAGCCGCCGTAGCTGTACCCGTGGATGCCCAGCCGTTCCGCGTCCACATAAGCACGCTCACATACCGCGTCCACCGCCGCCATCAAGTCGAGATAGTCCTCGCCGCCCCAATCGCCCAGCACCGCGTTGACGAACCCCTCGCCGTAGGTGGATGAGCCACGGGGATTGACGGCCAGCACCAGGTAGCCATTGGTCGCCGGCACCTGATGCCAGGGGACAAAGGAATCGTAGAAAGCTCCGTTAGGGCCGCCGTGAATTTCCAGCAGCAGCGGATATTTTTGCGCGGCGTCAAACCCCGGCGGATGGTACAGGCGACATTCAATATCCCACCCGCCGCGATGGATGCTGAACTTTTCCATCGCCGCCGCCGGATGCTCCGCCAGCCAGCTATCGTTGTGAGCCGTAACCCGCCGCCGCGACAGCGACTGCGCCCCGCCGTCTAGTGCGATGGTATGCAGTTCCGACGGCGCGGCCGGCCCCGACGCCGCCAGCGCGACGCGGCGCGCATCCCCATCAATAGCGATGCCGGACAGCGATTCGCCGCCGCCGGTAATCGCCGCCGGCGCGCCAATGCCGTCGCCGGCCGGCACGTCCAGCGCGTAGAGCCGGGTTTCGCCGGCGGCGTCGCCCAGGAACAGGATGCGCCCGTCGTCGTCATCATCGTCATCGCCGGCCGTCCAGCGCAGTTCCAGCGGCGGGTAAATGCCGGGGTAGCCCAGGCAGGGGCGGATGCTATCGTCGGTGAGCCGTCGCGGCGGACGGCCCGGCTCCAGGATGTACAGATACGCCTGCCACAGCACCATCAGCCCGTCGCCCGCCGCGCCGGCGGCCACCAGACGCTCGCCGTCCGGCGACCATGCGGCGGCGGCGGCATCGGTCAGGCCCGACGACCATAGCGCCGGCTCCGGCAAAGGCGCTTCGGGGGATGGCGATCCGGGCACGTCAACCACGTAGATTTCGTTCGTGGCGGTAACGTCCCGTTCCGCGGAGCGACCGGAGATGAAGGCGATGCGGCCGCCGTCCGGCGACCAGGCCGGCGCCATGTCGTCCCAGTCGCCATCGGTAAGTTGGGTGGCCGCGCCGGTGTTCACGTCTGCGATAAAGATGTGAAAGTGGCAGTCGCCGCGCCAGCCGATGGCGTCGTGGCGGTAGCGGATGCGACGCACTGCGCGCGCTTTGGGCTCGTCGCTGGCGGTGTCGGCATCGTCCGGGCCCACGTCGGCGACCACTGCCAGGCGGGAAGCGTCGGGCGCCCAGGCGAACTCGCGCACGCCATTGGCCGCGTTGGTCAGCCGCCAGGCTTCGCCGCCGTGGGATGGCATCAGCCAGACCTGGCGAGCGGTGTCCGGCCCTGCGGAACCGGGCCGCAGGAAGGCCAGCATCGCGCCGTCGGGCGAGTAACGGGGGTGCGTATCGGAGTCGCCGCGGGTGAAGGGCTGCGGCTCCGAGTCTGCCCATCCGGCCTGATAGATGCGCGAGCGGCTTTCGGAGGTATCGGCGTCAATCCAGGACAGGACATAAGCGCACCGGCTGCCGTCGGGCGACATAGCAGGGTCGCCCACGGTGGTCAAGTGGCGAAACAGGTCGGGGCCGATGGGGTTGGGCATAGCGAAATCTCCCGTTGGCTGACGGCGCAAGGTCAAAAATCACGTAGGTACGGCGTAGTTTAGCGCATTCGTCGCCGGCGCTCACCCTACCCACTTTGGGCGGAGGTTGCAGAATGACCTATTAAAGTGAGTAGGCGCGAGACCGGCGTTGGCGTTGCCGCCCGGCGGCGCAGCCTGCTACAATCCGGCAACTGCGGCCCGATTGCAACTTGCGCCGGGGCCGCTACTGCCAGCCGTATGCAAGGAGATTGCCGATATGTCGTGGCGTTTCAGCCTGCTCAATCGCTTTGAAAACCCGCCGGGCGGCATCACCGAAGGCCCCGCCTGGAACGGGGAACTGGTACTTTTCACCCACATTCACGCCAGCCGCATCTACGCCTATAACCCGAAGTCGGGCGAGTTTTCCGTATTTCGTGAAAACACCAACTTCACCAACGGGCTGGCCTTTGACGCCCAGGGCAACCTGTTCGGCTGCTGCCAGAACGGGCGGGCCATCGTCCGCTTTGACGCCGACGGGGGCATCACTACTATCGCCGACAACCTGGACGGAGCGCCGCTGAACACCCCCAACGACCTGGCCATCGACGCCCGGGGCCGCATCTGGTTTACCAACCCCTGGAACGCCGGCAACATTGACCCCGACGCAGTGGAGCAGCTGGCCCACCGCTCCGTGCTGTGCGCCGTTCCCCAGGCCGACGGCTCCTATCAAACCGTGCGCGCCACCTACGACACCACTATGCCCAACGGCATCCTGGTATCGCCCGACGGCAACACCCTGTACGTGGCGGAGAGCAACAGCGACCGCATTGAGATTGACCGGGAGCTGCGCGCCTATCCCATCAACGGCGACGGTTCCCTCGGCGCCTACGCTACCCTGCACACCTTCGGACGGGACCAAAACCGGGTGCATCGCGGTATTGACGGTATGTGCCTGGACGCCGACGGCAACATCATCGCCACCGCCGGCTGGCATTCCGGCGGCCCCGGCCCGATGCTGTATGTTTTCTCGCCCACGGGCCGCGTTATTGAGACCCACCCCGTTGCGGCCACCCGGCCCACCAACGTCTGCTTTGGCGGCCCCGACCTTACCGACGTATTCGTAACCTCCACCGACGGCCACTTTTTCCACGCCAAAACCGACCGCGTGGGCTGGGCGATTTACCCCTAGTCGCACCGCCCGCGCTCCCACGGAACCCCAAAGGGACGGCATCATAATGCAGCAGCGACGGCTCAGCAACTACGGCATTGGCCGCGGCCAAATCCGCCAGGGCGGCGGGCGCGGCAGCGGCAACGACCACTTTGACGAGCTGGTGGGCAGCACCGAGTTTTACGTCTATCAGACCCCCGGCCGCCGCGTCAAAGGCTTTGACCGCCTGAAACTCTACGCCGAGGGCCAGGGCTGCGAGCTGCTCTACACCGCCGAAGCGCCGCCGGAGCTGGCCGATTACGAAACCCTCCGCATCACCCACCGCCGCGCCGAACCCATACCCGACGCCGTGCTCAAACGCGCCCACTCCTGGGCCCACCGCAACAACTTCCTGCACAGCTTCTTTAAGCCGATGTACCGCCGCTGAGGCGGGGCGGCTATGTCAAACCGCCGGCCGGGGAGCGCCAGGCCCGAACCGCCCGGCGCGTTGACAAATGACCGTGTTAGGGCTAGAGTCAGCAGCAACCCCCCTGTTGCCTCGGTGGCAGGGCAGCGAGGCCGCCGCAAGGCGGCTTTCGCATTGCCGACCTGATTATGATGACCGCAGCCAATTTTTACGTCGTTATTACATCTACGGATTTCAACCTTAAACTCCCGCTCTGGAATTGAGGCGCTAGCTGATGACGCCGGCCTTTATTCGTTCCCACGCCCGCGCCGTATGCCTGCTGGCGATGCTTTGTCTGCTGTCGGCGGCGCTGGCCGGATTTGGCGGTGCGCCGCAATCCGGCGGCGCGACGCCGGCGACGGACGCCGAACCGCAAACCGTCGGGCCCGTAACCAACCTGTCCGCCAGCGTGGACGGGCAGCCCCTCGGCGCCGTCGGCCTCACCTGGACGGCGGCCGAGAACACGCAAGTCTATTTCATCGCCTATATCAAGTCGGCTGACACCATTAACGGCAGTTTCGCCGCTCCCCCGCAAATGGTCGCTTTCAACGGCACGGAAGGCGTAATCACCGGCCTGGAACCCGGAACGCCTTACAGTTTCACCGCCGTCGGGGCGCGCTGGAACTGGCCCGACTTCGGCGCGGTTTGGGGGCAGTGGTCAGGCTGGGTAACGGCCACGCCGTACAGCCTGGACTCGGCGGCCAGCGACCACGCCGCGCTGGTCACTTTGTACCACGCTACTAACGGCCCGAATTGGTATAGCAACGACAACTGGCTGAGCGATGCGCCGCTGGGAGAGTGGGATGGCGTTACCACTGACGACAATGGCCGCGTCACTAAGTTGTCCCTCTACTTCAACCGGTTGACGGGAGCGATACCGGGGGAACTGGGCCGCCTGGCCAATCTGGAGCGGTTGTCCCTCTGGGGCAACGAGTTGACGGGGGCGATACCGGCGGAGCTGGGCAACCTGGCCAACTTGGTGGTGTTGGACCTCGACTACAACGAGTTGACGGGAGCGATACCGGCGGAGTTGGGCAACCTGGCCAATCTGGAGCGGTTGTACCTCCGCGGCAACGAGTTGACGGGGGCGATACCGACGGAGCTGGGCAACCTGGCCAATCTGGAGGGGTTGTACCTCAGCGGCAACCAGTTGACGGGAGCGATACCGGCGGAGCTGGGCCGCCAGGCCAACCTGGAGCGGTTGTACCTCCACAACAACCAGTTGACGGGGGCGATACCGGCGGAACTGGGCAGCCTGGCCAATCTGGAGGGGTTGTCCCTCAGCCGCAATCAGCTGACGGGAGCGATACCGGCGGAGCTGGGCAACCTGGCCAATCTGGAGGGGTTGTACCTCTGGGGCAACCAGTTGACGGGGGCGATACCGACGGAGCTGGGCAACCTGGCCAATCTGGAGTGGTTGGACCTCAGCGACAATCAATTGACGGGGGCGATACCGGCGGAGCTGGGCAACCTGGCCAATCTGGAGGCGTTGTACCTCAACGACAACCAGTTGACGGGGGCGATACCGGCGGAGCTGGGCAACCTGGCCAACCTGGAGGAGTTGTACCTCAGCGGGAACCAGCTGACCGGGTGCATCCCGGCCGCTTTACCCGATGTTCGCCGCCATGACATCGGCAGCACTCTCTTGCCGTTCTGCGACCCGGTTGCGGTGACTTTGGCAGCTGCCGACCGGGCGGCGCTGGTCGCTTTGTACCACGCTACTAACGGCCCGAATTGGAATAACAGCGACAACTGGCTGAGCGCCGCGCCGCTGAGCGAATGGCGCGGCGTCTCTACCAACATCTACCGCGTTACTGCATTATCCCTCGACAACAACCGGTTGACGGGGGCGATACCGGCGGAGCTGGGCAACCTGACCAATCTGGAGTGGTTGGACCTTGATAACAACCAGTTGACGGGGACGATACCGGCAGAGCTGGGCAGCCTGGCCAACCTACGGGTGTTGTGGCTCGACAACAACCAGTTGACGGGAGCGATACCGTCGGAGCTGGGCAGCCTGGCCAACCTGGAGCGGTTGTCCCTCAGCGGCAACCAGTTGACGGGGGCGATACCGGCGGAGCTGGGCAGCCTGGCCAACCTGGAAAGGTTGTGGCTCTACGACAATGAGTTGACGGGGGCGATACCGACGGAGCTGGGCAACCTGGCCAACTTGGTGGTGTTGTCCCTCCACAACAACCAGTTGACAGGGGCGATACCGACGGAGCTGGGCAACCTGGCCAACCTGGAGCGGTTGTCCCTCAGCGGCAACCAGTTGACGGGGGCGATACCGGCGGAGCTGGGCAGCCTGGCCAACCTGGAAAGGTTGTGGCTCTACGACAATGAGTTGACGGGAGCGATACCGGCGGAGCTAGGCAGCCTGGCCAACTTGGTGGTGTTGTCCCTCTACAACAACCAGTTGACAGGGGCGATACCGGCGGAGCTGGGCAACCTGGCCAATCTGTGGTACTTGTACCTCAGCGGCAACCAGTTCACCGGCTGCATACCGGCTGCCTGGCATAACGTTGCTTACAACGACCTGGACAGCCTGGGCCTGCCCTTCTGCGAGTAGAACGACGATGCAATGGCGATGCCCCATCCCATCCCCACGGCGGCAGGGGGCGTCTTTTTTACCAGGATGGACAGGATGCGCCGGATAGAGATGATGCTTGCCCAAGCCCGCCGCCGCGCCCGCGCCGTCTGCCTGCTGGCGATGCTCGGCCTGCTGGCGGCGGCGCTGGCCGGCTTTGGCGGCGCGCCCCAATCCGGCGGTACCACGCCGGCGACGGACGCCGAACCGCCGGCAGTCGGGCCCGTAACCAACCTGTCCGCCAGCGTGGACGGGCGGCCCTTCGGTGCCGTCCGCCTCACCTGGACGGCGGCCGAGAACGCGCAAGTCTATTTCATCGCCTATATCAAGTCGGCTGACGCCACTAACGGCAGTTTCGCCGCTCGCCCGCAAATGGCCGCCTTCAACGGCACGCAAGGCGTAATCACCGACCTGGAACCCGGAACGCCTTACAGTTTCATCGCCGTCGGGGCGCGCTGGAACTGGCCCGACTCCGGCGCGGTTTGGGGGCAATGGTCGGAATGGGCGTCGGCCACGCCAGTGCCCGACCCGGCCGCCGCCGACCGGGTGGCGCTGGCCGCGTTGTACCACGCTACTAACGGCCCGAATTGGCGTTACAACGACAACTGGCTGAGCGATGCGCCGCTGGGAGAGTGGGATGGCGTTACCACTGACGACAATGGCCGCGTCACTGAGTTGGACCTCAGCGGCAACTGGTTGAGGGGAGCGATCCCGGCGGAGCTGGGCAACCTGGCCAATCTGGAGGTGTTGGACCTCGGCATTTGGGTGTGGTCCTACGGCAGCAGCTACAACCGGTTGACGGGAGCGATACCGGCGGAGCTGGGCCACCTGGCCAACCTGAGGAGGTTGTCTCTCAGCGGCAACCAGTTGACGGGGGCGATACCGGCGGAGCTGGGCCACCTGGCCAACCTGCGGGAGTTGTGGCTCTACGACAATGAGTTGACGGGGGCGATACCGGCGGAGCTGGGCCACCTGGCCAACCTGCGGGAGTTATGGCTCTACGACAATGAGTTGACGGGGGCGATCCCGGCGGAGCTGGGCCGTCTGGCCAATCTGGAGCGGTTGTACCTCTACAACAACCAGTTGACGGGAGCGATTCCGGCGGAGTTGGGCCGCCTGGCCAACCTAGAGTTGTTGTACCTCTACAACAACCAGTTGACGGGGGCGATTCCGGCGGAGTTGGGCCGCCTGGCCAATCTGGAGCGGTTGTGGTTCGGCGACAATCAGTTGACGGGAGCGATACCCGCGGAGCTGGGCAACCTGCCCAATCTGTGGTGGTTGGAACTCTACGACAACCAGTTGACGGGAGCGATTCCGGCGGAGCTGGGCCGCCTGCCCAATCTGCGGCTGTTGTACCTCTACAACAACCAGTTGACGGGGGCGATACCCGCGGAGCTGGGCAACTTGGCCAATCTGCGGCTGTTGTCCCTCAACGACAACCAGTTGACGGGGGCGATACCCGCGGAGCTGGGCAACAATCTGGAGTCGTTGTCCCTCAGCCACAACCAGTTGACGGGGGCGATACCCGCGGAGCTGGGCCGCCTGGCCGATCTGTGGTGGTTGTCCCTCAACGGTAACCAGTTGACGGGAGCGATACCGGCGGAGCTGGGCGGCCTGGCCAATCTGGTGGTGTTGTACCTCAACGACAATCAGTTGACGGGAGCGATACCGGCGGAGCTGGGCAACCTGGCCAATCTGGAGGAGTTGTACCTCAGCGGGAACCAGCTGACCGGGTGCATCCCGGCCCCTTTACGCGATGTTAGCTCTAATGACTTCATCAGCGGGGTCGTGCCGTTCTGCGACCGGATTTCGGTGACATTGGCGGCTACAGACCGCGCGGCACTGATTGCTTTCTACAATGCTACGGATGGCGCGCATTGGCGACATAACGGCAACTGGTTGAGCGATGCTCCGAAATGGTATGGCGTCGCTACGGACATTAACGGGCGCGTTACTGCATTGGACCTCGACGACAATCAGTTGACGGGAGCGATACCGACGGAGCTGGGGAACCTGGCCCATCTGCGGTGGTTGTCCCTCTGGGGCAACCAGTTGACGGGTGCGATACCGGCAGAGCTGGGCAGCTTGGCCAATCTGGAGGTGTTGTACCTCAACGACAACCAGTTGACGGGTGCGATACCGGCGGAGCTGGGCCGCCTGGCCAATCTGGAGGAGTTGGTCCTCAGAGAGAACCAGTTGACGGGTGCGATACCGGCGGAGCTGGGCCGCCTGACCAATCTGTTTTGGTTGTCCCTCAGCGACAACCAGTTGACGGGTGCGATACCGGCGGAGTTGGGCGGCCTGACCAACCTGTATGCGTTGCACCTCAGCGGCAACCAGTTGACGGGGGCGATACCGGCGGAGCTGGGCAGCCTGGCCAATCTGCGGGAGTTGTACCTCAGCGGCAACCAGTTGACGGGAGCGATACCGGCGGAGCTGGGCGGCCTGACCATCCTGTATGCGTTGTTCCTCAGCGGCAACCAGTTCACCGGCTGCATACCGGCTGCCTTGAATGTTACCTTCAACGACCTGGACAGACTGGCCTTGCCCTTCTGCGAGTAGAACGACGATGCAATGGCGATGCCCCATCCCACCCCCATGGCGGCGCGCTGCCGGGTTGCGCCGGAACCCCGGCCCCGCCACTGCGGCCCGCCCAACTGCCGCCGGCGCGGACGCGCCGGGTTAAAGGCGGCCTGGAATATGGCGGCCCACCCTGTCCCCATCCCGTCGGCGGCGGAACGCAGCATCCGGCGCCGCATCGCCCGGCATGGCCCCGTCACCTTTGCCGACTATATGGCCGCCGCCCTCTACGGGCCGGGCGGCTACTATACCCGCGCCGATGCCCACCCGCCGGCCGACTACTACACCAGCCCGCAGGTGCATCCCGCCTTTGGCGCGCTGCTGGCGGTGCAGCTGTTCCACCTCTGGACGCTGCTGGAACGCCCGCGCCCTTTTACCGTCCTGGAACCCGGCGCCGGCAGCGGCCTGCTCGGCCGCGACATTCTGACCGCCGCCAGCTGCCTGCCCCACCGGTTCGGCAACGCGATGCGCTACGTAGTCGCCGACCTGGGCCGGCGGCGCGGCCACGATGCCAATTGCGCCGGCGCCTACCGGATGGTCGCCAGCGCGCTGCGACTGCCGCTGCGTGGCCTGGTCGGGTGCGTGCTGTCCAACGAGCTGCTGGACGCCTGGCCCGTGCACCGGGTACGGCAGGAAAACGGCCGCCTGCGCGAGCTGTACGTAGCCATCCAACCCGACGTGGCCGACGGCTACGAGGGGCAGTTGACGGAGCAGGCCGGCGCGCCGTCCACGCCGCTGCTGCAACGCCGGTTGTCGGATGTGGGCATCACGCTGTCAGACGGGCAAACCGCCGAAATCTGCCTGCTGCTGGACGACTGGGCGGCAGCCGTGGCCGCCGCGCTGGAAAGGGGATTCGTGCTGACCATTGACTACGGACGCGCCGCCGCCGACCTTTACGACTCAAGGCAGCGTCCCCACGGCGCGCTGGTAACCTACCGGGCGCACCGTCAGACCGATTCGCCCCTGCAAGATGCCGGATGCCAGGACATCACGGCGCCGGTCGATTTCACGTCCGTGTCCCGGGCCGGCCAACGGGCCGGGCTGGCCGCCGTCGGCAACGTCGCCCAGGGCTGGCTGCTGCCCCGGCTGGGTCTGCAAACCATCCGCCGGAACGGGCCGCCGGCCGGGTACGATACCGGCGGGTGGCAGACACTCCCGGCCGGCCCCGACGGCCGGCCGCCGGACGCCCTGCCCAACGGCTTCGGGAACCCGGCCCACGATGGCCGGGACTGGCTCACCGGGCTAACGCATCTGGCCCGGCCCGGCGGCCTGGGCGATTTCCGCGTGCTGGTGCAGGCCAAAGGCATCGCCCCCCGGCAAGCCGCCGCCGCGCTGGCGTGGCTCGATGACGACGATGCCGGACGTGGCTATACTGCGGCATCGTTGGCGTCGCTGATTCCGCCGGACGCCCTGCGGTTGGGGCCGGAACGGCTGCGGCTGGGTGGGTAAAGCGGTGCTATAATCGGCGTCGCCCGCAGCCGCGCCCGGCGGTTGCAGGTATAATGGTATGAGGATTTTCCTGGTCATATCAGTCATCGCCTACCTGACGCTTACCTTTGGCGGCGGGACGGCGGCGCTGATTGCTACCTTCCAAATCTATACCCTCTGGGGACGGGAACCGCCCGAAATCCTGTCGGCGTCCATCGTGAACACGGCGGCCATTTTCGCGGCTACCACCTTCATTGGAGTGCTGGATATGTTTATGACCCTGTGGACCCTGCTCAAAAGCAAAGAGTGGGAGGAGGAAGCCCGCAAAGAACGGGAAGCCGACCGCCAGGCCGCCGCCGCCGACCGCCAGGCCGCTGCCGCCGACCGCCAGGCCCGCGAAAAGGAGCGCCTGGCCCGCGAAAAGGAGCGGGAAGCCATTCGTCAGCTCCGGGAACGGGAGCTCCAGGAACGCGAGGCGGAGCGTCTGGCGCAGCAAATGGAATGGGAAGCCGCCCGCCGCGAGCGTGAATCCGAGCTCCAGGCCCGCATCCAGGCTGCCGAAGCCGAACGGGCAGCCCAAACCCTGGCCCTCCAGGAAAACCGCGCTTTCCAGCAGCAAATCCTCGACCAGCTGGCCGCCGAGCGTGTCCAGCGCGACTTGATGACCGCCCGCGTCCTCGACCTCCTGGAACAGGTGTCCCACCGTATGAACGGCAACGGCAATGGCGCGCGGCCCGCTCCCGGCGACAACCCGGCGGAATAATTCTATGCCCGGCCCCCTTGACGGCATCAACGTCGTAGAGTTCTCCACGATGATTGCGACGCCCACCGCCGGTATGCTGCTGGCGGATATGGGTGCCAGCGTCATCAAGGTGGAACCGCCCTGGGGCGACCTCTGGCGCTACGCCCAGGCCGTGCTGCCCACCGAGGGCCGCCCCTTCATGGCCTACAACCGGGGCAAGCGCTCCATCACGCTGAACCTGGCCCGGCCAGAATCCGCCGCCGTGGTGCGCCGGCTGACCGAGCAGGCCGACGTGGTGTTAGCGAACAACCGCCCCGACGTGGCCGGACGCCTGGGCATCGACTACGATACGCTGGCGGCCATCAATCCGGCCATCATCTACTGCGAAGGCTCGGCATTTGGGCATCACGGGCCGGATGCTTACCGTCCCGGCTACGACATCATCATTCAGGCTATGTCCGGCATCGCCACCAGCGAGGGCAAAGTAGTCAATGGCGTCCCCCAGCACATCGTCGCCAGCCCGCTGGTGGATTCGGCGTGCGGTTTGGCCCAGGCGTGGGCGGTTTGCGGGGCATTGTTCGCCAGAGAGCGCAGCGGCGGCGTGGGGCAGAAGCTGGAAGCCTCCCTGCTGGGAACCGGCCTGCTGATGCTGGGGATGCGTTTCGTCCGCATTGACGCCATTGACCGGGAACCCCACGCCCAAATCCGCGAATCAATTGACGCCATGCGCGCCGCCGGCACACCGTATCCCGAACTGCTGTCCGTCTATGAGGCGCAGCATTTCCAGTCGCCGGGCAACATCTACTACCGGTTTTACCAGACCGCCGACGGGATGCTGGTGGTGGGCTGCCTCAACGCGGCTTTGCGCCAAAAGCTGCTGGCGGCAATCGGCCTCCACGACATCCGCTTTGACACCGGCTATGACCAGTATTCGCCGGAAGCCGCCGCGTTCGGCGCGCAGTTGATGACCGACGCCGAAGCCATATTCCGCGCCAAAACCAACGCAGAGTGGCTAACCCTGCTGGACGCCGCCGGCGTCCCCGCCGGCCCGGTGCGGTTTGTCGAGGAGCTGTTTGACCACCCGCAGGTGCTGGAAAACGACATGGCAGCCGACGTATCGCACCGCGACTTGGGCACCGTGCGGATGGCCGGCCCGCTGGTGTCGTTCAGCGCTACGCCGCTCCACGCCGGCGACCTGCCGGCGCTGGGGGAACACACCGACGCCGTGCTCCACGAGCTGGGCTACGAATCCGCCACCATCGACCGTTGGCGCAGCGCCGGGATAATCCTCTGATACCATCCCGCCTTTAATGTGGGAGGGGTTCCAGCAGGAATAACGACCGTTTCCCGCCTTTCAACTCCAACCGCTCGCTGATTGAAAAGCGTCTGCCGACCTCCGCTGCGAAGTTCTCTGTATTGTAGTCCGCATAGTCCTCCCGCTTGTTATCCAGGAGCTTTTGGAACATTTCATCGTCGCGCCCGATGAACTCCAGAATGACCGTTGCGTTCAGGCTGTGCAGCCAGCCGATGAACAACGGCAGGGGAATGTTGGCGGAGACGCGCATATGGTGTACCAGAGCGAGGCAGAGCGCCAGGTCCGGGTTGCGTCGCTGGTCGAATGCCGGGCGTTCACGGCCCGCCCAGCCCTGTCCGGGTGAAAGATTCGCCAGGTCCATCACCAGAGGGATGATGTTCTGCGGCCCGCTTGCCCGCACCTCGCGATAGAGCAGTTCGACGGCGTCCTGGTCACTGTCCACGGCGACGACCGTTCGCGAGTGCTTGGCGGCGAGGCGCGAGAAGGCGCCGGTGTTCGCGCCCAAGTCCCAGGTAAGGCCGGGGCGGAGCGCTGCGGTGTGCCGCAGCACAAAGTCCCTTTTCCGCTCGAAATCCGCAGCGTCGTAGGAATGGGTTTCGGCATACTGAGACCAGTTTGAGCGCGACGGCCCGTAGGACAACCTGGCGACAAGCCGCTTCAGACTGTCCAGCAGGGCCAGCAGCATCGTTTTGGATTGTCGCCGCCGGGAGCGTCCACCGTCGCCGCTGCGTCTGCGGACGCGGGCCTCAGCCTTTGCCGGAAACCAGATATGGGACAAAACGCCCCGCTTGAAACGCCGCAGCCCGTAGAAGTACCGGGCCGCATCCTCCGGCGGTATGCCCTCGAGCTGCGAGCGCAGCAGCGGCTGGAATGGGATGCCCAGGTGCGCGGTCAACAGCAGCGGCGTCAGGAAGGTAGCGCAGAACTGGCGATAGCCCTGCCAGTATTCGCCGCCGGCCCAGGGAACGAAGGATGGCACGTCGATGAAAACCGGCCGCATTCCCGCCCACTGGACGTTGAACGGGGTTGCATCCTTGAGTATCCAGTCGTTCTGTACGCTTGTTTCCAGCAGGCGCAGTTGCAGCAGCGCGGCGTCTTTGAGCATTGAAAACGGCCACTCGTAGGGCCAGGTTACGAAATCTACGGCCTCGTGTTCCGCCGCCGCATCCCATCCCGCTGCGACTACACGACGGAAAGCTGGGTCATCGCTTCCCAGCAGCGTTGTCCTCGCCACGTCTCCGTCGGCGGCCAGACGGCGGAAAAACGGCTCGGATAGCAGGGCCGCCATCGTTGCGGCCGCCGCGTCGTTCAGGCCGCGCACGATGCGACTTTTGCCCGCCTCCGCTGCAATGCGGTACACCCGTCCCGCCGGGTCTTTGAAAGACCCACCGTCCGCGCTCAGCATCCGGTTCGCCGTCCTCCGCGCCGCATTACGCATCCGGTTGGGGCGGCGCGTCGTCCTCCGGCGCTGGCCGTCCTTTTCCGAAGATTTGCTGCTTTATCCGGTAGAAATAGGCGCGCGCCGTGTACCCGATTGCCGCCATGAACCCCAGCACGGTGACGATGATGAAGCCCGCCGCGCCGGGGTCGATGTACAGCAGGATGATTGTTGGTTCATTCATACAGAAACTCCTTGTAGTCTAGTTTTACATCCCACGGAACCGGGCCATACCAAGTCGTTTGCTGCACTGGCTCGATGAAGGGGCTTTCTCCGCCGGACAGGCAGCGGAGCAGGGTGTGAACGGCGTCCAGGGTTGTCAGGTAGCCCTTGCTGGATGCCTCGTCAAACCAAGTGGAACACGTATCCGGGGGATAGATGCCGCCCAGAATGCCGTAATTGTCCTGGAAGACAAACTCAGGGTTGTCCGCGAAATCCTGCCCCTGGGATAGGAATGGGCCGTGGTCGCCGTACACCAGCAGGATGGCAGTGGGGTCGTTTTCGTCCAGATGGCGGATGATTAGTTCCAGATAGCTGGCCGCATTTGCGCTTTTCTTGAGGTAATCGGCGCGAAATTTTTCGAGTCGCTCTGCATTGTCGTAGCGGAATGATTTGCCCGTATGACCCGGCGAGTACAAGTGTGCCAGTATGAATTGAGGCCCGCCGTTAGCATTCACCTGCGTAACCCGTTCGGCGGTAAGCCGGTTGTCCCAATCGTAGCTGCCGTCAAAAAAGCGGCAGTATCCCCAGAAAGCCCAGTTTAGTATCCAGTCGTCTAACAGATTGCAAACGATGTGTTCCTCAAAGATGACGTAGTGGTTAATATAAGGACCTTTTCGATTGCCAAAGTAGGTGTTGTGGTAGATTGAGGTGGTCTCATAGCCGTTTTTGTGAAGGATGTTGAGTAGCGGACTCGGATTCCGGCCTGAGAATAGGGACGGGTTGGGGTCGTCTCCTCTCGCGTTTAACTCATATCGTTGCGAGGTGTACACATCAACATCCAGCGATAAAAGCGTGTTGAGGGAGTGCGTGGTCCGGACTGAGTTGGCAAAGAAATTGATGAAGCGGCGGAAATGCGCATCAAACAAGTCGTGGAACTCGGTGGTTTCTACGTCCATATACTTATTGAGCAGCGGGCGCGGAGTAATGGCATCAAAGGAAATAAAGTACAGGTTCGGCGTTTCCCGGAAGGTGACGTGCTGGATGTTCGTTACATCCCCGGTAACGGGGGGCTCAGAACCGCCGGATGTCCAATGGCCGCCGGCGATTATCGCAAGGCCCAGCAGCGTTGCCGCTGATAGGGCCGCGCCGCCCCAGCGGAGGTCGTCAATGACCTTGAAGGCGACGAACAGGCCGATGTAGGATGCGGGGACCAGCAGGATGATGACGGGGTTTCGGCCCAGAAAAAGGTCGGTGTGAATGAGGTAAGCCGTCGCAACGCCGGCCAGCGCGACTAGCGCGAGGGCCGCGTTGGCTAGTATCCGGGAGGGGATTAGCAGCGCGGCCAGCAGCAGGATGGCGTTGACTGCGCCGCCGTAGAGCAGAATCTCCCGGAAATCGGCATCGGAAAAGGCGTCCGTGGACGAGGTGTAGGTGGCGGCGAAGGCTACTGCGATGAGCGCCCCGGCGAATACGAACTTGAACGCCTTTGCTACGAGGGCGTGTTTTTGCCAGCTAAATGCGGGAGGAGGTGCATCATTTTCCGTATCGCTACTCATCACTGCATACTATACAACTAGCAGCCCGGTTTTGCCATCCGGCGGCGCAGTGGGTATAATCCGGCCATGCCTGCTTTCCCCAATCTCACCGTCTATGGCGCCCTGTGGTGCCCGGACTGCCGCCGCTCCAAGCAGTTCCTTGCTGAGCATCGCATCCCCTACCAGTGGGTTGACATTGAGCAGGACGTGGCAGCCCGGCGCATCGTCGAGGAACTGAACCACGGCCGCCGGATTATTCCCACCATCGTCTTTGACGACGGCGGCCCCATTCTGGTTGAGCCGACCAACGCCGAATTGGCGGCGCGGCTGGGTATCATCCCGCAGGCCAGCCGTTCTTACTATGACCTGATAATCGTGGGCGGCGGCCCGGCGGGGCTGACCGCCGCCATCTATGCCGCCCGCGAGGGTATGGACACGCTGGTTATCGAGCGCGGCGGCATCGGCGGGCAGGCCGGCGCCACCGAGCGCATCGACAACTATCCGGGGTTCCCCCAGGGCGTCTCCGGGGCTGACCTGGCCGACCGGATGCGGGAGCAGGCGGAGCGGTTCGGCGTCGAGCTGCTCATCGCCCAGACCGTCAGCCGTATCAATGCCGGCGCTGCCGGGAACGGCGTCCACACCGTAGCCACCGAATCCGGCCCGGAATACCGCGCCCCGGCGGCGCTGCTGGCGCCCGGCACGCGCTATCGCCGTCTGAACGTCCCCGGAGAGGATGACTTTATTGGCGCCGGCGTGCATTTTTGCGCCACTTGCGACGGGCCTTTTTACCGTGATTTGCCGGCGCTGGTAGTCGGCGGCGGCAACAGCGGCATTGAGGAAGGATTGTTCCTGACCCGGTTCGCGTCCCACGTAACCGTGCTGGAGGTCGGCGGCCGGCTGCGGGCCAGCCAGGTGTTGCAGGACAAGGCGGCGTCCCATCCGCAAATGGACATTCGCCTGAACACCACCGTCCGCGAGTTCCGCGGCCACGGCAAACTGTCATCCGTGCTGGTGGAGGATGTCAACACCGGCCGGCAGGAAGAGTTGCACCCGGCCGGCGTGTTCGTATTCATCGGCCTGGACCCCAACACCGGCTTTCTTGCCGACGCCGTGGAGCTGGACGAGCGCGGTTTCATCAAAACCGGCGTGGGTATGGAGACCAGCCGGCACGGCATATTCGCCGCCGGCGACGCCCGCGCCGGCAGCACCAAGCAGGTTGCCGCCGCCGTCGGCGAGGGCGCGGCCGCCCTGATTGCCATTCGCGCCCACATGGAGGCCGAGATTGGCAACCGGGGGTACGCCGGGGATTAGCAATTCGCATTGGCGGCCGGTTATTGGCGGCAGCAATGCGAGAGATTATCCGCTGCCGCCAGCCATGAAAAACGGGCCGGGGAAATTCCCCGGCCCTGCTCGTGCTGCCGCGCAGTTTCAGCCTGCCGCGCTAACGCTCCGGAACGTAGGTGTAGTAGCGCACGCCGGCCATGGGGATGCCGTAGGCGAAGCTGGGCGCCGGGATGTGGCGAACCCGCTCCGGCGCGATGTCTTCCATGCGGGCGCCGTATTCGGTGAGAATGTCGGCCATATCCTGCTCAACCCATTCGTTAAGCAACCCGGGGCGCCGGTCAATCTCTGCGTTGATTGGCCGCTCGTTGACAGTAACCATCGTTGCTTCCTCCCCTGCTGGATTTGAGTTGTATCACTCACTGCGATTGTATTTATCATAACTGGCAATACCAACTCTGTCAAGCCTGCCTTTTCGTCCGGTAGGCCCGTGCCAAAACAGGCGGCACCCGGACAGCCAGCTGATTGTTTTACGAAATCCGTAGGAATCTGCCGGATTACGGCGGTTTATCCGGTGAGGTAATTCGTCGCTTTGGCGTGGCAACCCAGTGTGGCCCTGGTTAGCAAGCCGGCCGCTCCGTTGGCCGGTAGTGACCGGCGCCGTTGTTGGTCAACGGCAAGTTCATTATGGCATTGCCGGCCAGTGTTGCGCTACGGTGGTGGCGTCACCTTCGTTGGGAAATTTCGAGCCGGCCGGCTCGGTTGCTCATTATGAACGACGGGGATGCGGCCATCGCTGCGGGCACCCCAATAGTCTATGGCCGGCAAGCGCCCTGCCAGCTCTGCCATTGCCACTTGCTGCGGGAGTACCGGCGGAACATTCAAATACTTAAAATCGGAACGCTGCCGCCCCGTAACCCGCAATGGCAGCTATATGGCAATCCTGGCGTATAATCCCCACCATCCGAATCACAAGGAGAGCGCACTATGACAACCGTAACTGCATCCATCATCACGCTGGACCCGCGGGATGATTCGCCGGCGGCGCCGTCACGGCTGGCGCAGCGGGCGGCTACGCTGGACGGGAAGGTGATTGGGCTGTTTTCCAACAACAAGCCCCATTCCGAAGACTTGCTGCGGCGCATCGCCGCCATCATCGGGGAGCGGTACGACATCGCCGGCACGGTGGAGCACAACAAGGGCGGCTGGCAGTGGCCGGCGCGCATTGAGGATTTGCGGGAGACGGCGCGCCGGGTTGACGTGGCGATACACGCTACGGCGGAATGAGGGTCCTGCACGGCGTGCAGTGTGCACGACGCAATGGAAACCGAGTTGCTGGGCATCCCGTCCACCGTTTTGACCACCCGGCCCTTTATCAGCCAAGCGCGCGCGATGTCGCGGATGCGAGGCGACCCGGAGTACGGGTTGGCGGTGATTGAGCACCCCATCGTTACGCTCACCGACGCCGAACTGTCGGAACGGGCGGCGGTGGCCGCGCCGCAGGTGATTGCCTGTTTGGTGGACCGGTAGCCGGCAAAACTACCGCCAGAATGTTGCGATGTTACAATGCGAGCGTCGGATATGCTGGGCAAACTGCCCGACCGCGGAATCTGGTGGCAGATTGCCGGTTTTACCCTGGTTGGGCGCTGCTGTCTGGCAGTCCTGGAGGTATTCAAAGGGTCGGAGGCTGTGGCATTCCGGTGCTTTGAGACTGCGGTGACGCGGCTGTACTGGGCCCTTGTGATACCGATAGCCGGCTTGATTGACGAGGCGCGAAAGATGTTTGAAGACAAAATGGAAATCAGAAGGGCGGCGCGGGCCAAGGCGCTGACTAAAGCGCGCGCCGACGAGCGCCGGCGTTATAACGGCCGGATGGAAGAGGCGAAACGGCGTTTTGGCGTGCGCGATGAATCGACGGGTCGCTAACGTTGTTATTGACGCCGGAGGTTGAGGATTTCTTGCGCGGTGAACCGGAGGATGCTGTCTGATGCGCGACAGGGGGAACCACAAGGGTTGCCTCTATCGGTCGTTGCTTCATTCGCCGGTTTTACATTGTTACAATGAGAGCGTCGGATTTGCTGGGCAAACTGCCCGACCGCGGAATCTGGTGGCAGATTGTCGGTTTTACCCTGGTTGGGTGCTGCTGTCTGGCCGTCCTGGAGGTATTCAAAGGGTCGGAGGCCGTGGCATTCCGGTGCTTTGAGACTGCGGTGACGCGGCTGTACTGGGCCCTTGTGATACCGATAGCCGGCTTGATTGACGAGGCGCGAAAGATGTTTGAAGACAAAATGGAAATCAGAAGGGCGGCGCGGGCCAGGGCGTTGGCCAAAGCCCGCGCCGAAGGGCGCCGGCTTTACAATCGTCGGCTGAATGAGGCCCGGCAGCGATTCGGAGTGCGGGATGAGGCGACCGGCATTGTATCGTTGCCGTTCACGCCGGAAGTCGAGGACTTTCTGAATGGTGAACTCGATGACGCCGCCTGACACGGTACGGGGCAGCCACAAGAGTTGCCCCGGCCCGTCGCTGCGTCAATGCGCCGGTTTTACATTGGCAGGTACACCGCTTCCCCGGTTTGCGCGCTCACCGTCACGGCCTCGGTGAACTCCATATAGTGGACGCCGATGTTGAAGGGGGTTCGCATTACCGGCGCGCCGTCGCGGACGGATGCGATGAATTCCTGCTCGACTGACCAGGAGTAGCGGCTTTCCGGCGGGTTGGCGATTTCCTGCAATTCGGAATCGCCGCGCTTGCCGCCGAGGACGCGGAACTGGTTGTCCACGTGGATGGTGCCGTCGGTGCCGTAGAGCCACACGGAGTTGCCGGGGGAGAGGCCGGCGCAGGCGCTGAAGCGCAGGTGGGCGTTGGCGCCGTTGGCCAGGCGGGCCAGAATATTCACGGTGTCGGGGATGGTTATGGAGCGCCAGTTGCCGTCGTCATCCTTGCGGTGGGGCACGGTGATTTGGCTCATCGCCGTTACCTGGGTAGCGCGGCCCACCCAGCGAATCATCGCCTCGTACCAGATGCCCATATTCAGGATGTTGAAACCGCTCAAATCCCGGTCCTGCCGCCAGTGCATGGTGGAATCCCGGTCGGCAAACCCGGTGAGGGACTGGATTTCTACGGACACCAGGTCGCCCAAAAATCCTTCGGAAATCAGCCGGATAAGCAGGTCATCAATGCCGAAAGTCATCGGGGAGGGCACAATCTGGGCCACCAGGCCGGGCGCGGCTTGGGATACGGCCAGCATCTCATGGGCCTCGGAGGCCGACATTGCCATCCGCGCTTCGCAAAGGACGTGCTTGCCGGCGGCCAGGGAGGCCAGGGTTAAGGTGCGGTGCATATAGGGCCAGGTTCCGATGCAGACGGCATCCAGGCTTTCGTCTGCCAGCAGTTCCTCCCAGTTATCGTACACGGTGGGGATGTTGTAGGCGTCGGCGACGCGCTGGCCCGACTCGCGGGAACGGTTGGCGACGGCGCCGATTTCGACGCCGGGGGTGCTGTTGAAACCGGGGATGTGCCGGTCACGGGTGTTACGGCCGGCGCCGATAAGCCCGACGCGGACGGATTCGATGGCCACAGTAGTACCTCCTTGGCGATACCCAGGCGGCGCCGGCAGAATTGTAAGCAGCGGCGCGGCGCAAGCGATTATATGTCAAGCGGTGCGGCGGGTCAAAAACAGGCGCTGGCCCGGCGCCGCGCCCGGCTTGCATCATCCCGGCGCAAGGACGCCGCTGAGCGGGCGGGCAATGGGCAGCGCTGGCCCCGGCGGAACGCTACCCGACAGGGTGGCTGCGTTGGAATTCGGGTGGTTGGAGTCCGTTTTTTACAGGGATGGACAGGATTATTAGAGGTTAGCGGGGGAGCAGGGTGAGTTTGGTTGGGAACTTTACGCCGTAGGCTTGTTCGAGGGCTTGCTGCCAGAGGGGGGAGAGGGTGCAGGTGTTGGCGTCGCCGGGCATTGCTCCGGTTTGGGGGTGGCAGGCGCAGGGGCGAGGGTCGCAGCCGAGCCGGTAGAAACCGTGGGGGTCGGGCCGTTTGGCGACGGCGAGGCGGGTCAGGTTGTTGGCTTGGGCGACGGCGGCGAAGCCGGGGAGGGAACGGATGGCGGCCAGGGTGGTGAGGGATGCCGGGTCGATGGGGCCCTGCGGAGTCTGGATAAGGGAAGGTTGGCGCGGGCGGGCGCCAGCGGGCCGACCGGCGATGGCCTGGGCCACGGAGCGGAGCAGGGCAGAGACGCGATTGCGGGCACGACGCAGCATCCGATGTATGGCGCGGCTATCAGCGACGGCGGCGACGGCGGCGGGCAGCCGGTAGATTTGGCGGAAGGTGCGGACGCCGCCATGGGTGACTTGCCCGGCGAAGGCCAGGGCGAAGAGGGCGTTGGTCAGCTTGCGGCGGGTGGGACGCAAGGTCGGGTTCCAATGGCGGACGGCCGCGGTGACGGCGTGGGAGGAGGCGCGGGCCAGAGCGTTGGCGGCGCGGGGGCCGTGGCCGGCGTTGAGGTCGGCGCGGGCCAGCTTGAGGAAACGCCGGGCCTGGGCCTGGTGGTGGGGAACGGTGCCCATAGTTGCGCTCCGGATGGGGTTGAGTCGGAGTTTTTACAGGGATGGACAGGGTTTTTCCGATGGGACGGGGGATTGGCGGGGGGGCGGGATTGATACCCCTCTCCCAATCCTCTGCCACAAGGGGAGAGGGCTTTAATGATTTGGGGAAGGCACTGGCGTAACTCCGATTTACAGTTGATAGGTAAGGGCGATGGGTTGCCGTGGAGGGTGCGGCAGCAGGCAGGCGAATGGGCTGCGGCCGGCGGGGGCGGTGATTGGTGGGCGATGGGCAGGCTCCTTTGGGTTGCGGTGCGGTTCGCAGGCGACGGGAAGGTTGGGTTGCCAGGGTTCCAGACGGTTATCAGCCCTACGGCCGGAGGTTTTGCGCTAGGGTTTTTGGCTCGGATTTTCCATGCCCGGAGCATGGGGCGCTGTGGCGGACGCCGTGGCCGAGGGGACTGCGCCGGTTAGAGCGGTCGGCGGCAGTCTCCTGCGATAGCCGGTGCGACTTGGCTGCTGATGGGGTTGGCCGTGAAAGGTCTGGAACCCGGGCGGGGTTTTGCTTTTCGCCTGATGCGGCTATGATAGCACGGGTGTTCTGGCCGGCGCAAGGGGTAGTTTGACAGGGATACACAGGATGGACAGGATTTTTGATTGCGCTTTACCGGATTCCGGCGCAATCGGGAATTATGGCGGGGTAGCGTTGCAATTCAGGTGGTTGGAGTCCGTTTTTTACAGCGATGGACGGGATGGACAGGATTTTTCCGATTGGGATATGGCGGATTCCGGCGAAAGTCGGAATGACGGCAAGGTACGGCCACCTAAATTGCAACGCTACCCGACAGGGTTGGCGGTTTGACCGTGCCGCCGGAAATTAGTAGGATGCCGCCATCGTCCCTTGAGGGTATGCCTACGCCCCCGCTGTTCCGGGCTGGCCGAAATCTTGGGGCATATCTTTGAGGGCAACCCCATGCCATCGCTTAAAGCCGTCATATTGACTGACGGGGGGTTCCTCGCGGCGGTCAACCCATTCTGATTGATTGACGGGGGTTCCTCGCGGCGGTCAACCTATTCTGACCATATGCACAGCAGGAGGAGCTAACTATGACTCGCGATGACGAACCGGAAAGGGACATCCTGAAGGTGATAGTAGCCTATCGGAGACCGACCATAACAGCGGGGGAATTGCACCAAGCACTGCCGAAAGAGCAGCGGTACGAATGGCAAGAAGAAGTACTGGCAAAGATTGGAAATATGTGGAGAGAGGGCCTAAGCGACGCCAATAGGCAAGAGCCTACGAGGAGAAGCCAAGAGCCTACGATGAGAAGGGTAGCGTTGCAATTTAGGTGGTTTAACATTCGGAACGGTAGGGGCGACCTCATGAGTCGTGCCTATGCCCACCGTCAAAACGACGGTATCGCGCCTCAAACCACCTAGGGCGTGTGGTCAAATTATTTTGGCCCACAGCGCCAGGGCCCGTATCTGGCAGATTGCCAGGTATGACGCCGCGTTTTTGGCATACCGCGTCGCCACACCCCGCCATTCCTTGAACTTGCAAAACCCGTTCTCCACCAAATGACGCGCCTGGTACAAATCCGCGTCATACTCCTGAGGCTCCCGCCGATTCCGCTTTGGCGGTATCACTGGCGTCATCCCCGCCCCACGGGCCGCCGCCAGCACCTTATTTGTGTCATACCCTTTATCCGCCAGCAAATGCTCCGCCGCAAGGCCCGCAATCAGCGCCCCCGCCTGGGTACAGTCCGCCGTGGTTCCCGACGTTACCACCATCCGCACCGGCATCCCGTGGGCGTCCACCGCCAGATGCAGTTTCGTGTTCAGCCCCCTTTGGTGCGACCGACCGCCTGATTGCCGCCCCGGGCGCCCGTGCCATGCTGGTGCACTTTGATGTAGCTGGCGTCAATCATCAGCCATTCAAAATCGGGGTCGTCAACCAGGGCTTCCTGCAATTCAGCCCAGACATTTTTATTGCGCCAGCGAATAAAGCGGCGGTGGGTGTTGCCCCAGTCGCCGTAGTCCGGGGGCAAGTCGCGCCAGGGGGCGCCGGTGCGCAGTACCCAGAACACGGCGTTGATGAAACGGCGGTTGTTCTGTGCCGGGCGTCCCACTTTGCCGGGGCCGCCGGGGAGGCGGGGTTCCAGGATTTGCCAGGCGCGGTCGGAGATGTCGTGGCGGTGATAAGCAGCGGCGGCGGTGGACACGGAATCGCCCTCCTGGTGGCAGATTGCGGCTAACAGCGCCAGTTTACCACCATATCCCCAATTTGACCACACGCCCTAAAACGAAACGCTACCCGATGAGCAGCCCTGTGGGGTATCTGATACAGAGACAGCTTCCCGCAGCAGGAAGGCATCGCCCGGAAGAGCTGTCGGCTTGCTAGCGGAACTGCAACTCTCCTATGCGCCTTGACCGTTGCTGCAATCAGTATGTGACCGTGCTGATTGCAGCAGCGGTCTTTACTGCGCCGCCTGGCAGTTACGGGAGTGGGGAAGGCCGACGTTTCAATCAGCGCCAGGATGGCGATAATCCAGCAGCAAGAAGAGGTACAGGATGAACCTGAACCGGATTTCCGATGCTATCGCAGCGGTTATGCGCCGGCTGGCCACCGCAGCGGTCCTGGTGATAGCCGCGCCGATGGCGCTGGCCCTGGGCTGTGGAGGCTTGCCCATCATCGGGAACCCGAGCCCCGGCGACCGCACGCGGGCAATGCGGGATACGCTGGAATCGGCAACCGGGCGGGACTGCGACCTCATGTCGGGCGATGACCTGGCCGATATTGAACATCTCAACGTCCTACGGGCGGCTAATATGAAACGGTCTGACTTTGCGGGACTGGACAACTTGCAGTCGTTGCGTGTTGATGGCGAACAACTGGACGTATTACCGAGCAATGTTCTAACTAATCTACAATCGTTCGTTGCCCGGGGACGGTTTTACGGGACTGCGGCCAGGCGTGTTTGATGGCCTGGACAACCTGCAATGGCTGGACTTGGGGGACAACGGCCTGACGGAACTGCCGTCCGGCGTGTTTGACGGCGGCATCAACCTGCAATGGCTGGACTTGGGGGACAACGGCCTGACGGAACTGCCGTCCGGCGTGTTTGACGGCGGCATCAACCTGCAATCGCTGGACTTGGGGGGCAACGACCTGACGGAACTGCCGCCCGGCGTGTTTGACGGCGGCATCAACCTGCAAGGGCTGGACTTGGGGGGCAACGACCTGACGGAACTGCCGTCCGGCGTGTTTGACGGCGGCATCAACCTGCAAGGGCTGTATTTGGGGGACAACCCAGGCGGCCCCTTCGCTATCATCCACCCTAATGCAGGCTTGGATTGCGGGGTATGCCGGGTTGTGCAGCCGTAAGTGGTGGCAGCGTTGGAGTTCTTTCTATCGGGCCAGCGACTAGCGCTGCGCCCGGTGGCGGCAATGGCGGCGCGCTGCGCCGGAGCCGGCGTCAACCTCGGCGCCCGGGCTTAAAAGCTTGCTCCCGTGGCTACCCGGTAAATCCGAACCCCGTTGCGGTCATAGACCAGGTTGAGAACGTTGCCGGACGTCAGCGCTTCAAACTTGGCGATGCCGGCCGGCCGGTAGTAGATTCGCTCCAAATCGCCGACTACGATATAGGTTACGCCGTACTTTGCCAGCAAACTGAGGGCGGTCTGCTGGTTGGCAGTGTCGTAGATGGCTGCTACGTCCGCCGCGCGCTGGCGCACTAGATCCCAATCGCCGCGCTGCTGGATTTGATGCCAGGGCCAGCCGAGGACGGTGGGCAGGCCGGTGTACACGGAGATGCGCCCGTTCCAGCGGTACTGGTCGCCGTGGGCCTCGAGGACTACGGGCGTGCCGGCGACGTTGTCCTGCAGCCAGCGGATGGCGTCGGCGTCGGCGCGCAGCGCGATGGGTTGGTCGCGCTCCCGGTGGACGGCGTGGGGCATCCAGGCGGCGCCGTCCAGCGTCAACGGCGTGGGGGCAAAGCGGTCGGCGATGCGGACGGGGGTGGCCAGGGCGGGATAGACGAGGGTTCCGGCGGCGGCCAGCGCCACCACCGCCGTCGCCATCCAACGCAGTTTGCCCGGACGCGATGCCGTCCAACCGCGCCAGAATCCGTAGGCGCCGGCGACGGCGAACAGCAGCCAGGCCACCAGGTAATACTTGAACACGGTATTCATCCGCCCGATGTCGCCCTCAACGCGGATGAAGTCCACGCCGATGCCGATGGCCAGGGCCAGGGCCAGCATCGCCAACGCCATCACGTCGGAATGGCGGGTTGAATCATTGCGGCCGGATGCCAACGCCGCCGCCAGGGCCCAGACGGTCAGCGTCAGCAGGACGGCCAGGCAGCCGGCGGTGGCGAAGCCGGCGACCCAGCAGTAAATCGCCAGCAGGATGCCTGACGCTATGCCCAACAATAGCCACTGGCGCGCCGCCGGCAGGGGCGCGGCGGCGCGTATCCGGGACAACAGCGGCGACACGGCCCGGGGCAGGGTGGCCGACAGCAGGGCCCACGCGGCCAGCAGGGGCAGCGCGTGTATCAGCAGGTAGTTGAGCGGCGGGGTGCGCCAGCGCGTCGGTTCAATGCCCGTGCCAAAGGTTTCCGTTGCCGCGTGAAAGGGCTGGAAAGCGGCGTAGCTGACCGCCAGGGCCAGCGCGGTGAAGGCGGCGGCGATAACCAGCCGGGTTCGGGGCGGGCCGGGCGTCAGCCACGCCGCCGCCGCGATGACCCCGACCGTCAGCAGCGCGTAGGCCGGATATTCCCACGAATTGATGGCCCACAGGCTGCCCACTGCCAGACCCAGCGCCGCCGCCGTCGCCCAGGGCCACCGGCGGCGCCATCCCAATGCCGGCAGCCCCACCAGCAGGGCGAAACCCAGCGCTACCGCCAGCAGCGCAAATGGCATCGTCATCATATGGGCGTGAAAGTCGGCGAAGAGGAAGGTAAAGAAGGGAAACTCGGTGATGTGGAACCCGGTTTCGATCCCCTCCCGCCGCTCAATCCAGGGGGTGAGCCGGGAGGGTTGGAAATTGTCCAGCACCGGGATGGCCCGGCTGCTGCGCCAGAAGTCAAAATTGGACAGGGGGGCGGCCATACCCTGCACTCTGGCCTGGGCCATTTGGAGCAGCTGGGCCGGGCCGTCCAGATTGCCGGCGACGGCGGCCATTAGGGCGGCCAGCAGGCCGGCAACGGCGGCGCTGCCCGGCAGCCGGCGTCGCCAGGCCCGGCCGGATGTTGGCTTGGCGGCGCCGGTATGGCTGCGGGCGGCAGACACCAGGTTATAGGCCAGTGAACCGGCTCCGGCAGCGGTCAGCGCGAACAGCAGGGGCACGGCCAGGTTGAAAACCGTCGCCGGCGGTATCCCGGTCAGCCGCGCCGGAACCGACAGGATGAAATACCCCCAATAGTAGTAGTTGAGATAGCCGCCGCTGAACCAGGGGTCGTAGGGCGGCATCACCGACGACCGCGCCACCGCCGTAAAGTAGGCCAGTTCCATGGGCTTTTCGCCGCCGCGCCACGGGTGCCACAAGTCGGGGTTGGCGGCGCGGATGAGGACGAAGGCCAGATAGGCCAGCAGGAACAATGCCTCGGCGGTAATCACCAGCCGCCATTTGCGATGCAGCCACGGCAGCAGTTCCCGCCATTGTCGCCACAGTATGACGGCGGAGGGGATGGCGACTATCAGCAGCGCCAGCCATACCGCGCCCACGGAGTAGCGCAGCAGGCCGGCGCTGACCAGCATCCAGACGACCCAGGCCACCAGCAGCAGGCCGGCGGTGCGGGCGAACAGGATGCCCCGGTCGGGCAAGGGCCGCAGCAGCCACCAGGTGAGCGGGAAGGCGGCCAGGCCAATCAGTGCGATGGCCAGCAGCCAGGTTAGCCAGGGCGCGCGGTTGGCCCATCCGCTGCGGTTGAACAACTGGGACCAGGTTCCGCCGGCTTGCTGGGCTGACAAGGCCGTCTCCGACAGCATCAGCGGAGCCGGGTCGTCGGAGAGTACGACGGCGCCGTTGATGCGTTCCGACAGGACTGCGACGGGCAGGCGTTCCACATTGCGGAACACCAGCGTTTGCGGGTGGTCGTAGCCGATAACGTTTTCGTCGGCGTAGCCCAGGTTGATGACGATGCCGCCGGGCTGCCCGTCATTGCCGTCCGGGGCCAGGGGCGGCGGGGTCAGGCCGGCCCGCCCGTAGGGATTATCCCGCAGGGATACGCCGGCCAGCGACGGGTACGACGTAAAACCCCGTTCCAGCCGGTAGCCAAGTTCGCCGGCGAACAGCTGGCGATAAAAGGCCGCGCTTTGGGGAAACTCCTCCGGCAGACGGGATACCGCGCCATAGGCCCGGTTGGAATAGAAAATCAGATAGCCGGCGTCGGCCAGGCGGTTGGCAAGCCGGGCAATTTTGGCGTCGTCGTCGGGCCGGTGGTAGGCGGGAAAGTCCCATACGTCGTAGCGTCCCAAATTGGGAATCCGCTCATCCCAAAGGGAGCCGGCGTTGATGATGGATGCGCCGGGCGGCACATTCGCGTTGATCCATTCCGACGCGGCAACCGCCGTATGGGGGCGGCTGTAAATGCCGGAGAAGGCGACGGCGTAGAGGATGGTTGCGGCGAGGACGACGGCCAATAGCGCAATCGTCGCCGGATAGGCCCAACGGTCAATCAGCCGGCGTCGGCCGGCGTTGGGGGATGGGCGCGCTGCGTTGGCCGCGGCGGCGTCTAGCGGGGCGTAAGTCCTTCCGGCCAGCGGCGGCGTGGCGTGCCATTCCTCGGAAAAGGGGGCGTCGCCGAACAGCGGTTCGTCAAACAGCACGTCGTCGCCCACGGTGGGCGGCGTGGCGTGCCACTCCTCGGAAAAGGGCGCGTCGTGGGGTACGAAATCCGCCTGGGCAAGGCCGCCGCCCGGCTCTCGCCGCGCGGCGGCCCAGGCGACGGCGGCGGCCAGCATCCGCGCCGCCATCAGGATGTAGAAGGGCAGCAGCGGGAATACGTAGCGCAGGAACTTGACCTCGAACAGCTCCAGGAAGACGAAGGCGGGGACGGCCCACGCCAGCAAGAGCAGGTCGGCGCGTTGGGCCAGGCCGCCGCGCCAGGCCAGCCACGCGGTGAAGGGCGCGGCGAGCCACGCCGCGATGCCCAGCGGCAGGCCCAATCCCCATACCGCAGTTTGGCGGATTTGATACCAGAAGGGAGGCGTATCGGCATATTGCCAGGTAAAGGGCCAGTGTCCCGCCGCGCGCGCCATCTCCGCCTGGGCGCGGATGTCGGCGATGAAGGCAGCGAAATCCAGCAAGGCGTAGGGCGTGGTGACGAAGAAGACGGCCAACGCGGTTAGTCCGGCCAAGAGCGCGGTGGGAACGAACTGGGCCGCGGCCGTCACGGTCAGGTCGCGCCAGCGCCCGCCGGCCCGGTCTTTGCATACCCACAGGAAGGTCAGGGCCAGCGGAGCCAGAACCGGCGCGGCGGATATTTTGGCGGCCAGCGTCAGGCCGACCAGCGCGCCCAGCAAGGCGGCGTCGCGGGTGCGGCGGGTGTGGATGAACCGCAACATTGCCCATAAGGACGCCAGGGAGGCCAGGACGGTGAACGGCTCCGGGCGGTAAAAATGGGCGTGCTGGATGTGGATGACCGCGAAAGTCGTGAGGGCGGCGGCCAGTATGCCCGTCCCGCGTCCGTACATCCGCCGGCCGATGACGTACACCAGCCATACCGAACCGGCATCCGCCAGGGCGGCCAGGGCGCGCCCGGCGAACCGCAGATCCAGCGCGCCCCAGCCGGTGAACGGCTCGGCCACGGAGCGGATTAGCGCCAGGGCGTAGATGAGTATGCTGCCCAGGGGGAACCAGTGGGGGTTGAGGGGGCTGCGTTCGGCGGAGAGCGCGGTCCAGAAATCGGGGATGCCGGGTTCCATGCCCGGCCATTCGGCCAGCCAACGCTCGTAGCCGGGGGCCAGGGTGAGCGCGCGGAACATATCATCGGCGCGCAGGTAAAAGGAACGCGCGTCGGGATGAAACCCGTGGCCGTCGTCCCAATTGATACCGTAGAGGCGCAAGGCCAGCGCCGCCAGCAGCAGGGCGAGCAGCAGAAAATTCGGCCCCCGTGTCCGACGCAGCAGGCGACGCAGGGGGGCGGGAATCCGAAGGAACCGGGCCCCTGGACGCATCAACCGCCCACGATGCAGCAGAGGTCGGCAGTGCGGCAGGAGTAGCCCCATTCGTTGTCGTACCAGCCCATGACCTTGACCATGCTGTTGTCCAGCACCATGGTGCTCAGGCCGTCAAAGATGCAGCTGTGGGTGTTGCCGCGAATGTCGGAGCTGACGATGGGGTCTTCGGTGTATTCCAGGATGCCTTGCATCGGGCCGGCGGCGGCGGCCTTGAAAGCGGCGTTCACGTCGTCCTTGCTGACGTTCCGCTTCAGGTCGGCCACGAAGTCGGTTACGGAGCCGATGGACGTGGGGATGCGGTAGGCGATGCCGTGGAGCTTGCCCTCCAGCTCGGGCAGCACTAGGCCCACGGAGCGGGCGGCGCCGGTGCTGGTGGGGATGATGTTCTGGGCGGCGGCGCGGGCGCGGCGCAGGTCGCGGTGGTTGCGGTCGAGGATGCTCTGGTCGTTGGTGTAGGCGTGGATGGTGGACATCAGGCCGCGCTCCACGCCAAAGGCGTCGTGCAGCACCTTGACCATGGGCGCAAAGCAGTTGGTGGTGCAGGATGCGTTGGAGATGATGCGGTGTTCCTGATGGTCAAAGGCCGCATCGTTGACGCCGAGGACGATGGTGGCGTCGGCGCCGCGGGCGGGGGCGGAGATGATGACCTTGCCGGCGCCGCCGCTATCAATGTGGGCGGCGGCTTTGGCGGCGTCGGTGAAGCGGCCGGTGCATTCCACCACGATGTCCACGTCCATTTCCGACCAGGGGATGTTGGCCGGTTCGGTTTCCTGGAACATACGGACGGTCTTGCCGTCGATGACCAGGTTGCCGTTGTCGGCGGCCACCGTGCCGGCGTAAGGGCCATAAGTGCTGTCGTACTTGAACAGGTGGGCGGCGGTGGCCGTGTCGCCCAACCCGTTGACGGCGACCAGGTCGAGCCGGTCGTGGTAGGTGGGTGAAAGCGCGGCGCGGGCCACCAGCCGCCCGATGCGGCCAAAGCCGTTGATACCGATGCGCGTATGATTGGTCGAGAATCGTGTCATCGGTGTGCCTCCCGTCAGTAGAGTGGTGGTCAGTGTGACCGGCGAAAGGGCGCGATAGGATACGCACAGTCCATAGCGTGGCCAGTCGGCAAGATTGGCTGCCTGGCGGGGGCGATTATACCACCGAAAAGGGGCGATGGGGCGATGGCGAGCGGTTTGTCAAATGACGCCGCCGGCTGGTATATTCAGTGTAAATGTAGAGGATAGTACGATTATGGCAGCGCCCGATTTGCAGAGTAGCGCAAGCGACGACTTGGCGACGGTCGGGGCGCCTCCGGCAGCGTTTGACGGGCAACGGTCAACATTCGCTGAGGATCCGCGATGGGCCGACTATTGCCCCCAACCCCGCCTCAATCCGCAGCAGATAGGCCAATTTGTCAAGGAGCGCCGCCGGCTGGTATAGTCAAGGTCGGAGGACGGTGCAACTATGGCTACGCCGGAAGCGCAGACGAGTCAACCCGCGAATGACGGGCTTGCGCCGGCCGGCTTGACCGGGCCACCGGCTACGGAGCAGCAGTATGCTGCCGGTTCCGGGGGCGGCCACTGGTTCGCGGAGTTCGAGCGGATGGAAAAGGCTTTTTTCATCCTGGGCGGCGTATTCGTCGCCGCTGCCCTGATGCTTTATCTAGGCCATCGCATTGGGAACGATGCGCTCTTTACGGCGGGGGTGGTGGTGGTCAGCCTGGCCCTGGTTGGCATGGCGTCCCTGTTCTTTCCGCTCAATTGGATACTCCTCAAAGGCTTTTTAGCCTGGCGGCGCCGGCGGGCCGCTAAACGCGCCCTGGATGTATAGGACTACCGCAGTAACCATTACTGCCAAAGCGAGCAGAAAGGCCGTCCAAATGATTGCCGGACGGAGATAGCGGTAGGCCGCCCGGTTCCTTTCGCGCGCCGGTACCAGCCTGAGAAACATACTAGCCACCAGGCAAACGGCGATTGCCCATCCGATTGCTATTAGCAGTGGCCCGGGTAGCAGGTTCAGTAGCTCCGGGGGCAGCGTTGTTCCCATAGCGCTTCAACTCCCATTGATTTGGGGCAGGTTATGGGGCTACTTTGCATCCGATTGTTTGTCACGTCAACAAAGAGGCTATGGATATAGCATCCTGGCAAGGGTTATGGGGCTACTTTGCATCCGGTTGTTTTGCCACAGTGTATGCCTTTAGTTCCCAATCTTCGGATAGGCGTTCATCCCCGCATACCGCGCTCCATCCCCCAGCTCCGCTTCAATCCGCAGCAGGCGGTTGTATTTGGCGACGCGCTCCGAGCGGGCTGGCGCGCCGGTCTTGATTTGGCCGACGTTCCAGGCTACGGCCAGGTCGGCGATGGTGGTGTCTTCGGTTTCGCCGGAGCGGTGGCTCATTACGGCGGTCCAGCCGGCGGCGCGGGCCAGCTGCAAGGCGGCGGCGGTTTCCGACAGGGTGCCAATCTGGTTGGGCTTGAGCAGGATGGCGTTGCCGGCGGATTCGGCGATGCCGCGCCGCAAGCGGCCGATGTTGGTCACCAGCAGGTCGTCGCCCACCAGCTGCGTCGTGTCGCCCAGCTGCCGGGTCAGGGCGGCCCAGCCTGCCCAGTCGTCCTCGTCCAGACCGTCTTCAATGCTGATGATGGGATACTGGCGACACCATTGGGCGTATAAATTCACCAGTTCCGGCGCCGTCAGCGACGCCCCTTCCCGCGCCAAATCGTAGCGGCCGGCGGCGGCGTGCCACAGTTCGGACGCGGCCACGTCCAGGGCGATATAGACCTGCTGGCCCGGGCGGTAGCCGGCCGATTCAATAGCCCGCAAAACTACCTCAATGGCGTCGCGGTTGGACGGCAGGCTGGGCGCAAAGCCGCCCTCGTCGCCCACGTTCAGGTTATGCCCGTCCCGGCGCAGGATGGTTTTAAGGCTCTGGTAAATCTCGACGCCGGCGCGGAGGGCGTCGGAGAAACGGTCGAAACCGGCGGGGGCGACCATAAACTCCTGCACGTCGGCGGAGTCGGAGGCATGGCGTCCTCCGTTGAGGATGTTTAGCAAAGGCACGGGCAGCGAAACCGGGCCGCCGGCCGACAGATGCCGCCACAGCGACCCGCCAGCGGCCGACACCGCCGCCGCCCGCGCCGTGGCCATCGATACGGCCAGCACGGCGTTGGCGCCCAGGTTGCTCTTGTCGTCGGAGCCGTCCAGCTCCCGCAGCCGGTCATCGACCGCGGTCTGGTCGTAGGGAGACCGCCCCGCCATAGCCGGCCCGATGCGGTGGTTGACGTTGGCGACGGCGGTGAGGGTTCCGCCGCCGCCGAAGCGGGCCGGGTCGCCGTCGCGCAGTTCCAGGGCCTCGTAGCTGCCGGTGCTGGCCCCCGACGGGACCAGGGCGAGGCCGCTGCTGCCGTCGGTGAGCGTTACTTCCGCCGCGACGGTGGGGTTGCCCCGGGAGTCCAGCGCCTCCCGGCCTACGATGGATGCGATGGTGGCGTTGGGCATTATTCACCTCCGGCGACGGGTGTGGAGAAGGCGACGGTTTGCGTGACGTTGGTGCGGGTTTCGGCGACGGCGATGGCCTTGTTCACGGCGTCCACCGGGTCGTTGGCGATGATGTAGCCGTCGCCCACCGGGAGGCCGTCGCCGCGCACGGTGAGCGGCCAGCTGTGCAGAGCGACTACCGGGATGCCGTAGCTGAGGGCGTAGGCAATCTCCGAGAGGGTGCCGAAGGCGCCGCCCACGGCGATGACGGCGCGGCCGGTGCTGACCACGGCCACGTTCCGCGCGTAGCCCATGTTGGTGGCGATGGGGATGTCCACATGGACGTTGGCGGTGTCGGGCGAGCCGCCGGGCAGGATGCCGATTGTGGTGCCGCCCCCGGCTTTGGCGCCCTTGCAGACGGCCTCCATTACGCCGGTCAGCCCGCCACACACCGGCATCACCCCCCGGCGCGCCAGTTCGCGGCCCACGGCCTCGGCCAGGTCGTAGATGTGCGGCGGCGGGTCGCTGTTGCCGATTACTGCGATAATCATGGCGTTTTACCTCTCAAAAGTTCGTAATCCCGTCTGACCGGCTTCCGTTATTCCCGCTTTTGCGGAAATCCAGGCGCACATTGTTGGGCGTAGTTAACGCCAGCCCTGCACTGACCGGGCAAACGCCGGACGGTTGCGGGGTACGGCCGGCTAGTTGCAGAACGGCAGTTGCAAAGTTGTCAGGTCGTTAAGGTCGACATCACGCAAGGTGGCCGGTATGCACCCCGTCAACTGGTTGCCGCCGAGGTGCAGCCGGCGCAGATTGTCGAGGTTGCCTAGTTCCGGCGGTATCTCCGCCACGAGCCAATTGCATCGAGGTGCAACTCATGCAGGTTGGCAAGGTTGCCCAGTTCCGGCGGTATAGCCCCCGTCAACTCGTTGTCGCCGAGGTGCAGTCTGGTAACACGGTCATTGCTGTCGGTAGTGACACCATGCCATTGGCCAATCGGCGCGTCGCTCAGCCAATTGCTGTTGTCGCTCCAATTTGCTCCGTCGGTAGCATTATAGAGCGCGACTAACGCGGCTTTGTCGGTATCCGCAGAGCCGGACGCCAAGGCGGGTATCATCGCTCGAGTCATAGATTTACTCCTCCGGCGCGGCAGCGCCGTCTATCATCACGGGAGCCGGGACATCACCTACCCCATAGGCACAATCGCCGCCCCTGCCGCCTCAATCAGCTCCAGCAGCGGCGCGGGATACACCCCCAGCCAGGTTACTGCCAGCGCGCTTATGCCCATCGTAGCCATCAACAATACCGACGGGCGCGGCATTGGCGCAACTTCCGGGGCATCGTTGTGGCCGTGGTCATTGTGGAGGTCGTCGCTGTCGGCGGCGGCGTGGGCGGGCTGGATGTACATTTGCCGCAGCACCTGCAAATAGTAGTACAGCGAAATCAAGCTGCTGAATATTGCTACTCCCGCCAGCCAGAGCATCCCGCCGTCGGCTACCGCCGCGAACAGGTAGAACTTGGCGGTGAAGCCGGCGAAGATGGGCAGCCCGGCCAGGGAGAACAGGCCGATGGCGATGGCCGCCGCCACAAAAGGCTGCCGGTCGGCCAATCCCGCCAAATCGGCAATGTCGTCTTGTCCCGTGCGGTTGTAGTAGGCGGTGATGCCGGCGAAGACCACCAGGTTGGTCACGGCGTACACCACCAGATAGAAAATGACCGCTTTGGCCGCCAGGGCGAAATCGCTGCCCAGCACGGCGACGCCGGCCAGCGCGTAGCCGACGTGTCCGATGCTGCTGTAAGCCATAAGCCGTTTCAGGTTGCGCTGGGCCAATGCCACCAGGTTGCCCAGCAGCATGGTCAGGGCCGCCAGGACGGCGATTATCAACTGCCACTGGCCCCACCAGTCCGCCGCCGGCACGATGGCCTCGGCGAACAGGCGCAGCGTCAGCGCAAAGGCCGCCGCTTTGGAGCCGATGGCCAGGTAGGCCGTAACCGGCAAAGGCGCCCCTTCGTAGGCGTCGGGCGCCCACATATGGAAGGGCACCACCGACAGCTTGAACCCCAATCCCACCACCAGCAGGGCGATGCCTAGCCACAAGACCGGATTGGCCGACGCCGGCGACGCCAGTTCCGCCGCAATGCCGGCGAAGTAGGTCGTGCCCAGCGCGGCGTAGATGTTGCTCAACCCATAGAGCATTATCGCCGAGGACAGCGCGCCGATGATGATGTACTTGATGCCGGCCTCGTTGGAGCGCGCCTCCCGCAGTCCGTAGGCCACCATCACGTACAGGCTGAACGACAGCAGTTCCAGGGCGATGTAGGCCGTGAGCAGTTCCCGCGACATTGCCATCAGGTTCATGCCGAGGATGGAAAACAGCAGCAGGCCGTAGAACTCGCCGCGATGCTGCAGCCGTTCCCGCCCGTATTCGACGGACAAGGCGATGATGCCCACGCCGATGGCCAGGAAGAATATTTTGAAGAACAGGCCGAAACTATCGACTACGATGAGGCCGCCGTACAGCTCCACACCGGCGGCGGGCCGCATCAGCAGGGCGATGACCATTACGGCCAACAGGCTGGCCGCCGACAGGCCGGCCAGCCATTCCTTGCTGCGCTCGGGCAGGAACAAATCTACCGTGAACACCAGGAACGCCAGCGCGGTCAGGGCGAACTCCGGCGTCAGCAGGTGGAGGTTGGCGGTCAGTCCGGCGGGCATCGCGGTGGCGTCCTAGACGTGAGCATCTGAGCGTTGTCGAATGATGGAGGCCAATTCTTCCGGAAGTTGCTCTAATCTATGCAACTTTAATCGCCGCCAAGCTTTAGCAGTCCCTCGGCAGTTATCCGGGCGGAAAGCCAACAACCGCTCCGGTTCTCCGGGGTAATATGCCCAACGCGGTGCAGCCACTGGCAATAGCAGGTTTGCGCCCGTACCCCAATCACCAGTATCGAAAGCGGCAAAAACCAAAGGCAAGCGTCGGGCAGTTGCATCTTCTGCGCTCCCGTTTCTGTCGCCGTAGTAAGTATCAGGCTCGCCCAACTTGGCGGCCCGATCGCTCCAGACCATTGACCAGAATGACGCCTCGCTATAAGCCATCAGTAAGCCGGCAGGATCAGTATCGTCATCCGGTGTCCATTCACGAGGGTCTCCACCGGCTAATTCTCCCGGGGCTCGCCACTGAGCATCTGTGCAGGCTGCGGCACAATGGATGCAGTAGGCATAGTGAGGGTCATTGCTCCAGTCTCTAAATTGAAACCGACTGAGCTGATTCTCGTGGATATAGTTCTCGTACCTAACGCATCGTGGCGCATCCCAACTGGAGCTGATTTTCCTGCCATCTAATGCGACGTACCACGTCCAGCAAGCGGGCGAGCAGAGCCAAGCATCCAGCTGAGCCTGGTTAGGATGCCTGAGCCAGCGGTAATAGGCAAAGTCCAGGGTAAATTGAGCTGACAAAGCCTCCGCAGTTGGTGGGTGAGAGTCCACGACTTCAACGACGCCGATGACGCTACCAGATTCATCTATGGCCGCAACATCCGCCCGGAGACGTCCCCGGTAATGGAATTCGGCCCTTATATTAGCCGGGTGCGGGAACTCCGTTTTGGTTTGACACGCGGCGCAAATAAATGGGGAGAGTTTTGACCAGTTGGATACTATCCGGTCACGCTCCACATCGTGCAGAGATTTTGTTTGTGTCATTTTCGATACGCCTCGATTAGGGGTTGGCACCCGTTCTAAAACACGGCCAGCGCGCCGGCGACGCCGGTGTTGATGACGCGCAGCAGGGGCGCCGGCCAGACGCCCACGGCAATCAGGATGATGACGAAGGCTGCGCCTACGCCTTTCTCCACCGGGCTGGCGTCGGTGAGGTGTTCCCACTGGGGGTCGCCTTCGCCAAAGAAGGAACGGGCCAGCAGGCGCAGGATGTACACGGCGGTTATGGCCGCCCCGATTACGCCCAGCACCGCCAGGGGCAAATAAGTGCGAAAGGCTCCGGTGAACACCATAAACTCGGCGATGAATCCGCTCAACCCCGGCAGGCCCAGCGACGCCAGGCCGGCGATGGCGAAAAAGAAGGTGGTTACGCCCATCCGCTTGACCAGGCCGTTGAGAATCAGGGAATCGCGGATGTGCGCCCGCTCGTAGATGGCGCCGACCATGGCGAACATCAGGGCCGTCATTATGCCGTGGGAGAACATTTGCAGCACGGCGCCGGCCAGCCCCACCGGGTGCAGCGTGGCAATTCCCATCAGTACGTAACCCATGTGGCTGACGCTGGAATAGCCGATGACGTATTTCAGGTCGTTTTGGGACAGGGCGGAAATCGCGCCGTAGATGACGTTGACGGTGCCCAGGCCGATGAGTACCGGCATCCAGACTGCCGCCCCCTGGGGCGTCAGCAGCATACCCACCTGGATAATGCCGAATGCGCCCAGCTTCATCAGGACGCCGGCGTGGAGCATACTGACGCCGGTAGGGGCGGCCACGTGGCCGTCGGGCGACCAGGTGTGAAAGGGCCACAAGCCGGCCAGCACGCCAAAGCCCAGCGCAAACAGGGGGAATACCCACAGCTCCAGCGTGCGGGAGAACCCGCCGGCCTGCTGCAATTGCGCCAGCGCGTCGATGTTGAAGGTCGGCGTTCCGGCGCGCGACGATGCGATATACAGGGCCAGAATGCCAATCCAGATGAGGACGCTGCCAGCCACCAGCATCAGCATCAGTTTCATTGCGCCGTACTCTTTGGTGCGCAGGAAGGAGCCGAAATCGGTGCTGCTGCCCCACACGCCGATGAGCAGGTACATCGGCAGCACGGCCAGTTCGTAGAAGAAGAACAGGAAGAACAGGTCGCGGACGATAAAAACGCCGTACACGCCGGCCCCCAGGGCCAGCAACAGCACGAAGAAATCCCGCGTGCGACGGGTGATGGTCTGGCTGATTAGCGTCGCACCCAGCAGCACGATGCCGTTGAGCAGCACCAGGGGCGCGCCGATGCCGTTTACCCCCAGGTGCAGGGTGATGTTGACGGGATGGCCAATCCAGGCGTATTCGCGCTGCAACTGGATGCCGCCCATCCCGTAGTCGTAGCGGATGAATACGATGAGGGACAGGACGAAAGAAACGACGGCGACGAAGATGGCGAACTGCCAGGCGTCCCGTGGGCGGTCTTTCGGCAGGAACATTGCCAGCGCGGCGCCGGCCAGCGGTATTAATACCAGCAGCAGCAGCGATACCTGGTCAAAATTGGCCATCATCAAACCCGTCTCACGCCGCCGGCTAAACCGAGCGCAGCCACCAGAAAATCGCCAGGCCGATGACGCCGAGGGCCACCGCCAGAGCGTAGGCAGAAACGTGGCCGGTTACGTGGCGGCGCAAGGCGACGCCGGTTTTGCGGACGGCATCGGCCGGGCCGTTGACGCCGACATCATTGACGACCGCGCGGTCGAAGTAGGCCAGGGCCGCCGATACCGTGAGCACGATACGGTCAATGACCCACTGGTAGGACTCATCGACGTAGTAGCGGTTCTCCACCACCCGGACGATGGGGGCGAGCCGGGCGCGCCAGGATTGGTGCGACACGGCGCGGCGGACGTAGATGAGCCAGGCCAGCGCGAACGCCCCCACCGCCAACAAAATGGACAGGATGCCCAGCACGATATTGAAATGGAACCCCTCGGCGTGGTCGTAGAAAACGAAGCTACCGAAGCCGCCGAAGGTTCCCGGCCAGTTGAAGGCAATCCAGCCGAAGCCGATGGCCAGCACGGCCAGCACGGCCATTACGCCGGTCATTAGCGCCGGCGACTCGTGGGCATGGCCGCTGTCCTCGCCCTCCGGCCCGAAGAACACAATGAACATAGCGCGGGCCATATAGAGAGCGCTTAAGAAAGCCGTCAGGAAGGCCAGGACGATAAAGATTGCCGGCAGGTTGTGGGAGACTGACAACAGGATTTCATCCTTGCTCCAGAAACCGGACAGGATGGGGATGCCGCCCAGGGACAGCGCGCCGATGGAGAAGACCGTCGCCGTCAGCGGCATCGCCCGGCGCAGGCCGCCGACCCGCCGGATGTCAACGTCGCCGTGCGCGCCCACGCCGTGCATCACGCTGCCGGCGCCCAGGAACAGCAGGGCTTTGGCGAATCCGTGGGCCATCAGGTGGAACACGGCCGCCGTCCAGCCCAGCGCCCCCAGCGAGAGCATCATCAATCCCAGGTGGGAGATGGTGGAATAGGCCAGGATGCGTTTCAGGTCGGTGGACACCAGGGCGACGGTTGCCGCTCCCAAAGCCGTTACCATGCCGATGCTGGCGACCGTCAGCAGCGCTTCGGGCGAGGCGGCGAATATGGGATAGGCGCGCGCCACCAGATAGACGCCGGCGATAACCATGGTGGCGGCGTGGATGAGCGCGCTGACCGGCGTGGGGCCTTCCATCGCATCGGGGAGCCAGACGTGGAAGGGGAACTGCGCGGACTTGCCCATCGCCCCCAGCAACAGCAGGATGGCGGCGGCGGTGGTTACTCCCGAACCCAGCGCGCCGGATGCGGCGGCGGCGAAGGCGTCGGCCATACTGAAGCTGCCCACGTTGACCCACAGCAGCAGGATGCCCACCAGCAGGCCCACGTCGCCGATGCGGGTTACGACGAAGGCTTTTTTGGCGGCCTCGCGCGGGCCCGGCTGCTCGAACCAGAACCCGATTAGCAGGTACGAACACAGCCCCACCAGTTCCCAGGCGATGTACAGCAGCAGGAAGTTGTCGGCCAGGGCCAGGGTCAGCATCGCGGCGACGAACAGGGCTTGCCAGGCGTAGTACCAGCCGAAGCGGGGGTCGCCTTTCATATATTCCAGCGAATACAACTGGACGCCCAGGGCGACGAAAGTTATCAGGCCCAGCAATACGATGGTTAGGGGGTCAATCAGGATGCCCCAGTCCAGGTGGATAGCCTGGTCCACGCCGGCGGCGACGCCGGGGATGCCGGCTTCAAACCAGGTGGTCGTAAAGTGGCAGGTCAGCGCGCCGGTGATGCCGCTGACGGCGCAGGCCGGGTCGCTGGCCGACGCGCCCAGAAACCCCACCGTGGCCAGGGCCCAGACTAGGAAACCGCCGCCGATGGCCAGAATCGCCAGCGGCGCGCCACGCATAGGCAGCCACCGCTGAAAGAGGATAATCAGCGGGCAGGCGGCGAAGGAAAACAGGGGAATCAGAAAGGCCAGCGGCATATCACCACTTCAGCAGGTTGATTTCGTCCACGTTGACGGTGCCCCGGTTGCGAGACATACGGAGGATGATGGCGAAGGCCAGGCCGACTTCCGCCGCGGCCACGGTGATGACGAAAATGGCGATTACCTGCCCGTCGAAGGCCTGGAACCGGCCGGCGCCGTTCAGGTAGGACGCCGCCGCAATCAGGTTGATGTTGACGGCGTTGAGCATCAGTTCAATGGACAGGACAATCAGGACGGCGCTGCGGCGGGCGAGCACTCCGTAGAGGCCGATGCCGAACAGGGCGGCTCCCAGCAGCTGGAAGTACAGCAGTGGAACCATGGCGCGACTAACCCTCGCCTTCCGGCGACACGTCGCCCGCCGTGGTCGCGCTCTGCTGCCGCGCGATGATGATGGCCCCGATAAGGGCCACCAGCAGCACCAGCGAGGCAATCTCAAAGGGCAGCGCCCACTTGGTGAACAGCGACGCCGCCAGTCCGGTAAAAGCCGGCGCCTGGGGTTCGGCGACGGTCTCCGGGGCCAGCCAGAAGGCCGCGCCCAGCAACGCCGCCAGCGCCGCCGCCGTGAGCAGCGCCAGCGGCCACTGCCGGTTGTCGCTGATGCGGGGGTATTCGGAGGAACGGGTCAGCATCACGGCGAAAAGGACGACGATGGTAACCGCCCCGCCGTAGATGAGCACCTGCACCAGGGCCAGGAATTCAGCGAAGAGCAGCAGATAGGCTCCCGCCGCGCCGAGGAGGGAGAGCAGGAGGAACAAGGCGGCGTGAACGACGTTGCGCGTCGCCACCACGCCCAGCGCGCCGCCGAGGGTGAACACCGCCACAATGATGAACAGGGCCAACTGCATGGCTAGTCGTCCTTAACCATCATAGCGGATGGCGTCCGGTGAGTGGAGTTTGCGGGGATGACCGCAGCGATGCCAAAGTATGAGCCGCCCCGCTGGCGGCTCCGGTGGTGTGGGTGTGACTCTGGCGGCGACATTGCGGAATCGGCGGGAGGGCCGGGAGTTATCGTTGCCCAGCAGGGACTAGATGGATTTGAGCAGCGTACAGGTGGCGCACTGGCAATCGGGTTTGTGCTTGCGGACGGGTTCGGCAGCGGCCTGGGAGCGGCCTTTGGCCTTGCCGGACGCGCCGGACTGGCCCCGGCGTTTGCCTTTGCCGATTTTGCCGGCTTTGGCCGCTTTGCCGGCCAGCTTGCTCATGAATCCGCCAGCCTTCGCGACGGCGTTGGCGTCGCCGCCTTCGTTCCGGCGCTGCACGCACTCGACACAGGTGCAGTATTGGGGGTGCCTGGGGGACAGGTTGCGGTAGCGTTCGTCTTCTCGTGGCACGGTATTCCTCTGGTGGTGTCAGGTGGTGGCGTCGGATTCGGCGGCGGCCGCTTTGGCGGCGTCGGCTTTTTGCTTGGCGATCACGGTGGGCGGAATCCAGTGGGTGTTGTCCTGATATTTCCGGCCAATCTGCAACAGGGCGGGCAGGTCAACCCGGTCGCCGTTGCGCCCGTAGGTGCTCATTTCGTGTTCATGGCTCATCACGATGGCGTCGAAGTTACAGTACTCGACGCAGATGCCACACAATATACAGCGGTTGAGGTTGATTTCAAAGTAATCGACAATCTTGCGGCGGCTGCTTTCGCCATCGGAGTGCTTGGGGTTGTCCATCATGCTGGCGGACATACACTGGGTGGGGCAGTTGCGGATGCAGACCATGCAGCCGGTGCAGTAGGGTTCGCTGACCGCGCCATCCCAGGTGAGGGCCGGGAAGCCCATGAACCGGGGGCGAACCGGGGTGGCCTGCTTGGGGTACTGCCGGGTAACCGGGCGGCGGAGGCCGGTGACGGTGGAGGCGAGGGTGAGCATCATTCCTTTGAGGCTTTCCAGCATGGCTAATTGCCCTCCGTTTCCAGCATTATCAGCTGGTCCAGGTCGGAGAAAATTTCGGCGACGGAGCACGAAAACCCGGGCAGAACCGGGTCCAGCGCAAGCATATCCTCTGCCGTCAAAGTATGAATCGCTCCGCCGGCCGGCCGGACGACAACCTCGCGATTATATAAGTCAACCAGCAGAACGACGGCAACGCCTCGCTCCAGATAGAGACGGGCTTTGGCGACTACCTCCTCGTAGGTATCAGTGGGCGAAAGGACTTCAACGGCGATGTCCGGGAAACCCTCGGCTATACCGGGTTCGTGGTCAAGATTGCCGGAAATCCGCTCCCGTGGAGTTACGCTGACAGCCGGAATCCTGAAGTTGGCCCCGGACATCCCCAACCGAAAGGCGGCGCCCGGGCCGAATACAAAGGGCAGTCCCCGACTTTTGATGTGCTGGCCGAACAAAAGGGTAATCGTACCGACAACAATCGTATGAGACATCCTCATCGGTGGCAGTTCCTTTGGCTCGCCGTCGACCAGTTCGTATCGCTTGCCGTCGTTGGGCAGCAGGTCGCACCAGTCGATGCCGGTGTGGGCCGGTTGCGTTGCAGTTACGGTTGCGGTTGTCATCATTGCCTCTCACTGCCAGCGTGGCCGGCTGCTGGCGCTTCCGGCTTGTCCAGCGGGTCGAAAATGCCGGCGACAGGGGCCGGCGCTATGCCGTGCGTCAGAGTTTCCCTACAATCAACCGGCTCTCCATCCGCCGGCTCGTAGCGGTGTGCGGGGTCGTCCGGCATCGCCCGGAACTCTGCGGCGGTGGTTTTGCGGGTGTGGGTGGTCATAGCTGCCAAATCCTGATGGGGTTACGAGTCTGCCCGTTGCTCAAAAGGTTCCAGTACGGCGAAAATAGCAGCGACGGGGCAGGCAAAGCCCGGTATCTCCGGGTCGCCGGACAGCATATCAGCAGAGGCTAAAACCTGCTCCGGCATTCCGGGGCGGCGGATTGCTACCGTGCGCGGGTTGGGGTCCGCGATCCAAACTGCCCGCGTACCGCCGGCGAAATACTCCGCGGTTTTGCGGGCCAGGGCCGCCGGGGTGTTGCTGGCCGATACGACCTCGATTGCCACGTCGGGGGCGAAATGGGGCCAGGCGCCTTCCGACTCGTTGTATGCCGCCATGCGTTCCCAAGTGGTTAGGTGGACATCGGGGAAGCGCAGGGTGTGCGCGTTGATTTGGAATCCCCCGGAAATGCCCACGTGCAGCCGCAGCCCGGCGTTTCTGACGTGGGTCATGAGCAGCCAGGCAAACCCGGCGCCGACTATGCTGTGTTGAGGCGTGCCGTCCATATCAACCAGTTCTCCGTCAACCAGTTCGTAGCGGTGTCCGGGGTCGTCCGGCATCGCCCGGAACTCTGCGACGGTGATTTTGCGCGTGTGGGTGGTCATAACGGGAGCGGCTCCGAAAGTTGCCAATATGATACCAGCATCGGCGACTACGTGCGTGACTGGGCGGCGGCGCGCCGGCGGGCGGCGAGGCGGCTTTGCACATGGGCTACCCGGCGGGCCGGGGCCGTCATACGGCGGTAGATTATCCAGCCGGCCACCGCCAGGCCGGCGGCCGATAAGAGGGTCAGGCTCCACCAGGGCAGCCCGTAAAAGCGATATACGGCGGCGATGATGACGGTATAGAAGGACAGGGGCACCATCACTTTCCAGGCGAAGGCCATCAGCTGGTCGATGCGGAGACGGGGGAAGGTGCCGCGCACCCAGAACACCACCAGCACCACGGCGTAGGTTTTGAGCAGGAACCATACCACATCGGGCAGCGCCGGGCCGCCCCAGCCGCCGAGGAACAGCAGGGTCGTCAGCGCGGCGATGGCGAAGGTATTGATGTACTCGGCGAGGAAGAATACCGACCAGTGGGCGCCGCTGTATTCCACGAAGGGGCCGCCCACGACCTCACTTTCGGCGTGGTAAATGTCAAAGGGCGTGCGGCCCACTTCGGCGAGGCCGGCGATGAAGAAGATGACGAATCCCAAAGGCAGCACCACCAGGTAAGGGTACGCGGTCTGCTGCGCCACGATTTCCCGCAGATCCAGCGACTGGGCCAGGATGGCGACGGCGGCGGCCACCAGCACCACGGGAATCTCGTAGGAAATCAGCTGCGCCGCGGACCGCAGCCCCCCCATAATGCCGTACTTGTTGGCCGACCCCCAGCCGGCCAGCACCAGGCCCAATATGCCGATGACGGCGAAGGCGATGATGTAGAACAGGCCCAGCGGCAGGTTGCGTATCACCACGTTGTCGCCGCCGGGGATGGTTACCCAGATGACGAAGGCTGACACCACCACGATGACCGGGGCAATCCAGAAGATGGCCTTTTCGGAGTCGTCGGGGATGATGTCCTCCTTGATAACCAGTTTGACGGCATCGGCGATGGGCTGCATCAGTCCGAACAGCCCGGTGCGGGTGGGGCCGTAGCGCAACTGCAGGCGGCCCAATGCCTTGCGCTCCAGCCACGTCAGCGACAGCACGATTAGGGAGAGCACGGCGAACATTACCGCCAGACCCAGCGCGCTCCAGCCCAAATCGACCAGGAAGTTCATCGGTCAACCTCGCCCAGCACGATGTCCAGCGAGCCGAGCACCACCACGCTGTCGGCCAGCCAGGTATCGCGGAGCAACCGGCGCAAGGCGGACAGGTTGCAGAAGGACGGCGGCCGCACCTTGACCCGATAGGGCCGGTCGGTGCCGTCGCTGACCAGATAGACGCCGATTTCGCCGCGCGGGTTTTCGGCGCGCACGTAGGTTTCGCCGGCCGGCGGGCGGATGAGGCGGCGGCCCAATGGCGACGCAACCGGGCCGTCGGGCAGCTGCGCCATGGCCTGCTCCACGATGCGCAGCGATTCGTACATCTCCTGCACGCGCACCCAATGGCGGTCCCAGCAGTCGCCGTCCAGGCCCACGGGCACGTCGAAGTCAAAGCGGTCATAGACGGAATAGGGCTGCGCCTTGCGCACGTCGTATTCGTAGCCGCAGGCCCGCAGCATGGGGCCGGTCAGCCCCAGGGCGATGGCCTCGTCGGCGCTGAGGGGGCTGACGTCTTTCAGCCGGGACAGGAAAATCTCGTTGAAGGTCAGGATGCGGTCGCTCTGCGACACGTCTTCGCGCAGCAGCGGCATCAGTTCGTCAACCAGCTGGCGGAAGTTATCGGGCACATCCTCCTTGAGGCCGCCGATGCGGAAGTAGTTGTGCATCAGGCGCGCGCCGGAGACCGCCTCGAACAGGGCCTGCACGCGTTCGCGGCCCCGGAAGGAGAACATTACCGGGGTCATCGCGCCGGCGTCCAGGCCCATGGTGCCTACGTAGAGCAGGTGGCTGGCGATGCGGTTCAGCTCGCAGAGGATGACGCGGATGTATTCGGCGCGCTCCGGCACTTCCAGCCCCATCAACTGCTCTACGGCCATGCAGTAGGCCAGTTCGTTGTTGAAGTTGCCGATGTAGTCCATGCGGTCGAACAGGGTAACGACCTGGTGGTATTGCTCGCCCTCGCACAGCTTTTCGGAGCCGCGATGCAGGTATCCGATGTGGGGTTCCACGTCCACGACTTTCTCGCCGTCCACCCAGAGCACCATACGAAAGACGCCGTGGGTTGAAGGATGCTGCGGCCCCATGTTGAGCAGCATCTCAACGGGCTGTGAGCCGGCGCGGGCAGTGGCTGGTGATGCGGTGGTTTCAGGCATAGTTGACAGTATAGCGACCGCAGGGCCGGGCTGCCAGGCGGCGGCGCCTTTTATGGCATTGGGCGCGCCGGTTTGCCCTTACGTGCGGCTGGCGGCAAGTTCCGCATCCGTAAAGCCTACCGCCAGCAAGTAGCGACGGATGCGGGCGCAGAATGCTTCGGCTTGCTGGCGGTGGTGATCCGTTTGTACGTCGGTAAATACGGCTTCGGCATCGTAGTCGGCGGAGAGGCGATTGTTCATCGCCCGCTGGAAATAGTCCAGCCATTCCCGGCCTATTTCCCCGGTATGGATAAAATGCCGGTTCAACAGATTTCTGGCCGCGCGGTGCGTAGGGGGATTGAAATCTTTGGTCAGCAGCGCCGCGGTGACGGTGTGCAGGATTGCGTAGTACATCCGCGAGATAGCGTCGGCATACAGACCGGCCTCTACCAGCAACAGCGCTGCGCGCAAAGCTGACCCACTACGCTGCCATTCAGCTATTATCCGGGCGCGGTTCACTGCAACCATACGCCGTCTCGTTCCATCAGTTCCTGGAGCAGCGACCGGTTTTGCTTGCGCCGGCGCCACTCCTTTTCCGGCCACACCGTGATTGTTGGCTCAGTCTCAGGCGGGTCGGACAGATGGTATCCCAACAGGGATAGCGCATTTTCCAGATTCTCGGCCTCATCCCGCGTAACCAGCAGCAGGTTCAGTTCGTTATCGTCGAACAGGTGGCGACGGGCTTTGACGCCGTAGCGGAGTATCCGCAGCACCGTACCCGGATACTGCTGGTCAAGGGCCTGCCGGTAATCGTCCAGCCATTTTTGCTCGGCGGCGTTCAGCTGCGGCAGCATTGTTTTGCTCCTCCCAACCGCGGCGGGGCGTCAATTGCGGCCAGTGTACCCGGCGGCGGGACAGAAGGACAATCTCCAAACCCTTTCCCGCCAATCCTGCCCATTATGTAGCGCCGCTCCGGTGGCGTGCAAGATAGCGTAGTAGGCCCTGGAAATGGCGTCGGCGGACAGACTAGCCCGGTTCAAGACCGATGCCGACTGCAATGCCAGCCGACCGCGCCGCCATTCTCCGACAATGAGGGTGCGGTTCATTCCAGCCACACGCCATGCCTCTCCATCATCTCCAGGAGTGTGGATTGGCACTTTTTATGCCGGTTAAAATCCTCTTGAGTCCAGACCATGATACCCGGCCAGGTCTCGAACGGGTCGGACAGGCCGTATCCCAATATGGCAAGCGGGCTTTTCAGTTCCTGGGCGTCATCCCGGGTAACCAGCAACAGGTTGAATTCGTTGTCATCGAACAGGCAGCGTTGAGCCGCGACGCCGTAGCGGAGTATCCGCAGCACCGTACCCGGATACTGCTCGTCAAGGGCCTGCCGGTAATCGTCCAGCCATTTTTGCTCGGCGGCGTTCAGCTGCGGCAGCATTGTTTTGCTCCTCCCAACCGCGGCGGGGCGTCAGTTGCGGCCAGTGTACCTGGAGGCGGGGCAGAAGGATAGGAAAACGCTTCGCCGTCTCCCAACCGGTTGCTTTCAGATGAATGGGGGCGCCTGCCTAGTGTGCTGCATCTTCACCAGTTCGAAAGGGCGAGCCGATGAACCGGATGCTGGGCTGCGGGGGTTCGACGCGGCTGCTCATCCAGGCGTCGCCGTTGTCGTAAAAGCCGGCCTCAATCAGGGTTTCTTCCAGAATCCCCATCTCCGCGCAGTCTTCCAGGTAATCGGATACCTGGCGACGCAGGGAGGTGCGGGCGTCGTCCTGCGTGTCGCCAAAGGCGGTTACTTCCAGCTCGGGGCAGTGGGCCGACCAGCCGGCGCCGGCGCGGGATTCCTCAATTTGGTACACGATGCGGTCCATCAGATTACCCGCGGAATGTCCGTATGCTGGTGCGGTCTGCTTCGTTCCATTCAACCAGTTGAACTTCATTCGGGGGACGTTTGACGATCCCGTTGGTGCGGCGCCGGTCGGCCTCCGTTTGGTCAAGGAACTGCAAAATTACTTCGTCGGCTTCGTCCAGGTGGTCAATGCCCAGAGTTTCGGCCAGTTTGCCGGCGGTATCCTGCCGTTCCAGCCAGCTGCGCATCGCCTGGATTAGCGTGTCCTGCGCGGCGGCCGGGGTGCTGCCGCTGCCCTCCAGTTGGAGGCCCTCTACGATGGCGGTGAACGGGCTGCCGTCAGCATCGGCCAATTCCAGGCCGTCCATAACGGCGACGAACCGGCTGCCGTCCGGGGCGATGTGGGCGCTTAACTTTACGGGGGCATCGTTGACAACGACGAACCATTGGCCGTTCGCGACCACGTGGGCCGTGAACTGAGCGGGTACGCTGCCGTCCAACGTTGCCATCAGACCACCACCTAGAACTCCCGGTACTCGTAGAAGGGGTAATCTCTGCGGCCGGGAAAGCCGTCGAACTCGGGATACAGCAGCAATGGCGACAAGTCGGGGTGGCCCTGGAAAGATACGCCGAACAGGTCGTGGGCCTCGCGCTCGTACCAGTCGGCGGCCGGCCAGACTCCCGACACTGACGGGAGCGCCGGGGCAGCGTAAGGCACCGCCGTTTTGATGACCAGCGTGCGCTCTTTGACCAGGGATTGCAGGAAATAGACCAGCTCAAACCGTTCCTGATAGTCAACGCAGGCCAGGCAGAGGAGCATCCGGCAGTCCAGTTCGGCGTCGTCGCGGCAGGCGAGGCCGGCCGCAGCGATGTGGTCGGACGGCACCGTTACCTGGGGCAAGTCGCCGAGAGCGCCGGGGGTTGGCTGCCAGCCGGCCAGCGCCGCCATGGCCCGCTCCAGCGCAGCCCGGCGCGGGGGCGACAGCGCCGCCACCGGGTCCGGCGGCGGCGCAGCGTCGGCCGCCGGAGCGTTGCGCCCGGGTCTGTTATTCCGGGGACGAGGCACCGCGGTCACCGGCGTCCGACATAATTTTTTCCTGGAGCTTCAGAATACCGTAGAGCAGGGCCTCCGGGCGCGGCGGGCAGCCCGGCACGTACACGTCCACCGGGATGATGTGGTCAACGCCCATCACCACTGAGTAGGAGCGGTAATAAGGGCCGCCGTTGGTGGCGCAGCTGCCCATGGCGATGACCCACTTGGGTTCGGGCATCTGCTCGTAGAGCAGGCGGATGGGTTCGGCCATCTTTTTGACTACCGTGCCGGCCACAATCATCACGTCGGACTGGCGGGGGGACGGCCAGGTGACGACGCCGAAACGGTCAAAGTCGTGGTGCGCCATATAGGTGGAAATCATCTCGATGGCGCAACAGGCCAGGCCGAAGCTCAAAGTCCACAGCGACGACTTGCGCGCCATGGCAAAGAGCTGCTCGGTGGTGGCCGTAATCACGCCGGGGACGCGGCCCTCCGTGGCCTGGTTGAGCAAGCTGGGGCCCGGGCGGTTGCCGGCGCCGAGGATTATCTCGGTGGGCCGGGGCGGGAGAGCCAGGGGAGATGCGGCGTCTCCGCCGGGCTGCGGTGTCATTTCTGCCAATCGAGTACCCCCTTGCGCCAGCCGTAGATGACGGCGAAGAACAGCATCGCCAGGAACAGAATCATGGCGTAGAACGGTATGGGGTTGCCCGCGGCTTTCTCTTGCAGGAATACCACGGCCCACGGGAACAGGAACACCGCTTCCACGTCGAAGATCAGGAACAGGATGGCGAAGATGTAAAAGCGGATGTTGATGTTGGACCAGGCGAAAGGCGTGGGCGGGATGCCACATTCGTAGGTAGTCAGCTTGGCGGCGGACCGCCGCCGCGCCGACAGCAGCTGCGAGCCGGCGAACATAGCGCCGATGGCGGCCAGGGCGATGACGATGGCGAGGACCACCGCCAGCCAGTTGCCGGCGTAGGCGGCGGGGTTGAAGGTTTGCAACGGTAGAACGTTCAGCATAATGGCGCCGACCGGTGGCTTAAAATCTATGCCGCGTCGGATAGCCGGCGAGCCGGCGAGCCGGGTTGCAATGGCAGGGCTTCTAGATCCAAGGCCCCCAAATCCTTGGCCAGTTGGGAGACGTGGTCAAATTCAAAGCCAATGACCGCGCCGGAAGCATCAAGGTCGATGTTGAATCCGGCGAGGATTTCCCGCGTCTCCACGCTCGGCCCTTCTCCGATATTGATGTAAAGAGCGTCGGTTTCAGAATCGTAATAGAATTTCACGATGCGCCTCGCCGGGTGAATCCGCTGTCAATGAATGCGGTGTGAATCGTTTCGCCGTCGGCCAGTGTGACCACACGAATGATACGCGGCGCGGCCTCTCCGGGAAGAGTTATGCGGCCCCAGAACCTGATGCGTCCGTCTTCCTGCTCTTCGCGATGGATTGGGTTAGCGATGACCGCAACGCACAAAGCCACGGTAGGATATGCTCGTTCCGGCAGTACCTTACTAACGAAACGACCGGTGGTTTTCATCAGGACTTGAGCGACGTAGTTGCAATATTACCATACTTGATTTCCGGCGGGTAGCCGTTAGCGGCTGTCTTCTACCGGCCGCTCCGCTCCCGAAGCGCCGTTGAGGACACATCGGCGCGGAACTTGCCCTCCGGTATGTCCACAAACAGGGGGTGGAATCCCCCTGGAACGTTTATGTCGGCCAGCGTATGGAAGGCGCCGGCGGCGTCGGCGCGGCCGGCTACGGCGAACCGGCAGCCCAGCGCCCACATTTCGGCCAGGGCGGTCAGCATGGCCGCCGCGGAGTCGCCGTAGTAGCGCGGCTCAATGAGGCGGGTGGCGGTGTCCCAGCCGATGGCGAAGCCGCAGCCGGGAAACAGGTCGGCCTTTTTGCGGAAGGTTTCCGCCCGGGTAAGCACTACGGTTCCCACGCCGCGAAACTGGTCAACCCGGCGCCGGATTTCGGCAATTGTCAATGGCGGTTTATCGACGTTCACCACCGACAGCTCATAAGCCACCGGAGTTGCCAGAGTACCGGCGGCGGCGGCGGCCAACCGGGTGTGTCCCTGGTGCAGCGGATTGAAGGAACCGGGCAGCAGCGCCAGGGGCGCGGCGGCGTCAACGGCCATGCGACCGTCGGGGTGGACGGTTACCCAGCGCGCCTCGCCGTCCAGAAGCCTTTGCATTGGGTGGGCATGGCGGATTGTTTCGGTAGTCACCCGCTCCGATGTCGCCAGGCGCAGGTCGAGTTCGGCATCGACATTGCAGGCGCGGGCCAGGGCGGCGATGACCAGGCGGCTGACTACGTCCTCTTCGCCGGCGCGCTCCCGCAAGCCTTTCTCCAGGGTGACGGCATCAATAGTTACGGCGGCATCGTCCCACGTGGCGATGAACGCGCGGTGGTCGCCGCGTTTGGCGCGGTCGGTGGCGATGGTGGCGGTGCAGGCCACGCCTACGATGGGAGCATCGCTCTCCCGCAGGGCCAACCCGCGCTGCCACGCGGCGCGGGCCATGCGGCGGGCCGTGTCCGGGGCGACGGTTTGCTCAGGGGCGTAGCCGCCGAGAAAGTCGGTCATCGCCGGATAACCGTAAGGCACGCGGGTTTCCAACACGGTTCGGGAGGCGCCACCCACGCCCAGCAGCCAGGCCAGGGCATAGTTGCCAGCGCCGGCCACGGCCAGCACGGCCTGCTCCGGCGTGTTATGGATGCGGGCTACGGCCGCGGTGATGGCGGTGTCCATAACAACGTTACTCGCCGGACTCGTCCGATTCGTCAAACAGGAACTCCAGAACTTCCGGCGTAAAATTCAGCGTTACCACGCCGCTGGCGTCGTCGCGCACGCCGAAGCGTTCCAGCGCCTGGCGCATACGACGGCGCTCATTGCGCCGGCCTCTCAGAATACCTTCCGCAATTCCCCGCTCTCTGGTTCTAGCCCTGAGTTCCGATGCTTTCTCAAACATTTTGCGTACTCCGTCAAACAGGCCGGCCAGCGGCAGCACAAAGGACCAGTACAGCTTCGTGGCGGCGATTTCAAAGTACAGGAACGCCCGGCTGTCGGACCCTGCGAATTCCGCCAAGACTGCCATACTGGCGCAGCCAATAACCGTAAAACCGCCAACCTGCCACCATATACCACGGTCGGCTAATTCGTTAGCAAGTCCCGCCACCCTCATTATAGCATCCTTATCGTTATCGTTGCCACGTTGCGGGCGGGTTGGCCCAGGCCGCCGGGTTGATGTGGCTCATATTATCCAGCGAAACGTCCAGCTCGCCGGCGATTTTGCGGTCCCACTCGTCGGCCCAGCGTTGGGGCAGGCGAGGGCGCGCATCGCGCCAGGCCAGGCGCGCGCCGCCGTTGGTCTGCCCGGCCAGCGCCTCGACGAGGAACGCCGTCAGATCGCCGCCGTCCATGGCGTTGACCACGCGGCAGTCCAGATAGCCAAAACTGCCGGCGAGCAGCGGGCTGCCCGTTGCGCCGGCGGTGTAGGGGATGCCGGCCAACTTGTCGCAATGGCGGCCGGAGCGCATACCCAGCTGCCAGATGAGGGGGAGTTGGTCGTGGTTGAGAAAGTTGACGGCCATGACGCCGCTGGCGGCGATGAGGTCGTGGGTGTAGTTGGTATGGTAAATCTGCACGATGAGGCGGGGGCGATGCAGCACGATGGAGGCGGCGGTTATCGCTACGGCAATCTGGGCGTTGACCACATCCCCGGAGCGCGTCGCGATGGCCGCCAGGGGCGCGCTGAGCCCGCCCAGCAGGGCGGCCACGTCGGGGGGGTTGATGTCCGGCGGTGGAGTTATCATTCTATCTCTATCTCTATCTCTCTATCTGTTGCGGCTGGCGGCGATGCGAACGGGCTACCAATCGGGCTGTGTGTCCGCCAGGTCGTTGGTAGTCAGGCGCATCTGCTCCGTGCCGTCCTGGTTCATATACAGAATATCGGCGTTGCCGTAGGCGTGAGAGACGAAGGCGATTTTGTCCCCATTTTGCGACCACGCCGGCATCAGGTCGTCCACGGTGTTCTGGGTCAGTCGCCGGCGCTCGGAACCGTCCACGCGCACGGTGTAAATCTCGGACTGGCCGTCGTGCCGGACGACGAAAGCGAGGCGGCGGCCATCGGTGGCCCAGACCGGGGAGGACTCGTCGTGGTCGGTGTTAGAGATAACCTCCGCGTCGGTATCGTCGGCCCAATTGCCCGACTTGGTGGGGCGCAGCGCGTAGATGTCGCGGCCGTCACCGGCGGCGCGCAGAAAAGCGATGCGGTCGCCTTTGGGCGACCATACCGGGTCGGAATCCGGCCCGTTGGTCAGTGCAATGAGGTTGACCCCGTTGGGATTGCGGAGGAGCAGGCCCTCGCGTCCGGCAGCGGTGAAAACCAGCCATTTGCCGTCGGGGGACCAGTCCCCGATTTGTTCCCGCTCCGGGCTGAAGGTCAGGCGGGTTTTCTGGCCGTTTTCCAGCGCGGCCGTGTAGAGGTCCGGGCCGCCGTCGGCATCCGACACGTAGGCGATGCGGTCGGATGCCGGCGCCCAGACGGGCGGCTGGGACGCATCAATGCCCGAGACCAGGGGCTGCGTATCGCCGGTTTCCGTGTCGAAAACCATCAACCGGGTTGTCGTTCCGCCGGAAACCCAGGCCAGGAACCGCTGCCCCGGAGACCAGCGGGGAAACCGGGCGTCGGAGTGGCGCGGGGATATTCGCACCGGCTCGCCGGCGCCGGGCTGGGTTACCCAAACGTGCGTGTTATCCCCGGTGGCCGCGACGTAGGCAAGCGCCGGCAAATCACCGCTAAACCAGTCGCCCGCGAAGCAGCCGGGCCACGCGGTGGACAGGGACAGGACGGCAACGAGGGGCAGCAGGCGGTATGCGCCGGGGAGTGGTTTCATATCCGGTGGCAACAACTGACGGATGGGCCAGTGACGAATGGTCCAGCGCCGGCCATTATAACGCAACGCGCCGGCGATAAGCGCGCCCCCGGCGGTCGTCCTTGACAAGCGCCGGCGGTCAATTTAGCATCGCAGCGTCAACTTGAACACGCGATTTGATTTGAGAGGTAGGCTATGCTGGCGATAGTTGGAGGGAACTTGATTGACGGCTCCGGTGGGCCGGTGGTGGCAAACGCCGCCGTGCTTATTGACGGCGCGCGCATCGTCGCGGTTGGCCCCCGGGCCGCCGTGCCGATCCCGGAGGGAGCGGAGGTTTGCGATGCCGCCGGGCACACCATTATGCCCGGCCTTATTGACGTGCACGACCATCTGGCCTCAGGCGGCTACGGGCTGACCGGGCGCTGGGGGATGGACGAGCCGCTGTCCCTGTCCAACATCAAGACCGCGCAGGTCATCGAGGACACGCTGGCGGCGGGCTATACCACGGTGCGCGACGCTGGCGGCCTGGACGCCGGTTTCAAGATGGCCGTGGAGCAGGGGCTGATTAAAGGCCCCCGGCTCATCATCTCGGTCAACATTATGTCGCCTACCGGCGGCATTGAGGACAAGGTGAGCGGCAGCGGCCACCGCAAGGCGCTGCTGGGGCATGACCCGCTGTCGCCCGACGGCGTGGCCGACGGCGTGGAGGGCGTGCGGGCCAAGGTGCGGGAGCTGGTGCGCTGTGGGGCTGACCAAATCAAATTCGCCACCACCGGCGGGGCCTCCGGGCGCCCCGGCAACGGGCCGCTGGACCAGGCTTATGCGCTGGACGAGGCCAAAGCCCTGGTGGCGGAGGCCGCCGCCATGGGGCGCGGCACGCTGTGCCACGCCGTGGGCGGCGCGGGGCTGCCCGCGGCCATCAAAGCCGGCGCCGGCTCCATTGAACACGGCTGCTACCTGGCCACTGACGCCGATATGCTTAAGATGATGGCCGACCAGGGGACGTTTTTCACCCCTACCTTTGAGGTGTACGACTTTCACAGCACCGTCAGCGTGCCGCATATCAAAGTGCGCGCCCAGGCTTTGATGGACATTCACATTGAGAGCGTGGAACTGGCCATTAAAGAGGGCGTCCGCATCGTCGCCGGCACCGACGCCGGCGGGTTCGTCCACGGCGACAACGCCCGGGAGCTGGAGCTGATGGTGGCAAAGGGAATGTCCACGATGCTGGCCATCCAGGCGGCGACGGGCCACGCCGCCGAATGCTGCGGCATCGGCAAAGAAACCGGCACCATCAAGGCCGGCAAGCAGGCCGACATCCTGGTGGTGGACGGCGACCCGCTGGCCAATATCTCCGTCCTCCGCGACCGCAGCAAGCTGGCGCTGATTATGAAAGGCGGCGACGCCTACGCCAACCGCCTGCCCAAAGCAGCAACGGGGGAGTAGCATCTGAACCATCACTCCCCGGGCCCGGACCAAGGAGCAAAACTTCATGCCTACCACTCCCAGGGCAGTCCATGCGTCCGTTGCAGCGGAAAGGGATTCCGCCGTCAAGATGCAGGCCGTAATGGCCGGGCCGAACCGGCTGGTCATCAGCCAGGAAGCTCTGGACCAGTTCCCGGAAACGAAGCATTGCGACGTGGATATCTTAGACGGCCGGATTGTGCTCACACCGGCGCAGACCATCCCCATTGAGGACGTATGAGAACACATCGCATCACTGGGCTTAACCGAAGACGTTATAGCCGAGGCCATAGCCTGGGCGCGGAAGGATGATTAAGTGCAACCGCTGCGCGTAGCGCTGGACACCAATGTGGTGGTGTCAGCGCTCGTTTTCAACTCCCGAAGTTTCGTTTGGCTACATCCGGCATTGCAGAATCTGGAGCCGTTGCCGCTGATAAGCCTCGAGACTAGAGCGGAACCGGAGCGAGTTGTCCGGTATCCTAACGCCGGCTACCCTACGGACTCGGCTGGAAAACGCTCGGTAAGATTTATCATGTCGTATGCGAATAAATGGGCACATTTATTGGTGGCAGCATGGTCGAGCCAATGTGACATAAGCAGCAGCAAATTACAATTCCGCCATCGCCAATATGCCGGGGGCAGCTAATGAACATCGTCAATCGCGTCGTCGGCATCTACCTCATATTGGCCGCGGCGCTGGCAATGTTATACGCCGTCATTGAGCCGCTGGTTTGGGACACCAGGACGCTGGGTTACAGCCCGGTGTGGCAAGTCCTGGACCCGGTGTCCGGCGCTGGCATCCTGCTGGGGATGGTTTTCGCGTACCTGGGCCAGCGGAATACCGCCGGAACGACGGCGCTGCCGGGGCAGATATGGGCGAACCGGATACTGTGCTGCGGGTTTCTGTTTGTGGCGCTGCTGTTTTTTCGCAGCTGGTTTGGCTACCTGACCGGGCGCGCCGCTTCCGACGTCTCCCTCGACGTGGTATGGGGGATTGCCTACGCTCTTTATGTTCCGCTGGCCGTAGCCACGGGCGCCATCCTGCTGCGCCGGCGGGCGGACGGGTAAGCGCGCCCGCCCGGTTGCCAACAACAAAAGGCCGCCGGCGAGCATACCGCACAACCGTATAAAACTCCGCTAAAATAGTCCGTATGCGCGCAGCGGAGCCGCAACTATGCCCACCCCCGTCACAATGCCGGCCAGTGGCGATGTCGCCGGCGAATCCCGTAACCTGAACCGCCCGGCAGTAACCGGCTGACGGCGGGAGAGCAGGCCATGCCGGACGTCACCCCCAACCGGCTTTACTTTGGCGACAACCTGGACATTCTGCGGGAGCAGATTGCCGATGCCAGCGTTGACCTGATTTATCTCGACCCGCCGTTCAACTCCAATGTGAACTACAACGCGCTGTTCCGGGAGCAGGGCGGGGAGCAGTCCGCAGCGCAGATTACCGCCTTTGAGGATACCTGGCATTGGGGGCCGGAATCGGAAGCCGCTTATCGTGGGGTGGTTACGGACGGCCCCCGCCGCTGGTCTGACCTGCTCCAGTCATTGCGCGCTTTCCTGGGCGCTAACGATATGATGGCTTACCTGACGATGATGGCGCCCCGGCTTGCCGAATTGCACCGCGTCCTCAAGCCTGCGGGCAGCATCTATCTGCACTGCGACCCTACCGCCAGCCATTACCTCAAGCTGATGATGGACGCCATCTTTGAACCGCGCAATTTCTGCAATGAAATCATCTGGCATTATCGGAAATGGCCCGCCGGCAGATACGCCTTTCAGCGCAATCACGACGTGATACTGTTCTACTCCCGCTCTCCGAGCCGGGAACGGACTTTCAACCAGCTTTATATGGAACGCGCCGCCTCAACGCGGCAAAGATTTGGCAATGCCAAAATTGTGTCCGGGCGCGATGCCAGCGGCCGGCGCGCCCCGTCGCAGGTAGAAACCCGGGAATCGCAGGGTGTCCGGCAGGATGATGTCTGGCCGATTCCGCGCGTGGCCCCGGCGCAGCAGTTGTTTCCCACCCAAAAGCCGGAGACCCTGCTGGAGCGCATCATCACCGCCAGCAGCGACGAGGGCGATTTAGTGCTGGACCCGTTCTGCGGCGGCGGCACCGCGACGGTAGCCGCCGAGCGGCTCAACCGCCGCTGGATTGGCATTGACGTTACCCACCTGGCGATGTCGCTGATACGCCATCGTCTGCACTACTCTTTTGGCAGCGACCTGCGTCCCTATGCAGTGGCCGGCGTTCCGCAAGACACGGCCAGCGCCGCCGCCCTGGCCGCCCACGACCGCTGCCAGTTTGAATGGTGGGCGGTGAGCCTGGTGGACGCCCGCCCCAACAATGACCGGCGCAAGGGCGCGGACGGCGGCATTGACGGCATCATCAACTTTTTTGACGACGACGGCGGCAAAGCCAAGCGGGTTGCGGTGCAGGTCAAAAGCGGCAGTGTCAGCCGGGGCGCCGTCGCGCAGCTGAAAACCGACTTGCAGACGGCCGGCGCGGAAATTGGCATCTTTATCACCCTCAACCCGCCAACGGGACCGATGCGGCAAGAAGCGGCGTCCGCCGGGTTCTATACGCCGGAGCATTTCCCCGGCCACCAGTATCCGCGCTTGCAGATAATGACGATTGACGAACTGCTGTCCGGCAAGGTTGCCCAATACCCGCGCTACGCGCCGCCGTCCACTTTCCGCCGCGCCCCCCGCCGGACGCGGACGCTAGGGCAGCAATCCGGTTTGGTGTAGTTGCGTCGTCAAGCCGGGCCGCCGCTAATTCCGTATGCGCTTCCAGGTTCTGACCCGGTTGCCCGCCGGCGCCGCCAGGCGGTAGAATCTAACCAATCGTACCCGGCTTATCGTACCCGGCTCAGTGAAACGCCATGATAAATTACCTGAACCAAAACAGCGGCGCCATTCTGGTCATCGTTGCTATGTTGACGCTGGGGGGCGCCGGCATTGGCTGGGTTATCAGCGAAATCACCGACGTGCGGAAAGATTTGGCTGATACGGAACGCCGGCTGACGGAGAAAATCCAGGCCAACGATGCCCGCATTGCCGAAATCCAGCAGTCGCTGATACGGATGGAAACCAGGATTGACGCCTTGCTGGACGCTATCGCCAACCACGCCCACACTGAGGACAGCGTGGTGTTCGTCAAGCCGGTGTCCGAGTAGAAACCCGGCCCGATGCGTTTCCAGGTACTTACCTTGTTCCCCGACGCCTTTCGCGCCCTGGCCGGGTACAGCATCATTGGGCGCGCTGTCCAAAGCGGCTTGCTGTCCATCACCGCCACCGACATTCGCGCGTTCACTGCCGATTGTGCTGACCTCCCGCCAACGGGACCGATGCGGCAAGAAGCGGCGTCTGCCGGGTTCTATACGCCGGAGCATTTCCCCGGCCACCAGTATCCGCGCTTGCAGATAATGACGATTGACGAACTGCTGTCCGGCAAGGTTGCCCAATACCCGCGCTACGCGCCGCCGTCCACTTTCCGCCGCGCCCCCCGCCGGGCGCGGACGCTAGGGCAGCAATCCGGTTTGGTGTAGAGTTGTGTCGTCAAGCCGGGCCGCCGCTAATTCCGTATGCGTTTCCAGGTTCTGACCCGGTTGCCCGCCGGCGCCGCCAGGCGGTAGAATCTAACCAATCGTACCCGGCTTAGTGAAACGCCATGATAAATTACCTGAACCAAAACAGCGGCGCCATTCTGGTCATCGTTGCTATGTTGGCGCTGGGGGCGCCGGCATTGGCTGGGTTATCAGCGAAATCACCGATGTCAGGGGCGAAGTCACCGATGTGCGGAAAGATTTGGCTGATACGGAACGCCGGCTGACGGAGAAAATCCAGGCCAACGATGCCCGCATTGCCGAAATCCAGCAGTCGCTGATACGGATGGAAACCAGGATTGACGCCTTGCTGGACGCCATCGCCAAGCACGCCCACACTGAGGACGGCGTGGTGTTCGTCAAGCCGGTGTCCGAGCAGAAAACTGAATCTCCGGCGGAGGTTATGCTACTCGGCGGCGGCGTCTCCACCTGTTAAACCCGCCCCGATGCGCTTCCAAATCCTGACCCTGTTCCCCGACGCTTTGCGCGCCCTGGCCGGGTACAGCATCATTGGGCGCGCTATTGAGAGCGGCCTGCTGTTGCTAACGGCTACCGACATTCGCGCGTTCACTGTCGACCGGCACGGCACTGCTGACGACTACCAGTTTGGCGGCGGCCCCGGTATGGTGCTGAAGCCGGAGCCGGTGTTTGCCGCGGTGGATGATGCGCTGGCCGCCATTCCCGACGCTGAACGCAGCGCAACGCCCGTCGTTCTCACCTCGCCCCAGGGCCACACTCTCAACCAGGCCATTGTTGACGAATTCGCCGCTGCGCCCGGCCTCATCATCATCTGCGGCCACTACGCCGGCGTTGACGAGCGCATCCGCGCCGGCCTGATTACTCACGAGGTTTCCATCGGCGATTATGTCCTCACCGGCGGCGAACTGGCGGCCCTGGTCATCATTGACGCCGTATCCCGTTTCGTGCCGGGCGTGGTTGGTTCGGCGGAGAACGTGCGGGAGGACAGCATCACCTCCGGGCTGCTGCAACATCCGCTGTACACCCGGCCGGCCGAGTTTCGCGGCCAGGCCGTGCCGGAGATTTTGCGCTCCGGCAACCACGCCGAGATTGAACGCTGGCGGCGGCGGCAGTCGCTGGAACGGACGCTGCGTATGCGCCCCGACCTGCTGGACACCGCGCCCCTTACCAACTCCGACCGCGCGTATCTGGCCGGCCTGGGCTGGAATGACGATGCTGCGTAGCGATTTCCGGTTCGGCTTTCCCGTCCGCGTCCGCTGGCAGGAGTGCGACGCCCAGGGCATTGCGTTCAACGGCAGCTACCTGGGCTGGCTGGAAGTGGCGCAGGCCGAGTATTTCCGCAACTTGGGGTTCAGCATCTACCGCATCGCCGCCGCCGGCTATTTTGACAGCGCGGTGGTCAAAGTAACCATTGAGTACCAGGCGCCGGTGCGGGTTGACGAAATGCTGGATTTGCGGGCGCGGGTGGCGCGAATCGGGAATACCAGCCTGACGCTGGAAGTCGCCATTTTCCCGGAGGGGGACGATACTGACCGGATGGCATTGACCACCATCGAGTCGGTGTATGTAGGTTTCTACGCCGACACCGGAGGCACCCGCAGGGTTCCCGATGCGATTCGGACGTTGGTAGAACGCTGGGAGAGCGCCGGGGAGGTTTTGCCGCTGGCGGATTTCCCCGAACTGGCGGCGGCGCAGGGGTAGTGGTAGGATGATAAGGTAGCCACTCAAGTTAATGTTACCGTCCGAGTGAACCAGAGGTGACCCGATGATTGCCCTTGACACTGCAAGTCGTTCCGCAGCCCAGCCCAACGGTTCTTTGCCCGCCGGGATAATCCGCGTTTTCCAGAGCATCGTCTTTATGCGGGGTAATAACGGCGCCCTGCCGCAAGACCAGTACGCCCCCCGGTGGTTCGAGCCGACCATCCGGCGGATGCTGGATTTGCCGTGGGACGATGACAACTGGAACGACGATGCCAAACCCACGCAGCCTCACGCCGCCGCCAACCTGCTGGCAACGCTGGCGGCAATCCTCGACGATGCAACCCCGCCGCCGGCCATCGTTCCATCCTGGCGGGGCGGAGTGCAGGCGGAGTGGCACCGGAACGGCATATATCTGGAGATTGAAGCCGACCCGGATGGCTCCGTGGAATACTATTTCACCAGCGCCACCGAAGAATACGAAGGGCCGGTGGAGGCTGACAATCTCCCGGCGCTAATCCGACAGGCGCGCGGGCTGGCGGAAAGGGCGGGATAAGCGGGCGGCGATGACTACTCCGCAAGATGACCCTGCCATCGGCGGCAGCGAACTGGTTATCCGACGCATTGCCCACGACCAACAGGTTTATGACGCGGAGTTGGGCCGGAGACGGCCGGCAACGCGGGCATTTGTGCAGGACGGCCGCAACGGCCTGACCTCGGTGTACCTAATGTCGGAAACTACGCCGGAAGCGATAGCAGGAGAGGGCGGGCAAAGTTACCAGGCCGCCGTCAGAGTAAGCGTTCTGCGGGAAAACGGGCTTGGCATCATTCGCACGCCGGAAAGCGGCGGGCCAGGGCACTGCGACGTCATCGGGCGTAAAACGCGAGGACGGATGCTACAGATAGTCCTGCAAGCCCAGTGGGTTCCCGGCTACGCGCCGCCGCCCGGCCCGGACGGCCCGGCCTAAACCATAAACACCGGGGCGTCGTCCCGGTTGATGCGGGTTTCGGCGGCGATGCCTTCCCGGATGTGGCGGGGCAGGGCGAACATGGCGGCGTGGCTTTCGCCGTCGTAGTGGCGCAGGGGGCGCGTTAGCCGCTGGGCGATGCGCCGGTCGGTTTCGTCCGGCGTCAGGTTGGGCAGCGGAGCGTCGGATGCCATCGTGAAGCCCCACAGCGTTATGAATGACGGCACGTGGGCCTGATACGGGACAGCGTAGGCAAAGGCGTTTTCCAGCGTCTTGTAGATGGCGGTAAAGCATTCGCGCAGGCTGAGGTATCCCGCCGGGCCGGATTGTGTCGCCAGTATGCCGCCCGGTTTCAATCGGGCCCGGGCGATGTTGTAATACTCCTCGGTATAGAGGAGATACGCCGGGCCACCCTCCAGTGGGTCAACCAGGTCCATAATCATCACGTCGAACTGTTGGCTGCTGGCTGCGAGGTATTTGCGGGCGTCGTCGAAAACCAGCGTCGCCCTGGGGTCGTCAAAGGCTCCCTGGTGGTGTTGGGGTAGATGCTGGCGGCACAGGTCCACTACCTGGCGGTCCAGGTCAACCATCACCACGTTTGCCACCGTGCGGTGGGCCAGGGTCTCGCGCAGGGTGCCGCCCTCGCCGCCGCCGCCGATAAAGACGTGGCGGGGGTTCGGGTGCAGCAGCAGCGCCGGGTGTACCAGCGTTTCGTGGTAGATGTGCTCGTCCCGCTCGGTGGATTGGGTTTTGCCGTCCAGCAGCAGGCTGCGGCCGTACACGTTGGAATGCACCACCTCGACCCGCTGGAATCCGGTGTGCCCGGAATAGAGCACGTCATCGACCTTGAGCATAACCGCCAGGTCGGGCATTACGGTTTCAATCACCCACTTGCCGGTGATTGCTTCCATTGGGTAGCTGGCCATAGTGAAAACCCGTCGGGTGCGGGGAACCTGATGAGGGTCAGTTGAGGATATGCGCCGTTTGCAGTTCCACGACGCGGGCGCCGTCGGGGCCGCGTCGAATCTGCGTAATCTCCGGGTCGCGACAGCGCAGGGCAGCGACGATGGCGGCGGCGGCCCGGTCGGGCATCGTCTGTTCGCCGCAGGTAAAGATGTCCGCCGCCGCATAGCCCAGCTCCGGCCAGGTATGGATGGAGATATGGGACTCGGCGATGGACAGGATTCCAGTTACCCCCTGGGGGCTGAACTGGTGAAAGGACTCCCCAACCACCTGGGCATCCACTGCAACGGCAGCGCGGAACAGCTCCGCTCGGATGTGGCCCAAGTCGTCAAGCAAGCGGGGGTCGCAATCTCGAAGTTCCAACAGTATGTGCGTACCTAGTACATTCAATCACCCTTTCCTCCGGATAGATTGACCGCTCCGAACCGGCCCGGCAACCGTCTGCCGTATCGTGCCAACCGGAGCGGTAATTAACAATTCTACCCAGATTCCGGCTGCAATTCAAGCGGGCCTGACGGCTTGGGCGCGTCAGGCCGCCAGGCCCGTCCTAACAGCCCCGGGCAATCGTGTCCTGAATTGCGCGCCCGTCATTCCCGCCGGCGCGGGAAACCGGCGCCCGAAACCGGCAATGCCTTTCCCAATGTTTTCACTTTACAGCCAAGCGCGGCGCTGATTGGCAAGCCGGCCGGTTTGGCTGCTCATTGCCGGGTGCGGATTTCCGCGGCCGCGCCGTGCCGGGAATGGTGCAAGATGCGCCCGGTCTGTCGTGAGGGCCGGCAATTGCGCGCGCGCGGCGGCGATGCGTCCGCAAGGAGGAAGGGCGATGGTGAAAGCAATGGCTCTGGCGGCAGGGGTGGCCGCAGTGGTGGCAGCCGTCATCGGGTTGAGCCTGGCGCGGTCTCCGGCCGGAGCGCAGGCGCAGGGCGGGTTGGCGGCGCCGGCCAATGTCCGGGCGGCGGACGGCGTCAATCCCGGCCAGGTGACCATATTGTGGGATGCGGTGGATGGCGCCGCGTTTTACCGCATCGGCTGGGTAGCCCTTGACGACATTGACGCGGTAAGGGCCGACGGCCGGAGCTGGCTGGACGCCTTTGACTTTAAGGACGTGGAGAACAAGGGGCAGACGACGCAGCGGTTGCAGGGCCTCTTGCCGGATACCAGGTATGCCTTTGTCGCGTCCAGCGTGGAGCGGCGTTTTGGCAGCGCCCGGAACTGGTCGGAGTGGACTTATCTGACCACGGCGGCGGCGGACGCGACATCCTGTCCTACGGGTACGGGAACGGTGCCGAGCGCGCCCGACGGGGGCACGCCGACGCCAACGCCGGCGCCGGGCGCGACGCCAACCGTTACGCCGACGCCGGCGGCCGGCGGGGCAGCCAACGGGGATTACGACGCTGATGATGACGGCCTGATTGAAATTGCCAGCCTGGCGCAGCTGGACGTCATCCGGCATGACCTGGACGGCGACGGCGTTTCGGCCCACGCCGACCATGCGGCGGCGTTTCCCAATGCGATGGCCGAGATGGGCTGCCTTGAGGGATGTTCGGGTTACGAACTGACCGCCGACCTGGATTTTGACACCAACGGCAACGGCCGTTCCGATGCCGGCGATGCTTATTGGTATGATGGCGACGGCTGGCTGCCTATTGGCGACCCGGAGCCGGAGTTTCGTTACAACGCCGTTTTTGACGGCGGCGGGCATACGATTTCCAATCTGTTCATTCGCTGGGCGGATGCTGACCATATTGGGTTGTTCCGGGCTACCGGAGAGGATGGCGACATTCGCAACGTGCGCCTGGCCGGGGTCAGGGTATCCGGCAAGGATTGGGTAGGCGGACTGGTGGGCAACAATGGCGGGAGCATCTCCGGGAGCAGCGTCGCCGGGCGGGTGTCCGGCGCGACCGGAATTGGCGGTCTGGTGGGTTACAACGGCGGGAGCATCTCCGGGAGCAGCGCGGCGGTGGCAGTGTCAGGCAGCGGCAATAGCGTTGGCGGTTTGGCCGGGGGCAGTCTGGGAACGATTGCGGACAGTTCCGCGAGCGGCGTGGTGACCGGCGAAAGCAGCCATGTTGGCGGCCTGGTTGGAAACGGAAATTATAGAGGCTGCGGCGAGAACGGTGGGATTAGCGGCAGCTATGCTACGGGCAGCGTAACCGGCGAAAGCAGCTATGTTGGCGGCCTGATTGGAGCCAGTTGCGACACGATTAGCGGCAGCTATGCTACTGGTGCGGTAACCGGCAAAGGCAACAATGTTGGCGGCCTCGCTGGTCAGAGTAATGGCGCGATTAGCGGCAGCTATGCTACTGGTGTGGTAACCGGCTGGCAGTATGTTGGCGGCCTGGTTGGCGGCAACAGTAGCAACATCACCGCCAGCTACGCTACGGGCAGCGTAATCGGCAATAGTTATGTCGGTGGACTGGTCGGCAGGCGCATTTCCGGCAACGTTACTAACAGCTATTGGGACACCCAAACCTCTGGTCTGTCCCGCAGTGCTGGCGGCGGGGGTAAGACCACGCGGGAGCTGCAATCGCCCACCGGAGCCACCGGCATCTACGCCAACTGGAATGCGGAGTGGTGGGATTTTGGCACCTCCCGGCAGTATCCGGCGCTGAAGTATCGTGGGCTGGATGTGGCGGCGCAGCGGCAGTAGCCAACCCGCCGCCGCGCCCCTGGACAGCCCCCGACTGTGCCGGGCGCCGCGGCTGTGGTGTGCTATGATGTTTTTGCCACTAGCGGCATCCTGACTGCCGCCGGGCTATGCCACTGGAGGAGGGAACAGGATGAACGGAAAACTGAAGTTGGCGCTGGCCGGGTGCTGCGCCGTTTTGCTGGCGCTGGCGCTGGCGGCCTGCACGACCCAGCCGGAACCGGCGGCGGCTCCCACGGCGGCGCCGGCCACGGCCCTGCCGACGGAGCCGCCGGCCACGGCCACGCCGGTTCCGCCGCCTACTCCGGCGCCCACGGCGACCGCCGCGCCTACCATCGCGCCTACCGCTACGCCAGTCCCGCCGCCCACGGCCACGCCGGCGCCGGAGCCCGAACCGCCGGCCGAGGAGCCGCCCGCGTTCCAGATGCCGCCGCCGACGATGACCCGGCTTGCCGACGGCGTGTATCACTACTTCGGGTTTTTCGGCAGCAGCCTGGTGGTTATTGCCGATGACGCCGTGCTGACTACCGACGTGTACAACTTCCCCCGGGCGCAGTCCCTCAAGGAGGAGATTGCCAAAATCACGGATACTCCGGTCAGCATCATCGCGTTGACTCACGAGCATTACGACCACGTTGGCGGCACCGGCGTTTTCCCGGATGCCACCATCGTTTGCCAGCAGAACTGCCAGCAGGCTTTTGACCTCTTTATGGTGGCTGAGGTGGGCGACGTTCCCGAAGTGGACGAAACCTTTGACACCTACCAGGAGATTATGGTTGGCGATAAGGTCGTCGAGCTGCACTACATGGGCCCCGGCGACGGCGAAGCTACCACGGTCGTCTATATGCCGGAGGAGCAGATTGTCGTCACTTCCGATATGTACGAGCCACGCGCGCTCACGCATAAAAACTGGGTTCACGACAAAAACTTTGTCGGCACCCGCTACATCCTCAACACCATCAGCGAGTGGGACCTCAAGCACGCCATCAACGCCCATTCGCTGGGAACGGACCCCGTTGACCTGTACGAGAACGTGGATTACTACAACGACCTGTACGATGCCGTCAGCGCCGCCGTGGTCGAGGCCGCCACGCAGGCCGGCGGGGCCTTTGGCGCGTATCCACTGTACGACACGCTGCCGCAAACGCTGGAGCTGGAGCAGTACCAGGACTGGACGAACTACGACACGTCCTTCCCGTCCCACGTGGAGCGGATGCTGCTGTCGATTTATCACGGAGACTGAATCGCGGCGCCGGCGCCAAAGCGGCGGGCGTGGTTCCGCATCCGCCCGCCGCCGCAATTGACACCGGCAACCGGGCCGACTAACATAGCTGGCGTGGTCGCGCTACACGGGGAGCTGGCGGTGCCCTACACCCGCAACCCGCCACAGCGGGGTGGAACTCCTCCCCCCGGCAAGGCGCAAGGGCCAATGTCTCAGGGAATGGCGCTGACGGCCGGGTCCCACGCGGCGCAGGCTCGCGAACCCCGCCAGGGCCGGAAGGAAGCAACGGTAAGCGATGTCCCGCGGGCGCCGTGGGAGCGCCTGGCCCGAGCCAATCCCGACGATACGCCCCCAAGCCGCAGTCAAAGGGAGGTGCGCGGCCACTTTTGCAGCGGGTTACTAATGCCTGACGCCTCCATTGCGCCACCCACCAGACGCCGGCCGCGGAAGTCGTTGGGGCAGCACTTTCTGGCCGACGGCCGGCTGGCGAACCGCATCGTGGCCGCCGCCGAACCGACCAAGTCTGACGTGATTCTGGAAGTCGGCCCCGGCAACGGGATGCTCACCAGGCGGCTGGTGGAACGCGCCGGCAGTGTAATTGCGGTGGAGCTGGACCAGTACCTGGCCGCCGGGCTGGCGGAGCGGCTGGACAATCCCGCCAACCTGAAGGTCGTCCACGGCGACGCGCGCCATGTTGACATTGCCGAGTCGGTCGGCCACGGAACGCCCTACAAGGTGGTGGCCAACCTGCCCTACTATGCGGCGGCTCCCATTATGCGCCGGTTCCTGGAATCCGACGCGCCGCCGTCCCTGCTGGTAGTGATGGTGCAGCGGGAAGTTGCCGAGGCGATGGCCGCCGCCCCCGGCGCAATGACGCTGCTATCGGTGGCGACGCAGTTCTACGCCGTGCCGTCGGTGGTGGCGCAAGCGCCGCCCCGGTCGTTCCGGCCGCCGCCCAAGGTGTCATCTACGGTGGTCAAGCTGGCGGTGCGGCCGGCGCCGGCCGCTGCGGTTACGGACCGCGGGGCGTTTTTCGCTCTGGTGCGCGCCGGGTTCGCCGCGCCGCGCAAGCAGCTGCGCAACTCGTTGATGCAGGGCGCCGGGGCGGGCGCCGGGCTGGTTGCCGCCGTTCTCGCCGACGCTGGCATCGACGCGCAAAGGCGGCCGGCTACGCTCGCCATTGACGAATGGGCGACGCTGAGCGCGGCCTGGCCGGATGACGCGCCCCGCAGTCGCAAGGGATGATTTCCTGATGCAATCCGGGATGCAATCCGGCGCGCTGCAAATCCCGGCCTACGCCAAGATTAACCTGACGCTGGAGGTCACCGGCCGGCGCGACGACGGGTATCACGACGTCGCAACCATCCTGCAAACCGTTGACCTGGCCGATACGCTGACGCTGGAGGCGGCCGGCGCGCTAACCGTGGAGTGCGACGACCCTGCGCTGTCGGGCGCGGACAACATCGTTTGGCGGGCGGCCGCGGCCCTGGCGCAACGGGCGGGCATTGCGCCCGGCGCGCGCATCCATATTGCCAAACGCATCCCGGTAGCCGCCGGTTTGGGCGGGGGTTCGGCGGACGCGGCGGCGGCGCTGCGGGGGCTGAACCGGCTCTGGGGGCTGGACTGGCCGCCGGACGACTTGGCGGCCGTAGCGGCGACACTAGGTTCCGATGTGCCTTTTTTCCTCACCGGCGGCACGGCATTGGGCACGGGCAAGGGCGATGTGATTGCCGCATTGCCGGGCTTGCCGGCTGCCGAAGCGCTGCTGGTCGTGCCGGCGGATACTATCGCGGCCAAGACGCCGACGCTGTATCGCGCGTTGACGGCGGCCGATTTTTCGGACGGCAGCCACACGCAGCGGGTTGCCGGCGTCATTGCCGCCGCCGGGTTGCCGACCTCCGCCGCCGGCCGCAACGCATTTGAGCGGGCGGCGCCAGGAATCTTTCCCGGCCTGGCCGGCGTATGGGAAACGGTGGCAGCTTTGGCGCAACACCCGCCCCGGCTGTCGGGGGCCGGGCCGGCGCTGTTCTGCCTGCCGTCCTCGGAAAGCGAGCGGAGAACGGTTGCGGCGGCCTTGCAGGACAGGGGCGCAACAGCGTACCTTGTGCGGACGATTGCGCCGCCCGCATCCGGCGAAATCAGGCTGACCGATTAGGGAGAAACTACGCACCGATGGATATTCTTGCGGTAATCAGCATTCCCTTCGACCCGGACATCATTCGCACCGGCGGGTTCATACTGTCGTGGCACGGCTTTTTCACCTTTGTGGCCGTGGCCGTGGCCGTCTATCTTACCTGGCGCTGGGGCCGGCGGGACGGGCTGGACGGCGACGCCATCCTGTCGGTGGCTACCTGGTGCATTATCGGCGGCATCATCGGCGCGCGCATCCTCCATGTCATTGACTTCTGGGATGACGTTTACCAGTACAATCCGGTGCGCATTATTTATTTCTGGACTGGCGGCATCGCCATTTTCGGGGCGTATTTGGGCGGGTTCGCCGGCGGCGCGTCGTACATCCTGGTTCGCAACGCGCCCTGGTTCAACCGCTTGTGCGATAACGCCGCGCTGCGCAGGACGGGTATGCACCGGCCCTTTGCCGGGTTGCCGTCCGTCTCTCACCTGGCCGATGTAGCGGCGCCGGCCCTGCTGATTGCCTTGGCCATCGGGCGCATTGGCGACGTTATCAACGGCGAACACTGGTCCAGCTTCTCCGACCTGCCCTGGGCCTGGGTGTACACCGACCCCGACAGCCTGGGTTTTGGCCGGCCGGCCTCGCATCCGGCGGTGGCCTACGAGCTGATTTTTTGCCTCATCTGGGCCGGCGTGCTGTGGCTGCTGCGCGACCGCATCCGGCCGCACGGAATGTTGTTCGCACTGTTCTTTGCGGGATATTCGGCGGGGCGGTTTTTTATCTCTTTCCTGCGCGAGGAGCGGAACACCTACGTATTCGGGTTCAACGAGGCGCAGTTGGTGGCGCTGGCGGTGATGCTGGTTACGGTGCCGCTGCTGATTTACCGGGCGCGGCTGGTGCGCCGGCCGGCGCGGCCGGGGCGGGCCACGCCGGCGCGCCGGGGCGAATAATCAGCCCGCTCTAACGGCGCTGCTGACGGCGCGGCCGCCGTTTCTTTCCGGCAGTGGCCCGGGTCTGCCGCACCGCCTTCGTGCGCCGGGCCGCCAATCTCCGGCGGGTCCGGGAGCAAGTCTGGCAAATGCTCCTGGACTCCATCCGGCATGACCCGGCCTTCGCCATCGTGGACGGCTTTCCCTTGCCGGTCGGCTGTGATTTTCGGAATGACACCACCGGCGCAACCCGCTATAATTGCACGGCGTAAAAGCACAGCACACGCCATCAGTGAGGCCGCGTTGCCATGGAATTTGCATTCAGCCCGGAACAGGAAGCCCTGCGCTCCGAAGTGCAGCAGTTCATTGCGGACAACATTACCCCCGAAATCGTTGAGGAACTTGAGGGTACGGGCGTTCGCCGGCGGGGCCCCAAGACCCGCGACCTGTATCAGAAGATTGCCGAGCGCGGCTGGATTGGTATGTCCTGGCCCAAAGAGTACGGCGGCCAGGCCGGCAGTCGCATTGACCAGTATATTGTAGAAGAGGAGTTCGCCCGCATCGGCATTACCGTTGGGGGGGCGGGTTCCGGCGCGCCCGCTATCCTGGCTGCCGGCACTGAGGAGCAGAAGCAGGAGTTCCTCCCCGGCATTATGCGGGGGGAGATTTCTTTTGCCCTGGGCTTTACCGAACCCCAGGCCGGCGCCGACCTGGCCGGCTTGCAGTGCCGCGCCGTTCGCGACGGCGATGATTACGTCATCAACGGCCAGAAGATGTACACCACCGCCGCCCACTACGCCACCCACATTTACCTGATGGCGCGCACCGACCCTGAGGCGCCCCGCCACCGGGGCATCAGCATTTTCCTCATTCCTATGGACACGCCGGGCATCACCGTGCGGCCCCTGTGGACTATCCAGAACGACCCGCCGGCGCCGCTGGGCACCACCTACGGCGACGCCCGCACCAACGAAACCTTTTTTGAGAACGTGCGCGTCCCCGCCAGCTGTATGCTGGGCGAAGAGAACCAGGGCTGGTACGTAGGCGCGATGGGTCTCAACCTGGACCGGGTGGGCGCGTCCCGCTATCTCATCTCCATCCAGCGCGACGAAGACATTGTGAACTGGGTGAAGGAAAACGACATCGCAGGCTACGGGATGCGGGAAGACCCCACCGTGCGCGACCGCCTGGCCGATATGTGGATTGAGGGCCAGGTATGCCGTCTGATGACCCTGCGCAGTATGTCCATTGTGGAGAACGACGGCAACTTCACCTACGAAGGCTCCGCCGAGAAGGTGTTCGCTCCGGAGCATGGTATGCGTACCACCGAGACCATCGCTCAGCTGCTCGGCCCCTACGGGCAGTTGCTCAACGGCTCCGAGGACGCCATCGAGAGCGGCGTGTTCGCCCACAACATGATGGGCGCCTTCCAGAGCGGCATCAACCACGGCAGCGTCCAGGTGATGCGCGACCAGGTGGCGCGGCGCGGGCTGGGGATGCCGCGGGTCTGACCGGAGCCGGCGCGATGACACTGCTGCCCTGCGATTATACCCAAGCCTGCGGCGAGCTCCTGCGCGGGGGCCGGGAGCGCCTGGCCCAGGGCGAGCTCGGGCCGGCTTCCGCCAAAGGCTGGGAGGCGGCCGGCTGCGCGGCCAAAGCCTACGCCGGCATTGCCGGCGGCAATAGCGATGACTTCAAGGGCATTGTGCTTCGGCTGGCGAAAGACCGGCAGGCCCACGCCGGCAGCGTGGAGTGGGCGGTGAGCGCAATGGCTTTGGCCGACAACGCGCGTTATAACTGGCTGGACAGCGGCGGCGTAGGCCGGCGTCTTGACGACGTGCAAAGGCTGGTGATGCTGGTGAAAGACATTGCCGACCCGCCGCAAGGCGCCGACGACATCTTGCGCCATGCCCGGCGATGTTTCGCCAACGGAGCCTTGACGCCGGCGTGCGAGAAAGGCTGGGAGGCCGCTACGTGCGCCGCCAAAACCTACGTTGAGGCCATGGGACACGACCACATTCGCAGCAACTACCTGGACCAGGCCACACCGCTGCTGATGAAAGAACCCGGGGGAGACCGGGCCGGCGTCTGGTCATTAAAAGCGCTGAACCTTCTGGAAAATACAGACCCCAGACGAAACCGGTTAGAAGCCGATTTCGTCGGTGAAGACCTTGATGTTATCGAAAAGCTCATTACACTGGTTAGAGAACTAACACGGCAGAAACATACCGGCTGAGCTTATATGATGTCTGAATTTGCGTCCGACCATGGCCAGATTTGCGTTGAATTTCTGCGTCGCAGCCGGGAATATCTGGCTGTCGGAGGGCTTTTGCAAGCCTCCGAAAAAGGCTGGGGAGCTGCCGCACACGCTGCTATATTTATCGCTGGCGTCCGTGAGTGGAGCTATCGTGAGCATTGGGAATTCGAGGCCGAAGTAGTGTCGAGAATAGCCAGGGAAACCGGCCGCAATGAAGTGCACAGCTGGGCCAGGAGCGCCAATGAGTTGCACCGCAATTTTTATCGCGATGTGCTTGATGCACGCAGCATCGCCGAATATTTGAATGACGTAGAAAGTTTCGTGAACTTGATTAGAGATTTGGTGAATTAGCCGGACGGCAGTTAAGCCGCCGTAATTCCGTCTCTGCCATCACGAACCACGCTTTACCCCAATCTCACATCTAATGAGGCAAGATGAACGTACTTCCCTCCGAAGAAGAGCTAATGGTCAAGAACGCCGCCAGGGAGTTTCTGGAGGCGGAGAGTCCCCCCAGCCTGGCCCGCGCCATTGAGCAGGACGACCGCGGTTATTCGGTTGAGCTGTGGGAGAAGATGGCCGGTTTGGGCTGGTTCGGCATCTCGCTGCCCGAATCCTACGGAGGGGGCGGCTTGCCCGTAACCTATCTGGGCCTGATTCTGGAAGAGTGTGGACGCGCCATTGCGCCGGTGCCTTTCCACAGCACGGCCACCGCAGCGCTGGCCGTGGCGAACCACGGCACGGACGAACAGCGGCAGTCCATCCTGCCCCGAGTTGCCCGCGGCGACCTGATTATGACCTGGGCGGTGCAGGAACAGGACCCGCGCCTGCGCGCCGACGCCATCCAATGCCGTGGCGCAGTGGACGGCGACAGCCTGGTTATCAACGGCGTTAAGCACTTCGTCGATAACTTTTCCGCAGCCGAGCTGATGGTCATGGCTATTCGCACCGCCGCGCCGGCCGACGACTGCGCCGGCATTACCCTGGCTATCGTGCCGACCAACGCGGCCGGGGTCACCGAGACCCGCCTTACCACTCTGGCCAAAGACTCCCAAAGCAAGCTCAACCTTGACGGCGTGCGAGTCCCGTTGAGCAACGTCATTGGCGAAGTCAACCAGGGCTGGCCGGCCACTGTGGAAATGCTGGACGTTGGCACGGGCCTGCTGTGCGCCCAGATTATCGGCGCCGCCCGCAAGGATGCGGAGATGGCCATTGAGTACGCCAAGAACCGGGTGGCCTTTGGCCGTCCCATCGCCGGCTTCCAGTCCATCCAGCACCTGTGCGCCGACATGATTGTTTGGGTGGACGGCGCGCAGCTGCTCACCTATGAAGCGCTGTGGAAACTGGACGCCGGGCTGCCCTACGGGGTCGAGGTGTCCCAGGCCAAGGCGTTCACTAACGACAAGTGCCAGGCGGTGGTGCGTTCGTCCCAGCAAATCCACGGCGGCATCGGGTTTATGATGGAGTTTGACCTGCATCTGTGGTATCGCCGGGTTGCCGCCTGGACGATGCGGCTGGGCACCAGTTTTGAGCATCGGGCCAGAGTGGCCCGCGCCCTGCTCGACCAGCCCGGCCCGGTGCGCCTCGGCATGAATCTTGAGCCCGTCGCCTGACCAGAACCACGTAACCAGCTGACCGAAAACAGGAGCCGGACAATGCCCGTCGATCCCGTCTGCAAAACCGAAATCAACGAAGACAGCGCCCGCGCCACCACCGGCCAGACGATGCACGGCGCCAACGAGGTCGATCCCACCGCGGGAACCCGCAGCTTTTACAACGGCGAGTGGTATTATTTCTGTAGTCTGGACTGCCGCACCAAGTTCCTGGCGGCGCCCAACACTTATATCGCAAACTAGCGGATGGCTCCGCTGCGCCGCTGCGCGCCCGGAGAACCCAGCAGGAGGATGATTATGCACGTCGGTCTGGTAATGGAATGCGATTACCGCGAGGGCCGTACCCAGGACGAGGCGTTTGCCGAAGCCTTTACCGTCGCCCAACTGGCTGACGAAACGGGTATTGACGGAGTTTGGCTGGCGGAGCGCCACTTTGCCGCGCCGCGCACGCCCACCGACCCCGGCGGCGCCGGCATTCCGTCGGTGTCGTCGGCGCCGCTGATGATGGCCGGCATCATCGCGGCCCGCACTGAGCGGGTGCGCGTCGGCACCGGCGTCAGCGTGCTGCCTTTGGGCCATCCCATTCGCCTGGCCGAAGAAGCCGCCACCGTGGACAACGTATCGCAAGGCCGCCTTGATTTCGGCATCGGGCGCAGCAGTTTCCCGCGGTCTTATCAGGGCTACGACGTGCCCTATGATGAGAGCCGCCAGCGTTTCGCTGAGGCTCTGGAAATCATCCTTAAGGCGTGGAACAACTACCGTTTTTCCCACCACGGCCACTATTACGATATGGATGACGTGGTGGTTACGCCGCGGCCCTATCAGCAGCCGCATCCTCCCATCCGCATTGCCGCCAACTCGGTGGATACGTTTGGCATCGTAGGCGAGCTGGGGTTCCCGCTGGTAACGGGCGTGCGGGGGCAAGGCATCAAACAGGTAGCCGAGAACCTGAAACTTTACCGCGCCGCCGCCGCCGAAAACGGCCACGACGTGGATGACGCCTACGTGAGAATGCCTATTTACGTGGGGGAATCCATGGCCCAGGTTCGCGAAGACACCGCAGAAAGCACCATGCGGGCGTTCCGGCGCACCGCCGACACCTACATCCGCACGGTTGAGGCCGAGGGCGCGGGGGCTACCGAGGAGCGTCGCCGGCGGGCGGAACAGCTGCTGAATACCACCTACGACGACCTGCTGGCTGACCGGGTGGCCTATGGCTCCCCGTCGGAAGTCGCCGAACGTCTAATCGCTATCCGCGACGAGTTGGGGGTGACCGGCTTCATTATGGAACCCAACCTGGGCGGCACCGTCCCGGCGGAAAGAGTTCAAAATTCGATCCGGCTCTATGCCGAAGAAGTGGGGCCGGCGCTGCGAGGATAAACCCCACAGGTATGGAAACTGCGGGGGCCTCACCGTTAGGTGAGGCCCTTCTTATGTACCGGCGACCGGCGTATGGCGGTTAATCTAGCCGGGCACTTCGTCGTAGTGGTGGAAGGTGCCGATTACGTTGGCTTCGTACATCGTTTGCACTTCGTCCTCGGTGTAGCCCAGCATACCCGTCAGCACGTCTTCGTTGTGCTCGCCCACCTGGGGAGTGCTGCCGACTACGGCGGGCGTGCGGCTGAAGTGCCAGAAGTCGCCGGAGACGGCGATGCTGCCGGCCAGGAAGTCGGGGACTTCGACCATGGCCCGGCGCTCCCAGGGATGGGGGTCGGCGGCGGCCTGGGCGATGCTGTTGACCGGTGCGGCCACTACGTCGTGGTGAGTGAAGTGGGCGATGGCCTCCCGCATGGTCATGTCGGCCATCAGGTCGCGCATAGCCTGGTTGACGGTCTCGCCGTTGTTGCCGCGTTCGTAGCGGGTGGTAAAGCGCGGGTCTTCCAGCCATTCGGGCTTGCCCAGGGCGTTGCAGACACGATGCCAATGGTGCTGGTCGCCGGCGGAGATGAGCACCCAGCCGTCCTTGCAGGGGTAGGTGCCGGAGGGCGGGGCGGCGGACTCGCCACGGCGGGGTTCGATGCCGGCACCGTGGTAGGCGGTGATGGGAATTTCGGTGTAGCTGTAGCCGGTATCGGCGAGGCAGGCATCAATGCACTGGCCGATGCCCGAGGCTTCCCGTTCGTGGATGGCGGCCAGGGTGCCGATGGCGGCGTGGAGCGCGGTGGTGCGGTCGATGATGGGCACGCCGGCGCGGATGGGCGGCATACCCTCTTCGCCGGTGACCATGGCGATGCCGGACATAGTTTGACCGATGGGGTCGTAGCCAATCTGCTCGCGGTAGGGGCCGAACTGGCCGTAGGCGGACACGTTGACCATGATGATACGGGGGTTCAGTTCGTACAGCACATCGTAACCGAAGCCCATGGTGTCGATAGTGCCGGGCCGGAAGTTTTGCAGCAGCACGTCGGAGACCTGGACCAGCTTGCGGAGGACTTCCTTGCCCTGCTCTTTGCGGAGGTCGATGCTGAGGCTTTTCTTGCCGCTGTTGTACTGTACCCAATAAGCGGACTGTTTGCGAACCCAGGGGGCATGGTAGCGGGTTTCTTCGCCGCCCAGCCGTTCAACTTTAATCACTTCGGCGCCCAAACGGGCCAGAACCTGGGCGCAACGGGGGCCGGCCTGATGCCGACCCAAGTCAATCACCCGTATTCCGTCCAGAGGGCCTTTCGCTTCTGCCATGACCGGTTCTCCTCGATAAGTTACGTTGATTTGACGAATGCAGTTGCGCCATTTTACGCCGGGATTGTGTAATGGGCAAGCGTCGGTCTCAGGCGTACCCGCCGGGTCATAATGACGGAGCAACTGTGCAAGTCCTCTGGCAATGGCGGTTCCTCTTTCCGTGTCCCCAGGCTGGCCGGCTAATGAGACCGGCCGGGCCCGGCACGGGGCGCTGGCACTAACGCCGGCCCCGGACGGCCCGCCCCGTTGAATCAATAAGCGGGTCATGCCGTCGTCAAAGGCGTTCTGCGAGATAACCGACGGGCCGTTACCGGCCCGAAACCATATTCGCCATATTCGGATTTTGATTTGGCGATGCCGCTGCGCGGGCGGCGGGTCTGGCGCGGTTCGCGCAGCCGCGCCGAGCTGCCTGACATAGCTATTATAGAACAGTTGTGCGATGGGCGCAAGGGGTTGGCGACATACGGTAGCGTTGCAATTTAGGTGGTTTAACATTCGGAACGGTAGGGGCGACCTCATGAGTCGTGCCTATGCCCGCCGTCAAAACGACGGTATAGCGCCTCAAACCACCTGAAACGGAACGCTACCACGACATACGAATTTTTACAGCGCTGGACAGGATGCACAGGATTTGACTTGACCGAATGGGGCATTTGCGGACGCAAGAGCGCTACCCCTCTCCCAACCCTCTCCCACAGGGGAGAGGGCTTTACTTGGCAAAGGCCATGGCGGTGAGCGGGGCAGCGTTCCGTGCGCCAGTGGTTAGACTGCCGGAAATGGAACGCTGCCGGCGGGCGGCGCTATGTTGCCCCCAAGCGGCAAGGCGGTTAGAATGTTGGCGACCGTTGGCATACTCTTCGGTTTGCCTTGAGATTGTGACGACATAGGAGATTGCAGATATGGCGCTTTGGAGGCCCGACCCCACGTTTTACCCTTCGGCGCGGCTGGCTATGGAGGCGCCCCAAGAGCGCTTGGCCTACGTTGCCGTGCTGAACCCCGATTCCGGCGAACCCGACGCGATGACGGTGGTGGATTGCGACCCCAATTCGGCGTCGTATTCGCAGGTGGTTCACTCAGTGCCGATGCCCTACGCTGATGACGAGCTGCATCATTTTGGCTGGAATGCCTGTAGTGCGGCGCTGTGTCCGTCTTCGGCCCATCCGCATCTGGAGCGGCGGTATCTGGTGGTGCCGACGCTGGCTTCGAGCCGCATCTACATTCTGGACACCCAGCCGGATCCGGCGCGTCCCCGCATCGTGAAGACCATTGGGGCGGAGGAAGTGCAGCGGGCCGGCTACTCCCGTCCCCACACGGTGCATTGCGGGCCGGACGCCATCTACGTCAGCGCGCTGGGGTCGGCGGAGGGCGACCGGCCCGGCGGCATCATGCTGCTGGACCACTATACCTTTGAACCCATCGGCCCGTGGGAGCTGGACCGGGGGCCGCAGGAGCTGGCCTACGATTTCTGGTGGCACATCGGCATTGACACGATGGTTACCAGCGAGTGGGGCACGCCGGAAATGTTTGAGCACGGCGCCCGGCTGGAGGACATAGTGGGCCAGAAATACGGCCACGTGCTGCACTTCTGGGATATGCGGCGGCGCGCCCACCGGCAGGCGGTTGACCTGGGCGGCCAGCACCAGATGACGCTGGAGCTGCGGCCGGCCCACAATCCGACCCGGCACTACGGTTTCTGCGGCGTGGTGGTAAGCACCGAGGACTTGTCCGGTTCCGTCTTTGTCTGGTATCGCGACGGCGAGGAATGGGCCGCACGGAAGATTATCTCCATACCGGCCGAGCCGGCGGACGCCGCGGACTTGCCCCCGGCCTTGCAGCCCCTGGGCGCAGTTCCGCCGCTGATTACCGACATTGACCTTTCGCTGGACGACAAGTTCCTCTACATATCCTGCTGGGGAACGGGCAAGCTGCTCCAGTACGACGTTTCGGACCCGTTCCATCCGGTGCAGACCGGCGAGCTGGAGATGGGCGGCGTGGTTCGCAAGACGGCCCACCCCAACGGCGCCACCCTTACCGGCGGCCCGCAGATGGTTGAAATCAGCCGCGACGGGCGGCGGGTCTATCTCACCAACTCGCTGTACTCGTCGTGGGACGACCAGTTTTACCCCGACGGGCTGAACGGCTGGCTGACTCGCATCGACGCGAATCAGGGAGGCGGGATGTCGGTCAACACGGATTTCTTTGTCGATTACGGCAAGACGCGCAGCCACCAGGTAAGGTTGCAGGGCGGCGACGCATCATCGGATACCTTCTGCTTCCCGTAGCCACCGCCACCACGGATTTAGTTCCGGTGGACGGGCCGCCGGGCCGGTGATGCCGGCAGTGTTGCTGCACGCCCTCATCCCCGACCCGGCGGCCCTCGCATCGCTGGGGCCGTGGCTGGGTCTGGCGGCCCTGGGGATATTTCACGGGCTGAACCCGGCGATGGGATGGCTGTTCGCGGTGGCGCTGGCGCTGCAGCGGCAACGGCCGGTTCAGCTGTACACGGCTACCGGATATATTGCCGTGGGCCATCTGGTTTCCGTGGCCGTAGTAATGGCGGCCCTGCTGGCGGCGGGAGCGTTTTTGCCTTTGCGCTGGGTGCGGATTGCCGCCGGCGCGCTGCTGCTGGGGTTCGGGCTGTTCCGTTTGATTCTCTATTACCGGCATCCGCGCTGGGTAGGGATGAACGTGGGCGGGCGCGACCTGATTGCCTGGTCTTTCCTGATGGCTACGGCCCACGGCGCCGGGCTGATGCTGGCCCCGGTGGCGCTGGCGTTGACCAACACGGCATCGCCGGCGGGCATCGCCGGCGATTTGGGGGAGCACGGCGGGTTTTTGTCGCTGACGGACGCGCCCATCTGGTGGGCAGTGGGCTTGGCGATGCACACCGTGGTAATGCTGTCCGCTATGCTGGCGGCGGCGGTGGTCGTTTATTACCGGGCCGGGCTGGCGTTTTTGCGGCGGGGGTGGATTAATCTGGACTTGCTCTGGGCGGGTTCACTGGCGGCGGCGGGGGTGGTTACGCTGGTTTGGGCGTTGGTGGGATAAGCCCCGCCGCCATGGCGCGGGCTAGCGGGTTCGCCGCAGCCGTGGGTCGAGGGTATCGCGCAGCCAGTCGCCAAAGAAGTTCATCGCCATTACCACGACGGTGATGGCCAGGCCGGGCAGCAGGGAAAGCCACCACAAGTCCAGCAGGTTGTTTCGCCCCTCCGAAACCATGATGCCCCAGGCCGGTTCGCCGGGGGGAACGCCCACGCCCAGGAAGCTCAGGGACGCTTCCAGCAGGATGGTTTGCCCCACCAGCAGGCTGATGACGATGAGGACGGTATTGACCACGTTGGGGAAGACGTGCCGCCACATAATGACGTGGCTGGGCACCCCGGCCACAACGGCCAGGGTGATGAAATCCCGCTCCTTGATGCTGAGAACTTCGCCGCGAATTTGGCGGGCGAACCGGGCCCAGACGGTAGCCATGATTGCGATGACCACGTTCTGCACGCCGGCGCCGCCCTGGATGGCGACGATAATCAGCGCCAGCAGGATGGTGGGGAAGCCCATAATGGCGTCGCAAAGCCGCATTACCAGGATGTCGGTCTTGCCCCCGATGTAGCCCGAGGCGATGCCCAGGGCAGTGCCCACGACGGCGCCGCAGCCCAGGGAAATCAGGCTGATGAAGGCCGAAATGCGCGCGCCGTAGATGAGGCGGCTCAGGATGTCGCGCCCCAGCAGATCCACCCCCAGCGGGTTTTCGCTGTTGGTGAAGGGGCCGATGCGCTGCACGCCTTTCAGCACGTCGGGCTGCTGCGGGTCGTAGGGGGCAATCAGGGGGGCGAACACGGCGCAGACCGCCAGCAGCGTAAGTATGGCGGCGGGAATCCAGGGGACGCGCAGGGCGCGCAGTTTGCTCAGCCCCTCAATGACGCCGATTCGGATGGGGGATGCGGTTTTGATTTGCGCGGCCATTGGGGAGGCTCCGTCAATGATTATTGATACCGGGCTTATTGATACCGGATTCGGGGGTCGACGTAGGCATAGAGTATATCGACGATGGTGGACATAAGGATGTAAAGGAAGCCGGAGGTCAGGATGGTAGCCATTATCACGACCGTATCCCGCTCGCGGATGCTGTCCAGCATCAGCCGGCCGAGGCCGGGCCAGGCGAATACCACCTCGACCACGATGGCGCCGTTCAGGAGGCCGGCGAAACTGACGCCGCCGAAGGTCAGCACCGGGATGATGGCGTTTTTCAAGGCGTGCTTGAATATCACCAGCCGTTCCTGCAATCCCTTGATGCGGGCGAATTTGACGAACTCGCTATCCAGGACTTCCAGCATACTGGAGCGGGTCAGGCGCATAAACCCGGCCATCACGAAGAGGGAGATGGCAATGCCGGGCAGGATATAGTGGTCAAGGCCGCCCCGTCCGTAGGTGGGCAGCCATTTCAGCTGCGCGCCGAACAGCATAATGAGCATTATCGCCACCCAGAACTGGGGCGCGGACATACCAACAATGGCGAAGAGTTTGCTAATCTGGTCAAGGATGGTGTTGCGTTTGACCGCGGCGAGGACCCCTAACGGGATTCCCACTACCATGGCCAGCAGCAGCCCGACGGCGGCCAGCTGCAGCGTGGGGGGGATGCGCTCGGCCATCATCTCGCTGACCTGGCGGCGGCTGGTGCCCGAAACGCCCAAGTCGCCCTGGGCCAGGTTGCTCATATAGCGGGCGTAGCGGATGTAAGCCGGACGGTCCAGCCCCAGCTTGCGGCGGATTTCTTCCAGCTCTTCCTGGGTGGTGTCCGCAGTAGCCAGGGAGAGGGCGAGGTCTCCGGTCAGCTCGGAGCCAAAAAACACCACGATGCTGAGCACCACCAGCGTGATGATGGATTGGGCGATGCGGGCGATGGTGAAACGGAACATTGGCTGGGTGACCTCACGTATGCGTCGGGGCGAATAGTTATTCGCCCCGACGCTGCATCCCGTGGCGCTGCTACTTTACCGTCACCGTCCACATTGCGCTCATATAGGGCGCCAGAGGCCAGGGTTCCCAGCCGGTTACCCGGTCGCTGACGCCGTAGGGCTGGTTGAGGAACCCGGGGGTGAAGTCGTAGTGCTTGTCGTAAATCGTCTTGAGCGCCGTGTGGTAAGCCTCATGGCGTTCTTCCTGTGTCCCGATGAGAGCGCCGGCGGCCAGCACTACTGCGGCGATGTCGGTGTCGTAGGCGATGTAGGCGCCTTCGCGGGCGTAGCGTCCCAGCATCCGGCGGCCGCCGTCAAAGGTGTTTTCGTTGGTGCGCACCAGATACTGCCCGGCGATTTCGCCGGCGTACTGCACTTCCTTCAGGCTCACTTCCTCGCCGACGTTGACCTCGCAGTCAATGCCCAGTTCGGTCTTCCAGTTTTCGCAAATCAGGGTTGACAGCTCAACGGTGAGCGGAGCGCCGGCGCCCGTCCAGGTGTGGATGGGGAAGGTGCGGCCCCCGTTGAACCCGGCGCCGTCGGGGTAGCCGGCTTCGGCCATCAACTGACGGGCCAGGTCGGGGTCGTAGGGGAAAGGAGCCAGGTCGCTGTCGAACCCCAGCCCGGAGGGGCTGCCGATGCCGTGCATCCCGTCAATCTCGAACGCTTCGGAGCCGCCGTAAAGGGCCTGAATCTGCGTCTTGTCGATGGCGTAGTCCAGGGCCTGGCGCACCCGCAGGTCGTGGCACATAATGGGCAGGCCGTCGTTGTCGGTCTCGCGGTCGCAGCCGTTGGCGTTAATCCAGATATGGACTGATTCGGGCGCGTACACGATGCGGCCCCCGGAGTCCTGAATCTGATTGACCACGGTGTTGTCGGCTTCGATGATGTCAACCTCGCCGGCCTGCAAGGCGGCGACGCGGGTTGACAGCTCCGGCACCACGCGCAACGCAAGCTGGCGGAAGGGATAAGGCCGTTCCTCCCGCAGGAAGTAGTCTTCAAAGCGCTCGTACAGGATTTCCTCTTCATAGCGATGGTTGACTACCCGGAAAGGGCCGGGGAGGCCGGGGTCGGGGTTCTTTTCAAAGGCTTCGGCCTGTTGGCAGACGTCAGTGGGGGTGCAGTTTTCGATGGTCTGGCCGAGGGGGAGGCTCTGCCAATAGTCCACGGAGATGACGGTGCCGATGGCGGTGTTGTCCACTTCGGATGCCGCCGCGCCGAAGAAGGCCAGCGGCTCTTTGAAGGAATATTTGAAGGTGTTGGGGCCGGTTACTTCGCGGTTGGTAATCTCACGGGCGATGCGAACCGTAGATACCCCGGAGGATTCTTCGGTAATTGACCAGTTGGCCATAAAGGCCACGTCGTCAACATCCAGCTCTTCGCCGTTATGGAAGAAGATGCCTTCGCGGATGGTGAACTCCCAGGACAGGCCGTCGTCAACAATTTCCCACTTGCTGGCGATGCCCGTTTCCGGGTCCAGCACCAGGCTGCCGTCTTTCAGGCTGCCGCCCACCAGCCAGACCTGGGCCATCCGGTGCCACAAGTTGTTTTCGCCCTGGGCATACTTGGAGTTGAACAGTTCGTTGCCCTGGGTGGTGACCATCACCGTGAATTGCTCAATGTCGGATGGTTCCATGGCCGGCATTGCGGTGGGGACGGGGGTGGCCGCGGGCGCAGACGCCCCGCTGTCGGCAACCGTCGGGGGCGGGGCGGCCGCCCCGGAGTCGCCGGGCGGCGCGGCAGTCTGGCCGCAGGCGGCCGCGACAATGAGCAGCACGGCGGCCAGCAGAGACAGCAAGAACCAGGATGACAAAAGCCGTATTGGGGCAGCCTTGCCCATATCGAACCTCCTCCAAGTCAGTATCGTAGTTGCTTAGACCGGATAGCTCCGGGGCGATTGGCCCACGGCAAAGGAATGTAGGGGATAAACTGCCGTATGTCAATGGCAACACACTGTAATGCTGTAATACTGACGGAAATCGGTATTACAGCATTGTTGACTGATGCGGAACCGGAAAAGGCGGCGATTCGCCTCAGGCGCGCTCACTTGGCCATTGCGAGCGCAGTGGCGCAAGTCCTGTGACAATTATAAGAGTCGGGGCGAATGATGATTCGCCCCGGCAAGGATGTGTGCTGACGGTTTGGCTAGCGCGTCCGCCGCAGCCGTGGGTCGAGGGTATCGCGCAGCCAGTCGCCAAAGAAGTTCATCGCCATTACCACGATGGTGATGGCCAGGCCGGGGAACAGGGCAAGCCACCAGATGTCGAAAATCTGGTCGCGGCCTTCCGATACCATGATGCCCCAGGCCGGGTCGCCGGGGGGCACGCCAACGCCCAGGAAGCTCAGCGAGGCTTCCAGCAGGATGGTTTGGCCTACCAGCAGGCTGATTACGATGAGCACGGTATTGATAACGTTGGGGAAGATGTGCCGCCACATTATCACCGGGGGGGAAACGCCGGCCACGATAGCCAGGGTTACGAAGTCGCGCTCTTTGATGCTCAAGACTTCGCCGCGGGCCTGCCGGGCGAACCGGGCCCACACGGTGGCCGCTACGGCCACGATTACGTTGCCGATGCCGGCCCCGCCGGCAATGGCGACGATGATGAGCGCTAACAGCACCGTGGGGAAGCCCAGCACGGCGTCAACCAGGCGCATCAGCACGATGTCAACCCGGCCGCCATAGTAACCGGAGATGACGCCGATGGAACTGCCGATTACGGCGCCGGTGCCCAGGGCCACCAGGCTGATAAACACCGAGGTGCGCGCGCCGAAGATCAGCCGGCTGAGAATGTCCTTGCCGGATTTGTCGGTGCCCAGCAGGAAGTTGCCGGTTTGGAAGGGGGGAATCTCCCGGTCGCGTTTGTTCAGCTGCTCCGGGTTGTGGGGCGCCAGCAGGGGCGCGAACACCGCCGCCACCATAAGCAGCGCCAGAATGATGAGGGGAACCCAGGGCAGGCGCAGCTCCCGCGCCTTTTGCAGCGCGCGAGTCGCAGCGTTTGCCGCCGGCGCCGGGGTGGCCAGGTCTTGCGTTGCCAAGTTCAATCGCTCCTCGGAAGTCGCATCGGGGGGGTTGCTATCCGTACCGGATGCGCGGGTCAACGTAGGCGTAGGCGATGTCAACGATGGTGGACATCAGAATGTAGAGGAAGCCGGAGGTCAGGATGGTGGCCTCAATGATGGGCACGTCCCTGGTGCGGATGCCTTCCAGCATCAGCAGGCCCAGGCCGGGCCAGGAGAAGATGACTTCCACCACGATGGAACCGTTGAGCAGGCCGGCGAAACTGATGCCGCCGAAGGTCAGCACCGGGATGACCGCGTTTTTCAGGGCGTGCTTGAAGATGACCAGCTGCTCGGCCAGTCCCTTGATGCGGGCAAACTTGACGTATTCGCTGTCCAGCACTTCCAGCATCGCGGAGCGGGTCAGCCGCATAAAGCCGGCCATAGTGAACACGGCGATGGAGAAGGCGGGGATGACGAAATAGCGGGGGTCAAGGCCCTGTTTGCCAAAGGTGGGGAGCAGTTGAAACTCGACGGCAAAGATCCACATCAGGATAATCGCCAGCCAGAATTGGGGCATAGACATACCCAGGATGGCGAAGGATTTGCCCACCCGGTCCAGAATGCTGTCTCGTTTCACCGCCGACAAGATGCCTAACGGTATGCCGATGACAATGGCGATGATGAGGGCGGTAATCGCCAGCTGCACCGTGTTGGGGATGCGCTCCATCACGATGTCAAAGGCCGGCTGGCGTTTGTTGTAGGAACGGCCAAAGTCGCCCATGAACAGACCGCCCAGATAGTCGAAGTACCTGACCACTACGGGCCGGTCCAGGCCCAGGTTCCTGCGGATGGCCTCAATTTCGGAGGGCTTGGCGTCGCCGGGGGCCATCGCCAGCGCCGCATCTCCGGTGAGGTCGGTGCCAAAGAAAACGGCGGCACTGAGCACCACCAGCGTAGCGATGGCCTGGATGATGCGGAATAAGATGAAACGTGCCACCGGGGAGCCTTCCTTTGCCAGGGGCGCGGCGCGGAACCTTAGGGCCGCACGCCGGCGCGTTATCCGGCGGTTCCCTGACGATTTAGCGGGCGCATTATAGCAGAAAGGGCGGCGATGCAAGATACCGCGGCCAGGGAAACGGAAACGGATTATGCCCAACCGGAGCGGAGAAACCCCGCTCCGGCAGCCCCTGCTATACTGGCGTCACGCGCGTTAGCAGCGGCGAACGCCAGGTCAGGAGAGCCGTACTATGAACCCCAACCATTGCGACCCCCAGGCGCTGCGCGTGGCGCAGGCGGTGCACCACCGGGAAAATCCCCAGGCCACCATACTGTTCGGCTCCCGCGCCCGGGGCGACCACGAGGAACGCCGCTCCGACATTGATATTATGCTGGTACTCCCGGAGGAACCGGGCGGGAAGCGCAAAGCAGCCGCCGCCAAATGGGCCCGGCAGGCCGCCTGGTCTGCCTATGGCCGCCGCGTCCCGGTGCAACTGGTCTGGTTCGGACGCGCCGAATTCGACGAAAAACGGCGCTACATCAACCACGTCGCTACCCGAGCCCTGCTTGACGGTGTCGTAATGTCCACAAATCCCGAAGAGTTCCGCAGCCGCTACTCGGACGATGAGGAAACCGAATACGAATACGAATGGACTGACTATCATAACCGGCTGTACCACGCCGTTTCCCACTTGCAGGCTTTCCTAATCATGGACGACGCCGGCGCCAATGACCTGCTCATCGCCCAACAGGCGCAATCCGCGCTGGAACACGCGATGAAGGCCATCATCGCCGGACATGGCGGCACTTACCGCGACACCCACAACCTCTCCCACCTCCTGGGCAGCGTGCGCCGCATTGACGCCGCGATGCGGGACTTTGGCCTCAGCATACCGCCCGACGTTTATTCGGAATACGCCGGCGGCGACGAATACCGGAGGACCAGGAAACAGCCCCGGCTCACCGACCAGGAGAACTACCGGGAAAGAACCGTCGCCGATATACGGGCCCTTATTGACCGGGCCGGTCAACTGGGGCCCGCAATGCACTCATAGCGCCGCGCCGCCGGTTCCATAACCATCCGTCACGCGCTGGGCGGCGGCACGGGGGCCGGGTTGTAGAGCTCAATCCCGATGGTGGGCGGAAATACGGCGGCCAGCTCGTCCACCGTCCAGCGGCCCTGCTTGCGGATGGTCTTGACCGGCTCCGGTTCGTTGAGCAGCGTTACCAGGCCGCCGGTTACGTGGAACACGTGACCGTTGACGTGGGCAGCTTCATCGGAGGCCAGCCAGGCCACCATGGGGGCTACGTCCTCCGGTTCGCCGCGCAGCCCGCCGCCGGCGGCGATGCCACGGGCGGAACGCAGCGCGCGGGCCTCGTCGGGTACGCTGGTGGTCATGCGGGTGCTGGCCGAGGGGGAGATGGCGTTGGCGGTTACACCGTAGCGGCCCAAATCGCGGGCGCAGACGCGGGTGAACCCGGCGATGCCGTCTTTCGCCGCGCCGTAGTTGGCCTGGCCGCTGTTGCCGTACAGTCCGGAGGTGCTGCTGAAGGTGATAATCCGGCCCGACCTCTGCTGGCGAAAGAGGATGCTGGCGTGCTTGACGACGGTGAACGTGCCCTTGAGGTGAACGGCGATAACGTCGTCCCACTCCGCTTCGCTCATATTGAAAACCATGCGGTCGCGGAGGATGCCGGCCACCGTAACCACGATGTCCAGCTGGCCGAAGTTGTCCACGGCGGTCTGCACGATTTGCTCGCCGCCGTCCATAGTGGCGACGGATTCGGTGCAGGCCACGGCCTTGCCGCCGGCTTCGCCAATTTCGTTGACGACCTGCTGGGCTACGGACACGTCGGCGCCGGTGCCGTCCACGTTGACGCCGAGGTCGCAGACTACGACGCTGGCGCCCTCGGCGGCCAGCAGCCGGGCGACGCCGCGCCCGATGCCGCGCCCGGCGCCGGTGACGATTGCTACCTTATCTTGCAGTAGTGGCATTGTTCTGTCCTTGGGATTGATTTGAATGGCGAGGCGCCACCCTCACCCTGACCCTCTCCCGTCAAGGGAGAGGGAATCTTTTCAGCGCTGCTGGGCCGGAGCCGGGTTCACGATGCCGGCGGTCAGATAGTTGCGGGCCTGAGCGGACAGGTCGTCCAGATCCCAATGGCCGGCTTCGGTCCAGATGGCCTTCTCCGGGCGCGGCTGCGACATCAGGGAAACGGTGTCGCCGTACACCAGGAAGGTTTGCCCGTTGACGTTGGCGGCGTAGTCGGAGGCCAGGTAGCAGACGAAAGGCGCGATGCCGTCGGGGTCCAGGTTCTGCAATTCGCTGTCGTCGCCGCCGTCGCCGGAGAGGGAGGACACGCCGCCGCGTGCGCGAATTTCGGCGGCGGATTCCGGTATGGCGCCAATCATCCGGGTGGTGGCGCGCGGCGCGATGGAGTTGGCCGTTACGCCGTAGCGCCCCATATCCTTGGCCACCACTTTGGTAAAGCCGGCGATGCCGCTCTTGGCCGCCCCGTAGTTGGCCTGCCCGCTGTTGCCCACCAGACCGGACTGGCTGCTGAAGGTGATAACCCGACCGGAACGCTGCTGCCGGAACAGGATGCAGGCGTGCTTGACCACCGTAAAGGTGCCCTTGAGGTGAACGGCGATAACGTCGTCCCATTCCTGTTCGGTCATATTGAAAACCATCCGGTCGCGCAGGATGCCGGCGCAGCAGACCACGATGTCCAGGCGGCCATAGTTGTCAATGGCGGTCTGCACGATGCGCTCGCCGCCTTCCATAGTTGCCACCGACTCGGTGCAGGCGACGGCGGCGCCGCCGGCGTCCCGGATTTCGCCAACTACCACTTCGGCGATGGACTGGTCAAAGCCGGTGCCGTCCACGTTCACGCCGGGGTCAACCACGACGACCTTCGCGCCTTCCTCGGCCATCAGCCTGGCAATGCCACGACCGACGCCGCGGCCGGAGCCGGTGACGATGGCTACCTTTCCTTCCAGATTGTTGGGCATAGTAATCGAATCCTTCTCTTTTGATTTAATTCAGTTTATCCCGTCGTTCCCGGGACGCCGTCATTCCCGCTTTCGCGAGCAAGACGGTATGGAGTTTCGGAATGTCAACCCCGGCTGGGCAAGGCGACGGTGGCCGTGCCCGGCGTGGTCTGCTGGCCTTGCGGATTTTCCAGCCAGATGGCGCAGTCCACCAGATTTTGCGTGCCTTCCTGATAGACGCGGGTGACGTGGCCTTTGGCGGTGATGGGTTCGCCGGGGTAGTCCATACCGCGATACTGGCAGGTCAGACGGCGCAGGGTGGCCGCCGGGCCGGCCCAGCCGGTTACGTAGGCGCCGAGCATGGCGTTTTTCAGCGCGCCGTGGATGATGATGCCGGTGAGGCCGATGCTCTGGGCGTAATCCTTATCGTAGTGAATTTCGTAAAAGTCCCCGGATGCGCCGGCGTACTGGACCAGCTGGCGGGTGGTGGGTTCCCTGACCTCGGCCGGCAGTGCCATGCCTTCGCTAACGTCTTCAAAATAAACCTGTTGGCCCATTATGTTCCTCATTCTGCTGGGGATTCGCCGCCGGTTAGTGCCGGATGGAGGTGCTGGTTTGCGTGGCGACAACGGCGCCGGACTGGTTGCGATAGGTAATTTTGATGGTGGTAATGAGCATCTGCCCGATGCTGCCGGTGCGCTCGCGGATGTCCTCAACGCGGCCCACGGCGGTAATCGTATCGCCGGGGCGCACGGGTTCAAAATACTCCCAGTCGCTGCCACCGTCGAGCAGGCGGGTGAAGGGTACATCAAAGGGCAGCTGCGGGCGGACGGCGCGCATCGCCCGCAGGAAGGTGGGCGGCGCGATGATGCCGCCGGTTTCGGGAAGGCCGGTCGTGTACGCCGGGTTGTCGTCGCCGATGGCCTCGGCAAAGCGGGCGATGTGACCCTTCTCAATATCCAGCGCGGTCGGCGCGCTCTCAACGCCGATGGACTGCTGGCGCATCTCATCGGTAAGGGTAAAGGAATTGGTGGACAACGAAAACCTCCTGCCGCCGCTATACTGGTACGAGCTATGCGCGCCCGCCGTGGGCAAACCGCGTTGGGCGGAGCAAATTATGTTACGCGGCGGGGCGGGTGTCAAGAAAAGAAACCGACAGGCCGGCAGCGACAGGATGGCGCGGATTTGCTTAAGCGGCAGCGACACTGGGTATACGCAATATGCGGGGCAATCATCGTCGCGCTGTTCTGCGGCGAGGACTACCGGCCCACCGACATTGACGCCGCCACCGCGCGGTATCGCTTCAGCGTGGCCGGCTGGGAGGCGCAAAATTTGCCCGACAAGTGGCTCCGGCGGATAGCGAACAGTCCGGCGGCGCTGGTCAAAAACCAAACGGATGCGCAGCGGCTGGAGCAGGTCAACGAATACTTTGCCCTGGGGGAAAGGCTTCGTTTTATTGGATACCGGCTGATAGACCTGGAAACCCGGGCGCCGCCCGCGCCGGCGCCGCTCCCGGCGGAAACTGCCCGGGCCGCGGCGGCGCTCCGGCAAGAGCAGGCTCAGCTGCGCGACCGGCAAGCCCGGTTGCGGCCCGGGGTTGAGGAAACGCTGGAGTCGGCGGTGGCGGACACGCTCCAGTCCCTGGGATTCCGGGCGTGGACCGGCGTATTCCCGCCGGTGGATACCGTGCTGACCGGCTCCCCAACGGTGCTGATTACATCACCCCGCGCCCGCATCGCCCGGGGCGATGACGTGGTACTGCAAACGGGACTGACCGCCGAGGAGCGCGGCGGCATTGAGCGGCAGGTGGAAAGCCGCACGGGATTATCCGCCCTGGTGGTGAACACCGGCGGCATCGCCTTTTACCCGTCCATCGCGCTGCCCGACGCCGGGCTGGATTTCGCGCTGGAAATCATCGCCCACGAGTGGGTGCATCACTGGCTCTGGTTCCGGCCGTTGGGACGCCGTTATTTTGCGGGCGGGGACTTGACTACCCTCAATGAGACCGTTGCCACCATCGCCGGGCGGGAAATTGGGCAACTGGCCCGGCAAAGGCTGACCGGGGACGCTCCCCCGCCGCCGGCGTTGGAGTCCCCGGCCAGACCGGCCCGCGACCCGGAGCGGTTTGACTTTCAGGCGGAAATGCGGGCGGCCAGATTGCGGGTTGACGCGCTGCTGGCGGCCGGCGACGTCGCCGGAGCCGAGGCTTATATGGAGGAGCGCCGCCGGGTGTTCGTCGGCCACGGGTACTACATCCGCCGGCTCAACCAGGCGTACTTTGCCTTCCACGGCACCTACGCCACCACCGGCGCCGCCGGCGTCAGCGTCATTGGGGAACAGGTCGCGGAACTGCGCCGCCGCAGCCCGTCGCTGCGCGCGTTTATCCGCACGGCCGCAGGGATTACCGACGCCGGTGAACTGGCCGGCTACCTGGACGATACCGCGCGCTGACGGCGGCGGCGGGAAACGTTACGCCGCTCGCAGCGCGTCTTCCAGCAAGGCCAGCGCCGCGCGGGCGAACACCCACATATTGGCCTCCCGGTCGGGGCTGCCGGTTTCCAGCGTTTGCGAACGTTCCACCGGGCCGGCGACGCCAAAGCAGGCGTGGCCGTAATTGTCGCCGTAGCGGTTGCCCGTTGGCCCGCTGGCGCCGGTTTCGGCCAGCGCCCAGGTGGTGCCCAGCCTTTCGCGGGAGGTGCGGGCGTTGAGCAGGGCGTAGTATTCCGTGCTGGCCCGGTGGCCCTCCATCGCCGACTCGGGCACCTGCAACAGCCCCTGCTGCGCCACCCGCGTATAGACCACCGAACCGCCCACGTAGTAGGCCGACGCGCCCGGTATTGACACCAAAGCCGCCGAAATCAAACCGCCGCAAGACGACTCCGACACGGCGAGGGTGTCGCCGCGCTCTTTCAGCAGCCCGGCCACCGATGCAGCCAAATCATTCAACTCACCCATAGGAAATCTCCTTCCATTTGTTTTGCTTTGCAGGGATGTACAGGATACACAGGATTTATTGAAAAATTAAACCCAGGGCAGCCGCTTGGATAGGGTTTTGGCCGATTCCGGGGTCGGCAAGCCCTGTTGCTCCATCAGCATCAAAGCCAGCTTGCGAAACTCGGCCCGGTCGTGGCCGCTGACCACGGCCTGCTCGTGGGCCTCGGCAATCACGACGGGATAGCCCAGCCCCAGCGCGCACTGCCGGACCAGCATGGCGTGTCCCAAAGCCAGCAGATTCCCGTCGTCGGCCACCCAGTCGGGCACCTCTACCCGCGCGATTTCGGCGCCGCTGTTGACGTAATAGAAGTGGCTCCACTCGTCACCCACGGCCAGGCCCACGCCAAAGCGGGACGCCAGCCGGCCCGACTGGTACAGCGGCGAGCGGTGGCCGGGTTCCAGCAGCGCCGCGAACAGTTCCTGGTCATCAAATCCGGCCGCCGCGTCGCACTGCGCCCGGTCGGAGCGGCGCGCGCTGCAGCGGCGGGCGCATTCCGTGTCGTCGCTGCCGCAGAGACAGAGGCGCACGGCCCCGGCCACTTCGGTAGTTTGCGGCCGGGAGGTGTAGGCGGCCACCGTAACCGGCCGCGGGCCGCGGGCGGCATCCCGCAAGCGCGCCAACGCCGAGCGCAGCCGGACTCCGATGAGCGTCTCGCTGACGTATCCGGGGTAGTTGCCCCGCTGTAAATCCCAAAAGGCCAACGTGCCGTCCAAAAGGGCGACCACGGGCACATCGGACGGCAGGGCCGCCACCGCATCGGCCAGACGCTCCACCTCGCGCACGGTACGCAACGCCCCCAGCAGTTGGCCGGAGATGGGCATTTCGTCCGGAGAGCCGTCCGCGGGCCGCAAATACAGGTCGGCGTCGCCGGCCGCCAGGGTCGGCTCGCTGAAAAGCCGGCAGTCGGGGTTGGCGCCGTAGGTGAGCGCGCACCCGCCCAGGTTGATAAGGTAACAGCGCAAGGGCAGATGCCGGTCAACGTCAATATGCGACCCGTCCACCGAAACCGCCGTCCAGTCGTTGGGGACGCCCGGCGGCGGGTGGCTGTCCAGCAAACCCTCCGCGCCGGCGCGGGCCACAATGAACGGGCGACGGCCAACGGACGCAGTACGGCGGACGGCCTCGGCCGGCGAGACGGCCAGCGCCCGGTCGATAGTGTCAGCGAAACGCTGGCGTCGCGTGCGCGAAGTCATTGCAACCGCGCCCACCGCCGACAACAGCTGACGGGAGGTTTTGCCAAAGTCTAACGCCATAACTTTACCAGCGCGTCGTTTCCGGTCGGGATGGGGCCGGCAACTCAGTAATAGTTACCAGACCGGCGGGAGCGGCGTTAACGCTGAGGTTGCTGCCCCGGAGCAACTCCATTCCGATGCGGGGTACGCCTTCCAGATTCACAACGGAAACTCTTCGTGTTTCCGTGCCTGGCGGCGGATACGACGCGGGCTGAGTACCCGTCCGACGTAGGTTTTATGCCGGCGCATGGTGTGGATAACTGCGTCGGGACGACGCGCGCGCAATCTGATTCTGGCCAGGACTGCGCGCGTGTCGATTTCGTAATCGCCGGTGAGAATATCGACCAGGACGAACTTGCCTTCGTCCTCAGGAACAATCAGGCGGCGGATTTGGGCATCATAGATGGCCTGCCCGCGGCGCTTCTGCTCGGCGTAGGGAATTTTGGGGCGGGCGGTCATCTATTTCACCTCCGATGCGGCAGTGGATTCGGGACAGCATGGCAGCACAATGGGGCGGACGCTCCGGCGGCGGTTGGGGCAATGGGCGGCCGGGTTAGCGCAGCACCCGTTCGTCCCCCACCCGCCGGGTAATCCGCTGCTGGTCCAGGTATTCCAGCAGGGGCAGCACGTACTTGCGGCTGGTGCCAAAGATGGTGCGGGCATCGGCCACGGTAACGCTGCCGTTGGCCCGCAGATGGGCGACGATGCGCCCGGCCATATCGTTATAGGCAGCCGTGGTGAACACCACCGTTTCGTTGACCTTCACCACGTCGCCCCGCTCCTGCAAGTAACCCAGCAGCTCCGGGTCTAAAGGACGGTCGGTAGGCGGCGACCAGGGTTCGGCGGCCAAAGCGGCCAAATAGGCCGCGCTGTCGCTCTCCTGACGCTCGCTTAACTGGACGCTGTGGTCGGGGGTACGCATCAGGCCGCCGTCGTCAGCGGTTACTCCCTCATCCGCCAGCCGCGCCGCCGCCCGCAGATACACGGGCTGCGAAACCCCCAGACGGCTGCGGAGTTCCTGGGGCGGCGCGCCCCGTCGCAGGGGATATTGATTGTGGTAAGCCTGCAACGCAACCTGGGCCTGATTCTTTACAATGTCCCAGCCGCGCCGGGAATAGACGACGGCATCGGCCTGCGTTCCCATTTCGCCCAGCTCGACCAGTTCCCCCGATTCGGCAAGGGCGCTGAGCCGCTCCAGCGCCTCCCCCTCGGAAAGGTTGGAGCGCTGGGACAGGGTACGCAAATCACAGGGCCCCATCTGGTCGGCGATGGTGAGGATTACATCCGCGCTGGCGCCGGCGTCCAGCATAGTCAGCCGCTCCAGCACGTCGGGGGCAAAGCGGCGGTGGCGGCGGCGGGGGTTGGGGTCGGCAACCTGCCCGCCGCCCAGAGTATCCTCTGACGACCGGAGGACGAAAAAGTCGCCTTTTACCATGGGCAGCGGCTCATCCAGCAGCACCTGAACCCAGCCTTCGCTGCCCGGCGGCAGCCGGTCGGCGTCCAGCAGGCGCACCCGGCCCGTAGTTTCGCTGGTGAACAGGTGGAAGGTTACGCCTTCGTTGTGCTTGAGCGCGTGGGGCGCGCCCTTCACCATACGCAGGTTGGCGTCGAACCGGCGCGTGGGCCGCAGCCAGCCGGGGTTGGTCAGCACTTCGCCACGGAGCACGTCATCGCGGGAGATGCCGGACAGGTTCAGCGCCAGCCGCACCCCCGGCGCGGCGGAATCCAGCCGCGACCGGTGGCTCTGCAAGCCCCGGATGCGCGCCTGCCGTCCCGACGGGGCCAGCTCAATCTGCTGACCGACGGCCACGGAGCCGTCAATCAGCGTCCCCGTAACCACCGTGCCAAACCCGCTGACGGTAAAGCAGCGGTCAACGGGCAGGCGGGGACGGCCCAAATCCCGCCGGGTTTCGGTGTCGTCCAGGATGCCGTCAATGACGGTTTTAAGTTCGTTCAGCCCGTCGCCGGTGTAGGCCGACACCGCCGCCATGGGACAGCCGGCAAAGGCGGTGCCGTCCAGGGCGTCCTCAACTTCGGCCTGCACCAGCTCCACCAGCTCATCGTCAACCAGGTCGGTTTTGGTGATAACCACCAAGCCGCGCCGGATACGGAGCAGGTCCAGTATCGCCAGATGCTCGCGGGTCTGCGGCATCACGCTTTCGTCGGCGGCCACGATGAGCAGGGCCAGGTCGATGGCGCCGACGCCGGCCAGCATATTCTTGATAAAGCGCTCGTGGCCGGGCACGTCAACGATGCTGACCTCCCGCCCGCTGGGGAGGGTCATCCAGGCAAAGCCCAGGTCAACGGTCATCTCCCGCTCTTTTTCCTCGGGCAGGCGGTCGGGGTCAATGTTGGTGAGGGCCTTGACCAGGGTGGATTTGCCGTGGTCAACGTGGCCGGCGGTGCCGATGACGAACATAGCAGACTCAATCCAAAAACAGCGTAATCCCCAAACCAGGCCACCCGGCGGCGGATGGGATGGCCGCATTATACTTGACGGAACCCGCTGGCAGTAGTACGCTTTCAGCGTTAGTTGAGCCGGTGACAAGAGGCTCGGGGCCTCTTCCGATGAGGGTTGGCCACTCTCGCCAAAAATCGGATAGCCGGCTCGTTTTAGTATCCAGGGGGATTGACGGCGCTTCCCCGGAACACGTCAAATTCCGACGCTATTCTGTCCTGTATCAGGTCAGAGGAGCCGGGCGGGGTCAATGGGTCGTTTCAGGTGGCGGCATTGTACTTGACGCAGCCCGCCGGCAGTAGTATGTTGGTTATGTTGAATGAGCCGGTGACAAGAGGCCCGGGGCTTCTTCCGGCGAGAGTTGGCCACTCTCGGTAAAAATCGGATAGCCGGCTCGCTTTTTGTGACTAGTAGTAGGCGGCCATGCCGGCGCGGAAAACGTCAAACTCCGACGCTATCCTGTCCCGTATAAGGTCATACGAGCGAGTATCGGAGGGTTCGCGTTCCCACTTCCGTTGCAACGCCCAAGCGCAGTAGTCCGCGACTTGCAACAGGGAGGTGGTTGAAGCCGGCCACATAGCAGACCTAACAGCGACTGGCATTGCAGAATTGCTCTCCGCGATGCTAACTTCCAACTGCAAAGCCGAACGCATAGCGCCGGTTCCGATGGATGCCGCTATTATCAGCAGCTCGTCTGATGATTGCGTCAGGACGGGTATCAGGCCGGTCAAATGAGCATACCAGGAGAACCCATAAAATCTGGCCTCTGTGGAACGCAGCCGGGGGGTGACCTTCCGTTTCTCCAGAATTGTGGCGTCCACCCGGAAATCGTGCTGAACGATGGCGGCGAATACCCGGTCGCGCACGCGTTGTTTGTCGTTAGTGGCGTGAAAGCCGGCGGCTAGCGGCTCGCCTTCCCAGGCCAGTTCGCGCCGCAATTCCTGCAAATCCCGCTCAATAGCATCGTCGGCAACCGTTACCGTGGTCAGGATGAAATAGCGGGTAGCGCCCGGCCCATCGCTGAAATCAAAGTTGCCGGATTCATCGGCGTAGATGTAACTGCGCATCCGGGCTACTCGTCGGGCTGCTACGGGCGGGCGTGGGCCTTAACCAATTCGGCAAGGCGGCGAACTTCGGTGAGGATGCGCTCCGGATTGCCTTTCAGGTCAAGCGAGGCTACCTCGATTGTTTTGCCGGCGTGATTAATCTTGTACCTGCCAGGTTCGTCCTCGCCTTGGGCGTAGATTAGCAGGCCCGATGGCAGGTTGGCCGCCGTGCAGTAGGCCAGCATCTGGTAGATGTCGGCGTGCTGGAACCCTTGGGGCGACAGCCTTTTATACTTGGCGTCTCCGACGAAGCGCGGCAAGGAGCCGCTGGCCGGGCCACCGGCCGCCCACCAGGACAAGTCCGGGTACATTCGGATGTGCCCGCCAGCATCCAGGGTGAGGCGGGCTTCGTGTTTCCATTGAGTAGCGGAAAGGCCCAGGGCCTCTCCCAGCGCGACGTAGAGAAACTTCTCAAATACCAGGTTCATATCAATGAGCAGGGCGGCGCCGGCTACTTTGCCGCCGATAAGTTCCAAGCTGGAGTTTGCGATGATTAGCCGCGCCAGCTCGACTGCCGGGCGATAGTGTTCATCCAGCCGGGTATAGGTGACTTCGGGCGTCGCTCCCCGGCTGTACTGGCCCAGATTCACCATGTCAAAGGCGGGCCAGAGGCGGCGCACTTGCTGTTTGGTGGCCGCCGAGCGAATAAAGGTGTGGCCTAGCCGGTGGATGGCGGTTTTGAGCAGGCGGTTCTTTGCGATGTCCTCAGTGTATTCGTCGTAGGCAACCTCAATGGGCAGGGGGATGCCGAACCGGCGCCCCATCTGGTCGCCAAAACGGATGCGGCCGCGCACGGTGGTCAGGGCGTCCTCCTCGCGGCGGTAGTCCCGCAGCAGGCCGCGCCGGATGGCCTGCCGGGTGCGGAGCGCGAAAGACATCGCAATCGCCTCCAGAATGTCATCGTGCCGGGCCAGCTCTACCCAATCCTGCCACCAGTGCCTGGGGTCAAGGGCGTAGGTCATCAGGAACATAACCCGGCCGATGGGTATCTTGGGCCGGATGACTACTGAAATGTCACCAACGTTGACGGCGCCGACGTATGATGATGGCGTCAGGACATACCCGCCATCCGCACCGGCGGCGGGCCTAACCTCAACGTGTGCTCTTGCCAGCGCTTGCAGCTGGATTGCGTCGAGGGAGGCAGACCAGCGCTGTGCCTCATACTCGGTCAGCTCAAGCAGTCGCATCTCCGTCGTCCGCCTCGGGCTGGCCGCTGGCGTTGCCGGCCTCTCCGTTCTCATCGTCGCCGGCATCCGGGGTTGACGGTTGAGCGTTTGGCTTTGGCCGCAATGCGTCGTAGGCGAATTCCCTGAGCCTGTCCTCTTCGCCAAAGAAGTGCTCCTCAATGTAGGGCAATACCGCCTGTTCCCAGATAAACTGCACCCGGCTTTCGTCCAGGTCTCCCCGCATAAAGTAGCTGGGGCCAATGCCCAGCTGCCGGTCGTTCAGTTTGCGGTTAGCCGCATCGAGGAGGTCGGCAACCCACTCCGCACCGGGGTTCTCCCGTCGCAGCCAGCGGCGCAGCAGTCCTTGAACCGGGGGTTGGTCCGGGAAAAAGTTAAAGAAGTAGAACCGGCGGCGCAGTGCCGCATCCACCAGAGCGATGGAGCGGTCGGTGGTGTTCATCGTGCCGATAAACCAGAGATTGCGCGGCAGTCGGAACGATTCGCTGCTGTACTGGAGGGTTATCTCCTCATCCCGGTACTCCAGCAGAAAGTACAGCTCGCCGAGAGTTTTGGACACGTTGCCCCGGTTGATTTCGTCGATGATGAGGATGTAGGTGGCCTCCGGGTTGGCCTCGGCCTGCTTTGCCATTTCCAGCAACGGGCCGTTGGTGAGCGTGAACCCGGCTTGACCGCCGGTAAGCGTGGGGCGGAACCCCTGTACGAAATCCTCGTAAGCATAAGAGGGGTGGAACTGTACAATCCGGTAGCCGCCGCTTTGCCGCGCATACCACTCGGCGATACGCCGGGCGGCGTAAGTCTTGCCGGTGCCCGGCGGCCCTTGAAAGATTACCTGGCGTTTGTCCTTCAAGCCGTCAATTATCTTTTGCAGCTCGCCGGCATCCCACAGCAGTTCATCGGCCAACGATTCCAAGTCGGTATCCGATTGCTGCGTGTCCAAGTCATCCGGTTGCTGCGTGTCCAGGTCATCAGGTGGTTCGACGTTGGGATTCCACTGCACTTGGACGTCGGTATGGGAATAGTAAATGTCGTCTGTGTATCCGTATTTGGCCTCCATCGCCGGGCGAATCTGCGCCAACCTCCGGTCAATGTCACCCGCCGGCTCTGCCACTAAACCTGCAAACGTGTCGGCAATCCTTTGTTTGTGATCGCCTGAGACTATCCCCTCGAAGGTGTCAGGGAAAACGAGATGGAGCAAGGCTTCCCGTTGTGCGCTGGCACTGTAGTATCTCCCCCGCATCAGCCTACTTCGGAATTCGAGTCCCGTCGCGAAACCCTTGAACTCCCAAGGGTCACCTAGCAGCCGCTCCTGCTCATACGTATCCAGTTCCTTCCATTGCTGAACAAACTCGATAAGGAATCCGACCTGAAATGGGCGGCCGGCTAGAAAAAAGGGTCCCGGGCCGGAAATGCCCTGCGTGAGGCCAGCCGCACGTTCCTGCGGGATTGTCACGTGTGCCCCCGCAAGTACACTATAGATATGCCTCCGCTTTGTGTCGCTTTTAATGGCAGAATTGCTGACAATCAGGAAATGGAAGTACAGTACCTCAGCCATCAGTTGGTACACTTCGGGCAGACTGCCAGCCAATTGCCCTATCAGCCTTTGCTGGAAATTGCCCCCGGCAACATCCATGTCTTCCAGGAATCGCTGGCGAAGTTCCGCAAGCAGCTCACTGGACCAGATTGGCACGCCCGGCGTAAAAAGCGAAGAGTCCTGCCGCAGCGCGTGTTCTACCCACGCTGCGGCCGCCCCGTACACGCGCTCAACGCCTGAGTTGGTTCGTCTGGAGCCCATCTGATTTACCCCTCAAAGTCGGTTATCACGCTGCGGCGGACGCTGCCGGCTTTCATGTCGGCAAAGGCCTTGTTGATTTCCGACAGGGCCAGTTCCTGGCTTACCAGTTCGTCCAGCTTGAGGCGGCCCTGGCGGTAGAACTCGATGAAGCGGGGCATATCGGTGCGGAAGCGGTTGGAGCCCATGGTGCAGCCCTGGATGGCGCGGCCCCGGCGCAGGAAGTTGCCGGCGTCCAGCTCGATTTTGACGCCCTCCGGCACCATGCCGATGATGGTGGCTACGCCGCCGGGCCGCAGCATATTGTAGCAATCCTCGGCGGTCTGCTTGAGGCCGATGGCTTCAAAGGAATAGTCAACGCCGCCGTCGGTGAGGTCAACGATGCGCTCGGCCACGTTGCCGGCGGTGGCGTCGATGACATCGGTAGCGCCGAACTGGCGGGCCAGGGCGAACTTGTCCTCGGTGGTGTCCACGGCGATGATGCGCAGCGCGCCGGCCAGGGCCGCCGCCTGCACGCAGTGGATGCCAATGCCGCCGCAGCCCACCACCGCCACCGTGCTGCCCGGCTCCACTCGGGCGGTGTTCAGCACCGCGCCCAGGCCGGTGGTCGCGCCGCAGCCGATGAGGGCCAGCTGCGGGAAGGGGATGTCGCCATCCACCTTGACCAGCGCATTCTCATGCACCAGCAGCTCCGCCGCGTAGGAACCCAGCTGGGCAAACTGCGTGATGGCTTCGCCGTCCTTGCGGAGCCGGGGCGGGTCGTTGGGGCCGCGGGTGACGGCGATTTTATCGCACAGGTAGGGCTGGCCGCGCGTGCAGTACTCGCAGATGCCGCAGAACACCGACAGGCACATAATCACCGGGTCGCCGGGCCGCACGTAGGAAACCTGGTCGCCCACGGCCGCCACCGTGCCGGCGGCTTCGTGGCCCAGGATGCAGGGCAGGGGCGTGGTGTACAGACCCTCCACAAAGTGCAGGTCGCTGTGGCACACGCCGGCGGCCCCGGTGCGCACCAGCACCTCGCGGGGCGCGGGGGCGTCCACCTGCACGTCCTCAACGGTTACGGGCTGGTTCACTGCGCGCAAAACTGCTGCCTTCATTTTCGTTCCCTCCGGTGGCGCTGCGTCGGCTGACATAGTTATGGTTATAGTGGGGCGCAGGTTAACATCGGGCGCCGGCAAGCGTCAACAAAACCCGCCAAAGGGGGTTCCGATTTCCGCACGGCGGCGATTGACAATGACGCCGCCCCGCCGTTAGTATGCGGCGGCCTATCGGATGCCGGGCTTTTTGGCATACCTGTATCACCATCTCAAAGGAGGGAAATTTAGTTATGAGACCTGCCCGATTGCCGCGGTTGCGCTTTTATCAGTTGCTGATACCGGCAGCCGCAATCGCCATGATTATTGGCGTCGCCTGCGGTGGCGCCGAAGCGCCCAGCGACTCCGGCAGCGCGCCGGCCGCTGCCGCCCCCACAGCTGCCCCGGCCGCCGTTGGCGCTACGGCCACGCCGCTGCCCACCCAGGCGCCCGCCGCCGCTATGGAAACCGGCGAAGGCAAACGCCTCGTCGTGCTTACCGAGTCCTTCGGCAACGAAGTCTGGGACCCCAAGTTCGAGAGCGGCGACAAGCACGTGTGGCACTTCCCGCTGCACTCGCACATGATTACTACCGACGATGACCTGAACTACACCCGGGACGGGCTGGCCACCGACTGGAGCGTCTCCCCGGACGGGTTGAGCATCTCCTGGACGCTGCGGGATGACGCCGTGTTCCATAACGGCGACCCGGTTACGGCCGAGGACGCGGCCTGGTATCTGCGCTATGTCCAGGACGACGGCGCCCGCTCGGTGGTGCGCATTCGCATCTGGCGCCTCGTTCAGGGCGACGAAGCGAACGCCGCCTACGAAGGCGAGAACACCGGCCGGGAGAAGGAAGGCCACGCCCGGGTCACCGCGCCCAACGAAGTGACCATCACTTTCGTGCGCCCCACCCTCAACTTCCTGGCCGACGTCAGCGAAGTCGGCGGCGGCACCGGCGGCACCATTATGTCCAAGGCCCATTTTGAGAGCCTGGGCAGCGATGACCAGTCCCGTTCCGACGGGCTTATTGTCAACCCCAACCCGGGCGCGGCCGGCCCCTTTGACCTGACCAACTTCGTATCCGGCTCCCAAATCGTCTATGAGAAACGGGATGACCACTTCATTTTGGACAAGCGGCCTTATCCCTTCGACGAGCTGGTAATCAACCTGATTTCCGAAGCCGCCACCCGCAAGGCCGCCCTGCTCAGCGACGCAGCCGACATTTCGCCTATTGACGTGGACTCCCGCGAGGAAATGGAAGCCGCCGGCCTGCAGTTCCGCTTCGGCCCCGAATCCACCCTCATCTGGATTAACGCCTGGAACTGCAGCCCCGACGCGCCGCAGAACCTGGGCTACGACCAGAGCCGGGAACAGGACGCGGCAGGCAACTACATTGGCGACCCCAAAGGCACGCCGCTGATGTGCCAGGACAAGCGCATCCGCCACGCCCTGGACTATGCCATTGACAAGGAGGCCATTCAGGAACTGGTGGGCGGCCCCGACATTTTCCACATTGCCGGCACCGCCGCCGCCGCTCCGTCCGGCATCGGCTATCGCGCCGATGGCACGCTTGACCCCTTCCCCTTTGACCCGCAAAAGGCCCGGGACCTGTTTGTGGAAGCCGGTTACAACGTCCCTGCCGCCGTCACTCCCGACGGAACCAACCTGGACGCCGTAACGAACCTGAAGGACCCGGTATATCCCGGCGGCGGCGACCAGTGGAACGTCTGGACCTGGGAAGCCGGCGCCACCGTCCCCAAGATGCTGCAGATTGTTGAGTTCGTCTGCGCCGACTGGGAGACCTTCCTCGGCCTGGAGTGCGATGTCAACGTGGGTGAGGAAGCGGCCATCAAAGACCGCCAGTACGGCGGCGAAATTCCCGGCCAGTACCTGGTGCGCTCCAACGAGCACTCTTACGATACCGGCTCCAAGCTGATTGGCCGCTTTGGCGACCCCGCCGGTTCCTACATCAGCTACGACCCGCTGACCGAGCCTCTGATTGAAGCCGCGGTGTCCTCAACCACTCCCGCAGAGCAGCAGGAGAACTACTACAAGGCGTTGGCGCAGGCCCACGAAGGCCATTGGGACTTTGCGCCGGGCTACCTGGACGCTCCCTACGCCATCAGCCCCCGCATCGCCGACTGGCGGCCGCGCCCCCTGCGCCCGTCGCCCAGCGCGCTGTGGACGATACGCTGGGCGCAGTAGTCGCTCCGTATCCGGCAACGCAAAGCCTGGTGGGGGCGGGTTTGAAACCCGCCCCTGTTATTATTGGCGCGGGCGTAATCCGGCTGCAATGCAGTACAATTAGCGCCCGACTATTCCAAATCAACATCAACATCAAATCAAAAGGACGGGCAATTATGTTCAAGAGTTTTAGCGCATCCTACGCCGGCCACGTGGTGGACGATAACCTGGGCCTGGACGGCACCCCGGCCAACGACCGCCGGTATTCCAACGCGCGGCTGGCCGAGGCTTTCGATTGGGCGCTGGACATTTCCCAGCATCTGGAGGCCAACGGGTACGACGAGTTCTGGATGGCGGAGCACCACTTCCAGCCGGAGGGCTACGAGTGCATCCCCAACCTGATAATGCTGGGGCTGTATCTGGCCTGCAATACCCAGCGGCTGAAGTACGGCTGCGGGTTTAACATTACGCCGATGTGGCACCCGCTGCGCCTGGCGGAGGACTTCGCTATGGCTGATATTCTGTCCGGCGGGCGCATCATTTTCGGCGTCGGGCGCGGCTACCACTCGCGGGAGGTGGAAACCTTCGGCTCCCCGATGTTTGACGGCGACGCCAACCGGGAGCTGTTTGAGGAGCAGGTGGAGGTGATGGTCAAGGCTTTCAATGAGGAAGCCTTTTCCCACCAGGGCAAGCACTATCAGATACCGGCCCAAGTGCCTTACCGGGGCTACACCCTGGAGAAGCTGAGCCTGGTGCCGCGGCCGATGCAGAACCCGGTGGAAATCTGGCAGCCTCTGGTCTCCGGCAACCCCAAGGGGGTGGACTTTATGGCCCGCGTCGGCATCAAAGCGGTGGTCGCCAACACGCCGGAGCCGATGCTCAACGAGCGGCTGACGATGTACCGGGACGCCGCCGCCAGGTACGGGCGCGAGCTGGAGTTGGGCGAGGACATCGCCCTGGGATACCGTTTCTTTCTGGCCGAAAACCGGGAAAAGGCCATTGCCCAGGCCCGGCCCTACTTTGAGGAAGCCATGAAATTCGCCGCCCCGTTGGGTCTGATGCGCCTGGAGCCGGAGCAGATTGACGCCGTGGCGAATCCGGGATTGCGTCGCGGCGTGCAGCTGCCCACCCTGGAGGCCGCGGTGGACAGCGGCGCCTGGCTGGCCGGCTCTGCCGATGACGTTATCAGCCAGCTCAAAGAAACCGAGGCCAAATACCCCGGCGTCGAGCGGGTCAACATGGGTTCGGTAATGGGGATGCCGCGGGAAGTTTTCAAAGAACAGCTCTCCCGGTTCGCCGCGGAAGTAATGCCGGCGTTTAACGGCAACTGACCGGAGCCATATTGCGGGGCATTGGAAGGGGCGGGTTTCAAACTCGCCCCTGGCGCGCCACCACCGGAAAGGGAAGGTTACCCCGGATGCCGCGGGTGGGTGAACCAGTGGTAGCTCCACGCGCCTTGCGCCCCGCGCACAAACAGGAACAGCAGCAGCAGGTAAATCGCCAGCCACATTACATCGCGCGTATCGCTGACGGTGATTAGACCCATGGCGATGAGAGCCAGCCGGGTGGCCAGGAACCCGGCGGCCAGGGCCAGCGCCGCCGGCCGCGAACGCGACATTACTCCCATCGCCAGCCCGCCGACGATTAGCGCTTCCACGCCGGCGTAAATCAGCGGCCTGACCGGGAGGGCGTTTGCCCCGCTTCCCTCCGGCGGGGCAAAGGCGACAACGCTGACAATCCCGATAATCGCCCACCACGTCAGCCAGACGCTCCACAGCAGGCCGCCGACCCAGGCCCAGCGCATCCAGCGGCGGGCCTGTTCCGGGTTGGCTGCCAGCAATGCCCCGTACCACCCCGGCGGGCGCGGGTATGCGGCTGCGTCGTCCGCCGGCTCCGGGGGGCGCTCCGGGGACATAGGGCGAGACGCTAGGCGTCTTCGTCCAGCAGGGGCAGGGTAGTCCAGGTAACGCCGTCCGGGTTTGCGGAGAGGCCCTGCTCGCCTACCATCCGGCGCAGGTCAAGCAGGGTGGCGTTGACTTCCCCGGTTACCTTGGTCCACTCCGGTTCCGGGGGGAACCAGTAGGGGGAGTTGATGCGGACGACCTGGTTCTGGGCCGAATTGTAGTAGATGCCGAACCTGGCTGCTTGCTGCTGCATTACAGGATTTCCCTCTTTAGAATCAGACGCTCAAGGCCGTACTTGCGGCTGCCCAGGATGCCGATGATGCCGGCGCAGGCGAACCAGAGAATGGTCACTTCGCCGCCGTGGGCGCCGAAACCGCCCATTGCCGGGTAGATATGGGGCCAGAGGCCGTTGGGGGCGTGGATTTGGAAGTAGGCCACAACCATGGTAACCACCAGCGCGCCGGCGCCCAGCCGGGTCAGCACGCCAAAGCCGATGAGGAAGGCGGCGATGAGTTCAATCCAGCCGGCGATATACACGGTGTCGGGCGGGCCGCTGCCGGGAGGCGGGAAACCCCACAGCAGAAAGGCTTTTTGCGTACCGTGCAAAGCGACCAGAAAGGCGAAAATCAGCCGGAAAAGCAGGTAGAATTCATCGGTGAACCGCAGGAAAAGCCGCCCAAAAATGGACGCGGCGGGTTCCTGAGCGCGGTCGGTAGAGGCCATGGCTGATGCTCTCTCCTCGTTATTGATTGCCGCCGGGCGGCGGCCCGGTGTGGCCGGCCGGCGCTAGTTGATGATGGGGTTGATGGCGATGGTTTCGTTCCGGCTGGGCCCGGTGGAGATGATTTGCGCGTTGCAGCCGACCAGCGCTTCAATGCGGCGCACGTAGGCCAGGGCGTTGGCCGGCAGCTGCGCGGCGCTGGTGGCGCTGGCGGTGGGTTCGTGCCAGCCGGCCAGCTTTTCGTACACCGGCTCGCAGCGCTCCAGCAAGGCGGTGTTGGCCGGGAACCGATTCAGTTCCCCGCCGTCGGCCCGGTAGCCGACGCAGATTTTCACGTCGTCCATACCGTCCAGAATGTCCAGGCGCGTCAGCACCATGCCGGTAAAGCCGTTAATCTGGCGGCTGTACCGGGCGGCTACGGCGTCGAACCAGCCCACGCGGCGCGCCCGTCCGGTGGTGGTGCCGTACTCGCGGGCTTTCTCGCGCAGGTCATCTCCGGCCTGGCCCAGCATTTCGGTGGGCATTGGCCCGCCGCCGACGCGGGTGGAATACGCCTTGAACACGCCCACCACGCCCTTGATGGACTGGGGGTTAATTCCCAATCCCGTAATCGCGCCGCCAATGGACGGCGACGACGACGTAACGTAAGGATAGGAGCCGTGGTCAAGGTCGAGCAGCGTGCCTTGCGCGCCCTCAAGGATAACGCGCTTTCCCTGTTCCAAAAGGTCTTGCACCATCTGCTCGGTGGGGCGCACCACGGGGCGCAGCCGTTCCGCCCACTCGCGGCACCTGGCCAGGGCCTGGTCAGCGTCAATGGGGTCGCCGTCAAATAGGCCGGTGATGACGCGGTTTTTCAGGGCGACGGCGGCGCGCACCTGTTCCGGCAGGTGTTTGGCGTCCAGCAGGTCGCCGACGCGGATGCCGTCGCGGGCGGCTTTGTCCACGTAGGCCGGGCCGATGCCCTGGCCAGTGGTGCCGATGGCGCCGCTGCCGCGGGCCTGTTCCTGCAAATGGTCCAGCAGGATATGGTAGGGCATAATGACGTGGGCCCGGTCGCTCACGAAAAGCTGGCCGGTGTCGATGCCCTGCCGTTGCAGGCCGGCGATTTCGCCCAGCAGCACGTCGGGATTGACGACTACGCCGTTGCCGATGATGCCGGCAACGCCGGGCCAGCAGATGCCGGAGGGTACGAGGTGGAGCTGAAACTCTCCGCGCTCGTTGACCACGGTGTGGCCGGCGTTGTTCCCGCCCGCATAGCGCACGACGCAATCGGACTGGCCGGCAAGGTAGTCAATGACTTTGCCCTTGCCTTCGTCGCCCCATTGCCCCCCGATTACGGCATAAGCCGGCATTGTCCTTTGCTCCCAGATGCTCAGAGCTAACCCGGAAAACGGCCCCCCAGAGCTGAGCCGGCGGCGGCACGTTTCCCTGCGCGCGCTTGGCGGCAGTGCGGTTGCCAAGCAAGTATATCAGAATCCGGTACGCGGCAACAGCCGGGCCGGGTCTTGGGCAGCGTTCCGTTTCCGGTGGTTTGGTTATTTCTCTGTGGTGGTGGGCTGGGTTCATTGGCAATGCGTCCTTTTGCTGGTTCAGGCGGTTGGCGGGATACGGTGTGCGAGCCAGAGGTTACCGGTCATTGTCAGCCCCACGGCCGGGGGTTTTACGCAAAGTTTTGCTCCGATGGTTCGTGAACTGCGCTTTTAAGGGCGCAGCCACGCAGCGCGGTGGCAGTCGCTGTTGGCCGGTTAGACCGTTCTCGCGTAAGCATTGGACGAGGGGTCTCCACGACGCCGATTTGCGATTTTGTGCTGACTGGCCGTTGACGACCGGTTGACCTCTGGCTGGACTGAGATTCACGTGATAGGTTGCAGTATAGTACCGATGTTCGCGGTTGTCAAAGGGGGGCTGTCAGTGGGCCGGCGCAAAGTCTGGGCGGCGGGTTTTGCGGAGGGCGGAGGGCTACCCCTCTCCCAACCCTCTCCCGCAAGGGGAGAGGGCTTTAATGATTTTGCAAAACCCCGACCGCCGGCAACGGAACGCTACCCCCGGGCCGCGCGGGTGGGTTGTCCCCCGCCCGGTTCCGGGGTTATAATTCCCGGCTGATTACCTATGCCGGCCCGCCTGGCGGGCGGCCCGACACCGGCTGAGGCCGATGTTGTTGAGAGGACGCTCCGATGGCTACCCGAATCCTGCCTACCTCCCCCCGACTTTGGGGTGGTAAAATGATGCCCCGCCGCCGCAGCGTCAGATTTCGCTTTGCGCTGGCCGGGGTTGCGCTGGCACTGTTTGTCGTGCTGGCGGGCTTGGCCGGCTGGCTGCTGCCGGAGGTACGGCCGGCCGAGGCCGCCAGCACTCTTACGGTCTATAACGTCGAAATCACCAGCAATCCCGGCGCAGACCTAAAGTATGCTACCGGCGATACCATCCTCGTGGAGATCTTTGCCGACCACTGCATTAGCGGCCACTCCGGCGGCTCGCTGGGCATCACTATTGGCGATAACATCCGCCGCGTCTCTCCCAGCGGGCGCGCCGGCTCGCCGACTAGAAGCAACCCAACCGCCTGGCACGTGCAATTCAGTTATACGGTCGTTGCCGCCGACAGGGACGCCGACGGCATTACGGTGGCCCCGGACGCCCTGGCCGGCACCTGGACTATGTCCGATAGTGTCACTGACTGCACCGCTAACACACACACCAGCGCCAGCCCTACTCTCCCCAACGATCTGCTCTATCCGCAGGCCGGGCACCGGGTTAACGCTCCTCATATTGACTACGACACCGATGGCGATAATCTCATTGAGATTACTACGCTGGCGCAGCTGGCGGCTATGGAGCAGGACCGGGATGGCAACGGCGATCCCTCATCCGGGGGCGCTGCTGCTTACAACGCCGCTTTTCCGGACCGCGAGGCCGGCGCGGTCGGGCGGATGGGCTGTCCGGGTACCTGCGCCGGCTATGAGTTGATGGCCGACCTGGACTTTGACACTAGCGGCGATGACGTGGCGGATGCGCCCTATGCCAACTGGTCGCCCATCAATACTTTTGAGACTACTTTCCAGGGCAACGGCCATACCATCTCCAACCTGAACGTCAACCGCAGGTACGCCGCGCTATTCTCGACGCTGGGCGGTTCCGGGGTTATCACCGCAGTGGGACTGATTAATCCTACTGTGGTGTTCACTGGTGAGCTCGGCGTTGGGGCCGCGCTGGCGGGGAATAACAGCGGCGTCATCAGCGCCTCTTACGTCCGGGGCGGCTCCGTTACCGGCAACGGGGACGACTCGGGCGTCGGCGGGCTGGTGGGGTCTAATCGCGCCACGGTACGGGCGTCTTACGCCTTCGGAACCACGGTGAGCAGCCCCGGCGCGCGCAATATCGTTGGCGGGCTGGTGGGCAGCAATGCCCATAGCAGCGCAGTTGTTGAATACAGCTACGCGGCCAGCGCCGTTACCGCCACCGGCAGCAGTACTATCGGCGTCGGCTGCCTGACGGTCAATGATCTGGGGGGTACCAATGGCACCATCAGAGGCAGCTATTACAGTTCTACCGCCTGCACCGCCGGCGGCGACGGCACGGCTCAAACCGCCACCCAGCTGCAAGCGCCGACCGGCTACACCGGCATTTACGGCAGCTGGAACCGGGACCTGGACGGTGTGGCCGGGGGCGATGACCCCTGGGAGTTTGGCACGGCATCGCAATACCCCGTGCTGAAGTACCTGCTTACCGACTATGACGACGACGACGACAATCTGATTGACGTTACTACGCTGGCGCAGCTGAACGCCATCCGCCACGACCTGGACGGCAACGGCGAACCGGCGGCGGCCAATCTGGCCGATTACAACGCCGCCTTTCCGTCCCGCCCATTCCTGGCCGCCGGACGGATGGGGTGCGCCAGTACCTGCGCGGGCTACGAGCTGCGGGCGGACCTGGACTTTGACACTACCGGCAATGACGACGTTGCCGACGCGCCTTATGCCAGCTGGACGCCCATCGCGGGTTACACCGGCACGTTCCAGGGCAACGGGCATACCATATCTAACCTCACCATCAACAACACGTCGGGCTCGGGCACCCTGCGGCTGGGGCTGTTTGACAATATCGGCGGCAGCGTTTCCGGGGTGGGCCTGCCGGGCGCCAGCATCAGCTCGTCGTATAGCGGCACCCTCCTGATGGGGCCGCTGGCCGGCAACGTGATTTCCGGCGGGTCGGTAACTTCCAGCTGGGCCACCGGCAGCGTGACGTCCACCGACGCCGGCAGCGGCGCCAAGTACATCGGCGGGCTGGTGGGCCATAGCGAGCACCCGGTGCGGGCCAGCTATTCCGAGGCATCGGTTACCGCCGCCAATGCGGCCACGGGAGTGAGCGCCGGCGGCCTGGCCGGAGGGCTGAACCTCTTTAGTGCCACGCTGACCGCCAGCTATGCCACCGGCGCGGTATCCGGCGGCACGGGCAGCGGCTCCCACGTTGGCGGCCTGGTCGGCCAGTTCCGCTCCAACGCCCCCAGCATCATCGCGTCTTACGCTACGGGAGCGGTAACCGGCGGCGGCGCCGGCGCCAACGTGGGCGGCCTGGTCGGCAGCGCGGGCAGCGCAACCATCACCAACAGCTATTGGGACACCACCAGCAGCGGCATCACGGGAACCGGCGCCGGCACGGGCCAGACTACTACTGCCCTGCAAACGCCCACCGCTTACGGAACCGGCGCCAGCATCTACGCCGGCTGGAATATCAACGTTGACACCGGCGGGGCCGACGACCCCTGGAGCTTTGGCACGGCCTCCCAATACCCCATCCTGCAATTCAACCGGGACGTCATCGGCATCCAGTGGCAGCGCAACCCCGGCGCCAGCCCGATGGACTATGACGACGACGACGACAATCTGATTGACGTCCGGACGCTGGCCCAGCTGGACGCCATCCGCTATGACCTGAACGGCGATGGGCTGCTGGCCAAGGGGAAGGACAGCGCCGGGTACGCGCCGGCGTTCCCCGGCCTGAGCATCGGCATGGGCTGCCCGGATACCTGCACGGGCTACGAACTGCGGCAGAGCCTGGACTTTGACACCGCCGGCGATGATGACGTGGCCGACGCGCCCTACGCCAACTTTACGCCCATCGGCGCCGGCGCCGGTCGGTACACCGGCGCTTTTGACGGCAACAACCACACTATCGCCAACCTGACTATTACCAGCGCCAATTCTAACGTGGGGCTGTTCGTCGGCGTCGAAGGGGACATCTCCGGCATCGGACTGCCCGGCGCCAGCGTGCGCGGGTCGCACAATACGGGCCGCATCGGCGCGCTGGCCGGCCAGGTGATTAGTACCGGGTCCGTAGCTTCCAGCTGGGCTACCGGCAGCGTGGCATCCACCAGTACCACCGGCGATAATAAATATATCGGCGGGCTGGTGGGTTACGCCTTCGGCCCGGTGCGGGCCAGCTATGCCGGGGTGGACGTATCGGCCGCCCCTACTGCCACTGCGGTGAGCGCCGGCGGCCTGGCGGGCTATCTGAGCGCCACCACGCTGACGGCCAGCTATGCCACGGGCAATGTCGCCGGCGGCACTAGCAACACCTCTTACGTCGGCGGCCTGGTGGGCTCCATGCACAGCGCGTCCGGCATCACCGCGTCCTACGCGCGGGGCACGCCCAGCGGCGGCGCGGGCGCCAACATCGGCGGGCTGGCCGGCAATCAGCCCGGCAGGGTAACCAACAGCTATTGGGACACCACCGCCAGCGGCATCGCCGATACTGACCAGGCCAACAGCCCCGGCACGGGCAAAAAGACCTACGAACTGCGCACGCCCACCGCCTACGGAACCACCGGCATTTACTCCGATTGGAACGTGGACGTTGACGGCGCAACCGGCAACGACGACCCCTGGGCCTTTGGCAGCAATATCCAGTACCCGGTTTTGCGGTACGGCGGGCTGGACACGGCGGGGCAGTTCAGCGCGCAGCCGACCATCGCTACCGACGACACCCTGTCGGCGCTTACGGTGGCCCCGGTCACGCTGACGCCGGCCTTTACGGCGGGCACTACCGCTTACACTGCAACCTTGCCCGCGGCCCCGGCCGACAGCGTCACCGTGGCCTACACCGGCGACGCCAGCGCCGAGGTGTCCATCAGCGCGGAGGCCAGCCCGGCCGCCGCCGTGACCACCGACGCCGACGCCGACGCCGCCGGCCATCAGGTCGTCCTCTTTGGCCCCACCATGGTTATCACCGTATCCGTCAGCGCCCCGGACGGCTCGGCCACTGATTACGTCATCACCATCGCCGGCATACCGGAGAACGAGTACGATGACGACGACGACAATCTGATTGACGTGCGGACGCTGGCCCAGCTGAACGCCATCCGCTACGATTTGGACGGCAACGGCATCGGGGACGGCGCCAACGCCGCCGCCTACCGGGTCGTCTTTCCCTACCCGGCCGGCGGGATGCGGTGCGCCGGAACCTGCGCGGGCTACGAGCTGCGGGCCGACCTGGACTTTGACACTACCGGCGATGATGACGTGGCCGACCCGCCCTACGCCAACTGGACGCCCATCGGAACTTACACGTCCACTTTCCAGGGCAACGGCCATACCATCGCCAACCTGTCCGTATCGGCCAGCGGCTCTAATGCCAGAGGGGGGCTGTTCGCGGTATTGGGCAGCGGCGGCACCATCACCGCAGTGGGACTGGTCAACCCCACGGTAAGCTCTGCGGGCGCTACTAACCGCACCGGCGGACTGGTGGGCGAAAACAATGGCACAATCAGCGCCGCTTTGGTCAGTGGCGGCACTGTTACCAGCAACAGTGAGGACGCTTTCACCGGCGGGCTGGTCGGCCGGAACAACGGCACCATACGGGCCGCCTATGCCACCGCCAGCGTCTCCAACAGCAACCGGAGCTACAGTGACGTCGGCGGGCTGGTGGGCAACAATCAAAACGGCGCCGTCATTGCCAGCTACGCGGCCGGCTCCGTTAACGGCGGCGGCAACGGCACTGAACTCGGCTGTCTGGTGGGCAAAAACAGCGGCGGAATGCTCACCGGAACCATCACCAACGGCTATTGGAACTCTACCCTCTGCACCTACACCGGCGGCGGCGGCACGGGCCAGACTACCTCAGCCCTGCAAACGCCCACCGGCTACACCGGCATCTACTCCGCCTGGAACATCAACGCTGACGGCGATACCAGCACCGGCGCAATGACCACCGGCGCCGACGACCCCTGGAGTTTTGGCACCGCCTCCCAATATCCCATCCTGCAATTCGACCGGGACGTCATCGGCATCCAGCAGCAGCGCCCCGGCGCCAGCCCGATGGACTATGACGACGACGACGACAATCTGATTGACGTCCGGACGCTGGCCCAGCTGGACGCCATCCGCTATGACCTGAACGGCGATGGGGCCGTGGCCAAGGGGAGCGTCAGCGTCCGGTATCAGGCGGCGTTCCCCGGCCTGAGCCGCGGCATGGGCTGCCGCACCACCTGCACGGGCTACGAACTGCGGCAGAGCCTGGACTTTGACACTACCGGCGATGATGACGTGGCCGACGCACCCTACGACAACTGGACGCCCATCGGAGGAACTTACACGGGTGACTTTGACGGCAACAACCACACCATCGCCAACCTGACTATTAACGCCGCCGCCAGCGTTACTAACGTGGGGCTGTTCGGCATCGTCGGCGGCGACATCTCCGGCGTGGGCCTGCCTGACGTCAACGTGAGCGGGGCCGCCAATGCAATCCTCATCGGCGCGCTGGCCGGCCAGGTGAGTACCAGCGGGTCGGTAACTTCCAGCTGGGCTACCGGCAGCGTAACTTCCACCAGTACCAGCGGCGATTTTAAACGTATCGGCGGGCTGGTAGGTTACGCCATCGGCCCGGTGCAGGCCAGCTATGCCGGGGTGGATGTAACTGCCGCCAATACTGCCAGCATAGTGCGCGCCGGCGGCCTGGTGGGCTATCTGCTCGCCGCGCCGCTGACGGCCAGCTATGCTACCGGCGCGGTAGCCGGCGGCACCAGCGCCCTCTCTCGCACCGGCGGCCTGGTCGGAATGGCCCAAAGCGGCGGGGCCGTCATCACGGCGTCTTATGCAACGGGAGCGGTTACGGCCGGCGGAGGCAACATCGGCGGGCTGGCCGGGCTGTTGTTCGACGGCGCTACGGTGGTCAACAGCTATTGGGACACGACTACCAGCGGCATCACCGGCACGGGGGCCGGGGTGGGCAAGACGACCAACGAGCTGCGCACGCCCAGGGCCTACGGCACCACTACCAGCATTTACGCCGCCTGGAACGTGGACGTGGACGGCGATGCCAGCACCGGGGACGCTGACGGCAACGACGACCCCTGGGAGTTTGGCGCCAACGACGAATATCCCGTCCTGAAGTACGGCGGGATGGACACCGCCACGCAGGTGAACATCCAGCCCACCGTGGGAGCTCTGGCCACGCTCACGGTGGCGGGGGCGGCGCTGTCGTCCGCCTTTGACACGGCAACCCTGGCCTACACCGCAACGCTGCCCGACGGCGCAACCGCCACCACCGTCACCGTGGCGGCCACGCCGACCAACCCCACCGCTACGGTGTCGTACAGCGCGGTGGCCGGCACGGCGGACGCCGTTACCGCCGACGCCGATGCGGACACGGCCGACCATCAGGTAATCCTCGGCGGCCCCAACACGGTAATCACCATCACCGTCACCCCGCACAGCGGCGTTGCCCAGAGCTATACCGTCACCATCGCCGTACCGGAGAATGACTACGATGACGACGACGACAACCTGATTGACGTAACCACGCTGGCCCAGCTGGACGCCATCCGCTACGACTTGAACGGCGATGGGGCCGCGGACAACGCCGCCGGCGCCGTCGCGTATGCCGCCGCCTACCTCTATCCGTCCCCCGGAATGGGCTGCGCCGCCACCTGCGCCGGCTACGAGCTGCGGGCGGACCTGGACTTTGACACCGACGACAGCGGGAGCGTAACCGGCGACGACGACTATCCCAACTGGACGCCCCTGGGCGACGCGACGACGGCGTACAGCGGCACCTTTAAGGGCAACAACCACGTCATCGACAACCTGACCATCAGCGCCGGCGCAACGGTTGCGGACGTGGGGCTGTTTGGCGTGGCCAGCGGCGCCATCTCCGGCGTGGGGCTGCCCAACGTCAGCATTACTTCCGCCGGCAGCGTGTCGCTGCTGGACGTTGGCGCGCTGGCCGGCCAGGTGGACGCTACCGGGTCGGTGACGGCCAGCTGGAGTACGGGCAGCGTGGCAGCTACCGACAGCGGCACGGGCACTAAAACCGTCGGCGGGCTGGTGGGCGGTTCCACCGGCAACGTCCGGGCCAGCTACTCCACCGCCGGCGTAACCGCATCCACCGCATCCACCGCCGCTAATGTCTTTGCCGGCGGGCTGGTGGGCTACCTGGACAACGCCGACATCATCGCCAGCTACGCCACCGGCAACGTAGCCGGGGGCGGCGGCGGCAGCTCTTTCATCGGCGGGCTGACCAGTTTCGTGAACAACGCCGCCAGCAGCGTCATCGCGTCTTATGCCACCGGAACCGTTACCGGGGCCGCCAACGTCAACATAAACGGCCTGTTTAACTGGACCGCCGGCGCTCTGCCCACGACCACCGCCAGCTATTGGGATGTCACCACCACCGGCCTGGCCGACGACGCCGACACTACCGGGCCGGAGGGCAAAACCACCAGCCAGCTGCAAACGCCTACCGCCTACGGAACCAGCGGCATTTACGCCGGCTGGAACGTGAACGCGGACGGCGATACGACCACCGGGGCCGCGACGACCGGCGCCGACGACCCCTGGAGCTTTGGCAGCAGCAGCCAGTATCCCATCCTGCAATTCGGCTACGATGCCGTCGGCATCACCCGGCAACGCGGCGGCGCCAGCGTGGACTACGACGCTAACGACAACAACCTGATTGACGTGGCCACCCTGGCCCGGCTGGACGCCATGCGCTATGACCTAAATGGCGACGGGGTATCGGCAACGGGCAAAGACGCCGTGCAATACGCCGCCGCCTTCCCCGGCCTCACCCCCGGCATGGGCTGCCCCACCGGATGCACCGGCTACGAACTGACGGCCGACCTGGACTTTGACACCGACGACAGCGGCACGGTGGACAGCAGCGACACCTACCCCAACTGGACGCCCATCGGAGGAACTTACGCGGGTGACTTTGACGGCAACAACCACACTATCGCCAACCTGACTATTGACGCCGCCGCCAGCGTCGCTAACGTGGGGCTGTTCGCTGCCGTCAGCGGCGACATCTCCGGCGTGGGCCTGCCCGATGCCAGCGTGAGCGGGGCTGCCAATGGAATCAAAGCCGGCGTCCTGGCCGGCCAGGTAACAGCCACCGGGTCGGTAACGTCCAGCTGGGCTACCGGCAGCGTAACTTCCACCAGTACCAGCAGCGATACCAAACTTATCGGCGGGCTGGTGGGTCACTCCCTCGGCCCAGTGCGGGCCAGCTATGCCGGGGTGGATGTAACTGCCGCCAATACTGCCACCGTGTCGAGTGCCGGCGGCCTAGTGGGCTATCTGTTCGCCACCACGCTGACGGCCAGCTATGCTACCGGCGCGGTAGCCGGCGGCGCCAGCGTCAGCTCTTACGCCGGCGGCCTGGTCGGAGCGGCCATCAACGGCGCGTCCGTCATCACGGCGTCTTATGCGACGGGGGCGGTTACGGCCGGCACGGGCACCAACACCGGCGGGCTGGCCGGGGGGCTGGTCTCCGGCGCTACGGCGGTCGACAGTTATTGGGACACGGAAACCAGCGGCATTGCCGATGCTAACCCGGCCAACAGCGCCGGCGTGGGCAAAACCACCGCCGAGCTGCAATCGCCCACCGCCTACGGAGCCACCGGCATTTACTCCGCCTGGAACGTGGACGTGGGCGGCACTTCCGCTAACGACGACCCCTGGGACTTTGGCTACGCCGTCCAGTACCCGGTACTGAAATACGACGGGATGGACGTGCTGGCGCAGGGGCGGGATACCATCGTGCTGGTGCCGGCCGCGCTGGATCTGGAGGCGGGGGACACGGCAACCTACACGGTGCGGCTGGGGGCGGAGCCGGCGGCGGCGGTAACGGTGAACATCGCCAGCAACAACGCCGGCGTAACCATTGACGACGGCGACGGCACCTTTGCCGCCGGCGAAACGCTGAACTTCTCAATTACCAGCTGGGACGACGCGCAAAGGATAACCGTCCGGGTGGCCAGCGGCGCGTCCCTGGGCGCGGCCACGCTGGCCCACAGCGCAACCGGCGCCGGCAGCGGCTTTGACGGCAGCAGCGCGTCCCTGCCCGTCGGCATTACCATTGACTACGACCAGAACGACAACAACCTGATTGACGTGGCCAACCTGGCCCAGCTGGACGCCATCCGCTACGACTTGAACGGCGACGGCACGGTAAGCGCTACCGACGCAACCGCCTACACAACGGCGTTCCCCGGCCGCCCCGCCAACATGGGCTGCCAAACCACCTGCGCCGGCTACGAACTGACGGCCGACCTGGACTTTGACACCAACGACGACGGCACGATTGACAGTAGCGACACCTACCCCAACTGGACGCCCATCGGAACTTACACGTCCACCTTTGACGGCAACGGGCATACCATATCCAACTTGACCATCAGCGGGAGTACCAGTTCACACCTCGGGCTGTTCGCGCAATTGGGCAGCGGCGGTACTATCTCCGCAGTGGGAATGATTAACCCCAGCGTGAGCGGTACGGCAACCGAGCAGTACACCGGCGCGCTGGCGGGCAGAAACCAGGGCACGATTTCTGCCGCCTTTGCCAGTGGCGGCTCCGTTGCTGCCACCGGCCAGGACGCTGTCATCGGCGGACTGGTGGGCTGGAACCGAGGCACGATACGCGCCTCCTATTCCACTACTGCCGTCAACGGCAGCACGAATCGCGGCACCACCGCTGGGCTGGCGGGCATCAATACGTTTGGTTCAATCATCGCCAGCTACGCTGCCGGCGCCATTACCGGCGTTGGCACCAGTACGTCGGTGCACTGCCTGACGTTGTACGGCAACCAAACCAACAGCTACTATGACTCCGCCCTCTGCACGCACAGCGGCGGCATCGGCACCGGCAAAACCACCGCCGAGCTGCAATCGCCTACCGCCTACGGAACCACCGGCATTTACTCCGCCTGGAACGTGGACGTTGGCGTCACATCCGCTAACGACGACCCCTGGGACTTCGGCTACGCTTCCCAATACCCGGTACTGAAATACGACGGGCTGGATTTGCTGACGCAGGGGCGGGATACCATCGTGCTGACGCCGGCCGCGCTGGACCTGGAGGCGGGGGAAACGGGTACGTACACGGTGCGGCTGGGCGGCGAGCCGGCGGCGGCGGTAACCGTAGCCATCGCCAGCGACAGCGCGGACGTAACCTTCGACGGCCCCGACGCCGCTACTGCGTTCACCGGCAGCGAAACGCTGAACTTTTCAACTACCAACTGGCTCACGGCGCAAAGGATAACCGTCAGAGTGGCCAGCGGCGCGTCCCTGGGCGCGGCCAGCCTGTCCCACACCGCCGCCGGCGCCGGCAGCGGCTTTGCCGGCGTCAGCGCGTCCCTGCCCGTAGGCATTACCCTGGACTACGACGACAACGACAACAACCTGATTGACGTTGCGACGCTGGCCCAGCTGAACGCCATCCGCTACGACTTGAACGGCGACGGCACGGTAAGCGCTACCGACGCAACCGCGTACACCACCGCGTTCCCCGGCCGCCCCGCCAACATGGGCTGCCAAACCACCTGCGCCGGCTACGAACTGACGGCCGACCTGGACTTTGACACCGACGACAACGGCAGCGTGGACAGCGACGACGACTATCCCAACTGGACGCCCATCGGAGGAACTTACACGGGTGACTTTGACGGCAACGGGCATACCATTTCTAATTTGACCATCAGCTCGAGTACCGCCAGTGGAAAAATCGGGCTGTTCGGTGAATTGGGCAGCGGCGGTACCATCTCCGCAGTGGGAATGATTAACCCCAGCGTGAGCGGTACATTTTCCAGTCAGAGCATCGGCGCCCTGGCGGGCAGCAACAGAGGCACGATTAACGCCGCCTATACCAGTGGCGGCACCGTTGCTTCCAGCGGTATGACCGGCCCCCTCACCGGCGGACTGGTGGGCTGGAATAGAGGCACGATACGGGCCTCCTATTCCACTACTGCCGTCAGCCGCAGCAGAAGCGGCGGCCGTACCAGCGGGCTGGTGGGCACCAATTTTGGCGGTACAATCACCGCCAGCTACGCCGCCGGCTCCCTTACCGGCTCCTCCAACTTGCACTGCCTGGCGCATAGCGGGACTGCCACCAACAGCTACTATGACTCCACCCTCTGCACGCACGGCAGCGACGTCGGCACGGCCCAGACTACCAGCGCATTGCAATCGCCCACCGCCTACGGCAGCGGCATCTACGCCAACTGGAACTTGAACCTTGACGGCGCAGCCGGCGACGACGACCCCTGGGACTTCGGCTACGACGTCCAATACCCGGTACTGAAATACGACGGGCTGGATTTGCTGACGCAGGGGCGGGATACCATCGTGCTCTCCCCCGACCCGTTGTCCGTGGGCGAGGGGGCTACCGTTACCTACACCGTCCGGCTGGGCGGCGCGCCCAAAGCGGGGACTACGGTAACCGTAACCATAACCAGCCCCAGCGACGACGCCATCACCATTGACGGGCCGGACTCCGGCAGCGCGTTCAACGACAGCGAAACGATGACCTTTGACGCCAGCAACTGGGATACGGCGCGCACGGTAAGGGTCAGAGCGGGCAGCGACGCCAACCTGGCCGACGAAACGACCACGCTGACGCACACCGCCGCCGGCGCGGGCAGCGGCTTTGCCGGCGTCAGCAACGCCCTGTCCGTAACCGTTGAGGACGACGACCGGGGCCGCATCCTGCTCACGCAAAACAGCGCGGCCATAACCGCGCTGACCATCAACGAGGCGGCCGCGGCCGACACTACTTACCAGGTAGCGCTCAGCCAGGCGCCGCTGGCCGACGTAACCGTAACCGTCACCACCAGCGACAATGGCGCCGTGACCATCGACGGCCCCGACGGCGATACTACGTTCAGCGACAGCGAAACGATAAGCTTCACTGCGTCGGACTATGGAGCAAAGACGGTAACCATCAAGGCGCCGGCGGACGCCGACCCGGACAACGAAAGCGTCACGCTGAGCCACGCCGCCACCGATGCGACGATGGGGACGAACAGCGGCTACGACGGCGTGAGCGAATCCCTGTCCGTAACCGTAACCGACGACGACGCGCCCAACATCGTGCTGTCCGTTGCCACGCTGACCGTCGCCGAGGAAAACGTCAGCCCCGCAACCTACACGGTGGCACTGGCTACCCAGCCCACCGCCGACGTGACTGTAACCGTAACCGCGTCCGGCGATTTGGAAATCGACGACAACAGCGGAAGCGACTTCGGCGCCAGCGAAACGCTGACCTTTACCGGCGGCGCTACCGGCAACTGGAACACGGCGCAGAGCATCCGGGTGAACGCAACGGCGGACAACGACCTCAAGGACGACACCCCCACGATTACTCACAACCCGTCCAGCACGGACAGCGGCTACAACGCCCTCGCCAACAAAACCCTGAACGTAACGATTACCGACAACGACACCGGCAGCATCGTCCTGAAGCAAAGCGGCTCCGCCCTGACCACGCTGGCCCTCAGCGAGGGCGGCGCCACCGTCAATTACACCGTAGAACTGAGCCACCAGCCCACGGCCAACGTGAGCGTAACCGTCACCGCAGCCGGCGACGTAACCATTGACAACAGCAGCGGCAGCGATTTCGACACCAGCGAAACGCTAACCTTTACCCCCAGCAGCTATGGGGCGCAAACCATCCGGGCGCGCGCGGCCGACGACAGCGACCTGGGCAACGACACCACCATGATTACCCACGTTGCCGCGGACGCGACGACGGGCGTAACCAGCGACTACGCCAGCGTCAGCAACACCCTGGACGTAACCGTAACCGACACCACCACGCCGACCATCAACCTGACGCAAAACAGCGTGGCCATAACCGCGCTGACGGTGAATGAGCAGGGCAGCGACGTCACTTATCAAGTGGCGCTGAGCCACGTGCCGACGGGCGCGGTTACGGTAACCGTCGCCGCTACCGGCCTGCTGATTGACGGCCCCGACACCGGCGCCGTGTTCAGCGCCAGCGAAACGATAGACTTCACTACTACCAACTGGCAAACGGCGCAGACGGTAACGATACAGGCGCCGGCGAACGACGCTAATTCACAAAACGAAACGATTACGATGTCCCACACGGCTACCGGCGGCGGCTATGCCGACGTCACCAAGTCCCTGACCGTAACCATTGACGACGACGACGACCCGGACATCCTGCTGTGGCACGGCACCAACGACGCCGCCATCACCACGCTGCCCGTAACCGAGGAAGGCACAGCAACCTACCGCGTGCGCCTGAACACCTTGCCCACGGCGGACGTAAGCGTCCTCGTCAGCGCGGGGGACGGCCTGGAAGTCGATAATGGCAGCGGCACCTACGGCAGCAGCCGGACGCTGAGCTTCTCGACGACTAACTGGAACGCGCTGCAAACGGTAACGGTGCGGGCGACGGCGGACGACGACCTGGCCGCCGACACCGCCAGCCTGTCCCACGCCGCCTCCAACGCGGGCAGCACGGCCAGCGCCTACGCCGGCGTCAGCAAGTCCCTGTCCGTACCGATTATTGACAACGACACCCCAACCATCGTCATCTCCGAAACCGGCATCCTGTCGGTGAACGAGGGCGGCAACACCACCTACACCGTCAAGCTGAGCCACCAGCCGGAGGCCGGCGTAACCATCACCATTACCAGCAGCGCCACCGACGACGTGGAAATTGACGGCCCCGACAGCGGCCTCAATTACAGCAATGAGGAAACGCTGCGTTTCGCGACGGGCAACTGGAACTCGCCGCAAACGGTAAGGGTGCGGGGCCTGACCGACAACGACCTGTCTCACGACACCGGCAACACGCTGACCCACGCTGCTACCGATACAACGTCGGGCGTGGACAGCCTGTTCAGCAGCGCAACCGACGCCGAGCTGTCCGTAACCGTTACGGACACCACCGCGCCCAGCATCCTCCTGACGCAAAACAGCGCGGCCATAACTGCTGCGTTGGGCATAACCGAGGAGGGCAGCGACGTCGCTTACCAGGTGGCTCTGAGCCACGCGCCGCAGGCCAACGTAACCGTCACCATCACCAGCAACAACGCCGCCGTAACCATCGACGGCCCCGACGCCGGCGCGACGTTCAGCGGCAGCGAAACGCTCACTTTCGCCACCGGAGTCACTACGGCGCAGACGGTAACCATCCAGGCGCCCAACGATAACAACCCGGTCAACGAAAGGGTAACGCTCACTCACGAGGCCACCGGCGCGGGCAGCGGCTACGAAAGCGTCAGCGACGCAACCCTGACCGTGAATGTTATGGACAACGACACGCCCAACATCCTGCTGTCTGAATCTACGCTGGCCGTAACGGAGGGGGGCACCAACACCTACACCGTGAAGCTGGCTACCGAGCCCACGTCTGGGGTAACCGTCACCATCACCGCGTCCGGCGCGGTGACCATCTCCGGCGACGGCGGAACCACTTACGGCAGCAGCCGAACGCTGAGCTTCCCTACCAGCGACTGGAATACGCCGCAGACCATAACGGTGCGCGCGGCGGATGACAACGACCTGGCCAATGGCCGCGCCACGCTGTCGCACCGCGCCGGCGGCGGCGACTATGCCGGCAAAACCGCATCCCTGCCCGTAACGATTACGAACAATGACACGGGGAGCATCGTTCTGTCGGAAACCGGCACCTTGTCCGTAACCGAGGGCGCCAGCGCCGGCGCCAGCTACACCGTGGCGCTGAGCCACCGGCCAGCAGCCACGGCAACGGTCACCATCAGCAGCGCCAACTCCGAGGTCGCGGTGTCCCCGTCAACCCTCACTTTCACCAGGGCGGCCTGGAGCGCGTCGCAGACGGCAACGGTAACGGCAACGGCGGTGGCCGACGCCGACCTCACTGACGGCAGCGACACGCTGACGCACACCGCCGCCGACGCGGGCAGCACGCCCAGCGGCTATGCCAGCGCGGCGGCCCCTACCCGGTCTGTAATGGTTCTGGACACCACCGCGCCGGCCATTACTTTGACCCCCACCGAGCTGTCCATAGAGGAGAGGGACACCGACATCTACACCGTGGCACTGGCTGCCGCCCCGCCGGCTGATACAACCGTTGCCATCACCAGCAGCAACCCCGCAGTCACTGTTGACCAGGCGACCTTAACCTTCCCCGTTGCCGACTACAACACCCCCCTGACGGTAACGGTCACCACGACGGCGGACGACGACGCTTTCCACAATGCGTCCTGGCTGACGCACACCCCCACCATCCGGGGCGTCGCCGGCGGCGTCACGCTGCTGCCCGTGCTGCTGCGGGAGCCGGCCCCCAGCGAAAGCGAGGAGCCGGCGCGAATCCGTATCACGCCCCCGCCGCCGTCGTCGGCCGCCACCTCAACAATCTACGCCATCGCCCCCCACACGCTTACGGTGTCCAGCGATGCCGGGGCCGACATTCCCGACGGGGTAGAGGTCAGCACGACGCAGAGCCTGGCCGGGGACTTGACCATTACGTTCAGCGTGCCGTCGGGCATCCCGGCCACGCTTGACGGCTACACACTGGACGGGGCTACGCTGGTGGGCATCAGCGTGACGCCGGCGGCGCCGGCGGGCGGGCTGGAAATCTGCCTGCCCCGGGGCGACGGTTCCACGCAGCTGCTGCACTACCGCTCCGGCCGCTGGCAGGTGGTGCCGGGTTCGGGGCCGCGGGGCGACCAGGTCTGCGGCACGGTAAGCGGGTTCTCCCCCTTCATCGCCGGCCAGCCCGCCGCCGTCGCGCCTGAGACCGAGCCTGAGCGGCCGCCCATCATCTACAACCTGAACATCCGGTTTGACGCCCGGCGCATTGCGTTGCCGGAGGGGCATAAGGCTACCTATCAGGTGCGGCTGGCCGGCCGGCCCGGCGGTCGCGGTGCCACAATCAGAATCCGCAGCGACAACCCGGACGTGCAGCCCACTCCCGCCGAGCTGCGCTTTACCGCCGCCGACTGGGAGCAGTGGCAAACGGTAAGCATCGCCATCGCCGGCGACGCCAACCATACGGACGAAAGCGCCACCCTGGCCCATTACGGCCCCAACCGCGGCTACGGCTCCGTGCTGGTGTCGGTAACGGACACCGGGGACAGCCGGCAGGCTGGCGACACACTCGCGCCGGCTCTGACGGTAATCACGGAGCCGGGAGCGCGCTGGAACGTAACCGTAACGCCAACCACGCCGGCGGACTTGGCGGCGCACGGCGTGGTACGGGTATCGCCGGCCTATGGCGTACCACGCACGGCGGCGGGCTACGGCCTGGGGCGGAACGGCGTAGCGCAAGCCATCGTGAGCATCGCCGCGCCGGAGGATGTGCCGGCCTCGGGGCTGACCGTCTGCCTGCCGGTGGCCGGGGCGCTGGCGGAGGAGGCCGAGGAGCGGGCGCTGACGCTGCTGCGGTACGTTGATGCTGAATCCGGCGGCGGCTGGCAGGCGGTGTCGGGCGCGGAGTATGACGCCGTGGGCCGGAGGGTTTGCGCCGCCGGCGTGACCGAGTTCGGGGCCTTTGCGGCGGCCTACGTGCTGCCGTGATAGCCGGCCCGCCCGCCCGTACTATCACCGGCATTCCCGCAATGCCGTCTCTCCGGCGCAAGTTGGAGAGACGGCAGATCAGCAATATCCGGTCTATCCTGTGCATCCCGGCAGATTCGTAACTCCCGGCCCGGACGCCGATTTGATTAGCCCGGCAACGGCGGCTATAATGGGCGGCAGCATTCCCTGACCTAGAGGAGGCGCTCCGATGGTTGACGTCCTAACTGGCACTTTTACTGTGAAATCTGGCCACGCCCAGATGCTCAAGGGCGGCGTCATTATGGACGTTGTTACGCCGGAACAGGCCCGCATCGCCCAGGAAGCCGGCGCGGTGGCCGTTATGGCCCTGGAACGGGTTCCGGCCGACATCCGCGCCGATGGCGGTGTGGCCCGCATGAGCGACCCGACGATGATTTGCCAAATCATCGACGCCGTTTCCATCCCCGTGATGGCGAAATGCCGCATCGGCCATTTCGTCGAAGCCCAAATCCTGCAAGCCCTCGGCGTGGACTACGTGGACGAGTCCGAGGTGCTGACGCCGGCCGACGAGACGCACCACGTCTGGAAGCACGATTACACCGTCCCCTTCGTCTGCGGCTGCCGCAACCTGGGAGAGGCTCTGCGCCGCATTTCGGAAGGCGCGGCCATGATTCGCACCAAAGGCGAGGCCGGCACCGGCGACGTGGTGGAAGCCGTCCGCCATATGCGGGCCGTGCAGGACGCCATCCGCAAGCTGCGGAACCTGCCCGATGATGAGCTGGTGGTGGAGGCCCGCGATATGCAGGTAAGCCTCGAACTGCTGCAGCAGACCCGTGCGGAAGGCCGCCTGCCCGTGGTGAACTTTGCCGCCGGCGGCGTCGCCACTCCCGCCGACGCCGCCCTGATGATGCAGCTGGGCGCCGACGGCGTTTTCGTCGGCTCCGGCATCTTTAAGTCAGGCGACCCGGTGCGTCGCGGCCATGCCATCGTCCAGGCCGTAACCCACTATCAAGACCCCCATATCCTGGCCGACGTGTCCAAAGACCTGGGCGAGGCGATGGTCGGCATTTCCGCCCGCTCCATCCCCGCCGAGCAGCTGCTGGCTACCCGCAGCGTCTAGCCTGAGGCCAATCCCTCCCGACACCGGGAACGTAAGCTCAGGGGCTGGTTATTTAGTTGAACATCGGCGTCTTGGCAGTACAGGGTGATTTTGCGGAGCATTGCCACGTGCTCCGCAGCATCGGCGTTACCGCTACCGAAGTGCGGTTGCCGGCGCATCTTGACGGACTGGACGGCCTGATTATCCCCGGCGGCGAGAGCACCACCCTCAGCCGCCTGATGTCCCTGTACGGCTTGCGCGAGCCGGTTGCCGACCTGGCCGCCCGGGGCAAAGCCGTCTGGGGCACCTGCGCCGGTATGATAATGCTGGCCTCGGAAATCACCGAACAGGACCCGGTGCCGCTGGCGCTGATGGACGTCGGCGTGCGGCGCAACGCCTTTGGCCGCCAGGTGGATTCCTTTGAGCAGGATTTGACCGTCAAAGGGCTGGGCGCCGCGGCATACCACGCCATCTTTATCCGGGCCCCGGTCATCATCCGCGTCGGCGCCGCCGTGGACGTGCTGGCCGCCCTGCCCGATGGCCGGCCGGTGGCGGTGCAGCAGGACAACTTGCTGGCAACATCCTTCCACCCCGAACTCACCGCCGACGCCCGCATCCATCGCTACTTCGTCGCCCTGGCCGGCGGCCCCCCTTTCAACGCCGCCGCGCCGCAAATTGACACTCCCAGAGTGCGCTGAATCACCGGCCCATCCGCAAATCCCGTTTATCCGGTCCATCCTTGTAAATACCAACCAGGGGGGCGTATTGGTAACTGTCGAACAACTGGCCCAGGACGAATTGCGGCAACTGCTGGCCGTGCTCCCGCCGCGGATTACCGAACGGCTCCAGGAGCGGGAAACCCTGGATGACCTGCTAGAGGTTATCCTGGACCTGGGGCGGCAACCCGAAGCGCGCTTCTCTTACGGCGATGTTCTGCTTGACGATGCGCCGGTGAGCCGTGAGGACTTGCAGCACGTGGTGTCGGGCATCGGCGATTTCGGCGGCGACAACCGGGCCGGAATGGAGCGGACGCTGCACCGCATTTCCGCCATCCGCAACCGCAACGGCAGCGTGGTTGGCATCACCTGCCGGGTGGGGCGCGCCGTGTTCGGCACCATCAAAATGATTGAGGATTTGGCCTACAGCGGCCAGAACATCCTGCTCCTGGGCCGCCCCGGCGTCGGCAAGACCACCATGCTCCGCGAAGTCGCCCGCGTCCTCGCCGACGAGGCGCAAAAGCGGGTTATCATCGTCGATACCTCCAATGAAATCGCCGGCGACGGGGACATCCCCCATCCCGCCATCGGCCACTCCCGCCGGATGCAGGTGCCCGCGCCCACCGAACAGCACGGCGTGATGATTGAGGCTGTGGAAAACCATATGCCCCAGGTCATCATCATTGACGAAATGGGCACCACCCAGGAGGCCGCCGCCGCCCGCACCATCGCCGAGCGCGGCGTCCAGCTGGTGGCAACCGCCCACGGCAATACGCTGGACAACCTGATTATGAACCCCACCCTGTCCGACCTGGTTGGCGGCGTCCAGACGGTAACGTTGGGCGACCAGGAAGCCCGGTTCCGGGGCACGCAAAAAACCGTTCTGGAACGCAAAGCGCCCCCCACTTTCGACGTGGTGGTGGAAATCCAGGATTGGGATGAAGTGTACGTCCACGACGAAGTGGCCCAGGTGGTTGACCAGTGGCTCCGTGGCTATCCGGTCGAACCGGAAGTGCGCCGCATGGACGCTGACGGCAGCGTAACCCGCACGGCGGCCCCCCGGCCCAGCGCGGCCGGCCCGGCCCCGTGGTCAGCCAATGAAATCCGCAGCCGGCGCAGCAAGCAACGCGGCGCGGACCAGCAAAGCGAATACGACCGCTATCCGCCCGAAACCTTCCGGGATGCCCCCGACCGGGACGCCCCCGACGGGGACGGCGACGCCGGCCGGCGGCTGGACGTCCGTATATTCCTCTTTGGCGTCAGCCGCGACAAAGTGGAAGCGGCCCTGGCCGAGCGCGGGGTTGCCGCCGAGATAGTGAGCGAACTCCGGCGCGCCAGCCTGCTGCTGACCACCAAGAACCACTACCGGCGGGGCAGCCAACTGGTGCGCGTCGCCGAAAACAACAACGTTCCGGTGTACGTAATCCGCAAGAACACCGCGCCGCAAGTCGCCGATTTCCTGACCACCCTGGCCCGTGACCTGGGCATCGACCTGCCCCCCGCGCCCGGCCGGCGCGGCGGAAACGACCGCGATGCCGCGAACGTCGAAGCGCTGGAGGCCGCGCGCGCCGAGGCGGAAGACGCCGCCCGGCGGGTTTTGTCCGGCGAGTTCAGCGTGCAGCTGGAGCCGCAGCGCCCCTACATCCGCCGCTTGCAGCACATACTCGCCCAGCAGTTCAACCTGGCCTCCACCAGCCGTGGCCGCGACCCCCAACGGGGCGTGCTGATTTACCGCCCCTAGCCGCTTTGCCGGAAATCCGGCCCCGCCGCAACGGGCATTTCCCGGCATCATCCGGTAGCCTGTGGCCCGAATTAAAAACGGAGTAAGGGCCAATGTCCGGGGTATTCATAGCCTTTGAGGGCGGCGAGGGCGCGGGAAAATCCACCCAGGCGCGGCGGTTGCAGAACGCGCTGGCCGCCGACGGCTATCGTCCCCTGCTGCTGCACGAACCGGGTTCCACCGCATTGGGCGATTACCTGCGCGCCTATCTGGTTGACGGGCGCGCGCTGTCATCGCCGGCGGAGCTGCTGCTGTTCGCGGCGGCGCGCGCCGAGCTGGTGAGCCGTGTCATCGCGCCGCAGCTGGCCGCCGGCGGCATAGTCATCGCCGACCGGTTTGCCGGCTCCACCGTGGCCTATCAAGGCTACGGACGCGGCCTGAACCTGGCGCAGATTGCCTGGCTCAACGATTTTGCCACCGCCGGCCGCTATCCCGACCTGACCATCCTGCTGGACATTGACCCGGCCATCGGTATGGAGCGCGTCCGCAGCCGGCAACCGGAGCTGGGCATTGCGTCCGGTGCGACGCCCAACCGCTTTGAGGATGAAACGCTGGCCTTTCACCGCGCCATCCGCCGGGGTTTCCGGCAGCAGGCAGCCGATAGCCCGGCCGGTTGGCGGCTCATCCCCGGCGCCGGCTCAATTGCGGATGTTGCCGCCGCCGTCCGCGGCGCGGTGTGTCCGCTGCTGGCCGGGCGGCCTCTGCCGTCAGCCGGCGCGGGCTAATCAGGTTCCGTTGCTATTTTGAGGTTTCATTCCCAATTCCCGCGAAAGGGCGGGAGTTGGCAAACCCTTGCGCCGCTGCGTTAAGATTTTGCATCCCGGCGCCGTGTCCGTGGTCACGATTACGCCTCGCCCCGGGACGATAGTAAATGTCGGCAGACCCCGGCTAGCGAAAGCCGCCGCTCCGGTAAAAGAGCGGCGGCCCGGTTTGGGCTGTGGGCAGCGCCGGGCTAGTGGACTAGTCGTCGGCGGCTATGGCCAAATCGGTCTGCGCGATTCTGGCGGAGATGGCCTCTTTCATCTTGCGGACGCGGCTCAGGTCGGGGTAGATGTTCCCCTCGGCCTTCTTGTCGAAAATCTTTTCGCCGTCCATGAAAACTTCCATGATGCCCTGGCCGCGCGGCGAAATGGTAATCGCAGCGTCGCCGCCGTAGGCCCGGAAAAACTCGTTCGCCATCCACGTGGCGGTAGCGTGGTGCTGTCAAGGCACGCAGTAAGTTATCTCAATCTGAACCTTGCCTTCCATATTTTCTCCTCCGGTTCGGGGCTGGTTTTGGCGCCCGCTTTGCGCATTTTATCACAAAGTCGGCATCTTTCCAAACCCGGTGCGGGCCAGCCGGCCAGCCGCAGGGTCAGCGTCTGGGCCGCGGCCAGCTCCCCGGTGTTGAGTCCGACCCAGGTGGACGCCAAATCCAACGCAATTCTGGCAAATTGCCAGATGCGGGCCCTGGCGCTGTGGGCCAAAATGATTTGACGACACGACCTAAATCGGAACGCTGCTTTGGCGCCGGTATTGCTGAACCGAGGCCAAAGTGAAACCCGCAGCAGCGTGGCGTGGCATTGAAGGCAGCCGAGTTAGCCGGCCAGGAAATCAGGGAGGGGGCGCTGTATTGACCAAGGGCCAGCCGCGCCAGCGTCGCCTTGCCAATCCCGGCCCGGCGTGGCAATCTGGCGGCCAGCGCGCAACCGGCGCCGGAGGGATTAAGGATGACTACCAATCGCACACTGCCCAGCCGAGAGGAAGTGCTGGGCTATCTGAAAGACGACGTGAACTGGGGCCGCTGGGGGCCGGACGACCAGAAGGGCGCGGTCAACATGGTTGACGACGCCAAGCGGCGGCGCGCCGCCGGCCTGGTTCAGAGCGGTCGCGCCGTGTCGCTGAGCCGGGAGTTTCCGGTTACGCCGGCGCCCAACAACCCAACGCCGGCCATCCACTATATGCGGAAAGGGCCGCGGGAGCCGGGCGGCGGTATGTCCACCGACTACTACGGCATCTCTTATCACGGCACCGCCACTACCCACCTGGACGCGCTGTGCCACGTTTGGGACGCCAACGGGATGTGGAACGGCAAAGACCCCAACGAGATGATACAGTTTGACGGGGCCAAGTACGGCGCCGTTGACCACTGGAAAGAAGGCATTATCACCCGGGGCGTGCTGCTGGACGTGCCTCGGCATCGCGGCGCCGACTACGTAACCCAGGAGACGCCCGTTCACGCCTGGGAGATGCAGGACATTTGCGACGCCCAAGGGGTGCAGATGGAACCCGGCGACGCCCTGGTGGTGTACAGCGGCCGGGAGAAATGGAACGCTGACGGCAACGCTATCTGGGGCAGCGACCCCACGCAACGGCCCGGCCTGCACGCCTCCTGCCTGAAGTTCATCCGCCAGAGCGACTGCTGCGTGCTGGTGTGGGACATGATGGACCACACGCCCAACGGCTACGACCTGCCCTGGTCGGTGCACGGCAGTATTTTCGCCTACGGCATCGGCCTGCTGGACAACGCCCTGCTCCAGCCCCTGGCCGAAGCCTGCGCCGCGGAAGGACGCTGGGAGTTCATGCTGACCATCAACCCGCTGCGCGTGGTGGGCGGCACGGGGTCGCCGGTGAATCCGGTGGCGATTCTGTAAGCCAAGCTACGGCGGCGGCCGGTATGCCTACCCTGCTGGAACGGGCGCGGGCGCTGGTCGCCGCCGGGCGTTGGCTGCCCAGCGGACACGGCGGCGCGCAGATGGCGGCTCGCGGCATTATGAATGCAGACGTCAGTTACGGCATTATGGACGCCGTCACGGTTGCCGATTACTCCGATGACCGGGAAGGCCCGGCCCTGCTATTATTGCAATATGACCGCGCCGGCAACCCTCTGCACGTTGTTTGGGGATTCAAGTACAACCCTGACCTTATCGCCTCGGTCATCACAGCGTACTACCCTAGCCGGGACATCTGGGAACCGGATTTCATCAGGAGGAAACCGGGATGAGCCGCCGCGACATTGAAATTCTGCCCCATATGGTCTATCACCGCGGATACGCCGTGCGGATGGAAACCTATATCCCCGACCCTAATATTGACCCTTTCCCCGTCGTCCCGGTTTTTGAGCTGGACCGGATGGAGGACGTTCGCAACGCTATTGACCGGGGCTATCTGGATTTCGCGGCCGCCTACGGCGACCTTTACCGGATGACGCCCCTGGACATCAGCCCCAACGGAGGCGCGGCGGCGGCGCCTCCGTACGAACGCACGCGCACGCATATGGTGGAAGCCGGCGGCTATGCGGTGGCAATGCAGATTGAGTTTGCCCATCCCGGCTCACCCTGGGGAGCCGGCATCCCGCTCCCCGATTCGGAACGCGCTCAGGCCACGCACCAAGCCCTCAAGCGCGGCGACCTGCAAACCGCCGCGCAGTACGGGAAGGTTTATCGCTTGGAGCCGGTGGACGTTGTGCCTGTGGTCAAACCCTGGCGTCCTTCGGAGCGACATTCTGAGGGAGAACCCGTCAAGTGACGGCAAAACCCGGCGGCCATGATGCCCGGCCTGTTGCGACGGGTGCAGGCGCTGGTCGCCGCCGGCCGCTTTCGGCCCAGCGGGCACGGCCGCTTACGGATGGACACGAGGGCAATCCACGACGCTGACCTGTTGCACGCCTTATCGGATGCGCTGGTAGTCGAGACCTATCCAGACGATAAGAGAGGCCCCAGTCTGTTATTATTACAATACGACCGTAGCGGAACTGCCTTTCACGCCGTCTGGGGCTTCGCGCCTGAAAGCGGCGACGCATTGGTCATTACCGCATACTACCCCGGCCTTGACCGTTGGGAACCGGATTTATTCACGCGGAGGCAGCGATGAACTTCACCAGTTTTGAGTATTTCCCCCGTATGACCTACTACCGGGGATACGCGGTGCGTATGGAAATGTGCATCCCCGACCCCAACGAATGTCCATTCCCCTATGTGCAGATATTTGACATTGATCGGATTGACGACTTTCGCGACGCCATTGACCATGGCTATCTGGACGTAGCCGCATCCTATGGCGACCTCTACCGTATGATTCCGCTGGACATCGCCCCCAAATCCGGCTGCGAACCGGAACCGCGTTACGCCAAATATCGCACGCGCCTGGAGGCCGTCAACAACTATGTCGTAGCAATGCAAACCGAACTCTGTGACCCCGGTTCTCCCTGGGCTACCAGTGTGGCGCGCCACGATGGCAAGCGTATGGACGCCGCCCGGGCCGCGCTGGAGCGCGGCGACCTGGAAACCGCAGCGCAGTACGGAAAAATCTATCGCCTGGAGCCGGTGGACGTTGTGCCTGTGGTCAAACCCTGGCGTCCCTCGGAGCGACATTCCGAGGGAGAACCCGTCGCGTGACGGCAAAACCCGGCGGCAGCCAGCCACTATGCCGCCCGGAATCTTGGTGAGAGAGCAACCATCATGAACCTAGCGACCCTGAACCTGGCATCCCTGCGCCGCGCCGTCCTGTCGCCGCAAGCCCTGCTCGGCGCGGTTCCGGCGCTGTTGTTCATTCCGGCGCTTTACTACTCGCTGGATACCCCGTTTGCCCTGATTGACGACTATGGAGGCTGGATTTTCAGCTGGCTTTGGGGCGGTTCGGAAAGCTTCTCCGGCTGGCTGGCCCGCAATTTTGGTTCGGAAGATGGCAAATACCAGCCTTTCTGGATGTTCTACAATGCAGTCGCCTGGAAAGCCTTTGGCGCAAATCCCTGGCTGTATCATCTGAGCCGTTGGGTGTGGCACTTTGGCGCCGTCTTGATGTTTGCGGCGGCGTTTTGCCGTTTTGCCGGGAACGGGCAGCGGGGAAACGCCGGCGGTTTTGACGGGATGAGCCGATTGAACCGTCTGCTGCCGCTGCTGCCGGTGGCCTTGCTGGCGTACCTCTGGCTTTTCTACCCCAATTCGCCGGCTTCCCGGCTGTTTCCCCGGGAAGTCTATACCGTATTTTTCCTTGGCCTGTGCAACTGGATGGCCGCGCTGCTGCTTACGGGCGCGGACGATGCGGGGCGGGGCCGGTCAAGGCTGCTGCAATACGGCCTGCTTGGTCTGGGTTGCCTGGGCCTGTCGATGACCAAAGAGGTTAACGTTGCGGTCGTGCTTTGGCTAGCAATATCATACTATGCAATACTAATAATTAAAATTGGGGGAGGGTGGCAAAGGATTCTGGCCGGCATACCGCTGGTTGTAATCTTTCTGCTCACTCTCAACCGGATATATGCCGCCGCCGCAATTTCGGGCACCGGCTACGGTTCGTCGCTAACCCGTGAACAGGTCACCAGGAATGCGGTGGATATTCTGTACGGACTGTTTCAGGTGGAGACGTCCTTCCTGATTACCGCCGGTCTCGGCGCGCTCTCTCTGGCATTGCTGTGCGTCGTCATCATCAGAGCCGTTCAGCAGCGATTGCGCTTTGACAATGAGACGCTGTTTATACTGTTTCTGGTGGGCCAACTGGCCAGTATGTTTGTCATCCTCTGCTTATCCTGGGGCGTCGTGCTGCGCTACTGGTATATCCTCATACCCGTTTTTACCACGCTGCTGGCTTTTTCCGCCAAATTCATTCTGACAGGGAGGCGCGCCGTATCTGGAAAAAGATGCCGGCGTCCATTACCGTCGTGATTATCGCTGGATGATTTACAGTTTCCCGTATGATCCGCGTGATTACGCCGCCCGGCTCACCGCGGCGGCCGGCGAATTGATAATCCGCTCCGACTGGAACGTGTACCGTAATGGAAACCGGCTAACCTACGTCAAAGAATCGTGCGCGGCGGCGGACACGGAAGCGGATTTCTTTCTGCACCTAGTTCCCGACAACTCCGACCATCTCTCCAGATGGCGCCGGCAGTACGGTTTTAATAACTGGGACGTTAGTCTGGACTTTCATAGCGCGCCCATCGCCGGCGTGTGCTATGCCGTCGCTGTGCTGCCGGACTACCCCATCACCTACCTCAGAACCGGCCAGTACGTCCCCGGCGAAGGGGAGCTGTGGGATGGGAAGTTTTATCCGACCGGCGAGTAGAGTAAAAGCGCCGCGCCCCGCCGGCGGCAGACATCCCTTAGGTGGGCCGCTGGTCGGAGACGATGCGGCCCGCTTTGATTACCAGTTGGAGTTGGCGCAGGTTGTTGATGTCGTCCAGCGGGTTGGCCCCCACCACTATCAAATCCGCCAGCTTGCCGACCTCAACCGTGCCCAGACGGTCGCCTACGCCGCATAAGGTGGCGGCGTGGTGGGTGGCGGCCAGCAGGGTTTGCCAGGTGGTGGCGCCGTTGCGCACCCACAGGCCCATTTCCAGCAGGGCCGCCTCCCGCAGGGGGCGAATATCCGAACCCAGGGCCATTTTCACGCCGGCGTCCAGGGCGCGGCGGAACCAGTGGGCGTGTTCGCCGGCGGCGGCATCGGCGCGGCATTGCAGTGCGGCGGCGATATTGCGCTCGGCCAGCCACCGCTTTTCGTAGTCGTTCTGCGCCTGTCCTTCGGTCAGATGCGAAATCGCCAGCGTGGGCACGTACCAGGTCGGCGCGCCGGCCAGGGCGGCGATGCACTCCTCATCCATAATGTAGCCGTGTTCCACGCTGTGCGCGCCCAGGCGCACCGCCGACTTGACGGCGTCCGGGTTGGCGGCGTGGGCCATAACGGGAAACTCCCGCTGGCGGCAGATGGCGAAGGCGGCGGCCAGTTCGTCCTCCAGCAGGAACGAATGCCAGTGCCGGTCCCAGTCCGGCCCCATAATGCCGCCGGTGAGGTTGAGCTTGATGTGGTCAACGCCATGCTTGATTTGCTCGCGGATGGCCTGCACGAAGCCATAGGGGCCGTCGCACTCCCGCGCCTGGCCGGACGTGAGGAAGTGGCCGCCGGTGGTGGTGAGGAAGTAGCCGGAGGCGAACACGCGGGGGCCGGCCACGCCGCCGGCGTCGAAAACCCGCTGCCACGCCACATCCATAAAGTGGGCCGCGCCCCCGCAGCGCACCGCGGTAATGCCGCCTTCGGTTAAGGCCAGGGACAACTGCCGCCCGAAGTTCGCCGTCTCCTGCGCCACCGTAGTTCCGGGAGGCACGGGGTAATCGGGGTGGATGTGGACGTCCCAAAGGCCCGGCAGCAGGAATGCTCCCTGCAAGTCCAGGACTTGCCCGCTACCCCCGGCGGATGCGGCGCGCCCCGCGCCGACCGCGACGATGCGCCCGCCGTCGATGACTACGCTCGCGTCCGTTTGCACCCGCCGGTGGACGCAATCAATGAGGTTGGCGTTGGCAAGGGTCAGGGACATACCTGGATTTCCCGGGGTGTGCTGAGGCATTATATGTGGGGGCAGGTTTGGAACCTGCCCCGGCCGGAAGGTCAAATGACCGGCCTGAGGTTCCCGCCGGTTATTCCAGCGTGAACCCTTCGTACCCGTTGTTCCGCACCTCCGCCCGCTTGGCGCGCATGGCCGGCGCGGTGTCGGGGGCGGTGAGCAGAACGCGCGCTTTGCCGGGGATGTTGGCCCCGACGAACCAGGAGTCGGCCTGCGTCCGCAGGATGTTGGCGCCGCCCTCGGCGATGTGCTGGACCCAGTCGTCCTCGGCCTGCCTGGTGGCCATGATGCGCGAATGGCCGCTGTCGCGCACGTGGGCGATGGCGTCGGTGACCCACTCCACCAGCGGCTCGGCGGCGCGCACGAAGTTGCCCACCGAGGCGGCATTCACCGTGAACAGGTTCGGGAATCCGTTGCTGGACATACCCATAAAGGTGCGGGGGCCGCCGGCAAACTTTTCCATTATCGTCTGCCCGCCGATGCCCTGGATGTGTATTTTGTTCAGCGAGCCGGTTACGGCGTCGTATCCGGTGGCGAAGATGATAACGTCCAGCTCGTACTCGTTGCCGTCGCTGGTCCGGATGCCGCGGGGCGTGATGCGCGCGATGGGGGCCGCGCGCACGTCCACCAGCAGCACGTTGTCCCGGTTGTACACTTCATAATAGCCGCTCTCGCAGGGCAGCCGTTTGGAACCGAACATATGGTTCTTGGGCACCAGCTGCTCCGCCACTACCGGGTCATGGACGCGCTCGCGAATCTTGTTGCGGACGAACTCGGCATAGTCCTCGTTGGCTTCGCCCGGCATCATCACGTCGTAGAAGTTGGACAGCCACTTTTTGAAACCCGGTTCCGCCCACAGCCGTTCGTACTGCTCCCGCTTTTCCGCTGCGGGAACCGACAGAGCCGACCGGGGGTCGAATTCGTGCATGAAGGAACCGGGGGTTTCGCTGCACTTGCGGAAGATTTCCGGGTAGTGCGTCTTGATGTAGTCCTGGGTTTCCCGGTCGATGAGGGCGTTGCGCAGCGGCACGCAGTAGTTGGCCGTGCGCTGGAAGACGGTCAGATGGGCCACTTCGCCGGCGATTTCGGGGATGAGCTGGACGGCGGTGGCGCCGGTGCCCACCACGCCCACCCGTTTGCCGGCCAGGTCCATGCCGGCCTTGGGCCAGCGGTTGGTGTGGCACCAGGCGCCTTCAAAACTGTCCAGCCCCTCAAAATCCGGCACGTAGCGGGCGGAGAGGATGCCGATGGCCGTAATCACGAACTGGGCCCGGGCCTGCTGGCCATCGTCCGTCGTGACCTGCCAGCGGTTCGCCGCCTCGTCGTATACCAGCGAGGCAACCCGCGAGTTGAACCGGATGTTCCCGCGCAGGTCGAATTTGTCGGCGACGTAGTTGAGGTAGCGTTCGTTTTCCGGCTGGCTGGAGTAGTGTTCCTTCCACTCCCATTCCTGCAACAACTCTTGCGAGAAAGAAAACCCGTAGGTGTAGCTTTCGGAGTCAAAGCGCGCGCCGGGATACCGATTCCAGTACCAGGTGCCGCCCACGCCGCTGCCTTCCTCAAAGGCCCGCACCGAGAACCCCAGATTCCGCAGCCGATAGATTGAATACAATCCGGTTACGCCGGCGCCGATGACGACAACATCGACTTCCTCAATGCCGTCGCCGGGTTGCGCCGCGCCGGCCGTTTGCTGTAATGAACTAACCATATACTTCTCCTTTTGACCCTCCGGCCCGTTCCGGTGAAAACGAAAAGCGCTGCCCAATTATACACCGTCCAGCCGGGTTTGTGCCGCCCTTCACAAAGGGTTGGGCGCGCGCCGGATTGGCCGGCGCGTGGCGTATGACCGCAAGACGCCGGGGCCGCTAGAGGCGGTTGCGTAGGTAAGCGCCGAGCCATCCCGCGGCGCCGGTGACGGCCCCGCTGAACAGGAACGTGCGAACCGCGCTCAACTGCTCCGGTTCCAGCCAGGCCCACCCGTCCGGCGCAAGATAATGCCAAGCGACGGCGAATATGGTAATGAAAACAACCACCGCTGCCAGCACGAGGAGCGCATAGACGCATACCGCCCAAATGTTGCGCAGCCTTTCGGTGCGACGATGCTCATTAAACAGAGCCTCCCGGTTTATCGCCTCTTGCTCATGGTCAGCCTTATCATCGCCATTCAGAGGAGGTTCCAAGTCCGTCCCCGGGGGCATATTTGGCTGACTAGCCGGAGCCATTTATGGCCCCGGCTTTCTGAGCATAGTACTGCTTATTGAGCCAGTTGGGGATAATAGAGTTCTGCCGGTTAGCGCCCCAAACTTGCGCCCAGGGCGTGCCGGGAGCGTGGGTCATTTGGGACAGCCGGATGCCGGAGAGGAAGCCGTATTTCTGATAGACTTGTTCAATAATGTAGTTCTCTTCCCCATCGAATTGGCCAGCAGGGACGCGCGCCCTGGACTTGATGGGCGCGTCGCGGTACTTTTTGAAGCTCTGGTACACGTCTCGGATTACAGGGCCATAACGCAAAGCCTCAACCGGCTGCTCAATCAGCGGCCGGTCATACAGCGCCAGCATCCAGGCGTGGCAAAAATAGACCAGCTTGAGCACTTGCATTACAGTGAGCCGGTTCCCGTCCTCGTGGGCCAAATCAAGCAGTCGATTGGCTACGGCTCTGGCATCGTGCATTGTATTCCGCTCTCCACATTGTGGATTTTGATATACTATATCATTGTGCTGCATTGTTTAGCAGCCGTGAAGTGACGCCCGACTCGTGACGTTCCGAACCGTGTCCTGTCCGTTTCGGTATAATGACGGCATTATGCCCAACTACCCGCATATTGAACGTTATCGCGCCGAGCTGGCGCAGCTGATTGCCGCCGGCGGTTCGGCCAACGAGCTGAACATCCGGCCCGCTTTTCAGAACTGCCTGGCCGCTTACTGCGCTGCCCACCGGGAGCGGCTGACGCTGGTGCCCGAATTGCGCGCCGGCGGCGTCATCCCCGACGGGACGGTGAAGGACACGCTGCGGATGGCGCGCGGCTATTGGGAGGCCAAGGACTCCCGCGACAACCTGGACGCCGAAATCGCGCGCAAGTTCAACCGGGGCTACCCGGACGACAATATCATTTTTGAGGACTCGCAAACCGCCGTCCTGATTCAGAACGGCGGCGAGGCGATGCGGGTTGATATGTCCCGCCCGGGCGAGCTGCATCGCCTCATCCGGCGGTTCCTGGATTACGAACTGCCGGAGATTGGGGAGTTTCGCCAGGCCCGCCAGCAGTTCAAAACCGACCTGCCCGCCGTGCTGGACAACCTGCGCGCCGCCGTGGCCGGCGCCGCCGCCGGCAATCCCGCCTACCGGGAGACCGCCGCCCGGTTCCTGGCCCTCTGCCGCCAGACCATCAGCCCCGAAGTGTCTGACGCCGACGTGCGCGAAATGCTGCTCCAGCATATCCTCACCAAAGACATCTTTATGGCCGTGTTCCGGGAAAGCCAGTTCCACCGGGAAAACAGCGTCGCCCGGCAGCTGGATGACCTGGAAGGAACCTTTTTCACCGGCGATGTCCAGCGCCAGGCCATCGACAACCTGCGCCGCTACTATGGCGCTATCGGACGCGCCGCGTGGGAGATTACCGACTTCGCCGAAAAGCAGCAGTTTCTCAAAGCAATCTATGAGGACTTTTACCAGGCTTACAACCCCGCCGCCGCCGACCGCCTGGGCGTGGTCTATACGCCTAACGAAGTGGTGGACTTTATCGTGCGCGGCACGGATTACCTGCTGCAAAAGCATTTTAAGAAGGGGCTGGCCGACGACAACGTGCCAATTCTGGACCCGGCCACCGGCACGGGAACCTTTGTCACCAGCCTGATTAACTACCTGCCGGCGGAACGGCTGGAGTACAAGTACCGGAACGAAATCCACGCCAACGAAGTCGCCATACTGCCCTATTACATCGCCAACCTGAACATTGAATACACCTACCGGGAACGGACGGGGCAGTATCGGGAGTTTCCCAACCTGTGCTTTGTGGATACTTTGGACAATATGGACTGGCAGGGGGCGACGGGCGGCGCGGTGGAGCGGCAGGCCGCGTTCAACCTGGGGGCGCTGTCGGAGGAAAACTGGATACGGGTGCAGGAGCAGAACGAAAAGAGCATCAGCGTGATTATGGGCAACCCGCCGTATAACGCCAACCAGCAGAACGAAAACGACAATAACAAGAACCGCGAATACCCGGAGATTGACCGGCGCATCAGCGAAACCTACATCGCCGCCAGCACGGCGCAGAAAACCAAGCAATATGATATGTACAAGCGGTTCATCCGATGGGCCTCGGATAGGCTGGCGGATGACGGGATTATCGCTTTCGTCAGCAACAGCGCGTTTCTGGACGCCCGGCAGGACGACGGGTTTCGCAAGGTCGTTGCCGAGGAGTTTAACGAACTGTGGGCCTTTGACCTGAAGGGCAACGCCCGCACCAGCGGAGAACGCCGCCGGCAAGAGGGCGGCAACATCTTTGACGACAAAATCCGCGTCGGAGTTGCCATCTATTTTCTGGTGCGGCGGCAAGGCGCCGGCGAGTTCAAGGTATATTACAACGACGTCCGTAGCTATGCCAAAGCCCCGGACAAGGTTAATTACATCAAGGACAAAACATTTGACAATTTCGATTTCAAGGAAATCACGCCCAGCGCCACGGGGGAATGGCTCAATCAGCCGGACGGTAAGTTTAAGGAACTGACGCCGCTTGCCAACCGGCAGACCAAGTTTGCTAAAACTGCTGCTGATGAGCAGGCAGTGTTCAGCCTGTTCACCAACGCCGTCAAATCCAACCGCGATGATTGGGTGTATGATTTTGATGTCCACAATCTGCGGGCAAAGGCGCTTTTCTTTGCGGATACTTATAACGGCCTCCTGGACAATGGCGGCGAATCATATGACCCGGTTATCAAGTGGAGTCGTGACTTGCGTAACAAATTCCGACACGGCCGGCGCATCGTCTATAACGACGGGAACCGCATCCAAACGTTGTATCGCCCGTTTGTCAAAAAGCATCACTTCGCTGATTTCACGATGAATGACGTACTCACCAAAAATCATTACGATATGTTTGGGGATGACTTGAAACAGCCCAATCGGGTCATCAATTTTTGCGTGAATGGCAAAGACTTTTATGCACTGGCAACAGATAAGCCGTGTGATTTTCACTTCACCGGCGACACGCAATGCCTGCCGCTCTACCGCTACACGACCGACGGTGAACGGGTCAGCAACATTACCGAGTGGGGGCTGCGGCAGTTCCGCGAGCATTACGGCGACGACGGCATCACTGCCGAGGACATTTTCGCCTACACCTACGCTATGCTGCACGACCCGGCGTATCAGCAGCGATGGGAGATTGAGTTGCGGCGGGAGTTTCCGCGGGTTCACTTTCAGACCGAATTTGCCGAGTTTGTGCGGCTGGGGCGGGAGCTGCTGGAGCTGCACCTGGGGTTTGAGTCGGCAGAACCCTACCCGCTGGAACGGCGGGATAAGGGCGGGGTAATGCCGGGCCGGGCCATTTTGCGGGTCGATAAAGAACGCGACACCATTACGCTGGACGAGCAGACTACCCTGGCCGGCGTACCGTGGCAGGCTTGGGTGTACGAACTGGGCAACCGCTCGGCGGTGGAATGGGTACTTGACCAGTACCGGGAGCGCAAGCCCCGGGACCCGACGATACGGGAGCGGTTCAACACCTATCGCTTTGCGGATTACAAGGAACAGGTGATTGACCTGCTGGCGCGGGTGTGTACCGTCAGCGTGGCGACGATGAAGATTGTAGATTATGAACTGGACGTGCTGACGGATATTGACCCGGACGAAGGTTTGGAGTTTAGGCCGGAGTTTGCGGCGGAACTGCGGGCGGCGCTGGCCGAGCGCATGGCCGGCGGCCGGCGCACCATCCCCGCCGCGGAAGTGCACCGGCGGCTGGGACTGGAATAGTGGGCTATGCGTTGGAATACACCGAGGCAGCGGATGATGATATGTCCCGTCTGGACCGTCGGATAGCGCAGACGGTGCGCCGCCGGCTGCTCTGGCTGGCCGACAACGCGGAAGCTATTAACCACCGGGAACTGACCGGGCAATGGAGCGGCTATTGTCGCTTGCAAATCAGCGATTACCGGGCAATCTATTACCTGGAACACGACGACCGCCGCGTAGTTGTGGAACGGGTGGGGCATCGCAGCGATGTCTATTAGATAGAACGGGCAACACGGAAGGAACGGCAACGAAAGCGACCGGGATGCATTATGACTGCAAATGCAAACGCAAAAAAGAAAGGCGACGGGCTGTTGCTGGTGTTCAGCGACGTGGCGCCGGAGCATAAAGTGAGCAAACCCCGCGCCCCAGCAATTGACAGTGTCGGCTCCTTTGTGATGTAATATAGCCATGGAAGTAACGATAACAAGACGAGTCCAAGAAATTTTACACAGAGATTCGCAAGCCAGACGAAGATTTATTGCCTGGAGCAAACGGGTGGAACGGGCTAGTTGGAACGCGCCCTCCGACGTTTCGCAATTATTCCCAAATGCTGAATTCATAAGAGGCAACAGGTGGAAGTTTATCCTCGCTGGATATAGGTTGATAGCTGACGTTTATTACGATGAACTGAAACTGGTTGATGCAAGATGGCTAGGCTCTCACGCTGACTATGACCGAATCTCAAGCCGACTGGAAAATTTATGATGGATGAAATTGACATGGAAATTGGCCGCTTGGTGTTACTGTCAGATGAACGGCCACTTTCTGAAGCAGAAACCGACCGTCTGATGGACTTAACGGACGGACTTGGGGAGTCTGTGCCATTTCGGTCTTATGATTGGGACGACGAGCCTACTGCCGAGGACGAAATAGAGATGTTAGTCGCTTCCGGGTGGACAATGGAAGCGGCTGAGCTGGACGTTCTGGGACATATTCGGGTGTAAGCTGCTCACTTTGGTGTGTAACTCCCAAACGGAGGCAATTATGACTGCAAAAAAGAAAGGCGACGGCCTGCTGCTGGTGTTCAGCGACGTGGCGCCGGAGCACGACGATGAGTATAACCGCTGGTACAACGAAGAGCACATCCCGGAGCGGCTAGCCATCCCCGGCGTGCTGGACGCGGCGCGCTACCAGGCGGTGCAGGGCGGGCCGAAGTATCTGGCCTGCTACGAGCTGGATTCCCACGAAGCCTGGTACGCTGACGAATGGCAGCGGTGGCTGACCAGCCCCACCGAGTGGTCGCAGCGTATGTCGCCCAGCGTCATCGGCACCGAGTACGTCCGCAACCTGTACCGGCGGGTGCACCCGGCGGAACTGTCCGCCGACACGGCCGAGGCGGGAATGTCGCCGGTAATCCTGGTGGGGCGAATGTCGGTGCCCGACCACCTGGAAGAGAAATTCAACGACGCCTACAACAACGAACGGCTGCCGCTGTGCCTGAGCATCCCCGGCTATATCAGGGCCCGCCGCTTCCAGGCGGTGATGGGCGCGCCGAAGTACGCCACCGTCCACGAAATGGAATCGCTGGCCGTAGCGGAAAGCGCGGGCTGGGACAACTGGCGCACTGCGGTAACGCCGGTTTGGACTCACGAAGTGCGGCCCCACATGGCGCACGTGGGCGGTTCGCCGGGGGTGTACCGGCGGATTTTCCCAGAATAGGGGTTGGTCGGCCCGGCCGGCAGGGTGTAACATTGAGCGTATCAGGGAGGTGCAGCATGGCAACGCCCAACACGCCAAGCGTGGGTACGGAAGCGGAGTACCTGCCCGCGCCAGGGGACGATGCACGCCGCGGGGCTGAACCTCCCGCCGGCGCAAGCAAAGGCGGCGGCCGTCGGGACAAATCGTTTTGGCTGGACTACACCCTCACCGGCGCCAGCATTGGCACCATAGCAGGAGCGCTCATATCGCTTTGGGCCGGCGCGCAGAATAATCTTACTCTCCTGCTCGTGGGGGTTTGCCTGTTTTGCGCCGGCTCTCTGGGATGGCTGGGAGCGTTCGCCGTTTTAACCTGGTGGCTAGCGCGGGACACCGCACCGCTAGTCGGACGTTTGCTGAGGGGTATCCGCAATCTCTTTTCCAATACCAACCCCGACGTAGTAGAGAAATAGCGCCGCCGCTACGATGACCGTCAGACATACCACCCAAAGCATCGCAGCGTAGAGGTGGCCGGAAGACGCTCCCCAAGGCAGCCGGTCTTTGCGATCCCGGCGCAAAGCGACTAAAGCTGCCTGCGCCATAGCCGGCACCACCAACATAAAGACGATTATCGTTCTGGCATTAGTCGGCAGGTCACTGATTATTTCAGCCAGGTGCTCCACGATTACGTATAAAGCGACGCCCGCACCGCAGCCCCCAGCAGCGCCTGCCCGCCGTATTCGTAGTTGGCGGGCAGGCCCGATATATGCTGCCCGCTTACGTGCAAGTCCCGGAAAAACCGTTCCAATCCCACGGAGCGGTGAATGGCGTTGGTGCCGGCTACGTTGAACAGCTTGTCCACCACATCTACCGACCGGCGGATGGCGTGGGTTATCGCCAGCCGGGCGCGCACCGCCTGATCCATCAAATCGGGCCGGGCGTGTACCTGCGATTCCCACATCCGGCCCACGGCGTCGAGGACGTGGGTGCGCGCGCCGTCCAGCATAGCCTCGCATTCCCCAAAGGCGATTTGGACGTAGGTGCGGTCGCGCAGCAGCATCCTGGAGCCGGTGGCGCCGGAGGTGGTGGCCAGGTCGGTAAAGGCATTCATCGCGCCGCGCGCCATGCCCAGCGCGTTGGCCGCCGCCAGCGTCCAGCTGATAAGGATGGCAGTTTGCGGCGGGTTGTACAGCGGCCCGTCGTGATAAGACGGGTCGCCCCGCGCATAGGTATGCCGCGCCGGCACGAACACATCGGAAAACTCGCAGTCATTGCTGGCCGTTCCGCGCATCCCCAGCGTGGCCCAGGTATCGAGAACCGCGCCCGCCGCCACCGGCACTATCGCCACGCGGGTAGCCGGGCTGCCGTCGTCGTTCAGTACCGGCCCGGCGGCGTCCCGCAGGCGGCAATTCAGGAACAGCGCGGTAGAGTGGTCAATGCCGCTCAGGTAATTCCAGCGTCCGTTGACGATGTAACCGCCCTCGGTGAGGGTGGCGGCGCCTTCGGGCCGGGCGGAACCGGAGCCGAGGATGGCCGGCGGGTCGCCGAAAATCTCTTTGGCCGCGTCCACCGTGAGCCGGGATATGGCCGACGTAACCGCGCTGCCGTTGAACACGCACCAGCCGGCGGAACCGTCGGCCTGGGAAATCGTTTCCACCACCTGAAACGCAGTGATGGGGTCAGCCTCCGGCCCGCCCAGGGATTGCGGGGCGTAGAGGCAGAACAGCCGCTTTTCCGCCATCCGCGCCGCCAGTTCGGCAGGCAACCGGCGCTCGGCGTCAATCCGGGCCAGATTTGCTAAAATATCGGGAACCAGGTTTTCGGCGGCGTGAACCGGATTCTCGGCCATAGGGCGACTCCAAGCAAGCAGGAATGAATGGGGCCATTATAGCCGGGACAGCTTAACCGCCCAACTAACGCCTCTCCAAAAGATTTTCGCCAGCCTGGCATGGCGAGGTTGAGCGGCGCACGGCTTAATGATAGGATAACGCTGGCGACTTGTTAGTTCAGATCCAGGAGGATTATCTATGGCAGACCATGACATCGCACTGATGGCCCATCTGATGCGGCGGGCCGGCTTCGGCGCACAATACGAGGAGCTGGAGGCCCGCGCGGCCAAGGGCTACGAGGCAACGGTTGCCGAGTTGCTCAACCCGGAGGACAACCCCCACGGGATGGACCTTGACCTGGCCGAGCGCTACTTCATCGAATGGAGCCACTTCACCCGGGGCGTCCCCGAGTACTTCGCCTTTCGCATGATTAACTCCCGGCGCCAGCTGGAAGAGAAGATGGTTCTGTTCTGGCACGGCATCCTGTGCACCGCCGACAGCAAGACGCAGAGCTACCCGACGTCGTATGACGAAATCGAGATGTTCCGCAAGTACGGCCTGGGCAGCTTCCGGGACTTGCTGGTGCAGATTTCCAAAGACCCGGCGATGATTTTCTTTCTGGACAACTGCCTCAGCCACAAGGGCGCCATCAACGAAAACTACGGGCGCGAGCTGCTGGAGCTGTTCTCCATGGGCGTCGGCAAGGACGGCGAGTTCAACTACACCGAGGACGACGTTAAGGAATGCGCCCGCGCCTTCACCGGCTGGACCATCTCCAACAATGTTCCCGGCCAGCCCTACGGCCGCTACTCCGCCAAGTTCGTCTATAACCCGGACGACCACGACGACGGCATCAAGACCTTCCTGGGGGAGACCGGCAACTTCAACGGCGAGGACATCGTTGACATCATTGCGAAGCAGCCGGCCACGGCCCGCTTCATCTCCCGCCACCTCTACACCTACTTCGTGGCCGATGAGGCCCAGGTGCCGGCCTGGATGGACACGCCGCCCCAGGACCCGGACACCATCAAGATGCTGGAGGACGAGTACTTCCGCTCCGGCTACAACATCCGCGCCATGCTGCGCGTCCTGTTCCACTCCGACGCCTTCAAGAACGCCCGCTTCACCCGAGTCAAGAGTCCGGTGGAAACCGTGATGGGCACCCTGCGGCTGGTGGGCGACTGGCAAGAGCCCAAGCCCGGCTTTGAGTTCATCTTTGATGAGATGAAGCACATGGGCCAGGAGCTGTTCAACCCGCCGTCGGTGGAAGGCTGGCACACCGGCCGGGAGTGGATTGACGGCGGCACGCTGGTGCATCGCATCAACTTCACGGCTGATTTCGTCGGCGACGTGAACCAGCCCGGCGTCCGGGAGATTATCAACCGCCTGGCCGACCGCGGCCCCGTCATCTCACCGGAAGACATGGTTAATGATACCTGCCGGCTGCTGGGGCATTACGAGCTGGCCGACGAAACGCGGCAGATGCTGGCCGCCAGCCTGGCCAAGGGCGGCGCCCTGCGCACCGACACCGCAGACTTTGCCGCGCGGGTCAGTGAACTGCTGCAGATGATTGTCGCCACCAAAGAATACATCTATGCCTAGCCCGTCCCCGAACCGGCTGGCGCCAACCCCGTCAAAAAACCGACCAACCAACCCCCCACGGGAGGAACCAATCGTGACCGCTACGAAGAAAGACCCGGTGCTGGTAGTTCTGCAAATGTCGGGCGCCTATGACGCTCTGAACACCATCATCCCCTACAGCGACCCTTTGTATAAGGACTATCGCCCCCATCTGAAGGTGGAGCCGGAGGAAGTTCTGGCTATTGACGGCAAGGTTGGGTTCCACCCGGCGATGGCCCCCATCAAGGACCTGTACGACGAAGGCAAGGTGGCCGTCATCCAGGGCATCGGCTATCCCAACCCCATCCGCTCGCACTTCCGCTCTATGGACATCTGGCACACCGCCGAGCCGACCAAGATGGCTACCGAGGGCTGGCTGGGCCGGGCCATCCAGGACATGGACCCCAATAAAGAAAACGTGCTGACGGCAGTGAACTTTGGCCGTGGCCTCCCCCGCGCGCTGGCTGCGCCGGGCGTCTCCGTCGCCTCTGTGGGCAACTTGGAGACCTACGGCGTCCTCACCGGCATTGACGGGGAAAGCCAGCGGGCCGAGGCGCTGGACATTTTCTCCCGGATGTACTCGCCCATGGTCGGCGCCGGCCCCATCAACGACTACCTGTCCCAGACCGGGCTGGACGCGCTGAAAGGCGCGGACATCCTGCGCACCGCGCCGGAGATTTACTCCTCCAGCATTGAGTACAACGGCGATATGTTCTCTCAGTGGGTCAAGAACATCGCCCAGGTGCACGTGGCCGGTTTCGGCTCCCGCGTCCTCTACACCGGCTTGAACCCCGGCGCCTTTGACACCCACGCCAACCAGCCCACTTCGTTCTCCAAGCTGTGGGGCGAGGTGTCCAACGCGGTCAACGACCTCTACCAGGACTTGAAAGAGCACGACGCCAACCAGGAAGTGGTCATGGTGCTGTTCACCGAGTTCGGGCGCCGGGTGCAGGAGAACGGTTCCGGCACCGACCACGGCTCCGGCAGCGTAGCCTTCGTGATGGGCGACGCCGTGAAGGGCGGCCTGTACGGCGAGTATCCCTCCCTGGAGCCGGATAAGCTGGACGAAGGCGACCTGAAGTGGAACAACGACTTCCGCAGCACCTACGCCACCATCCTGGACCAGTGGCTGGGCCTGGACGACAAGGCGATACTGCAGGGTTCCTTCGAGCAGTTCGACTTCATCAAGTAACGACTCAAAAGGGCCTCTCTCCCGCGAAGGGGAGAGGGGCCCTTTGCTCCTGCCTTGATTGCATCATTGAACTGGTGAGGGAAAATGGTTACACAGACTGAGATTCCGCCGGTAACGTTCCAGTACAGCCACACCATTGGCCGGCAGGAAGTCCGCAGCGGCAACGGGTTTTTCAACCCGGTAGCGATTACCCGCGATGAGAATAACCTGCTGTACGTGCTGAGCCGCGGCACCGAAACGCCGGTGTTCTTCCCCTGCAAACGGGTTACGGTTTTTACGCTGGATGAGGAAGTGGTGGCCGAGTTCGGCCAGAAAATCCCGCCGGAGGAGGCGGACGCCTCCACCCCCAATGGCTCCTTTATGTGGCCTACTTCCGTCGCCCTGGACAGCGACGGCAACGCTTACGTCTCCGACGAATGGCTGAACCGCATTTCCGTCCATCACCCGGATGAGGGCTGGATTGGGCAGTGGGGCATCCCCGGCGACGCTCCCGGCGAGATTAACCGCCCGGCCGGGTTGGCCTTTGATAAAGATGACAACCTGTATGAGGTGGACAGCCTGAACCACCGGGTGCAGGTGTTCACCAAAGGCGGGCAGTACAAGTTCGGCTGGGGACGGAAGGGCGACGGCGACGGCGAGTTCGACCACCCGTGGGGCATCGAAATCGACCATAACGGCGACGTGTACATTGCCGACTGGCGCAACAACCGCATCCAGAAGTTCGCCCCCGATGGCACGTTCCTGATGAAGTTCGGCGCCCTGGGCGACGGGGAAGGCGAGTTCAACCGGCCCACCGGCGTGGCCGTTGACCGGGACGGCGCCATCTACGTTACCGACTACAAGAACGACCGGGTTCAAGTTTTTGGCGCGGATGGTTGCTACATCACCACAATGGTCGGTCAGGCCGGCTTGTCCAAGTGGGCTGCCGAGCGCGTGTATCTTGACCCGACCATCGTCAAGGCCAGACAGCGCGCGCAAAACCTGACGGAACGGGAAGGCGCGTTCCAGGGGCCAATCGCGGTAGAGGTTGACGACGAGGGCCGCGTGTTCGTCCTGGAGTGCGCCCGCCACCGGGTGCAGGTGTTTCATAAGCAGTCGGCGTTGTTTGCCGGCGACACGCTGTAACAGCCGCAAACGCCCACACTGCCAGCGCGAAGCGAACCACGGTTTCTAACCGTGGTTCGCTTTCAGGCTATCTAACCCGGCGCGCCGGTTTTACCATGGCTGCCATCGTCAACGGCCCTCCCAACCGGCCAGTTCCCGGAGGCTCCGTCCAGGGAAGACAGGCACTGACGGCGGCGCGTGCGGGGGGACGGCGCCGGCGTTGCCGCAGCGGAGCCGACGCGCGCCTCAGGGCTGTGACGCGGATTTGTGCCAGGCGCGTCATTTGGTAGAGAACGGGTTTGGCAAGTTCCAGGAATGGCGGGGTGTGGCGACGCGGCAGGCCGAAAACGCGGCGTCATACCTGGCTATCTGCCAGATGCAGGCATTGGCGCTGTGGGCCAAAATAATTTGACGATACGCCCTAAAAAATCCGGTCGGTTTCGGGAACCAGTGGCGGCAGCAGCGCCTCCATCCAGGGCACCATATCCCGCAGCACTTCCGCCGGGATTTCGTGGCCCATGCCGTACTCGTGATAAGACAGGTTGTAGTTTTCGGCGTCCAGGAACTCGCGGGTGCGCCGGGCGCTGTCCATAGAAACCATCTGGTCGTAGAGGCCGTGGGCGACGAACACCGGCTGATTGCGGTGGGCGGGCAGCCGGGGCCGCAGTATTTCGGGGTCGGGCAGCGATGCGCTCAACGCGATTAGCGCCGCGAACCGGTCGGCCCGCTCCAGGCCCATCCGGTAAGTCATGCCGCCGCCCTGGGAGAACCCCAGCAACACGGCGCGACCGCCGGCGGCCCGGAACTCGCCCAGAACTTGCGCGAAAAAGTCATCCAGCAGCGCCTCGGCCTGGGCATAGTGCGCGTCGCTGGCCTGGCCGCGCGGCGGATGCCAGCCGTAGCCAATCATGCCCGGCGCCAGCTCAAAGGGAATGGGCGCGTTGGGGCAGACATACACGTACCCCTTGCGGTTGATGGACGGCGCCAGTCCCGCCAAGTCCTGCATATTGGCGCCGAACCCGTGGAGCATTACCACCAGCGGGTAGTCGGCACCGGCGTCATAATCATCGGGAAAGATGGCCAGATAATGGAGCCCGTCGCCGGCAACCCGGCGCTGTTCGGTGTGCATAAAATACGCTCCTGCCCGTGGGGATGGATGAACGAATGGCGCTATCCTAACATAACGGCGGCGGGCGTCGGAGAGCGCGGCGCAAACCTCCGGAGCGGGAACGGCCGGCAAGGGGTGGCAACGTCCGCTGGCGGCCCGGCAATAACGCCGCCGCTTTCCGCTGTGCTACGTCGGCATCAGCCGGGCGCTGAACCTGCTTTCCTCGGTCATCTCAGGAAGACGACAGCGGGAAAGTAGCGGCGCCCAGCCGGCTCCGCAACATCCTCACGACGCCCGGAAACCCCAAGGGCTGACCGGAAACGGACGCCGCGCAAAGCGGCCGGAGCCGCCCAGGCGCCGCCAAAGGTGGCCCGTTACCCGCCGGGCAAGCAGTCCCCGGAAACGGGCCGCCTTTACTCCCCAGCAGGCCGGCGCAATGTTCACACCGGAATTGCCCTATGCACATTGGCAGGCCAATCCTGGCGAACCCGGATGCATAAGGTATGGGCAATTCGCAAAATGATGGCCCACTATGCCGAATCGGGAACCGTGCAATGGCCCGAACCTATGCGCCAACCGGAACGGCGACTGGCAATCGCGGAAGCCTGCCGGAGCCAGGGCATCCAGGCCATGCACTGGCTGCCGGCAGACGGCATTGCCATCGCAATACGCGAAGGCGGACTGCTGCCCGACCGGAGCGGACTGCAACTGCAACTGTCTGACATATTGAGCGACAGCGTCAGCGTCAAAACGCCCGGAGATATGCGCCCAGAACAGTTGGAGCGATACCTGGCTCAGGCCAAGTCAATTTACCCTGAACCTGATTATGCCGTCGCCAACTGACGCGGATAAAGCTCACGCAACGAAGCAGGCAAGCGTGGCGTTGCACTACGCGCGCCAGGCCGTCGCCATCGTCACAGGCAAACACCGCCGGGATTTGGACGCAGAACCACAATTGCTATGGGCATTGCGCTGCCTGTGCTTTGCCCCTATTCATCGCAGAGTTGCAGCGGTTGGACATTGCGGCGTCTGCCAGCCATCCGGTCAGCTTCCAGGGGGAGACCCATTATCTCCCCCCTGATTCCCCGGCGCCAGTTTAGAAAATCGCAATCGGATTCACGGGACTGCCGGTAACGTTCCGCAGCCGCAGCGCCCCGATGGACAGCATAAACTCCCAACGGTTGTGGCGCGTCGCGGTTTCCGCCACGTCTTCCAGGTTGGCGTTGTCAATCAGCCACACGCCCAGATACACCAGGCAGGCGATGTGCAGCGGAGAAACGATGTTGGCGTACTGGTTGGGGCGGATGTCGTTGGACGTGTCCGTACCCAGCATGGCGATGCCCCGCTCCTTGAACCACGGCGCGCAGGCTACATGGCAGGCTACGCTCGGCTCGGTTCCGGGTACCGGCCCTTCCACCATCCGCCGGCGGTAGTTGCCCGTCCGCACCAGCAGAATGTCGCCCGACTCCACCGTAACGCCGTGTTCCCGCTCGGCGGCGTCCAGGTCCTCCGGCATCACCGGAGCGTCGGGAGGCAGCCAGTCCACGCCGCGCACCCGGGCCACGTCGAGCAGGACGCCCCGGCTGACGAGACCTTGCGCCGTCAGGTCGATGGCATGGCTCTGCGCTCCCTCGCGGGAAGTGACTACGGCGGCCGGCACCCCGTTGTACATCAGCCCGTCGTAGGAATAGTGCGACAGGGCGTCGATATGCGTAATGGTCTGCCCGTGAAACACCATCCCGATGAACTCCGCAGCGCCCCGCCGGGAATTGCGCCGCTCCAGCGGGTCGGTATCGCGGCCCTCGCCGCTATCCACCATGAACCGCTGCACCTGGTTGGTGATGTCCGGCGTGATGTCAGTGGTGATGGGCCGGGCGCAGCTGACGGTTTCGCCGGACTGCACCAGCGCCGCCGCCTGCGTCCGCTTGGCCGTGGTAATCAGGTTCAGGGCGCCCAGCTGGTCCTGATGCCCCCAGCGGCCCCAGTTATTCTCATCTCGGTACCACTCCAGCACTTGCGCCTCGGTGGGTACGCCTGCGAATGCCATAGTTTCCTCCATAAGGCAACCCCGGTCAGTTCGGGCAATGCCGCAGGCATTCTACCACCGCTGGCGGCGAGGACATGGGCAGGGCCTGACGATGGCAAGGTACGGCGTTGGCCAAGGGTGAATTTTTGCCGACTGGCACGGGGATTGCAAATGATATACAGCTAGCAACATTTAGTTTTGCGATGGGTTTGACAGACAGAGAAGATAAGAGTATACTTGATAATACTCATACACTGGTGCGGCTGCGGTTGGCAACGATTTTTAGCTTGGCCGGGGACGCGCTGGCGGTAGGAAAAGGAGTGCAGAATAATGGTTATGACTTGGCAAGAGCAATGGGATGAGGAACGGGAACACATCAAACAGCATAGGCGACGGATTTTGAAATGGATTGGCGCCCTGGAGCGTCAAGACCTCCCTATATCTGGTTGGGTCAAAATCGCTTGCCTAGAATTTGCTCCCCACGCTAAAAAGCCCAATTGCTCCAGTTGCGGTTACCGCGGGTTGCAGCACGCCGTGGTGATAAAGTACCCCGGAGAGGCTTTGAATATCGTCGTCGGCCCGGTTTGCGCTTATAAGGCAACAAGATAGCGGGCATCGCCGACCCGCTATCTGAGTTGACGGCGGCAAAGCACACGACGGAAGGAGCGCGAATAGTGTTCAAGGAAATTGCTATTGGCCTTATAGCTATTGTCGCCGTGATCTCAGGTATTGCCTGCGGCGACGGTGCGGTGGTGACCTCTCCCGAGCCGAGATGCTGGTACGACATGGCGCGCAGAAAAATATCGCAAGCGACTTAGGGGATACGCTTTGTAGCGATATTGATTACTTCTGGAGGGAGGAACCGGCAACCCGGGCAAGGTTTGCTAACTTGCTCTGTTGATGGCGTTATTGCTATCCCGGCTAGTATGCAAGCCGGTCTAGCGGGCGTGAGTGCGCTGGACCGGCGGTTTCCGACTGGCCGGCGCCGTGCCTACTGGAATGCAAAAATTCACCCCAGCATTGCCCCCCTGAACTGTGGATACCCGCGCAGGAAATCCGCCGCGTCCGCCGGCCGGCGTCCCTCCGGCTGCAGCCGCCGCACTGCCAGCAGCCCGTCGCCGGTGCCGATGACGATGTCGGCATCGCCGGACGATGCTACGCGGCCGGGGGCAATCCCGCTGCCGGGAATGGCGTCCACGGCCAGCAGCTTGACCTCTTTGCCGTCCCACCGGGTATGCAGGCCGGGCCAGGGGGCGTAGGCGCGCTGCTGCCGCGCCAGCGTCGTTGCCGGCAGGTTCCAGTCGGCCCGGCCGTCGGCCCGCTCAATCTTGCCGGTGTAGGTGGCTTGCCCGTCATCTTGCGGGACGGCCGCAATCGCGCCGGCCGTCCATTGCGGAATCACCTCGCCCAGGAGGGCGGCGCCGTCCTGAAACAGCGCGTCCGTAAGGGTTGCGGCGTCATCCTGCGGCGTGATGGGCCGTTCTCGCCGGGCGATGATTGGGCCGGTGTCCATCCCCTCATCCAGCAGCATCACCGTAAGGCCCGTAGTCTCATCACCGGCCAGCAGCGCCCCGGCCACCGGGGCCGGCCCGCGATGCCGGGGCAGCAGCGACGGATGCAGGTTCAGGCAGCCGAAACGCGGCAGCGCCAACACGTCCGGGGGCAGCAATCGTCCGTAGGCCGCCACCACGATTAGATCCGGCGCATAGGACGCCAGTTGACCAACCGCGTCAGCATTGCGCAGCGTCGCCGGCTGCAGCGCCGGGATGTCCAGCTCCTGCGCCCGCTGCTTGACCGGAGAAGGTTCCAGCGCCCGGCCACGACCCCGGCGGCGGTCCGGCGGAGTGCAGGCGGCGACGACCCGGATGCCCGGATTTGCCGCCAGCGAATCCAGCGCCGGAACGACAAACCGCGGCGTGCCCATAAAGACCACGCGCCACCGTTGGGCAGTTCCGGCGCCGGCTGAGAAATCGGCTTGCAAAGGGGTTGACAAGGCTGCCTCCCGCTTGTAAATTATCGCTAACCGCTAGGGCGGAACTTTGAGATAAGGAGGTGATGGCTAATGGAACACAGTTTATCATGCTGGGGCGATGGTAGGCACCAGTCTGGACACGACGGGGTGAACGCCTCTTAGCGTCATCGCTTTCAAAACAAGCCGGCATTTCAGCCCGTCAGTCGGGCCCAGACCAGTGTCTACCGTCGCCCCAGAGGTTCTGGGAATAATCGGGCGATGAGCCAAAGGTCCAGTCTGGGCCCGATACCATTTTTAAATCGCTGACCGGATGGATGAAGGATGCCCGCGCTAATCCGGTTCTCAACGCCCTGGCCGCAAGGCCCGGATTGCGATTACCGTTTGACAAACCCGGCGCGAAAGCCTAAATTGAGACCAACCATAACCTGAACCATCAACACGGAGTTCAAATGCTACGGATTCGCCTGCGGCGAGTAGGAAAGAAAGGCCGCCCCTACTACCGGATTGTCGTCACCGAGAAGCGAAACCCACGGGATGGCGCTTACATTGACGGCATCGGCCACTATGACCCGATGGCGGACCCGCCGGCCGTAACCCTCGACGAAAATCGGGCGATTGACTGGCTGCGCAAAGGCGCGCAGCCCTCCGACCCCGTGCGTCGCATCTTTGACCGCAACGACATCTTCAGCAAGGTCCATTCGGATGAAAGAGCTGATTGAGTTCATTGCTCAGTCGCTAACGTCTAACCCGGACGCAGTGCGAGTCACGGAGTCGGACGAAGGCGACCAGATTGTTATACGCCTGGAAGTTGCCCCCGAAGACAAGGGCAAAGTAATCGGGCGACAAGGCCGGGTGGCCCAGGCCATGCGCGTCCTGTTGCGGGTGGCCGCCGTCAAGGACGGCACCCGGGCCGTGCTGGAGATTGTCTAACCGCCATCGCGGCCGGCGCTACCGCAAACCGGCTCCGACTCGCAGCCGGGTGCTGCCAGATGTCCCTGACACCCCGGACGGCGCGGTAATTGTCGGGCGCGTTATCCGCAACCACGGTCTGGACGGTTCTCTCAGAATCCAGTCCTATTCCGACAACCCCGACCGGTTCCAGGCCGGCAATCCGCTGACCGTAGCCGGGGAATCGCGCGCCGTCATTTCCTGCCACCCCCTGCCGGACGGATACGCCCTGCTCCGGCTGGAGGGCGTGAGCGACGCCCACGCGGCGCGGCGACTGACCGGCCAGTGGCTGTTTGCCCCCGTTGACCCCGCGCCCGAACTCCCACCGGGCGAATACTACCACTACCAGTTGGTCGGCCTGTCAGTCAGCACCGACCAGGGCGAAATCCTGGGCACAATCCGGGAAGTGCTCATTACCGGCAGCAACGACGTTTACGTAGTCGAATCCGACACCGGCGACGAGATACTGCTGCCCGCAGTAACCCAGGTAGTGAAGCAAGTTGACCTGGCGGCGGGGGAGCTGCTGGTGCACCTGCTTGACGGCCTGCGGTAGGGGCAACGCCGCTGGCTGCCCCGGCTAGTTCCCGGCCGCAGGAACCGCGTGCCGTTCGGCGTGAGCGTGCTGATGCTCAACCTCGTCGGCAAACTCGTGGTCTTCACAAGCCACCCACCGGGAGCCGTCGGCGAACCATTCCTTCTTCCAGATGGGCACAATCGTCTTGATGCGGTTCACCGCCTCATGGCAAGCCTCAAAGGCCGCCACCCGGTGCGGCGACGCCACTGCCACCACCAGGCTAATCTGCCCTACGTCCACCCGGCCCGTCCGGTGGGCGATGGCAATATCCTCAATCCCGTAATCGGCGCAAAGACTGTCCCGCACTTCGCGCAGCTTTTTGATTGCCATGGCGTCGTAGGCTTCGTATTCCAATCGTGTAACGGTCTTGCCGCCGAAGTTATCGCGAGTAGTGCCCAGAAAAGTTACCACGGCGCCGTTGCCGTCCCGCCGCACCGAGCCGGTCACCGCCGCCGGGTCCAGCGGTTCGTCAGTCAGAATAATCATCGTCGGAGACCTCCACTAACCGGCGGAATCAGGCAAACTTCGTCCCCGGCCTGCAACACCTGGTCATCGTCAGCATACTCGGCGTTCACCGCCACCACAATGCGCACTTCCGGCGGCGCCAGCCGGGGGTAGTCCGCCCGCACCGCCGCCGTCAAGTCGCCGACCATAGAACCGTCGGGCAACTCAACCGACACCACCGGGGCCCCGGCGCGCTCCCGATACAAAGCAAACAGGCGGACGTCAAAACGCAGCATAACAATGGGGATTATGGGCGGGAACGCGGGCGGTGTCAACGGGCGGGCGGGCGATGGTAGCGTTCCGTTTTAGGTGGTTTGGTTGAGCAGGCCCCGGTTTTGGAGCAATACCAGCAGGTTGTGCGGTGTCCATACGGTGCCCATCTTTTCCCGCCGCCGCAACTCCCGGTTGTGCCGTTCCAAAGGGGAGGTTGTCTTGAATCGCGCTTGCCCGGTGGCTAAATGGCGCAGTCCTTTCTCCAGGGCTTTCCGACACCAGTACGTCCCCTGGCCTCCGGTCAACGCGGCCACCCGCGCCGCATAGCCCCGGGCCTCCGCCAGGCCGGACGACGCCAGCAGTCGCCGCGCCTCCCGCCAACCAGTCTCCCCAATGTTCCGCCGGTACTCCCGCAGCAGGTGAAAATGGCAGAGCTGGTGGGGCGCTTGCCGGCCATAGACCATCCGGATGCCCGCGGCGATGGCCGCATCCCCGTCGCTCACCAGATGCGCCGGCTGAACCGCTCCCTGCCGCCAGGCCTGGTCAATCACCTCTTCCCAACCTCCAAAGGCCCCCAGAGCCACGCCGTTTTCATCTCGGATGACCTTCAATTCCGTAGCTCCGGCCCGCGTTCTGGTCCACAATCCGTCGAGCTCCAACACCCGCCCCCGCAACTCCGGCTGCGCTATTGGCTCCCGTCGCAGCCAGCGGCACATGGTGCTTTTAACGAACCCGAACCACTGGCCGCTCTGGGCGTAGCTCAACCCCTGCGCCGCCGGTTTGATGGCTAGTTCCCGGGTTTTTTTGAGTACCTTTGATGACGTTCTGCTTCGCCCAGCAGGTCGGCGCCGCTGGCCATCCGGCCGCACTGGCCGCAGCGGAACACGGGCATCTGCAACCGAATTGCCCCATAGCGGGTGGTGATAGTACGGGCGTACCGATGATGCCGGTGCATCGCTAAACCGCAGTCCGGGCAGAGGGGCTGGTAATCATCCAAAGCCAGCTGCAACGACTGTTGCAGCTGGACGGGTATCTGCTGCTCCAGCCGGGTTTCCAAGTCGTAAAGCAGTCCCATGGCAGCGCCCCTCCCTCTGACTCCGGAGCCGGTATTTGCAGCCATCCTACAACTAAACCACCTAAAACGGAACGCTACCCGGGCGATACTGCTCCCGGCGCGCCGGTTGACCGGCTGACTGCCTGACTGCCGGCCGCAGCAAATCATGCAGTTCCGTCCGTTGCGGAGCGTCCGCCGGCTTCGGGGCTTCCGGGAAGTCACAGGCCGCGCCGTACCGCGGCAGCGCGATGGCGTCCCGCAGTGGCAGTATGGGTATGCCCAAATTTGTACGATTTCAAAAATCGGCAAATTGTGCATTGCCGGCAGTAGGCGCAGGGAACGGGGGTTTTGCTACATTCTGGATTGTTTGGGTTCGGCGATTCTGAGTCGGGCCGACAGGTTTCTGAGGATTGCGGGTTTCGGTTCGGTGCAGTGATGATACTGGCAGCGGCAATTAGAGAGCGACCGATTTCAGGATTGGCCGGCGCGACATCGTTGGGGCGGGCAAATCGTCCCTTTGAGTGCGCTGCCGGCGGTATTGGCGAGCCTCGGCACCAACCCGTGCTGCTGGCAGAGTCGCTGGATTTGCTCGCGGTCAGAGCGGGCGGCGTGTATGTGGACGGGACGCTGGGCGCCGGGGGCCACGCGCTGGCCATGCTGGAGCGGTCGGCGCCGGACGGCGTGGTGCTGGGGATTGACCGCGACCCGCGCTCGCTGTATGTGGCGCGACGACGGCTGAGCGGCTACGGCCGGCGGGCCGTCCTGGTCCACGGCGCTTACGCTGAGATGAAGGCCATCGCCGGTGAACGCGGAATCGTCGCCGCCGACGGCATTCTGCTGGACCTGGGTTTCTCGTCGCAGCAGGTTGACTCGACCGGCTACGGCCTTTCGTTCCAACGGGATGAGCCGCTGGATATGCGGTACGACACCACAGGCGAAACGGCGGCGGACATCATCAACACGGCCGGGGAACGCCAGCTGGCCGACCTGATTTTCCAGTATGGCGAGGAGCGCCGGAGCCGGGCCATCGCCCGGGCCATCGTGAACAGCCGGCCAATCGCGACCACCGGGCGGTTGGCCGCGGTGGTCGCGCGGGCAGTGGGAGGGCGGCGCGGCGGCCGGCACCCGGCGACGCGGACTTTTCAGGCGCTGCGGATTGCGGTCAACCAGGAGTTGGCGCAACTGGAGCTTGGGCTGGCCGCGACGCTGGAACTGTTGGCCCCCGGGGGCCGGCTGGTGGTCATCAGCTATCACAGCCTGGAAGACCGGCTGGTGAAAGGGTGGATGGATTGGGAGTCGGCAGCCTGCGTGTGTCCGTCCGACCTGCCCGTATGCGTTTGCGAGCATCAGCCGACGCTGCGGTTGTTGCGGCGGCGCATCATCAGGCCGTCCGCAGCGGAAACGGCGGCCAACCCGCGCAGCCGCAGCGCCCGTCTGCGGGTCGTTGAGCGCATTTGAGATTTCGTTGAACCCATAAAGGATTTACTGAAAGGAACGTAGCTATGCCAAGGGAACCGATTTACGCAGTCATTGACATCGGCACCAGCAAAGTCGTCTCCATCGCCACGCGGCTGGGCCCGGAGGGGGAACTCAAGCCGCTGGGCGTGGGTTCGACCCCTTCGCTGGGCGTGCGGCAGGGAATCATCGACGACTTCGGAGAAGTCCGGGACGCCGTGCGGGACAGCCTGAAAGAATGTTTGCGATACGTGGGACGCAATCCGGTGGGGGATTTTTTCGCCGTCGTGAACGGCGACCATCTGGTAGGGGAGAACTCGCTGGAAGTAATGGGGGACGGCGAAGAACTGGTAACCGTAACCGAGCAGCATTTGCGCTCGCTGGTGAGCAGCGCGTCGGGAGTCTTGCAGCAGCAGTTGGACAGCCGGAGCGAACAGGTCCTGCATATCATCCCCATGCGTTTCCGGCTGGATGGGGTAGCCGGAGTGCGGAACCCTACCGGACTGCATACCAACGAATTGCAGTTGGAAGCCCACATAGTACGGGGGATGTCGGTGCCGCTGGGGAATACGGTGCGGGCGTTGCAGTCCTGCAAGCTGCGGGTGGAGGGTCTGGTGGCGCATCCGCTGGCCTCGGGTGAAGGCGTGCTGACCGCGGATGAGCGGGAGATGGGCGTGGTGGTCATCGACGTTGGCGCCGGCACTATCAAGATTGCGGCCTACCGGGAAGGAACGCCCTTTTTCTCGTCGGTGCTGCCGATGGGGGGCAATCAGCTGACCCGCGATATGGCCATTGCCCTCCGGATACCGTATCAAATGGCCGAGGACCTGAAAATCCAGCACGGCCACGTTCTGCCGGACGAATTGGCTCCCCGTGACGAAGTAGTGATGCCGGCAACCCAGGTGCAGCCCAAACGGATTGTGCGGCGGCAGGAATTTTGCGAGCCGCTGTACCTGCGCTCTTTGCAGATGCTCAAACTGATTAACGAGGAATTGTCCAAAGCCGGAATGGAATCCTCGCCGCCGGGCGGAGTGGTGCTGACGGGGGGCGGAGCGCGGATGCCGGGGTTTGCGGAAATGACCGCCCGCGGACTGCGGACGCAGGTTCGGGTTGGCGTGCCGCTGTGGTATGCCGGCTTGCCCGAATCGCTGCGCCAGCCGGAGTACGCGGCGGCGTTGGGCGTGCTGCAATGGGCGGTGAAACACCGCCACCAACCTGACCAGGGCCGGATTCGAGGCGAGGGAGAGCGGAACTGGTCGCCGGGCGCGCTGCTGCGCCGCCCGTTCGCCCGCGCGGGCGCGCGCCAGTCAGGGCGCGACTGACCCCGCGCGCGTGGCTGAATACCGGGCTTGAACCTGACAACTGTACTCTCAAAACCAATACCAGGAGGAACAACGAGCATGATATTTCCTGATAACTCCGCCTCATGGGAGCCGGCCGGCGGTTTTAATGACACCGACGGCATGATTCCGGAGATTGGGCGGGGCGTGCCACTCATCAAGGTCATGGGCGTCGGCGGCGGCGGCTCTAACGCGGTTAGCCGTATGTATAAGGACAAGCTGCCGGTGGTTGAGTACTACGCGCTCAATACCGACGCCCAGCATTTGGCCCGGTGCGACGTTCACTACCGCATCGCTCTGGGTCGCAAGCTGACCAGCGGCCTGGGCGCCGGCGCGCAACCGGAAGTGGGTCGGCAGGCGGCGGAGGAATCCCGCTCCGAAATTGAGCAGGCCGTTCGCGGCGCCGACATGGTATTCGTGGCAGTTGGCATGGGAGGCGGCACCGGAACCGGAGCGGCGCCGGTCGTGGCTCAAATCGCCAAGGAAAGCGGCGCCCTGACCATCGCCGTCGTGAGCCGGCCTTTCGGTTTTGAAGCGCAGATGCGGCGTCGGAACGCTACCGAGGGGCTGGAGCGCCTGAAAGACCAAGTGGATACCATGATTGTCATTCCCAACGACCGCCTGCTGGCGCTCAACGATGAGCAGTCGGATTCCTACTCCTGGGAGGACGCGCTGAAGCTTGCCGATTCGGTGCTGCACCAGGGCATCAGCGCCATCGCAGAAGTAGTTACGGTTCCGGGGGAAATCAACGTGGACTTCGCCGACGTGAAGACCATCCTGACCGGAGCCGGGCAGGCGTGGCTATCCATCGGCAGAAGCCGGGGCGAGCACCGGGCCCGGGCGGCCGCGCGGCAATGCACCGAGAGCCCGCTGCTGGACATCTCGCTGGAAGGTTCGCGCCGTATCCTGTTCGTGCTGACGGGCGGCAACAACCTGTCTCTGCAAGAGGTTCAGGAAGCGGCCGCGGTGGTGGAAGAGCTGGCCGACCCCAATGCCAACATCATCTTCGGCACAAACCGGGATGCCCGGCTGGATGATGAGGTGAAGATGACGATGGTGGCCGCAGACTTCCCGGAGGCGACGGAAGAAGCCGAAGACGACATCGCCAAGCTGCTGGGCGAAATGGATATTCCGGACCGGCGGGACTACGACCTGCCGACGTTCTTGCAGCACCGGCAAAACCGCCGGGGTTTTTACCGATAACGCGCGCGTAACCGCGGAACGTCAAGCCCCTTCTCCGGACGGAGAGGGGGCTTTTTGCTGGCGTTTTGGGGCGGGCCGGGCACAAAAAATTAAGAGCTTTGGTTCTCACTGCGAATATACTGACCAGATGCCCCATCACTCCAATTACAAACTTCGGCGGCCCGACTCCGGGCCGGAGCGTGAACATCATGACCAATGAAGCGAAAGCGCAAGCCCTACTCGATTCCCCGGCCGGATGCGCTGTCATTCTCGACCTGTCCGCAAACTTGCATTTGCCCCTGGAACGCCTCGCCGAGCCGGAGGTCAGTTTCTGGTTAGCAGCCATGGCCGTCGACTTCGCCGACGTGCACCGCGATGCGGGTTGGCAGGAAATTGCGCTCAGGGAGGCCAAAGCTTTCGCTGATTTGGCCCTGCGGATTGTCAGCCACCCGGCATTTGCCTGGTGGTACGCGCCGGTGGATTTGGAGAGTCAAATCTGGTCTTCGCCCCAAATGCCGCGCGGGGCCGACTGCGGCCCGCCCGAACTCAAACCCTTCGCCCCCGAACACTGGCGAAAGCCGTACCCGCATCGCGCCGGCAGCGACGATCCGGTTCCCCACACTGGTTCCCAAAGCACTGCCACGTTCCGGGGCAGCTCCACATCCGAATGGACGGCGTTCGCCACGGGTGCGGGCGACCATGTTTGCGCCTTCCCGTTGGCCGCATGGCAAGTCCGGTTTGAGCAGGACGTGCGGGTGCGGGAGATTAACCACCCGGCAGATTGGCACGCGCTTTGCCTGGAATTTCCGCACCGCGCCCCAGATGGCCGGCTGATACCCAATTGGCGGGAGGTCGCCGGTAAGTGGGACGGCATACACCTCACTCTCGGCGGAATGCTCTCCTGCGAGCAGGCCCGCTATGAGGAAGGCGGCGAGTGGTCGATGATGCAGTTCTGGCACACCGAGCGGACCCATTGGCTGAATCGGTTGCAAATCACCGGCGAGCGGATGCCGGACCGCCCGGACGGTCACAATCAGCAAAGCATGAATCCGTATCCCTACGATTTCAGCGAGTTGTTTGGGAGAGCGTCGTACCGGCTGCGTCGAGTCGATATGGAATGAGGCCGGCTACGGGCGAATGCCGAAGGAATGAACCAGGCCAGAAATCAGTCCTGAAGCAATGAAAGAAGTGGCACCAGCGCCGGAGTGGGCACGTCGCCTTCCGCAGTCAATGGCAACCGGGCCGGCAACATACCCTGCGGAGACGTACAGCAATGCCGCCGCCAGGCGTCGCGTCAATCATTGGTCATCATCAGCTTTGGGACAAAGCAGCACCAAAAATCGCGGCAGCGTTCCGTTTCGGGTGGTTTGGTTATTCCGCTGAGGTGGTGGGCTGGGTTCATTGGCAATGCGTCCTTTTGCTGGTTCAGGTGGTGGGCGGGATGCGGTGGGAGTGCCAGAGGTTACCGGTCGATGTCAGCCCCACGGCCGGGGGATTTACGCAAAGTTTTGCTCCGATGGTTCGTGAACTGCGCTTTAAGGGCGCAGCCACGCAGCGCGGTGGCAGTCGCTGTTGGCCGGTTAGACCGTTCTCGCGTAAGCATTGGACGAGGGGTCTCCACGACGCCGGTATGCGATTTTGTGCTGACTGGCCGTTGACGACCGGTTGACCTCTGGCTGGACTGAGATTCACGTGATAGATTGCAGTATAGTACCGATGTTCGCGGTTGTCAAAGGGGGGTTGTCAGTGGGCGGGGGCAAAGTGCGGGCGGCGGGTTGCGGGCGCCGGAGCGGGAGGGCTGCCGGCGCCGGGCGGAGCGCTACCCCTCTCCCAACCCTCTCCCACAGGGGGAGAGGGCTTTAATGACTTTGCAAGCTGCGCGGTGGGACGGCTCTTATCGCAACCCCTATCCCTGACGGCGAGGGCGGCATCCCTGGCTTTGAAAGGCCCCTACCGCCGGCAACGAAACGCTACCAAAAATCGCCCCCAAATTGATTTTGGTACCAAGCCTTTGGGGGCGATTCGTCGGAATTGCCGAAATCTCGCAAACCGGCTGAACTGACAATCCAACCTTTGGCTGATGTATAATCCACGCTACAACAAGTTGTGGTTAATTTGTCCGCAAACACAACATACGCCAATTTCAAAAATTGTTTGAGAAATAGACCAAAAGGTGCCAGACGCCATGAAATGCCCTTACTGCGAAGAAAATCAGAGCAAAGTTACCGACTCGCGGGATGCCGAGAGCGGTATCCGGCGCCGGCGGGAATGCCTGTCTTGCGGACGGCGTTTCACTACCCATGAGCAGGTCAGACTGCCGGCGCTGCTGGTTGACAAGCGGGACGGGCGGCGGCAGGAATTCAGCCGGGACAAGCTGGTTTCCGGGGTCAATATGGCCTGCACCCGGCGGCCGATTCCCCGGCGCGACATCGACAGGCTGGCCGACGACATTGAAACGGAACTGCAACGCCTGGGCAACGGCGTGGTCAAATCACAAGACCTGGGCCTGATGGTTCTGGAGCGGCTGCGAATCCTGGACGAAGTAGCCTACGTCCGGTACGCCTCGGTGTACTACGACTTTCAAGAGGCCGGCGATTTTGAGGAACAGGCCCGGAATTTGCGCGCAGGCCAGCCGGAACCGCTGCCCAGTTTGGCAGCAGTAACGGCCCGGCGCACCCGCACGCGGCGAACCACCCGCCGGAACGGCGCGTAAAGCCGGCCTAGGGCATAACGGTATCCAAAACTGCAACTGCCATTGCTATGAGGATGCCTAATCAACAACTTTGCGACTATGGGCGCGCCGGCATTGCCACCATCGCCGGGCGCTTCCGGTCAAGCCAAAACGGCACTATTGCTACCTGCTCGCCAACCACAACCCAAAGGGAGGTGTGCAACACCATTATGAGCAGCAGCGTTCAATACTCCGCTTTTACCAGGCTGTTGACCCACAACAACCGGGTCCACGACATGGAGGAGATGCTGCGGAAGATGTGGGTTCCGTCGGGCTGGACCAGCGACGACGTGGACAATGGCGACTCGTGGATTCCCAACCCCTTTGCCGAATTGCAGGATGACCTGGATCGTGAAGCCCGGTTTTGCCTGGTCAGTTGCTGGGCGGCCCTGCCGGCGCCGCGGGAGGAAGATGACCTCTTTTTCGCGTAAATGCAACGCCGCGCATCACCTGCAGGAGCTTGACCAAATGCAGCAAACTGTTCAGTACAACGTCGAAATCAACTGCGGCCCCTGCCCGGACGGGTACGAGTCGCAGATTGCCCGGCAGTTGCAGACGGCATTCCCGGTAACCAACTGCCAGAACACGCGCAACGGATTGTCGATGCGCCTGATTTCCGCCCACCCCTTCGCGGACGGCGCATTGAAAGATTTTGCCGACCTGGTTGGCGACACGCTGACGGGCCTGGGCATCAGGATGACCGCCGGGGTGGTGCGCCGGGTGACCCGGCAAACCCCTAACCCGGCGGGGGTTCTGCACCGGATGCAGGATGCGGCCGCGACGCTCATCGGCTTTGACCTGAGGCCGGTGCGCGAGACCCCGGTTCTCTACTTCTACAAGGGGTTGAGGTTTGACCTTGACCTGTCCGCGCGGTTGCAAGGCGTGAATCGGAGTGGGCAAATCGGCGCAATTTAGCCAGCCTGGCGGGATGCCGGCAGGCCGGCATCCCGCCAGGCTAGCCCGCCGGCGCCGCGATACGTCGCCGGCGGGTTAGACTGGAATAGCGACCCGGCTAAACAAATCGGAAAATAATCTACTCCCTTTTTGGGATACGCAGGGAGGACATCGTGGCGGTTACAGTCAGAACCACCAACAAAGCACCGGCCCCGGATTCCGCGGCGGCGGTGAGGCAGCGCATCCGGGATGCCATAGTCGCGGCCGGCGTCGCCGAGTCCTATAACAACCGGACGGGCGAACTGACCGACAATGCGCGGGTGGTGCTGCGGCGACGCTACCTGTCCAAAGACCGGGATGGCAACGTGCTGGAAGACCCCGACGGTATGTTCCGGCGCGTGGCGCGCAACCTGTCCCAGTCCGACCTGGAATACGGCGCAACCGAGGCGGAACGGGCGGCCACGGAGCAGCGGTTTTATGAAGTGATGCGCCGGCTGGAATTTTTGCCCAACTCGCCGACGCTGATGAACGCCGGGCGGGAGCTGCAACAGCTTTCGGCCTGCTTCGTGCTGCCGGTTGCAGACTCGCTGGACGCGATTTTTACTCAGGTGAAGCAGACCGCGCTCATCCACAAGAGCGGCGGGGGCACCGGGTTTGCCTTTTCGCGGCTGCGGCCGGAGGGGGACGTGGTTGGTTCTACGGGCGGCGTGGCGTCGGGGCCGGTCAGTTTCATCAACGCCTTTGACGCCGCCACCGACGTGGTGAAGCAGGGCGGCACCCGGCGGGGCGCCAATATGGGCATCCTGCACGTTACCCACCCGGATATTATGGAGTTCATCACCGCCAAAGAGAACGGGCAGCGGCTCAGCAACTTCAACATTTCGGTGGCCGTAACCGAGGACTTTATGCGGCGCGTGGAGCGGGGCGAGGATTATGACCTGGTGAACCCGCGCACCGGGCAAGTCATGAGGCAGCTCAACGCCAAAGCCGTTTTTGAGCGGATGACCGAACTGGCGTGGGGCACGGGAGACCCGGGCATCGTATTTCTGGACCGGATTAACCGGGACAACCCGAACCCGCAGCTGGGGGATATTGAGTCCACCAATCCTTGCGTAACCGCCGATACCTGGGTGCAGACGACAGAAGGGCCGCGGCTGGTTGGCGAGCTGGTTGGCGTGCCATTTACGGCGGTAGTCAACGGTGAAATCTACCTGAGCGGAGAGCAAGGATTTTTCCGCACCGGCCGCAAAGCCGTGCTGCGCCTGATTACCAGAGAAGGATACAGCCTGAGCCTGACCGCCGACCACCTGGTGATGACTGACAAAGGGTGGCAGGGTGCAGCATCTCTGGAGAAAGACGATGTCATCACGATAAACGGCCATTGCAATTTCTCCCAATGGCCTGGTCAATACGGTGAAGCAGACGGTCTATTGCTGGGCAGGTTCTTTATGAAGAACCCACACCGCATTGTCAGCGACCTTGGCGCCAATCGGACCAGAAAGGATCCGCAAGAGCCTACGGCGGAAGAAAGCGCATTGCTGGACGAAATCAGGCGGCGGCTGAACATTGATCCGCAGAACCCTACCGTAACGCCCGAAATGGAGCGGTCGTCCAGTGAATTCTACGCCGGGTTTTTCAGAGGATTATCCCGGCGACACCATGAACATACTGGCAAAAATCCGAAATGCATCAACGTCGCCCCCAGAAACGCTGACGGGTTGACGCTGCAAGGTTTGCAAAGGATGCTGCTCCGGCTGGCCATAAAATCCAGCATTTGGTATGGAGAAGGGTACCCGGAACTGCTGGTTGCCAACGAACATTTTGACAAGTACAACGCCGTGGTCAAGCCGGACGGCTTTGAGCGATGGCTGGAGATTGCACAATCTCCGGGCAACAACCGTTCTTTCACTGCTCGCGTTGCCGAAGTAAAGAGTGACGGCGCGGAGGATGTCTTTGACGTGGCGGTGCCCGGCGTCAACGCTTTCGACGCCAACGGGTTTTACGTCCATAACTGCGGCGAGCAGCCACTTCTCCCCTACGAGTCCTGCAACCTGGGGTCGCTGAACCTGGCGCGGATGGTGCGCTACACCGACAACGACGTGGCGATTGACTGGCCGCGTATGGCCGAGGTTATTACCGCCGCCGTGCATATGCTGGACAGCGTCATTGATATGAACGAGTACCCCATTGCGGAAATTGCCGAGATGAGCCGCCGCACCCGGCGCATTGGCCTGGGCGTGATGGGCTGGTCAGACCTGCTCATCCAGCTGGGCATCCGGTATGACAGCGACGCGGCGCTGGACCTGGCGCGGGAGGTGATGCGTTTCATCCAAACGGAAACCTATCGCGCTTCGGCCGAATTGGCCACGGCGCGCGGCCCGTTCCCGGAGTGGGAACGCAGCGCGTACAACATGGGAGAAAACCCCCGGCCGGTGCGAAACTCGGCGCCGGTCACCATCGCCCCAACCGGCACTATCAGCATCATTGCCGGCGCGTCCAGCGGAATTGAGCCGCTGTTTGCCCTGTCTTACGTGCGCAACGTGATGGACAACACCCGGCTGGTGGAGGGCAATGCCTACTTTGAGGCCGTGGCCCGACACGAAGGGTTTTACTCCATCGGGTTGATGGAGCAACTGGCCGCCGTGGGTTCGCTGGAGGAGCTGGACGTGCCCGCCTGGGTCAAGGACGTGTTCCGGGTTTCCCACGACATCGCCCCCCGCTGGCACGTGCGGATGCAGGCGGCTTTCCAGGAATACACCGATAACGCCGTGTCGAAGACCATCAACTTCCCCCACGACGCTGCCGTGGCCGACGTTGCGGAGGCGTACCAGTCGGCTTACGCTCTGGGATGCAAGGGCATTACGGTTTACCGGGACGGCAGCAAAGCGGACCAGGTGTTGAGCACCGGAGCGGCCACCGGAGCCGCGCAGTCCGGTGACAAGCCGGCGGTGGTGGAGATTGAAGTGCCGGCCCCGCGGGTGCCGCGGGACCGTCCCCGGCAGACGCGGGGGATAACGGAGCGGGTTCGGACGGGGCACGGAAATATGTACGTTACCGTGAACCTGGACCGCGAAGGATTGCCTTTTGAGGTCTTTGGCACCATGGGCAAGGCCGGCGGCTGCGATGCGGCCCTGCTGGAGGCGGTGTCCCGGCTGGTTTCGCTGGCGCTGCGGGCCGGGATTGATACCAACGAAGTTGCCCGCCAGCTGCGCGGCATCACCTGCTGCCCGGTGTGGGACGATGGCACGCTGGTGCGCTCCGGCCCGGACGCGCTGGCCCTGGTGCTGGACAACATGATGCGCGGCATCAACGGCGACGGCAACGCCCCGGCCGGGGTGCAGTTGACCTTGCCCACCGGGTCGCCGGGTTTCGGCGGCGACGGGCCGGGGGTTGGCTCCGCGATAGCGCCCCAGCCGGCTATGCGGTCGAGGCCGGATGCCGACGCCGGCAACGGCAATGGCAATGGGTACGCTGTAGCGCCGGCTTATCCCGGCGGATTCGCCCAGCGGTGCCCGGAGTGCAACGGCGGAGTGGTCAACCAGGAGGGATGCAGCACCTGCTATTCGTGTGGTTGGAACAAGTGCGAGTAGGGGCATTCCTGCCCCTACGCTCCGGCGTGTGGCGCGCCGGGACGGATTGGAGACCAGACATGGCGCTTCCGGACAGAGGCAGGCGGTATATCGTTTCGGAAAGGGCAACCTTCCGGTCCGACTGGCAGCGCGGCGTTGCGGAAGGCTGGATTACCCCCATAGCCGATGCTGTTGTACTGGCGGCGATTAGGGAGCGCCGGTCTAAATCGCCGCGCGCTGCTCGGCACATCGCCGGATGGCCTGATAACGTCAGGGCTATCCGGTTTCCTCGCTCTGCCAGCTACGAACAGGGCCGGGTAGAGATTCGGTATGAAATTCTGGAAGATGACGGCAGAGTGTGGCTGGAACGGATTCGCCCCGTCAACCAGGGGTGTGGCCGGCTCGAATTTCGCGCTGGCTCAGCGGCGGGGAGGCGACGCCGACTAGGGCATAGGGTATGGCTGCCCGTCCTCAGTGGCAAGCCAGCCGACTTCCTGGTGTGAGTACTGCTCGATGCCGGCTGCGTTGAAACTGGCAAATCGCCGTACTTGCGCCTCAAGCGATTTCCGGTCGTTGGGGCTGAGCCGTTCCAGGTCGGCGGGGCGGCGCGGCAACATCCGGTACTTCTGATAGCCGGGGACGGCGGTCTCGTACACTATCGCAGCATCGCCGTTCCGCTCCATTTGTTCACGCACCCGGTACCAATTTTCCGGGTGGGGGCCGTGGGGGAAATGCAGGTAGGTGGCGCCTGTGATGGGTGTGCCGTACTGCATATAGGATTCGCAGTCAGCGTAATAAAGGAGCTTGACCAATTTGGTCATTCCAAAATTAGGGTCATCAATAGAGAGCTCGCTCAGGTAAATTGCGGCCTCAATCAGTTTATCGCGGTCTTGCTCGAAATTTTCCGGTGAGGCCATAGCATCCTCCTGACAGCGCCAGGCTGACAGCGGCAGGGCAAAAGCCAATTTGTGCCGTAAGTTTAAGAGGTTTGCCCAATTTGGGCAACCGGCATTTTATAAAGCATTGGCTTGCGAGCGTGGCGGGCGTGCTATAATCAGCCACCAATCAGGGGATTGCACCCCGTCCGACCACGCGAGGCGAATCATGGCACCAACAACCGACCCCGGCGCGCAGCGTCCGGCAATCGCCATCACGATGGGCGACCCTTGCGGCATTGGGCCGGAGGTGGTGGTAAAGGCGCTGGCCGACCCTCGGGTTTATGCGTCGTGCCGCCCGGTCGTGGTCGGGAACGCCTACGCTATGGAGCAGGCCGCGCGGATGACGGGGTTGCCGCTGGCGATTAGCCGCACCGATGACCCTGCGGCGGCGGGGGATAATCCGGCGGTGGTTGACGTGGTGGACATTGGCAACCTGAACCCCGAAGACATTACGGTGGGACGGCTCAGCGTGCCTTGTGGCAAGGCGTCGATGGAGTGGGTCAGCAAGGCCGGGCAGCTGGCGCTGGCCGGCGTGGTTGACGGCCTGGCCACCGCCCCGCTTAACAAAGAAGCGGCGGCGCTGGCCGGCTATGAGGCCATCGGTCATATGGAATTGTTACAGGAACTGTCCGGGGCGAAAACCGTCGCTACGATGCTGATGGCAAAAAACCTGCGGGTGGTTCACCTGACGACGCATCGCTCCCTGCGGGTGGCCTGCGACTATGTGAAAAAAGACCGTATCCTGGATTACCTGCGACTCACGGATGACAGTTTCAGGAAGTGGGGTTTCACCAATCCCCGGATTGGCGTGGCGGCGCTGAACCCGCATGGCAGCGACGGTGGGCTGCTGGGCAGCGAAGAGGCGGCAGAGATTGCGCCGGCGGTTCAGCAAGCGCAAAGTGAAGGCATCAACGCCATCGGCCCGGTGCCGGCGGACATCATCTTTCACCACGCGATTGAGGGCCGGTACGACGTTACGCTGTGTATGTATCACGACCAGGGGCACATTCCGGTCAAGGTGTACGGGTTTGAGGAGAGCATCACCGCTAACCTGGGCCTGCCCTTCGTCCGCACTTCCGTTGACCACGGCACGGCTTTCGACATTGCCGGCCAGAACGTGGCCGACCATACGTCAATGGTGGAATCCATACGCATGGCCGTGGCGTTCGCGCGCGGGGACGGACTGACCGATTCCTGGGGCGAGGGCTGACTCCAATGAATATCGGGTTTATCGGCGGCGGCACGATGGCCGAGGCTATCCTCGGCGGGATGCTGAATGCCGGCGTTGCCGACGCTGGCGACGTGATAATCGGCGAGCCGGTGGCGCCACGGCGGGATTATCTGGCGGAGCGGTACGGGGTGAGCGTGTCGCCGGTGAACGGGCCGGTGGTGGGCGGCTCCGATTTGGTGGCGCTGGCCGTCAAGCCACAGGACTTGCCTAAAGTCTATGCCGACATCGGCGGGTTGTTCACGGACGAAAAGTCGCTGCTGTCCATCGTGGCCGGGGCGCGGATGAAGTCGCTGGCCGACGGTATGCAACATTCCGGCATCATCAGGGTAATGCCCAACACGCCGGCGCAGATTGGGGCCGGTATGACGATGTGGACTTGCGCCCCGTCGGTGAGCCAGGCGCACCGGGAGGCTGCGGCTGCTATTCTGTCCACCATCGGCGATGCGATTTACGTTGACGATGAGCAGTACCTGGATATGGCGACGGCGTTGAGCGCCAGCGGGCCGGCGTATGTCTTTCTGATAGTAGAGGCGCTGATTGACGCCGGCGTGTACGTGGGTTTGCCCCGGGATACCGCCCGGCGGCTGGCCTTGCAGACCGTGAAAGGCAGCGTTGAGCTGGTGTCGCAGACCGGGCAGCATCCGGCGGCGCTCAAAGATATGGTAACATCGCCCGGCGGCACCACCGCCGAGGGGTTGCAGGCGCTGGAACGGGCCGGCGTGCCCGCCGCCATCGTGGACGCCGTGAACGCCGCTTATCTCAAATCCATCCGGCTGGGCCGGGACTGACGGCCGGCAAGCCCTCCCAACGCGCTATGCTCCAGCTCATCACCTTTGTCATCACGCTGTGCTATCTCCTGTTGCTGGCACGCATCATTTTGGGGTTTGTCGTCCAGTATATGACGATGCAGGGGAACAATCCGCCCGAAATCCTGGCCAGGCTGTACGATGTGGTATTCGCCATCACGGAGCCGGTGCTGGGGCCAATCCGCAGAGTATTGCCGCAAACGGGCATGATTGACTTCAGCCCGCTGGTGGTGATGGTGGTGCTGGTAGTCATCCAGTATGCACTGCGGGCGCTGATTGGATGAGCGCCGCAGTCCGCGATGGAGCCGGCGTCGGGCAGAGGCGATTACTGGACGGACGGCGGGCTGCAGCCAGCGGATTTGGAACGCCTGCGGGCGACATTCGCGGTCACTACTCCCGCGGCTGGCGCCGGCGGCGCGACTCCCGGCCTGGTGATACTGTGCGGTTTGCCGGGAACGGGCAAGTCGCACTTTGCCCGTGAGTTGGCGGCCCGCGCCCCCTTCGTCTGGGTCAACAGCGACTATTGCCGCAAGCTGCTGGCGGCGAGGCCGGATTACAGCCGGGAGGAGCACCGGCGGGTTTTTGCGGCGATGCACGCCCTCATCGCGGAACTGCTGGCGTCCGGGCGCGCGGTGGTGTTCGACGCCACCAACCTTAATGAGGGAGTGCGGCATCCGCTCTACGCCGTGGCCGACGCCGCCGGCGTGGCGCCGCTTATCGTCCGCTTTACGGCCCGCCCCGGCCTGGTGCGGCGGCGTCTGTCCGACCGCGCCGCCGGTTTGGCCGACGCCGGCGCCAGCGACGCCGGGTGGGAAATCTATACCCGTCTGGCGGTGGCCGACGCGCCCGTGCCCCGGCCCCATCTGCTGGTCAGCCGTCCGGACGAACTGGAATGGGCGCTGCGGGAAACGCTGCGCCGGACGGCGTGGGCCTCGGTTGTATCAGAGGCGGCATCGCGGCATAATCCGGTCAAGTAGATAACGCCGCCCCGTACCAGGTGCGGGGTGGGGAACAACCGGGCGCACAGGAGACGAACTATGACTGCCACCGTGAACGTCGCCGCCGGCGACATAACCGACTTTGCCACACCGGCGTTAGTGGTCAATCTGTTCCAGGGGGTTACGCAGCCCAGCGGCGGCACGGGGGCGGTTGACCGCGCGCTGGACGGGGCAATTTCCGCCCTCATCGCCGACGGAGAGATAAAAGGCAAGTTGGGCGAGCTGACGCTGCTGCACACTATGGGCCGTATTCCCGCCAGCCGCGTTGTGGTGGCCGGGCTGGGCAAGGCCGATAATTTTGACGCCGCCGCCGTCCGCCGGGTCAGCGGCGATGTGGCCCGTTTCCTGCGGGGCAAAGGCGTTTCGGAGTTTGCCACCATCGCCCACGGCGCCGGCATCGGCGGCCTGGATGCCGGCGAATCGGCCCAGGCCATCGCCGAGGGCACGCTGCTGGGCCTGTACCAGTTCGATACTTACCGGAGCAACGGCAGCGGGGCGGATGACGATGACGGCGCCGGCCGCGCTGACGCCGGCATCGCCAGCGTAGTCATAGTAGAGCGGGATGCCGGCAGCCTTGACGCTTTGACCGCCGGCGTATCCGTGGGGACGGTGCTGGCGGAATCTACCATGCTGGCGCGGGATTTGGTCAACCACCCCGCCAACGTGATGACGCCGACCCGGATGGCAGACGCCGCCCGGGAAGTGGCGGAAACCGTCGGTCTGGAACTGGACATCATCGACCGGGACCGGATGACGGAGCACGGCATGGGCGCGCTGCTGGGCGTAGCGCAAGGCAGTGAGGAGCCGCCCAAGCTCATCGTCCTGACCTACCGCGGCGACCCCGACCACCCGGAGAACAACCTGGGTCTGGTGGGCAAGGGCATCACCTTTGACACCGGCGGCATCTCCCTGAAGCCGGCGGCTAATATGGAGGCGATGAAGGGCGACATGGCCGGCGGCGCGTCGGTGATTGCGGCGATGCGGGCCATCGGGTCGCTCCAGCCGCGCATCAACGTTACCGGCCTCATCGCCGCCACCGAGAATATGCCCGGCGGCAAAGCGCAACGCCCCGGCGACGTGGTTACGGCCATGAACGGCAAGACCATCGAGGTTATCAACACCGACGCCGAAGGCCGGCTGGTGCTGGCCGACGCGCTGTGCTACGCCCGCAGCCTGGGCATCACCCGGCTGGTGGACGTGGCGACGCTGACCGGGGCGATGGTGGTTACGCTCGGCAAAGCCTGCACCGGCATGATGGGCAACTCGGCCGGGTTGGCGAAAGACATCAGCGCGGCCGGCGACCGCAGCGGGGAACGCTTCTGGGAGCTGCCCATGCTGGAAGATTACCGGGAGCTGATTCGCTCGGACGTGGCAGATATGAAGAACACCGGCGGGCGGCAGGCGGGCTCCATCACCGCCGCCATGCTGCTGCGGGAGTTTGCCGAGGACGCCGACTGGGTGCACCTCGACATCGCCGGCACATCCACGGCGTCCAGCAGCAAGGGGCATCTGGTAAAAGGGGCGACGGGCGTGCCGACGCGGACGCTGGCGCAACTGGCGGTGAACCTGGCTGATGGCGGCTGACGGCTTGACACGGCACACTCCGACGCCCAAACTGAAACCGGAAATCTATTGGAGCAAGATTTTATGACCGCCGCCGCCATACCGCCGCACGAACATCCGGCCCAAGATGCCCGGATGGACCGTATGGAGGATAAATTGGAGCGCCTCCAGCAGGATATGGAGTACGTCAAGCAGGACGTGGCCATTCTGAAGGGATGGGGAACGGAGCTGGCCAGCCGAAGCCACCCGGAATACTACGTCAGGGCAATCGGCCTGGTGCGCCCGCGCACGGTCAGCAAAGAAGAGATACTGACCCTGGCGGCCGATGCCTGGGATGCCAACCTGATTACGGAAGGGGAGCTGGACAGCGTCGGCAGCGCCGACACCTATCTGAAAGCCCGCCGCAAAAGCGACCGGCAGGAAGTCTGGATTGTCTCCCAGGTTTCGTTCAGCGTATATCCTAACGACGTAACCAGGGCGCTGGCGGAAGCGGCGGTCATCGGCAAAGTCACGGGGGAAACCGTCATCCCCGCCGTCGCCGGTGAACGCATCACCCCTGACGCTGAGGCATTGGCCTCGGCAAACCGGGTGCCTTTCGTAACCATCCGCAACGGCAGCCGGCTTACGGAATAGCGCGGTGAATCTGGCTGATGGCGGCTGACGGCTTGACACGGCACACTCCGACGCCCAAACTGAAACCGGAAATGTATTGGAGCAAGATTCTATGACCGCCGCCATACCGCCGCACGAACATCCGGCCCAAGATGCCCGGATGGACCGTATGGAGGATAAATTAGGGCGCCTCCAACAGGACGTAACGCATCTCCAGCAAGATATGGAGTACGTCAAGCAGGACGTGGCCATTCTGAAGGGATGGGGAACGGAGCTGGCCAGCCGAAGCCACCCGGAATATTACGTCAGGGCAATCGGCCTGGTGCGCCCGCGCACGGTCAGTAAAGAAGAGATACTGACCCTGGCGGCCGATGCCTGGGATGCCAACCTGATTACGGAAGCGGAGCTGGACAGCGTCGGCAGCGCCGACACCTATCTGAAGGCCCGCCGCAAAAGCGACCGGCAGGAAGTCTGGATTGTCTCCCAGGTTTCGTTCAGCGTATATCCCAACGACGTAACCAGGGCGCTGGCGGAAGCGGCGGTCATCGGCAAAGTCACGGGGGAAACCGTCATCCCCGCCGTCGCCGGTGAACGCATCACCCCTGACGCTGAGGCATTGGCCTCGGCAAACCGGGTGCCTTTCGTAACCATCCGCAACGGCAGCCGGCTTACGGAATAGCAAGGAGGCTCAAAATGGCAACGGTAGGCAGCGGCGATTTCACTTACGAAGTTCTGGATGACTGGGCCAGGTTACCGGAGGGCTGGGCCATCGGCCAGGCAGAACCGGCTTGCGATTCGCAAGACCGGGTGTACATTTTCAACCGCAGCGACCACCCTTTGATGGTGTTCGACCGGGAGGGCAATTTTCTGCGCGAATGGGGACGGGAATACCTGACCGACGCCCACGGCATTTACATCAGCGGCGAAGACCACATCTATCTGCCCGTGCGCGAGTCCCACGCCATCGTTAAATGCACGCTGGACGGCAAGCCCCTGCTGACCATGGGCGTTTGGGACGCGCCGTCGGATACCGGCGGCGCGCGGCCCGACGGCACGATGTGGAAGGCCGCCGGCCCGTTCAACCGCTGCACCGACATCGCCCTGGCGCCCAACGGAGACCTGTTCGTGTCCGACGGCTACGCCAACAGCCGGGTGCATAAGTTTTCCCCGGACGGACGGCTGCTGCACTCCTGGGGGCGGCCCGGCAAGCGCGGCCCCGGCGAGTTTCACATTCCCCACGGCATCTGGGTGCACTGGGACGGCCGGGTGCTGGTGTGCGACCGGGAGAATAACCGCATCCAGATTTTCACCGGCGACGGCGAGTATCTGGGTATGTGGACCGACCTGGCCCGGCCCTGCGACATATTCGTGGATTCGGACGGCATCGTCTATGTGGTGGAGCTGGACGCCTTTATGACCATCCTGAACATGGATGGCGAGGTGCTGGCCAAAATGGACATCGGCGGCGCCGGCGGGCACGCGGTATGGGCCGACTCCCACGGCGACCTGTACATCGGCCACAACCAGGAAGGGCGGCGGCTGGTCAAGCTGGCGCGGCAGTAAGGCTGCGGCGGGCGGGTTGCTGCGACCCGCCCCTCCCGGCCGGGTTGGCGGGGGAATAGGCAGCGGCTAATACGGCCCGGCGTGATGGCGATGCCGGTATTCGGTCAAATCAACCCGATGATGCCCACAGATTGCCACCGCCCAAAATCCTCTCCATCCTTGCATCCCGGTAAAAAACACCGTCAGGAGTTCATGGCAATTTCGCTCCGGTACTGACGACCGCACTCAATCGCCTGTGCGGCGACGATGGGATTGCCACGCTGCGCTCGCAATGGCGAAGCGGGTACGCATAAGGCTATGGCGCACCTTGACCACTATATTAGCGATGCCGAAGGGCTTGGCGGCGGGGTGGCGGCAGGGGGCCGCCCATCCCAAACACTCCTGGAACCCTTGGGTTATTCTCGCGCCAGGACGACCAGGTCTGACTGGCCCCCGGGTGTTGGGCAGGGTAAAGGAACCAGGCCGGCCCCCTCCCGGCGCAGGCGGCATACGGCGATGTAAAACCCGGAGGTGCCAACGTAGCCTCCCGCCGGCGGCGATTTTCCGCCGGGAGAATAGGGGTGAACCAGCAGCAGCCCGCCGGGGCGCAGGGCCCGCGTGGCCAGCGCGATGTCCTGGTAGGCAATATCGGCGGCGGCGGCAGTGTCCATAATGATGCAGTCAAATTGCCCGGCGTGGCCGGCCAGGTAGTTCGTGGAGCGGGCGACGGCGAACTCTACCGTGCCGGCGCAATGCAGCCGGGCCAGCAGGTTGCGGGGCGGCGTGGCGATGCCGTATCGTTTCGCCCCGGCCGTATCCGGGTTGTTGACGTCAAACAGGTCCACGGTGACCAGACGGGGCGGGCCGTCGCGAGGCCGGTACTCCTGCATCGCCAGCGCGATGTGACAGGTGAGCGCGCCCCGGTTGGTGCCGATTTCCAGCACGGAGCGCGGCTGCCAATGGCGAATCAGACCGTAGATTGCCCGGCGGTTTTCGTGGCTGATGGAGTGGCTGCCCGGCGCGTCCGGCAAGACCCGGGCAACGGCCTGCCCCGCCTTTGCGCAGCCGGCGGCGATGTCGCCCTGGCCGGATAGCTCCGGGAATGTGAAATCCGCCGCTTGCGGCAGTGCGGCCAGGTTCACCGTCATAGCCGGCACCCGGTTGAGCCAGCGAGCATAGACTGCCCGGCGCAGCGCATTGTGCGCCGGCGCCGGCAGGAGCCGGCGGAGCAGCCTTTTGACTATCCTAGTATCCATAAAGCCCTTTCCACCCGGTTGCCGGGGCGCCACTATACCAGAGGGCCGGCGGCGGCGTGGTACAATCCCGCTGGCAATTAGCGCCTATTCAACACCTGTCGGGAGGTACTGCAATGGAAATCGGCGTCGGACTGGACCACACTTTGGGCATGAACTGGGACGACCAGGCCAACCTGGCCCGCGAGGCGGCGGAGCTGGGTTACGAAAGCATCTGGACGCCTGAGAATATCGGTACCGATTCCTTCCAGGTCTGCGCGCGGCGCTGGCAGGCCAGCTGCGACGTGGTGGCGGGCGGGCTGACTACCGGCATTGGCGTCTCGCCGGTGATGTACCGCACGCCCATCGGGTTTGCTATGTCCGGCGGCACCATGAGCCAGCAGACGGGGGGCAAGTTCATTATGGGCATCGGCGCGGGCAGCGCGTACCGTCCCGCCAACCGCCGGGATTTGGGCTTTCCCCGCGTGTCCGCTCTGAATCTGATGCGGGACTACCTGACCACCGTGCGCGGCCTGGTGCGCGGCGAGCGGGTCAGCTACCAGGGCGAACACATCAACTACCGGAACATCCGCATGGCAATCCGGCCGGCGCCCAACACGCCGGTATATCTGGGCACGTTAGGCCCGGAGATGCTGCGGCTGGCCGGCGAGCTGGCCGACGGGGTATGCCTCAACTGGTGCACGCCGGCGCAAATCGCGTGGAGCCGCGAGCGCATCGCCGAGGGCGCGGAGCGGGTGGGCCGCGACCCGTCAGAGGTCAAGGTGGTGGAGTACATCCGTATCTGTGTAGATGACGATGCGGACGTGGCCCGCCGCGCCTTTGCCAAAAACTGCCTGGGCTACCCCCTGGGCGCGGCGGTGCCTACCGAGCGGGAACGGCAGTTTGGCTACCGCGCCCACTTCGAGCGGATGGGCTACACCGAGGAACTGGCCGGCGCCGACGCCATCCGCGCCCGGGGCGGCGATATGGACGAGGTGGCCGACGCCTACCCGTCCGAGGCGCTGCTGGCCGTCGGCTACTACGGCCAGCCCGACGGGGCCGCCGCCGCTTTCGCCAAGCTGGCCGAGGGGCTGGACGTGGCGCTGGTGCGAGTCATCGCGGCGCGGCCGGAAATTGCATCCACGCAGGCGGTGATGCGGGCCTGCGCGCCGGAGCGGGTGCGGGCGGCGTTGGCATGATTGACCGGCTGGCAAAAGGGCTGCAAATTGCCGTCGTACTCGCTGCCTTCATCGCGGCGCTGTGGTGCATTATCGTCGCCACCGAACCGGCGGGCGCGCTGGAAATCACAGCGGCAGTGCTGGTTAGCCTGCTGATAAGCGGCGGACTCTGGGGAGTAATCCTCTGCGTGCAAGACGAAACGGAAAACTACCAGCCGGTAATCGCCCCTTTCCTGGAGCAGCACTTGCTGAAACCCCGGAAAGGCCAGCGGCCGGTAACAGGCTACGAGCAAGGGTTGGCAGAGGGGCGCGCGGAAGCCAGGGCTGAAATACGGGGCAAGTTGCGGGAGCAGGGTTTTGACCTGGACAAAATCCTGCCTCCAGGAAAGGGCAACAGCGATGCCGCTGGCGACCATTAGCGGGATGGAAGTAAAACAATGCCTGGCACAGACTCCGCAAACCAAACGGGCCGCTATGCCTGCTATCCCGAAAAGCGGGAACGGTTGCTGCCGGCCAACGGCTCCCGGCTGCATTGGGCCGCTGCCGCCAAGTGCAGCGGCCGGCCGGCCGCCGGGCAGATCCTTGACGCCGGCAGCGCGCAATACCAGGTTATCTGCGACGACAACCTCAAACTGTTGCCTACTCTGGATGCCGATTCGGTGGATTTGGTAGTTACCTCGCCGCCCTACTTCGGACAGCGGGAATACGCCACGCCGGGATTGGGCAACGAGGAAACCGTTGACGAATATCTCGACAACATTATGGAGACGTTCCACCAGATTGTGCGCGTGGTGAAACCTACGGGTAACATCGTGTACAACATGGGCGACAAGATAATTGACGGCAGTTTGCAACTGGTTCCTTATCGGTTCGCGGTCAGAGCGCTTGACGAATTTAATCTGCGGCTGGTCAACGACATAACCTGGGTCAAGCGGAACCCGACGCCGCACCAGTTCAACCGGCGCCTGACGGTCAGCACGGAGCCGTTTTTTCACTTCGCTTTGGGCAGTAACTACTATTATGACCGGGCGGCGTTCCTGCCCAGCGCAGAGACGTCCCGGCGCAAACCTACCGCAAAGCTGGGCAGTCGCTATCGTGGCCTCATTGACGGGTCGGAGTTAACGGCCGCCGAACGCTGCGCCGCGCATAAGGCACTGGATGACGCGATTGCCGATGTTTGGGATGGCCGCATCCAAAGTTTCAGGATGAAAATTCGCGGGATTCACGCCCCGGCTTATGGCGGCCAGGACGGCGGGCGCAAGATGCACATTGAGCGCCACGGCTTTACCATCATCCGCATTTACGGCGAGAAAATGAAACGGGATGTGATTGAAAGCCCGGTTGAAAGCTTGCCGGGAAACAGCCACCCGGCGATATTCCCGGTGCGCGTGGTACGGGAGATTGTTCGTCTCCTCTGCCCACCGGACGGCTTGGTGTTGGACCCTTATTTGGGCAGCGGTTCAACGATGGTTGCCGCCGTTTTTGAGGGCCGGAGCTGTGTCGGTATGGACATCAGCCGGGACTATTGCGACGCTGCTGAGGAAAGGGTTTCGCAGACCGTACACCAACCGGAATTACCGGAGCAACCGTTTTTGCCGGAGGAATCAAAATGAACGGGCAGGAAAGGCTTGAAGCACTCTACAATCGGGCGCCGGAATTGTACGAGGGCGATGGTCAAGCGCCCAACTTGCCAGCGCCGTATGACCAACACTGCCAGATAATCATAGACCGCCAGGAAAGCAACCGGGGCGTTCTGGCGGTTCTGATAACGCTGCTTGCCAGAAAGCTGCGTACCCCAGAGCAAGACATCCGACCGCACCAGGCGCAGTTGGAAGGCGGTTTCAGTGGCCGGGGATTAGATGAGCGGGTGGTTACGCCGTTTCTACGGGAAAAATCGTAGCAACGTGAAAAGAAAACGCCACGGCGTCGTCTATACCCCCGCCCCCGTCGTCGCCCTAATCCTCGATAATGTCCTCCCAGCGGATGCCGGCGAACTGGCGGCGGCGGCAATCTGTGACCCGGCCTGCGGCGACGGCGCTTTTCTTACCGCCGCCGCCCGCCGCATCCTCTCCCGCCTGCCCAAAGCTGACGCCTTGCCCGCCCTATGCCGGATGACGGGCTACGATATTGACCGCCAGGCCCTCGCCCGTTGCCGCGCCCGGTTGGATGCTGCCCTGTCCGACCGGTATCCTAACATGCGGGTTGACTGGAACTTGCAGGAGCGCAACGCCTTTGACCGCCCCGCCTTTCGGGATGACTGCGGGCGCTTTACCCATATCGTCGGCAATCCGCCCTATGTCCGCGTGCAACATCTGGAGGCGGCCGGCCGGGCGCGCATTGCCGGGCAGTGGAGCGTGATTCGCGGCGCTACCGATTTGTACCTGGTGTTTTACGAGCTGGGGCTTGACCTGCTCCGCAGCGGCGGCGCGCTGGGCTACATCACGCCGTCCAGCTGGCTGCGGTCGGATTCGGGGGCGATGCTGCGGAGCAGGCTGGCCGGGGCGCACCGGGTGAACCGGATTATTGACTTTGGCGAGCATCAGGTTTTTGACGACGTTACTACTTATACCGCCATAACGGTAATCCAGAAGGATGCGACGCCGGCGGATATTCCGGTGGCAAAGTATGACGGCGCTCGTTTCTACGACGCCGGGCAGATCGCACCGGACGGCGCCCAACCGTCCCGCCCCTGGGCAGCGGCAACGGTTGCGGAGCGGGAGCGGATGCGCCGGCTGGCAGAGCGGGGGCCCCGGCTGGGGGAAATCGCCGATATTCACGTGGGCATCCAGACGCTGGCGGACCGCGTGTTTATCCGGCCGGCCTCCGAAACCGCCAGCCTGGAACCCTGGATTTTGCGCCCGATGGTCAAAGCGTCCGTGATTAAAGACGGCCGCGACCCGGTCAGGCGCGTCGTAATCTTTCCCTATGACGCTAAGGGCAAACTGCTGCCGGAAAGCTGCATCGCGGCCAATGCCCCCGCCGCCTACGAATGGCTGCTATCCCACAAAGAGCGCCTGCTGAACCGGGACAAGGGCCGGTTTGACCCGGCGCGCTGGTACGCTTTTGGCCGGCAGGTATCTATCACCTCCGGCTTTGGCGACAAGATTTTGACCTCCGGGATGAACCGCCGGCCTAACTTCCAGCGCTGCCCCGACCCGGCCGCCACCTTCTACTCCGGCTACTGCATCAAGCCTGAACCCGGCGTTGACCAGGGCGGCCTGCTGGACGCGCTCAATTCCGACGATATGGAGTTCTTTATCCGGCACACCAGCCGGCCCTATCAGGGGGGCTGGATGTCGTATGCCAAATCCTTCATCAAGGACTTTCCCGTGCCGCAAAGCGTATTACAATAAACCGAACTTACCACCCAACGGGAGGCCCCAGATGCACGTCGGAACCGCCACCATCTTTCAGAACCCCGGCAAGTTCACCACCGACTACCAGGTGTACCGTGAGGAGCTACGTCTGGCCGACCTGGCCGAGCCGCTGGGGTTTCAGTCCATCTGGGGCGTGGAGCATCACTTCACCGACTATACCATGTGCCCCGACGTGTTGCAGTTCCTGACCTATATGGCCGGCCGCACGGCCGATATGCAGCTGGGCAGCATGGTTTGCGTCCTGCCGTGGCACGACCCCATGCGCGTCGCGGAGCAGGTGTCCATGCTGGACAACCTCAGCGACGGGCGGTTCATCCTGGGCGTGGGGCGCGGGCTGGCCAAAGTGGAGTATGACGGCTTCCGCGTTGATATGAACGAATCCCGCACCCGGTTTATCGAATCTGCGGAGTGCATCCTGGCGGGATTGGAAAGCGGTTTCTGCGAGTTTGACGGCGAGTATATCAAACAGCCCCGGAGCGAAATTCGCCCTAACCCTTTCCGGTCATTCCAGGGTCGCACCTACGCCGCCGCCATCTCCCCGGAGAGCAGCCGCATCATGGCCCGGTTGGGCGTGGGGATGCTGGTGATTCCGCAAAAGCCCTGGGATGAGGTGGAGCGCGACCTGACCAACTACCGCGCCGCTTACCGCGAAAGCAATGCCGGCGCCCCGCCCGCTCCCGTCGTGGCCTGCTGGACGTTTTGCCATCAGGACGCCGACTATGCCCGCGAGATGGCCCGCCGCTACATCGGCGGCTACTGGCACACCGTGATGGAGCATTACCAGTTCAAGGCCGACCTGCACAAGGACATCAAGGGCTACGAATACTACGGCAAAGTCGCCGAGAAAATGTTTGACTATGGCGACGACGAGGTGGTGGACTTTTTCGTCAACTTACAGGTCTGGGGCACGCCGGAACAGTGTTACGAAAAGATACTGCAAATCCGGGAGCGCACCGGGCACGATACCTACGTGGGCGCGTTCAGCTACGCCGCCATGCCCTACGCCGAAGCCGAGGCCAGTATGCGGCTGTTTGCGGCGGCGGTGATGCCGGAGTTGCAGGCCGTGGCTGCGGTGGGCGTCGGCTAAAATTGCGCCGGCCGGCGCGGGACAGGCATTGCTACGGAGGGCATAGCGGAAATACCCGGCATTGCGCTGCCTTGAAAATAGCCGGTGTAACGGGTACGCTGAAATTATCCGGGATCGGGAAAAGGAGGGCACGATGGCCGTTACCAGAACCACCTATATGTGCGCCAAGTGTGGGCACGCCGAATGTGAAACCGACGAGTTCCGCGCCACCGGCGGCAACTTCGCCAAGATTTTCGACGTTCAGAATAAGAAGTTTCACACCGTTTCCTGCAAGCAGTGCGGATACACCGAGATTTACAAGGGAGACACGTCCACGCTGGGCAACATCTTCGACTTCTTCGCCGGCGGGTAGTCCGCGGCCGGCGGTCGGGGTCAAAAGGCCCTCCGCACTTTTGCGGAGGGCCGATTTGATTGCTGGTACCCCGGATGGGCTTCGATCCCATGATCTCCACCTTGAAAGGGTGGCGTCCTTGACCAGGCTAGACGACCGGGGCGTTGGGCGCCGGAAAGCGACGCTCAGACAGTGTATCACAGCCACGGCGTTTACGGGTACACGGCCAGCGCCTCTAACGACATTTCCTCCGGAAACCCGCACATCAGGTTCATGTTCTGCACCGCCTGGCCGGCCGCCCCTTTCACCAGGTTGTCCAGGCAGCTGATGACGATGAGGCGGTTAGTGCGCGGGTCCACCACCGGATAGAGCAGGCACTGGTTGTTGCCCAGGGTCTGCTTGGTTTGGGGCGGCGCTCCCGTAACCTGCACGAAAGCGTCGGCGGCGTAAAAATCCCGGTACATCTGGCGGATGCGCGCGTTGGCGTCGGCGTCCTGGGCGATGTCGGCGCGCAGCGGGGCGTAGCAGGAGCTGAGGATGCCCCGGGTCATCGGTATCAGATGCGTCAGGAACGTCAGGTTCACCGGCTCAGCGGCAAGAGTGTCCAGTTCCTGGCTAATCTCCGGCAGGTGCCGGTGCCCGTTCACCGAGTAGGCCATCACGTTTTCGTTCACCTCGGAGAAGTGCGTGGTCATACTCAAAGAACGACCGGCGCCGGAAACGCCCGATTTGCTGTCCACGATAATGTCGCCGCCAATCAGGCCGTGGCGGATGGCCGGCGCCAGGGCCAGGATGGCGCTGCTGGGATAACAGCCCGGATTAGCGACCAGCCGGGCCCCGGCGACTGCCTCCCGGTTCAATTCGGTCAGGCCGTACACCGCCGCCGCCAGGTAAGTGGGGTCGGGGTGTTCCACGCCGTACCATTGGCGATACACGTCGGCCTGCTTCAGGCGGAAATCCGCCGAAATATCGACGACTTTGACGCCCTGCTCCAGCAGGGGGATGCACGCTTCGGCGCTGGCTTTGTGCGGCAGCGCCGAAAACACGAGGTCGAGTTCATCGCACAACTCGGCGGTGATGTCCAGCTCCATGTTGTCCAGATGCGGGAAGACCTGGCCCAGCGGCTGGCCGGCGGCGCTGCGCCCGGTGACCGAGGCGATTTCTACTTCGGGGTGATGCCGCAGGATGCGAACCAACTCGCACCCGGCGTATCCGGTTACATTGATGATTCCGACTTTCACGGCTGCAGCTCCTTCACAACTTGGGTGTGGGGGACGGGGGTAGGCGTGGCGGCCCGGTCGCCGCCGCGTCGCCTCCGTCCGGGGGCCTGGCCGTCGGGCCGGTCGGAATCGGCGGCTGCGTTCATCGCCTTTTCGTCGCGGGACGGGCAGCCGTAGTTCACCACGCACGCGCCGCACAGCGGACGTTGGGCCTTGCAAACCTGCCGGCCGTGGGTGATAAACGCGGCGTGAAACGGGTAAACGTCCTCCGGGGGCATGGCCGCTTCCAGCACCTCGTGGGCTTTTTCGGCGTTGACTTTCGGGCCGATGATGCCCAAGCGCTGGCTAACGCGGAAGATGTGGGTATCGACGGCCATGGCCGGCATTCCCAGGGAGAAACTCAAAATGATGCCGGCCGACTTGGGGCCAATGCCCGGCAGCTGCCGCAGCCAGGCGCGGGCATCGTGCATTGGCATCTCGGCCAGAAAGCGCAGGTCAAGGGAGTTAGCGTTCAGTTCCAGGATGCGGTTGAGCACCGTCTTGATGCGCGGGGCTTTTACTTTGGCCAGCCCGCCGCCGGCGATGGCGGCTTCAATGTCGTCCACGTCGGCGGCGGCGACGGCGTAGAGGTCGCCAAAGCGCTGCATCAGGCTGCGAAAAGCCCGCTCCGAATTGCGGTCGGAAGTGTGCTGCGAGAGGATGGTGAATGTCAGCTCGTGGGCCGGGTCCAGGCGCGGCTCGTTGGCGAAAGGGCCGTACTCTTGGGTCAGCAGCCGGATGGCGTCGGGTATGGTGACGCCCGGCTTTTGGGCGCGGCGTGGCCGGCGTGGTTTGGCGGCGGCTTTGGGCGGCATTGCTGGAATCTCCCGGCTGGAATCTCCCGGATAGTAACGGGATTTTAGCACAGCGTCCGGCGACGTGCGTATTCCGGCAGGCAGCGTTCCGTTTCAGGTGGTTTGGTTATTCCCCGTTCCCGCGAAAGCGGGAATCCAGGAACGGCAAGAGCGGCATCCCTGACTTTGCAAGGCCCCGACCGCCGGCAACGGAACGCGGCCGGTTTGATTTTACAGGGACAGGCCGGAGGGACAGGGGGCGGCGTTTCAGAAGGGGCCGGGGGCAGGGATGGGGCCATGGTAGTTGATGCGGCAGCCGCGGCAATCCAGGGGATGGTCGGCATATTCGGGGTCAACGTACCGGCCGAGGGCTTTTTTCAGCTGGCCGGTGGTGGTTATCGGGGGCGGCGGCGGCAAGGGGGACAGGGCGTCGATTTGGGCCAGGATTTGCTCTAACGTAGGCTGGTGGGGCTGGCGGGCCATGGCCGCGGCGACGGCGGCGATGAGCCGGCTGACGCGACGACGGGCGCGCCGCAGCAGCCGACGGGCGGCAGCCGGGGCGGCGTCGGCAACCAGGCCGGGGAGCGCGTGAGCGTTGAGGAAGGTCCGCTCGTGGGTGTAGCGGAGGTGGCCGTCGAACACCAGCGCTTTGACGACCCGATGCAGGCGTCGCCGGGTGTCGCGGCGGTGATGCCAGTGGACGGCGGCGGCGGTTACGGCGTGGCTGACCGACCGGCACAAGGCACGGGCGGCGCGGGCGTAATCGCCGGCGGCGATGTTGGCGGGGGTGAAGTTGAGGTAATGGCGGCTGCGATTGAGGTGGTGGGCTGGGTTCATTGGCAATGCGTCCTTTTGCTGGTTCAGGTGGTGGGTGGGATGGGGTGGGCGAGCCAGAGGTTACCGGTCATTGTCAGCCCCACGGCCGGGGGATTTACGCAAAGTTTTGCTCCGATGGTTCGTGAACTGCGCTTTAAGGGCGCAGCCACGCAGCGCGGTGGCATTCGCTGTTGGCCGGTTAGACCGTTCTCGCGTAAGCATTGGACGAGGGGTCTCCACGACGCCGGTATGCGATTTTGTGCTGACTGGCCGTTGACGACCGGTTGACCTCTGGCTGGGCTGAGATTCACGTGATAGATTGCAGTATAGTACCGATGTTCGCAGTTGTCAAAGGGGGGTTGTCAGTGGGCAGGGGCGTTGCAAAGTGCGGGAGGCTGGTTTTGCGGGCGCCGGAGCGGGAACGCTACCCCTCTCCCAACCCTCTCCCACAAGGGGAGAGGGCTACCGGCCCCGGGCGGAGTGCTGCCCCTCTCCCCCTGTGGGAGAGGGCTTTAATGACTTTGCAAAACCTTGACCACCGAAAACGGAACGCTGCCATTCCGGCGACGTGCGTCTCAGGATGCCGGGGTTCGGGCCTGAACCGCCGATTGCGGCGTTGGCGGCGAGGGGCGCGTAATCAGGGGAGTCAGAAACAGCGCGGGCAGCGAGATGGCGATGGCGGCGAGGGCGTTCAGGGTGACCGACATCCGAATGCCGATGACTTCGCCCAGCCAGCCCATCAGCAGCACGCCCGGCGGGGTGCCCAAGCCGATGCAGAGGCTCTGCAATCCCACCATACGGCCCCGCATCTCCGGCGGCGCTGAGCGCATAGTGATTGCGCCCTGCATCGTCCCGAAACAGGACACCCCGATGCCGCTGATTATCATTATCAGCAATGTAACGCCGTACCAGGGAGACCAGACGAAGACGGTTGACGTTATCATCACGCCGAAAGCGCCGGCGGCGAAAATGCGGCCGTGGTAGCGCACGGAGCCTACCGAGGCCAGTATGCCCGCCGTTATCAACTGACCCACGGACTCTGCTCCCGCCAGGATGCCCACCAGCGTCTCCCCAACCCTCAGGTAGTCTCTCCCGATGGCGGGCACGAACTGGCGGGCCGGAAAGGCCAGGCCGTTGATAATTATGGTGATGAACAGCATTCCCACCAACTGGCGATGGCCCAGCGCCGCGCGCACCACGTCGCCCAGGCTGTTCCAGATGGGTTCCACGCGCCACTCGCGTTCCACGCGGGGGATTTGCACCCGAATCGCCAGGGCCATGGCCGCAACGTGCATTACGACAATCGCGGTGTAGGCCCAGGTGTAACCGGCGTAGTAGGGCCAGAAATAACCGACGTGCTCAACCAGGAACCCACCTACGAAGGGCCCTACCATCCGCCCGACGGTGCCGCTTATGGAGTCGATGGACAGGGCGTTGACCACCCGACGCTCTCCAACGATGTCAAAAATGGCGGTGCGGCGGGCCGGGTCTTCGAGGGCGCGGCTGACGCCCTGCATCAGCATCGCCGCGAACACGTGCCACGGCGCAATCTGACCGGATACCAGCAGACCGAACAGCGCGACGCCGGCGGCCAGCTTAATGGCCAGGGAAACAACCCAGATTTTCTTGCGGTCAAAGCGGTCGGCAATGATTCCGGTAAAGGGCGAGAATATGGGCCGGGGCAGGTTTTCAAAGGCCAGCACCAGCCCCAGCATCAGCGAGGAATCGGTCAGCGAATAGACCAGTATGCTGGTAACGAGCAGCTCCATCCAGCGCGTCAGTTCGGCCACGTTCACCACGTACCAAATCGCCCGGAAGCGGGGGTTCCGCAGAACCTCCATCATTGGGGATGCCGGGCGACCGCCGCTGACTGCCATGAAGCCTCGCTAAGCGCCGGCGGTGTCCGCAAACGCAAGGGGGATTGTACACCCCAAGCCCCGGGGATGCGTGCCTGCTGCGGTACGGCGCCGCGTATTGTTGCCGACGGTCCAGGCGCCGGGGCGCCCCCGGCCGGCGCCGGCGCCGCTATAATACGGATTCAACTGGTCAATTCATCTCATCGCAACCGCACCGGAGGGAACCGGAGTATGGTACTGGAATCGGGCAAGATTACGGCAGAAGGGCTGGAACGCCTGCGCCGCCGGGTGGGAAGCTTTAACCGGCCCCGGCAGTATGGCGTGGGTTTGTTCAACGAAGAGGCTTCCCGCAGCGCCATCCGGCACTTTTGCCAGGGCATCGGCGATACCAACCCGCTGTACTGGGACCGATCTTACGCCCAGGCCAGCAAGTTCGGCAACATCATCGCGCCGCCCTGCTTTCTGTACAGCGTCTATTGGTGCTCCGGGCGCACCGGGGGGCTGCCCGGCGTTCACGGGTTCCACGCCGGCAACGATTGGGAGTGGTATCGCCCCATCTACCTGGACGACCAAATCAGCGTGCAGGAGCAGTTCACCGGGCTTGAGGAGAAGGAAAGCGAGTTCGCCGGCCGCATTATTATCCAGTCCAGCGTTACCCACTACTACAACCAGCGCGGCGAGGCCATCGCCAAAACGAAGGGCTGGCAAATCCGCGCCGAGCGCAGCGCCGCCCGCGAACGCCAGAAATACACTTTTGAGCCCTACCAGTATTCCCGCGCCGAGCTGGAATCCATTCATCACGCCGTCCTCAACGAGGAAATCCGCGGCAGCAACCCCCGCTGGTTCGAGGACGTGAAGGTGGGCGACGAACTGACGCCGGTGGTCAAGGGGCCGCTGAGCCACGGCGACATTACCGCCTTCGTCGCCGGCTGCATCGGCGGCATCAGCCACGGCATCCAGCTGCGGGAGATGCTGCGGCATCCCTCCTGGGGATTCACCGACCCCAACACCGGCGCGCAGGAGGCCATCATCCGCGTCCACGACATCCAGGAGGCGGCGGAGTCCGCCGGCCTGCCCGGCGCCTACGACTACGGTTGCCAACGCTGCTGCTGGATGGGCAATCTGCTCACCAACTGGATGGGCGACGACGGGTTTTTAAAGACGATGCACGTGGAGCTGCGCCGGTTCAACGTGGTTGGGGATACCACCTGGTGCCAGGGCCGGGTGACGGGCAAGCGCGTTGAGAATGGCGAGGGCCTGGTTGATATGGACATCTGGGGCGAGAACCAGCGGCAGCAGGTAACCACCCGCGGCAACGCCACCGTGCGACTGCCCTCGCGGGAAGCCAACGCCAACTGGCCGTAAATAACGCATCGGAGGCTTCTTATGACGCAGCCCACAGCCAAGCCCCGCGCCAAGTTGACCGGGGCCGACTATATGACGCTGACGCCCCCATCGCACCGGGGCGTGCGCTATCAGCTCATTGAGGGAGAACTGATTCAAATGGCCGGCCCTAATTATGCTCACCAAGTGTTTATCGGTGAACTGCACGTCGCATTGACTTTGCAAGTCAGGGCGTTGGACATCGGCGAAATCATCATATCGCCCTTCGACGTGGCCATTGACGAGCACAACACCTTTCAGCCCGACCTGCTGTTCGTCTCCAACGCGCGGCGGCATATTTTTGACGGACACGGCATCACCGGCGCGCCGGATGTGGTGGTAGAAGTGCTGTCCGAATCCACCCGGCGGCGGGATTTCAATGTCAAGCTGCCCGTGTACGGGCGCAACGGGGTGCGCGAGGCATGGATGGCCGACCTGCGCGCCGCAACGGTAGCGAAATACGTTGGCGATGGCCGGGCAATGACGCCGGTGCAAGTGTACGGCGCCAACGATGTTTTGACTTCCGATGCGATGCCCGGCGTCGCCGTTGACCTGGGGCCGATTTTTGACCGCATACGGGGCGCGGCACTGCCGGACAATTAGCGCCGGCACTGCTCCGCCGCCCGCGGAAAACCGTCCACTGGCGCATCCGGCACGGCGCGCGCCACGTAACCATCGCCATCCCAGCCTTTTAGGAGACCGCATTATGACCCAGCCCCAAGCCAAGCCCCGCGCCAAGTTGACCGGGGCCGACTATATGGCGCAGACGCCCCCCTCGCACCGCGGCCGGCGTTACCAGCTCATCGAGGGAGAACTGATTGCAATGGCCGGCCCCAACGAACCGCACCAGGTGTTTATCGGCGACTTGTTCGTTGAGGTAAGGACGCAAACACGGACGCTCGGCATCGGCGAAGCGCGCATATCACCCTTTGACGTTGCCATAGACGAACACAATACTTTCCAGCCGGATATGCTGTTCGTATCTAATGAGCGGCGGCAAATCTTTGACGGACACGGCGTTACCGGCGCGCCGGATGTGGTTGTTGAAGTGCTGTCCGAGTCAACCCGGCGGCGGGATTTTACGGTCAAATTGCCCGTGTACGGGCGCAGCGGGGTGCGCGAGGCATGGATGGCCGACCTGCGCGCCGCAACGGTAGCGAAATACGTTGGCGATGGCCGGGCGATGACGTTGGCACAAGTGTACGGCGCCAACGATATTTTGACTTCTGAGGCGATGCCCGGCGTCGCTATTGAGCTGGGGCCGATTTTCGCTCTGACGCCGGCAGTCGCCTAAACGAAGTACTGCTCCGCCGGCGTCGTTGCCTCCGGTGACCGCAGGTAGGGACAAATGGTTTATAGAATTGGTCAGGCGTTTGCCATCCCAGCCGCTGAGGAGACCGCATTATGACCCAGCCCCAAGCCAAGCCCCGCGCCAAGTTGACCGGGGCCGACTATATGGCGCAGACGCCCCCATCGCACCGGGGCGTGCGCTACCAGCTTATTGAGGGGGAACTGATTGCAATGGCCGGCCCCAACGAACCGCACCAGGTGTTTATCGGGCAACTCTACATACGGGTGACTTTGCAAGTCGAGGCGTTGGGTATTGGTGAAACCCGCATCTCGCCTTACGACGTGGCCATTGACGAACACAATACTTTCCAGCCGGATATGCTGTTCGTATCCAATGAGCGGCGGCAGATCTTTGACGGGCACGGCGTTACCGGCGCGCCGGACTTGGTCGTTGAAGTGCTGTCCGAGTCAACCCGGCGGCGGGATTTCAATGTCAAGCTGCCCGTGTACGGGCGCAGCGGGGTGCGGGAGGCATGGCTGGCCGACCTGCGCGCCGCAACGGTAGCGAAATACGTTGGCGATGGCCGGGCGATGACGTTGGCACAAGTGTACGGCGCCAACGATGTTTTGACTTCCGATGCGATGCCTGGCGTCGCCGTTGACCTGGGGCCGATTTTTGACCGCATACGGGGCGCGGCACTGCCGGACAATTAGCGCCGGCGCTGCTCCGCCGCCCGCGCGAAACCGTCCATCGCTCCCTCCAGCACTTTATCCTCCAGGCAGTAGGAAATGCGGAAGTGGCCCGGCGTGCCGAACCCTTTGCCCGGCACTGCCAGCACGTTGTACTCCTGCAAGGCGGCCACAAATGCCTCGTCATCGTCCAGCGGGGAACGGGGGAACAGGTAAAACGCCCCCTGGGGCTTGACCACCGAATAGCCCATTCCGGTCAGCCGGTCGTACAGAAAATCCCGCTTGCGCTGGTATTCCCCAACGTCAACCGACACGCCCTGCACGGCGCGCACTACGTGTTGCATCAGCGCCGGCGCGTTGACGAATCCCAGCACCCGGTTGCAGAACACCAGGCCGTCCACCAGCTCGGCCTTGCCCGAATAGTCAGGGTGGATGGCGATGTGGCCGATGCGCTCGCCGGGCAGCCCCAAATCCTTGGCGTGGGAGTTGACCACGATGGTGCGCTCGTAGTGGGGAAATACCTGGGGATACACCAGCCCATCGTAGATGATGCGGCGATAGGGTTCGTCGCTGATGAGGAAAATCTCGGAGCCAAACCGGGCCTCGGCCCGAAGCAATACGCCGGCCAGCGCGCTGAGGTCAGCGTCGGGATAGACTACGCCGGACGGGTTGTTGGGCGAGTTGAGCATAATCGCCCGCGTCCGCGGCGTGATGGCGGCGTCGATGGCGGCCAGGTCCAGGCCGAACTCGGCGTTGGTTGGCACGATGACCGGCGCGCCGTTGTGGTTCTGAATATAATAGACGTACTCCCCAAAAAAGGGGGCGAGGATGATTACCTCGTCGCCGGGGTTGAGGATGGCGCGGAGGACGACGTTGGCCGCGCCGGCCGCGCCGCAGGTCATTACGATGTCGCCGAGGCCGAAGGGCAGGCCGGTTTCGGCAGCGAGAGTATCGGCTACGGCCTGGCGGGTTTCGGGGTAGCCGGCGTTGGGCATATAGCGGTGCATCCCCGGCGTGGGGGCCTGGGCGATGCGGAGCAGTTCGGCGTGAAACTCCGGCGGCGGCTCCATAATCGGATTGCCCAGCGACAGGTCAAACACGTTCTCATCGCCATACTGCGCTTTGAGGGCGATGCCGACCTCAAACATCCGGCGAATCCACCCGCCTTCCTCCATTGACCGGCTGACGTACTGCGAAATGGGCATAACGGCTCCTTGAAGGGACGGTTCCTTGAACGGGACGATAACGGCGGCTATTATAGCCTACCGTTCCACCGAAAGCGTTCAGGCTTAGATGGCAACAATTGCAAACCGGCCACCCCAAGCGCGCGCCATCCGGTAATTATGAAACGTCGGCTCAACAACTTCCGGTTCGCCCTTTACCGGAGCGCAAGCATCGCAGAGATGCCAGACTTGCCGGCGCCGGCGCGCCACGCCCTGTTTGCGCTGTTCATCGCCGGCATCCTGGCCTACGGCGCCGGGTTCGCCGGCTATATGCTGGCCAACTTTGACATCATCAACCTGCTCCGCAACGTTAACAACGATGACGCTTTCTACTATTTCCAAATAGCCTACCATCTGTCCGAGGGGAAGTTCTCGACATTCGACGGCGGTATCACTCGCACTAACGGCTATCATCCGCTGTGGCTGCTGCTGATTACGCCGTTCTACTGGGCGTTTGACAAGGAAACGGCCCTGTTCGGCATCAAGGCTTTCGAGATTATGCTCGTTGCCGGCGGGATTGCGTGTATCGCTGGAGCCGCCCGGTTGGCCCGCCTGCCCTGGATTTTGCTGTTCGCTGCGCTGCCCGTGCTCTATCAGAATATCGCGCTATTTCGCGGGCTGGAAGCGGCGGCGGCCTTGTTCATGCTGGGGCTGTTTTTTCTGGCCCTGATGCTCTACGCGCGCAATCCGGCCCGGTGGACCTGGCCACTGGCCATCGTCGCTTTCGCGCTGCCCTGGGTGCGGCTGGAGTACGTCGCCATATCGCTGGCGGCGACGGTAGCGTTGTGCGTCGTTGAATGGTCGTGGCGGGAGCGGCCGGCCGGCGCGTCGTGGCGCAGCCTGATACTTTCTACCCCCCCCCCCCCCCCGTACACTAGTTCTAATCAGCAGCGCCATTGCCGGCATCCTGGCCTACTTCCTCTATAACGGATTGGTGTTCGGCGGCATTACGCCGGTGAGCGGGGCGGTCAAGCAGTGGCGGTCGCAGAATCTGTGGGCCGGGAAAGATGGATACAGCCTGACTCAAAACTTCCAGGACATATTGCAGCTTCGTGCCTTTGACGCCGAGATACTGGCTGCGCTGGGAGTCTGCGTCTGTTTCCTGATGGTCTGGTGGCTCGCCCGCCGCTCCCGCAGCCGGGATGATTGGCTGCTGCTGGTCTTTCTGGTGGGCGTGTTCGGCCTGGCCGCCGGCCATCTCGCCAAGTTCGCGCAAACCGTTCTAACCGTGCATCCGGTCTATGGCGGCCACATCTGGTATTTCGTACCGGCCTACTTGATGCTGGCGCTGCTGGTACCGGCCGGCTGTTTTGTGGCCATTCACTTGGCGCGTCGTTTTGTCGCGCCCCGGTCGCGCCGGGCGGCCACTATCTTGAGTACTGGCATCGTCGTTATCGCTGCGATTATCCTGTTCATAAAAACTGATTTTGCCGGCCCGTTCCAATATGTTGACTGGCATAGCGACGATACTTCCTTCCAGGAATGGGAAATCAGCTCCTACTCCGGCATACTCACGGCGAACCGCATATTGCCCGAAGGCAGCGTACTCGGGTCGTGGAGCTCCGGCGTTATTGGATATTTCGCGCGCTTCCCGGTGGTGAATCTGGATGGATTGGTGAATTCGTATGACTATTTGCAGCAAAGTATGCGCGGTGAAGCAAATAAGACAGACAAGCTCTTTTATCAGGACGAGTTCGGACTGACGCATTTCGCTAACGCCAACGAGAATTCCGATAATCTTTTCGCAGGTAGTACGCTTTTCGAACTGCCGTCGTTCAACAACTGGGACTTGTCGTATGAGTTCCGGCTCGCCGCCCTGGCACCGCCGCCGGATACCGATGCCGCCGCCCGGTTCTGGGAGCAGATGGAGCCGCACTTCGACTACCAGTCGGGCGACATTGGGCTGTTGGTTGACGGGCGGCTGGCGCAGGCGTTCCACCGGAATTGCCGCCCGGATGAGGTAGTGGCGTTTTCGTGGGAAAGCCCGTCCGGGGCTCAAATCAGAGCAGGGACGCGAGGATTTTGGCATCCCTGGCCGGAAACGCTGGCGGGCAGCCGGCCGTTTTGCGCCGCCAGAATCATCCTGCCCCACGACACCGCGCCGCCGGTTCGGATTGAGTCGCTAACCACCGCTCATTACCTAGCGCGGATTACCGGCAACAACCCGCCAATAATCCGCTCCAATTACGACGTCTATCTCCACGAGAACACGCTTATCTACCGCAAAGAGCAGTGCCGTCAAGATGACCTTGAGGCAATGTTCTTTCTCCACCTGGACCCGGTTGACGTGAACGACCTGCCCCGCCACCGTAAGCAGCGCGGCTTTGACAACCTGGATTTCGACATCGCCAGGCACGGCCGCCAATCGGGGGCAACCTGCTTTGCCATCCGAATACTGCCGCAGTACGACATCGCCGCCATCCGCACCGGCCAGTATGTCCCCGGCGGGGGCCGCGTGTGGCAGGGGGAATACATCGTTGCGGAGTAAGGCCGGCGGCCGGTGGCCCTGTGCTACAATCCGCGCAGAACATTGCGGGAGGCTGCGAAGTGAAACTGTATCGACTGCAATTTGTAATGCACGAGCCCAGTGAGGAAACCGAGGACAAGTTTATGGCGGAGATACCGGCCTTGCCCGGCTGCCGGGCCTGGGGCGATACCCCGGCCGAAACAATGGACGGTCTGCAAAGCGTTGCGGCCGCTTTCATCGCATCCTATGCTGAGTGGGGCGATGAATTGCCCGCCGCAGTCGCAGCCGCGTTGGTTGAAACCGGCTCCGTGAACGAGGTCATGGTTGCGGTTTGAGTTACAGAGAACTTACACGAAAATTGCGGAGGCTGGACTGCCAGTTTGCGCGACAGGGCAGCGGAGACCATGAAATTTGGATAAACACCAGAACTAGTTCAAGGACTACAATCCCCAACTGGCGAAACCGGGACTTGAGGATAGGTACAATCAGGGCAATCCTGCGGGATTTGCAAATATCCAGAGACGAATTTGAACGGGCGTAGTCATCTTTGCGTAGCCGGCCAGGTTCCGATCCACCCGGCGGCCCGCTCGGCAATCATTATGGCCGTGGCGTTGGTGTTCGCCCGCACCACGTTGGGGCAGATTGACAGGTCAACTACGCGCAGGTTGTTGACGCCATGCACCCGGCAATACTGGTCCACCACCGCATGACAGTGGTAAAATAAGCTCCCGCAATTCTCTAAAACGCTGCGCCGTGCGAACCGTATTTCCAGCCCACCGCATCTATCTCATCGTTGCCATCCTGCCCTGGCTGGCGCTGCTGGGCTGGCTGGCTTCGGTGTCGTGGTTTCTTACCGACGACGCCTTTATCAGCTTTCGCTACGTCCGCAACCTGCTGGAGGGGCACGGCCTGGTTTTCAACGTTGGCGAGCGGGTGGAGGGCTACTCCAACTTCCTGTGGGTACTGGAACTGGCCGCCGTTTGGGGCATCTTGGGCATCAAGCCCGAACACGCCGCCCCGTGGCTGTCGGTAATATACACTGCGGGAACCATCGCCGCGCTGCTGTGGTGGGCGTGGCGCACGCCGTCGCTGCGCGGCCGGGGATTGACGGCGTGGATGGCGCTGGGGCTGGTGTGTTCCAGCGCCACCTTTGCCGTCTGGACCTCCGGCGGCGGGCTGGAAACCCGGCAGTTCACTTTCTTTATCGTCCTGGCGGTAGTCGGTCTGGCCTTGTATCGCGGCAGCCAATGGGGTTTGCTGACGGCATCGCTGAGCCTGGCCGCGGCGGCCCTGACCCGGCCGGAGGGGCCGCTGATTGCGGCGCTATGCTGCGGCTGGTTCGCCGTCCAGCGGATGGTTGACGCCGGCCGGCCGCGGCTGGACTGGCGGGAGCTGGCTTTCCTGGTTGCGCCGTTTGCAATCCTGATTGGAGCGCATTTCCTGTTCCGCTACGCCTACTATGGCGAGTGGCTGCCCAACACCTACTACGCCAAGCACGTGCGCCCCTGGTACGAATCGGGGTTCCGCTACCTGTGGGCGGCGGCATTGGAGACCGGGCTGTACCTGCTGCTGCCCCTGGCATTAGTCGCCCTGCGGGAACGGTGGCGGGAATACCGGGATGGGACTTGCGCCCTGATTTTGCTGATAATCGTCGTCCACATAGCCTATGTAATGCGGATTGGCGGCGACCATTTTGAGTACCGGCCGCTGGATTTCTACTGGCCACTGCTGGCGCTGCCGGCCGCAGTGGGGATTGTGCATCTGGGCGGCCGGATTGCGGGCCAAGTGCAACGTATCAGGACGATGGCGCGGGTTAGGATACTGTCAAGTCCGCCGGCGTGGGCGCTGCTGCTGTTCGTACCCGTCATTTTCTACTCGAGCGCAATGCAGGCGGCTCTGTTGTTTGAAGGGGCCAAGATTAACGAACGCATCACGGGAATTCATATCGAGCTTGACGAGGATAACGCCGGCTGGCTGCTGTCCGCGCCGGGGATGCCCGCGCTGGTAGCAATCTCCAACGACTTGAGATACAGTGTCGGTCGGCAGACTGTGGGTTCGCGGTTTGTCGAGCATCGCGAATTCGCTGACCTCATGATTGCGAAGTGGCAGCCCTACGAGAATATGGAACGGGGGATAATTCCCGACGACGCGGTAATGGTTGCTGGTAGCATTGGCGTCCAGTTCTTTTACCTCCCGGAACTGACCGTTATTGACAGTCTTGGCCTGACCGACGCAACGGTAGCGCGCAATCCGGTTACACATCCCAACCGCGTGCGCTCAATGGCCCACGACCGTTCGGCGCCTCCCGGCTACCTGGAGGAGCGCGGCGTCAACATCATCGTCCACCCCCTGGCGGCCACTGTGGAGCAGGCGTTTGAGCGGGGGAATTATGCGGCGCCGGTGGGAGCCAACCTCTGGATGCCCTTTGATTCCGACTACCCTGAGTGGGTCAGCTCCGGTTTTGCCGGGCGCGACCTACGGATACGCGCCCGCTTTTCAATTACCGAACCATCAGGCAACGATTTACTCTACGACGGCCGTTTCTACGTTGGCGAACGGTTCCTGGGCAGCTTTGATGTCGGGCTTGACGGCTGGATTCTGGAAGGCAGCGCGGTCACGAACCACGCCGACCACGCGCTCTACCGGGACCAGCAGCCCATTAGGGGCAACCTTGGCTCCGGTTTCCTCACCAGCTATCACCCCGACGAAAGGGACAATGCCACCGGGAAAGCGCGGTCGCCGGAATTTACCGCCGGGCCGGACCAGCTTCTGGCATTCCGCATTGCCGGCGGCGCGGGCGATGACGTGGGGGTGCGTTTGCTGGCCGATGGTGAGCAGGTCGCGGTCTGGCATGGCCGGAATACCGAGCGTTTCAACGCGGTAATGTATGCTCTGGACGGTATGGCCGGGCAACGGCTGCAACTGGAGCTGTTTGATAATGCCACCGGCGGCTGGGGACATATTATGCTGGACCACGTGGTGCTGATGCGGAGCGCACCCACCACGTGATTGCTCAGGGCAGGCTAGAGTGTGAGTTACAAATTTACAGATCTGCGCAGGGTAGGCGAGGCTTTGCTGAACAGCCGCGTTGCCACGGGGTTATGGTCGGCGCCGGCGCGCCACGGGCTGTTTGCCCTGTTCCTCGCCGGCATTCTGGCCTACGGCGCGGCGTTTGCCTGGTATCTGAGCTCCAACTTCGACCTCGTCCACCTCACTCACTACATGAATCATGATGACGCCTTCTATTATTACCAGATAGCCTACCACCTGGCCGAAGGGAAGTTCTCTACCTTTGACGGCGGCATCACACAGACCAACGGCTACCATCCCATCTGGATGCTGCTGATCACGCCGTTTTACTGGATATTCGACAAAGAGGCGGCGCTGTTCGGTATCAAATCTTTCGAGATTATGCTCCTCGCTGGCGGCGCCGCTCTGATCGCTGCGGCGGCTCGACTGGCGCGCCTGCCCTGGATTCTCCTGTTCGCCACGCTGCCTCTGCTCTACCAGTACCATCACTTGTTGAGGGGTCTAGAATCGGCGGCGGGGGTGTTCATTCTGGGATTGTTTTTCCTGGTCTGCATACTCTACGCGCGAAACCCGGCGCGCTGGCGCTGGCCACTGGCCGCCGTCGCTTTTGCTTTGCCTTGGGTACGGCTGGAATACGCCGCCATCTCGCTGTCGGCCACGGTGGCGTGGTGCGTCATAGAATGGTCGCGGCAGGAGCGGCCGGCCGGCGTTTCTTTGAGAAAGGCCATATCGGCTACCCCTCCCCGTACATTGGTTCCAGTCATTGGCGCCATCATCGGCATCCTGGCCTACTTCGCATATAACGGGCTGGTGTTCGGCGGCATAGTGCCGGTGAGCGGAGCTACCAAGTTGGCATGGGCACGGTTCGGGTGGGAACAGGAAGGTGGATACAGCCTCGCCCAAGGTTTGCAAAACTCGTTGCAACTTTCCGTCTTCGACTTCGAGTTGCTGGTTGCATTAGTAGTTTGCGCTGGCGTGCCACTGGTCTGGTGGTCGGCCCGCCGTTCCGGGGATCAGAAAGACTGGCTGCTGCTAGCTTTTCTGGTGTGTATATTCGGCCTGGCAGCCGGGCACCTGGCCATGTTTGCCCAAAGCGTGCTCACGATACATCCCACTTGGGGCCATCATTTCTTGTGGTATTTCGCCCCAGCATACTTGATGATGTCGCTGGTTGTTCCGGTAAGTTGCTATGTTGCCATTCACTTCGTTCGCCGGTTCACTGAACCAAGGCGGCGCCAGGCGGTCAACGTCTTGAGCGCGGGCATTGTCGTTGTGAGTGCGATCTTCCTGTTTGCCAGGGCCGACTTCGCCGGTTCGTTCAGGTTGGTGAATTCGGTGAGCGATTCAACCAACGGAACAGGCGTATGGGCTGCCGGCCCTCTGGTTATGAATCGCGTGCTGCCCGGGGACAGCGTGGTCGGATCGTGGGACGCTGGCATTACCGGGTACTTCTCAGACTTTCCGGTAGTGAACCTTGACGGCCTGGTGAACTCCTACGACTATTTTCATGCGACAAACGTGGATAGGGATGGATATGCCGGTTGGAACCGCAAATTACAACCCATCTACCGTGAGTTTGGAATAACTCACTTTGCCAACGTTGCAGAACCACATTTTTATGATCAGGATAACCTGCTTTATACAGGCTTACCGCTCACCCGTGGAGTGTGGTTCAATGTCTGGTCGGCTGATCCTCTCGAGGACGCTGACCCCGCGGCCTGGTTCTGGCAGCGGATGGAACCTCATTTCGCTTACCAGTGGGATGGCGTCGGGCTCATTGTTGACGGCCGGCTGGCGCCGGCGTTCGCCAGAGATTGCTCGCCGGATGAAGTGATAGCATGGCGCTGGACTGGTCAAGGGGATGGACCCGTAGCCAGATCCTGGGCGCAAACGCAAACGGGGCTATGCGTGGGCGCCCTCGTGCTGCCCCGCGACGCACTTCCTCCCGTGCGGGCTGAGGCAATGCCAACCAGCGATTACCTGGCACAGTTGGTCGGAGACAACTCGCCGGCCATCCGCGCCGACTTTGACGTGTACCTCGTCGCCAACCGCCTTATCTATACCAGGGAGCAGTGCGGCGAAGCGGATACGGAGGCGCCTTTCTTTCTGCACCTGGACCCGGTGGCACGCGGCGACCTGCCGGCCCGTCGTCAGCTGTACGGTTTTGACAACCTGGATTTCCGTTTCGCGGAGCGCGTCCGGCAATTTGGGGCAACCTGCTTCATCGTTCGAGAACTGCCGGACTACGACATTGCGGAAATCCGCACCGGCCAGTATGTCAGCGCGGCCGGCGGTTCCCGCCGCCTCTGGGAAGGGGTAATCCGCCCGGATTGAGCCGGTTGTTCCGCCGGCACCCCGGCATCAAAAAGCGTCGCACAGTCCCATCGCCGAGCAGAATTGCCGCGCCACCGCATCGGCAACCTCCGATAGAGCCGGCGCGACCGGCAATTCGGCGGCCAGCGACGTTACGGCGCGGTCTTTGATGCCGCACGGGATGATGCCGTCAAACATCCGCAAGTCGGTATTCACGTTAATCGCAAAGCCGTGATAAGCCACGCCGCCGGCAATCTTGACGCCGATGGCGGCAATCTTGCGCCGCCCGTCGGCAGTCCAGACGCCGGTCAGCCCGTTCACGGTGTCGCACGCCAAACCGAACCCGGCCAGGCTGCGGATGATGACCTGCTCCAAAGTGCGGACGTACCAATGCGGCCCGCCGCGCCCCCGCAGCCGGATGATGGGGTAGGCCACCAGCTGGCCCGGCCCATGATAGGTAGTCAACCCGCCCCGGTCGGTTGCCGCCAGCGCGATGCCGCGGGCCGCCAGGGTGGCGGCGTCAAGCAGCAAGTCGCCGTCCGGGGCCAGGCGGCCTCTGGTGTAGGTATGCGGATGCTCCAGCAGCAGCAGCGTTTCCGGCGCGGAACCGTTCCGCACCTGCCGGGCAATGTCAACTTGCCACTGCCAGGCTTCCCGGTACGGGATTACGCCGGCCCGCACGATGCGACATACCGCCGCGTCAGTAGATAGGAGTGTCGTCATCCATGGCCTCGAGGCGGCTTTTGACCGCTTGCAGGAATGCTCCGGCCGCCGCGCCGTCGTTGATGCGGTGGTCGAAGGACAGGCATACATTCATCATCCAGCGGATGGCGATGGCGTCGTTGATGACCACGGGCCGCTGCTGCACCGCCTCGGTGGTCAGGATGCCGGCCTGGGGATGGTTGATGATCGGGCCGCCGAGGATGCTGCCCAGCGCTCCGGTATTGTTGACGGTGAAAGTGCCGCCCTGCACGTCCTCAAGGCGGAGGCTGCCCGCGCGCGCCCGGCCCGACCGGTCAGCGATGGCGTGGGCCAGGCCGGCGATGCTGAGGCGGTCGGCATCGTGGATGACCGGCACCACCAGCCCGGCCGGCGCGGCCACGGCGATGCCCAGGTTGATGCGCCGCTTGAGCGCGATGTGGTCTTCGCCCCAGGACGCATTGAGGGTTGGGTTTTCCTTCAGCGCCGACGCTACGGCTTTGATGGCGAAGGGCAGGTAGGTGAGGTTGACGCCTTCGCGCTGCCGGAACCGATCGCGCTCCCGGTTCCGCAGGCCAGCCAATCCGGTAATGTCCACCTCGACCATGCTCCAGGCGTGGGGAATCAGGCTGACCGACCGCACCATGGCGTCGGCAATCATCCGACGGACGGGCGTTAGGGGGACACGTTCCTCATCGGCGCCGGCCGCGCCCGCCGGCTCCGCAACCGGAGCGCTAGCCGGGGGCGATTCCAGGTAGCGCAGGACGTCGTTGCGCGTGACCCGTCCGCCCAGGCCGGTGCCGGCGATAAGGTTGATGTCCAGGTTATGCTCCTGGGCCAGCCGGCGTACCGCCGGGGAGAGGCGGTTTGCTCCGCTCCCGGCGGGCGGCGCCGGCGTTTCGGCAACGGCCGCCGCCGGAGCCGGCCGGGGCGCGGCCGGCGTGGCAGTTGGGGCGGGCGCAACCTGGGCGGCCTCCTCGGCGGCCAGGGCTTCCAGCGCCGAGCCTCCGGTGGGGCCTACGGGCCGGGCGTCGGTGATGAGATATGACGTTGGGGTTGGAGAAGCGGCGGCGGGTGTTGGCGACTGCTCCGGCGCGGTCGCCGGCCCGCCGCCGTCGTCCACCTCGGCGATGGGTGCCCCCATGGGCACCGTTTCGCCCTCCTGGGCGATTATCCGCAACAGTTCCCCGGTTACCGGGGATGGCACTTCCATAGTTACTTTGTCGGTAATGACCTCAACCAGCGGGTCATACCGTTCTACGCGGTCGCCCGGCTGTTTCAGCCACTTGCCGATGGTGCCCTCAACGACGCTTTCGCCGACGTGGGGCAGTTCAATCAGTTGAGCCACGAGCAATCCTCAGTAGGCGGCCAGCCGGCGCAGCTCAGCGGCGATGGCGTCAGGGCTGGGCATATAGGCGTCTTCCAGAGTTTGGGCAAAGGGCATAGTGGGTACGTCGGGGCCGCAGAGGCGGGCGATGGGGGCGTCCAGGTACGCGAAGGCTTCGTTCGCCGCCAGCGCCGCTATTTCGGCGCCGATGCCTCCGCTGATGTTGTCCTCATGGACGATGAGGAGTTTGCCCGTTTTCCGCACCGATTCCAGGATGGCTGCGGTGTCCAACGGCTTGAGCGTCCGCAAGTCAATAACTTCGGCGCTGATGCCCGCGTCCGCGACCGTGTTGGCGGCGGCCAGGCAGTAGTGCATCGCCAGCCCATAGCTGACTACGGTTACGTCGCTGCCGACGCGCTTGATGTCGGCCGGGCCGATGGGCAGGGTATATTCCCCGTCGGGCACTTCGCCGCGCACCAGGCGGTAGGTTTTCTTGTGCTCCAGGAAAATTACCGGGTTGTCGTCGCGGATGGCCGACTTGAGCAGCCCTTTGGCTTCATAGGGTGTGGATGGCGTTACCACCAGCAGGCCGGGCGTGTGAAAGAACAGCGCCTCCACGTTCTGCGAGTGATACAGTCCGCCGCGGATGCCGCCGCCGTAGGGGATGCGTACCGTTAACGGCGCTTTCAGCGCGCCGTTGGTGCCGTAGTGGACGCGGGCCGCCTCGCCGATGAGCTGGTTGACGCTGGGCCAAACGAAATCGGAGAACTGTACTTCGGGTATGGGACGCAGCCCCCGGAAGGCGGCGCCCAGCGCGATGCCCATGATGGACGCTTCGGCCAGGGGAGTGTCCATCACCCGTTGCGGGCCGAAATCCTCAATGAAACCCTGGGTGGCCAGGAACACGCCGCCGCGCCGGCCCACGTCCTCACCCATGACGAACACCCGCTCGTCCCGTTCCATCTCCTCGCGCAGCGCGGAACGCACCGCCTCGATTACCGTCATTTCTGCCATAGCATTGCCGCCTGTTATGCTGATTTTCGCGCCAAAGGGTTTCCCGGTTCGCAATCAGGGGCGGTCTGCATCATCCGCAGCCGCGTCGTCAGGCAGGATGACGTCGTCCGGGTTAATGCCCTGTTCCTGCAACAGGGAACGCACTTCGGCCAGGGCTTCGGCGCGTCCCTCGGCATGGGCCTGGGCGCGGAGTCGTCGCTTTTGCGGTTCCAGCAGGTTGTTGTTGAGAAATTCGGCGAGTACCATAATGGCTCCTTTGGCTTCATCAGCTACTTTGGTCAGGATAGTGTATGTGCTGCCGGTGATGCCCAGGGCAATGAGGGCGATGGCGATTCTGGCCGGGATGGGCGGCGTGTTGAGGTGGGCGTCTGCCATAGCATTGCCGCCTGTTATGCTGATTTTCGCGCCAAAGGGTTTCCCGGCTTGCAGTCAGGAGCGGTCTGCATCATCCGCAACCGTGTCGTCAGGCAGGATGACGTCATCCGGGTTAATGCCCTGTTCCTGCAAGAGGGAGCGCACTTCGGCCAAGGCTTCGGCGCGTCCCTGGGCATGGCCTACAGCGTGACCCTGGGCATGGCCTACAGCGTGACCCTGGGCGCGGAGTCGTTGCTTTTGCGGTTCCAGCAGGTTGTTGTTGAGAAATTCGGCGAGTACCATAATGGCTCCTTTGGCTTCATCAGCTACTTTGGTCAGGATGGTGTATGTGCTGCCGGTGATGCCCAGGGCAATGAGGGCGATGGCGATTCTGGCCGGGATGGGCGGCGTGTTGAGGTGGGCGGTGGTGGTGACTCCATACCATATTATCAAAGCGTAGATGGCGGCTAGCAAAAGCAGACGGACGACTTTGCCCAGGTAGCGCAGGATGCGTCGGCGAGGACTGGCGCCGGTTTCGCTCATCTAGATGTACAGGTGGTCGTAGATGGTTGCAGCGTCCGGCGGGGCGGCGGCGTCGGCAAAATCCGTGGCGTCGTTGACTTGCCGCTGGGCGTCGGCGCGGAACTCGTCCAGCTGCGGCGGCGTCAGTATCCCCCGTTCCAGCATCTGGGCCGGGAATACGGCTGCCGGGTCATACTGGCGGGCGGCATCCAGGGCCTCCCGGTCGCGATAGCGGCGGTCGTCGTCGTCGGTGGTGTGGGGCATGAACCGCTCGACCTTCATCTCCACCAGCGCCGGCCCGGTGCGGCGGGCGTGGTCGATGCCCCGCCGGGTGGCTTCGTAGCAGGCGATGAGGTCCAGGCCGTCGATGACGAAACCGGGGAAGCCGTACCCCTCGGCGCGGGCCGCCACGTCGCTGACTGCCATTTGCGCCTCCTGGGGCGTCGAGATGGCGTACTTGTTGTTTTCGCAGATGAACAGGACGGGCAGGCGATGGATGGCGGCGAAGTTCATCGCCTCGTGGGTTTCGCCCTGGCTGGCGGCGCCGTCGCCGAAGTAGCAGATGGTTACGGTGTCATCGCCCAGCATCTTGCAGCCCAGGGCGTACCCGACGCTTTGGGTCAGGCCGGCGGCGACGACGTTGGAGATCTGGATGATGCGACGGGGCAGGTCGGCGCCCTGCAAGGGGAACTGGCGCGCGCCGGAGTAGGGGTCGCCCTCCTTGCCCATAAAGGACAGCATCACCTGGCGGGGCGTCAGCCCGGCGGCCATTTTCAGGGCGAGGTCGCGGTAGTAGGGAAACAGAAAGCAATCGCCGTCCTTCTGCGCCGCCAGCAGGGAACCTAACTCGGCGGCTTCGTGGCCCTGGGACGAGGCGGCGATAGGCACCTTGCCCTGCCGGTTCATCATCCAAATGCGCTCGTCCATGGCGCGGACCAAGATTATCTGGCGGCAGACTTCCACCAGGTCGGCGGCGGTCAGGCCGTCGGGCAGCGGCGACGGGTCCGGGTTGGGTTGGGCGATGGCAATAGCGCTATCGGCGCCGGTTGCGTTGGCCTGCTGGGTCATCGGGCTGGTCATCTCCTGATAGCTGTAAGCGTAAGTGGGCGAACGGGGCCGCCAGACTCAATGATAGACTAACCGCCGGGCAGTGGCAAATTATCCCGGCTACGGCGCTGTTCCTTTTCAGGTGGTTTCGTTCCTCACGTCCTCTAACCCAATCCCTACATTCCAGCGCAAGCCGGAATCCGGTAGCGTTTTCCGGACTCCGGCTCTTGCCGGAGTGGCGAACATAGTAGTGATATACTCACGCTCACGGCATCCGGGCCGGGAAACCCGGCGCGGGGCGCCAAGCCGGATTAAAAGGCGGTGAAACTATGTCCAGGGTTACGATGATTCAGCACATCAATATCCAAATCAGCGACCAGGAGCGAACCCGGGAATGGTACGAGAAGGTGCTGGGCGCGGAGTTTCTGGACCGCGGGCCGGAACTGAACCGGCGGCAGCTGCAGCTGCGCATCGGCAGTGGGGAAATCCACAGCACCCATACCCCGAACCCGAACCCGTCGGGACATTTTGCCGTGGAGATTTACGACTGGGAAGAGATGATTGCCAACCTGGACGCCCTGGGCGTCCCCTATACGCCGCCCACAATCCGCGAGTATAGCGGCGGCCACTTGACCTACATCAATGACCCGGACGGCAACATGATTGAGCTGGTGCAGCACCCCTTGGGATTGCGGGACTCCAAAGGCAACACGGTGGCAGTGGCGCATGACCCGGACGGTTTGGTATGGGCCAGGCGTCCCGGCTACGGCCCCGCCACATAGCGCGGCCGCGCCAGGGGGCAGCGCGTCCCGGCGCACCGGAGTCAATCACTTTGCGGGCCACTTTTTGCGGGCCACTTGAGGAGGAAGCCATGTCTTATTATATGTACGTCGCCGTGCAGGATGACAACAAAATATCGGTTTTTACCATCGACCCTGAGACCGGAGGGCTGACGCTACAGACTGACGTACCCGTATCCGGCGGGCCGTTCACCATGGCGATCAGCCCCGACCGCAGGTTTCTCTACGTGGGATGCCGGGAGGTTACGCAGCTGGTCAGCTTCGAGATTGACCAGGCCAACGGCGGGCTGACGCAGAACGGGTCCGTAGCGTTGGAGGCTTGGCCCGTGTACGTTGCCACTGACCGCGCGGGCAAGTTCGTGCTGTCGGCCTATTACCAGGGCGCGCGCGTGGGAGTCCATCCCATCGGCGCTGACGGGTCGGTTGGGGGCGCGCCCGTCGAATGGCTGGAAACGGCCACCGGGGCCCACGCCATGCAGACCGACCCCACCAACGCCTACGCATTCGTGCCGCACATCGCGGGCAACGGGCCAAACTCAATTTGGCAATTCCGGTTCGACGAAAACACCGGCAACATCACCCCCAACTCGCCGGCCACGGTGGCCCCGGAGGAGTTTCTTGGCCCGCGCCACTTTTGCTTCCACCCGGCGTTGGACGTGCTCTACTTTTCCAACGAGCAGGGGTGCAGCGTAAGCGCCTACAATCTGGACACGGCCTCGGGAACGCTGGCGCTGTTTCAAACCCTGACCACCCTGCCGCCGGAAGGTTTCTCCGAGCGGAACACCTGCTCCCAAATCCAGGTATCAGCGTCGGGAAGGTTCCTGTACGCGCCCAACCGGGGGCACAACAGCATCGCCTGCTTCACGGTGGACACCGCCACGGGGGAACTGTCATCCAACGGCATCGTTCCGTCCGAGCCGATACCCAACGCCTTGTGCCTGGACCTCCAGGACAAGTTCCTCTATTCCGCCGGGCAGGATTCGGGGCAAATGGCCATCTTCGGCGTCAACGAGGATTCGGGGGAGCTGACCCGGATTGCGACTCATCCGCTGGGCAACCGGCCGGGCTGGATTTCCATTACGGAACTGTCGGGATGATGACTGCTCGCTAACCGGCCATCACCGAATGGAGACGCCGTTTGGCTGCTGCGAGCGCGGCGGCGGGCAGCGGGCCTTTCCGCGCCGCCGCGGCGTTCTCTCCCAGATGCGCCGGATTGAGAGCGCCGGCGATGGCGGTATGAACATCCGGGTTGGAGATGGCGGAGCGCAGCAGGATTTCGGTGGCCGTCATATCCTGTAACCGGTCGTCCGGTTCCGCTTATGCTTGAGGTTACCCAGGCGTTTTGCCGGAAATTTCCAAGTCATAATCCCAAGTTTGTGTTAAGATTCAGCCTGAAAAATCACCGCAACAGGAGGAACCATGGGTTCCATCAGATTATACTCCGGCGACGACGGCCATTCCCACATTGAAGAAATTGACCCGCCGGCCCATCCGGTGTGGAGCCAATTGCAAAACGCCAAAGGCATCATATTCCGAGCCTCGCCGCCGGGGTATTTCAGCGATTGGCACGTGGCGCCCCGGCGTCAGTACATCATCACCCTTTCCGGGGAGGCGGAAATCGGGCTTGCCGACGGAACTGTCCACCGGCTTGGCCCCGGCGATGTCAACCTGGCTGAAGACCTGACGGGCCACGGCCACACGACGCGCGTGGTGGGCGACGTGCCACGGGTAACGGCCACCATCCACCTGGACGATTAGCCCAAAGCCACACCGGAGATGAGTCATGGCAAGGACACCCGTAGTCACCCGCGATATGGTACCCGAAGAGTTCCGCGATGCCTTTGATGAGCTAACCGGCGACGCCGGCGGCGCCATCACCGGCGGCCCCGGCTCCATCACGATCAACAGCCCGGAGATGTCGCGGCGGCGCAGCCGTCTCACGGCCTACCTCCGTTTTGAAAGTACGTTCCCCAAGCGGATTCAGGAACTGGCCATCCTGGCTACCGCCCGCGCCCTGGACTGCCCCTACGTCTGGAACGCCCACGCTCCGGCGGCGCGGCGCGAGGGAGTCAGCGATGAGCTGGTGGACGCTTTGCGCGACCGGCAGCCCCTGCCCGAAATGGCTCCCGACGAATCCGCCATCATCAACTACTGCACCGAGTTCTACCGGAGCCACCGGGTTTCGTCGTCAACCTTCCAGATTGCCATGGAGCAGTTCGGCGCGCAGCATCTGGTCGAGCTTACCGCCCTGATGGGCAACTACGCGCAGACTGCCTTCTTCCTGAACGCCTTTGAAGTGGAGTTGCCGGCAGAGCGCTCCGAGCCGGTCTTGCCGGTGGGCAGAGGGTAACCCGTCTGTCCCGCGGGTAGGGTTTCATTCCAAGTGGTGTGACCGCAGCAGGGGCGAATAACCGTTCGCCCCTGTCCCAATGCGGTCAACGCGGCTGCCCGTACTGAACGCGAAACGCGAAACTGCCGGGGGACTTACCCTACGCGCCCCGCTCCGGCCATACCGGGTCGTGGTAGCCCAGGGGCGCTGTGGGCCTGGCCCAGTAGGGTTGTGTCTCCGAGAGTTGCAGCACCGGCGCCAGATGGCGCAGCCGGCCCCCCGGCGCGTCGCTGGCCGTTGACCAGCGTTCAATTTCTGCGGGGGTGAAATCTTTGGGTACATCCTGGAGTTCCGCCTCCGGCGTCTGGCCCTGTTCCACCAGCCAGCGCCCCGTCTGCGCCAGGGAGATGCGCACCAGCCAGCTGCCGCCTTCCCGCACTCGCCGGGCCAGAGCGACCAGTGCGCCGAAGGCCATGAGGTAGCCGGTCAGATAGTCAATGGCCGAAACCGGGTAGAACTGCGGCCCCGGCTCGGCGCCGGGGAACAGCTCGCCCTGGCGGTCGGTTATGCCGCTTACCGTTTGCACCACCGTATCGAAGCCGCGCCGCGACGCCCACGGCCCCACCCGGCCAAAGGCTGACAGAGAAACGTACACGATGCCGGGCCGCAGTTTGGCCAAGTCCTCCGGCGAGAGGCCCCGCCGGGCGAGGGTGCCGGGGCGGTAGCCCTGCGAGAAAACGTCGGCTTCCCCCACCAGGCCCCGCAGGGTTTCAACATCCTGGGGTTCCCGCAGGTCCAGGTAGGCGGAAAGTTTGCCGTGTCCGGTGTCGTGTTCCTGGGCCGCGTTGCTGGGCAAATGGGCAGCCGTAATTTTCAACACGTCGGCCCCGTGTTCGGCCAGAGTGCGGGCGCAGGTTGGCCCCGCCAGTACCCGCGTGAGGTCCAGAACCCTGACTCCCGATAAGGGCCGGGGGCCGTCGGGCAGGGGTTCCGGCGGACTGTCGCCGATCCGCTCAATCTCCATTAGAGGCAAGGCGGCGACGGCGGCGGCTTGCGGGTGCTGCGCCCACTCGGCCATCGAGCGCACCATTCCGCCGGCCCCGTTGGCGGCGATGATGGCTTCCTCCAGTTCCAGGGCGTCCCATTGGGCCACCGCCCGGCGCACGGCCTCCCGGTCTTCTGCGACGCCCAGCACGCTCAGGGCGGCGGCGCGATGGTTGGGGAAATTGCAGTGGAGATAGCTCCAGCGACCGTGCCGGGCCGGATACACGCCCATTACCGAGGGGCGCTCGCGGGCGACGGGCGCGCCGTCCATTGCCATGTACTGGCCGCTGCGCAGCGACGCCGTGGCCTGGCGGGCGTTGACTGCAATCTCCTGGCGGCGGCCGGTTCGCAGCTCCCAAAGGTCGGAAACGGCCAGACCGACGGCCGCCAGGCTGGCCGCGGCGGTCTCCCCGATGCGGAAAGGGGTCGGCAGAATCGGGTCGGTACCGCCGGAAATCTCAACCGCAGCGGCGCGCTGCGAGTCCCAACCCGGGATGGAAAGAAGCGTGGATAGAGTATCGTTATTCACCCTGGCATATGCTCCTGTACTGAGTGCAGTTGACCGTTTTGCCGGCTTTACCTGCAAATTCCGGTCGTCAATGCGGCGACGCTACCACCCTGGCAATTGCCTGTCAAACGGGCGCGGCGAAGGGAACGGAGTAGCCCGCCATACTGCCACCCTGGCAATCATCTATGGATGGCGCTAGCCGGCCTGATACGCCGCGGGTTGCCTCTGCGATGCGGAACCGGAGGCGTCGCAGCACGAAAACGCGGATGTGGAGGGGTACGGATTTTCACAACGACCGGCGATGAAATTGCCATGCAGTACAGACTTGACAGATAATTCAGTCTGCCCTAATATTAGAACTACGTTGCGCCGTTTCGCAAAATATCCCGATGCTAACGAAAAAATTGGGGGGCTACTTTAGCGGCAGTACCTCCCAACAGACCGCCACTTACTGGCAAACTGGCCTTGTCGGACCCCTCCTCCCGACAAGGCCAGCGTAATTCTGCTAACCCGAATACGCAGCGATTCCCGTAATCCGGGCCGCATTTCGTTTTAGATAGCCGCACCTTGCCGTTATTCCGGCGCCGGAACAGCCGGCCCCGCGCTTCATCCAAAACCGGAATCCACCAAATCCCAATCGGAAAAACCCTGTCCATCCTGTCCTTCGCTGTAAAAAGCGGACTCGGTTCGGGGATGCAAAGAGGCCCCCGATTTCTAGCCGCCGCCGTCCCCGTATTCGTGCTCAGTATGGCGCGCGAGCTTGGGATAAGCCCGGTTTTCCGGGCCAGATCGCTAAACCGCATCGTATGTTGACATACAGCCGTTGCGGTATTATATTGCCAGCCACAACTGAAAATCAGTGTAGCCATATACTATTTGGCGTTTGTCCGTATTGCTATGCAAAATTCGCACGAAACGAGCGGAACAGCCTCTGCGACATCAAGCCGCGCCGACCGCGCGCGGCGGCTGGTTGGCGCGCTGAGCCGCCGTCGCGGCCGGCGAACCGCCCTGGGCTTGACGCTGGCGGCGGCGGCGGTACTGCCGGTTTGGCAGCTGGCCGACTGGAGCGAACTGGATTCGGCGGTTCGGGCGCTGGCCAATCGCCCGGCATTGCTGGCCGTCTTCCTCGGCGCCTACACCCTCGCCTTCGCATTGCGGGCCGTCGCCTGGCGTCAGTTGCTCGCCAGCGGCGGAAACGTCTGCTCGCTGTTTGCCATCTTGCAGGCGGCGCTGCTCGCCAACCATCTGCTGCCATTCAAAGCAGGGGAGGCGGTGCGTCCTCTGCTGGCAGCCCGGCGCGGGGTTCCGGCGGCGGAGGCGGCCACCACTACGGCGGTGACGCGCTTGCTGGATTTCGCGTCTCTTGTGGTCATCGCGGCCATCGTCGGGGCGCTGCTGTCGTGGCCGGCGGGCCGGCTGCCCTGGCTGCAGAGTCCGGCCCTGCCCACGCTGGCAGTGGCGGGCGTGGCGTCCGGGCTGATTCTGTTGCGCTCCGGTTGCCTCAGCGGCGCGCTGCCCCGGTCGCTGCGCCGCCGGATAGATATTCTGCGGAATCAATTAACGCAGGTCTCGGCGGCGCGGGTGGCGAAGGCCGCTTTAGGGACGGCTCCCAGCTGGATTCTGGAGGCGGGCGTATTGTTGGCAGCGGCGCCGGCTCTGGGCGTCGAATTATCCTTGGCCACGGCGATCGCGGTTACGGCTTTTACCATCCTGTTCCGGGTGTTTCAGGTAACGCCGGGCGGCAGCGGCGTCTATGAGGCCAGCATGACCGGCGCCCTTTACGCGCTGGGCGTACCCTTGCCGGAGGGTCTGGCGCTGGCGGCGCTGACTCATGGCCTGAAGTTTGCTTACTCTTACACCGTAGCGGCGGCGTTCGCTGTGGTTGCGGTACGGGATTTGCTGCCCGTCAGGGGCTTGCGCGCCCGGCGCGGCTCCGCCGCCGGCGACAAGCACGCCTCCCGGTTCGAGATTTTCGCCGCCCGCGCCTGGAACGTACTTAACGAAGGCAAGCCGTTCACCCCGGTTTTCGTGTCCGGCATAATCGTAATAATCAGCCTGCCTCATCTGACTGACGGCGGTTATTGGGTTCGGGCCGGCGTGGCCGCCCTGGCCCTGCTGCCGATGCTGGTGGTGTTCTACCGCTTCGACTTTCCCCGGCGGCTGCGGATTGCGTTGTGGGTTTATCTGGCCGTGTTCCTGGCCGCGTTTCGCTTCTTTGACGTCGGGGCGGCGGCCCTCATCCTGGGCCTGTATCTAACGTTCACCGTCGTCCTGTGGGGCACGGTGTACTACCATCTGCGAATCGGCGCCTCCTGGCTGAACTTCACCCGGTTCTGGCGGCTGGTACTGGAAAACCCCGACCCCACCGGCGGCAACTTTCTGGAGCAGATTCCCAAAGCGGCGCTGCTGGTACTGACCTTCCGGCTGCTGGTGGAACGCCCCACTTCCGTCAAACGCCCCACTTCCGTCACATTTCTGGCGGTGGCCGGCTTTACCGTGGCTGTTGGCATAACCGCCCTGCTGCTGCACCAGTGGTTCTTTACCTGGCCGCCGGCGCCTTCTCTGGTACCGACTCGCTTGCGGGCCGCTGGCGGCCGGCGCATCTCCCGCCGGTTCATCGCCATTGTGATTGACGGGTGCCGGGCCGACCGGCTGGTTGAGGCCAACACTCCGTTCATCGACCGGCTGCGCCGGGAGGGCGCGGATTACACCAATGCCTCTACGGTGTATCCGGCCCGCACCGTTACCGGGTTCAGCTCCATGTTCACCGGCGCGCCGCCCAAAGTTCACGGCCTGAGCAGCAACTTCGTCCCCAGCCTGGGCGTCAAGTGCGAGTCCATTTTTGATGTGCTGCGGGCATCGGGATTGACCGGCAAGCTGGTGGGCATCGCCCATCTGGTGGACGCCTTCGGAGAGCGCGACGTTGAGACCGTTACCGCCGTCACCCACAACGACGAAATCGACGATGCCCTGACCGCCCGCGCCCGCGCCGTTGTCCGGCGCGACGACCCCGACTTGCTCGTATTGCAGCTGCTCAGCGTTGACCAGACGGGCCACGCCCGGGGCAGCTACAACTCCGAGTATCCGGCCAAGATTGAGGAAAGCGACCGTATCATCCGGCAGTTCCTGGAATGGTGCGCGAGCGTCGGCTACTTGCAGGACGCTGCCGTGCTGATTACCGCCGACCACGGCCGGGGCATCGGCATCGGCGGCCACGGCCACATGAGCCCACCGGAGCGATACGTGCCCTGCATCCTGTGGGGGGCCGGGGTGGAACGGACAGGGCCGATTGACGAACCGCGCTCCGTGATGGACGTGGCCGCCACCGTTGCATACTACCTTGGGGTCGAACCGCCGGCGCAGTCGGCGGGGCAGGCGCTGGGCGTCGCCAACCGGGATGTTGAATCTCAACCCGTCGCCGTGATTATCCCGGCTTACAACGAGGCGGACAACCTGCCCGGCGTGCTGCGGGAGATACCCCGTCAGGAAATGCCCGACCTGGGGGGCATCGTGGTGGACGACGGTTCGGCGGACGGCACGGCAGAGGCGGCCCACCGGCACGGCGCGGACGTGGTCATATCCCACCGCCACAACCGGGGATTGGGCGCGGCGCGGCGCACCGGGCTGGCCGCCGCCAACACGCTGGACGCCAGGGCCGCCGTGTACATCGACGCCGACGGGGAGGGAGTATCCGCCGGCCCAAATCCCCGACTTGCTGGCCCCCATCGAGTCGGGAGAGGCGGACTACGTGCTGGGCTCCCGCTACCTGGGTCGCCGGGAGGGGCAGCATCGCATCCGGCTGGCCGGCAACCTGATTTTCACGGGGCTGCCGTGCCTGGCGTCAGGCCGGCGGATTACCGACGGGCAGACGGGGATGCGCGCCTTCTCCCGCCGCGCGCTGGAATGCGCCGAAATCATCCACGATTACAACTATGCCCAAGCGCTGACCCTCGACTTGCTGAAAAAGGGTATGCGGTTGCGCGAAGTACCCATCACGTACCGAGGTCGCACCAGGGGCAAGTCTTTCATCGGCCCCCAATATCTCCGGCGCGTCCCGGTGGGGATGCTCCGGGAGATGCTGAGCAAATAGCGAGGAGTCTCACCAGTAAGGAGGATTACCAAAATGCGTTATCACATCAAGCCACTGGGAGGAACCTCCCGCCTACGGTACTGGATGGAGGGTTGGGCGATGGTCATGCTGCAGGCCCTGGCTTGCCGGCAGGAAGAACCGGCCGCCGCCCCGGTTGCGGCGCCCGATTCGGGGGGGGCGGCGGCGGCGCAAGCGGCGGCGGCGGAAACTCCGCGCCGGGGTGAGGACCGTCCCACCATCTCGGCAATCGGGAGCGAATCGGCATCGGTCTCCGCGTCCGGTACGGGAACCGGCACCGGGTCCGTGTCCGGTACGGGAACCGGCACGGGTTCAGCATGGGGTACTGGCACGAGCGCCGGTTCGGCCTCGGGTACCGCCCTGGCGGCTCAGGAGGAAAGTATGTACAGGATATTTGGTCGGAGCGTGCGACGGTATTCCCTGGTGACTGCCTTGTTGTCGGCAGCGCTGGCGATAGCGCTGGCCGGTTGTGGCGGTGGCGGGCAACCGCCACCGGCCACGCCGGCCCCGGTGGCGTCAGAGGCCGGGCAAAGGGCTACGCCTACGCCTACGCTACCTGCGCCTACGCTACCTACGCCCACTGCGCAGCAGGAGCGAACGCTTACGGTATATTCCGGTCGTTCGCAAACGCTGGTGCATCCGCTGCTCGAGGCTTTCGGAGAACAAACCGGCGTTGCCATCCGGGTCAAGTACGCCGGCAGCGCGTCCACCGTGGCTACGCTGCTGGAGGAAGGGGACAATACGCCGGCCGACGTGGTGTTCCTGCAAGACCCCGGTTCACTGGGCATCCTGTCCGACGCCGGCCGGCTGGCGCAAATCCCGCCGGAAACGCTGGCCCAGGTTGACCCCCGGTTTCGCTCCACCAAGGGACTGTGGATTGGCACGTCGGGGCGGGCGCGCACCGTCATCTATAATACCGAGGCCATCAATCCTGATACGGACTTGCCGGATTCAATACTGGACTTTACCGCGCCGGAGTGGAAAGGCCGCGTGGGCTGGGCGCCGCGCAACGGCTCTTTCCAGGCATTTGTGACGGCCTTGAGGATTCAGCTGGGCGAGGACGCGGCCCGGGACTGGCTGGAAGGGATGAAGGCCAACGACCCCAGAGAGTACCCGAACAACGTTACCACCGTGACCGCCGCCGCCAATGGCGAGGTGGAAGTTGGTTTCGTGAATCATTACTATCTGGAGCGTTTTCTGGAAGAGCACGGGCCGGAGTTTGGCGCGCGGAATCACTACATCGGCAAGGGCGACCCCGGCGCGCTGGTGCTGGTGGCCGGCGTCGGTATCCTGAAAGTGTCGGAGAACCGGGCGACGGCGGAGGAATTTATCGAGTTCCTGCTGTCGGAACCCGCCCAACGGTATTTCGCAACGGAAATCAAGGAGTACCCGGTGTCAGCCGGCGTTGCGCCGGAAGGCGACTTGCCGCCGCTGGCAACGCTGGACCCGCCCGACGTTGACCTGGGCAGCCTGAGCGATTTGGAAGGCACGCTGGCCCTGATGCGGGAGGTGGGCGTCCTGCCGTGATGGCGGCGCCAGTCCTACGATTCGGGCGCGGAAGGAAGCTGCTGCTGGCGGCGGTGGCTCTTTTCCTGCTGCTGGCGGCGGCCTACGCTTTCTCGGTGGGCATCCGGGCTACTCGCGGCGCCGCGATCACCGGGGATGAACCTTTTTATCTGCTTACGACGCAAAGCCTGCTGGCCGACGGCGACCTGGACCTGCGTAACCAGTACGCCGCCAAATCATACCAATCGTTTTTTGACCATCCCAACGATTTGTGGCAGCAGTCCGTGCCTACGCCGGATGGCCGGCTGCTCAGTCCGCATAACCCCGGTTTGTCGGCGCTGGCGCTACCCGGCTTTGCCATGGGAGGGCTGCGGGGGGTACAGATACAACTGATGCTGCTGGCGGCGGCCACGATGTCGCTGGCGTTCGTGCTGGCCGACCGGCTGACCGGACAGCGCGCCATCAGCTGGGCCGTGGCGCTGGGAATCGGGTTGACGGCCACGGCGTTCATCTATGCCACCGAAATCTACCCGGAGTTTCCGGCGGCGCTGGCGCTGGCGGCAGCCCTGCTGGCAGCCACCAGGCAACGCCAACCCGGATTGACGGACGCGCTGCTGTTAGTCGCCGGGTTATCGCTGCTGTGCTGGCTGGGGACGAAGTACGTTCCGTTGGCAATGCTGGTGTCGGGCTACTTCCTGCTGAAAGCCAATCGGAACGGACGCATCGCGCTGGCCGTCGCCGGCGGCGTTTCCGCAGCCGGCTTTGCCTGGTTCCATCTGCAGGTGTTCGGCAGCCTGACTCCCTACGGCGTCAACGTGGTCTATGCCCGCTGGACTACCGTTGAGATATTGGGCGGGCATATCGAATTTGGGGAGCGGTTCTACCGCCTTTGGGGGCTGTTTATCGACCGCCGGTTTGGCATCGGGCGGTGGGCGCCGCTGCTATTGCCGGTGATACCGGGGCTGGCGCTGCTGGCCCGGGGCAATATGGAGGGCCGGCTGACGCTGGGCCTCATACTCGCGCAGCTGTTGATTGCGACTTTCGCAGCCATCACTATGATGGGCTGGTGGTTCGCCGGACGGACGATGCTGACGGTACTGCCGCTGTTTGTGATACCGCTGACGCTGTTGGTTGCCCGCTTGGCGGCCTGGGGGAAAGCAGGAATCGCGCTGCTGGGAGTCTGGACAGTGGCGATTACCGCCGGGCTGGCGCAGGCCGGCCACGCCGGGGAAATCACCATCGCGGTGGCCCCTTTCGATATGGCTTTCCCGCCTTTCCAGGCCGCGGCCCGGCTGTTCCCGCTGTATACCTGGTGGACGGCCGAGACCTGGCGGTTGACCGTACTATGGCTGGCAGTGGCCGCGGCGTCGGTGTCGGCGGTGGTATGGCCGCAGGTTGTGGCCGCCGCGAAAGGGATGCGCCGGCAATCGCTGCCGAAACGTTTTACAGCACAGACTTGATGCCCTCGGCAAGGGGAATTTGCGGTTCCCAACCAATTAGCGCCTTGGCTTTGGAGTAGTCGGCGGCTTTGCGCAGCTCCTCGAACTCGCCCCGGGGATTAGGCACGATGTGCCGCACCGGGCCGCCGATTAGCCTCGCTATGTCGTTAACCGAGGTCTCCTGGCAGGGGCCGATGTTGAGCGCTACGTGCTTACCGGCGGGCAGAGCGGCGGTTGCCGCCAGGATGTTGGCCGCGACTACATCGGACACGTGGGTATAGCCGCGGGTCTGGGTTCCGTCGCCATACACGGTTAGCGGCTCGCCACGGTCACGCTGTCCCAGGAACCGGGGAATGACCAGCGCGTAGGCTCCCGCCGTGGGCTGCCGGGGGCCATAGACGTTGAAGTACCGCAATGACACGATTTGGACGCCGTAAAGTCCGGCGAACAAATCGGCATACTGCTCGCCGATGAGCTTGTGCAGGGCATAAGGCGACTTGGGATTGGGAACCATGTCCTCCCGCATAAGGTGGGTATCCCGGTCGCCGTACACGCTGGACGACGACGAGTTGATAACCCGGCTGACGCCGTTGAGGCGAGCGGCCTGGAGGACGTTCAGCGTGCCGGTGACGTTCACGTGGTGGGTTCCGACGGGGTCGGCGACGGAACGGGGAATCCGCGCCCAGGCCGCAGTGTGAAATACCCAGTCGGCGGATTCGGTAGCGGAGATTACGGCGTCAATGTCGGTGATTGAGCCGGCAAGGCAGGTGGCAGCCGGGTTGAGACGGCTCTTTTCGCCCGTGGACAAATCGTCCAGCGCCGCTACTTCGTGGCCCAGGTGGAGCAGGCGGTCAACCAGATGCGAGCCGATGAATCCGCAGCCGCCGGTGACAACGCATTTCATTGGTCACTCCGTGGGGATTCGCGCGTTGAACAGCCTTCCGTACTGCACGAATGCGACGACGGCGACGACCGCCAGGATTAGACAGGCGACGTCAACGGCAATCAGCGCCGCCTGGCCCACGTCGGCCGCCGCGCTCCCCAGCAGGTTGAGCGCGGCGGCGGCGGCGACGCGGACGACCACCAGGGCGAGAATCAGCCCGACTATCCACCATCGCCTGACGGCTAACATCCGTTTCATAGACGACGCCGGCTTAAATCGGCGGCCGGGTTTTGTACCATCCGGCGTGCTGCTGGTAGGTGTAGGCGGCCTGAATCACGCCGGGTTCATCGAAGGGTTTGCCGGCAATCTGCATCCCGATGGGCAGGCCGGTTTCGGTGAAGCCGCAAGGCACGGAGATGGCGGGCAGGCCGGTAACGTTGAACGGAGCGGTGAAGCTGCGGCCCCGCACGGTAGCAGTGGGGTCGTAGCCCTCAAAGGCGGCGGCGGGCTGGGTCATAGTGGGTGTTACCAGGAAGTCAACCTTTTGCAGAACTGCGGCGAACTCCCGGCGCGCCCAGGTACGCACGCGCTGCGCTTGCAGGTAGTCGGCGGCGGTCATCAGCGCGCCGATGCGGAACCGGCCGCGCACGATTTCGCCAAAATCCTGCGGGCGGGTTTTGAGGTTGGGTTCGTGGTAGGCATACGCCTCGCTGACCATGATAACCGAGTTGGCCGCGCGCACGTAATCCAGGCTGGGCAGCGATACTTCCTCCACTGCGGCGCCCAACTCCTGCAACACGGCCACGGCCCGCTCCACCGTGGCTACCACTTCGGGGTTGACGCTGGGGTCGTCGTCAAAGAAATAGTGCCGGGGGAGACCGATCCTGACGCCACGGATGCCTTCCCGCAAAGAGAGGGAGTAGTCCGGCACCGGCGCCCGGCTTGACGTGGGGTCTTTGGGGTCATGGCCGGCGATGGCCTGGAGCATATAGGCGGTGTCTTCTACCGTCCACGTCATCGGGCCGGCGTGGTCTTGCGACCAGCTCAGAGTTACTACGCCGGAGCGGCTGACCCGTCCGTAGGTGGGTTTGAGGCCGACGATGCCGCAGAGGGAGGCGGGGCCGCGAATTGAGCCGCCGGTGCAGGAACCCAAAGCGCCCAGGCACTGGCCCGAGGCCACTGCCGAGCCGGAGCCGCTGCTGGAGCCGCCGGTGATATGGTCGAGGTTCCAGGGGTTGCAGGCCGGCTCAAAGGGAGTAGTCCAGTCGGGGCCGCCCAGGGCGAACTCGTGCATGGCCAGTTTGCCCAGCAGGATGCCGCCGGCCGCCTTGAGCCGGGCCGTGGTGGTGGCGTCTTCGGAAGGCACGCGGTCGATGTCCACCCGGGAGCCGGAGGTGGTGCGGACGCCGGCGGTGTCGTACAGGTCTTTGAGCGCGAAAGGGATGCCGTGCATGGGGCCTTTGTATTCCCCGCGCAAGATTTCCGACTCGGCGATGCGGGCCTGCTCCAGGGCCGCATCGGCCAACAGCAGGATGAAGGAATGCAGCCGCCCATCGGTTTCCGCGATGCGCTCCAGGCAGGCCCTGGTCAACTCCACCGGAGAAAGCTCACCCCGCCGCATCAACTCCCCGGCTTGATGAATGGTCAGAAAGTGTAATCGGGTGTCGGATGTAGCCATGTGGTTTCATCTCCTCTGACAACGCGGCGCCGGGGCTAACTTTCCGGCCAGTCGGGATGGAACTCTACCACCATTTCGGTGGGGCCGAAGCTGATTTCGTGGAGCTGTTCCGCATAGGCCGCATACAGGTCATACACGGGTTTGAGTTCCTCCAGCTCCTGTTGGCTCATGCCGAGGCCGGCCCGGTCAGCCAGCAGCTTGAATTCGGACAGGGACATTTCGGCTGGTTCAGGCATAGTCGTACCTCCAATTTCAACAGCGGCAGTTTCAACAGCGGCGGTTTCAACAACGGTTGGGGCCGTTTGATTATACATCCGCAAAGCGCCGGCGGCGGCGGTTTATGGCTCACGAAACAGCTCTTCGCCACGATGTAAGCGCAGGGCGATTTGGTAGGTTTGGCCCACGGCGCGGGGGGTTGGAGCGTGGGCGGCCAGGAAACGGGCCAGGCCGATGAGCACGTGGCGGCCCGATTCGGTTCCGCGTCGCGCCTGGTACTGGTTGAAGCCGGCATCGACGATTTGGAAGGAGTGGAATCCGGCATCCTCCAGCAGCATACTGCGGCCCAGGGCGGCTACCAGGGCGTCGGGTTCGCCGGCGCCGGTGATGTAGCGGGATACCAGGCGCGACACCGGCTCAACCTGCTGGCGGACGTCCATATGTTCCGCAAGCTCAGCCAGAATCTGGTTATCATCCACCGGCGCGCGGCCGGTTTCCGGGATGCGCTGGGGCGGCATATTGAGGAACCGGTCCAGGTAGATGCTGATGGCGACGTCAAAGACGCCCCGCATAAGTTCTATTGAAGGCGCGCGCTGCAACGCCCGGTGGAGGGCATTGGCGGCGGTCAGGGTGTTGTGGACGGTGTCCCAATCGCTGAACTCGTTGGAAGTGTGGAAGTGGGCCATCCTGAGGAAGGCGGCGTAGGCCACTGCCGAGCCCAGGTCGCCGGGGGTGGCGCCGGACTTTATGGCCGCTTTGATAGCGTCCAGGATGTCGCCGGGCGATTCGCTGAGCAGCGCTCCGGCCAGGGCGTCGGCGCCCGTCCAGCGGCCGCGCTGGCGGCGGCCCTGCGCGTAGAGTTCGGGCAACTCGGCTCGGGCCTGCCAGACGAGGGAGGCCAGGTCGATGGGATGCCGCCACGCGCTGAGTTCCTGGCTGCGCCGGGCGCGGGCCATGCCGTGAACCAGGCTGGTGAGCACCGGGCTGGCGCGCTCCCAGCCGATGTGGTCCAGCAGCTCGAAGGCTTTGTTGGCGAAGTCCACCACGTGGCCGGCGTCCAGGTAGATATGGTCGGTGGCAGCGGCGAAAATCATATCGGCGATGTCGCCGGGGGGCAGTCCTAACCCGATGGCAGTCCGCAGGCAGCGCTCGGCGGCGTCATCGTCGCGCACGTCAATGAAATTGCGGAACCACTGTTTGAATATTTCCGGGCGGGTTTCCCCGGTGGGCAGCGGGGCCACCACGAAACGGGGCGGGCGGCCGGCGCACTCCCGGGCCACGTGGAGGAGGCCCTGGTACATAGCGACCGGGCGGTCTTCCTCGGCCAGGTGGGGCAGGATATTGGCGGCGGCGGTGAGGATGGTCATAGCCGGCCCCCACCCGGCGGCGGTGTAGGTAGCGCCGAAGTCGGCGCCAATCCGAAGGGGGACACGGTAACCGGCGCCGGCGGAGTGCAGCCCCAGCACCGACTTGGCGGTTACGAGGCGGATGTTGTGCTCCAGTCCGTCTTGCAGCCGGCCGGCCCAATGTTCCGCCTCGTTTCGGGCGACGGGCTGCGGGTCCACCCACACCTGCTCAGCAACGACGGTTACGGGAAAGCTGCGAACGTCGTCGGCGAAAGGGTTGAAGGTGCCGCCGCCGGACAGGTCGAACCGGGCATGGTGCCAATGGCAGGTCAGGATGCCGTCCTTGACGCTGCCCCGGTCCAGGGGGAAACCCATATGCGGACAGCGGTTGTCCACGGCGTGCACCTGCCCGTCGTGGTAGATGACGGCGATGGCGTGGCCGCCGCCGGTTACTACGCGACAGCCGGCGGCTTTGAGCTCGGCAACAGTGCCGGCCCGTATCTGTCCTTCAAGCTGCGTGGCCATGATTACGCCCTCCGGGTGCGGGTGACGGGTAAGCGCAGGGACTTGAGTACCCAGGAGCCTGATTCTAATGGGGCCGTTTGCCGGTGCGCAAGGGAAGCGTTTGAGTTGGCCAAGGCTATCGCATTGGAAAAGGTGGTACCGGCCCACAATTGGGCAGCCGTTGGCGGGCCCCGGCGGCTCACTGCCGCATCGCAGCAGCCAATCCGATGGGCAGGCGCCGGCCCATCACGCGCCGCGGCGACGTGGTGGGAGGGGCCGGGGTCAACGGCCCTGGCTGCCTGACAACGAAATTCGCATCAGTTCTTCCGCAAATACTAGCTCGCCGTTGTAGATGCGGCTGATTTCACCAATGCCGCGCTCCATAGGGCCGTGGGCTGCGAGGTGGGGGCCGATGTGAACGAGCGCCAGTTTTTTCACCCCGGCGGCCTGGGCCATGCGGGCCGCGCCGGTGGTGCCGCACTGGCCGGCGTACTCCCCGTTTGCGTCCATCACCGCCTGGTCATCCCAGCACATACAAAGCATTATGTCGGCGCCGCGCGCCAGCTCGGTCACCGAGTCGCAGGGCTGGGTGTCGCCGGTGAAGATCACGCTCCCCGCAGCCGAATCCACCCGGTAGGCCAGGGAGTCGAGCCAGGGCTGGACGTGCTCGGCGGGAGCGGCGGTCACTTCCCAATCCGACCCGCGGAACACTTTGCCCGGGCCGACATCCCGGGCCGCAACCGACGGGGCCGGGCGGGGAAGGACGCCGCCGCGATTGACGTAAACCTGCTGGCTGAGGGGATGGTTGACGCGGGCTTTCCAGTCGTGGGCGAACAGGCCGTTTTCGCCCAGGATGCCCTCCGTAATCTTCTCCGTCAGGTCGGGGCCGAATACCTGGAGTTGGTTCTCCTTGCCGATGCTCTGGTCCCAGCGGCAGAGGAGAAAGCAGGGATAGTCGATGTCATGGTCGAAGTGGTGGTGAGTGAAAAAGAGGTAGTCAACCTGGGTGGGGAACAGTCCGGCCTTAACCAGCTTGTGGGTGGTGGCCGGCCCGCAGTCGAACATCAAGAGTTGGTCGCCCAGTTGGAGCACGTGGGAACTTCCGAAACGAGTGGGCGTAGGCGTGGGCGTTCCGGCGCCCAGGGTGTAAATTGCAGCCATTTTTGTCCTCACCATTTCCAGACCGGTTTGCCGGTGGCGGGAAATGTCATTCAGCATTCCAGCGCGGCGATGCTTAGCGATGCAACGCCGGCCGCCGCGGCACGGCAGTCGCGACTTGATTAAAGCATTCTTGCCGGGAACTTGCCATCGCCCGAATCCGGTACCCAACCCGTTATTCCGGCTTGCGCCGGGAGGGCAGGATGGCCGCTTCCCGAAATAATCGCTCTATGGCATCCCCCGCGCGGGCCGGCTCCAACCGGCGCGTACTTCGGTTCGCCGGCTGCCCCGGCCGTATCGCTACACATTTCACGACACGACGCATCCTTTGGGCCGCGGCCCGGCGTCCGCCGGTTTCCTTGACGCGGGAACAGTGCAGGCTTGCCCAGGGCATCGGTTGAAAGGTGATAAACTGCCCCCGAAGAACGGTCCGGGCAAAAATTACAGGCTGCGTTGTAGAAACGCCGGAGGAGGCTTCATGTCAACCCAAACCCTGGAAATCAAAAATATGAGGCTCATTTCCCACGTTGATTTGAATGGGCATAACAATCTGGGCGAAGGAGTGGACTTGCACCGGACGGCCGGCGGGCGGCGTATCTTTTACATGGCCCACGAGAGCGCGCCCAAGGATTTCACCAGCGTTGACGTTACCGACCTGGCCAACCCCAAGGTGGTGGCCCAGACCGATTTGGACTACAGCCACCTGCGTTCCAACTCCCTGTCCATTGTGGGGGACACGATGCTGGTGGCCTACCAGTCGCGCGAGCACAACCAGCCGGGCGCCGGCATGGGGGTGTACGATATCAGCAATCCGGAGGCCCCCAAACGCATTGCCTTCTATGACGCCCAGGGGCCGGGCTCCCGCGGCTGCCACTGCCTGTGGTGGGTTGACGGCGACTATGCGCACCTGGCCACGGGAACGCCCGATTCCCGGCCCACAGACCCGAAAGACGATCAGTTTTACGTGGTGATGGACGTGAAAGACCCCGCAAATCCCCGGGAAGCCGGCCGGTGGTGGCTGCCCGGAACCCAGGAAGGGGACGATGCACCGCCGCCGGCGCGGCATCCTCAATTCGACGTGGGCCACAGCGTCCACAACACCAACGTTTACCCCAACCGGCCCGACCGGGCCTATTGCGGCTGGAAAGACTCCGGGGTTATCACGCTGGACATTTCCGACGTGTCCCGGCCGTCGCCGGTTGCCCAGTTGAATTACGCGCCGCCGTTTCCGGGGTTCACCCATACGGTTCTGCCATTGTTCAGCCGCGACCTGCTGGTAGTGACGCAAGAGGCCACCGCCCTGGGGGGAGCGGACTACCCCAAGCTGGTATGGCTGATGGACAACCGGCTGGAGAGCAACCCGGTAATCATCAGCACGCTGCCCATGGCCGACACCGACGACTTTTTCAACCGTCCCGGCCGGTATGGCGCCCACAACATCCATGAAAACCGTCCGGGCCCCTTGTCCCTGCAATCGGATACGCTGGTCTATGCCACCTTTTTCAACGGGGGCATCCGGGTGTTCGACACCACCAATCCCTTTCAACCCGAGGAGGTCGCTTACTTCGTTCCCCGGATACCTGACGGCGCCGACGCCAACGGCATCAACGACGTGCACGTGGACGAAAACGGCATCATGTACGTGGTGGACCGGCTGCAGGGCGGCCTGTACATCCTGGAGCTAAACCTCTGAGCGCCATCTCAGCCGGCTTCCCAGGCAGCGTTCCGCTCGTGGGTGCAGCGGAGGCGTCGCCGGGTGTCGCGGCGGTGATGCCAGTGGACGGCGGCGGCGGTTACGGCGTGGCTGGCCGACCGGCAGAAGGCGCGGGCGGCGCGGGCGTAATCGCCGGCGGCGATGTTGGCGGGGGCGATGTTGAGGCAATGGCGGCTGCGATTGAGATGATGGGCTGGGTTCATTGGCAATACGTCCTTTTGCTGGTTCAGGTGGTTGGCGGGATGCGGTGGGCGAGCCAGAGGTTACCGGTCATTGTCAGCCCCACGGCCGGGGGATTTACGCAAGGTTTTGCTCCGATGGTTCGTGAACTGCGCTTTAAGGGCGCAGCCACGCAGCGCGGTGGCAGTCGCTGTTGGCCGGTTAGACCGTACTCGCGTAAGCATTGGACGAGGGGTCTCCACGACGCCGGTATGCGATTTTTATGCTGACTGGCCGTTGACGACCGGTTGACCTCTGGCAGGACTGAGATTCACGTGATAGGTTGCAGTATAGTACCGATGTTCGCTGTTGTCAAAGGGGGTTGTCAGTGGGCCGGCGCAAAGTCTGGGCGGCGGGTTTTGCTGCCGGAGGAGCGCTACCCATCTCCCAACCCTCTCCTGCAGGGGGAGAGGGCTTTAATGACTTTGCAAAACCCTGACCGCCGGCAACGGAACGCTACCCGGCTTCCCAACCTTGATGGCCCCGGCCTTCCCGCGCCTGTGTATAATGGCCGGCAAGCAGCGGCGCCCGCGCCGAGCGACTTATCTGAGGGAATGTTGCGGGGCCGTCAAAACCGGGCCTGTCGTCAGGCCCAATCCCTTGCGGGTTACCGGAGGCAATATGGCGGTTTTGAAAATTGAAGGCGTAACCCACTGGTCGATTCCGGTAAACGACTTGAACGAAGCGGAAGCGTTCTACGGCGAACTGCTGGGGCTGACCCCCAAAGGCCGGCTGGGCAACAACATTATGTCCTGTTTCAACGTCGGCGACCATAACATTCTGCTGTGCGAGCGCTCCGGCCCGGTGGACGGCCCCCTGGCTGAGGACGCCGGGGTGCACCATTCGTTCACCGTATCGCCCGAGACTTTCAACGAGGCGTGCCGGGTGTTCCGCCAAAGGGGTATCAAAATCGACAATTTGACCTACCGGGGCCAGGGGTTCTTTACCGGCCGCGAGCTTTACTTCTACGACCCCAGCGGCAACCGGCTGGAATTGCGGGACCCGACATGGGCCCAGGGAATGCCGGAGCCATCGTTCGCGGAGCTGGCGAACGCCTAGACCAGGGACCGGGCCCACCACTTCGCTAACTCTGGCCAATCGGACAACAGTCTCCGGCGCCCATCCGGTGGAGACGCCTTTGCCATTGGCGGCGACGTAACCGATGCGGCCCAAGTCAATGCAATGATTCGTCAAGCGATGGAACGCTGCGGCAAGACCGACGCGCTGCTCAACAATGGAAACTGGACCCGGTTATCTTGCGGACGGTGAAATATGCGGACAGGGGCTGAGTACAAAGAGAATCTACGCGATGGGCGCGACGTATGGGTGATGGGCGAAGGCGCCGTGGCCGACGTCACGACCGACCCGGCGACGTCGGCCATGGTGGATGAGTACGTGGCCTGGTATGACCGCCACGGCGACGCTTACTGGCAGGATATTCTGCTGACCCAGCCCGACGGCAACGGCCGGCGGCATCCCCTCGCGCTGACCCCGCCGCAGACGGCTGCGGATTTGAGGCGCCTGGGGAAGGCCATTAGCGCCGTGCATTTCGTTACCGGCGGGAACATGACCCACACCCCAGGCTACGGCGCATTGATTGCCCTGGGGATGCTGAATGTGCTCAAGCAGCTGAACAACTCTGCCGAGGAGATTGCGGCGGCTGAGGCGTATCTGGAATCTCTGGCTAAAAGTGGCAGGTTTCTAACCTTCGCCGGCGGCGGGCCGCTAATCGGGACGCGGCTCCGCCAGGCTGAGAGCGAGCGCGTGGCGCTCCGTCTGGTCAGCGAAACCGCCCAGGGTATCGTGGTGAGCGGCAAGATTCAGATGCACACCAGCACGCCCTTCGCGGAGGACTTGCTGATTACCACCAGGAATGATTTGCCGCCGGACAGCGGGCGGTTCCTGTGGTTCATCGTGCCGGTGAACTCCCCCGGCCTCCGGGTGGTGTCGCGCCGAACCGTCGCCAAGCATAAAAATCCATTCCTGTCGCCTTTAAGCAGCCGGTTTGACGAACTGGATGCCATGGTCTGGCTGGAGAACGTTTTCGTCCCCCGCTCGCGCGTGTTCACCGGAGAACCCTTGAACCGGTACCGGCGTCATTCGCTGGTATCCTGGCTGCTTTGGCATCATAGCTACGGTTGGCTTGCCAAGGCGGAACTGACCCTGGCGCTCGGCCTTGCCCTGGCCGAAGTTATGGGCTTCAAGGACAATCCTCAAACTATTGAGCAGCTGGTCGAGCTGACCGTTAACGTCCAGACCACGCGCACCTGTATGACGGCGGCGGAACTGGACCCGGAAACGACCGCGAGCGGACACGCCTTGCCCAACCAGCTTCACGTAGCCGCGGCCGGAATCAACACCCTTAAAGTTCGCCAGCGAATGGCCGAACTGCTGCGCGCCCTGCCCGGTTCGTCGTTGGTCAACGCCCCGGCCGACACCGACTTCGCAGACCCGATGATGGCCGCCGAGCTGGAAGACGCCTTCGGCGGGGGCGGCTACACGGCGCTGCAACGGGCCGCGCTCTTGCAGCTCGCCTGGGACCAGGTGGCCTCGGGTCTGGACGGACGCGAGGCGGTTTTCGAGCTCCATGCCAGCGGCGGGCTGGAAACGTGGCGCCGCCGGCTGGCGTCCTGGTTTGAAAGCTACAACGAGTTGGCTAACGGAGTACAGGAGTTTATCCAGGTTGACATACCACCCCTGGACTTGACCAGCCTACAGGAGATGCAGAACGTGCCGCGTCGAATGCCTCAATCAACTGCCTCAACCAACGCCGGGACGCTGAATTCCCAGCCACTCAATTAACGTGCCGGAGGTCTCGTGCGGCGCGAAATTGACAGCTCGCCACGCGCGCCCTTACAATCGCAAAAATTGACCAAGTGATGCCAGGGCCGGCTTGACAGGAGGATAAAATGGCTGAATTGCTGGGGCTGGGATGTTCCCACGGCCCAATCATTCTGACTCCGCCCGAGGTATGGGCCAGGGGCAGAGAGCGGATATTTGCCCGCGTACCGGGCTACGAACCCCCCGCCCAATTGCTGGCAGAGCTGGGAGAGGACAACGGACTGAGCCAGGACATCAGCGACCAGCAGCAGGTCGTCCGGTCGTTTCAGATACTCCGCGACCGCCTGCACGAATGGGAACCGGATGTCCTGATTGTCATTGGCGACGACCAGGCAGAGAACTTCTTACAGGACAATCTGCCTCCCTTCTGTCTGTACACCGGCGCCTCAGTTGACGGCTATCCCTTCCAGCGCCCGGCGGCCCGGACCAACCTGTGGCACGCCGCCCCGGAGACGAAGTTCTCTTTCCAGTGCCCCAAAGAGTTTGCCAAAGACCTGCGCAACTGCCTGATTCGGGACGGGTTCGACATGGCATCCTCCACCGCGCTCAAGGGTTGGGACTGGGGCTTGGCCCACGCCATTATCAACCCGCTGGTGTTTCTGGACCCCGACGGCAGGTTTCCGCTGCTCCCCCTGTTCGTCAACTGCTATGGCGAAGAGGCCGGACCCGATTACCCGCCGCGGCCCACGCCCAAACGGTGCTACGAACTGGGGCGCGGCATCCGCAGGTTCCTGGACACCAGGGACGAACGGGTCGCCGTGGTAGCATCCTCCAGCTGGTCCCACAGTTTCCTGGCTCACAAGTTCCAGTGCCGTTCAATAGACATTGAGACCGACCGGCGCAACCTGGAACTGGTGCGGACGGGCCAGGGGCGCCGGCTGGCGGAACTTACTCCGGAGGAGATACAGGAATCGGGAGACCACGAAATCCTGAACTGGATTATCGCTTTGGGGATACTCGGCGACGTTCCCGCGGAAATCGTCGACGTGCGTGAGTCCCACACCCAACTGGCGTACCGCGTAGCGGCAATCTGGAACTGACCGCATTGGATTCTCCCACCGGCGCGGCAACCGGCGGGGACTGAGCCGGACGGGCAAGCCAGCCTGGTTCGCCCGTCCTGAGGAGTGTCGTATCAGCCGGTGAACCCGGCCCATACCTCCGGCAGTCGGGCCACGGCTGCCGCGGGCAGCGGCCCCCTGGCGGCGATTGCAGCGGCCTGCTCCAGGTGTTCCAGGCTCGAATACCCCACCAGTACGCTGCTCACGCCGGGGTTGCCCAGGGCGAACCGCAGCGCAGCCTCCACCAGGCTGCCCGCGTATCCCTCTTGCAGCAGAAACCGGAAGCCCTCCGCCCGGGCCCGGTCCTGGCCGTAGTCGCGGCCCGAACCGATGGGCGCGACGGTCGGCACGGCGACGGGATGCCGCGTCGCCTCTCCGCTCAACGCGCCCGCCGCCAGGACTCTAATCACCAGTACCCCCATGCCGTTGGCGGAGGCGCGCTCAATCTGGTTTCCATAGTCCGGCATATCGAACCCGGGCGGTACGGACGCTCCGGCGCTGGGGTTGACCAGGTTGTACACCGACTGGATGGTGTTCAGCGTCCCCGAGTCAATGACCCGGCGCAAGGCTGCGGTTTCCCCCACCGCAGTCAGCCCCCAGAACCGGGCCTTGCCCTGAGCGCGTAACTCCCGCAGGGCGTCCACCACCTCGCCCAGCGTTTCGTCGGGAGAGACGGCGCCGCCCTCCGCTATTGACGCGACGTGGTTGTGCATCTGAATCAGGTCAACCCGCTCCCGCCGGAGCCGGGTCAGGCTCTCCTCCACCGCGGCGATGACGCTGCCCTTGATGCGCCCCGGCTCGTGAGTGGCGACCCGGAACTTGGTGCCGACGTAAACGTCCGCCGACAACTCCTGCAATACCCGCCCCAGGTTGGTCTCCGACTGGCCGTCGCCGTAGGAGGCGGCGGTGTCGAAGTAGTTTATGCCCAGCTCCATTGCCCGGGCGACCGCCTTTACCTGTTCGCAATGATTGCCCCGTATCATCAAGCCGCCGACGTTGCCGCAGCCAAACCCGATTTCGGACACGTTGAGCCCGGTGTTTCCCAAGGGTCGATAGTTCATCACGTTTCCCCGTCCGTCTTGTTTGTCCCTTGATGATATTCCTCAATCCGGTTGGGGACAATCGCCCGCCTGCTGGTTTGGTATCAAAGGCGGCCGGAAGTTGACGCGCGGGCCTACAGGGGCAGATAAACGGCCTGTCCCGTCATGGCGCTGCGGTACACCGCTTCAGTCCATTCCATGTAGTGGACGCCGGTCTCAAAGGCGACCATGTCCACAGTCTCCTTCCCGCGGATGGCGTTGGTGAACTGCTCCTCAACGCGGTACCTGGCCTGGGTCTCCGGGGGATTGGGCACTGCGGTCAGTTCCGCGTCGCCCCGCTTGCCGGCCCACACCCGGCGTTGGGAGTCCACGTGGATTGTCCCATCCGTCCCGAACATCCAGATGTGATTGCCCCCGTTCAGCCCGGAGGTGGCGCTCATTTGCATATGAACCTGGGCCCCGTTGGCCAGCTCATAGAGTATGTCGATGTGGTCGGGGATGGTCACCGACGTGAGATGCCCGGCGTCGTCTCTCCGGTACGGCACATGGACTTTGGACATAGCCATGACCCGGTTTCCTCGCCCCAGCCAGCGCATCATCGACTCGTAGGATGCGCCGATGTTCAGGGTGTTGTGGCCGCTGAGCGCGCGGTCCTGCCGCCAGTGCAGCGGGCTAGCGAAATCCGCGAAGTTGTTTTGCAGGGACGTGAAATCCACCGACAGCAGCTCGCCCAGGCGCCCTTCGTCAATCAGCCTTTTGATGACGTTGTCGATGGTGTAGCTGGTGGAGGTTGGGGTAAGTTGACAGACCAGGTGCGGGTGGGCTCGGGAGGCGTTCAGCATATCGCGGGCCTCCGCCGCGTCATTGGCCATGCGGGCCTCGGTGAGCACGTGTTTTCCCGCCTCCAGGGCGGCCAGGGTCATAGTGCGGTGCATATACGGCCAGGTGCCGATGCAGACGGCGTTAATCGCGTCGTCCTGCAACAACTCCCGCCAGTGGCGGTACACTTTGGGAATATTGAACTGGTCGGCCACCGCCCGGCCGGATTGGACAGTCCGGTTGGCCACGGCCACAATCTCACAGTCCGCCACCCCCAGAAACCCGGGGATGTGGCGGTGGCGCACATTGCCGCCCGCGCCGATTAGACCCACTCTGATTGGTTCTTCAGCCATTGTTTCCTTCCTCCATCGCCAATTTAGGCGTGTCAAGTGTAACAGTTCCGGCTTGGTGGGTCGTTTTCGGCGTGGCCGGTCATTCCGGCGCGCGCCGGAATGACCGGCCGGGGCTGCATTGTCCGCTCAACTCAACTCTGAACAACTGCGGTGCGACTGAACACTGGTCTTGGCACAAAGTTCAGGTTAGGATGCGTTCAAACTCGCTTCACTCCGGGAACTTTGGCGGGCCGTTGGCCGGCCGCGTGTGACGAAGGAGAAACCGGCCCTGATGTGTCAAGCCGATACGCTCCGCCGAACGGCGCTGATTCTGGTGTCTGTCGGTCTGGTGTGGAACCTGGCCGAGGCCGGGGTTGCATTCTGGGCCGGCGCCCGGGCGGGGAGTGTGGTTCTCCTTGCCTTTGGCGCGGACAGCGTCATCGAGCTTTTCGCTGGCGGGGTCCTGGTGTGGCGGTTGACCAGAGAGCGGAACGGAGGGGAGGACGAGGCCGCAGAGGGCAAAGCGCAGCGGCTAATCGGCCTGACCTTCTTTTTGCTGGCGGCCTATGTCGGCGTTCATTCGGGGGCCATCCTGTTGGGATGGTTGCCCGAACCACAGCCGAGCCTCATCGGCGCCGGAATTGCGGTGGCAAGCGCCGTCGTGATGAGCGGCCTCTACGTGGCGAAGATGCGCGTTGCCGCCCGGTTGCAGTCCCGTTCGTTGCGCGGGGAGGCGGTCGAAAGCCTGTTCTGCGATCTTCAGGACCTGGCAATCCTGGTTGGGCTGGGGTTCAACCTTTGGCTTGCCTGGTGGTGGGCCGACCCGGTAGCGTCCCTGATCCTGATTCCATTCTTCATCAAGGAAGGTAGAGAGAATTTCTTTCGGGATGAGGATGACGATGCGGAGGAAGATGGCAACGAAGCGCTCCGAGTCTGCTTTTGCCGAAGTTGTTGCTACGGCCTGTCGGCCTGCCGCGCAGCCTGCTGCCGGGCGTAGCCTTTGAGTCCGCGGCGCCGGCCAATATTTTGCTTGCCGGCTAGTTGGCGCCACCGGCAGGGTTGGCGGCCGCCGCGACCGGGCGCGCCGTCCCCCGGAAGTAGATATCGCGCCAGAAGCCGCTGGCGATTACGGTGCCTATAACCACCAAAGTGAAGGTTGCTCCCGCCACCGCCATAACATTGCCCGCGGACCAGAAGTCCGCCAAGCGACCGTACAGCAAGTTGGCGAAAGCCATGCTGCCGCCGATGTGCATGGAATACGCGGACGAGACCCGGCCCCGGATTTCGTCCGGTACGACCGACTGGATTATGGTGTGGGTGATGGTCATAAAGCCGGAGGTTCCCAGTCCCATCATAACCGCAGCAATCACGGAAATCCCGGTTTGTGAGGACAATCCCAATCCGATGGGCGTCAAGCTGCTGGTGAAACCAAGCAGCAGGAATATTCTCCCGCGCGTCATATGGTTGACGATGCCCCCTACGAATATTGAAGAGAACAGGGCGCCAATGCCCAGGGCCGCCATCAGGGCGTAAACATCGTTCTCATTGAACGTTATCCCGTCGGGTGAGAGTTTCTCCAATGCCAGCGGCGGGAGCATGGACTCGAAGGACATCACCAGCACGCAATGGGCCACCGCAATCAGCAGGATTCCGAAGACCAGCGGCGTGCTGTACACGTAAGCGAATCCGGCGGCGATGTTGGCCCAGAAGCTGCGGCGGCGGTCGATGACTCCCGATGATACCGTCCGGATGTTTAGCACGGCGAGCAGGGCGACCAGGTAGAAAGCGGCGCACGCCCAGAACACGATGGCGGAGGCGCCCATGGTGAGCGCCAGGTGCTGCAGGGAGAACGAAAATCCTCCGGAACCGAAAATGGCGCTGCTGCCCACCGTGACGGAAATCGCCAGCAGAATGGCCGGCCCCACGGCGCGGGAGCCCTGCTGCATCGCCTGGTTCAGGGCAACGGCGTTGGGCAATCGTTCCCGGTCCACCAGGTTGGGCGTCAACGACTGGGAAGCCGTCATCTGCGTGGAGCGCAATGTCCCGTTCAACACCGCCAGAGCAACCACGTACCACGGGTTGCTGACGCCGGCCATCACCAGAAGGGCCATGATGGCAGCCTGGATGATTTGGAGCAGGTACACCCGCTGCAACAGGGTTTTGCGGGTCATTTTGTCGGCCAGGTAGCCGATGAACGGGGTTGCAAAGAAACGCGGCGACATTGCCGCAAACGTAATCAGCCCCACCCACAGACCCTGAGTGCCCTGTAGCTCGGGGATACCGTACACCCACGCTCCGCGCGCGACAATCAGGGCCCAGGCTCCGCTGCCGCTGCATAAGGTGGCAAGGGCCAGGAATCGAAAATCTCGAAATACCAGCGCCGCCAGGAATCGCTGCGCCCGCTGAGCGAAAAAGTTGCGCTGCGGTACCGGGTTGCCGGACATATCGAGTCTCCCTTTGAGTCCGCATCCCACCTGGCGGTCGTTGGTACATTGCCGGCTAATCCAGGTTTCGCAGCAGGCTGCCGTAGCCGTCGATCGGCTTGGTCCACCCCAGCCGCCGGAGGGCCATCCAGATGGTGGCCTGGTTGACTGTGATGACCGTCTTGCCCAGCTGCTGCTCCAGCTCTTCGGCCGCGTCCAGCGCGCGCCAGGCCGTGCCGGGCAGGAAGATGGTATCGGCCTTTTCCTGGGCCACCGTCGGCACGAAGTCGATGATGGTCTGGGGCGGCTCGGCGTCAATTTCGCGGGGGTTCATGGAGTCCTGCAGCCACGGCTCGCCGTCGGCGCTCAGCACCTCGAAGCCGGCCTCTTCCACCAGCGGCTGCAGGCGGTTGCGCAGGTGGAAGTTGCGGTATGGGCCGGCGATGCTCAACTTGCGGCTGCCCATATGCCGCATCGCGGCGATGCAGGAGGCCACGGCGGTTATTGACTGGACCCCGCTTGCTTCCTCCATTATTTGCGCCATCATCCGGTCGTAGGCCAGGTATCCTTTATGCCACGTCCCGGAGGTGCAGGCGTACACCAGGACTTGGGGGCCGATGTTGGACAGGGCGCTGGCGCCGCGGGCCACGTCGTCGTTCATCCTGCCGACGTCGAATCCGAACAGCGCCCATTCGACTTCGTTAGCATCGGCGCTGGTCATATTGAGACGGTGCCCGGTTTCAGTGGCAATTTCCGGCTGACTTCCCCAGGCGCCGTTCCACATACGTTCGAAATGCACCGTGATTTCCGGCGGCGCCACCCGGTAGAAGTCCGGTTCAACCACCGGATTGGTGGCGGGAACCAGGGCCCCGATGCGGCGCGCGTTGGTCAGATTTGCCATATCCCTCTACTCCATTACTCCATGCAATTTTCGGGCGTAGTATACAACTCGGATTGGCGACGGAACACCGGGCCGTTCCGGCGCCAGGTCAGTCAGGTTAGTTGTGCCTAACGTCCGGCAGTCTGCCAGGCCACGATGCAGGGGCGCAAGGGCTGTGTCCCCTCAACTTGCCAGACGCCGTCCGATTCGTGCAGCGAATCATCCAACGCCCGCTCCAGCCGGCCCATGGCTGCGGTGCCGGGGGTTACGTAGAGGCGGCTGGCGATGGATTCGCGGGCTTCGGCGATGCTGTCGAACCCGCGCGGCGGCGGCGCGTCCAGTTCGGTCACCTCCGGTTGGATGCCCAGCTCATCCAGTACGGGCAGGAACTCCGGCAGGCTGGGCAGGGGGTGGCGCTTTTCGCCGTGTACCTGCTCCCATAGCGCGTAGATTTGCGATTGGGGCGGGGACTGGAACAGCACCGCCAGCGCCAGACGCCGGGCGTGGCTGTCCAGCTTGCGGACGAAAGGCGCGATGTGTTCGACGACATAGACCACGTGGCTGCACAGCGTGACGTCGGCCGGCGCAACGGCGGCTTCGGGCCAGCCGGCCGCGACAATGGAGACGTTGGCGATGCCGTATTCGTGGGCGGTTTCCCGCAGCACGGCGCACATACTGGGCGACGGCTCCACAGCGGTTACGGATTGGCAGGCCAGAGCCAGCGGCAGGGCCAGCCGCCCGCCGCCGGCACCCACGTCCAGCAGGGTATCAGCGGGCCGCAGATGCGCGCGCAGCGCCTCAACCAGCGTATCGCCGCTCCGGTACGGGTCGGCCTTGAACTGCGGCGCGCATTGCGTCCAGTGGTCGGCAGGGCGCACCCCACGCATCCGGTCCGACTGCGCGTGCTCCAACCGCACCATTTCGCCCCAGGTTTCGATTGCGCTCATAAAGCCTCTCCAACTTTCGTTTGAGTGATTGTAGTATGGTAGGGATATGGCTGTAATCGCAACCATTCTAATCGTTTTGCTCACGGCGCTGGCGGCGGGCTGCGTCAACGCGGGGCCATCGCCAACGGTGGCCCCATCGCCGCCAACGGCACCGTCGATAGCAACGGCGCCGTCGCAGACAGCAACCCCGTTGACAACGCCGCCGCCGATGACGATGGCCGCCACATCGCCAACAGCGACTCCGGCATCAACAGCGGCGCCGCCAACCGCCGCGCCGCCTTTGGGGACGCTGCGGTTGGAACCGGCGCTCACTGGCCGGCGGTTTAAAGAGCCAACCAATCTGATTGAGACAAAGGCGGGCCGGGCGTTAGTGACCGAGCGGGCCGGGCGGGTCTGGGTATTTAATGGGCTGCGTCCTGACCCCGCCGCATCGGAGCTGCTGGACATTACCGGGCGGGTGAGCAGTCGCGGTTCCGAGGAGGGGTTGCTGGGGATGGCGATTGACCCGGACAACGCGCGGCATCTGTACCTCTACTATTCGGCGGCCCAGCCGCGCCGGTCGGTAGTTGCGCGCTTTACCCTGGCGCCGGATGGCGCCGCCGTTGACCCGGACAGCGAGTTGATTATACTGTCCGTCGCGCAGCCCTACCCCAACCACAACGGCGGGATGCTGGCCTTTGGGCCGGACGGCTACCTGTACATCGGCCTGGGCGACGGCGGCGCGGCCGGCGACCCGCAGGGCCACGGGCAGGATACGTCAACGTTGCTGGGGGCGATCTTGCGGATTGACGTATCTGATGCTACAGCGGAGTTGCCCTACGTCATTCCGCCGGACAACCCTTTTGCCGGCGGCGGCGGGCGCGGCGAAATCTGGGCCTACGGGCTGCGCAATCCCTGGCGATTTACGTTTGACAGCGTTACCGGCGATATATGGGCTGGCGACGTGGGGCAGAATCGCTGGGAGGAAATTGACCGCATCCAACGGGGCGCCAATTATGGATGGAACGTGCTGGAGGGCGGCCACTGCTTCCAGCCCCGGGACGATTGCGACCGCGCCGGAATGACGCCGCCGGTATGGGAGTACGCGCTGGACGGCGAACCCTGCTCGATAATCGGCGGCTACGTGTACCGGGGCGCCAGCATCCCCTGGCTGAACGGCGCCTACGTGTACGGCGACTTCTGCTCCGGCAAGGTCTATGGCCTGCGCTACGCTGGCGGCGGCGTGGTGGAACACCGGCAACTTGCCGACACCGGGCTGCGGATTATGTCATTTGGACAGGACAACGATGGGGAGTTGTACCTACTATCGCAGAAGTCGGGCATCTATCGGTTGGCCGGTTAGCAGGGGATAGGCATCCAATAGCTGACGGGTATCCCGGACGGGTTATACAGGTCTGGGTCTCCCTTGTAGAGGTTTCGCCATTCCCTCTGGGGCATAGGCGGTTTTTGTATCGCTGCCCATGCCGCGACTGCGCAGAGCGTGGCGTCCAGTTCGTGTCCGCGTTGGTCTTGCTGGTTGCGGATGGGCAAACCATCCGTCAAGTGGCCTACCATGTCTCTCATTCCAAACTGTCCATCGTGTGGCAGCAAATGACGAAACACCGAGGGATGGGACTCGGTAATCGTCAGATCCCAGTTTGCACTGAGGTGCCTGACCAACAACGGGCCTTGTACCGTAACCGCACCATACAAACTGTTCACAGCCACAACGCTTGGCCACGGGCCCTGAGTTTTCTTTAGTGCCCCGGTGAGAATGGCGTCAGCCTCCCTGTTTCCCTTATTGTCGCCTCTCTTATTCCATAGCAACGGGGCATCAATCCCTGCGGCCATAACATGGAAATTGCCCTGAGGGTAGTGGGCATTAATTGCGCTTTTCACTTGGGTTATGGCGTCCCAAGCGTCATCCGCTAATCCAGTTGTAAGTCGTTCCAAGGGATAATGCCCCTGGCCGCCATTGCCCCCCCTGCATATGCTCCACCCAAAGTGCTTCAAGCCGCCCGTGTCGAACCCCAAGAAGAGGTTTTCGGAAGTTCCCATGTGTCCTCCTTGCTGTTGGAATGTTGGTACTACTATACCATATAGGGGTGTCAAGAAATGGGCGGAGCTTGGTTCAGGGCGGCTGCTTGCTCGCACCATTGGGCTGCGGCTAGTAGCTTGCCCTCTTGCGCCCAGGGGCTGCCGAACTGCACTGCCATGGGCATACCCAGCTCGCTCAGGCCCGTTGGGATTGTTACTGTTGGCAGGCCGGCGGCGGTCCAGGGAACCTGGAACGCGGCGTCTCCGGTGGTGTTCAGGTCTTTGGGCGCCGGGGCCGGTGTGGCCGGCGTCATTACGACGTCCACGCTGGCGGCCAGCTCGTTCAGGTCGGCGCGGAACTTGCGGCGCAGGCGCTGGGCTTTCAGATAGGCGGCGGTTGGCATAATCAGGCCCATCTCGATGCCGGCGCGGATTCGGGGGCCGTAGTCGGCGGCGCGGATGCGGTGATTGGCCTGGTGGAATGCGGCGCACTCTACGTTCATTACGATGCGCTGGAGGCTGTGCACCTGGGCGAAACTGTCGGGCAATTCCAGCTCCGCGACCTCGGCGCCGGCGGCGGCCAGCCGGTGAGCCACCGACTCGGTATGCGCCCACAGCTCCGGCGTGGCGTAGTCCTGATAATACTGCCGCACCAGCCCGACGCGGGGCGGCCGGTCGTGCTCGGCCATTTGAGCGGCGAAATCGGGTACGGGATGTTGCAGGCTGCCGGGGTCGTTGTCGTCCGCGCCGCTCAGTACGGTGAGCAGCAGGGCGGCGTCGGCCACCGTGCGGGTCAGGATGCCCACGTGGTCCAGCGACCAGCTCACCGGAACGACACCGTAGCGGCTGATGCGCCCGTAGGTGGGCTTGAGGCCGACGATGCCGTTGTAGGCCGCCGGGCGGCAGGTGGAGCCGCCGGTCTGCGAGCCGAGAGCGGCCGGAACCATCCGCGCCGCCACCGCCGCCGACGAGCCGCTGCTGGAGCCGCCGGGGGTGTGCGCCGGGTTCCAGGGATTGCGCGTCGGCGAGGGGTCGGAGGTGGCGAATTCGGTGGTGACCGTCTTGCCGAGGACAATGCCGCCGGCCGCTTTGATTTTTGCCACCGACGTGGCGTCAAATTCCGGTACGAAGTCGGCGTACACTTTGGAGCCGCAGGCGGTGAGCATCCCGGCGGTATAAAAAATGTCCTTCAGGCCCACGGGCACCCCGTGCAGCGGGCCGAGGGGTTCGCCGCGTTGGACGGCGGCCTCCCGCTGCCGGGCCGCTGACAACACTGCATCCCGGTCGATGGTGACCCAGGCCCGCAAGTCGCCGTCCAGCGCATCAATCCGCGCCAGCAGCGACTCCGCCAGCGCAACCGGCGAGAGGGTTCCCGCGCGAATCTGCGCGGCGGCTTCGGACATCGTAAGCTCGTAGAGTTCGGGCATCATTCAACCTCATTGATAGCGATACGGACTGACCGCGCAACGGTTTCTGCTAGTGCAGCGGCTCCAAGTCCGGGTGCACGTCGGCGCGGTCAACGTCGGAGACCTGCTCCGCCGCCGCCCGCAGGAACGATTCCAGTTCCACGGCGCGCGCCTCGCCAAACTCCGCAACCGCCCGCCGGCGCAGCTCCTCGTACATCCGATTCCGGTCATTGCTCTCGTTCATATTGCCGACACCTCGCAGCCAGTATAGCATTGATGGCGAATCCAGTTCGCGTACCGCATTCTAGATGATGGCGAACCGGCTCTGCTCCCTGGTAGCGTTCCGTTTGCGATGGTTTGATTGCAGGATAAGGATGGCCGGTTGACTGAGCCGGTGCGGGCGGTGTGTCGATGACCGGCTGCGGCGTGGCGGCAGTGCAGTTGCCGCTGTTCCGGTGTGGGGAGGGCCCGCGTCTGGCCAACGGCAGGGACTTGCCGGGGGCGGAGGAGCGTGGTCGCCGGTACTCAAAAAACCGGCGAGTCAGCCCGGAAACGGGCCGCCAGGGGGTTGAGTTGCGCGGCGGCCGGCGGGTTGGTGAGCGCCGCGTTTTTATGCCCCGACTCTATACCCCCGACCCTATACCAATGTTACGCCGGGCGGGGCCGGGGGGCGTTCCAACAGCTCCAGCCAGTTGCCGTCGGGGTCCTGCATATAGCAGCCCTTGCTGGCCGCCGGGTACACCGGGTTGGGGCGTATCGCCGGCGGACTGACGAACCGGACGCCCCGGGCGGACAGCTCCCGGTAAAAGGCGTCCAGGTCGTCCACGATTACGCCCAGGTGAGCCGCTCCGACCTGGTGGCGCCGGGGGAGGCTGACGGCATCGCCGGGCGGGTTGAGGTACTGAATCAGTTCCACCGAGTGGCGCAGATCCCCCGCGCCGAGGTACACGATGCGCAACCTGGCGTCTGGATAGCCCACCAGTTCGGAAATGAAGTCTCCTTCCAAAATCTGGTCGCGTTCCTCTTGCAGCCCCAGCAGGTCCCGGTAGAAGGCCAGGGAACGTTCCATGTCGCTGACCACGAATCCCGTGTGGTTCATCCATTCGACTTCCATTAGCTCCAGCCTCCCCCGGTCAACCGTCCGTTAGCGACCTTCTTTGATGAAATCGGAGACCTTCTCTCCAATCATTATGGTGGTGGCGTTGGTGTTGGCGCGGATGCAGTCGGGCATAACCGAGGCGTCGGCCACCCGGAGCCCCGGCACGCCTTTCACTTTCAGGAACTGGTCCACCACCGCCATCGCATCGGAGTCGGGGCCCATCTTGCAGGTGCCGGATATGTGGTGGGACGTTCCGGAGTTGCGTCGGAGCCAGTCGTTCAGCAAATCGTCCGACTCCAGCTCTTCGTCGGTGGGCATAACCCGTTCCAACAGCAGGTTTGAGAAATATGGCCCTTCGGCTATGCGGACGCCCAGGCGTATCGCCTCTCTCATGCGCCTGAGGTCTTCTTCCTCCTGATAGTAGTTGTAGTTCAGATGGGGCTGCACGTGGGGGTCGGTGGATTGCAGGGTCAACTCGCCCTGCCCCAGGGCCAACTGCAAGCTGGCGCCCATGCCGATGTAGTTCAGGTCGTCGTCGATGGCCACGTGCGCCGGCCGGTGTTCGCTGGTCATAAGCGTCGGGCTCAGCTGCATATCGTTGCGCAGGTTTGACCCCGCGACGGTGTAGCGCAGCCCAACCTGGATGACCGGCGCCTGAACGTCGGGCTTCTCGCCAACGGCGCGGTAAAGGGCGGCGGCGGCGGGGTGGTCGCGCAGGTTCCGGCCCACGCCGGGCAGGTCGTGAATTACTGCGATGCCCAGACTCCGGAGATGCTCCGCCGGGCCAATGCCGGAGAGCATCAGCAGCTGGGGAGAGGCAACGGCCCCGCTGCTGACGACAATTTCATCGCCCTCCACTGTGAAGACTGCTCCGCCGCTCTCGGCTTCAACCCCCACGGCCCGCGACCCGTCAAACAGGATTCGCCGGGCGGTTACATTGCCCCTGATGGTCAGGTTCAGACGATGGCGGGCCAAGTCCAGGTAGTTGATGGCCATGCTCATCCGAACGCCGTCAATGGTATTGCGCGCCCGTGGCGAGACGCCGGTGGACTCGGGATGATTCTGGTCTTCGTCGATGGGAAAGCCCTCGGCGACGCAGGCTTGCTCAAAGGCTACGGCATGGGGCATCCACTCGCTGCGGGGAGAACGGCGCACCGGCACCGGGCCGTTGGAACCGTGGAAATCGTCGCCACCAAAGTCCAGGTCGGTCTCCAGCTTGTTGAAATAGGGCAGCACCCTGGTGAACGCCCATTCGTCGTTGCCCCATTCGGCCCAGCGGTCATAGTCCTCGGGGATGCCCCGGAAAAGCACCTGCCCGTTCACCGCGCTGGAGCCGCCGGTGGCCTTGCCGCGCGGGATAACCAGTTCGTCCATATCCGGCGTTATCCGGGCGGTATATCCCCAGTTGTGCGGCCCGTAGGCCGACAGCCAAACGTTGTTGCCCAGCTTCAGGTCGTCGGGCAAATGCTCAAAATCCGGGTAATCCGGGCCGGCTTCCAGGAGCAGCACGGAACGCTCCGGGTCTTCGGACAGACGGCTGGCGATGGTGCATCCGGCGGAGCCGCCCCCCACTACGATGACGTCGTACTTCATAACTTACCTCCGTCCTTTACGGAAATCTGGCTGCCATAATCCGCAAGGTCTTTCCATTCTCCAGGAGTTGGCCGATTTTGCCAACCGCCGCCGGCGCTATTGCAGGGGCGACGCATACGCCGCCCCTACCCGGACGCAATGCGCGGTTGAGGCTTTAACCCTTGAAGCGGCTGGTCACCGGCTGGTGGCCGGCGTTTTCCGCGTAAGGCTCTTCCCGGTAGAGGGCCATGTCTTTCATTACCGGAATGTCCTGGATGGAGAACAGCACGGCCTCTTCGGTGGAGTCGTTGGCGTGTTCGTGCCAGGCCCAGGGCGGCACCACGAAGAAGTCGCCTTCGCTCCAGTCGAACCGCTGGCCGTCGATGACGCTGTAGCCTTCGCCCTGGTACACCTGATAGACCGCGCAGCTGGTCTGGCGGTGCGCCCGGGTGCAGATGCCGGGTCGAATCAGCTGGGCCCAGCAGGTCATGGTGCGCAGCACGGGGCCGCCGGTGACCGGGTCGCTGAACTCCATTGCTACGTCATCAAAGGGGCTGGCGTCCACCTCCGCCAGACGCTGCAACGCTTCATAGGTCTTGTCCCACTTGTAGTGCCACAGCGGAGAATAGGGCAAGTGGGTGTCCTCCCAGGCAGGGCGCAGGGCGCCGGAGGCGAACTTTCTTTCCGACTCGGCCACGCCGACGATGGGCTGCTGGTCTTCGGGATAAGCCTCGTAGAAGTTGGCCCTTAGATACCGGACCAGGGGGACATCCAGGCCGTCCAGCCAAATCATGGGGTCGGAGCCTTCGTTGTTGTGGTCGTGCCAGGTCCAGGAGGGAGTGAGAATCAGGTCGCCCGGCTCCATATAGCACTTGTCGCCTTCCACCGTGGTGTAGGCGCCCTGGCCTTTCAGCACCCACCGGATGGCCGTGGGAGTATGACGGTGCGCGGGGGCGCATTCGCCGGGCAGCAGCAGTTGCAGCGCGGCGGTGATGGTGTGAGTGGTGCCCCGGTCCAGGCCCGGCGTCGCCAGACGCAGGGTGCGCCGTTCCACGTCCCGGTCCGGTGTGACCAACTCGCCGCTCCGCAGAACCAGAGGCTCCACTTCGGCCCAACGCCAGAGGTAGGGTTCCATTACAGGCAAGGGTTGACCTTCCCCCTGCATCCAGCCCGGCTTCAGCCGGATGCGGTCGGTAGTGTCGTAATATTGCTGGGCATCTGCCACGCTTACCTTTTCCGGTACTGCCATTGGGCTGCCTCCTCAATTGAGATTCAGTGCTGCATCGCCGGGGTCGTCGCCCCAGGCGCTGCAGCGAGTCCCGTTGGATTGCCATGCCTGGATTTTAGACCTAATCCTGAAACCTGTCATTCTGATAGCCGCCCCCCCGGTTAGGGCCGTCATTCAGCAGCATAGGGCCGGTATTCCGCCGGCCCTGCGGGCAATCCAAGTATGAGAACGGGGCTTAAAAGGAAATGGAGCGGAAGACGGGATTCGAACCCGCGACCTTCTCCTTGGCAAGGAGACGCTCTACCACTGAGCCACTTCCGCTCGGTTGGGGCGATTTCATTGCGCCCGAAGGACGCTTGATGAACTGCCGCCTTATAATGGGATATTAGCACATTCCCCGCAGCGTTGTCAAAGCGTTATGGCATTTGGTAGCGTTGCAATTCAGGTGGTCTGGGCCTTTCAAGGTCAGGGATGCCGCTCTTGCCGTTCCTGGATTCCCGCGAAAGCGGGAATGGGGAATAATCAAACCACCTAAAACGGAACGCTACCTTGCGCCATCCCTGTATTCTCATTGCTGGATTTGTCTGCTATAATAGCCCCCGCAAAATAACCGCCGCCAAAAATCCAACGAAACCGCCAGGCTTTTAAGACAGTCCTGTGAGGCTGGCAAAGCGTGCCGGCGCATACCCCCGACGCCGAACCCGACCACGGAGCGGCGGCGGCCAGCCCGACACCCTGCCCACAGGCCGCTCCGGCCGAAGCGCAGGGGTTCCCCATAGCTACCCGCAGCGACATCACTACCCCATCCGGCGGCAGCGCCGCCGGTGAAGCCGGCCTTGCCGGACGGCGCGTTATGGACGCCGCCGAAATTCGCCGCGCCCTCGTCAGAATGTTCCACGAAGTGCTGGAGCGCAACCGCGGCGCCGATGGCCTGATTCTGGTGGGAATCCGTACCCGGGGCGTGCCCCTCGCCGAGCGGCTGGCCGGGCACATCCGCCAGTCCGAGGGCGTAACCGTCCCGGTAGGGCGCCTGGACATCAACCTCTACCGGGATGATTTGTCGGAACGCCCCCGCTTGCGAGTCCGCCCCACTACGATGCCCGTGGACGTCGCCGGCCGTACCGTAGTGCTGGTTGACGACGTGCTCTATACCGGCCGCACCGTGCGGGCCGCAATGGACGCCATCAGCGACTTGGGCCGGCCCCTGCGTATCCAGGCGGCGGCCCTGGTTGACCGGGGACACCGGGAACTGCCCATCCGCGCCGATTTCGTCGGCAAAAACATACCCACCCGCCGGATGGAACTGGTGAAAGTAAGCCTTGCCGAAACCGACGGCATTGACGCAGTGGCGATTCTGGACCGGAGCGCTGCCTGATGGTATCTGCCGCCGTCAATCCCGGCGTCGCGCCGGGGCCGCCACCCGCCAATCCCGGTTCGCGTCGCCACGTGCTGGACCTGGACGACTATACCGCCGCGGAGATTACGGCGGTGCTGGACGATGCCGCCGCGATGCGGGGGGTGCTGGCCCGCGACATCAAGAAGGTTCCCGCCCTCCGTGGCCGCGTCATCGTTACCCTGTTCTACGAGGCCAGCACCCGCACCCGCATCTCCTTTGAGGAAGCCGGCAAAATCCTCAGCGCCGATGTCATCAATATGACCGCCGCCGCCAGCAGCGTCGCCAAAGGCGAGTCCCTTCTGAATACCGGCCTGACGTTGCAGGCCATGGGGGTGGACGCCATCGTCATCCGCCATCCCCATTCCGGCGCGCCCCACTTGCTGGCCCGCCGGCTGGACAACGTCGCCATTATCAACGCCGGCGATGGCGCCCACGCTCATCCCACCCAGGGCCTGCTCGACCTCTATACCGCCCGCAGTCACCTCGGCGGCATCGCCGGGCGCAAAGTGGTAATCGTCGGCGATGTCCTGCACAGCCGCGTCGCCCGTTCCGCGGTCTGGGGTTTCGCCAGAATGGGCGCCCGCGTGGTGCTCTCTGGCCCGCTCACCCTGATTCCGGACCCCTTCACCCCGGCGGGATGGGGCGCGGGCGCCGTCGGCAACGGCGTGGCGAACCCGTTAGCCAACGTGCAAGTGCAGCCCGATTTGGACGCCGCCATCGCCGGGGCCGACCTCGTGATGGCCCTGCGCCTCCAGTTGGAACGCCAGCAAATGGGCTTTTTCCCCAGCCGGCGCGAGTACATCCGCCGCTGGCAGGTGGATGACCGCCGTATGTCCCGCGCCAATCCCGGCGCCCTGCTAATGCACCCCGGCCCGATGAACGAAGGCATTGAAGTCAGCACCCGCCTGGCCCACGGGGAACGCTCGCTTATCCAGGAGCAGGTCACCAACGGCGTCGCCGTTCGGATGGCTCTGCTGTACCAGCTGGCCGGGTCGGAGGCCGTTGCGGACTGACCTATGACGACCTTGCCCCTGACTCCCCCCCTGCTGATTACCGGCGGCCGCGTGATTGACCCGGCCAACGGCATCGACGGCGTCTCCGACCTGCTCCTCGCCGATGGCGTCGTCAAAGGCGTCCGGCGCTCCATACCCGCTGACTCCATCGACGGAAACCCCCGCGTCATCCGCGCCGACGGCCTGGTGGCAGCGCCGGGTTTCATCGACATCCACACCCATCTGCGGGAGCCGGGGTTTGAGTACAAAGAAACCATCGCCACCGGCGCGGCGGCGGCGGCGCGCGGCGGTTTTACCACCATCTGCGCTATGCCCAACACCGAGCCGCCCATCGACAACGCCGCCGTAGTGGACTACGTGATGAATCGCGCCGCCACTGCCCCCGTGCGCGTCCAGGTTATCGGATGCGTAACCCGCAACCGGGCCGGCCGCGAGCTGGCCGATCTGGAAGAGCTCAGCGCGGCGGGAGTAGTAGCTTTCAGCGACGATGGCGACCCGGTGCGCGATTCCGCGCTGATGCGTCTGGCCCTGACTTACGGCCGCGATTTGGGCGCGCCCATCAGCAGCCACTGTCAAGATGACTCCCTGTGTCCCGGCGGCCTGATGGCCGAGGGTTGGGTCAGCAGCCGCCTCGGCCTCCCCGGCATCCCGGCGGCGGCTGAGGAAGCGATGGCGGCCCGCGACCTGGCGCTGGCGGAACTGACCGGCGGCCGCCTGCACCTGGCCCATCTCAGCTCGGCCGGCAGCGTAGCCATGGTGCGGCAGGCGAAAGACCGGGGCCTCCCGGTAACTGCCGAAGTGTGCCCCCACCACTTGCTGCTCACCGACGCCTGGGCGCTGGGCGGCAAGGGCAATCCCGCAGTAGCCGCCGGGCCGGCGTCCTACGACACCGACACCAAAGTTTATCCGCCCCTGCGGTCTGCCGCCGATGTCGCCGCCTGCCTGGCCGGCCTGGCCGACGGTACTATTGACTGCGTTGCCACCGACCACGCTCCCCACGAACCGGCCAGCAAGGAATGTACCTACCATGACGCCGCTTTCGGCATCAGCGTCCTCGAAACGGCGCTGGGCACGCTAATGACGCCGGTGCATCGCGGCGCCGTCAGCCTGCCTGCAATGATTGACCGGCTGACGGTCGGCCCCGCCCGGGTGCTCGGCGCGGCCTTCACCCGCTATGCCTCCCTGTCGCCGGGAACCCCGGCCGACCTGGTGCTGTTCGACCCCGGCGCAGCCTGGACGGTTGACGTGAATCAGTTCGCATCCCTGGGCCGCAACACGCCCTTGCACGGCGTAGAGTTGCGTGGCCGCGTCGCCGCCACGCTGGTCGGCGGCAATGTCGTGTTTGAGGAACCCGCGCTGTTCCGCTCCGGAGGTGGCCGGTGACCCGCCCCGTGCACCTGGTACTGGAGGACGGCTCCGTTTTCACCGGCGACTCCTTCGGCGCGCCGCGGGATAGCTGGGGCGAGGTCGTATTCAATACTACGATGACCGGCTATCAGGAGGTGCTCACCGACCCCTCCTATGCCGGCCAGATGGTCGCCCTCACCTATCCGCTGGTGGGCAATTACGGCATCAACCGCAGCGATTTTGAATCCCGGCGCATCCAGGTGTCCGCCCTCATCGTGCGCCAGCATTGCGACCTGCCCAGCCACGTCTCCAGCAATATGACCCTGGACGCCTTCCTCTGGGAGTACAACATACCGGGCATCAGCGGCATTGATACCCGCGCCCTCACCCGCCGCCTGCGCACTCGCGGCGTTATGATGGGCCTGCTCACCGCCGATAATCCCGACGCCGCCTTGCAGCGTCTCCGCGAAGTGCCGCGCTACGACAACCTCGATTTCGTCAGCGCCGTTACGACCCCGGACATCTACGCCTGGGACGGCGGGGAAAGAGCCGGCTATCCCACCGTTCCGGCCCCGGCCGGCGTCCGCCGCATCCTGGTAACCGACGTTGGGGTTAAGTACAACATCCTGCGCCTGCTCCAAAGCCGCGGCTGCGAGGTGGTTGCCGTCCCCGCCTACACGTCCGCCGCTGAGCTGCTGGCGATGCAGCCCGACGGCGTGCTGTTATCCCCAGGGCCCGGCGCCCCGGAACTTTTGGAGCGGATTGTCGGCAACGTGCGCCAGCTCATCGGGCGTGTTCCCATTATGGGCATCTGCCTGGGCCACCAGCTGGCCGCCCGCGCCCTGGGCGCCCGCACTTACAAGCTCAAGTTCGGACACCGGGGCGGGAACCATCCGGTCAAAGACCTTGCCACGGGGCGGGTGCACATCACCGCCCAGAATCACGGCTACGCCGTCGCCGCCGATAACCTGCCCGCCGGGTTGGAGGTATCCCAGATTAATTTGAACGATAATACGGTGGAAGGCTTGCGACACCGCGAACTGCCCCTGTTCACCATCCAATACCATTCCGAGGCGTCGCCCGGCCCGCAGGACAACGAATATCTGTTTGACCGTTTCCTGCATCTGATTGACGACGCCAACGGGTAACCGCGTCAGGTAAAATCCGGCCCATCCTTGCCCATAAACCCCGGAGGTTGCTCACCGATGACCGGATTCACCGCTTTTCTGCTGGAACAGGGCGTAGAAGCCGCACTGCCCATCAGCCTCAACGACACCATCACGATGTTGCAGGAAACCGTCCCCACCTTCTCCCACAACGGCCACGGCTATCTGCTGGCCGCCGTCAGCCGGGGCCAGCTCGGTTCCCGCTGGGAGCTGGCCGTGAAAGTAACCGACCCCGCCAATAACCAGCCTATCAGCGACCAGCCCGTCGGCTTCGTTCACGCCGCCAAAACCGACCCCTTCACCACCGAGTTCCTCATACCCCCCCGCACCCCGGAGGGCGGCATTGACCTGACCCATTTTGACGGCGAGGGCGAATACTTCGGCGCTTTCATTTTCCAGATGATAAACGCCCTCACCGAACGGCAGTTGATGGAACTGTCCGGCGCAATGCCCCGCTTCGCCTGACCCGCCGCGCCCCTTCCATAAGGACGATAATCTTTGAGCGAAACCCTGCAAAAGCCCGGCAAAGTCCTCGTCATCGGCTCCGGCCCCATCGTCATCGGCCAGGCCGCCGAGTTTGACTACGCCGGCACCCAGGCGTGCAAAGCCCTCCGCGAGGAGGGCGTCGTCACCGTGCTGGTCAATTCCAACCCGGCCACCATTATGACCGACCGGGACATTGCCGACCGCGTTTATATCGAGCCGCTGACCGTGCCGGTGCTGGAACGCATCATCGCCGCCGAGCGGCCCGACGGCATCCTGCCCACTCTGGGCGGACAAACCGGCCTCAACCTGGCCGTTGACCTGGCCGACGCCGGCGTGCTGGAGCGTTATCAAGTGCGGCTGCTGGGCACGCCGCTGGAAACCATCCGCAAGTCCGAGGATAGGGATTACTTCCGCCGGTTCCTGACGGAAATCGGCGAGCCGATGCCGCCCAACCGCACCGTGTCCTCTATGGACGAAGCGCTGGCCTACCGCGCGGAGGTGGGGCTGCCCCTGGTCATCCGGCCGGCCTACACCCTGGGCGGCACCGGCGGCGGCATCGCCAACACTGAGGATGAGTTCCAGGCCATCGTTGAAAGCGGCCTGTCCGCCAGCCCCATCAGCCAGGTCCTGCTGGAGCGTTCGCTGGTGGGCTGGAAAGAGATTGAGTACGAGGTCATACGGGACGGCGCCGACAACTGCATCACCGTCTGCAACATGGAAAACCTCGACCCCATGGGCGCCCACACCGGCGACAGCATCGTGGTCGCCCCCAGCCAGACGCTGACCGATAAAGAGTACCAGCTGCTCCGCACCGCCAGCCTGAAAATCATTCGTGGTTTGGGCATCGCCGGCGGCTGCAACATCCAACTGGCGCTGCGCCCCCACCCGGACGCCCTGAAAAACCGGCCCGGCGACTGGCAGGCCGATTCGGATTATTACGTCATTGAGGTGAACCCCCGGGTCAGCCGCTCCTCCGCCCTGGCCAGCAAAGCCACCGGCTACCCTATCGCCCGCGTATCGGCCAAAATCGCCGTGGGCAAGCGGCTGGACGAAATCGCCAACGCCGTAACCGGCAGCACCGGCGCGGCCTTTGAGCCGGCCCTGGACTACTGCGTGGTTAAAATCCCCCGCTGGCCCTTCGACAAGTTCCCGGACGGCGACCGTCAGGTGACCACGCAAATGAAGGCGACGGGCGAAGTAATGGCCATCGACCGCAGCTTTGAGGCCGCCTTGCAGAAAGCCGCCCGCGCCCTGGAGCAGGCCAACTCATCCCTGCTGTGGGAAGCTCAGGACTGGCGGAATCTGGATGCCGGCCAGGGGCGCCGGCATTTGCTGGAATCCCTGCCCCTGTACCCCAACGACCTGCGCCTGTGGGCCCTTACCGCCGCCCTGCGCCGGGGCCTAACCCGCGACGAACTGGTCGCCCACACCAGCGTTGACCCGTGGTTCATCGCCGCCCTCGAGCGCATCGTGGACCAGGAACGGCGGCTGCTGGGCAATCCGCTGACGCCGGCGGCGCTGCTGGCGTCCAAACGCCTGGGCTTTCCCGACGTTGAAATCGCCACGCTGTCCGGGCTGCTGCCGGAACAGGTGCGCCAGCTGCGTTTGCGCCACGGCATCAAACCCGTGTTCAAAATGGTGGACACCTGCGCCGCCGAGTTCGAGGCGGCCACGCCCTACTACTACAGCGCCTACGACACCGAGAACGAAGCCCCTCCCTTAGCCGGCCCCAAAGCCATCGTAATCGGCAGCGGCCCCATCCGCATCGGCCAGGGCATCGAGTTTGACTATTGCAGCGTGCACGCGGCCTGGGCCCTCTCCGCGGCCGGCGTGGCCAGCATCATGGTCAACTCCAACCCGGAGACCGTGTCCACCGACTTTGACACCAGCGACCGCCTCTATTTCGAGCCGCTGGACGAGGAAGCCGTCCGCGACATCATTGACAACGAAACCGTGGACGACCGCCCGCCGCCCAGCCTGGTGCAGTTCGGCGGCCAGACGGCCATCAACCTCTCCCAATCGCTGGCCGCCGCCGGCCTGCCGATCCTGGGTTCCAGCGCCGAGGCCATCGATATTGCCAGCGACCGCCAGAAGTTCGAGCGGTTTCTGGTGAACCTGGGCATCCCCCAGCCCCCCGGCGCTACCGTGCAGTCCGTGGCCCAAGCCCTCACCGTGGCCCAGCGCATCGACTACCCGGTGGTGGTGCGTCCCAGCTACGTGCTTGGCGGCCGGGCTATGGAAATCGTCCGCAACGCCACCGAGCTAATCCGCTATCTCACCATCGCCACCGAAGTAACGCCGGAGCGCCAGGTGCTGGTGGACCACTATATGGAAGGGCGCGAGTGTGAGGTGGACGCCATTTGCGACGGCGAGCGCGTGCTGATCCCCGGCATTATGGAGCACGTAGAGCGCGCCGGCGTCCACAGCGGCGATTCCATGGCCATCTACCCCGGCCTGAACCTTACCGAGTCCGAGGTGGACACGCTGGTTGATTACACCACCCGCATCGGCCTGGCTTTGGGCGTGCGCGGATTGATGAACATTCAGTTCGTCCTGCAAGGCGGCAGCGCCTATCGCAGCCCCAGCGTCCGCCCCTCCGGTGGGTCGGAACCGACCACGGTGTACGTGCTGGAAGTGAACCCGCGGGGCAGCCGCACCATCCCGTTCATCTCCAAAGTGACCGGCGTGCCCGTCGCCAACCTGGCAACCCGCGTGATGCTGGACGGCAAGTTGCGGGAAATGGGCTACGAAGGCGGGCTGTGGCCCCGCCAAAAACTGGTGGGCATCAAGGCCCCGGTGTTCTCCATGTCCAAACTGGTGGGCGTGGACTGGTATATGGGGCCGGAGATGAAGTCCACCGGCGAGGTTATGGGCATCGACCGGGACTTCACCGGCGCGCTGACCAAAGCCTTGCAGGCCGCCAGCATCAACCTGTCGCGCGGAATGGGCGTGCTGCTCAGCATCTCCGACCAGTCCAAGGCCGACTCGCTGCCCCTGATTCGCGGTCTGGCCGCCGCCGGCTGCCAACTCTACGCCACCGAGGGCACGGCGGCCATGATTACCGCAATGAACCTGCCCGTAACCACCATCACCAAGCGCATCGGCGAGGGCTCGCCCGACGTGCTCGACGTTATCAACGACGGCACCGTGGGCGCGGTGGTCAACACGCTGTCCGGCGATACGTCGGTGATGCGCGACGGTTTCTACATCCGCCGCGCCGCCGTAGAGCACCGCATCCCCTGCTTCACGTCCCTGGACACCGCCCGCGCCGCTATGGAAAGTATGCTCACCGGCCGGGACAACTACAGCGTATTGACCACCGACGAATACCTGGCGGTGGGGCGCCAGGTTGTGTAGTAGAATATTGTGGCAAGGTCTTTCGCTCGCAAATTTCCCCGCGAGCCGGCTGTTAGGCAACCCTGCGGCGCTTGACTCGGATTCCCATGAGACGAAAACCCGCTGCGAATGTCGTAACTCCCACGCCTGCCATCCACCCATCAGCGCCACGGAGCAACTCCCCGATGACTGTCGCCCCCGCTGCTTCACCAGTCCCCGCGCTCCGCCCGGCGCGCGCTATGCTGGCTCGGGCCGTCGCAATGCTGAACAACGGTCAGAGCCGGCAGGGTGCGGCCCTGGTGTATGAGGCCACCATAGCCGCGTTGCGCGTCGTCGCCGCGCGCCTCAATATGCCCTGCGAAACCAAAGAGCAGGTTTGGGATGTACTCAACAGGCTGGACGGCTGGACGCCCGAAGTCCGGCAAAGCCTGTACGATGGCGCCTGGCCCGGAACGCCGTACCCGTGGCATTCCTCCTATTTTGCCGCCGCCGAAAACTTCAAGGACTACGCCGAAGTTCCGCTGGAAGTGCCGGCGGATATGTATGAGTTCTTCATATCCCCGGACGACTACGACCGAGAAATCGGGACGGTAGCAAAATTGTTCGCTATGCTGGAAACGTTCTGCAACGGTGCCGCTGCCGACGCCGAGACATAGCCGGCAGCAATAACGGGGAAATACCTTGCACCGGCAACGGCATCTGGCAAACACTATCGATTTGATAGCCTATGTTCAGAGTGCTTATCAGCAAGGCGCGCTCGATGGTTTGATGGGCGAAGCGGTTTGGGGCGCAACCGTCCATGCTATCAGCGCTCTCGACCTCCGTCATACTGATAACCCGGTGGCCGGACGCCACCAGCATCCCAATTCGGCGCGGCTGTACCGAGCAGCCAGTGAGACCATCGCCAGCAGATACGGCCACCTAAACTTCGACATCGGCCTTACGGTTTGCCAACTCCGGCTGCACGCCAATTTCTACGAACTGCACCTGAGCCGGTACGATTTCGAGCAACACATGGACGCCGGAATTGCTTTCGTCATGTCCCTAATCAGCGCCGCCCAGGGCCAAAGCGCATAACGAAAGCCTATTGACCGCGTATTGCTACCAGTCCATCACGATACCAATATCCCGTTCCTCGGCCCGCTCCCATACCACCCTGGCCGCGGCCACGTCCGCCAGGCCGGTACCCATCAGCTTGCAGTACACCACCTCGCCGGCGCTGACCCGGCCGGGTACGACTCCGGCCACTGCGTGCCGCAGCTCGTGAAACTGGCTCCACTGCACCAGGCCCTGGTCCACGGCGGCGGCGATGTCGCCACATTCCAGGGGCGCCTGTTCCAGAGAATCCACGAACCGGCGGTCAGCCCTGACCAGCGCATCGCTGTCCACTTCCTGATGCCGTGGGCTGGTTGGCCCCGCTCCGATGACGGTTGCGCCATCCGAAAGCCACGCGCCCAAGATAACCGGCGTCTCCGCGGCGGCGATGCCAATGACAACATCGCAGCCGGCGACGGCTTCCCGGTTAGTCTGCGCCGGGATAACCGGACGCCCCAACTCGGCCGTCATCCGGGCGGCGAAAGCCCGGCGGTTGTCATCGTTACGGCTGTAGGCATAGATTTCAGCCACGTCCCGCACTGCGCAAGCGGCGCGCAGCTGGTCGCCGGCCTGATTTCCGGCGCCGATGATACCCAGCTTTGACGCCGCCGGATTAGCCAGATGCTTGATTGCCGCCGCGGTGGCAGCCCCGGTTCGCAGCTGCCCCAATCGGTTCGCCTGGGTGTACAGAAGCAGTCGCCCGGTGGCGGCATCGTAGAGGCTGACCTGGAAGGAGTAACCGTTCCGGGTGTGGGTGAAAGTCTTGACGCCGAAAACGCCGTCGCCGGACTCCCCATCCCCGGAACCCTCGTCCCCTGAACCCCCGTCGTTGGAACCCGCGTCCCCGGAACCCCCGTCATAAAACAGCGCTCCACCCATCACCGCCAGATAGCCGCCGGGCGCGGCCACCCGCCGGCGGGTCAAATTAACCGCTTTGCCCCGCCCGTAGCTGGCCAGCATATCCTCAATGGCCGGCAATACGTCATCAAGGCCAGCGCACCCGTCCACGTCAGCGTCGGTGAGGAAACGGGCCATTATCGGGAGGAAAAGTAGCGCCGGTTAATCCGGACGTACTCCCGCATCGCGGGGGGCACGGTGAACTCGTCAAAGATTGCCGATACCGGACACACGGCGACGCAGTAGGCGCAGTCGATGCAGTCATCGGGGTTGATGTAATACATCGGCGCATCGTCGTCGGTATGGATGCAATCCACGGGGCAAACATCAACGCACGAGGCGTCCTTCACTCCCTCACAGGGTTGTGTAATCACGAATGCCATCAGATTACCTCGGCACACGGGCGAAAAGTCGTGGTCATTTGTCCGTCAGTTAGAGACCAGCGCGGCCCGCCGGCTGCCCATTGCTGGGCCGTATTCTGCGGTTTCGGATGATATTTTGTCAAGGCATACGGCCCCCTCCCTATTGCTGCCGGCGATACGCTGCCGCCGTTGTCATTGGCCGGAGCTGCTGTCCCCGGCGGGTCAATAACGCGCCTCTAATTTGCATTATCCGCTATGCTGATATAGTATATCGCTTATCCGCGGCCCTGCCTTATGGGCAACTCCCGCTAACCCCAGGTGAATGTCGATGGAACTGCGCGAGATTATCAGCTTCTACCATGTCGCCCGCCTCCGGAGCGTATCCAAAGCGGCGCGCAAGCTGGAGCTGGGGCAGCCTACGGTTACTACCCACCTGCGGAAGCTGGAGGGCGAATTCGGCATCACCCTTTTCGACCGCATCAAGAGGCCGATACAACTGACCTCCGAGGGCACCCTTTTCTACGAGCTGGTAATCCCCATTGTCGAATCCATCGACACCCTCAAAACCCAGATGGACTACTCCGAGGGCCGGGGTTCCTTCGTAGTCGGCGCATATCCCGACATCGTTTCCTACCACCTGCCCCGCCCCATCCGTCAGTTCCGCTCCCGTTACCCGGACGTGCGGATGCGCCTGGTCGCCCGTTCCTATGCCAACCTCATCCAGCTGGTCAAGTCGGGCGAAGTTGACCTGGCCCTGTGTTCCGCGCCGCCCACCGACGACCCCTCGCTGGAATTTGCAGAGCTGTTTGACTACAACGTGGTGCTTATCACCGCGCCCAGCCACGAACTGCTGCTGCGACACCCCATCGCCATCAACGATATGGCCAAATTTCCCCTCATCCTGAACAGCCCGGAGAGCCTTAGCCGCCGCCGGGTTGAACAGAAGCTCCGGGAGTGCAGCGTCAACTACGACGTGGTCCTGGAAATGGACAACACCGAGATGATTAAGCGCTACGTTGCCATCGGCATGGGCATCGCCATCGTCAGCGATTTCACCTTGCATCCCGAAGACCACGACCGCCTGGCGGTGGTGCGCCTCGACCACATTTTCCCGTCCGCCAACATCGGCGTCTGCACCCTCAAGGGCAAGTTCCACGGTCGCGGTGTCCGCAACTTCATTAATACCCTGGAAGAAAACCTGTCCGGGTTCCATGCCGACCTCTGGGATTGGGACGTTGACCACGGCGGAGAACCCCGAATCCGGGCCATCGCCAGCGGAACCCAGTGACCGGCCCGGCGCTGCCGGCAAAGCATCGGGGCGGGTTTGAACCCCGCCCCTGCCGGATGGCGCGGGGTTACGCTATTCGCCCCAGAAACTCGCTGCCGCCCCGGGCAACCCAACCGTTCCACGAAGTCATCAGGAACCGGGCGCCCTTCGCCACGTAAGCCGCCACGTTGTCGTCGTTGACCAGCGTGCCGGCGGTGCGGCCGGCGTTCACGATGCGGGCCAGCGCATCGTCAATGGCCGCCTGCACTTCCGGGTGCCCCACGTCGCCAATGTGCCCCATGGTCTGCGACAAGTCCGACGGGGCCACAAAGAACACGTCCACCCCGTCCACTTTCAGGATGTCGTCCAGATTGTCCAGCGCCGTTACTTCCTCAATCAGCACTACCACCATCGTCTGGTCGTTGGCCTGGTGGACATAATCGGGCACGCCGAAAGATTGCCGCCCGCCGAACATTCCCCGGTAGCCCAGCGGCGCAAACTTGGCCGCGCCCACCGCAGCCTCCGCCTCCGCGCGGGTGTTCACGTGGGGCAGCACCACGCCCATTGACCCACGGTCCAGCGTGCGGGTAATCAGCCCGGCGTCGTTGGCGTTGCAGCGGGTAATCGACGCCATGCCCCACAAATCGCAGGCGCGGGTCATATCGCCCAGCGTCTCCCAATCCACCGGGCCGTGCTCGCACTCCATCCACACGCAGTCAAACCCCAACGGCCCCAGAAAGTCGATTATCTCGCTGCTCATCAGACCGGAAATGCACGTTGCCGGCTGCCCCTGTCGCAGCTTGTCTTTCACCCGGTTAGCGCGTATCGCTGGCACGATTATCCTCCTGTAATGCAAATTGGCCGCAGTATAACAGGAATGGCCGCCGCTACCGTTTCGCCTCATAGCCGCGCGGCGTAACCATGCGCCCGTGGTGTACGTAGGTGTTGGAGTTGCCGATGACAACGGTGGTGAACATATCCACCCCCAGCGCCGCGCCGTCCAGCCCGCCCAAATCGGCCAGCGCCACCGCCTGCTCGGGCCGGTAGGCGTGCCGCACGATGCCCACCGGAGTTGCGGCGGCCCGGTGTTCCAGGAAAATCCGCCGGGCTTCTCCAAGCTGGCCGGTGCGGCGGCGACTGCGCGGGTTGTACAGGACGGCGACGAAATCGCCGGCGGCGGCCGCCTCCAAGCGGCGGAGAATCTGCTCCCACGGCGTCAGCAGGTTGCTCAGGCTGATGGCGCAAAAATCCTGCATCAGCGGCGAGCCGAGCAGCGCCGCCGCCGACTGCAACGCGGAAACGCCGGGAACCGACTCCACCGCCGGATGCGCTCCGTCCCAATTGCGGTCGGTCAGCACCCGGTACACCGGCCCGGCCATCCCATAGATGCCGGCGTCGCCCGACGACACCACCGCTGCGGTTTTGCCGGAATAGGCGATGTCCACGGCCAGGGCGGCCCGCTCCAGTTCCTGGCCCAACTCCATGGAATGCAGCGCTTTGCCCGCAGCCGACCCGGAAACTTGTTCGATGTAGTAGCGATAACCGACCAGTTCGTCGCTTTCCGCAATCGCCGCCGCTGCTGCCGGGGTCAAGTGCGCCGCGTCGCCGGGGCCCAGGCCGACCAGATAGAGTTTGCCTTGGTTCATAGTTCTCCCGTGAAAACGCCAGCGGCGCGTCATACCGGCAATGCCGGCGATTGTCTTGCGATTGGCAGCAGCCGTCGGATTAATAACGTTCCGGTACCAGTTCCCCGGCGGCTGGCGCTGTCCGGGGCCGGATGCGCGCTGCTGCAATGGTAGCACGGTCCGACCTGGTGCGCGGCGCCAGCAGCCCGCCCGCGCCGGCCGCCAGCATCGCCGCCGGCTCCGACACGCCGAACACCCCCAGGAGTTCCTGCGCCGCCGACGGGGTAGCATCAGCCATCGCCTGGCCGGCGGCGTTCAGTTCGGCGGCGGTGTAAATCGCCAGCGGAATGTCCATAGCTTGCGCCAGCGCGATAATTCCGGCCTCATCGGCCTTGATGTCGGCGGTAGCGATTTTCGCCAGACTGCCCTCGGCCAGACCGTGCGCCCGCAGCGTTGCGCTCAGCAACTCGCGCAGGTGCGCTGCGGAAACCCCACGGCGGCAGCCGATGCCCGCCACCAGCGTCGGCGGCCGGTAGATTACGAGAGGACAGTTCAGGTTATGCGCAAGCAGCCGGTCGGATACTGCCAGAGTCGCCGCAAAGCGCCGGCCGGCGGCATCCCCGAGCTTGGCCACCTTGACGATGTTGCCGGATAACGGCGCATCGTCCGGCCAGCCGGCTCCGGTTTCCGGGTCCAGCCACAGCGCGACCGGGTCGCCGTTGACCACCGCCGCCGCCGCTCGTGTCAAGTCCGTGGGCGATGCGTCAATCTTCCAACCGGCCGGCTTCCCGGCCAGGTCAACAGCCGTCAGTTTGAGCGCGTCGGATGCGGAGGTGATGACCGCCTGGGCGCCGATGGCCGCTGCCACTTGGCCGGCCAACGCATCGGCGCCGCCCGCGTGGCCGGACAGCACGCTGACGGCGTAGCGCCCCGCGTCGTCCACGCACACCACCGCCGGGTCGCGCCTCTTGTCGCCCAGCACGGGCGCCAGCAGGCGAACGGCTGCGCCCACGGGCAGAAAAACCACCAGCGCCCGGCGGCGTGAAAAGAGGTTCTGTATCACCGGACGCAGGGGCAAGTCGTATAACTGCGCCGTATCGTCCGCGGTGTCCCCGCCGGTTCGCCGCTCCAAATGCAGCTCGGCATCGGCAAGGCGCGCCGCCAGCCGGCGCGCCAGAGCCGCGCCGGGTCGTGATACGGCGACGATGGCGGTTTTGTCGGTATCCGCTGGCGGCATCGGCGGCTCGGATTAGTCGTCGCCGGCCGCGAGGGTCGGAGTCGTGGGTTCCGGCTGGACTTCGTACCCCCCGGCCTCATAAAGCTCAGCGCGGTCGGCGTCAGCATGGGAACCTTGCCCGGCCCGGCGGTACAGGTGGGTGTACGCATCCGAATAGAGATGCGACACCGCGACCCGTTCGTCTGACGCCGGGTCCAGCAAATTCGGGTCCACAGCCTTGCCGACAATGATGAGGGCTTGCAGGGTAATCTTGGCGTCGCGAACCTTCCGGGCGATGTCCGCCAGCGTTCCCCGGATGATTTGCTGGTCGGGCCAGCCCACCCGGTAGGCCACGGCAACCGGCGTGTCAGCCGGGTATCCGGCATCCTGCAACTGGTTGGCGATGCGGAACATCCGCGTTACGCTGAGGAAAATCACCAGCGTGCTGCCGTGACGCGCCAGGTCAACCAGGCTCTCGCCTTCGGGCATCGGGACGCGCCCCTCGGCGCGAGTCATAATCACCGTTTGCGAAACCTCCGGCACGGTCAGCTCGACTTTCAGCGCGGCGGCGGCGGCGAAAGCGGCGCTCACGCCGGGGATAATCTCGTAGTCAACGCCTTCCGCCTCTAAAATCCGCATCTGTTCCAGCGTCGCCCCATAAAGTGCCGGGTCGCCGCTCTGGATGCGCGCCACCGTCTTGCCTTCGGCCACGGCCTGCATCGTAACGTCCATAATTTCGGGCAGCGCCATCTCCTTGCTGCCATACACCCGCGCCCCGTCTTTCGCGAACCCGGCAATTTCTTCGGGCACCAGCGAGTCGGCGTAAATAATCACGTCGGCATCGTCGATTATCCGCTTGGCTTTCAGCGTCAAAAGCTCCGGGTCGCCCGGCCCCGCGCCGATGATATAGACCTTGCCGTGATTGAGCATTAGGGATACTCCTTTTCACCCGTCGTTTATGCCATCGCGATTGACAACCGTTCTGAACGTCAATGACAAACGGCGCTTGCGGTTCCGGCGGCCTTTGTCCAGCGCCTCGGACTTGCGCGGCGCAATGCCGTGCTGCCAGACGGAACGGGCATCGCCGGTCAGCAGGACGCAGGAACCGCGTTGCAGCAATGCCGGGGATTTATCCCGCCGGTTTTCGGCAAAATCCATTTCCCAATCGTCCAGCAGCGATATAGTGCAGACCGTCGGCCCAAATCCGGGGTGGTCAATGTGCATCGCGATGCCCTGCCCCGGCAGGTATTCGTTGACGATGACCTGCTCCGGCGCCCGGTCAAACAGCCCCGTTTCGTCATACAGCTTTTGCGCCAGCCCTGCCAGCCAATCGGGCAGCGCGCCGGTACGCATATCGGGCGTAATGGCGCGCGCCTTGTAGTCGTAACGCCAGCCGTAATGCTGCACCCGGCGGCTGAGGTCGTTGCGCCACTGGTCAACGGCGGCGTCAACCCGCTTGACGCAGTAATCCTGCTGCCCCGGCGTCAGAAACCCCGCCACAAACTTGAGGCCGGGAACCGACGGCGCCGACCGCAAACCGGCGCTGCCTCTGACCTCATGATTGAGATGGCGCGACGTGACCGGGCCGGAGGGTTGCTCCGTGCCATCGTGATTGAGCAAAGAAAGTTGCACCGCCATCGTTACCCCTCTTGCCGGCCCGCGCGAGATAACAATGCAATTTTGGCTCTACTGTCATCGTTGATGCTGGTGCGGTGAACTGAGAATAGCTTGCGCGCGATACCGGCCGCCGTCAGGCTGGTCAGTAGCTCACTCCAGCCGTGCGCGAATGCACCAGGCCGGTTTTCGGCGTCAACTGCCAACAAACGGTAATGCGGTCGACTGTCTCCGCGTCGGCAATACCAGTCCGCATTGCGAAAAACTCCCATGAAGCCGGCGTTAGCTTGCACTACGGGGTTAGGTTGGTGTTGCGAGGGTAGAATGTTGCGCTCACGCATAATAGCGTCCAAGGCATCACAATAGAGATTCTGGAGGCGATGCGCCGGCTGCCATTGAGACCTGCGTACCACGACTTGCCCTCTTACGTGGGATGGTAATTGTATCAGCCTACCGCCTGATAATCAGCAGCGAAAAATAGTCCAAATCCTCCGCCGTCAGTTCCTGAATGTTGCGCACCACCCGCTCCCGTTCCGTGGTCGCCCGCCGCACGTAGATGGTGCGCCCGGCCAGGCCCAGCCGTTCCAGATTCGCCAGCGCGTCCAGCAGCGCGCGGTTGACCTTCATCAGCACGATGGTGTCGTACAGGGCGATGGCTTCCCGCAGGTCGTCAATGCCGTACACCGCCGGCAGGATGGCCAAGCGCTGCCCGTGGGTCACCAGCGGGGCCGCCGCCGATGCCGCCGCCGCCATCACCGACGATACGCCCGGCACAACCTCCACCTGCAGCTGGGGGTACTCCTGCTGGATGGTTTCCAGCACGTAGGCGAAAGTGCTGTACAGCATGGGGTCGCCCTCGGTGATAAAGGCCACGTCCCGGCCCGCCTCTAGATGGACGGCCAAATCCCGCGCCGCGCCGCGCCAGACTTCGCCGGCTGCGTCCTCGTCGTCGGTCGGAAATAGCGCCCGTACCACTTCCTGCCGTTCCTCGTCGATAATCCCCTTGACGATGGTGTAGGCGTAGCTCTCCGCGCTGACGCCGGCCTGCGGCGCCCAGATGACCGGCGCCGACTGCAACACGCGCTGCGCCTTGACCGTCAGCAGCTCCGGGTCGCCCGGCCCGACGCCGACGCCGTATAGCCGGCCTGGTTGGGGTGAAGTGGTCATCGTTGCCCCCACACTACGAACACCGGGTTCATCGCTGCCAGCCGCAAGGCCCCGTCGGGCAGTTCCCGCCCCCGCGATGCTGATACCATCGTCAGGCCGGGCGACATTGCGGCGGCCTGCAACGCCCGGTAAGTTGCGTTGGCCCGCTCCATCGCGGCGAAATTGGCGACCAGGCGCCCCGATGGGCGGAGCCGGTTGATAACCGTTGCGATGATGTCCGGCATCGCCGCGCCGCCGCCGCCGATAAATACGGCGTCGGGGTCGGGCAAATCGGCCAGCGTCTCCGGGGCCGTTCCGATGCTGACGCGCACCCGGCCCGCTCCGTACCGCTCCACGTTGCGGCGTAACAAGTCGGCGCTGTCAACATCCTTATCTATGGCGTAGATTTTGCCCCGATGCGCGATGCGCGCCGCCTCCACCGCCACCGAACCGGTGCCGGCGCCAATGTCCCATACGATGCTGTCGGGACGCAGGCCCAGCGCGTACAGGCTGACCGCGCGCGCCTCCCACTTGGTAATCTGTCCCCGCACCGGACGCCGCTGCTCAAAGGCGTCATCCGGCAAACCGAGGGGACGCTCGGATTTGGCGATATAGTCAGCGCTGGCCATGGGCCGCCACCGTCGCCGGGTCGCGCAGGGGGATGCCGTCGGCGGAGGTGCTGGCCGCCCCCAGCAAATTGCCCTCAAAATCAAAGCACAGGGCGTCAACAATGATGGCGTCGCCATCGCTGCCCAGGTACTTTTGCGCCTCGCTACACACCAGTTGACACATCAAAGGGAACACGCTCATCGCGCCGTGTTCCTGGGCCAGTTCCTGGAAATGCCGTCCGCTGGCGGCATTGCTCATTTCCTCCTGGAGTTCCGCCGGTGCTCCGCATTGCCCCGCCAGGCTGGCCAGAAAGCCGGTGTCCACTTGATTGCCGGCCACGTGGGTTACGAAGTGCCCCATGGCCATCTTGGAAAACTTGCCCACCATGCCCACGTGGGCCACCCGCTTGATGCCCTTGTTGACGCACCGCTTCATGGATGGCCCGGAGAAAATGCCCGCCTCGATATAGGCCATATCGGGCAAATCCAGCAGTAGCCGGGTGTATTCCTCGCTGCGGGTGCCGGTGGACAGCACCAGATGCTCCAGCCCGTTGGCAGCGGCTACGTCAATCGCCAGGTGGACGCTGGCCCGCCAGGCCGCCGTACTGAAGGGCTGCACCACGCCCGTGCTCCCCAGGATGCTGATGCCGCCCAGGACGCCCAGCCGCGCGTTGGTGGTCTGCTGGGCAATCTCCGCCCCGTTGGGCACCGAGATGCGCGCGCGCACTCCCGTATCCGCCGGCCAGCCACATTCCGCCAAACCCTCGGCCACGGCGTCGGCCATCATCCGCCGCGGCACCCGGGTAACCGCCGGTTCGCCAACCTCAATGCCCGTGCCGGGACGAGTAACCGTACCGACCCCGGGGCCGCCGGTGATGTGCAGGCCCTTGTTGCCGTCCGGCAGCCGCCAGACGCCCACGATAATCTCCGCCCCGTGGGTAACGTCGGGGTCGTCGCCGCCGTCCTTGATGGCAGAGCAGCGCACGCCTTCCACCGGGTCCATGGGCCAGCTGCGATGCACTTTGAGGGTGGCCGGCCCCCGACCGCCGGGCAGCGGCACTGAGACCGCAGCGGGCGCATTCCCCGACAGCATCAGCATCACGGCGGCTTTGGCGGCCGCCGCGGCGGTGGTGCCGGTGGTATAGCCGGTGCGCATCCCGCGCGGGTCCCGCTTGGTAGGCCGCGAGTAATCGCTCTCCCGACGCTCCCCGTCGCCTCTCACCTGTTCCGGTTCACTTACCATACTGACTGCTCGCCCGTCCTTGCTGTGCCCGTTCTTGCTGTGCAATCTATATCCAATTTTACCCCATCAGGCCGGATTGTGTTGACCTTTGCCGTCATTCCCCGAAAGCGGGAATCCGGCGCCGGAATCCACCAAATCCCAATCGGAAAAATCCTGTCCATCCTGTCCATCGCTGTAAAAACGGACTCCAACCGCCAGCATTGCAACGCTGCCTAGGCCGCGCTTTGCGCTTCCCGTACCCGGTCGCTGGCTACCGCAACGAGCCGGTCGTCCACGCCCAGGGGCGGCGCAACCCACATCGGAATGTGGGGATACGCCTGCTGCAGCCGGTGCATCGTTCCCAGAACGTTGCGCCGCAAAATCAGGCCGGGGAAAAAGATATACGGGGCGCAGATGATGCTGCCCACTCCACGCTCGTTGATTAGCTCCGCGGCGGCGCTTTCCATAGTGGGGTCGCCGTAGTGCGACTGCGCTGCGGCCACGGCGTATTGTTCGCCCAAATCCCGCTCGACCCAGCTGCCCAGTTCTTTCAGCCAGAGACAGTCATCATAGCGGGTTTGCGTGCCGGCTTTGACCAGCAGGATGCCCACCTTACGCTCATCCGCCGGCCGCCGCGCCGCGTCGGGCAATGCCGCTATGCGCTCGCGCACCAGTTCCGCGATGCGTATATCCGCGCCCAACCCGTCGGCGAGGCGCAGCTCTACCCCGGGGGATGCGGCGGCGATGTCCGCCAGCACTTCGTCCATTTCCAGCGTGGCGTGCTTGCCGTTGCCCAGCAGATAGGGCGCGATGACCACCCGCTCCAATCCGGCGTCGGCCAGTATTGACACCGCTTCCGGTGGGTGCGGCGGCAAAAATTCCAGACACGACACGATGACCTGCGCGGCGTCGCCGCCCAGCGACTGCGCCAGACGCCGCGCCGCCTCCCGCAGCCCCACCGGAGTATTGGGACAGCCCAGGCACCAGGCCGGGAACCTGGCCCCGTCAGCGGCCCAGGCGCAGGAACATTCGTCCCGGCTGGCGCCGCGCTGGCTGCCGTGGCACAGCAGCACCACACCCCAGCCGCGCGCCTGGCCGTTGTCATTGTTAGCGGTGGGCATCGGTATTCAGTCCTCCAGCAAATCCAGCAGCGCGTTGACCGTGGCCGCCGCCGCCGAGCTGCCGCCGCGTCGCCCCAGGATGGTGATGTGCGGCACGTCCCGCGCCGCCAGTTCCGCTTTGGATTCCGGGCAGGCTACAAACCCCACGGGCATACCAATCACGGCGGCCGGCGCGACTTGCCCGGAGTCAATCAAATCCAGCAGGGCCAGCAGCGCCGTGGGCGCATTGCCGACAGCCACCACCGCCCCGCTCATCTGCGGGGCCAGTTCGCGCACGGCGGCGACGCTGCGGGTAGTGCCTTCCCGTTGCGCCCGCGCGGCAACCTCCGGCGCGTCAATCAGGCAGGCCGTCGCCACATCGCGCCGGGCCAGCGCCGCCCGCGATATGCCCACCTGCACCATCCGCACGTCGGTAACCACTTTGCGGGTTTCCCGCAGCGAGCCCAGCGCGGCCGCCACCGCTCCGCTGCTGAAACGCACGTCGCCGGCAATCGCCGGGTCCCCCTCCGCCCGCACAATGCGGTGCAGCACGTACCGCTCGGCTTCCGACAGCTGCGCCGCCGCCGCATCGTCCCGCAGGCTTTCGGCGACCATTGCCAGGCTTTGCCGGTCTATTTCCGCCGGCGGCAGGGCGTATTTGTCAACTAGGGTCATTTCTGCCCATCCCATTTCCTCCCCTTTGCCCTACCCGACCACCACGTTGACCAGCCGCCCCGGCACGTACACCACGTTCCGCACGGTTTTGCCGTCAATATGCGTCTGGACGCGCTGGCTGCCCAGCGCCAGCTCTTTGGCGTCGGGCTCCCCGATGCCGGCCGGAACTGCGATGCGGTCTCGCACCCTCCCGTTCACCTGCACTACCAGCGTAATCTCATCCTCTGCCGCCAGCTCTGCATCCCAATCCGGGAAGGGCTGCTGGTGGACGCTGTAGCCGTGGCCGGTGCGTTCCCACAGTTCTTCGGCGACATGGGGCGCAATGGGCGCCAGCAGCAGGAGGAACTTCTCCACGCAATCCCGCCAGGTGGCGGCGTCAACCGACTGGTCGTTCCAGACCCGGCTCAGGTGATTCACCAGCTCCATCAGCGCGGCGATGGCCGTGTTGAACTTGAACTTGTCCAGGTCGTCGTAGCACTTGCGGATGGTTTGATGCAGGATGCGCTGCGTATCGCGCACTGCCGCCGGGTTGGCCGCGTGGCGGTCCAGCTGGCCGGCGTCGTGTTCCACCAGGTTCCACACCCGGTTGAGCCAGCGCACCACGCCGTTGATGCCTTCGTCGCTCCACGGCCCGCCCTGGTCCCAGGGGCCGATGAACATAAGGAAACAGCGCACGGCGTCGGCGCCCACGTGGCCAACTACGTCGTCCGGGTTCACCACGTTGCCCCGGCTTTTGCTCATCTTTTCGTGGTCCTGGCCCAGGATGACGCCCTGGTTGAACAGCCGCAGGAACGGCTCGTCCATGTTGAGCATCCCCATATCCCGCAGCGACTTGATGAAAAAGCGGCTGTAAAGCAGGTGCATCACGGCGTGCTCTGCGCCGCCCGTGTACTGCTGCACCGGCATCCAGTCGGCGGTTATCGCCGGCTCAAACGGCCCCTCTTCGTATTGCGGGGTGCAGTAACGGAGCATATACCACGACGAATCCATAAAGGTGTCCATCGTGTCGGTTTCCCGCCGGGCGGGGCCGGCGCATTGCGGGCAGACCGTGTTGACGAACGCCTCGTTGATGGCCAGGGGCGATTCGCCCGTGGGACGAAACTCGGCGTCCTCCGGCAGCAGCACCGGCAAATCCGCCTCCGGCACCGGCTGCACGCCGCAGTCGTCGCAGTACACCATCGGAATCGGCGTGCCCCAGTAACGCTGCCGGGAAATCAGCCAGTCGCGCAGGCGATAAGTTACCGCCCGGCGCCCCCAGCCGCGCCGCTCCACGTAATCGGAAATCGCCGCCGTTCCTTCCTCATTGGTCATCCCCTCGTAGGCGCCCGAGTTGGTCATAAAACCGTCGCCCACGTAAGCGTCCCGCGGCTCGCTGCCGTCCCACTCGATGGGCGCGATTACCGTGCGGATGGGCAGGCGGTACTTGCGGGCAAAGGCGAAATCCCGGAAATCGTGGGCCGGCACTCCCATCACCGCGCCCGTGCCGTAAGTCGTCAGCACATAGTCGGCGATGTAGATGGGAACCTGTTCGTTATTGAGGCGGTTGCGCGCGTAAGCCCCGATGAACACGCCGCTCTTTTCCTGGTCGGCGGACAGCCGGTCAATCTCCGACGCCGCCCTTGCCCGGTCAATGTAGGCTTCAACTTCGGCGCGCCGCCCTGCGGAAGTCAGCTGCGGCACCAGAGGATGCTCCGGGGCCAGCACGATGAAAGTTACCCCGAAAATGGTGTCAATCCGTGTGGTAAAGGTGCGTATCTCCCGTTCCGCCAGGCCGTAGTCGGAAATGTCAAACCCGATTTCCACGCCCTCGCTGCGGCCAATCCAGTTCCGCTGCATCGTCAGAATCTTGTCCGGCCAATCGTCCAGCGTGTCAAAATCCAGCAGCTCGTCGGCATAGTCGGTGATGCGGAAAAACCACTGCTCAAAGTCCCGCCGGGTGATTGGGGTGTCGCACCGTTCGCACACCCCGTTGAGCACCTGCTCGTTGGCCAGCACCGTCTGGCAGGACGGACACCACACCACCGGCGCTTGCGCCCGGTAGGCCAGCCCTTGCTCGTACAGTTTGATGAAAAACCATTGGTTCCAGCGATAGTATTCCGGCAGACAGCACACCACCTCCCGCTCCCAGTCGTAGATTGCCCCCAGCGACCGCAGCTGCCGGCGCATATTCTCCACGTTGGACATAGTCCATTCGTAGGGGTGAATCCCCCTGGCAATAGCCGCGTTCTCGGCCGGCAGCCCAAAGGCGTCAAACCCGATGGGATGCAGCACGTTGTAGCCCTGCATCCGCCGGAAGCGGGCGTGGGCGTCCGACGGCGCCATGGCGTACCAGTGTCCGATGTGCAAATCCCCCGACGGGTAGGGGTACATCGTCATCTCAAACCACTTGGGCCGCGGGTCGTCGTCAGCGACCCGGTAAATCCCGTCGCGTTCCCACCGCTCCTGCCATTTGCGGTCAATCCCCACCGCATCGTAACGGAGTTCAACTTGACGCTGGGCTGTGGTCATTGGAAAGCGTCCCTCAAAATCCTGTGATTCCGGCGCAGCATCGCCGGTGCGCCGCGCATCGTCCGGTCGGCTGGGCCTCAGGCCCTCTCGCACCCCAATATAGCATAAGATGGCCCCGGAGCCGCGGGTTGGCGTACAGTATATCACCCGTCGCAACACTCAGATTGCGAATCCCACCGATTGATAGCGTTCCGTTTCCGGCGGTCAGGGTTTTGCAAAGTCATTAAAGCCCTCTCCCCCTGTGGGAGAGGGGTAGCCCTCCGCCCTGTGCTGGTAAGCCCTCTCCCCTTGTGGGAGAGGGTTGGGAGAGGGGTAGCCCTCCGGCGCGGGGAAATCCGGCGCCCGCAAAACCCGCCGCCCGCACTTTGAACGCCCCTGCCCGCTGACAACCCCCCTTTGACAACGGCGAACATCGGTACTATACTGCAGCCTATCACGTGAATCTCAGTCCAGCCAGAGGTCAACCGGTCGTCAACGGCCAGTCAGCACAAAATCGCATACCGGCGTCGTGGAGACCCCTCGTCCAATGCTTACGCGAGAACGGTCTAACCGGCCAACAGCGACTGCCACCGCGCTGCGTGGCTGCGCCCTCAAAGCGCAGTTCACGAACCATCGGAGCAAAACCTTGCGTAAATCCCCCGGCCGTGGGGCTGACAATGACCGGTAACCTCTGGCTCGCACACCCCATCCCGCCAACCGCCTGAACCAGCAAAAGGACGCATTGCCAATGAACCCAGCCCACCACTCAATCGCAGCCGCCACTACCTCAACATCGCCCCCGCCAACATCGCCCCCGCCAACATCGCCGCCGGCGATTACGCCCGCGCCGCCCGCGCCTTGTGCCGGTCGGTCAGCCACGCCGTAACCGCCGCCGCCGTCCATTGGCATCATCGCCGCGACACCCGGCGACGCCGGCGCCTGTAAAATCAAACCGGCAGCGTTCCGTTGCCGGCGGTCGGGGCCTTGCAAAGTCAGGGATGCCGCTCTTGCCGTTCCTGGATTCCCGCTTTCGCAGGAACGGGGAATACCAAACCACCGGAAACGGAACGCTGCCAACGCTGCCCCACCGATTGACATATTCGCCAATGCCCCCATAATTACGCCGGCGGGCAATATGCGGCCGGCTGATTGCCATAACTGACTCTCCGAAACGCCTGTCCCTGATAACCCTCGTGAACGTTCCATCCGACGGCAACACCGAGCCGGCCGCGCTGACGCCGGAGCGCCCCCTCCTCATCTGGCGCCAGCGCCGGGTCGCCCCGGTGCGCGTACCCATCCGGCCGCGCGTCCCCCCGCGCCGGTGGTCGTCGGCGCCCTTGCTCCTGCTCATCGCCTTCCTGCTGCTCAACGTGATTGGCGGGGTCCTACTCCACCTGCCCGTCGCCACGGCCGACGGGGTTGGCGCCAGCCTGCGGGTCGCCTTTTTCACTGCCATCTCCGCCTCCACCGTAACCGGCCTGACGGTGGTGGACACCCCGGAATTCTGGTCATTCTCCGGCCAGGTCGTAATCTTTTTCCTGATGCTGTTGGGCGGTTTGGAGTTCATCACCGCCGCCACCGTGCTAATTGCCTTCATTGGCCGCCGGGCGACGGTGATTGAGGAAGACGTCTATGAGGACACGGTGGGAGCGGGCTATGCGCGGAACCTGACGCGGGTGGCCCGCAACGTGGTGGCCGCCTTTTTCGGCGGCTATATCATCGGGGCGGCGCTGATGTTTTTTGAACTGCGTTCCGTGGCCGATTTTTCCATCGCTGAAACCCTGTGGCAGTCCCTGTTCCTGTCCGTTTCCGCTCTCAACAACGCCGGGTTCTCCATCCTGCCCAACGACCCGGCGGGCGGCAACGCGGCCACCCTCGGCGCCCATCCTTACCTGATGGGCGTCATCACGCCGCTGATAATCGCGGGGGCGCTGGGCTGGCCGTTCATTATGGACCTGCGCCGCAACTGGAGCCCCGCGCTAACGCTGCGCCGGTGGAGCGGCCTCTTCCTTTTCAATTTCTCCCGGCTGACGCTGGACACCAAGCTGGTGCTGATACTGACGGTCACCTTATACGTTTTCAGCGCGCTGGCGTTCCTGTTCGCCGAATGGAACGGCGTCCTGTCCGAAAACTCCGGCCTGGGTAAAATCGGCTCTTCCGTGTTTCACGGCGTCAGCGGTCGCACCGCGGGATTCGCCGCCCTGGACTGGAGCGCCACCCTGGACTTTACCCAACTGGTGTATGGCGGCCTGATGTTCATCGGCGGCTCCACGGCATCGGTGGCCGGCGGCATCAAAGTCAACACTTTGGCGGTATTATTAGCGGCGGCGCGTTCCTCGGCGCTGCGTCGCCCCCGCACCGAAATTTTCCGCCGGGAAATCGGGCCGGCCCTGGTGTCCCGCGCCCTGCTGGTGTTCCTGCTGGGCGTAATCTTCCTCGGCGTGGTCGCGCCCATCCTCACTTATACCGACCCTCAAATCCCCTTCCTGCCGCTGATGTTTGAGACCATTTCGGCCTTTGGCACCAACGGAATGTCGGCGGGCGCTGCCAGCCACCTGAGCACGGCCGGCTCCGTCATCTTTATGATTACCATGCTGGTGGGCCGGATTGGGCCGCTGACGCTGGTAATGCTGCTCGCCCCCAGAGAAGACGCCGCCTATCGTTACCCCGAAGAACCCGTTAGAATTGGGTAGAAATTATGCCAAAGCAAGTTTGTGTCATTGGCTTGGGCCGATTCGGGGCCAAGCTCGCCAGCGCCCTGTTCCAGCGCCAGCACGAAGTGTTGGCCATCGACCAGGATGAGCAAAAGGTCCAGGCCATGCTGGGCCGGGTAACCTATGCCGTCGAGGCCAACGCCACCAACGAAACCGCCCTGCGCGACCTGGGCGTGGCGGATATGGACGTGGCCGTGGTGGCCCTGGGCAGCCAGATTCAATCCAGCATCATCACCACCATGCTGCTCAAGTCCATGGCCTTGCCCTACGTCATCGCCCGCGCCACCGACGCCCAGCACGCCGAAATACTGCACCGGGTCGGCGCCGATAAGGTCGTCTTCCCCGAAGAAGAAGCCGCCGAGCGCGCCGCCAGCCTCGACTTGAGCCCCAACTCCGTCGAGTTTATGAACATCACCGACGACACCGGCGTCCACAAACTCCGCCCCCCGGAGCGTATGCGCGGCCGCACCCTCCGCGATGCCGGCCTGTCCGCCGACTCGAATCAACGCATCTCGGTGATGGTTCTGCGACGCGGCCACGAGTTTATTCTGAACCCGCCCGATGATGAGATAATCGGCGACGGCGACGTCCTGGTTATCGTCGGGAGCCACGAAGCGGTAGAACGAACTTTCACCCGATGAACGCATTGATTCCCATTCACGCCGGGATTCCTTATGACTGAACGAATTGGATACCTGGGGCCGGCCGGAACCTACACCGAGCAGGCGGCCTTGCTCTATGCGCCGGATGCCCGGCTGGCCCCCTACCCTACCATCAACGCCGTGGGAACCGCCGTAGCCGACGGCGAGCTGGATGCCGGCGTAGTCCCCATCGAAAACAGCCTGGAGGGTTCCGTCACTTTTACGCTGGACCTGCTCATTGCCCAGCCGGGTTTGTCCATCAGAAACGAGGTCGTCATCCCCATTGACCACTATCTGGTCGCCCCGCCGGGGGTGTCCGCCGCGGCAGTGCAGGTCATCTATTCCCACCCCCAGGCGTTGGCGCAGTGCCGGGCCTATCTGGAAACCCGGTTCCCCTCGGCGCTCAGCGAAGCCTCCCTCAGCACTGCCGCCGCCGTCGCCGATATGCAGGCCAGCCCGGTGCCGGCCGCCGCCATCTGCCCCCAACGCGCCACCGAACTTTACGACGTGCAAATACTGGCCCGGGGCATCCAGGACAACACGGTCAACCAAACCCGGTTTGCCGTTTTAGCCCATGCCGACCACCCTCCCACCGGCCATGACCGCACGTCGATTTGCTTCGCATTTGCGGTTGACCGGCCGGGAAACCTTTACCATTCCATTGGCGAATTTGCCCGGCGCAACATCAACCTGGTCAAGATTGAAAGCCGCCCCACCAAGCGGGAATTGGGCCGGTATATCTTTCTGATTGACTGCCAGGGCCACCGCGCCGCGCCGGAAGTGGCGGCGGCATTGGACGGCTTGCGCCAGCGGGTGGATATGTTCAAAGTGCTGGGTTCGTACCCGTTCTGGGAACCGCATGAGAGTTGACGGTTCACGGCGGCGCCGGCCCGACCTGTTGGACATAATCGGCCGCTGGGCCGCCGCCGCCCCCGTATTCCTGTTCCGCTCCCACTTCCGGGTGCGCGGCAATAGCATGACGCCCAGCCTGCGCGACGGCGACCTCGTACACGTCCTGCCCCGGCGCTGTGCCACCCGCGGCTTGGCTCGCGGCGCGGTCGTCGTGGCTGCTGCGCCCCACGGCTTCGACCGCCTCCTGGTCAAGCGAGTGGTTGGCCTGCCCGGTGAGCATATCCGCGTCAGCTCCGATGGCATAGTGCGCATTGATGACGCGCCGCTGCGGGAATCATACCTGGATTCCGCTGCCGGCGGCGCCGGCGCAACGGCCTCCCAATGGCTGTGCGGGGATGACGAATACTTCCTGATGGGCGACAACCGCGCCGACAGCGGAGACAGCCGGCGTTACGGCCCGCTGCCTGATGCCGCTATAATCGGCAAAGTCTGGCTGCGCTGGCCCACCCGTCGGCCGGGCCGGCCGGCGCGTAAAACGTCCTGGCGGTAACGCGCCTGGCCGTGGTCATTGCGAGCGCAGCGTGGCAATCGCGTTACCGCAGCAGCAAGCCTATGGGGAAAGCAACCGGACTGCCGCCGGCGCGGAAATGACGGAATCGGGGCAATCGTGATGACTCTGGAGCAGGCATTTGTCAAGGCTGCCGGCTGGGCCAACCGCATCTCGTGGCTGTTGCGCGTGCGTTCCGCTATGGAGCGGGCGGCGGCCCGCTGGCGGCCCTTGCGGGTGCTGCTGGCGACACTGGCGGCGGTAACGCGCAACGACGCCCAGCAGCTGAACGCCGGCGTCGCCTACTACGGGATGGTGGCGTTGATACCGGTTTCGGTGGCAGTGCTGCAAATATTCGGGCTGGCCCTGGGCGAGGCGCGGACGCGGGCCTGGTTCGCGGCCATTTCCGCCGGACTCCTGCCGCCCAACATTGACTTGACCGCCCTGCTATCTACGCGCGTTAGTGCCGCCGCTGGCATCACCGGCGCGCTGGCCCTGCTCGGGTTAGCCTGGGGTTCCGTCAAGCTTTTCGGCGCCGTGGGCGTAGTAGTCAACCGGATGTGGGGCATCGAACCCATCCAGGTCGGAATCATCGGCAAGACCCGCCAGTTCCTGTTCCTCAGCGCTACGGCGTTGGTGCTTTTGGTGTCCAGCCTGCTCACCTATGTAATGACCCAGGATTTGGCGCCCAATGCGCTGCGGGAGTTGCCGTCTTCGGAATGGGGCGACGCCATCGCGGCCCAGCGCTGGTGGTCCACGGTCGTGGCCGGGGCGCTGTCGGTGGCGGCTTTTCTGCTGGTGTACCGCTACGTGCCGGAGCGACGGGTGCTCTGGCGCTGGGCCGCCCTGGGCGCTTGCGGCGCCGGCGTCGCCTTACAGCTGAATAACTATGCCTTCGCCCTGTTCCTAACCTACATAGCGCCGTCGCACCTGCTTTACGGCCCGCTGGCGTCGGTGCTCATCGTGCTAATCTGGCTGTTCGTGTCGGCGTTAACCCTGGCCTCGGGCGCGGCGGTAGCGGCCTACGGCCAGAGCATCTATCAGGGCGATGGCCCAACGCCGGGGCCGGGCTGGTTTTTGAAATAAGGGCGCCGCCATTCCCCGGTGTCGGGGCAGCCACAAGGGTTGCCCCGGTCAAAGGGGTCGCCCCGGTCAAAGGGATTGCCCCAACCGGAGGGATTGCCCTTGCCAACCGCCGGAGTCGCGCCCCGTTACAGTTTCCAAAAACTCCCTACCTGGCAAACGATGTCCACCTTGTTGATGGAATCGGCCGGCCAGCCCACCATATTCAGCCAGTCCTCAAAGTGGGACTGCTCCACGGCCTCGCATTCGGAGATGAGCCGGCCATTCTCCAGGTCGCCATAGACTTTAAGGATGGTAGTGCGGCGGTCGGGACGCCACTTGCGAACGGCATCGAGCTTGTCCCTGAAGTCGGCCTCGGTAATGCCCGGGACGTTGTGGACGGCGATGAAACGGGCCATTGGTGCAACTCCTTGGTCTGGTTATCGGCCGGCGTCTAGTCGTCGGCCGGCGGAACGAAGGGATAGGGGATGGGCGGGCCGTCGCGCAGAGGCAATACCACCGTGGCGGTTCCGGGCATACTCTCAATGCCGTCCTGGGTTTTCATGCCGATTTCCAGCTCAACGAAGCCCATCCGGTTCTTTTCGTATGTGCTGGTAACGCGGCCCCACATTATCAGCACGTCGCCGGGCACCAGCATCGCCCGGTGCTCAAAGCGGGCTTTCCACGGCCAGCCGTTGGGCAGCGTCCAGTCTTTGAGATACTGGGGAACGACGCTCTGCTTCCACGACCCATGCACCAGGATGCTGGGGTTGCGGTCGTGGTTCAGGCCGAAGTCCAGATCGTAGTGAATCCGGTGAAAGTTCTCAATGGCCGCGCTCCACCGGAAAAGATGGGTCGGGGTGGGCTTATAGACGTACTTGGGCAGCTCGTCGCCCTCCGCCACGTCCTCAAAGTAAATTTGCGACTTGGCGCGCAGGCCGTCGGCGTCGGGGCGCTCGTTGCGCTGCCAGATTTCCTCGGCCTCCATATTGAGCAGGTCGTCAAGGCGGGTAGTCATAACGTGTCTCCTGTGTTCCGGCGGCGACCGTGTGCCAGCGTCGGCGCGCGTCAGCGTCAACGCCTGTTAGCGTCGGATGGTAGAAGCGCGGGTGATGCAGAGGGTAACGTCGTCCTGGTTCCAGTAGCGGGTTTCGCGGGTGATAATCAGGAACGGCGTGCCGTCGCGCCCCAACCGCTCCCGGATGTCGGAATAGCGGTTCTGGAAAAAGATTTTGTCGCCAATGCTGGGATAGGCGTAAACCTCAAGCTCGTTGCCGGCGTTGAGCACGCGCACCAGATTAGTCGGCACCGGCGGCAGCTCGCCGGGCCGGGCCACGGAGCCAATGCCGTCGGACTCCGGGTTTTCCTCAAAGGCGTCGGTAATCGGATCGCCCTGGTCGGGCCGGATACGGCTGGCCAGGTAGCTGACCATAATCGGCGGCGCAATCAGCTCGCCGTAGCGCGTCGATTTAGCGAACTGGTCGTCCCAATAGCGCGGGTCCGGGTCCATCAGGGCCTGGGTGAACCGGCGCATATACTCGCCGTCCACCACGCCCCAGGATTCTACGACATCGCCGCTGACGCCGACCATGGCTTGCACTTCCGGCGTCAGCGCGGCGGGAGGGGCTTGCTGAGTCATAGGGTGATTCTCCGCAGGGTTGGAGTGCTGAATTGACGCCAGCGTAGCGCAGGGCGGCGGGTTCGTCAATCGGGGATATGATACAGTAGCCACTATGCTGCCACCATTTGAAAACCTGTCGGCGATGCCGCCCGACGCGCTGACGGAGCTACTGCTTGCCGAACCGGAAGGGCAGTGGTTTGACCGCAAAAGCGCCCGTATCGCGCCCCGCGACCTGGCCGAAACGCTGGTTGCCATGGCCAACGCCGAGGGCGGGATGATTGCGCTGGGCTTGTCGGGCGGCCTTTGCGAAGGCGTTGACGACCGCCGCCACGCGCAGAACGGCTGGCGGCAGGCCGGCGTTGACTACACGGTTCCGCCGGTTCGCTTCACGGTGCATCTGCTGCCGTGCATCAACCGGCGGGGCAGCGCGGACCATCTGTTAATCATTCAGATACCGCCGAGCCGGCAAGTGCACAGCACAACCAGGGATGAGGTTTTCCTGCGGATAGGGGACGAAAATCGCCGGCTGTCTTTTGAGCAGCGCATTGAGTTGCGCTATGACCGCAGCGATACGGGCTTTGAGACCACGCCGGCGCGGGTGTACGGCCACGAAGCCCTTGATGATAATGCTGTGGCAGACTACGCCAACCTGGTAGGGCATCCCAACCCGCAGCGCTTGTTGCAGGCAAGGGAACTGGTTGACGCTGACGGGACGGTATATGCTGCCGGGCAATTGCTGTTTGGTGCCCACCCGCAAAGGACTAACCCACAGGCATATGTGCGAGTGCTGAAGTACACCGGCCGGGAACGGTTGACCGGAACGGCGCAGAATCTGGTCAGCGACGTGCGGTGTGAGGGCGCGCTGCCGCAGCAGGTTGACGCCGCGCGAGCGGAAATGCGCGAGGCGATTCCAAAGCGTAGGTCTCTAGGCCCGGATGGCCGCTTCGGATGGTTTGGTATTGTACCTGAGGAGGTTTGGTTGGAGGCCCTGGTGAACGGAGTGATTCATCGGTCGTATAGCAACTTCGGCGACCATATCCGGGTGACGGTATTTGACGACCGGGTTGAAGTATCGAGTCCAGGGCAGTTTCCGGGTGTAATTACGTTGGACGATTTGACGGACGTAAAGCGATTCGCGCGCAATCCGCGCATCGCGCGGGTGATGGCTGACCTGTCCTATGGGCAGGAGCTAGGCGAAGGGCTGCGGCGGATGGTAGCAGTAATGGAGTCCAGCGGGAGGCAGCGTCCGGTGGTGCGACAAGGGGGCGGAGGAACGCTAGTCACCTTGCTGGGGGAAGTGGTTGGCCCAAGAGAACTGGCGGGTTTGCCGGTGGCGGCGTGGGACCTCTTCCAGCAAATTTCCCTGGTCGGCCGGGCCGGAACCGGCGAGTTGGTGCGACTGAGTAACTACTCGCGTCCAGTGGTGTTGCGCAATTTACGGCTGCTGGAAACCCGGGGATTGGTGCGGCGCGTGGGCAACAGTGCAAACGACCCACGGGCTTACTGGACAACCGAAACTTTGTAACGGTGGGGTACAACGACGCCGGTTACCCAACTGTATCTACTGCAAAGATTCGTTTCGAGTAGCCGCAACAGCCGGCGGCTTTGCCGACGCCACGTCGGGAAGTAGGACATAAGCTGTATCTACTCTAAAGATTTTGTTTAGAGTAGATACAGCCTTGTGACTAGCCGCCATAGGCCCGCCGCAAAACCGCCTCCAGCTCGTCCTGCGTGTAGCGGTATTCCTGGGTGCCGGGCATCTGGATGGCGAAATGGGCGCCGGCGCAGCCGATTTGGGCGGCGCGTTCCAGGCGGGCCGGCGATATGGACGCCGGCACCATGGGGCCGGGGTGGATGATGCCCATAATGAGGCCCCCGCGAAAGGCGTCGCCGGCGCCCGTGGGGTCAACCACGTTCTCGGTGGACACGCTGGCCACGTGCATATCCCCGCCGGCGGTGGTGATGCGCACGCCCTGCTCGCCCAGGGTAGTTACCAAAGCGCCCGTCAGTTCCAGCAATCCGGGTTCGTCAATCCCGGTTCGCTCCACAATCAGCGCCATTTCGTAGTCGTTGGCGATGAGCAAATCGCTGTTCCTGATGCAGTCTCTCAGCCCGTCCGCGTCCCACGCCGGCAGGGACTGGCCGGGGTCAAATATGGTGTACACCCCGGCCCGCGCCGCGTCGGCGGTGAAGTTTGCCATATCGGTCAGGTTGCCCGGCCCCACAATGCTGATGGTTTCTTGCGGATTGACGGTGCCGAAGTCAAACCCCGCCGGATGTTTCATCGCCCCCGGATTGAACCCGGTAATCTGGTTGTCCGCCAAGTCGGTAACGATAAAAGCCGAGGCGGTGGCTTCCTCCTCCACGATGCGGATGTCATCGGTGGGAATGCCGTTTTCGCCCAGCCGCGTGAAATAATCGCGATAATCGGCACCGATGGCGGCGATAACGCGCGGCCGCTGGCCCAGCATGGCCAGGGAATAGGCGATGTTGCCGGCGGTGCCGCCAAAGTAGGCATTGAAACCGTCAACGGTGAAACTGAGGTTTATCTGATGCACCCGTTCGGGCACGATATGGTCGCCGAACCGCCCGTTGAACGTCATTATGCGGTCTATGGCCAGCGAACCTGAGACGAGGATTTCCATATTCGCGTTTCCTTTCAGCAGCCCCATTTGCCGGCGATGTGCCCGTCGAATTTTACGGACGCGCCCGGGGCGATATTGTGCGTTTCGGCCTGCCCGGCGTTAATTTCAAGAACGAAACGGGCCGGGCCGGTGGCAGGATAGTGGGGCAACTCGCTGTGCGGGGTGTCCGGCGGTGGGTTGGGCACGTCGGCGGTTACTCCGACAACGGTGCAATCCGACTTTATCCACACCATATCCAGGGGAAAGTGCATCTCGGGCATCCAGAACGCGCGCGGAGCATCGTTATCGTACACAAAGAGCATCCCCCGGTCAGTTTCCAGCGACGGGCGGCCCGATAAACCCTGCGTCCGCTCCGCGCCGGTAACTGCCAGGTCAACTACATAGACGGCATCGCCAATGCGTACCAGCGGCCCGTCGGGCAACGGCGTCGGCGTTGGCGTCGGCGTAGGTGTCAATGTCGGTATCGGCGTCGGCGAGGGTTCGGGGGTAGGCGTGAACGTTGGGGCCGGTGTCGGCGCCGGTGTGGCAGTTGGGATCAGCGTTGCCGTGGCGGTTGGCGTTGGCGGGGCCGGGGTATTGGTTGGAACCGGCGTTGCCGGCGGCGGGCCGGCGCAGGCCGCTATCGCCAGCAGGATGCCGATAACCACCCACCACGCCGGGCCGGCCAAAACGAACGTCCAACGCATTGCCGCTGCCTATCCCAGCTCGCTGCGGATGTCTGCAACGCGCTGTTGCAGCGAGCGCAGCAGCAGCGCCGGCGGTGGCGGCGCAACGTGAGTGTAGCCCACGCCCATCGCTTGCAGTTCCCCGGTGGACAAGGGGAAGGCCGGGTGGTTCATCGGAATGGACAGTTTGGCGCCCCCGGCGGCCTTGACCTCTGCGGCCAGTTCTTCGAGGCGCGCGCGTATCACCGGGCTTTGCGGGTCGCGGATGCCCATATACTCGGAGAAGTCGGTGGGGCCGATGGCAACAATGTCAATGCCGGGCAGCTGGGCAATCTGGCCGATTTCGCTGATGCCCTTTTCGTCCTCGGTCATCACCGACAGGACGATGTTTTCGTTGGAGGTGCGGGTATGCTCCTCCCAGCTGACGGTGCCGAAGCGGGCGGCGCGCGTGCCCCCGGCGCCGCCGCGATGCCCCATCGGAGCGTAACGGACGGCATCCACGGCGCGTTTGGCCCCCTCCAGCCCGTCAATGTGCGGAATGATGATGCCCTGCGCCCCGGCGTCCAGCAGGCGCAGGATGAGGTTCTCATCGTTGCCGGGAATCCGAATCATCGAAGTTACGCCCACCAGGTCGGCGGCGGCAATCATCTGCGTGATGAGTCCCAGGTCGAAGGTGCTATGCTCCATATCGATAAAGGCGGCGTCGTAGCCGGCCAGCCCGATAATCTCGACAATCTGCGGGTCGGCAAAGGATACGTAGGTGCCGAGGGCCAGGCGGTTCTCCCGCAGCGCCCGCTTAACTTTGTTCTCTTGCATAGGTGGTCTGGCTCCTTTGGAAAGGTCAAGGATAATAATAGCAGATGGATAGCGCTGCAATTCCGGTGGTTCCGTCACTAGTCAGGGCCTTTTCAAATTCATTAAACCCCTTTCCCCTTGCAGGAGAGGGCTGGGTGAGGGCAGTTGCGGGCCGCCCGAGGCTTGGCGGCCCTCTCCCACAAGGGGAGAGGGGTAGCGCTCCGCCCGGCGCGGTAGCCCTCTCCCCCTGTGGGAGAGGGTTGGGAGAGGGGTAGCCCTCCGGCGTCAGGGAAATCCGGCGCCCGCAAAACCCGCCGCCCGCACTTTGCAACGACCCTGCCCACTGACAACCCCCCTTTGACAACCGCGAACATAAGACCTATACTGTACCCCGTCACGTGAATCTCAGTCCTGCCAGAGGTCAACCGGTCGTCAACGGCCAGTCAGCACAAAATCGCATACCGGCGTCGTGGAGACCCCTCGTCCAATGCTTACGCGAGTACGGTCTAACCGGCCAACAGCGACTGCCACCGCGCTGCGTGGCTGCGCCCTTAAAGCGCAGTTCACGAACCATCGGAGCAAAACTTTGCGTAAAACCCCCGGCCGTGGGGCTGACAATGACCGGTAACCTCTGGCTCGCCCACCGCATCCCGCCAACCACCTAAACCAGCAAAAGGACGCAATGCCAATGAACCCAACCCATCATCTCAATCGCAGCCGCCATTACCTCAACTTCGCCCCCGCCAACTTCGCCCCCGCCAACATCGCCGCCGGCGATTACGCCCGCGCTGCCCGTGCCTTGTGCCGGTCGGTGAGCCACGCCGTAACCGCCGCCGCCGTCCACTGGCATCATCGCCGCGACACCCGGCGACGCCGGCGCCTGTTCGTCAAAGCGCCGGTGTTCGACGGCAGCGTTCTGTTGCCGGCGGTCGGGGCTTTGCAAAGTCAGGGATGCCGCTCTTGCCGTTCCTGGATTCCCGCTTTCGCAGGAACGGGGAATAACCAAACCACCTGAAACGGAACGCTGCCCTGTGGCTGCTGGCGATTGACACCGGGAATAGTGGCTGATAGCATTTTCGCGCTCGAACCTCGCCGCCGGAGTCGCCAGAAAGTGCTTGACCAAACCGATAACCTCACATCCGCAACCGCAACCTCCCGCCGCCGCTTTCTTGGCGTATTGGGCATCGGCATCGCCGGCGCTGCGGTTGTCGCCGGGATGCTGCCCTTCGGCCGGCGGAAAGCCCCGGCGGAAGCGATGCACGAGTTCCCCGGCCCCGGTTCCATCTTCCACCCGGCTCAGGACCCCAGGACCGACCCCCGGCGTTAGGGAGTCGCCCGGTTGCTGACCGGGCTGCGGGGCAGCCGCCAGGGTTGCCCCCGCGCCGTTGGCCGGAGCCTAACGCCGGCCGAATTCCCGTTCCAGTTGGTATTGGGTGAAGTGCACCACCGTGGGCCGCCCGTGGGGGCAATGGTGCGGATTGTCGGTCGTTTCCAGTTGGCGCAGCAGGGCGTCCATCTCATCCTGGGCCAGGGTCATACCGGCGCGCACCGACCCGTGGCAAGCGATGGTGGCGGCCAGGGCGTCCTCCCGTTCCATCACAATCTGCTCCACCGCCACCGCGTCCAGCAGGGCGGTTAGTGCGCTTGCCGGGTCGGGACTGCCGCGCGCGGCCAGCGTCGCCGGCACGGCCCGCACCAGCCAGGAGCCGCCGCCAAAGGGTTCAATCTGAAACCCGTAGCCGGACAGCAAATCGGCGTATTCTTGCAAAGTAGCCGCTTGGGAGAGGGACAGCTCGGCGGGCAAAGGGGCCAGCAGCGGTTGCGCCGCGCCCTCCCGGTTCCGGGCCTGTCGCCGCAATTGGTCGTACACAACCCGTTCGTGGGCCGCGTGCTGGTCAATCAGGTACATCCCTTCCGGCCCTTCCGCTACCACGTAAGTTTGACGAATCTGGCCCACCACGCGCAAGTCGGCCAGCACGTCCCGCAGCGGGCGGCCCGAGGGCGCCAGCGCCGTGGCCGGCAGCGCCAGGCCGTCTGCGGCTGGGCGCGCGCCGGCTGTGTCTGCCGGGACGCCCCGAGATGATGGCGCGGCGCGCCCGGCTTCACCGACGGGCGGCGGCGGTTCACCGGATGACGTGAATGGCCGGGACACTTGCCGCACCGGAGCATGGGCCGCCAGCGCATCGCGGATTGCGCGTTGCACTGCGGAGAACAGCCGGTTTTCCTGACGGAACCGCACTTCCCGCTTGGCCGGATGGGAGTTGACATCCACCTGCTCCGGCGGAATGGCAATGTTGATGACGGCCAGCGGATAGCGCCGGTCGGGCAAAGTACCCTGATATGCCTGCTCAATGGCGTAGTTGAGCGACCGGTCATACACCCAGCGCCGGTTGACCAGCAGGGTGATGTAGGAACGGTTGTGCCGGCTCAGGTCGGGAGCCCCGGCGTACCCGCTGACCGCAGCATCGCCGTCGGTCAAGTCAACAGGCAGCATCCGCGACGCCACTTCCGCGCCGTACACGGACAGGATGGCATCCTGCAACCGGCCGCTGCCCGGAGTATTCACCACTTCCCGCCCCTCAACGGCGAGGGAGAACCGGACGCCGGGATGCGCCAGCGCGTAGCGCGTCACCACCTCCTGGATGCGGGACGCCTCGGCCGCCGCGGAACGCAGAAACTTGCGCCGTGCCGGCAAATTGCCGAACAGTTCCAACACCTCTACGGTAGTGCCAATCGGACAGCCCTGACGCCGTTCACCGACCAGCTCGCCATAACGAAACTCGATACGCGCGCCGCCGTCGGCGTCGGGCGGCCTGGTGGTGCCGGTAACGCGAGCAACGGCGGCGATGCTGGGCAGCGCCTCACCGCGAAACCCCAGCGTGGCCACTGATTGCAAATCGGCAACGCTGGCCAGCTTGCTGGTGGCGTGGTGCCGGAATGCCAGACCCACCTCCCCGGCGGGAATGCCGCAGCCGTCGTCAGTGATGCGGATTTCCCCCACGCCGCCCTGCCGGACGGCAACGTCAATGCGACCCGCCCCGGCGTCCAGAGAGTTCTCGACCAGTTCCTTGACTACGGAGGCGGGCCGCTCAATAACTTCGCCGGCGGCAATTTGAGCGGCGACGTGGGGCGGGAGCTGTTGGATGGTCATCAGGCGTTAGTTGCGAAGCAGGCCCAGGCGGATGAGGTCGGCTTCCGTCCACCGGGCTTGCGCCTCAATGATGCTGCGCAAGGTGGTAATCCGGAAAGTTTGCCCTCGGCTGTGCCAGGATATTGAAACTTTCCGGTTAGTGGCTTCGTGGTAGTAACGGCGGTGGCTGCCCGTCGCATGATGCAGTATGAAACCATCCCGAAACAACCCGCTCTCAATTTCGCGAGCCGTTATGTTTCTAATCCGTTGGTAGTTAATCGGCATCGGCTAATGCTTTCGCAAACAGCCCCCTAGTGGAGACAATGCTCCAATCCGGTCAGCCATCTACGAAAGCCGCCGGCGCCCGTCCCGGGGCGATTTCCTCGCCCGACGCAGCGGGCGTATCCCGCTCACCGCTAACCGGCGCATTGCCGTACCACGGCGTGAACACATTGGGCACATAGCCTCCGGTGCGGGTCAGCGCCAATCTGTCGCTCTCGTACATCGCCGCCATAACGTCATCCAGGGCAACGTAAATCAGCCGGTAAACGTCACTGTGGGCAGCCCCGGACCCGGAATGCAGCACGGGTAGGCCACCGTGAGCTGCTATTGCATCCGGGTATTCAGGAGCGCACTTGCGCTGAACCGATTCCGGCGCGTCCTGTATGCTGGGCTTGCTAAAGTCCCAGTCAGGAGCGCAAGGTTCAATCGGCCATTCAATTTCGCCCCGTTCAATTTCCTCGACCATCATCTCGAGGACTTCCTTGATGCCGGCGGCGGCTTCTTCCGGTGTCTCCCCGCCGGTAGCCGCTCCCAAATGCTCCCACGCCGGATAATACGACCGCCAGGCGTCTTCATCCGGCTCAATGACTATCTTAAAAGCCAGCAAGTCCATAATGTTGCCCTCTGCGGTTCCGGTTTAGACGTTGCGCCGTCGCGTCAGGCCGGCTAGAACAGCGGAACCTTGGTGCCTTTCGCCCGGTACTGCCGGTCTTCCGACCCTCCCGTTTCCAGAAAGTCGCAAATAATCCGGTAGATGCGCGCCATCTCGTGGTCAACGCTGCGGGAAAAGAAGTAGGGCGGCACCCACACCCCGCCGAACGCGGCCACTATCTCCGGGTAGTCGTCAATGACAAACTCCGGCTCCACCGGAACTTTCAACTCGACCAGCCGCTCGTGGTAGTGGTGCGTGGGCTTTTCATACACGCCGGAGACAAACCGCCCCAACTCGTGCTTCTCAATAACCTCCCAACGCTCGCCCAAGCCTGACCAGATGTAGATTTCGTGGCCGTCGTCCAGCAGCTTCTGGAATGTGTCCACGGTGCCCGGGCGCAGGGTGTCATCCAGCCCCAGGATGGTGTAGTCAACGTCAAAGAAAATTTTCATGGTCGGTTCGTTATCCTGGTAATTGGTTGTTCAGATAGCATGGCGGTTGCATTAGCCGCCCAAAGCCTGCGTAATCACCTTGACGCTGGCGCCGATAATCAGCCGGTCGCCCAGGCGGACGATAGGACGGCGCACCAGCCGCGGCTCGGCCAGCATCAGCGATACCTTGCGTTCCTCCGACAGCTCGGCGGCGTTCAGCCCCATCTTTTTCAGCGACGGGCTGCGGCTGGCGAACATGGCGGACACGCCCGGCTCGCCCGCCTCGGCAATCAAGTCCCGCAGTTCCGCCTCGCCAAAGGGTTCTTTGAAGTAATCCCGTTCCGCCACCGTGTAACCGTTTTGCACGAGCAACTCCCGCACTTTACGACAGCTGCTTCAACGGGGCCACCAGTACATCATTGCCGTATCGCTCATCCTCAATCTCCCGTCGAATTTTTTCCGAACCTCCGGTAACGCCGGATATTTTATACCCCCGGCTGGCTTTAACATAAGTAGGCGGTATGTAAATTCTGTGTAATGTCGCTGGCCGGCCGCGCCGCGCTCACGCCGGTTCGTCGCGGCGGGCCTGTTCCTGCAATTCGTACAGTTTGTTGATGGCTTCCAGCGGGGTCAGGTTGGCGACGTCCATCTGCAAGAGGGCGTCGGTAAGACGCCGGTTGTCCGAGTCGAATAATGGCAGGGCCAGCTGCGGCGGCGGCGCAGCATTGCGACGCCTGGCGCGGCGGGTTCCGGCCCCGTGGACGCGCTCCTGTTCCAGCGCGGTCAGCAGCTCCTGGGCGCGGCTCACCACCGACGACGGCATCCCCGCCAGCATCGCGACGTGGACGCCATAGGAGCGGTCCGCGCCGCCGGGGATAATGCGGCGCAAGAAGGCAATCTGTCCGTCCTCCTCGGACACTGCGACGCTGTAATTGCGGACGCCCGGCAGCGTGGCGGCCAGTTCGGTCAGCTCGTGGTAGTGGGTGGCGAACAGCGTCTTGCAGCTCAGCCGTGGGTTATTGTGCAGATGCTCCACCACCGCGCGGGCGATGGACAGGCCGTCGTAAGTGCTGGTGCCCCGGCCAATTTCATCGAGAATCACCAGCGACCGGTAGGTGGCCTGGTTGAGAATGGCCGCCGTTTCTACCATCTCCACCATAAAGGTTGACTGGCCGGTTGCCAGGTCATCCTGCAAGCCCACGCGGGTAAAGATGCGGTCCACCAGCCCGATGGTGGCCGCCGACGCCGGCACAAAACTGCCCACCTGGGCCATCAGGACGATGATGGCAACCTGCCGGATGTACGTAGATTTGCCGGCCATGTTCGGCCCGGTGATTACCATAATCTGGGCATCTTCAGCGTCCAGAGCGGCGTCGTTGGGCACGAATGAGCCGCTGTCAAGCACCCGCTCCACCACCGGATGCCGGCCGTCGGCGATGCGGATTGCGGTTCCGTCGTTCAGGGCGGGGCGCACGTAACCCTGCCGCACGGCGACGTTGGCCAGCCCGGCGAACACGTCGGCCCGCGCCACCGCGGCCGCCAGCCTCGAGACGGCGGCCCCGTGGTCGGCGAGCTGACTGCAAACCTGGCGGTACAAAGTGCGCTCCATCTCCCCCAGCCGTTCCCGCGCGTCCAGCGCCTGGCTTTCGTATTCCTTCAGCTCCGGCGTGATGTAACGTTCGCCGTTAGCCAGCGTTTGCCGGCGCTGATAGTGGCCGGGCACGGCGTTCAGGTTGGAGCGGCTGACCTCAATGTAGTAGCCGAAAACCTGGTTGAAGCCCACCTTCAGGCTGCGGATGCCGGTGCGCTCCCGCTCCGCAGCCTCCAGGCCGGCGATGAACCCGCGGGTGTCGCTGGCGAGAGTGCGCACCCGGTCCAGTTCCGGCGCGAAACCGGGGCGTATCACGCCGCCCTCGCCAACCTGCCCGGAGGGTTCCGGCGCGATGGCCTGGTCGATTAGATTCGTCACGTCGGGCAGAGGGCGCAGTTCTTTCGCCAACCAGGACACTTGACCGGCATTCTCACCCGACAGCACGGCGCCCAGACGCCCGGCGGCGGCCACGCTTTGCCGCAGCGCCAGCAAGTCTCGCGGCGGCGCGGAATGGGTCTGAATCCGGCTCAGAATGCGTTCCAGGTCCGAAATCTCCGCCAGTGCGGCGGCGGCGTCATTGCGGCGGAAGGCATCGTCGCAGAAAAGCTGCACCGCATCCAGCCGTCGCTCCAGACGTTCCAAATCCAGCAGCGGCCGGCCCAGCCAGCGACGCAGCAGCCGCGCCCCCATGGGGGTGCGCGTATCGTCCAGCGCGGCCAGCAGCGACAAATCCCGGCTGTCCCACCGGCCCGCCTCAAACAGCTCCAGATTGCGCCGCGTCTGCGGGTCCAGGGTCATATACGACGCCGTGTTGTACACCGCCGGCGGCGCCAGCGCCGGCCGCTCGCCCTGGTAGGTATAGCGCAGGTAATCAACGATGGCCCCGGCGGCCCGCACCGCCAGCGGCAGGGATTCAATGCCGTAGGCTTCCAGCGAAAGGACGCCGTAGTATTCGAGCAGGGCACGGCGGGCAACGTCCGGGTTGAAAGCGGCGGCGTCCAGGGTTGTGGTCGAAAACCGGGCGCCGTCAGCGGCGACGAAGTGCAGGGGCTCGTCGTTTGCCGGCGCCAGCATTTCCGAGGGCTGCAGCCGGGCCAGTTCCAGCGGCAGCCGGTCGGCCGGAATTTGAGCCGCCGCAAACTCCCCGGTGGTAACGTCAACGTAGGCCAAACCCGCCTGCGCGTCGTCCTGGCAAACGGCGGCCAGATAGTTGTTGACGTGATTATCCAGCAAGGCTGACTCCAGCACGGTGCCCGGCGTAACCACGCGCACCACGCCCCGCTCGACCAGTCCCCGGGATTCCGCCGGGTCGCTCAGCTGCTCGCAGATGGCTACCTTGTGGCCCTTGCGGATAAGCCGGGCCAGGTTGGTATCCAGCGAAACCGCCGGCACCCCGGCCAGCGGCACGCGGGTATCTTTGCCCATGCTGCGCGACGTGAGCGCGATTTCCAGCGCCGACGAAAGCGTATGGGCATCATCGTCAAAGCACTCGTAAAAATCCCCCATGCGGAACAGCACGATGGCGTCCGGGTAGGAGTGCTTGATGGTCAGCCACTGGCGTCTGACCGGCGTAAGGCGCGGCGATGACATAGGGTAATTCTACCCCAACCGCGTTTTGACCGGGATGGACGGGATAGACGGGATTTGATTGATGGACACCGCCGGCTGAAACGGGGCAATGGCTTGGCTATGCTATAATCGCATTGATGGGTAACGTCAAGGGGCAGCGTCAAGGGGAGCCTAACCGGAGGCAATGCTATGGACTGGCGAGAGCGAATCATCATCGATCCAAACATCGCCGTAGGCAAACCAACGGTGCAGGGGACGCGGATTGCCGTTTCCTTCGTTCTGTACCTGATGGCCGGCGGGTCCACCGAAAACGACATCGTAAAATACTATCCCCAGCTAAAGGTTGAGGACATACGGGCCTGTTGCCTCTACGCCAGCGAAAACCTGCCCCGGCAAAAGCCGCACTGGTATGGGGGCAACGATTTTCTCGAAAGCGATGAGTGGGAAGTGGTGGCAGAAAGAAAGCTGCCGGCGCAGGAAATCGTAACGCAGCAAGGCTGACCGGCCGATGCGATTCATTGGACATGGGGTAATTTTACCCCACGGGGACGGGTTAATTGCCGTTGGTTTGGCGTCCGGTTCCGGGGCGTTGCCGGAAATTACGTTTCTTGCTCAATAGTCACTTCCAGTTGCCGGATTAGCAGCGGCAGTTCGTCCTGGACGGCCTCCCACAAGGTGTCGTACTCGATGACGTCGAACTGGTGAATTAGAGCGTCGCGGAAATCCGCTGCGTCCTGCCACTCAAATTCGGGATAAATCTTCCGGAATTCCTCAGGGACGCGCGCGGATGACTCACCGAAAATCTCCATCAGGTGAGTCAGCCGCATGGCGAATTCCCGGTCGTCCTCCAAATCGGCCCGGGAGCGACCGGACACCAGTTCCTGAGCCTCCTGAGCGTGACTAATCATATGGCGAATTGACGCCAATGGACTATGCGGCATAAATGTCCTGGGCCTCCGACAGGGCTTCCGGCCAGAATTCCGCTTTCTTCATCCCATTGGGGGTGTGCATGGTAACTGCGTGGCCGAGCATTTTCCCCAGCTCGCGCTGCATTCTGAAAAACGCGAAGCCGGGGATGTGTTCCGGGTCGAATTCCACCAGCACTTTAATGCGGTAGTCCGGGTAGTAATCCGGCACGGTATCGCCGAGCAGGGCAAGGCGGGTTATGTGATTGTTGCGGCAGAACTCGGCGATTTGCTCCTCCGGCAGGACGAAGCCGGGTTTAGCGGGAGCGCCGGCCCCGGCCGCGTAAGGTTTGCCCGTTATGGACGGCTCCATAGACAGGTGGCGGCGGATGGTATCAACCGTTTCCCCGTTCAGGTTCAGCGCGTTGACGACGACGGCGTCCAGGGAACGACGGACACTGCAGGCGTCCAAATTGGGCAGGGGCAGCAGTACCCGATTGGCGAAAGTGTCGTAGGCGCGAGCCAGGTGCGCGGCGGTGTCCTCGCCGATGGCGGCGAAGTCGGGCACAACCAGCTTGCGCATATCGTCTATTGATATATTGGGATACGTCGGCTTTCTGTTGGAACGGTCGCCAAGGACACACAGTATGCCCACCGAGGAATTGAGATAGACGCACATCGCCTTTTCCCAATCGGGAGATTGGTCATTAGGTTTGCACGGCACCCACGCCGAACCCAGACCGGGAGTATCCAGCCGGACGGATATTACCCGGGTCGTTGGCAGAAACAGTCTCGTTGGCAACAGCATCCGGCCCCGCCGGCTCCACAGGCTCTGCGCTTGCGTACTCTTCCCGGCTTTAGCAATGATATGGGTGTCGGTGCTTGCCGCCATTGACTGCGTGATGTCGGTTTTGTGGTCCCACAAGGCGGACATTCCGCCGGCTCCGGGCAGGGTTGAGCGGTCAAACATTTCCCTGACGCCTTGACCGGCGGGCCCAATGTCGGCGATTTTACTCAGTGAGGTGGCCGGGAAAAGTTTGCCGCGAGTTAGCGCGTCGAATTTTTCGGACAAGTAGGGGGAGAGGAATTGCACGGCTCCCCAATTCCCGGCGGCCATTTTGCTCTCCGGCCATTCCTGCACCGTGCAGTAGTCCCGCCGTGTCGCTATCGTGCCGTCCGCAATGGCCCAGGCTACGCTGACCGCCTCGGCCGGCGTATCGGGATTGGTAGCCAGGTTGACTACCCGCGTCGGCGGTTTTGGCCCTTTATCCGCCGGCCAGCGGCGGCAAACCAGCAGCATTTCTCCGATGCTGGTGTTCTCGGAAAAGTAGATACGCTCCGGGTCGTGGGAAGTTACGATGGTTTCAATATGGTACTTGGCTGCCAGATGCCGGCGAATGCCCGCCGCTGAGGCGTTGGTAGCCGTTACCAGCGGCAGCACTGCGGCCAGCGTCCCCGAATCGGTTTTGTTGATATAGTCTGCCAGCATCAGAAAAGCGTTGCCGTTGCTGGACAGGTGAACCGGCGTGTTGGCGAAAATCGCCTTCTCTCGCGCCTTGATTTTCCTTTCCACGTCGGGGGTGAACTGGTCGTGCCGCAGGCTGTCGCGGGTGAAGGGCGGGTTCATAATCACCAGGTCGGAGGGTTCCGGCTGGGACATCTCCGCCGCGGTGTCAACCTGCGCGATTCCGGTGGGCCAGGCCAGCAATGGCAGCTGTCCGTCCGGCCCCAGCAGCTCCAGCGAACCCAGCTTGACCTCCCCCGCGTCATTCAAGCCCAGAGTCGCGCGCCCGATTTTCATATTCTGGAACCGGGTGGACGGCGAGAGCAGCCCCAAAGTTGTTGCCGCCATGTGAGTTGCGGTCAGGTTCACGTCGTAGCCGCTGAGTACCTGCTCAATCAGGGCGCGGGCAACGGTTTCGTCATCGCGCCACTGCGGGGCCAACTCGCGGATGCGCTCCGCCGCCGCCATCAGCAGGGTGCCGGTGCCACAGGCGGGGTCGGTAATGCGCAGTTGGGCGGCGGCGTCCGGGTCTTGCCAGTCGCACCAGTCCGCACTGATGGCCAGGGTGGCCAGCAGGGTAGCGGCGGGGGTGGTGGTGTAGAAAGAGCCGTCGTAGCGGGCAGTGTCCAGAACGGTATGAAATATGCGGCCCAGCAAGTCATGGCGCAGGCTGGCAATATCGCCGGCGACGGTCAGGGCGGCCCGCGCGGTATTCCGAATGGCGGCAGTAAAAGCGGGGTCGCGCGGACAGGAAAAGAGGGCAGCGCGTCCGGTTTCAAAGATGGGCTTGTAATCCAGCGCCAGTATCAGGTTCCAGGCGTCGCCAAAGGCAGTGATTGGGTCGGGTAAGTCGGCGCATTGCTGTGCCATCGCCGGCGGCCAGTCGCCGGCGAAAGGTTCCGGCGGGTTGGCGCGGTTGTCGTATCCGGGGCGCAGTTCCGGCCAATGGCTGTCCAGCCGGGAATGGAACATCACCGCGGTAGCAACGACCAGCAGCGCGCGCTTGGCCGCGGCGTCCCAGGGATTGCGCACCGGCTTGCGATTACGGGTTTGCCGGGGCAGGTCCAAAGCGCGGGCCATTTCCTGCTTCTGGCTTTCGCTGAGACGATATACCGCGCCGTCCAGGCTGCTGGACAACGCGGCGGCGGCGTAGTCGGGGTTGCCAAGCTGGGCCGGCGTCAGGCGAATGACCGACGCCAGTTGCTCCAAATCGCCGGTCGTCCAGTCAGCTACGGATGCCGGAGGCGGGTCGGCGGCATCGCGCACGGTCCATCGCAAATTGGCTGACGCCAGAGTTGCCCGGGCCGTATCGTCGGGATAACAGACGGCCACGGCGCATTGAGCCAAACCTTGCTGCAAGCGCGCGTCGGCGTCGCGGATAGCTTCGGCCTGTTTGGCGCTGCTTTGACCGTGCTCGGCTTCCAGTGCGACCACGACCGGGCCGATGCGAACTTCAACGTCAATGCGTCGTCTGCCCGGCTGGGTTACCTCCGGTCTGGCGTTGAGGCCGAGCGCGCGCAGCTCGTCGGCCAGCTGGACGTTCAGGGTTTGTTCGTGCTCTCTCGTCGTCATATCAGGTCAGGCTCCGCTAACTGTGATGCTGTGCCACTAGCCGTTGCCCGGCAAATATAGCACAGGGGCGAACAGCCATTCGCCCCTGCATCGGTCTTGGCTTTGCGAAAAGCGTTATTCCTTCCAGAACCGTTCCTCAGTCCAACGCCACCCGTCGGCGGTCACGATTTCCCGGCTGGCCTCAATCATTCCGGGATGCCCGCAGGCGTACACCAGTGCATCCGACTTGTCCAGGCCGAATTTTTGCAATTGAGCCGCCACGATGTGGTTCAGCCGGCCCGTTTCGCCCTCCCAGCCGGCGTTGCGCTCCTCGCCGGGCCGGCTGATAGCCGGCACAAAGGTAACGATGTCCGGGTGCGCGGCGGCCAGGTCGGTCAGCTCGGCATCGTACACAAACTCGTTGTGGTACGAGGCACCTTCAATTACATAGAAGTGGTGGCCGTCGCGGCCATAGCGGAGGTGGTCGCGCAGGATGCTGACGTAGGGAGCGACTCCGGTAACGGTGCCCAGCATCAGATGTTGCGTCACCGACTGGTCCATTAGGAAAAGGCCCTTGGCCCGGGGCCGAATGGACATGGTATCGCCGGCTGCCATGCGCCACATCCGGGGCGTCAGTTCTCCCTCCGGCACCAGCTCGACAAAAATTTCCAGCAGCGGCTCATGAGGCGCCGACGCTATGGAGTAGGCGCGCTCAATGCCTTCCAGACCCAGCGTGCAGTATTGGCCGGGCTTGAAGTTGAAGTCAAACCCCAGCGGTTCCATCTTGATGACCATGAGGTCGTCCGTGTAATCAATACGCTCGACGAGGCGCGCCCGGGGCAGGTTGGTGGTACGGTCACGAGTCATCGTAGCGGTTTGCAGGTTGGTCATTCTAACTCCGTGTTTTTACCGGGACGTATCGGATGGACAGGATTTCCTTTGAGCGGACGCGGGATTGTGGCCGCGTCCTAATCATTGTACGCGGCGGACGTTAAATCGGTGCTGCGAATTTCGCTAACCGGCTAACGATGCCACGCGACACGGTTCGACATAGAGGCCGGGGACTCCGGCCATCGGGTTGATGTCTTCGGACATTTGCAGTTCTACCGCCAGCTGCCCGAACAGCGTCGTTACGCCGACGACTCCCAACGGGAGGGTGGCGTCCGGTGCCGCCACGCCGGTGATGCGGCCGCCGGCGGTGGTTACTGCCACGGGTTCGCCATCGGCAATGCCCCAGGCGGCGGCGTCGGCGGGATTCAGGCGCACCTGTTCGTCGCGCACAATGCGATTCAGCGCGCCGGGTTCAATGGCCATATCCCGGTCTTGCTGCAGCAGCACCCGGCCGGGGGCCAGCAGCGCCGGCAGCTCCGGCGGCGTGGGCATTGCGGCGATGCGGAATCTGGGCGCGCCCGGCTCGGCTTTCCCGTTAGGGAAACCGCCGGCGTACAGCGCCGGAGTTGATGGGCTGCCGGCCGTCGGGCAGGGCCACTGGATGCCGCGTTCCTCGCGGGATGTGTAGAGCAGCTGGGTAGGACGGGGCGCTTCGACTCCGGTTTGCATCACCAGCGCCGACTCCCGCGCCAGCCTTTCGTAGCTGACGCCGCCGTAGTTCGGGGCGATAGCGGCAATCTCAGCCATTACCGCCGCCGGGTCGTCATAGTTGATGCCGGCGATGCCCAGCCTTTCCGCAAGCTGCGCCAGCGCCCACCCTTCCGGCCTGGCGTCGTTGTTTTTCACCGCTATGGCCGGGCGGACGCGCTGGATGCGGCGTTCCAGGTTGGTAAAGGTGCCGTCTTTCTCAGCGAAGGTGGCGCGCGGCAAAACCACGTCGGCCAGTTGGGCGAGCGGTGAAAGGAACGTATCCATCACCGCCAGGAAGTCCAGTTGCTGCAACGCGGCCTGGCCGTCCCCGAACTGGCCGTTGTCGAAGTTGGGGCTTCCGCCGATTACCAGCATGGCTTTGATGTCGCCGGCGGCTGCGGCTTGCAGCATTGCCGCCACGCCCCGGCTGGGCGGCGGCGGCAGCGTTGCCCCCCAGGCGGATTCAACCCGCGCCCGGTGCGCGTCGTCAAATGGCGGGCCGCCGCCGGGCAAGCGATTGGGAGTGCATCCCATATCGGTAGCCCCCTGCCCGTTGGCCGCCTGGCGCATGGGAAAAACGCCGCCGGCGGGCTGGCCCACGCTGCCGGTGAGCAGGGCCAGGTCGGCCAGCGCCACCACCAAATCCGGGGCGATGGCGGCGGGTACGTTGTCCAGCCCGTACACGATGGCCGCAGCGTCGGCGTTGGCGTACATACGGGCCGCGCGGACGATGTCATCCGGCGCTACGCCGGTGGCGGCGATGGCGTCGGCGTCAATGAGATTCAGTTCGTAGGCCAGGGTATCGTGCCCTTCGGCGCGCTCCGCGAGCCATGCCGCGTCAATCAGGCCCTCGTCCAGTACGGCCTTCAGGATGGCCCCGATGAGCAGCAACTCGGCGCCGGGCGCGGGCCGCAGCCACAAATCGGCGTAGCGGGTTAACTCCACTTCGCGGGTGTCGATGACGATTAACGGCGTGCCGTTTCTGGCGGCGCGCTTGATGGGAACGCCGACCACGTTGTGGCTTTCGGTGAGGTTGGTGTTGCAGACCAGGATGCAGCCGGCCTTTTCCAAGTCCCAAATGGAGTTGGTGGCTCCGGGGTAGCCCAGCACGTCTTCAAGGCCGCGCGTCAGCGCCGGCTGGGTGTTGCCGGAGTGGTCCAGGTTGTTGGTGTTCATCCCCAAGCGGGCGAACTTCTGGGCCAGGTACAGCTCCTCGTTGGTGCTGTCGCCGGCGGTAATCAGGCCGAACCCGCGGCCCGACTGATAGGGACGCAGCCCCTCCGCAATGCGGTCCAGCGCCTCATCCCAGCCAGCCGGCTCCAGCCGCCCGTTGCGGCGGACCAGGGGCCGGCGGAGACGCTGCCCACTGGTCAGGTGGCCCAGGCCAAACTTGCCCTTGTAGCAGGCTTGTCCCCGGTTGGCCGGCGAATTGTACTCCGGTATCGCCCGGATTACCCGGCCCTGCGCGTTGATTTCCAGGTTGATTTGGCATCCGACAGGGCAGTGGGTGCAGATGGTTCGCTCAACGCTGGCCGCCTTTTCCCACTTGTTTTCCCGCTCGGTCAGCGCGCCCACCGGGCAGACGTCAATGCAGGCGCCGCAAAACTCGCAGCCCGATTCCAGCAGCGAGGTGCCGAAAGACGTGCCCACCAGCGCCTTGCCGGAGCGTTCCGTGAAGCAGATGGCGTTGTCGCCCCGCACTTCCTCGCAGGCGCGGACGCACCGGCCACAGGTGATGCACAGGTTATAGTCGCGGTCGTAAAAGGGGTCGCTGACTTCCAGCGGGATGTCGCGGTACATATAGGTCATGGGCGATTCCAGCTCCATGCCCAGATACCGCACCGTGTCTTTGAATTCGCAGCGCTCGTTTTTCGGGCAGGTTACGCAGCGGTCATTGACCGAAACGTGGCGCAGGCAAATGTCGGATGGCCCGCAAATGTCAACGCGGTGGCAGGTCAGGCAGCCGTTGGGATGCTCGGCAATCAGCATCTGCATCACCGACCGGCGCAGTTCGTTCACGTCGGGAGTCTCGCTCCAGACGGTCATGCCGTCGGCCACGGGCAGCGTGCAGGCCGCCGGGAAGCCGCGCCCGCCGTCCACCGCCACCACGCACATACGGCAGGCGGCAAAAGGTTTCATTCCCGAGTGATAGCACAGGTAGGGGACATAGACGCCGGCCTCAATGGCCGCCTCCAGCACCATTTTGCCAGGCTGCGTCTTGATATCCACCCCGTCAATGGAGATGGTGATGTCGTCAGGCATAGCGGTTCCTAATCCGTAGTGACGCGGCCGGGCGGGTTTCCGGTGGAGCGGGATTACTGGCGGGGTGGGATTACCGCCGGGTCAGTCGGGGCGAAAAAACCTGGTCGGGACAATCGCCGGTGTGCCGCTTTTCGCGGATGTGGGCCTCGAACTCATCGCCAAAGTAGCGCAGCGCCGATGACACCGGGTTGAACCCCAGCTGCCCGTGTCCGCAGAGCGACCCGGCCTGCATATTCTCGCCGATGTTCCGCATCAGCGCCAGGTCTTCTTCCGTCCCCTCCAGGTTGCTGATGCGCTCCAGAATCTCCAGCAGGTGGCTCATCCCCATGCGGCAGGGGAAGCACTTGCCGCAGGATTCGTACTGGCAGAAGGCGATGAGGTTGCGCGTGAGGTCAACGGCGCAGGTGTCCTCGTTGCAGACGATGATACCCCCGGAACCGAGGATTGCGCCGGCAGTACGGAACACGTCGAAATCCAGAACCAGGTCCAGGTTGGCGTCGCTGGCGGACAGGACGCCGCCTAAGGGGCCGCCCGTCTGCAGCAGCTTCATCCGCTTGCCGTGGGGCACGCCGCCGGCCATATCAAACAGCACTTGCCGCAGCGTCATACCCAGGGGCACCTCAATCAGCCCGGTATAGGTAATGTCGCCGGAGAGGCAGAGGATGGCGGTGCCGCTGCTGCCGTTGATGCCCCGGTCACGGTCGGGCGGCGTGCCGATGCTGGCGAACCACTCGCCACCGCGAGCGATAATCTCAGGCACGTAGGCCAGAGTCTTCACGTTGTTGATGTTGGACGGCTTGCCGAATACGCCCACCTGGGCCGGGAAGGGCGGGCGGTAGCGCGGCATTGAGCGCTTGCCTTCAATGGCCTCCATCAGGGCGGTTTCTTCGCCCGAAACGTAGGAGTCGCCGGTCAGGGCAACCTCCAGGTCAAATGAGAAATCGCTGCCCAGAATATTCTGCCCCAGCAGCCCCAGTTCGTAAGCCTGCCGGATGACGGCGCGGGTGCGGTCGATGGGCTGGTTGTGGCCGTGGCGGATGAAAATGTAGCCGCGATTGGCGTTGCAGGCATAGCCGGCGATGGTCATGCCCTCAACTACGGTGGCCGGGTCGCTTTCCAGGATGCCCCGGTCGTTGAAAGCGCCGGGGTCGCCCTCCTCGCAGTTGCACAGGATATACTTGTTGGGGTCGGGATTGCCGGCCAGGAATCCCCACTTGACGCCGGCGGGAAAGGCGGCGCCGCCGCGTCCGCGCAAGCCGGAAGTCCGCACCTCCCCCAGCGTTTCCTGGGGCGTCATCGCGGTGAGCGCTTTATGCAGCGCGGCGTACCCGCCGTTAGCGATGTACTGATACAGTTCGGAAGGGTCGATGTGGCCGGCGTTCCGCAGGGCGATGCGCTGCTCCAGGACGCGCATGGGGTGCGCATCCAGGTGGGGGATGCCGTTAGTGGCCGCGGTGGGTTCGCCGAGGTAGCCGATGGCGTGTTCGGCTACCGGGTCGCCGCCGGCCACGTGCCGGCTGACAATCAGTTGGGCTGTCTGGGGCGTAACGTTCTGGTAGAAAATGCGGGGGCCGCCGGGCGCCTGCACGTCCAGCAGCGGTTCGGCGAAGCACAAGCCGAGGGTTCCCACCTCGGACACGTTGGCCGCAACCCCCTGCCGGCTTAAAGCCTCTTTGACGGCGCTGACCACCTCAAAGCCCCCGGCCGCCTCGCCGGCCAGTCCGGTGCCGATGCGAATCCAGGGGCGGTCGCCGGCGGTCAGTTCCTGCCAGCGCCGTTGGGCCTCAGCCAGGATTGCATCAAAAGGGGTAGCGGTTTCAGTAGTCATAGTAGTAGGTTGATTCCAGCGCCGGCGGAAATGACAATGTTGGTCAGTGGGCGGCAGCGGCGGTGAGAGCGCCGGCGATTTTAGCGCGGGCGGAGTCGGGCGTAATGCGTCCCGCCAGATGGTGGTCAATGGCCATAACGGGAGCATGGGCGCAAGCGCCGAGGCAGGTGTTGTAGCGCAGGGTGGCTTTGCCGTCCGGGGTATCGCCTTCACCGGACAGGCCCAGAGCATCCTGCGCGGCGGCGATGACGGCGGTGGCCCCCATCACGTGGCAGGACGGCCCCCAGCAAACCTCAATGCGGTGCGCGGTGGGAGGCTCAAAACGAAAGTTGGGGTAGAAAGTGGCCACCGCCCACACGTCGTTAATGGTAGCGTCCATCCGGGCGGCCACGGCCTCCACCGCCTCGGGCGGCACGTATCCGATAGCGTCCTCAACGGCCAGCAGCGAGGAGAGGACGGTAACGGTACTCTGGAGTTGGTGGTTAACGGCGTCTGCAATGAGGGCGCGGGTAGCGTCGTCCATTTGTGAAATCCGTTACAAAGGGCAAATTTGAACGCCGCCAGTCTAGCACAGGGGGCGGTTGGCGGGCAATGGAACGAAACGCGCCCCGACGCCGGATTAGCCGGCGATAATCCGGTCAACCGCCAGCGCAATATCGGGAAAATGCAGCGGGGCGATGCTGCTCCCGCTGCCGACGTGCCGGACGCTGGCGTATTCGTTTCCGGCGGGTTCCGTATAGGCTTCAATACGGCGGTCGTTCCGGTTGGCAATCCAGACTTCGGGGATGCCGGCGCGGGCATACGCTGCGAGTTTGGCGCCGCGGTCATAGCCGATAGAGGTATCGGCTACTTCTATAAGCAGCAGGACGTCTTCAGGAACCGGGTGGCCGGAGCGATAGAAGTCATCGCGGAACCGCAAGAGCGTCAGGTCGGGCTGCGGCTCGCTGTCGTTGCTCAGTCGCACCGGATTCTGCACGCGCACGATGGCCCGGCCTTGCAGGGCCGGGACCAGTTCGTAGTTCAGCCAGTCAACGGAACCGGCGTGCCAGTCGCCGATGGGGGGCATCTGTATCAGCTCTCCGTCCAGCAGTTCCACGCGGTCATTTTCTGACAGGATGCCGGCGTCGGCCATGGCGTAGTACTCGACTACGGTGAAACGGCGTCGGGTTGGGGTTGTCGTCATTGTCCGCGGGGTCATCGCAATCGGGCCTCACGCCTGGCCGGCGGCGGCCCGGTTTTCCAGCGCCTTGTCCATAACCCGCCGGAATACTTCGTAGGGCTGGGCCCCGGTGAACAGCAGGTTGTCAAAGACGAAAGTGGGAATGCCGCGGATGCCGTAGCCCAGAGCTTCCTGGTACTGGTCGATGACCCGCCGGGCGTAATAGCCTGATTCCACCCGTTCTTTCAACTCGTCCCCGTCCAGGCCCACGCTGGCGCCGATGTCGGCCAGCGCCGACGGGTCGCCCAGGTTGGCGCGCCGGTCCCAGTAGGCTTGGTAGGCGGCGTGGTGGTATTCCAGGAACTTGCCCTGCTCCTGCGCATACTCGGTGGCTTGCAGCGAGTAGAGGCTGTTGGGCGTGTAGCGCGGCGGCCGCATCACCAGGTTGGCCTCGCGGGCGTAGGTACGCAGGGGGTCTGACAGCTCGTCGTCGGTTTCGCCCGGACGCGGCTCCCGCGCCTGGCCTTCCTGCGGCGTATCGGGACGCAGCAGGTAGGCGCGCCCTTCCACCGTGATGTCATACTCTTCCGCCAGTTTGTCGACGCGTTCCAGGCCGACATAGCACCAGGGTCAAATATAGTCATACCAGACGATAACGTGAACCGGGTTGCGGTCATCGGGATGGCTGTGTTCCGGCGGCTGAGTAGTCATTGTCGCACCTCGATTTTGTTGCGGGTTCTGGCGTGGCGGCCGGGACTAGCGCTCAACCAGTCGGTCCAGCAGCGGATACAACCCTTCCAGGCTGTTGATATGGTCGCAGCCGGTAACGTCGGCGTGAAAACCTCCCCGGTCAATCAGGACGGGCCGCAATCCGGCGTCGCGGGCGCCTTGAACATCAGAACGGGGTTGGTCGCCCACGTGCATGGCCTGGTCGGGGCGCACCGCCATGCGCTGCAACGCGGCCTCAAAGATGGCGGTGGCCGGCTTTTCGGCGACCTCCCGGCCGGTAATGCAGAATTCCAGATATTCCTGGATTCCCAATTGCTGAGTGAGTTCGTTCATATCCCGGCGCAAGTTGGTCAGCACGGCCAGGCGGTAGCCGCGCCCCTTCAACTCGGCCAGAACGGGGCGGGTTTCCTCGAACTCCACCAATTCTTTGGGCACGGAAATCGCCATATCCCAAATCTGTTTCGCCATCCGCAGGGAGACGGCAACGCCGGATTCGGCCAGGATGATTTGCTCGTAGCGCGCGAAGAACTCATCGCGTCCGGCGGCGTCCCGGTCGCCCAGGGGGAAACGGTGGTTTTCCTCGTTGAAATACAGGTCGGCGACGGCGTAGCCGCGCGCCAGGTTTTCCGGCGGCACTCGGATGCCCAGGTTCTGGCAAGCGGCGTGCTGAATCTGGGGCAGCGGCGGCCAGAAACGCACCAGGGTGTTGTAGAAATCGAAGAAAATCGCCTTGATCATTTGCATCAGGACAGCGCCGCAACGGGAGAGTGGCCCGGTGGCCCCGGGGCTGCTGGCGCCAATAATAGCACATACCGGCGCCCTGTCATTCCGGCTTTTGCCCGAATCCGGTAAAGCCGGGTGTCCTTTGCAGCTGCCCCAGCAAATCGGACAACGCCCCGGTAACGGCGGACGGAGCGTCCAGCCGCCGGACGGCCTTCGTGTCGCTATCCGCCGGCCCTACGAAAATTCCGACGCCGCCGGCCGCCTGCGCCGACCGGAAAGCATCCTCATCCGTGGCGTCGTCGCCCACGTACAGCGGCAATGCCGTTGGCGCAAAACGGGAGCGAATCAGCTCCAGGGCCCGCCCTTTGTGCCAATCGACCGCCGGCCGCAACTCAAGGGCGCACTTGGCGGCGGTAACGCGGCACAATCCATCGGCGACCGGGCGCTGCGTTGCGTCCTGGAAAATCGCCGCTATATCGTTGTGATAACGGGGCGGCGTTTGACGAAAGTGGACGGTCAGCGTGAGGGTTTTGTCCTCGACGAATGCGCCGGGTATCCGCTCCAGCGCGGCCGCGAGCCGCCCGTATAAGCCGGCGATAACCGGAACCGCATTCGCCGCTGCGGGATGTACGTAGTCCAGCCCCGGCCCGCGAATTTCCAGGCCGTGGTTGCCGGCGTACACCAGCCCCGCCACGCCAACCCGCCGGGACACGTCATCCAGAGACCGGCCGCTGACCACTCCCACCGTGCACCCGGAGTTTTGGGCCAGTCGTTCCAGCAACGGCCCATTCCCCGCACGCAGCACGGCGTCCTGGGGGCGGGGCGCAATTTCGGACAGCGTGCCGTCGAAATCCAGCAGCAGCAGGATACGCGACTGGCCGGCTGTTCCTTGCCGCAAATCGGGCCGGGCGTGGGCCATCGTCGGCAGCGCTTATGCCGTGGTGGCCGTGCTGGTCAGCCCCGCGTGGTCGGGGGTGCTGGCCTGCATCAGGTGCATCATTATGCGCCCGGCCCACTTGTAGATATTGTTTTCCTGCACCGTGTTGCGCATCTGCCGCATCCGAATCCGCCGCTCCGTTTCGCTCATGGTCAAAGCCTGGTGGATGGCGTCGGCGAACTGCTCGGTGGCATAAGGATTGATAATGAGCGAGCCGGTCAGCTCCTGGGCCGCGCCGGCGAAAGCGCTGAGGATGAGCACTCCATCCTCATCAACCCGGGACGCTACGTATTCCTTGGCGACCAGATTCATGCCGTCGTGCAGGCTGCTTTCGGCGCAAAAGCTGGCCAGACGGCGCAGGGCCGAGAAGGTTGCCGTGGGCAGGGAGGTCGGCCAGTACAAGACCGGCTGCCAGCCGTCGTGTCCGAACCGTTCGTTGATGCGGTTCACCGTGGCCTCAATGTCAATGGTCAGCTGCATATAGGAGTTGATGTTGGTGCGGCTGGCGGCGCCGGCTTGCAGGAACACCAGCTGCCCGCGGTACTGGGGCCATTTCTCAAACAGCCGCTCCACCGCCCGCAGCCGGTGGGGGATGCCCTTGGTGTAATCCTGCCGGTCGATTCCCAGACCCAGGATGCGGCCCCGGTGCAGCCCCAACTCGCGGGAAAGGCGCGCCATTTCGTCCGCCACCTCGGCGCTGCGGGCTTCGTTATCCAGGCTGGCAAAGTCGATGCTGATGGGGAACGGACGCACCAGCGTGGTTTCGTTCCGGTAGTCAATCAGGCCGTATGCCGGGTCCACCTGGGCATCCAGATTGGCTTCAACGCAGCTGAGAAAGTTCTGACAGTCGCCGGAGAGGTGAAACCCCAACAGGTCGTTGCCCAGCATTCCGTCCAGGATTTCATCCTGCCACGGGCAGATGCGGAGGATGTCCGGGTTGGGCCATGGGATGTGCCAGAACTGCCCGATGATGGCATCGGGGTTGGCCTCCCGGATATAGCGGGGCAGCAACGCCAGGTGATAATCCTGGATGAGGACGATGGCCGGGTCGTCGTTGATTTCGTCCAGCACCAGGTCGGCAAAACGACGGTTCACCGACTGGTAGAACCCGTATTGCTCGGAGTCAAACATCGGCTCGGTGTAGGCGATGTGGCACAGGGGCCACAGGCCCTCGTTGGAAAAGCCGTAGTAAAAGCCGTTGTTTTCCTCTTCGGAGAGGTTGAGCAGACGCATATGGTATGCCGGAGCGTCCGGCGGCACGGCGATGCGCCCCGCGTCGTCCATAGCGGCGCGGTCGTCGGCCCCGCTGCTCTGGGCAATCCAGGTGCCGCCGCAGGCCCGCATCAGCGGGTCGATGGCGGCGGTAAGGCCGCCGGGGGGCATCTGGCCCCGGGGCGCTCCGTTTTCAATGCGAAAGACGTAGGGCTGGCGGTTGGATACTACAATCAAGCGGTAGTCGCTCAGTTCGCGGCTCACCAACCGCTGTAAATCATCGCCGGTCCACATCGTGGTCAACCTTCCTTCTGGGGGATGTCCTGTTCGCGCCAAAGCCAGTATGACGGGTTCCCTGATAATGATTATCACGGTGACGGAATTGTGCCATACCGTTGCCGGCGGGTCAAACGGAAGGGTTCCAGTAGCCGGGCCTTTTCTAAGTCCGGGCCGGGAGCTGCGAATTTACGGTATTCTCAACGTGTGTTGGTGATGGGTAGAATAAGGTTAGCACAAGGCGGCAAGCCGGAGGAGGTGCGCTAATGGCTGGCAAACGCGCTTACCGGGATGATATGCAATGTCCCCGCTGCGGTTCCAACTGGTTGCCCAAATACGGCCCTGCCCGGGGCAAGCAAACCTGTCGCTGCGGCCAATGCCGCTACCACTTTACCTGGAATGCCCCCCGCCCGCACCAGCCGGCAAAGGCGAAAAACCTGGCCGCAGCGATGTACGCGGAAGGTCTGGGGATTGCCGCCATCGGACGGGTGCTGTCGGTGCAGTTGAGCACGGCCTATTCCTGGGTCAAAAAAAGCCCGTTGGGCCGGGGACTTGATGCCCCGGCTGGTGCGGGAACGGGCCGCGCGGCGGCCGGGGCAGAAGCCGGCTAAGGTCGTCTCCTTTGACGAGATGTGGAGCTACCTGGGGGCGCGGCGAAAAGGATTGCGACGGTCGGTTTGGATTGGGACGGCAGTGATTGAAGAGGCGGACGGACGGCGTTGGGTGGATTTCGAGGTTGGGAACCGCAGCGAGGCGACCTTGCTGAGACTGTACGAACGGTTGCCGGAGGCCGCGCAATACCGCAGCGACGATTACAAGGTGTACGGCTGGCTGCCCCGGAACCGGCACTTGGCGGGCAAAGGGGGTGCGGTGAACCGGAACGAGGGCATCCACTCGGTGCTGCGGGACCGGCTGCGACGATTGCAGCGACGAACTAGGGCGTGTGGTCAAATTATTTTGGCCCACAGCGCCAAGGCTCGTATCTGGCAGATTGCCAAATACGATGCCGCGTTTTTGACATACTGCATCGCCACACCCCGCCATTCTTTGAACTTGCAAAACCCGTTCTCCACCAAATGGCGCGCCTGGTACAAGTCCGCGTCGTAGTCCTGAGGCTCCCGCCGATTCCGCTTTGGCGGTATCACCGGCGTCATGCCCGCCCCACGGGCCGCCGCCAGCACCTTATTTGTGTCATACCCTTTATCCGCCAGCAGGTACTCCGCCGCAATGCCCGCAATCAGTGCCCCCGCCTGGGTACAGTCCGCTACTGTGCCCGCCGTTACCACCATCCGCACCGGCATCCCGTGGGCGTCCACCGCCAGATGCAGTTTCGTATCAGCCCCCTTTAGTGCGACCGACCGCCTGATTGCCGCCCCGGGCGCCCGTGCCGTGCTGATGCACCTTGATGTAGCTGGCGTCAATCATCAGCCACTCAAAGTCCGGGTCGTCAACCAGGGCTTCCTGCAATTCAGCCCGGACGTTTTTATTGCGCCAGCGAATAAAGCGGCGGTGGGTGTTGCCCCAGTCGCCGTAGTCCGGGGGCAGGTCGCGCCAGGGGGCGCCGGTGCGCAGCACCCAGAACACGGCGTTGATGAAGCGGCGGTTGTTCTGTGCCGGGCGTCCCACTTTGCCGGGGCCGCCGGGGAGGCGGGGTTCCAGGATTTGCCAGGCGCGGTCGGAGATGTCGTGGCGGTGATAGGCGGCGGCAGCGGTGGACACGGGACAGCCCTCCTGGTGGCAAATTGCGGCTAGCAGCGCCAGTTTACCACCATATCCTCAATTTGACCACACGCCCTAAGGGATACAACAAGAGCCTGGCGATGCTGCGGGATTCGATAGCCCTGGTCTGCTTACGGCAGGGTCTAATCTAACACCAACACACGTTGAGGATACCGATAAGCGACGTTGCTGCCCTCCTCATCTACCGTCAGCGCGGTTACGGCCACGCTGTTTTGAGTCAGCGCGATGCCCGGCGTGCTGGTGTCCTCAATCGTTACGGTCAGGGATGCGCTGACGCTCTCAAAGCCGCTCCCGGCGCCGGCGGCGGTGTGGGTCAGCGTGTCGCTGCCGTCAACCAGGATGGTGTCATCCGCCGCCTTGACCGTTACCGTCTGCGGCACATTCCGGCTGTTGGCGGTGAAAGTGAGCGATGCCGGGTTCACCGTGACATCGGCGTTGGTTTTGGCAATGGCCACGGTTGCCGCCGCCTTGGGCAGGCCGCCCAGGGCTACGGTGTGTGGCCCCGTTGCTAGCCCCCTCGGCCACAGACAATGCGGCGGTGGAGAGAACTATAGTTGCCCGCCCCTGCTTTAGAATGTCCAGGCCGCCGTATTTCAGCGCCGGGTATTGGGAGGAGTTGCCAAAGTTCCAGGGGTCATCATTGCCGGTAACGCCGTCAACGTTCACGTTCCAGCCAGCGTAGATGCCGGTTCCGTAGGCGGTGGGCGATTGCAAATCGCTGGTGGTTTTGCCCACACCGGCGCCGGCGCCCGTGATGCCGCCGGTTTCGGTATCCCAATAGCTGGCGGTTACGGTAGCAGTGGCCCCGGAGGCGATGCTGCGACCAGCCCGCCTTTTTGGCGCCCGTGCCGGACGTAACCGCTCCCGTCGCATAAGACGCCGTTACGGTGGAAGCGTTATCCACCAGACCGCCGACGCGGGCGTTGGCACCCGTGCCGCCGGATACGGTCCCGGTGGCGTAGCTGGCCGTCACCGCGGGGTTGTTGTTAGACATATTTCCAACCAGGCCGCCGGCGCGAACATCCGTGGCGGCGGCAGCGGATACCGACACCCCGGCATAGCTGGCCCGCACGGCGGTATGGGATTGAGTGACCGAACCCGCCAGCCCCCCGATTGATTTAGCAGCCGTGCCGGTATTGGTGGACGACACGCTGCCGGTTGCCCAGCTGGAAGTTAACGTCCCGCCGTTCTACAGCCGGCCCACCAGCGCGCCTATCGCCACACTGTCAGCGCTCCCGGTCACGCTGGCATTGGGCAGGCCCACGCCGGAGACGTGGCCGTTATAGACCGAGCCGAACAGCCCTACATAGGTGACGGTCGTGCCGGCGTTGATGTGCAGGTTGGCGATGGTATAGCCGTTGCCCTGAAAGATGCCCTGGTATGTCCAGATGGCGCCGGCGCCCCGGATGGGCGTCCAGCCGGCGCCGCCGTTGTAATAGGTATCGTCGGTGCGGTCGCCGGCCATGCCGGTGTCAAAGTCCAGGTCGGCCATCAGCTCGTAGCCCTTGCAGGTGGCGGGGCAGCCCATCCGTCCGGTAGCGCCGGCTTCGCGGTCCGGAAAGGCGGCGTTGTAAGCGGTAGTCCCCGCTCCGGCGGTGGAGGCGCCGTTGCCGTCTAGGTCGTGGCGGATGGCGTCGATCTGGGCCAGCATAGTAATGTCAATCAGGTTGTTGTTATTGGTATCGTAGTCGCCGGAGCGCTGCCCCGCAATGTTTGCGCCCCGGAAACGAAAAGCTGCCGATTTGTTATGATGTATGCCCGCTTGCCCTGATACCTTGTAACATAACCGGACCACCGCAGGAGCCGCCCCCTTATGACCACCACCCTTGACCGTATCGACCCCGCCGTTGCCGCGGCCATTGCAAATGAAAACCGCCGCCAGCGCGATTCCATCGTGCTGATTGCTTCGGAGAACTACGCCAGCAAGGCCGTCCTCGACGCCCAGGCCCAGCTGATGAACAACAAGTACGCCGAGGGGTATCCCGGCCGGCGCTACTACGGCGGCTGCGAGTTCGTCGATGTCGTCGAGACGCTGGCCATCGACCGGGCCAAAGCGCTTTTCGGCGCGGAACACGCCAACGTGCAGGCCCACAGCGGCGCGCAGGCCAACATGGCCGCCTACTTCGCCGTCCTGGAACCCGGCGACACCGTGCTCGGTATGCAGCTGGATATGGGGGGCCATCTGACCCACGGGGCCGGCGTCAATTTCTCCGGCAATCTCTATAGTTTCGTGCCTTACGGCGTGGACCGGGATACCGAGACGATTGACTATGACCAGGTTGAGCGCCTGGCCCGTGAGCATCGCCCCAAGCTCATCGTGGCCGGCTGCAGCAGCTATTCGCGCGTGCTGGATTTTCCGCGCTTCCGGGCCATCGCGGACTCGGTGGGTGCGCTTTTGATGGTGGATATGGCCCATATTTCCGGGCTGGTTGCCGGCGGGGCCCATCCTTCGCCGCTGCCCCACGCGCAGATTGTAACTTCCACGACCCAGAAAACACTGCGCGGGCCGCGGGGCGGGATGATTCTGGCCCAGGCCGATTTGGCCCGCAAGGTTGATTTTGCCGTGTTTCCCTATATGCAGGGCGGGCCGTTCATGCACGTCATCGCCGCCAAGGCCGTTTGCTTCGGCGAGGCGCTGCAGCCGGAGTTCGCCCGTTACGCCGGCCAGGTGGTGACCAATGCCCAGGCCATGGCGCAAGAGCTGTCCGAGGCCGGCGTGCGGCTGGTGGCCGGCGGCACCGACAATCACCTGATGCTGGTGGATTTGACGCCGCTGGGCATCACCGGACGGCAGGCGGAGCGGGCTTTGGAGTCGGTGCATATCGTCGTCAACAAGAACGCCATTCCCTATGACCAGTTGCCGCCGCGCACCGCCTCCGGCCTGCGGCTCGGCACGCCGGCCATCACCAGCCGGGGCCTGGGCGCGGAGGACACGCGGCAGGTGGCCAGGCTCATCGTCCGCGCGCTGGGCAGCATTGGGGACGATGAGGCGCTGTCGGCCATTGATGAGGAGGTACAGCACTTGAGCAACAAATTCCCGGTGCCGGGTCTGGACAACGCCTCGGGTTAGCCCCGACTGGCGCGCCGGACGCCTACAAACAGGTTCCCGCCAAATCCCCCCTCATAGCCTTGCGTCTGGATATATTCGGCATCCAGCCCGGCATCGGCCATCAGGTCCAGCCAAAGGGCCCTGGGGAACAAGCCGCCGGTGTGCCGGTCCAGTTCCACTTTGACCTGGCCATCCTGGTTGATGATGAAAATGAACACCGACTCCAGGGTGGCAACGCCGGGTTCGGCTTGGGCGACGTATTCGATAAACGTTACGTCCAAGCCGGCGTCCTGGCGGGTCCAGTCAATTACGCGCGGGCCGGAGAAAGACTCGCGCAGCCAGTCGGGAGCCAATACCGCAACCCCGCCCGTGTTGAGGTGAACCGCCGCGGTGGTTATCGCCGCCCGCAAATCCTCCGCGGTCAGCATATAGTTCACGGCGTCGTGGATGGCCACCACGTCGAATTTGCGCCCCAGCCGGACGGTGCGCATATCGCCCGGGTGGTGCCGCGTATCGGGGTTGAGGCGCTGCGATAGAGCCAGCATCCGCTCGGAGATGTCCACCGCCTCGGCAGTAAAGTGCGCCGTCAGATGCGACAGCAGATGTCCGCCGCCGCAGCCCAGCTCCAGCAGCGTCGGGCGTTGGCGGCGGCCGGCGGCAAGGTCGAGGCGGCTGCGGATGATGTCCAGCCATTCCGCCGCCTCAGCCATATACTCTGCCGGCGGGCTGACGATGGGCCACAGGTCGGCCAGGTCGTTATACAGTCGCATCGTCATCGCGCGTTCAGGCCGCCTGGGCCCCAATCCCAAAGGTGTCGATGTACAGGTATTCGCGCACCCGTCCCAGCCGGGCGGCCGGCGCGGGCGGGTTGTTGTACAGCCAGCGTTCCAGGTTGCTGATGCCAACTCCGGGTTCCAGCTCAATGGCAGGACAGCCCAATGCTTCCCAGCGGTCAATCATGCGCCGCGCGTCGGCGGGAGCGGTCGGATTGGCCTGCGTTGCGGTGTGCGTCATCATCGTAAGCCCTCGCGTTCGTAGTGCGAACTACTGTACCGAACAAAGAGGCGCAATGCAATAGGCGGGCGTCACTAAAATTTGAGGCGATTTCGCTACTCCACGGAGTCCGGTGCGGTGCACGTAATTCGTCGTCGGAGCAACCGATTGCGTTATCAAACTTTTCTGCCCAGCGCGGTAGTGTGATGCCGGACGGCCGTCTTTTCGAGCTACGGTTTCAGCTCGCAGTAGTCTCCGGCCGGGTGGTCAACGTAGTAGTAACCGACCTCTTCGGTCTCGCTGCTGTTGTGGCACAAGTGGTAGCGTTCGGCCATTTCCCCCAGAGGGTAACCGACTCTGACGGTTTTGGCAGCGACCGATTTAGGAAGATACACCGGGGTTGTCGCACGTTCGTATCGCGGCAGCTCAAGTTCTTCCGATTGGCTCCTGCCCGGCATCTGGTCGGGATCGAAGGGTATCCAGTATCCGTAGAAGAGCTGGGGGTAGTAGTAATGGCACGCCAGCAAATCCGATGAGCCTTCGCTGAGTCCGGCCGCTTTGACAATCCCCAACCACTTGAGGTTAACCGTCTCGCTGTTCTCCCTTTTGTAGCCGGCGAGCTCATCCTCAGTGGGAATCCAGTCGCTCGAGTGTGCGTATGGATGCCGGCTTTGCTCTGCGAGTATCCGGTATGGCGGATTATCGGAGTTCAGAAGGTCGCCGCCGCTAAAGTCCAGCCACTCCAGAATCCTGACATACTGGTTGGGGGTGTTGTACACCAACTCGTTCTCAGCGTCGCTGTAATTGAGCGATTCGGCTAAGCGACGGTATTGGTTCGTAATGCGCTCTCCCAGTTTGAACCGACAGTCCGGCTCGAACCCTCGGTTGCGGAGTTCGGCATTGGCTCGGTTCAATGGCTCCGCCCAATAATCGCGGCAGTATATGCCTGGATTGCGCGGTAGCAGCGCCGGGCTGTAATCCGAGTCTTCGAAGTCGTCGTCGTAATAGCCGAGGGAGTTATTCCCGTGCAGTGCGGGGCGCCACAGAATCCGGTCCAAGTCGTCCATGTCGTCAGGGTTCAGCTTGACGAACTCACTGTAGACAACCGGCTGCAGTAAGTGCAGTGCAAAGAACCGGCATCGCCGGCGGTGTTCGTCGTCAGGTGAGATACGGGCTCCCGGCAGCGGGTCTGACGAACCCGGTTTCCGTTGCTCGCTGTCCGGCGCGTCCCTTGTCGCCTGGCTACCGCCGTCGCGCTGTTCCGTTGTGGGAGCGCCGTCGGCCGTCGTCTGGCCGTTCCGTTCTTCCTCCCGCGATGTGCTGGGGGCGGTTTCCGCTGCAGCATCGCAAACGTCGTCAATGCCGGCTTGCCTGAGCGCGCGTTGCAACGCGGCTCTCTCGACCGCGTTAAGGCCATCGGGGTTCCGCAGTTGCTCAATTACACTGTCCGGCAGGCCGGCGTCCTCAGCCGCCGCTATGCACTCGGATGGCGCAGCGTTGAAAAGCGAGCAGGCTACGGCCAACCCTACCGTCAGAGCAGTTACTAAGATTCGAACCCCTTTGCCGAGCGTCATCTCCGGCGTTTCCTTATAATCCGTTTTCCAGTGCATCTCGCGCCCTCTCGCATATCGGCGGTCTATCCGACTTTAACGCACTGTCCAATCGTTTTGTCTATCGTTTTCGCAGCGGCGCGCTCACTCCGCCAGCAGGTCGTTCAGCCAGGATTGAATCAAGGCCACGCCGCGGGCGCCGGCGCTGCGGTGGGCGATGCGTCCTTCCTTGTCCAGGAACACGTAGGTCGGCACGCCGGAGATGCCGTAAGCGGTAGCCAGCTGGGCGCTTTCGTCATACACGTTGGGAAAGGTCAGCCCGTTGCGCTCCACAAAGGCGACGGTTTCGGCCTCGGTGGTGTTGAATTGGGACACCCCCACGATGTGGACGCCGGCCGCCTGCAACTCTTCCCGGTAGAGGGCATCGACTGCGGGCAACTCCCGCAGGCAGTGGGGTCACCAGGGCGCCCAGAACGCCAGCAGGGTCGGCGTGCCGGCGGTTTCCGACAGGGACATCTGGCTGCCGTCCAGCAGCCGTGCCTGGAAGGGAACCGACGGTTCCCGCTCCCCTGCCACGGGCCGGGTCGGCGCCGGGCGCGGCGTGTAGGTGGGCGGCGGGGGCGGCGTGTCCGTCGCCCGAACGGGCGTGTCCGCCGACACTGGAACGGGCGTGTTCGCTACCCCCGGAACGGGCGGCTCCGTCGGCTCGGCCGTCGGCAGCAGCGCTTGTATCGTTGCGCCGTGGTCCGGTTCCGGCGGCTCCGCCGGCGGCGCGGAACAGCCGAGCCACAGGGCGCTCAACGCCACCAACGCGGCCAGTATGGGCAGAGCGGTTCGCAATGGGCCTCCGGGTGAATTCATCGTAACCCTACCGTAGCACATTTTGGGCCGTGGCGCAGTATAGACTTGACAGGGGGCCAGCCGTTCTTGCGTCGGGATGACGGCGCGCGATAGAGTCAACTGCGCCGGCCCGAAACCGCAAGCCCCGAAACATCTACGCGCGTAAGGAGCACATTATGGTCAAAGTGTTAGACCCCGGAGCCGCCGGCGCCCGACGGTTTGCCGGCCAGGTCGCCGTAATTACCGGCGGCGGCCAGGGCATCGGCGCGGCCACCGCCCGCCGGTTGGCCCAGGAGGGCGCAGCCATCGTCATCGGGGATTTGGTGGCTGAAACCTCCCAGCGCGTCGGCGCGGCCATCCGCGAGTTCGGCGGCTCGTGCGAGGTTTCCCTGGGCGACCTTTCCCAGTGGGAGAACGCCCAGGCGCTGATGGCCACAGCGATGGCGGCATACGGCAGAATCGACGTGCTGGCGAACATTGCCGGCGGCACTATCTGGTTCCAGTCCTTCCAGCGCTACACGCCGGAGCAGATACGGGCGGAGATTGACCGCAGCTTCTGGACGGCCATGTGGTGCTGCCGGGCCGCCCTGCCTTATATGATTGAGCAGGGTTCCGGCGCCATCGTCAACATCGCCACCCACGCCGTAACCGGCCGGTTCCGGGTGCCTTATGCCGCCGCCAAAGCCGGGCAAATCGGGCTGACCACGTCGCTGGCGCGGGAGGTCGCCCACCTGGGCATCCGCGTCAACTGCGTGGCCCCCAGCGGCACCGTCGCCGACGACCGGGTAACGCCCCGGGACTATGGCGTTGGCGTCGCCGCTCCCGAACTGCCCCCGGAGGAACTGGCTGACCAGGAGCAGTACCGTTCCGCCACCCGCAGCTCCGAGATTCCCATGGGCCGGCGGGGCGAAGCCCACGAGCAGGCAGCGGCCATCGCCTTTCTGGCCTCCGGCGACGCCTCTTATATCACCGGCCAGGTGCTGGCCGTGGGCGGCGGCCAGCCTTATCCATTTTAGACGGGGACGGATTTAGCCGGGAACAGATGTTGCCGGGATGGAATGTCGCCGCCGCCGCCCGCGCCCTTGACCGTTCTGCTATTATGTCGCCAACCGACTGCCCAGCGGAACAGGAAAACGCACATGGGACTGAAAAACCTCCTCTTAAAACCCCTTTCCGGCTATCCCGGCGGCTACCGGAAAATGCGGCGCGGATTCCAGGGCTTTGACTCCACGCCGCCGTTCCAGGTGCCGGACAACCCTCGCGACCGGCGCAGCCGCATCCCGCCCCTGGGCTTCCGGGAATACTGGTATCCCGCCTTGCCCGCCAAAGACGTCAAAAAGAACAAGCCGGCGATGCTGCGTATGCTCGGCAGCGACGTGGTGTTTTTCAAGGACCAGCAGGGTGAAGTGCAAGCGCTGCTGGACTGGTGCCCCCACCGCGCCGTCTATCTCTCCATGGGCCGCTGCTATTTCGAGGGGTTCCTGACCTGTCCTTACCATGGGGCCACTTTCGACGGCGACGGCAACTGCGTGGCTTTCCTCACCGAAGGCCCCGACTCGATGATGGTCGGCGCGCCGGGGATGAAGGCCCGCAAGTTCCCCACCGTTACCCTCAAGGGGCTGGTGTTCGTCTGGATGGGCGAGGGCGCGCCGGTTGACCCCAAAGAGGACATTCCGCCGGAAATGTTTGAGGAACACAACATCTGCCGCCCGTCCTACTGTATGTTCGACTGCAACTGGGTGCTGGTGCTGGAAAATACGATGGACGCCCACAACGCCTTTATGGTGCATCGCAACGCCCTGCGGATGCTGGGCAGCCGGGTTGGGGGCCGCCCCCGCACGCCCCTGGGCTACCGCGTCAACCTGGTGAACAACAAGAACGTCCACTACCGCCCCGGCAGCGGCAAGTCCTCCACGGAAAAATACTACTACGATGAGGACGGCAACATTCCCTATCAGATGTACTATCCCGGCGTTGATGGCGTCTGGCCGCTGCACCGCTGGCGGCTGGCCTGGACCTGGTTCTTTGACCGGAAGGCCCGGCGCAAGGGCAGCGACCCCAACTATCGCCGGGCCGCCGCCGCCGACACGCCCGACGTGAACGAATGGAACGGCACCCGCCTGCCCGGTATGTCCCGCACCGGCGGCAACAACCGCTACTTCCGCAGCACCCGCTGGCCCGTTCCGGTAGAGGAAAACCTGACCCGCATGGTCTATCTCAACGTGGAACGCTACGAAAAACCGCCCGGCCGGCTGCGCCGCCTGGTCAGCAGCGTTACCTGGCCCTATCGCAACTGGGAACTCAACTTCAACTTCCGCAACCAGGATTACGACGCCGAAAAATACACCCAATACGCGATGCCCGAGTACCTGTCCTCCACCGACTCGGTAGTGGTGGCGATGCGCCGCCTCTTCGTAGAGCACGCACGGGACGTGGTGCGACGCCGGGAGCGGGAAGAAGAACTGCCCGAAGTCCCGGCGGAAACCGAAGCCGAAAAGATGGTGCGCCAGGGCGACGTCAAGGTCGCCGATGCCAGCGCCGCCTTCGACGCCGACCGCCTGGAGGAAGAACTGCTCCGCCGGGTTTAGGGCCCCAGGCGTACCCGCTGCGTCATCCCCACTGTGTCACCAGGGAAGGACAAAATGACTGCTGTTGATTATTCCGCGCTGGACAGTCCCGAGGCTTCCGCCCGCTCCTTTCACCCGCAGCGCCAATGGACGGCAACCCCCGACGTGGCCGTGGACTACTCGGTCACCGTCGCCGAAGGCGTCGCGCTGTCCGCCCGCTTCTATGCGGTGGGGCGGACGAATCCAACGGTGCTGTTCTTCTACGGCAACGGCGAAACCGTGGCCCGCTACGATGAAATCGCCCCTCTGTATAACCAGATCGGCGCCAACTTCTTCATCGCCGACTACCGGGGCTACGGCGCGGCCGGCGGCGCCCCCGCTTTCACCGCCATGCTGTCCGATTCCCATCAGGTGCTGGGCTGGCTGCGGCAAACGATGCGGGAGCTGCGGTTCAGCGGCCCGCTGTACGTAATGGGCCGCTCTATGGGCCGCCATTCCGCCTTTGAGCTGGCCGTTGCCGCGTCCGACCCAATCAACGGCGTAATCATTGAAAGCGGCCGGCCCAACCTGGGCCGGTTCGCGGAGGGTCTGGAGCCGCCGGCGGCAGAGGCCCTCGAAGCGGCCTATCACGCCAAAGTCTATTCCATCAACATACCCGCGCTGGTGATTCACGGCCAGTGGGACGCCAGCGCGCCGCTGCCGGACGCGGTGGATATGTACAACAAACTCCAGACCACCGACAAGCACCTGGAAATCATCCCCGGCGCCGGCCACAACGACCTGATGTACGTCGGCTATCAGCAATACTTCGGCGCCATCCTCAGGTTTATGGCGCGGTACGCCGGCGGCTAGCGCGTTACCGCCAGCGCCGGCTCCAGGTCGGCAATCAGGTCATCCGCGTTCTCCAGTCCCACCGAGACGCGCAGCAGGTCTGGAGGGGTCCGGCTTTCCGGGCCTTCCACGGAAGCACGATGCTCGATGAGGCTTTCGTAGCTGCCCAGGCTGGTAGCCTGCGTAAAGAGCGCCGCGCTGCCCGCCACCCGGCGCGCTTCGGCCGCGCCGCCATTGACCCGAAAGGAAAGCATCCCGCCGAACATCGCCATTTGCCGGCGGGCAATCTCATGTCCGGCATGGCTTGCCAGCCCCGGATAGTACACTTCCGCAACGTTGGGGTGGCCGTCCAGGAACGCGGCAATCATCGCCGCGTTCTCCGAGTGGGCGCGCATCCGGTAGGGCAGCGTGCGTATCCCGCGCAAGGTCAGCCAGCAGTCAAAGGGAGACGGCACCGCGCCGCCGTCCTGCTGCATCCGCCGGATTTCGCGGAACAAATCATCCTCGCGGGCGCACACCACAATCCCGCCGGTTACGTCGCCATGCCCGCCCAGGTACTTGGTGGTCGAGTGAATCACCAGGTCGGCCCCCAGGTCAAGGCACCGCTGCAGCGCCGGGCTGGCCCAGGTATTGTCGCAAAGGCAGGCAACGCCGCGTTGGTGGGCAATGTCGGCAACCGCCGCGATGTCGGTAATCTTCAGCAGCGGGTTGGAGGGAGTTTCCACGAGTATCAGTTTCGTAGCGGGGTTAATTCCCTGCCGGATGTTGTCAATGTCGGTCATATCAACGAATGACGTGTTCAAACCCCAGCGGGCAAACCCCTCCTTCAGCAGCCGGGCGGTTCCGTGATAGAGGTCTTGCGGCGCGATGACATGGTCTCCGGGGGACAGGGACTGCAAGACGCCCATTATGGCCGCCATCCCGGAGGAAAAGGCGGCGGCGGATGCCCCGCCCTCCAGGTCAGCGACACACTGTTCCAGGAGGCTGCGCGTAGGGTTGCCTGAGCGTCCATAGACGAAGCCGTGGGGATATGTCCCGTCGGCGGCGCGCTCAAATGTGGTGGACATATGTATCGGCAACGTAACCGCGCCGGTAGCGGGGTCAATGCCGCGTCCGCTGTGCACGGCCAGGGTCTCAATTCTCATGCTGCCTCTCAGTTCAGTAAAGCCGGTTCAGATAGCCGGTTCAGATAGATGGATTAAGATTCTAGCCCCTGGCAAACCCGCAAATCCAGGGCCGGCGAGTAAAACCCGGTCAATCGCATTTGGACTGCATTGCCGCCTCATTTCCCGCGCCAGGGGGCAGCCGCCAAAGCCTAATCAGAAAAATCCTGTCCATCCCGGTCACTAAAGCCCTCCCCTTGTGGGAGCGGGTTGGGTGAGGGGTAGCGCTCCTGCTCCGGCGTAAGAGAAATCCGGCGCCCGCAAAAAATCCTGCCTATCCTGTCCATCCCTGTAAAATTACCCCTTGCGCCTGCCAGAACTCACGTGCTATCGTAGCCGCGTCAGGCGAAAAGTCAATACCCCGACCGGGTTTCAGGTAATCACGGTCACCCGTCAGCATCCAAGTCGCTGCCGGCTCGTTGAGACTGCCGTCGCTAATTAATCGGCGTAGTCGCTGCGGCCATGGCGTCAGCCACCGCGCCCCATGCCGTGGGCATGGAAATGCCGAGCCCAAAACCCCGGCGCACAACCTACGGCGGAAATTTACTCACGCGCACCTACTTTGTCATTGTGAGCGCAGCGTGGCAATCGCGTCGGCGTCGCGACGTCTGCCCTCCCCTGGTGGTATCCAGCAACGGCCTTCACTGCCGGAGCGAGGTTCCATCGCCCGCCGGCGACGGGGGGAAGAAGAAAGTGGTTACGCGCGAGAGAAAGGTAGCGTTGCAATTTAGGTGGTTTAACATTCGGAACGGTAGGGGCGACCTCATGAGTCGTGCCTATGCCCGCCGTCAAAACGACGGTATAGCGCCTCAAACCACCTGAAACGAAACGCTGCCCGAGAGAAATTTCAGGTTGACACCAGCAGGACAATAGGGATAATATTACCCTCGCTTTGCCGGATTTTCACCTGGCCAGCAGATAAGGACTGAATATGCCTACTGTCAACCAACTGGTACGCAAGGGACGCAAGCCGGTCCGCAAGGGCACCAAAGCGCCGGCCCTGCATTGGGTGCAGAACTCGCTGCGCAACCGCACGCGCTGGGGGCCCGGGTGTCCGCAGCGGCGTGGGGTGTGCATCCAGGTACGCACGATGACGCCCAAGAAGCCCAACTCGGCCCTGCGCAAGATTTGCCGCGTGCGGCTGACCAACGGGGTGGAAGTTACCGCTTACATCGGCGGCGAAGGGCACAACTTGCAGGAGCACTCCGTGGTGCTCATCCGTGGCGGCCGCGTCAAGGATTTGCCCGGCGTGCGCTATCACGTGGTGCGCAGCAACCTGGACACCGAAGGCGTATCGGGTCGTCGCCAGGGTCGCAGCAAGTACGGGACCCGCAGGCGCTGACCGTAACCGCCCCGCCGCAATACACCCGCCATCACCCTCTCAAACCGGGTGGTGGCTTACTCTAAAACGCAAGGCAGCAACCATTATGTCACGCAGACGCCGCGCCGAGCCTCGGGTAATCAAAGCCGACCCGCGCTACAACAACCAGGAACTCGCCAAGTTCATCAACCGGGTGATGCTCAAGGGCAAAAAGTCCACGGCGCAGCGCGTCGTGTACGATGCCCTGGAACTGGTGCGCCAGGACTCCAATCAGGACCCCCTGGGCGTCTTTTCCACCGCGTTGCGCAACGCAACGCCCCTGGTAGAGGTGCGGCCCCGCCGCGTTGGCGGAGCGACCTATCAGGTGCCGGTGGAACTCCGCACCAGCCGCAGCGAAGCGCTGGCGATGCGCTGGATTATCCGCGGCGCCCGCGGCCGCAATGGAATGCGGATGGCCCGCGGCCTGGCCAACGAGTTTATGGACGCCGCCCGCGGCGAAGGTTCCGCAGTGCGCCGCCGTGACGAACTGCACCGCATGGCCGAAGCCAACCGCGCCTTCGTACATTACCGCCGCTAACCTCCCCAGCCCAAGCGCCGGTCGTCTGGCCGGCGCTTTCGTGTGTACTGCTCACTCCCACCAATGACCCCCAGGTACAGGTATGACTGCCTTGCAAACTCCCGCCCAGCAAATCCGCAATATCGGATTCATCGCCCACATTGACGCCGGCAAAACCACCGTTACCGAGCGCGTGCTCTACCTGACCGGCCGCATCCGCAAGGTCGGCGGCGTGGATGAGGGCACTACCGCCATGGACTGGATGCCCCAGGAAAAGGAGCGCGGCATTACCATCACCGCCGCCGCCACCACCGCCTACTGGCGCGACCACCAGGTCAACATCATCGACACCCCCGGCCACGTGGACTTTACCGCTGAGGTGGAGCGCAGCCTGCGGGTGCTGGACGGCGGCATCGTCGTGCTGGACGCCGTGGCCGGCGTGCAGCCCCAATCGGAAACCGTGTGGCGGCAGGCCGACACCTACAACGTGCCCCGCATCTGCTTCGTCAACAAGATGGACCGGGTGGGCGCTTCTTACGAACGCACCATTGACTCCATACGAAGCCGTTTGAAAGGCAATCCCGTAGCGGTGCAAGTGCCGATGGGGGCGGAAGACGAATTCCGGGGCGTGGTCGATTTGATTGAAGGCCAGGCCATTATGTATTCGGATGGCCGCGATGACGTGGGAGAGCCTCCCGAACTCATCCCGGTGCCGGCCGAGTATGAAAAAACCTACCACGACTACCGACATGAGATGATTGAGAAAATCGTCGAGACCGACGAGACCCTCCTCATCAAGTACCTGGAAGGGGAAGACATCTGCGCCGACGACCTGCGCTCGGCTCTGCGGAACGCCACCATCAACCGCCAGCTGGTGCCGGTGCTGTGCGGCAGCGCTATGCGGGGCAAGGGCATCGACCCGTTGCTGGACGCCATCATCTGCTACCTGCCGTCGCCCCTGGACGTTCCGGCCGTAGAGGGAACCGTCCCCGGTACTGAAACCGTGGCAATCCGCGAACCCCTGGACTCTGAACCGCTCGCGGCATTGGCGTTCAAGGTTGCCGTTGACCCCTACGTGGGCCGCCTGGTGTTCCTGCGGATTTACTCCGGCAAGGTAGAATCGGGCGCCGCCGTGCGCAACGTCACCCGGGGCAACCGGGAACGCATGGGCCGCCTGCTGCGGATGCACGCCAATCACCGGGAAGAGTTGCCGGAAATCACCGCCGGCAACATCTGCGCCGCCGTGGGCCTGAAAGACACCTTCACCGGCGACACCATCTGCTCCGACCACAAGCCGCTGATTCTGGAGCCGCCGCATTTCCCCGAACCCGTGGTCTCCGTCGCCATTGAGCCGGCCACCCGCGCCGACCAGGACAAACTGGGCGAGGCGATGCGGAAATTGTCGGAGGAAGACCCGACCTTCGTGGTGAGATTCAACGACGAGACGGGCCAAACCATCATCTCCGGCATGGGGGAACTCCACCTGGAAGTGCTGGTGGACCGGATGCGGCGAGAGTTCGACGTGGAAGCCCGCGTCGGCCAGCCTAGGGTCGCCTACCGGGAAGCCATCACCAAGCCCGTCCGCATCGAGGGGCGGTTCGTGCGGCAGACCGGCGGCCACGGCCAGTACGGCCATGTCTGGCTGGAAATCGAACCGCAGGAACGGGGGGCCGGCAACAGTTTCGTCAATGGCATCGCCGGCGGCGTCATCCCCCGCCAGTACATCCCGGCGGTGGAAGCCGGCGTGAAACAGGCGCTGGACAACGGGCCGCTGGCAGGGTATCCTCTGGTGGACGTAAAGGTCACGCTGGTAGATGGCACCTATCATACGGTAGATTCGTCCGAGATGGCTTTCCGCTCCGCAGGAATGATGGCTATGCGGGATGGGACACGCCGGGCGGCGCCGGTGTTGCAGGAACCCGTTTTTGAAATGGAGATAGTAACGCCAGGCGAATTCCTCAGCGAAGTGCTCAGCGACCTGGGCGGACGCCGCGCCCAGATTCGCAGCATTGAGGGTCTGGATGACCTGCAGACCGTTAGCGCGATGATTCCCTTAGGGGAAACCTTCGCCTACACCACGGCGTTGCGGTCATTGACCCGCGGACGGGCCTCGTACACTATGGAGTTCCGACACTACGAAACCGTGCCGGAAAATGTGCTGCGAAGCCTGACCAACGTCAGATAACGGCGGCGTCCTTTAAACCGCTACCACAAACGGGAGCTTTGCCGGATTAGATTATGGTTGCCAGACAGCAAATGCGGATTATCCTCAAGGCGTTCGACCACAAAGTGCTGGACCAATCCAGCGCGCAGATTGTGGACACCGCCGAACTGACCGGAGCGCGCGTCGCCGGGCCGGTGCCCCTGCCCACGCAGATTCGCCGGTTTTGCGTCATTCGCGGCCCCCACGTGGACAAGGACTCCCGCGAACACTTTGAAATCCGCACCCACAAGCGCCTGCTGGACATCATGGAACCCACCAGCAAGACCATCGACGCGCTGACCCGGCTCAATATGCCGGCGGGGGTGGATATTTCCATCAAGCTCTAATCCGGCTTGCATCAATAGTAACCCCGTCGTAAAATCATGACCCTGGCTGGCGGCAGGCCCCAAGCCACCGCCGCCGTTCCATCTCCTCCCATTCCGCAAAACCCTACATCACCCACAGGCGAACAAAATGCTCCAGGCGCTGCTCGGCAAAAAAATCGGTATGACCCAGGTGTTCAACGACGCCGGCCAGGTGGTGCCCGTAACCATCATTGAGACCGGCCCCTGCGCGGTTACTCAAATCCGCACCATCCGGAACGACGGTTACGAATCCGTGCAGCTGGGTTTCGGTCGGGTCAGAAGGCCCAACAAACCCGAAGCCGGCCATCTCAAGGGCAGCCAGATTGGGCGCCGCTTGCAGGAAGTGCGCGCCGACGACATCGGCGAGTACGCAGTGGGCCAACTGGTCTCCGTGGCTATTTTTGAACCGGGCGAAATCGTGGACGTAGTTGGCAAGTCAAAGGGTCGTGGTTTCGCTGGCACTATGAAACGCCACGGCTTTCACGGGGGCCCCCGCACCCACGGCCAGTCCGACCGGCAGCGCGCCCCCGGTTCCATCGGCGGCGGCACCACCCCCGGCAAGGTATTCAAGGGCCTCAAAATGGCGGGACACATGGGCAACCGCCGGGTTACCAGCAAGGGCCTGGAAGTAGTGCGCGTTGACCCCGACCGGAACCTGCTAATGGTGAAAGGCGGCATCCCCGGCGCGCCCAACAGCCCGGTAACCATTCGCAAGACAGGCAAGCGGCGGACGCAGTGAGCGCAACGAGATTGCCACGCTTCCCTCGCAATAACAAGGAATAACTCTCGAAAATGGAACTCCCCATAGTAAATTCCAACGGCAGCCCCATCGATACCATCGAGGTTGATGACGGAGTTTTTGACGTGCCGATGAACCAGACCCTGGTGCATCAGGCGATGGTCATTTACCAGCTCAACCAGCGGCAGGGCACCCACTCGACCCGCACCCGCGCCGAGGTGTCGGGCGGCGGCAAGAAACCTTGGATTCAGAAGCACACCGGCCGCGCCCGCCAGGGCAGTATCCGCTCCCCCCAATGGCGGCACGGCGGCATCGCTTTCGGCCCCAAGCCGAGAGACTATCGCAAAACCCTGCCCCGGGCCATGCGGCGCAAGGCGTTGCAGTGCGTCCTGTCCGAGAAAATTCGCAGCCAGCGCCTCATCTGTATCGACTCTCTGGACAGCCTGGACGGGCGCACCAAGTCGATGAAGCGGCTGCTGGAAAACCTGAACATCGCCGGCTCGGTGCTGGTGGTTACCGAGGAATCCCAACAGAACGTAGCCCGCGCCGGCGGCAACCTTAAACCGGTGTGGACGCTGCCCTCGGATTTGGTCAACGCCAACGACGTTCTCAAACGCCAGACCGTGCTGATTACGGTGGACGCCATCCGCCGCATCGCAGAATTGTGTACGGCTCCCCGATTCCGGGCGCGACGGGCGGCCAGTGAGGTAGCGGAATAATGCACATCAGCGCGGTACTCCTCCGCCCCACCATCACGGAAAAAAGCACGCTGCTTCAGGAAGAAGGGCAGTACACCTTTGAGATTGCCCCCAAAGCCAACAAGACGCTGGTGAAGCAGGCAGTGGAAGAGAATTTTAACGTAACCGTGCTCAGCGTCAACATTACCTTCAACCGGGGCAAACGCAAGCGCTACGGGCCTCGGTTCAAAAAGCGTCCCGATGTCAAGAAAGCCGTCGTAACCCTGGCGACCGGCGACCGTATCGAACTCATTGAGGGCCTGTAAGCACTGACGCCAGCCATTGGCAGCGAGAGCAGACACTATGCCTCTGAAAAACATACGCCCCATTACTCCCGGCACCCGCAACGCGGTGCGGCCCTCCTTTGAGGAAATAACCACCAAGCGGCCGGAAAAGTCGCTGCTGGAACCCCTGCCGAAGCGGGGCGGTCGCAACAACCGTGGCCGCATCACAGCGTACCATCGCGGCGGCGGCCCCCGGCGGATGTACCGGCGCGTCGACTTCAAGCGGCGCAAGGACGGCGTGCCGGCCACGGTCAAGTCCATTGAGTACGACCCCAACCGGACTACCCGCATCGCCCTCATCTACTACGCCGACGGCGAAAAGTCTTACATCCTCGCGCCGGTGAACCTGTCCGTAGGCGACCGGGTGCAATCCGGCCCCGATTCCGAAATCAGCCCCGGCAACAGCCTGCCCCTGCGCAACATCCCGACTGGAACCGTGGTGCATAACCTGGAACTGACGCCAGGGCGTGGGGGCCAACTGGTGCGGGGCGCAGGCACCGGCGCGCAGGTGCTCTCCCGCGAGGGCGACTACGTACTCATCCGTCTGCCCTCCGGCGAGATGCGGCGCATCCTGCTCAACTGCCGGGCCAGCGTCGGGCAGCTGTCCAATCCCGACCACAAAAACGAGAGCCTGGGCAAAGCCGGCGCCAGGCGGCACTTGGGCCGTCGCCCCCACGTTCGCGGCGTTGCCAAGAACCCGGTGGACCACCCCCACGGCGGCGGCGAAGGTCGCTCCCCCATCGGGATGCCCGGCCCCAAGTCGCCCACCGGCAAGCCGACCCTAGGACACAAGACCCGCAACAAGAAGAAGACCTCCAGCCGTTTTATCGTCCGCGGACGACGCTGGCGGCGCTAGACTCCACCATCCCACCGCGCCGTTTTGCCGGCGCACCAGGCAGTTATCGCTATCATGTCAAGATCAGTCAAAAAGGGACCTTACGTCCACCCCAAGTTGCTGAAAAAGGTCAACCGGGTTCGGGAATCCGGCGAGGCCACCGTTATCCGCACCTGGTCGCGGGACTCTATGATTATGCCCGAAATGGTCGGGCTGAACTTTGGCGTCCATGACGGCCGGCGGCACGTTCCGGTGTTCGTTACCGAGAACATGGTGGGCCATCGCCTGGGCGAGTTTGCGCCCACCCGCACCTACCGCGGCCACGTGGCGCGCTCAGAGCGCTCCAGCCGGGTGAGGTGACGCCATGCCAGCGGTACGGGCCAAGGCCAAACAGGTCGGCGCATCTCCCAAACGGCTGAAGCCGATTATGGACGCCGTGCGCGGCATGATGGTCAATGACGCTTTGGACCAGCTCAGCCTGATGACTTCACCTTGGGCGCGCTCAGTGGCCAAGGTGGTGCAGTCGGCGGCTTCCAACGCCGAGAACAATCTGTTTATGAGCCGAACTGAACTGCGTATCACGCGCATCTCCGCAGACCAGGCGACTCCGCTCAAGCGTTTCCGAGCGCGCGCCAGGGGCCGGATTGGCCGGGTAACCCGCCGTTCCAGCCACATCATCATCGAAGTGGACGAAGTCCAGGAGGGCTAACCTATGGGGCATAAGACTCATCCCTTCGGCTTCCGGCTGGGTATCATCAAAGACTGGAAGACGCACTGGTACGCCAACAGCGGCGCCCAGTATCGCGGCGGTGTGCAGCAGGACCTTTCCCTGCGCCGCACTATCCACGCTGAGTACGCCGCTTTTTCCGACGCCGGTATCGCCAAAATCGAAATTGACCGCACCGCCCAGGAAACCATCATCAACATCCATTCCGCCCGCCCCGGCATCCTCATCGGGCGCGACGGCGACCGGGTGAAGGGCTTGCGCGCCAAGCTGGAAACCATGAACAGCGGCCGGCTCCGCCTCAACATCATCGAAATCGAGCAGCCGGAAATGGACCCCTACCTGGTAGGCCGCAACATCGCCGACCAGCTCAGCCGCCGCGTCGCCTACCGCCGCGCCATGCGCCAGGCTGCCCTGCGCACTATGCAGGCCGGCGCGGAAGGCATCAAGATTATCACTAAGGGCCGCATCTCCGGCGCGGAAATCGCCCGCACTGAAAAACTGATGATGGGCCAGGTGCCCCTGCATACCCTCCGCGCCGACATTGACTATGCCCTGGCCGAGGCGCATACCGCCATGGGACGCATCGGCATCAAAGTCTGGATTTACAAAGGCCAGATTATGCCCGCGCCCGCCGAAGAAGACCTGGAGTTGGACAGCATCGAGTTCCGCGTCACCAGCCAGGACGCCGAAGTGGAGCTGGATAACTAGAGGCTGTTGACGTCGCATCGTCATTCCTGCTTGCGCGGGAATCCGGTAAAGCGCAACAGTAAAATCCAGTGTACCCTGTTCACCCCTGTAAAAAGCCAACGGAGATTACCACCATGCTGCAGCCCAAGAGAACCAAATACCGCAAGATGGGACGGGGCAAGCGCCGGGGCGCCGCCACCACCGGGAACAAGGTTGAGTTCGGCGAGATTGGCCTGAAGGCGATGAGTCCCGAATGGATTACCGCCCGGCAGATTGAGTCGGCGCGAATCGCCATCTCCCGCCACCTGCAGCGCGGTGGCCGCACGTGGATACGCATTTTCCCCGACAAGCCGGTGTCCAAGAAGCCGGCCGAGGTTCGCATGGGCGGCGGCAAGGCGGCCAACGACCATTGGGTGGCCGTGGTAAAGCCGGGCCGCATTATGTTCGAGGTTGGCGGCGTGCCCATCAACCAGGCAGCCGAAGCGCTGGAACGGGCCGCCCACAAGCTGCCCATCCCTACCAAGGTGGTTTACCGCGACCGGGTGAACTCCCTGCTTACCGGTCCCGTGGGTTAGCCGCCATGAAGATGTACGAAATTCGGGCGCTGACCGACGACCAGATTCAGGAAGAGCTGGACAAGTCCTATAAGGAGTTGATGAACCTGCGCTTCCGGGATGCCACCAACCAGCTGACCGACACTAACCAACCCCGGAAAACCCGCAAGGACATCGCCCGGATGCTGACCTGCCTGCGGGAACGTCAACCTTACTAACCGTCACCAAAGTTCCAGGAAAACAAGCAATGGCCAAAGCAATGCGCAAGGTTCGGGTCGGCTCCGTAGTGGGCACCCGGATGGACAAAACCGCCGTAGTGGAAATGGTGTGGAAGCGGCGCCACCGCATCTACCGCAAACAGATGCGCCGGGTAACCCGCTTCTATGTCCACGACCCGGACAGCCAGTGCCGGATTGGCGATACGGTTCGCATCCAGGAGACGCGGCCCATATCCCGCACCAAGCATTGGCGGCTGCTGGAAATCATGGCCCGGCGGGAGGTGGCCGACGTGCGCGCCATCGACTTGGAAGGCGACGCGGTGATTGAACCCACTGCGGAGGAATCCGACTACATTGCTCCCGATTTGGCCGGCAGCTACGATTTCAATAACACCAATGACGGCGAGGATGCGCAATGATTCAGAGTTACACCAGGCTGCACGTGGCCGACAACAGCGGCGCCCGGCGCATCCGCCTCATCAACATCCCCGGCTCCAGCCGCCGCAAGTACGCATCAGTGGGCGACGTTGTGGTCTGCACCGTGCGCGAGGCGGTGCCCAACTCGCCGGTGCGAAAAGGAACGGTGGTCAAGGCCGTGGTCGTCCGCCAGGCCGCGCCCCTGCTGCGGCCCGACGGCACCTACATCAAGTTTGACGACAACGCCGCCGTCATCATCAATGACAACCAGCTGCCCCGCGGCACCCGCATTTTCGGCCCGGTAGCGCGCGAACTGCGGGACAAGGGCTTTATGCGCATCGTGTCGCTGGCCCCGGAGGTGGTGTGATGGCGCGGAGCAAAATCCGGCGCGGCGACGACGTGCTCGTTATCGCCGGCAAGGACAAGGGCAAGACCGGGCGCGTGCTGCACATGGTTCCCGAAAAGAACCGGGTGGTCGTCGAGGGCGTCAATATCGTAATCAAGCACTACAAACCCCGGCCCGGCGTCCGCCAGGGCGGGCGCGTACAGCAGGAAGCGTCCATTCATATCTCCAACATCAAACTGATTCAGAGCAACTACACCGAACCCAGCACGCAATTCCGCAACCGGGACGGGTAAGCATCATGGCTACTGACCAGCAAGTACGAGCTAACGAGGAACGGGCCAATCAGGGCGGCAGCCGCCGCCAACGCCGGCGTCAGCAGGAGGAGGCCGGAACCAACGGCTCCCAGCCTACCGAACTGCCGCCGCCGAGCTTCAAGGTCCAGTACCGGGATGAGATTGTACCGGCAATGATGGCGGAGTTCGGGTTCTCCAGCCCGATGCAGGTGCCGCGAGTTAAGAAAATCAACCTGAACATCGGCTTGGGCGAGGCCCTGACCAATGGCCGGGCCATGGAAAGCGCCGTTCGCGACCTGACCACCATTTCGGGGCAGAAACCCGTCATCACCCGCGCCCGCCGCTCCATCGCCGGCTTCAAGGTGCGCCAGGGCAACCCCATCGGCGCCACCGTTACCCTGCGGGGCGACCGGATGTATTACTTCCTGGAACGGCTGATTATCACGGCCCTGCCGCGCATCCGGGACTTTCGCGGCATTTCTCGCAACGGGTTCGACGGACGGGGCAATTATTCCCTGGGGCTGCGCGAGCAAATCGTGTTCCCTGAGATTGACTACAACAGCATCGACCGGCTGCGCGGGTTGCAGGTAACTATCACCACCAACGCCGCCAACGACGCCGAGGCGACTCGACTGCTGGAACACTTCAGGATGCCCTTTATTCGCCAGTAGGAATCTGCCGCCGGATTCCCGCTGGCGCGGGAATGACGAGCAAGTAACGGAGAACGGAATCTTGGCCAAGAAATCATCCATCGTCAAAAACGAACGGCGCCGGCGAACCGTCGCCAAATACGCCGCCCAGCGCGCCGCTCTGCTCGCGGAGGCTCGCGATATGTCCCGCACCGGACGGCAGCGCTTCGAGGCCCGTCAGAAGCTGGCCTTGCTGCCCCACGACGCCAACCCCAACCGCATCCGCAATCGGGACGGCGCGACGGGCCGGCCGCGAGGATACATTCGCCACTTTGGACTGTCGCGCATTTCCTTCCGGGAGATGGCTCTTGAAGGATTCCTGCCCGGCGTCCGCAAGGCGAGCCTGTGAGTCTGACTAGGCTGAGATTGTGATTAAGTAACAAGGAGCAACGCCCCAATGCCGATTAACGACCCGGTAGCCGATATGCTGACTCGGATTCGCAATGCAATCCAGGCGCGGCATCAAACGGTGCTGGTGCCCCAGTCCAAGATTAAGACGGCCATCGCCGACATCCTGAAGGCCCAGGGCTACATTCGGGATTGGGACCTGGCCCGGAATCAAAAGTTCCCCACGATGCGGCTGCATCTGGCCTATCGCGACGACAACCGGAACGCCATTCGCGGGTTGAAGCGCATCAGCAAGCCCGGCCTGCGGGTACACGTTGGCCGCGGCGAGATTCCACGGGTGTACGGCGGGTTGGGCATCGCCATCGTCTCCACCTCCCAGGGGATGATGACCGGCTACGAAGCCTGGCGCAAGGGAATCGGAGGAGAGTTGGTCTGCTATGTCTGGTAATGAAGTCCTCGTCAGCGGGGGTGTCGCCCAACGGGTTCCCCCCACCGAGCGCCCCCTCTCGCGCATCGGACGCCAACCCATCCCCATACCGGACGGCGTGCAGGTGGAAGTCAGCTATGGCGGCATCATCGTAACCGGGCCGCGAGGCACGGTTACGCAGAAGTACCACCCCGAAGTCAACGTCAAGGTTGAAGATGGGGCGGTAGTCGTGGAACGGCTCACCGCGCGCAAGTTCCACCACTCCCTGCACGGCCTGACCCGCTCGCTGATTGCCAACGCCATCATCGGCGTAACCGACGGGTACAGCCGGACACTGGAGCTGATGGGCGTCGGCTATCGCGTCCAGCAGAACGGCGACGGCATCACCCTGAGCGTCGGTTACAGCCACACCGTGGCAGTGTTCCCCGAAGACGGCCTGACCATGCAGGTGGAGGGCAACAACCGGGTCCATATCAGCGGCGCTGACAAGCAAAAAGTCGGCCAACTCGCCGCGAAAGTGCGGAAAGTGCGCCCCCCTAACCGCTATAAAGAGAAGGGCATCCGCTACCAGGGCGAAGTGCTGCGCCTCAAACCCGGCAAGGCCGCCGCGCGGCGGTCCGGTTAGCGCCCCACTTTGCACCAATAGACCGGATGGAAAGGATTTGGATTCCCGCCTCCGCGGGAATGACGAAAGCCAAAGCTTGAGAGCAAACTGACAATGCCACGCGATAAAGACTCCCGAAAACTGCGCGTCGTCCGTCACCGGCGAGTGCGGAACAAGGTCAGCGGAACCGCCCAGCGGCCCCGCCTCTGCGTATTTCGCAGCCTGAAAAGCATCTATGCCCAGGTGATTGACGATGCCCGCGGCCACACGGTGGCCTATGCGTCCAGCCGGGAACTCGGCCCCGAAGCGGTCACGCCCAAAACGGCGGCGTCGGTAGCCGTTGGCAAACTGGTGGCCGAACGGGCCATCGCCGCCGGCGTCACTACCGTCGTATTCGACCGTGGCGGCTATCGGTTCCACGGCCGGGTCAAGGCCCTGGCCGACGCCGCCCGCGAAGGAGGGCTTGTTTTCTGATGGTATCTCCAGCATCCCGCAGAGGAGCAAGAGGCGGCCCCGGCAACCGGGGAGGTGGCCCCGGTAACCGGGGAAATGCCCCCGGCAACCGAGGTGGCGAGGGTGGCGGCGAGCGTCGCGGTGGCCGTGGCGGTCGTGGCCGCGACCGGGAACAGCGGCCGCGCGAAGACGACAGCGGCGGCATGAGCGAACGGGTGGTTCACACCCGCCGCATCGCCAAAGTCGTCAAGGGCGGACGCCGGCTCCGGTTCAACGCCCTGGTGGTCGTGGGCGACGGCCAGGGACGAGTTGGCGTCGGCATGGGCAAAGCCCTGGCGATTCCCGACGCCGTTCGTAAAGGAACCGCCGTCGCCCGGCGCAGCACCATCAACATTCCTATTAAGGGCAGCACCATCCCCCACGAGATTTCGGTGCGGAAAGGCGCGTCCATCGTCATCATCAAGCCCGCTCCGCTGGGCACCGGCATCATCGCCGCCGGCGCAATGCGGGCCATGCTGGAGCTGGGCGGCGTGCAGGACGTGGTGGGCAAGTCCCTGGGTTCCCGCAACCCCATCAACATCGTGCAGGCCACTCTGGAAGCCCTCGGCCAGTTGCGCGACCCCGAAACGGAACGGGCGGCCCGTCTGGGAACCGTAGCGCCGGCGACCAACGGAACGTCGCCAGCAGCGCCCGCCGCCGCCACTCCGCCGCCCGCCCGACCGGCAACGCCCGAACCGGCCGCCGAGCCGGCCGCAGTAGAACCCGACGCCACTCCCGCAGCGACTGCCGAGGACACTCCGCCCGCCGGCGTTGCAGACCCCCCTGCCGGGGACACCGGCGAATCAGCCTAACCACAGGTGCGAATCACAATGGCGCAAATCAAAATCACCTGGAAGAAAAGCTGCATCGGGCGGCCGTCCTACCAGAAGCGAATCGTCCAATCCCTGGGCCTCAAGCGGTTGAACCACTCGGTGGTCCACGAAGACAGCCCCACCATCCTGGGCATGGTCAACAAGGTTCAGCACCTGGTGGTGGTGGAACCCGTCGAATGATGATTGAACCGAGTCCATAACGGAGCTACTGGCAACTATGATGGAGCACGAAATCTCGCCGCCCCAAGGCGCCCGCCGCAACCGCAAGCGGGTGGGCCGTGGCGATTCCGCCGGCGGCGGCAGCTACGCCGGGCGCGGCATGAAGGGTCAAAAATCCCGCTCCGGCCCGGGCCTGCGTCCCGGCTTTGAGGGCGGGCAGATGCCGCTCATCAAGGGTCTCCCTATGAAGCGGGGGTTCAACAACCGCTACAAGACCTACTACGCGCTGGTTGACATCAACACGTTGCAGGAGCGGTTTGCCGCGGACACGCGAGTAACGCCGGAAATGCTGCACCAGTTGGGCATCATCCGGCGCGCGCGCCGACCGGTGAAAGTGGTGGGCGACGGCGAATTGGGACACCCGCTGACCGTGGCGGCCCACAAGTTCACCGCATCGGCGCGGGCCAAGATTGAAGCCGCCGGCGGTTCCATTGAAGAGCTTTAGCCCGGTGATGCGGTCGGTGCAGGTGAGGCGCGGCAAGCCATGATTCAGTCAGAGGTGCAGGGAGGCGGCCGCTGGCCCCGGCTGGTGCAGGCCGCCATTGACGCTTTCAGCCTGCCCGACCTGCGGGCAAAAATCCTGTTCACCCTGGGGATGCTGGCGCTTTACCGCCTGGTCGCCCATATCCCCATACCGGGCCTGGACCCGGGCGCGCTGGACCAGCTGTTCAGCAACAACCAGCTGCTCGGCTTCCTGGATTTGTTCTCCGGCGGGGCCTTGCGGCGAATGAGCATCGTCGCCCTGGGCGTGTTCCCCTACATCACCGCGTCAATCATTATGCAGTTGCTCACGCCGGTGATTCCGACGCTGCAAAACCTGTCCCGCGAAGGCGAAGCCGGGCGCATCAAGATGAACCGCATCACCCACTGGGGGACGGTGCCCATCGCCATTGCCCAGGCATTCGCCCAACTGGTGCTGTTGCAGCAGGCCAACGTGCTGGACAACGTTGGCTTTACCGGCCCGGCCCTGCTGCCCACCATCGCCGCCATTATGTCGATGACCGCCGGCACCATGTTCCTGGTATGGCTGGGCGAACTGATTACGGAGCGGGGCATCGGCAACGGCATCTCGCTGATTATCTTCGCCGGCATCGTCGTCGGTTTCCCCGGTCTGCTGGCTACCGGGTTCCTCGACCGGGACAACATCATCGGCATTTTCTTCTTCGCCCTTATCGGCCTGCTCATCATCGCCCTCATCGTAGTGTTCAACGAGGCGCACCGCCGGATTCCGGTGCAGTACGGACGCAGCATTTTCCGGGGCGGGCAGATGTACCGGCAATCCGGCTCCACCTACATACCGCTGCGCATCAACTCCGCCGGTATGATTCCGCTGATTTTCGCCTTTTCCATCGTGATTCTGCCCGGCACTGTCGCCCAATACCTGAGTTCGGCGGGCGGGTTTATCGGCAACCTGGCGGGCAGCCTGCAGGCCGCCCTCAGCCCCAGCGGGCCGATTTACTGGGTGCTGGCCTTCTTCCTGGTGGTGGCGTTCACCTTCTTCTATACGCTGGTGGTTTTTCAGCAGCAGAACATCGCCGAAAACTTGCAGCGCAACGGCGGGTTCGTGTTGGGCATCCGCCCCGGCCGGCCCACGCAGGACTATCTGAACCGGGTCATCATCCGCCTGACCATGGGCGGCGCGCTGTTCCTGGGATTCATCGCCATCGTGCCTTACCTGGCCTCGCTGGTCACCAACGTGGAGGCCATCGCCCTCAGCAGCACCAGCCTGCTCATCATGGTGGGCGTAGGCCTGGACACGCTGCGGCAGCTGGAGGCGCAGCTGATGATGCGAAACTACGAAGGATTCTTGCGATGACTATGCCGACCGGCCTCAAACTGGTGCTGTTCGGCCCGCCCGGAGCGGGCAAAGGCACCCAGGCCCAATTGCTCAAAGAACGGCTGGGAGTGGAACACGTCAGCTCCGGCGACCTGTTCCGGCACCACTTGTCCAACGGCACCGAGCTGGGCGAGTTGGCCCGCGGCTATATGAACCGCGGCGCGCTGGTTCCCGACGCAATTACCATCGGCATGGTGATTGACCGCATCGGCCAGATTGCGGATGCCGACGGATTTATGCTCGACGGGTTCCCCCGCAACACCGGCCAGGCCCAGGCGCTGGAATCGGCGCTGCACGAACGGGGACAGCAGATTGACCGGGTGATTCACATACGGGTAGCCGACGACGAACTGATTCGCCGCCTCAGCAATCGCTACATCTGCCGCGTTTGCCAGCGTCCCTACACCCGCGACGCCGCCACCGGCGCGCCGCCGGAAGGATGCGCGGATTGTCCCGACGGGGGCGACATCTACCAGCGGGACGACGATACGTCAGAGGCCGTCGCCAACCGCATTGCGGTGTACCACCAGGAAACCGCGCCGGTGCTGGATTTCTACGCGGCGCGCGGGCTGCTGGCCAACGTTCCGGGAGAAGGCGCGGTTGCAACAGTCAACGAGTCCGTGCTGCGGGCTTTGGAAGGGAACGCCGATGAGGTGTTTCCATAACGCCGGCATTGAGAGTATAATCATAATGGTGGAACGACAGACCAAACGGAAAACCGCCTCCAACTCCCCCACATCCTACACCGGGGGCGTAACTATCAAGTCCCGCCGCGAACTGGCGGCGATGGAGCGCGCCGGCGCCATTGTGGGCGACACGCTGACGTTGCTCAAGAAGTCGGTTGAACCCGGCATCACTACCGGCGAGCTGAACCGTATCGCCGACCGGAACATTCGCAGTTTCGGGGCAGTGCCAACCTTTATGGGCTACCACGGTTTCCCGGCGGCCATCTGCGCCTCCGTCAACGAGGAAATCGTGCACGGCATCCCCGGCAAGCGGGCGCTCAAGGAAGGCGACATCATCAAAATGGACGTGGGCGCCACGATCGACGGCTTTATCGGCGACGCCGCCATCTCGGTGGCCGTCGGCACGGTCAGCGACGCTGCCCGGCAACTGATGGCTGACACCGAAGCCAGCCTCTATGCCGGCATCGCCGCCGCCCAGCCGGGCAAGCGCATCGGCGACATCGGCGCGGCAGTTGAGGGATACGCCGTCGCCCGCGGCTACGGCGTGGTGCGGCAGTTCGTGGGCCACGGCGTGGGCCGGCATCTCCACGAAGACCCCCAGGTTCCCAACTACGGCGAACCCGGCAAAGGCGTCCTGCTCCGGCCCGGAATGTGCATTTGCATCGAACCTATGCTGAACCTGGGCACCGAGGCCACCACCATACTGGACGACGACTGGACCGTGGTAACCGCCGACGGCGCGCTGTCCGCCCATTTTGAGCATACGCTGGCCATAACCAAAGACGGCCCGAAAATCCTGACCGCTCACGACTAACCTTTAACCTTTTCACACTCCGCCGGTGGCCGAACCAACCGCCGGGCCACGGCGAAAGCAGGCTGATTTATGGCAAAAAAAGAAGCAATCGAAGTTGAGGCTCAGGTAACTGAAGCCCTGCCCAACGGTATGTTCCGCGTGGAACTGCCCAACGACCACCAGGTGCTGGCCCATATCTCCGGCAAGATTCGGATGCACTTCATCCGCGTGCTTCCCGGCGACCGGGTGCTGGTGGAACTGTCCCCCTACGACCTGAGCCGAGGCCGCATCACCTATCGCTTTAAGTAGCGACCGCGCGGCGAATCCCACTGCCGGAGACCACTGATGAAAGTATCCGCATCCGTTAAACCACGCTGTGACCGTTGCCGGGTCATCCGGCGCAAGCGCCGGGTACGCATTATCTGCGTCAACAGCAAACACGCCCAGCGCCAGGGCTGACCGGCCCCGGCAAAGCGGCCGGGCCTGCCCGCCCGCCGCATCGCAGCATCCACTAACAGGAGCATCGCTATGGTTCGCATCGCCGGAGTTGACGTACCCGACCGCAAGCGCGCCCACGTCGCACTGCGCAGCATCTACGGGATTGGCCCCACCAAGGCCATTGAAATCGTGGGCAAGGCCAACCTGGATATGGATATGCCCCCGCGCATGAACGAACTCTCCGAAGAGCAGGTTGACCGCATCCGCGTCATCGTTGACCAGGACTACATCACCGAAGGCGACCTGCGCCGGGAGAACAACGAGAACATCCGCCGGCTCATTGACATTGGCAGTTACCGCGGCCTGCGACATCGCCGCAACCTGCCCGTCCACGGCCAGCGCACCCGCACCAACGCCCGCTCCCGCAAGGGCGCGCGCCGCACCGTCGCCGGCCGCGGCCGTCGCACCGGCGGCAAGAAGTAATCCGCCGCCCGCAGGCAACACCGCTAGCGAGGTAACATATGCCCCGACCCCGTACCCGCCGCCGCGAGCGCCGCTCCATACCCCAGGGCCGCGCCTACATTTACTCGACCTTCAACAATACCCTGGTCAGCCTCACCGACCCGGACGGAAACGTGGTGGCTTCGACCAGCTCCGGCACCGCCGGGTTTCGCGGCTCCCGCAAAGGCACCGCTTTCGCCGCCCAGCGCGCCGCCGAGCAGGCCGCCCGCCGTGGCGTCGATATGGGTATGCGCAACATCGACGTGTACATCAAGGGGCCGGGTTCCGGCCGGGAACCGGCCATCCGCGCCCTGCAAGGCGCCGGCCTCAACGTCAACAGCATCCGGGACGTTACGCCCATTCCTCACAATGGCGTGCGCCCTCCCAAACGCCGCCGGGTGTAAGCCCCAACGCCAACCTCACACCACGAAACGGATAGACTACTATGGGCAGATACACCGGACCCTCCTGCCGCCTCTGCCGGCGCGCCGGAGAAAAGCTCTTCCTGAAAGGCGACCGCTGCTTTTCGCCGCGCTGCGCCATTGAGCGACGCCACATTCCGCCGGGCGGCGGCGGCACCCGCCGGCGTCGCGTCTCCGACTACGGCGTCCACCTGCGGGAAAAGCAGAAGGCCCGCCAGATGTACGGCGTGATGGAAAACCAGTTCCGCAAGTACATGACCGACGCTTTCAACACCCCCGGCATCTCCGGCAACAACCTGCTGCGGACGCTGGAGCGGCGGCTGGACAACGTTATTTATCTGTTCGGTTTCGCCGACTCCCGCAAGCAGGCCCGCCAGATGGTGCAGCACGGCCATTTCACCGTCAACGAACGCAAGACCGACATCCCGTCCTTCCTGGTCAAGCCGGGCCAGACCATCGCCTGGACGGCGACTTCCCGCCGCCGGGAGTTCTTCGCCGACCGCACCGACGGCCTGCCCAAGCGCACCCTCCCCAGCTGGCTCACTCTGGACCTGACCCAGATGGAAGGCCAGGTAATTTCCATGCCGCCCGACAACGAACTGCCCGAATCCATCAACTCCCGCCTCATCGTAGAGTACTACTCGAGGTAGGCAACTGAATGCTAAACCCCCAGATTCTCCCGCCTATGCGGGACCCCGAACCGGAAATTCCCGCCCCGGCCATCCGGGTGCTGGAAAGCACCGATACCTACGCCTCCGTCGCTCTGGAACCGCTGGAACGCGGATTCGCCACTACGGTGGGCAACCCGCTGCGCCGCCTGCTCCTCAGCTCCATCCAGGGCACCGCCATTACCTGGGTCAAAATCGACGGCGTGCCCCACGAATACACCGTTATCCCCGGCGTCAAGGAAGAGGTGATGGACCTTCTCCTCAGCGTCAAACGCATCCGCATCCACGCCCTCACCAAGCGCACCGGCAAGATGCGTCTGGACGTAGCCGGCGAGGGCCGGGTCTGCGCCGGCGACATCGCCACCGCCAGCGACTACCAGATTGTCAACCCGGAACTGCACCTGGCAACCCTGGACAACCCCGACGTGGGCCTCTCCATCGAGTTCAACGTGGAATCCGGCAAGGGCTACCAGCAAGTTTCCCAGGGCGACAGCATGGCCGGCCTGCCCGTGGGCGTGCTCCCGGTGGACGCCATCTACAACCCCGTCCGCAAAGTGGAATACTCCGTGGAGCGGATGATGGTCGGCCAGCAAACCGACTGGGAGCGCCTGATTCTCCAGGTGTGGACTGACGGCGCCGTTACCCCGCTGGCGGCCATCCAGGAAGCGTCGGAGAACCTGGTTCAGCATTTCTTTATGTTCAACCAGTTGAGCCGACCGTTGGATTCCCCCCTGGATACCTCCAACCTGTCCGTCGCCTCCGAGGTGTACCTTATGCCCATCGAGCGGTTGGACCTGTCCTCCCGGACGCTCAACTGCCTCAAGCGCGCCAAGCTGGACCGGGTGGGCCAGGTTCTGGACCTGAGCTCAGACGACCTGCTGAACATCCGCAACTTCGGCCAGAAGTCCCTGGAAGAGTTGCAAGGCAAGCTGGCCGAGTTGGGCGTCACCTCCCCCAAAACCTCGGAACTGTCCGTCGAGTCGGATTTCGCCGGCGATTATTTGAGCCAGCCCGGCGCCAATCTGGTCTTCAATCCCGGCGACGACGACGATTACGAATATGACTACGATGATGACGGAGACTAGCGATGTCCTCCCACCGAGTTGCCGGACGCAAACTCAGCCGGTATAAAGACCAGCGCAAGGCCCTGCTGCGCGGCCTGACCGTGGACCTGATCCAGCACGAGCGCATCACCACTACCCTGGCCAAGGCCAAGGAAACCCGGGTGATGGCCGAGAAACTCATCACCCACGGCAAGAAGGGTTCCCTGCACCACCGCCGCACCGCCTTGAGCCAGGTGCCCAACAAAAAAGCCGTCGCCAAGGTCTTTGATGAACTTGGCCCGCGCTACGCGGAACGCCCCGGGGGGTACACCCGCATCATCAAGCTGGGGCCGCGCCAGGGCGACGGGGCATCCATGGCCGTTATCGAACTGGTCTAGCCGCTGCCCAACGACGCCGTGAGGAATTGCCATCGCCAGAACACGCCAATGACATCTCAAGGCACTGCCAATGAACCGGGGCGTCGCATCGCGCTGGTGGTGGCCTACGAAGGCACCGACTACGCCGGCTTTCAACTGCAAGCCGGTGCTCCCACCATACAGGGAGAGTTGGAAACCGCCATCGCCAAACTGACCGGCGAATCCGCCAGAGTCCGGGGGGCCAGCCGCACCGATGCCGGCGCGCACGCTTGCGGCCAGGTCGCTGACTTCGCTACCAACAGCGGCCACCAGGTTGCGGTTTTCGTAGCGGCCCTCAACCACTACCTGCCCGATGCCATCCGCATCCTGGTTGCCAGCGACGTGCCCGCCGGGTTTCACTCCCGCCACAGCGCGACGCGACGCAGCTACCGGTACTGCATCCTCAACCGCCCTGTACCCTCGCCCCTGCGCCGGCGCGCCTGCCATCTGGAGCCAACCCCGCTGAATCTCCCCGCGATGCGACAAGCCGCCAACAGCCTGCTCGGCATCCGGGATTTCCGGCGAATCGCCACGGCGCACCCCAAAGACCGGAGCGCGGCGCGGCAAGTCCACCGATGGGAAGTAGGCCGTCACCCCGCCAGCCCGGATGTCATCACCATTGACTGCACCGCCAACGGATTCTTGCGTCATCAAATCAGGCGAGTCAACGCGGTGCTAACGGAGATTGGCAAAGGACGACTTCCCATCCACGCTATGGCCGACGCCCTCGCCGGACGCGCTCAACATCAACGACAGATTCGCACTCTGCCCGCCAAAGGGCTGTGCCTCCAATCGGTACACTACCCCGAATACGACCACTACTTACAGGTTGCCAACTACCATGAAACGCACTAGCACCTATTTCGCCAAAGCCGGCGACGTGCCCGACCAGTGGCGCGTCATCGACGCCACCGGCATCAGCCTCGGCCGGCTGGCCCGCCAGGTCGCCGTGGCCTTGCAGGGCAAAGACCGGCCCACCTACACGCCCCACGTCATCACCGGCGACCACGTCATCGTCATCAACGCCGGCCAGGCGCGCGTCACCGGACGCAAGCTGATGCAGAAAATGTACTACCGGCACAGCGGCTACGTGGGCAACCTCAAGTCGTTCCTGATGCGCGATCTGATGGCGGAGCGGCCCGAGCGCGTCGTTCGCCTGGCCGTCAAGGGAATGCTCCCCTCCAACAAGCAGGGCCGCCAGATGCTGCGCCGCCTGCGCGTGTACGCCGGCGACCGGCACCCGCACGAAGCCCAGGTCGGCAGCGCCGAATAACCCTCTATAATCTCAGCCATCCTCTCCACGACAGGCAGGTATCCAATGGTAGCCCAGGCAGAACCGCAGCCGCAGTACTTCTACGGCACCGGCCGGCGCAAGTCGGCAATCGCCAAAGTGCGCCTCTACCCCGATAGCGGCACGGCCATCATCGTTAACGGCAAGCCCATGGAGGAGTACTTCAACTGGCTGCCCTGGCAATCCACCGTCCGGGAACCCTTCGTTACCTCGGAGACGGTGGGCCGGTTCCGCGTCATGGCGCAGGTCATCGGCGGCGGCGTCAACGCCCAGGCCGAGGCCATCCGACACGGCATCTCGCGCGCCCTGGTGGTTTCTGACCCCAACCTGAAACCCCCTCTGCGCCGGGCCGGGTTCATCACCCGTGACCCACGGGTCAAGGAAAGCAAGAAGTACGGCCTGAAACGCGCCCGCCGCGCCCCGCAATACACCAAGCGGTAGCGTGTTCCCCGTCGCTCCGGTTTTCGCCGGAACGACGGGCAGTCCTTTACAGCAAGTCCCCCAGCGTCAGCCAGTAGAACACGATGTAAGTGCCGGCCACCACCATGAGCCACGCTCCCACCAGGCCCACGTAGGGCAAAGCCTTTCGCAGCCACCGCACCAGCACCGAGCGGGCCACGGCCATTCCCAGGGTCAGCGCCATGATGACGCTGCCCATGCCGGCCGCGTACAGCACGAACTGGCCCAGCGTATCCAGCCACCCCGATGACAGGCCGGCCCCCACGCCCAAAACGGCCAGGAAGAGCGGCAGCGTGCAACTCAGCGACGCCAGCCCGTAACTGACGCCGAACAGCACGTACCCCGGCACGTTCATCTGCCCCGGGTCGCCGATCCGCGACGCCGCGCGCTGGGCCAGGCTGGTATAGATTTTGCCGCCGCTCGCCATAAAAGCGCCCGCTCCGATAAGCAGCAGGCCCACTGCAAGGCCCACCCACGGCAGCGCCGACACCACGATGGCCTGCGAGCCAAATCCCAGAACCAGCCCGACCAGGCCGAAGAGGACGACGAATCCCACCGATACCGACAGGCCCACCATGACGGCCCGCGCGATGAGGCGAACCGGCCGGCGGCTGTCTTGCTCCTGATTGCCCCCGCTGACGTACAGGCCCAGATAGGCCGGCAGCATGGCAAACCCGCACGGATTGACCGCCGACGCCGCGCCCACCGCGTAGGCGAAACCCAGCTTGATGCCCAGGTTGCTGATACCGGCCCCGGAGGAACCGGACAGCATTTCAACAAATCGGTTCACGCTGTCGATGCCCGCAGCGTTGCGGGCGAAGAGCGCGCCAACGATGGCAATGGCGTAGGCCACGGCCGCGATGGCGATGGCGATGAGGACGCCGCGGCTGACCGGCAGGCGGTCGAACAGACTGGCGGCAGGGTTTGGGGAACCGGCGGGGGTGGTCATGGCAAGTCCAGCAGAATTAGGTTTATGGCGGTTATGAGCTGGGGAAATCTATTGGTTATCACATCAAACACGCGGTCTAACTTGACGGAATGATGCCGGTGTACCAATACATTCCGCATATTAATCGGCCCGTCCCAGTCAATTGCAGGGTAGTTAACGTGTTCTTGTCTATGGCGGACCCGATTGGCCGATTCCCCAACGACGATTATCAGGTAGCACAGCGCGGCCTGCTTTTCACGGTTTCGCTCCAGCTCTTGCAGGTTGGCATTACCCAGAATGCTGATGGCATCCGCCGCGGCAGCCTGCATATAGCCCAAGTCATCCCGCAGTGTCAGCATACCAAACTTCTGCCGTATTGAGGGCTCGCTCTGCTTCGCCGGGGCTCAAACTGTCCGCTGTGTAGAGGGTGGTCCCGGGGGTGAACAGTATCCCAAGCTCGTCCTGGATTTCGAAGAACTCCATACCAGGGGTGTAGTCCGGGTGGAAATTTACAATGACGCTGGGGCTGAACTCCTCTTGGATGTCGATGGATTCGTCAAGCAACCAGAGCTTGGTGATGTGATGTTCCCGGCAGAACCTGGCGACGGTTTCGGGCGTAGCCGGTGGCGCAGACGGGTTGGGGAACACGAGGTTCGCTTTGGTGAGAGCTTTTTCCGTTAGCCGGGGACTCAGGCCACTGGTGGCGTAAAGGGCCGTCTCAGACCCGATGATGGTTGCCAGTTCCTGTTCCATTCGGGTGAACCCGGCCCGGATGGGTGTGAAATAGGGGTGAAAGGTTACGATAGCGCTAGGGCAGCCTTTTCCGATGCGCTCGTTAATCAACGGTTCATCAAGAAGCCAGAACCTGATGATGTGGCGCTCGCGGCAGAACTCCACGATTGCCTGCTGCTGGGCGGCGGTGACCATTGGGCGGCCTCCTCAGGGAATGGGCGCGCTGCGATTGGCTAGTTGTTGCGGACAACTACCGTATTCGCCACGCGGTCGGATAAGGAACGGTGCTCGTTGTCGTCCATCAGCAGGAAGATGATGTCGGCGAAGAACCCGATGACGTAGCCGTGGGCTATCCCCTTGACGATTTCGCGGACGAAGGTTATTCCCCAGCCGGCGGGGCCGCCGCCACGCCGGACCGCGCGGATACCCAGCACTTGCTTGCCCGGCGTTTGTCCCCGCCCCAGCACGATGAGCCACCAGATGACGTAGCCGATGATGAGGGCAAGGAAAAACAATATCCCGTCAAGCAGCAGGGCGAAGAGACGGCGTACCGGTGTGGCCGGTTCCATATCCTTTCCTCCTTTACGACCGGATTCCGGCTCGCGCCGAATGGCGTGGGGTGGGCCGGCTAGACGCCCAGGTGCGCCTGCATCGCGTCCAGCATACGACTCACGTTAGCGGTGGTGTCCGCCTCGCAGTAGATGCGGAGCAACGGTTCGGTGCCGGAGAACCGGGCGGCCACCCAGCCGGCGTCAAGCATCCAGCGTCGCCCGTCAATCTCATCCATACTGCGAACCGGCATCCCGGCCAGCTCCGGCAGCGACGAACCCGCCAACCGCTGCCGGATGGCCTCCCGCTCCAGCGGATTGAAACGGACATCCCGCCGCTGGTAATGATGCTCCCCCACGACGTCAAACAGGTGCCGCACCATCCCGGACGCCGTAAGGCCACTGACCGCCATATATTCCAGCAGGTAAAGCCCGCTGAGAATGCCGTCCCGTTCGGGAATATGCCCGCGAAAAGCGTACCCGCCGCTCTCCTCGCCCCCCAGCAGCGCGTCCTCGGCGACAAAGCGGGGGCCGATATTCTTGAACCCCACGGGCAGCTCGGCGATGGCGACGCCGTACCGCTCGGCCAGCTTGTTCAGCATCACCGACGCGGTTACGCCTTTCACCAAAGCCCCCCGGTCGCCGCGCTCCAGCAGATACAGGGCCAGCAGGGAAAAGACCTCCAGCGTGCTCACGAACCGCCCGTTTTCATCCACCAACCCGATGCGGTCGGCGTCGCCGTCCAGCGCCAGGCCCACCGACGCGCCGTCAGCCGGCGTGCGCCGGCGCAGCCCGGTCAAGTTGGGGGCGATGGGTTCGGGCTGGGCCATGCCGGGAAACGCCGGGTTGGGTTCGGCCCGCAGCTCTGCCACGCGGGTTGCGCCGCCGTGCAGCAGGCCGGCAATGTATCCGGCCCCGGCCCCGTGCATGGCATCCACCAGCACGGTCAGCCCGGCGGCGCGGATGGCGTCCAGGTTCACCAATCCGGCGATGGCCTCGCGGTAGGGCGGGTTGGGGTCAATATCCCGGACTAACCCGGCGGCGCGTCCGTCATCCAAAGGCAGCGTTTTCGGCGGCCCGGCAGACTCAATGCACAGTTCCAGCACGTCGGTAACGGCCTGGCTGGCGCTGCCGCCCTGCGCCGATTTGAACTTGAACCCGCTCCAGGCCGCCGGGTTGTGGCTCGAAGTGATGACCACGCCGCCGGCCGCGCCGCGCAAAACCACCTGGTGGCTAACCACGGGCGTCGGGGCCGGCTCCTGGCACTGGTACACGGGGATGCCGTTGGCGGCTATTACCCCGGCCACCGTCTCCGCAAACTCCCGCGAGGCAAACCGGGTATCGTAACCCACCACCAGCCCCTTCCCGGCCGAACCATCCGCCCGCAGGTAATCGGCCAATCCCTGCGCGCAGCGGGCCACATTGGCAAAAGTAAAGTCGTCGGCGATGATACCGCGCCAGCCGTCGGTGCCGAATTTGATTGGTGTGTCCATAACGCAATTTTAGCATAGCGGCGGCGCCCGCCAGAATATAATAGAGGAGCGCGCCGGGAACTTTCCACGTATAATGAGCGGCAGCGCCAGCCGAGGAACTTTGTCGCGGAGGCTGCCTTCGCGACCGGAGCGACCTGATGACTACACCCCGAACCGCCCAGCCCAAGCCGTCCCGGCCGCCCGTGCCGGATGACGGCGTCTATTACCCCGACGCGCACGACGTACTGCCGGTAGAGTCGATGTTTCATTTCGTCCCCCAAGCCTATATGCAAAGCGCGCTGGAGACCTGGCTTGACGACCCGACGACGCTGGTGGCCAGCGAAATGTTCATCTATTACCAGCCGGGCAACATCCGGGCGAGCGTGTCGCCCGACGTGTACGTGATTCCCAACGTGGGCAGCGAACTGCGCCGGTCGTATTTTTTGTGGCTGGAGCACGAGGTTCCCGTGTTCGCTATGGAGATAGCGTCGGAGCATACCTACCGCAACGACCTGGGGTTCAAGCAGGAGCTGTATGAGCGCTGGGGAGTGCAGGAATACTGGCGCTACGACCCGGAGCGAAGGTATTTGACGCCGCTGTTGCAGGGCTACCGGCTGGCGGCCGGGCGGTATGAACCCATTGCCGTTGACGCGGAGAGCGGGGAGTGCCGGGGTTTCAGCCCGCTGCTGAACCTGGAGCTGCACGGCAGACTGGGCTGGTTCCGGTTTTTGGACCCGGCGACGGGAAAGTTTCTGCCTAACCGGCAGGAATTGATACGGGAGCGCAACGCCGCCGAAGCCGAACGCAATGCCGCCGAAGCCCGCGTCCAGGAGCTGGAGGCGCAGCTCAGACGCCTCCAGAACCGCTAGCCGGCAGGTAGCGTTCCGTTTCCGGCGGTCGGGGCTTTGCAAAGTCATTAAAGCCCTCTCCCTTTGTGGGAGAGGGTTGGGAGAGGGGTAGCGCTCGGCGTCAGGGAAATCCGGCGCCCGCAAAACCAGCCGCCCGCACTTTGCAACGGCCCACTGACAACCCCCCTTTGACAACTGCGAACATCGGTACTATACTGCAATCTATCACGTGAATCTCAGTCCTGCCAGAGGTCAACCGGTCGTCAACGGCCAGTCAGCACAAAATCGCATACCGGCGTCGTGGAGACCCCTCGTCCAATGCTTACGCGAGAACGGTCTAACCGGCCAACAGCGACTGCCACCGCGCTGCGTGGCTGCGCCTTAAAGCGCAGTTCACGAACCATCGGAGCAAAACTTTGCGTAAAACCCCCGGCCGTGGGGCTGACAATGACCGGTAACCTCTGGCTCGCTCACCATATCCCGCCAACCGCCGAACCCCGATAGCCTGAACCGGAACCCCGACCACCTGAACCAGCAAGGAGCATTGCCAATGAACCCAGCCCACCACCTCAATCGCAGCCGCCACTACCTCAACTTCACCTCCCGCCAACATCGCCGCCAGCGATTACGCCCGCGCCGCCCGTGCCCTGTGCCGGTCGGTCAGCCACGCCGTAACCGCCGCCGCCGTCCATTGGCGCCTGAAACGGAACGCTGCCTAGCCGGCAACCCGCCTTGCCGACACCTATGGGAACGGAACCTTGCCGCAGGAAACGAAAAGCAGCCCGCGTCAGCGGCGGCGGGCGACGACAGTACCGGCCATGCGGTCGGGGATGGAACGCCGTTCCGCCCGGTCAACGCAGATAAACACGGCGTCAACGATGAAGCCGATGATGGTGATGTGCAGCAAAAGCTTGACTATGGAACGGGTCAGTTTCATCGGCAAGCTGGGCGCGCCGCCCTGACGGCGGCGGACGTCGGTGCCGGTCAGACGGCGGCCCGGCGGCCCAAACGTGATGACGACGCCAAACCAGATGGCATAGGTAATCAGCAGGGTCAGCGGAACCTGTATCGCTATCAAATCATACAGGTCAAACCTGATTAGCCCGGAACCGGGGAAACCCGCTAGCTGGATGATAAACAGAACGGCGACGCCGGCCGCCAGGAACAGCAGCCGGTCAATCAGCCAGGAGAGAAAACGGCGCAATGGCACTATCCGGTCCATATTGCCCGGCCCCGGAAATCGGCTGATTAGCAGCCGGCTAATCAATGCGGATACGCCCCTCACCGACCTGGGCGAAGGGCGCATCACATCAGGAAGGAAAGCGCCGGCCAATTAGTCGCCGGCGGGGGCGGCCAGCGCGCCGGCGGCCTGCTTGAGGGCCTCAGCCTTGTCGGTGCGCTCCCAGGGAAGGTCAAGGTCGCTGCGGCCAAAGTGGCCGTAGGCGGCGGTCTTGCGGTAGATGGGGCGGCGCAGTTCCAGGTCTTCAATGATGGCGCCGGGGCGCAGGTCAAAGTACTCGCGCACCAGTTCCTCAATGCGCTCATTGGGCAGGTGGTTGGTGTCAAAGGTTTCCACGGCTACCGAGATGGGGTCGGCGACGCCGATGGCGTAGGAGACCAGCACCTCAACCCGGTCGGCCAGCCCGGCGGCCACCAGGTTCTTGGCGACGTAGCGGGCGGCGTAAGCGCCGGAGCGGTCAACTTTGGTCGGGTCCTTGCCGGAGAAAGCGCCGCCGCCGTGGCGGGCAATGCCGCCGTAGGTGTCCACCAGAATCTTGCGCCCGGTCAGCCCGGTATCGCCCTGCGGCCCGCCAACCACAAACCAGCCGCTGGGGTTGACGTAATACTTGGTGTCGTCGTCCAGCAGGTGCGCCGGCACGATGGGCTTGATGACGTGTTCAATAACGTCGGCGCGGATTTGGGCGCGGAAAGCGTCGCGGTCTTCGGCATCGTCGTGCTGGCTGCTGACGACGATAGCGTCCACGCGGTGGGGCTGGCCGTAGCGGTATTCCACGGTGACTTGCGACTTGCCGTCCGGCCCCAGGTAGGGCAGCGTGCCATCCTTGCGGACGGCGGCCAGCCGTTCCACCAGGCGATGGGAGAGGTCAACGGTAAGGGGCATCAGGCTGTCGGTTTCGTTGCAGGCGAAGCCCACCATCATGCCCTGGTCGCCGGCGCCGGTGGCGCGGCGCGCGCCGGCCTCGGTGCCGTTGGCCCGGTGCTCCAGGGCAGTGGTAACGCCGGCGTTGATGTCCGGGGACTGCTGGCTGGCGTTGGCGATGATGCCGCAAGAGTGGCCGTCAATTCCATACTTGAGGTCGGTGTAGCCGATTTCCAGCAGGGTCTGGCGGGTGATGGCGTCAAAGTCCAGCTCGGCCTGGGTGGTGATTTCGCCGGTGACCATCACCAGATTTTTGCCGGCCACGGTTTCACAGGCCACGCGGCTCATGGGGTCAGCGGAGAAAGCGGCGTCCAGCACGGCGTCGGAAATCTGGTCGCACACTTTGTCGGGGTGGCCCTCAGTGACCGACTCGGAAGTGAGCAGGTACTTGGGCGAGGTCATAAACTGTATTGGCATTGGGGGATTCCTCCTTGTTGTATCAATGGACAGGATAAGCGGGATTTTGATTTAACCTGACCATCGCCAATTGCGGGGGGCGGATGAGTTAAGTCCCCTCCTCCCAGCTTTCGTTGTAGGCAGTCTGCTCGGCGGTCAGCGAGTCGATGCGGATGCCCATGGTTTCCAGCTTGAGGCGGCCCACCTCGGCGTCGATTTCGCGGGGGACGACGTGGACGCCGTTGGACAGCTCGGTATGACGCTTGACCAGATACTCCGCGCTCAACGCCTGGTTGGCGAAGCTCATGTCCATCACCGCCGACGGATGCCCCTCGGCGGCGGCCAGATTGATGAGCCGGCCCTCGCCCAGCAGGTAGATGCGCCGCCCGTCGGCGGTCTGGTATTCCTCCACGAAGGGGCGTACTTCCCGATGGCTCACCGACATTGCTTCCAGCGCGGGAATGTCAATCTCCACGTTAAAGTGGCCGCTGTTGGCAACGATGGCCCCGTCAGGCATCGCCTCCAGGTGCTGCTGGCCGATGACGTGCCAGCCGCCGGAAACGGTGATAAACACCTCGCCCTGCCGGGCCGCCTCCAGGCCGGTCATCACCTGAAAGCCGTCCATCACGGCCTCCAGCGCGCGCACCGGGTTAACCTCGGTAACGATGACCTGGGCGCCCATCCCCCGGGCCCGGGAAGCCACGCCCCGGCCGCACCAGCCATAACCGCCGATTACGACGCGGCGGCCGGCCCACAGGATGTTGGTGGCGCGGGTAATCCCGTCCAGCGTGCTCTGGCCGGTGCCGTAGCGGTTGTCAAAAAAGTGCTTGGTTTCGGCCTCGTTGACGGCGATGATGGGGTACTTCAACTGCCCGTCGGCGGCCATTGCCGTCAGGCGCACCACGCCGGTGGTGGTTTCCTCGGTGCCGGCGATGACGTTGGTCAGCAGGTCGCTGCGCTCCCGGTGCAGGATGCCCACCAGGTCGGCGCCGTCGTCCATGGTCACCATCGGCGCGTAGTCGAGGACGGCGTTGATGTGCTGGTAGTAGGTTTCGTTGTCCTCGCCCTTAATGGCGTAGGTGGGGATGCCGAACTCCTGCACCAGAGCGGCGGCGGTTTCGTCCTGGGTCGAAAGGGGGTTGCTGGCGCAGATGACCAGGTCGGCGCCGCCGGCTTGCAGGGCGATGGCCAGGTTGGCCGTTTCGGTGGTGACGTGCAGGCAGGCGGCCATCCGCACGCCGGCCAGGGGCTGTTCCTGGCGGAAGCGTTCCGCAATCATATTGACGACGGGCATCTCCCGCCCGGCCCAACGGATGCGGTCAACGCCGGCCGGGGCCAGGGAAAGGTCTTTCACGTCGCCTTTGACTTTCGGTTCAAGCAAATTCAGTTACCTCGCATTGTGTAAGTCTTAAGTCTGCGGCCGGGGCGGGTTTGCCACTCGCCCGCCCCTACGGGTTGTCGCCGTAGGAAGTGGGGTTGCCGGCGGCAATCCAGGCCGGCGTCCCGTCGTCAATGTTGTAGAGCATTTCCGAGTCGTAGCCCATGGCCGCCGCCAGCTCGCAGGCCAGGCCGCTGCGGACGCCGGCAGCGCAGATGAACAGGATTTTCTTGTCCTCCGGCACTTCGTCCATCCGCCCGGCCAGGTCGTCAACGTTGATGTGGGTGGCGCCGGCGGCGTGGCCGGTGACCCATTCGTCGTCCCGGCGCACGTCAATCACTACCGTGCCCTCCGGGTCGGCCTGCAGGATTTGTAGCGCTTCGGGAGAATCGACCCGGTAATAAGGTTCGCCGGGGTTTTGTCGGGGCATTTAGTTACCTCCTGTTGGGCTGTTGGGTTGCGGTGGGGCCAGATGGCGGCCGGCGATAGGGTACAGCCGGCGGCGCACGGCGTCGGGTATCATTGCCCGGTCGGTGATGACGGCGTTGGCCAGGGCCGTCTGGCACTCGCAGGGGCCCAGCGCCGTCAGTTCCGGCATAATGTGGCGCAGGATGATGCGGCTGTTGGCGATGTTGGCAACCAGATTTTCCACCACCATCTCCACGGTTACGGCATCGTGGTCGGGGTGCCAGCAGTCATAGTCGGTGACCCAGGCCATGGTGCCGTAGCACATTTCGGCTTCGCGGGCCAGCTTGGCCTCCGGGATGGCGGTCATACCGATCAGGTCGCCGCCCCAGGCACGGTACATTTGCGACTCGGCTTTGGTGGAAAAGGCGGGCCCTTCCATCACCACCAGAGTAGCGCCGGCGTGAGTCGGAATGCCCTGCCCCGCGCCGCCGCCGGCGATGACCCGGCTGACGCCGGGGCAGAAGGGTTCGGCAAAGGTGATGTGGGCCACCACGCCATCCTCAAAAAAGGTGCTGTCGCGGAAACGGGTGCGGTCAATCAGCTGGTCGGGAACGACCAGATGCTGCGGCTCAAAGCGGGCTTGCAGACTGCCCACCGCGCTGACCGATACGATGCGCTTGACGCCCAGCGTTTTCAGGGCGTAGATGTTGGCGCGAAAGGGCAGCTCCGACGGGCTGACCCGGTGGCCCCGCCCGTGCCGGGGCAGAAAGGCCACCGATACGCCCTGCAGTTCGCCGATGGTAATGGCGTCGCTGGGCTTGCCGTAGGGGGTGTCAATATCCACCACGGCGGTTTCATTAAACCCCTGTATCTCGTACAGGCCGCTGCCGCCGATAATGGCTATATCCGCTTGAGGATGGTAAGGCATTGAGTTAAAAGTCCTTTTTAAAGTGATAGACCGGATGGGATTTTGCCGGGAATCGCGTCACCCCGGCCAGATGAAACCGGCGATGGTGCCAAGCCAGAGCAGTACGCCAATAACGATAAGCACAATTTCGCCCTTGCCGAAACGGGCGGATTGGCTCAGCCGGCTGTCCACGTCAGCCCAATAACGGTTAAGGTTGGACTGCATCCGGCAGAGAATACCGATGGTAACAATCAGGCTGATGATGTTGATAACAACGCCGGCCAGAACCATCCCGCTGCTGTCCGAGCTGGGATCCCGCATACCGCCGCCGATGAGGCCCACCAGCGTGTTGATAACCACGATGGTAGTCAGCATCCCCAGATTCAGGCTGTCGGCAATGCCACGCTCCTGCATCAGCGCCTTGTAATGCCGGATGTGAGCGTGATAGCGAAAGAACCCGTAAATCAGCACGAGTTGCGTCAGCGTGTGCCAGACCGGGTAGTGCCTCTCGCCGGTTTCGGCAGCCAGGTCAGCGGTGTGGTCACGGTACTGTTTCCAGGTGCGGTACATCCAATAGAACCAGTAGATGCCCATACTGATGATGGACAGCAGGATGATGCGCGTCGTAGAAATATAAGCGCCGCCGGCCAAATCGCCGGTGTGCGGGTTCTCCTCCCCGTAGCGGTCAGGCTGCCAGGTTGCCATCGGATTGCCTCTGTTTCAGCGCAGCTGCGGTATCGCGTCCGGCAGGTAGTGGGTGGCGCGAAAGACGCTGTTCACCGGATAGCCCTGCTCGTTGGGCGCAAAGTGGGGGTTGATGTATTCCCACACTACTTCACCATCGGGCGTTACCTGGAAAATGCGCCCGAAATGCCCCTCGGTTATCAGCGTGTTGCCGTTGGGCAGCCGCCGCGCGCCGGAAATGTAGGCGCTGAAAAAGTTGAACGGCGGGTTGTCCCGGTACTGCCAGACGATTTCGTTGGTGGCCGGGTTCACCTCAATGACCCGGGACGCCGGCAGCGGGTCGTGGCGGCTGTGGGAACCGTTGTCGTAGATGAGCACGTTGCCGTTGTCCAGCAGCGACGGGTCATGCTGCTGCGCCAGCGTGTCGTCGCCAATCTGCCAGACAATGCCGCCGGTGGCTTGATCAATGATGCCGACGGTGGAGATGTTGCGGAAGCTGAACATTGCCCGGTTGTTGGGCAAGGGAACGACGGTGTTGCCGTGGCTCCATTCATCGCGCAGGTCGTTGAAGGTAATGATGTGGGTACCCGGGTCCAGATGCGCCGCGGCGCGCCACTCCCAGATGCGGTTGCCGTCGGCGTCCACCTCTACCAGCACGTCGCACCACATACCGTCAGACCCGCTCCCGGGCTGCCCGCCCGGCACTTGGGCGGCGGCGGCGTCATCCATACGCTCCACCGTCATATACAGGCAGCCGCCCGATTCCGTCCGCCGGGCGTCGTGGTGGTGATACGGGTCCCGGTGTTCCCAGAGGATGTTGCCGTCCCAGTCGGCCTCCAGCATCACCCCACCCTTGAATCGCTTGAAGCCGTCAAAGATGTCCCACGCGCCGTCATCCCGCACCTTGCCGCCGTAGAACAGGTTGCCGTTGGGGAGCAGGTAGCCGTAAAGACCGGGCGGATAGGGCATCTGCCAGCGGTGGGCAACTGCGCCGTCCCTGTCCAGCAGATAGACTTCGCCGTTGCCGGACAGGGGAGCGTACAGGGTATAGCCGGGGCTGGCCCGCTCCGGGTCCAGGGCGGTAAGGCCGGTGCGGGCGATGCGGCGGCGGGTTTGCTGGTCAATGGTCATATTTTTACACCGACGAGATGGGCAGGATAGACCGGATTTTTGATTCAGGCGGCGTCCACGGCTTGCCGCAGCGATTCGGTGTAAGGGGGGCGGCAAACCATCGTTTCGGTAACGATGCCGGTAATATAGCGGTGCGGCGTAACGTCAAAAGCGGGGTTGTAGGCGGCCGTGCCGGCCGGGGCGATGTCAGCGCCGCCATAGCCCGTTACCTCGTGTTCGGGCCGCTCCTCAATGGCAATCGCATCGCCGTGGGCCAGGGCCAGGTCAACGGTGCTGGTGGGCGCGGCGATGTAGCAGGGGATGCCGTTTTCGTGGGCCAGCACTGCCAGCGCGTAGGTGCCAATCTTGTTGGCGGTATCGCCGTTGGCGGCGATGCGGTCGGCGCCGGCAATCACGCAGGAAACGTCGCCCCGCCGCATCAGCATCCCGGCGGCCGAGTCGGCGACCAGCGTGGCCGGAATACCCAGCTGCTGGAACTCCCACGAGGTCAGACGCGCCCCTTGCAGCCAGGGCCGGGTCTCGGTGTTGAAAACGCGAAACCGTCCGCCGGCCTCCCAGCCGGCGCGGATGACGCCCAGGGCGGTGCCAAAAGCCGACGTGGCCAGCGCGCCGGTGTTGCAATGGGTCAAAACGCCCTGTCCGTCCGGGGGCATCAAGGCCCGCCCGTGCTCGCCGATGCGACGGTTGATTGCCTCGTCCTCTGCCTGAATCAGCCGGGCCTCCGTCTCCAGCCGGGGCAGGATGCTGCCGGGGTCCGGTTCGGATTCGGCGACCCGCAGCATCCGGCGCACGGCCCAGCCCAGGTTGACGGCGGTGGGGCGGGCGGCGGCGATGTGCGCGCCGGCCTGCCGCAGCGCGCCGATGAAATGGTCGCGCTCCCTGGATTGCAGCTCGGCAGCGGCCAGCGCCATGGCGTAAGCGGCGGTCACGCCGATGGCCGGCGCCCCCCGCACACGCATCTCGGTAATGGCGGCGGCGGCGTGGCGATAGTCCGTGATGCTGATGGTAGAACGCTGGTGAGGCAGGAGCGTCTGGTCCAGCAGCTCCAGGCGGGTTCCGGTCCAGTTGATGGGACGAATTTCAGTCATACTCAAAGTCGGTCACTTGCGCGCGGCGGTAGGGAACGCTGCCGGCCGGGGCGGAGGCAAAAATAAAGGCTCGCCCGGCACAGGGAGAGCCCACAAAGCAGTTCTCCCCTCATCTTTCGTCATACCGCCGCCAGCGCGTCGCATCGCAACCCGCCACGGGGGACGCCGGAATTAGCACCTGACCCCGCCGGGTAAGCGGGATTGGTTGCCAGGCTTCACAGGGCCGTTCCCTCCGCCTGTCTGGATAAGGGTTCCAGCAGCGTATCCAATTGTTAACTGCTATTGATGCTACCCCCAGACCCGCAATATGTCAAGGACAGCGCACTTGACGGCAGCGTTTCGTTTCAGGTGGTTTGGTTATTCCTCTGCGGTGGTGGGCTGGGTTCATTGGCAATGCTCCTTTTGCTGGTTCAGGCTATCGGGGTTCGGGCGGTTGGCGGGATGGGGAGTGCGGGCCAGAGGTTACCGGTCATTGTCAGCCCCACGGCCGGGGGATTTACGCAAAGTTTTGCTCCGATGGTTCGTGAACTGCGCTTTAAGGCGCAGCCACGCAGCGCGGTGGCAGTCGCTGTTGGCCGGTTAGACCGTTCTCGCGTAAGCATTGGACGAGGGGTCTCCACGACGCCGGTATGCGATTTTGTGCTGACTGGCCGTTAACGACCGGGTTGACCTCTGGCTGGACTGAGAATCACGTGACGGGGTACAGTATAGGACTTATGTTCGCGGTTGTCAAAGGGGGTTGTCAGTGGGCAGGGGCAAAGTCTGGGCGCCGCAAAACCCGCCGCCGGAGCGGGAGGGCTACCCCTCTCCCAAGCCTCTCCCACAAGGGGAGAGGGCAACCAGGCCCGGGCCGAGCGCTACCCCTCTCCCCTTGTGGGAGAGGGCTTTAATGACTTTGCAAAGCCCCGACCACCTGAAACGGAACGCTACCGCACTTGACGGTAGCATTGCAATTCAGGTGGTCGGGGCCTTTCAAAGTCAGGGATGCCGCTCTTGCTGTTCCTGGATTCCCGCGAAAGCGGGAATCCAGGAATAATCAAACCACCTGAAACGGAACGCTACCCAAGTAACGCAATCCCTTGACCGGCGCTCGCTGGCGCCAGTATGACGCCTCGCCACTTGCGCCCGGCGTCCAATTGCGCTAGCATTCCTGCTGCAACCATCCTGTGGCCCGCGGTATGCGCCCGGGGCCTTGCTATCCTGAGGAGACTGCCCACGATGTTCAATCCCATTGCTTTCCTGAAACCCCGCACGGCCTATGCCCACTGCGACATTCCCTGCGGCATCTACGACCCCCTCGTCGCCAAGATGGCGGCCCAAACCGTGCAGAAAATGGTGCTGCGGATGCAGAACCTGGAAGCGCCCCAGCCTGGCTCGCCCGCCGCCGACCGGCAGACCTTCGCCAACACTTTCTCCCGCTACGTTACCGTCAAGGAAGAGCACGCCGAGAAGTGCAAGGAAGAGCTGCGCATCCTCTGGGCCGACTACGCCTGGCCCGGCACCGACGCCAACGAAATCGCCGCCAAGTTCAACGCCGCCCTCAAACTGGCCGGCCAGTGCAAACAGACCGTCAGCATGGAGAACGCCGAGGCCCTGGTCGCCGCCTGCGACGACATCGCCACCGCCTTCTGGTCCACCAAGAACGTGGAGTACAGCGACCCCAACGCCGCCGCGCGGTACGGAACCTAACCAACGCCGGCAACGCCGATTGTGCAAGGGCGGCCCATGGGTCGCCCCTGCTCTGGTTCGGCGTACCGTTTGGCACAGGCTGCCCAGCGCTAACGCCGTTACCGGAAATGGACAATCAGCGTGAAACCAAACGCGGTGACACTAATCAGGGTGCTTATGATTGTAAGGAGCCGGTCAACGCCGTAACTGCCCGCCGGCGATGATACGACCAGCACAACCAACGCTACGCCCAGAGCTGCGAAAACGACGGCCGGCGTTATCCCTATTGCCTTAAATGCCGGCATCCGGCTTTAGAATCAGGACGAGACCCGATACGGCGGAGGCAATCGCGGCAAAGCCGGCCAGCAACGCGCCGGCAGGCAGCGTGACCTGCGCCCACCCTGGCATCAAATGCTCCCCAAACAGGAACGCAAAGATGCCGCAAAAGAACACCACGCTGGACGCAATGAAAATCCGGTTCCACATCGCGCCGCCTCCGTCAAAATATACGGAAAGCATAAACCGGGCGGATACCCTTGTCAAAACGCTGCTTGGCGGTAGCGTCTCGTTTCAGGTGGTTTGGCACTGTACCATAATTGCAACGCTGCCTGCCTGGTCGGTTCAGTGAGCTGTTTCCGATTGCAGGGCAAGCCGGACCAGGCGGATTTCATCGTAAGTATAATCATCGCCCAGCAGTTCTTTCACCGGAGCCAGACGCTCGCCCTCCGCCGCTTTCATAGCGGCGGTGATTTGGGCGACACGCTCCGGCGAGGGCAGCAGGCGCGCCAGGTCAACGGGTTCGCCGGCCACCACGATGCGCTCCAGGTGGGACATAATCGTATTTCGCGTAAAGCCGCGCTCATGGGCGGCTTCGGCAATGCTCAACCCCTGCTGCAACAACCGTTGCGTCATAATGTGCGTAGCGCCTAATGGTTGATTCTCAACATCGTTAGCCGGACGATTTGGCAGCGATTGCAATGTATCAGCCGTATCGTCGCGTCCCGCTGGCGCCCCATTTAGATGCTTGCGAATTACCGCCAGAAACGGCTCGCCATACTGGTTCAGCTTGGCCGGCCCCACGCCTGACACTTGCAGCATCGCCCGGCGGTCGGTAGGCCGCGCCGCCGCCAGCGCTTGCAGCGTTGCGTTGCCGAACACTACGAAAGCCGGCACTCCCTGTTCGTCCGCCAGACGGCGGCGCAAAGCGCGCAGTTCCTCAAACAGCGCGGCATCATAATCGGGGGCGGCGCCGGCGCTGCGGGCGGCCGGCGCGGTGCGCTCGCTGCGTCGCTCCGGCCGGGCCGCCGGTTCGTCAACCCGCATCTCCAGCGTCAGGTTCTCCCGGCTCCGCAGCCAGGCGCGGCCGGCGCCGGTTACGCTGATGGTGGCGTACTGCCCGCTTTCCCGCGCCAGCAGCCCCTTTTCAATCAGCCCGTCGGCGATGCGGCGCAGCCCGCTGCGGTCATAGTCGTCAACAATACCGAACACGCTCAATTTGTCGTGGCCCAATTCCCGAACCCGCTGGAGGTTGCTCCCCAGCAGAACATTGCTGACGTGGGCGATGCCGAACCGCTCTCCGGTGCGGATTACCGCCGATAAAATCTTTTGCGCGGCAACGGTGACATCTACCGATTGACGTTCCGCCAGGCACACGTCGCAGTTGCCGCAGGATTCTCCGGCCGTCGTATCGCCAAAGTAGGCCAGCAAATACTTGCGGCGGCAGGTGGTCAGCCGTCCGTAGTCAACTATCTGCTGCAGCTGCCGTTCCGCCGTGCCGCGGGCGTCGCCGGTCATTTTCTGGATGAAAAACTCCTGCTTGGCCCGGTCGCCCTCGGAGAAAAACAGCACGCAGTCGCTGGGCAGCCCGTCGCGGCCGGCCCGCCCCGTCTCCTGGTAATAGCCCTCAACGGACTTGGGCAGCGCGTAGTGAACCACCAGCCGGATGTCCGGCTTGTCAATGCCCATGCCAAAGGCGATGGTGGCAGCGACGATGGGAACCGCGCCGTCAATAAACCGCTCCTGGGTCAGGCGGCGGGTGGCGGCGTCCAGGCCGGCATGGTAGGCAACGGCGGGGTGGCCGTGGGCCGTCATATATTCCGCCAGTTCCTCGGTTTCCTTGCGGGAAAAGCAATAGACGATGGCCGGCTGCCCTCGCCTTTCGTCCAGCAGCTCCCGCAGCGCGGCCGGCGTTCCCGTCTGCGGGCGGACGGTGTAAGTCAGGTTGGGCCGGTCAAACCCGGAGACGAACTGCGGCGCATCCCCCAGCCGGAGCTGGTCAACGATGTCCTGGCGCACCCGTTCCGTAGCGGTGGCCGTCAGGGCCATCACCGGCGTATCGGGAAACAGCGTCCGCAAATCCGACAAAGTGCGGTAGTCGGGGCGGAAATCGTGGCCCCACTCGCTGATGCAGTGGGCTTCGTCAATGGCGATGAGGCGCAAGTCCAGGGTTTCCAGAAAACGCCGGAAGCCCGGCATTGCCACCCGCTCCGGCGCAACGTACAGCAGGCGGACCTGGCCGGCCTGGGCCTTGCGCCCGGCGGCGCTGGCGGCGGCGTTATCCAGGCTGCTGTTGATGAACCCGGCGGCGATGCCGTTGGCCCGCAGCCCGTCCACCTGGTCCTGCATCAGCGCAATCAGCGGCGACACCACCAGCGTCAGCCCGTCCATCGCCAGCGCCGGCAGCTGGTAGCAAAGGGACTTGCCCCCGCCGGTGGGCATGATGACGAGGCTATGCCGCCCGGCCAGAGCGTTGGCGATTATCGCCTCTTGATGAGGTCGAAACTCATCATAGCCAAAATGCTGCTTCAGCAGCGCGCGCCGGCTATCCGCAGCCATTGCTGCTGCTGACGTGGTCGCTAGGGGTTGCATCGCGGTGGTATCAAGTCAACGATGACTGAATCGCCTGCCCGGTGTACGGGTCGGCCATAGTGGGCAGATTGGGCAAATGACCAGCGAAATAGTCGGCAATTGACCAGAGCTGGACGCGGGGATATTCGTTAGCGCCAACCCGGATGCTGCCCAGCCGGGCGATTTCCGAGCGCGCCCCGGGCGAACTAACGCTGTCCAGAGTGATATAGATGCCGATGGCAGCGCGGTCGCGTTCCATAGCGTGCAGGAAATCCCGAAATTGCCCCAGCACAAACCGCCCGCCTTTGACTTGGGACAGGGCCAGCCGGGAATAGTTCCCCTGAGGTTGCGCCAGCATCGTCCCGCGCCCGTCAATCCCGCCGTCGCTCGACATTGAATCGCTGGGAACCAGACCGGCAACACGAGTTACCGCCCACGCCTGAAAATCCGCCCACTTGGCGCCCGCCAGCCGGCGGGCCGATTCCAAATCGGCCGGGATGCCGCGTATGTTGGCTGTTACGTTTAGAGGAGCAAAACGTCGTTCCTGGATGAGGTCAATGGCGAAGGCCGATATGTCAACGCCGGCCCACCGGCGCCCCAGATTGTGCGCCGCAACCACGGTTGTGCCACAGCCGCAGAACGGGTCCAGAACGAAATCGCCTTCGTTGCTGGACGCTTTGATAATCCTTTCCAGCAAAGCCCGCGGTTTTTGAGTATTGTAGCCGAGGCGCTCCCGCGCATTAGGGCGCAATGGAGGCAGTTCAATCCAATCCTGCGGCAGTTTGTCGCGCGGGTCCAGAACCACCGCGGCCTCAAATGCCGATGCGTTAGCCGCATACTCATCGCGCCCCTCCGATTCGGGCGAATAGGGCTGCCGCACGGCGTCGGCATTGAAAGTCCAGTCGGGGCCCCTGGTGTAAAACAGGATAGTGTCGTGCGTCCGGGCGTAATATCTGCGGGCGTTGCGCGGCCAGGAATAGCACCACGCAATTTCGTTGCGAAACTGCTGCGCGCCAAAAATGCCGTCCAGCAGGATTTTGAGATAATGGCTGGCGGTAGGGTCGCAATGCAGGTAGATGCTGCCGGTGGGCTTGAGCAGGCGGCGCATTTCTACCAGCCGCTCCGCCATGTAGGTGAGATAAGCGAGCATCCCCGATTCGCCCAGCAATTCCCAGAATCCCTTGATGGCCTTGTGGGCCGGATTGCCGATTGCATTAAGCATAGGCGACAGCCGCGCGCTGGCGGCGGTGTCCCAACGCCAGGTATCGGTGAACGCCCGCACCTGCGCCGGCGTGCCGTTGCCGCGTCCGTAGAGGATGTTGTAGTTGGCGTTGCTGTTGAAGGGCGGGTCCAGGTAAATCAGGTCGGTACATTCGTCCGGCCATTCCCGCACCCAGTCCAGACAGTCGCCGAAGTACAGGGTTTGGTGTTCCATTGCCGCCCCCTTTATGACATTGCCGCCAGCGCGTCGCCAACCGCCGTAATCGTCCGGTCAATATCGGCGTCGGTATGAGCGATGGACACGAACCCGGCCTCAAACTGCGATGGCGCAATGTACACGCCGCGCTCCAGCAGGGCGTGGAAATACCGCCCATAGGCCGCCGTATCCGACTGCTCCACCACCGCCAGCGTGTCAACCGGGCCGGCGTTGAAAAAGCCGGTGAACATTGACCCTACCCGGTTAATCGTGGACGGAACTTCCGCCCGCGCAAAAGCCGCCGCAATCCCGTCGGTGAGCCGCGCCGCCGTGGCTTCCAGCTGCTCAGACACGCCCGGCCGCTGCAATTCCGTCAGCGTCGCCACGCCGGCCGCCACCGCCAGCGGGTTGCCCGACAGGGTGCCGGCCTGATACATCGGGCCGAGCGGGGCAACCATCTGCATTATCTCGCGGCGCCCGCCGTAAGCGCCCACGGGCAGGCCGCCGCCGATAATCTTGCCCATCGTCGTGATGTCCGGCGTGATGCCGAACAGCGTTTGCGCCCCGCCGTAGGCCACGCGAAAGCCGGTAATCACCTCATCGAAAATCAGCAGCGCGCCGTTGGCCTCGGTAATCCGCCGCAACCCTTCCAGGAACCCGTCGGCCGGCGGCACGACGCCCATGTTGCCGGCTACCGGCTCCACGATGACGGCGGCGATGCCGTCGGGCCAGGCGTCAAACAGGCTTTCTACCGATGCCAGGTCGTTGTAGGCAGCAATCAGCGTCTCGGCGGCGTAGGACTCCGGCACGCCGGCGCTGGTGGGCACGCCGTGAGTCAACGCGCCGGAGCCGGCCTGCACCAGCAGCCCGTCGGCGTGGCCGTGATAGTTGCCGGCGAACTTGACGATTTTGGAGCGTTCCGTGTAGGCGCGGGCCAGCCGCAGCGCCGTCATACAGGCTTCCGTGCCGGAGTTGACCAGCCGCACCAAATCCACCGACGGCAAGGCGGCGCAAATCAGCTCGGCCAGCTCCACTTCCTGCGCCACCGGCGCCCCGAACGACGTGCCATCCGCCGCCGCCCGCTGCACCGCTGCCACCACGGCGGGATGGGCGTGCCCCAGCGCCAGCGGCCCCCAGGAACCGAGATAATCGATGTACTCGTTGCCGTCCACGTCCCAGACGTGCGCGCCCTGTCCGCGGGCAATGAACGGCGGGGTACCCGCCACCGCCCGGAAGGAGCGCACCGGACTGTTGACGCCGCCGGGGATGACCCGCTGCGCCTGCTCAAAAAGCTGCCGGGATTTAGCCTGCTGCATAGTGTGCGCCTCCTTGGCGGTATCGGGGTTACGGCTGGCGAAATCAGTTTTCGGGAGTTGAATGCTCATTGCCGTTCTGCCGCTGTTGCAGGAGCCGGGCGAGAGTGCTGTTCATCTGGGCCAGAGTATCCATCATCGCCTGCTGGACGGCCAAGTTTTGCTGTCGCTCGGCCAGGTTCTGCTGCCGTTCGGCTCGGCTTTGTTGCAGTTCCGCCCTGATTTCAGCATACAGCTCGTCCATGCGTTTGCGTTCTTCAGCCAGCCGTTCCTCGGCGGCGTCGGCGCGTTTGCGTTCGCGGTTCAGCATAATTTCGTTGTAACCTCCCTTCAAAGTGGCGGCGGCCATGCCGACAAGCAGGCACTGCGCCATTATCTGGTGGTTGATGTAGCGGGCCAGGAGGCCGGGGTTGCACTTGCCGGCGGCTGCGCTTTCAATGGTGCAGGGCACTTTGGTGAAATACCACACTGCCCAGAGGGCGGCGGCGGCGATGATGCCGGCGGCTACCGGCCCGCGCCAGCGTTCCGTAGCCCGGCCAATGCGACCGGCAAAGGGGAGGAAAGGCGGCGGCAGCATTGCAGGCAACCGCTATTGCTCGCCCCGCAGCCAGCGCGCCACTTCCTTGGCATGGTAAGAGATAATGATGTCGGCCCCGGCCCGCCGGATGCCGGTCAGCAGTTCCAGCGTAACCGGCTTTTCGTCCACCCAGCCGGCCCGCGACGCCGCCTTGACCATTGAATACTCGCCGCTCACGTTATAGGCGGCCAGCGGATAGTCGTAGCGTTCCCGCGCTTCCTTGATAACGTCCATATACGCCATGGCCGGTTTCACCATCACGATGTCTGCGCCTTCGGCGATGTCCGACTCGATTTCGCGCATCGCCATCCGCCGGTTGGCCGGGTCCATCTGGTAGCTGCGGCGGTCGCCGAACTGCGGGGTGGAGTCGGCGGCGACACGGAAGGGGCCGTAGAACGACGAGGCGTACTTGGCGGCATACCCCATAATCGGCGTGTCGTCGTAGCCGTGGGCGTCCAGCGTCTCCCGGATGGCCCGCACCTGCCCGTCCATCATTGACGATGGCGCGACCATATCGGCGCCGGCCTGCGCCTGCGTCAACGCGGAGCGGGCCAACAGCGCCAGCGTGGCGTCGTTGTCAATTTTGTCGCCAGTAATGACGCCGCAATGCCCGTGGTCGGTGTATTCGCACAGGCACACATCGCCAATGACCATGAGGCCGGGCGCGCGTTCCTTGATGGTTCGGGTGGCCTCTTGAATAATCCCTTCCGGGTCGTAAGCCCCACTGCCGACAGCGTCCTTCTCCGGCGGCAAGCCGAACAGCAGAACCGACGGAATCCCCAGCTCCATTACCTCGTCAATCTCCTCATTCAGCCGGTCAATGGACGTATGGTAGCAGCCCGGCATCGGCTCGATTTCCTCGCGGATGTTCTCGCCGTGGGTAACGAACATCGGGTAGATGAAATTGGCGGCGCTGATGCGGGTTTCGCGGACCAGATCACGCACCGGAGACTTTTCCCGGAGCCGGCGCATACGCAAATCAGGATGCTTCAGCATGGTGTCCCTCCTCAGGTTTCGCTGGCCGAAGTGGTAACGTCATTGGCGAAATGACGCGCCAGCGCATCGGCCAGTCCCTCTACGTTGTGTTCAGTGGCAATGATGTCAACGGGCAGCCCCAGCTCCGTAGCGGTGGCCGCCGTAATCGGCCCGATGCAGGCGGTCAGGGAGCCGTCCAGCAGGTAACGGTCATCGCCCAGAATCGCCAGCAGGTTTCGCACGGTTGACGAGCTGGTGAAGGTTATCACATCAATGCCTTTACCGAGCGCTTCCCGCGCCCTTTCCGCAACGCCATCCGGTCGCACGTTGCGATAGGCGGCCACCCGGCGCACGTCGGCCCCCAGCCCCGCCAGCCCCACCGCCAGCGCATCCCGCCCGATGGCCGAACCCGGCAGCAGCGCCAGCCGGCCGGCCCAATCCAGCCCCGACAACTCTCCGATGACTGCCTCAGACACCGACCGTTGCGGCACAAAGTCCGGCGCGATACCCCGCTCCCGCAGCGCCCGCGCCGTAGCCGGCCCGATGGCCCCGACGGTGGCGCCGGCAAAATGGCGGGCGTCCTGCCCCATCACCCGCAGCCGCTCCCAAACGTATTCCACTGCGTTGACGCTGGCGAAAATCACCCACCGCCCGGATACGCCGGCCGAGCCGGTCAGCGCGGTATCCAGTTCCGTATAATCATCCAGAGGCCCAATCTCGATAGACGGCAGCTCAATGGGTTCCGCCCCTAACTCCGTCAGCAACTCGATAAGCCGAGATGACTGAGTCCGGGAGCGCGTCACCAACACCCGACGGCCCCACAGCGGCCGGCGGTCGAACCATCCGATTTCATTTCGCAGTTTGGCTACTTCGCCGATGATGGCGATTACCGGGGCGCCGATGCCGGCCGCCTGGCCCCGCTCGGCAATGTTCGCCAATGTCCCGGTGACCGTCCGTTGGCGGTTCCAGGTTCCCCACTGCACCAGCGCAACCGGCGTGTCGCCGGCCATCCCGTTAGCGCGCAGCGTTGCTATAATGCCGGGCAGCGCCGCCCATCCCATCAACACCACCAGCGTCCCCCCGGCCCTGGCCAGCGCCGGCCAGGACGTGCCGGTATCGCCCTTGCTGGGGTCTTCGCTGCCGGTAACAATCGTAACCGCCGTAGCAAGGCCCCGATGCGTAACCGGAATCCCGGCGTAAGCCGCCGCCGCCACGGCCGAAGTAACGCCGGGCACCACCTCAAACGGGATGCCGGCCGCGGCCAGCGCCAGCGCTTCTTCGCCGCCGCGCCCGAACACAAAGGGGTCGCCCCCCTTCAATCGCACTACCTGACGGCCCGCCAACCCCTCGGCTACCAACAGCTCGTTAATCTCCGACTGCGACAAAGCCTGCCGCCCCCGCTCCTTGCCCACGAACACCCGCCGCGCCGCTGCCGACGCCAACCGCAACAGCGACGGGTCCAGCAGACGGTCATAAACCACCACGTCGGCCGCAGCCAGCGCGCGCGCGCCCTTCACCGTCAGCAGCCCGGGGTCGCCCGGCCCGGCGCCCACCAGATAAACCTTGCCTGGCTTCACGGCATTCACCCTAACTTGCCAGCAAGGTTGCCGCGCCCTGTTCCCGCAGCCGTTGCCACGCTGACGCCGCCAGCCCTGCCGTATCGGACACCTTCCCGACCACCGTCGCCCGGTATGACGCCGAACCATCGGGCGCAGCCAGAAACACGGTAAGGCTGAGAGCATCGCCGCTTGCGTCGTCCGGCTCCACGTAAGCCCCCACCGGAACCTGACACCCGCCGCCCAGCGCCTCCAGAAACGCCCGCTCTGCCGACACCGCAGCCTCTGTAGCAGCATGGTTAGCCGGCGCAACCAGCCGGCGCATTCTCGCATCGTCCGCCCGGATTTCTACTGCCATCGCCCCCTGACCCGGCGGCGGCACGAACTGCTGCGGCGACAAATACTCCGTGACAACGTCTGCCATTCCCAAACGGACCAGTCCGGCCGCCGCAACTACCGTTCCGTCGCACTCGTCCCCGGCGGCCTTGCGCAAACGTGTGTCAACATTCCCTCTGATGGGAACAATATCCAGGTCGGGCCGTCGTTCCGCAATTTGCGCCGCCCGTCGCGGGCTGCTGGTGCCGATGCGCCCGCCGGCGGGGTATTCGTCCAGCGTTGCGCCCAGGTGACACACCAGCGCATCTCGTGGGTCGGCCCGTTCCAGCACCGCGCCGATGGCCATGCCTTCCGGCAGCAGCGTGGGCATATCTTTCAGGCTGTGCACCGCCAAGTCAATCGCGCCCGTTTCCAGGCGGCGCTCAATCTCTGTGACGAATACCCCCAGGCCCATACCGGCCAACGGGGCCGCTTGATTGGCGTCCCCCTGCGTGGTGACGGTTACGACCTGAAAATCCACATCCGGGTGCGCTGCCCGCAGAACCGCCAGCGTCAGTTCGGTCTGTATCAGCGCCAGCCGGCTGCTGCGGGTTCCCACCCGCACTACTGCGGAAAGCTGGTCAGCGGCGGCGGCCACGGCCTCTACCGTCCTGGTCGTCCGGCCCGAATAAGCGGCGCGCCACCGGGTAATCGGTTGCGCTATTGCCGGAGCGCAGTTCAACCGTGGGCTGATGCAGCAGCTTTTTGACCAGGGCGTTGGTCATCGCGTCCAGACGTTCCGCCAGTTCACCATCCGGTTCGGCGCCCAGCATTCGCAGCGTGCGCGCCACCTCGTCCCGCCGCACCGCATCGGCGCGTTGGCGCATCGCCACCATCAACTCCATCATATCCGACGAGTGCCACCATTCGACGAACCGGGCCAATTCCGCATCAACCACGTCCCGGGCTTTGCGGATTTCGGCATCCAAACCGTCCAGTGAACTCTCGGCCACCTGTCCCAGCGCATCAATGTCGAACAGCTGCACCCCGTCCAGCTCCCCCACCGCGGGTTCAATATCCCGAGGCACCGCAATATCAATGAACATTGCCGGCGCGTCGGCGTTGCGGTGGCGCAGGGCGGCGGACGCCAGCGCCACATCCACCACGTAACCCGGTGACCCGGTGCTGCTGATGACCAAATCGGCGTCGGCCAGCGCAGGGCCCAGTTCCGCAAAGGGTACTGCTACGCCGCCCAAATCCCGCGCCAGGTCCTCAGCCCGCCAAAAGGTTCGGTTAGTGACCGTAATTTCCCGCACCCCGGCGTCGGCCAGCGCCCGCGCCACCATCCGGCCGGCATCGCCGGCGCCAATCACCAGCGCCCGCCGGTTGTCCAGCCGGTCGAACAGTCCCCGCGCCAGTTGCACTGCCGCCCGGCTCACGGAACGCGAATGATGCCCGATGTTAGTCTCACGATGCACCCGGCGGCCGGCGCGCAGGGCGTCGTGAAAGACCCTGGTCAGCGGGCTTTTCACGTAACCCGCCCGGCTGGCCACGCTGAACGCCGCCCGCACCTGGCCGAGAATCTGCCGCTCCCCCACTATCATGGACTCCAGCCCGCCGGCAACCTGGAACAGATGCGCAACGCAGTCGGCTTCCCACAGCTGATAGATGTGCCGTTCCAACTCGGCGCCGGCCACGCCGGAGTAGGCAATCAAAAAGTCGCCGACCCGGCCGACCAGCCCAATGTCATCGGCGTCGTAGGTATAGACCTCGGTGCGATTGCACGTTGAAAGAATCACCGACTGCGGGACGTAATCGGCCAGCTGAGCCAGCGCGTTGGGCAGCTGCTCCCGCTCCACGCTCAACTGCTCGCGCAGGTCCACCGGCGCGGTACGATGGTCTAATCCCAAAACCAGGAGGCTCAACTTACCGCCTCCGCCGCTCGCAGCGCGGCCCGTTTGGCGCAACCACCCGGCTGGCATCGGGTTAAGTCGCCGCACATCTCCGGGATGGTGGCGTCTTGCAGTTGCGACAGGATAATGTCCACCGCCTCATCGTCGCGCCCGGCTTGCGCCAGCGCCAGCAAGTCTTCGGTGATGACGCACTGCCAGCGGGTCGGGTCGATGACGGCGCGCTGTTCCTTGATGACCCGGCGCGCCCGCCCCAATGCGTTGGCCAAGTCGGCCCATTTTAATGCCGGCGCTTCCGTCAGCGTTTCGCGTATTTTGCGCGCCAGCGCCGGGCTGGCCCCGCCGGTGGAGACGGCCAGTGTAACCGGGTCCCGCCGCACTATGGAGGGGGCAATGAACGTGCATTGGTCGGGGTCGTCCACCACGTTGAGCAGCACGCCCCTGGCTTCGGCTTCCTCGTAAATCTGCCGGTTCACGTGCCACACGTTGGTGGCCGCCACTGCGAGGAACGCGCCGGCCAAATCGCCCGTCCGGTATTCCCGCGGCAGCAGGGTTAGGTCGCCCCGCTGGGACGCGCGCTTGATGCCGTCGGTGGACTGCGGGCTGATGACGGTGATGCTGGCGCCGGCGTCGCGCAGGGCGGCCAGCTTCCCCTGGGCGATGGTTCCGCCGCCCAGAATCACGCAGCGCTTGCCGGCCAGGTTGAGATAGACGGGGTAGTATTCGGGCATTTGAGGCAATCCTTCCGCAATCCAAACGCCAAGACGGACTCACGCGCCGACCGGCTCCGCCATTGCTGCCGCCGCTTCCGCAGAATCCCAGAACCGTTCGTAATCCTCCACGAAATAGCGCACGCGAGTCTTCTTGTACTCGCGAGTGCTGTACAGCAGGAGGTTATCGCTGATTCCGGTGGCGGTGGCGATGTTCCGGCCAATCTCCTCGCATTCGTCCCTGGTGGGCGCGTGAACCATGGTGAAGTGGCTGTACTCCCAATCGGGGAACGTGGGCCGCTCGTAGCAGTGGGTAACCGCCGGGTTCTCGGCCATAATCATCCCCACCTCTTCGGAGCGCTCCGGCGGGACTTTCCAGACAATCATCGCGTTGGCGTGGAACCCGGAACGCCGGTGGTACAGCACGGCGCTGAACCGTCGCATCAGCTTGCGTTCCTGGTATTCCCGCAGCTGTTCGAACAGCTCCGAAACCGTCAGCCCCAGCCGCCCGGCCACGTCGTCAAAAGGCCGCGACACCAGCGGCAAATCTTCCTGCGCCGCCCGGATTACGGTCTTGTCCCACTCGGTTATCTCCTGGGCCTGGTTCCAGTCGCTGGCCGGGATGCGTTGCTGTCCGCTGCCGTTGGCCGTGCCGGCGTCGGGATTATAGTTGTAGGCGTCGCTCCGGCGTTTCACCATATCAAAGTTCACGCCAATCTTGAAAAACCGGATGGTGGGCATAATCCGGTATTCGATAGCCGAAGTCTTATCCGCCATCCATTGCACCGTGGTCGCAAGGTCGCCGTCGGGCGGCACCGCCAGCGTGAACCAGAGGTTGTAGTACGAGCCTTCACGGGCGTAGTTGTGGCTCACGCCCGGATGACGGTTGATGAAAATTGCCCCCGGATGCAAGTCCCCATCGCCGTAGGCAAAGGCTACCAGGGTCGTCTTGTAACCCAGCCGGCGCGTGTCAAAAATGGCGCTGATTTGCCGCACCACGTTTTGGCGTTTCAGCTCAGCCAGTCGCTCCAAAGCCTCTGCTTCACCAATTCCCGCCGCGTCGGCAATCGCCCGGTAAGGTTCTGCAACCATCGGAAAATTGCTCTGAACGATGTTCAGCAGCTTGCGGTCGGTAAGGTCCATGCTCTCAGTAGTCATCTCGCGCCACCATCAGGCACAGCCACGCCATCCGCCTGGCTCGCCTTCGCGTCGTCATTCATTGCCGGCAACCGGGAATCGTAAGCGTTCACCAAACCCAGCAACACCCGATCCGACATTTCTACTACCTGGCGCAGCCGTTCCGGTTGCACCGCTTCCACCACCGCTTGACGGAAGAACAGGAACGCCTGCACGCTGTCCGTCAGCGGCACGCCCCGGGCCGCCATCTCCGAGCCGTACTCATGGCCCAGCATATGCGTCTCCGACAGCGTTTCGTCCTTGCGCCGGCTGCGCCCGTTCAGGCCGTTTTGCAACAGCAGGGACAGCAGCCGCCGCCCGAACAGTCGCATCCGGTCCCGCCCTTCCGCCTGAAAACTTTCCATCCAGGACTGCTCGGACAGGTCAATGTGGCTCAACTTCCGGCGAATCCGTCGCAGCGCCAAACCTTCGGGGTCAGACTCCGCCGACGGATTCGCCGGCGTGCCCTGCATCAGCGCGGCCACGTCTTCCCGCAGAAAGCGCCGGTGTCCGCCGGGAGTGCGATACACCGGCAGCCGCCCCCGGTCAGCCCATTGCCGGAGCGTCGCCTCGTTGATTTCCAGCGCCCGGCTGACCTCTCCGAGAGACATCCACCGGGCTGTATTTTCCGTGCTCGCAACCACCAGAACCTGTAGAAACCTTAAGAATTTGGTCAACGCAAGTAGTTTAGTTGCGCAATCCTAACACGTGCGCGCGCCAGGGTCAACTGGATACGCGCGGTCGGTAGCGTTGCAATTCAGGTGGTTTGAGTCCGCTTTTTACATTGATGGACAGGATGGACAGGATTTTCCGACTGGGATTTAGTGGATTCCGGCTTGCGCCGGAATGACGACAAGGTACGACCACCTGAATTGCAACGCTGCCGGCGCTGTCGAGGGTTGATGCAGTGGGCAGCGTCGCCGGCTGCGCAGGGGTCGTCGTCCTATTGAATGACCAGGGGGCAGGTTGGCGCCCGGCCCCATCTGGTCACGATTGCCTGGCCACCGGCCCTACACCGACGTTTGCGTAATCACCCGTGGGGACACTTTACGGGAGAGCCAGCGGCCGTCTCCGGGGCTGCCGTGGAGCTGGCCGTCGCGGACTATCACCTTGCCGCGCAGCAGCGTCATTATCGGGTAGCCGGCACACTGAAAGCCGTCCCAGATGGAGTAGTCGGAATTGGCGTGCAGCTCATCCACCGTTATTGTCTTCTTGAGATTCGGGTCAAAGATGACGATGTCAGCGTCGCTGCCCGCGGCAATGGCGCCTTTCTGCGGGTACATTCCGAGGATTTTGGCGGCGTTGGTGGAGGTGATGGCGGCGAACCGTTCCAGGTCGATGCGGCCACTGGACAACAGTTTGGTGTAGGTGACCGGCATACGGGTTTCAATGCCATTATGCCCGCCGCAGAGGGTGCGGATGGTGTCGCCGGCCAGCTTGACGTTTTTGTAGGTAGTCCATTCATCCGTGGCCGTGGTGCAGATGGGGCCGTCCGCCAGCCCCTGTTGCAGGGCGTCGCGGTCATCGGAGAATTTGATGGCCGGGTAGGTATGGATGGCGAGGCCGTCAGGCTTCAGGTAATCGTCGCAGGTGAACTCCAGGTAGTTGTGCAGAGCCTCGCCATAGACGGGCAGTTGCGCGGCGCGGGCCTCGGCGATGGCGGCTACGCCCTCTTTGGCCGTGGTGTGGACGAAGTAGATGCCGGTTTCGGTGCTTCGGGCCAGCCGCACCACCTTGCGGAAGGAAATATCCTCGGAAATGTTGTTGTGGGCCAGGTGGAGGTTGGAGGCGTGGTCACGGCCCTCCCGTTCCAGCTTTTCCTCCATATAGGTTACGATGTCATCCTCTTCGGCGTGGACGGCCATGATGCCGCCGTGCTTGCCGACTTCCTGGAAAATATCCCACAGATGCCCCATGGGGACGCGGGCGTGGAAGGTGGTGAAAACCTTGAAGCTGGCGACGCCCGACTGAATCGCTTCGCCAATTTCGCCCATAGTGCTGGGTGGGATGGCGCCGGCGAGAATGTAGTGGAAGGTGTAGTCGGTGTAGGAATGTCCCCGGAAAGTATCCCTCCGCGTTTCAATCTGGGCCATTATAGGGTCGGACGGCGGAACCGCGCCCGGCGTCAGGGGCAGCGCCCCGGCGAAGTCCACGTAGGTAGTGACGCCACCAAAAGCGGCGGCGCGGCTGGCGGCCTCGGGCGGCTGGGTAAAGACGCCGGTATCGCCCCCGGCCCAGTAATCGGGCACCGGGACATTGATGTGAGCGTGGGGTTCGATGCCGCCGGGCAGGACAATCATCCCGGTCGCGTCAATAGTCTCCGCCGCGCCCACGTCGTCCAGGACGCCGGGAGAGGCCACGGCCGCGATTTGCTCTCCCTGAATGCCCACGTCCCTAAGGCCGGCCCCTTCGGGCGCAACCACAGTTCCGCCCTTGATAATCAAGTCCAGCATGATTGCCTCCCTAATATAACGCAGCGAAGGAGTACCGCCCAAAGCGACGTTGGTATTTCCCCGCGCTGCCAAGATTCCCCGCACCAACGGGTGGGATGGAAAGCGGCACCGGCAACATCGGCGCCGGGTATTCCAAAACGGATATACCCCTGCCGCTTCTGCTCCGAGGGTACACCTTGATACCCAAAGCCGGCAAGCCCAGGGCGGAGCGGGGGTAGCGTTCCGTTTCAGGTGGTTTGGTTTATGAGGCCCCGGTTTTGGAGTAACACCGGCAGGTTGTGCGGTGTCCATACGGTGCCCATCTTTTCCCGCCGCCGCAACTCCCGGCTGTGCCGTTCCAAGCGGGAGGTCGTCTTGTGCCGCGCCTGCCCCGTGGCCAAATGCCGCCGCCCTGCCCCCAGGGCTTTCCGACACCAGTACGTCCCCTGGCCTCCGGTCAACGCGGCCACCCGCGCCGCATAGCCCCGGGCCTCCGCCAGGCCGGACGACGCCAGCAGTCGCCGCGCCTCCCGCCAACCAGTCTCCCCAATGTTCCGCCGGTACTCCCGCAGCAGATGAAAATGGCAGAGCTGGTGGGGCGCTTGCCGGCCATAGACCATCCGGATGCCCGCGGCGATGGCCGCATCCCCGTCGCTCACCAGGTGCGTTGGCTGAACCGCTTCCTGCCGCCAGGGCCTGGTCAATCACCCCTGCCCAACCTCCAAACGACCCCAGCGCCACGCCGTTTTCATCTCGGATGACCTTCAATCACCGAACCCGGCTACCGCAGCAGCCGGTCGCCGCAGCGGGCGCAGTAGCCGGCGTCAGGACGGTTCTCATGCTCGCAGTAACTGCAATAAACCGCCCCCGGCCCCCGCGCCGGGATGGGCGCGCCGCAAAAACGGCAGTACCGGCTGACGATGCTGATGCGCCGCCGGCAAACCGCGCAGGCGATTTTCGGATAGTTGCGACGGTAGCGGAATGGCGAAACCCGCTGCGCCCAGCCAAACCGTCCCAGCGTCCATGCTACGCCCAGCGCCACCAGAACCGCCGCCGCCGGCCAGAACGTGAATACCGCCACGTTAAACAGTCCGTGAACCACTGCGCCGGCGGCGATACCCGCCGGCGTCTGCCAGCGCCGGCGCCGGCCCTGGCCATCCTGAACCTGCCGCCCCAGCGCATAGCCCCAGAAACTGCCAAAAACCACGTGCGCCGCCGTACTCAACGGCGCGCGCAGCAGCATCACTGCCGGGCCGAACATCAGAATGTAGAGCAGATTCTCCAGCGACGCAAAGCCCAGGCTGGCGGCCGTGCTGTACACCAGGCCGTCGCCCGGCTCGTCAAAATACAGCGAGCGATAGGCCCGCAGCCGGACGGCCAGGAACTTGCAGACTTCCTCGGCCGGCCCTACTACAAACAGCATCCCCGACGCTACCGATGCCAGGCTGGCGGTTTCGTGCAGAATGTCATCGTCCAGAAAGATGGTGTTGATGATGCCGGCCGGTATCGTCGCCGCCATCCCCAGCAGGAAGGTCACCGCCAGCATCCGGCGCGGTTCCGGGCGATAGACGTCTTTGCGGATAAAGAACCACAGCCAGAAAAGGCCGGGCGCAAAGGCCAGCAGCGGTATGATGACCAGATAATACAAGCCCGACCGCCTATCGCCGGACTACCACCGTGTCGCAAATCAGGTCGTGCAGCCCCCGCTTGTCGTTCCGCAGTCCAATCATCAGGTAGCCGAGGCCGAGAATCAGCGCCGAAAGAACGCTGGCGAAATAGCGCGCCAAAGCCCGGCCCGGTCCCGCATTGGAGCCGTCCGGGCGCAATACGTACAGCCCCAGCAGCCGCTTGCCGATTGTAGTTGCCCACACCGATACGCCAATGGTGTAATACAGTACGTTCAGGAGCAGGATGAGCAGGTCAACCTCGTGCCAGACCGCATTGGCGGCAAAGTATTCGTCAAATCCCGGCCAGACTGCAATCAGGGGTATTTCCACTATGCCCAAGATAATGAAGTCAATTATCCAGGCTCCCAACCGTACCCAGAATCCGGCCGGCTGGCCGGCGTAGGCCGGCGCGCGCCCCGTCGCCGCCGGGGCCGCATCATCCAGCGGCAGCCCGCAGGAGAAACAGAACAGCGACCCCGGCTCGCTGACCCGGTGGCAACGGGGGCAGGCGATGGCGGACGCAGAGGGCGGCCCTTGGCTCGCAATGTCATCCGCGGCATAAGCGTAATTGGCCGGGATTGACGGCGGCGGCGGTTCGGGGCGGTAAGACTTGAGGCGTTGCGCCAATGACTTGACGCGCGGCGCGGCGGCGACGGCGGCGGCTTTGGCAAGCCGGGCAGTGGCCGCGCTGCCTCTTTTGATACGGGGCGCCGAGTAGGTCGCCAAGTCGGCGCCCAGCGTTTTCAAGTCGGTTCCAATGTCCCTAACTCCGGTTTCCCGCGCCGGGGAAGGGGACGGCGCCAACGGAGTATGCCTTGCCGTCAGGGCCGCGCCGCACTCGTGGCAAAAGCGGCTTTCCGGCGGGTTGCCGGTGTGGCAGACCTGGCAGACGGCCGGCATCCTCGTTCCGCAATGATTGCAGAAAACGGCGCCGGCCACGGCGTCCCCCTGGCAGTTTGGGCATTGCATAGTGAACTCGCGCGTCGCCGGCATATCGGTACAGCGCCCATCGCCGGCCGGCGTCATTGTAGCGTCAACCCCCCGGCGATTGCTAACCGTGACGCCGCCAATTAACGCCGGGTTGCGCTTTGGCGTCAGTGTCCCGCGCAGCCCTGAAACTCCCGCTCCGTAGTCACCGCCGCCACCGCTTGGCGCTCTGGCAGGTTGATTAGCGCCTCTACCACGTCACGCAGGGCGTTGCGCCGGCGGATGGCATCCTCCATATCGCCCTCCACCCTTGACCTTGTGGATGCGTTTCAGGCCCCGGGCGGCGCGTGTGCTATGCTGGGGCCGAAATTGCGAAATTGCCGCGCTGCGCCCGTTATAACGGCGCAGCGCAAAGAGGTGCGCTATGAAAGCAGCCGTTTATCAGGGCGAACAGGTTTTGCAGGTTGTGGAGTTGCCGGACCCGACTCCCGCCGCCAATCAGGTGGTGATGCGGGTGAAGTATTCGGCCATTTGCGGCACCGACGTACACGCATTCCTGTACGATTTGGCCCCGCCGGGTTCCGTCATGGGCCACGAATACACCGGAACCATCGTAGATGTTGGGCCCGACGTGTCGCGCTGGCGTGTTGGCGACCGGGTGGTGGGCGGCGGCGGGCATCCGCCCCCCGGCGGCGGGTCGGCGACGCGCGCCAATCCCCGGTTCAACTACCGGACGATGGGCTTTCAGCAGAATACGCGCCCGCGCGGCTATGCCGAGTACGTTTTGCTGGACGAATGGGAACCTACCGCCGTGCCCGACGACGTTACCGACGCGCAGGCGGCATTGTGCGAACCGTGCGCCGTTACCGTCCACGCCGTGCGGCTGTCGGACATCAAGTTGGGCGATTCGGTTCTGGTGCTGGGCGCCGGCCCGATTGGCCTGCTGTGTATGCAGACGGCGCGGGCGGCGGGCGCGGCCACTGTCATCGTGTCGGAGCCGGCGCCGGGACGGGCGGAGGCGGCGCGATTGCTGGGCGCCGATGCCGTGCTGAATCCAACCGACCGCGATTTTGAGGCCCGGGTTGTGGAACTGACCGGCGGCACGGGGCCGCAGGTAGTATTCGAGTGCGCCGCCGCGCCGTCAACGCTGGAGCAGGGGCTGGACTTGTGCGCTCGCGGCGGCCAGGTGGTGCTGATTGCCATTGCCTGGGAACCGACGCCGGTAATGCCGCCCAACTGGATGGCGCGGGAAGTGCGGGTGCAGTCGTCCTTTGGCACTTTGCCGGCAGACTGGCGCATCGCGCTGGACTTGATGCGCACGGGGCGGGTGTCGGTGGAGCATATGCTGTCGGCCACCAACTTCGTTCCGTTGGAAGGGATTCAGGCCGCGTTTGAGGCGCTGTGCCGGCCGACGACGGAGTTGCAGATGGTGGTTGAGTTGTAGCGGCGGTTCGGTTGCCGCACCTACCGGGCCAATCTATAATTCGAACGACACATTGCCGCATCATGGCGGGCCAGGCGCCCGACGAGGAGGCCGTTTTGACTACTATCACCCGCAGCCCCAGGGCGCTGTTGAAGCATCGCAGCCGGGACATCACCGATGGCCCGGAACGGGCGCCGGCCCGGGCAATGCTGATGGCCATGGGCCTGACTCCCGACGACCTGGAAAAGCCTTTTGTGGCCGTGGCCAATCTGGCCAGCGACGTTACGCCGTGCAACGTGCATCTGGACCGTATCGCCGCCGCCGTGAAAGAAGGTATCCGCCAGGGCGAAGGCACGCCCTTCCAGTTTGGCACCATCACGGTAAGCGACGGCATCTCCATGGGCACCGAGGGGATGAAGGCGTCGCTGGTGAGCCGGGAGGTCATCGCCGATTCCATTGAAACGGTCGCTTTTGGCGAGCGGATGGACGGCCTGGTTACGGTGGCGGGCTGCGACAAGAATATGCCCGGCTGCATGATGGCCATTGCCCGGCTCAACATTCCCAGCGTGTTCGTCTATGGCGGCAGCATTTTGCCCGGCCGGTTCGAGGGCCGCGATGTCAGCATCCAGGACGTGTTTGAGGCGGTGGGAGCCTATGCCGCCGGTCGGATGACGCGGGAGCAGCTGACCGAACTGGAGTGCAACGCCTGTCCCGGCGAAGGGTCCTGCGCCGGCCTGTTCACCGCCAACACTATGTCCACGGCCATTGAGGTGATGGGAATGTCGCTGCCCGGCGACGCCTCGCTGACGGCGGTTGACCCCGGCAAGAACGACGAAGCCCGTCGCGCCGGCGAAGCCGTGATGCGGATGCTGGAGGAGGGGATTCGCCCGCGCGACATCCTCACCCGTCAGGCTTTCGAGAATGCGATTACCGTGGTGGTGGCCATGGGCGGCTCGACCAACGCGGTGCTGCATCTGATGGCAATTGCGCGGGAAGCCGAGGTTGACCTGACGCTGGAGGATTTCGACCGCATCGGCCGCAACACGCCATACATCGCCGACATGAAACCCGGCGGCCGCTACGTGATGGCCGACCTGAGCCGCTACGGCGGCGTGGCCCTCATCGGCAAACGGCTGCTGGACGCCGGCCTGCTCCACGGCGACGCGCTGACAGTCAACGGCAAGACGCTGGCCGAGAATATCAACGCGACGCCAATTGTTGACGACCAGCCCGTCATCTACCACACCGACAATCCGCGCAGTCCTACCGGCGGTTTGGCCATCCTGCGGGGCAACCTGGCCCCGGACGGCGCCGTAATCAAGGTGGCCGGACACCAGGAGCGGGTGTACGAAGGCCCGGCGCGGGTCTTTGAGCAGGAAGAGCCGGCGTTCCAGGCCATCCAGCGCGGCGCAATCAAGGCGGGCGACATCGTGGTCATCCGCTACGAAGGGCCCAAAGGCGGGCCGGGGATGCGGGAGATGCTGGCGGTTACCGGAGCACTCATCGGGCAGGGCCTGGGCGATTCGGTAGCGCTGGTCACCGACGGGCGGTTCTCCGGCGCATCCCACGGGCCGATGGTAGGCCACGTGGCGCCGGAGGCGATGGTCGGCGGCCCCATCGGGCTGCTGCGGGAAGGCGACATCATCACGCTGGACATCCCCGGCCGGCGTATCGACGCCCGCATCAGTGAGGAAGAGCTGACCGACCGGCGGGCGGCCTGGCGGCCGATTGAGCCGAAGTACACTACCGGCGTGCTGGCCAAGTACGCCAAGCTGGTGTCCTCAGCGGCGGAAGGGGCGGTTACGCGGTAACCGCAGTGCAAGAGCCGAAGCGGTTCCCGCCTCGTTTCAAAATCCTGGCCGCAGCAATCACCATTCTGATAATAAACGCCGCGCTGGTGCTGATTTTCGGCAATCGCCGGTGGGAAGGATTAGAAACACTGATTACTGCGGCCGACCTCACCCCGCTATCGGGCCTGTTCTGGCCCGTTGTTGAGGTCCTGGCTGGGGCGATTTTTTTCGGCGTCTCCTACCTCAGCAAAAAACTTTGGCTATGGCTAACCGGACTGTGGGGCAAGTGGTGGAAACGGAGGCTGGAAAAAGAGTATCGGAGAGGCTACAATGCCGGGATGATGGAGGAACCAACCTCTCGCCGTTCCGATGATTTTGCCGGCGGCGGAGAGTAACGCAAAGGGGGATACGATGCTTTTCGGCATTGATTATGCGCGTAGCGTGATGCAAAAGTTGCAGGAAAAGGAGCATCAGGCGTATCAGGAAGGATACAGGGACGCTAAGGAAAATGCTGAACAATACCGGGCTGGTTACGACGCTGGTTTTAATGCCGGATTCGATGCCGGCTATGCCTTGGCGTCCTCAAATCAGTCCGTGGGCAAAGTCAACGAGGAATAAAGCAATGATGCCACCTGATAGCCGGGTACAATTTGAGCAAAAGGGTTCGCTGGCCGTAATCCGGCTGAATCGCCCCGAGGCGCGCAACGCGCTGTCGCCGGAGATGGTGGCCGAGTTGGGGCAGGCGATAGCGTCGTGCCGCGCCGGCGCGGGTCTTTGAACAGGAGGAACCGGCGTTCCAGGCCATCCAGCGGGGGGAAATCAAGGAAGGCGACATCGTGGTCATCCGCTACTAAGGGCCGAAGGGCGGGCCGGGGATGCGGGAGATGCTGGCGGTTACCGGGGGCCTCATCGGGCAGGGCCTGGGCGATTCGGTAGCGGCGGCGAGCCGAATATAATGGAAGAGCCGAGACGCATCAGCATTTAGTGACCGGCAATGGCAGGGACTAAATACGTTGGTTACGGCGTCAATGCTCGTACCACTCTCGGCATTGTTCTGGCCGCTCTTTGAGGTAGGAGGCTACCTAATGCTCTTTGGGATTGATGCCGCCCGGCAGGAAATCTGGCGGCGTTGGCAAAACAGGATGGCGCAGGCCCGCGAGGAAGGCCGTAAGGAAGGCTACCAACTCGGTTATGATGCCCGCGTTGCAGAGGAAAACCGAACGAACGAACACAACCGCGTCAGTTACGGAGGCTCTTATGACGACCTCGGATAGCCGGGTGCAATTTGAGCAAAAGGGTTCGCTGGCCGTAATCCGGCTGAACCGCCCCGAGGCGCGCAACGCGCTGTCGCCGGAGATGGTGGCCGAGTTGGGGCAGGCGATAGCGTCGTGCCGCGCCGGCGACATCCGGGCGGCGCTGCTCACAGGTACGGGTGGGGCGTTCTGCGCCGGAGCAGACGTGCGCGATTTTACGGCGCAGCTGGACGAAGGCGGGCCGGAGGGGTTGTCGGAACACCTGCGCCGGCTGGCGGACGCGCTGCACCGGGACGTAATTGGCGGCATCCGGCGGCTGGACAAGCCGGTGGTGGCCGCCGTGAACGGCGTGGCGGCCGGCGCCGGGTTCAGCCTGGCTCTGGCCTGCGACTTGCGGATTGCGTCGGCCGATGCTCGGTTCCTGCTGGCCTACGCCAATATCGGCGCTACGGCGGACGGCGGCTCTACCTATATGCTGCCCCGCATCGTCGGCCAGGGCCGCGCTATGGAGATTTACCTGGCCCGCCAGCCCATCGGCGCCCAATACGCATTGGAGCTGGGGTTGGTGAGCCAGGTCTTTGAGCCGGGGCACTTTGAACGCCACGCCATGGAGAAGGCAGACCAACTGGCCCAAGGGCCAACGCAGGCTTACGGTCGGGTCAAAGCCCTGTTCGACGGCAGCTGGGACGCCGACCTGGCGCGGCAGCTGGACAATGAAACCGAGGCCCTCGCCAGCATCGGGCTAACGCGGGACTTTCAGGAGGGGATACGGGCGTTCTCGCAAAAACGGCCGGCGTGGTTCCAGGGGCGGTAAGGCGCGACGCGGCGGCCACTGCTTGCAAAATATTGGCAATATAATCACCTTTTGAGCCAAAAAATAGCGCCCATGATACCGGAATGGAACCATTCCGGCGTATTGCCGCCGATACAGCCCGGGCAAGCGTCGCACTCGGCCGGCAGCCGCGCACCATACCAAGTGTCGTTGCTGGACTTGGTTGACCGATTTGCCTTCAATGCCGCTAGAGCCGCAATTCTGCAGGGATTTTTCCGCTATCGCGCTGATCTCCACGCCACTGGCATCGTTGACGGATTCCAGTGGATAAACGGCAGCTTTGCGGAAGACAGCGAAAATCATCGGCAAATGCGCCCTCCAAACGACATTGACGTGGTTACTTTCTACCACTCTCCCGACTCTGATTTCAGTGAATATCAACGCCTATTCGATTCCAGAGCGACAAAGGAAACATTCCTGGTTGATGCCTACGGACTGAGGCTTGGCGAACCAGTAAGGCCAGCAACGGTGAGGCAGATTGTGTACTGGTACAGTATGTGGGCGCACCAACGCGACGGTTTGTGGAAAGGGTTCGTTGAAGTTGACCTGAGACCAGATGGCGACGCTACTGCCCGACAAGCGCTGAATCTGGAAATCCAGCGCCGAGGTTGGCGATGAAGTATGAAGAGTACACTTTCACGGCATCCGAAATCGCCCAGCTTGAGGATTTGCTGGACAAACTGCCGGATGATATGGTGATTGAGCGAATGGGGCTGGAAGCGCGGCTGGAGAAAGCCAAGTCGCGAATTGCTGATGTTCCCCGCCCCCAGGCTCCGAAAAGGGCCTATCTGCCTTTCCGGGGCAAGCCGGTCCTGGGTAGCTCCGGTATTGCCGCCGATTTTGGCGCCAGTGCGCTCACTATGTTCACCGACGCCGTTACCATTGCGGCGGCCGGATTCTCCGGCCGCCTTGCCGATAAAGGCCCGGTGCCCGACCGGGAACGGAACCGCCCCATCATCACGGGCGTTGCTACCGGCTCCTTTGGGTTTGAGCTGGAAATTCCCGGGCCCGATTACGTCCTGCAAAGCGAGGGGCAACCTGCATTGCCGTCAAAGGAAAATCCGGCCGAGGAGGCGCTCATAAAAATACAGGAACTGCTGATGTTGTCATGTGACGGAACCGATGACGCCCTGTCCGTTTTGGCAGACGAGATTCACCCGCGTGCCGTCCGCAAGGTAGTGGAGTTTTTGGAGCTGATGCAGCGCAACGATGCCTGGTTTTCCCTGCAGTATGGTGATAAGAAAAGCCGGTTTAACAACAGCGGTCAGGTAAAGCGCGCCGCAGAGCGCTTGAACCAGAGTAACATTCACGAGCACGAGGAGGATATTCCGGGCGAAATACACGGCCTCCTGCCCAACGAAAGGCGATTTGAGCTGCAGCGTGCCGGCGATGGCACAATCATCAGGGGTAAGCTGGGCCGGGAAATCACGGATGCACCGGCGCTGCTTCGGGAACATCTGGGCAGGACTGTCGTTGCTCGTCTAACTTCGGTGAGGGTAGGACAAGGTGCACCGCGCTACACCTTGAGGTCGGTGCGTCCATCGCAGCCGCTCTGAGATTGCGATGATTGTTGAGCCGGTATCGGATGCGCTTGACATCGCGGTTCTATGCAAGCAAAACACTGCGACTTGTAGTATCCTTGCCCCATCAACTGCCATACCAACTGACGGCAAAATGCCGTCCGCCCACTGCTGCGGGAGTACCGGGGGAACATTGGGGGAGACGGTCGGCAGGAAAAGCGCGGCGACTGCTGGCGTCGTCCAGCCTGGCGGAGGCCCGGGGCCTGGTGGCGTGGGTGGCCGCGTTGACCGGGGGCCAGGGACGTACTGGTGTCGGAAAGCCCTGCGGAAAGGGCGGCGGCATTTGGCCACGGGGCAAGCGCGGCACAAGACGACCTCCCGTTGGGAGCGGCACAACCGGGAGTTGCGGCGTCGGGAAAAGATGGACACCGCACAACCTGCTGGTACTGCTCCAAAATCGGGGCCCGCTAAACCACCTGAAACGGAACGCCGCCGCGGAGCGCGGCACTGTAATGCGTCCGGTCTAGCCGGCCCGGCGCCGTAAAAACTCCCGCGCCGCCCCGTAGTTCCTGGCCCCGTTGCGGCGGATGGGGGGAACCAGGTAGCAGTCTTTGACTCCGGCCGCCTGCAATCCGGCCCACACTTCCAATGCGATGTCCACCCCGGAGCGGCCGGCGGCCAAATCGGCAAGTATTCCATCCGGTACGCTGGCAAACGACACTCCCGCCGGCTCCATTAACCCCACTCCGTAAAACACTGGGACATCCCACGTACCACTACTGATGCCAGCGCAAGCACCGGCAAAACGCCCCACGTCTGCCGGGTCGTACACGGGCTGGGTAATCAGAAAGTGCGCCCCGGCGGCCACCTTGCGAACCGCCAACCGGGCCTCCCGGTCGATTCCGTTTCCCAAATCCACGGCGGCCCCGATGCAGAAATCCGTGGGCGCGCGTAAATTGCGCCCCCGGTAGTCAACGCCGGCGTTCAGGCTGCCGATGGCGGCGATGAGTTCCGTAGTGCGGTAATCGTTGACGGCTGCCGCGTCAGCATCCTGCTGGCCGAAAGGGTCGCCGGCCACGGCGATGACATTCTGCAACCCCAACGCCTGCGCCCCCAGCAGCAGTGATTCCAGCGCCAGCCGGTTCATATCCCGCGTCGCCAGCGTGAAAATCGGCTCGGCGGCGCAGCGTGCGCGCAAAACCGCCGCCATCGCTACCGGGTTGACCCGCACGGCGCGGCCCGGGTTGTAGGCTGCCGAAATGAAATCGGCTTGCCCGGGCGGTGCGGGTGCGTCCTCGGCCCGGCCGGAACGGGGCGGCGAGTAATCGCAGATGAACGCCGGCCGGCCCGTAACCGCGCGGCAACGGTCGGTAACTTTCACCATCGGTCATTACGAGAGCAGTCATTACGAGCGCAGCGCGGCAGTCCCGACCGTACTATGCGCCCAACTGCTCCAAACATTCACGGAAACGATTGATGGCCTGCTGCTCCGAACGGCCCACGTAATACCGGATGCCCTGCACGTACTCCACCACGTCCCGCGGCAGCATCAGCAGCTCGTCCCGCGGTTCGTTCAGGTGATACAGGCCGTCCACCCCTTCCTCCAGGCCCACGTACAGCGCATCTTCCAGCAGCGCCTTTTCCCGGTGCTCCAGGTCCTTTCGCATCACCCAGCGGTTGAACACGAAGGGCAGATTGGTCCACCGCACCCACTCCTCGCCCAGGTCGATGCGGTGGGCGAAGCCACGGACGCCGCGCCGCCGCCGCAGGGCGCGATTGCCGATAAGCAGGAAAGCGTCGAAGGATTCATCCGGTCGGTTAACGTCGCCGGGACGCGGCACAAACTCGCCGGGCGCCACACCGTACTTCTGACGGAGCAGCACTTCCAGCAGTTTGGCCGCCGTAACGTCCTCGTCGGATACGCCCACGGTGACGCCGTCCAGCTCTTCCAGAGGATGCTGTGAATACAGGCACACGCTGACCGCCCGGTTGAGCGTGGCAAAGCAGAACCCGCTCACCGGCTCAAAGTCCGCTTCCAGGCGAAAAACGTCCGCCAGGTGGGCCGGGCCGGCGTCCAGTTCACCGTTGGCCAGGGCGTCGCCCAATTGACGGGGCGTAGTATCCCGCAGCTCAATGCCGCGTCGCGCCATGTCAAAGTAAAAAGGTTCGGCTTCCAGATACGGCACACGGCCGACTTTGATGGGCATATCGTTGCCACCGCAGTTGTAGGGATGATGGCGACGGCCGGCGTCGGGTACTACCGGGCAAGTCGCCGCGACGGTAGGATTGTAGGGCGGACGGCGTTGGGGGTCAAGAAGTCGGGGCAGCGTTGCAATTCAGGTGGTTTGAGTCCGTTTTTTACATCGATGGACAGGATGGACAGGATTTTTTGATTGCGCTTTACGGATTCCGGCGCAAGCAGGGTTCGGGCAGGTTGGGAATGGCGGCTCCCTTGGCTTTGGCGCCTTTGGGGATTTGGGGTGTGATGTCAGGCGATGGGTGCGATGTCGAGGCGAAAGGTTTGCGGTGGACCGGGTTTCAGGGATTATCAGCCCTACGGCCGGAGGTTTTGCGCTGGGGTTTTTAGCTCGGCATTTTCCATGCCCGAAGCATGGGACGCTGTGGCTGACGTCGTGGCCGGAGCGACTACGCCGGTTAATGAGATCGGCGACAGTCTCAACGAGCCGGTAGCGACTTGGATGCTGAAAGTGGCCGTGATTACCTGAAACCCGGTCGGGGTATTGCTTTTTCGCCTGACGAGGGTATGATAGCACGGGAGTTCTGGCGGGGGCAAGGGGCAATTTTACAGCGATGGACAGGATTTTTGGATTGCGCGGCGCCGGATTCCGGCGCAATCGGGAATTACGGTGGGCAGCCGGAGACAGAAAATCGCGACTTGGCACGGGCCCTGCTGGCATTTGCCGCCCTTGCGCAGCATTATCTCAAATACGCTATAATGGGGCCATACATTTCAGGAGTTCAAATATTCATCATAAAAACCGAGAGGATACCCGTAGAGAAATTGAACCGGCTCAGCAGAGAGCCCGGGAGGTTCTATAATGATTGACGCCAGGGAACGGCATCGCAAATGGATGCAAAACGAGGAATACCGCGCGGCCTATGAGGCCCTGGCCCCGGAGTTTGAGCTGGCCCGTGCGCTCATTGGCGCACGCTCATATGCTGGCCTTACTCAAGCCGAAATGGCAGAGCGGATGGATACCACCCAATCAGCAATCGCACGGCTGGAGGGCGGGCGGAGCAACCCGTCCATCAAGACACTGCATAAAGTCGCTCAAGCCACCGGCACCAGGCTCAAGCTTAGTTTTATGCCTGATGCTGAGAAAATCCCCAACCAATCGCCGGACGTATCGTAAATAAAGGGAAAACACAAGGAACGTTCAACGTGAAAAAGTTGCCCATTGCCATCGCCGCCCTGGTTGCCATTATCGCTATTGCCGCTGCCGCCGCGCTGCCGGGGGAGAGCCTGGGCCAGGACAGCATCACCGTCACCCACCGGGGCGTTGAAAACCAGTTCCCCGACGGGCTGCGGTTCTATATCAACGCGGAAAGCGCCAGCCCCATCGCAGAAATTCGCGTGTACGTGCGCAAGCTGGGCCAGTCCAGCCGCAGCACTTACCGGGCGGTGGAGTTTGAGCCGGGCAGCGCCATCTCCGGCGAAGCCCTGTTCCGCAGCAAAACGGCCAACGAGTACATCCCGACGGGGACGCGCCTCTCGTACTACTTTGACATCCGCACCGCCGACGGCCAGACGCTGGAAACCGAGCCGGAAACCATCGTTTATCTCAACACCGGCCTGGACTGGCAAGCCACGTCACACGGATTGATTGACGTTTATTATTACCACCACAACAGCGAGTCCGAGCTGCGCGCCGAGGCAGTGCTGTCAACCGCCGTCGATACCTACCTTTTTATGGAACCCATTCTGGGCGTGGAACTGACTGAGCCTATGAGCATCGTCGTTTATTCCGACTACGGCCATATGCAGGATGCCTTGCAGCCGGCATCGCGCGTCGCCGCCCAGCACCTGCGAACCCTGGGCAAAGCCTTTACCAACGAACGCGCGCTGCTGGTCGATGGCTCCCTGGGCAATATCCTGACCACCGCGGCCCACGAGTTCACCCACCTGCTGGTGGCCGATTCCGCCGGCAGCGCCTACTCGCAAGTTCCTGCCTGGCTCAACGAGGGCCTGGCCGTCTATTCCGAACGCCAACCCGACTCAGAGTATGAGCAGTATATGCGCAGCGCGATACGGAATGACCGGGTGCCGCCGCTGGCCGGCCTGCGGACTTTCGCCGGAACCCCCCGGGAGACGCTGCAAAACTACGGCCAGGGCCACGCCGTGGCCGCCTATATGCTGGATGCCTACGGCTCCGCGCAAATGGCAGAGCTGTTCGCAACCTTGCGCGCCACGCACAATTTTAACAACGCCCTGGCCGCCACTTATGGCTTGACCATCCCGGAGCTGGATAACGAATGGCGGCAGCACGTCGGCCTGGCCCCCCGCGACCTGTCCACGCCGCCGCCGCCGCCGCTGCAAGTCCTGCCTACCCGCCGGCCCACGCCGGCGCCGACACCAACCCGCGCGCCGGCGGATTCGTCAGCATCCGTCGCGCCGGCGGCAACGCCAACGCCAACGCCGACCACACAGGCGGCGCCTACCTACACGCCCCTGCCGCCGCCAACAGCCTCGGGTACGCCCGGCGGCTCTCCGGCCGGTGGCTGCGCTGCGCCGGCAGACGGCGCCGGCGCCGAAGTCGCCGCGCTGGCCTTGTTGACTATCCCCCTCGGACTGGCATCGGTAGTTGCCCGCCGCCGCCGCCGGTAGCGGCAAAATCAACCAATATGCAACATGGAGGAACCACAATGCGCGCAGTCTGGTATGAAGAAAACGGAGACGCTTCGGTGTTGCAGGTGGGCGAAATGCCCGACCCCGAACCCGGCCCCGGCGAGGTGCGCGTCCGCGTGGCAACGTCCGGCGTCAACCCGTCCGACTGGAAACGGCGGCAGGGGACAACCTCCCGCATCAACTTCCCGCGCATCATCCCCAACCAGGACGGCGGCGGCGTCATTGATCTGGTGGGCGAGGGCGTGCCGGAGAGCCGTATCGGGGAACGGGTTTGGGTGTATCAATCCCAAATCGGGCGCGCCTTTGGCACGGCCGCCGGCTACACGGTGCAGCCGTCCAGCAGAGCCGTGCGCCTGCCCGACAACGTGGATTTCGGCACCGCCGCCGGCCTGGGGGTGCCCGCCCTGACCGCTCACCGCTGCGTCTTTGCCGACGGCCCACTGGCCGGCAAGACGGTTCTGGCGCCCGGCGGGGCCGGCGCGGTGGGCAATATGGCCTTGCAGATGGCCCGGATTGGCGGCGCGGAGCGCATCATCAGCACTGTCAGCGGCGACGCCAAGGCAGAGATTGCGCGCCGGGCCGGCGCTCATCACACCGTCAACTACCGCAGCGAAGACACCGCGGCCCGCATCCTGGAGCTAACCGACGGCCAGGGTGTTGACCTCATCGTGGAGGTGGATTTCTCCGGCAACTTCGCCGTCAGCCGGCAGGTCATCAAGCGGGGCGGCAGCATCGCCATCTACGCCGCCGGCGACGGCCCCGCGCCCCGGTTCGACTTCCCGGTGAGCAACGTCAACGTCCGCCACGTCCTGGTGTACGATATGCCCGAAGCGGCCAAAACCGCCGGCGTCAACGACACCAACCGCTGGCTGGCATCAGGGGAACTGGTCGGCATGGACGGGCCGCATTTCCCTCTGGAAGACACCGCCGGGGCGCATGAGGCGGTGCGGGCCGCAACCGTGGGCAAGGTGGTCATCGACGTTAGCGACGGGTAAGAACGGCTTGGCGTCGCAGCTGCGGGGCCAGGCTTGGCGCTAAAATCCGCTGCCAGTCTTGCTACATCCCATGATAGAAATTAGGGAATACGTGGGCGCAACTGGCCGTAACCGTTTTGCCAGATGGTTCGATGGGCTGGATGAAAGCGCGGCCAGCAGAGTAAAAGTAGCCATTGACCGGATGGAGCAGGGCAACCTTTCAAACGTAAGAAGATTGCCAGGAGGGATTTCTGAATATCGCATAAACTTCGGACCCGGTTACCGGCTTTACTTCGGTATGGACGGCGACACCATGATAATTTTGCTCGCCGGCGGCCCCAAGCGCCGGCAACGTAAGGACATCGCAACAGCTCGCATCCTATGGCGAGAATACAGAAATCGCACACGTTAGGAGGCTTTGGAGCATGGATTTGATACTGCACGATTTTCGTGAAACTGTCCATAAGCGCGTTGCCCGGGACCCGGCTTTCCGTGAGGCTATGCTCAAAGAGGGCATTTACTGCATCCGCTCCGGCGAAGTGGCCGTCGGTATGTCGGTGTTGCAGGATTACATCGCCGGCACCGGCGCCGGCGATGTAATCGACAGCATCAGCAACGAGGATGTTTGGCGGTCGCTGGTCTGCGATATGCCGGAGGAAGCCCACGCCATCGTCATCGGCGCAGTCAAGCGGTGGCTGGCCGACGACCGTCTCGCCAGGCCGGAGGATAAGGACAAGTCTGGCGGTCGCCGGCGTACCCGCCGGCGCGTAAAGCGCAAGGCCGGCAGCATCCGCCGTCGCCCTCTGGTAAAGCAGTCTGCAATCCCCACGGCGTCAGGCGATTAGCCGACTGTATTCTACCGCCCCTCATACCGCGCCGGCCGTTCTACCATTGCCCGCTCCAGGGCCACTTTCAGCCGTTCGCTGAAAAACCGGCTGGTGGATGAGATGATGCGGTGTTCCTGCCGGTCTTCCCGTCTGGTCGGCAGCGTCACGATGACGTGATAGACCTTGAACTTGTTGGAGCGGATGCGGTTGCTCCACCAGGTTACGGCCACTGCCACCAGCACTACGAAGATGCCCATGGTTAGCCAGGCGCCGGCGAACCCGCCCACTGCGGCCACGGCGCACCCGATGACGCCGCCGCCGCCCACGGTGCGCCACCAGCGGATGGGCGGCCGGTTGGACTCCTCTTCGACCACTTCCATCTCCACCGCCCGGATGTCCTCGATGCGGTACTCCTTGCCCTCCGGCTCAACGAACCGTTCGTAAGTGACCAGCACCCCATGCTCTTTGAAGAGCACCCGGTCTTTCGACACCGCCATGATTGATGCGCTCCCACCGGCTGGCAGCGCAGCCTACTGCGCCGTCGTCCCGCCGTCGATGACCAGCTCGGAACCCGTCATAAAGGAGGATTCATCCGAGGCGAGGAACACGATGCCATAAGCGATGTCATCGGCGACGCCCACCCGACCGATGGGTATGCGCTCTTGAATCCAGTCCAGGTATCGTTCGTTCTCATAGCTGCGGGTGGTGAGCGGCGTGTGGCAGTAGCCGGGATGAATGGAGTTGACCCGTATGTTGTCGCCGGCGTACTGGATGGCCGCCGACTTGGTGAACAGCCGGACGGCCCCTTTGGCGGCATGATAGGCAGTAGAAGTGGGGCTGCCCACAAGTCCATAGATTGACGAGATGTTGATGATGGAGCCGCCGCCGGCCTTCAGCATCTCCGGGATGGCCTGCCGGGTTCCCAGGAAGGTTCCCTTGGCGTGAACGTCAATCTGGCCGTCCCAGGCGTCTGCGGTGGTTTCCTCGACGGTATAACGCGCGCCGGTGCCGGCGTTGTTGACCAGCACGTTCAGCGTGCCGTAAGCGGCGACGGTGGCCGCCACGGCGTCAATCCAGTCCTGTTCGCTGGTGACGTCCAGTTTGACGAAAATGGCATCGCCGCCGGCGGCGCGAATCTGCGCGGCGGTGCGCTCGCCGCCGGCGGTGTTGATGTCGCCCAGCACGACTTTGGCCCCTTCCCGGCAGAACATACGGGCCGCCGCGCCGCCAAAGCCCATCAACTCGCTCTCCACGCCGCTGGCCGCCCCGCTAATCAGCGCAACCTTGCCTTCCAACCGCATTGCGAAACCTCCTGACTTATGCCGATTAATCTGTGTTGGCGGCATTATAGCAGGCGTGGGCTAACTTTCCGATTGCCGCTGCCGCAGCTCCGCTTCGAGTTCTTGTATCCTGGACAGGAGCGTTGCCCGCTCCGCCAGGAATCCGGCCTGTTCCACTAGAAATCTGGTCCGCTCCTGCCGCCAGTTCTCCAGGTAGGTTCCGGTTGCCGGGTCGTAGAGCCGCGGCCAGCCTTCGTCCCAGCACAAAGACAGCTCCATCACCGGGCTGTAGCCTTTGAGGATGCCGTCGGGTTCGGTGGTCAGCTCAACCGGCCGGTATTCACCGCCAAGCAGGCGTCCCCCGGCCAGCGCTCTGCCGTGATACTCGCCGCCGGTGGGGTCGAACCGCCAGTATTCGGGGATGCCCATGGCGGCGTAGATGCGGGGCTTGGCGATGATGTCCTGCCGGCTGGTGCTCGCGGAGGCTACTTCCAGCGCCAGGTCCGGCGGCTTGCCCGCCTCCCAGGGGAGGTAGAGCTTCCGGCGGCGAATTGCGCCCTGGTCCACCCCGAAGGACAGGTAGATGTCGGGCTGCACCCGGACGTTGAGGTTGCCCGGTTCGTAGCACAAAATGGTATTGCTGCTGAGGAAGTTGTCCAGGCGCAGCCAGAAGTCGGTGAAACGGCTGCCCATCAGGCCGAGGATTTCCTGTACCACGGGTTCCTGTTCCATAGCGTCGGGCATCGGCTCCGGTTTGTCGGGGTCGTAATCCAGGCTGGCGTAGTCAATCTCTCCCAGCCGGGTGTAGGGAATCATCAATGCGGTTCCGGTGACGGTCATCACATACACTCCGGGCGGCCGGCGGGTCGTTGTTTATCGGGGGACTAACTTTCCGATTGCCGTTGCCGCAGCTCCGTTTCGAGTTCCCGTATCCTGGCCTGGAGCTCGGCTCGCTCGGCCTCGTGGGCGGCCCGCTCTCTGACCCGCTCCGCCAGGAATCTGGCCCGTTCCTGCCGCCAGTTCTCCAGGTAGGTTCCGGTTGCCGGGTCGTAGAGGCGGGGCCAGCCTTCGTCCCAGCACAAAGACAGCTCCATCACCGGGCTGTAGCCTTTGAGGATGCCGTCGGGTTCGGTGGTCAGCTCAACCGGCCGGTATTCACCGCCAAGCAGGCGTCCTCCGGCCAGCGCTCTGCCGTGATACTCGCCGCCGGTGGGGTCGAACCGCCAGTATTCGGGGATGCCCATGGCGGCGTAGATGCGGGGCTTGGCGATGATGTCCTGCCCGCTGGTGCTTTCTGAGGCTACTTCCAGCGCCAGGTCCGGCGGCTTGCCCGCCTCCCAGGGGAGGTAGAGCTTCCGGCGGCGAATTGCGCCCTGGTCCACCCCGAAGGACAGGTAGATGTCGGGCTGCACCCGGACGTTGAGGTTGCCCGGTTCGTAGCACAAAATGGTATTGCTGCTGAGGAAGTTGTCCGGGCGCAGCCAGAAATCGGTGAAACGGCTGCCCAGCAGGCCGAGGATTTCCTGTACCACGGGTTCCTGTTCCATAGCGTCGGGCATCGGCTCCGGTTTGTCGGGGTCGTAATCCAGGCTGGCGTAGTCAATCTCTCCCAGCCGGGTGTAGGGAATCATCAATGCGGTTCCGGTGGCAGTTGTCATAAACACTCCGGGCGGTGAGGCGCATTGCCGGCTCAGGTTGCGGGCTGATTCTATCATGCCCGGCGCCCACGCCGGCCCCGCGCCGGGTATAATGCGGGCCGGAGCCGGCGGTATGGCCGCGGGTCGTTGTCAGTTATTATAAGGAGGAATGTCCTGATGCCCGACTACTTCACGGAGGTGGCTGTCCTCCGCAATGGCGATTCCGCCGGCAATGGCATGGTGCTGGCGCTGACCGGCGAGGACGGACGCCGCATCCATACGGTGGCGGTGCCGCAGGAAGGGCACTCCCACACCGGGCCGACCTGGGCCTATATTTTTGAGAACGAGGGGCTGACGCTGATTGACCCCGGCGCCGAGGCTTCGTTTGACCTGCTGCAATCGGGCATGGCCCTGTTCGGCTCCGGCATCGCCGACGTGGAGCGGGTTATCATCACCCACGGCCACGCCGACCACGACGGCGGCGTGGCCCGGCTGCTGGAGGCGTCGGGGGCCGAGTTCTGGGCCCACGACATTTACCAACCCCTGCTGCCCTTTGACCCCCGCGACTTGCAGATGCTGCCTACCTCGCCAATCAAGGCGATGATGTGGGAGGCGGCCCGCGCCAACGGTTTCACGCCCTCGGATTCCGAGGAACGCAGCCGCTATCTGGACGCCCGACAGTCGGTGACCGTGGGCCATCCCATCGTTCACGGAGAACGGCAGGGCAACCTGACCTATATGCACGCGCCGGGACATTCGCCCGACGAAATTTGCGCCGTGATTGGCCAGGAGCCCGGGGGCGGGACGGTGTTCACCGGCGACCACGTGCTGCCCGAAATCAGCCCCCATCCCACGATGAAAACGGACTATACCGCCGCAATGCTCCGCAGCCTGCCGGAGCATTACCACGACCCGGCCGATTCCTACGGCCTGCTGACCTACCTGCGCTCCCTGCAACGGGTGGCCGACCTGGGGCCGGAGGTGGCGGTGCTGCCGGCCCATCGCCTGTACAACAACCACAAGTTCAACTTCCAGACCACCCAGCGGGCCGCCGACCTCATCCGCTTTCACGCCCGACGCCTGGGCCGCATCCTGGTTACCGCCGGCCCGGAGCCGCAGCCCCTGGAAGCCGTAACCCGCCGCACCTTCGAGCGGCGCAAGCTGGAAGGGGGCAACCTGTTCGCCGCGCTGACCGAAGTGGTGGCCCATGTGGAACTGCTGGAGGATTCGGGGGATATGGAAGTAACCGACGACCACCGCCTGCGGCGCACCGGCCACGAAAACTACCAGGAACTGCTGCGGGCGTTGTAGCAGGGACTCCGCTTCCCAGCCGTATGGATACGCCGGAGTTTTTCGGCCTTCTTTCGGGGATTCCGGCGTCTTGACGCCAAATCCGTTGGTGCCGTACTCGGACTCCGGGTTCCCGGTTGCGCCGGAATGGCAAGAACCGAAAGACCCGGCAGCACACGCCGCCGCTGGTGCAGAATGCGGCGGGGACATAGTACAATACGGAAGCGCGGTCAGGAATATCGGCGAATGTCTGGATTACTGTAGTATGCGGGTTGTTCACTACGCTTATCGGCGTCTTGTTTGGGCATTGGCTGGCGACCAGGCGGCGCGGTTCCCACAATCAGAATATCCGGCCGGCACGACACGTCATAGTATTGAAAGGCCGGGTCAATCTGCCAATATACGGCGGGCCGCAACGCAGGAACATACGCAGCTACCGGCGTTACCGGAACACCGGACGGAAGGGGCGGAGGAATCTAAAATGCAAGTTATAGCTAACGTCGTAATTGGCGGCGTACTTGCCGCCGCCGCCGTTGCCGTGCTCTGGACGCTGTTTTTCACCAGTGTTGTGCCCCGGTCGGGCCACGTCCTGCTCACTCCGCCGATGTTCCTGTTCGGCGGCCTCCTGGGCGCCGTGCTGGGGCTCCAAAGAGCCTTGGGGGCGGAATGAGGAAAGGGCTATGTCCCAGCAAGGAAAGCTGCCCCGGCCACCGGCGCCGGTCGCGGGACGGGCCACCGCCCCGGCCACGAAAACTACCAGGAACTGTTGCGGGCGTTGTGATAACGGCGGCGGGGCCGGGGCATATAATTAATTACTCGCACCGGCTCTTCTAAAAAGCAAATCGGACAGGTGGACGTTATGTTTGGGCGTTCCGGCGCCGCGGTTGAGTTTCTCGCGGACTGGCAGATTGGCGACGCGCTGCTGCGCGTTATCGCCCAGGCGCGGCAGCAGCTAACGCTGGTGTCCCCGTACAACAAGCACTGGGGGCATCTGAAACGAGAAGTAGCCGCCGCCCAGCAGCGGGGCGTGGCGGTGACGATTTACTACCGGGCGGATGAGCCCGGCCCCCCGGCGGAATACGCCGGCGTTACCGTCATCCCGGTGCGGATGCTCCACGCCAAAATCTACGCCAACGAAAGCGTTACCCTGGTCACCACGATGAACCTGTTGGAAACGTCCGCAATGTACTCCCGCGAAGTGGGGCTGCTGCTTACCGACGCCAAACTGCGCCGGGAGGTTGGAGATTACGTCAAAGCCCTGGCGGACGGAGCGGACGCGCCGGAACCGGCCCCGGCGCCGGCGGCCCATCCGGCGCAACGGAACGGCGTTCCCCGGACGCCGGCAACGCCGGCGACATCCCGGACGGCGACGGCAATTGCCGAGCATATCAAGGCGTCCGGGTTCTGCATCGCGTGCGGCAACCCCAAAGATTTTGACCTGAACCGACCCCTGTGCGTTCCCTGCTACACGAAACTGGGGCGAAACGGCACGCACCAGGCTTGCCACCGCTGCGGCGAAGAACACCCGACGCAGGTCAACGAACCACTCTGCCCGACCTGCCACGACGCCCGCCAATCCGCCGGCGTTTAGCCGGCTGCGCCATTCTACGGAGGAACCCGCTATGTCTCTGGAAGGAAAAGTCGCCCTGGTTACCGGCTCCGGCCGCGGGATGGGCCGCGCCACCGCCCTGGCCCTGGCCAACGACGGCGCGGACGTCGCCGTAACCGACATCCTCGCCGACGCCGTGGAGGAAACCGCTACCGACGTGCGCGCCACGGGCCGCAACAGCGTCGCCATCGCCGCCGACATTGGCGACGGCGGCGACATCGACCGGGTTATCGCCGAGACGGTGTCAGCCCTGGGCCGGGTGGATATTCTGGTCAACAACGCCGGCGTAACCCGCTACCTGGACATCATGGACATCACCGAAGCGGACTGGGACCGCATCCACCGGGTCAACGCGCGCGGCGCGTTTTTCGTAATGCAGCGCACGGCGCGGCGGATGATTGAGCAGGGCAGCGGCGGGCGCATCGTCAACATCGCGTCCATTGCCGGCAAAGGCTACCGGGGCACCTCCAACGCCGCCTACGCCGCCAGCAAGGGCGCGGTCATCTCGATGACACTAATTGCCGCCCACCAGCTGGCCCGCTACGACATCAACGTGAACGCCATCTGCCCCGGCTCCACCATCACGGCTATGTCCACCGGCACGATGGAGCAGCGGGCCGCCGAGATGGGCATCTCAGTGGACGAATTGCAGGCGCAGCGGGCCTCCAACATCCCCATCGGCCGCGCCAACGAACCGGAGGACATCGCGGCGATGGCTGCCTTCCTGGCCAGCCCGGGGGCGCGCAACATAACCGGGCAGACGATTAACGTTGATGGAGGGCTGGTGATGCACTAGGCCGCCCGTGACAGCATTGCCGGCAGAGTGGCAGCATAGCTGGGGAGATTAAGTACTATGGAAACCCGTGTCACAAAATGGGGTGACGGTCTAGCCGTGCGAATCCCCCAGTCCATCGCCATACGGATTGGCCTCAGACCCGATTGCCCGGTCGAACTAGCGACGCGCGGCACACAGCTGCTCATCTCCGTCGTGAAGCAGCCCCGCACGCAGTTGGCGGAACTGCTGGACGGAGTGACCCCGGAAAATCGGCACAGCGAAGTGGACACCGGCTCAGCGGCGGGCCGGGAAATATGGTAAGGGCCGATTCGGCGTTCCGGAGCGCGGCGATGCGGTATGGATTGACTTCAACCCCCAAGCCGGCAGTGAGCAAGCCGGGCGTCGCCCCGCAATAGCAGTTTCGCCAGTCGCTTACAACGGCAGGGTTGGTTTGGCTCTGTTTTGCCCCATCACCAACCAGGTAAAAGGGTATCCCTTTGAGGTGGCAATACCGAATCCAATCACACCCGACGAAATCCTTACCGCCGGCTTCCGCCCGGCGGCAAGGGGCTTGAACGCATCACCGGGCTCACCGCCAGTCGTCCCCCGGCATAATGCGGCGCATAAACCCGTCAAACATCGGTACGGTAAAGGCAGTATCGCCGTGGCCGGGGCTCCAAATCGTCCCTTTGCTAATCAGCTGACCGCGCGTCGGCGCCAGGGAGCCGACGGTGCGGTTCAGCACGGCGGCAATATCGCCGGAACGGTGCGGCCCCGGCCCCAGCTGTGCCATGGCCCGCGCGTAGCGTTTCTCCGCCGGCGTAAGCCGGTCAAACCGCACCAGAAAGAAACTGGCATCAAGGGCGGCCACGGCCTCTTGAGAAGCCAGGGCAACGCTGTCCATCCCGATGGGAGAACTTTCCGCAACATCCCACAGGCGCTTGCCCCATTCCTGCAGGAAATAGGGATAACCCTGGGTCTGCTCAACGATGGCGTCCAGGACATCGCCGGCGATGTCCACGCCCTCGTCGGCAGCGGGTTTGGCGATAGCCAGCCGGGCATCATCGGGCAACAGTGGGCCGACCTCCGGGAAATCAAACAGGCGCTCGGCGTAAGTACGCGCGCGTCCCAGGTTGCCGCGCACCTGCGGCAGGCCGGCCCCCAGCATAATCACGGGGAGCTGCCGTTGGGAAATCCGGTGCAGCGCCATAATCAAGACGGCGAGTTCATCCTCTTTGACATACTGGATTTCGTCGATGAACAAGGCCGCGCAGGTTGCGCCGGCCTGGGCCGCGGAACCCACGGCCTCGAAAAGTTCCGGCAGGTCGGTTTCCAAATCCCCGCTGTCGGCTAACCCCGGTTCGGGAGCCAAGTCCAGACCTACCTCTATGTCCTGGTATTTGACCTTGAGCGCGCCGACAAACCCGGCCAGTCCCCGCAGGGCGCGCTGGGCCAGTTGCCGCGCGGCTTCCCGATGGGAAAGTTTGAGCAGCGCGGCGCGCAGCTGCGGGGCTAGAATAGCCGGCAGGGAGCGGTTTTCGCTGGCTTCGATTGGCAGCGTGTGAACGCCGCCGGCCTCGGCATCCCGGCGGATGCGGTCCAGCAGCACGGTTTTGCCAACGCCGCGCAACCCTACCAGCATCAGGCTTTTGCCGGAGCGTCCGATGCGAACCCGCTCCAGCGCAATGCGGGCGGTTGAGCGCAGCGCGTCGCGGCCGGCCAGCTCCGGCGGCGGCGCGCCGGCTCCGGGAGCGTATGGATTTCGTATTGGGTCCATAGCGCCAGTTTATAGCAAAGTTATCCCATATTACAAGAAACCCCTAACTTGGCTAACTTCGCTATAAATCGGCGGCGGCCCGCGCCGGCTTGCGGCTGCATCCCGGCCCGTATATTATGACGCCTGAATCCACTGCCGCCGGCCGGCCCTGCGCCGTGCCACAGCGACGCAAGGAGCGCATCGGTTATGAAGTATGACTACATCGTGATTGGGGCCGGCTCCGCCGGCTCTATTATCGCCAGCCGGCTTACCGAAGACCATAGCAAGCACGTGCTGCTCATTGAGGCCGGGCCGGACTATCCTGAGTTTGAGCACCTGCCCGAAGAGGTCAAGTTTGGCTATAACACCGAAATTGACATTATGGTGAGCGACCACAACTGGCAGTTCGTCGGCAAGGGCACCGACACTTCGCCGGAGATGATGGTGCCGCGCGGCAAGGTCACCGGCGGCTCCAGCGCCATCAACGGCCAGGTGTTCCTGCGCGGCGTGCCGGAGGACTACGACGGTTGGGCCGCCGCGGGCAACGACGAATGGACGTACACCAACCTGCTGCCCATTTTCCGGCGCATTGAGACCGACACCGACTACGGCAACGACGACTTCCACGGCGGCGACGGCCCCATCGTGATGCACCGTTTCGCCCGCGAGACCTGGCTGCCGGCGCAAAACGCGTTCAACGCCGCCTGTGTCGCCGCCGGCTTTCCCGAAACCTGGGACCACAACCATCCCGATTCTTACGGCGTCGGCCCCACGCCCTTCAACAACCCCAACGGCATCCGGATGAGCACCAACCTGGGCTACCTGTCCGAATCCCGCCACCGGCTCAACCTGACCATCAAAGCCAACTGCCACGTCCACCGGATTCTGTTCGATGGCAACCGGGCCGTCGGCGTGCAGCTGGAATCCGGCGGCGAGACTTTCGTGGCCGAGGCCGATGAGATTGTATTGAGCAGCGGAGCGATTGGTTCGCCGCACATCTTGATGCTGTCCGGCGTCGGCCCGGCCGCGCATCTGCGCGAGATAGGCATTCCGGTGGTTCACGATTCCCCCGGTGTGGGCCAGAACCTCCGCGACCATCCCACCGTCTGGTGCACCTGGCGCACCAAGCCCGACTTTGAGCTGGACGGCCTGGCGCCCCGCTCGCAGCTGTGCCTGCGCTACACCGCCGACGGCTCGCCCCTGCGCAACGACATGAAAATCAGTATGCAGTCCTTCGCCACCGAGCGCATCAACCGGGGTGGCGACCGCATGGTGCCGCTGGGCGTGCGGATGACCACCGGCATCCAGCTGGCCGCCGGCGCCGGGCAGATGCGGCTGCAGTCCACCGACCCCTACCAGCAGCCCTTCCTGGATTACAACTACCTGCAAGAGGAATCCGACCGGGTGCGGCTGCGGGATTCGGTGCGCCTGTGCCTGCAACTGGCCGAACATCCGGAGTTCCAGGCCATCATTGAAGAGCGCACCGAGCCACCTGCCGATGCGGTGGACACCGACGATGCGCTGGATGCCTGGATTGCCCGCGAAGTCACCACTTCGCAGCACATCTCCGGCACCTGCAAGATGGGGCCGGACAGCGACCCCATGGCCGTGGTGGACCAGTTCGGCAAGGTGAAAGGCATCCAAAACCTGCGCGTCGCCGACGCCAGCGTAATGCCCGACTGCATCCGCGCCAACACCAACGTATCGTCCATGACCATCGGCGAAAAGGTCGCGGAGTTCATCAAGGAAGGACGGTGAATCCTGGCGGCCGGCCCCGGCGTCATGGGGCCGGCCGCATCGTGAACGCTATGATGGCGAACCTGTCAGACCAGCAGTTGTTGCAGCTGATTGACCACGGCGAAGCTGACCGGGTTGAATTCAAGGAAAGGCTCGCCGGCAGCGCGCCTGACGCAATCCGCCAGGCCATTTGCTCCTTTGCTAACGACCTGCCGGGTTATGGTCTCCCGGGCGTCGCTTTCGTCGGTGTGCGGGATAGCGACCGTGCCATTGTCGGCGCTGCGGTTACGGACGAGATGCTCAGGCAGCTGGCGGATATGAAGACCGACGGCAATATCCTGCCGCCGCCATCAATCGCAGTGACGAAACGGACGCTGCGCGGCAAGGAGGTGGCGATAATCGCAGTTGCGCCGTCGGATTCGCCGCCGGTGCGCTGCCGGGGAAGCATCCAGGTCCGCACCGGCCCGCGCCGGGGGGTTGCGACAGCTCAGGATGAGCGGATGCTCAACGAGCGCCGCCGCTACGGTGACCGCCCCTTTGACCTCCAGCCGGTTCCGACGGCCGGCTGGGGCGATTTGAACCTGGCGCAGTTTGAGCACGAGTATCTGCCGCAAGCCTTCTCCGACGACGTACTGGCAGCCAATGACCGCAGCCTGGAGGAACGACTGGCCGCAGTCAAAATGATTGCCGACGCAGACGACCCGACGCCTACCGTGTTGGGATTGCTGGTGCTGGGCAAAAATCCGCAGGATTTTCTGCCGGGAGCTTACGTGCAGTTTCTCCGCATTGACGGAACTGAACTCGCGGATGACGTTATTGACAATGAGGAAATACGCGGCTCCATCCCGAACTTGTTACACGGCGTCACCGCAAAGTTGCGCGCGCACAATCGAATAGCAGTTGACATTGTTTCGGCTCCCGTCGAACGGCGGAACGCGCTTTATCCGGTTCCCGCCATACAGCAAATCGTGTACAACGCAGTTATGCACCGGACTTACGAGGTCACTAACTCTCCGGTGCGGGTGAACTGGTTCAATGACCGCATTGAGGTTATCAGCCCCGGCGGCCCTTATGGCGAGATAAACGCCGGAAACTTTGGCCATCCCGGCCTGACTGCTTACCGCAATCCTAATTTGGCTGATGCGATGAAAAGCCTGGGCTTCGTACAACGCTTCGGCGCCGGCATATCTATCGCGCGGCGTCTGTTGCGGGACGCCGGGCATCCCGAACCGGAGTTTATACTCCCTGGCAACTTCGTCATCGCCGTAATCAAAGCGCAATCCGCGGTGGCAGGCGCGCAATGACCGTCCCGGTTTTGACATTCTTTAACAACAAGGGTGGGGTGGGCAAAACTTCCCTGGCCTATCATCTCGCGTGGATGCTGTCGGATCTGGGATATAACGTGCTGGCCTGCGACTTGGACCCGCAGGCCAACCTGACCGCCGCTTTTCTGGTTGAGGAGCAGCTGGAAGCGCTGTGGGGCGATGACCCGACGCCGGAGTCTCCGGCCGGCACCATCTTTGAATGTGTTAAACCACTGACGCAAGTGGGAGATTTGCTGGAGCCCAGGCTCCAGCAAATCTCCCATCAGTCCGTGGCGTTCTCCGGCGGTATCAGCCTGATTCCGGGGGACTTGTCGCTGGCCGGGTTTGAGGACACCCTTGCCGCCGAATGGCCCAACGCGCTGGGCAGCAGCAATTTGTACCGCCCTTTTCGCATCCTGACGGCGTTCTCTACGATAATGCAGCGCGCGGCGGCGCAAGTTGACGCGGCAATTATCTTGGCCGACATTGGCCCCAACCTCGGAGCCATCAACCGCTCCGCGCTCATTGCCGCCGATTACGTCATTGTCCCTCTGGGAGCAGACCTTTTTTCGTTGCAGGGTTTGCGCAACCTGGGGCCCACCCTGCATCGTTGGCGGCAGGACTGGCAGCGTCGCCGGGATAACTGGCCAGAGCCGGAGTTCGCTTTACCCGAAGGCGGTATGCAGCCAATCGGCTATGTAGTACAGCAGCACAGCATACGTTTGGAGCGTCCGGTAAGGGCGAATGACAAGTGGGTTAACCGGATGCCGGCGGAATACGCCCGCAACCTGCTGGGCAACACCGCCGGCCCTTATGCCGCCACACCGCGCGAAGATACGGAAAACGCCTTGGCTACGATGAAGCATTATCGCAGTCTGGTGCCAATGGCGCAGGAAAATCGCAAGCCGGTATTCAAGTTGACTACTGCCGACGGCGCTTTTGGCAGCCACGCCGCCGCCGTTACCGGCGCCCGCGCCGATTTCAGGACGCTGGCTAAAAAAATTCTTGCCCGCATCAACTTGCCCTCGCCGGCCGGAGACTAAAATGCCAGTAACACGCAAATGGACCCGCCCGGAAGACCTGGCCGTGCTGCACCTCTACCGGGGCAAGGTGGCCCCCGACAGCCGGGAAGTAGCGGCCCTGGCCGCCGCCCCAAGTCCATCGCCACCCGGATGATCGCCTTTGCCGGGCTGGACGCCGGCAATCCGGCGGCGCCGGCCGGCAAGGCGACGGCGCTCACGCAGTCGGTATGGGCCGAATATCTGGCCGACCGGACGGCGATTGCTACGGAGGGGCAGCGGGCCTACCTGGGCATACTGAACCGCTACTCCATGGGCCGGCCCTAACCCTCGCGCCCGGCCGGCGCCGCGCCGGGGCAGCCCGGCGATGGGGGCGCCCGTTTTGAAGGGTGTGGGCGGGGCGCATACGTCGCCCCTACGGGTTATCGGCACTGCGGCAGAGTTCCGGCTGCGCCGACCGAAACGCCAGGGGGAGGCCGAGTAACCACGTCGTCCGCGGCGGGCGGGCCGGACGCGCCCACAAGCCCCGGCGAGCCGGCCCGGATGGCGCGCGAGTCGGCTCTATTATAAGACGTTGGACGGGTCGCCTGGGACGCGATGAGAGCCGGTATCGGCCACCAGGCCCAGTTTGTTGAGTACGACGCAGAGCTTGCCCCCCACTATCCGGCGATGATTGGACTTGCCCCTGGCGCCGATTTGGCTGGGGCGGCGTCCTTCCCACACCGGATGGCGCAGTTCGCTAATTGCCGGGATGCACCGGACGGCTTCCGCAACGCGCTCCGGCAGCCGTCCAGAATTAACCCGGTATGGGCCGAGTTTTCCCGGCCGGTCGCCGCCAACTCGTCAAAGTCATCGGCGGCCCCGGATTGAGGCTATATGGGCACCGATTGTTCGGCCAGCACCTCGGCGACCACGGATTCCTGGCTGCGTTCCCGCAGGCGGGCCATGCTTTTCAGGATGATGCGGTGGGCCAGGGCGGGCGCAGCCAGGGTTTTGATGTCGTCCGGGGTTACGTATTCCTGGCCCCGGATGCCGGCCAGGGCCTGGGCGCAGCGATACAGCCCCAGGGTGGCGCGAGGGCTGGCGCCCAACTCAACGTCGGGATGGCTGCGAGTGGCGCGAATCACCCGGACTAAGTACGACCGCAGTACCGGGTCAATGTAAATCTGCCGAACCAGGTCCTGGATACGGAGCACGTCATCCGCCGACGCCACCGGCTTGAGGGAGCCGAGGGGGTCGGCGAGTTCAAACCGCTCCAGCATGGCTTCCTCGTCATCTGCGGACGGGTAGCCCAGCCGCAGCCGCAGCAGGAAGCGGTCGATTTGCGCTTCGGGCAGCGGGAAGGTGCCTTCCAGTTCAATGGGGTTCTGGGTCGCCAGCACCAGGAAGGGCGCCGGCAGAATCACCGTATCCTGGTCAATCGTAACCTGGCGCTCGGCCATGGCTTCCAGCAATGCCGACTGGGTGCGCGGGGTGGCCCGATTAATCTCGTCGGCCAGCACCACCTGGGAAATGACCGGGCCGGGTCGGAACTCGAACTGGCCGTTATGCTGGTTGTAATAGTGGATGCCGGTAATGTCGGAGGGCATCAGGTCGGGGGTGAACTGGATGCGGCGGAACTCGCAATCGAGGGAATAGGCCAATGAGCGCGCCAGCGTCGTCTTGCCGATGCCGGGTACGTCCTCGACAAGGATGTGTCCGGCGCTGAACAGGGCCGCCAGGGTGTACTCAATGACATCATCCTTGCCGACAATCGCCAGCTGGATGTTGTCCCGGATTGCGGCGGCGGTGTCCGCAATATGTTGGGCCTGAACGGAAGTTATCACCGCGCCGCCCGGTTGACGTCGATGGCTCGGCCAGTAACGTGCTCCTCAGCCTCGCGCAAGTCTTTGGGGGAATCCACGCTCCGCCAGAAAGCATTGGCCGGTACGGCGGACATACGGCCGGCCGCGGCCAATGCGGGAAAGGTGGCCGTTTCGTGGTCGCCCGTCTCGGGCAGCAGTTCTTTGATGGCAGGGTTCAGGACGTACACTCCGCCGTTGATGGCATAGGGCAGGGGCGCTTTCTCGCGGAACTCCCGGACCAGCCCGGCGGCGTCGGTATCGACGATGCCGTAGGGACTGGTCATAGGCACCGTCAAGATGGTGGCAAGGTGCGCCGGGTTGGCGTCGGAGCGGGCGTGATAATCGTCCAGCAGACCGGCCAGGCTGGCATCGGTGATTACGTCCCCGTTGGTGGCTATGACGGGAGCGGCGGCGGCGGGGAGCATAGCCAGGCCCTGCCGCAGCGCGCCGCCACGACCGAGGGGAGTACGCTCGTGGCTGTAATGGGCGCGGACGCCGCTGTTAGCGCCATCGCCGAAATAGCTGGCTACCGCGTCGGCGAGGTGGCTCACCAGGAATACCACGTCGGTAACTCCGGCCCGTTGGAGCCAGCGCACCTGATGCCACAGGATGGGCCGGCCATCCAGAGGAATCATGGGTTTGGGCACGGTATCGGTCAGGGGGCGCAGCCGCTCCCCTTTGCCACCGGCCAGAATCAAAGCGTACATTGCAAACGGTATGCTAACGCCGGCGCTGGCCGGGGTCAATGGCAAGCGCCAAGTTGGTAGCGTTGCAATTCAGGTGGTTTAACATTCGGAACGGTAGGGGCGACCTCATGAGTCGTGCCTATGCCCGCCGTCAAAACGACGGTATAGCGCCTCAAACCACCTGAAACGGAACGCTGCCGCCGCAAGGTCAGGGCTATCGCATAGGGATTTTGGTGAATTGGAACAGGATGTTGATTTTGATGACGCGCCCCTGGTGGGTTGACTGCAATGCCCTCTCCCCGGCTGGCGCCGGAGAGAGGGCATTGGGGGAATTACGGTGCGGGCGCGGGTGGGTTGGCGGTTATTGCGGCAGTACGTAGGCCGACGCGAAGGGGCCGAACCCGGTTACGCCGGGGGCGCAGACGCTGCGGGTGGCGGCGTTATGCTCCGCGCCGGATAACGCTTGCCAGGAGGCGCCGCCGGAGTCGGCAGCAGCGTAGCGCAGCAGCGTCAGCGTCCGCTCCCCGGCCTCGTCCACCAGGGCCCGGGCGGCCGGCAGGCAGACGGTCAGGCCCGAGGCCGGAACGTCTGCCGGCCCGTCGATGCCCACGATGGTTTGCGCCACGCCGTTCCGGCCCAGGCTGTAGCCCGTTGCCGTGCGCGGTACATTGTAGGCCGGCGACACCCGGACCTCGCCGTTCGCCGCCAAGTCCGCCGGCACGGTTGGCGCTACGGTTACGCCCCAGCGCGCTCCCGGCTCCGTGATTACCGTCAGCGCCGGGGTGAGTGTGTCGCCGGCCTGCCGGCTGTCCCCGGTGTCCGTTACCGATACCAGCACGGAGCCGTAGCCGCGGTTGGGGCCGTGGTGGGCCAGCGTGGCGTTTTCGTCGGTGCGATTGGGGTCGCCGGCGACGGCAATGCTTACCGTTTGCCACTGGTTCCAGTTGGCGGCGGTGAAAGTCAGTTCATTGGGGGACGGGGTTACGTCCGGGTTGTCGCTGCGGATGCTGATTTTAGAACTGCCGGAGGGCGGGCCGGACAGACGCACCCGGTAGGTGGCGTTATGACCCTCGGGCAACGCGATGCGGCGGGCGTCAAACCGGATGTTCAGGTTGTAGATAATGGGCGGCAGCTCCACCGCCTGCCCGGTGGGCGTCGGCGGCGGCCGCACCCGCCCCTGGCGGTAGATGTCCTGGTCGCCGTACTTCAGCGCCGGGTATTGGAAGGCGGCGCCAAAGTCCCACGGGTTATCTTTACCGCTAGCATCTCCGGTGGTGGTGTCGCCGTCAACGTCCACGTTCCAGTTGGCGTAGATGCCGGTGTACCGGGTGGGGGATTTCAGTTCGCGGCTGTTTTTGCCCTCGGGGGAGTTGGTGTCGCTGTCGTCGGCGATGCCGCTGTTGGTGGTATCCCAATAGCTGTCGGTCACCGTGCCGCCGGGTTCAACTCTCCCGACCAGCCCGCCCTTAATGGCGGCCGTGTTCCACTGCGAGCTAAACAGCTCTCCCCTGGCATAAGACGCCGTTATGGTGGACGTGTCGTCCGCCCGGCCAACCAGACCGCCGGAGTGAGAGATGGCCGTGGTGCCGCCGGATACCGTGCCGGTAGCATAGCTGGCCGTCACTTCGCCGTCGTCCAATTCCCCAACCAGGCCGCCGACTCTAACCGTCAAGGCGGCGACGGTGGTGCTAGCGGTCACCTCGGCATAGCTGGCCCGCACGGCGCCTTCGGAAAAACCCACCAGACCGCCGACGGATTTAGCATCGGCGTGGCTATTCACGGATGTCACTTCGCCGGCCGCCCAGCTGGAAGTTACCGTCCCGGCGGCGCCCAGCTTGCCCACCAGCGCGCCCACGCTGGCATCGTTAGCCATCGCGGTCACGTCGGCACCGGGCAGGCCCACGCCGGAGATGGCGCCGCTGGCTTCGCCGAACAGGCCCACCTGAGCAACGGTCGCGGCGGCGTCGATGGTCAGGTTGGCGATGGTATGGCCGTTGCCCTGGAAGGTCGCCGTGAACGCGGTGGAGGATGTAAGGCCGATGGGCGACCAGTTCTCATGGGGCGCGTCGGCGGCGTTATCGCCGTCGGTGTCAAAGTTCAGGTCGGCCATCAGCTCGTAGCCGATGCAGGTGTTGGGGGTGGGGTCGGGGCCGGAGCAGCCCATCAGTCCGGGAGCGGTGTCATTACGGTTGGGGAAGGCGGCGTCGTAAGCGTCAATCCCGCCGGTGATGGTGTTCGTGGGGGCGCCGTCGCCGTTCAAGTCGTGGCGGATGGCGTCGAGCTGGGCCAGCGTTTTAACGTCAATGAGGTTGTTGTTATTGGTGTCGTAGTCGGTCCAATGGCTGGACGCATCGCTGTCGCCGGGGCTGCCGAACAGGGCCAGGGCGGCCAGCAGCAGCAAGAGCGGGACCGCGCCGGCCAGGGCGATACGGATGCCGGGCATCATCCCCCCTCCCCTCCCTCGAACATTGGCGCAGTTCATCATGGCGCGTTTGGTAATGGCTAACATTGGCGAGTCCTCCAAACCGCAGTGGGTACAGGATAGCGCAGCATTAATTTGCTGCACTGCGTCATAGTCGGCATCCTAGCACAGGGCCAGGGGGCCGGGATGTGCCGGGCCGGCGCCAAGTGCCGACAATTTGGGGCGGCGCGGCCCGTCATCGTCCGGGCGCGGGCTTGCAGCCCGGCCGGGCCCAGCTGAAAACCACGTCCCTGCTGTGCATCCCGGTAATTTGGCAACCCCCGAATCCCACAAGGGGAGAGGGCAGCCAACGCCGGACGGAGGGCTACCGCGATGTGCAGCCAATTCCGCTTCTGCATTTACGGGCTACCGGCGCCGGGCGGAGGGCTACCCCTCTCCCAACCCTCTCCCGCAAGGGGAGAGGGCTTTACAAGGGAGGGGGCTTTAATGACTTTGCAAAGCCCCGACCGCCGGCAACGGAACGCTACCGACACGCTGCCGACAATTGACACGATGCCGAAGGGCCGATATGATTGACAGCCAATAAGCCGAGGTAGCTCAGCCTGGTAGAGCACGGCACTGAAAATGCCGGTGTCGGTGGTTCGAATCCGCCCCTCGGCACCATTGTATTTAATGGCGCGGCCGGAAAAGGGTTCCGGCTCGCGGTTTCCTAAGCGGCTACCAGCGGCATTACTTCCTGAACCAGCACGTCCATAGAGTCCAGCAGCTGTTGCAGGCTGCCGCAGCCGTTGAAGTTGATTTGGAACTCCTCCAGGCCGGCCTCCTGGCGGTAGCGTTTCAGGTCTGACGCCACCTGCTGCGGGCTGCCCTGGCCGGTGGGCCGGTCGCCGCCGTTGCCGGCGCTCCCGGTGATGCGGCTGAAGTTGACGCGAAAGCTCATCCGGGTGCGGGGCGCGCTCTCCCGCCCCATTTCAGCGCACACGTCGCGCAGATACGCCTGGCGGCTAATCAGGTCGGCCAGCGGCGTCGGTGTGGGCTGCCAGACTTGGGCGAACCGGGCCGCGCGGCGCAGGGCAGCCCGGCTGGAGCCACCCATCCAGATGGGCGGGTGGGGCTGCTGGAGGGGCTTGGGGTTGACGTGCATATGGTCGAAGGAAAAGAACCGGCCGTGGAAGCTGGTGGGGCCGGGTTGCCAGCAGGCTTGCCACAGGCGCAGATATTCGGCAGTGCGCGCGCCGCGTTCGCGGTAGGGTACGCCCAGGGCGTCGTATTCGGCCCGGTTCCAGCCGGCGCCCACTCCGGCGATGGCCCGGCCGCCGGACATCTGGTCCAGCGTAGCGAACATCTTGGCGGTGACGATGGGGTTGCGGTAGGGCATAATCAGCACCGACGTTCCCAGCAGCACTTTGGTGGTCCGCGCCGCCACGTAGGAAAGCACCAGCAGCGGGTCATAGACGTTGCGCCAAGGGTCGCTGCGCGGGGAGTCGTCAACAATCACGTGGTCGTTGACGAACAGGGCGTCAAACCCCAACTGCTCGGCCTTGACGGCGGCCTCAATGATGGCCTGGGGCGTGGCCGGAAAGCCCAGATAGTCGGCGTTGGGGATGCGGAACGAATATTGCGCCATGCCGCCTCCGTACAGTAAATCCGGCGGTAAATCCGGTTGTCAGTAAATCTTACTCGTCAGGACAATGGCCGTCAGGACAGGGCCAGAGTGGCCGCGGGGAAGAGCGCTGCGGGGTCAACCGGCTCAGGGATGACTCCTTGCGCGACGTTGAAGGCGATGAAGGTTTCCAGCGTGTGGCGGGAACTCGCGAAACCGTAGGGGATGGGGTCATCTCCCGCCACTTTGGCCAGCTGCAGCAGCGCGCGGTCTGCGGGAGCGGCGGCGTCGCCGGAGCGCAGGCGCGCGAGGTAGAGGGCTTTGGCGGCCTGGAACACGTGGAACAGCTCCCGCGCCAGGCCAGGATGCGACTCCAGCGCCGCGTCCTGCACCACCAGCAGATGGCTGACGGGATAGACGCCGGTTTTCCGATGCCAGGCGGCGTCGGCCGGGGCCGGCTCCGGGAACAGGGGTTGGATGTCGGGCGAATCAACGGGGCCGGCCCCGATGGCGGCGTCGATTTCCCCGGACAGCAGCATAGCGGCGAGGTCGCCGTTGGGCGACGACACCACGTTGGGCGGCGGGACGAACTCGGCTACGTGCTCGTCGCCGGACAGCACCCAGGTGACTGCGTTCAGGTCAACGTCGTATTCGGTTTGCAGGATGCCGCGGGTCCAGACGCCCGGCGTCAGTGTGTAGCTGCGCACGCCAACCTTGCGCCCTTCCAGGTCTTTGGGCGACCGGATGCGGCTGCGCGCGTGGCACACCAGCCCGCCATGATAGAAGGCCCGGGTCAGGAAGACGGGGATTGCGGTGAAGGGCTTGCCGTGGGCGCGGGCGCACAGGTAGGTTGCGAGGGCCATCTCCGCAACGTCAAATTCCAGGCCGCGCACCATGCGGCGGAAGATGGCGGTTACGGGGGACACTGCGATATGCTCCATTGCGAACAAATCTGAGGTTATGGTTCCGTCCTGCAACGGGGTTGTATGGCCGTAGCTGCCTACTGCCGTGCGCAATACCAAGTCTGCCATCTTTACCATCTCCGTAAGGGGCGCCGGGGTCTTTCAGGAGCCTATCGTACCAGATTGGGGACGGCAGGCGGCAGTGGGCTTGCCGCAATGGCAGCGTTCCGTTGGAGAGGGCTTACCAGCCTTGGGCGGAGGCTACCCATCTCCCAACCCTCTCCCGCAAGGGGAGAGGGCTTTAATGACTTGGCAAAACCCTGACTGCCGGCAACGGAACGCTACCGGCCGCAATCGGCCCGACCCGCATTGCGCCCGACTCGTCGGGGTGAGGTTGCGCTGGCGGTGAAATGCGATAGGATTAGCGACAATGCGGCTCCGGTCGGCAGCCGGCGGACGCAAAGGCTCAAAGACGCATATTCGCAAGACGGGGAAACCGTACCGGGAGTTAGACCCATGGGATTCAAGCTGGTAATCTGTCCGCCCAACTATCAGGAGCATTGGCCGGAGCGGCTGCGGGAGGAGATACCCGACATTGAGGTGCAGGTGTGCCCCACGGTGGGGGAGGCGCTGGAGGTTATCGGGGATGCGGACGCGGCGTTTGGCGATATTGTGCCCGAGCTGCTGGCGCGCGCGCACAGCCTCAAGTGGATTGCCTGTCCGCAGGCCGGGCCGCGCGCCGGGTACTACCACGAATCGCTGATTAGCAGCGACGTGGTGGTTACGAACACCAGGGAGATTTACAACGACCACATCAGCGCCCACATAATGGCCCTGCTGCTGGCCTTCGCCAGAGGGTTGCAGGTGTACATTCCCCAACAAGTGGCGGGCCGGTGGCAGCCGGGCTACCAGACCATCTACCTGCCGGAGGCCACCGCCGTGGTGGTGGGCGTGGGCGGCATCGGCGGTGAAACGGCCCGGCTCTGCGCGGAGTTCGGGATGACGGTGCTGGGAGTTGACCCCCGACTGCCGGCGCCCCCGGCGGGAGTGGCCGAGCTGCACCGGCCCGACGCGCTGGGGGAAGTTCTGCCGCGAGGCGACTTTGTAATTGCCACCGTCCCCGAAACTCCCGAAACCCAGGGGATGTTTGGCCGGGAGCAGTTTCAGGCGATGAAGCGCGGCGGCTTTTTCATCAACATCGGCCGGGGAGCCACGGCGATTCTGGACGACCTGGTGGCTGCGCTGCGGGCCGGCGAGATTGCCGGGGCCGGGCTGGACGTGTTCCAGGTTGAGCCGCTGCCGGCCGGCCATCCTCTGTGGAGTATGCCCGGAGTGCTCATTACGCCCCATGTGGCGGGCAACGGCCCCTATCTGGACGACCGGCGCACCGAACTCTTTATTGACAACTGCAAGCGCTTCAACGATGGCCGGGAGCTGCGCAACGTGGTGGACAAGGCCAACTGGTTCTGACCGGGTTCAGCCGGCCGCCCCGGCGCCGCCATTGCGGAACAGCGTTATACCGGGAACAGCGTTATACCGGCGGCGGCCGGTTCCGCCGCGCAAAATCGGCCGAAACCCGCAGCCGCCGCAATCGTCAGCCTGTTACTTGACAGTTCTAAAATGTCCCCGCGCAATTCCAATATGATGCGTGTTGCCAGTGGCGAGGCACGCGGCATCCGGCTGAAAGGCGCCGCGGCGGCCGGAATCCGGCCGACTACGGAACGGGTGCGCGCCGCCATCTTTAACATTCTGGAAGCCAGTCAGGTAATTGACCGGCGGGTCGTGGACCTGTTCGCCGGCACCGGCAGCCTGGGCATTGAGGCGTTGAGTCGCGGCGCGGCCTGGGCCGATTTCGTGGAGCGGAACCGCCGCCAGTGCCAGGATTTGCAGAGCAATCTGGAGCGCACCGGCTATGCCGACGCGGGGCGGGCGCACTGCGCCGACGCGCTGCGCTGGCTGCTTCGCCACGATGGGCCTTACGGCCTGGCGCTGCTGGACCCGCCCTATCGCCGGGGCGACCCGACGACCACCCTGGCGGCGATGGCGGCATCCGACCTGCTGCAAACCGACGCTACGGTGGTAGTGGGGCACAGCAGCCGGCTGACGCTGCCCGATGGCATCGGCCAGCTGCGTCAATATGACCGGCGGCGTTATGGCGATAATGCGATAGGGTTCTATCGCTGCCAGCCGTCCTGACCGGAATCAAGCCGACTGGCATCAAATTGACATTGGAGAATTGCCGAATGGTAACCGCTCTTTATCCGGGCACTTTCGATCCGGTAACTATGGGACATCTGAACGTGGCGCAGCGCGCGGCGCGGCTTTTTGGCCGGCTCATCATCGCCGTGTACGACACGCCATCCAAGAGCCTGCTGTTCAACACTGAAGAACGCGTTGGCCTGATGCGGGAGGCGGTGGCGGAGCTGGGCAACGTGGAGGTGCGTCCGTTCAACGGGCTGGTGGTTAACACGGCCCGCGACGCCGGGGCCGCCGCTATCATCCGGGGGCTGCGCAGCGGGCCGGATTTTGAGTACGAATCCCAGATGTTCTTCATGAACCGCCGGCTGGAGCCCGAGGTGGATATGGTGTCCCTGATGAGCGATCAGGAGCATATGTTCATCAGTTCCAGCCTGCTGAAAGAGGTCGCGCAGTTGGGGGGGGACATCTCCGGCATGGTGCCGCCCCACGTGGCTCCGGCCCTGGCCGAAAAATACCAGTTGCCGCAGCGGTAGCCGTCACTGGCAAGTCCTGCCGCCGGCCCAAGGGGGGCATCATCGACATCAGTACCATTATTGACCGCATTGAACTGCTGGTTGACTCCAGCAAATCGGTTCCGCTGAGCAGCAACGTGATGGTTGACAAGACCAAGCTCAACGAGCTGGTGGCCCAGCTGCGCATGGCCATTCCCCAGGAGGTTCACCGCGCCGAGGAAATGCTGTCCCGCAAGGATGACATAATGTCATCGGCGGTTTCCAAAGCGCACCAGACCCGTCAGCAAATGGAGCAGGATTTTCGCAGTCGCCTGGGCGAGCACGAGCTGGGACGGAAAGCGGAGGATATGCTGCGCGAGGCGGAGGTCAAGTACAAGCGCATCATTGAGCACGCCGAGCAGGAGGCGGAAAACCGCCGCAACCAGGCGGACGCCTACGCTTTGCGCACCCTCCGCGACCTGGAGCGGGATCTCAACGCGGCCACCGGCTCCATCCGCAAAGGCATTGACGTCCTGGCCGGCTCGGCGCTGGCGGCCAGCGCAAACCCGATGGCGTCCTCGCCCGACGACTTCGCCGACGAGGCGATGTCGGAACGGGCGCAGTACCGATAGGCCAAAAGGACATGACGCTCCCGGCCCGGCGGTCATTGCGAGCGCAGCGTGGCAAGCGCGCTGGGCCTGGGCAAAATCGCGGCCGGGAGTTACGAATGGACAGGTTTGCGCTGATTACACTTTACCGGATTCCGGCGCAAACGGGAATGACGGCGCATTGCGGTTGTGTTCCTGATTTGGGGGAGACGGGTGAGTGGCGTTAGCGTTTGATGCGGCCAGTCAGGCGAAGGGCTGCCGCTACGGACGGTTCGGCTAGGTTGGCATAGGCGGCTCCTTTGGCTACGGCGCCTTTGGGATTTGGTCGGGCGATTGATTTGCGGTGGACCGGGTTTCAGGGATTATCAGCCCTACGGCCGGAGGTTTTGCGCGGGGTTTTTAGCTCGGATTTTCCATGCCCGGAGCATGGGGCGCTGTGGCGGACGCCGTGGCCGAGGGGACTACGCCGGTTAAAGCGGTCGGCGGCAGTCTCCTGCGATAGCCGGTGCGACTTGGATACTGATGGGGTTGGCCGTGATTACCTGAAACCCGGTCGGGGTCTTGATTTTTCGCCTGACATGGCTATGATAGCACGGGCGTTCGGTCAGGCGCAAGGGCTGATTTGACAGCGATGGACAGGATGTTCAGGATACTTTGGGCGGGGCTTTGGGGATTTGCGCCCCGTATCAAGTACGGGTGACGTTCCGGCGCGGGAATGACGGCTGGTTGCGAGAAACGGGAAACGGCGACTTTGCAATCGTCCGGGCAAAGCCGGATTTTTCGCTTGACACTGTTACGCCTGTGGGGTATAGAATCTGACGCAACAGTTGACCGGCTTGATGCCGGCCAAAGAGCCAACCTATACCGGACGCGGTCATTGGAGCGTTGCAGCGAGATGCGTGAACTGGTAATCGACAGCATCCGGATCAGCCAGATGAACTACCAGCGGGTGGTAGTGCTTAAAGAGCTGGAAACGAACCTGTTCCTCCTCATCTGGATTGGGCCTACCGAGGCGGAGGCCATCGCCGTCAAAATGCAGGGTATGTCCGTGCCACGTCCCCTGACCCACGACCTGCTGGTTGATTTGGTCAAGTCGGTGGGGGGGGCTTTCGAGCATATACTGGTCAATGACCTGCAGAACGAAACGTTCTACGCCAAAATCGTCATCAGGATTGGCGACCGCACCCACGAAATCGACTCTCGCCCCAGCGACGCCATGGCCGTTGCCGTGCGGGCCGAAGTTCCGATTTACGTTGCCGAGCAGGTGATGGCAAAGGCGGCCATAGCTATGGACCAGGAAACCGGGCAGCCGACGTCCCCGCAGGGCGGCGGTCGCGAGGCCGCGCCGGCCGAAGTCACCGAAGAGGAGTTGCAGGGGCTGTCGGCGTTCACCGACTTGATTAATGAGCTGGACATGGAAGACTTCGAGCGCAAGTAGGGTACGATGACGGCCGTTCCTGCGCCACTTCAAACGAGGCCCCGGCCCGGCAATGGCGGGGCCTTTTGGCAGCCGCAGTTACGGTTTTGGCGCCAGCGCAGATTGACACGCCGGAATACGGATGCTACTATGCCTGCCGTTTGGAATCGGAAATGCCGCAATGGCTGATTATCGCCCTGCGGCTGACGGGTCTGGGCTGGTACGTAGCCGGGTGCATTGTGCTCGGCATCCTTGGGGGTTTGTGGCTGGGCAAACTCACCGGCCAGGTGGCGCTTCTGGTGTTGACAGGAACGGTTTTGGGCAGCGTAATCGCCTTCTATGGCGTGTACCGGATGGTACTGCCCGCCATTTACGGCTCCAACCGGGGCCGGCGACCTTTCCCCCCGCCGGACGGCCAGGATTCTAACCACGGAGGCAACGGGTAGTCGTGACGCGCAAACGGGCATTTATGCTGTTCGGCATCGGCATGGCCGTGCTGCTCATTGTGGGCTTCGTGGTTGGAGCCATTGGATCCCGGATGTTCGGGCTGGACGGGCCTTTCCTCTCCCAGCCGGAGATTCACCTTCCGCCGCAGCCCGTGTTCCCGGCCACCGCCCGCGATACGGCTCTCGGCTATGGCCATACGGAAGAAAAGGCGGGGGGCCACGGTGAGAGCGCGAGCAAGGCGGAATCGTCGGGTGAAGGCCACGGCAAAGAGGAGGAACACCACGGCGAACCGATGGGCTTGATGCAGTTTGCCGTAACCAACACCCTGCTGTCAGCGTGGCTCGCCAGCATACTGATGCTGGTACTGTTCATCCGCGCCGGGCGCAATCCCAAGATGGTTCCCGGCCGGCTGCAAGCCATCGTAGAAGTGATGTTTGAGGCCGTGCTCAATTTCGCCACGGCGGTGCTGGGGCCGGAGATGGGCCGCCGGGCGTTCCCGGTGGTTGCCACCATCTTCTTCTTTGTGCTGTTCAACGCCTGGCTGGCGATATTCCTGATTCCCATTTACCAGGCCATCGGCTTCGGCATTGCGGGCGACGGCGGCTTTGCCCTCAAGGCGCACCTGCTGCGGCCGGCCGGCACCGACATCAATATGCCCCTGGCGTTGGCCCTGGTTTCCTTCGTCTTCGTGGAATACTGGGGTTTCCGGGCGCACAACTTCGGCTACCTCAAAAAGTTTTTCGCCTTCGGAGAGGTTCTGCGCGGGCGGCCGTCGGGCCTGATTACCATGTTCGTCGGCTTTCTGGAGCTGCTCTCCGAGCTGGTGCGGATTGTTTCGTTCACCTTCCGTCTCTTCGGGAACATGACCGCCGGGGAAATCCTGGTAGTGATGATTACGTTCCTGGTGCCCTTCGTCGCCACGCAGTTCGTCTTCGGGCTGGAGTTGCTGGTGGGGCTGGTGCAGTCGGTCATCTTCGCCGGGCTGACGCTGGTGTTCCTGTCGGTGGCGGTGAGCCACGAGGAGCATTAGGCGGCGGCCCCTCAATTTCCAAGGGGTACACATTCCAACGGGTACACACGTCCCGCACTCGACGAGTGCGGAGTGCGCCAAAAACACAAGGCCACCTTTGAATCGGAGGATTTTCAACAATGGCACTTGACCTCTCAATGATTACGATGTTGCTGTCGGTGGGCGCTCAGGGCATCACCGAAGAAGGCGCCAAGCTGCTGGCGGCCGGCTTGGCCATCGGCCTCGGCGTGGTCGGCCCCGGCATCGGCATCGGCATCCTGGGTTCCGGCGCGATGAACGCCATCGGGCGCAACCCGGACGCCGCCGGCGCCATCACTACCAACATGATTCTGGCTATCGCGTTTGCCGAGGCGTTGGGCATTTACTCGCTCATCGTCGCCGTCATCCTGCTCTTCGTGGTGTAACAACATGGTTGAACTGGGGTTGAATGTCCCCTCGCTCATCAGCTACCTCATCAACTATGTCATCCTGTTGATTTTGCTGGGAACGCTGGCCTACCGGCCCTTGCTGAATGCCCTTGACAATCGCGTTGAGAGCATCCGCGAGAGCCTGGCCGCCGCGGACCGCGCCCGCGAGGAAGCGGCTACGTCCCGCTCCGCCATTGAGGAGGAGCTGAACGAGGCCCGGCGGGAAGGTCAACGTCTGCTGGATAACGCTCGTGAGGCCGCCGACCGCTTCCGGGAAGAGGAGATGGCCCGCGCCCGTCAGGCTGCCGAGGATTTCTCGGAGCGGGCCCGGGCCGACATTGCCCGCGAGCGGGACGCCGCCATCAGCGAGGTGCGCGCCGCTTTCGGCGACCTGGCGATCTCAGCCGCCGAGCGGATTATCCGCCGCACCGTTGACCGGCAGGCGCATCAGGAACTTATTGATCAGGTACTGGCGGAAGGGGAACAGGCGCTTCGCCGCAACTAACTCGTCCGTATCGTCCCGTCGGTGGTGGCGGCCGGACACCGGCCGCCACCACGCCGGCGGCATCAAACAGGGAGGCAGCAGGCCGTGGCAAGTCGTTTGTCGGGGCAGCGCTACGCCCAGGCCATCTTTGAGTTGGCCCTGGAAAACGAACAGCCGGAGCAGTGGGACCAGGACCTGCGCCTGGCCGCCGATGTGCTGGGCGACGCGGAGTTTGGCGCGTTCCTGAAACACGCCGAGGTTCCTGCGGAGCGGAAAATTGCCGCCATTGAAGCGGTGCTCTCCGAGGCCCACCCGCTGATTCGCAACCTGGTGGCCCTGCTGGTCAACCGGGGGGGAGTCGATGCCATGCGCGAGGTTCAGGAGGGATACTCTCACCTCCTGGATGAGCGGTTGGGCCGGCAGCGGGTTGCAGTAACTACGGCGGTTCCGCTGGCAGATGCCGAACTGGAGCGCATCACCAACTTTGTCGCCCAGCTGGTAGGCCGTGAAGTCATCTTGAGTACCCAGGTTGATGACAGCATCCTGGGCGGCCTCATCATCCAGATTGGCGACCGGCTGCTTGACGGCAGTACCGGGTCGGCTCTGGAACGGATGCGCCAGACCGTGCGCGCGCAAGCCGCGTAACACTAGATAAGGAGACTGGCCGATGGCAGTCAGAGGACAAGAGATAGTATCTCTCATCAAGCGACAGATCGAGGAGTTTGGCGGCGACCTGACCCTCGTGGATGTCGGTACCGTCGTACAGGTTGGCGACGGCATCGCCAGTATCCAGGGCCTGCAGAGCGTCCGCTCCAACGAGCTGCTGGACTTTGGCAACGACATTCTGGGGCTGGCGCTGAACTTGGAGTCTGATATTGTCGGCGCCGCCATCCTGGGCGACCCCACCGGCGTCAAGGAAGGCGACCGGGTGCGCGCCACCGGCCAGATTATCGTGGTGCCCGTGGGGGATGCCCTGATTGGCCGGGTGGTTGACCCCCTGGGCCGGCCGCTGGACGGCAAAGGCCCGGTTGTCACCGACCGCACCATGCCGGTGGAGCGTACCGCGCCCAACGTGGTGGTGCGCAAGTCGGTGGACACCCCGGTGCAAACCGGCATCAAGGCCATTGACGCCATGATTCCCATTGGCCGCGGCCAGCGCGAGCTGATTATCGGCGACCGCTCCACGGGCAAAACGGCCATCGCTATTGACACTATCATCAACCAGCGGGACACCGACCTCATCTGCATCTACGTCGCCATTGGCCAGAAGCAGGGCAAGGTGGCGCAGGTAGTGGGCATTTTGGAAGAGTATGGCGCGATGGACCACACCATTGTGGTCAACGCCGGCTCTGCCGACTCCGCGCCGCTGCAATTCATCGCTCCCTACGCCGGCTGCGCCATGGGCGAAGCCTTTATGGAAGAGGGCCGGGACGTGCTTATCGTCTATGACGACCTCACCAAGCACGCCTGGGCCTACCGCCAGATGTCGCTGCTGCTCCGCCGGCCGGCCGGCCGCGAAGCCTACCCCGGCGACGTGTTCTACCTGCACAGCCGCCTGCTGGAACGGGCCGCGCGTCTGGACGATGCTAACGGCGGCGGTTCGCTGACGGCTTTGCCGGTCATTGAGACCCAGGCCGGCGACGTGTCCGCCTACATTCCTACCAACGTCATCTCCATCACCGACGGGCAGATTTACCTGGAGCCGGAGCTGTTCAACGTCGGCATCCGGCCGGCGGTGAACGTGGGCCTGTCGGTGTCGCGGGTGGGCGGCGCCGCCCAAACCCGGGCGGTGCGGCAGGTGGCCGGGCGCCTGCGGCTGGACCTGGCCCAATACCGGGAGCTGGCAACCTTCGCCCAGTTCGGCACTGCCGACCTGGACGCCGCCACCCGCGCCCAGCTGGCCCGCGGCCAGTTGGCTACCGAGGCGCTCAAGCAGGGCCAATACCAGCCCCTCAACCTGGGCGACGAAGTGATGATACTGTTCGCCGTCAACTCCGGCCTGATGGGAGACGTGCCATTGGAACGGGTAGGGGCGTTTGAGGAGCAGATGCTCCGCCATCTGAACGCCACGCATCCCGAGTTCGGCCAGGCTATCGGCGCGTCAGGCAACTTGCCCGACGAATTGAGCGAGCAGCTAACGGCGGCCATCAACGAGTTCAAGCCCAGCTTCCAGTAGGGACGAATTAACCATCGGCCCCGATCAAGGGTTAGAATATGCCCAGCGTTAGAGACATACGGCGGCGCATTCGCAGCGTCGAGAACACCGGCAAGGTAACCAACGCGATGTCCCTCATCGCGGCGTCCAAGATGCGCCGGGCGCAACTGGCCGTAACCGATGGCCGGCCCTACGCCGAAAAAATTCTTGAGGTTATCGCAACCCTGGCGGCCCAACCCACCGGCGACTACGATATAGTGCATCCGCTGCTCCAGGTGCGTCCGGTGAACAACGTGGGGATGGTGGTCATCACCCCCGACCGGGGGCTGGCCGGCGGGATGCACTCCACCATCAACCGGCAGGTGGCCCGCTTCATCCTGGACAGCGAAGCGACGGTTCGCAGCATTGTGGTGGGCCGCAAGGGGCGCGACTTCATGGTGCGCTACACTAATACCGTGCAGGCCGTGTTCACCGACTTGAGCGACCGGCTGGCTCTGGCCGATACCACGGCAATTTCCCGTCTGGTGATTGACGGCTACACCGCCGGCGAGTTTGATGAGGTGCATCTTGCTTATATGCGGTTTGTATCTACGGTGCAGCAGGAAGCCACGATACAACGCATCCTGCCGGTGGAACCGGCCGAGCTGGAAAGCGCGCAAAGAGTCGGTTACATCTACGAACCGGACCCGGCCACCGTGTTGAGCGCCCTGCTGCCCCAGTTCGTAGAGATGCAGATGTACCACGCCATTCTGGAGAGCATCGCCAGCGAGCAGTCGGCCCGCATGGTAGCCATGCGCAACGCCACCGACAACGCTAATCAGCTGGCCTCCGACCTGACCCTGGTAATGAACAAGCTCCGTCAGGACAGCATCACCAACGAACTGCTGGACCTGGTGGGCGGGCAGATTGCGCTGGAAGGGTAGCGATGAATGCCCGGCGAAAGCTCAATGTTTCCCTTCGATATTCCCAAGGAGCTGTACCAGTCGTTCCTGATTACATACGGCGCGAGTTCCGTCGGGCGGATGGCCATAGAAGCCTACAAGCAACTGGTTGTTCTGGAAACGGCTTGGTATGATGTGCCCACAGCCACTATCAGCGTTCTAGAGCAGGGGTTCGTGCAACATGGATTGCTGGCTCTGGCCGCAGCGGAGGTACTCAATATGGTTCTGGGAGCGATTTACAAAAATAAAGTCCGGAAAGAGGCCAGAGCGGAAGGTCTGGCGGAGGGAAAAGCGGAGGGAAAAGCGGAAGGTCTGGCAGAAGGAAAAGCAGAAGGAAGGGCCGCGAGCAACAGGGCCTGGCGAGAATGGCTGCGCCGTAAGGCCGAAACCGAGGCCAATGGCCAGGTTTTCACGGAGCCGATGCCGGGTGACGAACCCGCAGCAACCGAAAGGTAGCCGCCTGTAGCAAGACCGCATCTGCGTCTTATTTTAGACCCGGAGGACAAACAAGATGCCCGGAAAGATTGCCCAAGTTATCGGTACGGTGGTGGACGTCGAATTTCCCGCCGACCAGCTTCCTAACCTGTTCGACGCCCTCGAAGTGGACAACTCCGGCGAGCGGCTGGTGCTGGAAGTGCAGCAGCACATCGGCAACCACTGGGCCCGCTGCCTGGCCCTGGGTTCCACCGACGGGTTGGCTCGTGGCTACGAGGTCAATGACACCGGGGATAAGGTTTCCGTTCCCGTCGGCCCCGAAACTCTGGGCCGTCTCTTTGACGTTACCGGCACGCCCCTGGACAACCTGGGCGCAGTGGAGGCCGGCCAGTTCTGGCCCATTCACCGCGACCCGCCGGCCTTCGACGACCAGAACCCCACCGTGGAGATTCTGGAAACGGGCATCAAAGTGTTCGACCTGATTACGCCTTTCCCCAAGGGCGGCAAGGTCGGGGCTTACGGCGGCGCCGGCGTGGGCAAGACCGTCATCATCCAGGAACTCATCCGCAACATCGGCGCCGTGCATAGCGGCGTGTCGGTGTTCGCCGGCGTGGGCGAACGCTCCCGCGAGGGCAATGACCTGTGGCACGAAATGCAGGACTCCGGCGTGCTGGGCAGCACGGTCCTGGTGTTCGGTCAGATGAACGAAACGCCCGGGGTGCGCGCCCGCATCGGCCTGACCGGGCTGACGATGGCCGAATACTTCCGGGAAGAGCAGAACCAGGACGTGCTGCTGTTCATCGACAACATCTATCGCTATATCCTGGCCGGAATGGAAGTGTCCGCGCTGCTGGGGCGGATGCCGTCGGCGGTGGGTTATCAGCCCACCCTGAGCACCGAGATGGGCGCGCTGCAAGAGCGCATTACTTCCACCAAGAGCGGCAGCATTACCTCCTTCCAGGCAATCTACGTGCCGGCTGACGACTACACCGACCCCGGCATCGTTACCACCTTCGGCCACCTGGACGCCGTGGTGTCGCTGGAGCGGGCGCTGGCGGCGCAGGCGCTTTATCCCGCCGTTGACCCGCTGGCATCCTTCGCCCGCATCCTGGAACCGCGCGTCGTCGGTGAAGAGCACTACCGCGTGGCGCGCGGCGTCCAGCAGGTGTTGCAGCGCTATCGGGACTTGCAGGACATCATCGCCATTCTGGGCATTGAAGAGCTGTCTGATGAAGACCGGCAAACGGTGTTCCGCGCCCGCAAAATCCAGCGCTTCCTGACCCAGCCTTTCTTTGTTGCGGAAACCTTTACCAACCAGCCGGGCAAGTACGTTGCCCTGCGCGATACCGTCCGCGGTTTTGCCGAGATTCTGGACGGGCAGCACGATGACCTTCCTGAGCAGGCTTTCTACATGGTCGGCACCATTGAGGAAGCGGTGGAGAAAGCGGAGCAGATGCGGGCGGTAGCAGCCTGATTCCGGCTCCGCGCATTGACCGACCGGGAGTTTTTACCGATGCCCATGCAGTTGCAGATTATCACCGCGGAGCGCGAGGTTTTCTCCGGCGAAGTAGATGCGATGGCTGCCCCGGGGCTGGAAGGGGAGTTGGGCATCCTGCCCAACCATGCCCCGCTGATGACCCTGTTGCAGCCGGGGGAGCTGATGGTTCGCGCCGGCGGCGAGGAATCCTACCTTGCCCTGACCGGCGGGTACCTGGAAGTGTTGGGCAACCAGGTAATCATCCTGGCCGACGCCGCCGAAGACGTGGACGAGATTGACGAGGCGCGGGCGCAGGAAGCCGTGGAGCGGGCGCAGCAGCGCATGGCCAACCGCGAGTCGGACGTGGAATTGGAACAGGCCGCCGCGTCCCTGCGCCGGGCGCAGGTCCGGGTAACGGTGGCGCGCCGCCGTCGCTCCACTCCGCACCGCTCCCTGGCGGCGCGGCAGCAGGCCGGGTAGGGAGGCTAACCGGCAGGGTGCAACCCGTTAGACTGGCGCTCCGGTTCGGTGAGATAGTAAGTCATTGATTGCAGCGCCAGCACCGGGTCGATGCTGCGAACCCGCACGCCGGCCGGCACCTGCGCGTTGATGGGCGCGTAGTTCAGAATCGCCCGCACTCCACATTCCACCAACTGGTCGATGACCGACTGGGTGTGGGCGCTGGGTACGGCCACGATGGCGATGGTAATGTCGCGGGCGGCGACGGTTTCGGCCATCACGCTCATGGGCTGCACCGACACGCCGCCAACTTCCCGGCCCACATTGTTCGGGTTATTGTCGAAAGCCGCCACCAGATGGAAGCCGTCGGGGTTGAAACCGGGATAGTTCAGGATTGCATTACCCAGCCGGCCTACGCCGACCACCGCCACGTTCCACTCCGAATCCAGCCCCAGGATTTGCTTCAACTCCGTCAGCAGGCGCCGCACCCGATAGCCGCGCCCCTGTTTTCCGAACCGGCCAAAGTAGGAAAGGTCTTTGCGAATCTGGGCCGGCGTAACCTGCAATTGCGCTCCCAACTGCTGCGAATTGGTAACCTCAACGCCGGCGTCCAGCAACTGCGTCAAGGTGCGAACGTACTGGGGCAACCGGGAAATAACAACCTCAGGAACCTCGACGGCGGGTATCGAGGAACCAAGGCCGGAACTGGAATCACTCAAATTGGCTGCCATGATAATAAACGATACTATGGAAATGTAATCTATCCCGCAGATTAACCGCCGTCAATACCAAATACCGCCGGCAAATGGCGATTAGATGGGAGGACTCTCGTGAACGTGGGAATAGCGCGCATCACGCTGCGCTTGCCGGACAGCCACAGCCTGAAAACCCGACGCCAGGCAGCGCGCAGCCTGACCCAGCGCATCCGCAGCCGGTTCAACGTCTCAGTGGCGCAGGACGCTGGCGCCGACGGCAACGCCTGGCAGCGTGTAACCTTGCTGGTGTCCTGCGTCAGCAGCGACAGCGGGCATATTGACGCGATGCTGAACGAAGTCGCCGAGTTCGTAGAGAGCAGCCGCCCCGACCTGGAGCTGCTGGACTACGGCGCCGAAATCATCAGGGGCGTCTGAAACCCGTGGCTGGCAACCACGCCGGGGCACCACCGTATAATCGCATTCTAAGGCACACGTTTGGCGCTCCGGCGGAAGAACAGCCGGCCTCGTATCAAGTACGGGGCCGGAGTTTAGAGGCTGTAAAATGAAAGATTTGCCAAAGGGGCAGCCGCTTGAGAGCGCCGGATTCCCGTTTGCGCAGTAATCACGGAGAGGATGCGGTTGCCCTGGGGCAACCATGGGGGTTGCCTCCATTCTGTCGCAAGTGGCGAACCCCTAGATGCGGTCGTAAATCGCGGCCATTAAGTCCTGTAGGTCCGGGAACAAGTGGGCGTCGGGGGTGTGCTTGTGCTCGCCGACCAGCTCACCGTCGATGGTGATGTCGAACTTGCCGTGTTCTCCGGGGGTGAGTTTAAACGTGGAGATATTGTCGCCGGTACGGGTCAAGGCTTCGCTGGCCATCCAGGCCGCGCGTCCGGCGTGCCCTCAATCCCAGCAATAGACAATCTCAATTTCCATCCGCTTGACATCGGGTCGCTGCGCCATTTGGTAACTCCTCTCGCGCGCGTAGCGCAATAGTGCGTGGTAAGGCGGATGATAGGCGAATTGCGGTTCGGATGCAATAATGGAAATGGACAGGATAGCGTTCCGTTTTAGGTGGTCTGGGCCTTTCAAAGTCAGGGATGCCGCTCTGCCGTTCCTGGATTCTCGCGAAAGCGGGAATAATGATTTTGCAAAACCCCGACCACCTGAAATGGAACGCTACCGAGGGACAGCGCAGCATACGCGCATTAACGGCCAATGGCGGATTTGCCTGGTGTGGGACGCGGGCGACGCCTGGGATGTAGCAATTGTGGACTACCACTGAAAAGGTCAATCGCTGACAGTAGGAACTAATGGCATCGGGCTTGGAACGCTGGCTGGCAGAACAGCCTCCGATTCACCCCGGCGAAATTCTCAACGAAGAGTTTCTCTTGCCGCTTAACATCAGCCAATACCATCTGGCCAAGTCTATCGGCGTGGATGCCAGACGTATCCATGCCATCGTTCACGGCCAACGGGCCATCACGGCTGAAACCGCCTTGCTACTCGCCCGATTTTTCGGGAATAGCGCAGCGTTCTGGATGGGGCTGCAGAGCCAGTATGATTTGGAGACTGCCGCCGACCGTTTTGCCGAAAAGCTGGATGCGGTGCAAGTACATCAATGACCTGGACTCACCCCAACCTGGACTCACACTCCCGCCGGAGTTGCCAGCCCGTCCGTCCAGTCGCACAGAGCCCGCCAGAAACCGGGGTGGTCGCCAATATCAAGATGCCCGGCTCCGTCCAGCTCGGCGAACTGCTTGGGCGGCGCCGCCGCGTCATACAGCGCGCGACCTTGCGAGACCGGCACTAGCGTGTCGTCCGTGCCATGCAGAATAAGCAGCGGGCATCCAATCCGCCCGATGTAGGCCACCGAGTCGAACCGCTGGCCCACCAGCCAGCCGCCCAGCGTCCATGCCGGATAAAACATCCGCGCCATGTCCCGCAGGGATGCGAAGGGCGCCACCAGAGCCAGGCCCCGCGGCGAGCGCGTTTCCGCCGCCAGCCGGATGGCCACCGCCGCGCCCATGGAGACTCCCAGATAGTGGACGGATTCGGGCGAGACATCGTAGCGGCGATGCAGCTGCGCCAGGGCGGCGCGGGCGTCGATGGCGGTGTTCCGCACCGAGGGACGGCCTTCGCTGAGGCCAAACCCGCCGTAGTCAAAGGCCAGGATGTTGCCGCCGGTATGTTCCCGCACTGCCGCAAACTCGCCGACCCGGAGGCTCAGATTGGCGCCCACGCCGCCGAACCACAGCCAGGTCAGGTCGGTTGGCCGGTGTCCCGGAATGTACCAGCACAGTAAGGAGCGGCCGTCCGCAGTATCGATTAGGGTCGTTTCATAATCCAGGCCGAGGTCGGCCGGCGTGGCGTCGCAGAGCGGGCGGGGCCGGAACAGCAGACGTCGCTCCAGTAATTCCAGAAACATAGCGTGCCGAGGCTATTCGTCCCCGCCGTAGGGTTCCGGTTCATCAAAGCGTTCGCCGCGGGCTTCGGCTTCCCGGCGGCGGCGGTTCCATTCTCGCCAGATGCCGTTGGCCTCGGCGCGGCCTTCAATGCGGCCCTCGGCGTGCAGACTTTCCCGGAGGGGGGCTACGAGTTTCACCCGCAGATAATCGGCCAGTACCATAGTGGCCCCCTGCCTGGATTCCTTGCCGCGCACCGGGCGGGATTATTCATCATCGTCGCCGGGTTCCGGTTCGTCAAAGGTTTCGCCGCGGGCTTCGGCTTCCCGGCGGCGGCGGTTCCATTCCCGCCAGATGCCGTTGGCCTCAGCGCGGCCCTCGGCGCGGCCTTCAACACGGCCTTCAGCGCGGCCTTCAATGCGGCCCTCGGCGCGCAGACTTTCCCGGAGCGGGACTACGAGTTTCACCCGCAGATAATCGGCCAGTACCATAGTGGCCCCCTGCCTGGATTCCTTGCCGCGTACCGGGCGGGATTATTCATCATCGTCGCCGGGTTCCGGTTCGTCAAAGGTTTCGCCGCGGGCTTCGGCTTCCCGGCGGCGGCGGTTCCATTCTCGCCAGATGCTGTTGGCCTCAGCGCGGCCTTCAACGCGGCCCTCAACGCGGCCTTCAACGCGGCCCTCGGCGCGCAGACTTTCCCGGAGGGGGACTACGAGTTTCACCCGCAGATAATCGGCCAGTACCATAATGCCTCCTGTAACTTCCGCTGATACCAGCGACATACCTAGCGCCGCCGCATGAGCAATGGCAAATCCTATCATATAGGACTCCGCCGTTGCCGATGCGCTGGGATTCGCCGCCGCCGGCATACAGCCCGTTGCCACGGCGCAAGCGCCATCGGATATATGATGCCATATTACCACCGCATAGCCCATCAGGCTGAACAGTGTGAAGGCAACGGCGTAAACGCGCCGGCGCGCCGGCGTTACGTTGAACAGGGATTCGCGCCTTTCGGTATGCTCGTTGGTCATAGTCATCCGCTGGCCTTTATGTTAGTGAGCGCTCTCCGGTCAGAAAGTCCTGGGAGCTTCGGTTGGGCTTGCCTCGCGCGTTAAAATGGCGGTGTGGAAAACGTTACCACACCGCCAGGAACACCAGCAGGCACAGAACAAAGGACAATATGACCAGCAGGAAAGTGCCGGGAGGCGACCCTACAAAGCTCGCCAGCGCGCCGGCCCCGCGTCGCCGCGCGTAGCGCACCAGTCCCTGCCTGGCCAGCACGGCTACCACTCCAACCGCCACCAGGAAGGCGGCCAGCCTGGAAAAGTCAGCCAGAAAGCCCGGCGGTACGTCCGGCATTGCAGCACACGGCGGTTAGCGTCAGTCGTCGCCCAGGCTGTCGGCCAGAATTTCCAGCACGTCCCGCGCCTCTTTGGTGTCGGCCTGCCCCTTGGCCTGGATGCCCTCGGTCATCATCTGCAAGCAGAAGGGGCAGGAGACGCCAACGGTGTCGGCGTTGGTCTCCAGGAAGTGGTCGGTGCGCGCGTGATTGATGCGCTCTCCCTGGCTTTCCTCAATCCACATATGACCGCCGCCGGCGCCGCAGCAGAAGCCGCGCTCCCGACAGCGGGGAGCCATCTCCACCAAGCGCAGGCCGGGGATGGCTTTGGCGACGTTGCGCGGCGCGTCGTACACGCCGTTGTGCCGGCCCAGGAAGCAGGAATCGTGGTAGGCCACCGACACGTCCATCATTTTGACGGGCTTGATGCGGCCCTCGCGGATGAGGCGGTCCACGAACTGGCTGTAATGCAGCACCTCGTACTCGCCGCCGAACTGCGGGTATTCGTTGCGGATGGTGTTGAAGCAGTGGGGGCAGGTGGTGACGATAGTTTTGATGTTATATCCGTTCAGCACTGCGACATTCTGCTGGGCCATAATCTGGAAGAGATACTCGTTGCCCATCCGCCGGGCCGGGTCGCCGGTGCACGATTCCTCATCGCCCAGGATGGCGAAATCCACCCCGGCCGATTTGAGAACCTTGACCATGGAACGGGCGATGCCCTGGCTGCGCTGCTCCAGGGCGGCGGTGCAGCCCACCCAGAAGAGCACCTCGGCATCGGGTTTCTCCGCGATGGTCGGCACGTCCAGCCCCGCGGCCCAGTCGGTGCGGGCGAAGGTGGTGCCGCGCCAGGGGTGGCCCCGCTGCTCCATACTAAGCAAGGCGTTCATGCCGGTTTCGGGGATGCGGGATTCTTCCAATACCAGACTGCGCCGCAGGTCAATGATGGTGGGGACGTGTTCCACCACCACCGGACATTCTTCCATACACGCGCCGCAGGACACGCAGTCCCAGATGGCCTGCTCGGGGATGGCACCGTCAATCAGGGGCATTGGCTCCACGTGTTCGGCGTCCCGCGGGCCCTGGTGCCCAATGGCAATCATATGCTCTTTCAGGTTCTCCACGATGTGCATGGGCGAAAGGACTTTGCCGGTGGTGTGGGCCGGGCAAGCGTCGGTGCAGCGGCCACAGACGGCGCAGGCGTAGCCGTCCAGCAGCTCTTTCCAGGTGAAGTCCTGCACTCGCGATGCGCCGAACCGCTCCGCGTTCTCCAGGTCGATGGACGCCAGAGCGCCGCGCGGTTCCAGGCTGCGGAAGAAAGCGTTGACCGGCGCCGCCACCATGTGGATGTGCTTGGAAAATGGGACATACAGCGCGAATCCCAGCACGATGAGCAGATGCACCCACCAGAAAACGGCCTGCAAAATACCGGCCGTCGCCCCGGACATTCCCAGCCCGCGGAACCAGTTGCCGATGGCGCCGCCGACGAACACGCCGGCTTCCGGCCCGCCCGCGCCGGCGGCGACGTAAAATGAGTGCACCAGCAGCGTCGCCACCATCAGCCCGGCGGTGAGGCCAACGATGATGACGGACTCGCCCTTGCGGGTCAAGTCGAAACTGAGGCGGTGGGGTTGCGCGACCCAGCGCCGGAACAGCGCCCAGACGAGGGCCGCCAGAATGACAACGGCCAGAATGTCCAGATAGACGCTGTACACCAGCACGCCGGTTCCGGTGAGGATGGTCTCTCCCAGGGGATGCCAGATTGAGCCGCCGAAAATGAAAATCAGGTAGGACAGGGTGAATGACAGGAACCCCCAAAAGATGGCGGCATGGCCGATACCGGCCAGGTCGATGCGGCGGGAACGGGGGTCGGTGCGCCCCACGCGCTGCAACACCTTGCGCTGCCCCATGACGATGCCGGCGGCGCCGGCCAGTCGGGTCAGCGGACGGTCAAAACGGGCAACGGGCAGCCCTTGCAGAATCAGCCGGAACACGCGGCGATAGGCCACGTATCCGGCCGCGGCGAAGGTGAGCACGGTCAGCGCATACACGCCAACCCAAACCGGGATAACGCCAAAGCCAAAGAGGGAATCGGGGGGAACCATAGGCAACCTTGTCAGGGCGCGGCCGGGGTCTAAACCGGCGGCCCGAATGAAATCGGCGGTTAGTTTATCATACCGAATGCAACGAAATGTCCGAAAGCCGGCGATTGCCCGGACCCGGCGACCAGGGCCGGCGCAAAGTCAAGGTCGGGAGTTACGAATTTACAGGGATGGACAGGATGGACAGGATTTTACTGATTGGGCCGTGCCGGATTCCGGCGCAATCGGGAATGACCGCGCGCGGCCGGAGGCGGGAAATTGCGGCTTGGCACAGGCCGGGACCCGGCGAACGGTTGCGTTGCAATTCAGGTGGCTTGAGTCCGTTTTTTACAGGGATGGACAGGCTGGACAGGATTTTTCCGATGGGGGTTTGGCGGATTCCGGCTGACGCCGGAATGACGGCAAGGTACGGCTACCTAAAACGGAACGCTACCCCCGGGGAACGACAGCGTTGCAATGCAGGTGGTTTGAGTCCGTTTTTTGCAGCGATGGATTTACAGCGATGGAATGGACAAGATGGACAGGATTTTTCCGATGGAGGTTTGGTGGATTCCGGCTGGCGCTGGAATGACGGCAAGGTACGGCTACCTGAAACGGAACGCTACCCCCGGCGAAGGTAAAGTTTGACACGGCAAAAAACGACCGCTTATAATACGCGCGTCAGAGAACGGTTACGACGCGGAGATTGTTCTCCCGCTTCCCTTGGCGTCGTGCCGGGAATGCCCGGCATTGAGCGGCTCTCCTGATGATACAATGCGGTTTTTGTTGGCGGCGCCGGTTGGCGGCCAGCGGCGCGCAAGGCGGCTCCTGACTGGATATGCAGCCTTCGGTTTGTTTAAGCGCTTATGCCCACTAAGTACATTTTCGTAACCGGGGGCGTGGTTAGCTCCATTGGCAAGGGCATCTGCGTTGCCTCCATTGGCCGCATCCTGAAAAGTCAGGGTCTCTCCGTAACCGTTATCAAGCTGGACCCGTATCTCAACGTGGATCCGGGCACCATGTCCCCCTACCAGCACGGCGAGGTGTTCGTAACCAAAGACGGCGGTGAAACCGACCTTGACCTGGGCCACTACGAACGCTTCATTGATGTGGAACTGACCCGCGACAGCAACGTAACCGCCGGCCAAGCCTATCTGGAGTTAATCACCCGCGAGCGCCGGGGCGATTTCCTGGGCGGCACCATTCAGACCGTGCCCCACTTGACCAACGAAATTAAAGACCGGCTGATCAGCCTGGCCGCCAAATCCAACGCCGACGTGGTGGTGGTTGAGGTGGGCGGCACCGTGGGCGACATTGAAGGCTTGCCCTTCCTGGAAGCCATCCGGCAGATGCGCAACACGGTGGGCCGCAACAATGTCTTTTATATGCACCTTACCCTGCTGCCTTACATCTCGGCGTCCGAGGAATTGAAAACCAAACCTACCCAGCACAGCGTCAAGGAACTCCGCAGCATCGGCATCCAGCCCGATGCCCTTATCTGCCGCAGCGACACTGAAATTACCGGCGGCATCCAGGAAAAGCTTTCGCTGTTCTGCGACGTTGAAACCGAGGCCGTGTTTCCAATGCCCACCGTGGGCAACGTGTACGAAGTGCCGCTGATTATGGAACATTTCGGCGTCGGCCGGTGTCTTTCCCAGGCACTGGCTCTGGACGGGCAGGGCCAGTTGGACGAGTGGAGCAGCCTGGTGGACCGTATGAACGCCGCCGAGGGCATAGTTCCTATCGCTGTGGTGGGCAAGTACGTGGAATATCCCGACTCTTATATGTCGGTGCGCGAGGCCCTGCGCCACGCCGCCGCATCGTGCGGCCTGAGGGCCGAAGTGCGGTGGGTCCACTCCGAAGCGGTGGAGCGCGACGGCCCCGACGCTTACCTGAAGGACGTCAGCGGCATCGTGGTGCCCGGCGGGTTTGGCTCCCGGGGCGTGGAGGGGATGGTGGACACCAGCCGCTACGCCCGGGATAAAGGCGTGCCTTACCTGGGCCTGTGCCTGGGGATGCAGGTTATGGTGATTGACTGGGCGCGGGCCGTAACCGGCCTGAAGCGGGCGAACTCGTCCGAACTGGACCCGGGCTGCGAGCATCCGGTCATCGACATTATGCACGGCCAGAAGGGCATCACCGACCTGGGCGGCACCATGCGGCTGGGGCAATATCCCTGCCGCACCCAGAGCAACACTCGCACGGCCCAGGCGTATGCCGTCCCTGAAGTGATGGAACGCCATCGCCACCGCTACGAAGTCAACAACAAGTACCGCGAATCGCTGGAAGCCTCGGGCATGGTGATGAGCGGCCTGTCTCCCGATGGCGAACTGGTGGAGGCGGCGGAAGTGCCCGACCACCCCTTTATGGTCGGCGTGCAATTCCACCCGGAGTTTCAATCCCGTCCCAACCGCCCGCATCCGCTGTTCTGCGCGCTCATTGGAGAGGCGCAGCACACGGTCAGGGAAGGGAAGCAGCTGCCTTTCCACCGCGCCGGCGGGTGGTCTTTTTCGGCCCAGTAGTTTTTAGCATAAGGACTCCCCACAGTTTGGCTGCGGGGGAGTTGGTAAAGACAGGCGCCGGCGGCCCGGCTTGCCGATGCTGTTCCGCAGCGGGGGCGGGCGCCTAAACCCAGGAGGGTGAAGTTGTGAAACTGTTTCTGGACACGGCTAATATTGACGAGATTCGACGCGGCGCCGAGCTGGGCGTGGTTTCCGGGGTTACCACCAACCCGTCGCTGGCCGCGAAAGAGGGTATCGGTGGTTCCGCCGGCTACCGGGCGGCGGTGCAGGAAATCGCCGACATCATCGACGGCCCCATATCGGTGGAGGTGGTCAGCGCCGACGCCGCCGGGATGATTGCGGAAGGCCGCGACATTGCGGAGTGGATTCCCAACCCCTGGGTGAAGATTCCCAGCACCGAGGAAGGGTTCAAGGCCATCAGCGTACTGGCCCGCGACGGGATACAGGTGAACCAGACTTTGGTATTTTCGGTCAATCAGGCTCTGTTGGGGGCCAATGCCGGCAGCACCGTGGTTAGCCCCTTCGTGGGCCGCCTGGACGACATCGGGCAAGACGGCATGGAACTGGTGCGCGATATGGTCGCCGTGTACCGGGAGCAGTCGGTGGAGACGCTGGTGATGGCGGCCAGCATTCGCGGCGCGCGGCATTGCGTGGCGGCGGCGGCGGCCGGCGCTCATATTGCCACGGTGCCCTACAACGTATTGACGCAGATGATAAAGCATCCACTAACCGACGCCGGTTTAGCGCGATTCCTGCAAGACTGGCAACAAGCATCCGGAGGCTGACAAGATGGTCCGCGCCCGACCCGCCACCAATACCGCTCCCCGCCGACGCCGGCGCCCCCCGTCCGGCGATGACGCCGGCGCTGACGTCGCCGTTGCCGACCCGCGCGCCGACGAATCGCCGGACGGGGCTGCCCCATACGCCAACGGCGCCCACGAGGGACGGCCGGTTGACATTGCCGACCTGGCCGCCATGACCCAGGAGCAGCTAGTTGAACTGGCTCCCGAAGTGGGCCTCCGCGATGACGGCACCCTGGCCGACCTGGGCCGCGATGTCCTGTTCCAGCGCGTGCGGCAGTCCGCTGCCAACCGCAACCTGCTGGTCGCCACCGGCATATTGGAGGTGATGGACGCCGGCCACGGACTGCTGCGCTCGTTGCAGTACCCGCCCGTTTCCGGCGACGTGTTCGCCGGCCAGGCCCAAATCCGCCGCTTCAACCTGAAAACCGGCGATACCGTAACCGGGCCGGTGCGCCCGCCCAAAGATGGCGAGCGCCGCTACGCACTGACCCGCGCCACCAGCATCAACCTGGCGGACTCGGAGCAGCAGAAGCCCGGTTCCCGCCGCATTTTCGAGTCGCTGACGCCCATTTTCCCCAACGACCACATCGTACTTGAACACCCCCAGGGCGGGTTGTCCTCCCGCATGATTGACCTTTTCGCGCCCATCGGCCTGGGTCAGCGCGGCCTGGTAGTGTCGCCGCCCAAGGCTGGCAAGACTACGGTGCTGCGTCAAATCGCCGCCGCCATCACGGAGAACCGGCCCGACGTGATGCTGATGGTCGTGCTCATCGGCGAGCGTCCCGAGGAAGTTACCGAAATGCGCCGCGCGGTCAAGGGGGACGTATTCGCATCCACCTTTGACGAGTCGGTGGAAGAGCAATGCCGGGTGGCGGAGCTGGCCGTGGAGCGGGCCAAACGCATGACGGAAACGGGGCGGGATGTGGTCATCCTGCTGGACAGCATCACCCGTCTGACCCGCGCCTACAACCTGGCTCTGCCCACCTCCGGGCGCACCCTCTCCGGCGGCATCGACCCGGCGGCTTTGTACCCGGCCAAGCGGTTTATCGGCGCCGCCCGCAACCTGGAGGAGGGCGGCTCGCTGACCATCATCGCCACCTGCCTTCTGGACACCGGCAGCCGGATGGACGAGGTAATCTACGAGGAGTTTAAAGGCACCGGCAATATGGAGCTGCACCTGGACCGCCGCCTGGCCGACCAGCGCTATTTCCCGGCCATTGACGTGGTGCGCAGCGGCACCCGGCGGGAGGAGCTGCTCTACGACGCTGAAACCGTGCCCCAAATCTGGCTGCTGCGCCGGATGGTGACCCTGGCTTCCGGCGGCGATTCGTCCAACATGGGCGATGCCACCAAGCGGGTGCTGGAGCGGCTGGCGCGCACGCGCAGCAACGCCGAGTTTCTGACCAACCTGACCAAGGACGCCTAGCGCCGGCGCCCATACGCGCCCACTGGGCTAATCGGTCATTGGACAGGATATTGCTGATGACGACGCCAACGAAATTGCGGTCGGGGATGCGGCTGTCCGTCGCCGAGTACCTGGAAATGGATTTTCCGGAACCGGACGACAAGCGCAAGCCGGAGCTGGACGACGGAGAGCTGTACATAATGCCGAGGCCGCGGTTGGGGCACCAGTTGGCGCAGGGCGAGTTGTTTTACTATTGCAAAGACTACCTCAAGGGCTTTGCGGAGCCGCCGGCCGAAGTGTGGCAGGATGTTGTCATTGCCCTGCCGTCGGAGCGGCCCCGGCTATTCATTCCGGACCTTGCCATCATCCTGCGGGGCAACCCGGCCACCGTGAGCGACCTGATGGTTGAGGGCGTACCGGATATTGTGGTGGCAGTCTTGTCCAGCGACCGCAGCCGCGACCTGGTGCGGAAACGGCAGGTGTACGCCGAAGCGGGGATACCCGAATACTGGATTTGCGACTGGCGCAACGAGGCGGCGACGCTGCTGGAATTGCAGGATGGCTGCTACGTGGAACGGGCCGCGCCGTCCGCCGGCGGCACGCTGACCACGGCGCTGCTGCCGGGGCTGGCGATACCGCTGGCCGAGGCGTTCCGCCGTCAACGATAAAGCCGGGGGCCGCCGGGTGACGGCCCGGCTTGATCGTTGACGGGGCATTGCCTATTCCGCTGCGGGGCTTTCGGGAGCCGCCGGCGGCCGCCGCCGCATCAGCAGCAGGATAACGACTGCGGCCGCGGCCAGTGCGACGATTAGCGTCATCGCCACCAGCACGATGGTCAAAATGTTATCGCCGTCGTCCGTTGACTCGGCGCTCACCGGCCGGTCGCGGGCGCCGGTTTCGCCCACCACGGCGGCGGTAACGGTCGCCGCAATGGCCGCGCGGTCGATGGTAGGCGGCGGGATGGGCGTTGCCGTCAGCGTGGGCGGCAGGGGAGTATCGGTAGGCTCCGGGGTTGGCGTGGGCGGCACGGGTGTCGGGGTTGGCGTCGGCAGCGGTGTGGCCGTCGGTTCCGGGGTGGCCGTTGGCAGCGGCGTCGGCGTCGGCAGCGGGGTGGCCGTTGGCAATGGCGTCGGCGTTGGCAGCGGGGTGGCCGTCGCCGGCGGCCGCCAGGTGGCCCGCTGCAGCGTCACCAGGACAAAGGCGCCGGTGGACTTCTTATCGTAGTCGCGCACCCGCAGCGTTGCCGGGAACTCGCCGCTGGCGGTTACGTCCCGGTGATAATCGGCCTCAATGACGGTGGCGCCGGAAAATCTGCCGGAACCGTCGGAACGGAACCGGGTCTCCCCGTCAAACCGCAAGTTTGGCCCATTGCTGACCGTAATATAGTAGCCTTCAATAAACCGTTCCAGCCCGGTCACCGTCACCGTGAAGGGCTCGCCAACCCGGAGCGATTGCGGACTGGCTTTCAGGCCCGGCGGCTCCACCTCTAGTTTCAGGTCGGCGGTGAGACTGCGCAGCGGGTAGTCGTCAATGCTGACTACCACGTTGATGCGCTGCCCCGGCTCCAGGCGGCGGGGAATCTTGTAGTCGCACTGCCACGAACCGCTCTCGCTATAGATGTTGCACGCCGTGCGCCCGTTGATGTCCACCTTAATCGGGGCATTGTTGTAGTAGCCCCGTTCCGGCGGGAAGTTCTGCCCGCGGAGGGTAAGCGTTGCGCCGGCCGTCAGCGGCCCGGATGCCTGGTCTATCGCCACCGACGGCTGGGCCAGTTTCACCTGCGCTTTGGCTTTCACGCCGGCGCTGTCCGTAATCTCCAGCGTCGCCGCGCCGTTGCCGGTCAGAAACTTATTAATCAGGTCGGGGGTGATATTGCCGCCGGCGTCGGCGATGACCACGCCGGCATTGAACCGCCCCCGGTTGACTTTGGGATATTGGCCGCTTTCATAAATGCGGTCGCCGTCCAGAAAGGCCAGCCGCACGCCGCCCAGGCTGACCTGGCGGACTTCATTGCCGGCCAGGTAGTCGGCGGAAACAAAGAGGCTCTGCCCCAGGCCGGCCCCGGCTGCGCTGACGCCGCTCACGCTGAGCTCAACGTTGCCGATGGTGACGTTGGCCGACACCGAGCTGCCGTCCCGGAACTCGGCGCGCACGCTGACCGTTCCGGCAAGGCCCGGCGGGAGCGTTACCGTCAGCGTATTGCCGGCGTGGCTCCAGCCACCGGTCAAAGGCCGGCCGGCGACGTAAACGTTTACTATTTGCAAGCCCTGGCCGCCGGTCAGCCGCAGGGTAACGCTGCCGCCCGGCCGCGCTTCGGCATTGCCGCCGGTTAATTCCAGCCCGGCGGTTACCTTAATGTCAACGGAGTTGACATTGACCACGCCGGCCCCGTCCGCCGCGCAAATCTGATATTTGCCGGCCCGTGGGAAAGTCGCGGTGGTAATATCCGTGTCAATCGTAAAGCTATAGTCCGTGCCGACCAACGCCGAACCGGCATCCCGCCAGTCGCCCGCCCGGCTGCGGCAAGAGACGGAGCTGGCGCCGGGCCGGGCGTACAGGTTGACGGTCAGCCCGTCGCTGAACCCGAAGCCCCGGAACCGCGCCTTTTGGCCGTAGCCAACCTCGTTATCCCCCGAAACTTCCAGCGTGGCATCCACGCCGACGGTATCCGCGAAAGTTTCGCCGTCTCCCCAGCGGACAGTTACCCGGTACCCGTCGCCGTCGGGCTTGTCCGGCAGCCGCAGCCCGCGCAGTTGGATGCTTACCGGCAGCCGCGCCGCCCCGCAAACATCGCGGTCGCTGGAGCCGGCGCGCCATTGGGAACAGCCGGGCAGGGTAATTTCGTGGGGGTCGCCATCGTCGCCGCGGTCGATGTCGGCCCATTCCAGGTTAAACCGCTGCCCGGCGGCAAAGCGGATATCATCCTTGTCAAACCCCGAGGGCAGGCCAATATCCTCGTGCAGGCTGATGTTGATTTCGTGCTGCGGCCACCCGTTGACCGCCGGATTGCAGCCGTCCGGGGTCAATTCCAGCTTAAGGTTGAAAGTTTCGCCCGGCGTGGTATCCCGGCGCTGGTCAAGCTCCAGAGCCCGGCAGAGGGTAGTGGTAGCCTGGCCCGTTGTGGTGGCCTGGCCCGATGTGGTGGCCTGGCCCGATGGCGCCGCCCCGGCCGTCCCGGCGCTGGCGCCCAGAACCGCCAGCGCCGCCAGCGTCATTGCCAATGCCACGGCCACGCCCAGCCACAGCCCGCCCCCGGATGGCCGGGCGGCGCTGGCGCCGGTTGGTACCCCGCTGGCAGTAGTGGGCATAGCATATTCCTCAACCGTGCCTGGACCGTAACCGTACCTGGACCGGGTTTGGTATCAGGGCCATTTCGGGCCAGCCGGCGACTGCGTGAGTAAATTATACGATACCTGATGCGCCGCGCCCGCACGACATAGCAGGCGAAAGGGCTTTATAATTGGGTTATACCCACGGGGAGGCTGGCGACTATGACCACGACGAAAACCCAACCGCGCGCCGGGATGCAACTGTCCGTCGCCGAATTTCTCGACCTGCCGGATACCGACGACAAGCGCAAGATGGAACTGGACGACGGGGAGCTGTACATTATGCCGAGACCGCGGGCAGGGCACCAGTTCGTGCAGGGCGAGTTGCAACACCATCTCAAGCGCTACCGCGATTGCTTTGCGGAGCCGCCGCTGGAGGCTTGGCAGGACCTGGTTATCTCCCTGTCGTCGGAACGGCCCCGGCTGTTTGTACCCGACCTGACCATCATCCTGCGGGGCGGCGCGACCGTTGATATGGAGTGGATGGTGATTGAGGGCATACCGGACATTGTGGTTGAGGTTCTGTCATCCGACCGCAATCGCGATTTGGTGCGGAAGCGGCAGGTGTACGCCGCGGCCGGCATTCCGGAATACTGGATTTTTGACTGGCGGGCCGCAACGGCGCGGCTGCTGGAATTGCAGGATGGCGAGTATGTGGAACGGGCGCGGCGGTCGGCCGACGACACGCTGACCACGCCGCTACTGCCGGGGCTGGCGATACCGCTGGCCGACATATTCCGCCACCGTCGCCGGCCGGCGCGGGATGAGGAATGATGCGCTCGCGCTCCGGCAACATACTCATTGTTGACGACGAGGCTACTTCCGCCATCGTGCGGGCGGTGCGCCGGCGTTTGGAGGATGAGGGTTGGGGCACGCAAGTAGTGAGCAAGGAGGAGCACGGCTCCGCCGACGATATGCTCTGGGCCGCTATGCAGTCCATAGAGGATAACCTGCCCGACGGCGTTATCCTGGACGTGCGGCTGGGGGAATACCACGACGACCAGTTCAAAGGGTTGGACATTCTCAAGCGGATTGTCGGCCAGTATCCCCGCCTGCCGGTGCTGATGTTCACCCAATACAGCCAGGGCGTGGAGCGGGATACCGTGGCCCGCAGCGCGTTGCAGGTGGCGGCGCCGGTGGAGTTTATTGACAAGCTGGCCTCACCGGAAGAGGTGGCGCTGCGGATGCGGCGGCTGGTGGGCACGGAGCCGGGGAGAATCGCCATCGGCGAGCGCATCGTAGTGGACACCGAGGCCGGCGCGGCGCTGGTTCGGAACGCGGCGGGGGAGTTGACGCCGGTGGCGGACGTTTCGGGCCGCCGCTTTGACATCCTGCGCGAGCTGGCCCTGGCGTGGTATCGCAGCCCCGGCAACCTGGTGCCCTTTGACCGGCTGGAACGCTACCTGGAGGGCGACGATACCCGCGCCTCGCTGCGGGTTCGCATCCGGGAAGTCAAGGTGTCGCTGGGCCGGGCGCTGGGCGTGTCCCTGGGCGCCAACGATTTCATCGTCAGCGTCCGCGACCGGGGCTATCGGTTACTGCCGCCCCGGGAGTAACCTGGCGTCATGGCCGTCCTGACTCCGCGGCGCATCACCGCTCACCCCTGGCCGGCCTGGCTCGGCATTGCTCTGGCCGTGGCCGGCTTGGGGCTGATGGTAGCATCGCTGTTCCTGCCCCTGGAGCGGCTGTTCCCGGAACCCTGGGCGGTGCAGCCGCTGGCCTACATCGGGATGGCGGGAGTAGTGGTCGGTCTGGCAATGGCCGTGGGTGTTTACCTGGTATCGGGAGTGCGACCGCGCCATCCCAACGGCTTCAATGGCGCAGACGACTGGAGCCGGCTGACTGAGCAGCAGTTCGAGACTTTTCAGCACGACCTGGGCCGGCCCATGCGTCGCATTCTGGGCAAGTGCCGCGAGGTGCGCGGAGTGCTGGCGGCCACCGGCGAGGACGTGTCCATAGTGATTCACGAGCTGCTGGACGAAATTGAGGAGCAGGCCCCATCCTTCCGGCTGATGATGGCCAATATTCAGGTGATGATTAATCTGGAGACCCCCGACGCCCCGGTGGAGCGCTATCCGGTAGAACCGCCGGCGGTGGTCAGTCGTATAGTAGAGCGTTACGCCGGCCAGGCCGTCGAGCAGGGCAAGGACATCGCCTGGTGGTCCGAACCCGAGGACTTCGGCCTGGTTTATTCCGACGCCACCGCGTTAGAGCATATTATCGCCAACCTGGTGGACAACGCCCTGCGCTACGGCGGCGACTACATCGAGATTACAGTGACTCGCGACACCGACACTTTTCAAGTTCGCGTTACCGACGATGGGCCGGGTATCCCCGCGCAGTATCGCGGCCACCTGTTCACGCGGGGCTGGACGCCGGAGATGGGGCGCAGCCAGGAAAAGACTTCCTCCGGACTGGGACTTTACATCAGCCGCACTCTGGCCCACCGCTACGGCGGCGACCTGTCCGTAGCGTCGGCGACGGCGCCGGCGGCAGAGCGGCACACCACCTTTACCCTCACCCTGCCGGTGGGCGCGCCCGACGCCTAGCGCCCGTGCGGGACACCGACCGCCAATCCGTTCCTCACGACGGCCTTTCACGCTTTGCGCCGACAGATACTAGCAGCAGCCCTGGCGTTCCTGTTGGTCGCAGTGTTTTTGGCGGTGTGGGCGCTGGCGCTCCCCGGCACGCCGAACACGCCTTCCCTGGTCAGAGCGAAACCGACCCCGCCGCCGCCAACGGCCGAACCCACCCGGCCGGCTCCCACCCGGCCGCCGGCGACGCCTACCCCCATACCCACGGCAACCCCCACGCCAACGCCGACTCCTTTACCTACCCCCGCCCCTACCCCCACCCTAATCCCCACGCCGACACCGACGGTTACGCCGCCCCCGCCGTCCCCCACGCCGGCGCTGCCCTTCCTGCGGGTGCTGCATCCGCAGGATTTTGACGTGGTGCGCGACCGGCCGGGCGTCAGCGTGTCGGGCCTCACCTTGCCCTGGTCGATTATGGAAATCGCTTATTCCAGCAGCGGCCTTTCCCGGCGGACTTTTAGAGTGCAAGCCGACGGCAACGGAGCTTTCGCGGCCAATGTTCCATTGGCCGAGGGCGTCAACGTCATTGAGATAATCAGTTTTCACAGCGCCTCAGCCCGGCAAGCGCGCCGCTTTCGGCTGCTGACCTACGACCCCACGCCGCTAATTTTGTCCATCACCATTACCGAACCTGAGGACGGCGCCGCCGTTGCCAATCCGGTGTTGACCGTCGTGGGCAGAACCGACCCCGAGGCCCGGGTGGTGCTGAACGACATCATTCCGGTGGAACCGGACGAATCCGGGAGCTGGCAGGCCGATATCCTGCTGCAGCCGGGGCCGACCGAAATCCGCGCCACAGCCTCCCTTGGGGCAGAGGCAGCGGAAACGTCCATCACGGTCACCTACGCGCCCGCGCCGTGACGGATGGCCCTCACCCTTGCGGGCAGTTGGAGCGCGAATTTTACAGGGACCGGATAGGCAGGATTTGACCGATTGGGGCGGAGCGGGTTCCCGCCGGCGCGGAATGACCGGGGCAAATTGCCCTTGATGGGATTGCCCCCGGCTAACGGGCCGCCGGTTTTGTGGTACAATAGACTTGACGAACTAGCCCCCGGCTATGCAACCAGGTGACATGACCCAGATTGACGACGTAAAGAGCCGGGTGGACATCGCTGAACTGATTGGCGGTTACGTGCAATTGCAGCGTTCCGGCAGTTCGTTTAAGGCGAACTGCCCCTTTCACCAGGAACGCACGCCGTCGTTTTACGTTTTCCCCGACCGCCAGTCGTGGCGCTGCTTTGGCGCCTGCGCCGAGGGTGGCGACGCGCTGTCTTTTGTGATGAAGGCAGACCGGGTGGATTTCCGGGAAGCGCTGCATCGCCTGGGCGCCCGCGTCGGCGTCACCATCGTTAACCAGCAGGAGGCCGGCGGGCGTTCCAGCCAGCTGTTTGAAATTAACGACGTGGCCCGGCGATTTTTCCAGCAGATGCTGGCGACCCCGGAGGCCGAGTTCGTGCGGGGTTATCTACATAACCGGGGCCTTACCGACCGCTCGCTGCAAACCTTTGAGTTTGGCTATAGCCCCTTGCGAGATAATCGCCTGCTGGCTCACCTCACCGGCGCCGGCTATGCGCCCGATTTGATTACCGAAGCGGGGTTGGCCCGTGAAACCGACGACGGACGCCACTATGACCTGTTCCGCGGCCGGCTGATGATTCCGATTCGGGATTGGTCGGCGCGAGTGGCCGGATTTGGCAGCCGCGCGATGGATGACGGAGCGACGGCGAAATACATCAATACGCCGCGCACTCCGGTATTTGACAAATCGCGAATCCTGTTCGCCATGCACCTGGCCAAAGAGCCGGTACGACAGCAGGGCGCGGTTATCGTGGAGGGCTATATGGACGCCGTGATGGCGCACCAGCACGGCTTTGACAACGTGGTGGCCTCAATGGGCACGGCGCTTACCGAGCATCAGGTAGCCCTGGTGCGCCGGCTGACGCGGCACGTAACCATGGCCCTGGACGGCGACCCGGCCGGCCGCAACGCTACGCTGCGCAGCCTGGAATCGTCCTGGGGCGTGTTCCAGCAGCGCAACGCGCGCGGGACGCAGCCGGCCGGGATGTCGGTTTTGCAGCAGCCTGAGGCTCTGGAGTTGCGGGTCGCTGAGCTGCCCGCCGGTCAGGACCCGGATGATTTCATTCGCCAGTCCCCGGAGGCGTGGCCGGCCTTTGTGGCCGGGGCGGCGTCGCTGTTTGACTACCTGTTGGCGTCGCTGTCAGCCCGCGCCGATATGGAGAGCGCCGACGGCCGGGCCTGGGTGGCGCAAACGATGCTGCGCTTCGTGGCGCAGATTCCTGACGCTATCCGGCGGGATACTTACATTGACGACCTGGCCGGGCGCTTGTCACTTAACGCCGACCGGCTGCGCGCCGCAATACCGGAAATCGTCCGCCAGTCCGCCGCCCCCAGGCGCGGGGAACAACGGGTTCCCGCGGCGGCGGACGAGGCGATTCCGCTGTCCGGGCGTAACGAGGACGCCACCGAGGAGTACGCGCTGGCATTGCTGCTGCAACACTGGGACGGCATCGGACTGGCCGCCGCCGCCGAAATCGCCGCCGACTGGTTCCGCAACGCCGAAAACCGGGAAATCTACCGCTGCATTATGGACGCCGTCGCTACCGCCAGCGATGTTGATGCCCCGCCGGACGTGTTGGCGCCCCCGGAACTGGAGCCGCACCTCAACCGGCTGAAAACCCGCGAACTGCGCCTGTCCGGTTCTGCTAAACCGGAATTAGCCTGGCGGCAAACTCGCCTCAAATGGGAAAGAAAACACCTGGATAACAATGTTTTGCAGCTGTCCGCCTTATTGCAGGATACGGAGGGATGGGACTCTCCCGCCGCCGTCCGGCTGACGGAGGCGGCGGCTCGCATCTGCGAAATCGACCGGGAACTACGGCCGGCTGCGCCGCGCCAATCATCAGGGAGGGGTTTATGACTATCATTAACAATCGCCGCGGCGTAATCGTTGACGATGACGAGGCGGACTACGATAGCAGCGTGACGGTTGCCGTCGCAGTGGCTGACGATGTGGATGATGACGACGACAGCGCCGAGGACGAAGAGGAAGCCGTGGCCACGGTGGCCGCGGACGACCCGGACGTGGCTGAGGATGAATGGCAACTTCGCCGCGCCGCCGCGGTGCGCACCGTGCTGCCCGAACTGGACGGGCCGTCGGCCCGGGATATGGAGCGTGAAGAACGCGATTGGGCCGACGTGGATACCTCTGACGGCGCCGATGCCCTGGATGACCCGGTTCGTATGTACCTGCGCGAAATCGGCCGGGTTGACCTGCTCACCTCTGCCGACGAACGCCGCCTGGCCCGGCAGCTGGAGGGCCTGAACCACCTGGTCAAGCTGGAGAAAGAGCTGGCCGAGCGGCTGGCCGCGCCGCCGGCCGATGAACCCGCCGTTGATTATCTGCCCGTTGGCGACCCGGTTCCGCTGGAGGCCGCGGCCTGGGAAGCGGCCATGCTGCTCCTCGCCCGGATTGCCAACGCCGCTCCTCTGGTGCGTTCGCTGGCCCGCTACCTGGAACTGGACCAGGGTATGCCGCTGGATGAGGTCAAGGAATCGCCGGCCCTGCGCGCCGCTATTGACGCGGAGGTTGCGCCGGCGATGGTGGAACAGGTTGCCAAAGACCTGGGCATCCGCCCGGAAGTGGCCTACCGGCGCATCGTGCAGTTGTCCCTGGATACCTGGGTGCTGCCTCCCGGCATGGTCGGCGTCGTTACGGCATACGTGCCCATCTGGGCCGAGCTGCATCCCCTGGGCGTGGGCGGGTGCTACACCCCGGAGCAGGGGCTGGACGTTCCGCCGCTGTATGCCGAGGATGACCGCTGTTCCCTGCTGCTGCTGTCCCAGCTGCTGCGCGACCCCGGCCTCAGCGACCGGGTGGAGTTGGAGAACTTTGACGCCGCCCGCCACTTTGACCGCACCAAGAAGAACGGGGAGCGCTCCCAGACTCATCTCACCGAGGCCAACCTGCGCCTGGTGGTCAGCGTGGCCAAGAAGTACATTGGCCGGGGCATGGCGCTGCTGGATATGATTCAGGAGGGGAACATCGGGCTGATTCGCGCGGTGGAGAAGTTTGACTATCGCAAGGGCTACAAGTTCAGCACCTACGCCACGTGGTGGATTCGGCAGGCCATCACCCGCGCCATCGCCGACCAGGCCCGGACCATCCGCATCCCCGTGCATATGGTGGAGACCATCAACAAGCTGATGCGCCACCACCGGCGGCTGTTGCAGGAAAAGGGACGCGAGCCGACCACCGAGGAGCTGGCCGAAGCGATGGAGATGACGCCGGAGAAGGTTGAGGAGATTCAGAAAATCTCCCAGGAGCCGGTGTCGCTGGAGACACCCATTGGCGAAGAGGAAGACTCCTTCCTGGGCGACTTTATTGAAGACCGGACTACCCTGGCCCCGGCCGACGCCGCTTCGGCGCAGCTGCTCCGGGAGCAGGTGCAGGAAGTGCTGAACTCCCTCACCGACCGGGAAAGCCGCGTCCTCAAACTGCGCTTCGGCCTGGAAGACGGGCGCACCCGCACGCTGGAGGAAGTTGGCCGGGAGTTCGGCGTAACCCGTGAGCGCATCCGTCAGATTGAGGCCAAAGCCATCCGCAAGCTGCGGCACCCGTCGCGCTCCAAAAAGCTGCGCGATTACCTGGAATAATCGACCGGACACCGTGGCAATCGTTGTGCCGGGGCGACGGGATGCGTCGCTCCGGCTTTGCTATTCCCCGGGGCGCGGCCAAAACCGCCAAACCCCGCCCGCCGATATGCAGGCAAATCAACCGAACCCGCCGCTATACTCCCGCCTGAACACCCGGATTTGAGCGGGTAAGGGAGGTTATTTTGGTGGAAGCTATGGAGTTGCCAGTTTGCCAGCAGTGTAACATCGGCGCTTTGGTGCCGTTGTCCGATTACGGCGCACAGGGCGCGCCAGTGCACTACAAAGCCTGGACCTGCACTAACCCCGGCTGCGGCTACAACATTAAAATCCGCAACGGGGACATCTTTGTCAACGAACCAATCCGGGCCGGCCGGCACTGAGCCGGCTCCGTTTCGCGAGGGGCCGGCGGCTGGCAGAGGTCGCCGGCCGGTTCATTGGCGCCCATTGCGCCCGCAGGGTCAAGACAGGGCGCGCCCGCAATTGACTGGGATGTAATCATGGAAATCGGACTTGACTATATGCAAATGCGCAGCCGGGCCCAATACTTCGGGCTGAAGTGGGCCGGCATTGCGCTGCTGCTGGGCGGCATCATCCTTGTCGTCGCCGGCGTCGCCTACTACGGGCATCTTTTCTGGCTGCGGGCCGGCCTGGATGACTATGCAGCCCAACACCCGGAGGCGACATTGCTGGAGGGAGCCGCAACGGCTGCGGACGCCGCCGGCGGGGTAACCGTGGCGGCCCTCGCCCTGCCGGCCGGCGCGCACGCCAAGCAGCTGGAAGAGCTGGGATTCACCGCTATGCCGGCCAACGCGGCCTGGCCCGTAGGCACCCAGCCGGCGGCAACCCGGCTGATAGTTCCGGCGCTGGGGATTGACGTGAAACTGAAGGATACGAGCGTCACCGGCGGCGCCATCGCCAAGTACGCATCGGGCACCAACCCGGTGGGATACTCGGCGGTGTCGGCCAATCCGGGGGAGCGCGGCGCGATGTGGTTCTTTGGCCCGGCGACCAAAGGCGCGGCCGGGTTCAGCAGTCTGACCGGCGCCGCCGAGCGGCTGGCGAAGGGCGAGGATGTGCTGATACTGGTCAATAACAGTTCACGGAGTTATCTGTACGCGGCTACGCATACGGAGGTCATCAAATCCGAAGAGCTGCGTTTGAACAGCACGGGCCGGGCGACGGTTCATCTGGTGGTGCCCGTGCCAACCGGGCTGTACGACCATTTCCTGGCGCTGAACGGTCAACTGGTGGGCGTAAAGTAGGGGCAACTGGGTCAGGCGGGCGGCGCGCCGGTTGGGTCCGGCGGCGCGGCGTCAGCTCCGGTGGGCGTCAGGCGGAGCTGCTGGATGCGCCGGCCGCGCAGCTGCGTAACCTCGATGGACAGGCCCGCCGAGGCTACTACGTCGCCGATGGCCGGCATTCGTCCCTGTCGGGCATAGACGTAGCTATAGACGTAGCCGCCGATGGTGTTCACGTCGTCGTAATCTAATTCTATTCCCACCACCCGCGCCACATCTTCCACGGGCATAGTAGCGCTGACCAGCCAGGAGCCGTCCGCGGCGGCGGTGGGTTCGTGGCCGGCGTCGTCGCCGAACTCGTCCTCAATCTCGCCGACAATCTCCTCCAGCACGTCCTCGAGGGTAACGATGCCCTCAACGCCGCCGTACTCGTCAACGACGATGGCCATTTGCAGGGATTTGGTTCGCATCAGGTGCAGCAGGTCGTCCACGGCCATATTCTCGGCCACGAATTCCGGTTCCCGCATTATGCTTTCCAGGGGGACGCCGGGCGGCCCGTTCGCCAAAGTCAGGAGCACGTCGCTGATGTGAACCACGCCAACCACGTCGTCCATCGTGCCCCGGTACACCGGGAGGCGGCTGTGCTTGGTGTCCACCAGTATGTTGACGAGTTCATCGAGAGGGGAAGTGACGGCAACGGCGTCCACGTCCAGCCGGGGCACCATGATGTCCTGCACGTCCCGGTCGTCCATACGGCTGATGGAGCGCACCATATGGATGTCGTAGTGGTCGAGGTTCATAATCTCGGCGGACGTCAGCGGCGGCGGGTCGGTATGGTAGTCATTATCCGGGGCGCCGTGGCTATCGCTGCCGTTGGCCGACGGGGTATCGCTGTTGGCCGGCGAAGTCCCGCGGCCGTCAAACCAGCGGCGGGGTCGCGCCAGGTATTGCGCGGCGCGGGGGAAAGATACCGCCAGGCGGTCAGCCAACTGATGCACGGCCACCAGGATGGCGGCGGCGGACAGGACGGCGACGGCCAGTTGCGGGGCGATGGGCCAGCCGGGGGTCAGTCCCGACACGATGGCTACTGCGGAAACGCCGACCATCGCGGCGGCGGAGACGCGCAGCCAGACGATAGCGTGGGAAGGCGAATAGGCCAGCAGCGCGACAACGGGCGTCGGACGCCGGCGGGCGGCCAAGAGGACGCTAGCCCAGGCGAACAGCAGCAACGCGGCGGCCAGGAATAATAACGGTGGTAGGCTACTGTCGGTATCCAAACTGTTGGCCCTTTGCCGGCTCAGTAAGTGCGGCGATGGGTCAATCATTCTCCTTTGGCGGCAACAGTCTAGCAGGAACACCGACGGCCCGTCCAGCGTTGGGGATGTCTTTGGTTACTACGGCGCCGGCGCCGGTGGCGGCGCCATGGCCTACGGTTACGGGCGCAATCAGCATCGTGTCGCTGCCGATAAAGGCCCCGTCGCCGATGGTGGTTTGGTGCTTGTCCACGCCGTCGTAGTTGCACGTAATGGCGCCGGCGCCGATGTTCACGCCCTGGCCGATGTCGGCATCGCCCAGATAGCAGAAATGGCCGGCGGCGGTACCGGCCCCCACCCGGCTATTCTTGACTTCCACGTAGTTGCCCAGGTGCGCGCCGCGTTCAATCAGCGCGTCGGGCCGCAGGTGGCTGTAGGGGCCGATGCTAACGTCGGACTGCACCCGGGCGCCTTCCAGCACCGAGGCGACAATCCGGCAGCGGTCGCCGACGGCAGTATCCCGGATTAGGGAATTGGGGCCAATTTCGCACTCCTCGCCGATGACGGTATGGCCGGCGAGCATAGTATTGGGCAGCAGGACGGTATCGGCTCCGATAACTACGCCGGCGTCAATATAAGTGGTCGCCGTGTCCAGTATCGTAACCCCCGCGGCCATCCAGTGGCAGTTGATGCGGTCGCGCAGCACGGTGGTAACGGCGGCCAGCTGCTGCCGGTCGTTGACGCCCAGGGCTTCGTCAGCCAGCGCGACGGGGACGGCGGCGATGTCGTCTCCGGCGGCCACGGCCATGGCGGCCAACGCCGTAAGGTAGCGTTCGCCCGACGGCGCGCGCGGGACTTGCGTAATCAGCTCGGCCAGCCAGGGGCCGTCAAAGCAATATACCCCGGTGTTGACCTCGGCCGGGCCGGGGGATGCGTGTCCCCGGTCGGCGGCCTCTACGATGGCGGTGACCGGGCCGACCCGGCCGGCGCTGGCAACGCCGGCCCGTTCGATACGGCCCAGGTCGTCGGCGAACACGTCCGCCGCCGACAGAATGGACATTCGCCGCCCGGCGGCGGCGGCGTGTTCGGCCAGCAATTTGCGCACCGACTCGGCCCGCACCAGCGGCGTATCGCCGGCCAGCACAACCACCAGAGGCGGCAGGCTTGCCAGCGCCGCCAGACCGCAGGCCAGGGCATCCGCCGTGCCGTCGGGATGGGCCTGCACAGCATAGCCAACGCCGTCGCCCAACAAGCCGGCGATGGCGTTCCGATTGTCGGGCGATGTTACCACCACAACCCGCTCTACTCCGCACTGGTTCAGCAGCTCAACGGGGTAGCGGATGAGCGGTTTGCCGGCGGCGCAGTGCAGCGGCTTCGGCCGGCGCGAACGCATCCGGCGGCCGCGGCCGGCGGCTAAGATGATGCCGACGGCATCGGGATGTGGAGGTGGCGCTCTCATAGTGGCCCCCTGGCAGCAGGCGGTGCGGGTATTGAGTATTGAGGGGATTATAGCAGGCGGGATTCCGGGTGTTGGGGATGGCGGTTCCTCCGGGAGATTCAGGGATTGAGGTTTGCGGGGTGTCAGGCGATTTACGGTTTCGGGCGGCGTCGGGGCACGGCCAACACCGTTTTTATGCAGAGCACTTTGTACACCATTTTTCCGTGTCCCCAAGCTGGCCGGCTAATGAGACCGGCCGGGCCCGGCACGGGGCGCTGGCACTAACGCTGGCCCCGGACGGCCCGCCCCGTTGAAGCAATAAGCGGGTCATGCCGTCGCAAAGGCGTTCTGCGAGATAACCGACGGGCCGTTACCGGCCCGAAACCGTATTCGCCGTATTCTGATTTTGATTTGGCGATGCCGCTGGCCTGGCGGCGGGTTCGGCGGGGTTCGCGGGGCCGCGCCGAGTTGCCTGACGTGGCTATGATAGAACAATTGTGCGCTGGATGCAAGGGCTTGGCGTCAGCCGAATTTTTTGCGGCGATGGACAGGATTTGACCGAATGGGGGCATTTGCGGGCGCCGGAGCGCTACCCCTCACCCAACCCTCTCCCACAAGGGGAGAGGGCTTTAATGACTTGGCAAAGGCCCGGCGGTTCGGGTTGACAAGGCCGGCGGCCCCGGCCACAATTGCCGCAACCGGCGCGAAGCGATGGCCGGTTTTCTGATTGGCACTTCTGATGTGAGGTTGCATTGTGGCAGATTTGACCGACGCCGAGGTGAGGGCGCTGTCCAACGCCTCCGGCATTACCATTCCCGATGATTTGTTGCCCGAAGTGCGGGAGTCGCTGAACGGCTTGCTTGAAGCCCTCGACGCCATCACCGAACCGGACGTTGCCGGCATCGAGCCGCTGCCCATCATTGTGTCGGCCACGGCGCGCCGAATGGAGGTGTGATGATGGCGGATGCCAACCTTTGCTACCTGTCGGCCACCGAATTGGGCGAGCGTATCGCTGCCGGCGACGTGTCGTCGGTGGCGGCTACCGAAGTTTATCTGGAACGCATCGCTCAACTGGACGGCAACTATGCGTCGTATATCACGGTAACGGCGGAGCGGGCCCGGGAGGACGCGCGGCGGGCCGACGCCGAAATCGCCGCCGGCCACCGCCGGGGGCCGCTGCACGGCGTCCCGGTGGCGGCCAAAGACCAGTTTGACACCGCGGGCATCGTAACCACCAACGGCTCGACCATCCTGGCGGAGAATGTGCCCGATGCGGACTCCACCGTGATGGCCCGCCTGCGCGACGCCGGCACGGTGCTGCTGGGCAAGCTCAATATGAGCGAGTACGCCAGCGGCGACGCTTTCCGGCATCCCTACGGACGCCCGCGCAATCCGTGGGACACCGGGCGCAACCCCGGCACGTCCAGCAGCGGCTCCGGGGCGGCGACGGCGGCGTTTTTGTGCGCCACCTCGCTGGGGGAGGACACCGGCGGCAGCATTCGCGGGCCGGCGGCGTTCTGCGGGCTGGTGGGCATCCGGCCTACTTTTGGCCGGGTCAGCCGGCATGGGGTGTTCGGGGCCAGCTGGTCGATGGATACGGTGGGGCCGATTTCCCGCACCGTTACCGACTGCGCCCACACCCTGGCCGCCATCGCCGGGCATGACCCCAAAGACCGGCAGACGTGGGATGTTCCCGTGCCGGATTACGCCGCCGCGCTGGACGGCAATATCAGCGGGCTGAGGGTTGGCATCGTCGCCGAGCGGGTGCATACCGACGCCAACGACCCGGAGGTGCGGGACGCCGTAATCGCGGCGGCGGCGGTACTGGCCGGCCGGGGCGCGGAAGTGCGGGAGGTGTCGCTGCCGCTTATCGTCAACTCCTCGGAAATCTCCTACGGCATCATCAGCAGCGACGCGGCCATGCTGAACTGGGACATCATCTCCACCGCGCGATTGCGGGAGTTGGACCACAACAACCAGGTGCGCCTGCTGATGGGCAGCGTCGTGCCGGCCAGGGCGTACCAGAAGGCGGCGCGCTTGCGGGAAGTATTGCGGCGGCAAATCCTGGCGGCCCTGGACGAGGTGGACGTGCTGGCAATGCCGGCGTCGTCGGTGCCGGCCACGTTGATTCCCGACGGGGTGGGCCTGGGTACGAAAGCGGACGTTATCGCCGGGTTCAAGGGACGGCGGGGGTTCACGGCGCCGTTCAACCTGGCGAACCTGCCGGCGCTGTCCATCAACTGCGGGTTCACGGCGGCGGGGCTGCCGATTGGGCTGCAACTGGCGGGGCGGGCGTTTGAGGAAGGGACGCTGTTCCGCACCGCTTACGCCTATGAGCAGGCGACGGATTGGGGAGAGCGGCGGCCGCCGGGGGTATAATCGGATCCCCGCAGTTGACGCCAAGCAGAGGAGGCCGCGTGATGAAACTCACTGACGAAGTAGCCGGGAAAATTGCCGGCATTGCCAGAGATTTGCTCTACGAACGGTTCGGAGACGATTTCGTTTTTGACCCGATTTGGGTGGAGCAGAAGGTTGACCACGACGACGACGACTATCTGGAGCTGAACATCGTTTTTGACGGCGACCAGAAAAAGCTGGACCCGGGCTGGACCGTAGGCATCGGCCGGCGGATGGAGCCGGCCCTGCTGGCAATCGGCGTGGAAGAGATTCCCGACCATGCTTTTTACGAAAAGAACGAATGGCTGGAAGGCCCGCCGGACTAGGGGGTATGAATCCACCCGACCTGATTAGCATTGCCCGGCATCTGGCAATTGGCGGAGCGGGCGGCGGACGGGGCCGGCCGCGCCAGACCGACTTGTGCCGCGCGGTCAGCGCATCATACTATGCTATGTTCCATGCGCTGGCGCGCTGCGGCGCGGATACGCTGGCCGGGGCCACGCGCGCCAGTCGCAATCAGCAGGCTTGGGAGCAAACTTACCGGGCGCTGGAACACGGCCATGCCAAGAACCAATGCCGTAACCGGGCCGTAATGTCCCGGTTCTCGCCGGCAATCCGGGATTTCGGCAAGCAGTTTGTCATTATGCAGCGCCTGCGTCATTATGCCGACTATGCGCCGGTGACCCGTTTCTACCGCACCCGCGTCATCCAATACATTGACGAAACGGAGCGAATCATCGCCCAATTCAACGTTGCGCCGGCCGGCGACCGCCGCGCCTTTGCCATCCATGCGCTTTTCCGGCTGCGGCGGGATTGATTGACCTGCAATGTCAGCAACAAGAGGTATCACTATGCCCCAGCCCAACGAACTTACCGTAGCCCAGGCGGCGCGCGCCATCGCCGCCGGCGAGCTTAGCGCAGTTGAACTGGCGGAGTCGTGCCTGGCGCAGATTGAAGCGCTGGATGAACGGCTGCAAGCCTGGGTCTATGTTGACCGGGACGCGGTGTTAGCCGACGCGCGGGCGGCGGACGCTGACGCAGCAGCCGGCCGGCCCCTGGGCCCGCTGCATGGGGTGCCCATCGGCCTCAAGGATATTTACTACACGGCGGGGATTCCGACGCGGGCCGGCAGCGAAGTCTATAAGGACTTTGTGCCAGAGTATGACGCTACTTCCTTGACGCTGCTGAAACGGGCGGGGGCGATAATGCTGGGCAAGGCGGTTACTACCGAGTTTGCCTGCCTGGACCCGTCGCCGACGTTCAATCCCTGGAACGCGGCGCATACGCCGGGGGGGAGCAGCAGCGGCTCGGCGGTGGCGGTGGCGGCGCGGATGTGTCCGGCGGCGCTGGGTTCGCAGACGGTGGGTTCGGTGCTGCGGCCGGCGGCATATAATGGCGTGGTCGGATTCAAGCCGACTTTTGGACGGGTCAGCCGGCATGGCGTCGTGCCGGTGAGCTGGAATCTGGATACGGTGGGCTGGCTGGCGCGGTCGGTAGAGGATGCGGCGCTGCTGCTGCAAGTGATGGCCGGCCCCGATATTGCCGACCCGGTGTCCTCGCGCCAGCCGGTGGGAGATTACTCGTCTGCGATGGCAAACCCGCCGGCCCCGCGCATCGGATTGCTGCGCCGGTATTTTTACGAAAAAGCCGATGCCGAAACCCGGCGGCATCTGGATGGCATCGCGGAACGGCTGGCGCAGGCCGGCGCCGAGATTGAAGAACTGCCGCTGCCCGACAGCATCGAAACCGCCTACGTTGACCAGCGGTTGATAATGTCGGTGGAAGCAGCGGCATTCCACGAACCGATGTACCGCCGGCAGGCCGAGGATTACCAGCCCCGGCTGCGCGCGATGCTGGCGCAAGGACTGGAGGTTGACGGAATCGTTTATTCGCGGGCGTTGGAGAACCGAAGACAGTTCATCGTTGATATGGAGCAGGCCGCCCAGCAGTGCGACGCGCTGCTGACGCCGGCCACGCCGGCGCCGCCCCAGGCCGACCGGACGAATACGGGCGACCCGGCCTTTCAGGGGCCGTGGACATCCTGCGGCTTTCCGGCCATTGCCCTGCCGTCGGGACTGGCGGAATCGGGGCTGCCGCTGGGCATCCAGCTGGTGGCGTCGCCCTTTGCGGAGGCCAGGCTGCTGGCGGCGGCGGCGTGGTGCGAGGGGGCGCTGGGGGTGGAGCTGAGGCCGGCGGTGTAGATAGCGCAACGCCTGACAATATCACGCAAGCAGGTGGATTTCGCAGCCGACAGCGACGCGGCAACCGCGATATACCAGTTTTAGCCGGCGTTTGGGGGCGGAAGAGGCAAAGCGTCGGGGCAACCGTAAGGGCTGCCCCGGCACTGGCATCAGATGCAATGCCTTGTAAGTATGGCGTGGCCGGCGCTAGTCATCCTGGTCGGCAATGGCGATGTAGGTGACTTCCTGCCGTTGGGCGGACTGGCGGGCGTCGTCGGCAATATCGGCCCCGATGACGGCGGCGACTGTGGCCTGACCGATGACGCGGCGCAGTATCCGGGCGCGTTGGGCGGCGCGGGTAACGTCGCGCTCCTGAATGGTGACGGATATTTCGGCCGCCACATGAGCCGGTTGCCCGTGCTGGTCCAGTCCGCTGATTAGCAGGTCAACGCGGCTTAACTGGTCGGCTTCGGCATCGGTGATGCGGTTGGAATCGGCGGCATCGTCGATGATGGCGCCGGGCTGCCAGGCTTTGTGGCTGACCGTCGCTTTGCTGAATTGCAACCGACGCCGGATGTGCCGCGATGCCAGGCGGGCGGCGTGTTGCTCGTAGCGCGAGCCGGAGATGTTGGCGACATGGCCGGACAAGGTGGACAGGTGCGCGTTGGTTTGCGCCAGGGCGTCGGTCAGGGCATCAAACCGGGCGGTGGTTTCTGTCTTATGCTCGGCCAGGCTGGCGTTGGTTTGCGCCTGGGCTTCGGTCAGGTCGTCCAGCCGGGCGTTGGTTTGCGCCTGGGCTTCGGTCAGGTCGTCCAGCCGGGCGTTGGTGTGGGCCTGCTGTTCGGTCAGGTCGTCCAGCCGGGTATTGGTGTGGGCCTGCTGTTCGGTCAGGTCGTCCAGCCGGGCGTTGGTTTGGGCCTGCTGTTCGGTCAACGCGGCAACGGCTTCCTGGAGCGTGGCGACGTTGTCGGTCAGCGTGGCGACGTTGTTGCTCAGCGTGGCGACGTTGTCGGTCAGCGTGGCGACGTTGTCGGTCAGCGCCGCTATTTTGGCGCGGTCTTCCTCGGCGGCCTGGGTTACCTGCTGGACGAACCGGGCGTAGGCGTCCGCCATCTGTTCCGCCATAGCCTCTACTGCTTGACGGGTAGTTGTGGAAAATTCGACCATTTGCTCAACCAGCGCGTTGATGTCGCGGCGGTTTTGCGCGGCCAGTTCGGCTACGGCGGAGAGGTCTGGGTTGTGAGGCGGCTGCGTTACCATGACATTAGCCCTTTCGTGGGAGTGTACAGTATAGCGTATGTTGTGGCCCGTGGTAAGGAAGACCGCCGCATCGTGCGTACCCACTTTGAGGATGACGGGGGTATTTTTACAGAGATATACAGGATGGACATGATTCAGGGATTAATCAGGGATGGCCGGGTTGCCGCAGTACACGGGCTAATCATCGGGCGGCGCCCGGTGTGTCGGGCAAACCCGGGCCGGGTTTCGGTTTGACGCAATCGGAAACATCCGGTCCATCCTGTATATCCCTGTGAATTACTTCCGGCCCGGCCCAAATTGGCCGGCGTGAGAGACAGCCGCCTGGCCCGGGACTTTGCCAAGTCAAGGCCGGGAGTTGCGGATTTACCGGGATGCACAGGATAGACCGGATATTGCCGATTGCGCTTTACCGGCATTCCGACAAAACCGGGAATGACGATTAGCGGCCGGAGGCAGAATATTGCAACTTTAGAAAAAGCCCTGGCCGGGTGACCGCCGCGTTAACCACGCCGGGCGTTTTTGGTGTAGGATGATACCCGGAAACCCCATTCAAGGAGTACCACCAAATGACCACTACCCGCCCCCGCCGTCTGGCGCGCCAGGTTTCTATTGTCGGCGCCGGCCTTTCCCGGTTTGGCGCTTACCCCGACAAGTCCAGCCGCGACCTGTTTGTCGAGGCTTTTCAGGATATGCAGGAGAACACTGACACCGGCATCTCGGCGCAGGACATTGAAGCCGGCTATTTGGGCAACTATTCCGCCGACCTGTTTGAGCATCAGGGCCACACCGCGCCCATTATGGCCGACTGGCTGGGGATGACGCCGACGCCGATGACGCGCGTTGAGAATGCCTGCGCCAGCAGCGGCTCCGCCCTGCGCGAGGGCGTGATGGCCATTGCCAGCGGGATGTATGACGTGGTGCTGGTCGGCGGCGTGGAAAAGATGACCTCCCTGCCCACCGAGGGCGTTACCGACGTGCTGGCCTCCGCCGCCGACGGGCTGTATGAGGTGCCGGCCGGTCTCACCTTCCCCGGCATTTTTGGCGCCATCGCCAAAGCTCACATGGACCGCTACGAAACCAGCCTCAGCCACCTGCTCAAGGTTGGCGTCAAGAATCACGAGAACGGCAAGTTGAACCCCAAAGCGCAGTTCCAGGTTACTATCCGGGATATGATGGAGCGACGCCAGGCCCGGGCCGAGCAGCGCGGCGAACCGGTGCCGGAGTGGGCGGACGAGCTGGATTTCCTCAATGACGCGCGGGCCAACCCGTGGATTGCCTGGCCGCTGCGCCTTTACGACTGCGCTCCGATTACCGACGGCGCATCCTGCGTGCTGCTGGTGGCCAGCGAGCTGGCCGGCCAGTTCACGGACCAGCCGGTGCGCATTGCCGGCATCGGGCAGGCCACCGGGCGGCCCCTGCACGACGCGGAGGAGCTGACCTCGCTGGCGGCGGCCAAAATCGCGGCGGCGCAAGCCTACGAGATGGCCGGCGTGGGCCCGGAGCAGATTGGCGTCGCCGAAGTGCATGACTGCTTTACCATCGCCGAAATCGTCGCCAGCGAGGATTTGGGCTTCTTTGCGCCCGGCGAGGGGCCGCACGCCGTTGACGAAGGGCGCACCGCCCGCACCGGCGACCGGCCCATCAACACCAGCGGCGGCCTGAAGGCCAAAGGCCACCCGGTGGGCGCCAGCGGCGTCGCCCAGGTCATTGAGGTGTACAAGCAGCTGCGGGGCGAGGCCGGCGCGCGCCAGTTGTCCAGCCCCAACCTGGAGTTCGGACTGACGCACAACGTGGGCGGCACGGGCGGCACTTGCGTCGTCAACGTGCTGCAACGGGGCTAACCTAACGGCCTTTACCGAAGTGAACCGGATAAACAGGATGAGCGTGATTCCCAATGACTACTGAAAGCGAATCCCGTCCGCTAAACGCTGCGTCGTTCTACGCCTTTCTCAAAGAAGGCCGCTTTATGGGCGTGCGCTGCCGGGAGAACGGCAACATCTACGCGGCGGCGCGCCCCATTGACCCGGTGAGCCACAGCCGCGATATGGAGTGGCACGAACTCAGCGGGCGCGCCACGCTGAGCACCTTCACCTGCATCTCGGTAGCGCCGGCGTCGCTGGAGGCCAGGGGCTACGGGCGCAACAATCCTTACTGCACCGGCATCGTTACGCTGGCGGAGGGGCCGCGCATATCGGCCCGCATCGCCGGCGTGGACGCCGCCAACCCGCAGAATATCCGCACCGGGATGGCCCTGACGCTGGATTTGGCCGAGATTGACCCGGCGGAGCCGGGGCTGGTGTTCCGTCCGGCGTAAGGGATGTTTTTACGGGGACGGACCGGATTTTGGAGGTAAATAAATCACGATGCCGATTGTCGGAATTATCGTACTTATCATATTCGCTGCGCTGGTGCTGGGCGGGATTGTCTGGCTGGTGTACTTCCTGAGGAACAAGGAGGCCGCCGACCTGAGCCGCTACCTGCAAGGGGAAAGCTGCCAGTGGCAGCGCCTGACCCAGGCGGCGGCCGGCGGTTTGGGAGAAACCGTCTATTTCGTCAACGGCGCCACCGAATCCCAGGGCATTGAGATGCGGGTGTATGCCGACGCCGGCCCCGGCGACGGCTCCCGGGGGGATAACGACGATGTTTGCCTGTCAATCATTGACGTGGCAAAGCGCAACGGGATGATTCTGAACGGGTTTGCCAGGCTCCAGGACGCGATGGAGTTCGGCGACGGCCTCTGGAACGAGCGGTTCCTGGGCGACGCCGGCATAATGGAGGAGCTGATAGCGCAAAAGCGGGTGGACTGGGACCAGATGCAGCAGGACATTATCATCGGCCCCTACGGTATGTTTATGTAGCGGCGGCGCCGCCGTTTTGCGAAAAGGCCGGGGCGGCGGCAAACCGGCCCCGGCCCTTACGGCGCGGCGCGTGCCAATGCCGGGCGGCGACTAGTCGAACCCGCGGGTGCCAATCCAGCCGGTGCCGGAAACGTCAATCATCTCACCGTTGGGGCCTTCGTACTTGGTCTCCACGTTCTGGGTGCGGGGGCCGCCCATGCCGGCGTGCAGGGCATTGTTGACCTCGTCCATAGGTTTGGAGTCGTTGTCCAGCAGGCGCTTTTCGATGTCTTCCAGGTCTTCCACCTCAAAGCCGATGTGGTGGATGCCTTCCCAGTCCTTGCCCCGCTCGCCGGCCACGGCGTCGTTCTGGAAGTCCAGAATTGCCATGTTAACGTTGCCGTCGCTGAGCATAAAGCCTTTGGCGTTTTCGCTCTCCAGTTGGGCAACTTGGCGGAGGCCGAAAACTTCGGAGTAGAACTTGGCGGTCTTTGCGGCATCGTTGGTGGCGATGGCGATGTGCTTAATCTGCGGCATTTCGTCTCTCCTTGATGGGCGGTCTAGTGATGGGCAGTTTAGCTGGCGGATTGGCAGGGTAACGATACCACTTTTGCGGCCGGCGGGCTAGTGGCAGTGTTCCGGGGGCAGCGTTCCGATTCAGGTGGTTTGGCTGAGCAGGCCCCGATTTTGGAGCAATACCAGACGGAACGCTGCGGTCAGCCGCTCCGGCCCGTCCGCTTGCGCCGTGCTTGTGATGGGGAAGGTGTTTGCCAGCAGCGCTGCCAGCAGGAAAACCGACGTTAATTGCCTAATCGTTTTGCTGCCGGTCGCCGCCGGTCTGGTTTGCTTTATCGTAAAGCGCAAGAATCGCGGCGACGATATGCGCTCATTGCCCGTGGGTCAACTTCCAAACCTGGCGCCAACGTTCCATTCTATCCTCGCAATCCGCCATCGCCGCCCCGGCGTATTCCCGGCAACCTTGCTATACTGTAAGGACACTGCCAAAAGCCCGCGCCCCCTGAGGAGCGGGTCAGCGTAAGGGTTCCGATATGGTCTCTTTTCTGAAAAAAATCGTCGGCGACACGCCGGAGCGCGCCGCCGAGAAACTGCGCGGCCAGCTGGTGCCCCGGGTCAACCGGCTGGAGGATTCCGTCCGTGCCCTCAGCGATGACGGCCTGCGCGCCAAAACCGCCGAGTTCCGCCGCCGCATTGACGACGGCGCGTCCCTGGACGACCTGCTCCCGGAGGCATTCGCCGTGGTGCGCGAGGCCGCCCGCCGCACCCTGGGCCAGCGCCACTACGACGTGCAGCTCATCGGCGGGGCCGTCCTCCATCAGGGCAAAATCGCCGAAATGAAAACCGGCGAGGGCAAAACCCTGGTCGCCACCTTGCCCGCCTACCTCAACGCTCTATCCGGCGCTGGCGTCCATATCGTCACCGTCAACGACTACCTGGCCCGCCGTGACCCGGTCTGGATGGGGCCGGTCTATCACCTGCTGGGCCTCAGCGTGGGCTGCCTGCAGCACGCCGCCGCCTATCGCTACGACCCCACGGTGACGGACGCCGGCAAGGACGCCTATCAATACCTTGCCCCCGTGTCCCGCGCCGACGCCTACCGCGCCGACGTGCTTTATGGCACCAACAACGAGTTCGGATTCGACTACCTGCGGGACAACATGGCCGTTGAGCTTGACCTGCAAGTGCAGGGCGGGCGTCGCCATTTCGCCATCGTGGACGAGGTGGACAACATCCTTATTGACGAGGCGCGCACGCCCCTCATCATCAGCGGCCCGGCCCAGCAGCCCGTGGAACACTACTACACCTTCGCCCGCCTGGCGCCCCGCCTGCAGCAATTCGAGGACTACACCGTTGACGAACGCTCCCAGGCCATTTCCCTTACCGAAGCGGGCATCGGCAAGATGGAACGCTGGGCGCGGGTGGATAACCTCTACGACTCCGAAAACTTCCACCTAGTGCAGTACATTGAGAACGCCGTGGTGGCCCAAGTGCAGAAGGTCAAGGATAAGCACTACGTGGTATCCAACGGTGCGGTGGTCATAGTTGACGAGTTCACCGGGCGTCTCCAGTTCGGTCGTCGCTGGTCCGACGGCCTGCACCAGGCGGTGGAGGCCAAAGAGGGCCTGAAAATCCAGCGCGAAAGCGTTACCTACGCCACCATCACCCTGCAAAACTACTTCCGTATGTACCGCAAGCTGGCCGGGATGACCGGCACCGCCGTTACCGAGGCCGATGAGTTCTACAAGATTTACGGTCTGGAAGTGGTGGCCGTCCCCACCAACCTGGCTATGGTGCGCGAGGACGACAGCGACCTCGTCTTTCCGACCGTGGCCGGCAAGTGGCGCGCCGTGGTGGACAACATCGCGCAGCGTTCCGCATCGGGCCAGCCCGTCCTCGTAGGCACTACTTCCATCGAAACCTCCGAGGCGCTCAGCGAGCGTCTGCGCAAGCGCGGCGTCCGGCACCAGGTGCTCAACGCCCGCAATCACGAGCAGGAAGCCAGCATCGTGGCCCAGGCCGGCCGGGCCGGCGCCGTTACCGTGTCCACCAACATGGCCGGCCGCGGCACCGACATCGTGCTGGGCGGCGCCGATACGGACCGCGCCGACTGGCCGGATGAGCATAACCGCGTCATTGCCCTGGGCGGCCTCCACGTCATCGGCACTGAGCACCACGAGGCCCGCCGGGTGGACAACCAGCTGCGGGGCCGCGCCGGACGCCAGGGCGACCCCGGCAGCAGCCAGTTCTTTGTCGCCCTGGAAGACGATTTGATGCAGCGCTTCGGCGGCGACCGTATCAAGAACGTGATGACCTGGACCGGCATTGACGATAACGAACCCCTGGAAAACAAGCTCATTACCAAGTCCATTACCAGCGCGCAGGTCAAAGTGGAAGGACACCACTTTGATATGCGCAAGCACCTGCTGAACTTTGACGACGTGCTCAACCAGCAGCGCACGGTTATCTACGCGCAGCGTTCCCGCATCCTGGCCGGCGAGGGCCTGCGCGAACGGGTGCTGGAGATGCTGCGCGCCGAGTTTGACGGGCTGGTTGCCACACACTTGCAGGCCCGCCACGCCGACGACTGGAACGCCGAGGGGATGCTGGCCAGCCTGCGCCAAATTTGCCCGCCGCCGCCGGAACTGGACACGCCGGACAAGCTCAGCGCCGCCAGGCGAGACCAAATCGCCCACATTCTGGACCAGCACGCGGAGACGCTATATCAAGCCAAGGAGCGAGACCTCGGCCCCGAAAATATGCAAACCCTGGCCCGCCTGCTGCTGCTCAAATCCATAGATACGCATTGGGTGAACCACCTGACCCATATGGAAGACCTCCGCACCGGCGTCGGCCTGCAGGCTGTGGGCCAGCGGGACCCGCTGACGGTGTACCGCTCCGAGGGCCAGCGCGCCTTTACCGAATTAACCCGCCAGATGCAGCGCGAGGTTACGCATACGCTCTTTCACGTTACCCTGGCCCCGGAAGCGCCGGCGGCCCGCGCATCGTCCGGCGGCAACGCTGCCCCGCGCGCGCCGGTCAGCCCCATGGCCGCAGTGTCGCCGGGCCGCACGGCCACCGCGCCCCGCGCCGGCCGCAAAATCGGCCGCAACGCCAGGTGCCCCTGCGGCAGCGGGCGCAAGTACAAACGCTGCTGCGGCGCGAATGCCTGATACCGCCGGCATTATCAACGCCGGGGCGAATGGCCGGGGCGAATGATTATTCGCCCCGGCCCCGCCGGAACAGCCGCCGCACGATGGTCAAGGGCTGCGACTGCGGTTCCTCCATAGGGATAGGCCGGTTGCGTCCCGACGCCCATCCCTCCGGGTCGCGCTCGAAGGCGATGCGGCAGCCGGGGGCGCAGAAATAGTAGGTCTGGCCGTCGTGCTCGCTGCGGCCGCCGTTGGGGTTGTCGGTATCCACCTGCATCAGGCAGATGGGGTCGGTTGCCGTTGCCATATCTTGCTAACACCTCTTGTTGAGTTCTTTCCCAGTCCGGGCTACTTCCCTTGATGCGGAAAAGCGGAATGTCCATCGGCCGGTCAACGAATCCGCGCCTGCCGCAGCCGCAGGGAATTGCTGACCACGCTCACCGAACTGAACGCCATCGCCAGCGCCGCCAGTATCGGGTTCAGAAACCCGGCATCGCCAAAGAAAAACCCCAGGCCGCCGGGTACGCCGCCCAGGGCGGCAAACACCGGGTATAGCGCCCCCGCCGCTACGGGAATCAGCAGCGCGTTGTAGAAAAACGCCCAGAACAGGTTTTGTCGTATTGTCCGCATAGTGGCCCGCGACAGTTGCAGCGCCGTGGCAACGCCCGTCAGGTCGTCCTGCATCAGCGTGATGTCCGCCGACTCCCGGGCGATGTCCGCGCCGCCGCCCATGGCGATGCCCACGTCGGCCCGCGCCAGCGCCGGCGCGTCGTTGATGCCGTCGCCCACCATGGCTACCACGTTTCCGTCGGCTTGCAGTTGCGCAATGGCGTCGGCCTTGCCGGCGGGAAGCATCCCGGCGTGGTACTCGTCAACGCCGCAAGCCGCGGCGGCCGATGCGGCCACTTCGGAACGGTCGCCGGTCAGCATCACCGTCCGAATGCCCAGCGCCCGCAATGCCGCCACCGCCGCCGGAGCGCCGGGCTTGACGGCATCGGCGGCGGCAATCACTCCCAGCGCGCTGCCGTCGCGCGCCACAAACAGCGGCGTGCGGCCCTGCTTTGCCAGTTCTGCTGCCCGGTTCAGCAGCGGTTCGCCCACCGCGATTCCCAAATCAGCCATCAAGCCGGCGTTGCCCACCGTTACCGTCTTGCCGTCCAGATTAGCGGTTATCCCCGCCCCGCGATGCGCCACGAAACCGGTCGCCGGAGTCAGCGCCACGCCGTCATCCTGCGCCCGTCGCACCACCGCCCGCCCGATGGGATGCTCGGAGAGCTGCTCGGCAGACGCCGCCCGGCGCAGCACGTCCGCCGCCTTGACGCCAGCCGCGGGGACTATATCCGTTACTTGCGGCTGCCCGGTGGTCAGCGTGCCCGTCTTGTCCACGGCGACAACGCTGACCCGGTGCGCCGTTTCCAGCGCCGCGGCGCTGCGAATCAGGATGCCGCGTTCGGCGCCCCGGCCGACGCCCACGATGATGGCGGTGGGCGTTGCCAGGCCCAGGGCGCAAGGGCAGGCGATGATGAACACCGCCACCAGGGTCAACATGGCGTAGCGCGCCGCCGGCTCCGGCCCCAGGAAGAGCCAGACCACCGCCGCCGCCAACGCTATCAAACCTACCGCCGGCACGAACCACGCCGCTACCCGGTCGGCCAGCCGCTGCACCGGCGCCGCCGAACCTTGCGCCTCCTCTACCAGGCGGATTACTTGCGCCAGCGTGGTATCCGCGCCGACGCGCGTGGCCCGCATCGTGAAACCGCCCGTCCCGTTCAGCGTGCCGGTGAACACCGGGTCGCCGGCAGACTTTTCGACCGGCATACTCTCACCGGTCAGCGCCGACTCATCCACCGCAGTTGCTCCGCTGACTACGGCGCCATCCACGGGAATCTGCTCGCCGGGCCGCACCGCCAGAACGCTGCCGGCCGCTACCATGCCCACCGGAACGTCATTAATCGCGCCGTCGTCAGACACCAGATGCGCCCTTTGCGGACGCAAATCCAGCAACCGGCCAATGGCGTCCGAGGCGCGCGACAATGCCCGCGCCTCCAGCCACCGGCCCAGCAAAAGCAGGGCGATGATGATGGCCGCCATATCAAAGTGCAGTCCGCCCTGGGCGTATGCTGGCGCCAGCGCCAATAATCCCAGCGCAACCGCGGCGACGCTGTATCCATAGGCTACCGATGTTCCCAGGGCAATCAGGGTGTGCATATTGGGCTGCCGGCGGCGCAGTCCGGCCCATCCCGCCACGTAGAACGACCAGCCGGCCCACATTTGCACCGGCGTCGCCACGGCCCACAGCAGCAGCGGATACCACCATAGAGCCAGCAGCCCCGACACCCACGGCAGCGCCGGGAAACTGCCCAGCAGCAGCGCCACACCGCCCACTGCCGCCACGAGCAGGCGAACCCGCAGCCGCTTTTCCTCTCGCGCTCGCGGAGTGTCGCCCGGCGCTCCGGTGGGGTCGGCGGCGGTATCCAGCCGATAGCCGGCGTCGGCCACGGCGCGGGCCAGCGTCGCCACGTCGGGCCGGGCCGCGCGGTCAGCGACCAGGCTGATGGTTGCCCGCTCCGTGGCCAGGTTGACGTTGACCGCAGCCACGCCCTCCACCGAGCGCAGCGCCTCGCCCACGTGGTACACGCAGGCGGCGCACGTCATCCCCGCGACGGGGAGCACCAGGGTAGCGGAGCGCGGTTGAGTCATTTTACGGGATGCCGCAGGACGGGTGGAGTTTAATACGGAACGGATTCGACGGAACCGACTCGACGGAACGGACTCGCATTATATCAGCGGGCGATAGTAAGGCGGCCATTTTTCTTGACACGGCGTTAACATCGGTAGCATACTGCGGCAATTGGGGAGAGTGCTATGGCCACAGTTAACTTCAAGCCCGCCGAGTTTGCGCTCGCCGGGCGTCCCATCCACTATGCTTGGGTGATTGTCTTCATCACGGCATTGATGCGTTTGGTGTCTTCGTCGTTCCGAATGTCGTTCCCGGCGCTGGTGCCGATTGTCGCCGAGGTGTTCGGTTGGAGCGAGGGTCTGATTCTGCTGGCTTTTTCCCTGCAATGGGTGGTTTCCGGTATGTTCGGGCCGCCGTCCGGGTGGCTGGGCGACCGCTACGGCGCGCGTTTCACGATGACGCTGGGCGCATCGCTCTATATCGTCGGGATGTTGCTGACCGGGTTTATGACTGAAATCTGGCAGCTGTACGTGTTCTTTGGCGTGCTGCTCAGCGCTTCGATGGGCATATTCCAGGTGCCTCTCACCGTGGCCGTTACGTCCTGGTTCCGCCGCCACCTGGGGTTGGGTATGGGGCTGTTGCAGTCGTCCCAGGGATTTGGCCCGGTGATTGCGCCGCCCATAATGTTGGGCCTGGTGGCCTATTTCTCCGTGGGCGGCGGTGCGGCGTGGGCCGACTCGTTCCCGTTTTTCAGCGCGGACAGCATCGGCCTGCGGATGGCCTTCTGGGTGCCGGGCATCCTCGGCGGCATCATCCTGCTGCTGTTGACCCGGCTGTTCCACAACTCGCCGGCCGACGTGGGTATGCGGCAGTTGGGCGCCGACCCCAACGAACAGGTGCGGACGGCGCCGACCACCGGAGCCGGCGCCAAAGAGCGGGCCCGCGTGTTCCTGCAACAGGTACGCAAAACCCCGGCGTTCTGGAACCTGATTGGCATCCACTATTGGGGCTGCGCCGGCCATAGCATCGTCATCGTGTTCCTGCCGGTTATGGTGGTTGACGCCCTGCGGCCGGCGGGAGGCTACCAGGGCGTGCAGGACCCGGCCCTGCTGACGGCTACGGCCATCGGAGCCGGCGCGGCGGCCACCATGAGCCTGGTCAGCACCGTCACCCGCTTTGCCGTACCCGTCGCCGCGGACTTGCTGGGGAGCAAATGGGTGATGGCCGTCTGCTTCGCCCTGCAGTTCATGCCGGTGGCAATCCTGCTGTTCGCCAGCGACCCCTGGATGTTCTATCTGTTCGCTATCCTGTTCGGCATCGGGTTTGGCGGCGAAATGTCGGCGTTTCCCATCATCAACCGGCAATACTACGGCAGCGCGCCCATCGGCAGCGCCTACGGCTTCCAGATGATGGGGGCCGGCGCCGGCATGGCCTCCGGCGCCGGGTTGGGCAGCCTGCTGCTCATCGGGGTGCGGCAGCTGGGTTTCCCGATGATTTTCGACAACCCCTACTGCTGGACTATCCTGCTGTCCTTCCTGATGAGCCTGGGCGGGGTAATCGCCATTTTGTTCCTGCCCAATACCCACCGGCATCAAGTGCCGGATTGGGAGGAGCACCTGCCGCCGGAATTTCGCGCCGAGTCGCCCACACCCGGGGCCGCCACAACCGCGCGCGCCGCGGCCGCCCCGGCGGGTTCGGGCGACGGCAACTGAACCTGATTGACATAGAACGCGCTGGTGGCGCCATGCCGAGCAACGCCAACCAGCGCGATTTTGGCGATAACAACGACGGAGTTCCTGTGCCATATCAGAAATATCAGGGGAACGACCCCAAACGCAGGATAGCCCGTCCCGAGATTATCAGCCGGGAAGTTGAATCCAATCTTGCCAAAGCCCGCTATGTAGGCAGCGCCCACCACAAAACGCGGGCGGCTGACTATAGCTTCAACCCTCCGGTGAACCCGCGCCCGCATAAGTGTGTCTGCGATGACATTCGGACGGTGCACTTGCGGGAGGCGATTGAGATGTTTCGCTCCGGTGTGCAGTTGGGTATGATAAGCAGCAGCCTCGTTGACGCCCGGCTTCCCAAATATGTCTGGGCCGTTGACAGTCGTGGCGAGCCTTATGAGGCGAAGCTCGGCGATGATGGGACTAGCTATCATGGGTATCGGCTATGCCGGGAGCAGCGGATGCGCCGGTATATAATTGCTGCATGGCGGGAAAAATGCTCATGAGCAATCTGAGAATTGGCCTGGTTCCAGCGTTGCTGGACGAAGGCCCACTGTACGAGCGCGCCGCTTTCGGTCGACTGGAAATTTCCTGCGGCGAGCATACGTTGAGCGCTTTAACCGAAGCCGATGGCAACCAGCGCAGTTACCAGCTTGGGCCGTATGTGTCCGGCTACCACTTCGCGGAGTGGCTGGTCTGGAACTGGTGGCGGCTACGCTGGGAACCCCGCCCGTCGGATGGCCTCCAATTACCTCTGGAGTGGGATTTGGCGCACCGTATGTCCGACATCGGCGAGGGTTACGCATGGCCCAACATCACATTTTCGTGCGACGGCTTCCAGTGTGATATAGTTGCGGAACGCTCTCACCTGGTTGACTCCTCGCTTTTCGCCTACCTCGGGGCGCCGCCGGTTGCCGTCCCGGCGATTGAACTCGAAAACGCCATTGACGAATTCGTGGGCTTCGTTCTGCAACGATTGGTAGATGCCGATATCTATGGTACGAATCTACAAACACTATGGAATGACCTCACCGTTGCGCGCAATGACTACGAACTCACCCGTTTCCGCGGTACAGAAGCGCGGTTGGGATTTGACCCGGACAGCGCGGATGCAATGCGAATCGAGAACTGGCTTGCGGATGCGGAATCTCTGGGGGACAATGCGATGTACGAACTGGCGACCGGCCCCGCAAGCAGTTTGTTGTCGGCACAACAGATTGGCGATATATCCGAGAAATTAGGGTTCACGATGAACGCCGGGGATGGTTTCCGGTTGGCGACTTCCCAAATGCCGCTGCAATGGGGCAGTACTGAGGCTTGGCGCATCGGCATTGCTATGGCTGACGCCGTCAGGCACGAGGCTGGTTTGACCGGTCAGGTCACCAACGCACACCTGGCCGATTTGGCCGGAATGGCGGTTAAAGTCATCACATCCGAGTTCAGCACGGGCAGCTTGTCCTGGGTCTTGCATAGCCCTGACAATGGCGACCGCGTTGCCATCAGGCCGCACCTGGAAACGGGCCGTCGCTTTGATGTGTCGCGCCTGATTGGCGACCGGCTATTTGCCAATTATGAAAGCGCGCTTGCTGAGCCGTTGTCGCCGGCAACCCGGTCGCACAGCTATCGCCAGAAAGCCCAACGCGCTTTTGCCGCGCAACTGCTATGTCCCTGGAAAGACGCGCATGATATGCTTAAAGGCGACTTTTCCGACGAGAATCAGGACCAGATTTCCGAGTATTTCAATGTATCCACTGTTACCGTCAAGAGGCAAATAGATAACAGTGAGCGGTACAGATTGGCATCTTATGAGTGATAGCACTGTACCGGAAACTGCACACTGCTTTGTGAGGTGAAATTATGGCAGACGGAATCACTATCCTCGTAGGCACTGCCGGGCAGGGCGTGATGCGCAGCATCGACAGCGGCCAGTCCTGGCGGCGGGTGGGCATCACTCAGGGCATCCACTCCGATGCCGTGGTGCGCTGCCTGACCCCCGTACCCGGTTCGGAGAGCGGCGTCCTCGCCGGCTGCGACCGGGGCATCATCCGCAGCGACGACAACGGCGACACCTGGCGTCGCATCGACACCCCGATGAACGGTACTGCGGTGTGGGCCATCGCTTTTGACCCGTCCAATCCGCAAGTCGGGTTCGCCGGCACCGGCACGCCCGACCCGTGCCGCATCTACCGCACCCGCGACGGCGGCGATACCTGGGAGTTGCGCCCGGTGGAGGTTGCCGCCGAGTGCCCCGCCGTCGGAGTGCCGCGCGTTACCGGCATCGCCATTGACCCCACCAACGGCGACAGCGTGTGGGTGGGCATTGAGGTTGACGGCCTGCGCCACAGCGCCGACGGCGGCGACACCTGGGAGACCGTTGACCACAGCGTTATTCCCAACCTGGACATCCACAACGTTACCGTAACCGCCGGGCCGCCCCACCGGGTAGTGGTGATGGTCAACGACGACGTGTTTCTCACCGACGACGACGGCGGCTCCTGGCGCAACCTGGGCGTGCGGCAGAACTTCCCCCTGGGCTACCCCCGGGGCATCAAGGTGAAGGCCGACGACCCGCAAATCATCTACACTACCTTTGGCGACACCACCCCCGGATCCACCGGCGTGGTGATGCGCTCGGAAGACGCCGGCGCAACGTGGAACAGCCTGGACTTGCCGGTGGAACCCAACACCGCAATGTGGGTAGTGAACTCCCAACCGCAGAATCCCGACTTTCTGCTGGCCGGCAGCCGCTACGGTTATCTGTATCAATCCGAGGATGCCGGCGCGTCGTGGGCCAAGCTGGACCGGGAGTTCAGCGAAATCTCCTCGGTGATGTGGTTCCCCAACTGATCCCGGCACTGGAATTGCCCGCCGGCAGTGTCAATGCCGCTGCCGGCGGATAGGGCGGCGGGCGTGTTATTATTGTGGGGCGCGCAAGGCGCAAGTCGGGCCGCGATTCTGTTGGGAGAACAAGGGACATCGGGACGCAAACGGCGCCGGCAAGCGCCAAAGAGATAAACAAGGGCTGGTTTTTTACCGTACTGGCGCTGGCCGTCTTTGCCGCTCTAAGCGCGGTTTTCATCGTCCCGCCGCTCCTGGAGGACATTGCATCGGACCTGGAAATCTCGGTAGCGGTTGCCGGCCAGCTGGCGACCGCTACTGCGGCGGCTTGGGGCGTCTCGTTGCTCCTGGTGGGCCCTTTGTCCGATTCCTTTGGCCGCCGTCCGGTGGTGCTGGCCGGGCTGCTGGTGCTGGCGGTGTCCGTCACGGCTTCGGCTTTTGCGCCCAACATTGAGACGCTGCTGGCGCTGCGGGTGCTGACCGGCCTGGCCGGCGGGACGATGCCGCCCACCGCAGTAGGGGCAGTGTCGGACGTCATTTCCCCGGCCCGGCGCGCTCAGGCGGTCGGCGCACTGCTGGGCCTGAACGGGCTGACGCTGCTCATCACCGTGCCGCTGATCGCCGTGCTGGCCGACTGGCGGGGCTGGCAACTGCCTTTCCTAGTTACCGGGGCGCTGCTGGCGGTGGGGCTGGTGGCCAACTTTATCTGGTTTCCGCGAAACAACGCCCAGAGAACTCGCAGCTGGGGATTTTTCTCCCGATACCGGGCGCTGCTGTCGCTGCGTTTTTTCCGCGTGGCCGTCGCCGTTGGCACGACGCAGCGCATCGCTTACTGGGCGACGGTCACCTTTTTTGCCGTCTATTTGATAAACACCTACGGGGTGAGCGTGGGATTTGTGGCTCTGCCGCTGGCGATAACGGCTGTCGTACAGATGGCCGGCAGCTACTCGGCGGCGTTCGTGGCGCAGCAAAGGCGCCGCGCCATGCTCATCGCCGGCACTTCGGTCGCCGGGGGCATTTGCGGGTTCCTGCTTTTCTCCGTAGAGTCCAACATCTGGGTGGCAGTGGCGGTGGCCACGGTGGGGACGGGTTTGCTCAGCCCGGCAATGCCCGCGCTGGTGGCCATCAGCACCGAGTATTCGGGCGAGTCCAAGGCCACGGGGGCCAGCCTGATGGGGCTGAGCAACCAGTTAGGCGGCGCGCTGGGGGCGGCGATTGCCGGCGCGCTACTGGCGAACACGGGCTACGCCGGAATCGGCTACCTGTGCCTGGGAGTTACGATTGCCAGCGCGCTGATGACAAGCCTGTTCGGCCGGCAGTTCGGGGAGAATGCCGGCCGTTATTGATTCGGCAGCCGGCGCCTTTCAGCGGGCGGCCGGCGCGGGTTGATGCGCCCGGAGGAAATCGCGCACCTGGTTTATCGTCTCCGCCTTCAAGTCCGGGGATTCTTTCCAGGGGTACGCCGTCACCTGGGCTTTGGGGGCCAGCTCCACCAGGTCCATGGCGGCCTCCAGGGAATGGGACGGCGTGTCGTCGGGCATCACCAGCATCGGGGTCTGGCACGCGCGGGCGAAATCGCGGGACACGCAGTACATAAAGTCCGGCTGCAACCGATAAAGGTTGTGCAGGTACTGCTCGACGGTCTCCATCGTCACGTCGTCCCGTCGGGCGCACAGCTCGGGGCCCCAAACGTCGCGGCCGGAGTCGTACATTGAGTCCGGGGTTTTGCTGGCGTGGCCAACCGGCTGGCAGAGTACCGCCGCCAGGACGCGCTCGGGCGCCCGCTCGATGAGCTTGAGCGCAAAGGGGCCGCCGATGCAGTAGCCCATGAAAAAGAACTCGTCGATGCCCAAGTGGTCCATCAGCCCCAGCTGGTCGTTGGCAAAGGCGCCCCAGGGGTCGTTGACCTGCACCGGGCCGCTGGACGCGCCGCCGTTGGCGTTGCGCTGGTCCATCGTGATGCAGCGGAAGTCGTTCTTAAATTCCTCCATCGCATTGAACACCTGTCCCGGCCAGTTGCTGATTAGAGAGTTCAACCCCCCGCCGGGGGTAACCAGCAGCGGGAAACCGTCCCCAACCTCCTCGTACTGGATGCGGACATCGCCTTTAGTATAAAACGGCATTGTAGTTCCTCCTCATTTCCTAGCCCATTTTCTGGCCCTGGCGCCGGGTGTCCGGGCAATTGTAACTGGGCATTCCGGCTTGTCAAGGCAGAAATCGCGGCGCGCCGGCGCCAACATCCGGCCGGTTTTGCGCTATACTGCCACCGTTCTAGCGGGCTTACGAGCGGGTTTAAGATTGATGCCAACGCCGGATTCGGCTGGCCACTGAGGGAGGGAATTATGCTGGACTTGATTATTCGCGGCGGCCAGGTCGTTACGCCCTGGGGCGTGGGCGACTGGGATGTTTGCATCCAGGGCGATAAAATCGTCGCCATCACCGCGCCCAACACGATGACCGACGACGTGGGCCGGGTGATTGACGCCACCGGCAAGGTCGTCGTCCCCGGCGGCATTGAACCCCACGCCCATATTGACGCGCCCATCATGGGCCCCGGCAACCTGCGCACCGCGCCGCCGGAGCAGGTCAGCCGCGCCGCTCTGTTCGGCGGCACCACGACCCTGCTGGACTTCGCCATTCACCACCCCGGCAACACCATCGCCGAGGCGATGCAAGAGCGTACCAATTCCTGGCGGGGCAATTCCTACGCCGACTACGCCCACCATCTGATGCTGTTGGGCGACATCCCCCAGCGCACCCTGGAATCGCTGCACGAGCATATTGAGGACGGCTGGACCAGCGTCAAGATTTTCACCACCAACATCCGCCCGCCCGAAATGTCGGGCGAACCGCGCAAGGTCGGCATGGGCCATCTCCACGACCTGATGACCGTCATCCAGCGCCACGACGCCATGCTCCTGGTGCACTCCGAGGACGACGACATGGTGCAGTATATGTACGAGAAGTTGCAGCGGGAGGAACGCAACGAGTGGTGGAATATGCCGCAGGTGCATAGCAACGAGTCGGAGGACGTATCCTTCCGCCGCGTGCTGCGGGTTGCGGAGTGGACGGGTGCGCCGGTGTATTTCGTCCACGTCAGCGCGCGGGAGGGCATCAACGCCATTGGCGAGGCGCGGAACAAGGGCATGGCCATCTACGGCGAAACGCTGCACAACTACGCCTGCTTCAACGCCAACAACTATAAAGAAGAGGACGGGATGAAATATCACACCTACCCGTCGCTCAAGTCGCCGGAAGACGCCGCGATGCTGTGGAAGGGCATTGCCTGGGGCGGCCTGCACACCATGGCCACCGACGAATACTGCACGGACTGGAACCTCAAAATCGCCGGCAAAACGGTGCGCGACGTAACCGGCGGCCACAACGGCGCCGAAACCCGCGTCGGCATCACCTACAGCGAAGGCGTGTCCAAGCGGGGGATGTCCCTGCAACGGTTCGTGGACGTAACCTCGGCCAACTGCGCCCGCATCATGGGCCTCTACCCCCGCAAGGGCGCCCTGGCCCCCGGCAGCGACGCCGACATCACCCTCATCGACCCCACCATCAAAAAGCGTCTGACGATGGACGACTTCCACATCAGCGATTACAGCATCTGGGAGGACTTCGAGATTGAAGGCTGGCCCGTAATGACCATCATGCGCGGCACGGTAGCCGTAGAGGACGGCCGGCTAACCGCCCCCGCCGGCGGCGGCCAATGGCTCCCCCGCAAACTGGACCGGGAGGTTACCAGCCGGCCCATTGGGTAGCCGGAGCCGGCAACCATTGTAGGGGCGAAGTATTATTCGCCCCTACCACACCATCGCACTACTCAGCCATAAGGACGACCACGATGACGAATCAGAAACCGCAGGCTTGGGAGGATGTTGCCGATAAGATGCCGAAGTATCTTAGCGCTCTGCAATCGGACACATTGCGCAACCGTGACAAGCCTTGCAAACTCCCGGAGCAGGGGATTTACGTTTTCTACGAAAACGACAAGCCTATTTACGTCGGGCGGACAAACCGGATGACGAAACGCATTTTGGAACATGGTTCGACAATACCTACCAGAGCCGCTACTTTTGCGTACTTGGTGGCTAAAAGAGAATTGGAGTGCAGGGGTATAACCCCTGAGTCAAAACCTGGCAAGCCTGCTTCACGAATAACCAACTCCGATGCTGAAAAACATCCAGGTGTTATCAGTGCAGCAAGAGAGCGCATCAGCAAGATGCAGTTTCGCGTTGTCCAGATAAACGACCCGATTGAGCAGACCATATTTGAAGTCTATGCTACCTTGAATCTGGGAACGACCCGGCAGCAAGGCGGCTACAACGACTTTGACAACCATTGAGACCGGCCGGCTATGGCGGATTCCCGGACAACTGCCATTCTTAAATGCGCAACCGCCCACTGAGGGGCGGTCCGCTGCCCATCCGTCGAAACAGGATGGGGGGGTCAGATCACACTCTACCGCCATCCACATCGGTTGTCAAGCATCTGAACGGAGACGGTAGCGTTTCGTTTTAGGTGGTTTGAGGCGCCATACCATCGTTCTGACTGCCCGTAGATGGATGATTGATGCCGGGGACTCTGGGCATAATCAGACGGCTGCTTTATCTACGTCACTAACCTCAATGTTCTGGCGCTGGTATCCTTGCTGTCGCCTTTGTCGCAACGGGCCGACGTGGTCGGGTTACCAGGTCTTGGTTCCTCGGAGATTATGTCGCGTTCAGAGTGGCCGCAAGAACTGCGGGATTGGGTGGATGGCGTTACAGAGAGCTACCTGCCGCCGGAGCAACGCCGTCCGACGGCGACGCCCCGGCCCACTCTGACGCTGACGCCGGCTGTTACGTCAGGGGTGCCCGGCGCTGCCACAACCGACGCGCCGGGCGATTTTCAGGTCGGTAACGCCGTCAGTTCGCGTCGTGCCAGCCCTGGCCGTGATAGCACGCTTCCCAGAAACGGTATTCGTAGCGCAGCGTGGTGTGAAAGATGCGCTCCAGGTTGGCCGCTTTGGCGGCGCTGGCCCGTTCGCCCGCGGCGTTGAGCCGTCCGGTGAACCAGTCCACCACCCCGCCCAGCGCCGCCGGGCTGTGGATGTCAATCCAGCCCTGATAAACGGGGTTGTCCGGTTGGGCCCCGGATTCAATGAGGCGGGTTGCCCAATCCAGGTAGGTGCCTTCGGTTACGTAGAACAGGGCGCTGAGGTCGTCAAAGTCGCCCTCCAAGGCGGTGCGCACCATAAAGTCGCCGAAAGCCTGCGTAACCGGGTTGGCCTCGGTTTCATGGTACTGTTCCGGCGTTACCCCCAGGTCGTGGAAGCCGTTGAGGAACAGGTCGTTTTCGGCGGACAGGAAGTTGGCGAGAAAGCCGTTGAGGATTTTGCCCGCCTCGTAGTCCGGCGCCGCCTTGGCAATGGCGATGGCGGTCAGGGACACCAGGTCTTTGCAAAACACGTAGTCCTGCCGGAAGTAGTCGCGGAACCTGGCGATGTCCAGGCTGCCGTCGCCCATTTCCAGGACAAAGGGATGCGTTACCATCGCCTCCCATTGGTCGTGATATTTGGCGCGCAAGTCATTGGCCAGCGGCATCGGTCAACTCCTGTTCATTTCCGGTCATACCGATTCGGCCAGGCAGCCAAAAAATCGGTCCAGCATACCCTTGGCAACGGAACCCATCATCCGCTGCCCGACGCGCGCCACGGCGCCGCCTACCTGGCTGTCGGCGTCCACGTGGACGGTGGTGGCGCCGCCGTCGGCCGCCGGCGTCAGCGTAATAGTAGATACCCCGCTGGCGAACCCCAGGTTGCCGGAGCCTTCAATGCTCATCGTGTAAGAGCGCGGCGGGTTCAACTCGGACAGCGCCACCGTAGCGGTGTACTGCCCGCTGACGGGGCCGACGCGGACGGTTACGGCGGCGCGATAACGGTTTGGCCCGTCGGGTTCGATGCTGCGGCAGCCGGGGATACAGCCGGCCAGCACGTCCGGGTCCATCAGGGCGGCCCAGACCGCTGCGGGCGGTTTGGGGAAATGGTAATCGGCGGAAAGCTGCATAATATGGTGATTATAGCAGGCTGCGGCTACCGCGCATCCGCCAGCAGCAGGGCGTTGAGCAGTACCTGCGCTCCGTTGGCGCAGTCCTCCGGCGTGGTGTATTCGGCGGGGGCGTGGCTGATGCCGCCGACGCTGGGGACGAAAACCATCGCGGCCGGCGTTACCGCGGCGATGGCCTGGGCGTCGTGGCCGGCGCCGCTGGGCAGGCTGACGTGGGCCAGGCCCGCCATTCCGGCCGCGTCGGCGATGAGCTGCTGCATATTGCCCGCGATGGGAACCGACGGCGTGTTGCGCTGGGCCGTAACCGTGATTGCCACCTGCTCGGCGTGGGCTAATTCCGCGGCCGTGCGGCGCAGTTCCACTTCGGCGGCGGCCAGCGACTCCATCCGCTCGTCGCGAAACTCGACGCCCACCTGCACCCGCCCCGGTATCACGTTGCCGGCGTTGGGATGCACGTCCATGCTGCCCACCGTACCCACCCGGCATACTTCCATTTCGCCGGCGATGCGGCGCACGGCCAGGGCAATTTGGGCCGCTGCCGGCATGGCATCCCGGCGCAGCGCCATAGGCGTAGTGCCGGCATGGTTGGCCTCGCCCACGATGTCGATGTGGTACACGGAGCGGCCGGTGATGCCGGTTACGACGCCGATGGGGAACCCGCCCCGGTGCAAAGTCGGCCCCTGCTCAATGTGCAGTTCCAGGTAGCAGGCCAGTTCGTCGGGACGGCGGCGGGCTTGCTCAATTCGGGAGCTGTTGCCGCCAATGTCGGGCAAACGCGCCGCCAGCGTTGCCCCGTCGTCCGCCACCGCGGCGAAATCCTCCGCTTCCCAAAGTCCGGCCACCGCGCGACTGCCCAGCAGCCAACGGTGAAAACTGGTGCCCTCCTCGTTGGTGAACACCATCACCTCTACCGGATGGCGCAGTGTCCGCGGCGCATCCCGCAACGCGTGAACGACCTCAATAGCGGCGATGACGCCCAATGCGCCGTCATACTGGCCGCCGCTGGGCACGGTGTCGGTATGGGAACCCAGCACGATGGCCGGCAGCGACGGGTCAGACCCCGCGGCGCGTCCAATGATGTTGCCGGCGGCGTCAATGCGGACGGACAGCCCGGCGGCGCGCATCAGGCCGCTGACGTAGTTGCGTCCGGCGATGTCCAGGTGGGAGAAGGCGACGCGCTGCATTCCCAAATCGTCGCGCCCGATTTGGCCCAGGGCGGTCAGGTGGTCGTTGAGGCGGGCCGCGTTGATGGCGACGGTCATACTAGCCACTCTCCGGCCCAAAGAAGGGGCTTTCGACGTATTCGCCGAGTTTAAGGGTGCCCAGCACTTCGTTCCACACGGGCCGGGCGCGGTCGGCGTCGTCGTCCCAGAAGTCCATAGCAATGATGGACAGCAGGGCGCAGGAGGTGTTGAGGGCGTAACAGAGGCGCGTATGGGCCGGCCGCTTTTCCACCGGGTCCATAAAGTCCATTTCGGCCCAGGTGACCGTGGTGTCGCCCAGGTTAATGGTCAGAGGCGCGCCGACTTTGGTCGGGTTGCGGGGGTCTTTGGCGATGTTTTTCTTGAGCCAGTCGGTGATGGGCGGCTGGTTCCACGGGGTTACCCGGCTCCAATCCACGTCGGGCAGGGTGGCGGCAAGGTACATTATTCTGACGTCCAGGCGAATGTCGTCATGGGGCGGCTTGCCGTCCAGGAACTGGAAGGATTTTGACCCCTTGGGGAGTTCCAGAATCCAGTCTTCGGGAATCTCGAAGCGGACGGCGCCTTTGTTGGCGACGAAAACGCGGTTGCCGGGTTTGGCCGTCCAGCGGTGGTTTTCGGGGAGGTTGAACTCTTGCCTTTCCCAATTGCTCATGCTGCTCACCTGTGGTTGGCAAAGGCCAATGGCGCGAGGCGATTACCGCGCGCCGGGGCCTTGCAAGGGGCTCTCGTAATACTCGCCCATTTTGAGGGTGCCGAGCACGTCGTTCCACACGGCCCGGGCGCGGTCGGCGTCCTCCGGCCAGTAGCTCATGGTGAGCAGGGCGTGGATGGCGGCGTCGGTGTCCCGCGTGATGCCGACGCGGGAATAGGCCGGCCGCTTTTCCCCGGGGTCGATGAACTCGGTCTCAATCCAGGCCAGTTCCAGTTTGCCCATTTTGATGGTCAGGGGCGTTCCGACTTTGCTGGCGTCTTTCCGGCGGCCCCGGCGCCGGCGGTTGGGGGTTTCCTCGGCGGTGACATCCCGGAGCAAATCGGATAGCGGCAACCCGCTCCAATCGACGTTGCGGCCAGGGGTGTTCAGGTAGATTACCGAGACCTCCAGGCTGATTTTGTCGTTGGGGGGCTTGGCGTCCAGGAACTTGACGGACTTTTTGGAGGGTTCCACCGTCCATTCGCGCGGAATCTCAAACCGCAGCGCGCCCCGGTCGGCAACGAAAACCACGTTGCCGGGCTTGGCCGTCCAGCCGTGGTTCTCGGGGAGATTGAATACTTGCTTGTCCCAATTTTCCATATCATCCTCTCTTGCGCAGCGGGCGTGCGGGTCGGGCCACATTATAGCCCATCGCGGCCCCGGTTATGACAACGTTTTACGCGCTCCCGCCGCCCAAATCCCGCCGGGTCAGCAGCGCCAGCGCCAGGCCCCAGAATAGCGCGGTGTAGGCCAGGACTGCCGGCACGAAGTACCAGGGGTTGGTGGTTTCGTCAAACCGGCCGGCCAGCCCGGACGTTGCGCCCCGCAGCGTCCAGCGCAGGTACTCCCAGATGTCGATGCCGTAGAGTTCGCCGGCGATTATCGCCGCCACCGGGTAGGCGGTGGATTCGCCAATCAGGATGGCGGCGGCCACGGCCAGCCCGAAAGTGGTGGAGCGCCCTGCTACGCACAGCAGCGCGGTGAGGCTCATATAGGCGATGGGCGCCAGCAGGTTGCCGAAAAACAGCAGCGCCGTCTCGCCCCAGCCCACCGCCTCGCCGGTAAAGGGCAGTATCGCCGACGATGCGCCGTATTCGCCGGCCAGCAGTCCGGTTGCGGTGGACAGAATCCACGACACAATCCAGACGACGGCCAGCACGATACTCACCAGCAGCAGTTTGGCCGACGCCGCCTGCCAGCGGGGATTGCCCCGCGCCACCATTGCCCGCAGCGTTCCCCAGCCGTATTCCCCGCTGAATACGATGGCGGTCAGAAAGATGCCCAGGAACGGCCCCACTACCGTCAGCGCCAGAAAGATGAGAAAGGGAAAGGCCGCCGGCGATACGGCGTAATCATCGATTTCGTTCCGCAGCAGAACTGCCCCCAGCAGTATGAGGACAACCGCCAGCGCAATCATACCCATAATTGCACGGAAAGCCAGCCGGCGTTGCAGGCGGAACCACTCCCAGCGCAGGGCGATGCCGGTGGCGACGATGCTGCTCATGGAGTGTCGCCCTCCGGCTCGCCGGTAACTTCCATAAAGCCGGCCTCCAGCGCGCCGCCCATGGCGCGCAGCTCGGCGATATAAACGCCGGCGCCGGCTAAATCCCGGCTGATTTCCCACTCCCGGCCGGGCGTGGCCGCGATTTCCAGCCCGTCGCCGGACTGGGCCGCAATGTCCCAGCCGGCACTGCGGAGCAGAGCGACGGCCCGGTCGTCGTCGGTGGTGCGGACGAATACCTGCGCCGGCGCGCCCATTGCGGACACCGGCCCGGAATAGCGCAGACGCCCTCGCGCCATCACGCCTACCAGGTCGCAAACCTGCTCGACTTCGTTGAGCAGGTGGCTGGCCAGGATGACGGTGCGCCGGCCATCGCCGGCCAGCGTGCGGATGAGCTGGCGCACCTCAACGATGCCGGCCGGGTCCAGTCCGTTGGTCGGTTCGTCCAGAATCAGCAGGGACGGGCTGCCCAGCAGCGCGGCGGCGATGCCGAGGCGCTGCTTCATTCCGGTGGAGCAGGCGCGAAACTTGCGCTGCGCCGCATCGCCGTCCAGGTTGACGGTAGCCAGTAAATCGGCGATTTCCGTATCGCCGCCGTCCGAGGCGTAAATGCCTTGCAGGCACTTCAGGTTGTCGCGGCAGGACAGGTAGGGCCAGAAGGTGGGCCGTTCAATCAGCGCGCCCATCTGCCGCCGCGCGGCCTGCTGTCCGGCGGGGCCCGTTTGCCCCAGCAGGGTTATCGCCCCGGCGGTGGGGCGGATAAAACCGGCCAGCATCGCGAGCAGCGTGGTCTTGCCGGAACCGTTAGGGCCCAGCAAGCCGTACACGCCGCCGGCCGGAATGTCCAGCGTTACGTCGTCAACGGCGCGCACCCGCCCAAAATGCTTGGTCAGGCCGGACACTGCGACGGCGGGAGTGGCCGCGACGTTAGCAGTCATATCGTTGCCTCAGGCCAGCACGTCAAACCCGTAGCCGGCGTTGTTCAAGTCGCCTTCGGCAAAGCGGGAGAGGCGCAGGGGGCTGATGTCCATGGTGGCCGCCTGGCCGCTGCCGATGAGCTCGGCCATCAGCGCGCCCACCATCGGCGACAGCTTGAACCCGTGGCCGCTGAACCCGCTGCACAGATAGAGGCCGTCCACCCCCGCGATACGGTCCATAATGGGATGCGAGTCGGGGCTGTTGGTGTAGAGGCCGGCGTAGCCATGCACCAGCTCGGCGTCGGCGATGGGCGGAATGCGCCGGGCCAGCCGCGGCCAAACGTCCTGGATGAACGCCGGGCTGGCCCGCTGGGCGAATACTTCCGGGTCGTCCACAATGTCCGAGTGGTTGCCGTTGCCGACAAGGGTCAAGTCTTGTCCCTCTGGCCGGAAGTAGATGCGATTGCTGATGTCGGCGCCGCCGGGATGGTACGGCACCAGGTCCAGGGGGCGGCGGAAGTGCAGCACTTCGTGGCGCGTGGCGATGAGGGGCACGTCGATGCCGTGGGGCGCCAGGAACCGCGCCGTCCACGGGCCGGTGGCAACCACGGCAACGCCGGTGGCGATGCGCGCGCCGGCGGCGGTACGGACGGCAGCGACGCGGCTCCCGTCCGCGCTGGTTTCAATGGCCGCAGCGGGCGTTTGCAGCCGGATGGCTACGCCCTCGGCCCGGGCGCGGGTGGCGTAGGCGTAGGCCGTGCCGGAGGCGTCGGCGTGGCCGGAATAAGGTTCGTAGGCGATGGCGGCCGCGTCGGCCACGGCAAAGCCGGGCGCGAGTTCGGCGGCGTCGGCGGCGCTGATAATGCCGGTGCTTACGCCCACGGACTGCTGCGTGGCGATGTTGGCGCGAAAGGAGTCCAGGTCGTCGGGGCCGGCGAATACCAGATAGCCGGTGCGGGTATAGCCGCACTCCCCGCCGATGATGTCGCCAAAGTTGCGAAAGATATGCAGGCTGCGCCAGGCCAGTTCCGCGTTGACGGCGGTGGAGTAGTGCATACGAATCGCCGCGCTGCTGCGTCCGGTGGAGCCGCTGCCCAGGGTGTCGCGCTCCAGCAGGACGATGCGGCGCAGGCCGTGCCGGGCGACGGTAAGCGCCAGGTTGCAGGCGATGCTGCAGCCCATCACGCCGCCCCCGATGATGACGGCGTCGGCGGTTTCGGTTGCGCCGGTCATCAGAGGGCCGGCTCCGGCGGGAACAGTTCTTGCAGCAGGGCGATGGCGGTGGCTACATCATCGGCATCGGCGATTACGCCATCGTCCGGCAGGTCATTTTCATAAAAATGCTGGTGCAGGCTTCGCGCGGTGGCTAATCCATGCCGCAAGACATACCCGTTAGCCGGGTCGGAGTCGCTAACCAACAGAGCCAGCCGGCTGGCCACGCCGGTGATGCCGGCGTGATGGGAGATACGCAGCCGGTAATCTGCTCCGATGGCTTTGATGGTTTGGGCGTAAGCGCCCCAGGACTTTTCGGCCACTTGCAAATAATCGCCTTCGGCCAGGCTTTTCCCGACGTGCTGCTGATAGTGGGCCAGTATGTTCCGGTGGACAGCAGCCAGTTCGGCTGCCCGGCCCGTGGCAAGCTCGACATTCTGCCGGGTGCCACTGAGGCCGGCGCGGATGGCGGCGGCCACTTGCGGCGGTGATAGTGAAAAAGGCATGGTTCCGGCTTATCCCTGTGCGCCGGGCATGGTCGCAAACAGCTCGTGCATCAAGTCAATGGCAGTCGCCACGGCATCGGAACTGGCAATCACTGTTTCATCCGGCAAGTCGTTTTCATAAAAATGCTGGTGCAGGCTGCGCGCATAAGCTAACGCGCCGGACAACGCCCGGCCGGATGCCGGGTCGGATGCGCCAGCCAGCAGCGCCAGCCGGGCCGCAACGCCGATGACGGCGCCGTGATGGGAGACCGTGAACCGGCGGTCAGCGCTGATGGCTTTGATAGTTTGGGCGTAGGCACCCCAGGATTTTTCGGCGGCTTGCAAATAATCGCCTTCGGCCAGGCTTTTTCGGACGTGCTGCTGGCAGCGGGCCAGATTGTGGCGGTAGAGAGCGGCCTGCCGGGCCGCGTCTGCCGGGGGCAGGTCGGCGTTCCGGCTGCCCCGGCGGAGGCCCGAAACAATAGCATCGGTTACTTGCTGCGGTGTGAATGCAGGCGGCGCGGTCATAGTGACCGTATCATAGCACGACCCGCGCCCGGCGTACCCGGAACGCGGCGCCCCGCTGTTTCCGCATCCAGCGGAGAAAGGCCGCCACTCGCGGATTGGCCCGCAGCAGTTCCACGCTGTACAGATCCGCGGCCAGCGTGGCAACCGAGAACATGGCGTGAACCTGACGGTGGCAGGTGGGGCAAAGCCGCGCCGTCGGCCCGTGGTTCCCGCCCCGCGCCCGCGGCACCAGATGATGTACGGTAAAGCGCTCGACGGCGCGTTCGCACAAATCACAGCGGCCGGCGTCTGAACTGCCGCGCCGTTCGCGCCCGGTGTGGATTCCCTGGCGAGGGCCGTCGGGAGATGCAACGGCGGCCGCCGTCCGCTCCTTAAGCCCGCCGCGCGAACGAGTGCGCGCCGGTCGCCTAGCCATGGCGGCGCGGGTCGGAAGTGTCCAGGAAGCGCCAGCCGGGAAGGTCAACCTGCCACTGGGAGTTTTCCAGCAGCATCGGAATCATCAGCCCCGACATAAGCCGGCTGTGCTGCACCAGGGTTTCGTCAGTAACGCCGAAGGGCAGAAAGACGAAGGCGTGCTCGTCGTCCACATAGCGGGTAGGCGCGGCGGCCAGCTCGGAAAGGTCTTCCAGCGGCCAAAGGCGGAGGACAGTGGTACGAAAATCATCCAGCAGCGAGGCGCGCATCGGGTGGTTGGCGTCGTAGGCGGCGCGGTAGGCGACCTGCATATCAATGCTGAGCCGGGTAGCCCAGACTCCCATCCGCATCCCGCGGGTCTCTTTGGACAGCATCGACCAGGCAAGGTCCATATCGCCGTCACGTATTGACTCGGCGAACAGCCCGGCCCGCTGTCCCACTTCGTCCGGTTCCTGGCTGCGGCGTTGTCCGGGCATTCGCATCAAGTCCACCCATGCTCCCGGCAGTGATGGAGCGGATTTAGCGCACTACCCGGAGGCTGCCGTCATTGTATGGCCTGGGGCCGGTGGTGGCAAACGGGTCGGTACGACGGTTCAGGCCCCTGGCCAAGGAAACTGCATACCTGACCCGGTGTGCGAATTTTACGGTTCGCGGGGTGGAAAATCCAGGCCCGAACACCTCTACCGGAGATAGCCAACACCCGGAGCAGGGAAACCCGTCGTTGCAATTCGCCAAGTCTTTACCATATGCCGCAGGGTAATTCTATTAAAGGAGCGACCTACGCATATCGCTCCTTTCAGCTCATCTTTCGGCGAAAACGGGCCGGTTCTAGTCAGCGGCGTAGGCGTACCACTCGGCGCCCTCTTCGCCCGGCTCCGGCAACACCATACCGCCTTCCATAGTCCAGGATGCCGGGTTTTCGGTGATGCGGCCGGGCATCCGGTCGGGGGTGATATTGGCGATTTCGCAGAAGGCTTGGGTGAGGTCGGCGAGGAGCTGCTGCTTAACTGCTTCCGACCGGCCGGCCCGGTTGCCGCCGTCCAGGTAGTAGGGTGTGCCGAACTCGGGGGTCTCGCCCGGCGGGGTCTCGATAAAGGTTACCGAGACGAAGCTGCGGGGCGCGCCGGTGGAGCCGCAGTGGATGTCGGTGAAGGAACGGGCGATTTCCTGCCGCTGCTCAAAGGCGAGGGCGTCTTGGGGGATGATGCAGCGATAGTGGGGCATGGTTTTTCTCCTGGCCGGTTGGGGTTGAGTAGTTGTTGCTGCGGGGGCGCGATTGCCACGCTGCGCCGGCAATGGCCGTTGGGGCGCTAGCGGCGGTCGCGGGCGGAGACTACCAGTTCGTCGGTGGTGCAGCCGGTTAGTTCCAGCCACCGATCCTGAATTTGCTGCATAAGTTGGACGCGGGTTTCCTGGTCGCAGCCGGGGGGTATTTCGCCGCGGACGGCCGAGGTAGTTGAAAGTTCGCCGCCGCGGAATCCGAAACCGTGGGGAATCTCAATCCACCGCACGGCCACGTCGGCGGGCGCGCCGCCCAGGATGGCGGTACTGATGCGCGCCAGTTCCGACGCCAGTTCGGGGCGCAGGTCGTCGGGTATTGTTCCCTCCTGGATGGTGCAGTTGAAGGTAATCATCGCGCCTTTTCCGGTAGTGGTTTGGTTGACGGGGCGCAGGGTATCATAATTTTTACCGGGATGCACCGGGCGGAGATAAACCGGACGCCAGGGTATTATGCGCCGGAGTAGCAAGAGCCGGCGGCGGCGTTGCAGTTCGTCCGCAAAATCAGCGGGTATCGCCAGCCGTCGCGGGGCAACGCGGCGGCCTTTGACCGGGTGGTGGGCGACGACGCTGCGCTGGCGGCCCGCGCGCTGCCGGATGCGCTGGCGTCTAAATGACAGCCGGGGGGCGGTGTGCTATGTTAGGCCGGCCTGTCGCAGCAGGCCGATTTTTGCAGCAGGAAGGTATTGCTATGCCCACGATGACCGGCGGCCAGGCTCTTATGCGCTCGTTGTATCGGGAGGGGGTGCGGGTTATTTTCGGGCTGCCCGGCGTGCAGCTTTATCACGCGCTGGACGCGCTGCACGACGTGCCGGGCATTCGTCTCATTACCACGCGGCACGAGCAGGCGACCGCTTATATGGCCGACGGGTACGCGCGGGCCGGCGGCGGCGTGGGCACGGCGTTGATGGTGCCCGGCCCCGGCCTGCTCAACGCCGCGGCGGCCATCAGCACGGCCTACTCGGCGTCGTCGCCGGTGCTGGTGGTGTGCGGCCAGATTGAGCGCGACCTCATCGGCGCCGACCGGGGCATCCTGCACGAAGTCAACGACCAGCAGGACGCCATCCGGCCCATCACCAAGCACGTGCGGCGGATTATGACTGCGGCGGAGACGCCCGAGGCAGTGCATGAGGCGTTCCGCCAGCTGACCACCGGCCGGCCCCGTCCGGTGGAAATCGAGATGCCGCCGGAGACGATGGCCGAACCGGGGCCGGTGTCGCTGCTGGAGGCGGAAGGCTACCCGCGCATGGCCGCGTCCGAGGAGCAGGTGGCGGCGGCGGCCCGCATCCTGAGCGCGGCGCGGCGTCCGCTCATCTGGGCCGGCGGCGGCGTCATATCATCCGAAGGGTCGGCGGCGCTGGCGCGGCTGGCGGAGCGGCTGCAAGCGCCGGTCATCACCACCGCCGAGGGCAAGGGGGCCATCGACGACCGGCACCCGCTGGCGTTGGGCGCGCTGCGGCTGCGCAACGACCCGGTGGCCAAAGAGGAACCGCACTTTGACGTGATTCTGGGCGTGGGCAGTCGCATGGCCTTTCCGATGTGGCTGGACGGGCAGCAGGTAGTGCAGATTGACGTTGACCCCGACGAGCTGGGGCGCAACTGGGCGAACACCTACGGCATCGCCGGCGACGCCCGCACGGTTATGGAGCAGATTGACGCGCGCCTGGCCGGCACCATGGACGCCCGCCCGTCTTTTGCCGCCGCAACCGCCGCCCTGCGCGAGCGACGGCGGGAGTCGGCATTGCGCCCGGAGCCGCAGGAATCCTACCTGGCGGCGGTGCGGGCGGCGGTGCCGGAGGACGGCATCCTGGTGTCGGGGATGACCCAGCTGGGCTACTACGCCCGCGCCTTCTGGCCCACCTACGAGCCGCGCACGTTCATCACGTCCGGCTATTCGGGCAACCTGGGCTACGCTTACCCCACCGCGCTGGGGGCGAAAGTGGCCCAGCCCGCCCGCCCGGTGGTGGCCCTGTGCGGCGACGGCGGGTTCCTGTTCAACTCGCAGGAGCTGGCCACGGCGGCGCAGCACGGCATCAACGCGGTGGCGGTGGTGTTCAACGACAACGCCTACGGCAACGTCCTGCGCGACCAGGTGAACCAGTTCAGCGGGCGCACGGTGGGGGCGGAGCTGCACAACCCCGACTTTGTGAAGCTGGCCGAGGCGTATGGGGTGCGCGCCGTGCGGGCCGAGGGGCCGGCGGCGCTGGCGGCGGCGCTGCGGGAGGCTTTGGCGGCGGATGCGCCGGGGTTGATTGAGGTGCCGGTGGGGGTGATGCCGACGCCTTTTACGTAGGGGCAATGATTGACCGAATAGGCACCCGCTAGTAAGATAGCGGCACCATCCACTTATGACGGAGTAATGGGTGTAGATAAAATCCGTACACCGGGGAACATTAGCTATGGCCGGGCATTTCTATTACGGCGACAATCTGGCAGTGATGCGACAGCACATCGCCGACGATTCGGTGGACCTGATTTATCTGGACCCACCGTTCAAGTCCGACGCTACCTACAATATGCTGTTCAGCGGCCCCGATGGTTCCAGCCCTGCCGAGTCGCAGGTGCGAGCATTTGAAGATACTTGGCAGTGGGGGCCGGAAGCGCGGCGCGAATTTGACCAAGTTTGCCAGGAAGTGCCCAACATCGGGGCCAAGCTACAGGCGATGCGCACGATTTTGGGCGAGTGTGGGATGCTGGCGTATCTCTCTCGGATGACCATTCGCCTGATTGAAATGCGCCGGGTTCTCAAACCCAACGGCAGCATCTATCTGCATTGCGACCCGACTGCCAGCCATTACCTCAAAGTAATGATGGACGCGGTATTTCACCCGGTCAGGGGGGAGCTACGCAGCGAAATTATCTGGCGCATCGGATGGGTTTCCGGTTTCAAAACCCGCAAGAGGGGTTGGATTCGTAACCACGACACCATCCTTTACTATGCGCTGGGCAACCAGTTCACCTTCAACAAAGAGTACATACCATATCCGCAAGGATATACTCGTAGGGACGGCAGCTTGCCAACAGGCCAAGGCATACCGATTGAGGACACTTGGAATTGCAACCGAGCGGATATCCTCGATTCAATAATGATAAAGAGTTTCTCGCGGGAAAAACTGGGGTATCCGACGCAAAAGCCGCTGGACTTGTTGCGTAGAATCATCCGGGCATCCAGCAATCCCGGCGATACGGTGCTGGACCCGTTTTGTGGTTGTGGCACTGCCTGCCACGCTGCCGAGGAATTAGGCCGCGACTGGATTGGCATTGACATCACAGCCTTGGCGCTGCCCGTTTTGCGGGGGCGATTTGAAGCGTCATCGCTAGGCGCAAATTTTGCCGTAACCGGAATGCCGGCCTCGTCGCAGGACTGGCGGCTGCTGGCAGCCGATAATCCTATGGAATTTGAACGGGCAGCCCTGAGCCTGATTGATGGCTGCCGACCATACAGTGAGCGACGCGGCGGCGGCGATACCGGAATTGACGGATTGATTCCTATTGCTGTTGGCCGGAATCAATGGCGATTTGTGGTAGTTTCAGTGAAAGGTGGCACACACTTGAACCCGGCGATGGTGCGCGATTTGCGGGGCACGGTCGAGCGGGAAAGTGAAAAAGGCGTAATAGCCGGGGCATTGGTGACAGCATACCCTATCACCGACGGGATGCGTCGCGAACTGGAATCCGCCGGCGATGTGGACATACTCGGCCGCACCTACCCCAAACTACAGGCTGCCACCATTAACGAAATCCTGGCGCGCAAAGACCAGCGTTTGCCGGAGCTGGCGTTGCCGCTGCAAGTCGCCGCTCCGCTGGACCGGATGCGGCTGATACGGGATGACGTGGCGGAGCAGTACACGCTGACCGGGGAGAGATGAATACGTGGTTGCAGCGTTGCCTCTGATGGTGTATTATGAATTCACACACTGCTCAGGATTGGTTGCGAAGGAGAAAGTGCTATGACTGATAAATTGTTCAAAGTTAGGGTCTATAAAGTAGAAACACTTGACAGTATAGAATCCGGTCAGATGCGATTTGCCGGAAGGACTAAGTTTGAAAATGCCATCACGCGCGCCTATGCGCAGTCCATTACGAACCGTTGCAGGTTGATAAATGGGAAATATCGTCGTCTTGAAGAGTGCCGTCAAGACGCCGAATATTCCTTACTACATTTCGTGACATCTGAGTTCACTGGTCCCGGTCGTTTTTCTCAGAATCAGGCGGTAACTCCCATCAATCTCGCCCCAGACGAATCATTCTCGCACGGAACAGCTATGCTGTACGATCATCAAGCCAAGATCGCTTTCGTGGAAACGACACTAGTTGGTATGGGATCCAGAGCAATAGCCAATTACTGCGAGATGTTCGTAGATGACATGACCAAATATGATCTGGTGCCGAGATTGGATGAAGACGCATCAGCGCGTGCTCGTAAGCACAACACGATTCGCAGGGTTGATATGAAGGCAAACATTGGCCCAGTAACACGTGCAGACCGTGACGGCGGTTATGGCGCGGTACAGGCTTTTGGCAATGAACTTGAAGGTGAGACAATATTTGTCCGTATCAGTGTATCGCGAGCAAGGACATCTACACTCTTAATTCGAAAGGTCTGGGAATTGTTTAATTATGCTTCAGGCTCTACCAGCGAGGATAATGCTGTCACAGAGTTTAAACTTAGCGGACGTGAGCATGACAATGATAATTTGGAAGACATCGACCTCATTGAGCATCATGAAAGCCGGGAACGTTTGTTGACTGTGGACAGCACCTTGAGGCAAATTTCCTACCAAGACCGATGGAATGCGCTCATTGAAATTCGTCAAGAGTTTCTTGCATAATGTCAGCCAAGACAGAGCGACTGCTCCCATTTTTGTCAGCCACGATTGTAGCCGCTGGAGCTGCAATCGTGGTATTCAACTATGGTGCCGGAGCAGTCCCTAAATCGTTGCCTGCTGGTACGTTGACGTTCGGAATCGTGGTCGCCGGATTTGCCGCCACACAGCGCAATATGCTGCTGGGTATGCGCGGCTCAACGGTGTTACGAATGGCTCTCCGTAGCGGATACCATCACGATGTGCTGGCCTACTTGATGCACTGCGTGTACGCAGGTCTATTTGTCTCGGCGATGTCCGTGGTGGGATTTTTTCTCGGTGGTAATGGATTGTTGTGGAACCTATGGCTGATAGTTTTGACGTTTGCAACAGTGTTGGTACTTGGGCTTGTATTGCGAAACGAAATGTTGATGGTTCGGATAGTCAAACGTTTCATGGAAGACCAAGGTCATCGCACTAACTAATCAGTGGCGCAGGAGGAGGAGCGGGCGATGAAGGACCCTAACGTATACCCGCCGGGATGGGATGCCCAACAGGTGCGGGAAATTATCGAGTTCTACGACTCGCTGACCGAAGAAGAATGGGTCGCTCACTATGAAGCCGCCCATGGGCAGGAAGGCTACACGCACCTAATAGTGCCTGCCGAGCTGACGGGCTTCATTGGGCAGCTTGTCGCCCAAGCCGAGCATGACCGACCGGCTGCCGGCATTGATGACCCAGCCCCAACTCCGGCAAAGCAACCAACCCCGCAAGAGGGCAACTTTCCGCCTGGCTGGAACTCGGAACGAGTGCAGCGCCTCATCGCCGAGATGGAAGATGAAGAGGCAAATTGGACCGAGGAAGACGAAGCTGAACTGCAAATGCAACTGAAAGGCAAAACCTCTGTCCAGGTCCCCGACGAGATTATCCCCGCCGTCCGGGAGTTGCTGGCGAAACACGGCGAGTAGTTTGCCGGGGCATGGCGGGCGGCTAATCGGCTGCCGTAGCTGCGGCGGCGCGCTCCGGGCGCAGCCTGGCGTGGGTTGCGTCCAGCAGCTCCCGCAGTTGTTCATCGATGGGGGCGGGCGGGTCGCCGGCCAGGGCTTTGCAGGCCAGTTTTTCGGCCAGGCGGGGTTGGTTGCAGTCCAGGGCCAGCCAGCCGGCGCTGCGGTGAAATATCGAGTGGGTTGGCTCGATAGGCTCGGTTAGTTCCGCCAAAGCTTTGAGCTCCAGGTCAAGGGCTTGGGCGAACAGCGCCGTGGCTTTTTCCTCGTCGCCGTCCCGGCCACGGGCCAAGTCGGCGAGAAATGCGGCTTCCATAGCTTGGTGGTGGAAATCATTCATCGCGCTCATTTTTTTGAACCTCCGCTAAAGGTCTCCCAAATTCTACCACGATAACGTAAACCGGCAGGTCAGGGTTTTCCGGGCGTTCCGTCTGTCGCAACTTCTCGCTTACCCGACGCCTAACCATGCTGTCATTGCCCTGCCGGATGCCGGATATTTCCAACCCGGCTTTACGCTGGAACGTAGCATTCGTTTCATCGCCTAACCAATAGTCGAAACCAGTGCCTTGACGTGAAGCTTCAATTGCCGAGTACCCTATTGCGATATCTGCAACCAAAATCGCAATTCCCTCAGCGCCCATCTCGGTGGCTTTGCGTTCGTCGTTCCAACTGCGCCGGGCCTGCTCGCTAACCGGATGCCAGGTAAGCCCATAGCTGCCGTCCCGGCAGCCTTGCACAATGAGCCGGACGCCCGGCGTATGGCCCTGCGATTCCAGGCACACGCCGCCGGCCTCGGCCAGCGCCGCCCCCATGGCCGGGGTGATGGCCGGGACGTTGCCGGCGCTCAGTTCGTTCAAGTTAAGCATCGGCCGCGGCATCATCCGGCGCCTATTATAGCCGGCCCGACTTGCGGCGCAACGCTCCCGCCCCCGTTATGTTATGATGCCCCCGTGCGGCATCCCGCCGCCGGTCTGCATCCTGCGTTACGCTTTGCGCGCAGTTGAGGAGGTTATTATGGCTGGAAATTACACTATCAGCGTCGGCACCGTGGGGGGTGGGCTGTCGGTCAGCCCCGACGGCGGCGAAAGCTGGAACCGCATCCGCAACCCGCTGCCTACCGAGTGCAATATCCGCGCGCTGGCCGTTGACCCCAACCACCGGCACCGCATCTACGCCGGTTCCGACAACGGCCTGTTCCGCTCCAACGACAACGGCTTTACCTGGGAGTACGTTGAATCGCCCATGGACGACCTGCAAATCTGGTCGGTGGGCGTGGACCCGGACGACTCGGATACGGTGTTCGTCGGCACGCGGCCCAACGCTTTCCGCTCCCGCGACGGCGGCCAGTCCTGGGAGTCGCTGGATTTGGGCGTGCGGATGCCCTGTCCCATCGGGATTCCGCGCACCACCAACATCATCGTGGACCCGCGGGACACCCGCACCGTGTGGGCCGGCATTGAGGTGGACGGCGTGTATCGCAGCCTGGACGGCGGCGACAACTGGACGCGCCTGCCCGACCTCGGCCCCGACCCCTTCCACGGCGACATCCACGGCATGGCCCTCAAGCCCGGCCCCGACGCCGCCATCTACTGCACCACCCCCTTCGGCATCTCCACCAGCACCGACGAGGGCGAGAGCTGGGAACTGCACGAGTTCCCCCGCTTCCATGCCGAGGACACCCGCTCCTACTGCCGGGGCATGGTCATCAGGCCCGACAACGCCAGCGTGATGTTCGTCGGCAACGGCGACACCATCCCCGGCGTAACCGGCGCCATCCGCCGCACCCGGGACGCCGGCGGTTCGTGGGACGCTCCCACAATGTCGCAGACGCCCAACTCGGTGGTGTACTGGTTCGCCGCCAGCCCCAACGTGTCCGACGTGATGGTGGCCGCCAGCATCTACGGCTACGTGTACGTCAGCGCCGACGGCGGCGACAACTGGGAGAAGCTGCAAAAGGAGTTTGGCGAAATCCGCTCCGTGGCGCTGACGCCCAACGACTAGGCTTTGCGCACAACCAGCAAGCACGGCCCCTTTCCTGACGGAGAGGGGCCATTTACTTATGCTACAATGCGGACACTAACCACTCCTGACGGCCCGGTGCAACATGACCACTACGACCAAGTTGATAACCGCCGCGGAATTGCTGGCTATGCCCGACGACGGGTATCGGTACGAGCTGGCGCGGGGAGTGTTGACGGAAAAAATGCCGCCGCCAGGGTATAGACACGGTGCTGTGACCAATCGGTTTGCCTACGCAATAACCGGCTACTGTGAGGAAAATGACTACGGGGCGGTAGTTGAGAACGCCGGATTCCGGCTGGAGTCTGACCCCGACACGGTACGCGCTCCCGACATAGCCTGGATTGCGCCCGGGCGCATTACCGAGGCCATCGCCGGCTATCCCAGCCTGATTCCTGATTTGGCAGTGGAAGTCAAATCGCCCAACGATACGCCGCGAGAGATGGCCGAGAGGGCCGCGATGTGGCTCAACTACGGCAGCCGGGAAGTATGGGCCGCTAACCCGAATCCGGTCAGCATCACCAGGTATCGCCCCGGCGCGGAGCCGGAGGTATTGGGCGAGGATGATATTCTGGACGGCGGCGACCTGCTGCCGGGGTTCAGCATCCCCGTCTGGCGGCTGTTCCGCCGGCGCCGGTAGCCGGATTTCCATTCACCTGGTCACGTTGCGAAACCTACGGGAGCGCGCTAATGCCCACTTTTGACTCTGACGGCGTTCATATCTTTTACCAGACTACCGGGTCGGGATTTCCGCTCATCTGGAGCCACGAATTCGCCGGCTCTTACGAAAGCTGGGAGCAGCAGGTGCGCTATTTCAGCCACCGCTATCAAGTTATCACCTACAACGACCGGGGCTATCCGCCCTCGGACGTGCCGGACGACCCGGAGGCGTACTCGCAGGACATTACCATTGAGGACCTGCGCCGCTTGATGGACCACCTGGGCATCGCGCAGGCGTACATCGGCGGGCTGTCTATGGGCGGCAGCGTGGCGCTGAGCTTTGCGCTGCGTTACCCCGCGCGTTGCCGGGCTATCGTCGTAGCGTCGGCCGGCTCCGGCACCACGCACAATGAGGCGTTCCGCGCCGGCGGCGAGGCCATGGCCGCCCGGATGCTGGCCGAAGGCACGCCGCCGGTGATGAAGGACTATGGCAGCGGCCCGACACGGGTGCAGCTGCGGCGCAAAGACCCGCGCGGCTATGAGGAGTTTATGCGCCTGCTGCTGGGCCACAACGCCCGCGGCGCGGCCTACACCTTCCGGGGAGTGCAGCTCCGGCGGCCTACGATTGACCGGCTAATCCCGCAGCTGAATCAGCTGCAGGTGCCGACGCTGATTATGATTGGCGACGAGGATGACCCTTGCGTAGAGCCGGCGATAATGATGAAACGCGCCATCCCCCGCAGCGGGCTGGCAACGCTGCCCCAATGCGGCCACGCCATCAACCTGGAGGAGCCGGCTCTGTTCAATCAGCTGGTGGCTGACTTTTTGACGGCGGTGGAAGCCGGCAAGTGGGCCGACCATCCATTGGGAGATACGCCCTATACTACGGGTTCCCGCTAGGGGTTATTGCCCCCAGCCGGCGGGAATGACCTCGCGGAACCGTGCCATCGCCTCAATATGCCCGGCAACCGATGACAGCGGCCCCCGCCGCGCCTCCGCCATAATGTGCGTTGCAGACAAATTGCGCCAGCCCTCGGCCTCGGCCAGCCATTCCTCCGGCGACTTGCCGGGCATCCGCAGGCGTCCGGCCAAGCCCACGTCGGACGGCTGGCGGCCGGCCTCGGCGATGTAGGTCTGCATCTGGTCCAGCACGGCGCGGGCGGTGTCGTCGGGGCCAAAGCTGGGGAACCAGCCGTCGCCCATGCGGGCGATGCGACGCAGGACGACATCGCGAGGCGCCGGGCCGGCCGTACCGCCGGCGCCGAACCAAACCGGGATGGGCCGCTGCACCGGCAGGGGCTTGATGCCGGCGGCGTGGACGGTGTGCCAGCGTCCCTCAAAGTCCACTACGTCTTGCGTCCAGAGGGCGCGCATCAGCTCAATCTGCTCCTCGGAGCGGCGGCCTCGATTCGTAAAATCCTCGCCCAGGGCCTCAAACTCTACGTGGTTCCAGCCTATGCCGATGCCCAGGGTCAGGCGGCCGCCGCTGAGCACGTCAATCTCGGCGGCCTGCTTGGCCACCAGGGCGGTTTGACGCTGGGGCAGGATGAGGATGCCGGTAATCAGCCGGAGGCGCGTCGTGACGGCCGACACAAAGGCCAGCGTCGTCAGCGACTCGTGAATGACGCTGTGATGCGTATAGTAATGGTCGCGCACGTGGGCGTGGTGGGCCGGGTCGGCGCCCAGCACGTGGTCGGCGATGAACAGGTAGTCAAACTGCATCGCCTCAACGGCCTGCACGTAGTCGCGGATGGCGGCCGGGTCGGGGCCGATTTCGGTTTGGGGAAAGATGGCGCCGATTTGCATTGCCTGCTCCGGGAACAATTTTACGATGATGCACAGGATAGACAAGATGGCCGGATAAATCTACTGCGCCGCTAACCGCGGTAGCGTTTCGTTTTAGGTGGTTTGAGGCGCGATACCGTTGTTTTGACGGCGGGCATAGGCACGACTCATGAGGTCGCCCCTACCGTTCCGAATGTTAAACCACCTAAATTGCAACGCTACCGCTAACCGCCCGGCGATTCGCGGCGCGCTGCCCCGGCCTAACCCGGCCCGCGCCGGCGCCACAGCAGCCGGACGATGAACGCAATCAGAGCCGCCAGCAAAAGGGCCAGCAGCAGTAGCAGCCACCACTGGAACGACAGCCCCCCGTCGTCCGTGGGCGGCGGCTCCGATTCCGGCGTCGGGACGGGCGGCGGTGTTGCCGTGGGCAGCGGCCCCGGCGGCGCGGCAACCGTCGCCGTCGGCAATGGCGCCGGCGACGGCGTCGCGGACGGGGCCGGCGTAAGCGTGGGCAGCGGCGCCGGCGTAAGCGTCGGAACCGGCGTCAAAGTTGCCGCTGGCGTCGGCGTAGGTGTCGGCGTCAACGTCGGCGTCAGGGATGGCGCGGCGGTTTGCGAACTGCCCTGGTCCGACACGGCATCATCCTGGCTGCGGGCGAACCGGTCGGGCGCGACGGTGGCGACATTTTCGGGCGCGGGTGTGGGCGCCGCCGTCGGCTCCGGTTGCGACGCCGGCGCCGGGGCATTGCCATTGCCGCCATCGTCGTCGTCATCATCGTCATCGGGCAGTGGCGTTGGCGTCGGGGTTTGAGTTGGCGCAACCGTGGGCGTAGGCGTGGGCGTTTGAGTCGGCGCAACCGTCGGCCTTGGCGTAGCTGCTGGTATCGGTGCAACCGTGGGCGTGGGCGTGGGTGTTGGCCTGGGCACAGCTGTTGGCGTTGGCGTCGGGGTTTGAGTTGGCGCAACCGTGGGCGTGGGCGTAGGTGTCGGCGCCGCCGCCGGCGTGGGTGTGGGCGTGGCTGTTGGCGTTGGTGGAATGGGCGCAACGGTCGGCGTGGGCGTGGGCGTCGTTTCATCTTGCCGGTGCCGGTCGTCATCGATTACCGTCAGCGTTTGGGCCGTATTCATCGTGTTCACGCCGTCGGTATTCATTGCCGTGGCTGACACGGTGACCTGCCGGTCTCCGGTGACGGCGTCGTCGTTCACGGCGGTAATGGTCACCGTGCCGGCGCTGGCCGTTTCGCCGGCGGGGATGGTCAGCGTGGCCCCCTGCTGTGTAAAAAAGTCCCCGGCCTCTGGCGGCGACACCGGGGCGGCAACTACCGTTAGCGTAGTAGCGGCGCCCGAAGCCTCCGACAGGGACGCCGTTACCACGCTGACCCCGCCTTGCTCGGATATGGCCGGCGGCGTCAGCGACAAAGACAGCGCTGGGAATACGGTAGGCGGGTCAACCGGCGGGTTTGGCGGGTCAACTGGAGGGTCAGGCGGGTCAACTGGAGGGTCAGGCGGGTCAACCGGAGGGTCTGTGACGCGCTCGTCGTTGTCGGCCAGCGCGATGCTGTACTCGGCGGCGGGTATCAGCCGGGTGTCGGCGATGCCCGGCGCGCCCGTGCCGCTCACGGACACCGTAATCGTTTCGTTGGCGTTGTCCTGCGCGTTGTCTTCCGGCGTGATTTTGAGGACGCCGCTGCCGCTGCTGGCTCCAGTCGCTATGGTGAAGGGTGTCGTCGTGGCGGTGAACCCCACCGCGTTAGCCGTCCCGCTGGGCAAGCCCAGAATCGTTACGTTTTGGGCCACGTCGTCGCTGTCCAAGCCGGCCGCCCACACGGTGCCAGCGTCCAGGGTGGCCGTAACGCTGAAATCGGTGGCGCCGTCGCCCTCCACCAGGCCGGCGGGGGATATGGCCAGGGTAACGGCGCTGGTCAAGTCGTTGCCGTCGAAGTAGGTGCGTCCGGACAGCAGATTGGTCAGACGGCTCAGCGCGGGGGGAATGGCCCCGGTCAGCCGGTTGTTATGCAGATACAGAATCTGCAACGCAGACAGGTTGCCCAGCTCCGGCGGAATTGTCCCGGTGAGCCGGTTATTGCCCATGGTCAAGTATCGCAGATTGGCCAGCCCGCCCAATTCTTTGGGTATTGGGCCGCTGAGCCGGTTGTAATCCAGCAGCAGACTCCCCAATTGAGACAAGTTAGCCAGCTCTTTCGGAATTGTCCCGGTCAGCCGGTTGCGGTACAGACTCAGCGAACCTAAACTGGGCATCTCGCCCAGCTCTTTGGGAATGGGGCCGGTGAGCCGGTTGCGGTGCAGGTCCAGCCGCCACAACTTGGGCAGCCCGGCCAGCTCTTTGGGGATGCTGCCGGTCAGCCCGACGCTGTCGTCCGCAGCGCTCCCGGCGGGGCCGCTCAGATACAGCGTTTCCAGCTCGGAGAGATTGCCCAACTCTTTGGGGATGGGGCCGCTAAGCCGGTTGCCGTCCAGTTGCAGGGCGGTTGATGAGGCCATATTGCCCAGCTCTTTGGGAATGGAGCCGGTCAGCGCGTTACCATCCAGGAACAGCCATTGCAGCTGGGTCAAGTTGCCCAGCTCGGGCGGTATGCTGCCGGACAGTTGGTTGTCGGACAGGATAAGGTTGTGGGTCAGATGGAGACTGCCCAGCTCTTTGGGAATGGAGCCGGTGAGGTTGTTTTGGCCTAAAGTCAGCCGGCGCAGGCACGACATACTGCCCAGCTCTTTCGGGATGCTGCCGGTCAGACTGTTGCCCTCCAGGTTGATGCTGCGCAGGACGGTCAGGTTGGTGAACGCGGCCGGCACCTGCCCGTCCAGCCGGGCGTCGGGATTACGGCGGTTGTCAAATCTGACGCTGGTGACGCGTTGGCCGCCGGCGCCGGCGGGCGGATTGCATCCCTCTCCGTGGGGATTGCCGATAGCGATTCCGTCCCAGTCTCGCATCGGCACGCCGGTGCTCCAGTTCAGCGTGGCCGTGCCGCGCAGCGTATCCTTGAGGGCCAGCAGCGCGTGGCAGTCCCGGATGATGGGCGTGCTGGTGGCGGTGGACGAAGTAAGCGCCGCCACCGCCATGCTGCCGACGCAGTTCGGGGTTTGGGCCGAGGCGGGCGCCGCGGCCCAATGAGCGGCGGCCAGAAAACTGGCCGCCGCCAAAAGGACGAGGATAGCTGCCGTTAACGGATTTAAGCAGTATCGCTTACAGAGCACTGAAAGTCGGGGGGGGGGGGGGCAGATTTGGCATTATGGCAGGTAGTCATCATTGAGCGCGGTTTGTATCTCATTCTTGCTTGTCCGGTACGTAACGGCTGACTATGCGCCGCCGGAGCGGGAATGTCAAGAGCGGTCAAACCGCGGCCTGGCCGCTCCCCAGCGACGCCAACCATCAGGCGCGCCCATCTCGCGGCGCGCTGCCCCGGCCTAACCCGACCTTACCCGTGGCGCCACCACAGCAGCCGGACGATGAACGCAATCAGGGCCGCCAGCAAAAGGGCCAGCAGCAGCAGCAGCCACCACTGGAACGACAGCCCCCCGTCGTCCGTGTCCGGCGGCTCCGGTTCCGGCGTCGGGACGAGCGGCGGTGTTGCCGTGGGCAGCGGCCCCGGCGGCGCGGCAACCGTCGCCGTCTCCGTCGGCAATGGCGCCGGCGTTGGCGTCGCGGACGGGCCGGCGTAAGCGTCGGGGTTTGAGTTGGCGCAACCGTCGGCCTTGGCGTAGCTGTTGGTATCGGCGCAACCGTGGGCGTGGGCGTAGGTGTCGCCGCCGCCGGCGTGGGCGTGGCTGTTGGCGTTGGTGGTGTGGGCGCAACCGTCGGCGTCGTTTCATCTTGCCGGCGCCGGTCGTCGTCGATTATCGTCAGCATTTGGGCCGTATTCACCGTGTTCACGCGTCGGTATTCGTTGCCGTGGCCGACACGGTGACCTGCCGGTCTCCGGTGACGCTGTCGTTGTCCACGGCGGTAATGGTCACCGCGCCGGCGCTGGCCGTTTCGCCGGCGGGGATGGTCAGCGTGCTTCCGCTCTGCGTAAAGTCCCCGGCCACTGCCGGCGACACCGGGGCGGCAACTACCGTTAGCGTAGTAGCGGCGGCAGAAGCCTCCGACAGGGACGCCGTTACCACGCTGACCCCGCCTTGCTCGGATATGTCCGGCGGCGTCAGCGACAAAGACAGCGCTGGGAATGCGGTAGGCGGGTCAACCGGAGGGTTTGGCGGGTCAACCGGAGGGTCTGTAACGCGCTCGTCGTCGTCGGACAGCGTGATGCTGTACGCGGCGGCGGGTATCAGCCGGGTGTTGGCGATGCCCGGCGCGCCCGTGCCGCTCACGGACACCGTAATCGTTTCGTTGGCGTTGTCCTGCGTGTTGTCCGTCGGCGTGATTTTGAGGACGCTATTGCCGCTGTCGTCGCCGGCGGCGATGGTGAAAGGCGTCGTCGTGGCCGTGAACCCCACCGCGTTGGCCCTCCCGCTGGGCAGGCCCAGAATGGTTACGTTTTGGGCCACGTCGTCGCTGCGCAAGCCGGCCGCCCACGCGGTGCCAGCGTCCAGGGTGGCCGTAACGCTGAAATCGGTGGCGCCGTCGCCCTCCGCCAGGCCGGCGGGGGATCTGGCCAGGGTAACGGCGCTGGTCAGGTCGTTGCCGTACAAGCCGGTACTTCGGGGCTGCAGTTTGGTCAGGCCACTCAGCGCGGGGGGAATGGCCCCGGTCAGCTGGTTGTTGTGCAGATACAGATACTGCAACTCAGTCAGCGCGCCCAGCTCCGGCGGAATTGTCCCGGCGAGCCGGTTATCGCTCAGGGTCAGCGTGTCCAGAAGGGTAAGCCGGCCCAATTCTTTGGGTATTGGGCCGTTGAGCTGGTTGCGATGCAGTATCAGACCGTTCAATTGAGACAGGTTGCCCAGCTCTTTCGGAATTGGCCCGCTGAGCCGGTTTTGGTAGAGGTTCAGCTGGTACAGGCCGTATGCCATCCCCGGTTCCCAGGGCTCCGCGCGGGTAATGTTGGCCAGCTCTTTGGGAATGGGGCCGGTAAGCCGATTGCGTTGCAGGTACAGGAGCTGCAACCTGGACAGCTGGCCCAGCTCTGTGGGGATACTGCCGGTCAGCCCGCCGTCGTCGTCTGCAGTGCGCCCGGTGGGGCCTTCCAGCCGCAGCCTTCGCAGGTTGGAGAGGTTGCCCAGCTCAATGTCGCCATATCGCCCAACTCTTTGGGGATGGCGCCGGTCAGCGCGTTATCCCCCAGGTTCAGCCCTTGCAGGTCGGTCAAGTTGCCCAGCTCTTTCGGGATGGCGCCGGACAGTCCGTTTTCGGACAGGTCAAGGGTGCCGCCCAGATTAGGGAGACTGCCCAGTGCTGTGGGAATGGGGCCGGTGAGGTCGTTTCCGTTTAAAGTCAGCGAGCGCAGGCACGGCATACCGCCCAGCGCGGCCGGTATGCCGCCGGTCAGATCGTTGACCCGCAGGTTGATGTGGCGCATAGCGGTTACGTCGGCGAACCCGGCCGGCACCTGCCCGTTCAGCCGGGCGTCGGGATTATGGCGGTTGTCAAGGCTGATGCTGGTGACGCGGTCGCCGCCTCCGGGCGGATTGCATCCCTCTTCGATAGAATTGCCGACCGAGATTCCGTCCCAGCTTCGCATCGCCAGGTCTTTGCTCCAGTTCAGCGTGGCCGTGCCCCGCAGTGTATCCTTGAGGTCCAGCAGCGCGTTGCAGTCCAGGATGACGGGTGTGCTGGTGGCCGTGGCCGGAGTATGCGCCGCTACCGCCGTGCTGCCGGCGCAGTTTGGGCCGAGACTGGCGCCGTCCCCCAATCAGCAGTGGCCAGAAAACCGGCCGCCGCCAAAAGGATGAGGACGACGGCCGTTGTCGTATGTAAGCAGTATCGCTTGCAGAGCCCTGAAAGTCGGTGGGGGGTAGATTTGGCATCGTGGCGGGTAGTCATGATTGAGCGTGGTTTACGTATCATTTTTGCCCGGTGCGCAACGCCGGGATTATGCGCCGCCGGAGCGGGCATATCAAAAGGCGGTCAAACCGCGGCCTGGCCGCGCATCCTGACTGCGACACGGATGGCGACCGGCTAATTCCAAAGGCAAGTCCGGGGATTAACGGCGGTATTCGTCGCCGCAGTCGCCGATGATTTGGTAGAGGTCGCGGGAGTTGGCCAGCACGGCGGCGATGTTCGCCAGGTCGGCGGCATCCGGCTGGAAGGCGAACGCGCGGGCGTTGGCGGCGATATGCTCAGCTACCCCCAGGCGCGCGCCGATGATTACGCCGGCCACCGCCGGCTGGTCCAGAATATACCGGACGGCGACGTTGGCGATGCTGACGCCGTGCTTGTCGGCGATGGCCCGGAGCGCGGCCAGCAGCTGCTGGAACAGTGCCCACCCGCCCCAGGCGTCAATCATCTGCTTGTACTTGCGGAGGCTGGCCGTGTTCAGCGCGGCGGCGGACGGTTCGGGCTGGCCCAGATAGCGGTCGGAAAGCAGGCCGCCGCAGAGGACGCCATAAGCCAGCAGCCAAACCCGCTGCTCCGCGCATACCGGGGACATTTGCACCTGCGGCCGGCGGTCGATGAGGGAATACTGCACCTGGTTGGATACCACCCGGATGCCGTGGCCGGCGATGTCCCGCAGCCGTTGCGTGTCAAAATTGGTCAGGGCCAGCCGGTGAATCTTGCCGGCATCCCGCAGTTCCGCCAGGTGCGTCAAGGCATCCAGATAGCGGTTGTCCCGGTACTCCCACCAGTGAAACTGGAGCAGGTCGAGCCGTTCCACTCCCATGCGGCGGCGGGAAATATCCACATTGTCCGCAACGATTTGCCGGGTCATCGGCCCCGGCGAGGGAACCCACTTGGTGAAAGCCTGGACGCCGGACAAGGCTTCCTCACCCCGGGCCGCCGCCAGCTGCCGGCGGAACTCGCCGATAAAATCCTCGGCGGGGCCGTAGTGGTCGGCCAAATCCCAAGTGGTAAAGCCGGCGTCCAGGTAGTCGAACATAGCGCGGACGGCCGCCGCCGGGTCAATGCGCCCGTGGGCGCCGGACACCTGCCACATACCGTTGAGGATGCGGCAGACGGGGAGGCCGGCGGCGAATTGGAGGCGGCTTTCGGTGGGTAGCGTCATTGGCGTCACCTGTGGTTGTGAGAGAGTCAGCGCGCGCCGGCGGCATCGTCAGCAATGCCGGCGATGGCATCCAGCACGGAGATAACTTCCGGGTCAATTTCGTCGGGTTCAATGTGATTGACCAGAAAATGGTAATCGGATTTTGACGCGATGCTGGATATGCCGGATTTCCGGTAGAAAGACTGGAACAGCGGCGGCAAAAACAGTTCCGATACTTTCATGTCGCCGTCCCATGGCGAGCCCTGATTCAACCGGGTGAGCGCATCCTCAATTTCTGCAATTGCGTCGTTCATAAAGCTGCGAAAAAGCATAACTTCCGATTCTGCCCAGCGTACCAGGACGTCGGCAGTACAGAAATAATTTTCAATCTCGCGTTTCTCCCAGCTGTGTTCATACAAAACTGCATTGCTGTCGCCGGGCAGGTTAAGGCGGTCGAACAGAGCGAACCCGCGCAAGCCGGGGCAGGCTTCCCGCAATCCCCAGAAATGCTGCCGCGCTTGCATCGGCTGGTTGCCTACATAGTGAGTAAATGTGCGTTCCAGGGCTGCGGCAGCCGGATGCTGCAATCTCCGCGCGAAAGCCTGCAATATGGCAAGGTCGGTTGAGCCCTCCAGGTACAGTACCCAGCCGGTTAACTCAGCTTGCAAGTATTGCTCAAATCCTATGTACGCCAGGGCCTTTAGCACTTGACTGGCGTTCCCGTCAATGCGGTGGGGAGTGCCGACGAATGCCGTTACTTGATGCCGGCCGGCAGCTTCGTTAAGCACGACTTCGGAGTGTGTGGCAATTACCAACTGGCTGCCCTGGCTTTCGGCGGTTTCGGCAATGGCCTGGTAGATTTGGCGCTGGCGGAGTATTTCCAGATGCGCGTCCGGCTCGTCGAGCAAAATTACCGAGTTCGGGTGTAATAGCATATAGGCCGCCAGCAGCAACATTTGCTGGAACCCCCGGCCTGATGATGACAAGTCCAACTCCAGGCTTGCCATATAAGCGTCCTGATAACGCACCGTAATTTCACCGCGTTCCGGGTTGTACTGCGGCTGCAGGATAGTAGCGCCGAAAATATCCGCGATTCGCGGCACCAAAACGGCATCCCAGAGTTCCCGATGCTGCAAAAACACCTCAAAACAAAGGTTGCGGAGAACTTCTGCCGTGCGCCCTTGCCCCAGCAGAACGTTCACCGTTCCCGGCTGCAGCATGGCCTCTGAGGATGATAAACCTGACATTGGCGGGAGAAAGGCGACCTGTTCATCAAAGGCTTCCGTCGGTACGAGCATTCGGGATTTGCCGTCGGCAGTCGTTCGCAAGGGGCGGCAGTAAAACGACTCGGCATTGGCATAGTCAAACTCCAGCCCGCAAGTCCACTCTTTGCCGCCTTGGGAAATTCCCTCAACTATAACTTCAATGCGAACATTGGCCGTGCCGCCTTCCTGACGGTTAGCTTCGCGGGTTCTCAAACCACGCCACAGCAGGTTGGCATGGCTAACTGGCATAGAAAATAAATCCAGCCGGTTGATTGACACGCCGGGACGCTGCAAGTCGTCCGTAGGCGCCATCCCCCAGCGTTCTCGCCATCGTCGCAAGCCCAACTCCCAAAGCGCCAACGCCTGCAAGGCGGTAGTTTTGCCGGAATCATTAGGTCCCACGAACACCACCACGTTGTCCAGTTCGACCGTAATCTCATCAAACTGCTTGAAATTGCGCACCGTCATCTTGGTTAGCATCGCACTTACCGCCACGCGCCGGGGAATGTCCTGATTGTACCATCCCGTCGGTGAGGCGCATCTCCCGTGTGTTACGATGGGCGCGCTTACCACAACTACGATGACTTTACCCACCCCAAGAGGAGGCATCGCCATGACTACGCAGCAGCCCATCCGCATCGGCCTCATCGGCGCCAACATTCACCAGGGCTGGTCGCCCCGGGCGCATTTGCCGGCGCTGGCCGCCCATCCCGACTTTGACCTGGCCGCCGTCTGCACTACCCGGCAGGAATCCGCCGACGAAGCCAGGGCCGCCTACAACGCCGGCGCCGCTTATGACGACTACAACCGGATGCTGGCCGACGGCAATCTGGAGGCGGCTACCATCTCCCTGCGCGTCCCCCGCCACTACGAACCCACCACCGCCGCCCTGCGCGCCGGCAAGCACACTTTCACCGAGTGGCCCCTGGGCCGCACCACCGCTGAGGCCATTGAGATGGCCGACCTGGCCCGGCAGCAGGGCGTCAAGACAGCGGTAGGACTGCAAGCCCGCGCCAACCCCGCCATCGTCCACCTCCGCAACCTGGTCGCTGACGGCTACGTGGGCCGGGTGATGACCTGCCACGTCCGGCTGATGCGCGAGGGCGTGCTGTCCCGCGACTCCGGCCGCACCTGGCAGCGGGACGATGAGCTGGGCGCGCACACTCTCACCATCGCCTGCGGCCATACCATCGACGCCCTGTGCAGCGTGGTGGGCGATTTTGCCGACGTGTCCACCGTGGTCAGCACGCAGGCCACCACCTGGCACGAGACCGACACCGGCCAGGACCTGCCCGCAACATCGCCGGACAACGTGCTGGTCAGCGGCAACCTGCAAAGCGGCGGCGTGGCGTCGGTGCAAATCGGCAGCACGGCCTGGGCCGGCAGCGGCTACCGCATGGAAATCTACGGCGAGGAAGGGACGCTGGTAGCCGTGTCGGTGGACTCGCCCCAGCTGCAGCAGGTCAGCATCCGGGGGACGCGCGGCGGCAGCAACGACCTGCAAGACCTGACGCCGGCCGAAGAGCTGCACCTGGCCCCGGAGATTCCCGCCACCGCCGCCTACAACGTGGGGCAGCTGTACAGTATGTTCGCAGCGTCGATTCGGGGCACGGCCAACGGTGAGCCGGCAGTACCCGACTTTGACCACGCGGTGAACCTCCACCATTTCATCGACGCCATCCGCCAGTCCAGCGACGAAGGGCGGCGGGTTGCCGTAGCGTAAGGCGGCGGGCCGGAACGGTACTATGCTGCCAGTTCACTGACCGAGGCAATTGCGATGACAACTACCATCAGCATCAAGGCGGGCGCACGGCTGACCCTGGATGAGTTCTTCGAGCTGCCGGAAACGGCAGGAACTCGCTACGAACTTCACGAGGGAGAGTTGTACATTGTGGCGCAGCCAATACCCGACCATCAGCAACTGACCAAATGGCTCAACAGGCAGCTATCGGCGCAACTTGAGGATGCAGGCGCAGCGTATGTCTTTCTACCCGTTGACGTTGTGCTGTCCGATGGCATCAGTGTTGCGCCGGACATTATAGTAGTTCGCGCGGAGCGGGCTGACATCATTCACCGGGCGCGACTTTATGGCCCGCCGGACATTGTGGTAGAGGTGTTGTCATCCAACCGCAGCGTGGACCTGGTTCGCAAACGGGAGTGGTACGCTGCGGCCGGCGTCCCGGAATACTGGATACTGGACCCGGACGCCGACACCCTCACCCCGCTGGCGCTGGGCGACGATGGGCGCTACCGGGAGCGGGCCGTCCTCACCGCCGCCGATACCCTGACCACACCCCTGTTCCCGGCGTTCAGCCGGCCGCTGGCGCAGCTGTTTGACCACCCGGCGCGCATCCGGCGGTAATGCCGCTGGCAGGTACAGTGTGGCTGATATGCTGGAACGAGGCGATTGCGATGACGACTACCACTAACATCAAGGCGGGCGCACGGCTGACCCTGGATGAATTCTTCGAGTTGCCGGAGATGGAGCAGCGCATCGAACTTCACGAGGGAGCGCTGTACATAATGCCTGAACCGAATCTCGACCATCAATTCCTGACGCAATTGCTTTGGAAGTACTTGTTCGACCAGTTGGTGGCGGCTGGCCTCGCTTATGCCTATGTGCCCGTGAACCTGGCGCTGTCCGCAACGGTTTGCGTTGCGCCGGACATCATCGTCGTGCGTGCTGGGCGGGAGGACATCATTCATCGAGTCCGGGTTTATGGCGCGCCGGACATCGTGGTGGAAGTATTATCCTCCGACCGCAACCGGGATTTAGTGGACAAACGGGAGTGGTACGCTGCGGCCGGCGTCCCGGAATACTGGATACTGGACCCGGACGCCGACACCCTCACCCCGCTGGCGCTGGGCGACGATGGGCGCTACCGGGAGCGGGCCGTCCGCACCGCCGCCGACACTCTGACCACGCCCCTGTTCCCGGCGTTCAGCCGGCCGCTGGCGCAGCTGTTTGACCACCCGGCGCGCATCCGGCGGTAATGCCGCACTCCTGACCCGGGCTGAGGAGCCATAGCATGGTTGAACTCCCACCGATAACCCCCAGCGACTTCTTCAGCGACGCCGTGGCAAGGGAGGCCGGTTTCACCGATCAATTCTGGTACCGCGCCTACATCCTGTATCTGGATGAATTGGCCCGCGACCCAAGCCGGTCGTTCGCAAAGTACGATATCGAGCGAACCCTCCGTATTCCCTTCCAGCGCGGCTACGTTGACGTGCTCGTCCGGGCCCAGCCGGAGCCACGGGAAGAGAGGGTTCTGCGTTTCACGGCGTTCCCGGCCGGCGACGAACCGGGAATCCGCCGGGTGTCCAGAGTGTACAGATACGAAGAAACCCGTCCCGTACTGGGAGAAGCCGCTCTGCTTGACGCTGGATGGCGATGGTAAGGCATCTCGGTGAGACTGGGGCAGAGGCCGTTAACCCTGCAAACGCCGTCAGCAAGTCGCAGGCGACGCCAGCCCGACGCGAGCCGGTAGGCGATTTTGTTGCTGACAAGCGGCCGTGACTACCTGAGACCCGGCAGTTTCACCACGGCCGGTTTGCGGGCCAACCAAAGGCGGGTGGGATGGATGGATGTTGTTGCCCGATACGTTGCATACGGCCATACGGCCACCACGACGCGATTGCCACGCTGCGCTCGCAATGACCGGGCCACGTTATGGCCTGTTCCGATTGACTGCCGGGCGAGGCTGCGGTATGGTAGTGGCGACTTACGCACCGGCTTGTTGGGGGTGTACTAATTATGGCGGAACAAGAGCTGCCCTTGTTCGTTTACGACGAGGTTCAGATTGGGGAGGAGCTTGGCTCTTACGAGTACGTGCTGACCCAGGAGATGGTGGACCTTTACCGGCGGGCCGTTGACGACCCCGATGCGGTGTTTCCCACCATCGCCGTGAAGCACGACGCCACTTCGTTGTCGCTGGCGTACAATGACCAGACCGGCAGCGTGAACGCCGGCAACGAGATTGAGCTGCACAACCCGCCCGTGCCCGGCAAGACGATTCGCGTTACCGGCCGGATTCACGACAAGTACATCCGCCGCGAGAACCCGTACCTGGTCATCGAAGCGACCGCCATTGACGAGGACGGACGGCTCATTGAGAAGATGCGTACCTATCAGTTGAAGAAACCGGAGGAGTTGGGCAAGAAATGGCATCCGCAAGGCTAGACAGCGAAACGCTGCCCGTCATCACCAAGCACATCACCCAGGAAGTCATCAACCAGTTTGAGGCTTGCGGCATCCTGAACCGGGCCAACATTCACAACGACCCGGAGCTGGCCGCCCGACGCCTCGGCACCAACTATGCTATCGCCTCGGGCCGCATGAGCATCGCTTTTTGCACCGAGGCCATGCGTAAGTTCATCGGCGCCGATGACTTCCACCGCAGCGGCAACGTAAACCTGAAGTTCCTGCGCCCCGTTAAGGACGGCGACACCGTTACCATCCACGGGCAGGTCAACAGCCGGGAGGCGCAGGACGACGGCGGCACGCTGGTTACGGTGGACGTTTATTGCGAAAACCAGAACGGCGACAAAACCGCCGTGGGCCAGGCCAGCGCCGTGGCGACCGGCTAAAACCATGCCGGGCACACCGGGCCGCCCCAAGCGGATTCCCCTGCTCAACGACCGACTAACGGGAGCGACACGAATGGCAATGACCAGGTCAGAGTTTGGCAAAGTTGAAGTGGACATCGTCTACTGCGTCCCTTGAGGCTACCACGGCCTCGCCACGTGGCTGGCGATTGAGTTCTGGCGCTCCCAAAACGTGGGCGACATCGCGGTGAAGCTCACTCCGTCCGATAGGGGCCGCTTTGAGATTTACTTGGACGGGGAAAAGATTTTTGACCGTTTTGAGGACGCGGAGGAATACCCCAGTTACCAGAAGGTCAACGAGCTCAAAATGGTCGTTGCGGAACGGGTCTTTGACGTTGAAGACGAGATGATGGCAGGCAATAACTAGATGGCTAATCCGCAACACGTGGCAGTCGTCCGCGCGGGCAAAGCCGCCCTGGACGCATGGCGCGCCGAGAACCCGGATGGCCGGCTGGACCTGCGCGTCGCCGACCTGCGCGGGCTGGACCTGGCCGGTATTTCCCTCCGGGAGGCCGACCTGCGCGGGGCTACGCTGGCCGACGCCCGGCTGACCAAAGCCAACCTGGCCCGTACCGACCTACGGGCCGCCGACCTGACCGGAGCCGACCTGGGCGGCGCAACGCTGTCGTCGGCCCAAATGGCCACCACCATCCTGCGTAATACTAACCTGTTCTGGGCTGACCTGAAACAGTCCAATATGCAGGAATCCATCTTGCAGTGGTCGCGTCTGAACCGGGCGTCATTCCTCAATACGGACTTGACCGGGGCCGATTGCAGCCAGACTACCGCCATCGAGGTTGACCTGCGCTCGGCCAACCTGACCAACTCCAACTGGCAGGGCGCCAATATGAACGGGGCCGACGTGAGCCGGGCGGTGATGCACGGGGCGGATTTTACCGCCGCCAAAATCCGCGATTCGATGTGGGTTATGGCCGACCTGCGCGGCGCGAATTTCGACAAGGCCAGCCTGCACCGCTGCGATATGACGATGGGCAAGTGGGACGATACCACCAGATTCCCGCCCGGCTTTGACCCCATGGTCATTGAGAATCGAGTGGATGATTACTAGGCCACTGCCGCTATCTCGCCGGAGGTATTTGCCATGATTAGCCTCGACCCGGCCGCTATCACGGCGATGGTCGGCATCGTAACTTTGCTCTTGCTTGCTGCCGGCGGCGCCTATTGGCTGGGCAAGCTCAGCAATCGGGTTGATCAGCTCGGCAAACAGGTTGACCAACTGTCCACCGATATGCGGGAAGGGTTCCGCGAGCTTAGGGAAGAGCTTCAAGAGGAGATACGCCGGGGCAACCAGCAGTTGTTGCAGGCGTTGGCGAACCACACCCACGATGCAGACGGCCTGCCGGTGTTTCGTGTGCCGGTCAGCGCGGAATAGGCTCCGGCTATAACAACGCCAGTATCCTATGGCCATCCTCCTGGTAGCATCCCATCGGCCCGGCGCGGGCAAGACGGCCATTGCGGCGGGCCTGGCGACCCTTATCGGCCAGAGCGGGGCCAGCGTGTCCGTGTGCAAACCGCTGTCGCCGGCCGGCCGCACCGACCCTGATGCCGCTTACTTCGCCCGGCATTTTCGCGGCGACGTGGCGGTTACGGCCAGCGACGACGATGCCGCGCTGGATGCTGCGGCCAACGCCGTCCGGTCGCTGACCGGCATCAGCGAGCACGTGGTAGTGGAGGTTGCCAACCCCGCCGGGGGCGCGGGCGTCGCATCGGGACTGACTGCCGGGTTGGCGGAGCGGTTGTCGGCGCGGGTGGTGGCAGTTTTCGAGTACGATGCCGAGCTGTCGGCGGTGGCGGTGACCAGCAGCGTGGCTACGCTGGGCGAGGCGCTGGCCGGCGTAATAATCAACCAGGTGCCCCGCTATCGGGGGCAGCAGGCGCGGGGGATTCTCTCCGAAGTGGCGGGCGCGGGCGTGCCGGTAATCGCCGCTTTGCCCGAAGACCGGCCTATGTTATCGCTTACGATGACGCAACTGGCTCAGGAACTGGGCGGGCGCTGGGAGTTGGAACCGTCGGATGGCGAGGATTGGGTTGACCGCTTTCTGATTGGCGGCAATATTATGGACTCCGGCGAGGGCTACTTCGGGCGTTTCGCGCACCAGGCGGTAATCACCCGCGCCGAGCGGCCCGACATTCAGTTGGCGTCTCTGATGCAGGATACGCGATGCCTGGTGCTGACCGGCGGGGCGCGGCCCACGGAGTATATCCGGGTGGAGGCGGCCAAGCGGGATGTTCCGGTGCTGCTGGTTGACGGCGGAACAGTGGCCACCGCCGATGCCGTGGGCGAGCTGTTGGGGGCGGCGGCGGCCCATAAAGTGCACAAGGCGGAACGGATGGCCGAGTTGCTGGCGGGGCGGGTGGATTTGGCGGGGTTGTTCTGACCCGTAGGGGCGAATGATTATTCGCCCCGGTACTTTTCAATCCTGCATCTCGAACCGCTCTGACTCCGGCGGCTGAGACCATAGCTCTTCCGCGCCGGCCATTGCCTCTGCCCGCTCCGGGCTGGCGCGCCAGGCGTCGTAGATTTCGCTACTGTCCCAGGTTACCAGCGTTGAGATTTTCGTCGGGTCGGCCAGGGAGATGAAGGTTTGGCGGGCGCCGAAGCCGGGCGCGCGGCTCTGGGCTTCGCCGTTGCGGTCCAACAGCGCTTTGGCCGCGGCTACTTGGTCCGCTTTGGCCCAGTGGTGAGTTAGTACGCCAATCAATGCCATGTCAGCTTTCTCCTGTGTGCGGGGGCTAGTTGTCTGCGGTAGTGCTCCGGCGAGTGGTATCGGTGGCATTGGTTCCGGGACGGGTTTTTACGCGCAGGGCTATGCCGATGACGTAGGCGACCAACGCGGAGACGATACTGAACACCGCTCCCATCTTGCCGGGGTCCTGGAAAGGTGAACCGGCGGGGAAGGCTTTGCCGGCTACGAACAGTGCCACCGTAAGGCCGAGGCCGGCGATGATGCCCGTTACCAGCAGGTGCCGCACTCCCATCCCATCGGGCAGCGGGAAGCCGAACAGGGACGCCACCCATGAGAAGAGAGTAACGCCAATGGCCTTGCCCACGATGAGCGATACCAACACCATCATGGTGACCCACCCGATGCTGGAAAAGGCGACGCCAGCGTTGGCGAAGGCGAAGAAAAACAGCCCGACGTCCACGAACAGCTTGAGCTGGTGTTCAAACTGGTCAAGGACGCTGTGGCCGAATAACTCGATATGTCCGTAGGGCGCGTCACTGGCCGGGGCGCTGGGGTCGTCCAGGGTGCGGGCTTCCACCTCAAAGAGGCCCGCATCGTGCGCCTGGTGGGGGAGGAAGGGGACGATGGGCACCAAGGCCAGCGCCGGCTCCACGCCGGCTTTGGCCAGTCCGACCCAGGACAGCGCGCCGCCGATGACGATGTACGCCGGCCACCAGCGGACATGGAACCGCCGGATGACGTAGGCCGCCGCCATGCCGCCGGCTACCAGCAGCAACCATAACGGCTGCACCGGGTGGTGCGGGTCGGGGTAGAAAACGGCGATGATGCCCAGGCCGATGGCGTCGTCGGCCACCGCCAGCAGCAGCAGGAAGTTGACCGCCGGGTGCATGGGGCCGAATACCACCCGCGCCGTCAACCAGGCCAGGGCGATGTCGGTGGCCGTGGGGATGGCCCAACCGTTGGCGACGGCGGCGAAGTCGCCCGTACCTCGGTAGAGGAGCCACGCCAGCAGCAGGTACAGCCCGGCGGGGCCGAACACGCCGCCCAGCGTGCCCACCAGCGGGTTGATAGCGCGTTTCAGGGGGTTGAGCACGCCGCCGGGCAGAGTTGACTCGGTGATTTCTTTGGCGGCGATGCCAAAGAACAGGCACATGAACATCCCGTTGGTGATGAACTGGACGGTCAGCTCGTGGCCCAGTACCGCGGCGTGATGGCCGAAGGGGTTGAACTCGACCACCGACTCATACCAGCGTTGGTTGACGTTGGCGGCGATGAGGCCCGAAATCACGCCGGCAATCAGAGGCAGCGATAATTCCTGCATGATGTTGGCAGCGCGGGCTACCGGGTGGATGTAATTGGCGGGTCGGGTGTGCATGGCGCTTACTGGCCCCAAAGTGGGAATGTCCATTTACCGGCAGAAATTGTACTACCTAACGGGCTGGCGTGGGGCAGTCCGGGCGCCCCGGCACGAAAATTGGTTGGCAATGCTATAATGCCTCTGTGGATTGGCAACGGCTGGAGCGTTGGATAACCGTCACGCTCTACATATCAGGAGGCGCCGGACTCGTCATCCTGCTCACCAAAAACCTGGCCCCCGACGGCACATTGCCGCAGTGGCTGGCCCAGGCGGTTGCCGGCCATCTGTCCGAACTTGGCAACATCAGCGCCGGCTGGTTCATCATAATTATCCTGGCCATTTTGGGAGGAAATCGGATCATGGTATCAATTTTCACCGGAGTTGACCGCTACCGCGAGTGGCGGGGCAAAAACGAACAGCTCAAAGCCCAAGCCAGAGCCGCCGGCCATGCTGCCGGCCACGCCGAGGGCCTTGCTGAGGGCCACGCCGAGGGCCTTGCTGAGGGCCACGCCGAAGGCATCGCGGAGGGCCTTGCTGAAGGCCGCGCCGCCGAGCGCGCCGCCATCCGTGACCGGCTCATAGCCCAGGGCCTCAACCCTGATGACATACTGCCCCCTGACGAACCCGGAACCAACGGCAGCAGCCCGGCGCCATAATCTGACCGCCGCCCGGCTAAACCCGCTGTTGCCAGCAGTCTGACGCTACTGACACCGGCCCGTCGTACACCGACCTCGCCTCTGCCGCCAGCGATTCCGTATCGGCGTGGAAGGCGTTGTCGATGTGGGTTAGCGTTAGCGACTGGACGCCGGCCAGTTGGGCGATGCGGGCGGCCTCGGCGGCCGTGGCATGGGCGGCGCCGTCGGCGCGGCGGCGGTCGGCTTCGGTGCAGATGGCTTCGTGAATCAGCAGCGTTGCGCCCTCCGCCAACTCTGCCAGGGGCGGATGCCAGCGGGTGTCGCCGGAGAACACTATTGAATGGCCGGCGGATTCCACTCGCCAGGCTACCGCGCCGCCGATGTGGTTGACCGGGGCGCATTTGGCCCGCACGTCCGGCGTCAGTTCTATCCACTCGTCCGGTTCGGCGGGCCGGAAGGAAATTACTTGCCGGCCGTCGCGCCGTTGCGCGCCGTCCGCATCTACGGACAGGCCCCGGGTTGGATAGGACAGGAGTACGGCGATGTCGGCCAACGCTGCTGCGGAGGCGTACACCCGCATGGGCTGCTCGGCCGGGTTGCGGCGGCTGCGCTGCATCTCAATGTGGGGCAGGCCCTCGCAGTGGTCGGGGTGGCTGTGGCTGAGCAGGCAGTGGTCGAAATCGGTGGGCGACATTCCCAACCGCTGCGCGTGGCGGAGCACGGTGTTGCCTGAGGCGGCGTCGAGCAGTATGCGCTCGCCGCCGGGACATTCCAGCACGATGGCGGTGTGGTTGCGCATGATGCAGCCGCCGGCGCCGGTGCCGAGGTAGCTGATGGTAAAGCCTGCCGTTGCCAAATCATCCTCCATCTTGTCGCGTTAATCCCGCCTGATTACACTTTACGCAATTTTACCCGCGAATGGGGCAATACCGCCGGGTTGACCAGGAACTCGGGCATTCGCCCTTGCAGCACGTCCACTGTAGCCCGCGCCGTGCGCACTTCCAGTTCCAGCACCGACTGTTGCGACAGGAATGCCACGTGGGGCGTTACGATTACGTTGTCCAGCGCGAAGAGCGGGTGGTCGGCCGGCGGCGATGCCGATTCCATCACGTCCAGGCCGGCGCCGGCGATATGTCCCTCGCGCAGAGCAGTATAGAGGGCCGTCTCGTCCACGATGGGGCCGCGGGCGCAGTTGATGAGGTAGGCCGACGGTTTCATCCGCGCCAATGCCGGCGTTCCAATTAACCCGCGCGTTTCGTCGTTCAGGGGGGTGTGTACCGTAACGTAGTCGGCGGCGGCCAGCAGGTCGTCCTGGGATGCCGCCGTAACGCCGTCGGGCAGCGGCGCACTATCCGGCAGATAGGGGTCGTGAGCCACTGCCGACAGGCCGAAGGCGCGGGCTTTGGCCGCCACCGCCCGGCCGATGCGTCCGAATCCGACGATGCCGATGGTCTGGCCGCGCAGCCGGGTCAGCGGGTGCGGCGATGGCACGCCCTCCCAGCGGCCCGCTTTCGCCGCGGCATCGTAGAAACCGACCTGCCGGTTCCAGGTGAGCAGCAGCGCCATCACGTGGTCGCTGACCTCATCAACGCAGTAGTCGGGGACGTAGGTGACGGGAATGCCCAACGCGGTCGCCACGTCCACAGCGATATTGTCCACGCCGACGCCATAGCGGCTGATAACCCGGCAGCGCTCCGCAGCCCGCACCACCGCCGGCGTAACCTGAGCGAAGCAGGTCATAATGGCGTCGCAATCGGCGGCCAACACGGCCAGGGTGGCCTCGGACGGGTCGGGCGCTTCTACCACGTCGGCGTTGACGGCGGCCAGCGCCTCCCGCTCCGGCCGGGTAGAAGGCCAGACGTAATCGGTGATGAGGATGCGGGGAGATGAAGTTTCAGCGCGAGCCACGGCGACACCAAGTCAAGGGGAGTTTGACCGGGGCAAGTATAACCGATGCAGCGGTCGGGGTTGAAGTGTTAAGCGCGGCAGCGTTGGCGACTATTTGGGATGGTTCCTATTGCAGTGGCACTCCCTGATTTGGTTGAGATGGGTGAGTTGGCGTTAGCTTTTGATGCGGCGGCAGTCAGGCGCCGGGCTGCCGCGAGGGTTGCCCTCAGGGGCGGTTCGGCTAAGTGTTGGAATGGCGGCTCCTTTGGCTCCGTGCGTTGGGGATTTGGTCGGCGATGGTCAGGCGTGGGTGCGATGTCGGGCGAAAGGTTTGCGGTGGACCGGGTTTCAGGGATTATCAGCCCTACGGCCGGAGGTTTTGCGCTGGGGTTTTTAGCTCGGTATTTTCCATGCCCAAGGCATGGGGCGCTGTGGCTGACGCCGTGGCCGCAGCGACTACGCCGGTTAATGAGATCGGCGACAGTCTCAACGAGCCGGTAGCGACTTGGATGCTGATAGTGGCCGTGATTACCTGAAACCCGGTCGGGGTCTTGCTTTTGCCTGACACGGCTATGATAGCACGGGGGTTCTAGTTGATGCAAGGGGTAATTTTGCAGGGATGGACAGGCAGGATGGACAGGATATTTTTGCGGGCACTGGATTTCCCTTGCGCCGGAGCAGGCGGATTAACCCTTACCCAATCCTCTCCCGCAAGGGGGAGGGTTAATGGCTTTGAAAAGGCTCGGCCCGGCATTGGCGCTGGGTTGGCAGACTTGGCTCTAATGGGTATAATCGCGGCTGTACGGAGGTGTCGTTTTGCGCATCCCCATGAGAGTTGATTACGGTGTGCGCGCGTTGGTCGAGTTGGCCATGCGCTACGGCGAGGGGCCGGTGCAAACCGCGGCCATCGCCTACCGGCAGGGCATCCCGGAGCCGTACCTGGAACGGCTGATGTCCACTTTGAACAAGAGCGGGTTCGTCCACAGCCGGCGCGGGCCGCAGGGCGGCCATCTGCTGGCCCGCCCGCCTCACCACGTCAATCTGTATGACATTATGCAGGAACTGGACGGCAACGCCTCCCCGCTGGACTGCCTGACCCTGCCTACGGACTGCAGGTTCGCCGATTCCTGCGCCCAGAAGGAAATCTGGCAATCGGTGGAGGAATCGATACAGCGGGTTCTGGAGGCGACGACGCTGGCCCACCTGGCCGAACGGCAGAGCGCCCTGATCGACGAGGCCGACCGCCGGCAGCCGATTGCGGGGCCGGTTCCGGTGGCAGCAGTCCAGCCGGGCCGGGCTCGGTAGCGTTCCGTTTTAGGTGGTTTGGTTGAGCAGGCCCCGGTTTTGGAGCAATACCAGCAGGTTGTGCGGTGTCCATACGGTGCCCATCTTTTCCCGCCGCCGAAACTCCCGGTTGTGCCGTTCCAAAGGGGAGGTTGTCTTGAATCGCGCTTGCCCGGTGGCTAAATGGCGCAGTCCTTTCTCCAGGGCTTTCCGACACCAGTACGTCCCCTGGCCTCCGGTCAACGCGGCCACCCGCGCCGCATAGCCCCGGGCCTCCGCCAGGCCGGACGACGCCAGCAGTCGCCGCGCCTCCCGCCAACCAGTCTCCCCAATGTTCCGCCGGTACTCCCGCAGCAGGTGAAAATGGCAGAGCTGGTGGGGCGCTTGCCGGCCATAGACCATCCGGATGCCCGCGGCGATGGCCGCATCCCCGTCGCTCACCAGATGCGCCGGCTGAACCGCTCCCTGCCGCCAGGCCTGGTCAATCACCCCTGCCCAACCTCCAAAGGCCCCCAGAGCCACGCCGTTTTCATCTCGGATGACCTTCAATTCCGTAGCTCCGGCCCGCGTTCTGGTCCACAATCCGTCGAGCTCCAACACCCGCCCCCGCAACTCCGGCTGCGCTATTGGCTCCCGTCGCAGCCAGCGGCACATGGTGCTTTTAACGAACCCGAACCACTGGCCGCTCTGGGCGTAGCTCAACCCCTGCGCCGCCAGTTTGATGGCTAGTTCGCGGGTTTTTTTGAGTACCTTTGATGACGTTCTGCTTCGCCCAGCAGGTCGGCGCCGCTGGCCATCCGGCCGCACTGGCCGCAGCGGAACACGGGCATCTGCAACCGAATTGCCCCATAGCGGGTGGTGATAGTACGGGCGTACCGATGATGCCGGTGCATCGCTAAACCGCAGTCCGGGCAGAGGGGCTGGTAATCATCCAAAGCCAGCTGCAACGACTGTTGCAACTGGACGGGTATCTGCTGCTCCAGCCGGGTTTCCAAGTCGTAAAGCAGTCCCATGGCAGCGCCCCTCCCTCTGACTCCGGAGCCGGTATTTGCAGCCATCCTACAACTAAACCACCTAAAACGGAACGCTACCGCCGGGCTCACTTCGCTTGACATTTTTGACGGCCCGGCGATACACTGGCGGGGAAATGATGCCCACCCAATGCCACGTTTCGCCGGCGGCTGTCCTCACGCTTAGGGGCAGGCCGATTGCCACTCGCGCCGCGCCGGCGCTCACCCAAAGCATCCGCCCGACGGTTCCCGGCGCCGGCTTTCCGATGCTAAAAAGGGCCGCTGCAACCGTCCTGATGCCGGCATTTGCAACAGGCCAACCGCCACCACGGAGGAATCCAAAATGGTCCAACCCCTTCGCTTGACCCCCGAGCAGGTCAAACGCTACAGCCGTCATATCATTATGCAGGATGTCGGCAGCGCCGGCCAGCGCAAGATGATGGAATCCAGCGCGCTGATTATCGGGGCCGGCGGCCTGGGTTCTCCCTCGGCGGTGTACCTGGCTCTGGCAGGGGTTGGCAAACTGGGCATCGTCGATTTCGATGTGGTTGAGCTGTCCAACCTGCAACGCCAGATTTTGCACCACACCCCCGACGTGGGCCGCCCCAAGGTGCAGTCGGCCAAAGACAACATTATGTCCTACAACCCCGAAGTTAACGTGGCGCTCCACGAAACCTGGCTCACGTCGGAAAACGCCTTTGACATCATCGGCCAATACGACATTGTAATCAACGGCGCCGACAACTTTGCCACCCGTTACCTGGTGAACGACGCCTGCTATCTGCTGGACAAGCCGCTCATTGACGGCAGCATCCTGATTTTTGACGGCCAGGCTACGGTCTTCCTGCCCGGCTACGGCTGCTATCGCTGCCTATTCCCGGCGCCCCCGCCGCCGGGGATGGTGCCCAACTGCGCCGAGGCCGGCGTGCTGGGCGCGCTCACCGGGCTGGTCGGCTCCATCCAGGCTACTGAGGCCCTGAAACACATCCTCGGCATCGGCGACAGCCTGGCGTCCCGCCTGCTGGTCATCGACGCCCTCAGTATGCAGTTCCGGGAAGTGCGCCTGCGTCGCAACCCGGCCTGTCCGCTCTGCGGCGACCGCCCCACCGTTACCGAACTCATCGACTATGAGGTGTTCTGTGGCGTGGCCGAAGCCCCCGAACCGGCCGCTATCGCCGCCGGCGCAGTCTAGTCAGGTTGACATTCCCCGGTCATTCCCGCGACTCCCGTCATTCCCACTTTCGCGGGAATCCAGAATTGAGACGCCGCTAATGCTCGCCAAAACCAGATACAAGGGCATCCTGGGCACCATCGGCAACACGCCGCTGGTGGAGCTGGAAAATCTCACTCCCAACCCTAATGTCCGCATCTACGCCAAGCTCGAAGGGCAGAACCCCACCGGCAGCGTGAAAGACCGCATCGGCCTCAAGATGATTGAGCGGGCGGAAGCCGACGGCGAGATTACGCCCAACCGGACCATCCTGGAGCCTACGTCGGGCAACACCGGCATCTCCCTGGCTATGATTGGCCGCCTGAAGGGCTACAAGGTCAAGGTGGTGATGCCCGAAAACGTGTCGGTGGAACGCACCATGCTGCTTGAAGCTTACGGCGCGGAGATTGTCTATTCCGACGGCACCCTCGGCACCAATGGGAGCGTCGCCGTCGCCCAGGAAATGGTCGAGCAGAACCCCCACGATTACCTGATGCTGTACCAGTATGGCAACGACGGCAACCCGGAAGCCCACTACGAAGGCACCGGCCAGGAAATTGTTGCGGCCCTGCCCGACGTTGACGTGTTCATCGCTGGCCTCGGCACCGGGGGCACTCTGATGGGCAACGCCCGCCGGCTCAAAGAGCACCGCAGCGACATCAAGATAATCGCCGTCGCCCCGGAGCCGGACGATTTCATCTCCGGCCTGCGCCGTCTTGAAGACGGATTCATCCCGCCCATTCTGGACATTAATCTGCTGGACAACCGGCTCCTGGTCAACAGCTTCGACTCCTTTTATATGACCAAGGAATTGATGGACAAAGAGGGGATTTTCGCCGGCATATCGTCCGGGTCGGTAATCGCCGGGGCGGTGAAGCAGGCTGAGCGTATGGAAGGCGGCAACGTAGTCTGCCTGCTGGCCGACGGCGGGTGGAAATACCTGAGCAGCCAGCTGTGGACGAAAGATTACGAAACGCTGGCCAAAGAGGCCCAGGGAAAAATCTGGTGGTAAGTCCATGGGGCCGGCAAAGCACAGCCGCCACATTAGGATGATGCACACCCGACCGAAACCCGGTCAACGACCCTTGCCCTGCCCTGACACCGGTGCTATAATGTCGCCAAATCGCGCCCAGTTGCAGGATGATACGGAGTAGCCCTCCCCAGCCGGCAGCAAGAGGTTCACGGGTTTTGAGAGCGGGGCGTACACCCGCTTTATTATTGTGAACCTTAAGGGCGCAACGAATTGATTTACTGGACGGCTAGCCCGCGGAGGACGACGATGAAAAGCGATTTCATGATGGCGTTGAATCAGTTATCCGCGGAACGAGGTTTGGCCAAGGACCAGGTTCTCCGCGCCATTGAGGTTGCGCTGGCTTCGGCATTCCGCCGGGACGACCCAGCCGGCGGGCAGAACCTGTCCGTCAAACTCAACCCCAACACCGGCGACATCAGCATCTTTGCCCTGCGGACGGTGGTGGAAGAGGTTGAGTTTCCAGAAACTGAAATCGAATTGGCGGAGGCGCAAAGAATCCGCCCCAACATCCAAATTGGAGATGAGATTGCCGAATCAGAAGAAGTCCCCCACGACGCCAGCCGCATCGCGGCCCAGACCGCCCGGCAGGTGATTATGCAGCGCCTGCGCGAAGCGGAACGGGAAAAGATTTTTGCAGAATATTCGGCCTACCAGGGCGAACTGGTTAGCGGCAGCGTGGAGAGCATTGAGAAAGGCCCCACCGTATTCGTCAACCTGAACCCCCACCAGGCCCAGAATCAGAACCGGGCCCGGGGGATAATGCGGCCCGATAACCAGGTCGGGAACGAACGATACCGCAAGGGCCAGAATATCAAAGTCCTTCTGGTCGAAGTACAGCAGACCCCCCGTGGCCCGGAAGTCGTGGTCAGCCGCTCCCACCGGGACCTGTTGCGCCGGCTGATGGAGTCGGAAGTGCCGGAGATTGGCAACGGCACCGTGGAAATTCGCGCCATCGCCCGCGACCCCGGGGTACGCAGCAAAGTGGCCGTTGCATCCCATCAGGAGGGCGTTGACCCGGTTGGTTCCTGCATCGGTCTGCGCGGCAACCGGATTCAGAGCATCGTCAACGAGCTCCAGGGCGAGAAAATCGACGTTATCGAATGGGACTCCAACCCCCGGGTTATGATTACCAGGGCGTTAAGTCCCGCCGACGTTGGCGCCGTTGAGCTGGATCTGGACGAAAACACCGCCTATGTGGTCGTGCCCGAAAACCAGATGTCGCTGGCAATCGGGCGGGACGGGCAGAACGCCCGGCTGGCGGCCCGCCTCTCCGGCTGGCGCCTGGACATCAAGAACGTAGAGCAGTGGGAAGCCCTGCGCGCCGCCCGGGCCGCCGAGGCCGCGCGAATCGCCGCCGAAGAGGCCGCCGCCCGGCTCGCCGAACAAGAGGCCGCGCAACGGGTTGCGCTGGAAGCTGAGGAGGCCGGGGTCGATATACTTCCCGTGGCCGAGGCTGCCGAAGCCGCCATCGCGGAAACCGGCTTGATAACGGAGGCCGAGCTGGCCGTGGCCGTCAGCGAGCCGGTGGTTGAAACGCCGGTTGAGGACGAAATCGTAATCATCGCAGACCGCCCGCAACCGATGGCAGAGGCCGTGCCCGACATAACCACGGTGGCGGCGCCGCCGTCCGAACCCGACTACGACGAAGAGGCGATGCTGGAAGCCCTCATTGCGGAAGAAGAAGCGGCCGCTACTGTCGCCGCCAGCACGCCGGAGCCGGTGGCCCAGGCCGCCGCCGGCATGAGCGTGGACGCGCTGGAAAACCTGACCATCGACGACGTTATCGAAGACACCCCCGAACTTGACGATGAAGAAGAGTACGAAGAGGAAGAGCCGGAAGAAAACATGGCCGACTTGCTGGCCGGTTTGCCCAATCTAGCGCCCGACGCCGGCAGGATCAGGTTTGCCGAAGACATCATGGGTGATTTCCGGGGTGGCGAGGGACGCCGCCGGCGCGGTGGCGCCAACCGTCGGGGCGGCAACGTTCCGGGCGCGCGCGGCCCCGGCCCACGCCGCCGCTAACCCCCCCGATGCGCTGCCCTTGGCGACTCCCGCAAGCACACCATAATCGGAACAGGTAATCCCTATTCCCAAAGCGCGGCACATACCCGAGCGCACCTGCATCGCCTGCGGCCATAAGGGCCCGAAAGGCGAGCTGGTTAGAGTTGTCCGAACCCCGGAGGGGCCGGTGCGAGCCGACCCCACGGGGCGCAGCAACGGTCGCGGCGCCTACCTCTGTTATCGGGCGGCCTGCTGGGAGAAGGGCCTGGTGCGCCGCGCCCTGGAACGGAGCCTGCGCGGGCCGGTGTCCAACGATGACCTGGATGGTCTGAAACGATATTTCATTGAAACTATTGCATCCAGTGTTTATGCCACTGGGTCAGGGGCTGCCGACCGTGCAGCCCGTGGAGCAGAACGATAGAGAACGCAGAGCAACCCGGCCCGCCAGTATCGTTCTGACGGAGGAGGTGTTACCTATGACAACCGAACAACGCACCGCGCCCCGACGCGCCCGGCGCGGTGAACCCCGCCGCGCCGGGCCACGCGCCCTCACCCTGCCCGAAACGCTAACCGTCAAAGAGCTGGCCGAACTGCTGGACCAGTCGGCGGTGGACGTTATCAAACAGCTGATGCGCCACGGCATCATGGTCGCGGTGAACCAGGTCATCGACCACCAGGTTGCTACCGTCGCGGCGGCGGCCTATGGCGTCCGAACCCGTCTGGCGGAACACACCGCCGCCACCGCCGCCATCAGCGCCGGCGCCAACGACGACGCTGCTGACGACCTGCAGCCACGGCCCCCGGTCATTACTATCCTGGGGCACGTTGACCACGGCAAGACCAGCCTGCTGGACTACATACGCGAATCCGCCGTGGTGGAGAAAGAAGCCGGCGGCATCACCCAGCACATCGGCGCGTACCAGGTGTCCCGTGACGGCCAGTCCATAACCTTTCTGGACACGCCGGGCCATGCCGCGTTCACGGCCATCCGTTCGCGGGGCGCGCGAGTCACCGACATTGCGGTGCTGGTCGTTGCCGCCGACGACGGCATCATGCCCCAGACCGACGAGGCCATTTCCCACGCCCGCGCCGCCGAGGTCCCCATCGTGGTTGCCATCAACAAGATGGACCTGCCCGGAGCGCAGCCGGAGGTGGTGAAACGCCAGCTCAGCGAGCGCAACCTGCTGGTGGAGGATTGGGGTGGCGAGGTGATTGCCGTTCCCGTTTCCGCCCAAACCGGCGAGGGGATGGATGACCTGCTGGAAAACCTGTCGGCGCTGGCCGAGATTATGGAGCTCCGGGCCAACCCCGACCGGGACGCGGCCGGCGTAATCGTAGAGGCCACGCTGGATCGACGCCGCGGCCCTACCGCCACCGTGCTGATACAAACCGGCACGCTGCGCGTCGGCGACACCATCGTGGCCGGCTCCGCGTGGGGCCGGGTGCGCGCCATTACCGACGAACGGGGCGCAACGATGGATGCGGTCAAGCCCGGCTCGCCCGGCGTGGTTATCGGCCTCAATGCCACCCCGGAAGCTGGCGACATTTTGAAGGTAGTGTCTAACGAGCGAACCGCGCGCCAGTCAGCGACCCGCCACGGCCAGCGCGCCCAGGTGGGCAGCCTGGATACCGTGTTGACGCTGGACAGCGTGGTTAAGCAGATTGACGCCGGCGATGTTAAAGAGCTGGTGCTGGTGCTCAAAGCGGACGTGCAGGGCAGCGTTGAGGCCGTCGTCCAGTCCGTGGAGAAGCTGTCGGAAGGCGACGTGAAAGCCCGCATTATCCACGCCGGCTCCGGCGCCGTCAGCGATTCCGACGTGCAGCTGGCGTCAGCCTCCGGCGGAATTGTCCTCGCCTTCAACGTGGGCTTTGAAATTGGCGCCGAGCGAACCGCCGAACGGCTGGGCGTCGAAGTACGCAACTACCAGATTATCTACCGCTTGCTGGAAGACGTTGAGCAGGCCCTCAAGGGTATGCTGGAGCCCGAGTTCACGGAGGTAGTCATCGGCCGGGCGGAAGTGCGCGAAATCTTCCTCGGACGCCGCGGCGTCCGCATTGCCGGTTGCCGGGTCCTTGACGGCCGCATCACGCGCCAGGGCAAGGTACGTGTGATGCGCGAGAATAACCTGATGGCGGAAACTGAAATCGGCAGTCTTCGCCACTTCCGCGACGAAGTGAACCAGGCTACAGCCGGCACCGACTGCGGTATCGTACTGAGCGACTACAATGGCTATGAGGAAGGCGATGTTATCGTGGCCTACCGCATGGAGCGGGTGAACTAAACGCAACCCTATGTATCCCGTCATTCCCGCGCCGGAGCATCACCCCATACTTGTTGCGGCAGGCGCCGGAATGGCGAACTGGGTTTGAGCAAGAGGTACTCATGGCCGACCGCAGGCGAATTGAGCGGGTGAACGGACTGCTCCGCGAGGAAATCTCCAACCTGATTGCCTCGCAGGTGAACGACCCCCGGCTCCGTGGCATCATCACCATCACTCAGGTGCAAACGGCCTCCGACTTGCGCAGCGCCCGCGTGTACGTGAGCGTGATGGGGGCGGAGTCCACCCGGCAGGAGGCGCTGGCCGGCATCCAGTCGTCCGCGTCCTACCTGCGCCGGGAGTTGCGCAGCCGGGTGTCGTTGCGCTACGTGCCTTTTCTCAAATTCGTGCTGGACAACGCCATGCTGGAAGCCGACCGGCTCATGCGAATCATCGACGACCTCGGCCCACCGGAGGCGGCCGGCGACGGTGGAACCACCACGTCGGCGGGGCGCGCCTGAAGCCATGCCCCCTGGCGCACGGACAACGCCGGCGGTCAACGGGTTCCTCAACTGCTACAAACCCGTCGGCATCACCTCTATGGCAGCGTTGCGCCGCGTGAAGCGCATCACCGGCCAGCGCAAAAAAGTGGGCCACGCCGGAACCCTCGACCCGCTGGCCGAAGGCGTCCTGCCCATCTGCTTCGGCCAGGCCACCAGGCTAATGGAGCAAGTCGTTTCCGGCTGGAAACGATACTGTATGACCGTGCGCCTCGGCGCAACCAGCAGCACCTATGACGCAGAGGGCGCAATCACCCAAGTTGCCGACCCTGCCGGGTTGACCCGCAGGGACATCGCCGCCGCGTTGCACGGGTTCGTCGGCGTAATTGAACAGGTGCCGCCTATGTACAGCGCCATCAAAGTGGACGGCCAGCGACTGTACGACCTGGCCCGCGCCGGCAAGGAGATTCAGCGCACACCCCGCCGGGTTGCAGTGCGCGCCATTCAAATCGACAGCATCGACCTGCCCGATTTGAATTTGACAGTTGACTGTGGACGGGGCACCTACCTGCGCTCCATTGCCCACGACCTAGGCCAGGCATTGGGCTGCGGCGGATATACCAAGCAGCTTGCCAGACTGTCTTGTGGCGGATTTGACGCGGCCGACAGCGTAACCCTGGAAGCACTGGCCGAATCAGCCGGCGACTGGCGGCGTCAGCTCTATCCGGTGGATTGGGCGCTGCGGGAGTTTTCGCCCCTGCTGGTGAGCGCGGCCGCAGCAGAGGCCATCCGCCACGGCCAGCCCGTCCGGGCCGGCGATAGCGCAACCGTGACGAACGACAACGAACAGCGGCGGGCCTACGACCCGGATGGCATCTTCCTGGCGCTGGTGCAGTATCAACCCGTCACCGGCCACTGGCAGCCTACGCGGGTGTTCCATTCTTCGGAACCGTCTCCCTACGCTCCATTACCGGCGTAGGCACGTCCCATTAACCTGAACCGGACTGTCATTGCGAGCGAAGCGTGGCAATCGCGATTCCAACTGTGCGATGATGACTGCCGACGTTTCCTGCCAGCAGTGCCGCCGCCGGGTGCGTAACGGCGCCAGCTACACTTTTCGCCCCCGGGGCGGAGCAGCCGGCATCGCCAAATGTTTGCGCTGCGCGCTCCGCCATTGGCCGATGCTGCGTCGCTCCCTCATCGCCGGCGCCGTGGTTGGCACCGCCCTGACTGCTCTCAATCAGGGCGATGCCATTCTGTCGGGCCAACTGGCGGGGGCGCTGGCCTGGAAGATTCCGCTGACCTACTGCGTCCCCTTTCTGGTGGCAACCTACGGCGCGTTGTCCAACAGCCGGAACTGACGCCCGGCAGCGCTAGAACTGCCGCAGCACCTCGACCACGCGCCCCCTGACCTCCACGTTGTTCGCGTCCGCGTAGATGGGTTCCATGGTGCTGTTGGCCGGCTGCAGGCGGATTTGGTCGCCTTCGCGATAGAACTTCTTGAGGGTCGCTTCTTCCTCTTCTTTCAGCCAGGCCACCACCATCTCGCCGTTGCGCGCAGTAGAGGTGGGCTTGATTACCACCACGTCGCCGTCGTCGATCAGGGCGTCAATCATTGAGGTGCCTTTCACGGACAGGGCAAAGAGCCGGCCGTGCTTCTTCTTCAGTTCGGGCCGCACTTCCACGATGTCAAACTCGGCGGCGGACGCGGCGCCTTCGGTGGAAAAGGCCGGTATCGGTTCACCGGCCGCGATACTGCCGACAATCTGGACGCGGACGGAGCCGTTGACTACCGGCTGGCCCGTCTCGTCCAGCAGTTCGATGCCGCGGGCGACTTCCGAGCGGCGTTTCAGGTAACCGTCCCGCTCCATGATGCGCAGGTTGTAGTCCACAACCGACGTGCTGCTGATTTTGCAACCCCGCTGGATGTCCCGTACCGTGGGCGGGAGGCCGTTTTCGTCCAGAAACTGCTCGATAAATTCCAGGATCTGCTGCTGTCGTGGTCGCAAGCTGTTCTTCGGTGGCATAGGCAACTACCTCCGGGTAATGTGGTTGGTCGTCATTTTGCGCAAACTTATGTTCCGTACTGATATACTAACGTTCCGGCGTGGGTTTGTCAATTCTGAAATATCGCCGGCCAGACCGCCGCGCCTGCTGGCCCGTATGCCGTCGCCGGCGGGCTTGCCGGCAGGCGCTCCGGTCGGCGCAGTTGTTCCCAATAGCCACCGCCGCGCGGAAAGCGACGACGGGTTATTGCCACTCCCCGTCCGGCGGCCAGATGTTGACGCTGCCCCGGGCCGAACCCTGCAATCCCGCCGCGTCCTCGCGCAAGGACTGGATGGTTCCTATGTTGGCAAGGTAATGGGGCGATTGCCCGTGGGCCTGGAAAGCGGCCTCGTCGGTGTAAACCTCGTAGAGCCAAATCCGGTTGGGGTCTGCGGCGTCCTGGATGACGTCGAAACGCACGCAGCCCGGTTCGTCGTTGACTGACCCTTGGGCATTGGGCAGCATGGCTTCCAGGAACTGCTCTTTGGCGCCCTCTTTAATTTGTATCGGCACTATGATTACGTACATCGCTCGCGCTCCTTATTGCTCCATCATCCTGCCCGCTTGTAGAGGAAGGAATGGGGAGTTATTGCCATTCGCCGTCGGTCGGCCAGATGTTGCTGCTGCCCCGGGCCGCGCCTGATATGCCCGGCACCCGGATGTCCTGGGTAGCGTCCCGCCACTTGATGAAGTGGGGCGCCTGGGTGTGGGCCTGGAAGGCGGCCTCATCCTCGTACACTTCGTAAAGCCAGATGCGATGGGAGTCGTCCGCGTCCTGGATAACGTCGAACCGCAGGCAGCCGGGTTCGTCGTTAACCGACCCTTTGGCGTCGTCTATGATGGCCTCAATGAACTCCTCCCGGTGACCTTCCCGGATTTGAATGGGCGCGATGATTACGTACATACGATTCTCCTTAGCCAAGCTGCGGTTGAGTCGATGGCCTTACAGGGCGCATCCTACATTCTTCTGACCCGCCTGGCAACGAAGGATGCAGCCGGGACGCAAGAAAAGCCGACGGCAACCCGCCCGCCTCCCGATGGGGAGTCCGCAGTCCGGGCAATGTCGCGGTCAAAGACCCGGAGGACGGAGTTCCCGGCGATGTCTTCCAGGCCGGGTTCGACCTGCAACTGGCAATGGCCTTCCGGCCAGGGCGCGGCCGGCGTGAACCGCCAACTCTGTTCCGACGCCCCCGGCGCGCCGTGGCCCGGCAATGGGGCGCCGTCTGAATCGCAAACCCGGAGACTGTGCTGCAGCATCGCATTGTCCAGGGGGCGGTAGAATTCAACCAGCAATGGGTTCACAGAACCGGCCTCGGGTGTAGTCAGCCGCCAGCGTCCTGGGTCAATCCGCTCCCGCAAAGCCGGGCCAACCCGGTAGCTGCGTTCCGCGCCGGCTTGCAGGGGCTGTCCTCCGGCGTCCCGGAACTCGGAGTCCACGACTATTCTGACCGCGGCTCCCTCAACCAGCGGGTAGCCAATTTCCCGGTTGGGAACCAGGCCGCGCTTAATCCGGCCCGGGTCCAGCAGCATAGTCAAACGCCGCCGCGACGGGTCCCACAGCTCCGGCTCCGGGGGGAGAAAAACTCCCGCCAACACGGCGCCGGTGTCCTCCCGGCACACCCGCACGGCCCGCCCTGCCCAGCCTTCGCTCATGGGGCCGGAAAAGTGGACGTATATCCGCAGCAGGTTGACGGGCAGTTCGGTGGCCGTAGGGTAGATTGCCACGACTTCCGCAGCAGGAGCCAAAGGCGCGGACGGACGCCGGATCGCCCAGACCTCCGGGTTCGCGATGCCAGCGCCGGAATCAATAAACCCGGAATCAATAAACAGGGAGTAGCTCACGCCGTCCACAAAGGGGAACCGGGGGACGAAGCAGACCGAATCGCGTTCCAGAGTGAACTTGCCGGCAACGGGCGGGACGGCCCGGTAATCGCCGCCGGCGGCCAGGACTGCGCTGGGCAGGAGGGCCAACCGCCGGCTCGGGTCGCCGGCATCCGGACCGTCCAGCGCGCGGAACTCGGCTTCAGTCCAACCGCGAACCCGCAGGCAAGTGCGCCCCCGGTTTTCCGCCCATTCCAGGCGCAGTTGTCGGCTTGGGGTCACAGCGTCGCGGTGGCGTAGGAACGCAGGTGGGTGTTGCCGTCCTCGTCCTGCTGCAGCATCAATACGTCGCTGCCGTTGCGGTTGGCCATTCGCTTGACTCCGGGATGGGGCAATAGCTGGCGGGGTACGCCCACCCCCGGAGTAACCGGGTCGGCCGGGCTGGCGTCCAGTGAATCGTCCGGCACCGTCAGCGGGCCTTGCCCGTCGATGTCCTGGCAGGCAATCTTGAACAGGGGATGCCGGTCGTTGCACACCAGCAGGTACTCCCCGCCCTCATGTTCGTAGGAAATCAGGTTCAGCGGACGGTTGTGGGAGCCCAGCTCGGCGACGGTCTTGCCCTTGACCTGCTTGCCCGGCTCGAAATCGGCCAGGGAAAATTGCACTACCGGAGTGCAGGTATAACTGGCCAGAATGCTCGCGTTCCCCTGGTAGGGAACGAAGGCGCGGATGGGGGCCGCCGTTTCGTACTGGCCGTGGGACACGTGGAATATCTCCAGCGAGTTGGACTCGGCCTCACCATTGAAGGGGAAGGGGATGCGCCGCAATGTGGAGGAGAACTCCTCATTGGAAGTCCCGGCCACCAGCAGCAGCCCGTCCACGTAGGACATATCGGTCACCGTCACCGTCCGCAACTTTAGCCGGGTAACCAGGCGCGGGTCGTCCGCAGCGGCCGCGTCCGTGATGTCGTATTGGGAGAAGGCCACTCCCTCCAGGGACACGTCGCTGATGGCCCCGCCGCCGGAGACCTTGATTAGCACCGGAACGGCGGCGTCCCCGCTGCCCCGCATGACGGAAAAGTACAGGTTGTCGGAGACGGGGTGAACCGCCATATCCCGAATGGTTACGTCCTCCCGGTTGCAGCCCAGGTAGGACGCCAGCGCGGTGTCGAAATTGTCCACGCTCACGGCGTGCGAACCGCCGCCCGCGTCGGAGTCGCCAACGTCGATGGCGAAAATGGCCGCCCCCACGTTGTCCCCGACGAACAGTATTCCCTCCGGGCCAAAGGCCAGCGGCCCCACCGACTTGATTGCCGGCGTGCCGATTTCCAGACCATAATCCGACCGACTTGTTGCGGTTGCGTAATCAACCATCACAACCTCCAGCGCTTTTGCAGCTTGCATTCAGGTTAGTGTAGCATTATGTCCATCGCGCCGCCACCACTGCCCGGGCAATCTCGCCAGGGGCAATTTGCTCCGGTCATTCCCGCGAAAGAACGTCACCCCGCACTTGATACGGGGCCGGAATCCGCCAAACCCCAATCGCAAAAATCCTATTCATCCTGTCCGGCGCTGTAAAAATGCCACCGGAAACGGAACGCTGCCGGGCTTTATTGCCGAGTAGCTGCCCACGTGGTGGTGCTATAATTGGGCAGCCACTCCCCATAGTCAAAACTCCGTCACGACAACAAGGACATTTACGATGACTACCGAACGTCGCCGAGGGACCGTTACCCTTCGCCAGGTCAGTGGCTCCGCCCGGTCCAGAAAAGTAAGAGTGGACTTGGGAGCGGAATCTGCGTTTGATACCTTTCCCGCTCCCGTGAAAGTGGGGGATGCGTCGTATTTTCTGGTGCGCGGGCGTGACGGCTACAAGCTATTGTCCACGATCTGCCCGCATCAAGGCGGGCAGATTGAAGACGAGGGCGACGAGTTGTTCGTCTGCGACGGGCACGGCTGGCAGTACGAAAAGACCGAAGGCACCTGCGCCAATCGCCCCGATTTCCGCATGAAGGCGTTTTTGGTTACTCTGCAAAACGACCACCTGGTCGCATTAGTGCCCGACGAGTAGCATAGAATCCCGCCCCGGGGTTTGAATTCCCGGGGCGGGGCGTTCACCGGGAGAACGTCCGGGGCAGGACTAGCCTACCATATCATAGCTGCGAAGCAGTTTGCCGGGCAGCGCGCCGGTGCATTCGTTTTCCACAAAGGTAACGGCGCCGTTGACCAGAATGTAGCGGATGCCGGTGGGCTTTTGCACCAACCGCTTCTCGCCGCCGGGGAAGTCCGTCTCGAACCGGGGCTTGTCGTACAGCAGCCCCAGCTCTTCCATGTTGTAAATCATAACGTCGGCCCAGTCGCCGACGCGCAGGGTGCCGCGGCCCTTCATATCGGAGAACCACGCCGGCAGCGCGCTCATCTTCTGGTGGGCTTCCTCCAGCGTCATCAGCTCGTTGTCGCGAATCCAGTGGCCCAGGAAATAAACGGGCCACACGCTGTTGACCAGGAACCGGGTGTGGGCGCCGCCGTCGGACACCGAGATGTGTACGAAGGGATTGACCAGCCTTTCGGCGCGGGCGTCGTCCCCCTGCCCCCCGGCCGGGTGAGCGAATTCGGTTTCCAAATCCTCGTCCAGGGCAATGTCCAGGAACGCATCCAGCGGGTGCTTGCCCTCGGCTGCGGCGATGTCGGCGATGGACAGCCCTTCGTATTTGAGGTTCCGTTCCAGGGCCACCTCCACCACCTGCACCTGCGTCCAGTCCGTCCGGGCGTGCGGGCGCTCCAGAACATCGCGCTTCATGCCGGGGCGAATGCCGTCCTCAGACAGCTTGGCAATGCGCTCCTCCTTGCTGCCCACCAGCGGCTGCACCCAGTTGGGCATATAGTCGAACAGGTTGTATTCGGAAAGCTTGAACTCGGCGATGGTCGGCACCGACCCCTGCTGCGCCAGAACCGGGAGTCCCTCCGCCCGGACTTCCTGCAACCATTCGTAGCCCTCTTCGTCCCCCAGAGCCACGTGCAGCGGGCGCCCACTCATGCGGACCATCTCCGCCAGCATTTCCCGCTGGCCGGGCCGGTCATCCGAGATGCCGATGGTCCAACCCAGGTGCCCCACGCCGAACTCGCTCAAAACCTGCGCTAGCGCGTAGAATTCCTGCGGAGACGCCACATGGCTGGGCAGCCAGCTGCCGTCTTCGGGCCTGTCCTCCAGGTTCTTGTCGGCGGACAACCCGAAGGCCCCGGCCTTCATGGAGTCGTACAGAATCTGCTTCATCTGGTTCAGCTCGGCCTCGGTGACCGAAGTCCGTTCCCGGGCCGGTATCATCCCCAGGACATAGCCGCGCAGCGGCGAGAAAGGCACCAGCGCGCCAACGTTGACTCCCAGGCCCTGGCGGTCCAGGCTGTCCATGTATTCCGGGAAGGTCTCCCAGTCCCAGCGCATCCCCAGCCGCATTGACTCCAGCGGTATCGCCTCAATGCGGTTCATCATCCGCATATTCAGGTCGCGATCCGCAGCCCGCGTTGGCGCAAACCCGAAGCCGCACTGCCCGACGGTCAGGGAGGTTACGCCAAACCACCCGGACAGGGACGCATAGGGGTCCCAGTTGAGCTGCGCGTCATAGTGCGTGTGCAGGTCCACCGCCCCCGGCGCCACGATGCAGCCGCTGGCATCCAGTTCTCTGGCGCCCCCGGAGGGTATCCGCCCGCTAATCATGGCCACGCGCCCGTCCTTAATCCCGATGTCGGCGCGGATACGGGGCAGGCCGGTGCCGTCGATTACGGTGCCGCCGCGAATTACCAAATCAAACTCTGGCATACAGTTACCTCCAACGACGATTTTGCCGATTTCAACCTGCCCCATCCAACGAAAAGAGCAACTTGATTTGCGTGGAGTGTAGGTCTCCCCAACATTCATGTCAATGTTCTGACGGGAATCGGTCAGAGTCTTGCCGGCGTGGTTCCGGCGCCGGCTGGCGGGTTCAGACGATGGCCTCGCTGCCGATGGCGGCCACCGCGCCGGCCTTGTTGTCCGTTTTCAGCGCAATCATCGCGTGGCCGGCCTGCCGGTTCAGGATGTGCAGACTCTCAATGTTGACCCCGGCCTGCTTCAGCCGGTCGGCCACGTCGGCCAGCGCGCCCGGCCGGTCGGGCAGGTGCAGCACCAGGGCGTCGTCGCTGACGGCCTTGAAACCGGCCTTGTTCAGTACAAAGAGGGCGCGGTCGTAATGGTCGGCGGTCAGGATAATCGTGCCCTGCTCGCCAACAACCTGGGCGTTGATGGATTCGACGTTGATTTCCTCATCGGCCAGGGCCTTGGTAATCTCGGCGATGACGCCTACCGCGTTGTCCGCCATCACGATGATGCGGTTCACCGGGTCGATTGCGGTCATTGGAACGTTCCTCCCTGTAGTCAATTTCGCCGTTGTCCTGCCGCCGAATCATAATGTGGCGGGCGTTGAGGACGCGCACGTTTTTGAGGACGCTGTAATGGGTTTCCTCGGAAAAGTAAAACATTGCGTTGGGAAAGAGCTCACGGGCCGGATAAAGCCCGTACCTATTGCCCTCGACGCCGCCGGAGGTGACATAGCCCCAGGCGTCCGCCGGCGCAATACGCAGCAGGCCGGCGAAACGGTGGATGACTTCCCGCTCGATTTCGTGGGTGTTGCCCCGGAAATTGCTGGGATGAAAAGGGTCGCCCACATTGTTAACGGAATACTGCATCAAGGGCAGCAGCGGCGTATAGTCAAAATCCTGGTTGACCGGATAGCCAACCTGCTGGCGGGTGACGGCGTGAATGTCGCTCAGCAGGCGGTCGCGGCGGGCCTGGATTTCCGCCGGCGACGGGTCAAGGGCGGTAGTCATAGGGATATTTGCGGCTCCGGTGGGGGTGCATTCGTCCGCCGGGGTGCGGGCGGTGCGGATTGGCTGGCAATGCAAGGTTAAGGTTATGGCATATCCGCCAAAACCGCAATGCGCGCGCCGTCACCTTATGCCCGCCATCCGGCGCGGCAAATCCAAAATCCTGTCCATTTTGCCTATCCCCGTAAAAGTAACGTTCCCAACCCCAATGCTTGACCGCCAGATAAGGAACGCCGTCTCCACGCGGGGCAGCGTTCCGTTGCCGGCGGTCGGGGCTTTGCAAAGTCATTAAAGCCCCCTCCCCCTGTGGGAGAGGGTTGGGAGAGGGGCAGCCCTCCCGCTCCGCCGCCCGCAAAACCCGCCGCCCGCACTTTGCCCCTGCCCACTGACAACCCCCCCTTTGACAACAGCGAACATCGGTACTATACTGCAATCTATCACGTGAATCCCAGTCCAGCCAGAGGTCAACCGGTCGTCAACGGCCAGTCAGCATAAAAATCGCATACCGGCGTCTTGGAGACCCCTCGTCCAATGCTTACGCGAGAACGGTCTAACCGGCTAACAGCGACTGCCACCGCGCTGCGTGGCTGCGCCTTCAAGCGCAGTTCACGAACCATCGGAGCAAAACTTTGCGTAAAACCCCCGGCCGTGGGGCTGACAATGACCGGTAACCTCTGGCTCGCCCACCGTATCCCGCCAACCACTTGAACCCCGATAGCCTGAACCGTAACCCCGACCACCTGAACCAGCAAGGAGCATCGCCGGTGAACCCAGCCCACCACCTCACCACCACCTCATGAGGAACAACCAAACCACCTGAAACGGAACGCTGCCGTCCACGCGGGCGCGCCCTGCGGCGGCGTTATGCAGTGTGATATGATGCCGCCGGCGACTGCGGGCCGGCGCAATCCGGCGGCGGCCCGGCCCGTCGCTGTCGCAAACGGGCCCAGACGGCCCACCGCAACGGATACAGGAGGCTCCGGGAAATGCCAAACGCTAACACACTGCCACACATCCCGCCGGCGGCCCGGCCAATTATCCTGGCCGCCATTGTACTGCTTCTGCTGGCGTGCGTCACCGTCGCCGCCGGGCGGGCTTACGCGCAAACCGGCGCGCCATCGGAAGACGTCGGGCTGTCCGCCACGCGCAGCGCCGACGGAACATCGGCTACCCTCACCTGGACGCCGCCCACGCAGCCGTCCTACCAGTGGATTTTCGTCGCCGACAAAGTCAGCCCCGACGCGCCCAACACAGGCCAGAGCATCGACAGCAGCACCTTCCGTTATGCCGCACAGCTGTTGAGCGGCAGCGCCGGAACCCTGCTCGTCGAAAATTTGGACCCCGCCAAGGAGTATGTGTACGGCCATACCAGCCTCCAGATTAGCGACGGGAAATTCGTCTGGACGCCGTGGGCAATCTACTGGCCCCCCATCAAGCCGGCGCCGGCCCCTCCGGCAATGCAAATGCCCACGATGACGATGCTGGACGACGGCGTGTATCACTATTTCGGCTTCTTCACCAGCAGCCTGGTGGTGGTCGGCGATGACGGCGTGCTGGTCACCGACCCCAGCAACAACGGACGCGGGCAGTCGCTCAAAGCCGAAATCGCCAAAATCACCAGCGCCCCCGTCACCACCATCGTTCTCTCCCACGAGCATTACGACCACGTGGGCGGCACCGGCGTGTTCCCCGACGCCGAAGTTATCTGCCATATCAACTGCCAGGCCAACTTTGACCTGGACACTCTGGGCGACGTCCCCGAAGTCGACCGCACCTTTAGCGACCGGCTGGACCTCACCGTCGGCGGCAAAACCGTGCAGCTGCGCTACCTCGGCCCCGGCGACGGAGATGCCACCACCATCGTCTATATGCCGGCGGAGCAGATTATCGCCACCGCCGATATGTACGAGCCGCGATCCCTGACCGAGAAGAACTGGGTTCATGACAAGCACTTTACCGGCACCCGCCACATCCTCAACACCATCAGCAAGTGGGACATCAAGCACGCCATCAACGCCCACTCGACGGGAACCGACCCGGTTGACCTGATGGAAAACGTGGCCTACTACAACGACCTCTACGATGCGGTCAAGCCCGTCGTGGACGCCGCCATTGCCCAGGCCGGCGGCGCTTTCGGCGCCTATGGGCTGTACAACACGCTGCCGCAGACGCTGGAGCTGCCCAAGTATCAGAGTTGGGCGAACTACGACACCGCGTTCCCGTCCCACGTGGAGCGGATGCTGCTGGCAATCTACCACGGCGACTAGCTTTTCCGCACGCGCCGGCCGGCGGGTGTCAGCCGGCGCAAATCCGGTGGGCGCGCCTCCCGCCGCCGGGCCGGATTTGCCGGCCCGGCCGGGTTGTGGTATATCAGCGGAAACCGCAATGCGCGCGAGGTCACCCTATGCCCACCATCCGGCGCGGCGACGCCCAACTGCATTACTACCTGGACGATTTCACCGACCCCTGGCGGGCGTCTCCCGACGCCGTCGTGCTGCAGCACGGCTTTTCGCGGAACGGCCGGTTCTGGTACAACTGGCCGCCGCTGTTGGGCCGGGAGTACCGCGTCATCCGGCCCGACCTGCGGGGCATGGGCCAGTCCACCGTTGACCCGGAGCGCTACGCGCCTACGCTGGACGTGCTGCTGGCCGACCTGCTGGCCATCCTGGACCAGGAAGGCGTCGCCCAGGCGGTGTACGTTGGCGAGTCCTTCGGCGGCATCATGGGGATGCAGTTCGCCCACGACTACCCGGAGCGCTGCCGTGCGCTGGTGCTGTGCAACTCGCCCTGCCGCCTCACCCGCCGGGAGAATGCCACCCCCGGCGGCAGCTGGCTGGCGACGATGGAGCAGGGCGGCATCGGCGCCTGGTCGGCGGCCACCATCAACTACCGCCTGGACCTGCGCCACGCCGCCGCGGGCCTGAAAGACTGGTACATCGCCGAGATGGACAAAACCCCCGCCGGCATCGGCCAGGCCCTGCACAGTTACCTGGACAGCCTGGACTTTGGCCCCCACCTGAAAGATATTACCGTACCCACGCTGCTGTTGACCGGGGATGAGTCGCTGACCACCAGCATGGCGCAGCAGGAGTTTATGGCGGCAGAGATACCCAACAGCCGGCTAACGGTGTGGCCCGGCCTGGGCCACGGGGTCAACGTGATTTACCCCGAATGGTGCGTGGCGCGGATGCGGGAGTTTCTGGGGGAGCAAGGGTGAGACGGGTTAGGGGCGGCGGCGCCAGCGTGAGGCATCGGCCAGCTCTCGGGCGTGCCGCTTTTGCTCATCCCAATCCGCAATGGCGGATGCCGGCAGAATGATGTCCGCATGAAAGGGATTGGCGCCGTCGGGCAAAGGACTTGCTGATATGCAACGACCGCTTTGCGCTGCGCCGGCGGCTGTGACGACGGCCCACCCGTAGAATGTCCGGCCGCGAGCGGTTGCCGCCTGGTCTGCGATTTCGGCTGCCGTATCCGGCGTTGCATAAGTGAGTCGGTCAACCGATATTTCCCTGATACCGCGTCTTTCCAGAAACACCGAGTCAGGGATTTTTGAGCGTCTGGCATCTCGACTCGAAAATACGCCGCGCCCCAACTCTTCTGCTGGCGCAATATGGCTCGGCACATCGTCGGTGTCGGGATTAGATAAAGTCATCCGGTCGGTTGTTCCTCCAATTCCTCCAGGGCCTCGCGGATAAATCCGTCGGGCAGCGTGCGAGTTGTCGCGTAACGGGCGCGGCGGTGCTCGCCGGAGATGTTCACCAGGCACAGCGCGCCGCCGTCGGATTCGCAGTACACGCCAACCGACCGGCCAAATCCGCCGGGAATGTCAATGACAATCTCCCGGTCCGGCATCGGATAGACCGCAATGGGGCGGGGTGAAAGTCGGTATATCTGCGGCAACAAACGCCTGGCGTTCTCAAAAGCCAGCTCGGAAGGAACCGGAAAATCCTTCTCGCGCGCCTCAGCGGCAACCTCGGCAAGTTCCTGTTGAGCCGCGGCTAACCAGGCCGGAACGGCTCCGGCCGTAGCCGGGTCGTGCTGGGCGGCCGCAAAGTTGGTAGTAGTCATTAGATTCCTCCGCTGATGCAATTGACCGGCAAGCCGACGTCGGGGTTCGCGCCAGGGTATCCCGGCGCCAACCGGCTACCCCGCCCCTGCAATCCCCAGCTCCGCCTGCATATCGGCCACCGCCTGGTTGCGCGTTTTGCGCTGCCACTGGGGGCGGGCGTTGATAGGTTCGTTGATGACCTCCGGGTCGATTTTCAGCGCCACGAACACCGGGCCGGGCTGGCTCAGAATCTCTCCAATCCGGCTCGCAAAATCCTCCAGGTTGTCAATGGCGTAGGTGGCCGGGTAGCCGCAGCCCTGGGCCACCACGTCGTAGGCCATCTGCGCGGCGTTGGGCACGGGCTGGCCGCCGGTGGTGGCGTACACGCCGTTGTCCAGCATAAAGTGGTACAGGTTGGCGGGCGCTTTCTCGGCGATGGTGGGCAGCGCCCCCATGCCCATCAGCACGTCGCCCTCCGAGTCGAACAGCACCACCCGCTGCTCCGGCAGGGCCAGCGCCAGGCCCAGCGCAAAAGAGGCGTGGCCGCCCATGGCCGGGTCCCCCAGGGGCAGGTCCCGGTCGGGCCGGTCGCTCAGCTCCACCCAAAACCGCCCGCCGCGCCCCGGTATCACGATGGCGTCGCCGCGCTGCCCATTGAACACTTCCAGCATTTCCGCTGTCTTCATCATAACAGTCACTTCCTTTCCCACGGTGTGTTTTTACCGGGATCGCCTTGCTCAGCGGCTGACGTTGAAGCCGTGATATTCGTCGCCCACCAGCACGGCCACCGGCCGCTTTTCCCGCTGCGCTTCGGCAAAAGCTATCGAGATGCGGTCGGCGTCTTCGTCCGACTCCACCAGGTAATAGTTGATGTTGAAGGCGTGCAGAAACCGCTCGGTGTAAAAGGCGGCGGTGTCGTTGATGACGCCGTGGCGCGTCCAGCCCCGGTAGCCCACCATCATCACCACCGGGGTATTCATCCCCAGGCCCCAGCCGCGCAGCGAGTCGCCCGACTCCATCATCCCGGTGTTCTGGATGAGGATAACCGGCTTCTGGCCGCCGGCGGCCAGGCCGGCCGCGGTGGCAAAGGCGTGTCCCTCCCGGCTCACCGGCACCAGGTCAATGGTCGGGTCGTCGCGCATCAGCACGTAAAGGAAGTTGGTTTCGCTGTCGGGCAGCCAGACGACGTGGGTTGCGCCGTTCTTTTTCAATTCGGCCAGCACGCGGGCGGGGCTTAACTCGGCCATAGGAATGATTACCTCCTGATGATTCGGGCATCCGGCAGCCGGGGATGCCGGCAACAGATATACCCGGCAGGCGGGGATGGCGTCAACTGGCGGGCGATTACATGGTAGCGTTCTGTTTCAGGTGGTTTGATTATTCTCCATTCCCGCGAAAGCGGGAATCCAGGAACGGCAAGAGCGGCATCCCTGACTTTGAAAAGCCCCGACCACCTAAACGGAACGCTACCCGATTACCTGGCGCATTTGCTACAATATGCGGGTTGGTGCCCGCCCTATCTTTCTACCATACGGATGTTACTTGATGACTCCAACCAACTTCCACAACTACCTCCAAACCCAGCGTGGCAACTTAGCCTTGGGCAACGCTACCGAGCATACCCATCGCCCGGCGTTGCAGTCGTTGCTGGAGACTGCCGGCGTCACTGCGACTAACGAGCCGACACGGGTTGCCTGCGGTGCACCTGATTTTGTCATCACCAAGGCCGGTGCCAACCCGCTGGTCATCGGCTACATCGAGACCAAAGACATCGGCGCCAACCTCGACAGCGTGGAGAGGGATGACCAGCTCAAACGCTACCGAACCGCTTTGCCCAGCCTAATACTTACCAACTACACCGAATTTCGTTGGTATGTGGAAGGCGCATTGCGCGCCACGGCCACACTGGCACATCCGGGCGGCAACCACCACTTGTCCGTCGCCGGCAACGGCATTGCCCATGTCGGGCTGCTGCTGGGCGATTTTCTGCAGCGCAGCCCCGAGCCGGTGGATGACTCGGAGGAGCTAGTGCGGCGAATGGCCCGGCTGACGCACATCATTCGCGATGTGGTGCGGCAGAGCTTTGAGCAGGACAAGGTTTCGGCAAATGTGCGCGATTTGTACAACGCATCGCGGGAGGCTTTGGTTCCTGACTTGTCCGCCGACACTTTCGCCGATATGTTTGCCCAGACGCTGGCCTCCGGCCTGTTCGCCGCCCGCGTCAATCATCATTCCGGCCAATTCAGCCGCCATTACGCCGCCCACCAGATTCCGCCGACCAACCCCTTTATCCAGCAGATATTTTATACCGTCGCCGGCCCGGGGCTGGACCACGAGCCTTTTGTCAGTTTCGTTGACGACCTGACGCAACTGCTGGGCGGTTCCGATATGGCGGCCATCCTGGCCGACTTTGGCAAAAGGACCGTCCGCCAGGACCCGATAATGCACTTTTACGAGACTTTTCTGGCGGCCTACGACCCGGCACTGCGGGAGCAGCGCGGCGTTTATTACACGCCGGAGCCGGTGGTCAACTATATCGTCCGCTCCGTGGACTATTTGTTGCGGGAGCGGTTCCACTGCCCCACCGGGCTGGCCGATTTCGGCACGACCACCTATGAAGTTGTTGAACCGGGGGCTGACGGCAGCATTGCAACGGCGCAAAAGCAGTCGCACCGCGTCCTGGTGCTGGACCCGGCCTGCGGCACCGGCTCCTTTCTCTATGCCGTAGTTGACTACATCCGGGAATACTACAGCCGCGCCGGGCTGGGCGGTATGTGGGACGGCTACGTCAAAGACCACCTGCTGTCCCGCATATTCGGGTTTGAGCTGCTGATGGCGCCCTACGCGATGGCCCACCTCAAACTTGGTATGCAGCTGGCGGCACAGGACCTGCCCGAGGCGCAGCGGGCGGATTGGGCCTACCAGTTTGACGCCAAAGAAAGGCTGGGGGTGTACCTCACCAACTCTTTGGAACACACGGAACAGCAGGCGGCAACGCTGTTCGGCCCCTTGCGCGCCATTACCGACGAGGCTAACGCCGCAGCCGCCATCAAGCGCGACCTGCCTATTATGGTGGTGCTGGGCAATCCGCCTTATTCCGGACATTCTGCCAATAAGGGCGAGTGGATTGGAGGACTAATCAACGACTACAAGCAAGTTGACGGTCAACCTCTCGGAGAGCGCAACAGCAAGTGGCTGCAAGATGACTATGTGAAGTTCATCCGGTTCGGGCAGTGGCGTATCCAGCAGTCCGGGGCGGGCATTTTGGCGTTTATCACCAATCATGCCTATCTGAACAAACCCACTTTTCGCGGGATGCGCCAGCAGTTGCGGGACACTTTCACTGACATATACCTGCTGGATTTGCACGGCAACTCACGCACCAAAGAGAGAGCGCCTGACGGTGGTTCCGATGAAAATGTCTTTGACATTCAGCAAGGCGTCGCCATAGCGATATTCGTCAAAGAGGCGGACCAGTTGGGGCCGGCAAAGGTTCGCCATGCCGATTTGTGGGGAACGCGGGATGCCAAGTATGACAGTCTGTCTGAGCTGGATATGTCGAATACCGATTGGGAAGTGATAGAACCGGAGTCGCCTGATTTCCGTTTCAAGCCCTGGGGTAAGGAACTGGAGGGCGAATATCAGCAGTGGCCGAAAATCACCGAGATTATGCCCCACCATTTGCTTGGTATAGTAACTGGCCGCGACAAATTGACTGTTCGCTGGTCAAAAGATGATGTCATGCAAGTAGTAAGCGGTTTTGCTGTTTTGGAATCGGAGGCAGCTAGGGATGAGTACCAGTTAGGTGCTGATTCCCGGGACTGGAAAGTCCAGTTAGCACAGGATGACTTGCACAAATCCGGGATAAGGGACGAACTTGCTACGCCAATCCTGTATCGTCCCTTCGATATTCGGCACACTTATTACACTGGAGAAGGGAAAGGCTTTATGTCTTATCCCAGGAACAAAGTAATGCGGCATCTCTTATCAGGCGACAATGTAGGTTTGATTGCCACTCGCCAGACTACCGACAAATGGGGTGTACTGGCAGCACACCATATATGCGGCCATAAATCTTGCGCTGCACAAGATGGGAATACACTGTTTCCGCTTTACCTGTACCCGTCAGGGCAAGAAATCGCCGCTGGCCTCTACCCAGCAGACCACCGGGAGCCTAACTTATCGCCCGCTTTCACCACCGCTTTGGCCAGCAGCGTCGGCTTGCAATTTATCCCCGACGGGCCGGGCGACCTGCAAGACACTTTCGGGCCGGAGGATGTGCTGCAATATATCTACGCCGTGTTCCATTCGCCAGCCTACCGGGAACGCTACGGCCAGTTTCTACGGGCCGACTTTCCCCGGGTGCCGCTGCCGGGCGACGCCGCGCTGTTCTGCGCCCTGGCCGGTCTGGGGCAGCGGCTGGTTGACGCGCACCTGTTGCGCGGGCCGGACGTTGCCAACTCCCTGGCGCGCTTCCCCGTCCCCGGCGGCAACGCCATTGCCAAGAGCTATCCGAAATATGTCGCTCCCGGCGCGCCGCCGCCCGGCGGGGTCGGCAACGTTGCGCCGGGCCGCGTCTATATCAATCGGGGCCAGTATTTTGAGGGCATTGCGCCGGCAGTGTGGAGGTTCCGCATTGGCGGCTACCAGCCGATGGACAGATGGCTGAAAGACCGACAAGGCCGCGTCCTGTCCTTTGACGACCAGGAACACTACCGGCGGATGACGGCGGCCATCGCCGCAACCATCCTAATGGCGGAGGTGGACGAGGCGCTGGCCGCGGCTGGCGGGCTGTTCGGCTAAACGAGCGGCTGGCGCATCTTGGGGTGCGAGACGGTACTTTTGAGCAGGTCGGCGGCGGGAACGCCAACCTGCTCGTACAGCAACTGCGCCATCGGCATCGTTAGCTCCTGCTTGCCGGCAATCACCGCTCCAATGTCCCCTTGGCCGCCCAGCAGCGCGTTGAAACCCGGCACGGTCCAGCCCTTTTGGTCCAGCCAGAATTCAATCATTGACGCCGTGTCCGGGTCGGGAATCGGCTCGTAGCGGTATTCGTAAAGGTCCACCAAATCGGCCAGCAGGTCAAACTCCTCGCCCTCCAGCGTGCCGGGTTCGGAGTGCATCAGCGTATAGACGCGGGCCAAGGCGGCTTGGTATTCCCCTTCCGTCCGTATCGGCTTGATGTTGCACATTTCTACACCTCTGCGGCGTTGATACGGTCGTAATCGGCGTGTGTGCCGATAAACCGGATATAAACCGTCTGGTAATGATAATCAATCCCGACCACCAGCCGGTAGGTGTTGCCCTTGATGTTGAACACCATCCGGTTGCCGGGGACGATGCTGGCACTAGAGTATATTGCCCTGATGTCGGAGGGAGAGCGCCAGTCTGCTCTTTTGACTGCTTTAATCCAGGCTCGTAACGGCAGTTCCGCATCGGGATGACGCTGCCAGAATTCCCGGAGCGTCCTTTCGGTAAGAATCCGCATCATGCTACATACCACATACCACCACGCCGACGTTAATTCTACCATACGGCGCACCCACCCCCTATGCTATAATCGCCTCACCTAGCCCGCCCGTCCGGCTTGTGAGGTGTTATTATGCAGTGGGCTTCCGCCATTTCCCAACAGACTAGCCTGCGCGCCGCGCTTTCCCAGTGCGCCGCTTCCGTCCGCGCCGCTATGGGCGACGCCGCGCCCGACCTGGCCGTGGTTTTCGCCTCCTCCGAGTATGCCGCCGATTACGCCAACCTGCCGGAGCTGGTGGGCGAACTGCTCGGCCCCCAGGCCCTGACCCTGGGCTGCTCCGGCGGCGGCATCATCGGCGGCGGCGCCGAGGTGGAGCAGGAGCCGGCCGTGTCGCTGACCGTCGCCAGCCTGCCCGGCGTCAGCATCAAACCCCTCCGGCTGGAGGGAGACGGCCTGCCCAGCCTGGACGCATCCCCCGACGAATGGCACGATGCGCTGGGCGTTGACCCCGCCGACGAACCCCAATTCGTGCTGCTGGCAGACCCCATGTCCTTCCCGGCGCAAAACCTGCTGCTGGGCATGGACTACGCTTTCCCCAGCGCCGCCAAAATTGGCGGACTGGCCAGCGCCGGCCAGGGGGCGCGGCAGAACGGCCTCTTCCTGGGACGCGATTATCACGATTCCGGCGCGGTGGGCGTGGCGCTGTCCGGCAACATCATTGTCGAGACGGTGGTGGCCCAGGGCTGCCGGCCCATCGGCGCCCCCATGCACATTACCCGCAGCGACCGCAACTTCCTGGTGGAGCTGGACGGCCAGCCGCCTCTGAACGTGCTGCGCAGCATCTACCAGCGGGCCGGCCAGCGCGACCGCGACCTGATGCAGCACTCCCTGTTTCTCGGCGTGGTGATGGACGAATTCATCGACCGGCCCCAGCAGGGCGACTTCCTCATCCGCAACGTGATGGGCATGGACCAGCGCAGCGGCGTCCTGGCCATTGGCGAGCTGCTGAAAGAGGGCCAGCTGGTGCAGTTCCACCTGCGCGACGCCGAAACCTCCGCCGACGACCTCACCGCCGTCCTGGAACGCTACGCCGTCGATAACCGGGAAAACCCGGCCCACGGCGCACTGCTGTTCTCGTGCCTGGGCCGGGGCAAATATCTGTATGGTCGGCCCAACCACGACACCGAGGTATTCCAGGACAAAGTGGGCGCCACCGTGCCCCTGGGCGGCTTTTTCTGCAACGGCGAAATCGGCCCGGTCAGCGGCACTACCTTCCTGCACGGTTATACCAGCAGCTTCGGCATCTTCCGCCCGCGCTTGTAGGCGCATCCTCAAACTCCTGCTCCCTCCGGGAGAGGGCCCGGTGACGGCTGACGTTCTATGACTACCTATGCCCCTATCAAAGCCGGCCTCTCCGCATCCCTGACCGGCCAGTTCGCCACCCAGGGACGGCAGGCCCTGGCCGGCCTTTCCGCTTGGGTCGATTACGTCAACGGACGCGGCGGCCTGCCGCTGGCCGGACGGCAGCATCCGCTAACCATAACCCATTACGACGACGCCAGCCTTGCCGACGGCGCCCGCCGTAACACCGAATGCCTCATCCGCCAGGACGAAGTTGACCTCCTCTTCGGCCCCTACTCCGCCGGCCTGACCACCGCGGCCGCCGAAGTCGCCGAGTCCCACGGCAAGCTGTTATGGAATCACGGCGGCGCCGGCGATGCCCTCTACGCCCGCGGCTATCGCAACGTCGTCGGCGTCCTGACCACCGCCGACCGCTACCTGGTCGGCGCGCCCGCCCTGGCCCGTCAGGCCAACCCGGACGCCCGCAAGCTGGTCATCCTGCGCATCGACACCGGCGCATTCGCCAGGATTGTCGCGCGCGGGGTGGAATCGGCGGCCCACGAGCTGGGCTTTACCACCGCCCTGGACTTGCGCTATCGTCCCACCCAGTTCCGCTTTGCCGAGATTGCCCGCGCCGTCGCTGACCTGGAGCCGGACCTGGTGGCAGCCGTGGGCCGTATCCCCCACGACATCGCCACGGCGGGGGCGTTGGCCAGCCTGCCCAACCGGAACCGCATCGGCCTGGCGGTGGTGGTGGCAACTCCCATCGCCGCCTTCGCCGACGCCCTCGGCCCCGCCGCCGACGGGTTCATCGGCCCCAGCCAGTGGGAACCCCAGGCCGCCGTCGCGTCGCCCGACTTCGGCCCGGCCTCCCACGAAGCGTTGTCGCTGCTGGAAGGGGCCGCACGGACGTATGGCGTGCCCGTAGATTACCCGATGGCGCAGGCATTTGCCGCCGGACTGGTGGCGGAGCGCTGCCTTGCCGAGGCCGGCGCTTTGGATGACGACTCGCCGCGCCGCGCCGCGTCCGCTGCCGATTTCACCACCTTCTACGGGCGGTTTCGGATTGACGACACCGGCCGGCAGGTAGGCCGCTCAGTATCGCTGGTGCAACGGCAGGGTGGCCGCAAGGTAGTGGTGTGGCCGCCGGAGGTGGCGGAAGGCGAACTGCGCTGGCCGTTTTGAGGACGGCAATCGTGCTGCATTGCGAGAGCGCACGCTGGACCGGAGGACAAATCTATGACTACCTCATCTGCAACTCGCCAGGATACCGGCCCAACCATTGGCGAGGATTTTGAGGTACTCTTAATATCCGACGATCTGGAACCTGGATATGGGGTGCTTTGCCCGGCGTTGCCCGGCTGCTTTTCACAGGGGGACGACTGGGATGATGCGCTGGCAATGGCCGCGGAAGCGATTGCTTGCCATCTGGCCCCCCCTTATACACGTCCGGCATCGCCGGCGGGTGAGCAAGAGCGTCTGATTGAGGAGTTCACCACCGACGGCTTCCAAGTAGAAGTGGCAACGGTGCGGATTGTCATTTAATGCCCCAGTGCGCCCCGGGGCTGGCGTCCGGGGCGCTAAATGAGCACGAAGCAGGGGCGAAGGCGTCTCGTTATGCTTCCAGCCGCACCGGGTTGCGCAGCACGCCAATCCCGCTGATGTCAATCTCGCAGATGGCCCCGTCGGCCATATCGGACGTGGTGCCCGGCGTGCCGGTAAAGATGCAGTCGCCCGCCTCCAGCGTAACGAAGCGGGTGATGAACTCAATCATCGTGGGCACGTCAAAGAGGAGGTGGTCGGTGGTTTCGTTCTGTTCCTCGTTGCCGTTGACCCGCGTGCGCAGGTGCTGGGCGTGGGGGTCGGTCTCGGTTTCAATCCAGGGGCCCATGGGCGAAAAGGTGTCGGCGGACTTGGCGCGCCACCAGTCGGAGTTGTTCTCCCGGCGGTCTTTCTGCTGCCAGTCGCGGGCGCTCACGTCGTTGCCGCAGGTGTAGCCCAGCACGTGGTTCAGCGCGTCGTCCTGCGACACGTACCGGCATTTGTCCTTGATGACCACCACCATCTCGCCCTCGGCGTCAAACCGCTGCACCTCTTTGGGGCGGATGATGGCTTCCTCGGGGCCGATGACGCTGGTGGGCGTCTTGTGGAAAATCATCGGGTACTCGGGAGCCGGCCGGTCGCCCACGTGGCTGGTGTAGTTCAGACCCATCGCCAGGATTTTCCCCGGCTGCACCGGGGCCAGCAGCTTCACATCCGATAGGGCGTGGGTGTGGTCAGTAAGTTTGATGGGCGAGTCGAAGATGCTGCCGTCAATGGCGGTAACGTTGTCGCCATCGACGACGCCGTAATGCTCAGAGCCATGAGCGATGTAGCGGGCAATTTTCATAGCGGATTCCTCCGTTGCGAATGTCAGGTTTGATTCTGCGTGCCATATTGTACCACCGGCGCGCGCGCGTTCAGTGCTCAATGACCAGCTTGCCAAAGAAGTCCCGGTCGTGCATCGCCTGGTGCGCCTCGGCCACGCCCGCCATCGGGAAAGTGCGGCCCACGATGCCGTGCAGCGCGCCCTGATTCACCATCTTCATCACGTCGGCCATGGAGCGCCGGCTGCGCCCGCCGCTGCCAATCAGATGCAGCGGGCGACCTTGCAGGATGGACAGGTCAATGCTCGACCGGCTGCCCGACGTAACGCCGGTGATAACCAGCCGTCCCTGCGGCTTGAGACAGAGCATATTCTCCTCCCAAACGTCCGCGCCCACGCAGTCGAACACCACGTCCACGCCCTTGCCGTCGGTCATCTCGCGCACGGCCTGGCTGATGCTGGCGGTCTCACGATAGTTGATGACTGCATCGGCGCCCAGCTTTTTGGCCTCGTCCAGCTTCCAGTCGCTGCCGGCGGTGGTGATGACCCGGCAGCCCATCATCTTGGCAATCTGGATGCCCATGCTGCCCACGCCGGAGCCGGCCGCCTGCACCAGCACGTCGTCCCAGGGCTGCAGCTGCGCCTGGGTGATGAGGCAGTGCCAGGCCGTATGCGCCGCGATCGGCAGCGCCGCCGCCTCGGTAAAGGGCATCGCGTCGGGAATGGTGTAGGCGTTGATGGCGGGAGCCACCACATAGTCGGCATGGCCGCCGTCCCGGTCAACGCCGATGCGCTGCTGACGGGCGCACCACTGGTCGTTGCCCGACGCGCAGTGTTCGCAGAGATTGATGCCGCCGCACTTCACCCGGTTGTCCACCAGCACCCGGTCGCCAACCTTCAAGTCCGTGCCGGCGTCAGGGCTGATTTGCACCACCTCGCCGGCCAAATCGCACCCCAGAATATGGGGAAAACGCCGGCAGTTGCTGGCCCGCAGGTTCAAGTCCAGATGGTTCAGCGCGCTGGCGTGAACCCGCAGCAGAACCTCGCCAGGACTGATTTCAGGTTCGGGGCGGTCGCCGTGGGTGAGCACGTCAGTACCGCCCAACTCGTTGATGTAAACCGCTTTCATAAGGCATCCCTCCGGTGATGATGGCGGCAGTGTAAAGGCGCGGCGGCGGGCCGGCAAATCGGGCGGTAATTTGATTCGGCTATTGTTGGCTACTGGAGGAACTGAAATGTATTAATCCAGCCGCAGCGGGTCAACCTCCACCCGGCAGTTGCCCGGAATGTTCTCACCGTCCAGGAATTGCCACAGGCGGCGGCCGCGTAATAACAGCCGCCAGCGATAGCGGCCCCGCACGCGCTCCGGCAGGCAGGGCGTGGGGCCGATGATTTCTACGTCGGTGCGGCCCAGCCGGACGGCGCGGTTGCGCCAGCGCTCCGCCAACTCGCCCAGGGTTTGCTGCACGGCGCGGACGCTCAGGTCGGCGCAGATTACCTGGGTCAATCGACTGAAGGGCGGGTTGCCCTGGCTCTGTCGGGCGCTGATTTCGGTGCGGTAGAACGCCATGTAGTCCTGAGCCGCCGCCGCTGCGATGGCGTAGTGGTCGGGCTGGTAGGTTTGTATGATGGCCCGGCCCGGCTGTCCGCCCCGTCCCGCGCGGCCGGCTACCTGGCACAGCAGCGCAAAGGCGCGCTCGCCGGCGCGGAAGTCGGGCCGGTTCAGGCCCAAATCGGCCAGCACAACAGCGGACAGGGTTACGTTGGGCAAGTCCAGGCCGCGCGCCACCATTTGGGTGCCGACGAGAACCTGCGCTGCGCCGTCGGCCAGGCGGGACATGGCGCGCTCCAACGCCACCGGGTCCCGCACCACGTCCGAGTCCCAGCGCTCAACGGCAACGTCGGGATAGCGCGCGGTCAGCTGCGCCGCCACCGCCTCCGTGCCGGCGCCCATAGGCCGGATGTTGCCCTGCCGGCACTGGGGACAGGCCCGCGGCCGGCGGCGCGTCCGGTTGCAGTAGTGGCAAAGGAGGCGGCCCGTATCGTCGTGATAGGCGTAGGCGACGGAGCAGCGGCTGCAGGCAATGACGCAGCCGCAATCCCGGCACTGCATAAAGGCGGCGCTGCCCCGGCGGTTGAGAAACAGGATGGCTTGCTGCCCGGCGGCGATAGTGGCGTCCAGGGCGGCGGCCAGGCTCCGGCTGAACACGCTGCGGTTGCCCTCCCGCAGTTCCCGCCGCATATCAACTATCCGGGTGTCGGCAAGAGGTATCGGGGCGCTGTCGGCTCCGGTCGCGCCATTAGGGACAAAGCCGATGCGGTCGGGCAGCCGCAACAGGCGGTGGCGCCCCCGTTCGGCGTCGTAGTAGGTGCCAACGTCCGGCGTCGCCGACCCCATCACCACGACGGCGCCGCAGCGACGGGCCAGGGCCAGGGCGGCGTCGCGGGCGTGATAGTGGGGCGCGTTGTCGGCCTGCTTGTAGGATGGCTCGTGCTCTTCATCCACGATGATGACTCCGGGATTGGGCGCCGGAGCGAACAACGCGCTGCGCGGCCCTACCACCACGTCGGCCAGCCCATCGCGGATGCGCCACCACTGGTCAAACCGCTGCCCGTCGGTGAGCCGGTGGTGCAGCACGGCGGCGCGTCCGGGAAACCGGTCGTTGACCGCCCCCACCGTCTGCGGAGTCAACGCAATCTCCGGCACCAGGTAGATGGCTTGCCGGCCACGGGCGACGGCGTGGGCGATGACCCGCAGATACACCTCGGTCTTGCCGCTGCCGGTAACGCCGTGCAGCAGAAAACTGCGGGGCGCAGCGTCAGCGTCGTCCAATGTGTCGGTGATGCGCGCTACGGCGTCGGCCTGGGCCGGCGTCAGCGCCGCGGGCGGCGGATTGACGGGCGGCACGCCGGACGGAATCGCCGGCTCAACCCGCTGCCATTCCTCGGCGATGAGGCCGCGCTGTAGCAAGGCAGCCACGGAGGCGCCGAGTTGGGCAATAATGCCGGTAGTGTCGTAGCCGGCGCCGGTCTCACGCACTGCGGCCAGCAGTTCCGTTTGGCGTTGGCTGTTGCCCCCCGGATTGGGCGCATCGCCGGCATCAGGCAGGACCGGGACGGGGATTAAAAGACGGCGATAACGATGAGTGCGCGGGCGGGGGAGACTGACCTCTTTATGCACCATCCCCCGGTCAACCAGCCGTTGTAGCTCGCGGCGGGCAATGCTGGGACGGTTAGCGTCAATCCGTTTGAGGAAGTCCGCTTCCTCGCCGGGTTTGCCCGATGCCGCCAGTTCCAGCCAGGCATTGCGGGTGGCCTCGCGGAAAGCCGCCAGGTCGGCATCATCATCCGGGCCGGAGACCGCGGTGAGCTGCGAGCGCTGGTGGGCGCGAAACCCCGGCGGCAGCAGGGGCGCCACCGACTCAAAAGGCGAGCAGCGATAGGTCTGCCCCAGCCAGTCCGCCAGCTCCAGCCCCAGCGTACTGACCAGCGGCGACGGCTCCACCGGATGGAGGATGTCCCGCGTCTCCTCCTCGGAGACCGCCGAGGCGTCGGCCAGCCGCAGCGCCACGCCCTGCACGATGTTGCGGCCAAACTGCACCCATACCAACTGACCCGGCTCCACCGCCAGGCCTCGCGGGATGCGGTAGGAGAAGGTTTTGCCGGGCGGAATCCAGTCGGCGTCAATGGCTACGTCGGCATAATTCACAGCGCGACCTCCGGCGGAGTGAGTCGTCGCACGAGCGCCAAAATGCGAAACCGCCGCATCCGTGCCGGGGAAGCCAGCGGGCGGCGGTTGGTGATTCGGTATCGCGGATTACCGATTGGTTCGATAAGTGGTCCGCTCCTTGATCCGGGCGGCGCGACCCTGACGACCCCGCAGGTAATACAGCTTGGCCCGGCGCACCTTGCCCCGCCGGGTAACTTCCAGCGATTCAATCAGCGGCGAGTGCAGGGGAAACACCCGCTCGATACCAATGCCGGCAGTAACGCGCCGCACGGTGAAATTGGCCGCCGGCCCCTTGCCATGGGTGCGCCGGATGCAAACCCCCTGAAAGGCTTGCACCCGCTCCCGCGTCCCCTCGCGGATGCGAAAGTTGACTCGGACGGTATCCCCGGGGCCGAATTCGGGGATGCGTTCGTTGACTTCGGGGGAAATGAGTTCGGATGCTTTCATGGTAAATTCGTCACAATGCGCCCGCAGTACGCAATCAGGATTTGCCGCCGGCTCTCGGCGATGGATGCCGATTATAGCACAGGGTGCGAATGGTCTGGGCAGTCGGCCGCCGGCTATGGTCACCGCCCGGAGACAATGCGGGGGCGTTTTCCATGATGCAGCGCCAAATCCTCACTTTGCCGGCATAAGTGATTACACGCCGGTCGGAAACGAAGTCCGTGTGCAACGGAACCCGGCGGGGATTTTCCGCCAACTGTTGCTTAATCCCCGCCCAGTCTGAACCGGCCACCATGGTATTTCAGTCGCCCGGATTTCAGTCGCCCGGATTTCAGTCGCCGGTCTTGCCGGCGGAGGATTTTCCGGGTCTTACTGCCGCACGTACTTGTCCACCCGCTCCTGCGCCCCCAGCGCCATATAGATGTTGCCGTTGGCGTCCACCCAGCTGCCGTGCGCCGACTGGGAATCCCAACGGGCCAGCACGCCGCCGTCGGCGTCCATGATGCTCACTCGCGGGGACGTGCCGTTGACGCCGCCCTCGCTGATGACCAGCGCCCCCTCGCTGTCCACCGAGATGTCCAGGGGACGGCGCAGGTCTTCCCACATAGTGATGTAGTCGCCATCGGGAGAATAGACCTGGATGCGGCTGTTTTCCCGGTCGCACAGGTACAGGTTGCCGTTGGGATGGGCCACGATGCTGTGGGGCAGGTGAAACTCACCGGGGCCGCCCTTGCCCGGCTCGCCCCAGGACGCCTTCAGCTGCCCATCGCGGGAGAAGCGATGCACCCGGGCATTGCGGTAGCCGTCGGACACGTACAGGTCGCCATTGGGCGCCGGCACCAGCTCGGTAGGGTAGTTGAAGGGGCCGGCCGAGCGGGGGCAAAGCTCGCCGGGAACCTCGCAGCCGGTATCGGAGTGGACGCCGCGCTCTCCGATAACTTGCAGCGGCTTCCCGTCCAGCGTGTAAATCACGCAGACCGAATCGGTGCGGTCGGTAAGATAAACGATGTCGTCCTGGATGTAGATGCCATGCGCCTCGTCAATGGCGCGCAGCCCCCAGGAGCCGAGATAGTTGCCCCCCGGCCCGAATATGAGCACCGGCGGGTCTTTGCGCTGGAACACATAAACCCGGTGCTGGGAGTCGGTGGCAACGGCGGATGCGTTGCCCATGGTCATCCCCTCAGGCAGTTGCGCCCAATGCTCTTCTAGAACGTAGCTGTACTTGCCGGAACCTACGGTAGTCATAATCGTTTCTCCTTTCGGTAGTGGGCCAGCCTTGCGGTCGCCGGCGTCAGTCGTCGGCAACCGCTGGCTCAGCCTCAGGCGGAATAGTGAAGACCGGCGGCGTGCCATCGCCGTGGCTGTGGTTGATAAGTGCCAGCATTATGCGGTCGGTGTTGCGGCGCATTTCAGTTCTCATCTCTTCCCGGAACTGGTCAATCTTGCTGTCCAGTTGGTCAATCCGGCCGTTCACCTGGTCAATCCGGCTGTCAATCTTGCCGTCCAGCTGGTCAATCTTGCCGTTCACCTGGTCAATCCGGCTGTCAATCTTGCCGTCTAGCTGGTCAATCCGACTGTCAATCTTGCCGTCTAGCTGGTCAATCCGACTGTCAATCTTGCCGTCCAGCTGGTCAATCTTGCCGTTCACCTGGTCAATCCGGCTGTCAATCTTGCCGTTCACCTGGTCAATCCGGCTGTCAATCTTGCCGTCCAGCTGGTCAATCTTACTGTCCACCTGGTCAATCCGGCCGTTCACCTGGTCAATCCGGTTGTCCAGCTTGCTGTCCAGCCGGTCAAGCGTACTGTCCAGCTGGTCAATCCGGCCGTCCATTTTGCTGTCCAGCCGGCTGTCCATTTTGCTGTCCAGCCGGTCAAGCGTACTGTCCAGCTGGTCAATCCGGCCGTTCACCTGGTCAATCCGGCTGTCCATTTTGCTGTCCAGCCGGCCAATCGTACTGACCAACTGGTCAATCCGACTGTCCATTTTGCTGTCCAACCGGCCAATCGTACTGACCAACTGGTCAATCCGACTGTCAATTTTGCTGTCCAGCCGGCCAATACTGCTGTCAATCTTGCCGTCCAGCCGACCCATCTCTCCGCTGAGCCGGCCCAATTCGTAGCTGATTTTGTTCAGCTGCTGCTGGATGCCGGCCAGTTGGCCCTGCATATCGCCCTGGTCTTTGGCGATACCCGTAATCCGGGCCCAGATGGCAGTAAATCCGGCGACGACGGCGGTGACCAAGCCTCCGTACAGAGCGAATAAAATGATTGTGATGGGCGCCATTGCTAACCTGCTGTAACTGGTGTGGCCGGATAAGTTGGCCCATTCTAGCAGACCTATCGCCGGCGTCAGCCGTCAAAAAACCCGCCCCGGATATGCTCGCGAATCGTATCCGCCACCAGCGCCGGCCGTTGCAGGGGCACGTCGTGGATGCTGTCTTCCAGCCACACCGTCTTGCTGCGGGGCAGCAGCGACGCGGCCCTGCCGATGGACTCTTCGCGGCGGAACCGGCGGTCGTGGGCGTCGGGGCTGGACTGGCGGGCCGGCAGCATCAGTACCGGGCATTGCAGCGTAGGGTAGAGCTGCGACGGTTTGTGCTCCCACAGGGCGTCGATGATGCGCAAGTGGTTCTCCCGGCGCAGGTGAGCCTGGATGGTGCCGTCCTCCAGCGTGCGAAAGTTGGCGAGGACCGCTTCCGTCACCGCCGGGGGCGCGTCGGGGCCGAAACGGCCATTCGACTCCACCCGTTCCCGCATCATGTCAAGAGTAAAGCCGGTGAAAATCGGCGGCGCCATGTCCTGCCGCGCCTGCTCCGGCGACCAGCCGGGCCGCGCCGACGGCTCGATGGTGCCGCCGTCCACAAATATCAGCCCACGGGTCAGGTCGGGCTGTGCGGCGGCCAGCTCCAGCGCTACGTCCGCACCCCACGAGTGGCCCACGACAACGGGCCGCTGCCAGCCCATCGCCGAGATAAATGCCGCCGCATCGCCGGACACCGTGGCAAAGTCAAACCCGTCGTCAACCTGCGCCGACAACCCATGCCCCCGCTGGTCCAGGGCAGCGATGCGAAAATCGGCGGCAAGTATGGGCGCGACCAAATCCCAGATCCGGCAAGTGGACGCCAGCCCGTGCAGCAGCAGCACCGGCTGCCCGTCGCCGCCCCAGTCCCGGTAATGGAACGGCAGGCCGCGCAAGTCAATATAGCAATCATGTGGGGTGGACATAGGCAACTCTCCTGGCGGCATTTTAGCACGCCGCCGCCGCCATCTGTCATTGCCGGCGTCACTTTCCCACTGTCATAGCAGTTACGCAAGGGATGGTGAATGAGAACGAACCCAACTCGGTGCCACAGCCCCGGATTGCATCCACTTTGTGGCGGCGGCCCGGCGGGTTTTCACTTGTGCTCCAGCCAACCGGAATCGCCCTAGGCTCCGGCCCATGACGCTTTCACCCGTCCGCTGCGGAGGCAGCCGCCGACACGGCGGCGCAAGATGAAAGGGGTTCCCTGATAAACCAAACCACCTGAATTGCAGCGCTGCCATACCGTCGCCGCCCGGTGCATCACCGGCCGCCACCCGCTATACTGGTTGACCAGTGCTAATTGCCTCAATTGCCTCGCGCCGCCGGCGCCGGATGCCGATACCGCAATGACCAAAGGATTACTTACCGCCCTGGCCGTGATGCTGATTTGCACGGTGATACCCGTCGCCCAGGTTTTGCTGGCCCCCTTTGGCCCGTTTCTGGGGGCCTACTTCGGCATCCGTTCGGTGGCAACGGATGCCGACCGGCCTTTGGTAGCCGCGGCCCGGTTTGGCTGCGTCGTCGGAATTGTTTCGGCTGCGATTCTGGCGGTGATTGCCGTCATCCTGATGTTCGCAGTGCCAATGCCCGACAAGTTCATCATCCTCACGTGGATTGCGGTGGTGGTATTCGCCGCTTACGTCGCCGGAATGAGTACGCTGGGCGGCCTGTATCGCCTGCTGAAAATGCCGCCGGCATCCTCCGCGCCGGTTGCGGCGGCGGGTTAGCCCGTGGACGCGGCGGCCCTGCGGCGACTGTTGGCCGGGGTGCGCGACGGCAGCATCGCCGTTGCCGACGCCGCCGCGGCCCTGGCGGATTTACCCTACCAGGATTTGGACTACGCGCGGTTGGACCACCACCGGCCCCTGCGTACCGGCTGGCCGGAGGTGGTGCTGGGCGCGGGCAAGACCACGGCCCAGGTGTCCGGCATCGTGGCGGCAATGGCCGGACGCGGCCATCCGGTGCTGGTGACCCGCGCCACGCCGGAGATGTACGCCGCCGCCGCCGCCGCGGTTCCGGCGGCAGAATATCACGAGTTAGCCCGCTGCATCGTCGTGCCCGGTGGCGAACCGGAGGGCCGGCATGATAACGGGCTGCTCATCGTCACCGGCGGCACCGCCGACCTGCCAGTGGCCGAGGAGGCGGCCCTGACCGCAGAGCTGATGGGCTGCCGGCCGGAGCGGCTGAACGACGTGGGCGTGGCCGGGCTGCACCGGCTTTTGGCCCAGCGGGAGCGGCTGCTGCAAGCGCGGGTCATCGTGGTGGTGGCCGGGATGGAGGCGGCGCTGGCCTCGGTGGTATCCGGCCTGGTATCGGCGCCGGTCATCGCCGTGCCGACCAGCGTGGGCTACGGCGCCAGCTTCGGCGGGCTGGCGGCTCTGCTGGGGATGCTGAACTCCTGCGCGCCGGGGGTGGGCGTGGTCAACATTGACAACGGGTTTGGCGCCGGCTACCTGGCGGCGCAGATTTGCCGGATGCCGCGCTAGCCTTTCCAAGCCGGCAGTTTGTCACATCCCAATCCGGGTCGGAGATGACGCATCACAGGAACCATCTAAAGCAGAACGCTGCCCTGATGGCGGCCTGGCTGAGCGGCCGGCTGCAATTTTTTACGCAGCCGGCGGCGCTGCCTCTGGTCCTGCTGCTGCTGGCCATGGCCACGGTGTTTCTGTTGGGCAACGACCGGGGCCATTTTTACCGGGGCGGGGCCCATGACTGGAACTCTTCACAGAGCCTGGCTTTCGCAGAGAATCTTTCTTTCCAACACGGCCTGCTGGCGTTTCATTATCAATCTTTAGATAAGGACGGAAACCACTACTATAAAGGACTGTACAACCGATTTCCGAAAGGTGGCTATGCCTTAATCAAGCTGGCCATTCTGCCCTTTGGGGATAACTTCGGAGCGAAAATCTACGCCGCCCGGGTGCTGATGCTGCTGCTATTTACGGCCGCCGCAACGCTGGCTTATCTGGCCCTGGCCCGGCTGGTGGGCAGCGGCTGGGTTGCGTTGACGGCGACGGCGCTGGCGTTCTCGTCGTATTACATCCTGTACTACAGCGACAAGATTTCCAACGAAGTGACAATTGACCTTTTCGCCGTAATGCTGGCCTTTCACGGTATGGTCGTATTCGTGCAGGAGGGCCGCTTCCGGCAGCTGCTGGTCAAGGCGTGCCTGGCGTTGCTGCTGGGCTGGCACGTCTATGCCTTCTTGCTGCCCTTTATCATTTTTGGCCTGGCCGGTGAACTGTTCCAGGCGCGCGCCGGCATTATGCCCTCCCCGGGTTTGACGTCTCAAATCAGGCAGTGGGGAACTGCCCTGCTGTCCAGCCGCTACCTGGTGTTGGGCGTTGTCGCCCTGCTGGTGGGCGTGGCCATATTGGCCTTTAACTTTGCCGGCGAGTACTTTGCGCTGGACGGGAAAGTGCCGCTGCGCCAGCTGCCCTCAGTCGAGTCGGCAATGTACCGTCTGGGAACTGATGCGGAGTTTAATGACGAGTATGCCGAGCATCTGGCCTGGGGGGCCTTTCTGGAAAACCAGTTCTACCGCATGGGCCAGATGCTGTATCCGTTCTTGCTGAGCCCCTTTGACAACAGCTGGGGAGTCGACAAAGCGCGCGACTCCCTGGCCGTTGCTGCCGGAGCATTGGCGTTAACCGTTTGTTATATCGGGCTGGTTTTCGCCCCCATCAAGCACAAAATGCTGCTGGCAACCCTGGCGATTTCGGGCTTTTGCTGGGCCTTGCCGCTGCGCAATTCTGTTGCCTTCCATGATTTTGAGACGGTATTTTACGTCGGCATTCCGTTGGTATTTTTCGCCTTGATTACGTTGTACCTGCGCAAACTGTCGAGTCGGCAGTCCATCGCCGCCGTGGCCGTAGCCGCGCTGCTGCTGTTTGTTCTGTCTGCCGCCGAGATGGCCCGCATCGGCCACGACGACGGCGAGGCCGCCGCCGATGCCGAGATGGTCCAGGACTTTAAGGTTATTCGCGCCATAGTGGGCGAGGGCAGCGTTGTTTCCGCTCCCCTGGAAGCCAAGCCGTGGTCGAGCCAGGCTGACCAGTTTGGCGGCGCGCCGTGGGCGATGCCTTACTTCCTCGCCGGCAACGTCATCATATACGAGAATATCAGGGGGGACGGGAACCTGGTCAACTTTCTCATTGAGCGCCATCGTGAAGATAGCCCGGCCCTGCTGACGCCGGGCAACCGGCGGGTTTTCCTGTATGACCGGGCCATTTACGACGGGCAGTATGACGAGGCGACGCTGGGCAGCCCGCTAATCACGTCCGACTGGAACGTTTATCTCAAGGACGGCAGCCTCATCTACACTGGCGAGGAGTGCGCGAACACGGATACCCCGTTCTTTCTGCATATTGTCCCCCTTGACGTAAATGACCTGCCGGAGCGCAGCAAAGAGTACGGCTTTGACAACCTGGACTTTGGTTTCGGCGACTTTGTCGTGCGCAGCGGTGCCCCGTGCGTCGCCGCGCGCGAACTGCCGGGGTATGACATCGCCGCCATCAGAACCGGCCAGTATACGGAGGACGGGCAACTCTGGCAGGGCGAGTACCATTTTGAGCGGTAGCAGCGGCGTGCGGCGTGTCCGCCGGGGCCGACGCGCGCAATGGTAAAATGAACCGGCCCGGCAGAACCGGTGCCGGCGCAAAGTCAAGGTCGGGAGTTACGAATTTACAGGGATGCACAGGATAGACCGGATTTTGCTGATTGAGCTTTACCGGATTCCGGCGCAACCGGGAATGACGGCGCGCCGCCGGAGGCAGCAAATTGCGACTTTATCAAAGTAGGTACTTATCAGCGTTGATGTTGATAAGGATGACGCGATGCAGAACGCTGCCCTGATGGCGGCCTGGCTGAGGGGCCGGCTGCAATTTTTTACGCAGCCGGCGGCGTTGCCGCTCATCCTGCTGTTGCTGGCCCTGGCCACGGTGTTTCTGTTCGGCAACGACCGGGGCCATTTTTACCGGAGCGGCCACCATGACTGGCTAACATCGCAGCACTTGGCGCAGGCGGTGAACCTGTCGCCGGAGCACAATTTCCTGCTGTTCGTTAACCGTACCCTGGATGTTGACGGGGAACCTACTTACAAAACTTACGCGCGTTGGCCCGTAGGGAGCTACGCCCTGGTTAAACTGGCTACGCTGCCATTCGGGGATAATTTTGCGGCGCGTATCTATGCGGCCCGCATTGTGATGCTGCTGCTTTTTGCCGGCAGCGCCGTGCTGGCCTACCTGGCGCTGGCCCGGCTCACGGGCGATGGCTGGGTGGCGCTGACGGCGACGCTGCTGGCCTTTTCGTCCTATCATTGTCTGTACTATAACGACGCTTTCGCTCCCGACGCCGTGCCGGGCTTGTTCGGGGCGCTGCTGGCCTTTCACGGCATGGTTATATTTGAGCGGGAGGGGCGTTACCGGCCGCTGCTGGTCAAGGCGTGCCTGGCGTTGCTGCTGTGCTGGCAGGTATATGCCCTGCTGCTGCCCTTTATCGTTTTCGGGCTGGCGCGTGAGCTGTTCCAGGCCCGTGCCGGCAATTCTGCCCCTCTCCTGAGTTTGGCCGGTCAAATCAAGAGTTGCGGCGCGGCGCTGCTGTCCAGTCGTTATCTGACGCTGGGCGTGGTTGCGCTGTGGTTTGGCAGCGCGGTACTGGCCTTCAACGTTGCCAACGAATACTTTGCCTTTGACCGGCAGCTTCCCCTGGCGCAACTGCCTACCTTCAATAGCGCGAGGTTTCATTTCAGCGGAGAGCCTATTGAGGAATTTGCCGCAGCCATCAAGTGGGGAGCGTTTCTAGAGCAGCAGTTTTACCGCATTGGGCAGATGACCCAGCCGTACTGGATGAGTCCTTTTGACAGCGGCGGGGTTTATGCGGACCGGGATTATCTGGGCCTGATTACCGGCGCGCTGGCGCTGGCGGTCGGCTGCATCGGGCTGATTTTCGTCCGTCATAAAGCGCTGCTGGCGGCCCCGCTGCTGGCCGGCTTCCTGTGGCTGCTGCCGTTGCGGAACTGGTCGGTGTTCCACGACTTTCAGGCTCTGTTTTACATCGGCATACCGTTGGCGGCGTTCTCTTTGATTATGCTATACCTGCGCAAACTGTCGGGCCCGCAACTGGCTGCCGTCTTTGCCGTCGCCGCGCTGGCGGCATTTGTGGTGTCGGCGGCCGACATGGCCGGCGTTGGGCAGCGCTACGCCGAAGTCGAAGCGGAGCAAGAAATGATGCAGGACTTTGCGGTTATCCGCAGTCTGGTGGACGATGACGATGGGGTGGTTTATGTCCCGTCAGGACAGGCCAACCCTGAGTTAGGCGGGGCGGCGTTGGCGTCAAGCTACTTCCTTGCCGGAAACGTCATCGTGTTTGACTACTCCAACTTTGCGACGCGGCTTACCCGCCAGATTCCCGAGCATCGGGCCAGGGCCGACTACATCATTATGCCCCGGCGCCTGCCCGGCCCGGCCCTGCTGACGCCGGACAACCGGCGGGTTTTCCTGTATGACCGGGCCATTTACGACGGGCTGTATGACGCAGCGACGCTGGGCAGCCCGATAATTGCAGCCGACTGGAACGTTCACTTCAAATATGGCAGCCTGATTTACGTTAGCGACGAATGCGCGAATACCGACGTGGCCTTCTTTCTGCACCTGGTCCCGCGTGACGTCAGCGACCTGCCGGAGCGCAGCAAAGAGTACGGCTTTGAAAACCGGGATTTCCTTTTCGCGGATTTTGACGCCGGCAGTCGCGGAGGCGGCCGGTGCGTCGCCGCGCGCGAACTGCCGGGGTATGACATCGCCGCCATCAGAACCGGCCAGTATACGGAGGACGGGGAACTCTGGCAGGGCGAGTACCATTTTGAGCGGTAGCAGCGGCGTGCGGAGTATCCGCCGGGGCCGACGCGCGCAATGGTAAAATGTTATCCCCTTACGCTATGAGCCGGGACCACCAAAAGCCGGGTAGCGTTGCAATTCAGGTGGTTTGAGTCCGTTTTTTACAGCGATGGAATGGAAAGGATGGACCGGGTTTTTCCGATTGGGATATGGTGGATTCCGGCTTGCGTCGGAATGACAGCAGGGTACGACCACCTGAATTGCAACCCTACCGGATGACGCCAAACCCTTGCGTCCAGCGTACAGTTGTTCTATCATAACTGTGTCAGGCAACTCGGCGCGGCCCCGCGAACCGCGCCGAACCCGCCGCCCGCGCAGCGGCATCGCCAAATCAAAATCCGAATACGGCGAATACGGTTTCGGGCCGGTAACGGCCTGTCGGTTATCTCGCAGAATGCCTTTGCGACGGCATGACCCGCTTATTGCTTCAACGGGGCGGGCCGTCCGGGGCCAGCGTTAGTGCCAGCGCCCCGTGCCGGGCCCGGCCGGTCTCATTAGCCGGCCTGTCCGGGACACGGAAAAATGGTGTACAAAATGCTCTGCATAAAAATGGTGTTGGCCGTGCCCCGACGCCGCCCGAAACCGTAAATCGCCTGACACCCCCAAAACCCCAATCCCAAATCCCCCGGAGGAACCGCCATTGCTAGAGGACTTACTCAGTTGCCCCCGTCATTATGACCAGGCGGGTACGCGCGCCTCAGAGGCAGCCTATCGTTTTCGGCGGTTTGAGACGCTACGCCATCGTTTTGGCGGCGGGCATGGGGCGACCCATGGTCGCCCCTGCCGTTCCGAATGTTAAACCACCTGCATTGCAACACTACCCGAAAGCCGCCCCGTACTGCCGACGCCCCCAGGAATACCAGTGCAATGACCTTTGTCGACGCGATGCGCGCAATCTGCCAGGTAGTCCAGGCCGCGCCCTTATGACCATACGCCGTTGGCTGTTGCTGGCATTCCTGATTGCGGCGGTATTCGCCGGGCTGCTGGCCTACGGCGATTTGCGGCAAATCGGCGGATTGCTGACCGGGTTCCCGCCGCTATGGTTCGCCGCCGCCGCCGGTTTGGCGGTGCTCAATTACGCGCTGCGCTATTTGCGATGGTCAATGTACCTGCGGGCGCTGGACATTCGCGTGCCGCGGTCGGTCAGTCTGCCGGTATTCGTGGCGGGGCTGGCCTTGTCCATCACGCCGGGCAAAGTGGGCGAGCTGCTCAAAAGCGTGTGGCTGAACCGGCGGGCCGGCGTCCCCGTCGCCGCATCGGCGCCGGCGGTGGTGATGGAGCGGCTCACCGACGTTATATCGGTAGCCCTGCTGGGCTTGACCGGAGTTCTGCTGCTGCCGGCGGCCATCGCCGCAGTAATCGTAGCGCTATTGGCGGTGGGCCTGGCATTGGGAGCATTGGCGGCGTCCCGCTACGGCGCAATGATGCTCCGGCTCCCACTCCTGCGGCGGTGGCAGGAACCGCTGGCGCAATCGCAGGAGGGGTTGCGCCGCCTGATGTCGCCGCGGCTGTTGACGGCGGCGGTGACGCTGGGATTTTTCGCCTGGGCCGCCGAGGGCGTGGCGCTGTGGGTAATCATCATCGGGCTGGGCGAGTACGTCGCGCCGGAGATTGCCCTGCCGGTGTCGGCGGCGGCGGCGCTGGTGGGAGCGGTAACCGCGCTGCCCGGCGGGTTAGTCGGGTTCGAGGGGAGCATGGTCGCCCTGCTGGGTCAGGCCGGACTGTCCGCATCCGCAGCGGCGCTGGCAACCTTGCTGACCCGGCTGGCCACGCTCTGGCTGGCCGTGCTGATTGGCCTGCTGGCCTGGCTGTGGCTAAGCCGGACGGGACCGCCAACGACCGATGAACCGGCTTAAAGGATTGCTCCGGACGGCGCGCCCGCGCCAGTGGGTAAAGAACCTGCTGGTGTTCCTGCCCCTGCTGTTCGCCGTGGACCTGGTATGGTCGCCCGACGACTTGACGACCCTGCTGCCGTACCTTTCGGGGCTGGCGATACTCTTCGTCGCCTTCTGCGCCCTGTCCTCCGCCATCTACATCATCAACGACCTGGCCGACCGCAGCGCCGACCGCCGGCACCCTACCAAGCGCCACCGCCCCATCGCATCGGGACGCCTGCCGGCGTGGCTGGCATGGCTGACGCTCACGCTGCTGGCCGTGGCGGGAATGTTTGGCCTGTACAGCATATCCGCTCCGCCGTTCCGGGTTTTGGCGCTGCTCGGCGGCGTCTATCTGCTGCTCAACGTGGGCTACTCCCTGCGGCTCAAGCGCGTGGCCCTGGTTGACGTGATGCTGGTGGCCGGCGGCTACGTGCTGCGGGCCGTGGCCGGGGCCGTGGCCGTCGGCGCGGCCCCGTCCCCCTGGCTCTACGCCGTTACCGCCTCCGGCGCGTTGTTCATCGTCATTGGACGCCGCTACGCCGAGGCGCGGCTGGCCGGCGACGACCCGGAAAAGCAGCGGGCCACGCTGGGACACTACGGCCCCCCGCTGGGCGGGCAGCTGCTGATGCTGGCGGCGGCGGCGGCGCTGGTCAGCTACACGCTATACGCCGTGGAAGCGGACAACCTGCCCGACAACAACATGATGCTGCTCACGGTGCCGCCGGTAATTTTCGGCCTCTTCCGCTACCTCTACCTGCTGAACCACAGCCGGGACGCCGAATCGCCGGAGCTGCTGATGCTGCGAGATGCGCCGCTGCTCATCGCCATCGCGGCCTGGATGGTGGCAGCCGGGGCGGTGCTGGTGCTTAATTGACGGAGCAGACGCCGCAGTGTTAGGCTCGTTGTTATGGAATGGAAAGAGCGCATCGTTACGAACCCGGAGATATTGTCCGGACAGCCGGCGGTCAAAGGAACCGGGCTGTCCGTGTCGCTCATCCTGGACCTGCTGGCCGCCCGCTCCGGCGAAGCGGACATTCTGGCCGCCTACCCTCAGCTAGGTGCGGCGGACATACGGGCCTGTCTGCGCTACGCCAGCGAGCGTATAGCGCCGCAGAAGGTTTCCCCGATTAGCAATCTGATTGCCGGCGAGTCCATCCCGCAGGAGGCGCGGGCGATACTGGTCAAGGCGGATGAGCGGTTCCAGCGCTACGACTTCGGCGCGGGTTCGCTGCTGCTGTGGCAAGCGGTGGAATGGGCCATCAAGGACGTTGCCGCCCGGCGCGGTTGGCTGGCCGGGAACGAGAGGGAGCTGGAGCAGACCATAGAACGGCTGGGAGATGAAGCCAATGACGAAAACGAAAAGTTCCACCTGATTGCAGGATTTGGAAACGCCCTGGAAGTCCGGGACAACGCCGATGGTCAATATCTCTCACCAGGCGAAGCAGAATTTTACGCCGAGCTGATGCCGCCCTTTATCGCAAGCATCTTTGCGGCGGCGGGAGCGCCGGCCTGACCGTATGGAACCTGACCGGCATCGCGCCTGGGTGGACATTTGCTCGGAGTTGGCGGAGCGGGAATTCGCGGCGCAGCGTCTGGTAAGCGGGGCGGAAATGGCCTGGGGCGCGGCGGTTCACGCGGTAAAGTTCGTGGCGCACCAACACTCGAATCTGCCCACCTACGGCCACGACCACGTGCGACTGGCCGTCAGACGGTTGAACAATGAATACCCGGAGTTACGTCTGAGCAGCGACTTTGGCAGAGCGGAAATGTTGCACCGCCACTTTTACCGTGGCCACCGGCAAGAACGCCAGGTGCGCGACGCCTGGCGTCACACTCAAGGCTTAATCTCCAACTTGCTGTCCCTGCCGCCGCTGCCATAATGTAGGGGCGAATAATCATCCGCCCCTACCCGGTCGCCTCACGCTACTCGGGCCAACTCCGGTTCGGCAACAGCCGCCACCGACAGCTCCAGCCCGTCGCCGGCGGCGTTGACATCGGCGACTACATGGCCGCCGGCCTTGAACTCACCGGACAAGACGCCCCGGGAAAGCGCGTTCTCCAGATGCCGTTGGATGGCCCGGCGCAGCGGGCGCGCGCCGTAGGTGATGTTAAACCCTTCGTTCACCAGCCAGTCGCAAGCGGCCCCGGTCAACTCGCAGGTAATCTCCCGTTCCGCCAACCGTTCCTGTACCTCTCCAACCATCAGCTCCACAATCTGGCCGATTTGCGTGCGGCTGAGGGGGTGAAACACGATGGTTTCGTCGATGCGGTTGAGCAGCTCGGGGCGGAAGGTGCGCCGCAGGGCGTCCTGGACGGAGCGGGCCAGTTCCGGCGTAACCTTGCCGGCATCCTGCTCCGGGCCACCCGCCGGGTTGAAGCCGAAGGGCCGCAGGGACAAATCCCCCGTACCCAAGTTGCTGGTCATAATGACTACCGTGTTACGGAAATCAACGGTGCGCCCTTGCCCGTCGGTGAGGCGGCCATCCTCCAGAATCTGCAGCAGCAGGTTGAACACGTCGGGGTGGGCCTTTTCAATTTCGTCGAACAGGATGACGCGATGGGGGCGGCGGCGCACCGCTTCCGTCAGCTGGCCGGCGTCGTCGTAGCCCACGTAACCCGGCGGCGCGCCAATGAGCCGGGACACGGTATGCCGCTCGCCGTACTCCGACATATCCAGCCGCACCATACTGTCCTCGTCGTTGAACAGGAACTCGGCCAGCGCCCGGCTCAACTCGGTCTTGCCCACGCCGGTGGGGCCGAGAAAGATGAAACTGCCAAAGGGACGGCGCGGGTCGTTCAGGCCGGAGCGGGCGCGGCGGACGGTATCCGCCACGGCGGCCACGGCTTCCTCCTGGCCGATGACCCGGCGATGCAGCTGCTCCTCCATATTAAGCAGCCGTTCCGCCTCGCCCTCCAGCAGTCGGCCCACCGGGATGCCCGTCCAGTTGGAGACCAGCTCGGCAATGTCTTTTTCGTTGACCACCAAATCGGGGCCGGTGGTGTGCTCAATGGCCTCCCGCTCCGCGTTCAGCTCGGATTCCAGGCGCAGCCGCTCGGTGCGATGCCCGGCGGAACGCTCGTAGTCGGACAGCTGGTTGGCCCGTTCCTCCAGGTCAAGCAGCTCCCGCCGCCGGTTCTCCATTTCCTGCACCCGGGGCGGCAGGGAGCCGGCGTCAATGCGTACCTTGCTGGCCGCTTCGTCGATAAAGTCAATGGCCTTGTCGGGCAGCCGCCGGTCGGTGACATAGCGGCTGCTGAGGCGCACCGCCGCCTGCAGCGCGGCGTCGCTGATGGTCACCTTGTGGTGGGCTTCGTAGCGGGGCTTCAACGCTTGCAGGATGGACCGGGTTTCCTCCGCCGTCGGTTCGTCCACGTACACGGGATGGAACCGCCGCGCCAGGGCCGGGTCGCGCTCAATGTGCTTCCGGTATTCGTCCAGCGTGGTGGAGCCGATGGCCTGCAGTTCGCCCCGCGCCAGCGCCGGCTTCAGCATATTGCTGGCGTCCAGGCCGCCCTCGCCGGCGCCGGCCCCCACCAGCGTGTGCATCTCGTCCAGAAAGATGATGACCTCGCCGTTGGACGACGTAACCTCGTCAATGACCGACTTCAGCCGTTCCTCAAACTCGCCGCGAAACTTGGCCCCGGCCACCAGCCGGCCCATATCCAGCGCCATCACCCGCTTGTTGTGCAGGGAGTCGGGCACGTCGTCGCAGATGATTTTGCTGGCCAGCCCCTCGGCGATGGCGGTCTTGCCCACGCCGGCGTCGCCGATGAGCACCGGGTTGTTCTTGGTGCGCCGGGTGAGGGTCTGCATCACCTGACGGATTTCGTTGTCCCGGCCTACCACCGGGTCCAGCTTGCCGACGCGGGCCAACTCGGTAAGGTCCACGCTGTACTTTTCCAGCGAGCGGTAACGCTGCTCGGCGTTGGGGTCGTCAACGCGGTGCGCGCCGCGCAGCTTTTGCATCGCCTGATAGACCATTTCCTGATTGATTCCCAAATCCCGGAGCACGCGGGCCGAGTCGCCGGCGCTTTCCCGCGCCGCCGCCACCAGCAGATGCTCCACGCTGATGAACTGGTCCTTGAGCCGCTGCGCCTCCGCGTCGGATACTTGCAGCATCCGCTGCAGCCGGGGCGTGATAAAGATTTGCTGCGTATCCCCAACCAGCCGGGCCTGCGCTTCCAGCGACTGGTGCAGCCGCGATTTGACAGTTTCCGGGTCAACGCCCAGCTCGCGGAAAATTTGCTCCGGCAGGCCGCCGTCCAGGGCGACCAGGGCCAGCAGCACGTGTTCCACGTCCCACTGGCTGTGGCGATAGTTGCGTACCAGCTCCTGGGAACGCTGCAGAGCTTCCTGGGCCTGGCGGGTGAATTTTTCAGCACTCATAACCATATTGCTACCTCCTTTCGCCGGGGCTGCCGGCGCTCCGGGCGGCGCGCAGCCGGGCCACTTCGCCGGTCAGGGCTTCAACCTGGGCTTCCAGCTCCCGGATGCGGTCAATCAGTTTCAGGGCGATTTCGGCGCCGGCCAGGTTAACGCCCATCTCGTCGGTAAAGGTCTTGATACGTCGCAGCCGTTCCACGTCGGCCATGGAGTACAGCCGCTGGCGGCCCCCGGAACGGGAGGGCATCACCAGGCCGACGCGCTCGTAGTAGCGCAGGGTTTGGGCGTGCAGGCCCACCATCCGGGCCGCCACGCTGATGACGAAACAGGGTTCGTTGGTAAAATTGCCGTCCGGCGTCATTGCGATTGCTCCTGGTCAGGTTCCGTTGACATTTGGAGATTTCATTCGTCACTCCCGCGCCAGCGGGAATCCGGGAACCTTTGTGTCTCTGCGTTAAGATTTTGCCGCTCCGGCGCGGTGTCTGCTGCCATGATTACGACTCGCGCCGGGACGACAATAAATGTCAACAGGCCCTAGTTATCGCCGGCGGCCCCGGCGTCGCGCAGCTGTTCAAACAGGCGACGCTGCCCGTCGGTGAGGCCGGTCGGCAGCGCCACGTTGACCGTGGCGTAAAGGTCGCCGCGCCGGGCGGGGTCGTTCAACCGCGCCATGCCCTGCCCGGCCAGGCGGAACCGCCGGCCGTTCTGCGTTTCGGGCGGCAGGGTCAGCTCAATCTGGCCGCGCAGGGTTTTCACCGTAACCTTGCCGCCCAGCACTGCGTCCAGCAGGGGAACATCCACTGTAGTACGCAGGTCGTCTCCCTCCCGTTCAAACAGTTGATGGGGCTGCGTCGTTACCAGCAGGTTGAACTCGCCGCCGGCGCCGTTGCCGGCAGCGATGTGAACCCGGCCGCCGTCGGCGATGCCGGCGGGGATTTTGACTTCCAGACGGCGCCCGTCGGGCAGGTTGACCAGACGGGCGGCGCCGGCGTCGGCTTCCTCCAGCGTAATGTCCACCGGCACGTCGGCGGGGCGGGCGCGGAAATGCTCGCCCGCGCCCCCAAAGCCGCCGGCGAACCCGCCCAGCAGGTCGGACAGAGAGCCGCCCCCGCCGGTGGTGAAAGTGAAACCGCCCCGTCCGCCGCCAAAGTCGCCGCCGCGGAAGAACTGCGAAAATCCCCCGCCGGCCGACTCAAAATGTTCGGCCTGCTCCCAGCGGTCGCCATAGCGGTCGTACTTGGCCCGCTTGTCGGCGTCGGACAGCACTTCGTAGGCGGCGTTAATCGACTTGAACCGCTCGGCGGCGTCGGCGTCGCCGGGGTTCACGTCGGGGTGATGCTGACGGGCCAGCCGGCGGTACGCCTGCCGGATTTCCTTCTCGTCGGCGGTGCGGGATACGCCCAGGATGTCGTAGTAATCGGCCATTGCAGCGCCTGCCTGCATAAAATTGATGATGCTACCATCGTAAGCCCTGACGATGCCGCCGTCAATATGCTGCGGTGATTTTCAGCAGATAGTTGACAAGAGCCAATCAAGTTTGTATAGTGGGTTGCAACAGCCGGAGCAACCGGCAAATCACATCCCCGGCCAACGCGCCGGCGCCAATGGAGGATTGACGATGACGAGTATGCAGCGATTTGACCCCTTCCGCGAAATGCGCCACTTCAGCCGCCTGCTGAACAGCCCCCTGTGGGCCAGCCAGCGCTGGGGCGACCCGTTGGAACACGATGAGGTGGAGTCCGCCGCGGCGTGGCGCATCCCTATGGACGTGCGCCGCGACGACCAGCAGCTGACGGTGCACGCCTCGCTGCCCGGCTTTGCCGCCGCGGACGTGGACGTGTCCATCAGCCCCGACCGGGTGCTGTCGGTCAAGGCGTCGCGCCAGTCGGAAGTAACCCGCGAGTCCGAGGAGTACCTGATGCGGGAGCGCCGCTCCGGCAGCTTCGCCCGGGCCGTCCGCCTCCCCGGCGACCTGGACCTGGACGCCGCCGCCGTGGGCCTGGAGCACGGCGTGCTTACCGTAACCGTGCCGGTGGCCGGAACGGCGCAGACCCGGCGCCTACCCATCGGGGGCGCTGCGACGACCGACGGCGCGTAAAGGCCGGCCGGACTCCGGCGGGTACGCAGTGGGGGCGGGTTTCAAACCCGCCCCTACACATTATGGAGGCGCCGGCGTATTCCAGTTTTCTTGACCTCGCCGGCGGTCATTCCCGCGCCGTTTCGCGCGCAAAGACATTGGCGCTATGGCCAGGCCAGGCGGTTCCGGCTCCGTACTTACCTATACTATCCTGTTGTGCTAGGATACCGGCCATCAGCAATACTGCACAACCGGAGGGAAAATTATGAAAGGACGCATCGTTGTCGTCAAAGAGTACGGTCAGCCTTTTGAAATTCAGGAATACGATGTGCCGGAACCCGAACCCGGCGCAGTGCTGCTCCGCATGACCCAGGCCGGCATCTGTGGCTCCGACCTGCACACCTGGCGCAGCGACCAGACCCAGGAACACTCCCCCTTGCCGGCCACCGGCCGCGTCATGGGACACGAAGGCACCGGCGTCATCGAGCATCTCGGCGACGGCATTACCTCAGATTACTACGGCAACGACGTGCAGGAAGGCGACCGGGTGGTGTACGCCGCCGTGTTCCCCTGCTACCACTGCCATATGTGCCTGCGCGGCGCCACCAACTGGTGCGCCAACCGCCAGTACCCCGCCGCCGGCAACTGGCCCTACTTCACCGGCACCTACGGCGATTTCCTCTACCTGCCGCCCCGTCATCCCTTTTTCCGCGTCCCCGACGCACTGCCCGACAACCTGCTGGGCCCGGTCAACTGCGCCATGGGCACCGTAACCACCGGCCTGGAGCGCGCCAACATGACCCACGGCCAGTCGGTGGTCATCATGGGCGCCGGCGGCCTGGGCCTCCACGCCACCGCCATGGCCAAAGAGCGCGGCGCCGACCGCGTCATCGTCCTTGACCGCCTGGAGAACCGCCTGACCCTGGCCGAGGAGTTCGGCGCCGACCACACCATCAACATTGAGGAGTTCAACACCCCCGAAACCCGCGTCCGCCGCGTCCGCGAGCTGACCCGCGGCCGGGGCGCCGACGTGGTGATGGAACTGGTGGGCCGCGCCGACCTGCTCAAAGAAGGCATCGATATGCTGTCCAACGGCGGCACTTTCGTCGAAATCGGCGACATCGTGCGCGGGCAGGAAGTGTCCATCGACCCGTCCAAACTGTTGCAGGGCAAGAACATTGTCGGCAGCCTGATGTATCGCCCCGCGCTGCTGCCCGAACTGCTGGACTTCCTGGTGCGCAACCAGGACAAACTGCCCTTCAATAAACTGGTGTCCCACACTTTCCCCCTGGCCGAAGTCAACGAAGCCTTCGCCCAGGCCGAATGGAGCCAGCGCCAAACGGAGATAACGCGGGCCATGCTGGTGCCGTAGCCGGCCGTAGCGTTGCATATTGAACCGGCCGGCGTGAGCAAACGGTCCACGCCGGCCGGATGGAGAAAAGCAATGAGTACACCGAACCAGTGCCAATTCTGGGAATGCGACGAAACAGTTCGCAGAGATCATCACTTCCTTTGCGGAGAGCACTACGATGAATACCTGGCAGGATTCATTGACCAGTGCCCAGCGTGCGGGAGCTACAAGGATGCCGAGGATGACGTCTGCCTCAACTGCCACGACCACTACGTTGAATACGAAGTGGGAGCAATTGACCAGTGCCAATTTTGCGGGAGTTACGAGGATGTCGACGAGTACGACGTCTGCCTCAACTGCAATCGTCAGGCAGCAGAGGCACGGTCACCCTCACGCTCCGCCCCCGCGCCACCAGGCGGCCAACCCGACGAAGCCCTGTTCGAGGAATTGCGCGCCCTGCGCCGCAACTTGGCGAGGGCATACAGCCTGCAAGACTATATGGTGTTCAGCAACGAAACGCTGGCGGAAATGGCAGCGGTTCGCCCGATGAGTCCGGAAGCAATGTTGGCAATCAACGGCGTCGGGCCGACTAAACTGGAACGGTACGGCCCGGACTTTCTCTATGTGATACGCGAGTCCGTGCCGGAACCCCCCGTAAAGGAACACCGGCAACCGCCCCCACGCCCCTCCACAGTACAGAGGGACAACCGGGAATTTCCAGCGGACAAGGAAGCCGATAGGTTTTTCGTGTACATCCTGCTGCTAACCGGCGGAGAGTACTACATTGGACAAACCAGGGAGATAGACGAGCGGATGCACGAGCATCGCAACAACATGAGCCAAAGCACTAAAGGCAGAGAACCCAAGCTACAGTGGTTCACCACAGTTGATACACGCAGCCAGGCGGCTGACTTGGAATTGGAACTTCAAAAACTGAACTCCAACCCCACCGACCGCCGGAAAATAACCCGATTGGTTGCCGATTTCAAGAGACTGGCTGTCCAGCTGGATTACACGCCGCACCGCCCGGCGACTGAAAATACCGTCCAGGAACGCCCCCTGCCCTATGGCGGTGTGGCGCCGCCGTCAACCCGCCGCCGGTGAGGCTACCGCCAAAGGAACGGGCCCCAGCGTACACCCACCAGCCGCCAATCCAATTCCAGTGCTTACGCAAGAAGTGGCACACCGCCAAACCGGAATAACCCGCGCTATGCTAGTTTCCTAGCCGAGTAAGAAACCAGTGACAATACGTTCATTCACAGACCGGAGCGCCGAGCGATTGTTCAATCGAGAATATGTCCGGCGGTTTGAGGGATTTGCTGACCAGGCGTTGCGTAGGCTGCAAACCTCGACGATGCCACGTCGTTGCAAGAACTGCAAAGCGTCCGCAGCAATCGGCATTAACCGGCAATGGCGAATCTGTTTTCGCTGGATTGATGGCGCTTCGCACGACGTAGAATAGTGGACTACCACAACTGAGGTGTGCCTATGCCTCCCAAGAATCGCATGAGACCCATACATCCCGGCGAGATTCTGGCCGAAGAACTGGAAGAGTTGGGGCTGTCTGCGGACGAATTTGATAAGATTCTGGCAGTTCCCTCTGGAACTGTCGCCGCAGTATTGGAAGAGCGGCGGAACATCGATGCCGAATTTGCGCCGCGGCTTTCCCGCTACCTTGGCGCCGGGGAACGACTTTGGATGAACCTCCAGGTTTCCTACGACCTGAAAGTCGCGGAACGCAAATTGGGCGCCGCTATCGCCGCCCAAATCACCCCGTGCCCACACAATCCAATCCGCACTCGGCTGGAGCCGGAGCCGGCTGCGACCGAGTAGCCACCGCACCGCAATCCGTTGCGCGTTAACCCTGTTCCGGGATTTGATTGAGGAGATAGCCATGATTAAAGAAGAGAAGCGGCCCCTCAAGGACGGGTTGCCCCCGATACATCCGGGAGAATTCCTTGCGGAAGACATTGCGGAGATGAAGATGCCCTTGTGGGAGTTTGACGCTGCGCTGTCCCTCTGCCCCGGCACCACGGCTCTGCTGTTGGACGAGTGCATCGACATTACCCCGGAGCTGGCTTTGCGCCTGGCCCGCTATTTCGGCACAACGGCGCAGCTCTGGCTGAACCTGCAGGCCAGCTACGAACTTAAAGTTGTTGGACGCAAGCACGGCCAAACTATCGCCGTGCAAGTTCGGCCTCTAGTGGATTATGGCAGCGTCCCCTACGATGCTTCCGGCGTCAGCAAGGCCGCCGACTGATGATCGTCAACTTCCGGGACCGAGACACCAGTAGGCTATTTTTCGGAGAGCGAGTGCCAGCATTCCAGAGTTTCGCACAACGGGCGTTAGTCCGGTTGCATGACCTGAACAATGCAAATGTCCTGATGGACTTGACGCACCGGCGCAGCAATCGGCTGGAAGCGCTTTCCGGCAACCGCGACGGGCAGCACAGCATCCGAATCAACCGCCAGTGGCGCATCTGTTTTCGCTGGACGGATGACGGCCCCCACGATGTTGAAATAGTGGACTACCACTGAGGGAGGCGCTATGAGCAACAGTAATAATGATGATGCGGCCCCCGTGCATCCGGGCAAAATACTGGCCGATGAACTGGCGGAACTCGTTATGTCCTCCGCCGAATTTGCCGCCGTGTTGTCCATTCCCGCAGGTACTGCTCAAGCCCTGCTGGCCCGGCGCATCGGCGTAACTCCCGAACTGGCTTTGCGCCTGGCGCAGTGCTTCGGCACTTCGGCCCGGTTCTGGATGGACTTGCAAAACGCCTACGACCTCCAAATCGCGGAGCAAAAGCATGGCGCCGCCATCGCCGCCCAAATCACTCCCCGGATTACCCCGGATGACATTCCCGGTTGGGCCGGCGGCGGCAAGGCCAGCGACACAGCGAATTAACTGCCAACGCTGCATCACCTCACACCACAAGGAGCACGCAATGAAATTCGGATTGATGTACGAAATCCAGGTGCCGGAACCCCACTATCCCGGCGTCGAGGCCGACCGCTACAAGCAGGTCATGGCTCAGGTGGAGCTGGCCGACGACGTTGGCTTTGACTACTTCTGGACGGTGGAGCACCACTTCCTGCGGGAGTTCTCTCACTGCTCCGCGCCGGAGGTGTTGTACGGCGCCATCTCCCAGCGCACCAAGCGCATCCGCATCGGCCACGCCGTCGCCCTGCTGCCCGGCGCCTACAACCATCCCGTGCGCGTCGCCGAGCGCGCCGCCGTCCTCGACATCGTCAGCGACGGGCGCATGGACCTGGGCACCGGACGCTCCACCACCCTAATCGAGATGGACGGCTTTGAGGTTGACCCGGAGACCACCAAGTCCCAGTGGCGCGAGGCCATCGGCATGATTCCCCGAATGTGGACGGAAGACCCCTTCTCCCACGCCGGCGAGTTCTACAACATCCCGCCCCGCTCGGTAATCCCCAAGCCGGTGCAAGACCCGCACCCGCCAATGTGGATGGCCTGCAGCCAGCCGGCATCCTTCGGCGAGGCCGGCGAGCTGGGCGTGGGCGTGCTCTGCTTCAACCTGGGCGGCCACGAGCAGCTGGTGGAACGGGTAGGGATTTACCGCGCGGCGGTCAGGAACGCCCAGCCCATCGGCAGCATGGTCAACGACAACATCGCCGCCCTGTGCATGGTGCACGTCGCCGAAACCGACGCGGAAGCCTACGCCGCCGCCGCCCGCGAGGGTGAGTGGTTCGTGGGCAAAGCCGAGGAACTGTACGCGCCCTGGGCCGGCCGCAACGTGCCCGACAGCTATCGCTTCGCCGTCAACGCCGTCCAGGAGGAGCGTGTTGATAAAACCGCCGACGACCACATAGCATCCGGCGCCTTCGCCATGGGCAGCCCCGAAACGGTAATCAAGACCCTGGAAAAATACCGCGAGGCCGGCGTTGACCAGATGCTCTGCTTTATGCAGATGGGCAACCTGCCCCACAGCAACATAATGAACAGCATCCGCCTCTTCGGGAAGTATGTGATACCGCACTTCCTGTAGGCTGGCCGGCAGGGGCAGGTTTCAAGCCTGCCCCTGCTAATTCGCGATGCCAAACGGATATTTCATCGTCAATCCGACGACGGCAGCTGCTTGGCCTCCTGCAACTCCATCGGCTCGCCGTTCAGGCGCAGGTCGCACTTGCCGGCCTTGGTGATGAGCACCGACACACTCCCATCGGCAGACGACAGGCGCTTGCCCATCGTAACCTCCGGCGCATCGTCCGGCGACGTTGCGCCGGCGAAATCAACGCCGGGGCCTTTGATTTGCAGCAGCACCTCGCCGTCGGTCAAGTCGCCGTCGCCGCTGGCCTTGCTCACAATCATCTCCGCGCCGCCGGGCCCGACGTAACGCTGTCCGGTTTTCAGGTTCATCGCTGGCAATACCTCGTCAATTCGCAGGGTAATGGCCGGGATTATAGACAGCGGCGGCGCGGGTCGTCAACGCAGCTGCTCGGCCGGAACAGCCGCCGCGAGCACTGCCTGGATACGGTCCAGAAATGCCTCGGCTTGCATATAGGCGGCATCGGCATCAGCCACGGTGAACGTCAAACCGACTTCGTAATCTGCTTTCAACCTGGCATCCGACAAATCGGTAATCATACTGCCAAATGGAGATTCGACGCGGCCGGTTCTTACCATACGCAAGCCAAAAGTATTGTTGGTTGCAGTGTGGGTTTTGGTGGGAAATCCATAGAGTTCCAGCGCCGCTCTGGCAGCGTGCAGGACAGCGTAGTAAGCACGTGAAATCGCGTCCGCGTAGTACCCGTCTCGCCGGCACGAACCCGCTGCGCCCAGGGCGGCCCGCGCCCGCTGCCATTCCGATATCGCGCCGGCCTGACTCATAGCACGCTGATACTCTCATCAAGAGCCGCCAGATAAAAAGATGGTCTGGTACGCTTTATCTCGTCCCATTGCTCACCGGTCAAGGTGTGCGTCATAGGGAAAGCGCCAGTCTCCAGCGAGATGTCATACCCCAGGTGCCCGATTTCCTTTCCGATTTCCTGGACTCCTTCGCTAATCACTACCAGCACATCCATTCGCAGGTCCAAGTCGGCCAGGCCGCGGGCGCGAAAGCCATAGACGATGATGTCATCTACCAAGCCCGGATACTGCTCCAGCAGCTGCTCCCGGAACCGGTCCAGCCACGCCAGTTCGTCCTCTGCCAATGTCAGGCAATCCTCAACCGGCCGCCACCCATTGGGAACAAGGCGCACCGGAACGCCCGCGGCGGTGGTAGTCTCGGTAAAGCTGTTTGCGCTGGTAGTCATTACCCTTCTCCCCGGCCGGCTGCCTACCTTTGCCAAAGCCGTCTCGCATCGGAAATACATTATACATATACCCCCTGCCGCCATCGTCCGATTGTGGTAAATTACCTGCACCGCTTACCCCCGCCCTGCCGCCACGGAGGTCGCAGTTTTATGCTTGACTACAAACCCAACATTGTCCTCTCCGACCCCGATGAAAATTACCGTGTCGTCGGCACTCGTCCCGTCCGCCATGATGGGCCGGACAAGGTGATGGGCCGCGCCCGTTACGCCGCCGACATCCATTTGCCGGGGATGCTCCACGGCAAAATCCTGCGCAGCCCCCACGCCCATGCCCGCATCCGCAGCATTGACGCCAGCCGCGCTTTGGCCCGGCCCGGTGTCCACGTCGTGGTTACCGCGGCTGATTTCCCCGACGTATCCGCCGAAATCAAGGACCAGGAAGAAGGCGCCACCGTCAACTACGGCTTTTACAGCCGCAACGTCATGGCCCGTGAAAAGGCTTTGTATCGCGGCCACGCCGTCGCCGCCATCGCCGCCGACTCGCCCCACCTAGCAGAGGAAGCGCTGGCCCTGATTGACGTGGACTACGAAGTGCTGCCCGCCGTGCTTACCGCAGACGAGGCCATGGCGCCCGGCGCCTCCATAGTCCACGAGCGTCTCGTTACCCTGTCCAACCCGGCGCTGCGCTCCGGCGGTTGGTCTGAGGAAGACGCCGGCGACGGCTCCAACGTCTCCAACCACTTCCAGTTCAGCCTCGGCGACCCGGAAGCCGGATTCGCTGAGGCCGATGAGATTGTCGAGCGGGAATACCACACCCGCCAGGTGCATCAGGGTTACATCGAACCCCATTCGGCTACCGCCCGCTGGAACAACGACGACACCGTTACCGTGTGGGCCAGCAGCCAGGGCCATTTTGCCCTGCGCGACCACACCAGCCGCATCCTGGGCATCTCCGTCGGCCAGCTCAACGTCATTCCTATGGAGATTGGCGGCGGCTTCGGAGGGAAAGGGCAAGGCGGCTGCTATCTGGAGCCGGTGGTCGCCGCGCTGGCCCGCAAGGTTGGCCGCCCCGTCAAAATCGCCATGACCCGCACCGAGGTCTTTACCGGCACCGGCCCCACCTCCGGCAGCCATATCAAGGTCAAAGTCGGCGGCACCCGCGACGGACGGTTCACGGCGGCCCAAGCCAGCCTGGTCTATGAAGCCGGCGCCTTTCCCGGCTCGCCCGTGCCCAGCGGCTGCCGCACCATGTTCGCTCCTTACGACGTGCCCAACGGTTTCGTCGAAGGCTACGACGTAGTTACCAACGTGCCCAAGGCCGCCGCCTACCGCGCTCCCGGCTCGCCGGCCGCCTCTTTCGCCGCCGAGCAGGCCATCGACGAGCTGTGCGAAAAGCTGGGCGTTGACCCGCTGGAGTTCCGCATTAAGAACGCCTCCAAAGAGGGCACCCGCCAGGTCGCCGGCCCCACTTTCCGGCGCATCGGGATGGTGGAAATCCTGCAGGCTACCCAGGAGCACCCGCACCTGGCCGCGCCCGTCCCGGAACCCTCCGCGCCCGGTCGCGTAACCGGACGGGGCATCGCCGCCGGTGCTTGGTTCAACGGCACCGGCCCGGCCAGCGCCGTCGCCAGCGTTATGCCCGACGGCACCGTTAGCCTCATCGAAGGCTCCCCCGACATCGGCGGCTCCCGCGCCGCCATGGCGATGCACCTGGCCGAAGTGCTGGGCCTGCCCGCCGAACGCATCAAGCCCTCCATCGTCGATACCGACAGCATCGGCTACAGCAGCGGCGCCGGCGGCAGCGGCGTTACCTTCAAGATGGGCACCGCCGTCTATCAGGCCGGCGAGGACGTGCGCCGTCAGATGGTTGAACGCGCCGCCCGCATCTGGGACGTCCCCGTAGAGGATGTGGAATACCAGCCCGACGGCGCCCTCGCCCACCGTTCCGACGACGCCTTGCGGATGACCTTTGACCAGCTGGCCCGCCGCCTCAACGGCACCGGCGGCCCCATCGTCGGGCGCGCCACTGCCAACCCGGCCGGCGTCGGCAACGCCTTTGCCATCAACATCGCCGACGTGGAAGTTGACCCGGAGACCGGCAAGGTGGACCTGCTGCGCTTTACGGCAGTGCAGGACTGCGGCAAGGCCATCCACCCCAGCTACGTTGAGGGCCAGATTCAGGGCGGCGCCGTCCAGGGCATCGGCTGGGCCCTCAACGAAGAGTATTTCTTCGACGACAACGGCGAGATGCTCAACTCCTCATTCCTGGACTACCGGATGCCCACCGCGCTGGACCTGCCCATGATTGACACCGTCATCGTGGAAGTCCCCAACCCCGGCCACCCGCTGGGCGTGCGGGGTGTCGGCGAGGTATCCCTGGTGCCGCCCATGGCCGCCTTGGGCAACGCCATCGCCCGCGCCACGGGGGCGCGGCTGGAAAACCTGCCGATGAACCCGGGGGCCGTGCTGGAAGCGCTGTGGGAAAAGTAACGCGACGTTACTGACACAACCTTACCCCGCCGTTGCGAGAGATGCAGTGGGATTGCCGCGCTGCGCCCGCAACGGCGGGATAGGTTATCGCCGGCGCAATCCGCCCGGCAGCCCGGAGTGTAGAGTGCTTTTACCAGGAAGGTAGCGTTGCAATGTAGGTGGTCGTACCTTGCCGTCATTCCGGCACAAGCCAGAATCCACCATATCCCAATCGGAAAAATCCTGTCCATCCTGTCCATCGCTGTAAAAAACGGACTCAAACCACCTGAATTGCAACGCTACCGGTCAGGAATCAGTGACTTTGGTCCTGAGCTCTTTTACACCGCTGCGGTTCTCAATCACCCGCCACCGCCGCGAACCTCTAGGCTGGGCTTGGTCATCTCTGCGGGATTGAGCAGCGCGTCCAGCTCGGCCTCGCTCAGGGATGTATCGGTGCGGGCAATGTCCCGGATGGTTTGCCCGGTTTCCGCCGCTTTCTTGGCAATCCCGGCGGCGGCGTCGTACCCAATGGACGGCGCCAGCGCCGTGCCCAGCATCAACCCCTTTTCCACCATCGCCGGCCCGGTGCCGGTGGCCGTAATGCCAACCACGCACTGGTCGGCAAAGTTGCGGGCCGAGGCCGCCAGCAGGGACACCGATTGCAGCAGGTTGTACGCCGCCAGCGGCATCATGGTGTTCAGCTCAAAATACCCCCCGGCCCCGGCCAGCGCCACCGCCGCATCGTTGCCCACCACGTGCGCCGCCACCTGGATTACCGACTCCGAAATCACCGGGTTGACCTTGCCCGGCATAATACTGCTCCCCGGCTGCACTTCGGGGACGTTAATCTCACCCAGACCGGCCCGCGGCCCGCAGCCCAGGAACCGGATGTCGTTGGCTATCTTGTGCAGGCTGATTGCCACCGTCTTCAACTGTCCGCTGGCCTCCACGATGCCGTCCAAAGCCGATTGCGCCTGAAAATGATTGCTCGTCTCCCGGATGCTCACTCCGGTCATCTCGCCCAGCCGGGCGCAGGTTCGCTCCGAAAACTCCGGGTGCGTATTGACGCCCGTGCCCACGGCGGTGCCGCCCAGCGCAACCTCGGCCAGCGCATCCTGCGCCCGCCGCGCCCGGGCGACGCTGTATGCCGCTTGCCCGGCGTACCCGCTGAACTCCTGCCCCAATCGCACTGGCGTAGCGTCCTGCAAATGCGTCCGCCCGGTTTTGATGATGGGCCAAAAGTCGTCCGCCTTCTCCTGCAACGCGCCACGCAGCAGCTCCAGAGCCGGAATCAAATCCTCCTGGATGCCCAGCAGAGCGGCCAGGTGGATGGCAGTAGGGATAACGTCGTTGGATGACTGGCCCAAATTCACGTTGTCGTTAGGATGAACCAGCCGCGAGCCGAGGTCGCCGCCCATGATTTGCGAGGCGCGGTTGGCAATTACTTCGTTGGCGTTGGTGTTGGTGGACGTGCCGGAACCGGTCTGGAAAATATCCAGGACAAAATGCGCATCGTGCTTGCCGTCCGCCACTTCCTGCGCCGCCTGCACGATGGCCTCGCCCACCGCAAAGTCCAGCACGCCCAAATCCATATTGGTGCGGGCGGCGGCCAGCTTGATGAGGCCCAGGGCGCGGATAAACTGTCGGGGAAAGCGGAGGTCGCTAATGGGAAAATTGAGCACGGCCCGCATGGTGGATGCGCCGTAAAGCGCGTCGGCGGGAACCTGCATCTCGCCCATGGAGTCGCGTTCAATACGGGTGTTGTGGGTAGTCATTTTTCGATGCCATCCTCTGTGTAAGATAGGTGATTGGTCTGCCTGAAAAGCAGCCCACCGGAAAACGCCGGGGCGACGCCGGTTGGCCGGCCGTGGGGCAGTCATTGCCGCCTGCTGGCCGCGCCGGGGATTTTCACTGCCCAGGACATCCGGTTCTATTGGCAATGGGAATATCTAGGGTAGCAAATTTCTGCTGCTAATCTACGGCGTCCGATTCCAGGCGGCGCAGTCTTTCCCGGAGCCGTTCAACTTCTGCCTGGGCCTGCTGCTCTCCGGCGCGGGCAGCATCCCGCTCCGCCTCGGCAACCAGCTCTCGGGCTAAAGCGGAATCCCGCTCTGCCTCGGCAGTCTGCCGGGCCGCCGCCATTTGCCGCCAGTTCTCCAGGTAGGTTCTGGTGGCCGGGTCATACAGCCGCGGCCAGCCCTCATCCCAGCAGATGCTCAGCCCCAGCACCGCGCTGTACCCTTTCAGCACGCCGTCGGGTTCGGTGGTCAGTTCTATGGGCTGATAAACGCCGTCAACCAGCCGCTCGCCTGCCATAGGCCGCCCGTGATACCGGCCCCCCGTCGGGTCAAAGCGCCAGTATTCCCGCACACCGATTCGGGCATAGATGGTCGGCTTCCGGCGAACATCCACGCGAGCGGTGCTTTCCGATGCGATTTCTATGGCCAAATCCGGCGGCTTGCCCACCTCCCAGGGCAGGTACAGCTTGCGGGGGCGGATGGCCCGCGCGTCAACCCCAAAGGCCAGGTAGATGTCCGGGGAGATGCGGACGTTGAGGTTGCCGGGGTCGTAGCAGATAAACGTCTCAAAATCGAGAAAGACGTCGGGCCGGGCGTTGAAATCCGTGAAACGGGCGTTGAGGAGGCCAAAAAATTCCACCAGCTCGAGATTTTGTTCCATAGCGTCCGGCGGCACCTCCCGCTCATCGGGGTCAAAGTCCAGGCTGGCGTAGTCGATTTCGCCCTGCTTGCGGTAGGGCAGCATTTTGATTTCGGTTGCGATGGTCATTCTACAGACCTCCGGGCAGGGTTACTTACCGTCCATCAGGGCGGGAACAACAGTCTGGCAACGGCGCGGGAGGTTGCCGTTTGCAGGCCGTTCTACAACTATTGACGCTGGTTCGCCGGAGCGGAGAGTGTACGTCTCTCCTTTCTTCCCGTCCATAAAAACCCCAATGCCTGGCCGGGCAACGCCGGCGGCGCTAGTTCTCCCTTTCCGATTCCAGGCGGCGCAGTCTTTCCCGGAGCCGTTCAGCTTCTGCCTGGGCGTTCTGCTCTCCGGCGCGAGCAGCATCCCGCTCCGCCTCGGCAGTCTGCCGGGCCGCCGCCATTTGCCGCCAGTTCTCCAGGTAGGTTCTGGTGGCCGGGTCATACAGCCGCGGCCAGCCCTCATCCCAGCAGATGCTCAGCCCCAGCACCGCGCTGTACCCTTTCAGCACGCCGTCGGGTTCGGTGGTCAGTTCTATGGGCTGATAAACGCCGTTGACCAGACGCAGCCCGGTCAACGGCGCGTCGTGATAATTGCCGTCGCTAGGGTCAAAGCGCCAGTATTCCGGGATGCCGATTCGGGCGTAGATGCCCGGTTTGCGGTTGACATCCTCGCGCCCGGTGCTGGACGAGGCCACTTCCAGCGCCAGGTCGGGCGGCTTGCCCACCTCCCAGGGCAGGTACAGCTTGCGGGGGCGGATGGCTCGGGCGTCAACCCCAAAGGCCAGGTAAATGTCCGGCGAGATACGGACGTTCAAATTGCCAGGGTCATAGCAAATGTTGGTGTCCCGATCCAGAAAGATGTCGGGACGCTGGTTAAAATCGGTGATGTAGGCGCGCAGGAGGCCGAGGATTTCGTCCTGCTCTAGGTTCTGTTCCATAGCGTCAGGCTTGCGTACCGGCACATCGGGGTCAAAGTCCAGGCTGGCGTAGTCGATTGCGCCCTGCTTGCGGTAGGGCAGCATTTTGATTTCGGTTGCGATGGTCATTTTACAGACCTCCGGGCAGGGTTACTTACCGTCCATCAGGGCGGGAACAACAATCTGGCAACGGCGCGGGAGGCTGCCGTTTGCAGGCCGTGCTACAACTATTGACGCCGGTTCGCCGGAGCGGAGAGTGTACGTCTCTCCTTTCTTCCCGTCCATAAAAACCCCAATGCCTGGCCGGGCAACGCCGGCGGCGCTAGTTCTCCCTTTCCGATTCCAGGCGGCGCAGTCTTTCCCGGAGCCGTTCAACTTCTGCCTGGGCCTGCTGCTCTCCGGCGCGGGCAGCATCCCGCTCCGCCTCGGCAACCAGCTCTCGGGCTAAAGCGGAATCGCGCTCCGCCTCGGCAGTCTGCCGGGCCGCCGCCATTTGCCGCCAGTTCTCCAGGTAGGTTCTGGTGGCCGGGTCATACAGCCGCGGCCAGCCCTCATCCCAGCAGATGCTCAGCCCCAGCACCGCGCTGTACCCTTTCAGCACGCCGTCGGGTTCGGTGGTCAGTTCTATGGGCTGATAAACGCCGTTGACCAGACGCAGCCCGGTCAACGGCGCGTCGTGATAATTGCCGTCGCTAGGGTCAAAGCGCCAGTATTCCGGGATGCCGATTCGGGCGTAGATGCCCGGTTTGCGGTTGACATCCTCGCGCCCGGTGCTGGACGAGGCCACTTCCAGCGCCAGGTCGGGCGGCTTGCCCACCTCCCAGGGCAGGTACAGCTTGCGGGGGCGGATGGCTCGGGCGTCAACCCCAAAGGCCAGGTAAATGTCCGGCGAGATACGGACGTTCAAATTGCCAGGGTCATAGCAAATGTTGGTGTCCCGATCCAGAAAGATGTCGGGACGCTGGTTAAAATCGGTGATGTAGGCGCGCAGGAGGCCGAGGATTTCGTCCTGCTCTAGGTTCTGTTCCATAGCGTCAGGCTTGCGTACCGGCACATCGGGGTCAAAGTCCAGGCTGGCGTAGTCGATTGCGCCCTGCTTGCGGTAGGGCAGCATTTTGATTTCGGTTGCGATGGTCATTTTACAGACCTCCGGGCAGGGTTACTTACCGTCCATCAGGGCGGGAACAACAATCTGGCAACGGCGCGGGAGGCTGCCGTTTGCAGGCCGTGCTACAACTATTGACGCCGGTTCGCCGGAGCGGAGAGTGTACGTCTCTCCTTTCTTCCCGTCCATAAAAACCCCAATGCCTGGCCGGGCAACGCCGGCGGCGCTAGTTCTCCCTTTCCGATTCCAGGCGGCGCAGTCTTTCCCGGAGCCGTTCAACTTCTGCCTGGGCCTGCTGCTCTCCGGCGCGGGCAGCATCCCGCTCCGCCTCGGCAACCAGCTCTCGGGCTAAAGCGGAATCGCGCTCCGCCTCGGCAGTCTGCCGGGCCGCCGCCATTTGCCGCCAGTTCTCCAGGTAGGTTCTGGTGGCCGGGTCATACAGCCGCGGCCAGCCCTCATCCCAGCAGATGCTCAGCCCCAGCACCGCGCTGTACCCTTTCAGCACGCCGTCGGGTTCGGTGGTCAGTTCTATGGGCTGATAAACGCCGTTGACCAGACGCAGCCCGGTCAACGGCGCGTCGTGATAATTGCCGTCGCTAGGGTCAAAGCGCCAGTATTCCGGGATGCCGATTCGGGCGTAGATGCCCGGTTTGCGGTTGACATCCTCCCGCCCGGTGCTGGACGAGGCCACTTCCAGAGCCAGGTCGGGCGGCTTGCCCACCTCCCAGGGCAGGTACAGCTTACGGGGGCGGATGGCGCGGGCGTCAACGCCAAAGGCCAGGTAGATGTCCGGCGAGATGCGGACGTTCAAATTGCCAGGGTCATAGCAAATGTTGGTGTCCCGGTCCAGAAAGATGTCGGGACGCCGGTTAAAATCGGTGATGTAGGCGCGCAGGAGGCCGAGGATTTCGTCCTGCTCTAGGTTCTGTTCCATAGCGTCAGGCTTGCGTACCGGCACGTCGGGGTCAAAGTCCAGGCTGGCGTAGTCGATTTCGCCCTGCTTGCGGTAGGGCAGCATTTTGACTGCGCCGACAGCTCTGGCGGCAGCGGTGGGAGTAGTCATCAGAGACCTCCGGCTATTTGCCTTCCTTGATAAACTCTGCCACCCGCTCGGCGATCATAATGGTGGTGGCGTTGGTGTTGGCGCGGATAACGTCGGGCATCACGGAGGCGTCCACCACGCGCAGGTTGCGCATACCGTACACGCGGCAATACTGGTCCACTACCGAGTCCAGGTCCGAACCCGGCCCCATCTTGCAAGTCCCCGAGGAGTGGTGCTGGGTGTATGCGTTGCGCAGCATCCATTGGTCCAGCGCCGCATCGGATGCCAGGTCTTCGTCGGTGGGAGACAGGCGCTCCGCCACGAATTGCCGGAACGTGGGCTGCTCGGCAATCTGCAAGCCTAGCCGCACGGCGGCGCGCATTTTCTGACGGTCAACGGGGTCGGACAGGTAATCGTAGAACAAGTCGGGCTGCGCGTGCGGGTCGGTGGACGCCAGCCGCAGCCGGCCCGCGGTGGCGGCATTCTGCAAGGCGGCGCTGAACCCGAAGTGGAAATCGTCCGACTCAATGTTCACGCTGGCCGGGCGATGCTCACTGGTCATCAGAATCGGCGACAGCTGAATATCGCCGCGCGTGCCCGTACCCTCCGGGCTGTAGCGCAAGCCGACCTGAATGCTCGGCGCGTCAAGTTCCGGCGGGTCGCCAATACCGCGAAAGAGGCTGAACACGGCGGGATGGTCCCGCAGATTCTCACCCACGCCGGACAAGTCGTGAACCACCGGAATCCCCATCTCCCGGAGATGACTGGCCGGCCCCACGCCCGACAGCATCAATATCTGGGGGGAAGCAATCGCCCCGCCGCTGAGGATAATCTGGTCGCCAAAGACCTCGAAAACATCCCCGCCGCTTTCCGCCGCGACGCCGATGGCGGTTTTGTCCTCAAACAACACGCGCCGCGCTACCACATTCCCGCGCACCGTCAGGTTGAGGCGGTGGCGGGACATAGCCAGGTAGGTGAGCGACGTGCTCATGCGAACCCCGTCGATATTATTCAGTGGGCGCGCCGCGATGCCGTTGGAGTCGGGGTGATTCTGGTCGGGGTCTTCGGGAAACCCCAGCGCCCGGCAGCTGTCGTAGAACGCCGCCGCCACGGGCAGCCATTCCTCCCGCTGGTAGCGGCGCACCGGAATGGGGCCGGAATTGCCGTGGAAGTCATCGCCGCCAAAATCCAGGTCGTTTTCCAGGCGCCGGAAGTAGGGCAGCACCTTGGTGAACGACCATTCGTCGTTGCCCCAGACGGCCCAGTTGTCGTAGTCCTCCGGCACCCCGCGAAACAGCACCTGCCCGTTGATGCTGCTGGAACCGCCCATCGCCTTGCCGCGGGGAATAATGATGGCCTCTTCCTGCTGCGGCGTTCCCCGGGCCGTGAAACCCCAGCTGTGAGGCCCGTAGGCGGAGCGCCACATATTGTTGCCGTTTTTCAGGTCAATGGGCAGATGCTCGAAGCCCGGGTAGTCAGGCCCGGCCTCCAGGAGCAGTACCGACGTGTTGGCATCCTCGGTCAGCCGCGATGCCAGCGTACAGCCGGCAGAACCCCCACCGACGATGATGTAGTCATACTTCAAGGAATCATCTCCTCTGAATTGATGCCCGGTGCTGATTGCTGCCCCGGTGATTGCAGTCCGGCCCCATGCGTATTACAGGCCGCAGCAGTCCAGCAGGCAGTTGTAAAAATCCACGTCGTCTATGCCGCCCAGCATCTCATCGTGCGTATCGGCCAGGTGCCTCATAATGCGCGGCGTGTTCATCGGCACCAGCAGCGCCGTGGCGTTGATGCTCACAATGCCGATGATAGGATGGGCCATGAACCTGCCGAAGGCTTGCGACTGCTCCGCGCACTGCAGGCAGCGCACCGTAATTTCGTCATCCCGCTGGTCAAATACCAGGCGCACCAGCAGAGCGCCGTTCAACTGAGTATCATAAACTTCACCGTTGCCGAACTGCTCCGGCCCAACGTAAGTAGTAGTCAAAGAGTTGGCCCAACCCTCCGGCGGGTACACCACCCGGTTGCTGTCTTTAGGCATCTTGCCCACCTCATCCCTGCGGTCGTGAATGTGTCGCCTGATTTTACCGCAACAACGGACGGATTTGCCATGCCGCCCCGGAATGTGGCACCATTACCGCCACTAATTGGCGGATTGCAAAGGAGCTTTGACATGAGCCTGGACATATTCGACGTTGCCGGCCAGAATGTCCTGCTGGTGGGCGCCGGGCGCGGCATCGGCAAGGGCATCGCCCTGGCCTTTGCGCAGGCCGGCGCCGACGTAGCGGTAACGGGACTAACCCCCACGGGCGTCAACAAAGTCGCTGCGGAAGTGCGCGCTCTGGGCCGCCGGTGTCTGCCCCTCACCGGCGACGCCACCACCGCCGCCGACACCGATGCGATTGTCGCCCAAACCATCGCCGAGTTCGGCCACATCGATACCCTGGTGAACTGCGTCGGCGACGCCATCCGCAAGCCCGTAGCCCAACTGCCCGGCAGCGACCTGCCCGGCATGACCGAACAAGAGTGGCGCAGCATCGTTGACATCAACCTTACCGAAGCCTTCCAGGGCTGCCGCGCCGTCGGCCCGCACCTGCTGGAACGCGGGCAAGGCAGCGTAATTAACATCAGCGGTTGGGCCTCCTTCCGCGGCCGGCCCCTGTCGGCCGCGTATGACGCATCCAAAGCCGGATTGATGCGCTTCACCGAGTGCGTGGCGCAGGAATGGGCGCCCTACGGCATCCGTTGCAACGCCATCGCACCGGGCACTTTCCCTGACCCGGAGCAGATGTCCGCCGACGCTTTCGCAGCTCGGGACGCCTCCGCCGGCGAAACCGTCCCGCTGGCGCGGGTGGGCCGGCTAATTGAGGTGGGCTATCTGGCCGTGTACCTGGCCTCGCCGGCGGCATCCTACGTCACCGGACAGACCTGGGCCATTGACGGCGGCGTTAGCATCAAGCACCCGTAGCAATCTGCCATCCTCGCCTGGGAGTTTAACGATGACGATGCGATACGACTTGCTGGCCCACCGCATCCTCGAGCGCGCCGCAGTCCAATTCCCCCGCAAACAAATCATCACTCGCGTCGGTGAAGGCGTCCACCGCTACACCTACGCCGATTTGTTCGTCCGCACGGCCCGGCTGGGCAACGCCCTGCGCGAGTTGGGCATCGGCGCCGGCGACCGGGTGGGCACTTTCGCCTGGAACAATTACCGGCATCTGGAAGCCTACTTCGCGCCGCCCACCATCGGAGCCGTGGTGCATACCATCAACATCCGCCTGGCCCCCGACGACATGGCCTACATCATCAACCACGCCGGCGATAAAGTCCTGCTGATTGACCCCGACCTGGTTCCCCTGATTGCGGCTATCGCCGACCGGCTGACCACGGTGCGGCATTTCGTAATCCTGGGCGAGCCTGAGGCAGCGGCTGCCACGCTGCCGGGCGCTATCTCTTACGAGGCGATGCTGGCCGGCGCCGCGCCCGAATACCGCCCCGCGCCGGTGGACGAGTACACGACGATGGGCCTCTGCTACACTTCGGCCACCACCGGCCTGCCGAAAGCAGTCGCCTACTCCCACCGCGCGGTGTACCTCCACTCCATGGCCTCGGCGGCGGTTGACGTGCTGGCCCTGTCCGAGCGCGACCGGGTAATGGCCATCGTCCCTATGTTCCATGCCAACTGCTGGGGCCTGCCCTACACCTCCACCCTGGTCGGCGCCGACCAAATCTTCCCCGGAACCCGGCCCGACCCGCGCGTTATCTGCGAGCTGGTGGCAAACGAAGGCGTCACTTTCAGCGCGGGCGTCCCCACCATCTGGATTGGCGTACTGGATTACCTGCAACGCTCCGGTGTGGAGTATGACCTGTCATCCCTCCGGCAGATAATCAGCGGCGGTTCGGCCCTGCCCCTGGCCGTCCTCCAGGCTTACCGCGACCGGCTGGGCGTAGAGATGATTCACGCCTACGGAATGACCGAAGCCGCGCCGCTAATCTCGGTGAACCGCCGGCGCAGCTGGCTGGATGACCGCTCCGAAGCGGAACGGCTGAACCTCCGCGCCAAGCAGGGCGTCATCGCCCCCGGCATCGAGATGCAGCTGGTGGACGAGAACGGCGCAATCATAGATTGGGACGGCGAGCAGCGCGGCGAGCTGTGGTTCCGCGGCCCCTGGGTTGCCGATGAGTACGTCAACGACGAACGGAGCGGAGAAACTTTTAGCGACGGCTGGTATCACAGCGGCGACATCGCCGCCATCGACGCCGACGGCTACATCCAGATTGTCGACCGCGTCAAAGATATGGTGAAAAGCGGCGGCGAGTGGATTTCGTCGGTGGACCTGGAATCGGCGATCATGGCCCACCCCGACGTGCTCGAAGCCGCCGTAATCGCCATTCCGCATCCCCAGTGGCAGGAGCGCCCGCTGGCCTGCGTGGTGCCCCGCTCCGCAACGTCAACGCCGCTAACTCGCGATCTAATCCTGGACTTCATCCAGCCCAATTTCGCCCGCTGGTGGCTGCCTGACGACGTGGTGTTCATTGACGAAATACCCAAAACCAGCGTCGGCAAATTCGACAAAAAGGCGTTGCGGGAACGGTTTGAAAGCCATCGCTAACCGGCCCGGATGAACGTTCCCCAGCCCGGGGCGCCGGCAATATCCGCCGCCGGCATCCACAAGGATTTCGGCGACCGCGCGGTCTTGCGCGGCATCGACCTGTCCCTCCCCTGGGGAGAAATCGCCGTCCTGTTCGGAGCCAACGGCGCCGGCAAAACCACGCTGCTGCGAATCCTCGCCGGCCTCACTCGCCCCGACCGCGGCAACATCCGCATCGCCGGCCGCCGGATGCACCGGCGGGGAGACGCGGCCCGTCGCCTGGTCGGCTTCCTGGGCCACCAAACCTTACTCTACAACGACCTGACCTGCCGCGAAAATCTGGCTTTCTACGGAAAGCTCTACGGCGTCAGGGACGCCAATCGCCGCATTGGGCAAGCCCTGGAACAACTGAACCTGTCCGACCGGGCCGACCGCCGGGTGCGAACCCTGTCCCACGGTATGCAAAAGCGATTGTCCATGGCCCGCGCCATCATGCACGAACCGGCCGTGCTGCTGCTGGACGAGCCGGAATCGGGCCTCGACGCGGCATCGGTGGCGACGCTGGGCGAACTCTTGCGGGAATGGGCGGCGTCCGGCAAGTCCGCGCTGCTGACCACACACAGCGCGGAGACGGGACGGGCCTGGGCCGACCGGACGCTGCGGCTGGCGGGGGGACGGCTCGCTTACGACCGGCCGGCCGATGAGGTGTTACAATGAACTTGTCAGACTTGCCCGGCGAACTGGTAGAACGCGGTATCTGGTGGCAGGTTGGAGGCTTCGCAATTGCCGGCTGCGCCAGCGTGGCGGTTCTGCAATCGTGGGAAGGCTCCGATTTCTGGGCCTATCGCAGCTTTGAAATCGCAACCAAATACCTGTACTGGTCGTTCATCCTGCCCCTGGCCGGGCTATTTGAAGGAGTGAGAAGGATGTTTGAGAAAGCATCGGAAATCAGGGCGGCGCAACGCGAAAAGATGTGGCGAAAAGCGCAGGAGAAAGGGCGTAAAGCGGGACTCAGAGAAGGACGCAAAGAGGCGCTCACAGAAGTACGCAACCGACTGAATAGCGCGGCTGAGCAGCTTGGGCAGAAAGACCCCGTGACCGGGGCCATAACTCTTACCCCCGAAGTTCTGGATTCTCTGTTTGGCGAACCGGCCAAATCCGACGCCTAGCGGCTGCTTCGCCAAATTCCGGGCTTCGGATGCTGCCTTGCTATGGGATTGCCGGGCCGCATTGAGTTTGTCAGACTTGCCCGGCGAACTGGTAGAACGTAGTATCCGGTGGCAGGTTGGAGGCTTCGCAATTGCCGGCTGCGCCAGCGTGGCCGTTCTGCAATTGTGGGAAGGCTCCGATTTCTGGGCCTATCGCAGCTTTGAAATCGCAACCAAATACCTGTACTGGTCGTTCATCCTGCCCCTGGCCGGGCTATTTGAAAGGAGTGAGAAAGATGTTTGAGAAAGCATCGGCAATCAGGGCGGCGCAACGCGAAAAGATGCTGTGGAGAGCGCGGGAAAAAGCCGTCGCCAAACTTGGACGGAAAGACCCGGCAACGGGCGCAGTTACTCTAACCCCCGAAGCCATGGCTTCGCTTAATTCCGGCGCGTAGTGGCTGATTAGGCGGATTCCAGACAGCGGACGCCGCTTTGCTATGGGATTGCTCCGGGCCGCATTAGCCATCGCCTGGAAAGACGTGCGCCTGGAGTTCCGCTCCCGCGACACCATCAGCTCGGCGCTGGTATTCGGCCTGATTGTAGTCGTAGTGTTCAACTTCGGCCTGAACCGCGCTCCCGGCAGCCTCGTTCCCGTCGCCCCCGGCTTGCTCTGGGTAGCCTACGCATTCATCGGCGTGCTGGCGATGAACCGCGCTTTCACCCGCGAAATGGAGCAGGGCGGGCTTGACGGTTTGCTGGCCGCCCCCGTCAGCCGCGACGCCGTTTTCCTGGGCAAGATGCTCAGCAGCCTCATCTTCATGCTGGTAATCGAGGCGGTATTGCTGCCCGTGTTTGCCGTGATGCTGGGCTTGCCCACCCTCTCACCGGCGCTGGGACTGGTCATCCTGCTGGCAACCGTTGGTTTCGCCACGGTGGGAACCTTCTTCGCCGGCATCGCCGTCCAGACCCGCTCCCGCGAGATATTGCTGCCGGTGCTGTTCTTCCCGGTGATAGTCCCGGTCATCATCGCCGCAGTGGAAGCATCGGCGCTGGCGTTGCAAGGCGGGCCGATGACGCCCGTATGGACGCGGTGGGCGCCGATGCTGGTGGTTTTCGACGCGCTGTTTCTGGTACTATGTTCGTGGATCTTCGGGTTTGTATTCGAGGGATAAAATATCTTGGCGGCGATAGCGGGCCAACCACGACGCAAAGGGGCCTGGCGCGCCGGTATACAGGACGCGCGCCTCTGGTTATTGCTGCTGACGGCAGTGCTGACCCTGGCCGACGGCTATCTGATTTTCATAGTGGCGCCCACCGATGCGGTGCTGGGCCACATCCAGCGCATATTTTATATCCATGTCCCCATCTCCATCCTGTCCTTCCTCGGTTTTCTGGTCTGCGCCGTCGCCGGAGCCGGCTACCTCATCCGCCGGACGGAGCGGTGGGACCGGCTGGCGCACGCCGCGGCCGAAGTCGGCGTAGTCTTCGTAACCCTGGCGCTCGTCACCGGCGTCATCTGGGCGCGCCCGGTGTGGGGTGTCTGGTGGACGTGGGAACCGCGCCTCACTACCACCCTCATCCTCTGGTTCATCTACGTCGCCTACCTGATGATTCGCCACTACGCGCCCACTCCGCAGCAAGGCCGCGCCTGGTCGGCGGTAGTAGGCATCATCGGCTTCGCAGACGTGCCCATCGTGTACTATTCGGTGCAGTGGTGGCGGTCAATTCACCCGGTGCAGGTCATCGGCCCGGAGGCGGCAGACGACGCGCTGGAGCCAATCATGGCGCGCATCCTCGTATTCTCGCTGCTGGCGATGCTCGCCTTGTTCACCTACCTGGTATTGGAACGGATGGCCCTGCGGGGAGTCGAGGATACACTGTCACAACTGCGGCGAGAACGCCAGGTGGACTAACGCAACTATGACCCCACACCATTTGCCATTCCTCTTCGCCGCCTTCGGTGTGGCATGGGCCGTGTTCTTCATCTACGCTGCCTATATGTCATGGCGCCGCCGGTCGGTGCAGCGCGAGCTGCAAGAACTGCAAACCACCCCCACCGTGGCCATCCAAAGCGGCGACGATGACGGGGGAAAAGACGAGGCGGTATAATCTGAAGGCAGAACGCCAAACCCAACGGTGCCCTGGAATCATGCAATCCGAAAACTACACCAACCAACCCGCCGTTGCCGCGGTGTCCGTCGCGACAGACTCCGACGCAGACCGTTCCGCCTGGCGCAGCCACCGCACCCGCCTCATCATCCTGGCCGGGGTAGTCGCGCTGGCCGTAGCCTACATGGTTTACGCCGCTTTCCCCGGCAACGCCCTCTACTTCGTAACCGTCAGCGAGTTCCTGAACGACCCCGGGCTGCAAGACGGGCAAACGCTCCGCATAGCCGGCGCCCTCGCTCCCGGCACCTTCCGCAGAGACGACGGCTCCACCCGCTCCCGCTTCGCCCTGGGCGACAAACGGCCCGACGCCCCCGGCCTGACCGCCGGCAGCCCCCGCCTCCAAGCCAGCTATGTCGGCGTGCTGCCCGACCTGTTTTTCAACCCGCACTCGGAAATCATCCTGGAAGGGCGCTATGATGCTGAGCACCGGACTTTTGCCACCGACAACATTCTGGTCAAATGCCCGTCCAAGTACCAGTCGCTGCCGGCGGAAAACCCGGACTTGGCCCCCGGCGCGGGAGTACCCGGCGCAAATTACTAGCCAAGGAGAACGGAGGTCAGCAATGTTTGATACGCCCACAACCCGCGAGAATGTCGGGCCGCGCGCCCAGGCCGTTTATGAGGCCAGCATCCGGCATCTGGTCGAGCCGCAGCACACCGGCAAGTTTATTGCCATCGAACCGGAAAGCGGCCGCTACGAAATCGGAAACAGGATTTTGGATGCCGCGCTCGACTTGCGGGCAAAGTTGCCCGGCAAGTTTCTACACGTAATCCGCATCGGCCATAGAGCCGCCATCACCGGGGTACGTGGGCGGGTGGACTATACCCAGCAGGAAATTGACGAAGCCCAGGCCAAATATGGCGATTACATGGAGCGCGGTCGGGCTCTCTATGACGCGGAAATCCGTCACCTGGTTGAGCCGCTCCACAGTGGCAAATACCTTGCCCTGGACCCGGACAGCGGCGAGTACGGGATCCATGAGGACATCATGAAAGCCGGCTTCGACGTTGACCAGGGAATGCCTGGGAAACCCCTCATCCTGTTCCGCATCGGCTACGAAACGGTATTGCCGAATGACGGCAATGATTAACGGCAGCATCAACCGGGCCCGGCAGGCCACGGTGCCCATCATCGTACTGAACCCCGCCGGCCAGCAATTTGCCAGGTTCAATCCTGTCATCGACACCGGGTTCAATGGCGACCTGCAACTCCCCATTGCCGACATCACCCGGCTCAATCTGCCGCTCGTTACCACCAGCAGGACAATTTTAGCTGACGGGCAAGAGGTTCACGCCGATGTGTACGCCGCAACCGTGCCGTGGCTGGGCAATTCCAGAGGGGTCGAAATCATCGCCGCGCGCGACCTTCCGCTCATTGGCGCCAACCTGCTCTGGGAAACCTCGCTGACCATTGACTGGGAATATGGCGGCCAGGTCGCCATCACCCCGCTCCCCGAATAGAAACGCCCCCGTTGGCACATCCCGCCGGGGGCGCATTGGTTCCCGATTCGCGCGCCGGGGTTTAGAACGTGTAAGCGTTCATCAGCTGCTCCATGGTGCGCTCCCGCGCCTTGGCGCGGATGGTATCCATATTGGCCTCCAGCGAGGCCCGCGTCTCGTCCTTGTAAAGGATTCCCACCGGCAGGCCCCCCTGCTGCACCAGGTCGTAGGCCGCCTGCTTGCTGCCGGGGTCGTGGTCTTCGGGGATGTCCCACAAGGCCGGAGCGATGCCCTCTCGGGCGTTGCCCTTGATGAGCTGGTAGGTGTCGTTGTAGGTGACGCACGGCGATTGCACGTGAATCATCGACATACCCTGGTGGTTCATGCCGTCGTTGATGAGCTTGGCCAGCACGCGCGGTTGTCCGGAGAATCCCGACGCGATGAACGACACGCCCAGCGTGAGGTAGAGTTCCAGCGGGTCCAAATCCTCTTCAATCTTGCCGAAGGGCGTGCTGCTGGTGATGGCGCCCATCTCGGTGGTGGGCGAGCTCTGGCCCTTGGTCAGGCCATACACGCCGTTGTCCATAATGACGGCGGTGATGTTCAGGTTGCGCGCGGCCTGCGGCGCGATGTGCTCGCCGCCGATGCTGAGAAAGTCGCCGTCGCCGGCTACAACAATCACATTCAGCTCGGGCCGGGCCATCTTGACGCCCATTGCTACCGGCAAGGTGCGCCCGTGGATGCCGTGGAAACCGTAGGGCTGCTGGCCTTCGAGCAGGTGTACCAGGTTGCCGCTGCAGCCGATTCCGGCGACCACCACATTGTTCTCAATGGGTTGGCCGGTTTCTTCCAGCCGGTTAATCATGGCGAACTCCAGGGCGCGGCGCACCCCAAAGTCTCCACAACCGGGACACCATTTGAAGTCATATTCCGGGTTCTTCTTGCTCATACCCGGGCTACCTCCTTGGCAGGGGATACAAGGTCGTTGATTCGGGACACCAGGTTGCTGACCTTGAAGGGCAATCCCGTGTACTGAGTGATTGCCTGCGCCTTGACGCCCTCGGAACGCAGGATGCCGGCCCACTGTCCTTGATAGTTCAATTCCGGCACGATTACCAGGTCTTTGCTCCGCAGCTCTTCCCGCAATTTGGGCGGCAGCGGATTCAGGAACATGGAGAAGTACCAGCCGATGTCCACGCCCTGTTGGCGCAGCGCATCGTAGGCTTCCCGAACCGGCCCTTTGGAACCGCCCCAGGGCATCAAGGCGATGCGGGCCGCGGTATTCTCCGCCTCGTAGTTGTCCTCTTCCAGCAGCCTGAGCTTGCTGAACCGCCGCTCCGTCATCTGGATGTGTCGGCTTGGCAGGTGCGTGGTGTCGCCCATCTCGTCGTGCTCACTGCCGTTGGCGACGTAAGCGCCCGGCGTGCCGGGGAGGGGCATGGGCGACAGCTCGCGGCCGGAGTAGCGGTGATAGCCGTTGCTGCCTTCGTAAGTCAGCCGTTCCTCCACCGGGGCTTTAGACAGGTCGGGACGCGGGATGTTCTGCACCCGTTCGGCCATAGACATTTCGCTCATCAGGATGACCGGCCCCTGGTAGCGTTCCGACCAGTTGAGGGCGTGAATGGCCCCATAGAAACATTCTTCCACCGAACCCGGCGCGATAACCGGCATTCGCACGTCGCCGTGGGCCGGGTACATACAGGCCATCAGGTCGGATTGCTCGGTCTTGGTGGGCAGGCCCGTGGCCGGGCCGCCCCGCTGCACGTCCACCACCACCAGCGGAATCTCGGCCATCCAGGCCAGGCCCAGGCCCTCGCTCATCAGGGAGATGCCGGGGCCGGCGGTGGCGGTCATCGCCTTTTTGCCGGCGTAGCCGGCGCCCATAATGGCGGTGATGGCCTCGATTTCCGAGGAAACCTGATAGGCGAACTTGTCCGCTCCCACCAGGTTGCGCTCCATCCAGAGCAGGATGGTCGTGGCGGGGGAGATGGGATAACCGGCGTAAAAGCCCAGGCCGGCGTGGGTGGCGCCCAGGGCAATGGCCTCGTTGCCTTTCAGCATCAGCTGCTGATATTCCGGCGGGCTGGGCGGGGCCAGGTCGCCCAGCACGAAGCCGCTTTCGGCGGCGTGCTGCCGGCCCAGCTCCATTGCCGCGATGTTGGAAGAAATGATTTCGTCGTCGTTGGCCCGGCCCCGACGGAAACGGGCCTCCACAAAGTCCTCCAGGTACTGCTGGGGCATATGGACCAGCTGAGCCAGCGCGCCGATGACCACCATGTTGGCGGCCCGGTTGTTGCCGGTAGAGCGGGCCAGCGTATCCACCGCCAAGCCAAAGGAGCGGGGGTCGGTCATCGTAAAATCGTCGGCGTTATAGATGATAACGCCGCCGTCCCTGACCTCTTCGGCGTGGGTTTCGTAGGCTTCCTCGTTGAAAGCAACCAGGACGTCCACCTCGTCGCCGGAGCTCAGAATGGGTTCGGTACAAATTCGGGCCTGGGTCCAGGTCGGGCCACCGAGAATCTGTGAGGGGAAGGTGGCGTAGGTCAGGGCATGATAGCCTACCTGGGTGGAAGCCTGGGCCAGTCCTTCGGCTGAAGTAACGACGCCCTGTCCACCCTCACCGGCGAACCGGACGACGAAGTCGTTCATCTGCATCTGGGGGTTCCTCCGAACCGGCTGGAATCTGCTAACTGCTGGGCGGCGCCAATCGCAAGCAGGACGTCGGCGAATGTAGTTACAAAATAACACCGTCCCCCGGACTGGTGGGATGGTGTTGTTGGTCGCCAACCTCTGTTTCGCGGGAAAAATGCCCCGTTGGGCTGCATTCGAGTCAACGATGCGCTAGTCAACGCTGTGAACACGATTGCGCCGAATGTTTAGCACACGGAATATAGCACCGCATTCCGCCGCTTGTCAATTTTAAAAACCCGGCGCAACCCCATTCCGCCCCAATTCCCCGCCGCCGTTGGTATAATGCGCGCGCCATGCCCACCACTCTCGACGCAGTAATCCCTTGCCTTAACGAGGAGCGCGCCTTGCCCGTCAGCGTGCGGCGGCTCCACGACTTTATGTCGTCTCAAATGTCCGGCTACGATTGGGGCATCGTCGTCGCCGACAACGGTTCCACCGATGGCACGCTGGCCGCCGCCGCCGCGCTGTCCGACGCCCTCCCGGAGGTGCGCTATATCCGTTTGGAGCAGCGGGGCCGGGGACGCGCCCTGCGCCGGGCGTGGACGGAAAGCGCCGCCGACATCGTGGCCTACATGGACGTTGACCTGTCCACCGACCTGCGCCACCTGCCGGAGTTAGTCGGCCCCATCGCCAACGGGAACTGCGACATCGCCATCGGCTCCCGGCTGCTGCCCGATTCCAACGTCATCGGGCGTACCTTGAAACGGGAGATTACGTCGCGGGGATACAGCCTGCTCTTTCGCGCCCTGTTCTTCACCCCATTCCGCGACGCCCAATGCGGGTTCAAGGCGGTGGGCCGACGGGCAGCGGACGACTTGGCGCCACTGGTGGAGGACAACGGCTGGTTCTTCGATTCCGAGCTGCTGATACTGGCGCAGCAATGCGGCTACCGCATCCGTGAGGTTCCGGTGCGCTGGACCGACGACCCCGATAGCCGCGTCCGCATCATCCGCACTGCCTGGGAGGACGTGAAGGGCCTGCTCCGCCTCAAGTTCGGCGGCGTCGGCAAAGCGCGGCGGCAGTTGCGCTCCGCTGGCAAACTCTGACCCGCAACGGCCAACGGTCACGAAAAATGGCTGGGGATACAGGATTCGAACCTGTGATACCTAATCCAGAGTCAGGCGTCTTACCGCTAGACTAATCCCCAGCGTCGGGTTGATTATACCAGAGCCGGCCCAATAGCTGCAACGTCAGGGATAGGCAGGATGGGCAAGATTTTGGGTGATTGATTTTCTGGGATAGGGGATAGAGGGAATGGATGCAGTTGGGCCGACAAGTAGGGTGTTTCGTGGCTCGCCGCGAAACACGCCGAAAGCGGGTACGCGAGTGCCCCTCTGCCCTTGACGATATGTCAGGGCCAAGGGATACTAGCTCCGATACTAGCCCAATTGGAGGCGATTGATATGCCCGGCCTAATGCCCGCTAAAACCCTAGACGTGTTTGAATACCTGAAACAATGTGCCGGCGAAAGGCGAACCGCTACCTATCTCGAAATTGCGGATGAAGTCGGGCTGATGCCTATGGGCCTTGGCCGCCAACTCAATTACATCAGGGACGAAATCTGCCGCCCGAAAGGTTTGCCGTGGCTCTCCGCGCTGGCAGTTAACGAAAAGACCCGGATGCCAGGCGCGGGTTGGCTCCCCGACGAAACGATTACCAGTAGCGACAACCTCCCCCTTTTCTGGGGCGGCATTGTCCTCCAGGTCTTTGCCACCAACTGGTCAAACGTCAACCTCGAAAACCCCAACTAAATCAGGAGCCTCACCATGCAACTGGGAGCCATCTTCCCCCAAACCGAAATCGGCGCCGACCCGGCCGCCGTCAAGGATTTTGCCCAGGCCGCCGAGGAACTGGGCTACGCGCATCTGCTGGTATTCGACCACGTGCTGGGCGCTGACATCAGCCAGCGGCCCGGATGGGACCGCCCCTACAGCAGCGACGATATGTTCCATGAACCCTTCGTAATGTTCGGATACCTGGCCGCCGTTACCGAGAAAATCGAGATGTGCACCGGCATCATCATCCTGCCCCAGCGTCAAACCGCCCTGGTGGCCAAGCAAACCGCCGAGGTGGACGTGCTCACCGGCGGCCGCCTGCGCCTGGGCATCGGCGTCGGCTGGAACAATGTTGAATACGAGGCCCTGGGCGAAACCTGGGAGAACCGGGGCCGCCGCTCCGCCGAGCAGATTGAAGTCCTGCGCCTGCTCTGGACTCAGGAAGTGGTCAACTACGAAGGGCGCTACCACAAAATTACCCACGCCGGCATCAACCCTCTGCCCGTCCAGCGGCCCATCCCGGTATGGTTCGGCGGCGGCGCGCCCCAGGTCGTCCGGCGCATCGCCCGCATGGGCGACGGCTGGTTCCCCCAGTTCCAGCCCGACGGCGCCGGTCAGGAACGCATCGCCGAGATGCGCGCCCTGGCCGAAGGCTACGGTCGCAACCCGGCCGACATCGGCATCGAGGGCCGCGTCGCCCTTATGGACAGCGACAACCCGGACGACTGGAACCGTCTCGGCAGCGCCTGGGATGATGCCGGCGCAACGCACCTGTCCTTCAACACTATGCGCGCCGGCCTCAAAGGCCCCGACCAGCATATCGATGCCATCCGCAGATTCAAAGAGGCCGTCAGCTAGCAACTGCCCGGACACCGCCGGCAGCCGGGCCGGGGCGAATAACTATTCGCCCCGGCATCTATTTATACCTTGCCCACCAGGTCTTTGAGGGCGGCGTAGGTGCGCGCGCCGGACTCCGCGTCATTGCCGGCCGCAAAAATGTTGGCGACAAAATCGGTAGCGCCGCCGGCGGCGAACTCCTCCAGCTGCCGGCGCAATGAATCCTCATTGCCCACCACTGCCACCTCCGACGGCCCTTCCACACCCTCAATGTCCAGTACCCGGCGATAGTTGACCAGCTGGCCGTAGCGCCCGTATGACTCAGCCGCCTCCCGCCGGCCCGCGGCCTCATCGTCGCATACCGTAGTGGGCAGGCCGACGCAGATGCGCGGCGCGGCCTCCCGCCCGGCGGCATCGGCAGAGCCGTTGATGCGCGGCGCAATGTGTTCCCGTATCGTGCGCGGCCCGGCCATCCAGGTGATGGTGCCGTCGGCCCGTTCGCCGGCCAGACGCAGCATCCGGGGCGCCAGTGCCGCAATCAACACCGGGCACGTCGGACGATTAGGCACGTCCAACTCGGCGTTCACGTTGTAAAACTCGCCGGAAAACCGGACGCGCCCCTCCGCCATCAGTGGGCGCAGGACAGACAGGTACTCCCGGATATGCCGGGCCGGACGGTCGTAGGACAAGCCGAAACTATCCTCAATGCCCGGACGATGCGACGGGCCGATACCCAGGACCAACCGGCTGCCGGCTGCTGCTGCCGTGGTCAACGCCTGCTGCGCCAGCGCCGCCGGGTGCCTCGGATAAGTAGGCACCACGCCCACGCCCAGCTCAATGCGGCTGGTCTGCGCGCCGGCCAGTGCCAGCACGGTCAAGGCATCATAGCCGCGGGCCGAGATGTGGGGTACCCAAAAGCTGTCGAACCCATCGGTTTCGGCCTGCTTGATACGGTCGATAAGTTCATCCAGCCCCATCAAATCGGCGACGGATGCGCCCACGAAAACGCCAATACGCATTTGCAATCTCCGGTAAAGTGATTAAACCTGCCACCGTTGCCCCGTCCGGCCATGCCACCGGGCCATACCGGCCGGGCGACAGCATTGCCGGTCAAGCGAACGGAGAGGTTCCCTGATACCATACCATAGGTCTTCTACCGCTCTAGTCAAGTGATAAACTCCGCCGACGAAAACCGCAACCCCGGCAAAAATGCAATGGTCGTCGTTAGAGTTTTTAGCTGGGCCGGACTCGTCAGGGTACAGTATATGCACTATGCTAATCCTGCCCGTCCCCATCAGAAAAATCCTGTCCATCGCTGTAAAATTGCCCCTTGCGCCCGCCAGAACTCCCGTGCTATTATAGCCACGTCAGGCGAAAAAGCAAGACCCCGACCGGGTTTCAGGTAATCACGGCCACTTTCAGCATCCAAGTCGCTACCGGCTCGTTGAGACTGTCGCCGATCTCATTAACCGGCGTAGTCGCTCCGGCCACGGCGTCAGCCACAGCGCCCCATGCTTCGGGCATGGAAAATACCGAGCTAAAAACCCCAGCGCAGAACCTCCGGCCGTAGGGCTGATAATCCCTGAAACCCGGTCCACCGCAAACCTTTCGCCCGACATCGCACCCTATCGCCTGACCATCGCCGACCAAATCCCCAAAGGCGCCAAAGCCAAAGGAGCCGCCATCCCCAACCAGGCTGAACCCCTCTTGCGCCGGAATCCGGTACAGCGCAATCGGCATCATCCTGTCCATCCTGTTGCATCCCGGTCAGTTCGTAACCCGGCCCCGCAGCAGCGCCGATACCCGGTCCAGTATCCGGTGCCCAACCTCGTATTTGCTGAGCAGCGGCAGCCGTTCGGCCTGCAACTCCCGGTCAATCAAAACCACCCGGTTCGTGTCAACGCCGAAGCCGCTGCCTTCTTCCGTGATGTCGTTGGCAACGATGAGGTCCAGCTCCTTGCGGCGCACCTTGTCGGCGGCGTTGGCCTCCAGATTTTCACTCTCCGCAGAAAACCCAACCCTGATGAAGTTTCCCCTGGCGGTAGCCAGAATATCGGTGGTCTTCTCCAGGTCGATGGACATCTCATCGGCGGCGGTCTTTTTGATTTTCTGCTCGGCTGCCATTGCCGGGCGGTAATCGGCGACGGCGGCGGCCATTATCAGCGCATCCGCCGCCGGCGTTTCCGCCAGCACTGCGTCGCACATATCCTGCGCCGAGCGCACCGGCACTACCCGCACCAGTGGGAGGGGGGGCAGAGCAGTTGGAGCGGTCACCAGCACCACGTCCGCGCCCCGGTCTCGCGCCGCCTCGGCCACGGCGAACCCCATGCGCCCGGAGGAATGGTTCGTAATCACCCGCACCGGGTCAATGGCCTCCTGCGTGCCGCCGGCGCTGACGATAACCCGGCGCCCGGCCAGGTCGCCGTCCTTGCCCAGCGCGGCGGCGATATGACCCAGCAAGTCGGCCGGCTCCACCAGCCGACCCATGCCCATCAGCCCGGACGCCAACCGGCCCGGCGCCGGCCCGGCCAGAAACACGCCCCGGCTGCGCAGCCGGGCCACGTTTTCCCGCGTCGCCGGATGGTCATACATATTGGCGTCCATCGCCGGAGCCACCAGCAGCGGGGCCGCGGTGGCAATAACCGTGGTAGTCAACGGGTCGTCGGCCAACCCGGCGGCCAGCTTGGCGATGCAATGCACCGTCGCCGGCGCAATCACCACGATGTCGGCCCAGCGCGCCAGGGCAACGTGCTCAACGCTATGCTCTGAGTCGGCGTCAAACGTATCGGTAACGACGCTCCGGTGCGTCAGGCTGCGAAAAGCCAGCGGCGTAACAAACTGAGTGGCCCCGTAACTCAGCATCGTTTCAACGTTGGCCCCGGCCTGCGCCAGCTTGCTGGCCAGGTCCAGCGCCTTGTAGCACGCAATGCTGCCCGTAACCCCCAGAACAATATTTTTCCCGGCCAGCGCCGATTCCATAGCAGCCACCTGATTAAGCCCCGCTCACCACAGCCGGAGCGGGCCTGGTGTGAGGGGTGTTGACCATATTCATCCGATAGATTATGTCCAGTCCCACCAGCGTCAATTCCTGGTTGATGTCGTCAAACACCGGCGCATGGTCGGATATGACCGTAACCAGTCCGCCCGTGCCTACCACCCTGGCATCAGCGCCGATTTCGGCCTTGAACCGCTCCACCATCGCCGTAACCAGCCCGGCGTAGCCCAGCACAATGCCCGACTGCAGCGACGTGGTGGTGTTCCGCCCCACCGCTTCCTGAGGCGCCACCAATTCGACCCGACGCAGTTGCGACGTGTTGTAATACAGAGCGTCGGCCGACAGGTTGATACCCGGCGCGATGGCCCCGCCCAGGTATTCCTTATCCCGGGAAACGGCATCAAATACGGTGGCGGTGCCCAGGTCAACGACGATGACCGGCGCGCCGTAGAGCCGCACCGCCGCCACGGCGTCCACGATGCGGTCGGCCCCCACGTCCCGCGGGTTGTCATAGCGCACCGGCATCCCCAAGTCAATCTGCGAGGTAACTTGCAGCGGCGTAACTCCAAAAAACCGGCGGCACAAATCCTCAAACAGCCCGGTAAGGGGCGGAACCACCGAGCAGATGCTGGCGGCGCTGATGTCAGTGGCGGCAATACCGCGAAACTCCAGCAGGTTTTTCAACAGGATTCCGTATTCGTCGGCCAGCCGGCGCGAATCCGTAGCCACCCGCAGCGTCGTAGCCAGCCTTTCGGCCGGGCTGGCGCCGTTAGCGTCAGTCCCGTCGCGAAACACGCCAATGGTAACGGCAGTGTTGCCGATGTCAATGGTAAGCAGCATCGTTAATCCAGCCGGTTCGGTGTCGCCGGCATTATAAATGGCGAAGCAGCGGGCGGCAACGGACGGATAGTATAATCCCAGTCTATCCGGCACGTCGTTATAAATAATTCGGACGACGGGGTAATCGCAGCAGAATAGGCAAAGCAGGAGGAACCCACTATGCAGCAAATGGAGCCGGCGGGCTGATGGATGCGGTAACTCATCTCCGCGCCGCTTACCAGTTCTTGGACGCCGCCGGCGATTACTCCATCGCCGCCGCCCCACTCATCAGGTCGGAAATGCTGTGGTGCGCCACCGCCCACAACGTCAAGGCTGCCGCTAATCATTACGGATGGACGAACGCAAGCCACCGCGACCTGTTTCGGGTAGTAAGTCGGTTGCAACGGCGGTTGTCTGAGCCGCTGTTAACCACGGAATTCAACTCTGCCAGCGACCTGCACAAACCCGACTGCCATCCCGCAGCTGCGGGATGCTCAAGGCGAGCGCATCAAAAATCCCGAACTATTTCTCTATCTCTCGCGCGGAACGCGCCCCGTATTACGTCGTCCGGGAACAGGCTCGGAACCTCGCCGTTGGTGGCGTAGTTGTATAGCGCTGCCTTGTAGATACCCTCCACCGTCGTCAATATCAGGAAAACGCTGGCGAACAGCACAACGCCAATGACAACCGCCGTGATGATGCCAACGGCGCCCAGGGACGACAGGATAATCAGCAGCAGCACGGTGACCACGCCGGCCGCGATGTAGGCCACCAACGCCACGAGGCCCAGGCCAAAGCCGGCCACCACTTGCTCGCCCCATGTGCGACGGAGCATTGAGAGCGACGTCTTGAACGCATCACCGAGCGGACGCTGCTCAATGACCATCAGCGGTACAATAAAGTAGGTCGTGAGCGTCCAGGCGGCCCCTAATAAGGAAATGATAATCTCGCTGATAAAGCCCGTGACGCCGCCGCGCTCGCGCGCCTGATTTGACAGGATGTTCAGGATTAGCCCGACGGTTGCCGCGATGAGGGCCCACACTAGTATTGTGCCAATACGGCGCGATGCTCCCTCCAGGCCGGAGCGGATATTAGGGTCGCCCCCGGCCAGCCTCTCGTGCGCGGCAAACACGAGCGCACTGTTGAAAAAGATGATGATGAAGTAGGCGAGGACATAGAACACGAAGACGACAACAAGGTCGGCGGCCCCAATCCGATTGAAAGCGCCGCTCCCGACCCCGACTCCCACGAACGTCAGCAGGACAAGAACCACTCCGATTGAAGAAAAGATGGGAAACAGGACGAGCTCCTTGTCAACCGCCAGGACGTGAAGGCAAACTTTAACGAGCCTGAAGCTCCGGCGAATCGTGTCAAACATATTTACCCCGCACACCGGCGTGTCCCGGCCGGCATTCTCTACCGTTGCGATGGTAAAGTATCGCGCGGCGCTTGTCAAAATAGGAGTGTATTCCGGCGGGCTGGCGCAAAGTCGATTATTGCCGGCACTTCACTGACGGCAAAGCTTTGGATTCCGGCAAAAGAACGCCACCCCGTACTTGATACGGGCCGGGAATCCAGAACGCCTTTGATAAACAGAATGCCGGATTCCGGCGGCCGCCGGAATGACGGGATAAATCCTTTATGCTAAAATCAACCCGAAAACCCTTGTGGAGACTTACCCATGGCCGACATAGAACTGGTCCAAATCGTCAAGCGGGGACGAGATGCGGTAACCGCCTGGCGTGAAGAGAACCCGAATCGCATTATGGACCTGAACGCCTGCTACATGAGCCACGCTCGCATCCCGCTGGTCAATCTGCGGGGTGCCGATATGCGCGGCGGCGACTTTATGGGCGCGATGATACGGCGCGCCGACCTTTCCAACGGCTACCTCAACGATGCCCATTTCTACCGCGCCGACCTGCGCGAAGCCAACCTCAGCCGGGCTATCGCCTCCGGCGCCAACCTCCGCGGCGCCGACCTGCGTAACGCCAACCTCTCCGGCATCAACTTCGACCGGGCTACCCTTTCCGAGGCCAACCTCTCCGGCGCCGACCTGACCAACGCCAACCTCGACCGGGCCAACCTCGACCGAAGCAACTTCACCGGCGCCAACCTCACCGGCGCTAGTCTCAACGGCGCCAACCTCTCCCGCAGCAATCTCTCGGCCTCCGTACTCAACGAAGCGGACTTCTACGAGGCCGTGCTCAATGACGTGCTGACCGGGGAAGCCGATTTCCGCAATTGCATCATCGGCTACACCGTATTCCAGAACTGCGCGCTGGACGAGGCCATCGGGCTGGACAACGTTCGCCACGACGCTCCCAGCACCATCGGCCTTGACACTCTGCTGCGTTCCCGCGGCGCCTTGCCGGAATCCTTCATTTTGGGCTCGGGCGTGCCGGCCGCGGTCGTCGGCCTGCAGGAATCCGTGGCCGACGCTCCCGTTTCCACCCTGGAAGTGCATATCTCCTGCGCCAACGCCGATATCGCCTTCGCCCGTCAACTGGAAAACAACCTCCGCGCCCAGGGAATCCGCAGTTGGGTATTCGCTGAGGGGTTCCGAGGCAATCCTCTGGTGGACCGCCGGGCCACCTCCGGCGAGGAAGAAATCGAGCGGTGGGTTCGCCACTATGACCGCCTGGTGGTAGTTTGCTCCGCCGCCGGCCTGGACAGCGAAACCGTCCGCAACGACATCACCGCGGCTCAGGAAGTGCAAAATACTTCCGACCGCTGGACTATGTTCCTCATCGACGCCGACGGGGTAATGGCCGGCGGCCGCGTTCGCAGCGCCCGCCTGTTGGCCGAAGATTTCCGCATCTTCAACCTGACCGGCCAGGCCGAAGCAACCGAAGACTATCAAACCACCCTGGACGACCTGGCGACCAACCTGCGCGCTGAGCAGCCCGCCAGCGCCAGCGCGCCGCCGCGCCGCGCGGTTGACCCCCGGCGGCTGCAGCTCTAATCCTCGCCAAACCCACACTCAAACCGGCGGGGCGGCAGATTTGTCGCCCCGCCGTCTTTCACCCTGTGCGGCCCGGCCAAACTAAAGAGGGGAGGGTTGCCCCTCCCCCCATTTAGCCGTGCGATGGAACCGACCGATTTGGTTGCCTACACCGTTTAGATGTAGTCTTCCTCTTCGTACATCATATCGACGTTGTCGGTGCTCTGGTTCAGACCGCGTACCACGTGCGCGCGGAACTCGGCCAGCATATCGTCGGTGACGTCATTCCCATTGGCGCGGGCGGCGTCCTTCAACTGGTCAAAGGCCCATTCGCCGGTGTCGCCGTGCGGCATATCGAAGAAGCCGGGCTCGAAGACGGGGAGTTCGCCGGGGCCAAAGTAGCCCTTGCCTTCAATGTTGTAGCCTTCGAGGTCATGGGTGCCCTTGCCGAGAACCTGGCCGGTAGCGGCGTAGTGCTCCATCGTGGCCTTCATCCCGTACTTCTGGATGGGGCAGACCTTCATGCAGACGCCACAGCCGAGGTAGCGGGCCATGACCGGGCGGCAGCGCTTGAAGTACAGCTTGTTCTTCTCAATCCCGCGCCACCAGACCTTGTCGCGCATCAGGGCGCGACCGGGGCAGCGGTTCACGCAGACCTGGCACACCTGGCAGAAGGCGTGGATGCCGTAGTCCACCGGCTCGTCATAGGTGACATTGGCGTCGGTGGTAATCATCATGATGCGGCAGCGGGAGCCGACGTGGGGCGTCAGCAGGTAGCCGCAGGCGCCCAGGGAGCCGAGACCGGCGGCCACGAACATGGGAATGTAGGGGCCGGTGTTGTCGTTGGGACTGTGAACCTGGGCGCGATAGCCGAGGCTGCGGATGAAGTTGCCCAGCTCCAGGCCGGCCGCGCCTTCCGTCCGGTACGTGCTGGAGTGCACAATCTCGGCGTCAATGCTGGGGATGGTCTGGGTGGGTTCAAAGTCCTGCTCGTAAGCCAGGCAGACGACATGGGGGAAGCGCACCCAGTCCTTCTTGCTCTGATATACGTAGCGGATGTCAAAGGCGGTGATGCCGACTTCGATGAAACCGAGCTCGCGGGCCTTCTGCTTGATGACTTCGGAGACGTCCTCGCCGGTGGGCTCGTCGGTAGGCTCCAGTTCGCCGGTCAGGCGGGCGGCCATAACCAGGTTGCGGTTCAGCTTGTCGTGTTCCTTGCGAATCTCGCGCATCTCGGCGTGCTGGTCGCGCAGGGTGTTGGCCCAGTCCCGGGAGGCGCGCTCGGTGATGTTCATGGTCTCGACGGGGTACTCGCGGGAGTACCAGTCAACCTCGCGCTGGTTCATCGGGATACCGGGGGTCGTTTCCAACTCCTCGGGCACCGGGATAGTGATCGGTTCGTGGCCCAGATACTTGCCGGGTCGCCGTACCTCATGGCCTATGGTTAGCATATCCTCCTCCTTCAGTTGGACTGCGTAGATACGCCCGATTTCAGGCCAAGATACCGGCCCGGTTTCCCGATGTCAATACTCCGCCGCCAAAATAATCATATTCCATTGCTTGATGATGATTATAGACCAGCGGCGGAGTCCGGGTAAAATGCGCTCCGCGAGTTTCACCTATGGGCATAATGGTAGCGTTCCGTTGCCGGCGGTCGGGGTTTTGCAAAGTCATTAAAGCCCTCTCCCCCTGTGGGAGAGGGTTGGGAGAGGGGTAGCCCTCTGCCCGGGGCTGGCTGCCCTCTCCCCTTGCGGGAGAGGGTTGGGAGAGGGGTAGCCCTCCCGCTCCGGCGCCCGCAAAACCCGCCGCCCGAACTTTGCAACGTCCCTGCCCACTGACAACCCCCCTTTGACAACCGCGAACATCGGTACTATACTGCAACCTGTCACGTGAATCCCAGTCCAGCCAGAGGTCAACCGGTCATCAACGGCCAGTCAGCACAAAATCGCATACCGGCGTCGTGGAGACCCCTCGTCCAATGCTTACGCGAGAACGGTCTAACCGGCCAACAGCGACTGCCACCGCGCTGCGTGGCTGCGCCTTAAAGCGCAGTTCACGAACCATCGGAGCAAAACCTTGCGTAAATCCCCCGGCCGTGGGGCTGACAATGACCGGTAACCTCTGGCCCGCACACCATATCCCGCCAACCGCCCGAACCAGCAAGGAGCATTGCCAATGAACCCAGCCCACCACCTCACCACCACCTCAGAGGAATAACCAAACCACCTGAAACGGAACGCTGCCGGCATAACTATGGTCGTTGACAAGTTGGCAAAACTGGGCTCACGCCCCGTTGCCGGCGCGTCCGTCACCGCCTTTCGCGTCCTGTTCGGACTGCTGGGGCTGGCTGCCGTCCTCCGCTTTTTTGCCCACGGCTGGATCGAGGAGCTGTACATCGCGCCGGTTTATCATTTCAGCTATCCGGGTTTCGCCTGGCTGGAACCCTGGCCCGGCTGGGGAATGTACGCGCATTTTGCGGCCCTGGGCCTGCTCAGCGTAGGCATTGCCGTCGGCTATCGCTGCCGGCTCTGCGCCGGCCTGTTCTTTGTCGGCTTCACCTATGTTGAGTTAATCGACCGGACTACCTACCTCAATCATTACTACTGGATGAGCCTGGTCAGCCTGTTGCTGGCATTGCTGCCGCTGCATCGCCAGACCGTGCCGCACTGGGCAATATGGACATTGCGCGCCCAGGTGGGCGTCGTCTATGTGTTCGCCGGCATCGCCAAACTGAACCCCGACTGGCTGCTCCACGCCCTGCCCCTGCGTATCTGGCTGTACCAGCACGGCGACCTCCCGCTGATTGGGACACTGCTGCAAGAGGCGTGGGTCGCTTACGCCATGAGCTGGGGCGGCGCATTCTTCGACCTGACCATCGTGGGCTGGCTGCTGTGGCGCCGCTCGCGCCTTTGGGCTTACGTCATCCTGGTCATCTTCCATTTGATGACGTGGCTCCTGTTCCCCCGGCTGGGCATTTTCCCGTGGCTGATGATTGGCGGCGCACTCATCTTTTTCTGCCCTGACTGGCCCCGCCGTCTGCTCGCTGTCGCGCCGCGCCGTGGTGCCATCCGTGCCAATGCCGGGACAAATGCTTATCCGCCTCCACCCGCCGGTTCTCCCCGGCCCACCCGCGCCGCCGCCCTGGCCCTGTTCGCTCTGGTACAGCTGGCAATGCCCTGCGCCATTACGCTTACCCCGGCAACATCCGCTGGAACGAGGTGGGCTACCGCTTCGCCTGGCGGGTAATGCTCACCGAAAAGACCCGCTTCGTGCAGTATCACGTGCGCTATACTGACTCCGGCCAAACGTGGCTGGTCGTTCCTGACAAGTACTGACCCCATTGCAAACCGAGCGGATGGCGATACGGCCTGACCTGATTTTGCATACCGCCCACATCATCGCCGCCGACTTCCACCGTCAGGGCTATCCCGACGTGGCCGTAACTGTCGACGCCTTCGCCGCGTTCAACGGGCGCGCCAACGCCCGGCTGATTGACTCCGACGCCAACCTCGCCGCCATCAAGCCCGGCGTTGCGCCCAAGCAATGGATGCTGCCCTACGCTCCCAACGAGCGAGAAACCCGCCAGCCGCCCTAGCCGCTATCCCCGTCGGTGTCCGCGAACCCGACCGATACGCCCAGCAGGCTGACGACCTCGGTATTCAGCGCCCGCTGGAAATGCTGCAACCTTTCGTGTGCCATCCGGGCCGGTTCGGGATTGTCCACTATAGTAGCCGGCAATGGCTCCTCCAGCTGGTCAATCGCCGCCAGTGCTGCTTTAAAACCGGCAATCGTCCGGTCGTCGGCGTCCGGGGACACCCCCCGCACCAGCGCGCTCAGCCCATACCCGGGGCCGCTGCCCAGATACACGTCCTGCATCCCCGGCGCCTGGTTTCGCAGATCGGCAACCGCATTCTGGCCGGCCCCGCCGGGGATGGCCGCCGGTTCCGGCGGGCCGTTATTGGCCCCCAACGCCTGGCCCAACCTCAGATCCGTAATGCTGCGCGTCAGGAAAACCGACGTGCGAACCAGCTCGTCCACGGCGGCTTTGTCCAGCAGGGAATGGGCCGCCGTGCCGTTGAAATAGCCGGCGTAGGCTTTGCCGTCCGGATTGGCCCCCGTCCAGTCGGCCAGCACGCCGTCCGTTTCCGCCGCCGCCACATCGCCCAGCGCCGCCAGATACTGGCAGCGTATCCCGTCGGGTTGTCCGAGCGCCGCCAGAACCGCGCCGTCATCGCCAAATATAACGTACTCAATTGCGCCCAGCCCCCGTTGGGTGGACGCCAGAAATTCGCGCACGTCCGCGGCCATAACGGCGTCCCGGTCCGCCAGCATCGCCTCAATCCGCTCCGGGTCAATGGGCGACCAGTCCACCAGTGAACGCGAACGTCGTTCCATTGCCGGCCCGAGCCACATCGCCGGCGCGCGCATCCAGGGGGCGCCGGCGCCGTCCAGCGTCGCCGGCGACGGGCCGGCGCAGAGGGTATGCAGGGCATCCTTAAGGCCGTTCATCTCATCCGCCACCGACTGGAACCGGGGCACGATTACCAGGTCGGTCAGGCTGACCAGCACATCCTGGCGAGACGGCGGGGATTCGGCGGCACAGGCGACGCCGGCCAGCAGGCACAGCAGCAAGGGGAGGATGACAATAGCGCAAATCCGCATCACAGCGACTCCAGAAAACGCAGCGCCGCCGCTCGTTCCGCACGGGACATATTGCGGAACGCCTCGCGCGCCGCCAGTCCTTCGCCATCATGCCACAGGATGGCCTCGGCGATGCTGCGGGCGCGTCCATCGTGCAAAAACCGGGTGTGGCCGTTCACGTTGTCCACCGGCCCGATGCCCCACAGCGGCGGCGTGCGCCATTCCCGGCCGCCGGCCAGAAAGTCGGGCCGGCCATCGGCCAGTCCCGCGCCCATATCATGCAGCAGCAAATCGGTGTAGGGCAAGATGGCCTGTCCCGACCGGGCCGCAATGGGACTGTCGCCGGTGGTATGGCCGGGCGTATGGCAGGCCGCACAGCCCGCCTGGAGGAACAGCCCCGCGTCCTGACGAACTTGGGGGGCGTCACCATATTAGCCTGCCCGGAGATGCCGTCGCCGGGCCAGGGGCCGCGCCGCTCCGGTGGGGTTCTGGTAAGCGGGGATGACATACAGCAGCCGGGGCCGGACGCCATCGGCCTGCATCTGCACCAGAACGTCAGTATCCAGGCCATCCCCGTCGGGTAGGCACGACGACAACGTTCAGTCCGTGGTCCAGAAAGATGCACCCGATGAAGTAGCAAGTAGGCTCTTCCACCTGGATGTGGTATCCCCGGCGCGGGCCCACAGCGTGGCGGCCGGATTCACCGAGGGCGAGGCCCCGGCAGTGCGAAACAGCGATGCCGGATTAACCGTCCATCCGCCGTAAGCCTACCGTGTGGACTGGTATGCAGCCAGGCTTTCCAGCAGGGGGCCGTCCGTAGCCCTGCGTCGCGCCGTACTGTAAGGGAACCGCTGACTCCCGGCCCAGAAGGCACGCGACAGCAGCGGCCAGGGCCGTTGGATGCAAGCGGGGCGAAAGGGCGGCCCCTGCCCAGGTCATTGCGCCCTCTGGGATGGAGATGAGGCGGCCGAGAGGTCGGTGGTAGTCATAGCGCGCTAACTGCGGACGCGCGTCGGATGTGACATTGAACCCCCCGCAAAAACGCCAAGGATAGTTTATACTATCAGAGGGAACCCGATGCAATGGGAGAAGCGGCGATGAACGAGTATCTACCATATTCTGATCATCACTCAATCCAAGAAGCGCGGGTCGCCGTCCATTTTCAACGTGCGTTCCACCAGTTCGACGTTGAACGCGCACGATGGATGGCCGAAGCGGATTTGAAGCTGGATCTGCCGTGAGCCGCCGAAGTGCGTGGGGGCGAAATTACGTTTGACACCACCAACCCGGATACTCCGATACACACGTCAACCGCACCGGCTCGCTTGGTCGGATTTGTCGGATTTGAGCGTTCTAGGATTACAGGGAACGGTCAGCCCGCACGAATACTCCGGCTCGCGGACAATCTGTTGTCAGTTAGCATTTTGGACTACGAGTCCTGGGAAATTGCGCGCAGGGATAGCATTACCTATATGCTAACCGTGATGTCGCACCTGCCACTGGATGCAAATCCAATTATGGCCGCCAACTTGCAATTCATTAACCGATACGCATTCAGCGGCGATCTTGGCGCCGCTAACGCCAGCCTGCTGTTTCAAGACGATAATAAATACATTGCGGAACGCTGCTTCACCGCCGGCCCCCTGTGGCATTGCCATACCGGCTGGTTCGACGATGCTCATGGCTGCGGTCGAGTTCTGAATCATCTCAATGTTGCCAGCACAGTCGTTGACCAATGCCCTACCATCACTATCGACCACAACGCAGTATTTCAATTGAACGCGCCGCGTCAATCAACTGATGCCCTCCTTAAACCACTAGACGAAAACGCCGGGTTTGATGCCATCCTGGACCAGCTCCATGACAGGAGCAAAATGATTCTATGTGATCTGCTAACGCCAGAAATGAGCATTAAAATCGGGTTGCAAAATGACGACCTCTACGTTGCTGGACGCCCCTCTGACGGCAGTGGATATTGGAATCGGTACACGGGTACGCCCGTTTGATCCCGAATGTCCGCTGTCCACTCGCCCCCCTGTTTACGGGCAGCGGGATTTGCCCTTGGCGATTGACACAACCACGCCTGCGCCACATCAATGGTCGTTACGACGACAGTTGGACGCGCTTCAAAACACGCCTGAGTCGGAACGCTGGCCCGCAGCCGATTGGCCGAGTGAACAAGCTTTTGCGGATGCCCGCTCCTTCATCCAGAGTCTGCCGCCTGGCCCCATCCATCTCCCCAACATGGGGTTAGCCGATGACGGCGAGATTAACTTCCTTTGGGCCAACGATGGCGTCCACATTGACCTTGCCCTATACGGCACGGGTACATTTTCCTATTTCGCGCGGGCCAGGAGCGAGCAAAAGTTCTACGGCGACGATGTCCCGGCATGGCGCGGTTTGCCCGGCGAGATAGCAAATCTCATCAGGGTCTGAACTTTCAATTGCCTCCCCTCCCACTTCACCTTGACGAGAGCGTCAGCGCAGCACCCGATTGTTGCCGGGTACTGTGCAGGACGACGAGCGGCTCCTCCGCGCTTTATTCAACCCGCGATGATGCCCTTTTCCGCCCGCGTAGCGGAGAGCCTTGGACTGACGAAGGCGTTGCGATACGCTTACGGCAAAAATTCGCAAACTGCTGCTAAACGGTCAGCGCGCTTTTGTCGTAATCGACACTGGCCTCCCTGATAATCCGGGCCACGCGTCTATCTACGCAGCGCAACCCGATAGGGGTGAAGCGCACGCTCGTGAGCTACGCACTCTGCTGTTGCCGTTGCTACAAAACAGGCTTTCTGTACAGGAAGCCTTCAGTCGCTAAGAAAAGCCGGCGGGATTGCTCCCGCCGGCCCTGGTTTGCCGGTGTGGCGAGATATGCCGGGGCTACTAGATGTAGTCCTGGTCCTCGGCCATCATCTGCAGTACGTCGCCGGACTGCAACTCGATGGCGCGCTGGATCTGCAACTTGAGGTTGCCCAGCATCTCGTCGGGAATCTCACCGTCGTTCTCGCGGGCGACTTCCTTCATCTCGTCGAAGGCCCACTCGTCGGAGTTGCCGTGGGGCATATCGAAGAAGTTGCGCTCGAAGACGGGGAGTTCGCCGGGGCCAAAGTAGCCCTTGCCTTCCAGGTTGTAGCCTTCGAGGTCGTGGGTACCCTTGCCGAGAACCTGGCCGGTGGCGGCGTAGTGCTCCATGACGTTCTTCAGGCCATACTTCTGGATGGGGCAGACCTTCATGCAGACGCCGCAGCCGAGATAGCGGGCCATGACCGGACGGCAGCGCTTGAAGTACAGCTTGTTCTTCTCAATCCCGCGCCACCAGACCTTGTCGCGCATCAGGGCGCGGCCGGGGCAGCGGTTCACGCAGACCTGGCACACCTGGCAGAAGGCATGGATGCCGTAGTCCACCGGGTCGTCATAGGTCACCTTGGCGTCGGTGGTGACCATCATCAGCCGCATCCGGTTGCCGGTGTGCGGGGACAGCAGGTAGCCGCAGGCGCCCAGGGAGCCGAGGCCGGCCGCCACGAACATGGGGATGACCGGGCCGGTGGCGTCGCTGGAGTGGACAACGTGCGCCTTGTAGCCCAGGGAGCGGATGAAGTTGCCCAGTTCCAGGCCGGCCGCAGCCTGCGTCCGATAGGTGCTGGAGTGCACAATCTCGGCGTCAACGCTGGGGATAGTCTGGGTGGGTTCAAAGTCCTGCTCGTAGCACAGGCAGATGGCGTGGGGCAGCACCGTGAAGCCGCGCTTGCTCTTGTAGTCATAGCGCGGGTCATAGGAGGTGATACCCACTTCCAGGTAACCAAGCTGGCGAGCCTTGTCCTTGATGAGCTGCGAGATGTCCTCGCCGGTGGGCTCAGCAGTGGCGTCCATCTCAGCGGTCGCGCGGGCGGCCATAATCAGGTTGCTGTTGAGCTTGTCGTGCTCCTTGCGGATTTCACGCATCTCGGCGTGGAGGTCGCGCAGGGTGTTCGACCAGTCCCGGGAGGCGCGCTCGGTGATGTTCATGGTTTCCAGCGGATACTCGCGGGCGTACCAGTCAACCTCACGGCCGGTCGTCGGGATGCCGGGGACAGTTTCCAGCTCCTCGGGAACGGGAATGGTGATTTGGGCGTCCCCCCAGTGCCTGCCGGGACGGACAACCTCATGCCCAATGGTTAGCATATTAGCCTCCTCGCTAGTTGGCTTTTCCGCTCGGGAGCGGTTGCATTTGGGGCAATTTATACCCTTGCTACCGCCTTTGTCAACAATTACCGGCAATTCCCGAAATGAATTTGCCCGCGTTACGAATTGCGTCGCCGAGACGGCTGAAACGGACTGTTTGCAGCAACGGCCCGGCGTTCCGGCTTGCGCCGGCCCGGATAACCCGGCATCCCTGGGCCGCAGGCCGGGGGCGTCCGGTGGGGCTTGGGCCCTGATCCGGCGCGCCCAGCAGGATGGGTTCGCGGGTTTCCGGGTTCTGCCGCCACAACCGGCGCACTTTGATTTTGTGCGCCCGCTCCATAGCCACGTTGGCCACGTCGTAATTGGCCAGGAGGGCGTACCACTGCTGGGCGTGGCCGCCAAACGCCAGGTCAAGACGTATAGCCATTTCGGGCGCGAGCGACGCGCGGCAGTTCACCACGTCATCCTGCAACCGGAACCGGGGCGTTTGGGACAAGTCCGGGTTCCAATAAATGGTATGGCAGAAGCGGACATAAGGCACTTCATCCCCGAGCTTTTCCAGGAAACGCAGAATGGGCTCCCGCGCCTGTTGGTAGCTGTGCTGGCCCAGGTTCGGCCTTCTTTTCTCCGTGTTTGCTGCCGGACGGGGCAGGCCGGCGTCCTTCAGCTGCTGGAAACGGGAGCGGAAGGTTTCGTGGAAAATCTGGCCTGTGGCCGACAGTTCCAGATAGCTCTTGCCATCAATATCTTCCCGATTAACCAGCGGCTCAAAGCGTTCATCCCAGTCCTCCTGGAAGTGTTCGTATGGTTCTGCGGCGCCGGGTTTGTTGAGCGCCATCAGCATACCGCTGGCCCGCTGCCAGATTGAGAAGTCCAGGGCCACGGGCATCGGGGGAAATCCGATAATGGCGTCAAAGCGTTCGTGCTTGTAATACACCGGAATGTCCAGAGCCTGGCCCATCAGAACGGCAATGGCAATCTGGGCTTTATAGCCGCCCGTGGCGTTGATTGCGCAAAAGCCGGCCCCCCGGATTCGCGCACTCGCTCGCCGAAAATTTTTGCCAGGTTGCGCAGGCCCTGCGTGCGAAAGATTTTCGTGTCGTCATCACGCAAGCCCGCCACGCGATGAATATCCACCTGCCAGCCATCCGCCCGAAAGTAGGCTTGCAGGATTTCGGCAATCGCATTCCCGTCAACAGTATCCGAATAAAGCAGATGGAGGCGAACCTTCTCAATCGCGCCTTCCCTGAGCAAGTCCGTTACTGAGTTAATCTCCGCGCCGCAGAGCCGATTGGCGGGCGTGATTTGACGCAGTTGCTCCGCCACCTTCCGCCAGTCCTTTTCGCGGTACGCTTGCGCCAAATCGGCGTGAACATTCTGGTCAAGGTTGGAGAGATTGGGATAGAACAAACTCGTCCCGATGGTACAGAGCAGCGTATTGGGTTTAGACATCGGTCCCCTCCTTGCAAATCCATCCCGGCACAACCGGACAAAATGTCGTGAATCCGGGCCGGGCTCAAAATCACCCCCCCGTCCGCCGCGCAATCATCGCATCGGCCAGCGGACTCGCGCCGGACTTCACCGTGATATTCACCAGCGACGGCCGGCCGGAATTGATGGCGCGCTCCACCGCCGGCGCCACGTCCTCTGGCTGCTCCACCAGCTCGGCATATCCGCCGATACCCTCCACCACCTGGTCGTAGCGCACGTATCGCAGCGACGTGCCTACATCGCGACCGAAGTAGGCCAGTTGGAAGGTCTTGTCGATGCCCCAGTTGCTGTCGTTGCCCATGATGCCGGTGATGGCCAGGTTGTGGCGGATGCAGGTGTCGTACTCCATAGAGTAGAACCCGAAGGAGCCGTCGCCCATGAAGGCCAGCACCTTGCTGTCAGGATAGGCCAGTTTGGCCGCCATGGCGTAAGGGATGGCGCCGCCCAGGTGGCTCAACGGCCCCAGCCGCATGAAGTGGCCCGGCGCGCGGGCCGGCAGGTAGCAGCGGCCCCACTGCACATAGTCGCCGCCGTCCAGCACGATGAAAGTATCCTCGTCGATTAGATGCTCAATGCGCGTGTACACGTCCAGCGGGTGCATCGGGGACTCGCCGGCCGCATTGCTGCGGAGACTGTCCAGCCAGGCCGTCCGTTCCTGCCTGAGGGCGTCCAGCCACGGCCCCAGGCTGCGGTTGGGCTGGGCCGTCGCCGTCAGCTGGTCCACGATGGCGCCCAGGTCACCCAGCAGGCCCACGGCCACGCCCCGGTTGCGGCCAATCTCCGCCGGCGACGGGTCGGCCTGAATCAGTTTGGCGTCCGCCGAGAATACGCCGCCGTAGCGATAGCGGTGGTCGAGGCGCTTGCCCAGCAGTAGTACAACGTCGGCCTCGCGAAACTTCCGGGCGGTATGATTGAGAGCGCCGTCGGCATACCCAAAGCAAAGCGGGTGCAGGTCGTCGATGAGGCCGCGGGCCTGCTCGACGGTAAAGATGGGCGCGCCGGTAGCCTCGGCCAGCGCTTCCAGCTGCGCCGGCGCCACCGAGTAGCGGGCCGGGTTGCCCACGACGATGACCGGACGCCGGGCGTTGGCCAGCAGCGACACGGCCTGCTCAATCAGCGCCGGGTCGCCCTGGGGCCGGCCCATGTTGCGGTACTCGCGGGGCAGGAAAGGCGGCAGGTCTTCTTCGCTGACGGGGGCTTCCTGCAAGTCGATGGGCAGCGTCAGATGCACCGGGCCGGGCCGCCCGCTCATGGCAGTGCGGAAAGCGGTGGCGACAAACTCCGGGATGCGGCGGGTGTCGTGAATCAGCCAGGAGCCTTTAGACACGGGGGCCGCCATCGCCACCTGGTCAATCTCCTGGAAAGTGGCCTGGCCCTTCTCCGGCAGCTCGGCGCAGCCGGCGACGAAAATCACCGGGCTTTCCGACGTGTAAATGGCCGGCAGGCCGGAGATGGCGTTGGCAAAGCCGGGGCCGCCGGTGAACAGGGCCACCGCCGGCTGCCCGGTGATGCGGGCGTAGCCGTCGGCCATGTGCATCGCCGCGCCTTCGTGCCTGGTGTCAATAAACTCGATGCCCTCATCGGCGGCGGCGTCCACCAGGGGCAGGATAGTGTCGCCGACGATGGTAAAGACTTTTTGGACGCCTTCCTGCTTCAGGCAGCGGATAAAGAGGTGGCCCCCGTTCAATTCCGGCATAAAGATACTCCTGTACGAAACGGCGGGCGCGGCGGCCCGCAGCGGAATGACGGCAATGTTATCACAGCGCCCGTTGCCCCCGGCCGCGGTTATACTGGACGGCGTGGGCGCTCTCTACGTAATCGGCACGCCAATCGGCAACCTGGACGACCTGACCTTCCGGGCCGCCCGGATTTTGGCGGCGGTTCCGCTGGTGGCGGCCGAAGATACGCGGGTTACGCGGCGTTTGCTGGCGCGGGTGGGGGCCAATCCCCGGCTGGTCAGCTGCAACGAACACAACTGGCCGCGCCGCCTGCCGGCGTTGCTGGCCGCGCTGGCCGACGGCGATGCGGCGCTGGTGACCGACGCCGGCGCGCCGGCCGTCAGCGACCCCGGCGCCGGATTGGTGGCCTCCGTCGCTGGCGCCGGGCATAAGGTAGTCAGCGTTCCCGGCGTTTCGGCGGTAACGGCGGCGTTGGCGGTGGCCGGATTTCCGGCAGACCGGTTCGGGTTTCTGGGCTTTCTGCCGCGACGCCGGGCGGAACGCATCGCCGCCCTTAACCGGGCTGGCGACAGCGGGCAAACGCTGGCGCTCTTCGAAGCCCCCCACCGGCTGAGGGCGACGCTGGCGGATATTGCCGATACTCTGAACGACCCGCCGCTGGCGGTGTGCCGCGAGCTGACCAAACTGCACGAGGAAATCTGGCGCGGCGCGGCCTCCGCTGCCCTGGACTACTTCACTGCGCCCCGGGGGGAGTTCACGATTGTAATTGGAGTTAGCAAGACGCCGCCTGAGCCGGCCCCGGCGCCGGCGATTACGGTCGCCGCCGCACGCGAGGCTCTAGTCCGGCGTCGCGGCGCCGGGATGCGCGGCCGCGACGCGGTGGCCGAGGTAGTTGCGGCAACCGGCCTGCCCCGCCGCACCGTCTATGCCCTGTGGCTGGAAACCGCCGGCGACTAGGCGCACACGACCACCGCGTCGCCCAGCCCTTCAATCGCAATCCGCGCTTCCGAAGCGAACCCCAGCGACGTGGGCGGCACCAGACTGCCGGTGATGACGGTATCGCCGGCCCGCAACGGGTGATTCCGCGCCGACAATTCGTTAGCCAGCCAGACCAGCGGCTCAAAGGGGTGGCCCATCACGTCCCGACCGTAGCCTTCGCCCACGTGCTCGTGATTAATGGTCATCACGCCCTTGCAGTTCACCAGATCCCGGCTTTGCCAGTCGGTGATAGGGTCGCCCAGCACGACGCCGGAGTTGAGGATGTTGACGGCGACGCTGAGCAGGGTACGTTCCTCGGTGGTCAGGTCGTCCGGCGTTCGCATATCGACAATCTCGAAGGCCGGCGCAACCTCGGCCACGGCGGCCGCCACCTTTTCCCGGTCATAGGGCGCGCCCGAAGCCGGCAAGTCCTGACCCAGCGTAACGCCAATCTCCAGCTCGATGCCCAGGTTCACGTACTCGGTGAAGTTGAGCACCACGGGCGAGCGCAGGATAGTCTTCCGGAACACGCCGCCCAGCACCGGATGGTCCAGGCCGGCCCGTTCCTGCATCACGGGAGTAGTGTAAGCCAATTTGTACCCGGCCAGTGGCCCCAGAATCCCGGACAACATACAGTGCAGTTCCAGCTGGATGGCGTAAGCGTCATCCAGGGTCTTCGGGAAAAGCTCGTCGGGCAGCCGGTCAAAGGGCCGGACGGCCTTGTAGCGGTCGAAAATCATTTCGGCGGCCCGGCGGGCCGGTGTCGTAGTAACCATGCGCTCCCCCTGATAAATCCGGCGTGATGAAATCCGTTAGACATAGGGGCGGTTCACGAACCGCCCCCAGGATACGACGCTGGCAGTTCCGGCTACCGGGCCTCGCTGGCCGCCTCAAACCCGCAGTCGCGGTGGGTGCCGTCGCAGAAGGGCTTGTTGCCGGACTGACCGCAGCGGCAGAAGGAAACCCACTGCCCTTCGGGGATGGCGTAGTTGTTGCCGCTCTGGTCAACAATCTCGATTTCTCCGATGACCCGCAGGGGGCCGTTGCCGCGGATTTCCACTTTGACGTCTGCCATTTTTGATTCCTCCTCAATTCTGATGGGTAAAGGGCCGTCTGCCGCGGTCAGTGGCGCGGGCAGCCGGCCCGCTGATTATTCACCAAATCTCAACGCCGGTCAATTGCAATCCTGTGCTGGACGGCGTTAGAGGTTAACCACCAGGTTGTCCGGGGCGCGGCAGAGGATGCCGACCTGCTCCTCGTCGTAGGGGTTTTCCTCAATATGCGGCGTGTTCGCGGGCACAAAGATGAAGTCGCCCGGCCCGGCCTCAATCCATTGCTCAAAGTTCTCGCCGAACCAGACGCGGACGTGACCCTGGAGTACGTAGGCGGCAGTTTCGGCTTCCAGGTGGGTATGGGGCGGCCCTTTTTCGCGGGGCGCGGCGGTTACTTTGCCCATCCAGATTTTGGTGGTATCGCCCTTGCCGGGCATAATGGCCGGCTGGCGCACCATGCCGGGGGTCTGGACGGTTTCGGAGGCGTCGCCGACGGTGTGGACGACATAAGGCTTGGCGTCGGTTTGGACGGGGATTGCGGTGGTCATTGTGGCTGCTCCTTTGTTTTTGCATCAATGAGAAGGATGGACAGGATTGTAGGTTCCGGCAAAAGCCGGAACGGCGGGCTAAATGGGCGGGTTAGCCGGGTAGTCCTCGCGCTTGCCGGTATCGCCGGGCTGGATGATAAAGTCGCGGCGGTCACGATACAAGGGCGCGCGGTTGAGCACTTCCTCGTTATCCCAATCAACTTTATCGTGAGGTATCATCAGCCAGTATTTGTAATCGCCGATAAAGAGGTACACGTTGTCCATCGTGAAAAACCGGCCGGGCACACCCTCGCCGTCGCGAAAGCGCGCACACACGGCCTGCAACAGCTCCCGCTGGCCGTCCTTTTGCAGCAGGACATACTCGTGGGGCCAGGTATGACGGTAGGTGACGGCTTCACGCCAGGGGGCGTTGGCGATGAGTTGGGTTAGGTTCATGGGACGTCTCCGGGTGCGATGATGCCGAAAAGGTTCGTCGTTATCGGTTATTATTCGGATTGCAACTCTGCCGTTACTATGTCCAGGTGGGGTTGAACTGCGGCTCTGAAACGCGGCAAGTTTTCGAACATCCACGCCCTGGTCTCTTCCTGCCTTTCCTCCGGATCATCAACCGACGCATCAGTTGATATGCTCAAACCATTGAGATTGAGGTCATCGTTTTTCCAACATTCCACTTCTGCACCGTCCAGTTGTATTGCAGATTTGCGTTCACAAAGGGCGTCGTAAATCAGTTGGCGGTTCTCGGTTGCAACCCGCAGGAAAACTGAAGTTTTCTCGTTTCCTCCGCCAGTACCGATTCCAAGCACATAGACAATGCCGTCGTAGCCCGTGGCGAAGGAGCGCCACTGCCCGGTGAAACCTCCGTGGACCGTGGGCAGCGGATTGATGTCTGCCGCTAACAATCGCTCAACCAGGGGTTTGTAGAAAAGGTAGAACCTGTTCGGTACCCCCGTTTGGCCGGTATCGCGACTCGCCTCGGCACTCGGCCAATCGCTGTGCAATTCGATAGCCGTGAATACCGGGTGGAAGCCGAGAGCTGCTACATCTCCGTCCGCAGGGCGTAGATCCCCACCGCGCTCAATACGCACTTCGACGGCATAGATTTCTTTACTGCCGGACATCGTATCCTTGAGCCATCCCAGCATCCTTTGGTGGTATTCGTGGAATTGCGGCGCCACCCAAACCAGGACGCGCGCATCGTGATTAGCAGCGTAGCCGATAAGCCTGGCAAGATGATCGCTGTCCGAAGGCTCCAACTGATTCTCAATGACCACTTTGCCCCGATCTGCGGATTCTGCCAGAATGTCCAGAAAACCGGACCAGCCATACGCTTCCCTCTGAACTAGCGACAGTTCCATCCCCACCGCTTCGCCCAGCAGGTGCAGGTTTTCCGCCAGCCAAGGCGTGAAATTGAGTGTCTCATCAGGCCAAACCTTTCTCAAGCTCACGGATTCCGGTTCGCCACTATTCGCGCTCGTCATGACAATTCTCCCTTTTAGGCTATGCCAGCAATACATCCAGCACCGCTGGCACTGGCGAAAGTTGTTTCTGACCTGATGGTTGGCGAGATGCACACGGTAAAAGTAACGGTGCAGTGTCTCTCCACTTCCGAAAAGCTGTCGCAAATTCACGTTTGGAATTTGCGCGTCAATTTCCGGCAGTGCTTGCTTTAGCTCACGGTGCGAGTACAACATCGTCCTGGTGTACCGCTGGGCAAAAAACTTGATGGCGTGTGCACGACAACGCCCCACATCATTCCGGCGGCTGTCAGCATATCGCTTTGCGCAAGCTCCTGTTCCGCTTTGCGGCGGCAGCGTAATGAAATTCCATAGTAGCTGCGCGGGCGCATTTTACCATAGCAAGCAGGTCGATAATGCCGGCATCCGGCAAATCCTCCCGTTCAAAGGCTGCGCCCGGTCTTTCCCTGCTGTCAGGATGCGGGAAAAACTACCGGGCGGAATATCACAGCGGGAAGCGATTCGCCGATTTTGATGGCGCTGACTTCAACGCCGTAGATTTTGATTTCGGGCGCGGTGTGGCGGTTGAGCCAGTCAATAGCGGCGCGATGCACGTAGTCAAATTTGCGCGACACCCAAATCAGCGTGCGGGCGTTGAAATGCCCGGCGTAGGTCAGGGTCTTCCCCAGGTGGCTGTTGTCGCTTGGTTCCAGCTGGTTCTCGATGGCGACGTATGCGCCGCTGCGGTCGCGCGCCAGTATATCGAGGGAGAAGTTGCCCGTGGACGCCTCGGTGGTCACCGCTTCCAGTTCCATCCCCAGGGCATCGCCCAGCAGCGAGATATTTGCGGCGAGCCACGGCGTGAAATCACGGCCCTCGTGGGGCCAGATTTCGCGCAGGCGAACTTGCTGGACATTGCCCAGTTCCGGCCTTGCCATCGCTAATTTTCCTCCTGTTGCCCGGCTATCGCGTTCACACCCGGCGTGTCTGCTGCGTAGCCAGGCCCGTCCTCCGGCGGCGCATCGGAATTGGCATCCCCGGTTTCGGCAGCATCGTCGGCCGGCAATTCGCGCATTACCTTTTCCAGCCACGGCTGGACGGCGGCTTTGAGGTTAAGCAGATTTTCCCGCATCCACTCTCTAATCTCGACAAGTTCCTCATCCGGCGCGTTCAATGAACCGTCGCGCATAACGCCCAAGCTCACCCGGCGCAAGCCGTCATGTTGACCTATCAAATCAAACTGGAGGTCTTCCAGTTCGCTTTTCAACTCTGCTTGGTACTGGAGTAGCGCATCGTAGATACGCACGCTCTTGCTATACTCCCCAGCCGAAATCCAAAGGTGCACCAAAGCCTTGCCCTGTGAGAAATCGGCAATGTAGGAGATGCCGGGAAACCCGGATGGAAACGACTGCCCACCGCTGGCCCGCGCCGTGCTCCGATTAGTGAAGCCGGCACTCCACAAATTCTCGACCAGGGGTTGAAAGAAACTCAAGCGTCGGTAAGATGCCGGCGTCAGCCCGCTGGCGGCCTGGCGTTCCCGCTTGGCCCAGGCGCTGCTTAAAACTACCGGACGAAACTCGATGGCCGGGAGCGAATCTCCAATCCTGATGGCGTGCGCTTCCAGGCCGTACACTTCAATCCCCGCGTCAGTCCATTCGTTGAGCCACTCCAGGGTTTTGCGGTGTTCCGACCGGAAGTCCGGGGTTACCCAGATGAGGACGCTGGCGCCCTGGGCCGCCGCATTTCCGGGCAACTTCCCAAGCGCGATATGGTGCGACTGATGCAGTTGCGTGACGATGGCAACCGTAGAGTCGCTGCCGACCTCTTTGGCCAGGATGTCGAGGTCAAACCAGCCGGTCGGGGGCTGCAGCTGCACCAGCTCCAGGTCCATATGCAGCACTTCGCCAAGCAGTTGCAGGTTTTCCGACAGCCAGCGGGAGAACTCCAGCCGGTTATCGGCCCACAGGTTGCGGACGCCCACCGACTCAATCTGCCCCAGTTCCACGGTTGTCATTTGCCTGCCTCCTTTGGGTTGGCGATGCAACGCCCGCAATTATACGAGCCGGCCCCCCATTCCATATAGCTCTATAGCTCTGCATCACACCGGAAATTCTGGCATTTGGGTTACAGGGGAGGGCGGTTTTGGTAGTCATAGTTTTGCTCCGCATTGCCGGGAGAGGGTTTCAGTCCGCAGGTATGGCCACGGCGGCAATCGTAACCCCGGCCCGCATGGCCCGCTCCCGCTCGGCGTCCGGGATTTCGCTGCCTACGACCAGGGCGCTGCATTGGGCGTCGGTTGCTTTTGCCATTGTCCGGGCGCGGCGGGCGGCGCGGTTGACGTCGGCGCTGGCTACGGTGACGCCGATTTCGATGACGGCGTAGGCGCGCTGGCCGTCGGGGTTGGCGCCGGTGGCAATAAGGTCGGCGTCCAGTACATCCTCGCGTTCCTGCCGGGTGATGGCGCCACGTTCGTCGGCATCGTCAAGGAGGTCGATTAGGTTATCGTCCGTTTCGCCCCAATCCCGATGCAGCACCTGCGCTTGTGACAGTCCAACGGAGCGACGCAGAGCGCCGCGGATATTCCTGGCAACGCGGCGTTCAAACCGGCTCCCGGTGAGATTGCCGACACGGCTACTGGTTTCCGTAAGTTCTCTGGACATCGTATCCATCCGGGCAATCATATCGTCGGTATTGCTGACCAGAACCGCCAGCATCTCCTTAATGCTGGTGATTTCGCCGTCGATGCGGACGATATGACCATCAATGCGGACGATATGGCCGTCGATGCGGACGATATGACCATCAATGCGGACGATATGACCGTCGATGCGGGTAATATCGTTCTTGATGCCGGCGATTTCGCGGTCAGTGTTGGCTTGCGCTTCGCGTATGGCAATCAGCTCCCGCTCAATGCGCGCGTGGGCAATGGCGAACTCTGCCGCCTGCTCTTCCAGAGCTTGGCGCACTTCGCCGGTGATTTCGGGCAACCGCTGCTTGATGAGTTCTATGTCCTCGGCGTGAAGGGCCAGCGTTGCCTGTATGGCCGCAATTTCATCCTGCGGCGTCTGCATAGCGGTCATCGAACATATCCTCACTCTAGCGGATTTGGAAAATAGCGCCGGGGCGTACTATTGTACACCCCGGCCTGGTGGGCTGATGTTGCCCGGCAGCGTTAGCCGCCGTTCTGTTCCCACAGCGCTTCCAACACCGCCCCCGGATTCATGGGCAGGTTGGGCATCCGCACGCCGGTGGCGTCGTGGATGGCGTTGGCGATGGCGGCCATGGGCGGGACTATGGGCACTTCGCCCACGCCGCGCACGCCGTAGGGGTGGCCGGGGTTGGGCACTTCCACTACCACCGTGTCAATCATCGGCAGGTCCAGCGCCGTGGGCATTCGGTAGTCCAGGAAGCTGGAGTTCTGCATCTGGGCGTCGTCGTTGAAGAAATACTCCTCGTTCAGCGCCCAGCCGATGCCCTGCACCGCGCCGCCCTGAATCTGCCCTTCCACGTAGGAGGGGTGAATGGCGGTGCCAGCGTCCTGGAGGGCGGTGTAGCGCAGGATGTCCACCTTGCCGGTGTCCTCGTCCACGGCCACGTCGGCAATATGCAGGGCATACGCGCCGCCGACGCCGGTGGGCGACACGTTGGCCCGCCCGACGATGGGGCCGCCGGTGCCGTTGAGCCGGGCCGCCAGCTGCCGGAAGGTGAACCGCAGCTCTGGTTCCGACTTGTGCTGTATCACGCCGTCGGCGTACTCCACGTTCTCCGGCGCAATGTCCCAGATGCGGGCGGCGCGGTTAATCATCTGCTGCTTGACGTCCTGCGCCGCCTCATACGACGCCCAGCCGGTTTTGAAAGCGACGCCGCTGCCGCCGGTCATTGAAGTCCAGCCGATAGAGTTGGTGTCGCCCACCGCCGGGCTGACGTCCTCGGCGGCGAGGCCCAGCACTTCGGCCACGTGCATGGCGGCCACGGCGCGGCTGCCGCCGATGTCGGGGGAACCCTCCACCAGGCTTACCGTGCCGTCGGCGAGGACGCTGACGATGGCACTGGCGGGGCCGGTGCCGTTGAACCAGAAGCCGCCGGCGATGCCCCGGCCGACTTTCTTGCCCGCGGCCTCCGGCGTGCGGTCCAGGGGCGCGTTCCAATGGTCATGCTCCCGCGCCGCCTGGATGGTTTCCAGCCAGCCGATGCTGCCGAACTGCGGCCCGGTGACCCGGCGGTCACCCTCTTTGGCGCCGTTCCGCGCGCGGAACTCCAGCTTGTCCATCCCGATGGTTTCGCAGATTTCGTCCACCACCGACTCCACGGCAAAGGCCGCCGCCGGCGAGCCGGGGGCGCGGTAAGCCGCCGTTTTGGGGTGGTTCAGCACCACGTCCGCCGCCTCAATGCGGCCGTTGGAAATGTTGTAGCAGGACAGGGCGCACTGCGCGCCGGGGTTCACCGGAGAGCCGGGGTAAGCGCCGGCTTCGTAAAACAGGGTTACGTCGGCGGCGGTAATCCGGCCGTCGTTGGCCACGCCCATCTTGACGCGCATATAGCCGCCCGAAGTGGGGCCGGTGCCCTCAAAGACCTCGGTGCGGGACATCTGGATTTTGACCGGGCGGCCCGTCTTGCGGGACAGCGCCGCCGCTACCGGCTCCAGATAGACCAGCGTCTTGCCGCCGAACCCGCCGCCAATTTCCAGCTGCGTAACCAGGACGCGGGACACGGGGATGCCCAGGATGGTCGCCGTCTGGTCGCGGACGTTGAAATGGCCCTGGCTGCTGCACCAGAGATGCAGGGTGTCGTCGGCGTTCCACAGGGCGGTGGCGGCGTGGGGTTCAATGTAGCCCTGGTGGACGGCCTTGGTGCGGAACTCGCGCTCGATAACTACGTCGGCGGCGGCAAAACCGGCCTCCAGGTCGCCAATTTCGTAGAAATAGCGGTTGGGCACGTTGCCCACCTTGCCGGCGTCGCCCTCGCCCAGCAGCCCGCCGGGGCGCACGTTGGGGTCGTTCAGGTTGGCCAGCCGCTCGTGCACCAGCGGAGCGTCATCGCGCATCGCCTCCAGAACGTCGGTCACCGGGGGCAGCGCCTCGTAGTCCACGTCGATGAGGGCCAGGGCCAGCTCCGCCTCGTGGGCGCTGTCGGCGGCGACGGCGGCAATGGCGTGGCCTTTGTACAGGGCCTTTTCGGCGGCCAGACAGTTGTTGCTGAGGAACTTGGGGTTAATCATCGCCCCTTCGCCCAGGTCAAGGACGCGGCCCGCAGCCTGGGGCAGGTCGGCGGACGTCACCACGGCGTGGACGCCCGGCATAGCCTCGGCCCGGCTGGTGTCGATGCTCTTGATGCGCGCGTGGGCGTGGGGACTCCGCAGGACTTTGGCGTGCAGCATTCCCGGCAGCCGCAAGTCGGCCCCGTACTGCGCCCGCCCGGTAACCTTGTCGGTTCCGTCGTGGCGAATAGGGCGGCTCCCGATGACGCTGTAGCCTTCGGTAGCAGGAGATTGCTGAGTGGTGGTCATAATTCACCTCGCAATGGTGTGGGTTGGCATAAGCGTGAATGGCGTCATATTACCATAAAGATAAAGGCGGCTTGAGAACCGCCCTTGTGATGCGGGTAAAGCGCGCCGGTCGTTCACGGGCGCCGGCTCAAATCCAGCGGCACAGCATAGCGCGGGTCGGCGATTGGACGGCCCGGAGCCGGCGGTTCCAGAAAGGGTAGCGTTCCGTTTTAGGTGGTTTGGTTGAGCAGGCCCCGGTTTTGGAGCAATACCAGCAGGTTGTGCGGTGTCCATACGGTGCCCATCTTTTCCCGCCGCCGCAACTCCCGGTTGTGCCGTTCCAAAGGGGAGGTTGTCTTGAATCGCGCTTGCCCGGTGGCCAAATGGCGCAGTCCTTTCTCCAGGGCTTTCCGGCACCAGTACGTCCCCTGGCCTCCGGTCAACGCGGCCACCCGCGCCGCATAGCCCCGGGCCTCCGCCAGGCCGGACGACGCCAGCAGTCGCCGCGCCTCCCGCCAACCAGTCTCCCCAATGTTCCGCCGGTACTCCCGCAGCAGGTGAAAATGGCAGAGCTGGTGGGGCGCTTGCCGGCCATAGACCATCCGGATGCCCGCGGCGATGGCCGCATCCCCGTCGCTCACCAGATGCGCCGGCTGAACCGCTCCCTGCCGCCAGGCCTGGTCAATCACCCCTTCCCAACTCCCAAAGGACCCCAGCGCCACGCCGTTTTCATCTCGGATGACCTTCAATTCCGTAGCTCCCGCCCGCGTTCTGGTCCACAATCCGTCGAGCTCCAACACCCGCCCCCGCAACTCCGGCTGCGCTATTGGCTCCCGTCGCAGCCAGCGGCACATAGTGCTTTTAACGAACCCGAACCACTGGCCGCTCTGGGCGTAGCTCAACCCCTGCGCCGCCAGTTTGATGGCTAGTTCGCGGGTTTTTTTGAGTACCTTTGATGACGCTCTGCTTCGCCCAGCAGGTCGGCGCCGCTGGCCATCCGGCCGCACTGACCGCAGCGGAACACGGGCATCTGCAACCGTATTGCCCCATAGCGGGTGGTGATAGTACGGGCGTACCGATGATGCCGGTGCATCGCTAAACCGCAGTCCGGGCAGAGGGGCTGGTAATCATCCAAAGCCTGCTGCAACGACTGCTGCAGCTGGACGGGTATTTGCTGCTCCAGCCGGGTTTCCAAGTCGTAAAGTAGTCCCATGGCAGCGTCCCTCCCTCTGACTTCGGAGCCGGTATTTGCAGCCATCCTACAACTAAACCACCTAAAACGGAACGCTACCTCCAGAAAGGTTATGCTATCGTAGAAGTCGTCCAAGGCGATAAACTTGCCATTCTCCTGCGCCCATTCGCGCATCCGGCGGCTACAGCTGCGCCGCCAGGACAGCGCTTCAATACGCCAGCCGCGGTCGTGCATCAGCTCCAGATCAGCGTGAAAGCCGACTCCGTCGGCATAGCCAGCGCCGTCGCCGGTGAGCATTACAACGATGCCAGGGTCTCCGTTATAGCGGAATCCATCACGCAGCATCGCGGTTTGCAGCGTCTGGTCCACACCCTGTTCGCCGCCCTGTATCGCGCCGCGTTCCAGCAGTTGTACGGTCACGCCTTCGTTTTCCAAACGATTCCAGACGTGCCGTAGCTCCGGTGGGACGGAACCAACAGCGATAGCGCGCTCAATCTCCCGTCCGCCATGCGCCAACTCCAGCAAATTGCGGAAGTGAATACGCGTCCGGTAACGAGCCGTTTCGCCTTCCTGGTCAATGGCTGCCTGCTGTGCGCTGATGAAAATGTTGGAGTTGTCCCAATAGATAAAAACCTTTTCCATTTCAAGCCTGCCCTTTATTCCAATGCCCTTTGCTTATCCCGTCTGCTTATCATTGTAGCATCGGTGCCCCTGGTAGCATCGGTGCGCCCGCGCCTCGCATCGCCCGTCCGGGCCGACCCTATCCTCAATTTCGGTGAAATTATGATTGCTTTATGGAAACCTGCGCTATAATATGCGCCGCAACCGCTTTGCCGGGGAAAATTGCCAATCAGGACGATTGGAGGGACAATCGGATATGAAACCTTTGGAAGGCATAAAGGTACTGGACTTGACGCGCGCCCTGGCCGGCCCGTTCTGCACTACGATGCTGGGCGATTACGGCGCTGACGTTATCAAAATTGAGCTGCCCGGCAGCGGCGACGACACCCGCAAGTGGGGACCGCCCTTCGTCGGCGAGGAGTCGGCCTACTTCCTGTCGGTGAATCGCAACAAGCGCAGCCTGACCCTGAACCTGCGGGACGAAAAGGCCCAGCAAATTTTCCTGCAACTGGCCGCCGACGCCGACGTAATTGTGGAGAACTTCACCCCCGGCGTAATGGGCCGCTTCAACCTCAGTTACGATGCGGTCAAAAGCGTCAACCCGGCAGTGGTGTATTGCTCCATATCCGGCTTCGGCGCCAGCGGCCCCTACCGGAGCCGGCCCGCCTACGACCAGATTATGCAGGGCATCAGCGGCCTGATGAGCATTACCGGCGACCTGGGCGGCGACCCTCAGAAGGTGGGCATCGCCGTAGCCGACATCGGCGCCGGTATGTGGGCCGCCTTTGCCGTTATGACCGCCCTGTTCCATCGCGCCGGCGCGAACGGAAACGGCGCCGGACAGTACATCGACCTCTCCATGCTGGACGCTCAGGTTGCCTGGATGACCTATCAGGCCGGCTACTACTTCGCCACCGGCCAGGCCCCCCAACGCCTCGGCGCGGCCCATCCCACGCTCGTGCCGTACCAGGCGTTTATGGGCAAGGATGGGAAATACTTCAACATCGCGGTGGGTTCCGACCGCCTCTGGGACCGTTTCTGCGCCGGCATCAACCGGATGGACTTGCACGAACACCCCAACTACGTCAGCAATGGCGAGCGGGTCAATCATCGTTCCGAACTGGTGCCCCTGCTCCAGGAATATTTCCTGACCCGTGACGCCGATGATTGGGTTGCCGACCTGCAAGCGGTCAGCGTGCCCGCCGGCCCCATTAACGACCTGGCCGACGTTTTCAACGACCCCCAGGTGCTGCACCGCGAGATGCTTCTGGAAATACCGCACCCCACCCTGGGGCCAATCAAGCAGACGGGCCTGCCCGTCAAATTCTCCGAAACCCCCGGCGGACTGGACAAACCGCCCCCGCTGCTGGGTGAACACAACCGTCAAATCCTGACTGAACTGGGCTATACGGACGCGGACGTTACGCAGATGGCGAGCGCCGGAGTTATCTAGCTCCGGCCACCGTCAGGGCAGGCAGGGAGGAAGCCGAGATGGACCTGGGGTTGCAAGACAAAGTAACGTTGGTGGTCGATTCCCACCTGGCAATTGCCACCGCCGCCGCCACCGCTCTGGGCGAAGAGGGCGCGCTGCTGTCCTTGACCGCGCCCGACAACTACCAGATGCGGCACGTTGAGCTGGAACTGGCCCGCAAGCACATCGCTCAGGAGCGATTCCGCGCCGTCATCGCCAACCTCGACCGGGAACAGGACATTTACCGCCTGGTTCGCGAAACCCTGCATCGCCAGGGCGACGTCGGCGTGCTGGTTACTACCGTCCTGGAACAGGAAACGGCGCCGGCCAGCGAACTGGATGACGAGCGCATCGAACCGGCCCTGGCCCGCAACTTTATGTCCACCGTGCATCTGACCCGTGAAGTCATTCCCCACATGAAGCGTTTTGGCATGGGCCGCATCATCAATCTGATTCCCCTCGCCGCGATGGAAGTGTCGCCCCGCAACACCCTGTCCTCGCTGAGCCTCGCGCCCGTGCTGGCCTACTCCAAGGGCCTGGCATCGGAACTGGCGCCCCACAACATTACCGTCAACAACGTCATCTACGCCGGGGTTCACTGCAAAGAAACCGAAATTACCCTGCGCGCGCAAGCCGCCCAGGAGCTTGACAACCCCGGCGACGACGCCGCAATCCAGGCCCGCACCGAAGCCAAGCTCCAGGAAATCGCCGCCGGCGCCCCGATGCGGCGCATGGGCAACCCCCACGAGATTGGCGACATAGTGTGCATGATTGCCTCCGCCCAAGCCTCTTACCTGACGGGCGCCAACATCATTGTGGACGGCGGCATCCACCACAACTACGCCTGAAATGCGACGGGCCGGACAACACCGGGCCCGGTTGCCGCAGGAGAACCCGCTAATGGCTAACTCCAGGATGCTGCAGGATGCTCAGGAATTTCTGCTGTCCGAAGTCCTCCCCGGCTGGCTCATCTACGACTACCTCGGCTGCAACCCCGTGCTGGCCCAGGTGGCGACTCCCTCGGGCCACGTAACCCGCCCCGTCTTCCTGTTCGTTCCGGCCGAGGGCGACCCTTGCCTGCTGACCCACCACGTGGACGCCGGCAAGTTCGCCGGCGCCGGCCTGGATATGGTGGTGTACAGCAGCCGAGCCACGCTGGAAGCCGCCTTGCGGGATACGTTGGCCGGCTGCTCCCGTATCGCAATGGAATACTCCCCGCGCAACAGCCTGCCCCGCGTCTCCAGAGTTGACGCCGGCACGGTGGAGCTGGTGCGGAGCATGGGCCCGGAGGTAGTCTCCTCCGCTGACCTGATGCAGTACGCCACGCAGTGCTGGTCAGCCGAGCAGCTGGCCGGACACCGGCGGGCGGCGCATAGCCTGGGCCGCATCGTCAACGAGGCATTCGCCCGCATCGGCCAGCGCCTGGCCGACGGCCCCACCGAGTTTGAAATCGCCGAGTTCATCCGCCGCCGCTTCCGCGAGGAGGGCCTCACGTTCACCGACGGCCCCATCGTCTCCACCAACGCCCACTGCTCCGACCCGCATTACGAACCCGCGCCGGAAGGCAGCAGCGTTATCCGTCCGGGCGATTGGGCGCTTATCGACCTGTGGGCGCGGGAGGATACTCCCGGCAGCGTGTACGCCGACATCACCTGGACGGCCTACGTAGGCAGCCGGCCACCGGAACGCCACCGGCAGGTTTTCGACATCGTGCTGGGCGCCCGCGACGCCGCCCTGTCCTTCCTGCAAGATTGCCACCGTCGCGGCGACGATGTGCAGGGCTGGCAGGTTGACGACGTGGCCCGCCGCTACATCACCGAGCGCGGCTACGGCGACTACTTCACCCACCGCCTGGGCCACAGCATCCACCACACCGTCCACGGCGAGGGCGTCAACCTGGACAACTTCGAGACCCACGACACCCGCCGCATCATCCCCGGCGTGGGGTTCTCCATTGAGCCGGGCATCTACCTGCCGGAGTTCGGCGTCCGCTCGGAGATTGACGCCTATATGAGCGCGGATGGCCCCTACGCCTCATCGCCCGTGCAGCGGGACATTGTGCTTATCGGATAGCGGCCGGCCGTTAGCGCGGGGCAACCGTCCCCACAAAGTCCAGCTCCAGCCGGATGGTGTCCTCCACGCTGAGCACCACGGCCACCCGTGGCTTGTCCATACCGAAATCGTCAAAGGTGAACTCCACGCTGGCCTGGCCGGTTACGGCGCCGTCGCCGGCGAAATCGGCGGCGACGTTCCAGGTCACGGGGCGGGTCTGGTCGCGAATGGTCAGGTCGCCGGCGATGGTGAACTCGACCGCACCGTTGGCGTCGGCCAGCGACGGAGGCAGGCCGTCAACCGCCGTGGGCCGGAAAACAACCTCCGGGTAGGTATCGGTTTCCAGGGTCCGGTTGCGCACGTAACCGTCGCGGCGGTTGCTGTCCGTCCGCAGCGTCGCCGCTTGCACCACGATGCTGCTCTCGCCGGTCACTATATTCCCCTCTGCGTCAACGGCAATGCGGCCCGACACGTCGGTTGTTTCGCCAGTAGCCACCTTGAACCCCGTCCGCGCCAGCACCTCCTCAACCTTGTAGCGGGCGATGGCGCCCTCGGCCAACGTGAAAACGGCCACGCCGTCGGCAGTCGCGGCGGGTTCCTCGGCGGGCGCTGTCGTAGGGGCTGCCGCCGGCGTCGCCGTCGCGGCGACGGTGGGCCGAGCGGTGGCTGCGGCGGTGGCAGTATGGGCGGGAGCGGCCGCCGGGGCCGGCGCGGTTGCCGTTGCCGTGGCAGCGGCGACGGTATCGGCAGGCTCAGTTGGAGCAGTTGGCGCTGCCGCCGGTTCGGTTTGAGGGCCGCCACAGGCGACTGCGAACAAAGTCAGGGCGAGGACGGTAATTATTGCCGCGAGAGCGGCGTAACGGGAAAAGTGCATGACGTTCGTCTCCACGGTTTGGCTGGACAGGCGGGTTGATTTTAATCATACCGCATCGGTGAGCCGTTGCCCCTACCGCCCCGCAACGTTAGAATCTCCCCAAAGCCTACATCAAGGGAGCAGTCAACCATGAAATTCGGCCTGGCTTACGAAATGCAGCGTCCCGAACTGGACGACCACGCCGTAATTGAGGAGACCATCGAGCAGGTTTGCCTGGCCGACGAGATGGGTTTCGATTACGTCTGGTTCGTCGAGCATCATTTCCTCACCACGTTCAGTATGTCCCCCTGCCCCGAGGTGATATTCGGCGCGTTGAGCCGACTGACCAAGCGCATCCGCCTGGGCTTCGGCGTCATCATCCTGCCCTATCACCACCCGGTGCGCGTCGCCGAGCGGGTGGCCATGGTGGACCACCTCACCAACGGGCGGGTGGACATGGGCACGGGCCGCAGCGCCGCCTACGAGCAGACCGGCATGGGCATCGACCCCCGCGAAACCCGTGAGATGTGGGAAGAATCCCTGAAAATGATTCCCGAAATCTGGAAATCCGACTACTTCGAATGGGAAGGCCGGTACTGGAATGTGCCGCCCCGCCAGGTGCTGCCCAAGCCCTACCAGCAGCCGCACCCGCCCATCTGGGTGGCGGCCCTCCAGCCGTCCACTTACGAGTTGGCCGCCCAGCGCGGCATCGGCGTAATGGCGCTGGGCATCAGCGCGCCGTCCGTCCTGGAACCCCACATCGCCGCTTACCGGGAGAACATCAAGAACGCCCAGCCGGTGGGCCAGTACGTCAACAACCAGTGGCTCAGCTCCGTATTCGGCCTGTGCGGCGCTGACGACACCGCCACCCGCCAACTTTGCGCCGATTCCCTCAAAACCTTCTTCGGCCCCGGCCGCCCCTACGTCCAGGACCAGAAGGACGTGTACGCCCGCCTGCTGGACCAGTGGGGCGGCATCCCCGACCATCTGCAACAGAACTTCGCCCGCTATATTGATGTGTCCGGCGAGGGCGGTTCGGACGATGCGGGAGCCGTTGACCTGTCCGGCGGCACCGCCCTGGCGCAGAAAATCTGGGAAGAGTTCGACGCCGACACCCTGGCCGACCGGGGCGTAATCGTAGCCGGCGACCCGGACAGCTGCATCAAAGCCGCCAAACTGCACGAAGCCACCGGCGTTGACCAGCTCCAGTTCCTGATGGCTACCGAAACGGTGGCCCACGACAAAGTGATGGAATCCATTGCAATGTTCGGCAAGCACGTGTTCCCGCATTTCAAGTGATTGCCACGGGCAACGCCGGCAGGCTTGCGCGTGTGGTAGATTAATACAACGCCCGCAAGCCGCCGGCGCCAACCAACGCCAGGACAACCACGATGACATCTAGCATATCGGAACTGGACCTGCCGCCGGAACACCCGTTGCGGCAGATAATGGACACCCTAGCCGCCCACCCGGAGCTGCGCGAGCCGCTGTTGCGTGTTCTGCTCACCGAGGATTTTCTGGCGCTGCCGGGCCGGATGAATGAAGTGCAGGAGCAGTTGGGCGAACTGCGTGAGAATTTCGAGGAGTTCCGGGAGGAAACCCGGGAGCAGTTCCGCCAAGTGAACGAACGGCTGGACGAAAACACGCGCGGCCTGGCGGAAGCCAATCGCAGGCTGGACGAAAACACGCGCGGCCTGGCAGAAACCAATCGCCGGCTGGACGAAAACACGCGCCGGCTGGACGAAAACACGCGCGGCCTGGCAGAAACCAATCGCCGGTTGGACGAAAACACGCGCCGGCTGGACGAAAACACGCGCGGCCTGGCAGAAACCAATCGCAAGCTGGACGAAAACACGCGCATCGTCCGAACGTTGCGCGGGCACGTCGGGCGATTGCTGGGCCAGTCTTACGAAGACTTGTGCCGCCGGGAAATCAGCGTGATTCTGGACGGGCTGCTTGACCGCCCCGCACTTGCCGACCGCGGGCAAATTGACCGCCTGCTCCTGCAAGCCCGCCGGAACAATGAAATTAGTCGGAACGAATACCAGGACGGCCTCAGAGTGGACATCATCGCCAGAGATGGGGATGACGAAAGCCAAACTGCCCGATTTGCGGTCGTTGAAGTGTCAATTACTTTCAACCAGGGCGACTTGGAAACTGCCGCCCGCCGCGCCGAAATAATCGGCCGGGTCACCGGCGCGCGAACCGACGCTTTTGTTGCCACTCATCACGCCTGGCCGGATGAGGCGAACGAAGCGGCCCGCCGATTGGGCGTAGTTCTTATCCGAAATGAAGCGCCCGAATACGAGGACGAATAAGGGGCAACCACAAGGGTTGCCCCGGCGCAGGCGGAAAGGCTTGTCGTGATTATGCCGGCTCCCCCGTCAGATCGCTGACCCGCGGCGCCACCTCCTCGGCAATGAGCCGCAGACAGTCCAGTTCCCACTGGTGGTCGTCCGGGTCTTGCGTGATGCACAGCAGGTGCCCGAAGCCGCCCACGCCGTCGTAAAGCTGGCGGATGCGTTGGGCGCACTCGTCCGGGTCGCCCACAATCCAGATGTTGTCCATCATGTAGTCAACGGTCAGGTCGTCGTCGCTCATGTTGGGGTCAATCTTGGTGGCCTGAATCAACCCGGAACCCAGGCGGTTGGGCAGCTGGTGTTGCAGATAGTTGCGGCCCAGAACGGCGTAGGCCCGCTCCCGCGCCTCTGCGCCGGTTTCGGCTACGAACACGTCCCGACCGATGCGCCAGTCAGAGCGATGCGCCTCCCGGCCGGCTTCGGCGGCGGCGTCCTCAACGGTAGTCCAGTGGTCGCTCAGGTACTGCGGGGCCAAATTGCTGCTGCTCATGGGAATCCAACCCTCACGGCCGGCCACGCGGATGCTGCTGCTGCCGATGGACGTGGCGGCCACGCCGATGGGCGGATGGGGTTGCTGCAAGGGCTTCATGTGCAGGCCCCGCTCCAGCACCGGGTCCAGCTCCGGCGCGTCGATGTTGAAAAACTCCCCGTGGTAGGAGAACTTGCCCTCCGCAGCCCAGATGCTCAACACGATGTCCAGTACTTCGGCGGCGCGACGGCGCACGTCCTCGCCCTGGCTGGGGTCCATGCCAAACAGCTGCAAGTCGGTCGGGATGGCGCGATGGCCGATGCCCCAATACAGGCGGCCCCGCGTCAGGTGGTCCAGCATAGCGATGCGGTGGGCCAGCTCCACCGGGTTGTGGATAGGCAGCAGGGTAACGCCGGTGGCCAGGCGGATGCGCTCGGTGAGCGCCGAGGCTTTGGCAATCAACAGGTCGGGGAAGGGCGCGTTCTCCCAACGCTCGGTCAAGTGCTCGCCAATCCAGGCTTCGTGAAAACCGAGACGGTCAGCCTCCTGCAGCAGGTCAAGGTCGCGGTCGTAGGAATCAGCGTAGGAACGGTGCGGCGGATGCAGCGGCATCATAAACAGGCCGAATTGCATGAGGGTACTCCTTCCAGGCGGTGAAAGCGCAACTACAAATGATGGGGCAAGGGTAGGCTTGCCAAGCCGCAGTGTCAAGAATACCGACGTGTAATGTAATGGGCTGTCCGGGTAGTGGCACGAAGGGATGACGGTGGCGACGACTTTTGCCGTGATGACCGTGGTGTGGAGCAGCAAAGAGCTGCGGCATCGGGTGTGGGCCGGGTTTGCGGCCCGTCCGACCTACAGGATGAATAGGGTAGGACGGCGGATGCAATCCGACTTGGGTTGCCGGGCGTAGCAGGGTTGAACGGAATTGGCGGACGGCGAGGATTTGGTATGCGCTTTAAACTGTTAATCGGCATTGCGGCAGTGGTAGTCGTCTTTGCGGCGGGGGCGGTCGGCTGCACCGGGGCGGTGGATACCGGCGCTCCCGCCGTAGCGCTGACGCGGCCGGCCGCCTCACCCGAACCCGGTCAGGAACCCACCGCCCCGCCGACGGCAACGCCCGAAGCGGTTGCATATTCGGAACGGGTGGACGGCTATTTGGTTACGGTGCCGGCGATGCTGCGGGCCGGACGGACGGAGCAGGTGTCGGTGTCGCTGTTCCAGGGGGCGGAACCGGCGCCGGGCACGGTGCGACTGCGGCTGCTGCGGCGCGGCACTCTGGTGGCCGAAGCCGGCGGGCCGGTGCCGGGGAGCGGAACCATTCCGCTGGCCGTACCGGCGCTGCCCCAGGGTCGATATACGCTGCATATTGAGGCCACCGACGCCGCCGGCCGCCGGGCTTTTGCCGATGCGGCCAGCGTGCGGGTGGCCGATGCTCCGGGGCTGCTGTTCCTGGAGACCGACAAGCCCATCTACAAACCGGGGCAGCGGATACGCCTGCGCGCCCTGCGGCTGGACTCCGACCTGAAGCCGCTGCCGGGGCCGGTAACGGTGTCCATCCAGGACGCCAAAGGCATCAAGGTGTACCAGGGGACGGTTGAGGCCGACCAGTTCGGGATGGCCGGCGCCAGCCTGCCGCTATCCGGCGAGCCTAATCTGGGCGTCTGGAAAATAACCGCCGACGCCGCCGGACAATCTACGCAACTGGACGCGCGCGTTGCGGAGTACACGCTGCCCAGGTACGAGGTCAGCGTGGATTTGCCGCAAGAGTGGGCGCTGGCCGGCGAGCCTGTCGTTGGCGCGGTGTCCGCCGAGTACAGTTTCGGCAAGCCGGTGCGGGGGACTCTGGAAATTGTGGCCTCCCGGTACGTGGGCGTGTGGGAGGAGTACGCTCGCCTGACCAAAGAGATTGACGGGGCGGCGTCCTTTGAGCTGCCGGCGGCGGGCTACTTGGCCGGAACGCCGGCGGCCGGCGGGCAGGGCAACGTGCAGCTGGACGTTACGGTGCGGGAACCGGCCACCGGCTATGCGGAGCGCGTTACCCGGCTGCTGACGGTGGCCGAGCAGCCCGTGAACCTGCAGCTGATACCGGAGAGCCGGGTGTTCAAGCCGGGGCTGCCATTCTCCCTGCTGTTGGTGTCCGAAGCGCCGGACAACCGGCCTGTCTCTGCCGACGTGAGCGTGACCGTGGGCTATGTTGACCAGGAGTTTGAGATTATCGACGATGTATCCCACGACATTGCAACCGGCGACGGCGGCAGCGCCCTGCTGGAACTGTCCCCGCCGGAGGACGCCGTAGCGTTGACCGTCATGGCATCCTCAAACGACGCTCACGATTCCCTGGCGCTGACGGCCGGCTATTCGCCGTCGGGCAGCTTTATTCACGTGGCGCAGACGGGCGACGCCGGGCTGTCGGTGGGGGAGCGGGCCTCTTTCCGGGTTCATTCCACCGCCGAAGCGCGCAACTTTTATTATGAGGTGGTGGCGCGGGGCGGGGTAGTTTTCTCCGCCGTTTCCCGGACGCCGGACATCGCCTTTGAATTGACGCCGGCGATGACGCCGGCGGCCCGTCTGCTGGTGTACCAGATTATGCCGGACAACGAGGTGGCCGCCGACTTTATTCCTTTCACCGCATCGGGCGATTATCCGATGCCGGTGCAGGTTGCGTTCAGCAGCGACGAGGCAATGCCCGGCGCAGCGGTGGACATCAGCGTGCAGACGGCGGGGCCGGCCAAAGTGGGGCTGGCGGCGGTGGACCGCTCGGTGTTCATTCCGGCCGAGAACCGGCTCAATCTGCAGCAGGTTTTCGCCGAACTGGAACGACTGTACCAGCAGCCGCAAGCCGAAATCCACTACGAGAGCCTGCCCCGTCAAGTCGCCACGCGCGGGGCCGCCGAAACTTTCCGCGATGCCGGCCTGGTAGTGCTGAGCAACAAATCCGTTCCCGAAGGAGTCGAATTTGTACCTTATAGTCCCACGCCGATGGCAGAGCTGGAAATGGTGGAGGAGGCGATGGCTACCAGCGATCGGGCGGATGCGGGCGGACCCGCCGGCCTGGCCGAAGTGCGGCGGGTGCGGCAGTTTTTCCCCGAAACCTGGCTGTGGGCCGACGTGGTGACCGACGAAACGGGGCGGGCCGTGCTGCCGGCGGAAGCGCCGGACAGCATCACCACCTGGCAGCTGCGCGCGGTGGGCGTGTCGCCGGAGCACGGGCTGGGCATTGCCGACGCCGCGCTGACCGTGTTCCAGCCTTTCTTTCTGCAAGTGGATTTGCCCTACTCCGCCATCCGGGGCGAGGAGTTTCCGGTCAAAGTCGCCCTGTACAACTACCTGGACACGCCGCAGGAGTTCTATGTGGAGCTGGAGGAATCGGCAGGCTTTATGCTGCGGGGCAACCGCGCCCGGACGGTTACGGTGCCGCCCAACGACGTGGGCGGAGTTGCCTTTGACATCCGGCTGACGGGGCTGGGCAGCCTGCCCATCAAGGTGACGGCCCGCAGCCGGGCGGCGGCGGATGCGGTCATCCGCAACCTGCTGGTGGAGCCGGAGGGCGTAGCGCAGGAGACGGTGGACAACGCCATCCTCGCGCCGGGCGACCGGCTCGACTTTGACCTCGCCGCGCCGCCGGACGCCATTCCCGGCTCCGGCCGCGCCTACGTCGCCCTCACCGGCAGCTACCTGGCCCAGACCATCGACGGGCTGGAAAACCTGTTGCAGATGCCCTACGGCTGCGGCGAGCAGAATATGATTCTCTTTGCGCCCAACATATTCGTGGCCCGCTACCTGGAGGCCACCGGCCAGCTGCAGCCCGCAATAATGGCCCGGGCCGAGCAGCTGATGACCACGGGCTACCAGCGGGAACTGACCTACCGGCGCAGCGACGGCAGTTTTTCGGCCTTTGGCGAATCCGACCCGCAGGGCAGCCTGTGGCTCACGGCCTTTGTGCTCAAGTCCTTTGCCCAGGCCGACGGCCTCATCTACATAGACGAAACCGTGCTGCGAGAGGCTACCGACTGGATACTCTCCCACCGGCGGAGCGACGGTTCTTTTGAACCCGTCGGCTTCCTGCATCACCAGGAACTGTTGGGCGGTCTGCAAGGCAATACGGCGCTGACGGCCTACGCTGCCATCGCTCTGCGCGAGGCCGGCGCCGCCGGTGAAACCGCCGCCTCTATCGCCTACCTGGAAAGCCGACTGGACGACATCGCCGACCCGTACACCATGGCCATCGTCGCCTACGCGCTGGAACTGGCCGGCAGCCCCCGCGCCGGCGACGCCAGCCGGGCGCTGCTGGACCTGGCAATCGCCGACGACAACGGGCTGCACTGGAACAACGAGGCCGCCGTTGAAACCACCGGCTACGCCCTGCTGTCCCTGCTGGAGCGGGGCGACGGCCTCAACGCCGGCCGCGCCGCCCGCTGGCTGGCGACCCAGCGCAACGCATTCGGCGGCTACGGCTCGACTCAAGACACCGTGGTGGGCCTGCAAGGACTCATTGCGTATGCCGCGCAAGCCAAGTTTGACGTCGCTATGACGGTGACGCTGGCCGCCGGCGACTGGAACCGGCAGATTACGATAAACGCGGCCAACGCCGACGTAGTGCAGATTGTCGAACTGCCGGCGGGGGCGAACCTGAATGCGACGGCAGCCGGCTCCGGCCGGGTAGTGGCGCAGGTGGTGCGCCGGTTCAACCTGCCGGCGGTGGTAGAGCCGGAAATCGAGATGTTCCGGATTGACGTTGCCTACAGCGCCGACCACGTGGCGGTTGACGACACCATTGAGGTGACCGCCCGCTTTGCCTTCACGCCGCCGCCGTCCCTGCCGGAGAGTCAGGTGCACGGTGCCGGGGACGCCGGGCCGGACGCCGGGATGGTTGTGCTGGACGTGGCGATTCCGACCGGCTTCGCCGCCGTAACCGGGACGGTGGAGCGACTGGTGGCCGACTATAATCGGGTCAAACGCTATGAGATAGCCGGCCGCAAGGTAATACTGTACCTGTCAAACCTCCCGCCCGGCGCGGAGCTGGAACTGCGCTTTGACGCCCGCGCCCAATACCCGGTGCGCGCCCGGCCGGTAACGTCCCAAGCCTACTCTTACTACCGCCCGCATTGGCGCGGCGAAACGCTGGGCGGCAGCGTAATCGTCACCGCCGATTAGGGGGACTGCCTACCCGGCCATTTGCATAACCCCTGTGACAATGCCAGCGCGCTTTTCGTTCCCCGCGCCGCGTTTCCGGGGTTACGGATTATGTGACCGGACAAGACCGGCCCGGCACTGCTCTATTAGTAACATAACCGCTGGCAATGGTGGTAATCGGCGGATGGGGGAAACACAGGGGTTACTTATCGGCAATAGTTTGTTAATCGGGCCGCAATCACCGTTTAATACCCGGCCCATAGAATCGGGCTGGTCACATTCCAACGGGACGCCGGCCCGCAGTCCGCCACTGGCGGATGGCCACGCGCTGCGAGACGACGCCTCAAAACTGATTAGGAGGCAAAAATGCTTTCGGCCACATCATCCGTATTCAGCCACGGCGCAGCCGCGGTGAAAGAGTACCCCTTCTCCCTGCGGCGCACGCTGCTGGCGTTGGCGGTGGGACTGCTGGCAATCGGGTTGCTGGCGTCCTTCAACATCGCCTTCGCTCAGGACGATGGTCCCACTACCGAGTGGCTCAAGGGCTACTCCGACGACATCGTTACGGTTGTTGCCGCGGCGCTGGTCTTCTTTATGCAGGCCGGTTTCGCCTTCCTGGGCGCCGGTCTTATCCGCTCCAAGAACACGACCAACTACCTCACCAAGTCCTTTATGGACTTTGCCATTGCGTCCCTGGGCTTCTGGGCCTTCGGCTTCGCCTTTATGCTGGGCGATACCGCCGGCGGCATCATCGGAATCACCGGATGGTTCCTGACCAGCGGCGACTACGTGGGCTGGATTTTCCAGATGGTCTTCGCCGCCACCGCCGCCACCATCGTAGCCGGCGCCATGGCCGAGCGGACCAAGCTGCAGGCTTATCTGGCCTACAGCTTCATCGTCTCCGCCCTGATTTACCCCATCTACGGTCACTGGGTCTGGGGCAGCGGCTGGCTGGCTAATATGGGCGCTCTGGACTACGCCGGTTCCGGTGTGGTGCACGCCGTCGGCGGCTTCATTGCCCTGGCCGGCGCCTGGGTGGTTGGGCCGCGCATCGGCAAGTTCATCAACGGACGCGCCCAGGAGATGCCGGCTCACAGCACGCCTTTCGTGGTCGCCGGCACGTTCATCCTCTTCTTCGGCTGGTTCGGCTTCAACGTCGGCTGGGGCGACGACATCGGCCTGAACGCGGTCAACACGCTGCTGGCCGGCGCCACCGGAGCGGTAGTCGCCCTGTACATCACGTTGATTGTCAAAGGCAAAGCCGACATCCTGATGGCCTGCAACGGCGCGCTGGCCGGCCTGGTGGGCATCACCGCCCCCGTCGGCTTCGTTGACCCGTGGGCCGCCGTAGTCATCGGCGCCATCGCCGCCCCCGTGATGTACTTCTCCGTGATGTTCGTCGAGCGCGTCCTGAAAGTTGACGACCCGGTGGGCGCCATCAGCGTACACGGGTTCACCGGCCTGTGGGGACTGCTGGCCGTTGCCATCTTCGCCAAAGAGGGCGGTTTGGTCAGCGGCAGCGCAACGCTCATTGGCCCGCAGATTGTCAGCATCCTCGCCGTTGTCATCTGGGCGCTGGTTACGGGCCTGGCAATGTTCTACCTGCTGAAGTTCACCATGGGCGTGCGCGTCAGCGAGGCCGAGGAAATGGAAGGGCTGGACATCTCCGAGCACGGCATCCAGACCTACCCGGAGGCCACCGCCGTCAGCTAGACCTCTAAACCGGAAATTTCCTCCTCCTTACTGCGAGGGTCGGGGGCTGTGGCCGCCCCCGGCCCTCGTTTTGGTTGGCGGCCGGCGGTGGCGCCGGCGCCGGCGCGGGAATGACGGACGGCGGGAAAGCGTGGCGGCCAGGGCGCGTAACAACTTTGTAACATTTCCGTCATTTGTACGTAACACCGGAAATCTACACTTTATTAGTGCTTTTTCTGCTGGCAACTGTATAATCATTCACCGCCGGCGGCACGGCCACATTGCCGCGACGGCGCCGCGGGAGCCGGCGCACTTGGCAGCCATCATCAGTGAGGGGATGATATATGGAGTTCAGCGAACTGGAGGTATTCTCCTTCCTAATCTCGGCGGCGCTGGTGTTCGTTATGGTGCCCGGACTGGCGCTGTTCTATGGCGGGCTGGTTCGCCACAAAAACGTCATCGGAACGATGATGCACTCCATCACGGCCATTGGCGTGGTGAGCGTGCTGTGGGTGTTGTGGGGTTACAGCCTGGCGTTCAGCGCCAGCGTGGGCGGCCTGGGGTTCGTGGGCGACCTGACCAAGTTCGGCATGGTGGGCGTCGGCCCGGACGAGCAGGCTTTCATGGCCTTCCAGGGAATGTTCGCCATCATCACCGTCGCCCTCATCGCTGGCGGGTTCGCCGAGCGGTTCAAATTCTCTGCTTACATAATATTCTCCGCGCTGTGGGTAACGATTGTTTACGCCCCCCTCTGCCACTGGGTTTGGGGCGGCGGCTGGCTGGGCAACCTGGGCAGCGTGCTGGGGATGAGCGAGGCCGGTTTCGCGCTGGACTTCGCCGGCGGAACCGTAGTGCATATCGCCTCGGGCACGGCGGCGCTGGCGGCCGCATTCATCGTGGGCCGCCGCCGCGGCTTCGGCACCGCAACCCTGACCCCCGATAACGTGCCGCTGGTGCTGCTGGGAGCCGGGTTGCTCTGGTTCGGCTGGTTCGGATTCAACGCCGGCAGCAGTTTCAACCTCTCCACCGACGGCGCGGCCAACGCTTTCGTCGTTACCAACGTTGCGGCGGCCACGGCCATGTCCTCGTGGTCAATTGTGTCCTGGATAATTACGCGACGGCCATCGGCCTCCGGGGCCGCCGCCGGCGCCGTGGCGGGACTGGTCGCCATCACCCCGGCGGCCGGGTTCGTGGGCGTGATGCCGGCCATCATCATCGGCGCCGGCGCCGGCGGCGCCTGTTTCATCGCCGTGGAAATTATCCACAAGCTCCGCATCGACGACTCGCTGGACGTCTTCGGCATCCACGGCATCGGGGGAATGTGGGGCGCGCTGGCCACGGGCATCTTCGTGGGCGTCGGCTTCGGCGCGCTGGACGCCGACGTTTCCCGCCTCGAACAAGTCCTGTACCAGATTATCGGCATCGGCGCCGCTTTCGCCTGGTCCTTCGTCGTATCCTGTATCATCCTGCTGGCCCTCAAGTACACCATCGGGCTGCGCATCACCGACGACGAGGAAGAGATTGGGATTGACTTGACCCAGCACGGCGAAGGCTTGAACCAGTAGGGCCGGCCCCGGCTGCCGGATTCCCGCCGGCGCGGCAATGACGGCGCCACAACGCAACTCAAACTAATCCCCAAGGAGGCACTCCAAATGACCCCTACCGAAGTCATTGACTTTTGCCGAAGCAACGGCATTGGCATCATCGACCTGCGCTTTACCGACCTGCCCGGAACCTTTCAGCACCTTTCCATACCGCTGAGCGAGCTCAGCGAGGACAACCTGGCCGAAGGCTACGGCTTCGACGGCTCCAGCATCCGCGGCTTCAAGTCCATTGAAGAGAGCGATATGCTGCTCATCCCCGATACCAGCACGGCCAAGGTTGACCCCTTCTTTGAGATTCCCACCCTGCACCTGATTTGCGACATCCTGGACCCGGTGACGCGCGAGTCCTTCACCCGGGACCCCCGGCACGTGGCGCAGAAGGCGGAAGCCTACCTGAAGGACAGCGGCATCGCCGACACCAGCTTCTGGGGGCCGGAACCGGAGTTCTTTGTCTTTGACTCCGCCCGCTTCGACCAGACCATCAACTCCGGCTACTACTTCATCGACTCCGACGAAGGGGTCTGGAACACCGGCGCCGCCGCGCCCATCCACGGCGGCAGCAACCTGGCCTACCGGCCGCGCCTCAAGGAAGGCTACTTCCCGGCGCCGCCTTTTGACACTTTCCAGGACATCCGCTCCGAGATGGTGCAGAAGATTGAGCACTTCGGCATCATCGTGGAGAAGCATCACCACGAAGTCGCCAACGCCGGCCAGGCCGAGATTGACGTGCGCTACGACAGCCTCACCCGCATGGCCGACAGCGTTACCATCCTGAAGTACGTGGTCAAGAACGTGGCCAAGGCGCACGGCAAAGTCGCCACCTTTATGCCCAAGCCGCTGTTCGGCGACAACGGCACCGGAATGCACACCCACCAGAGCCTGTGGAAAAACGGCAGCAACCTGTTCTATGACGCCAACGGCTACGCCATGCTGTCGGCTACCTGCCGCCACTACATCGGCGGCCTGCTACAGCACGCGCCGGCCCTGCTGGCCTTCGCCGCCCCCACCACCAACAGCTACAAGCGGCTGGTGCCGGGCTTTGAGGCGCCGGTGAACCTGGTCTATTCGGTGCGCAACCGCTCGGCGTGCATCCGCATTCCGACTTACTCCAACAGCCCGGCGGCGCGGCGGCTGGAGTTCCGCGCGCCGGACCCGTCCTGCAACCCGTACATCACTTTCGCCGCCATGCTGATGGCGGGCATCGACGGCGTTATCAACGAGATTGAGCCGCCGGACCCGGTGGACCAGAACCTGTACGATATGTCCCCCGCCGAGCTGTCGCGGATTCGGCAGGTTCCCGGCTCGTTGGAAGAGGCGCTGGCGTCGCTGGAGCAGGACAACGAGTTCCTGATGCGGGGCGGCGTTTTCACCGACGACCTGATTGAGACCTGGCTGGACTACAAGAAGGACGACGTGGACGATATGCGCCTGCGGCCGCATCCGTTTGAATTCTTCAAGTACTTCGACGCCTAGCGCCGGCTGGTATAATCGCCGGACACCGAATGAAAGACGTAGGGGCGAATCATCATTCGCCCCTACGCATCGGCAGGCAGGAGTACGATGATGGCTACCGACCAGGGCGCAAGCGTGCGCAGCCGGGCACACGCCATTTATGACGCCGACATCAAGCAGCTGGTGGAGCCGGAGCATAACGGCAAGTACCTGGTGCTCAATATGGAAACCGGCGATTACGACATTGACGATAACCTGGCCATGGCCAGCGTGCGGATGCGGGAGCGGTTCCAGATACCGAGGGGAGAAAAGCCGCCCTTCTTTGCCTTCCGCATCGGCTACCCGACGACTTTCGACCGGCGGCCGCGGATAGTAGGGACGCCGATTCCGCCTGAGGAATGGCCGCAAAGCCTGCCGGGCCGGGCCCACGCCATCTACGACGCCAAAATCAAGCATCTGGTAGAACCGGAGCATAACGGCAAGTACCTGGTGCTGCACATGGAAACCCACGACTACGAGATTGACGCCAACCTGGCCGTAGCCGGCCTGCGGATGCGGGAACGGTTTCAGATACCAAAAGGCGAGAAGCCACCCTTCTTTGGATTTCGCATCGGCTATCAGACCACCCACGATGGACGGGCATAGGAGCAGCGATTATGCCGATTATGGGCCGGTGCAACGTCAACCGGCGTTTGACTATCCCGGTCAGCGTTTCCAATGGTGAGGCGCCCTTCCGGGAGATTCAGGTTGAGATTGATACCGCCAGCGATGACGGATTGGGGCTGTCGCCGCAGGAAATCGCTGAGCTGGGTCTTATGCTGTCGGATGACACCGATTTGCGGCTCAACGGCACCTCCGGCGCAACGCTATCCTACATCGCCTATGTAGAGTGGCACGACGGGCCCATCCCCGTGAACGTGGTAGAGACGGATCGGCCGCCCTATGCCGGAATGGGCCTGCTGTGGGACAGCTATTTGACCGGGTATCTGTTCCCCAACGGCGCCGTTTTCGTTAACCGGATGGTGCATTGGGACGACATCAAGCGTGAAGCTCAGGAGGAGTGACTGCTGATGGCAAAGTTCGAAGTGATATTGGTCAAGTACCCGGATGCCGAGTACCCGGATAACCTCTGGTGGACGGCGGTCTGCCCGGCCATGCGGGGCTGCGTTTCCGACGGCCAAACCCGCGCGGAGGCGCTGCAAATGATCGCCGACGCCATGGCCCTGTACCTGGAAGAGGGACCGGGATGGGAGGTTGTAATTCTTGACGCGGAACAAACGCGAGCTGAAAAAGAAATAACCCTCGCCGAATGCCGCGAAGAAGGCGGAACTACCGAATTGCACTGGGTTGAACCCCGGTTTATGACGGAGGAGGAAATCCGCAACAACCCACACCTTGAGCCCATTGAGTCGCCAATCGTCTGATGCCGCCGTATTTTCGCAACTTGAGCACGGCGGAAGCGCTATCCGCTTTCCTCCGGCTGGGTTTCCGGCCCGTCGGCAGCGGACGAGGGTCGCACAACAAGTTGCGCCACGACAGGCTAGGGTTATCCGTGTCTATTCACCGGCACCGGGGCGTCATTCCGCAGGGCACAGTAGCCCGCATGGTTCACAGGTCCGGGGTTACTGACGCAGAGTTTCTAATGGCGCTGGATGGCGAAATACCTACCCGATTTCAAGTTTGATAGAAATAGAACAGGAGCAGTACCCGTGCTAACCGACCACCACGCCGCCGAGCGCGAGTACGTGCTCCGCAGCGCCCGCGACTTTGACGTCAAGTTCGTGCGCCTGTGGTTCACGGACATCCTCGGCAACCTGAAAGGCTTTGCCATCACCGTGGACGACCTGGAGGACGCCCTGGAGCTGGGCGTCGGCTTTGACGGCGCCGCCATCGAGGGGTTCACCACGGATGCAGAGAGCGATATGCGCGCTTTCCCCGACCCCACAACGTTCACGCTGTTGCCCTGGCGTCCCCGCCGCAACGCCGTGGCCCGCATCTTTTGCGACATCCGCACGCCACGGGGCGAGCCGTTCATCGGCGATCCTCGCCACGTGCTCAAGCGCAATCTGGAACGGCTGTCCAGCCTCGGTTACATCTACTACGTGGGGCCGGAGCTGGAGTATTTCTACCTGCGCGACGCCGAAAAGCCGGAGCCGCTGGATACCTACGGCTATTACGACCAGCTGTCCAGCAACCCCGCCTCCGACCTGCGCCGCGACACGGTGCTGAACCTGGCCGAAATGGGCATCCCCGTCAAGTATTCCCACCACGAAGGCGCGCCCAGCCAGCACGAAATCGACCTGCAATACACCGACGCGCTGACTATGGCCGACAACGTGATGACGGCGCGCCTGGTCATCAAAGAGCTGGCGCAGCAGCAGGGCGTGTACGCTTCCTTTATGCCCAAGCCCTTCACCGGCCACAACGGCAGCGGGATGCACACCCACCAATCCCTGTTTCGCGGCAATAACAACGCCTTCTATGACCCGGACGACGACTTGCACCTTTCGGTCATCGGCAAGCGGTTCATCGCCGGCCTGCTGCGCCATGCGTCGGAAATCACGCTGGTTACCAACCAGTGGGTCAATTCCTACAAGCGGCTGGTGCCCGGCTACGAAGCGCCGGTGCACGTGTCATGGACGGTATCCAACAGGCTGGACCTCATCCGGGTGCCTTCCTACAAAACGGGCTACGAGACCTCCCTGCGGGTGGAATACCGCGCGCCGGACCCCGCCTGCAACCCCTACCTGGCCTTCAGCGTCCTGCTGGCGGCGGGGTTGCAGGGCATCGCGGAGGAGTACCCGCTGCCGTCCCCCATCACCGCCGATGTCGCCGGTATGCCGGCCGAAGAGCGCGCGGCGCGGGGAATCAGCCGGCTGCCCACCAGCATGGGGGAGGCCATCGCGCTGGCAGAGGATAGCGCATTGCTGCGCCAGACGTTGGGAGATTTCGTTTTCAAGACGCTCATTCGCAACAAAAAGCAGGAGTGGGAGCAGTATCGTTCAACGGTGACGGATTACGAGATTTCACGATACCTGCCGCTGCTGTAGGCCGTGCCGGTTGCCGGCTTGTGCTACCATTGGAGAAATCTCTTGAGGGTTTGCAATGACCAGTAAAATATCGCTGCCCCCGGTGCCGGTGGCGGGCCTAGACCTCACCATCCGCCGGGACTTGCAGGAGCCGGGCGGCGGCCCGCCGGAAGGTTACCCGTACAAGGATGAACCCGTGCCCGATGCCGTGAAACGGGAGTCGCTGGTTAGCGCAGCGCTGACCACGCTCCATACCCACTTTGACCGACGTACCGACGCTCTCATCAGCGGGGACGTTTTCATTTACTATCGGGACGAGGCCGACCTTCGCCGGGCGCTGGCCCCGGACATCCTGGCCATCTTTAGCCCGGATGTAGCGCAATATCGCGACCGCTACGGCCTTTCGTTATGCGAGGTAGGCCAGCCGCCGGACTTTATCATGGAAATCGCATCGCCCAGCACGCGGCGGGCCGACCTGGGGTACAAGCGGGACGCCTACCACTGGATGGGCGCGGGGGAATACTGGCTGTTTGACCCCGACGACGGGGCAAACTACGGGCAGCCCCTGGCTTGGGAGCGGCTGGTGGACGGGGAATACCGTCCGATGCCGGTGGCGCCGGGAGCGGACGGCCTGATTTGGGCGTACAGCCCGGCGCTGGGACTGGACATCTGCGTGTCGGGTGACCAACTGCGTTTTTATGACCCGGCGGCCGGGGAATATCTCCGCACTCTGTCGGAATCGGAAGCCTCCCTGGCGGCCGAGCGGGTGGCTCGGGAGCTTGCCGAAACGGCGCGCGAGAATGCTGAAGCCGCCTTGACTGCCGAGCAGACCGCCCGCTCTGCCGCTGAAGCCCAAGTGCTGCAGCTGCAGGCCGAGCTGCAGCGTTTGCAGGAAAGCCGACCCGAACCGCAATAATCACCGTTCCGCCGCTGACCCGTCAACAGCCGAGGCTACCTGTGCAGTTCTCCGGAAAGCTGGTCATCATCGCCGCGCTGGCGGTCACCGTGCTGCTGGTGAGCAACATCATCGCCATCAAGCCGGTGGCGTTGTTCACGCTGCCGTTCACTTTCATCGGCAGCAACCTGTTCGTGGTATCGGCGGCCATCGTCTGCTTTCCCGTTGGCTATATCATCAGCGACATCCTGACCGAGGTGTACGGGTTCCGGGTGGCCCGGGGCGTCATCTGGCTGGGGTTTGTGTGCAATGTGCTGATGGTGTTCCTGTTCGGGCTGGGCAACATCATCCCCGGCGCCGTTTTCTGGGAGGATGAGGCGTCTTACGAAACCATCCTGGGCGCCACCGGCTGGATTTTGCTCGGTTCGTTCGTTGCCTACATAGTTGGGGAGTTCACCAACGCATTCGTTATGGTACTGCTCAAAAACCGGACGCAGGGCCGGATGCTGTGGCTACGCACCATATCCTCCACGGTAGTCGGACAGGGCATCGATTCCATCCTCTTTTTCACCATCGCTTTCGGCGTTTCGGGCCTGTGGGTAGCCGATGACGGCTCCTGGGCGCTGGTGTTCAACGCCGCCGTCTGCGGGTGGCTTGCCAAGTCGGGGTACGAAATCGTCGCCACCCCGCTGACCTATCTGGTGGTAGGCTGGTTGAAGCGCACCGAGAGAATGGACGCCTACGATGGGCCCCACTCGCTGAACCCCTTCGGCGTCTTCGGCAGCGGCCCCGACCGCAACGCCGCCGCCGCGCCCGGCGCGGCGGACGACTGACCGTATCATCATGCCTCGTCTAGCTCCCATCGCCAACCTGCGAGGCAGCGGCCTGCCCTGGCGTCGGCTGCTGGCAACCATCGTCGCCAACAACTGGCGCAAGTTGCGGACGCGGCAGAGCTGCTGCGGCAATCACGGGCAACCGGGCTGTTGACGGCAGTAGCCTTACCGCTGGCGTCGCCGGCGGCGATTGACACTTGCTCGCTGCACGGTCAGATATCGGTCGTTTATTATCTGGTCTATGTATTTAGTGTTGGAGCGTTGTTGTGGCATTATTGGGGACAACTGCAGTGGAACGTTGGCCAGCAAAGCCGGACGTTGTACTTACTGGCCGCTGTCTGCAACGTGTCCGCAGGCTTCGCCCTACTGGTTGCAATCATCTTGGAGGTGCCAGGCTGTATGGTGCTGCTGATTCCGCAAGCGTGGGAAAAAGCGAAAAGCCAGGAGCGCAATGCGGAGCGCGCCCGGTTGCGGGACATCCTTGCCCGGTATGGGCAGAAAGACCCCAAGACGGGGGTTATTACCATCAACCCGGAGGGCGTGGAGCGGTTGCTCAACGACTCCGGCGAGCTCTCCTGACGCCGTGGCCAGATTCGCGCGCACCTATCTTATTAAGCTATCATTCCGAGACCGCCATAGGCGGACGATGGAATCTCGTTGCGTAGCGACACGTAAGGGAGCCGCTGGCTGGTTTCCCTTTTGTTGGTACAATGCGGCATTATGCCGCAGCTCCGCCCCTATCAACAAACCTTGCTCCGACGCACGCAGGATGCGCTGGCCGGCGACTCCGAAGCGCGCGTAATGCTGCAGCTGCCCACCGGCGGCGGCAAAACCGTCATTGCCGGCGCGCTGCTGGCCGACTGGCTCGCCGGCCGGCGCAAAGCCGTCTGGCTGACTCACCGCAAGGAACTGGCCGAGCAGACGCGCGGGATGCTGGCCAGTGCCGGCGTCCCGGCCATTACCAACGTCAACTGGACTCCCGGCGAGGATGCTCCTGCAATGGCCGGCGGCGCAGTCATCCTGATGGCGCAAACCGTCAGCCGCCGCACCGCCCAGCGGGAAGTCTGGAACCGCTATAACGCCAATGACCTGCTGGTGATTGATGAAGCCCACCACGCCGCCGCCGACGGCTGGGCGCGAGCGATGCGGCAATGGCCCGGCCCCGTCGTCGGGATGACCGCCACCCCCTGGCGTCTGTCGGAAAAGGAAGGGTTCGACCACCTGTTTGGCGACTTGCTCTGCGGCCCGCAGGTTGCCGACTTGCAGGCCCTCGGCTCGCTATGCGAGGCGCAGGTGTTCATCCCGCCTCCGGAACAACGCATCAGCGGCGGCGCGGTTGACCGCACCGGCGACTACACCGAAGCCGGCATTGAACAGGCCAACCGCGACCGCCCGGACGTTATGACCGCCGGCGCCTTGGCATTCTGGCAGAAACACTCTGGCGACCGGCCTACCATCGCCTACGCCGTATCCGTTGACCACGCCCACAATCTGGCGGCAATGTTTAATAAGGCCGGTATCCCGGCGGCGGTTATCCTCGGCGACACCAATCGGGAAGAACGGGATAAAGCCATCGCCGGGTTCAGAGACGGCACAATCAAAGCGCTGGTCAACGTAATCGTCGCCACCGAGGGGTTTGACTTGCCCGATGCCGCCTGCATCATCATCGCCCGCCCCACCATGAGCCTGGCCCTGTACTTGCAGATGGTAGGCCGGGGCCTGCGCCCCAAAGACGGCGACGGCGACTGCCTGATTCTGGATTTGGCGGCCAACTCGGTGACGCACGGGCTGCCGGAGGATTACCGGGAATGGTCGCTGCAACCGCGCGGCGCGCAGAAACTGGGCGAAGCTCCGGTAGTCTGGTGTCCCACGGACTGGTGCGGAGCGGCGTCCCACGCGGCCAGCCATAATTGTCGGGTCTGCGGCCACGCTTTCGGCAAAGACTGCGACCGCTGCGGCAAATGGCGCTCCTGGCGACGCTGGCATTACGAAAAACACTGCGGCGACATACACCAACTGGTCTGCGACCTGTGCCACATCGACGCCCACATCCAGGCCCACCTGCCCGTCGCCCCGCCGCTGGACGCGCTGGTTGACCAGTATGACCCGGAGGACGAAATGACGCTCCCAAGCGATGTTGAGATTGACGACGACCTCGCTAATCGGCTGTCGGCATTGTTCAGCGAACTTCTGGAGGCAGAACGGCAAACCATCGCCGGCGCCGACGATGCCAGACGCAACGAACTGCGCCGGCTTATTGAAGAGCGCCAGGCGGAATTAGGCGATGACCGCGAATTGGAAACGCTGTTCAACAAACACATCGCCGCATTACCGGAAACGGAGCGACCAGAGAACCGTTTTCAGGAAAGTCGTATGATTGCAGATTGGGAAGGCAATCTGCGGTCTGAACTGGCGGGCTGGCAATCTGAACTGGCGGAACTGGAAAACCGGCCGGTTGACAAGCCGGCGATATTCAACAGCGTGCGGAACAAGGCGTTATACCTGTTGCGGGGCGCAGCGCAATCGGCCGGTCTAATGGCGAGCAATTACCCGGCCGGCGATGCGCCGGCCGAAAATAACCGCCGTTTTCGCAATCCCGGCGCCATATCCCCAATTCTGTCAAACTATCAATCCGCACCGCTAGATGACAATAGTGGTGAATGGCTGCCGCTGTCAGAATTCCAGCCTAATTCCGGAGACAACCCCCCCACCGCAATGAAATGTCCTGACGGCACGGTAAAGGCACTCAACCGTTGGAACGAAGTTATCAGAACGATTGCTAACTGGCTGATAGAGGAAGATCGGCTTTTGCCGTATCATTGCCCGCTATATCTGGGACGCTCCAAAAAGTGTCTCATCAATACTGAACCTCATTTCCAGGACGGTAGGAAAATGTCCCATCCTCGTGATTTGGCAAATGGTATGTTCGTGGATACCAACTATACCTGCACAAACATTGCCAAACGCAGCAGAGCATTGCTTGAGAAGTTTGGAGTCGACCCGGCACAGTTCTACGTCCAACTGCGCTGATGTTGTCTCCACTGCACTGATGGCTTGATACAATGGCCCCGGCGGCGCCACACGGGAGGGCAGGTTATGGTTACGCAGACCCAGCAGGGGCCGTTCACCTATGCGGATTACCTGCTGACGCCGGATGATGTCCGGTACGAACTGATTGCGGGGAAATTGATTATGGCGCCAACGCCGGTTCCACGCCACCAAAGGGCCTCGATGAACTTCTCCAATCTGCTGGGGCCTTTCATCCGTGAGCATGGCCTGGGCGAACTGTTTGCCGCCCCGCTTGACGTGTACCTGTCCGATACCAACGTGGTGCAGCCGGACCTGTTGTTCGTGTCCACGGCGCGGGCGCACATCATCACCGAAACCAACATTCAGGGAGCGCCGGACCTGGTGATTGAGATTGCCTCTCCGAGTACGCAGGATGCTGACCGCACGGTGAAGCAAGAGCTGTACGAGCGCTTTGGGGTGCTGGAATACTGGCTGGCGTATCCCCTCAGCCAAACCGTTGCCGTCTTGCGGCTGGAAAACGGGCAGTTCGTGAACGCCGGATACTACGAGCGCGGCGACACGCTCACCACGCCGTTGCTGCCGGGGTTGCGAGTTGCATTGAACCAGGTGTTTTAGGTTCTATCGACGTCTTCCGTCATTCCGACCAAAACCGGGAGCTGGTACTCTAAAGAGGAGTACATCTAATATGACCAACCGGCAAAAGGCCGATTGACCTGATAGTATTCAACTGCTGGCAACCTGCCCCAACTTTGCAGAGGATGCTTTACCATGACCACCAAACCCGCGCGGGCCGTTGACCTGCCGCTGGCCCATCTTTATGAAGACGGCGTTTTTTACCCCGATGAGGACGGTGTACCCTTGCCCGACGGATACACGCAAAGCCCGCTCATGTACGACGCAGTCGCTCCCTTGAACGCCCATTTCGCGGGGCGGCCCAACACTGCGGTCAGCGGCAACACCTTCATCTACTACGAACGGAGCAATCCCCAGCGCAGCATCTCACCGGATTGCTACGTGGCCTTTGACGTGGACGTTGCTATCATCCTTTACCACAACACCTACCGCGTCTGGGCCGTTGGCAAGCCGCCGGACTTTGCGCTGGAAATTGCCTCCGAAAGCACGGCTGGCCGCGACCTCAACGCCAAGCGCGTCCTGTACGCCCAAATCGGCATCGGCGAATACTGGCGCTACGACGCTACGGACGACAGCGAATTTTATGGCGAGCCGCTGGTCGGGGAACATCTGGTCAACGGCGCGTACCAGCGTCTGCCGGTAGCCCCCGACGCGGAGGGACGCCCGCGCGGCCACAGCCCAACGTTGGGCCTGGATTTGGTGTGGGACAACGGCCGGCTGCGTTTTTACGACCCGGCGACGGGCGAATGGCTGCGGAGCTATGATGAGGAACGCGCCGCGCGCGAAGCCGCCGATGCCCGCGCGGAAGCCGCCGAAGCCGAAATCCGCCAACTCCGCGAGCAATTGCGCCGATTGCAGGAACCGCAGTAACCTGTATGGCCATTGCCCATTGCCCTGCACTCCCTTTGAGGACTGACGCTTATGACCACCAAACCCGCGCGGGCCGTTGACCTGCCGCTGGCCCATCTTTACGAAGACGGCGTTTTTTACCCCGATGAGGACGGTGTACCCTTGCCCGACGGATACACGCAAAGCCCGCTCATGTACGACGCAGTCGCTCCCTTGAACGCCCATTTCGCGGGGCGGCCCAACACTGCGGTCAGCGGCAACACCTTCATCTACTACGAACGGAGCAATCCCCAGCGCAGCATCTCGCCGGATTGCTACGTGGCCTTTGACGTGGACGTTGCTATTATCCTTTACCACAACACCTACCGCGTCTGGGCCGTTGGCAAGCCGCCGGACTTCGCGCTGGAAATCGCCTCCGAAAGCACGGCTGGCCGCGACCTCAACGCCAAGCGCGTCCTGTACGCCCAAATCGGCATCGGCGAATACTGGCGCTACGACGCTACGGACGACAGCGAATTTTACGGCGAGCCGCTGGTCGGGGAACATCTGGTCAACGGCGCGTACCAGCGTCTGCCGGTAGCCCCCGACGCGGAGGGGCGCCCGCGCGGCCGCAGCCCAACGTTGGGCCTGGATTTGGTGTGGGACAACGGCCGGCTGCGTTTTTACGACCCGGCGACGGGCGAATGGCTGCGGAGCTATGACGAGGAACGGATGGCGCGGGAAGTGGCCGAAGATAGAGCCGACGAGGAACGGACGGCGCGGGAAGTGGCCGAAGATAGAGCCGACTCGGCACGGGCTGCGCAGGAAGCGGCTCAAGCCCGTGCGGAAGCCGCCGAAGCCGAAATCCAGAGGCTCCGCGAGCAGCTGCGCCAATTGCAGGAACCGCAGTAACCCGGTACAGTTCCGTCAAATCCTGCCAATCCTGTCTATCTATTGATGTCAATACCGGAGGCTCCTTTATGCCCAACTGGTTCCACAAGCAGACCGTTGGCGAGCTGATTAACCAGGCCGCCGAGCGATTCGGCCCCCGCGAGGCTTTGCTGTATGAGGGCCGGCGATGGTCGTTTGCCGAGTTTCGCGATGAGATTGACCGGGTGGCGCGGGCGCTGATTAACCTGGGAGTGCAGCCCGGCGACAAAGTATCCCTTTGGATGTCCAACCGCGCCGAGTGGCTGTTCCTGTTCGGCGCTATCGCCAAGATTGGGGCCGTGCTGGTGCCCATCAACACCCGCTTTCGCACCGGCGATATGGAGTACCTGGTCAATCATTCCGACTCCGCCGCCCTGGTGCTGATGGCCCGGTCGGGGCCGGTGGACTACCTGGCGATGCTGCGGGAGGTTGCCCCGGAGATTGACCACGGCAACCCGGCGGCCCTGCATCCCGCCGCTTTTCCGTCCCTGCGCAACGTCATCGTCGTCGGAGAGGAGCGGCCGGCCGGCGCCATCGGCTGGGATGCCCTGCTGGCCGGCGCCGGTGAAGCGCCCGCCGCCGAGCTGGCCCAGCGGGAGGCCGCCGTCAGCCCCGATGATACTTTCCTGCTGATGTACACGTCGGGCACCACCGGCTTTCCCAAGGGCGTGATGCACTGCCACAACCCCATCCGCACCGTTATCGACGCCGCCAACCGCATGGGTATGTCGTCGCGGGATGTCATCCTGATGTACCTGCCCCTGTTCCACTGCTTCGGCCTCTACGAAGGGCCGCTGATGTCCTGGGTTACGGGCGCGCGGGTCGTGCTGACCACGATGTTTGACGCCGGCGAAACGCTGGGGCTGCTGGAATCGGAACGGGCCACCGTGATGAACGGCTTTGACGCCCACTTTTACGACCTTTGCCATCATCCCGACGCAGCTAAAACCGACCGCAGCAGCCTGCGCACCATCCTGCTGGCCGTGGGGATGCCCAGCAGCGAGCCGGTTGCCCGGCTGACGCAGGAAAAGTTCTGCTCCACCTTGTCGGCCTGGGGGATGACCGAGGTGGGCGTGGGGGCGACGCGCACTTTCCTGGACGCTCCCGCCGATGACCGCTGCGCGGAAAGCGGCCATCCCCTGCCCGGTTACGAGTTCAAGGTCATTGACCCCGGCACCGGCGACACGCTGCCGCCGTCCACGATGGGCGAGTTGTGCGTCCGCGGCTACGCCCTGATGCAGGGCTACTACAAGCGCCCGGAGGCCACCGCCGCGGCCATTGACGGCGACGGCTGGTTTCATACCGGCGACGTCTGCACCATCCGCGACGACGGCAGCGTCCGCTTTCTGGGCCGCTACAAAGACCAGCTCAAAGTAGGGGGCGAGAACGTTGACCCCACCGAGGTAGAGGCGTTCCTGCTGACGCATCCCGCCGTCAGCAAAGTGCAGGTCATCGGCGTGCCTGACGCACGGCTGGCGGAAGTGGCCTGCGCCTGCGTGGTGGTGGAACCGGGCCAGGTCATCACCGACGCCGACCTGTCCGACTTCTGCCGGGGCAAGATGGCCAGTTTCAAGATTCCCCGCCACCTCATCATCGTGGATGACTACCCGATGACTTCCAGCGGCAAGGTGCAGAAATACCTGCTGCGTCAGATGGCGGCGGAGCGGCTGGGGCTGGCCGGTGGATGATGACGCCATATATCGGCATTACCGGGTTCACCACGGCGGATGAGGTGAACGCTGTCCGGGCGGTTGGGCCGGAAAATCTCACCCGGCTGCTGATGTGCGGCGTCCTGTTGAGCAACGCCCTGCTGGACGGGCAGCCCAGCGATGCGCCGGAGCGGTGTCCAAATCCCAACGCCATCGCCGGTATCTTTGCCGACGACCCGCGCTGCCTCAACCTGATTCACTACCGCCCGCGCGCCGGCGCCAACTTGGCCGATGCGCTGGCCCGCGCCTCCGATGTTGGCGGCCCCAACTGCCACGGCATCCAGATTAACGCCACGCGGGGCGCGCCCTGGCCGGAGCCGGCAAGGTTGGCCGAATACCACCGACGCAGCCAGCCCCGGCGCATCGTGCTGCAAGTGGGGCGGGAAGCGATGGCGTCGGTGAACGGCAGCCCGGACGCGCTGGCCCAACGCTGCGCCGCCTACGCCGGCGGCATCGTTACCGATGTTCTGGTGGACGCATCAGAGGGGTTGGGCCGCCCGCTGGACGCGGAAAGGACGGCGCGTTATCTCAGCGCCATAGCGTCCACCGCGCCGGGTTTGGGGCTGGTGGCGGCCGGCGGATTGCACGCCGGCAACGTCGGCGAACTGCTGTCGCCCTTACTGGTGGATTGGGGCGATAGCATCAGCATTGACGCCGAAGGACGGCTGCGGGACGGCGATGACCGGCTGGACGCTGGGGCGGCGAGGGCTTATCTGGCGGCGGCGGTGCGGGTGTTAACCGCCCACGTCTAACGGCGTCCGGCGGATAGCGACGGCAAAATGGAAGTAAGTTTTGCAACCGCCCGGCTGGACAGGCTGTTTCACAGCGAATCCGACCTTACACGGACATACGGCAACCGGCGCGCACAGTCAATACCGGCCAGGCTGGCCGCAGCGTTCCGTTTCAGGTGGTTTGGTTATTCCTCGTTCCCGCGAAGGCGGGAATCCAGGAACGGCAAGAGCGGCATCCCTGACTTTGCAAAGCCCCGACCGCCGGCAACGGAACGCTGCCGGTCCGCTCGTTGGGTATATGCGGAGGTGGCCGTCGAACACCGGCGCTTTGACGAACAGGCGCGGGCGTCGCCGGGTGTCGTGGCGATGATGCCAGTGGACGGCGGCGGCGGTTACGGCGTGGCTGACCGACCGGCACAGGGCACGGGCGGCGCGGGCGTAATCGCCGGCGGCGATGTTGGCGGGGATGAAGTTGAGGTAATGGGTTGGGTTCACCGGCGATGCTCCTTGCTGGTTCAGGTGGTCGGGGTTCCGGTTCAGACTATCGGGGTTCAGGCGGTTGGCGGGATGGGGTGTGCGGGCCAGAGGTTACCGGTCATTGTCAGCCCCACGGCCGGGAGATTTACGCAAAGTTTTGCTCCGATGGTTCGTGAACTGCGCTTTAAGGCGCAGCCACGCAGCGCGGTGGCAGTCGCTGTTGGCCGGTTAGACCGTACTCGCGTAAGCATTGGACGAGGGGTCTCCACGACGCCGGTATGCGATTTTTGTGCTGACTGGCCGTTGACGACCGGTTGACCTCTGGCTGGACTGAGATTCACGTGATAGGTTGCAGTATAGTACCGATGTTCTCGGTTGTCAAAGGGGGGTTGTCAGTGGGCAGGGACAAAGTTCGGGCGGCGGGTTTTGCGGGCGCCAGATTTCCCTGACGCCAGAGTGCTACCCCTCTCCCAACCCTCTCCCACAAGGGGAGAGGGCTTTTCGGAAAAATCCTGTCCATCCTGTCCATCGATGTAAAAAACGGACTCAAACCACCTGAATTGCAACGCTGCCTTGTCAGTGGGGTAGCGTTTCGTTTCAAGTGGTTTGATTATTCCCAATTCCCGCGAAAGCGGAAATCCAGGAACGGCAAAAGCCGCATCCCTGACTTTGAAAGGCCACGACCACCTGAAACGGAACGCTACCCAGGCTGGCCGCATTGCGTAAGTTCGCAACGCTAGCGCAAGTTCCGACTACGCCGCCACTCCGACGGCACCAACTGACCGGCAATCGCGATGAGCAGTACGCCGTTGATATTGACCGCCAAAACCGGCTGGCGTTTGCGCCGGACCACAACCCAATTCCGCGCCGCGGGGACGGAGGCATTGATACCGACCGGGTGACTGCAATCGTCATTATCGAAGTGATAGACTATCACTGAAGGAGGCTTCCAAATGGCGAAGCGCCGGAACAGGAGAACTTATCCTTACCGTCCTGAATATGCCGTTCCGCCGGGGTGGCTGCTTAAGGATTATCTTGATGCCTGGGATTTTACCCCGGAGGAATTCGCGCGGCGCCATTCGCTGGCAACGGAACTTGTTGAGGGCGTCTTGGCCGGCAGCACTCCGCTTGATGCAGAACTGGCCGCTATCCTGGAGCGGGAGTTTGACTTGGAGGCGAGCTTCTGGCTCGACATCGAGGCCGACTATCGCCGCCGCCTGGCGGAAAAGGCGGCGGCGGACGATGCGTCCGGTTTTGCAAAGTGGGCAAAGGCTTTCCCTATCCGCGAGTTGACGAAGCGCGGTGTAATCGCGAAGCCGCTTTCCGATGGGGATGCGGTAGTGAAAATGCTGGAGTTTTTCGGTGTTTCCTCGGTGGAGGAATGGCAATGCCGCAACGCCTCTGCTCAGGTAGCTTACCGTCATTCGCCGACTTTCGTCAGCAGCAAATTCAACCTGGCGACTTGGCTGCGTCTGGGAATCAAGGAAGCGGATTGGCAACAATGCTCTGAATATGATGAAGCTCGGTCTGAAAGCCCGAATACGATGGCAAGAGGCGGAAAGTTAGGCATTGTTCTCCAACCCCGATGAGCCGCCTCCATGGTGTCCCCAACCCAATACCCCGTCCTCACCGTCGGCCACTCCAACCACGCGCCGGATGCGTTTATCAAGCTGCTAATCCGGCACGGCGTGGATGAAGTTGCCGACGTGCGCTCCGCGCCGTACAGCCGCTATGCGCCCCATTTCAATCACGATGCGCTGCCGGGGCTGCTGGGCGATGTTGGCATCGGCTATCTGTTCTTGGGCGGGGAGCTGGGCGGGCGGCCCGCCGACCGCGCCTGTTACGATGCCGACGGGCGCGTGATGTATGACCGGGTTGCCGAAACCGACGGGTTTGACGATGGCATCCGCCGCATCATACGCAACGCCGGTGAACGCCGCATCGCCCTGATGTGCAGCGAAAAGGAACCGCTGGAGTGTCATCGCACGCTGCTGGTGGCCCGCAGCCTGGCCGGGCGCGGCGTAGCCGTGGCGCATATTCTGGCCGATGGGCGGCTGGAAAACTACGATGACGCGATAAGCCGCCTGGTGGACATTTTCAAGCTGCCGCAGCAGGGCGACCTGTTCCGCTCGCGGGATGATGTCATTGCCAACGCTTTGCGGCGCCAGGCGCAGAAGTTCGCTTATATCGGCGCCAGGCCGCCGGCCGGACGGGTTGAATGGGAGGATGCGCCGTGAGGGTTCACACCATCGGATTCACCAAAAAATCGGCGTCGGATTTCTTTGAGCTGCTGCGTGAGTCGGGGGCGAAACGGCTGGTGGACGTGCGGCTGAACAACGTTTCGCAGCTGGCCGGGTTTGCCAAAAAGGACGACCTGGAGTATTTTCTCAACAAAATCTGCCGGATGCAGTATGTCCACCTACCGGAGCTGGCGCCCACCCGGGAGATGCTGGACGCCTACCGCAAAGAGCATCGCGATTGGGATACCTACCAGCGGGAGTTTCTGGCCCTGCTGGACGCGCGGCGCATCGCCAGAATGGGCATCAAGCGTACTATCGCCAACTCCTGCCTGCTGTGCAGCGAGGATACGCCGGAGCATTGCCACCGCCGGCTGGTTGCCGAATACCTCAACCAACATTGGGGCGATGTTGAAATCGTCCACCTGGGCTAACCGGAGGGAACCGCAAATGTCGCAAGTCAACACGGTATTAGGCCCCATAGATTCCGCCGACCTGGGCTTTACCTTGAGCCACGAACACATCACCCTGGGGGCGGCCGGCACGGCGGCGGCCTATCCCGGTTTTCAGGACCGGCAGGCCATCGCCGACGCCGCCAGCGCCGCCCTGGCCGAAGCCTACGCCGGCGGCGTCCGCACCATCATTGACGTTACTACCCTGGACCTGGGCCGCGACGTGGCGATGATGCAGGAGGTCAGCCGCCGCTCCGGCGTCCACGCCATCCCTTGCACCGGCAACCATCTGGCGGTGCCGCGCATTTTCTGGGGCGCGCCCGTGGACCGGGTGGCCGCCCTGTTCATCAAGGAGATTGAGGAAGGCATCGAGGATACCGGCGTCAAGGCGGGCATCATCAAGGTTGCCAGCGACCGGGGCGGCGTTACCGAAAACGAGGAAATCGTGCTGCGCGCCGCCGCCCGCGCCAGCAACGCCACCGGAACGCGCATCAGTACGCATACCTGGTCGCCCGACCGGGTTGGCGAACAGCAGGTTCGCATCCTGAAAGAAGAGGGCGTTGACCTGAACCGGGTCTATATCGGCCACAGCAACGACGATACCGATGTTGGCTACCTCACCGGCCTGCTGGATGAAGGCGTGTGGCTCGGCCTCGACCGCTACCCCGGCGGGCGCACTCCCGAAACGCCCCGCTGGGAGGAGCGCACGGCGGTCGTCAAGCAGCTCATCGACGCCGGCTGGGCCCACCGCCTGATGCTGTCCCACGACCATTCCACGCCGGTGGTGCAGCCTTCCGCAGAGCTGCGCCGGGAGCGGGAAGCCTTCAACCCCGACGGCTACCTGTTCATCACCCGCAACGTGCTGCCCCGCCTGCTGGAGCTGGGCGCCACCGACGCCGACATACAAGCGATAATGGTGGACAACCCGCGCCGCTTTTTTGAGGACTGACGCACCAACCAAATAATCCCCTCGCCCTTGACGGGAGAGGGGACGGTGGCGTATTCCCCAGGATATGCGCTGCTTTGGGCCGGGCGAGTATGGCAATGTGCTTTACAATAGCTGGCAAATATCCTCCTCTTCCTTGACGGGAGAGGGCCGGGGTGAGGGTTAGTTTTATGAACATCGGCTTTTCGCTCTCCAACAACCAGGGTCTTACTGACGTGCAGGACGTGGTGCGTACCGCCGTGCGTGCCGAGGAATTGGGCTACGATTCGGTGTGGGCCAGCGACCACGTGTTCAACGTGAGCTACGTGTACGAACGCCTGGGCAACCGTCCCTACTACGACCCGCTGACCATCCTGACTTTCGCCGCTGCCCGGACGGAACGGGTCACGCTAGGCACTAGCGTCCTCGTGCTGCCCTACCACAACCCGATGCGGCTGGCGAAACAGGCCGCCACCCTTGACCAATTGTCCAACGGCCGGCTGGCGCTGGGCGTCGGCGTCGGTGTGATTGACACCGAGCTGGAGGCCATGGGCGTCCCCTTCGCCGAGCGGGGCGCGTACACCGACGAGTCTATCGCCATCATGAAAACCCTGTGGCGCGACGACGACCCGCGGCACGACGGGCGGTTCTTCCGGTTTTCCGATATGGCTTTCTCGCCGCGCCCGGTGCGTCCGGAGGGTATCCCGCTGCTGATTGGCGGCGTCAGCCGGGCGGCCATCCGCCGGGCCGCCCGCCACGGCGACGGCTGGCATCCCACCGCCATGCCGCCCGAGGATTTGGCCCAGGGCATCCGCTATCTGGGCGAGCAGGCCGAGCAGGCGGGGCGAGACCCGGCAACCATCCCGGTATCGGTGAGCGTGCCGTTGCAGGGCGGGCGCCCCGGCCGGTTCACGCTGGGCACGGAGCCGGCCGAGATGCGGGCCAACGCGCAGGCTTATGCCGACGTGGGCGTATCGCGCATCGTCGTGTCGCCCTACTCCGGCGATCCGGCGGAGGTATTTCCGGCGATGGAAACCATTGCCGCGGAGGTAATGCCGGCGGTGGGCTGAGGCGGTATGCGCTCAGGCCCCGGCCGCTTGCCGCCCAACGGCGAGGGCGGTATAGTCAACCTGCCACCTATTCTGATGTTGCGAGGGCGCGCTCTTGATGATTTTTGACTGGCCGGCCCGGATGCGCCAAATGGCCGATTTCGTGGGTTTTACGGATGACGACCTGGCGTTGGTGCGGGCCAGCGGCCCCATCCTGCTGGCCCGCGCCGATGAACTTACGGCCGCGGTGTACGACCACTTCCTGAAATTCCCGGCGGCGGCGCGGTTCTTCCTGACCCCGGACGGCCAGATTGACCAGACCCGCCTCGACCGTCGCAAACACAGCCTCGCCCGCTGGCTGCGCCATAGCATCGACTTCCGGCTGGACGAGCAGTTTCCCGTCTTCCTGCTGGCCATGGGCGTCGTCCACAGCAACCCGTCCCTGGAGCGGGGCTACCTCGGCTCAGTGCCGGCCCGGTTTATGATTGGCACGATGTCTTTCGCGCAGACGGCAATCGCATCGGCGCTGTCTCAGGATATGGACGACCCGGAGCGCGTTCTGCAAGCGTCCATCGCGTGGAACAAGCTGTTGATGCTGCAACTGGACGTGCTGTTGGCCGGCTACGTTACCGAAACGCCCACACCGGCCACCCTGCCCCCGACGGCAAGCGACGACACCGACGGGTCAGACCCGGAAAATGAACCTCTGGGGATGCGTCGCGTGCTGACCAACATCCTGGATGGCAACCATGCCAATGGCGCGCCGAACCAATCCGAAGGAGACTAACTATGACCAAAGTGCTGGTAATCCAGGGCGCCGGAATGAATATGCGCGGCAAGGTGCAGGTCGAGATTTTCGGCCCCAACACCCTGGACCAGATTAACGAGCAGATTCGCGGCTATGGTGAAGCGCTGGGCATTGACGTGTCAATCGTCCACTCCAACGTCGAGGGCGAGGTTGTCAACGCCCTCTACGCAGCCTGGGAGGACGGGTACGATGCCTGCCTCATCAACCCGGCCGGGTACACCACGGTCAACGGCCCCCTGCGCGGCGCCATCCAGCAGGTGCCCCTGCCCGTGATTGAGGTACACGCCAGCAACCCCACCGCCCGCGGCACGGTTTCCGCCGTGCTGCCGGTGAGCCAGGGCTGCGTCTATGGGTTTGGCGTGTACGGCTACTATCTGGCTCTGGAAGCGGTGAAGCACACCACCGGCTAGCGCTTCACCGCCCTGCCATTACTCGCACCGCAGGCAGCGCACGTCCTTGAAAACGGTGTCGTGGATGCCGGGGTTGACAATTATGTAGTCCATAATGATGCGGACGACCTTGCCCTCGTCGGCAAGGTTGTACTTCTCTTTGGACGCGTTAATCAGGCCGATGTGCTCGGCGTTGACGTCGACGGTCAGTTCGGTTTTGGTGCCTGCCATTTTGGTTCGCTCCTGTGAAGGGTGTGGATAGTTTCGCCGGCCGGCGTCGGGCCGGCGGCGCCGGCATAGGATAGCCGCCGGGGGCGGGATTATTCAACCGTGACGGCCGGATGCAGCGTTTCGTTTCCGGCGGTTCGGATTAGTGAGGCGGTGGGTCAAGCGGCCAGGTATCCCCGCCTGTGCTAAACTGCCGCCAGGCGTTTGCCACTGCATACCATCGCCCACCAAACCAGACTCGCCACGGAGGTTTTACGATGGCGGTACAGCCTTACACTGTAAACGTTTCCGATGCGGTGCTTACCGACTTGCAGCACCGCCTGGCCCACGTGCGCTGGCCCGATGAGATTCCCGGCGCCGGCTGGGATTATGGCTCCAACCTGGACTACATCAAAGAGTTGGTGGCCTACTGGCGCGACGGCTACGACTGGCGCGCCGCCGAGGCCGGCCTGAACGCCTTTGCCAACTTTTACACCACCATCGACGGCCAGGGCATCCACTTCATCCACGAAAAGGGGCAGGGTCCCAACCCAATGCCCATCATCGTAACCCACGGCTGGCCCGGCACTATCTATGAGATGCACAAAATCATCCCCATGCTCACCGACCCGGCCAGTCACGGCGGCGACCCGGCCGATTCCTTTGACGTGGTGGTGCCGTCAATGCCGGGCTACGGGTTCAGCGCGCAGACTCGGGAACGGGGCATCCAAACCCGCAAGATTGCCGAACTGTGGGACAAGCTGATGGCCGACGAGCTGGGCTACCGGCGCTACGCCGCCCAGGGCGGCGACTGGGGCGCCGGCGTTACCGCGCGGCTGGGTTATCACCACGCCAACCATGTGCTGGGCCTGCACACCACCTCCGTAACCCAGGCCATCCCCTACCAGGGCGGCAGCCTCGAGGGCCTGGGGCCGCGGGAGCGGTTGGACCAACTGATTTCCACCACGCAAGGCAGTTACCGCCGCGAATGGGCAGCCACCTTGTCGGACGCCGAAATCGACATGATTAATCAGCGCGTCGCCTGGGCCGCCGCCGAGGGCGGTTACGGCCACATCCAGGGCACCAAGCCCCAAACGCTGGCCTACGGTCTCAACGACTCTCCGGTCGGCCTGTGCGCCTGGATTGTGGAGAAATACCGCACCTGGAGCGACTGCAACGGCGATGTGGAAAGCGTGTACACCAAAGACGACCTGCTGACCACGGTGATGATTTACTGGGTAACGCAGACCATCAACTCTAGCACCCGCCTCTACTACGAAAACAGCCGCACGCCCTGGTACTTCGGCCCTGACGACCGGATTGGCGTCCCCTGTGCCATCGCCGTGTTCCCGCGGGAACTCTCCACCCCGCCCCGCTCCTGGGCCGAGCGCACCTACAATGTCCAGCGCTGGACCGAAATGGACAGCGGCGGCCACTTCGCCGCCCTGGAAAAGCCGGCGGAACTGGTGGCCGATATGCGCGAGTTCTTCCGCGGCCTGCGGTAGCGGGATACGCCCTGCTATCCGTTGCGCTATACGCGCGGGAGGTTCCGGCATGGGAACAACGGAATGGACAATCATCGCTACGGCCATCGCCCTCTTTGTGGCCTTGAGCGCCGTAATCAGGTTGAGCTTCTCAGCTCTCAGGAATGAACTGAAGTCTGACATAGCCCAGGTCAGAGGCGAAATTGCGGAGCTCAAAGCGGAGCTCAAAGCGGAGCTCAAAGGCGAGATTGCGGAGCTCAAGGCGGAACTCAAAGGCGAGATTGCGGAGACCAAAGCGGAACTCAAAGGCGAAATTGCGGAGACCAGAGCGGAACTCAAAGGCGAGGCCGCCGCATCCAGAGTGGAATTGAAGGCGATTATTGCCGCATCCAAAGCTGAGGTCATCAGCCTTATCGCCGACTTCAAAGCGGAGTTGAAAAGCGACATCGCCAGTTTGCGGCTTGCCGTTCAGTCCAACCGCTCCGAAATCATTGCCAACCGGCGCATCTTGGGCCGCTTTGCGCTGCACCGGCATGGCGATGACGGCCTGCCCCTCGCTCCCCTCACCGACTCCCTGGACCCGCCCGAGGGAACTACTGGCAGCGGCGGCAGCAATGGCGAAGGCGACAGCGACTAGGCTGACAGCGCCCGCAAAACCCGCTACCATTGCGCTCAACGCCTTTGCCATCCACAACCACAAGGAGGAACCCGTTACATGATTACCAAGTTTGGCAGCCTTTGGGCCGGCAATGTCGATATGGACAACCCCGGCTACCAGGGCACCCCCGCCAACGACCGCTGGCTCTCCGACGAGGAGCTGGGCGGCGGCGCTATCGAGAAGGCCGAGCAGCTTGCCATCGCCATGGACCGGCTGGGCTACGACACCTTCTGGGCCGCCGAGCATCACTTCCAGCGGGAAGGCTACGAGTGCATTCCCAACCTGCTGATGCTGTGGGTGCATCTGGCCCATCTGACCGAGAACCTGCGCTACGGCTGCGGCTTCAACATCAACCCCATGTGGAACCCGGTGCGCCTGGCCGAAGACTATGCCACCGCCGACTGGCTTACCGATGGCCGCGTGCGCTTCGGCGTGGGCCGGGGCTACCACACCCGCGAGGTGGAAGTATTCGGCGCGCCCATTATGGACCAGAACGCCAACCGCGAGCTGTTTGAGGAACAGGTGGAAGTCATCTGGAAGGCTTTCAACCGGCGCAGCTTCTCCCACCACGGCAAGCACTACGACATCCCGCCCAACGTGCCTTACCGCGGCTATGACCTGGAAGAGATTACCCTGGTGCCCCGGCCCAAGCACGAAGTGGAATGGTGGCAGCCGGTGGTGTCGGCCAGCGACCGCGCCATCAACTTCATGGCCCGCTGGGGAATCAAGGGCATCATCGGCGGCGGCGCGGCCACCGGCGGCGCCAGCGACGACGTCATCCAGCGCTGGCAGGCCATCCACGCCGAACACGGCAAGGAACAGGAGCTGGGTGAAGGTCTCATCGTCGGCTACTCCGTCCAGATTGCCAACTCCGAGCAGGAAGCCATCGACCAGGCGCGCTACTGGATGGAAGAGCGGGTCAAGATGTTCGGCCCGCTGGGCTTCATCGCCGGCCTGAATCAGGAGCAGCTGGACGCCCTCAACGCCTTTGGCCGCCCGGTGCCCCAGGGCCTTAAGATGCCCACCATAGAGGAGTCGGTGGCTGCCGGCCAATATCTGGTCGGCCCGCCCGACCGTATCACCGAGCAGCTCATGGCCATCCAGGAACGCTACCCTGGCCTGGAGGAAATCAACATCGGCATAACCAACATGGGTATGCCCACCAGCGCGTCGCTGGAGCAGCTGGAGTGGTTTGCCCAGGACGTGATGCCCCACTTCACCAGGCAGGGCGGGGATAACTAGGGGCGTGGTCCTGACCGCAGCAGAATGGGCCGGCGGCAAAACGCCGCCGGCCCGCAAAGGCAAGTGGGAATGTACTTCTTTTACTTTGACGAATCAGGCTCCCGTGACCCCTCGGCCGGTACGGCGGAAAACCCGAAAGACCATATTTACGTGCTGCTGGCGGTGGGTATGTACGAACGGCAGTGGCATCCCTTTGAGCGCGAAATATCACAGCTCAAATTGGACCTCGCCGCCCGCTTGCGCCGGGACGGCATCGGCCATTTTGACCTGGCCAATTGTGAGGTTAAGTCAAGCTGGCTGCGCCGGTCTCGTGAGCGTCGGGGGTCCAGCATTTTCCTTCACGCGCTGGAGCCGGACGAATTGCAAAGTCTCTCCAACATCTATTTTGAGCAGGTGTCAAAGCGAAGTGCCGTAGTTATGGCAACAGTAGTTGACAAGCGTTATCTGTGCGCTGACACAACAGCCGAAGCTTTGCACCGGAAAACCTACGAACTCTTGCTGGAGCGCGTCCAGAACTACATACGGGGAAACCATCCCAGGCATCAGGCCCTGATAGTGATGGATGACACCGACAAGGGCCTCAACCGCGCCATTGCGATGCAGCATTCGCTTTTCCAACGGGTAGGCAACCAGAACATGGCCTTTCCCGACATAGTTGAATACCCCTTTTTCACTCGCAGCGAACTGTCAAACGGTGTCCAACTTGCCGACCAGTTGGCCTACAACGTCTATCGTGCATTCCGGTACGAAGATACGAGCTACCCGTACTTTGAGAAACTGTTGCCGCATTTCTATCAAAGCAAGGATGGCACAGTTCTCCACGGCCTCAAAGTCTGGCCTGATGATTCGCCGCTTATTGCCCTGGCGCGAAACGCTTGGGAGGATTGCAAACAGAAAGCCCTCCGTCAGGAAGGCGATTAAGGTCAGGCTGGGCGAACCATTTCGAGCCCACCAGGGGCACCCGACCACAGTTATGGTACATTATGCTGCAAGCTGGAGTCAATGGCTAGGCCGCGGTTTTTTGATTTGCCTAGCCCGCCGCAATCCAATCAGCCCGGACGAACGCAACCATGGCCACTATGATACCCGAAACCATCTCCCCCAACGCCCCGCCCTCGGAGCAAGCGGTTTTCGCCAGACTCCGCGATGACCCGGACACCGACCGCTGGGTGATAATCCATTCGTCCGCCCACAGCGTTGACACCGGCCGGCCGCGCGAAATCGACTTTCTGGCGTTGATACCGGACTACGGCATCCTTTGCATCGAAGTGAAGGGCGGCGGTTTCCGGGTGGAGCGGGGCCAGTGGCACAGCCTGGCGTCCGGCGCGCCGGTGGAACCGCCGGCGCAGCAGGCAGCGGCGGCGATGTTCGCCCTGAAAAACGAATTGGAGCGCAAATTCGGCAATCAGGCGGTTGAAGCCCAGATACCAATTGACTGCGCCGTCGTGTTCACCGATGCCAACTGGCCGGACGGCATCCGTCGCCCGCCCCACCAGATTATTGACTACGACGACTTGCAGTCGGATATGTCGCTGGGCCGGCGACTGCAGGCTGTCGCCTTGCGGATGCGGCCGGCGTCCGGGCGGCATTCGCGCGCGCCGGTATTCACCCCGACGCTGGTGAACCGTATGCGTCAATACCTGGCGCCGGATTTCACTATGGACCTGGTGATTGCCGTCGGCCCGCAGCTGGACATCATCGACGAGCAGTTAATCCGTCTCACCGAAGAGCAGTACGCCGCCCTGGATTTGGCCCGGGATAACGACCGCTGCCTGTTCCGGGGCGCCGCCGGCACCGGCAAGACTATGCTGGCGCTGGAGTGCGCCCGTCACACTGCCGACGCCGGCCATCGCGTCGGGCTGCTCTGCTACAATCGCCTGCTGGGGCACTGGCTGAACCAGCAAACCCGGGCGGTTGCAGGTGTCGCCAGCGGGGTTTTCTGGAATGACTTGATGCGCCCAATAATCCTGAGCAGTCCGGCGGGTGCGGATTTTGAGAGTATCGAGAACAGCGACGTCAGCGAGCAGCGTTTATACGAACAGGTTTATCCTGAATATGCCCGGCGCGCCTTGCAGCACCGCGGGCCGCAGTTTGACGCGCTGGTTGTGGACGAGGCGCAGGACTTGTGCCAGTCCCCGTATCTGGAGATTATTGACCTGGCCTTGACCGGCGGGCTGAGCCGGGGCCGGTGGGCGATGTTCGGCGACTTTACCAACCAGGCCATTTACCTCAGCCAGGCGGCCGACCCGGAGGGGAACCTGCTGCAATATTGCGAGCACCCGGCCCGCCGCAATTTGCTAATCAACTGCCGCAATACCCCGCCCATCGCCCGCGATACCGCCCGCTTTGCGCGCGCCGCCGTGCCCGAAACCCGTTCCCGGCAGGTTCACGGGCCGCAGCCACAGTATCAGTATTGGAGCGACGCCGCGCAATTGGGCGACCTACTGGACGAGGAAGTGCACCGGATGCTGGGGCAGGACGTGCGTATCGGCGAGATAGTGGCGCTGGCGACCAGCCGTCTCGCCAACACCGGCCTTGACCTCGACCGTACCTATGGCTCATATCCGCTGGTGGATTACTCGCGCGGGCAGCGGCTGGCCGCCCCGGATGGCGACGAACCGGCGCACCTGAAGTTTTGCACGGTGCAGTCGTTCAAGGGGTTGGAAAGCAACGTGGTCATCCTGATTCTGGACCGCCTGGACCGCGCCTCTGACGGCCCCAACGCCTACGTCGGAATGAGCCGGGCCCGGGGAGCGTTGACGGTACTGGCTAACTCCGCCTTACTGCCGGAAGTGGAATCCCGCCTTGTCCCCTGACCCTCCCGCCCCCACTGCCGTAGTCGGCGCCACCACCTGGGGCACCACCCTGGCGATTCTGACCGCCCGCAACGGCGTTCCCGTCCGATTGCTTTGCCGCACCGGTGCCGAGGCCGGCGCATTGCGGCAGGACGGAGAGCATCGCCGCTTTGTGCCCGGCGTCCCCTTCCCGGAAACCCTGCTGCCGGAGCATGACCCCGCAACCGCCCTGCGCGATGCCCGGCTGGTAATCGTAGCCGTACCCTCAGACCGTTTCCGCCGGAACGTCCGGCGCATCGCCTCGCATCTGCCCAACGACGCCGTAATACTGAGCGTTACCAAAGGATTGGAACGACCCTCCGGCCTGCGGATGAGCGAAGTCCTGGCCCAGGAATTGCCGGCGCATCCCTCCGGCCGATTCGCCGTTCTGTCCGGCCCCAACCTGGCCGGCGAGATTATCCGCAACAAGCCGGCGCTGACCGTGGTGGCCGCGCCGGACGAGGCGGCCCGCCGGCTGGTTCAGGACACGCTGATGTCGCCGGCCTTCCGGGTCTATACCAGCGACGACCTGGCTGGCGTGGAGCTGGGCGGCGCGCTGAAAAACATCATCGCCCTCGCCGCCGGCATCGCCGATGGGCTGGACGGCGGCGACAACGCCAAGGCGGCGCTGGTTACCCGCGGGCTGAACGAAATCGGACGCCTCGGCATCGCCGCCGGCGCCGAGCTGCTGACCTTCGCCGGCCTGGCCGGCCTGGGCGACGTAATTGCCACTTGCTCCAGCCCGCTGAGCCGCAACCGCCGGGTGGGCGAGGAGCTGGCGAAAGGCCGGGCGCTGGATGACATTTTGGCCGGAATGGACGCCGTGGCCGAAGGCGTCAATACTACGGTGGCCGCTTTGGAAATGGCGGAGCGTCTGGACGTGGATATGCCCATCACCCGCCTGATGTACCAGGTGCTCTTTGAGGGATTGCCGGCATCCGATTGCATCCCCGTTCTGATGGAACGTCCGGCGCGGGCGGAATGGTAGCCGTTTAAATTTTTTACGATGTCAAAGTCCGGCTAAACTCCCGGATACGCCGCAATCACCTCCGCCCGGCCACAGCATGAACGCGACGTGCCAGCCCATCACGGGCGGGTTGGCCCACAGCTCCGGGCCGGCGGATGACAAGCGGCGAAGCCGGTCATATAATGCCGGTAACGCCGGCCCGCCCGCGCGGACGCAACAATTCAGGAGGCCAAGCATGGCTACCCAAACCAAGTTCGAGATTCTGACCAAACCCCTGGTAAAGATTACCGAGATGGATCACATCGTCCTGCGCACCGATGACGTGGAGCGCGCGTTGCGCTTCTATACCGAGGTGCTGGGATTGCAGGCGGAGCGGGTGGAGCAGTGGCGCGCCGGAGAAGTGCGGTTCCCGTCGGCGCGGATAAACGCCGACACCATCATCGACTTCTTCGCCTCGGAAAGCATCCCAACGAGCCGGGACAACCCGCGAAACCAGGACCACTTCTGCATGGTCATTGACTATACCGACATGGAAGAGCTGAAGGCGCGTTTTGAGGATGCCGGAGTCGAGATTCAGGCCGGGCCGGGCAAGCGCTGGGGTTCCCACGGCGACGGAATTTCCCTCTACATTTACGATCCCGACGACAACGTGGTCGAACTCCGCCACTACTAGGCTGCGTTAACATTTCCGGTCATTCCTGGCGGGTTTGGCCCCCGGAACCGGGACCGCGGCCAGTGGGGCGGGCCCGGGCGCAGCGCGTCGGGCCGGCGTATCCGGCGGCCCGGTCTGGTGCGCGCCGGGACGCAGACACTCACGCCGTAGAACGGCCCGCCCCGTATTTGATACGGGGCCACCCCTGCGGAGGCAGAGACGGAAACCCGGCGCCGGTCGCCGCAAGCACAGCCCGCCGCCTTGACGCCAGCCTACCGGCCCACCAGGTCATCCAGTATCTCGGTTAGCCGCTCCGCATCCATGCGACTGATTTCCATGCGGTCAACACGGCCGGCCTGGTCGATAAAATAGGTGGTGGGGAAATACTGTACGGCGTAGTCCCGGGCGACCATCGCCCGCACGTCGGTGGCGAAATCAAAAGTCAGGCCCAACTCCGCAACGAACCGCCGCGCCTCCAGCTCAGTGTCAAACCCCTGGGGCACGAAAAGCCCGATGAACCGCACGTTGCGACCCTGGTACTCCTCCCAAACTTCCTGAAAAGCCGGCATCTCATCGCGGCAGGGCGGGCACGACGGATACCAGAAGTTAATCACCACCGCGCTGCCCCGTTGCTCTGAAAGACGGAACTCCCCGCCGGCGAAAGTGGTCAAGGCGAAGTCGGCAGCCGGCTCGCCGGCCGAGCAGCCCGCCGCCAGCGCAATTGTCGCGGCCAGCAGCAAAATGCCAAGCCGCCGGGACAACACTCTGCGGGAGGTGGACGTTAGCATAGCCGGGTCTAACGCGCCGGCGGGCGGGCCTGGCCGTATTCGTTGCTGCCCCAGCAGACCACGTTGCCATCCGCCCGAACCCCGCAGACGTGCCCGCCGCCGACGCTGGCGGCGACGAAACCGCCGCTGATAAAGCCGGTGTCTGTCAATTTCTCCTCTCCCCAGCAAACGATGATGCCGTCGTCGCGCCAGCCGCAAGTGTACCTCGCCCCGGCGCTGACTGAGCGATAAACGCCGGGCAGCGGCGCGCCCTCGCCGGATTCATTGCCGCCCCAGCAAAGCGCGCTGCCGTCCGTTTTGACGCCGCAAGTATGCTCCAGCCCGGCGGCTACGGATAGGTACGTTCCGGCCGGCGGCGTTGCCTGCCCCAGCCACTGCGCATCGCGACGGTCTTTGTTGCTGCCCCAGCATACTATCTGCCCGTCCGTGCGCAGCCCGCAAGTGTGCCGGTCGCCGGCGCTGACGACGGTAAAGCGGCCGGCCGGCGGGGATGCCTGCCCGGTGAACTGGTTGTCATCATCGGTGTTGCGGCCCCGGCATTGCGCCGCGCCGTCCGTGCGCACGCCGCAGAAGCAATGATACCAGCAGGGCAAATCCGGCGGCGGAGAGAGGCTTTGAGAGCATTGGCGTATATTACAGCAATTAGCCTGAGGATGCCCAAACCTGCGCAACCCTTGACGGTTATTCCGGTAACGCTACAATCGTAACGACTACAATTCGGCAAGCCATCCCGCCATCCTGACTGCGACGGCGTTTGAGGTGTCAATATGCGTTTGGAAAACAAGGTTGCCCTGATTAGCGGCGGCTCCCGTGGCCAGGGGGCTGCTGAGGCCCGGCTCTTCGCCGGCGAGGGCTGCAAGGTCGTTATCGGCGACGTGCTGGAAGCAGAGGGACGGCAGCTGGAGGCGGAAATCAACGAAACCGGCGGCGAATGCGTCTTTGTCCCACTGGACGTTACCAGCGAGGACGACTGGCGCGCCGCCGTCAATACCGCCGTGGCACGGTTCGGCAAGTTGGACATCCTGGTGAACAACGCCGGCATCTACCGGCAGGTGGGCATTGAGGAAACCAGCGCGGAGCTGTGGGACAACATCTTTGACATTAACGCCAAAGGAGTGTTCCTGGGCACCAAAGCGGCCATCCCCGAAATGCGGAAGGCCGGCGGCGGCTCCATCATCAACATCTCCAGCGTGGCCGGGCTGATTGGCAGTTGGCGCGCGCCGGCTTATGGAGCTACCAAGGGCGCGGTGCGGCTGTTCACCAAGTCCACTGCCATCCAGTATGCCGCCGAGGGCATCCGGTGCAACTCGGTGCATCCGGGCATCATTGAGACGCCGATGACCACGCCCACCCTGCTGCGGGACGACGCGGCGCGCCAGGCATCCCTCAGCCGCACACCCATCGGACGGATTGGCGAGGCTCAGGACGTGGCCTGGGGCGTGCTGTTCCTGGCGTCGGACGAGTCGTCATTTATGACCGGCAGCGAGCTGGTGATTGACGGGGGGCTGTTCGCGCAATAACCTTCACTACCGTTAGCCACGCCAACCGGGAGCAGCGCCTATGGTCAGCAAAACAACCGGGCTGGCGCCGGCCAGCGCGCATTTTCCCCCCGATGAGGATGCAGTTGATGACCCAACCATCGACTACCCCTCCTCGGACGGTGAACCGATGGCCGAATCCGACCAGCAGTATATTCCTCTCACCAACACCGTTTCCGCCCTGCGCGTCCGTTACCATCACCGGGATGATGTTTATATCGCCGGCGATATGCTGGTCTATTACCGTATGAACCGGACGGACGTGAGCGTTGCCCCGGACGTGTTCGCGGTCTTTGGCGCCACCGGCAACCATCGCCGGGATTCCTGGCTGGTCTGGCGCGAGGGCCGGGCGCCGGACTTTGTGATGGAGATAGCGTCCCGGGCCACCTGGCGGCGGGATATTAGCGAAAAGCGGTCCATCTACGCCGCAATGGGCGTCCGGGAATATGTCCGCTTTGACCCTACCGGTCGCTATTTCACCCCGGCGCTGGTGATAGAACGGCTGGACAGCGACGGCAACTACCGGGAACAACCCTTGACCGAGGGCGCCGACGGCACAGTGCGCGGTTACAGCGCGGTACTTGAGCTGGAAATCTGCGTACTGCCCGGCCGGGAGCTGCGGCTGTACGATCCAGCAACGGGCGAGTGGCTGCTGACCCACCAGGAAACGGAGGACGCCCGGCGTGCGGAAGCCGCCGCCCGCCAAGCGGAAGCCGCCGCCCGCCAATCGGCTGAAACCGCACTGCTCCAGGCGGAAGCCGATAACGCCCGGCTCCGCGAGCAGCTGCGGCTTTTGCAACAGCAACCAGAATAAAACGAGGTTTATGTGATGCGTCTGGAAAACAAAGTGGCATTCATCAGCGGCGGCGCGCGCGGCATGGGCGCTGCCGAGGCAAGAATGTTCTCCCGCGAGGGATGCAAGGTAGTCATCGGCGACCTGCGGGACGAATTGGGCCGGCAGGTGGAGGCCGAAATCAACGAACTGGGCGGCGAGTGCCTGTACGTCCACCTGGACGTTACCGATGAAGCGTCGTGGCAGGATGCCATCGCCGCCGCCATTGCCCGGTTCGGCAAGCTGGACATCCTGGTGAACAACGCCGGTATCTATCGGCCCGAAACCGTGGCGAACACCACCATTGAAAATTGGGATACTACTCTGTCGGTCAACGCCAAGGGCGTGTTCCTGGGCACCAAAGCCGCCATCCCGGAATTGCGGCGCAATGGCGGCGGTTCCATCGTGAACATATCCAGCGTCGCCGGGCTGGTGGGCAATCACATCTCATCGGCCTACACCGCATCCAAAGGCGCGGTGCGGCTGTTCACCAAGTCCACGGCCATCCAGCACGCCGCCGACGGCATCCGCTGCAACAGCGTCCACCCCGGCACCATCGAGACGGATATGACCGCCGACCTGCTGGCAGCCGGCGGCCGGGAAGACCGGCTGAACCGCACCCCGTTGGGCCGGCTGGGGCAAGCCGAGGACATCGCCTATGGGGTGCTGTTCCTGGCGTCCGATGAGGCATCCTTTATGACCGGCAGCGAACTGGTTATCGACGGCGGACGGACGGCGATGTAACTGCCGCCCCCTGACTGCCGGCGGCTTGACCGCCGGCAGTCAGGCAATGCGATAATAGGCCGGCGCCAATGACGGCCGTCGGGCCGTCACCATGCGAGGCAACTATGAACGCGCCTAATATCGCCAACCGAACCATTTTTACCGGCGACAACCTGCCCGTAATGCGGGGCATCAACAGCGAGTCGGTAGATTTAATCTACTTGGACCCGCCGTTCAATTCCAACCGCAACTATGCCGCCCCCATCGGCAGCCCGGCCGAAGGCGCCGGTTTCAAAGACATCTGGACCCTGGACGACATCAAGGAAGTGCAGGTTGAGGAACTGAAAGGCATTAACTACGGGCTGCACGCCATCATCACCGCCGCCCGTTATTCCAACGGGCCGGCGATGACCGCATATCTGACCGTTATGGGTATCCGCTTGCTGGAAATCCACCGGGTGTTGAAGACAACCGGCACGGCATATCTCCACTGCGACCCTACCGCCAGCCATTACATCAAGGGAATGATGGATGCCGTTTTTGGCGCGGAGTCCTTCCGCAATGAAATAGTGTGGAGTTATGCCGGTGGCGGTATTCCAAGGTATGACTTTCCCCGTAAGCATGACATCATACTGCGCTACTCAAAAACCGATACCCGCACTTTTAATGGTGAAGCTGTTAGAGTGCCGTACACTTCCAGCTACACCGCTACCGTCTTTGCCGGCGACGATACCAGAGCGCCCGGCCGCACTTACACCAGAAACCCCGCCGGGAAAATAATTGAGGACTGGTGGAGCGACATACCCAGACCCTACGGACAGGAAAGAATCGGCTACCCGACCCAGAAACCGCTGGCGCTGCTAGAGCGTATCGTCAAAGCCAGTTCCAACCCCGGCGATCTGATGCTGGACCCCTTTTGCGGATGCGCTACCGCCTGCGTCGCCGCCGAAAAGTTGGAACGTCAATGGGCTGGCATTGACATCGCGCCCCGGGCTTTGGAACTGACCAAGCTGCGACTGGCCCGGGAAGTGCGCGTCGGTTCCGATGTGGCGCCTACCCTTACCGATTGGGAAGTCATTCACCGCACCGACATTCCGGTTCGCACCGACGGCGGCGCGACATCCCCGACGCCGGATGCCGCGCCTACCCCGCCCCCACCCAGCCCGGACATCCGGCGTACCCTGTATGGCAAGCAGGAAGGCTTCTGCAACGGCTGCGATGTTCATTTCCGCCTCCGCAATCTAACGCTGGACCACATCGTGCCCCGCGCCGGAGGCGGGGCGGATACGGACAGCAACCTGCAACTGCTTTGCCAGGCGTGCAATTCCAAGAAAAGTACCCGCACTCAGGAAGAATTCCTGGCCATTCTGGTCAGCGAAGGCATCCGCCGCTAGGCTTGCTCCGGCAAACGCTCTTATGGTGGCCTTCCCCGTCAAATTCCGTCTGCTTGATTGCCGTTTGCCGGAGGCCAATCCGTATGTCCGCCTCCAGCACGCCGTATTCCACGTGCTGGAGGCAGACAGCGGCGGCCCGGCGCGGGTAGTTGACTTCACCATTTTTGGCCTGGTCCTGTTCAGCGCCGTCAACCTGGCGATAGGGAACACCCGGCTGGAGTTCTTTTTCGTCAGCGTATTCGCCGCCGAATACATCATACGCCTGTGGTGCATCGTGTGGCATCGTGAGTACCAACAAGGCGGGTGGAGAGGCCGGCTGAAATACGCCACCACCAACGCGGCGGCCATTATCGACTTCATCGCCATCTGGCCCACGCTGGTCGTGATGATTATTTTCGGCGAGGTTGAGGTGCTGCCCATCTTTCGCCTCATCTCCCGTCTGATAATGACCGGACGCCGCTTCCCGGCGATGCGGCTGATGGGACGGGTGATGCTGCGTTCGGCAAGCCAACTGGTCAGCGTACTGATTACCCTAGGCGTGTTCTGGCTGGCGGCCGGCTACCTGATGCACTACGCCGAATCCACGCTGCCCGGCGGCAACCACCAGCAATTCGGTTCCATCGGTGAATCCCTGTGGGCATCGGTGGTGGTGCTAACCACGCTGCCGTCGCTGGAAGTGGTGCCGGGTACGCTGGTGGGCCGCGTCATCGCCGGCTTTATCGCCCTGCTGGGCATCGGCCTGTTCGCCCTGCCCGCCGGCATCCTCACCTCCAACTTCCTCGACGCTTACCAGCAAGTGCGCGAGGGTAAAGACAAGGCCGAAACAAAGACCTGCCGGCAGCAGGCTGAACCAACCGGCGAACCGGGCTGAGGCGTTGCCAGGGCCAGCCCCAGGATGACGCCCGGCACACCCCGCCCGGTATCCCCAATCCGGTTGTTATCAAAGCCCGATTAAGCCGCCGCGCTATCGCCCCATGGCATACGCATCCCGCCGCAGGTCGGCCCCGCCGAACAGCGCCCCCCGCTCCCGGTCAACCTCAATGGCGCACAGCGACCCCATGCGCGGCGTCCACTCGTTCCATACGTCCACGTCGTGGCCCCGCTTGCGCAGTTCGTCCACCACCGACGGGGCGATACGCGATTCAATTCCCACCAGTCCGGGCCGGTAGGCGTGGGGCCAGAAAGAGTTGGGGAAGCTCCAGGTGGACGCGCGCGGCGCTTCGATAGCCTGCTGCACGTCCATGCCGAACTCGGCCACGTTGAGGAACAGCTGCACCATAGACTGCGGCTGCACGTCGCCGCCCGGCGTGCCGAAGGGCAGCCAGGGCTTGCCGTCCTTGAAGGCCAGCGCCGGATTGGGCGTCAGCCGGGGACGCTTGCCGGGGGCCAGGCTGCTGGGGTGGTCTGCGTCCAGCCAGCTTTGGGAGCCGCGGGCCGACACCATAAAGCCCAGGCCGGGGACGATGGGCACGCCGCCAAACCCGTCGCTGGGCGTGGCGGAGAAGGCGTTGCCCCAGCGGTCCACGGCGCAGATGTACGACGTATCGGCGGACAGCGGGCCGGCCACCGGCTCCGGCTGGCGCGCGGCGCGACCGCTGCCGGCCTGGTGCGCCCACGGGTTGCCGGCGTCGGGCATTTCGGGGTTGGCGCGGCGCGGGTCAATCTCCCGACGGCGGACGTCGGCGTACTCGCGGGAGAGCAGGCCGGCCATCGGCACGTCCCCAAAATCGGGGTCGCCGTAGTAAGCGTGCCGGTCGGCAAAGGCCAGTTTCAGCGCCTCGAGTACCGTATGGATGTAATCCGCCGAGTTGTGGCCCATGCCCCGCAGGTCGCAGCCCTCCAGGATACGCAGGGCGTGCAGGTTCGTCGGCCCCTGGCACCACGGGCCGCAGGCGTAAACCTCAATGCCGTCGCTTGCGGAACTGGCGCCCCGGTAGTCAATCATCGGCGGCGTGTCCACGCCTACGGCGAAACCGGCCAGGTCGTCCATCGACAGCCAGCCGCCCTGACTGCGGATGAAGGCCACCATCTCCTCGGCGATGTCGCCCTGGTAGAACAGCGCGCGGGCGGCGCGGATGCCGGCCTCTCGACCCGGGCCGGCGCCGGAGCGTTCGGCGTCAATCAATCGCCGGAAAGTGCGGGCCAAATCGGTTTGCACCAGCAAATCGCCGATGCCCAAGGCCCGGCCGCCCGGATAGAAAATCCGCATCGTGCTGGCCCATTGGCTGGTATCGCCTTCATCCAGGATGATGTTGTCGCCGCTGCTGACCAGGGCGCGGTGCAGCGTGGCCGGAATGGGAAAACCGCCCTCCGCCAGCTCCAGCGCCGGCGTAACCACCTGCTCGAAGGTCATGGTTCCGTAGCGACTGAGCGCGGTCAGCCAGGCGTCGGGCGCGGCCGGCGTAACCGTGCGCATAACGCCATGAGGCATATCGCCGCCGTGCTCCCGCCGGAAGTAGTCAATGGACGCCTCGCCCGGCCACCGGCCCAGCCCGCTAATCTCGCGCGTATCGCCGCTTTCGGCATGGTGAATAATGATGGGCGCCACGCCGCCAAAACTGGTGTACTGGGGCAGCGTAACGTTGATGACAATACCGGCCGCCACGCCGGCGTCAATGGCGTTGCCGCCCTGCTCCAGGATGCGATACCCCGCCGCCGTAGCCAGATAGTGGCCGGTGCTGACCATGTGGGTAGTGCCACCGACTAACGGGCGATAACTTCTCAATCCGAGCGCCATTTTGACCTCCGCAGCAGGGCCGCGCCTGATTCTTGGTTCCGGTTATTGGGCGGCAGTATAGGGCATAGGCCCGGCGGCTGCCAGCGGGAGAATCCTGGATACCGCCGGTCGGGGTAACGTTGCAATTCAGGTGGTCGGGGTTTTGCAAAGTCATTAAAGCCCTCTCCCCTTGTGGGAGAGGGTTGGGAGAGGGGTAGCGCTCCGGCTCCGGCGCTCGCAAAACCCGCCGCCCGCACTTTGCCCCGGCCCGCTGACAATCCCCCTTTGACAACCGCGAACATAAGACCTATACTGTACCCCGTCACGTGAATCTCAGTCCTGCCAGAGGTCAACCGGTCGTCAACGGCCAGTCAGCACAAAATCGCATACCGGCGTCGTGGAGACCCCTCGTCCAATGCTTACGCGAGAACGGTCTAACCGGCCAACAGCGACTGCCACTGCGCTGCGTGGCTGCGCCCTTAAAGCGTAGTTCACGAACCATCGGAGCAAAACTTTGCGTAAAACCCCCGGCCGTGGGGCTGACAATGACCGGTAACCTCTGGCCCGCACACCATATCCCGCCAACCGCCCGAACCCCGATAGCCTGAACCGGAACCCCGACCACCTGAACCAGCAAGGAGCATCGCCGGTGAACCCAGCCCACCACCTCACCACCACCTCAGAGGAACAACCAAATCACCTGAAACTGAACGCTACCGCCGGGCGGGTGGTATTGCGGCAGACACTGCCGCCTGCTATAATCGCCATCGGCTGTTTGGTATGGGAAAATCAGGGTAGGTCGTTCCGAAATGAGCACTGACATTCTGGCAACAAAGCCCCACGAGTTCAACTCGCGTCGTCGCCGGCTGATGGAATCCCTGCCGGGCGGCCCCGTCGTACTGGCCGCCGGACACGACTCGGCGCGCAACAACGACGTTGACCACGAGTACCGGCAGCCTTCGTCCTTCTGGTATCTGACCGGGTTCGACGAACCCGACGCGGTGGCCGTGCTGCGGCCCGGCTCCCATACGCCCTACACCCTGTTTGTCCGCCCTTACGACCCTACCTTCGAGATTTGGGTCGGCCATCGCGCCGGCGTCCGGGGCGCCGTGGGGCCGCTGGGCGCCAATGCCGCCTACCCGTTGGAGCGACTGGACGCGCAGTTGCCCAAGCTGCTGGCCGACAGCGAAACCATCTACTACGCATTGGGCAGCGACGAGCGCCTCGACGGCATCATTTCCGGCTTGGTAAAGCGTCGCCGCAGCCTGGCGCAGCGCGGAGCCAAAAGCATCCGCCGCATTGAGGACCCGACTCCCCAAATTGATTTGATGCGCCAGACCAAAACCGGCGCGGAAATCGCCCTGCTCCAACACGCCATTGACATTACCGCCCAGGGATTCGACGCCGCTATGCGCACCGCCGCCCCCGGCGTGTATGAGTACGAAGTGCAGGCCGCGCTGGAACGCCCATTCCGACAGCTCGGTTCCCCACGCAACGGCTACCCTTCCATTGTCGCCGGCGGCGCCAACGCCTGCATACTGCACTATGTCCGCAACCGGGACGCCCTGGGGCCTGACGACCTGCTGCTGATTGACGCCGGCGCCGAATACGGCTACTACACGGCGGACGTTACGCGGACCTGGCCGGTGTCCGGCAAGTTCACTCCTCCCCAACGGGCCATTTACGACGTTGTACTCAATTCGCAGCGCCAGGCGATTGCCGCAGTAAAACCGGGCGCCGGTTTCGACGACGTTCACCGGGTGGCCGCCAAAGCGTTAGTCGCTGGGCTGATTGACCTGGGCATTATGCAAGGCAACGCCGACGACATTTTGAACGACTCCGCCTACCGGGACTACTATATGCACGCCACCTCGCACTGGCTGGGCTTGGACGTGCACGATTGCGGCCCCTACCGGGACGACCGGGGCCAGGTGCGTCTCCGCCCCGGAATGGTGCTGACGGTGGAACCCGGCCTGTACTTCGGGCCCCAGGCCAGGCAATCCCCGGAAATCTACCGGGGCATTGGTGTGCGCATCGAGGACGACGTGCTGGTTACCGAAGACGGCTGCCGCGTGCTTTCCGCCGGCATCCCCAAAGAACCGGAAGAACTGGAAGCCATCGCTTCCGATGCGCGCTGAATCATGCTGAACATAAAGACGCTGCAACGGGATGGCACTGCGGCAACGCCGCCGGAGCAACGGCTGCCGGCAGCAGAACGGTTACCCGCCGTTCCTGTAGCGGCGGGGGCGGTGTCAGTGGACATCGTGCCTGTTGCCATTGGCGCGATTAAAGCGTCAGCACACACTACGGGGGATTTGTCCCCCGTTATTTTTTGCCTTGCCGCCGGCCGGGTTGCCGCCGTGTATAAACCCCACGGCGATTATGAGGACGCCGTTTCCCCGGTCGCGCACGCGAAAGGGGATGGGTCCAGCGCCCAATGCAGTGCAGTGAAGTCGCAGGATTTCACTTATTTTTTTGCCGCGCCGGTAAAGTCAACGGCTGCGTTGGCAGATTCGGAAATCGGAAGCGTCGCATTGGAGGGATGCCTATTGAACATTGCGGCGGGTCGGTTGGCTTTGCCAGCCACTGTACCCGCGACCCAGGATTGCCGCAAGACCGCACGACCGCACCAAACCAACGATTCCTGGAGGTATCGATGAGTTTCGCCAACCCTGATACTCGGAAAAACTTACCAATCCGGCTGTCGCTAATCGCCGTTGTGGCGACCTGCGCCGCGATGCTGTTGGCCGCCGCCTGCGGCCCGGCCGAAGTAGCGCCAGCCGCGCCGGCCGGTTCCGCCAGCGGAGCCAGCGGCGCAAGTACCGACACCACCCCACCCGGAACCGCCGCTAAAGTCGCGGATACCGCCGCCAGGTCCGACACCCCGGCCAAAGCAGTGAACCCGGACCAGTACGCCGCCCTGTCCGGCGACATTGACATTGACGGCTCATCCACCGTGTTCCCCATTACCGAAGCGGTGGCCGAAGAGTTTGGCGACCTGACCAACGGCAACGTGCGCGCTGTGGTGGGCATCTCTGGCACCGGCGGCGGGTTCAAGAAGTTTTGCGCCAACGAAACCGTCATCTCCAACGCCTCCCGCCCCATCCAGCAGAAGGAAGTTGACCTGTGCGCCGCCGCCGGCATTGAGTACATTGAGCTGCCGGTGGCCATTGACGGCCTCAGCGTGGTCATCAACCCGGACAACGATTTCATCGAGTGCTTGACTGTCGCGCAGTTGAGCACCATCTGGAAGCCGGAATCCGAGGGCGTGGTGATGACCTGGAACCAGGTTGACCCGTCCTGGCCGGCCGAGGAAATCAGGCTGTACGCGCCAGGGGTTGACTCCGGCACTTTCGACTACTTCACCGAGGCCGTCAACGGCGACGGCGGCGTGTCCCGGGGCGACTTCGTGGCATCCGAGGACGACAATGTGCTGGTGCAGGGAGTGGCTGGCGACAAGTACAGCATCGGGTACTTCGGCTATGCCTACTACGTGGAGAACCGGGACAAGGTGAAAGTAGTGCCGGTTGACGGCGGGGCCGGGTGCATCACGCCCACCGACGACGCCATCAACAACGGTTCCTACGCCCCGTTGAGCCGGCCGTTGTTCATCTACGTGCGGGCCGACGCGGCGCAGGAAGACCACATCGCGGAGTTCGTGCGCTACTACCTGAGCGACAACGGCCGGCAGTTGGCGGCCTCGGTGGGGTACATTCCGTTCCCCGGCGCGGTGTACGAACTGGGGCTGAGCAAGTTTGAGGCCGGCGCCACCGGCACCGTGTTCGGCGGCGATGACGCCTTTAAGGGGCCGGTGGCCGACGGGCTGCTGCGCTAGTTCCGTTCCGCATTGCTCCGGCGCATCGGAACAGCGGCAAGGGCGGGTGTTATGCCCGCCCCTGTTCTGGTATCCTTGACAAGTACACTGATGCAGGCTACAGTGCCTAATATTTGACTGGACAAAGGAGGAGTGCCCATGGTATATCCGAATGCCGATGCCATTATGGATCAATGGCATAACAAATTCAAAATTGACAGGTGGCTGTTGCCGCGCGATTTCCTCAACGAAGTGCGATCCGGAGACATCGTCGAGGAACGTACCTGTATGAGGTACACTACCAAACTGCTTACCGTGGGTGAACGGGAAACCATCAAAACTCTGAAAGTCAAGGATAAAGTGAAGTACTCCACACCAATTGAGTACATACCCACAGGCTTCAAGAACGAAACTGTTCACGTTATCCGCGACGGGGTGGCTGTGAACTGCGAGACCTGTTACGGAAGAGGTACAATTGATTGTCCGCGGGAAGTTCAATGCCCACAGTGTCTTGGCACTACCTGGATACGGGAACAATGTCGTAACTGTATGGGTAGCGGGACGGTAACGGATTCGAGAGGAGATTTTATTCGAACTGTCCGTTGTAGCAGTTGCAGAGACGGTATCTTTGAGGAACCTTGCCACCGATGTCTGTCCCCACATGGGGCGTTCCATGGCTCCACTGGCAGAGTAACGTGTATGCGCTGCAACGGAACTGGCGAACTTCCCTGCCACGCGTGCGCTTCGGAAGGCCAAGTCATTCAGGCCCGGATTCTCACACGAAAATTTTCCCGCCGCACCGATGTTGTATTCAACATCGATGGCTTGGACAAGAACGGCATCAAACGCCGTCATTTCTGGCGTTTTAAGGGAAATTTGCTATCAGACAACATTAAGGAAGATCGCAATAGCGCAGATGTCGTCCGCCGACAAGAGACCACCGAGGTATTTTACATCCAGACCGCCACATTCACTTACAAGGGGAAGCCCTTTACAGTGAGCGCAATTGCGGGGGAGAAGGAGAAATTCGTCACCTCGAAAGTACCTTTTGCCAAAAAGCGCCTGGCCGCTTACTATGCTGCTTCAGCGATTTTGGGCATTGCGGCAGTTGGTGCTTTGCTTGCTATCGCCGCATTCATGCTGCCGTAGCCGCGCGCGGGTGCAGTTCGGGATGCTATCGGCGGTTCCCAGCGGTTGCAGAATCACATCAAAAATAACGCTACCCGTGGCGGCCATGATACCACCGCCACGGTAGCCGGCCGTCCAGTATCAGGTGTTAGGGCGCGAGGAGCATCGGTTTGCTGGCAAAAGGATTATTGACGGCTTTGGTAGCAGCGCTGCTGGTTGTGGTGCTGCTGGCGGGTGTCACAGTATTCCTGAGGCAACAGCCCATACCGGCCGGCGTCGCTCAGCTGGTCAGTGACGCCAAGTTGAGCGAAATGGTGTCGGCGACGTTGACGCCGGCCATGCCCACGCTTACTCCGGAACCAACCCCGACCGACTCGCTGGATGAGGTGCAGGCTACTATGGCTGCGCCAATCCCAACCGTGGGGCCGCCGCCTACTCCAATCGCCATCCCAACGGCTATATCGCGCCTTACGGCGACGCGAACTCCGCGCCCCAGGCCGACGCGGCAGCCTACTGCCGCACCCCAGTTGTCTCCAACGAGAGCTACCGACATCACTCATAACTCCGCTTATGACTGGCATCCTGCATGGTCGCCCGACGGACACCGGATTGCGTTCTTCTCTGACCAGGACGGGGACACCGGAATATATGTGATGGACACGGATGGTGCGGGCGTCGTCCAACTTACCAATGGTGCGTGGGAACGGGTGCCGGCGTGGTCGCCTGACGGACACCGGATTACGTTTTCCTCAAACCGAGATGGGGACTACGACATATATGTGATGAACGCCGACGGTTCGGGCGTTGCCCAACTTACCAATAACGCCGCGCCGGACGGTACACCGGATTGGTCGCCCGACGGACGCCGTATCGTGTTCACCTCAGGCCAGCGCGAGGACGCTGAAATATATGTGATGAATGCCGACGGTTCGGGCGTCATCCAACTTACCAATAACTCCGTGAGCGACTGGCATCCTGAATGGTCGCCTGACGGACGCCGGATTGCGTTCGTATCAGACCGGGATGGGGACGCTGAAATATATGTGATGACCGTGGACGGGTCCAGGGTCATCCAACTTACAAATAACTCCGCAAGGGAACAAGGGCCAGCGTGGTCTCCCGGCGGATCCAAGATTGCGTTCGAATCGGACCGGGACGGAGACCGTGACATATATATGATGAATGCGGACGGGTCGGGCGTCATCCAGCTTACCAATAATTTCGTGCAGGACGGGTCACCAGCATGGTCACCTGATGGACGCCGGATTGTGTTCGGATCAGACCGGGACGGGGACTTTGACATATATGTTATGGACGCTCCCAGATAGGGTAAGGCCAGTCGGTTGGTAGCTATGCCACACTTCGGCCCGAACCCGTCGCCGCCCTCGGCAAAGGCCCTTTGCGCTAGATGAAGCAGAGCAACAAAGCCTTCTCGATGGCCTTGACGAAGCCCGGGTGCCACAGTGTTGCCACGGCGCCGCAGGCCGTGTCGTTGGCTATCCAGGCAGCGTTACCTACAGCCCGATCGCTACCGGAAGTGCGATTAGTACCGGCATTTGCTCACATCTCACCGTGCGTTTTGGAACGATTAGCGTCACTCCCGTTCCAAAAACTCCCGCACCTGCTGCATCAGCGGCTCGCGGTCGTAGATGCTGAGCAGCAGGGCGGCGTTGCGCATCCAGTCGCCCTGGAAGTAGCGCTCGTAGAGCACCTGGCGGCCGCCGAAGGCACTGCACGCCGCATCCCAGGCCAGCCGGAACAGGTGGACGCGCTCGCGGGCAGTGGCGGTGTCCGTGTCCAGGTAGGTATCCAGCACTTCGGCCAGCGGCCCGTTGAAATCGCCTTCCGACGGCAGGGCCATCAGGCTGCTGGAACCGAGGAGCTGGATGATTTCGGCCATCCGGGGATACATCTTGATAAACAGGTTGCGCGCCACGTTGAGCGGCACCCGGTCGGGCAGCATTACGCCCCATTCGTCAATAGCGGCGTTGACCTCCGATTGGGTGAGCAGGGCTTTGGTGATTTCCAGATTTTCCACCAGCTCGGCCAGCAAGCCCTGGATTTGCAGGTTGTCGCCGCTGCCCAGAATCTTGACCATCAGGCTGGCGATGCCGGCGATGAACTCGCACTTGGCGACGTTCTTGGTGACCACCTGGTGGCCGGTGTGGACGTACTGGCCGGTGGCGTTGGACATATTGTTGCACTTGTGCCGGTCGCCGTACATAAAGACCCGCTCCCAGGGCACCAGCACGTCGTCAAAGAAAACGATGGCGTCCATTTCCTCAAAGCGGGAACCCAGCGGGTGGTCGAAATGGGACTTGCCCAGGTCGAAACTCTCCCGGCAGATGAACTTCAGGCCGTCAATTCCGCAGGGCACGGCGAAGGCAAAGGCGTACTTGTGGGCGTCTTCGTCGCGGGCCAGCAGGCTGGAGCGGGTGGGATAGACCATAATCTCGTCGGACAGCGGCCCCAGCGTGGCCAGTACCCGGGGGCCGCGGATTACCAGCCCGGCGTCCGTTTCCTTCTCCACCCGCAGGGCCACGTCCGTTGTGTAGTCCAGCGACGTTGCCGACGGGGCCCGGTTCCGCTGCAAGTTCACCAGGGTGTGGGTCAGGCAAAGGTCGTTCTCGCGGGCGTATTCATAGTAGTTGACCACGTTCCGCTTGAACTCGGGGCGGTCGTCGCCAAAAAAGCCTCCCGCCGCCGCCATTGCCATGATGGTCACGTTGAGAAAATCCGGCGTCCGCCCCATCATCCCGTAGCTGGCGTGCGCCCACTGCGACATCATCTCCCGGCGGCGGGCCAGGTCGGCGGCGGATTTAGGGATGATGAAAGACAGCCCGACCGGGTCGCCGGTAGTCGGGGAAGTGTAGGTCATCGCGCTGGCGACGCCGGGAGAGCGCTGCATATCGTACAGCCCGGCGATGGAACGCGCCCCGTTGGCCAGGCCCGGAAACTCAGTTACGTCATCAATACGCCGGCCGTCCAGCCAGATTTCGCGCGGCTGCTCTCTCAGGCCGGCCAGGTACTCGGCGCCGGTTCGGGCGGGCATAGTGAGGCTCCTTTGCAGCCGGCGGGGCGGTATAGAATTAGCCTCCAGCGTAAGCAGAGGCCGATTCCTATGGCTGCCGGTGGTTTTGCGATTGGGCGCGCAGTTCGGCGATTACCGTCATGGGGTTGACGTCCGGGTCGTCTTTGAGCCTGGCGGTCAAGGCATCCAGCGCGGTAGTAAGACCCTCCCGGCGGCCTTCCTGGCGGCCCCTGTCCTCGGCGGCGTTGATGTCCCGTCGCCGCTTTGAGATTGCGTAAAACATCTGATAGCCTCTACATCGTCAATACGCCGGCCGTCCAGCCAGATTTCGCGCGGCTGTTCTCTCAGGCCGGTCAGGTACTCGGCGCCAGTTCGGGCGGGCATAGTGAGGCTCCTTTGCGGCCGGCGGGCGGTATAGAACCGGCCTCCGGTGTAGTCAGAGGCCGGTTCCTATGGCTGACGGTGGTTTTGCGATTGGGCGCGCAGTTCGGCGATTACCGTCATGGGGTTGACGTCCGGGTCGTCTTTGAGCCTGGCGGTCAAGGTATCCAGCGCGGTAGTAAGACCTTCCTGGCGGCCCCTGTCCTCGGCGGCGTTGATGTCCCGTCGCCGCTTCGAGATTGCGTAAAACATCTGATAGCCTCCTTCCAGTGCGACGGCGAGGGCTCCGTAAAAGAGGACGCCGAAGTTGTCGATTTGGGCCCAATCGGGGCCGTAGCTGACCCACAGCCAAGTTGACAGCAAGCCGCCAAAGGGCGCCACTGCAAAATGGCGGGGCTGCCAGCCATCCGGCTGGTCAACCAGCGCCCGCACCCGCTGCATCGGATTGATGATTAGATTATACCGCATTTGCCTCGGCAAGCGCAGGGATTTGACAACGACGGCAAGCGCAACCAGGCACGCCGCGAACAAGATGGTACGCAAAGTAGCTATGCTGCAACATACTAATCAAGTTGACAACGAGGCAATAATGTCAAAAGCCGGGCAGCTTGCATACCCGGGTATGTCAGCTGCCCGGCTTTGCGCCGTCAGGTTCCCAGGTAGCGCTTGAGCCAGTTCATAGCGTGGACGTTGAAATCCGTGCAGGGGCTGTGGGTGAGTTCGGGATAGACCAGCAGGGATTTGTGCGCCCGGATGCGGTTGAACACCGGCATAATGGTGTCGTAGGGGCAGGTGGTGTCGGCCATGCCGATGTTGACCAGGGTGGGACACGCGATTGCGTCGGCCAGAGTCAGAGTGTCGAAGTAACGCAGCGTGTCCAGCATGGCCGGTCGCCGGTCGGGATGCTCAAGGGCGTAAGTCCTCAGCTCGTGATAGGGGCGGGTGTCGATGTCGATAGCCACCGGGTAGTTGCACATAAAAGGCTCTTCCGCGACGGCGGCGGCCAGGCGTTGGTCCAGGGCCGCAGTGGCCAGCGTAAAGCCCCCGCCCTGGCTGCGGCTCCACATCCCGATGCGGCTGGCGTCCACCTCGTCGCGTTCGGCAAGAAAGTCAACGCCGCGCACGCAGTCCATATAAGCCGCGCGGTAGTAGTAAGTCTCCCGGTCGGTAACGTTATAGGTCAGCTTGTTGGCGCCTTGGGGCAGGTCCCATTCGGGGATGCTTTCCCCCTGGGCCCGGGGGAACAGGGTCAGCGCCGAGAAGCCGTGCATCACGACGTGGTACGGAATCTCCTTGGCCCCGCCGTAGCCGGGCACCGCCAGCAGGGCCGGAAACTGGCCGGACGCCGGCAAGTCGCGCGGCATCGTATAGAACCCGCGCAACTGCTGCCCGCCGTAGCTGCGCAGCGTAACGTTCCAGGTTTCATACTCGCGCCCGCTGCGCTCGGGACATTCCGTGAGGACGGCGTCCACGGGTGTCTCGTGCAGAATCGAGCGGGTGGCGTTCCAAAAGTCGGTAACTGCCTGGTCCATTTCCAGCCTCCCAGAGCTATATTCAAACGGCTAACGGACAGACATTATAACGGTCGCCGTCATCGGTTGGGGCCGTCGCCGACATAAACTCATAACCGTAGCGAGCGACCAGAAAAGGAACGTTGTCGTTGACCAGCTGAATCACCCGGTCGCTGACGTGGGACGGGTTTTTCTGGAAACCGGCGATTGAGTCAACATATTCGGCCAGCCGGGGAGAGAACGAATCATAGCCGTCCAGTCCCAGTTCGTCATAGATAAACCGGACCTGGCCCGTCATATCCCGCTCCAGGTCTTCGTACCGTATTTCAACCAGCCGGCCGCCGGGTATCAGCGCTTTTTGGTCGAGGTACGTTTCGGCCATTTGCCGGTAGATTTTGACCTGTCGCAACAACAGTTCGTCGAAGTCAATGCTTTGGAGCGCGTGCCAACCGTTCATCAAGCGCAGCAGGTGGGCGTAGGAGCGCAGCGTGTCGTAGGGGTTGCGCTGGATATAGACGAACCTGGCGTCGGGGAACAAATCCAGCAGCGCGGGTATGCGGCTGGTGTTGGAGGGGGATTTCAGCAAAAGGGGTTTGCCGTCCATATAAAGGCTGGCCGCTTTGAGCAGCCTGGCGTATTCCTGGCGCCAACGCTGCCGGGCCGGCTCGCTGAGCCGCCGGTCGGCGAACAGATAATCCAGCGTCGCATCGGCGGTGCGGGGGAAATAGAGTGAGACGTAGGGGCTGAGGCCGCAGGTGCAAATCATCGCGATTTCCTCTTCCTGGGGCATCGCGAAGCTGACGGGGATGTTGTCCACGCCCCGGTTCGGCGGAATTTTTGACTCCAGCATCCGGCGTACCCGCCGCTGGCCAGCCAGGAACAAATCCGGCACGGCGGCCTGGTAGGTGTTGACGAAACCCCACCGGGGATCCGTGGTCAACAGGTTGTGCAGCAGCGTGGTGCCGGAACGCCAGAAGCCCAACAGAAACAGCGGTTCCGGGTGCAGCTTCGCCTGTCGGATGCGACGTCCGTAAGCCAGGCTTTGCCAGAACCGCAACGGCGCAAATATGGCGTCGGCGGCCAGGATGCCCAGGTAGCGGGGTATGAACCGGCCATCCACGCCGTAACGGATGCCCAGGCGCAATGCCAGCGACAGGCTGCCGGTGGCGAGAAAGCTGTTGAACCCGGAGCCAAAGGACGCGGATTGGTCGAATACCCCCGGATGGTAGCCGGGGTGTGAGGCTACAGCAGAATCGCTGCCTGGCGCGTGATTGCCGGTTAGTCGGGGACTCGCCATGTCAGCAACTTCCGCCGGTGCAGAAAGGCCATCAAGTCCGCGCCACATTCGGCGGCAGTACGGTCGGTCGTGTCGATGGTTATTTCGGGGTTGGCCGGTGGTTCGTAAGGGGAGTCAATGCCGGTGAAATCGGTGATTTCGCCCAACCGGGCGCGGCGGTACAACCCTTTGGTGTCGCGCCGTTCGCACACGGCGAGAGGCGTATCCACAAAGACCGCCACGAATCTGCCTTTGGCGACTAGGGAGCGGGCAAAATCCCGCTCAGCCTGAAAGGGAGAGATGCACGCCACCAACGTAATCAACCCGGCGCCGTATATCAAGCTGGCGATATGCGCCAGGCGGCGCACGTTCTCCTGCCGGTCGGCGGCGCCAAATCCCAGGTCGCTGTTCAACCCATGCCGCAGATTATCGCCGTCGAGCACATAGGTCAGCAATCCGGCGCTGTGCAACCGTCGGGACAGCCAGTTGGACAGCGCGCTCTTGCCGGCGCCGGACAGTCCGGTGAACCACAGCACCAGGGGCTGCTGCCGGATTAGAGCGGCGCGTTCCGGCGGCGTTACGGCGGCGTCCTGCCACACCACGCCGGGCGATGTTTGGCGATGAGCCTGAGCCATCGGGTTCCTCCGCGTCCAACATCGCGGTGAAAATCGGCTGGCATTATAGCGTAGGGAATCAAAACTTGCCGGCGCCGGCGCTTTCATCTACCGGGTCTTTAGATTCGCTCCAGGGTCTTTGCAAAGTCGCGGCCGGGAGTTGCGGATTTACAGGGATGCACAGGATAGACAAGATTTTGCTGATTAGGCTTGATGGGTGGCGGTGAGATTGGCGTTTGATGCGGCAGCAGTCAGGCGAAGGGCTGCTACTGCGGACGGTTTGGCTAGGTTGGTATGGCGGCTCCTTTGGCTCCGGTGCGTTGGGGATTTGGTCAGGCGGGTGGTTTGCGGTGGACCGGGTTTCAGGGATTATCAGCCCTACGGCCGGAGGTTTTGCGCTGGGGTTTTTAGCTCGGTATTTTCCATGCCCGAAGCATGGGGCGCTGTGGCTGACGCCGTGGCCGGAGCGACTACGCCGGTTAATGAGATCGGCGACAGTCTCAACGAGCCGGTAGCGACTTGGATGCTGAAAGTGGCCGTGATTACCTGAAACCCGGTCGGGGTTTTGCTTTTCGCCTGACGCGGCTATGATAGCACGGGAGTTCTGGCGGGCGCAAGGGGTAGTTTTACAGCGATGGACAGGATTTTTCCGATTGGGATTTGGTGGATTCCGGCTTGCGCCGGAATGACGACAAGGTACGACCACCTAAATTGCAACGCTACCGCCGCGGCGCCGTTTGTTGACACCAATATCAGTTATTGGTAGCCTAGTAGGACACGGTGCAGCGCCGTATCGTGGCCCGCTAGCTCAACTGGCAGAGCAGCTGACTCTTAATCAGCAGGTTCTCGGTTCGACCCCGAGGCGGGTCACCATTTTAATTTTAGATGGCGTTCCTCACCGCCGGCCCTATTCGCTGCCGGGGAAGTGTCGGAATTGGCAGACGAGCATGACTTAGGATCATGTGCCTCCGGGCGTGTGAGTTCGAATCTCATCTTCCCCACCAAATCGCAGCCGGCAATGAAAATACGCGCCGTCTCCGGACAAAGTAATGACCTCTCCCGATTCGGGGAGAGGTCATTAAGGTTTGCCTGGCCGCAACGGTCTTATGCGTTCGCGGCAGTTTCTCCAGTGGCAACCGGGGCGGGGCCGTTAGTTTGGGCCTCATAGGGCTTGCTGGTGGCGGGGTCAATCTCGAATGGGCCGGGCAACTCCAGTTCGTCGGCTATCTCACGAACTGCGGGCAGGACTTCCTGTCCCATCAGCCGCAGGCTGCGCATAGCGTCGTCGTGGGTCATCGCTCCGTCGCCGTCCCAGAAGAAGATGCTGCCGGGGCGGATGGTTTCCAGGACGTGGCGGATCTTGGGGATTACGGTGTCCGGCGTGCCGGATATGATGGTGTAGTCCTGGATTTGCTGTTCGTAGGGACGGGACAGGACTCCGCCCGGGCCGGCGCTGCCGCCGCGAGCCTGGGTAGCGACGGCCTGCGTGGGCAGCACTCTCCGGCGGGAAGTCAGGCCGGGCAGGTGGAGCAGGGCCTGGTTGGTAGTGCCTTCGTTGCCGGCCAGGAAGGGATTGCTGGGCCCCTGCACGTACTTGCGGCCCGCCTGTTCGGCCAGTTCTTCGGTCTCATCGACGTGAACCTTCCAAAGATAGCCGATGTTCTGCGGCCCGGACTGGTAGCCCAGCTCCGCAGCCGTGTCGTGGTAAAGCTGGAAAGCCTGCCTGGTGGGTTCCATCTCCGTGGCGAGCATAATGTAGGGGATGCGCTGCTCGGCGGCCCACATCAGGGAATCGCGGCTGACCACGCCCGGCAGCCAGATGGGAGGGTGCGGCTTCTGGTAGGGCTTGACCCAAGGGTTGACGTGCCGGAACTGGTAATGCTTGCCCTCCCAGCGGAAGGGGCCGGGGGTAGTCCACGCCTTGACAATCAGCTCGTGGGCTTCCTGGAACCGCTCCCAGTTGTAGTGCGGCTCGACGTTGTGGGCCACGCTCTCGCGTCCGGTGCCGCGCACCCAGCCGGATACCAGCCGGCCGTGGGAAATCATGTCAATCATGGCCAGCTGCTCCACCAGCCAGAGCGGGTCATCCCAGATGGGTATGATGTTGCCAAGCAGCACAATCTTGGCCCGTTGGGTGATGCGGGCCAGAATTGACGCCTCCACGTTCATGGCGCCGCCCATGCAAAAGGGGGTGCTGTGGTGTTCGTTGAGCATCAGGCCGTCAAAGCCCATCTCCTCGGCGTAAATTTTCTCGTCCAGGTAACGGTTGTAGAGGGAGGCCCCCAACTCGGCGTCATAAATCTCGTTGCTGACGTTCAGGTCCATGATTGGCTTGCCGGTGGCCCCGAAATACCCGGACTTGGGGTCCTGGTAGGGCCTCTCGGTGAAATATCCAATGAACATTTTGTCTCTCCTTCCGGCTCCGGCTGCGAATGGGATTTTACCATAACGAGGGATTTCCTAAGACGACAGGAAGTCCTTGACCAGACGCACGAATTCGTCGGGCTTTTCCAGTTCGGGGTGATGCCCGCAGTTTTCCAGCACGCTGACGCGGGAGCCGGGTATCGACTCGTGATAGACCTGGCTGGCGCTGACGGGGATTATGCTGTCGTTCCGCCCCCAGATAATCTGGGTAGGCAGACGCTTGAGCCGGTGGAGCAGGTGGGGCAGGCCGGGGTAGTACATATAGGGACGCCAGCTCAGCCGGCAGGCTTCCTCGCGGGCCACCTCCCACGCCTCGTTCAGTTCGGGGCTGGGTTCATCAGGGCAGACCTGCCGGAACTCCGGCGTGTTTTCCGGGTCGTAAAATCCCGCCGCCAAAAATTCCCGGGACACCGCCAGGAACATATCGTAGATTTCGCCGGTGGGGGGTTTGATTCCCGCCGGGGCGACCAGCACCAGCTTCCGGAACAGGTTGGGCGACATCGCGGCCATCTCCGCCGCCAGCCAGCCGCCCAGGGAGAAGCCGACCAGGTTGACCGGTTCCAATCCCAGGTCCTCAATGGCTTCCAGGTACCAGCCGGCCAGGTCGCGGATATTCATTATCCATTCCTGGCGTTCCGTGCCACCGAAGCCGGGGTGGGAGGGGACGTAAACACTGTAGTCCTGGGCCAGGGCCTCGTGATACCGGAGCCGGCCGTGGTGGCCCAACTCATCGTGGAGCAGCAGCAGCGTTTCGCCACTCCCGCCCCTGGCCAGTTGGAGCGTGGCGCCCGCGGCCTCTACGAATTCTTCAGTCCATGCTTGAGCGTTTGTCGCCATTCGCCATGTCCTCCTTATAGAACGGGGCGTCCGCTTTCATTCCGGCGGCTCATAATAACACGGCGGCGGCACAAAGTCGGGAGGGCCGCGTCTGACCAACGCCGGCCGTTACCCGTCTATCTGATTAATCCGCCGCAGGTGTCGCCCGCCCTCAAACTCGGTCGTCAGCCACACGTCCACAATTTCCCGGGCCGTCTCCCAGGGCACCAATCGCTGCCCCATGGAGAGCACGTTAGAATCGTTGTGCTCCCGCCCATAGCGCGCGGACTCGGCGTTCCAGCACAGGGTACACCGCACGCCGGGGACGCGGTTGGCGACGATGGCCTCCCCGTTGCCGGAGCCGCCCAGGATGATGCCCCGGTCAACGTCGCCCCGGGCCACGGCGGCGGCCACCGGGCGAATCCACAGCGGGTAATCCGTAGTCTCGTCGGAGTAGGCTCCGTAATCAACCGCATCGTGTCCCAGATAAGCCAGCAGCGCCAGCAGCCTGGCCTTGTACTCAAACCCGGCGTGGTCGGAACCAATCGCAATTTTCATAGCCGTGCCTTGCAGAATCGCGAAGTTTTAGCTGACATATCCGCTTTTGCGCTATTCCCCGTTGGCGCATTGCGCCTTGCCGCCGCCAGTTTATCACAAGAATGACCCGCCTACCGCGCCGGCGCCGGCAGCGTCTTTTCGTGGTCACAGGACTTACGCGCCTGGGCTTCGACCATCAACCCGTGCTGTCGGGCCGGCAAGTCCTGCTGAAACGCGGTATTCCCGGCGGTGGGCAGCGTTCCGTTTCAGGTCGTTTGGTTATTCCCCGTTCCTGCGAAAGCGGGAATCCAGGAACGGCAAGAGCGGCATCCCTGACTTTGCAAAGCCCCACCACCTGAAACGGAACGCGGCCGACGACCAGGCGCAGGCGTCGCCGGGTGTCGCGGCGATGATGCCAGTGGACGGCGGCGGCGGTTACGGCGTGGCTGACCGACCGGCACAAGGCACGGGCGGCGCGGGCGTAATCGCCGGGGGCGATGTTGGCGGGGATAAAGTTGAGGTAATGGCGGCTGCGATTGAGGTGGTGGGCTGGGTTCATTGGCAATGCGTCCTTTTGCTGGTTTAGGTGGTTGGCGGGATGCGGTGGGCGAGCCAGAGGTTACCGGTCATTGTCAGCCCCACGGCCGGGGGATTTACGCAAAGTTTTGCTCCGATGGTTCGTGAACTGCGCTTTGAAAGCGCAGCCACGCAGCGCGGTGGCAGTCGCTGTTGGCCGGTTAGACCGTACTCGCGTAAGCATTGGACGAGGGGTCTCCACGACGCCGGTATGCGATTTTGTGCTGACTGGCCGTTGACGACCGGGTTGACCTCTGGCGGGACTGAGATTCACGTGACAGGTTGCAGTATAGGACTTATGTTCGCGGTTGTCAAAGGGGGTTGTCAGTGGGCAGGTGCAAAGTGCGGGGGGCGGGTTTTGCGGGCGCCGGAGCGGGAGCGCTACCCCTCTCCCAACCCTCTCCCCTTGCGGGAGAGGGCTTTAATGACTTTGCAAAACCCCGACCACCGAAAACGGAACGCTGCCCCGGCGGCGGGTAGCGTTTCGTTTTCGGTGGTTTGAGGCGCTATACCGTCGTTTTGACGGCGGGCATAGGCACGACTCATGAGGTCGCCCCTACCGTTCCGAATGTTAAACCACCTAAATTGCAACGCTACCCCGGCGGCGGGTAGCGTTCCGTTTTAGGTGGTTTGGTTGAGCAGGCCCCGGTTTTGGAGCAATACCAGCAGGTTGTGCGGTGTCCATACGGTGCCCATCTTTTCCCGCCGCCGCAACTCCCGGTTGTGCCGTTCCAAAGGGGAGGTTGTCTTGAATCGCGCTTGCCCGGTGGCTAAATGGCGCAGTCCTTTCTCCAGGGCTTTCCGACACCAGTACGTCCCCTGGCCTCCGGTCAACGCGGCCACCCGCGCCGCATAGCCCCGGGCCTCCGCCAGGCCGGACGACGCCAGCAGTCGCCGCGCCTCCCGCCAACCAGTCTCCCCAATGTTCCGCCGGTACTCCCGCAGCAGGTGAAAATGGCAGAGCTGGTGGGGCGCTTGCCGGCCATAGACCATCCGGATGCCCGCGGCGATGGCCGCATCCCCGTCGCTCACCAGATGCGCCGGCTGAACCGCTCCCTGCCGCCAGGCCTGGTCAATCACCCCTGCCCAACCTCCAAAGGCCCCCAGAGCCACGCCGTTTTCATCTCGGATGACCTTCAATTCCGTAGCTCCGGCCCGCGTTCTGGTCCACAATCCGTCGAGCTCCAACACCCGCCCCCGCAACTCCGGCTGCGCTATTGGCTCCCGTCGCAGCCAGCGGCACATGGTGCTTTTAACGAACCCGAACCACTGGCCGCTCTGGGCGTAGCTCAACCCCTGCGCCGCCAGTTTGATGGCTAGTTCCCGGGTTTTTTTGAGTACCTTTGATGACGTTCTGCTTCGCCCAGCAGGTCGGCGCCGCTGGCCATCCGGCCGCACTGGCCGCAGCGGAACACGGGCATCTGCAACCGAATTGCCCCATAGCGGGTGGTGATAGTACGGGCGTACCGATGATGCCGGTGCATCGCTAAACCGCAGTCCGGGCAGAGGGGCTGGTAATCATCCAAAGCCAGCTGCAACGACTGTTGCAGCTGGACGGGTATCTGCTGCTCCAGCCGGGTTTCCAAGTCGTAAAGCAGTCCCATGGCAGCGCCCCTCCCTCTGACTCCGGAGCCGGTATTTGCAGCCATCCTACAACTAAACCACCTAAAACGGAACGCTACCCCGGCGGCGAGGTTGCTTGCCACCGGCCCCGGTTGGTGCTAGAATTGATTTGAGCCGGAGTAACCGCGCCGGCATTATGCTCCCCTGTAGCTCAGCGGTAGAGCGGGCGGCTGTTAACCGCTAGGTCGCAGGTTCGAATCCTGCCGGGGGAGCCAATTTTTTGGCTCAGCGCTGAGAACCGTTCGCCATACCCGGTCGCTGCGGTCATGGATGCACCCGTTTGATTGTTCTTTGCTCCACCCGGTAGCCCCGGTCAGACCAGCTTTGCAATCGTCCTGCCGATCAGCGCCGGGCCTTGGCAAAGTCCAGGCCGGAAGTTACGAATTTACGGGGATGGACGGGATTTTGAGCCGGATTCTTTGCGGCGGAGCAGGAGCGCTGCCCCTCTCCCGCAAGGGGAGAGGCATCACCGCCTATGCAGCAGGTGGGCGTGGTGGCGCTGCCCATCTCCCGCAAGGGGAGAGGGCTTTTCAGCGCGGTTCAAGTTAGGCGTCGGTTCCCGATTGCGCTAAACTGCGCCTATCGTTGCCGGAGGTGAGCGCAAATGCCGAATGTAGTCCTGGTAATCGATATGGTGCGCGGGTTTCTGGAACCGGGTCATAACCTGTATTGCGGCGGCGATGCGCGCAGCATCATCAATCCCGTCCGCGACCTGCTGCGGCGGGAAGCTGAGGCCGGTTCCGCCATCCTGTTCGTTTCCGACCACCACCTGCCCGACGACCTGGAGTTTCAGATGTTCCCGGTGCATTGCGTCATCGGCACCGAGGAGCCGGAAGTCATCCCGGAGCTGGGCGAGTGGGTTAGCGCGGCTAACGTCATTCCCAAGAACCGTTACAGCGGGTTTTTCAATACCGACCTGGGGGAGCGGGTGGCGGCGCTGCATCCCGACAAGATAATTATTTGCGGCGTTTGCACCGATATTTGTGTGCTGCACACCACCGCCGACGCCCGCAACCGGGACTACCCGGTGGAGATTCCAACCGACTGCGTGGCGTCCTTTGACGCCGACGCGCACCGCTGGGCTTTGGGGCACATCGGCAAAATCCTGGGCGCGCAGGTGGTCTAGCCGGCCGTCCGGCGGCGGCGGCCTGTGTTATCATCGCCGCATCCCCAAGCCGCACCCGCGCCGGCCCGGCCGGAGGTCGCCAATGCTGTACCAACGCTATCGTTACTCCCATTGGGATGGCACCCAACAGATTTTTGACGTCGATGCCAGCGAGATTATGGATGCGCTGTCCGACGACCTGCTGCAGCACGGAGACCTGGCCCGTGCGCTGCGCGAACTTTTCCGCAACGGGATGCAGAACCGCGACGGCGCGCAGATGCCCAACCTGCGCCAGCTGATGGAACGGCTCAAAAACCAGCGACGCCAGCAACTCCAGCAGAGCAACCTGGACTCGGTGGTAGATGACCTGAAAGAGCGGCTGGAAAACATCCTGCGCACCGAACGGGACGGCATCCAGCGTCGGCTGGACGAGGCCGCCGGCCAGCCCGAACCGGCCGATATGGCCGGCAAGGAAGAGCAGCGCGCGCTGAACCGGCTGCTGCAACAGCGCGCCCAACGCAATCTGGACCGGCTGGACGACCTGCCCGACAGCCTGGGCGGGCAGATTCAGGGTTTGATGGACTACGACTTTATGGACCCGGACGCGCAGCAGATGTTCCAGGAATTGCTGGACCTGCTGAAAAGCCAGATGGCCCAGAACATTTCGCAGCAGATGCGCGACCAGATGCAGAATATGACGCCGGAGCAGATGGAGGCCATGCGCGAGATGATGCGCGATCTCAACCAGATGCTCCGCGACCGGCTGGAAGGCCGTGACCCCGGCTTTGAAAACTTTATGCAGAAGTGGGGGCCGATGTTCGGCGACAACCCGCCCCAAAGCCTGGACGAGTTGATGGAACGCATCCAGCAGCAAATGGCGCAGATGCAGTCGCTGATGGACAGCCTTTCCCCCGAAGCGCGGCGGGAACTGGAAGACGCCATGCAGTCGGCTATGGACCCCCGGCTGATGGACGAGATGTCCGAGTTCGCCAGCCTGATGCAGTCCTTGCTGCCACCCGATGAACTGGCCCGCCAGTATCCGTTCCTGGGGGACGACAGTATGACGCTGGAGCAGGCGATGGAGGCGATGCAGCAGATGCAGTCCCTCGACCAGCTGGAACAGTCCTTGCAGCAGGCGATGCGCAGCGGCAACCTGGACGACGTTGACCCGGAGCAGCTGGCCGAGCTGCTGGGAGAGGAAGCGCGCCGCGCCTGGGAGGAACTGGACCGACTGCGCCAACTGTTGAAAGACGCCGGCTACATCACCGGCGACGATAATCTGACCCTTACGGCCAGGGGCATCCGCCGCATCGGGCAGAAGGCGATGCGCGAGGTGTTCCAGCATCTCAAAAAAGACCGCATGGGCAACCACGACCTGGATACCCGAGGCGCCGGCGGCGACGTGCTGGGCGACACCAAAACCTACGAGTTTGGCGACCCGCTGCAGCTGGACTTGCAGACCACGGTTAAGAACGCCATCGTGCGGGGCGGGCCGCAAGTGCCGGTCAAGCTGCGCCCCGACGATTTTGAAATCTACCGCAACGAGCACATGACCCGCGCCGCAACTATCGTCCTGCTTGACCAGAGCCGCTCCATGGGCCTGTTCAACAACTGGTCGGCGGCCAAGAAGGTTACGCTGGCCCTGTTTGCCCTCATCCGCCAGCAGTATCCCCGGGATACGCTGCACGTGGTCGGGTTTTCCGACTATGCCCGCGAATTGGAGGAGGAGGATTTGGCCGGGCTGACCTGGAACAACTGGGTCTCCGGCACCAACCTGCACCATGCGCTGATGCTGTCCCGGAAGCTGCTGGCCCGCGAAAAGGGCGGCACCCGGCAAATCCTGGTGATTACCGACGGCGAACCTACCGCCCACCTGGAAGGCGAGCAGGCTTACTTCTCCTACCCGCCCAGCTACCGCACCGAGCTGGAAACCCTGAAAGAGGTGCGCCGCTGCACCCAGGAAGGCATCGTTATCAACACCTTTATGCTGGAAAACAGCTACCAGTTGGTCAACTTTGTGGACCGGATGACCCGCATCAACCGGGGCCGCGCCTTTTACAGCAGCAGCGAAAATCTGGGCGAGTACGTCCTCGTCGATTACATCGCCAACCGCCGCAAGCGGGTGGCCGGCTGACCCAATCGGGAACGCTCGCGCCTGACGCACCGGAGGCGGGCCCGCGTCAAGAGCGTTGCGGCCGCAACTGCGTTCCGCCGGCGCTCCATAGCGGAGTCCCCGCAGTCTGCGCCGGCCCTGGCCGATGCGGACTGCGGGAAGGGCAAATGATGTTAGACTGTGGCGAGATGATTAATACGCGCACGCAGGGAGAAAAACCATGGCCCGAACCCCGACCGTAACCCGAGAATCCGTCCCCGAAAACGAACGCGCCGCCTTTGACGCTTTCGTGGCCGACCGGGGCGAAGTGCCCACCACCGGCCCCGGTTCGGTGATGCTCAACGCCCCCAAGGTGGCCCAACGCGCTTTGGGGCTGGCGCTTTACTTGCGAACCGATACGTCGTTGTCGCCGCGCATCAGGGAACTCGCCATGTTGCTGACGGCCCGCGAAAACGACTGCCAGTTCATCTGGAACGCCCACGCCCCGCCGGCCCGTCGCGCCGGATTGCGCAACGAGGTTGTGGATTCTCTACGCGACGGCAAGGAAATTCCCAACCCGTCGGCGGACGAAATCGCGGTGGTGAACTATGGCCGGGAATATTTCCGCACCCGCCGCGTCAGTCAGGAATCCTTTGATGCGGTGGTGACCCAGTTCGGCGTCAACGGCGCCACCGAACTGACTACCCTGATGGGCTGCTACGCGATGCTGGCCTTCAATGTCAACGCCTTCGGCGTCGAGCTGCCGGCCGAATTGGCCGAGGTTCCGCTGCCCATCTAGCCCCTGTTGACTGCTCTCCGTCATTCCCGCGCCAGAATGTCACCCCGTACCCGATACGGGGCGGGAATCCAGAGCGAGCGCCAGCCATCGGCAAGTCCGATTATCAAGGCGCCTGGATTCCGGCTCGCGCCGGAATGACGGGACACGGGAGGAACGAATATGACCGGCCAACACGATGCCTGGCTCGCCCGGAACGTGGAAGACCCCATCGACCCGGAGCTGCCCATCTGCGATCCGCACCACCACTTCTGGGACCGGGAGGGCGACCGCTATCTCCTTGACCAACTGGCCCAAGATTTGGGCGGCGGCCACAACATTGCGCAGACCGTTTTCATCGAGTGCCGCTCGATGTACCGGGCGCAGGGGCCGGAGGAGCTGCGGGCCGTGGGCGAAACCGAGTTTGTGCAGGGCATTGCCGCCCAGAGCGCCAGCGGGCAGTACGGCCCCACGGCAGTAGCGGCCGGCATCGTGTCCAACGCCAACCTGATGCTGGGCGATGCGGTGGCGCCGGTGCTGGAGGCCCACGTCGCCGCCAGCGGCAACCGCTTTCGCGGCATCCGTTTCTCCTGCGCCTGGGACGCCAGCCCCGAAATCTCCGCCGGCCGCGCCAGCACTGCGGGGATGCTGTCGGATGCCCAGTTCCGCGCCGGGTTTGACCGGCTCCAGAGCATGGGCCTGAGCTTTGACGCGCTGGTGTATCATACCCAGCTGGGGGAACTGGCCGACCTGGCGGGAGCCTTCCCTGACGCCACCATCATTCTGAATCACATTGGGCGTCCGCTGGGCATTGGCCCTTATGCCGGGCGGCGCGATGCGGTGTTCGCCGACTGGCGGCAGGGTATCGCCGCCGTGGCCGCCCACGAAAACGTGGTCGTGAAGCTGGGCGGGTTCGGCAACCTTATCAGCGGGTACGACTGGCACCAGTGGGACGCCCCCCCATCCTCGGAGCAGCTGGCTGATACCATCGCGCCCTGGTTGACGTACTGCATTGAGCATTTCGGGCCGGAGCGCTGTATGTTTGAAAGCAACTTCCCCGTGGACAAGGCATCCTACCCTTACACTACCGTTTGGAACGCCTTCCAGCGCGTAGCGCAAGACTGCTCGGCAACCGAAAAGGCCGCCATGTTCCAGGGCACGGCGGCGCGGGCGTACCGGATATAATAGACGGCAATACACCCGGCAAGCAAGGAGGGCGTTTATGGAGTTCAACAAAGAGGACACGGCTGTTATCGGCCGGGCCATCTACAACGAAAAGATAAGGGACACATTGGGGCCGAATGACAAAGGCAAGCTGGTGGTCATTGACGTCAAGAGCGGCGATTATGAGATTGACTCCGATGACGCCGCCGCCCTGTTCCGGCTGTGGGAACGCCGCCCGGATATGTTCACCTGGGCGAAACGGGTGGGCTACCGGACGCCTTACGTCATCGGATTCCGGTTCGCCCGCTCCGATGAAGAGCCGAACTTCAACGCGAGCCGCAAACGTGATTAGGGGCAAAGTACACCCGCAGGTCAGACCGGACGGCGAAGCGCCAATCACCGGCAAACCGCGTATCAACATAACGGTAGCGAGTATTGCTGAACCAACCCGGACACTGACCATAGACGCCGTCGTCGATACTGGAGCAACCGTTCATCTGACGCTGCCTTCGTCAATCATTGCTGAACTTGGGCTCCACTATTTTGGTAAATGGGATGTAGCGTTGGCTAACGGCGCTAGTGAACAGCTTGAGGTTTTTACAGCATTGGTATCGTGGCACGGGCAAAGCCGGGTGGCGCCGATTTTTGAATCGGACAGCGAACCATTGCTGGGTATGGCGATGCTCTGGAGTGGGCGGCTTACGGTGGACGTCTGGGCTGACGGCGACGTAATCATCGAGGAAGTTGCGCCGGGGCCGCCGGCATAAGGCCCGGCCTGACGGCACACATCCATTTTGACAGGAGGACAGCATGGCATTGCAATGGGAACACGTCGCGGGACCATTCAGCCGTTTGACCGAAGGGCCGGCTTGGGACGGCCGGCGGGTTTTGTTCACTTATATTCCTGCCAGCCGCATCATGGCCTACGACCCGGAGACCGGCGGGTGCGAAGTGTACCGGGAGGACACCAACCACACCAACGGGCTGGCCTTTGACGCCCGGGGCCGGCTCTACGGCTGCAGCTCCGGCGGGCGGGCCATCGTGCGTTTCGAGACCGACGGCAGCGTTACTACCATCGTTGACCACCTGGGCGACCAGCGCCTCAACACTCCCAACGACCTGGTCATCGACCGGCAGGGGCGCGTCTGGTTCAGCAATCCCTGGAACGCCGGCAACGTTGACCCCGGCGAGCAGCAGGAGATTGAGGGCCGGGACATCCTGCGGGCCGACCCTCAGCCCGACGGCAGTTACACCTGCCAGCAAATGACCTTCGACACCACCGGCACCAACGGGCTGCTGGTCTCCCCCGACGACCGCAACCTGTACATCATCCAGACCGACCCGGAACCCGGCGGCGTGCGGGAGTTGCGGTCATACCCCATTAACGACGACGGCTCTCTGGGCCGCTACATAGTGCTGCACCAGTTCGGGCAAGACCATCGCGGCCCCCAGCGCGGCATTGACGGTATGTGCCTGGACGCCGAAGGGAACATCGTTGGCACGGCCGGCAACTGGGCCGCCGGCCCCGGCCCCATGCTCTACGTTTGGACACCCCAGGGCAGAGTCCTTGAAACTTACCCCATGCCCGTGGGCGTGGATATGCCCACCAACTGCTGCTTCGGCGACGCCGACCAGAGCAGCATCTACGTAACCACCCTCGGCGGCCATCTGCTGCGACTGCGGAACACCGGACGCCGGGGTTGGGTAATGTGGCCGCCGGTAAGGTAGCGGTTGGGATAACCCGCCGGCTGGCCGGGGCCGGCGTTACCGGAACGCGGCGGCCACGCTGCGCCCGCAATGACAAATTGGAAGAATCGCAAGGCCGGTTCCCAGGAGGCTCAATATGGACGTTTTCCAGTGCATCAGGACGCGCCGGACGGTGCGGGAGTTCACCGCCGAGCCGGTGCCCGACGCCGTTATCCACAAAATCCTGCAAGCCGCGCGTTGGGCGCCCAGCTCCAGCAACACCCAGCCCTGGCATTTTATTGTAGTAAAAGAGCCGGCCACCATCGCGGAATTGGGCCGCATCTGCACCCAGGGGGCGTTCATCGGCCAGGCTCCGGCGGCTATCGCCATCGTGATGGACAACGCCCGCCGGGCCCAGCTGGACGCCGGCCGCGCCCTGCAACAGATGGAGTTGACGGCGTGGTCGGAGGGTCTGGGCACCTGCTTCGTCGGCATCCGGGGCGAGCAGCAGGATGCGGTGAAAGCCTTGCTGGGCATCCCGGAGGAGCTGGAGTTAGTAACCGTGCTGCCCTTTGGCTACCGCATACTCCGGGAGCCGGGAACGGGGACGCCGCGCAAGCCGATGTCCGAAATTACCCACGGCGAACGGTTCGGCCAGCGGCTGACGTTTTCCTGAGGTCATTGCGCGGAGCGCAGCGGGGCAATCCGGTGCGACACCGGCGGCGCCAGACGCGATTGCCCCGCTACCGCCCCCGGAACAACGGCGCGCGTTTTTCGAGGAACGCCTGCCGCGCCTCGCGGGCGTCCTCGGAGCCGCTGAGGATGCCGCCGGCGTTGGAGGTGAGGGCCATGGTGGTCTCCAGGGAGCTGTCCAGAGCGGCGCGCATAATCCGCTTGCTAATCCATTGCACCAGGGGAGGCGTCCTGATGATGCGGTCGCAGAGGGCGCGGGTGGTTTCCTCGAGTTCTGCGGCGGGAACCAGGTAGTTGAGCAAACCCCACTCGTAGGCGCGCGGGGCGTCCAGGTGGCCGGTGTAGGCAAATTCCAGCGCGCGGCCCAGGCCGACCATCCGGGGCAGGTAGTAGCTGCCGCCGTTTTCGATAATCTGCCCCAGCTGCTGGTAGCCGATGAACCGGGTGTTTTCGCAGCCCAGGCGAATATCGCAGTGCAGCGCCATGTCCATGCCGGAGCCGACGGCGGGGCCGTTAATCATGGCGATGGTGGGCTTTCTGACCTGGGAGATGTCCCGGTGGAGTTTGGTGAATCCGTGGTAGAAATGCTCCCGCGCCGCGTCGGGGCCGGCGACGACGCCCCGGTTGCCCACGAAATTCTCTCCGGTAACGTCCGCGGGCGCGTCCCGCCTCATATCGGCGCCGGAGCAGAACCCGCGCCCAACGCCGGTGAGCACAATCACCCGCACGTTGGGGTCATCGTCGCCGGCCCGCATATACTCGCCCACCTTGGCCACCGTGCCGTTCTCCTCGGCGGAGCCAATGAGGGCGTTCATACGCTCAGGGCGGTTGAACTTAATCCACAGGATGCCTGAATCCTCCGGTTCGTAGAGCAAGTAAGGGACCTGGTTCGGTGGCATATTCGTTCTCCTTGATTTTGCGGTATCGCCCAACCGTCACAGGACTTACGCAGTTGCTCCCGTCGTTATTATTCCCGCGAAAGCAGGAATGACGGAGAGAATGAGATTGCCCTGAGACGGGCGTGGCAACAGATTTAATGCGGCGTTCAGGGTGTTATAATTAAGCAAAATAACCTAATCGCAAGATATGCGAGGTATAGGGTATATCATGCCAGAAATACGTCATTTCTCCAATCCTGGAGAAAATAAATCGCGCACCTTGCGGCTCATCAGAGACGTTTGTTACTGGGGGGCTAACCTGTCGGCGGTCGCCGTGGCTTTCTGCGCCATCCTGCCGATGCCCAACCGGCCGGTCTTCCTCGTCGTCGCCGTCTTGAGCTGCCTCATCCACGCCTACCGGGAGGCGTCAGTGGCCCGCCGGCTGGAGGAGCTGGACAGCCACGCGCCCGACTGATTCCCGCGCGCGCGGCGACGATGCGGACTAGGCTGAGACGTCTTCCAGCAGCGCCATCTGCTCCTGGAACAGTGCGATGGCCCGTTCTTCCGGCACTCCGATATAAAACCGGAGTCCCTGGACGTACTCCAGCACTTCCCGGGGCAGCATACGCAGGTCGTTGCGCGGGCCGGTTGCTTTGTACAGGTTGTTCATCCAGTCTTCCTGTCCGACGAACAGCGCATCCTGCAACACAACGAAATCCCCGCGCTCCAGGTTCGCGCGGGCCATCCAGCGGGAGAAGACGAAAGGCAGCCCGGTCCATTCCTGCCATTCCTGCCCCAGGTCGTAGCGATGCGGGAAAGCGCGCGTCCCCCGGCGCTGGCGCAGGCCCTGGTTGCCGGTCAGCAGAATGGCGTCGTGCTCCGACTGCGGCGCTACGAAAGTTGCCCCGCTGACCTGGTGCTTCAGCGTCAGCAGCACGCGCAGCAGGTTCGCCGTGGTGTCGTCGGCGTCGGCCAGGGCGATGCGGGCGCCGTTCAGGGCGGTGACGGGTTTCCGGGAATGGAGCGCGCAGGAGGTGGCCTGTGCCACCGCAGCGACGCAGAACCCGGCAATGGGAGCGGCATTGGGCTGCAGCCGGAAGGTGTCCAGCAGGGGCGCCGGCCCGGCGTCAACGTCGCCCCGTTCCAGCGCCGCCGCCACCGCGTGGGGTTCCAGATCCCGCAGCTCAATGCCGCGTCGTTCCATATCAAAATAGAACGCCTCGCATTCCAGATTAGGTATTCGGGCTACGCTGATGGGCATGGCGGGTCCGTCCCCCGTAATCGTCGGCAACAGATGGGAAGGCCCCCGCTTTACTTCGGAGGGCCTTCCCAATCGGATACAGCGTGTTCCGGGGCTACAGGCGCGGCCCCATGAACATATTGGACTGCTTGCGGTACACCTGGATGCGGTTGCGGGGGCCTTCACAGACGAACACCGTGTTGGAATCGTCCACTTCAACCCCGGTGGGGGCCCAGAAGTCCTTCTCCCGTTCCAGGCCGGGGGCGCGCTCCCGTTCTCCCCACATCTCCGGGTTGGCGTCCAGCTTGTCCTTGCCCCACTTGGAGACGGTGGCGTCGCCGGTCTTGAGAGCGACAAAGTCGCCGTCGGGGTCAAAAATCTGAAGGCGGTTGTTCAACCAGTCGGCGACGTAGATGATGCCGTCCTGGTCAACGGCGACGTCGGTGGGACGGTTAAACTCGCCGTCGCCCGATCCGGAAGAACCGAACTTCATCAGGAACTGGCCGTCGGCGGTGAACTTCTGGATGCGGTCGTTGCGCCAGTCGGCGATGTAAATGTTGCCCGGCTTGTCGATGGCGATGCCCCAGGGCATATCGAACTCGCCGTCGCCATTGCCTTGCGTTCCGAACTTGGCCAGGAACTGGCCGTCGGGAGTGAATTTCTGGACACGGTGGTTCATGCTGTCCACGACATAGACGTTATCGTCCTGGTCGATGGCCAAGCCGGCGGGCCGGTTAAGCTCGCCGTCGCCGCTGCCGAGGCGCTCCTCCCATTTGCCGACGTATTCTCCATCCCGGTTAAAGATGGAAATGCGGTGCATCCATTCGTCGGATACATAGACGTTGCCATTGCTGGCGATGGCCACGGTCACGGGCCAGACCAGGGAACCGTCGTCGAAGTTGTACTCGTGGGGCCCCTGCTGGGGGACGCCACGGGCAAAGGCGTTGACGTATTCCTCATCAACGGTGCAGACCGTGATGCGGGTGCCCTCGGGCCGGTACTCCGGAGACCGGCACAGGACGTACATCAGGTCATCCTCGCCCCGGGCCATATGGACCGGATAGGTGAAACCCGGCCCGAACTGCTCGCCGCGCCCGATGGTGTGGCTGTACTGCAGCTGTACGTGGGAAATTCTGGTGGGGGTGGTCATAATCACCTCACAGTGTCGGCTAAATGAAGTCCATCTGCTCGAACTCGCCGTTGACGATGGACTTGGCGTCCAGCCCCATCCACTGCTCCAGGAGGGTGGAGTAGAGGCCGCGGAAGTCGTTGTTGAAGTGCAAATCCCCTTCCAGCAGCTTGTCCTGTTCCAGCGAGGGATATTCGCCGTAAAGGCCGCCCTTGACGGAATCGCCCACCAGGAAGGCCACGCCGCCGGAACCGTGGTCGGTGCCGGAGCCGTTGTCGTGGACGCGGCGTCCGAACTCGGTAAAGACCAGCAGCACCACGTTGTCGCCGGCGTGGTGCTCCTTCAGGTCGTCGTAGAAGTCGGCCACGGCGTGGGAGGTTTCCGTCCACAGGCGGGTGTGGTTCGCCAGTTCGCCGGCGTGGGTGTCGAAGCTGTTGTAGGGCGCGGTGGTGTAAAGCACCCGCGTGCCCAGCCCCGCCAGATGCACCTGGGCGATGTTGCGCATATACTGGGCAACGGTGTCGCCGCCGTATTCCACGGATGAGGAATACATGGCGGGGGCGGTGCTGAGAATGTCGGCGCCTTCCAGGGCGTCCAGCCCGGTCTGGGCGAAGTAGTCCAGCACCGGCCCCTGGCCAATCATCGGCGAATAGACCCGGGAGAACACGTCGAGGGCCTTGTTCCGCTGTTCCTCAAGCTCAATGCCGGTCAGCACGCCGTAGGTTTCCAGGTTGCCCACCGAGGCCACCGGCACGCCGGGGGCCACCAGTGACCGGGGCAGGCCGCGGCCAAAGTTCACGCCGGTGAGCACGTTTTCCTTCTCAGGGTCCAGGTCGCGCACGGCCCGGCCCAGCCAGCCTTCGTCGCCCACCTTATCCGGCTCGCAGGTGTGCCAGATGTCCATGGAGCGGAAGTGGGAACGGCTGGGGTTGGGGTAGCCCACGCCCTGGATGATGGCAACCTTGCCCTCGTCGTACAGGCGCTTCATCGGGGCCATGGCCGGGTTGAAGCCAATCCGGTCGTTGATGGGCAGAACCTGGTCGATGGGAATTCGCACGTTGGGCCGGTTGTCCAGGTACAGGGGGTCGCCGTAAGGGACGATGGTGTTGAGGGCATCGTTGCCCCCGGAAAGCTGGAGGACCACCAGCACCGGGTCTTTCTTGGTGGATGTCATATCTTTCCCCCTTCTTTGGTTAGGCGAATAGGTACTCGGTGGTGGCCACGATGGACTGCAGCATCTGGCCGACCCGCTGGCCGAACTCATCGGTGCCGGTTCGCAGCTCGCCTTCGCTGTCGGCCAGGGAGACCAGCTCGTTGCGGGTAACGTCGGCCAGCTCGTAGGAGCCGAGCATTTCGAGGCAGCCGTCCACCAGCCGCTCCGACGAGATGGTGTCGCCCTCGGAACCCAGGCGGTTGATGATGGCCTGCACGCCGCGATGCGAGGTGTTGCCCACGGCGTCGGCGGTGAAGTTGATGCGCTCCACGAGGGTGCCGCTGTCAATCCACTCCCGGCCGGTATGCCAGCCCTCTACCGTCGGCGGGTTGAGCAGGTCCTGGCCCATGTAGCGGATGGTCAGGGTCATGGCGTTCAAACCGGGTTTGGGCATATCAAAGTCGCCAACCAGGCGCATGGTGCCGACCACGGTTTCGGTGGGGCTCTTCACCTTGGTGAAACGGGCATCCTTGAAGAAGTCGGAGTTGAACAGCACCCGCAGCATCGAGCGGATGTCGTAGTTGGAGCGGAAGTACTCGTCTTCCAGCATCTTGACGGCTTCGGGGTCGCGGGGCGGCGTGTTTTGCCAGGCCGGAACCTGAGGCTCGTCGGCGACGAAGAAGTTGTACATATGCCGGGCGATGAACCGGGCGGTGGCGGGCTGCCGGGCGACAATCCGGACGATGTCCTCGCCGTTCCAGTTGCCGGTTTCACCCAGGAAGGTCTTCGCGCCGTAGTCGTGGTCTGACGGGTCGTAGATGAAGGCGGCCTCGTACTTGCCATAGGGGTAGCGGGGAATGGAGTTGGTCACCGTCCAGCCGGTGAAGGCGCGGGCGCATTCCTGCACGTCGTCCTCGGAATAGTTGGCCGCGCCATCCATACCGACGCCCATGGAGAAGAGTTCCAGGAGCTCGCGGCCCCAGTTTTCGTTGATGGCGTCCTTGTGGCTCATGCAGTTGTCCAGGTAGAACACCATCGCCGGGTCCATAGCCAGGCCCAGCAGCAGGTTGGAGAAGTTGCCCATGCCCATGGTGCGGAACATTTCCAGCTCAATCTGCTGCTGCTTGGGGTACTCGCACTTGGCATGGCCGGTGCAGAAGATTTGATGCCAGAAGAGGGCGATTTTCTCTTCCAGGGGACGCCTGGTGTTAATCATCCGGAAGGTCCATTCTTCCTGCTGGCCTTCCAGTCCGGCCTGGGATACCCACTGCGGCTGATAGCGCATCAGCAGGTCGCGGTCGAGCGCGGGCTGCGTGTCCGGGTGCAGCAGTTCCTCCACGGTGGCCTCGTAACCCTTGGCGGCACGGGCCTCCAGTTCTTCATACGTCGCCCCAAAACCGGCGCGGCGCATCAAGTGGGCCATTAAAGCGATGTCTTTGTCTGCCATTCTTTTTCCTCCTGAATACCTACACTCGGTCATTTACCGGCAAGGCCCCGGCGATTACGGTTTGCCATAGCAGCCCTTTGCGCCGAGGCGGTATGCGCCGATGTTTTCCGGGTTTGCGCCCTAACACCGATGGGCTGCCGCCGGCGTTGGCATTATCGTATTCCTAACGCTGGCATACGTCAATATTTCGTATCACGTGAAACGATGTCAAAAAATTACTGAGACGGGAACGAAACGCTGACCGTAAGCTACTTCCTTTAAATATACAGGACGCCGGGGCGGAGCACCGCGCTGCGCCGGCGTCCGGGCCAACGGCCGCCCGCGTCCGGGTTCAACTCCGGGGCAGACCAGGCTGTGGAGGCGACCGGACGGGGTATAATGGCGGCGCCAACGCCAGGCCACTTCACCTTGCGAGGACTGAGATGACGACCCAACCGACTGCGCCGCCGCTGGCCGACATTACGCCGGCCGGACAGTTCCCGGCGTTTCCGCCCCGAGACGATATGCAGAATATCCTACACCTCTCCGAACCGAGCCACTATATGGCCTTGCGCCGGCGCCTGGGCTCTCCGCTCACCACCCTGGTGCTCGGCGAGGTTCCCGTGGGCTGGAACATTCACACGCGGCGGGAACACCTGCGGGTTCCCGACCTGCTCGTTGCTTTTGACGTTGACCGGGAGCGCATCCTGGCCGAGGCCGGCTACTCTATTGACGAACAGGGCAAGCCGCCCGACTTCGTGCTGGAAATCGCCTCTCCGAACACGGCCCGCAATGACGAACGGGGCAAGCGCGTGGATTATGCCCGGTTCGGGGTGCCGGAATACTGGCGGTTTGACGCCTTTGGGGGCCAATACTACGCAAACCCGCTGGCCGGCGACCGGCTGGTTGACGGGGTGTACCAGCCCATCACCATCCACAAGGTTGACGACGACCGTTATTGGGGACACAGCGACGTGCTGAACCTGGACGTCTGCTGGGAATATCAGGAAATCCGCTGGTATGACCCGGTGGCCCAGCGCTACCTGCGGACCGGCGACGAGGAGGCCGATGACCGTATCGCTGCCGAGGAGCAGCGCGACATGGCCGAAACCGAGCGGGACGCCGAACGCGACGCCCGTATCGCCGAACGCGACGCCCGCATCGCCGAACGCGAAGGCCGCATCGCCGCCGAGGCCGAACTGGCCCGCCTGCGCCGGCAGCTGGGCCTGGAACCCTAGCTATGCCCGAATGGGGGCGGGCGCCGGCGCCGGCCTTTCCTGAAATTCCTCAAACAAGGGGAGCGGGCTTTAGTGGCCGGGCAAAGGCCCGGGCGCAGTTGCGCGACTCGCCGCGGCGGCGGGTCGGGTGGGGTATAATGCTGGCGGCAATGTTATCCTGTTCTACTCTTTCTACCCTACGAGGCCCGAGATGACGACCCAACCGACTGCGCCGCCGCTGGCCGACATTACGCCGGCCGGACAGTTCCCGGCGTTTCCGCCCCGAGACGATATGCAGAATATCCTACACCTCTCCGAACCGAGCCATTATATGGCCTTGCGCCGGCGCCTGGGCTTTCCGCTCACCACCCTGGTGCTCGGCGAGGTTCCCGTGGGCTGGAACATCCATACGCGGCGGGAACACCTGCGGGTTCCCGACCTGATTATCGCTTTTGACGTTGACCGGGAGCGCATCCTGGCCGAGGCCGGCTATTCCATTGAGGAACAGGGCAAGCCGCCCGACTTCGTGCTGGAAATCGCCTCTCCGAACACGGCGCGCAACGACGAACGGGGCAAGCGCGTGGATTATGCCCGGTTCGGGGTGCCGGAATACTGGCGGTTTGACGCCTTTGGGGGCCAATACTACGCAAATCCGCTGGCCGGCGACCGGCTGGTTGACGGGGTGTACCAGCCCATCACCATCCACAAGGTTGACGACGACCGTTATTGGGGACACAGCGAGGTGCTGAACCTGGACGTCTGCTGGGAATATCAGGAAATCCGCTGGTATGACCCGGTGGCCCAGCGCTACCTGCGGACCGGCGACGAGGAGGCCGATGACCGTATCGCCGCCGAGGAGCAGCGCGATGCCGCCGAAACCGCCCGCGCCGCCGCGGAGGTCGAACTGGCCCGCTTGCGCCGGCGGCTGGGGCTGGAACCCTAGCCTTGCCCCGGTGGGCGCCGGCGACGGCCCTTGCTGCTGGCCTTTCCTCAAATTCCTCTAAAAATGGGCTGAATTTGGGCCGCTCCGTAATACTCCCGTAATGTTTCTCCCGCTACAATTCGTTAGCGTGTCTCAATCCCAATCCACGCCGCGGGCTTTCCGGGCCGGCTGCCTGCCGGCCGGACGACGGCCCGTGCAAAAGGAGGTGCTGCTGCTGAACTAACCGGCTACCGGCTGCGGGCGGCGCGTTGCTGCGCCGGCGGCGGCCGCGGAACGAATTGACAACCAACTGCTTGTACCAGCCGGCCCGCCATTGCCACCGGGCAAGGGGCGGCCCCCCGGCTGCAAGGAGAAATTACCAAATGAGAACATTGAAAGGAAAACGGCTCTGGCCAGTGCTGGCGCTGGCGCCGGTGTTCGCGCTGGCCGCCTTCCTGGCCCTCGGCCAGCTGGTCAGCCTCGAGCCGCCGCCAGTGGCTGCTCAGGGGCTGCCGGCTACTACAGAGGCTCCTACCCCCGCCGACAAATGTGAAGTCATCGTGAATGGTACCGGCAACGCTGACGGTAAAACCGTGACCGGCGGCGGCTGCACCGTCAGCGGTGATTCGGTGGACGTAGTATTCAAAAACACAGCAACCACTCCTCCTGAGGGCCAAGAAGCCGATATCTACGTGACCGGCGGCACGGAATTTCCCAGGGTGTGGGCCAATAGTCTGCCCGATGCCGATCCCACTGATGCCGCTACGGCGGATACACGGATTGGCAAAAGGGGCGTTGACAGGGAGTACTTCCGTATCCCCATACAGACGACGCAGGCCGGCAGTGATGTGCCGGGCTCAGCGAAAGTTACCGTGAACCGGAGCCAGGCGGATGATAAGGGTGAGGTTTACCTGTTCGTGTACAAGGTGTACACGGCTGTTGGCATTCCTCTCACTGGCAATCCCGTAGCTTTCCCGCACACGGAAGGCACTGCTACCGATGACCATGAAGCTGCTACGGTAGTCAAGGTCGTGTTCCGGGGTACGCCGGTTGAAAAGAATGCTGCCGGGACCACTGTGTCAATGCTCACAGCGAGTCCCATTTCGGACGATCAAGAATCGACGATAACCGTCCAGGTCCAGGACAAGGCTGGCATCGGCCTCAATGGCTACATCGGCCTGAGCGTTGAAGGCGGGGACAGTGTCGAGTTCAAAGATTCCAGCCAGATCGACCCGAAAACCCACCGTGTGCTGCTAGCCAACGGGGTCCCCAGCGGTGGTGCAACCATCACCGTAGAAGGTCTTCCGGAAACCGGCGCGGTCAGGACTAAAGTCACCGGCGTTTTTGGTGGCCTGACCATAAGCACCTACATTGTGCGCCCAGGCGACGCCGCCGCGGTTGAAGTCAAGGCTTACTCCTGCGGCGACGACGCCGGCGAGGGCGACGACAGCGCCAACGGATGCGACGAAGAAGTGACCGCACTGGGCACCAGCGCCACCAGCGACGACCCCAAGGAACTCACCGCCGTGGAGCCGGGCGACCGCTTCATCATCGCCGGCAAAACCACTGACTCGGCCGGCAACGAGGTGGTGAGCTTTAAGTGGGAGCCTGCCGACGACGACGCCGAGGGCGCCCTGGTCGGCGAGGGCGCCGAAGCCGTTAAAAGCCCCGACGCTGCCGAATCGCCTGCAACCGATACCCAGACTGGCCTCGAAACGGCAATTGTCGCGGTCGCTGCCGGCGCCGGTCTGGGCACCTACGACATCAAGGTTGAGGACACGAACGAGGACGCCGAGACTACCGTTTCCTTCACCGTCGCCGGCAAGACCAGTAAGCTGGTAATCTCCGGGCCGGACGTGATTGACGGCGCCATCGGCGTGGCCGACTACACGGTCATGGCCACCGACGCCGGCGGCAACGTTCCTACCGACGTCCCGACCACCGTCTCCACCGGCGTCAAGGTTCGTGTGATTGTGCGCACCATCGGCGACGTGAGCGTTTCCGGCCTGGACAACAGCGGCAACATAGTCTTTGCCAACACCGGCCTGGGCACCTTCACGGTGGTGATGCCGGCCGACGCCAGGCAGGGCACCCCGGTCAACATCATCCTCAGCGGCTCCGGCGGCCTGTCGGCCACCAAGAACGTTACCTTCGGGATGAGGAACTCTGCCCCGACCGCCGTGGGTTCCCTTGACGCCATAACGCTGGCTATGGGCGCCACCTCGGAGGCTATTGACGTGTCCGGCGCGTTCAGCGACGCTGACATGGACGATACGCTGACCTACACGGTGCGCTCCGCAAACAGCCGCGTTGCCACCGCCAGCGTGGCGGGCAGCATGGTTACGGTCACCGCCGTTGGCGCGGGGATGACCACCATTACCGTGACGGCCACGGACCCCGAAGGCGCCAGCGCGCGGCAGAGCATCGCGGTGACGGTGCCCGACACTTCGCTGGGCAACCCCACGGGCCTGAGCGCCACGGGCGGAACCGGCTCGGCCACCGTGTCCTGGACGCCGGCGGCCAACGCCACGGTGCACTATGTGTACTCGATGAACAGGGACGGCTCGGGCGGCAAGTTCACCTCGGCCGCCGGCGACGCCGGTATGGTTATGGTCACCGACCTGACCAGCGGCGAGTACTTGTTCACCGTCATTGCCGGCCAGGCCAGCGCTGACGGTATGTCCACCAAATGGTCCAGCTGGGCCCCTTGGGCCACCGCGAGCGTCCAGTAAGCGAGACCAAGAGCATACCCAGAATAACTGTCCGGGGCGCGGCTCCGGGGCCGGCAGGCAGCCGGGGCCGTTCCGGACGGTTGGCAACGACAATCTCAAAGGGGATTTTGTCAAATGAAAAACACAACCAGAAAGCACATCTGGCCGGTGTCGGTGGTGATGGCGCTCGCCGTCATCGGGATACTGGCCGCGTTTGTGGTGTTGTCGGCGCTGCCGGGAACCGCCCAGGCGCAGGTTCCGCCGCCGCCGCCGCCCCCGCCGGGGACGACGCCCACGGCGACGCCGGACCCGGGTTCGCCCCCGCCCCCGCCCCCACCGCCGGCAGCGCCGAACCGGGCGCCTACCGTAGCGAGCGAGTTGGCTGCGGTAATGCTGACCGTGGGCGACGCCGCGACCAGGGTTGACGTGTCCGGCGCATTCTCTGACCCGGACGGGGACGATCTGAGCTACACGGCGCGGTCCAGCAACGAGGCAGTTGCCCAGACTTTTGTCAACGGCAGCGTGGTGACCATTCTCGCCGGAGAGGTTGGCCGGGCTAATGTCCTGGTACAGGCCACCGACCCCGACGGCGAGAGCGCCACGCAGAGCATCGCGGTAAGGGTGGAGGCCGCCAACAATGCCCCCACCGCCGTGGGCGCCATTGACGCCGTAACGCTGATGATGGGCGCCTCCTCGGAGCCCATTGACGTGTCCGGCAACTTCCGCGACGCTGACGGCGATACGCTGACCTACCGGGCGCGGGTTGCCAACCCCGATGTTGCCACCGCCAGCGTTGCGGGCAGCATGGTTACGGTCACCGCCGCCGGCCTGGGCACGACGAGCATTACCGTTACGGCCACCGACCCCGACGGCGCCAGCGCCACGCAGCGCATCGCGGTAACGGTGGAAGCCGTCACCAATGCCCCGGTCGCCGTGGGCACCATTGCAGACGTAACGCTGAGAGAGGACGCCTCGGAGGCCATTGACGTGTCCGGCAACTTCAGCGACCCCGACGGGGACACGCTGAGCTACGCCGCCATGTCCAGCAACACCGCCGTGGCCACCGTTGCCATTGACGGCAGCATGGTAACCGTTACCGGCGTTGCCGCGGGTTCGGCCACCGTCACGGTTACGGCCACCGACAGCACCGGCCTCGAGGCGATGCAGACCTTCGGCGTAACGGTGGACGCCAATGCCCCGGTCGCCGTGGGCACCATTGAAAACGAAACGCTGAAAGTGGGCGCCTCGAAGGTCATTGACGTGGCCGCCAACTTCAGCGACGCCGACGGCGATACGCTGACCTACACGGTCAAGTCCAGCAACGAAGACGTGGCCACCGCCGCCGTTGACGGCAGCATGGTAACCGTCACCGGCGTCGGCGAGGACGTGGGTTCGACCACCGTCACGGTTACGGCCACCGACAGCACCGACCGCCAGGCGATGCAGATGTTCAAGGTCGGTGTGGACGGCATCGACAGCAGTAGCACTTCGGCCAACGCCGGCGTGAAGCTGGAGCTGACCATCGGCAACCTGCCCAGGGATATGGAGGCCGGCAGCTCGGTAGAGCTGTACCTGGAAGACGACTTCCAGGTGCCGGACAGCATTAACAGTGGCAGCGTCTATTTCACCGTCACCAACGATCGGCAGGAAGCCACCAACGACGGCGGCCGGGTTTATGTGACCGACGACGTGGAAATCGATACCGATAACCACTACGGCGGCGACGACGACTGGGCCATTCAGGTGTTCCTTCCCGACTTCAACACCGGGGACGACTTTGACGGGTTCCAGGGGCCGGTAGCAGGCCAGACGCTAAAACTGGTCTTCCTGAAGTCCGCCGGCATCAAGAACCCCAGCGAAGAGGGTACCCACAGCGTGGGCTACTCGGTGCTGGGCCCCAACGACGATGCCAACGACGGGTCTGAGGTTGATCTGGGCACCGTAGCCACGGCGGGCAAAATCAGTCTGTCGGACGAGGACAACATACGGGGCTACGAGCTGACCGTAACGGGTTCCGGTTTCAACAACGGGACTTCGGCGGCGGTTCATGTTCTGCACAAGCCCGGCAACACTTGGTCGCAGGCCGTAGTGGAGAGGTGGTGGAACAGTCTGGACTGTGACCGGATGAACGCGGTTGCCGGTTCCAACGACGACCCAGGGGAGGGCTTCTGCCAGCCTTACGGCAATTTGAGCCCTGAAGATAAAACGGCCGTCAGGGCGCGCGCCGAGCTCCCCGCGTTGCAGTGCGGCATTGTTCTGGTGAACGGCCAGCGCGCCGGCATTGCCACTGTGGCCAGCGACGACACGGTTGCGGTGACCTTTGAGGTGACGGCGCCGATTTTCGGTCCCGGCACTTTTGACAACGCTGACGAGGATGGGCGGAATCTCATCTGCATGGTTGACGGCGAAGGCCGCGCTTCCACCGGCGATGTTGAGTTCTTTGAGCTGGAGCCTTCCATCCGGGTGTCTCCCAGCAGCGCCAGCGTTGGCGACACGATTAACGTGTACGCGCAGGACTTCCCCGACCAAGCAAATGACAATTTCACTTCGCTGGAGATCGCCAACCAGGAAGTCTATACCAACGACCTGGTTGACGTGAACGCGGGCGGCATCGGCAGAGACGGCTCGGCGACGGCGACCTTTAGGATGCCCGGCAGCGTTGGCGGCAGCCCGCTGGAAGGCACGGTTCGCATTGACGCCAAGTGGGGCGACATTTCTGAGGACGCCACGATTACCCTGGCCGGCTCCATCCTGCGCCTGAGCGTGGGCGAGGCCCGGGCCAACGAGAGCGTGACCATCCAGGGCGAGGGCTTCGGCTCCGGCCGGGATATTTCCGTGCATCCCAACAACATCACCATTGACGGCGTACCGTTGCTGGTGGACGACGACTCGGTGGACAACAGCGTGGTTGACGTGTCCAACGCCGGCCAGTTCGTGGCCACCGTCTATCTGTGGAATGCTTCCGGGAGCAACAACCCGGCGCTGACTGCCGGCACCCACACCATCCGGGTGCAGGACAGCGCGGGGTTCTACGGGACGGCGACCATCGTCATCAAGGAACCCGGCATGACCATCCTGCCGAACGTCCTGGGCCCCCGTGACTACCTGACGGTTACCGGCACCGACTGGCCGGTGGACAACCAGGACAGCGACGCCAATACGGGCAACGTAGTGGTCAAAGTGGAGGGCCGTTCCTACACGGTCGTTCCCGACGCCACCGGCCGCTTCAGCCTGGAGCATCGGGTGAGCCGCGGGGTAGCCATTCCCTCTACCCAGCAGGTCGAGGCGTCTTACAAGGAAGACGAGAGCGGTTCGACTGTCACCTTCATCGTGAAGACGGAGAGCTTTGAGGTTCCCGCCGCCAAGATTGAGATTACCCCCGGCGAAGGGCAGCCCGGCGACGACGTGACCCTGAGCGTTGAGGGTATGCCGGTGTACACCGAGGTTGAGGAAATCACCATTGGCGGGGCCAGAGTGGGCGGTTCGCGGGACTTCCGCACCGACAAGGACGGGGCCGTTACCGCCGACGGGCTTCCGATTCCCGGCCTGGACCCCGGCACCTACAGCGTGGTGATGAAGGTCGGCTCCGGCGACACCCAGACGGTGGCCATCGGCTCCCTGAACGTGCTGCTGGAGGTGGCGCCGGGTGCGGTGTCAACGCTGCCGGACGCGCTGGAGAACCTGGACGACAACCTGGCGGCGGTGTTCTACTTTGACAACGTGAGCAAGACCTGGTCGTTCTACGACCCGCGTCCTGAGTTCGCGGAGTTGAACACGCTCACCGAGCTGATTGAAGGCCAGGCGTACTGGATTCTGGTAGAGGAAGCGGTGGCCGAAGTTGTGCTGAACAACCGGTCCCGCAGCCTGAGCTGCTCCGGCGGCTCCTGCTGGAACCTGGTAATCTGGTAGGCCGCAGCACGGCGCAAAGTCTCCCGCCCCGGGCCAAAGCGTCCGGGGCGGGAAACCCCACAAGCAGGAGCAAATGAGATGAAGAGATTTGGAGCGATGGCGGCGGTGGCTTTAGTTGCCCTGCTGTTGGCGTTGCCGCTGGGCCTGGCTGCGGCTCAGGAGGGCGGCACTACCAGCGTCAATGTGCCGCCAGCATTCATATTCGGCACGGCCATGGCCGACGGCCTGCCCGTGTCGGAAGGCACGATGATTACGGCCATGGCCGGCGAAGAGAAACTCGCCTCGGCCATGGCCATGGAAGGCGGCAAGTTTGAGCTGACCCTGATGCGGCCGGCTGGCGGCGAGATGATGGTTTCCTTTATGGTTGGCGACCGGATGGCCGAGTGGACTTATGACTGGATGAGCGGCGGGCGCGAAATCGTGTCCCTGACCGCGAACCTGGGGATGATGCCCGGCGGCGAGGGTTCGGAGGGTTCGGCGGGAGAAATGGGGCCCAGGGGTCCCTCGGGGCCTCCGGGCGTTCCCGGCCCCGCCGGGTCTGACGGCGCCATGGGTCCCGCCGGGTCTGACGGCGCGATGGGGCCGGCCGGCCCGGCCGGCGCCGCCGGCGTCCAGGGCGAACAGGGCGTCGCCGGGCCGGAAGGCCCTCCGGGTCCGCAAGGCCCGCAAGGCGACATTGGCCCCGCCGGCGGAGCCGGTTCCATGGGGATTATCGCCCTGATTATAGCCATTGTGGCTGCGATAATCGGCGTCGCCGCCATCATCATGGGTCGTCGCACGGCGTAGCCTCAGGGCAGCCGCCAACGGCCTCTGGCAGGCACACCCCCGCCGGCGCAGCGCCGGCGGGGGTTTTTTGCGGCCCCGGCCATTCCAAAAGTTTGCCAATAATTCGGCCAAACCTGCGCCCGTTTCCAGTGCGGCGGCGCGGCCCGGTGGGTTAGCATCGGGGGAGCATAACCGACCGACGGGAGCCTGGCAATGAATCGCATCCATTGGGCCGGCCGCGCCAAACGCGCCGCCGTTACTCTGACCACCACCGCCCTGCTGCTGGCCAGCCTGCTGGCGTCCACCGGCGCCGGGCCGGACGAGCCGAAAGCGTCCAGCATTGACGACAACTGGCAGATGTTCGAGGGCCACGCCTTCGTTGACAGCCGGGCCGCGCCCGAAGGCATCGCGCTGGTAGCCTGCCTGGGCGGCTGCGCGGATGGCTACGTCAGCCCGCCGGTGCTGGTGGGGGAGGACGGCCTTTACAGCGGGCTGAAGGTTGCGGGGCCGGAAGGCCAAAGCGCGCTGCCCGATGGCCGCCTCATCACTTTCTGGCTGGTGGAAAACGACGCGCGGGTGCCGGCCGTCCAGGAATGGCTGTTCACCGGCGACGGCAAAACCCGGATGCTGGACCTCAGCTTCAGGAGCGTGCCCCGGGCGTCCGGGGGTACGGCCGCGGGGGAACCGTCCGGCGTCACCACTGACCTGACCATCCCCTCCCCCGCCGCGCTGGGCCTGGTGCCGGCGGATTCGGCCCGCGCCTACGCCAACGGCTTTCGCTATGGCGGGTGGCCGCTGCTCCCCGGCTTCGCGGTGGTGGCGGGCATCATGGTGGGCGCCATCGGCAGCTGCCTGCTGATTTACCGGCGGCGGCTGAGCTGGTAGGGCGGCAGAGCGGCATCGGTTCGTCGCGGCAGGGGCGGGTTGAAAACCCGCCCCTTTTGTCATTGCGCACCGCCCGGCGCTGACAAGGCGGGCAGTCGTGGTACACTAGCGCCATTCGTTTGATGGGAGGCGAAACGCTATGGATGATGCCGCAAAAGTTGCGCTGGTCAAACGGCTGGCCGGAGATGTTCACCGCCGCCTGTCCGCCGGCCCGGCCGAGGCGCTCAACGGCCCGTCGGCCTGCTCCGAGTGGGACGTGGGCACCGTGGCCGCGCACCTGGCCGGCGGCGCCGTCCGCCAGCGGGAGGCCATGCTGCGGGGTCTGGCCGGCGAAGGCGGCCCGCCGGAGGGGGAGAGCCGGCAGGCCACGCCCGACCAGGTGCAGCAGGCCAACGCCGCCAGCAACCCCCAGCTGCGGCACGAATGGGGCGATGCCCTGCTGGACAATTTTAAGGACTGGTACGAGGCGCTGGACGCGACGCTGCGCGGCTGGACGGACTGGTCAATTGGCTGCTGGCATCGCCGGCGGGGGACGATTTCGGCCAGCAGTTATGTAGATTTGCGCATCCAGGAACTGGTCATCCACGATTGGGATATGCGCGCCGGCGACACCGGCCAGGGCGACCTGGACGGCGAGGGCATCGTCGCCCTGCTGCCGGCGTCGGAGATGTGGTATCAGCTCTGTTTCCGGCCCACCGCGCCGCTGACCACGCCGGCGGTGTATCGCTTTGACATCGGCGGCGGGCCGGAAGGGGCGACGCTACAGCACGACGTGGTGGTGACCGGCGACAGCTTCACCATATCGGAATGTTCCCCGGAGCGCACGCCGGAGCTGACCGTCCGCGCCGACGCCAACGCCTACCTGCTCTGCCTCTACAACCGGCAGGACTGGAACGCCGCCAAGCGCGCCGGGCGCATCCGCGTGTCGCAGACGCCGGACACCATCGCCCACGTCAGCCTGCGCAACCTGGGCCGGTGGTTTGGCGGCCTCTAATTTTACCGGAAGACACAGGATTTGACTGGAGATTGTTGGGATGGTTACGACTGACGAAACGGTGATTCGGCAGGAAATTGGGGTTATCCGCGCGCTTGCGGACGGGCTGCATGGGTTCCTGTTGGGCCTGTCGGATGACGACCTGAACCGCCAATCGGCCTGCGCCGCCTGGACGGTGCGCGACGTGGCCGGCCATCTGGCCAACCGGGCGGAACGGCAGATTGCCAGCATGACCCGCGGGCGCGACGGCGACGCCAGCCCGCCGCCGGGGTTCACGCGGCCCGCCGACAACATGGCAATGTCGGCCGCCAACGCCGACGCCGACATTGCCTATGCCCGCGCGCTGGGCGACGGCCTCCGCGCCGAGTTTGCCGCGCGCTACGCCGGGCTGGCAGCCCTGCTGGACGGGTTCAGCGGCGACGAATGGGGCCGCCCCTGCTGGCACCCCCGGCGCGGTACAATGACGGCCCGCGAATACGTCAGCCAGCGCATCCAGGAGCTGGCGGTGCACGACTGGGACATCCGTAGCGCCTTTGACGCCAACGCCGCCCTGCATCCCGACGCCGTGCCGGCGCTGCTGGGTATGTCGGCCCACTGGCTGCGGGCGGCGTACCATCCGGGGGCTGACCCGCCGGCCGGCGTGGTGCGGTTCCGGTTCGCGCTGTCAGATGCGGATGCGGTGGATGTGGCAGTGGAGCCGACGGGCGCGCAGGCGGGCGTCAACTTGCATCCGGGCCTGGTTGACCTGACGATAGAGTGCGACGCCAATACGTACCTGCTGCTCGCCTACGGCCGGCTGAATCCGGCTGCGGCGGTGGCCGGCGGGCGGCTGCGGACTGCGGGACAGGACGGCCTGCTGGAGCGGTTTGTGGGGTGGATGGTGGGGTTTTAGGGGGTCAGGGCGGTTGCCACGGGTTGGTTACGGGGATGCCCAGCCCGTCAAAATCCCGCACATTGCGCGTTGCGATTGCCAAATCATAGGCTTTGGCAGTGCCGGCGATTAACAATCGCCCATATTGGGTTCCCGCCCGGCGCTGCGTACTTGCGCCCGGTAACGGGCTGCCCACTCCGCGCCGACCCGTTCCAGCGGCAGTATGCGGTCGCGGTAGGTTTGCAGGATGTGGTCAATCGCGGCGCGCAGGCTGTCGCGGCGTCGCCCTTGAGGCAGCAGCTCCAATCCGTACTCCAGTTCATGTACCACAACCGACGGGAGCCAAAGGTCAGTTTCCCGGTTCAGAAACGCGATGAGGCGCGGGTTGGGAGCATTTTTCGCGGTCTCTGATACTACATTGGTGTCCAGCGTGTAGCCGGTCATTCGCTGTCCCTGTCGTAGAGTTCAAGATGACAACGCGGGCAAGCGCAGGGGCTGTGCCGGTCCGGAATTGGGAGGGGAGGATTGCCGCGCGGCATATTCTGCACCAGCCACTGGCCCAGCGACAAACCCTCGGGGTTAACCGGGTTACGCAAAGGCTCGGCGGTCAGCGTCACGATGGAATCTGTGGTTTCAATGCGCTGTGGCCCCTGGGTTTCGGCCAGGCGCAGGATTTCGGGCAGCCATTGCTGCGCCTCCTCCGGTGTCCAGTAAGGGCGTGATTTCTTTGGGGTAATGGCCATAGCGGTTGCCTCCTTGGATGGGATGGGCCTTTACATTATACGATGCGCCGGACGGCATCGTGAGCCATTGGATAGCATTCCGTTTTAGGTGGTCTGGGCCTTTCAAAGTCAGGGATAGCGGCGAAGCCTGTGGTTTTGCTAACCGGACGCTCATTTTACCGACGCCATAATGGGGTACAATAGCCCCTATTTTGCTACATCCTAGAAGGCACTATGACTACGCAGGAACTCCGCCATAGCGAACCGAGCGTCAACAATGAGTTGGGCAACCTGTTGCGCGGGATACTGTCAGGGTGCCAGGTGCGTTCAGAAAATACGCAGCTTATTGAGGGGCGTCCGGGTTTGCAGCTGGACAATTTGATTACCGCCCCCGACCGGGCACCAGTGGTGGTTGAGGCCGAATATGAGCCGGCGCGTACCGCTGAAGCGGAGGCCAAAGACCGCCTGGGCCGGCGCGTAGTGGGTGAGGACAGTTTTATAGAGGCTGCGATTGCCCTGCGTTATCCTGGCGAAATCAGATTCGCCGATGACCTGCGTATTGCCATTAGCGAAGCCCGTTTGTCTTACGCTGTGCTATATGATGATGCGGACGGCAGTCGTTTCCCGGAATCGGGTTGGCTGGAAGGCTCGGCGACCGACCTGGCCGACTTAATTCGGCTGATATCAGTGCCGCAAAAAGCCGTGGACACCGCTGCCGTCGCTTTGGAAGAAGGCATTGAGCGTGCCGTAGTCATACTGAACAATATGGCACAACTGCGGCCCGACATTATGCCGGCAATCGCCAGATTGCTGGGTATGGACGACGTGCCGCAGACCCGCCGGATGGCGTGTGCCATCATTGCCAATGCGATGGTCTTTCACGAGCGTCTTTCAGGTACGCACAACATCAGGTCGTTGCAGCAGGTCTGCGGCCCGGCCGTTGCCAACCCATTGAGTGAACTTCTTGCCGAGTGGGACGGTATTCTGAGTATAAACTACTGGGCCATTTTCGCTATTGCTAAAGACATTCTGGAGCATATCCCGAGCGGGGAAGCAGCCCGGACTATATGGGCGCTGCGCGATACTGCTCAGGCAATAATGGCTACCGGCGCCAGTATTGCCCATGACTTGACCGGGCGCATTTTCCAGCGGCTCATTGCTGACCGCAGGTATTTAGCGACCTTTTACACCTTGCCGGCATCAGCGGCCCTGCTTGCCCGGTTGACCGTGGCCAAGATGGAGGGCATTGACTGGTCTGATGCCGAGGCCATTGGGCGATTGCGTATCGGTGATTTTGCCTGCGGCACCGGCGCTTTGCTGTCGGCGGTCTATAATCAGATTGCCAACCGGCACGAACGTACCGGCGGAGACCCGGCTGCCCTGCATCAGGCGATGATGGAAGAAATACTCTACGGTTGCGATGTAATGCCGTCGGCCATACATATCACCGGCTCAACCCTTTCCGGCATTGCGCCGTCGATTAGGTTTGATAACTCCCGTCTTTACACGCTGGCTTATGGTCGCCAGCAGGATGGCAGCGTTCGGATTGGCTCGTTGGAGCTGCTGCAATCGTCGGCGGCAATGACGCTGTTCAACACCAGCGACCCGGCGATGCGCACCGGCAGCGTCGGCGAAGCAACGGCGGCCCAAATCATTGCCGACATTCCCGATGGCGGCTTTGATATGGTGATAATGAACCCGCCCTTTACCAGCAACACCAAGCACCGGGATGCCGCGGGCAACGTGCAGAACGCCGCCTTTGCCGCCTTTGGCGCGTTGGTGGCTGACCAGGATGATATGTCAACGCGCCTGACGCAGTTGTCGCGCAATTCATACTATCACGGCCATGCCGGGCTGGGTTCGGCATTCGCGGCTATTGCCGATAAGAAGGTTCGTCCTGGCGGCGCGCTGGCGTTAGTGCTGCCCTTTACCGCCATCAACGGCTCGTCATGGGTCAAGTTCCGGCAGATGATTGCGACGCAATACACTGACGTTACTATCATCAGCATCGCCGCCGACGGCAATGATATATCCTTTTCATCGGATACCGGCATCGCCGAGTGTCTGGTTATCGGGAGGCGCAGGTCAAAGGGCAGCGAACCCACCGGACGCGCGAAGTTTGTTTCATTGCAGCGTCGCCCCCGGGGTTTCGCGGAGGCACAGGAAGTCGCCAACGCCATTTTGACCGGCGGTGCGGAGCGACGGCTGGAGGACGGGCCATACGGTGGCATACCTCTGTACTGCGGAGCTATCCCGGCCGGCGAGGTTTTGGATACTCCGCTCAACGAATCGGGCAGTGGATGGGGCGCCGCTGGCATTGCGGATACTACTCTCGCACAAGTCGCGCATTCGCTGTCGGTCGGTCAACTTTGGCTGCCGGGGGAACCGGAAGCCCTTGCATTCCCAATAGCTCCGCTAAACGACGTAGGGCAACGGGGGGTTGACCACCAATTGCTGGTCAGCGCGGCGCACGGCGGTCCTTTCATAAAGTATCCGCCCAATCCGACCGCCACCTACCCGTCCTTGTATAATCACAACGCCAGAGCCGAAAGGTTTATAATCTGCAATCCGGATTCATCCCTGTGCGTGAAACCGGGAATGGAGCAGCGGGCAGCGGAGTTGTGGGCTACCGCCAGCCGTGCCCACCTCACGCTTGACTTTCGGTTCACTTCGCAGCCGCTTGCCGCCGCCATCACAGAATACCGGAGCATCGGTGGCACGGCGTGGCCTAACATACTCTTTGCGGACGAGCGCTTTGATTACCCATTTGCCTTGTGGTGCAATTCCACGTTAGGACTGCTTTCGTTCTGGTGGCACGCCAGCCGGCAACAAGACGGGCGAGGACGGACAACTATACTGGCAATAGAAACTTTGCCCGTGCTCGACTTCCGAACGCTTACCGATGGACAGCTGGCCACCGCTCAGGCCATCTTTGATGGGTTTCGCGATAAAGAGTTACAGCCCGCTTACCTGGCCGACGCCGACGCCAACCGCGCCCTGCTTGACCGCCGCGTGGTCTGCGACCTGCTGGGGTTTGGCGAGGATACCTACCGGGCAGTGCGGCTGCTGGCGGCCAAGTGGTGCGCCGAACCGTCGATGCATGGCGGCAAGCGGCGACCACGGGGTGCAACACTGGTCGTCTAGCGCGTAATTTTCGGCTTTCACCCCGCCGGCATCGGGGCCTTCGCATTATACGGTACGCCGGCAGGCGCGGCGCTGCGGCTTTAAAGGGCTGGCAAATAGTGACGCAACGCACCATGCGCCGCGCCGTTGGGGGGCTATAATGCCGTGTATGGCTACGCAGCCCAATTTGCCCGATTTGGCGCCTGGCGGCCCGGCCGGGGCGATGCACGAGCAGACTTTTAACGAGGCGCTGGCCGACGCGCTGCGGCAGCGGCGTCAGGTCTGGCGCAGCGATGCGCGGTATGTCATTGCCGAGCGGCAGCAGGTGTTCAGCGACGCCGCGCTGGAAAGGCCGGACATTCTGGTTACGCCGCCGGACATCTACCCGGTGGTGGTTGAAGTGGAGTGGGGCGAACCCGCTTTCGGCGACGCCCGGCGCAAGCTGGGCCGGCAGGTCGTCGGTATGCAGTCTCCGGTGCGCTCCGCCGTGGCGGTGGGCGCGCCGCCGGAAGTGCGCCGCTGGTCGGTTGACCGGCTGCGGGCGGCACTGGCCCAACCGGACGGGCTGGCACTGCGGATGGCCGTGCTGTCGGCCAGCGTGCGGGGCGACGAGGGAGAAGTGAACCTTGCCGATGCGGACGTCAGCATCTGGCCGGCCGCCGGGTATGTGACGGGCAACGTTGACGACTTGGCGGTCCTGTGCGAGTACGCCGCCGCGCCGCCGGCCCTGGTGTCGCGGGTGGCGGACGAAATGGCGGCGCACATTCACAGTTTGGCGGATTATCTGCATCGCCGATTGCGGCCCGACGTGGCGCGTGAAATCGCCGACGGCCTGGGGCAACGGGATGCCGTGCAGGGCCTGCGGATGGCCTGCTGCATCTGGCTGACTTCGCTGCGGCTGCACGACCTGTTGGCGGCGGATGCCGACCGGCTGCGGGCAAACGGCCTGCAAACCATCGCGCAAATACGCGACACGCCCGGCGCCTTTGGCGTGGTTCTGGTGGAGGATTTGCGGGAGGCGTGGGACAAGATACTGGAGGTCAACTACGGCTCCATATTCAACAGCGCCCGCGCCGCGCTGAGCTACGGCATTCCCGATGACGTGGGCGCCGATACTATCCGCGAGTTGTCGTATATGGCCCGGCGGATAACCGCGTTGCAGCTGGGCAGCCGGGTGGACTTCGCCGGCGAACTGTTCCCCAAACTGCTGGACGACCGGGAGGAAATCGCCGCTCACTACACGCTGCCGGAAACGGCGGAGCTGCTGGCGGCGCTGGCCATAGCGCGGGTTGAACTGCCGGACTGGGCCGACGCGGGCGCTGTTGCCAACCTGCGGATTGCCGACTTGGCCTGCGGCACGGGCACGCTGCTGCGGGCGGCCTATCGCCAAATCCGCCGCCGCCACGAATCAGCCGGGGGCGGCGGCGAAAACCTGCACCGGGTGATGATGGAGCAGTCAATCACGGGGCTGGACATCAACGCGCTGGCGTCGCATATGACGGCCGCCGGCCTGTCAACCGCCGAGCTTGCCACGGAGTACCACACTACGCACATTGCCGCCGTTGCCGTGCTGGGCGGCAAGACGGGCTCGCTGGAACTGATTAACGATGAGCAGGTAACCGACATAACCGGCCAGAATGTCAGCAGCGCCGCCGCCAACGGCGCCGTGCCGACGATGATTCCGGTTCCCCATCACAGCCAGGATTTAGTTATCCAGAACCCGCCTTACTCCCGCGCGCGTGGCAACCGGGCGTTGTTTGACGTTACCGGAATTGACGCCAAGCAGCGGAGACGCAGCGTAAAAAGGCTGACGCAGATTCGCAGCAACTTGCGCGCCGCCGGCAACGAAATTACCGACGGGCAAGCCGGCATGGGCGCCGACTTTTGCGCTCTTGCCGACCGCAAGCTGAAACCCGGCGGCGTTTTTGCCACCGTCCTGCCGCTCACCGCCGCCCACGCCGAATCGTGGGAAGGGTTCCGGCGCACCATTGAGAACGAATACCGGCAAATCACCGCCGTTGCTTTCTCCGCTCACGAAAGCGCGATGATGTCGGCCGACACCTATATGAACGAAATGCTGCTGATTGCCACCAGGCGCGCCGCAGACGATGCCGCCGATAGGGACGGGATTTTTTGCATCAACCTGGACACGCCGCCAGCGTCGGTTTCCGAAGCCTACTGGTACGGCAAACTGCTCAGCGGCATCGACCGCGCCGGCCGTAGCAGCGACGTCATACGCATCGGCAACCAGGGCATCGGCAGCTGGGTACGGATGCAGACGCCCCAACCGGGATTCCCCTGGTTCGCCGCCGGCATCCGCAACCCCCATCTGGCGGTCGCTTTCGCAGGGCTTTTGGATGGGCAACTGTATTCGCTGGAAAGCGGCGAAAGCTGGGATTTGCCGCTGCCGTTCACTACCCTTGACCGGGTTGTTGACATTGGGCCAACTCACCATCTGATTGGACATATCATAGAGGCCGGGGAAACCATCGGCGCATTCACCTTTATGCCGCTCCGGCCGGGGGACTATCCAACCTACCCGTCGCTATGGTTGGCTAATGGTGGGCGGCAACAAAGCATCACGACGCAGCCGACGCACGAAGGCAATCCGATGGATGACCAGGAGCAGTTGCGGCGAATGCTGGCGCAACGCAGCGACTTGTTCATATCCCGCAACTTGCGTTTTACCTCGCAAGCGTTGGCGGCGGCCCGCACCGAGCGGCTGATGATGGGCGGGCGGGCGTGGACTGCGTTGATGTCCGATGATGACGATGTAAAATCGGCGCTGGCAATCTGGCTCAATTCAACCCTGGCGTTGCTAATCAGGGGTTGCTATGCTCAGATTACCCAACAAGGCCGGGCCACGATGCAGATAAGGGCGTTAGCCGGCTTTCCCGTTCCCGACTTTGCCGCCGACAGCGACGCCGGCCAGCAGGCGCGGGCCACGGGGCGGCAGCATATTGGGGAACTGGCGGCGTTGCAGCTGCATCCGGCGTCGTATGCTTTTCAGGACGAAAACCGACAGCGCATTGACGCGGTTGCGCTGGCACTGGTAGGATTAGGTGAGAATCAGCAGGCCATTGACGCCGTTGATGCTCTGCGTCAGCAGTGGTGCCGGGAGCCGTCTGTACACGGTGGTAACCGGGCTATTATGAGGGCGTTGGGTATCATATAAACGATAAAGGAGATTTTCGTATGTTCAAGCTTGTGGGAATGTACAAGTGCAGTTCTTGTAATAAAAAATACCACTTGAATGAATACCCTCACCCCCCACGAAACTATCGGCGCGGTAACAATTACCCCGTCAACGAAATTCATGATGTGAACTGTAGCTCATTTCGCAACAAATCGGGTTTGCAATGCCTTAACACCAACACGTGTTGCAATGCTTTCAATGCCGCTAAAGACTGGTTACGCCGCAACGACTTTAACCACAGAGTTAGCTTTTGTAGGATGTGTTGCTATAATGAACAACGTCACCATAGATGACTATACCGCGTTGCGCGGACGATTGGTTTAGCGCAAGGGTTACCCCACCCGCCTCGCCACCAGCAGGCCGTCCTCCCGCGTCACCCGCATCGCAAACCTGTAGCGGTCAACTTCAAGCGCCAGCGCCACGTCACGCGGGTGAAACTGCGGCTGGTTGTCGTCAAAGAACTTTTGGGTTGCGCCGCCGGCCATTATCAGTTTGCGCAGGGCTTCCGGGTCAGGGTTGCGGCCTTCCAGGCGGTTGCGTAGGTAGAGGGCGCAGTGTTCGTCCTCGTCGGAGCGGGTGGTGCCCCGGTCGCCCATGGCCAGGATGGTTACTTGTTCCGGCAAGGGGTTTTCGGCCAGCAGCGCGCTGACCGTTGCGCCGGCTACTACGAAAGAGGTTACGTAAATCGGGTCGCAGCCGGCCGCGCCGGCCGCCGCCGTGCCTACCGTGCCGGCCCTGGTGGATTGCACCACGCTCTTGCCGGCAAAGTCCACCGTCGACGCCTCGTAAGGCGAGTTGCCGTAGTCGAACCCGTCGGGACGCCGGCCGTCCACCTCGCCCATCAGGATATCGGCGATGGCCGGGTTGCGGCGGCGGATGTCCAGCGCTTCCTCAACCTCGGCAACCAGCGTGATGCGCGCGGCGCCCCGGTCGAAGGCGATGGCCGCCGTGGTGAAGGCGCGGAAAACGTCAATGACCAGCGCGGCGCCCTGCGCCTCTCGCGCGTCCCGGGTCAAACTGCCAATGCGGATTTCCATATCACCTACTCTCTTTTGCAGGGATGTACAGGATAAACAGGATGGATTCAGATCTATCAAAAAATCCTGTCCATCCCGTCTATCCCGGTAAATTAAAACCGTTAGCCTGTTTTCACCAGCTTTTGCAGCGAGCGGACTTCGCGCGGCGGGTCAAGATGCTGGCCGGTGTGCGTCCAGGACACTTCGCCCACGTAGATGTTGCCCGTAGAGTCCAGGCACACGCCGTGGGGGGCGATGAACTGGCCGGGCGCTTCGCCCTCCGGCCCGTCGCCGACGCGGGCCTGCCGGCGGCCTTCGGTGTCGTACACGCTGACCCGTGGCCCCAGGCCGGTGGCCTGAGAGTTGGGCCCGATGGCCGCGCCCAACTCGCCGATATACACCAGGTCGGCGGCCTGGTCGATGTACAGGCCGCAGGGCCGGGCCATGTCCGTCCATTGCCCCAGGAACTTGCCGTCGGCGTCGAACACCTGCACCCGGTGGTTTTCCCGGTCGGCCAGATAGACCAGGCCGTTGCGGTCGGTGCCGATGTTGTGGGCGATGTTAAACTGGCCGGGGCCGTTGCCCGACTCGCCCCAGGAAAACAGCAGCCGCCCGTCGGGGCTGTACTTGTGGATGCGGGCGTTGCCGTAGCCGTCGGACACGAAAAAGTCGCCGTTGCGCGGGTCGATGGCCACGTGCGTGCAGCGGTTGAACGGGTCGCCGGACATAAAGGCCGCCGGATGCCCGCTGGTGCCCAGAGTCAACAGAACGTCGCCGTCCAGCGTGCATTTGCGCACGGTGTGGTCGCCGTCGTCGGTGCAGAAGATGTTGCCGTCGGGCGACATGGTAACGCCGTGGGCGCGGGGAAAGACGCCCTCGCCCCAGGACTGAAGGAAGTTGCCGTCCTTGTCGAACACAACCATCGGGTGGTCGCCGCGATTGAAGGCGTACACGTTGTCGTCGGCGTCGCAACCCACGGCGGCCACCTCCCGGAAGGCATAACCGGCGGGCAGTTGGCCCCAGCCCTCCTGAACTTCGTAGGTGAATTGACCTTCTCCAATAGTAACCATTGGTATCCCTCCTGTAATCGCGCCCGGATTTGTTGTCGGGTTATACACCGGGGATTGTAGCGCATTTGCCGGAATATGGGCGATGGCTGCTCCATTTACCGGGTTGGGCATGGCGGCGGGGATGGCGGGCTATTGTATAATCAATTTGAGCAGGGACGATGGAGGGACAGGTTAATGGACAGACGGAGTTCGGTTTCCGATGCCGGCGGTCTGGCGCCGGAGCTGGTTGACAACTTGTATGCGCTCAATCCGTGGTGGCGCAGCGCTCCGATGTTGCCACAGCCGAGGATGAGGCGGCATTTGGCAGACCAGATACGCCGCCGTCTGGAAACTGAGATAGCCCCGATTGTGGCAGTGCGCGGCCCCCGCCAGGTGGGCAAGACGACGGCGCAGTTGCAAATCATCGCCGACCTGCTGGGGGAAGGCGTACCGCCCACGAGTATTCTGCGGGTTGGCGAGCGGGGACGGCGGCGGGATGCACAGCTCCTCAAGCAGCTGTGCATCCCGCCGCTACGCCGGGCAGACGCCGACGGTTGCATTGCTGGCCGACGAAGCCCGCCAGTCCCTCAGCGCTAACATCGGCAGCCAGCGAGTGTCTCACTATCTGCGGTTTCTTGGCGACACATTGCTGCTGCGATTAATTACTCCCCTTGAAATACGCCTCAAAGGGAGACGCGGGAGTCACAAACTTTGCCTCGTTGACCACGGCCTGCGGGCCGGTTGGCTTCAGGAGCAAATTCCTCTGACTCCGGAAGCTTTGGCCGAACAGCCTGAACTCACCACCGTAGCCGGTCATCTGGCGGAGAGCATTTTTGGCGCGGTCTCCGCCACGATTCCCGGCCTGGACATCGCCCACTTTCCCGAGCGCGGCTCCGACCGCGATGTGGATTTCATCCTGACCGTAGGCGACCGCCGCCTGCCGGTAGAAATTAAGTATCAACGCCGCATTGACCCGATGCGTGATACTCTGGGCATCCGGTCTTTTGTCGAGAAGTCGGTTAACAACGCCCCATTCGGCTTGCTAATCACTCAAGACGATTCCGCAAGAGTTGACGACCCGCGAATTATGAACCTGCCCCTGGCAACTTTTATGCTGCTCAGATGAGGACATCCTGGAATACCGGCCCTGCCAGCTGTGCTAGTCCAGGCTGTCCTCGCTGTCGGAACCGTTGCCGCCGTCGGCGGTTGGATTGACCAGGGGCAGGGTGATAATCATATCGGTGTACTGGCCGGGTTCGGAATCCACCTGGATTGAACCGCCGTGCTGGCGGATAACGTCGTTGCTGATGGCCAGGCCGAGGCCGGTGCCCTTGTCGGTGGGCTTGGTGGTGAAGAAGGGGTTGAATATCTTTTCGATGACCTCGGGCGGCATCCCGGTGCCGTTGTCCCGGATGCGGACTTCAATTTGTTCGGCGTCGCACTTGCTGGACAGCCACAGCGTGGGCATATAGTCGTCGTTGGGGTTGGCTTCCAGGATGCCGCGGCGCTTTTCGTCGGTGGCGTAACAGGCGTTGCTCATCATATTGAGAAAGACGCGGCCCAAGTCTTGCGGGTTGGCCTGGATTTCCCCCAGCGTGGGGTCAAAGTCGTACTGCAAGTCCAGCTGGAAGTTGGAATCCAGGGCCCGGGCGCTGTGGTAGGCCAGGCGGGCGTGTTCGTCCAGAAGGTTGTTGATATTGGTCGGCTGCTGGTTCACCGACTCCCGCCCCATCATCAGCATACCCTCGACGATGCGGTTGGCGCGGTCGCCGTGGGAAAGGATGCGTTCCATGTTCTCGGAAAGGTCGTTGAAAATGTCTTGCAGCAGCTCGCGCTGCTCCGAGTCCAGTTCGCCGTCCTCGCTTTCGGACAGGGTCTCCTGTATTTCTGCCAGCAGTTCCTGTGAGGACTCGGAGAAGTTCTTGACGAAGTTGAGGGGGTTGCGGATTTCGTGGGCGACGCCGGCGGTGAGCTGGCCCAGGGCGGCCAGCTTTTCCCGCACCACAATCTGGTCCTGCGCGCGCTCCAGCTCATCCAGGGTTTGCTCCAGCTCGGCGTTGAGCTGTTCTACCAGGTTGAGGCGCTGGGCTTCCAGGGCGCTGAGGCGGAACATTTCCAGGGTGGCGGCCATATCGGCCACTTCGTCGCGTCCTTCCATTGCCACCGGGGTTTGCAGGTCGCCGCCGGCCATGCGGCGCATCCAGCCCGACAGCATCCCCAGGCGGCGCAGCAGCACCCGGCCCACAAAGAGCCAGGCGATCAGCGTCGCGCCGGCCACGCTGGCGGCGGTGATGGCAAACAGCAACGCGCGCCCGGTCAGAATCGCCTGGCCGGACGCTTCCGTAGCGCGCTGCGCCCCCAACTGCGCCGAGCTGACCAGGCTATCCACTTCGCCGACCAGCAGCACGGCGATGTCGCGGTTGTTCGCCAGCAGTTCCTGCTGGCGCTCGGCCAGCCGTAGATTCTGGGCGCTGATGTCAAAGCCGTTTTGGGGGCCGGTTCCCAACTCCAGCAGGCGGTCGAAAACCGGGGCCAGTTCCGCGTGCTGGGGCGTGCCTTCCAGCGCGGCCAGGTTGCGGTTAATATGGCCGGCAGAGGACTCGAACCGCTCGCGCAGTGGTTCAATCAGCGAGGCTTCGGATAGGATGCCGGCCGTGGCCAGCAACTGGGCGGCGATGTTGGCTTCGGCCTTCAGTTCCAGCAGGTAGCGCACCCGGATTAGTTCCTCTTCCGAAAAGTGCTCGGCTTGCGGAGCCGGCGGCGCGCCCAGTTCCCGGTAGCCGGTCATCGTGTAAAAGAGCTGGTCGTCAATGGCCGGTATGATAACGTCGTCCAGACGGGAACGCAGGTCGGCCAGTTCCGAGTGCAGTTCATCGCTGCGTTGGACCAGCCGGAAGCGTTCGGAAATGCTGCCCTCAACGGCGCCGATATTGGAAATCAGGGTGTTGGAGTGGGAGCTAATCCGCGCATAACGGAGGTCTTCGCCGCCCCGGCTTTCCAGGAGGGACAGCTCGGCGGTCAATGACTCGTAGTCGTCAGAAATCAGGTTGCCGGCGCTGGCGACGTCTTCCGGCGTGGCGGCGGCGACCAGGATGTCCGAGGCGGCCACCAGGGCGCCGCTGTACCGGGCTACGCCGAAAGCGGCGGCCAGTTCCGGCACGCTGCCCTCGTTGACCCGGCTCTGGGCGGCGGCCACCTGGTTGAAAGACACCCAGCCCACTGCGCTGGCCGCAAAGGTGAGCAGCACGGCCACCCCGATGACCAGGTAAATCTGGGACGCGATGCGAAAGCGCAGTTCAAGCAGCTGGTTGATTCGTTGCGTCATGGTAACTGGTCCGGCAAGGTTTTGATTGGAACATAGTCGCCGTTCCGACTAATCATCGTCAGAAAAACGGTGTCGGAACCCTGGTTGTCGTCGCGGCCGTAATGCAGGGCAAATCCGTCCAGGTTGACCGGTTCCGGGCTGCGGAGGCCGGCCAGAAAGCAGCTGCGGTTGACTTCCCGCCCGCAGCGTTCCAGGCCGGCGATGGCCAGCCGCCCCGTCAGGTAGCCCTCCAGGGAGACAAAGCCCGGCACGGCGTCGGGAGCGGTTTCGGCCAGCGCGCGGCGGTAGGCCGCCACGATGGGGATGGAGTCGTCGCTGGGGAAAGGCACCACCTGGGTTACGAAAACCCCGGCGCCGCGGGCCGGGCCGTGTTCCCGTAGTTCCTGGGCCAGCGCGTTGCTGCCTACGAAAGAGACGGTGATAAACTCGGCGTCCATACCGATGTGCCGGGCCCAGGAGATGGCCGCGGCCACGGGTTCGTAGGCGCCGACCAGAATCACCCCCTCCGGGTCGCCCCGGCGCAGGTCAAGCACCCCGGTTTTCACCGACGTAGTGTTGCGCGGGTACAGCCCCACGGCCACGGGGGACATACCGCGCCGCTCCAATGCCGCCAGCGCGCCCCGGTAGCCGGCCCGCCCGAAAGAATCGTCCTGGTACATTACGGCAATGCGCCGGATGCCCCGGTCGGTGGTCAGACGTTCCACCATCTCCTCGGTTTCCTGGTTGTAGGAAGCGCGCATATTGATGACGTTGGGCAGCCGTTCGGCGTCCCGCAGGAACGCGGCCCCGGTGAACGGCCCGATATAGGGGACGCCGGCCGCCTTGGCCACCGGAGTGGCCGAGCGCGAGGTGGGCGTGCCGACGGCGCCGATGAGCGCGAAAACCGATTCCTCTGCGATGAGCGCAGTGGTATTGGCGATGGCCGCTTCCGGTTCGTAGGTGTCATCCACGGACAGCAGCTCCAGCTGGCGGCCATGCACGCCGCCGGCCCGGTTGACTTCGGCAAAGGCAGCCTCAATACCCAGCTTCATACCAATGCCCAGCTCGCTGGCGGGGCCGCTGAAGGCGGCGGACTGCCCGAAGAGGATGCGGTCGTTGAAGACGCCCGGCGCCGGCGCTGGCGCCACGGCCCCGGACGCAGAGGCTGTCGGCGAGGCGGCGGTTGAAACCGGGCCGTTGGGGGTCGCGTCGGTGCGACAGCCGGGCAAGCCCAGGGCAATGGCGACGAGGATGATGCCGGCAATGACAGCCGACGGAGCCGTTGCGAGTCCCGATGTTGCCTTCATCCCAAGGGCCTTGACAAGTGATGCGTTTTGGCTTTTGACTGCCGGAAAGATTATTGATGATGCGATTGCCCGGTTTCACCCGGTCTTGCGCTTTACCATAGCCAGGCGGTTCTTGCCGTTTTCCCGGCGGTAATGCAGTTCGTCCATCATTTCGCGCACCAGATGAATGCCGAGGCCGCCGATGGGGCGCTGGTCCAGGGCGGCCGCCGTGTCCGGCGCGGCGGCCTCGGCCAGGGGGTCAAAGGGAATGCCGTCGTCGACAATCTCGACCTTTACCGTCGCGGCGTCGGAAACCAGGGAAATCTCGATTTCGCTGGCCTTGCCGGAGTGGGTCAGGATGTTCACCCCCAGCTCTTCAAGCACCAGGTTCACCTTGAAAATCAGGTCGGGGGGCCAGTCGTCCTGCTCCCCCATTTCCTCAACGGCGGCGGCAATCCGCTCCAGCTGGTCGTGGCGGGAAGGGATTTTGAGGAAAGCCGTGGCGCTCATATTCCGGTCCTCACTCATCGCGGCGGAGCAGCAGGCAGGTGATGTCGTCAAACTGGGGCACATCGCCGGCGAAAGCCGCAACGGCGTCAAAGATAGTCTGGGTAGCCAGCGCGCAGTCCTGGGGGGGGCCGTCGGCAAAGATGTTACACAGCCGGGGCACTCCAAACTCCTCGTTCTGGTTGTTCACGGCTTCGGTAACGCCGTCGGTGTAGAAGATAACCGTGTCGCCAGGAGCGCAGGTAACGGTTTTTTGTTCGTACTTCACGTCGGGCAGCACCCCCAGCGCAATGCCGTTTGAGCCGGGCAACATCGCGGAGCTGCCGTCGGCGTGGATGATTACCGGCGGGTTGTGTCCCCCATTGGCGTAGGTCAGTTCGCCGCTGGCCGGGTCATACACCGCGTAGAGCTGGGTGACGAACATCATGGCGTCGTTGTCGGCATAGAGCAGGCTGTTCACTTCCCGCAGCACGTCGCCCGGGTTGTCCAGGGCGATGGCGGCGCCTTTGAGCAGGGTGCGGCTGGACATCATAAAGAGGGCGGCCGGCACTCCCTTGTCCGATACATCGGCGACGGTCAGGCCGATGCGGCCGTTTTCCAGACGCACCACGTCAAAGAAATCGCCGCCCACCTCGCGGGCCGGTGCCGTGTTGCCGAACACCTGGTAGCCGGGCTGGTGGGGAAAGGCGGTGGGCAGAATCGCCCGCTGCATTTTGCTGGCGATGTCCAGTTCGTTTTCCAGGGCGACCAGGCGGTCGCGGGAGGAGGCGGCTTCGCGCCAGGCTTCCAGATGGACGAGGGTGCGCTCGATGGTAACGCGCAGGTCGTCAAAGTCCACCGGCTTGGTCACGAAGTCGAAGGCGCCCCGGTTCATGGCGGCGCGGATGTTCTTCATGTCGCCATAGGCGGAGATGATTACGGCGCGGGTATCCGGGGCCACGTCCGGGATGTGCTCCAGCAGGGCGAGGCCATCCATCTGGGGCATATTGATGTCGGACAGCACCATGTCGATGTTGTCGTCCTGGTACAGCTTTTCCAACGCTTCCACGCCGTTGCGTGCGAAGATGAACTGATAGAGGCCCGACCGGATGCTGCGCCGCATCCGCTGCAGCACCAGTGGCTCCAGGTCGGGTTCGTCATCGACCACTAGGATACGGTACGGTCCTGATAGGTTTACCATAGTTGCAACTTCCACCCCTGGTGTTGTGGGATATGAATACTGCCCCCGCCGTCGTGGTTCAGCCGGCGAAGGCGGCGATGGCTTCGTCCTGGGTGGTGTGGATAGCGATTACCTGGTCGAAGCCGCTAATCTGGAATACCTCGCGGACGGTGCCGGAGAGGGCGCAAATGGCGAAACCGGAGTTTTCGCGCTGCAAAGTCTTGGCAGTCTGCAGGATGACGCGCAAGCCCGCGCTGCTGATGTAGGTGAGCCGCCCCATGTCCAGGATTACCACCCGGTCGCTAGGTTCGATGGTAGCTTCCAAATCGGTAAGGAACTGCATGGCGTTGCTGCTATCGACCCGTTCCGCGGTCTGGATGATTAGAGCGTTTTCGTTCCTCTGGAAATCGATTGCCATAATTTTGTCCCCTGATGCGTTGACGGATACTCAGGATAAACCGGCAAAATGCTCGCACATTGCTGCCGGCAGTGGCCCTTTGCACGGAGCGATTATAACACCAAATCCGGCGTTGTGGGCTATCGTCGCCGGGGAAAGCCGCGCAATCGCATTACCCGATAATAGCCCACCCGAACCCACCCGTTACAACGCGCCGGGCAAGTGCTATATTAGCGTCGTCAACCCTCTGACTTCCGGCGGCGATTATGTCCACTCAACCCAACTCCGGCGAAGAGTCCGCGGCAGCGCGCCTCGGTATGCGAATCGAGCAGGTTCTGGTCGGCCCGCCGCACGAGGGCGACGCCGGCGAGGGGCTGGTGATTCGCACCACCCGCGGCGACATTCCGGCCATCCGCCACGCCGCGCCCGACGCCACCCGCGCCGTGGTGTGGGTGTGCGGCGCGCGGGGCGGTTTCGGCGGCCCGGCCAGCGGCCTCTACGCCGAGCTGGCGCAGGAGTTCACCCGGCAGGGCATCACCTCCATGCGGATGGACTATCGCCAGCCCAACCACATCCAGGAATGCGCCCTGGACCTGGTGGCCGGCGTCAACTTTCTGCGCGCCACCGGACACGGCCCGGCGATAGTTGTAGGCCACTCCTTCGGCGGCGCGGTGGTCATCGCCGCCGGCGCCGTTAGCGACAACATCGCCGGCGTAGTTTCCCTGTCGCCCCAAACCTACGGGGCGCAGGGGGCCGGCATGATTTCGCCCAAGCCGCTGCTGGTAGTGCATGGCAAGGCCGACACCCGCCTGCCCTTCTCCTGCGCCGTGGCGATTCACGATTGGGCCAAAGACCCGCGGGAACTGGTGCTCTACGAAGGCGCGGAACACCGCCTGGACGAGTGCCGCGACGAACTGGCCGACCTGCTGCGCCGCTGGATTCCCGACCACCTGCCGTCCACAGCTGTTGAATAAAGGAGCATGATATGAGTAATCAGGAACATATCAGAGTAGTCGACGAACTGCGGGACCACTGGGGCTTCAGGCCCAATGGTCGATGCTACTGCGGTTGCGGGAATAAGACTGGAGTGTATTTCGCAAGCGGCCACGATTCCAGGTTTGCCTCTAGTTTGCTGGCCGCTCTGCGGGGTGACGCCAGTGTAGAACAGGCTATCCAAAGATTGGTTGAGCGGAGTCTTGGGCAAAATTCGATATAATGACCAAACTTTGGCCCTCTCGCCTACCGGAAACCATTACAGCAGGAGGACGTACCAGGACAGTCAGTCGGCATTTGCAAGATGAAACGCACTCCGGCATCACAGCCGGGCGGATTGAGCACGTTCTGAATAATTGGCTACTGCGGGGCGTTCGCGCCGAGGACGATGGCCGCCAAAGCATCGTGTATCTGGCTTTTGTCCCAGGAACGGACAAAATGGTGCGCGTGGCAGTTTCCATGGACGACCGAGTAATCGTTACGGCGTTCCTGGACAGCAAAGCTACACTGCGTTGGAACCGAGGGAACCGCGATTATTTCGTCCAGCGATACCGCGACTTGGAGGAACGATATGCGGGTTCACTATGATCGAGAGGTGGACGTTCTAGACATCAGGACAGGGGAGCATTACGCTGATACCTTCACTTTGCGGAACGACGATAACGTGGCCGTTGACATTGCGGACAATGGCCGGGATGTAGTAGGGTTTCTGGTCATAGGGGCGTCACGTTTCCTGCCGCTGCAACGCGGCTACGACGCGAAGAGCGACGTTTTGACCATCGGGGAAACCACCGACGACCCGGCAATGTTGGCGGAAAGCGGCGACTTTGTGGGGTATTGGCAGCCGGACGAATACTGCCCGGACGAGTTCCTGGAGCCGATTGGCGTTGCCGTCCGCCAGGCATCAAAGCATCTGGCCCCGATACTCGCTGCCGGGGAAAGCGCAACTCCCGATTCTGCGCCGCCCCAATGAACGAGGACAATCCCATGAACTTTGTTGACCGCATCGGCTACGACGCGGGAGCCACCCGGCTGGAGGACGCTCTGGCTTTCGCCGCCGAGCATAGCTTTCACTATCTGGACTTTTCCGCCGATACCGGCCCCAACCGGGTGGACAACTGGCCGGACGACCGGCTGCGGGCGGCGCGCGCGCTGATGGAGCGGCACGAAATCGCCGTAACCGTCCATACCGCCTCGTCGGTCAACGTGGCCGAGTTCGCTCCCCACGTCAGCGACGCCGTGGATGCTTACCTGCGCGGCAACATTGACCTGGCCCGCCGCATCACCGCCCACGGCGTGGTGGTGCACGGCGGAATGCACTTCAGCTCCGCCATCGACGCCCGCATGGACGCCGCCCGCCAGCGCCTGCTCCGCGCCACCGACTACGCCGAGAACAGCGGCGTTGCCCTGTTCTTTGAAAACCTGAACCGGGAACCCGACAACGCCGAAGTGCATTACCTGGGCCACACTGTCGCCGAGTGCCGCTATTTCTTTGACGCTATCCCCTCCGAACGGTTCGGCTGGGCCTTTACCGTCAACCACGCCAACCTGGTGCCGGAGGGCAGCGACGGCTTTATTGACGCCTTTGGCGTGGGCCGCATCGGTGAGGTTCGCCTGGCCGACAATACCGGCGAAGTGGAAATCCACCTGCCGCCCGGCCAGGGCAACATCGACTTCCCGGCCGTGTTCCGCCGGCTGGAATCGGCCGGCTATACCGGCTACTACACCATGGCCTTCGGTTCGCCGGACGACAAGCTGGCCGCCCGCGAACTTTTCAGCGGATACTCGCTCTAGTCTGATAATTATGTCCACCCGAAATGTGATTACGGCAGGTTCCGCATAGTACCGAACCGGCCCACCGCCGCTAGTGCATTCCTCAGGGTTGGCCAGTTCGTCAAAAGGGCAGCGCAACCTTTGTCCGTCAGTGGAGTGCAGAATGGTGGCGTCCGACCCCGTATCCAGCAGAAAGGGCACCCAATCGGCAATGCCGAGGCGTGGCAGGGCAACACGCGCCCCCACGTAGGGCCGCCCATCCTGGTCAAAATAGCCGGCAATCACCGAAGCGCCACCCGTCGCGGTCGTGTGTTCAGGAATTTTACGGCGGCAAAGCCGGGGCGTTCGCCGAGCTCCTCTACTTGCTGGACCATTTCAGCAACCGAGTTGGCGACCACTAACTGCCCGCTCCCGGTCAGCGCTACCCAGTGGTCGGGATATTTCTGGGTCAGCTCGGCGCGCATATTGCCAAGTTGGACGCAGCGCTCGCGAAAATCGCGGGACTCGGCAAGGAACTGCCGCAGCTCCTCCGGGGCCGCCTCCGGTTGCAGCGATTCGGCGGGGGGCGAGTGATTAGCGGCCGGGGTCTGGCGTTTTCCGGTCACAGTCATCAGGGCCTCCTTTGAGGGCAATGCGCGTTCCGGTTGCACGAATGGGGCGGAGCGGTTCGAGGATGGTATTTGCTGGTGGGGAATTCGTCATCCCAATTTGGCCGTATTGATAATTGATACCGGAATGACGGTTAGCTAACGCGGCCTCCGGCATAGGGGCGCAACGCCGCATAAATCACGTCGTTGATGGGCGTAGGGACGCCGGCCGTCTCCCCGGCGCGCACCACCGCTCCGTTCAGCGCTTCCAGCTCCAGCGGACGCCCAGCCAGCAAATCGGCGTGCATGGATGCGCTCATTGCCCCCTTGGCCGACTCCATATAGGCCAGCGTGTCGGCCACAATGTCCGGCGCCAAATCCACCCCCGACGCCCGGCCGGCCCGTTCAATCTCGGTCATACAGCCCACGATAATCTTGTGCCACTCCGGGCGGGGGAGCAGCTCCCGCAGGTACTCCCGGGCCAGCGACGTTACGCCGGCCATGGTCGCGATGAACAGGAACTTCGTCCACAGCGTAACGGCGATGTCGTCCGATGCCTCCGCCGGCACCCCGGCATCCCGAAAGGCCGCGCAGATTGCCGCGGCGCGCTGGCCGTGGGACGAATGAGCGCTCCGGACGCCGCCGGTTACGATACGCACAATGTCGCCGGCCTGCCGCACCGCGCCCGGCTCCGGCCGGCCAGCCTCAATGTAGGCCGCGCCGGGCAGCACGATGGCATCCGGGAAAGCCGCCAGGAGCGGCGCATAGGAGTCAATGCCGTTCTGCAAGCACAACACCGCCGTATCCGGCCCCACCAGCGGAGCCATCGCCGGCGTCGCGTCCGCGTTGTGGTAAGTCTTGGTGGTCAGCAGCGCCAGGTCAACCGGGCCCACGTCTCCCGGTCGGTCAGTGGCGCCGCAATGCACCACGTAATCGCCCACCGCAGTCTCCATCCGCAACCCGCCCCGGCGGATGGCATCCAGATGCTCACCCCGCGCGATGAGCGTAACATCGTGCCCGGCCCGCGCCAGCATCCCGCCAAAATACCCGCCGATACTGCCGGCGCCCATAACTCCGACTTTCATCAATGCACTCTCCTTATAATGCAATCTCCCTACCGGGGCGTCTGTTGGACGTCGAAAATGCGCGCGCGAACATCAAACCCGAAACCGGGCAGCTCCGGCGCGCCGCTCACCCGCTCCGGGTTCTCCAGGGTTTCCGGCGCAACGCCGGGGCGGTAGATATGCACCTGGCGGCGGAAGGGGTCGATGAGCCAGCCCAGCGCCGCGCCGTGGGCGATATAGTCGGCCATCTTGCGCCGGGCGGCGGCCTGGCTATCGTGGCGCGACATTATCTCTACGACGAAGTAGGGGCAAAAATGCAGCAGCCAGGTGTCGCTGGCCGGAGCGTAGGCGTCCAGTTGCGCCGGAGACAGCCAGGCCGCATCGGGCGCATAAACGGCGCCGTTGGGAAAACGGAGTCCCAGCCGCGCGCCGTGCGCTTCACCGCCGTTCTCCAGGGTCCAGATATACAATTCGCCCAGGATTGCCGCTTCTGACTTCGATCCTGCTTTGCTCTGCATCGGCGTTACCAACAGCGCTCCTGCGGCGGTCAACTCCAGCTTGCCCACCACATCGCGATTGGCCTGATTAAAGTTGATCAGCCATTCGTCGCACATGACGTCGGTGAACCCGGCGTCGGCCAGCAGTGCGAGCACCGTTCTGAAGTCCAAGTGTATGGGCGATGGGATAGAGTCCCCATCAACCCACATCTCCTCCAGCGGGATTAGGGGAACGTCTCTAATCGTTTTGGCAACCATTGCAATCACCGTCCTTGCCGTGAGTATGCCACAGATGCGGGCATCCCCACAGCACGGCAGCGTTCCGTTTTAGGTGGTCGGTGCCTTTCAAAGTCAGGGATGCCGCTCTTGCCGTTCCTGGATTCCCGCTTTTGCGGGAATTGAGGAATAATCAAACCACCTGAAACGGAACGCTGCCGCAGCGCAACCGGCGATTGACGAATCCGAACTGCGGACACTACAATTCAAGCCAGCAGGAGCAGACGCAATATTATCGCCGTAATGGCAAGGAGGCGCCATGTCCATACCAGCAACCACAGTAAGGGCAGCCGAGGACAATATCAAAATCATCCTCGACCAGGCTTTTGCCGGCCAAATATCCTTTGGCTCAATCAGCGTCACGCCGACCGTCGATTATTATGGCGACGATAACCTGGACATTACTGTGGTGTACGAGGGCGATTACCAATTACTGGAACCTGAGCAATTGAACGCGGTCTCATCAGAACTGGCCACCCTACTGGAGCGTCTCGGCTTCCACAACATACCGACCGAATCCTACATCGCCAAAGCTGAACACTCCGAATGGGTCCGGCTCTCCAACGCGCTGCCCTGGCAGCAGGAAGCGCCGTGAACTGGCAGCATCTAATTGATACCGCCCGGATGCTGGCCGACGTATCCGGTACCGCGCCGCCGCCCGGCGGACCGCGCCAGGCTATGCTCAGACGGGCAGTAAGTACTGCATACTACGCAATGTTCCACGCCCTTTGCCAAAGCAATGCCGATACTCTCGTCGGAGCCTCGCCGGCGGGAAACGACATTCAAATCTGGCTCCAAACCTACCGGGCCCTGGGCCACCGCCCGGCGCGTGAGCGTCTGGCATCCTACCGTTCCGTAAGCCCGCCCGCGATACGAAATTTCGCCAACCTGTTCGGAAACCTGCAAGAGCAACGCCACGACGCAGACTACAACCCCCGCAAGGCGTTTGTAAGCTCCGAAGTCACCAGCCTGATTGACCGCGCCGAAGCAACTACGACGGCCTTTTGCAACACGCCGGAGCCGCAGCGCCGGATACTAGCCATCTGCTTGCTCCTGCAACGCAACCGAAACTAACCGGCCACTCTCGAATACCCGACCGTCATTCCCGCGCCAGCCGGAATGACGGTTCGCCTACCGCCATCTTTTCCGGGGCGTCAGCGTCCGCCCGTCCAGGAATTCAAGGCCGCCGGCGTAATTGGCCGTGTGCGTGCCGAGGTTGCCGGCCAGCCCGGAGCCGTCAATGCGCCCGATGGGGGTTTCGGCATAGGCGCGCTCGTTTAGCGCATCTACCCGGTTGAGGACTACCGCGCGTCCGTAGCGTCCGCTGCAATCCTGCGCCGGGCGCATCAGGCGGCCGTCCTGGAGAAACAGCCGGCCGGCCGGCCGGGCCCGGCGGCAGTCGGACACCACCGGATTGGCCGGGTGGGGCCGCCACGCGCCCTCCAGAGCATCGGCCATGTAGATATGCAGTTCGTCATTGGCCTGCGCCCTGACTTCGCTCACCGTGCCGAACAGCCACAATTTGCCGTCCTGCCGGTGCAGTGTCGGGTCGCTCATGCTCACGCCGTCCAGCAGCGTCCGTTCCCGGGTCCAATCGTCGGGAAACCGGCGGCAGCGCCACAAGTCAACCCGATGCTCGTCCCAGGTATCGGGAATCAGATAAAGCCGGCCCTGGCGCTCAAAAACAAAGGGGTAGGAGAGATGGTAGGGACATTCCAGCGCGGTGGCGACGGCGCCCAGGTCGCCGGCGGGGGACACTGGAGCGCAGGAGATGACGGCTTTCCGGGACGCGAAAGAGTAATCCTCAAAGAACACCCAAACCTTGCCGTCAACCACTATGGGAAAGGGGTCGGCCCAGAAACGACCGGGCGGAGCGTGATGCACTTTCAGTTGCGCTGCGGGCGCCCGTCCGGTCATTTCGGAATCGGCCAGGGGCCGGCCGGCGTTCACAACCAGGAACCACTGCTCGTAACCGAAAAAACGCCGGTACACTTTCCTGGCCGGCCGGGGTGAATAGCGGGTCAGAAAACGCAAAATGTCCATTTTAAGGGCTAACGTCCGCACCGGGCGCGCAAGTCTTGCGCCACTTCGTCGTACCATGGCCCGCTGCGGAAAACCTCCCCTTGCGCCCGCTCACCGAACGTGCCGGGAATACAGGGCGTCGAATCTGCGCCGGGCTGCTTCGTAAATCGCATAATTCGCTCGTTGACTGGTTCTGACCGCTTTTCTCTCGCGGACGCTGAAATCGTCTGGAACGGTAGCGTTGTAATTTAGGTGGTCGTACCTTGCCGTCATTCCGGCGTAAGCCAGAATTCACCATATCCCAATCGGAAAATCCTGTCCATCCTGCCTGTCCATCGCTGTAAAAAACGGACTCAAACCACCTGAATTGCAACGCTGCCGCAAGGGCGCGTGTCAATTGACGGGTTCGGTGGGTCGTGGTAGGCTTTCGTCATCATAGGATGTGGGGAACTCCGTTGCGAGTTTCCGTTACGCGCGCGATTCAGGAGCGACCACGATGAACGTTACCACTCTGGCCATCGAGAAACTCAAGGAAGTGATGGACTCCGAGGACGAAGCCGGTTCCGCCCTGCGGGTGGTGGCAATGCCGGCCGGACACGGCTTGCAGTATATGCTGACCATGGAGAAGGAGCACCAGCCGGACGATACGGTGCTGCGGATGAACGGTATGGAGTTCCTGCTGGATTCCGACAGCGCTCCCTTCTTGGAGGAAGCCACCATCGACTACGTGGAAGAGTTTGGCGGCCGGGTTGGGTTCGTCATCAACAACCCGATGTACTCCGGCGGTGGCTGCGGCTCCGGCGCGTGCGGCTGTGGCGGCGGCGGGTGTGGCTGTGGCGGCGGCGGCTGCGGTTGCGGCGGGCACTAAAAGCTTGCCCAGCGCCGTCCAACCCCCGGCGGATTAGACTCCACCGACGGGGACGCAACGAAACGGAAACATTCGCCTCGGCCCGGTTCGCCGCCGAGGCGAATGTCTATGGTACGTCCAATGCCAATATCGGGAGCGCCGGCAGTTGATTAATCCACTGCGGAATTGCGATGATTGAGCCATAGCTCAATCGGGAGTCCGGCTATGAAGTTCTGGCGTAAGATGGCAACCCAACGCTGCTTGAACCGGCTGCGTCGCGACGTGGTGGCCTGGAATGCGTGGCGGGCAACGAAAGACGTTTCCGGTATGTCCTTCGCGAACTCACAATTGCGCGACGCGGATTTGACCTGGAGCAATCTGGACAGCCTGGATTTCAGCGGTTCCGATTTCAGCAACGCTGACTTGCGGGGCGCTGACCTGCACTTTTGCGACCTCACCGGCGCCAACTTTCAGAACGCCGACTTGCGCGGCGCCAGCCTGCAGGGGGCTACGCTGCGCGATACCAACATGATGCGGGCGCAGTTGCAGGGGGCCAATCTGAGCCGCGCCGACTTGAACCAGATTAACCTGCGCAACGCCGACCTGGGCTGGGCGGTGCTCCGGGGAACTTACTGCCACTATTCCGACTTTTCCGAGGCTAACCTGGCCTGGGCGGATGTGCAGTCGGCAAATCTTTCCAACTCTACTTTCTATAAAACGGTGCTTACGGAAGCCACCCTGGCCCACGCCAATCTATCCCACGCCAATTTCAACCTGGCAATGCTGGAAAACACCGACCTCTATGAGGCCGTCGTTCACGATACCATCTTCACCGCCCTGGACCTTTGCGGCGCGAAGAACCTTTCCACCATGCTCCACGAACCGCCCTCCGTATTGAGCATCGGCACCGATACGCTCATTAACACCCTGCAAAGCTCCGGCGGCCGGTTCACCAGCGAGCAGGAAACCTTCTTCGCTAAAGGCGGCGTCTCAGTGGCGATGCTGGCCTCCATACGACCGGCCGCCGGCCTGGGCAGCGAGCGTTAGCAGCGACGCTAACGCCTGGCGCAAGGGCAGCCACCGGGGTTGCCCCTCTAAATTTGACAAAAGGAGCCATGACCATATGTCTGCTACACCCCACGGCATCCGCTACTCGGCTCATCGCCCCGTGGTCATGGGCCGCAACGGGATGGTCTGCGCCGGGCATCCCCTGGCGGCGCAGGCCGGCGTCTCCATCCTGCAAAAAGGCGGCAACGCCGTTGACGCGGCCATTGCCACCGCCGCCGTTCTGAATGTGGTTGAGCCGTTGATGTCCGGCATCGGCGGCGACGGTTTCATTATGACCTACCGGGCCGAAGACGACAGCCTGCGGGTGTGCAACGGCACCGGCGCAGCCCCCTACGGCGCGACGCTGGAGCGATACCGGCGGGGCATCCCGATGAAGGGCATCCTCAGCGTGTCGGTGCCCGGACTGCTCAACGCCTGGCTGGATACCCACGCCGCCTACGGGACGCTGCCCCTGGCCGACGTGCTGGCGCCGGCGATTGCCCTGGCCGGCGACGGTTTTCCGGTTACGCACTACCTGGCCGCGGCCATCGCCGGCGACGCTCTGCTGTGCGAGTTCCCCACCAGCCGCGCCATCTTTACGCGGGGCGGCTCCGGAGAGCCGATGCGCGCCGGCGACATCCTGCTCCAGACCGACCTGGCCCGCACCCTGTCCACCATCGCCGCGCAGGGCCGGGACGTTTTCTACCGGGGCGACATCGGCGCGGCCATCGTGCGGTTCAGCGAGGAGCAGAACGGCATCTTGACCATGGCCGACCTGAACGACTGCTCGGCCCGCTGGCAGGAACCCATCGCCACCGGCTACGGCGACTATACCGTGTACGAAGCGCCGCCCAACTCCAGCGGGCATATCCTGTTGCAGGAGCTGAACGTCATCAGCCAGTACGATATAGCCGGCATGGGGTTCGGCTCCGCCGAGTCCATCCATTTGATGGTGGAAGCCAAGAAAATGGCCTTTGCCGACCGGGAAGCCTACGTCGCCGACCCGGACTATGTTGACGTACCCCTGGCCGGGATGCTGTCGGCAGAGTACGCCCGCGCGCGCGCCGCCGGCATCGACCCGCAGCGGGCCGCCGAGAACGTGGCCGCCGGCGACCCCTGGCAGTATCAGACGGCAGGACGGCGCCCGACGCCGGCGGGCGCCGGACGCCGCGGCCCCCGCAGCGAACAGGAGGATACCACTTGCTTTGTGGTCGCCGACCGGGCCGGCAATGCCGTGTGCCAGTTGCAGAGCATCCAGAGCGGCTGGGGTTCGTCGCTGGTCGCCGGCGACACCGGCATCCTGCTCAACAACCGCATGACCTACTGGCACCTGAACCCCGACCACGTGGACTGCCTGCAACCCGGCAAGCGGGTGCGCCACACGATGAATCCGGTGCTGGTGCTCCGCCGCGCGCCGTCGTCCGATAATGGCAACGCCGCCCCCGCCCGGCGGCTGGCCTACGCGCTGGGCACGCCCGGCGCAGACTGCCAGGTGCAAAGCAATATGCAGGTCATCACCAACCTGATTGACTACGGCATGACGGTGCAGGAGGCGGTGGAAGCGCCCCGCTGGAAACACGTGGGCGACGGCACCGAATCCACCATACCGCACACCGCCGACAACCGGCTGCTGATGGAGCGCCGTTTCGACCCGGCGCAGGTGCGCCGGCTGCGCGGCATGGGCCACCCGGTGCACGAACTGGACGCCTGGGACGGCGTTACCGGGCGGGAGATGGCGCTGCACATCGATGCCGAAACCGGAGCGATACACGGGGCCGCCGACCCCCGCTATGACGGGTACGCCATCGGTTACTAGGCTGCGTTGACATTATCGGGGCAATCGTGAGAACTGCAAGCCCCTGATGTTGGGGTACTGAGATGAGCGACCATAAAACCTTCGAGCTGGGAGATATTGACCTCCAGTGCGGCCTGCGGCTGCGGAACGCCCGCCTGGCCTACCAAACCTATGGGGAGCTGAACGCGCGCAAGGACAACGCAATCGTGTTCCCCACTTTTTTCGGCTCCCAGCACCCGGCCAACGAGCCGATGATTGGGCCGGGGATGGCGCTGGACCCGTCGCGTTACTTCATCATCGCGCCTAACCTGTTCGGCAACGGGCTTTCCTCGTCGCCCAGCAATACGCCGCCGCCCTACGACCGGGCGAGATTCCCCAAAATCACCTACTACGACAACATCAAATGCCAGCGCCGCCTGGTGGCCGAGCAGTTTGGCATTGAGCGTATCGCGCTGGTCTGCGGGTTTTCCATGGGTGCGCAGCAGGCTTTCCATTGGGGAGCGCTGTTTCCCGACATGGTGGAACGGATTGCCCCCTGGTGCGGCTCGGCCCGCACGTCCCGGCACAACTTCGTTTTTCTGGAAGGGGTCAAGGCCGCCCTGTGCGCCGACGATGCCTGGAACAACGGCTGGTACGACACCCCGCCCCGGAAGGGATTGCGGGCCATGGCCCGGGTTTACGCCGGCTGGGCCCCGTCCCAGGCGTTTTACCGCCAACAGGTGTTTCTTGACCTGGGGTTCTCCTCCCTTGAGGACTACCTGATTACCGCCTGGGAAGGGCGATACCTGCAACTGGACGCCAACGACATCCTGGCCATGGTCGCGACCTGGCAGGCCGGGGACATCAGCGACAACCCGATCTACCGCGGCGACTTTGAGCAGGCTCTCGCGTCGATAAAGGCGCGGGCATTCGTTATGCCATCCCAGACCGACCAGTACTTTCCTCCCGAGGACAACCGGATTGAGGTCGGCTTTATGCCCAACGCCGAGTTGCGCGCCATCCCGACCATCTGGGGACACACCGGCGGCGGCCCAGGACGCAATCCCGCCGACACCGCATTCATTGACGCCCAGCTGAAGGAATTGTTGGCGAATTGAAACTGGTCCGGGGCGCGGTGAGCGCCAGCGCTCCGCAGTACGAATCTCCACCCTTTCCGGCCGGTATGGTTATAATGCTCCCCGCAGCAATCAATTTGACTTGGGAAACTGCCCTTTAGGGAGGCTCCATGAAATACGACGTTATTGTTATCGGCGGCGGAGCGGCGGGCTCAGTGTTGGCCAGCCGGTTGGCCGAAGACGCAAACACATCCGTTTTGCTCTTGGAAGCCGGGACGGATTACCCCGATCCCACCAACCTGCCGGACGAAATCAAGTTCGGCCACACCAGATACGCGGAATCCCCGGATTCGGAACACAACTGGGCCCTGCGGGGAACCATCACCGAGGAGCAGGGGGAAATCCACGTAGCGCAGGGCAAGGTGATTGGGGGCGGGTCGTCCATCAACGGCCAGGCAATGCAAAGGGGATTCCCCGAGGATTTTGATTCCTGGGCGGCTCTGGGCAACGATGAATGGTCTTATGCCAGGGTGCTGCCCTACTACCGAAAAATGGAGCATGACCTCGACATCCAGGATGATTTCCACGGATTGGACGGGCCAATGCCGGTAAGACGCCGCCAGTCGGGCGCTTTGCCCGACCTCCAAAGGGCCTTCCATGCCGCCTGTTTGCAGGCGGGGTTCGGCGCCACCGCAGATACGAACGGCCCCAACCCCTCCGGCCTCGGCGTGTCTCCCACCAACAACCTGGGCGGCATCAGAATGAGCGCCGCTCTGACTCATCTCAATCCGATGCGCCACCGTCTCAACCTCACGGTGCGGGGCGGGGTTTTCGTCCTGCAGGTATTGTTCGAGGGCTTGCAGGCCGTCGGCGTGGCCGCCGAAAGCGGGGGCGAGGTTTTCACCCTCCAAGCCGACCGTGTTGTCCTGTGCGCCGGGGCAATCAGGTCGCCCCACCTGCTGATGCTCTCGGGCATCGGTCCCAGGGAGCAACTTGAACAGTTTGGGATACCACAGGTGCGCGAACTTCCCGGAGTCGGACAAAGTTTGTGGAATCACCTCAGCGCCCAGGTTACCTTCAAGGTCAAAGATGGGGTTAGCCTCATTACTCAACCCGACGCGCCGGGCTTTAGTCTGCATTACACCTCCCAGGGGTCAAGCGAGATTAACGACATGGTGCTACGGGCCAGCACTGTAGTTGACGAGCGGGCAGAGCGTGTCCCCGGCGTGCGCACCAGGTACTTGACCGGCGACGTGCCGCCGGAGCGGGCGGCGCGCATATCCTGTACGCTGGGGCTGCCTGAGGGAGCGGGACACGTCAGGCTGGCCTCCGCCGACCCCGGAGTGCAGCCGTCCTTTAACTACCGTTATCTCCAGCACCCGGACGACATCCGACGGGTGCGCGAAGGTCTGCGATTCGGGGTGCAGCTTCTGGAATCCGACGAGTTTCAGGACGTGGTTGACCACCGCATCAGCCCAACGGATGACATTCTGGCCGACGACGACGCTTTAGACCTCTGGATACGCCAAACCGTGGGCACCGCTCGGCACGTGTCCGGCACCTGCAAGATGGGGCCCGATTCAGACCCCATGGCAGTGGTTGACCAATACTGCCGGGTCAAGGGAGTGCAAGGGTTGTGGGTGGCTGATTCCTCAATCGTGCCACGGATTCCCCGTTCCGGCGGTCTCCATCCTACGGCGCTAATGATTGGGGAACGTGTCGTTGACTGGGTTGCGGGCGGGTAAGCCCGCGCTGCCACTGCCTGAAACAGATCCGGCAGGTTGATAGCCTGGCGCAATGGAATCGGCCTCCGGTTCTCAGGAACCGGAGGCCGATAACGCTCCGGGCGCCGGCTCTCTGCGGCCTCCGCCCCGTCGTCAATCTACCCATCCACCTGAGGCGACCAGTTGTAAATCTTGGCGAGCGTTCCGCCCATCAGTGTGGCACGTTCTGCATCCGAAAGCCGGTCGGTAACCCGGAACGCCTCAACGCCCTGCTCGTAGGTCAACAGATTTACGGCCCGGGTCCAGTCGGTGCCCCACAGGCACCGTTCAAGGCCGAAGGCGTCGAATACCCTGCCCAGCGGCTCCCAGATGTCCGGGTACGGAAATGGCTGATGGGACAGGGTACAGGCCCCGGAAATTTTGATGGCTATGTTGTCGCATTCGGCCAGCGCCAGCACGTTGGCCAAATCGGCAAAGGGTTCCGGCGGGGCCGGCGGGTCAAAGGGCTGGGCCAGACCCACATGATCGACCACCACCTGGGTATCAGGATGGCGGCGCGCCAGCTCACGCAACAGAGGCAGCTTGCCCGCGCACATAACATTCACCGGAACGCCGGCCCGGGCCACGGCGGCGAATATCTGATTGAGACCACGGTCATCCGCTTCGTATTCCTGGGCCGCCAGCATGACGCGGACTCCCACCACGCCCGGCGTGCCGGTCCACTCGGCTATGTCGTCAGCGACCGTTTCCGACTGGGGATCGAACGGCCTGATTAGACCGAACCGGCCCGGATGTTTCGCGTACACCGCGAGGGCATAGCTGGCATCGTAACGATACAGCGTGAACGGCGAAATCAGCAAAGCCCCGTCCACTCCGACCGCATCCATCGCGGCCACCATGTCATCGCCGGTGACCTCATCAGGGCCGGTCAAGAATCCGGCCCAGGGGCGTTCCGGGCGGTTTCGCTCGTAGGCGTGTACTTGACAGTCAATTGTGAGAGTCTGCGTCGCCATCGTCTTGCTCCTTGTCATTCCTGGCTGTCGGGTTGGGGTGTGAGGCTCTGCCTCAAAACTATCATACTCCGGCCCGCTTTTCACACGTCATCTAAAGAACAACGGGGTTGGAATCCGGTGGCTGCCCGGTTTGACTGGAAAACCGCTTGCGCTTAAACTCCCCTGTGTTCCCCACACTGCGCGGCGAGCCTGCTTCAGGTATGCTGTACACCGGCAGGCGCGGGGGCCGGTGTCGCGTAAAGTCCCATCGGATGGATGGGCCGGGGAAACAAAGCGCGGGGAGATGAAACGGATGGCAACCCTGGTAACCGGCGGAACCGGCTTTGTCGGAGCCAATATCGTTAAGGAACTGGCCGCCCGCGGCCACGATGTCGTCAGCCTGGACGTGATGCCGGCCGACTCCCTGACGGAGCAGTTTTTAGGCGGGCTGGCCGCGCGGGTTACATTCCTCACCGGCGACATTCTGGATACGGCGGGGCTGGATGCCCTGCGGACGGCCCATGCCATTGACCGGGTGGTGCACGCCGCAGTGTTCACGGTGAACCGCGCCGACCTGGAAACCGCCCGCAGCAAGGACATCCTGGACATCAATCTCACCGGCACCGGCAATCTGCTGGAGCTGGCGCGGATGGCCGGCGTGGCGCGGTTTGTCTATGTCAGCTCCGGGGCCGCCTACGGCCTGACCCGGGAGCCGGACCAGACCTATAACGAAGACGACCCACCCCAACCCGGCAACCTGTACGGGATTACCAAGTTTGCCAGCGAGTGCCTCACCCGGCGTTACGGGCAGCTGCATGGGTTTGCCACGGCCAGCCTGCGGGTCAGCACCCCCTACGGCCCGATGGAGCGCGTGACCGGCCACCGCAGCAATATGTCAACGCCCTACCAGTGGACGGGCCAAATGCTGCGGGGAGAACCCGTCACCAGGGACTATAGCGACCATGGCCGGGACTACACTTATGTCCGGGACACCGCATCCGCCGTTGCCGCCGTCGTCGCTGCGCCGGAGCTGCCCCACGACCTGTACAACATCACCAACGGCGTCCCGGTGACCGGCGCTGAGATTCAACGCCAGCTGGCGGAACTCTTTCCTGAGTTCCGGTTAGTCGAACCGGAAATGCCGGCGCCGGCCGATGCCGCCCTGGGGCCGACACGGGGGCCATTGTCCGCCTACCGGCTGTGGCACGACCTGGGCTGGACGCCCCAATATGACCTGGCGGCCGGCCTGACGGACTACGTGCGATGGCGCCGGGAATCCGGGTTCCTGGATTAGCCCGGCGCAGCGCGTTCCGAATTTATTTCCCGGAGGAACTACCGATGGCATTGCCACCCGACCGCATCGATTACCTGCCCATCATTGACCGGCCCGTTATCAAGTGGCCCGGCGACGCTCGCCTGGCCCTCTGGATATCCCCCAACGTGGAGCATTACGAGTACCTCCCGGAAAACAAAGGGGCGCGCAACCCCTGGCCCCGTATGCCCTACCCCGACGTCCGGCAGTACTCCTACCGGGACTACGGCAACCGGGTCGGTTTCTGGCGGATGCTGGAACCGCTGGACAAGCACGGAATCCGCTGCTGCGTTTCCCTCAACATGGCAGTATTGGAGCACTTCCCCGAGGTAGCCGAAGCCATGGTGGAGCGCGATTGGGACTTTATGAGCCACGGCATCTACAACACACAGTACCTTTACACCTGCACCGAGGACGAAGAACGGCAATTTTACCGCGACTGCATCGACACCCTGCAACGGCACACGGGAAAGCAGCTGAAGGGAATGTTGGGGCCGGCGATTTCGGGTAGCGTAAGCACGCCGGACCTGATGGCCGAGGCCGGCCTCATCTATCACACCGACTGGTTTCACGATGACCAGCCCACCCCCATTAAGGTCAATGCGGGCAAACTGGTGTCGGTGCCCTACTCCATCGAGTTGAACGATTCATCGGTGCTGCGGGACAACCATTATGAAGGCGATTACTTCGTCCGCATCTGCAAGGCACAGTTCGACCGGCTTTATCAAGAGGGCGCGGAGAGCGGCCGCGTTATGTGCATCGCGCTGCATCCGTTCCTGATTGGCCAGCCCCACCGGATTAAATACCTGGACGACCTGCTGGGCTACATCATGTCCCACGACGGCGTTTGGCAAACGACCGCCGACGAAATCGCCGATTACTACATCGAGCATTACTACGACCAGGCCGTGGCCCACGCGCGGCACATCAACCAGTAAAGGGAGGCAATTTTGTCTGGACAGCGCCGCTACGGTATGGACCACGAGCATCACCAATGGTCGCCTCTGAACACGCGCGGCCGGCTGCAATGGCCCAATGACGCGCGGGTTGCCGTCTGCGTCATCATCAACTTGGAGCATATGGAATGGCAGGCTCCCTCCGGCAGCTTCCAGGCGGCCAATCTGTCCGGGGGTTCGGCGGCGCGGCCCTTCCCCGACTACGCCCGTCTCTCCCACCGGGAATACGGCCACCGGGTCGGAGTTTTCCGGCTGCTGGACACGCTGGAAACGCACGGCATCCCGGCTACGGTGGCAATGGACGCCCTCACGGCAGCCAACTACCCCTACCTGGTGCGACACCTCAACGCCAGGGGCTGCGAGTTCATCGGCCACGGCATTTCCGTCAGCCGTATGATAACCGGCCGGATGACTTCCGAAGAGGAGACGGGTTACATTCAGGAGTCGTTGACTGCCCTCAATCACGCCACCGGCGAGACGGCAAAGGGCTGGCTGGGGCCGGAATACGGCGAGTCCTCCCGCACTCCGCAGCTTCTGGCTCAGGCCGGCATCCGGTACGTCTGCGATTGGGTCAACGATGAGCAGCCATTCCCGATGACCACCTCTGAAGGCCAACTGTACGCTCTGCCCATAATGTGGGAACTGGACGACGTGAGCGCCCTGGCGGAGCGCAAGGTGCCCATCGACCGCTACCAGGATATGCTGACCGAAGCCTTCGACGCTTTGTACGAAGCTGGCGCGGTGAACGGTCGCGTGCTGACCCTGCACCTGCACCCGTGGCTCATCGGACAGCCGTTCCGCATTGGATACCTGGACGCCGCATTGCGGCACATGGTGAGGCGGCAGGGGGTTTGGGCGGCCACCGGGTCTGCAATCATTGACTGGTACCAATCCCAAACCATATGACGGAGTGATTCCAATGGCTTCCTCACTGATTCGCGGCAAGCACCTGCTCAGCCCTGCCGGCTCCGGCGACGCCGCCACCGTACTCTACGATGCGGCGGTGTATCAGGAGGACGGCGTTATCAAAGACGTTGGCCCCTACCAGTCGCTCCGGGCGCAGTACCAACCCGATGCGGAACTCGGCGGCCTGGACTACGCCATCATCCCTGGCCTGGTCAACGCACATCACCACGGGCGCGGGGTAACCACCCTGCAGATGGGCAGCTGCGACGACTGCCTGGAGCTGTGGATTCTGGCCGGCTGGGGACGCCGGCCCTACGACCACTACCTGATGACCCTCTACACTGCCCTGAATATGATGGCGTCGGGCACTACCACAGTGATGTACAACCACCCCCAGACCGCCGCCGCTACCCTGAAAGAGGATGTGGACGCCGTGCTGCGCGGGTTTCTGGACGCCGGTATGCGGGTGGCTTTTTCCAGCTATCTCCGCAACCAGAACCGGGTGGTGTACGGCGATGACCGGGAGTTCCTGTCCGGCTTGCCGGCAGACCTGGCCGACGATGTGCGCCGCTATCTGTCCGTCGCCGATATGACTGACGATGACTACTTTGCCTTCTTTGATGAAACCCACCGTCAATATCACAACCACCAATCGGGCAAAGTCCGGGCGCTGTTGAGTCCCGCCAACGTGCAGTGGAACTCCGATGAATTCCTGCTGCGGGCCAAAGAACACGCGGCCCGCTATCAGACCGGAATCCATATGCACCTGGTGGAGAGCGCTTACCAGAAAGATTATGGGATGCGCACCTGGGGCAAGACGCCCGTGGCGCACTTGCAGGAGCTGGAGTTCCTGGGGCCGGAGCTTTCCTTCGCTCATGCCGTTTGGCTCACCGATGGCGATATTGAGCTGCTGTCCGATGCCGGAGCGACGGTTTGCCACAACGCCAGCTCTAACCTGCGGCTCAAGAACGGCATCGCCCCGGTAAATCCGATGCTGGCCCGGGGCGTCAACGTGGCCATGGGCACCGACAGCACCGCCATTAACGACGATGACGACCTGTTGCAGGAGATGCGGCTGGTCAGCAAGCTCCACCGGCAGCCGGGCATTGACGCCCCCGCCGTCACCGCCGCGCAGGTTCTGGCCATGGCCACGGTCAACGCCGCCGTTCCCACCGGGTTTGCCGGGGACATCGGCGCGCTGGAGCCGGGCCGACGGGCCGACCTGGCGCTGATACGGCTGGACCGGCTGGAAGACCCCTACCTGGAACCCGACACCCCTCCGCTGGAGGTGGTGCTGGGTAGAGCCAAGACGCAGGACGTGGCCGCCGTCATCGTCGATGGGGAAGTACTGCTGCAAGACGGCGCGCACCGGCGGGTCAATAAAGACGATGTGCGCCGGGAACTGCGGGAACAACTCTCCCGTCCCCTGGAACCCGAAACGCTGGCCACCCGGCGGATGGCGGGTCGGCTGACGCCCTACGTCGAGCAGTTCTACCGGAGCCGGACGCCCGCCGTGGGAACGCCGCACTACGTGTTCAACAGCCGGACGTGACGCCGGCCTAACCCTGGCAAAGCGCAAAACTCAGCAAGGCAACCGAGGATGTGCGATACTGAACGCAATGAAAAATCTCAGACTACAACGCACAAGGACAGGTTGTAATGATTGAGCTATGGGCAGAAGTCGGTATCTGCAAACTTGGCGGGGGGGATTTTTACCTCACGCATCCCCTCGTGGATGTATGGGCTGACCACTCCATTTTCCCGGAGTCCGTTCTGAATAAATTGGGCATTGAACCCACTTGCAAACGGAACGTTGCGCTGCCGGACGGCAGTTTGGCGGATTGGGGTTATGGCATCGCCCTGCTGTCTATCGGCGGCCAGCAGTGGCCTTGCCCCGTGTTGTTCAGCCCGCAGGACGAGTTCCGCCTGGGCGCCTCCGCCCTGCAGATATTCAACCTTGATGAGGACTATGCGGCCGGTAAGCTGGCGCCGGCGGGGCCGTTGTCTTTAGGCAAGACCGGCAGCTTTGGGCCGGGAGAATCCACTAGCGAATTCGCAATGCCGACTTCAGTAGCCCCTCTGGAAGGGCATCGCATCTTGCTGCGCTATGCTGATGGCGTCGCCGGCGAAGTGGATTTGTCCGACATGGTTGCTGCTGAGCCTTTTGCGCGCTGGAGCGACCGCCGGTTTTTCGAGTCGGTGCGGCTGGGAGCCGGCGGCGCGGTGGAATGGGGCGACGACGTTGCCCTGTGCGGCGACGCACTGTACTTGAAGTTGACGGGCCAGGCCGGTTAGCCCGTCAGCCCGTCCGTCGGTCAACGATGCCCGAAGTATGCCGCATTGACAACGGCAGCCTGAGAATGTGCATCTATTACAGCGAACACGGCGCGCCCCACATCCACGTTGCATACGGCGGGGTTTGGGTGAAAGTGGCAATCAGCGACGGCAGTTTTGTCGCCGGCAGGCTGCCCGCACGCCAGCGGCGTCTGGTAAAGTCCTGGACAGCGAACCGTCGGGATGATTTGCTGGCGGCCTGGCATCGCGCGCAGCGCGGACAGCATCCCGGCAAAATAGCTGAGTAACCCGGCCGTCGCGTTAATTGAGGTAGTAATGTAATGGCACTGGATATTGAAACCGCCCAGGGCGCCATGACCGGCGCCCGCTACATCGCCAGCCTGCAGGACAACCGGGAGGTCTGGCTGGACGGCGCCAAAGTGGCCGACGTAGCCGGCCACCCGGCTATGACCGGCATGGTGCACGAACTGGCCCGCATCTACGACCTGCAACACTCGGACGCCTACCGGGAGCAGATGACCTTCATTTCCCCGGACACCGGCAACCGTTGCAGCCTGTCCTGGCTGCTGCCCCGCAGCCGGGAAGACCTGAAATCACAGCGGCGCAACAGCGAAATCTGGAACGCAGAATCCTGGGGGCAGTTGGGCCGCAGCCCGGATATTCTGGCCCCCCACATCATCGGGCTGTATGCCATCCGCGACGCGCTGGGGCAGGTGCGGAACCCGCATTGCGACTTTGGCGAGAACATCACCAACTACTATCGCTACTGCATGGAGAATGACCTGTTCCTGACCCACGCCCTGGGCGACCCGCAAGTTGACCGCAGCCAGCAGCCCCAGAACTAAACCCGCGCCGAGAGCGAAGCCGAGGTTGCGCTGCACGTGGTGGAGGAAACCGCCGGCGGGGTTATCGTTCACGGGGCCAAGCAGCTGGCTACCGCCGCGCCCATCAGCAACGAGACCTACGTATCCCTGTCGGCCACTTTCGTGCGGCGCGCCGACCCCCGGTTCGTGCTGGCCTTTTCGATTCCCACGGACAGCCCGGGGTTGAAGATTCTATGCCGGGAGCCGGTGTCCCAGTGGGCCGGCAGCTACGGCCACCCGCTGGCGACCCGCTACGACGAGCAGGACGCGATGCTGTTCTTCGACCACGTGCTGGTGCCCTGGAACCGGATTTTCATGCTCTACGACTCGGCCCCGCTGTTGCAGCGGCTCGGTTCCGAGGCCAACTTTCGCGGTTGGGGCAATCTGTGCCGGATTCACCAGCGCATGAAGGTGATGACCGCCGTCGCTACCCTCATCGCGGAAGCCATCGGCGTGATTGAATACCGGGAGGTGGCGGCGAAGCTGGGCGAAATGGCCACCTATACGGAGATGTGGCAGCACGCTATGGACGGCGTGGAACACAACGCCTACCTGGCTGAAAACGGCCTGATGTCCCTGGGGTCAATGTCCGGTATGAACATCTACTTCGCCCAGACGTCGGCCCGCATGGTGGAACTGCTACGGGAGATTGCCGGTTCCGGGATGATTATGCAGCCCAGCGAAAACGACCTGGCTAACCCGGAGTTCCGCCCATACCTGGACCGCTATATGCCGGGCAGAGGCGTTGACGTGGAGTACAAGTCGCGCCTCTTCCGTTTGGCCCACGACCTGGCAGTTTCGTCCTTCGGGATGCGCCAGGAGATTTACGAATACTGGCACGGCGGCGACCCCAACCGCAACCGGATTAACCTGCTCCGCACCTACGACCAGGCAGATATTACCGCCCGCATCAAGGCGCTGATTGCCGAGCCGCTGCGGTCGTAACTTGGCCTTTGGCTATAGCTGGCGTCAGAAGCGTATAACCAATCAGGCTACGCACCCGCGTACATCCCGTCAGGGCTGAGCAGACGGCCAAACTGTTCCAATTGGGATACCGCTGCGTCCAGAACGGCGTCGTATTCCACATTGAAGGGCAACTCCACGGGAAAATGATTGTCGTCCGGACTACTGCGCTTGCCGCGCAATGCGCTGCGGGCATCCTGCCCGGCCGGCCACAGCCATAATGGCGAAATCCCATGCCTCGCCCACTGCCTCAAGTAGATGCCAAACCACACGTTCACGCCGCAAAGGTACACGTACTTTCCATATCCGCCTCCGCTGGGTGTACTGCCTCGTGGACTGGACACCCAGCCTTCGGCGACGGCCCGTTCGACAGCATCATCAACCAGCCGCATCAGCGCCAGTATCCGGCGCGGAATGTCCGGTTCCATTTCTGTGGAATTGAGTGGCAGAAAAGTTTGCGTATTCATCTCCATATTATCCACCAGTCCCCGCAGTTGTGCGATTTCAAACTCCGTCTTTGCGGCGCCGTCGGCAACCGCGGCTTCACGCAAAATGTCAAGGATATTGGACCAGCTGGTCATCATAAGGTAACGGTTGTTCCCCTCGAGAGCTGCGCTCCGCAGGTTACCCGAATCCAAATCCGGCGCCAGCGTATATTCTGCGGCTGCCCGTTGGCGCACCTCTGGCCAGAGACTTTCAAGGCGCGCAGTGGGCACAACGAACAGCAACACAGCGGGACCGTCCGCCGGCAACCTTGCCAAATAGGTGTTGGGCTGGTTGACGGTCAGCCCCGCCCGGAACTTGGCCTCGATGAGCAGGCGTTCCGCTCCGGCGGCATCGAATCCCACCAAGTCGACGCGTTCACGGCTTTCACCGCTGACTTCGGTTTCCAAGTGGGCAATAGTGAATGTCCCGGCGCCGCCATGGGCTGCCATGTCTGCAACTCCACGCCTGGCGGCCTCTGATTCTGACAGGATGTATTCAAGCGCCTGGGTAGCCGCTCCTTCCATCTGAGAGGTGAGTTTGGGGATGACGTGGGCGAACAGCGTGGTATCTGCAGTCACGGTCGATGAGCTCCTAGCCTTTTGAATCCAGTGCCGGGGTCGGTAAATCCTACTATTACTTACCCCCAGCTGGCAAACCCCATGGCGCAGCCGGTGCCGGCCGGGGAGCGGTAGCAGGGCACGTAATCCACTACGTCCATCTCCAGATGCTCGGTAGCCCCCGTTACCACAATCCAGTTCCGTATTTCGGAGCTGCCGGAGTTTATCTTCTCCCGGGGCAGCGCGGAAAGTTGGTCAACGCTCTTGGCCTTCATTCCCTGTAACGCCTGCTGGTCCAGTTCCTCATCAACCACGAAGTGACTCAGGCCGCCGGACGCCAGTATGCCCACCCGCATATCTTTGGGCCAGGATTCAATGGCCCCGCGCAATGCCTGCCCCAAGTTGTAGCACCGTTTCGGCGTGGGCTGGTTGGGCGGGTAGTAGGTGTTGAGCATAACCGGCACCGTGGGAATCGTCGCGCCGGTCATCAGGCGGTTATAGACGTAGCCGAAAGCGTGGCCGATGCCGCCCTGGGCCCGTCCGCCCCGGCTGGGGTCCAGAAAATTGGAACTGCCCACGTCAAACTCGGCGTCCATCAGGCTGCCGATGATATGCAAGCCCAGCGCGGAGTCGGTGGGCGCGTACACGTCCTCGGTGTTGTAGCCAATCAGCAGTTGGTTGCCGGTGGAGGGGCCGGCCTCGTGGCCGGAGACTTTCACTTCGTCGCCCCAATAAACGCAGAAGGCGGGCATATTGTCGTCCAGCAGGTACTCGTGCTGGTCGTCGCCCACCATCACCAGCACGTCCAATCTGGCGTCGTACAACTTCCTGGCCAGATGCGCGATAGCCTGCTGGTTCTGCCGGTGCCGCTGCTCGAACTTGGCCGGGGTTATCTCTTTGGCGATGCGGGCCGTGTCGGCGCGGGCCAGCAGGCCCTCGTAGTTGGAGGTGATGCCGTCGGTTCCAATCAGCTCCGGATTGCCCTTGTCCCGCTCGCCGCGGCCCGCCCATCCATCGGACGGGGTACTTAGCTGGGGACTGTGGGAAGATGCCAAACCCAATACTAGCTCTGCCATTGTCCGCCTCCTTGCTTTCACAGGATGTTACCATAAGGGATGATGAAATCCAGTAAAGCTCAGGTAGTCAAATCCGGTCTATCCTGTCCAGCCCGGTAAGACTGCCTGAAACGAAACGCTACCGCCGGGGATTGGCTAATGGGTTTCTTACTCCAAAAGCGGTATAATCGCGGATAACGTGGTTCACACTCCCGAAGCGACGGGGAATCTATCATGTGAGGAGGTTGTCGCTATGGAAAAGAACTATAGCATTTGCGTAGGCGCCGTGGGTTTCGGCGGCGGGGTTTGGCACAGCCCGGATGGCGGCGAGAACTGGAACCGAATTAGAGACCCCTTCCCCCTGGGCAGCCAGGTCAGGGCGCTGGCGGCCTATCCCGATAACCCCAACCGCATCCTGGCCGGAGCGGATAACGGCATCTATCGCAGCGAAGATAAAGGGGCCACGTGGGAAAAGCTGTGGTCGCCCATGGACGGCGTGCCAATCTGGTCAATAGCCATTGACCCGGAGGACACCCAAACCGTTTTTGTTGGCATCAAACCCGCCGCTCTCTTCCGCTCCCGCGACGGCGGCGCCAGCTGGAGCAAGCTATCCGTCCAGATGGCGCAAGAGTGCCATATCGGCCCGCCGATGGTGACCATGCTGCTGGTGGACCCGAAAGACCACCGCACCGTTTGGGCCGGCGTTGAAGTGGATGGGGTCTATCGTAGCCTGGACGGTGGCGACACCTGGACCCATGTTGAAGGCGGCGTGCACCCGGACATCCACGGCATGGCCATCAGTCCGGGGGAGCCGAACAAGGTTCTGGCCAGCACTCCCCGCGAAATCTACGCCACCACGGATATGGGCGAAAGCTGGCAATCCGTGGTTACCACCGACCGTTTTGTCCTGCCCTACAGTCGCGGTATCGCCGTCAAGCCCGACGACCCCAACGTAATCTTCGCCGCCGTCGGCGACACGGCCATCGGAGGCGCCGGCGCCATCCAGCGCTCCCAGGACGCCGGCCAGACCTGGGAGACGCGCCCCTTGCCGGTAGAGCCTAATTCCAACATCTGGTCTTTCGCCACCCACCCGGCCGACCCCGATTTCGTCCTGGCTTCCAGCCTTATGGGTGAGCTTTATTCCAGCAGCGATGCCGGCGATTCCTGGTCGAAAGTGAAGCGAGAGTTCACCGAAGTAGGCGCCGTGGCGTGGGTTCCCAATTAAGCCGGCGGCGGGCAACGGCCCAAAAGTAGCGAACTCCGACCGGACGCCCGATGCGGGGCGGAGAAAGTCTCCGCCCCGCATCCATTAGCCCAACTCCTAGCCCAACTCCGCAATGGCCTCAATTTCCACGTCCAGCCCGTCCTCGGCCAGGGCGGTAATCTCTACCAGGGTGTTGGCGGGATATTCACCGTGGAAATACTCGGCGAACAGCGCCTCTTGTTCTTCCCGGTGCGCTCGCCAATCGGGGATGCTGGTTACGAAGGTGGTAATCTTCACGATGTCGGAGGGGTCGCCGCCCTCGGCGGCCACAATCCGGGTAATCCGGTCCAGGGTCACCCGCAGCTGTTCCATTACCGCTTTGCCCTGGGCGTCGGCGCCGCGGGCGGTGCAGCCGGCGATGAACAGCAGGTTGCCAACCCGCACGCCCCGACTGAAGGCAGGCCCGGAAGGGGCGATATCCGGGTAATTCTTCCTGATTTTCTCCATTTCTATCTCCTGAACTTGGCGTTCCAAGGGGTCAGCTTCCACAAGCCGCCGCCGCATAAGGATACATCGTAACTAGCCGTTCCGCGCGCTGGCCCGCATCGCCGCAATGCCGGCAGTCAGTCCCGGATGGGCCAGCTCCAGCAAACGCATTGTCCGGGCGCAATCCAGCCCCAGCAAATCAGGGCTGCGGGACGCTGCGACCGGAATCACCAAATCGCCATCCAGGTGGAACTCCTGGGCGACTGCGCTGGCGAAGTCATACATACTCACCCAATCACGACCGGCCACGTGGTGAACGCCCGGGTAATCTCCCTGCGCCAGTTTTGCAATGCCGTCCGTCAGGTGTTCAACGTAAATTGGGGTTCGATATACGTCGGTCGGGCCGTGGTAATGGCAGCCGTTCCGCAGACGCTCGATTAACACCGGGACGAAGTTCCGTCGTCCCGGCTCCGGCCAGCCATAGACGATGCTGGTCCGGAGGATGCTCCAGCGGGCGGCCAATGCGGCGACTTCCTGCTCGGCTTCCCATTTGGTTTGGCCGTAGTGCGTGGTGGGCCGCGGCGGTTCTTCCTCCCGGTAATGCCCACGCTCGCCGCTGAATACGTACTCGGTGGAAACGAAAACCAGCCTGGCCCCGTGCCGGTTGCTGAGCCGGGCTATTGCGGCCGTCGCGGCCACGTTGACCGCCGTGGCTCTCTCCGGCTCGCTTTGCGCCGTTCCCACGTCGGCGATAGCTGCAAGATGCACCACCACGTCGGGTTGAGCCAACCGGAATACCCGTTCCAACCCGGCCCGGTCGGTTAGCTCAACCCGGCGCCAGGTGTTGCCGTCGTCTCCGGGCGCGCGCGACAGGTAGGTGCCAACGACGCCATGGCCCAGCGTCTCGCGCAGACGGCGCGCCACGTATTGCCCAATGAAACCGCTGGCTCCGATGATTAAAACTCGCAAGAGAGTCCTCTCCTTTCCAGACCGGCAAGACACCCCTTTTTACTCGCGGCAGCGTTTCGTTTCAGGTGGTTTGGTTATTCCTCTAACTTGGTGGGCTGGGTTCATTGGCAATGCGTCCTTTTGCTGGTTCAGGTGGTTGGCGGGATGCGGTGTGCGGGCCAGAGGTTACCGGTCATTGTCAGCCCCACGGCCGGGGGTTTTACGCAAAGTTTTGCTCCGATGGTTCGTGAACTGCGCTTTAAGGCGCAGCCACGCAGCGCGGTGGCAGTCGCTGTTGGCCGGTTAGACCGTTCTCGCGTAAGCATTGGACGAGGGGTCTCCACGACGCCGGTATGCGATTTTGTGCTGACTGGCCGTTGACGACCGGTTGACCTCTGGCTGGACTGAGATTCACGTGATAGGTTGCAGTATAGTACCGATGTTCGCGGTTGTCAAAGGGGGGTTGTCAGTCTCCCCTTGCGGGAGAGGGCTTTAATTACTTTGCAAAACCCCGACCGCCGGCAACGGGACGCTACCTTACTCGCCCCCCTCGTTCCGGCGCAAGTCGGAATCCAGTACCCTGTGCGGCAAAGACGTTCCGGATTCCCGCGCCAGCGGGAATGACGAAACAGAATCCTGGCAAACCGAAAGACCCGGGCCGCCAACCCGGTCGTGTTGACGACGGCCCCGGTTTCCTGGAATATAAGGCCACAGGCGACTCGAAAGCAGTATCGCCGTTTTGGCGGGGAGAAGGAATATGGCAGAGGATAAGAGAGTTTACGTCGGTATGCACGACGGGGTTTGCGCCGTCACCAGCGCCGACGGCGGGAAAACCTGGCAGCAAGGCCCCATCACGCCGTTGGCCCACGCTGCGGCCCGGTTGACGGCGAGTCCCGCAGCCCCCCGGAGGGCATACCTGGCGGCGTATGAAGCCGGCGTTTACCGCACGGATGACGGTGGGTTGACGTGGGACAGTCTCGGTTCTTATCCCACCGACTACGCCCACAGCGTGTTGGCCCATCCCACCGAGGCGGACACCGTGTATGTGGGCAGCGAACCGGCGGCGGTTTTCCGCTCGTCTGACGGCGGGAACACATGGGAGGAGTTGAGCGGGTTTCGCGCCGTGCCGGAATCCGACGAATGGGGATTCCATGCGCCGACCCGGGACTCCCACGTGCGCGACTTGCGCCTCGCCCCCAACGACCCCAACTGCCTGTATGCCGGCATCGAAGTCGGCGGGATGGTGTCTTCCCGCGACGGCGGGGTTAGCTGGCAGCAATTGCCGGGACTCGACGCGGATATTCACTGTGTGAACCTCAGCAGCGACCGGCCCGGCAGCATCTATGTTGCCACCGCCAGCGCTCCCTATCGCTCCGACGACGGGGGCGGTCGGTGGGAGCTGATTAACACCGGGCTGAACCGTCGTTATACTTTGCACATCGCGGCGGCTCCCGACGACGCCGACCTGGTACTGGTCACGGTATCCGCCAACGCGAGACGGAGCAGTCCCCAGTTTTACCGTTCCACCGACGGCGGCCGCAGTTGGCAGCTGGTCGCGGGGCTGGGGGAGGGTGAGAACGCCGAAGACATGGTGGTGGCCTTTGACTGGGACCCGCAGGCGCCGGGCCGGGTGTACGCCGGCGCCGACGGCGGCGGGCTGTTCCAGAGTGAGGACCGCGGCGTTACCTGGCAGCAATTGCCGGTACGCCTCCCGACCGTTGCAGTAGGCGCTCTGGCCGTGGGCAGCGCCTGAAACCGCCGGGTTTCCGGCGCAACCTTGCCCGGACGCAGCCTGGCCCGGAAATGTAGTAAAGTTGCGGAACGGGCGCGGAAGCCGCAACCCCGTCACTACGCAGCACGAAAGCAAGCATGGAGGCGCCATGAAGTTCGGAATCTTTACCATCGTCCCCTACCACGAGGACTTTACGCAGCAGCAAGCCTTGACCGACGCCCTGGAGCAAATCCAGTTCGCTGATGAAGCCGGCATTGATGAAGCCTGGCTGGGCGAGCATCGCTTTTCCCGCCACGGCCTGCTTTCCGGCATCTGGTCGTTCCTGGGCGCGGTGGCAGGACGCACCCGGAACATCCGCATCGGCACTGCGGTAATCGTCCTGCCCCTGCACAACCCGGTGCTGGTCGCCGAGGAAGTGGCGATGCTGGACGTTATCAGCGGCGGGCGCGTCAACTTCGGCATCGGCGCCGGCTACCAGCGCCAGGAGTTCGACGGCGTGGGCGTGGACATTGACACCAGCCGCGAGCGATTCCAGGAGGCCGTGGACGTTATCATCAGGGCCTGGACTGAAGAGACGCTGACCTACCACGGCAAATACACCAACGTTGACGACGTTTGGGTGCTGCCCAAGCCGGTGCAGAAGCCCTATCCGCCCCTGTTCCAGGCCGTCAGCACCAGCCCGGCCAGCATTGACTTTGCCGCCAGCCGGCAGATTCAGGTCATTACCGGCGGCCCCACCGACATCCTCGGCCAGGCCCCCCAGGTCATCCGGCTGTGGCGCGACAAGATGGACGAATATGGCTACCCCCACGCCCACTTGGACCCGCCCATGTCCAAGTCCATCTACGTCGCTCCGACTATGGAAGAGGCCGAGCGCGACCCGGTCGGCCTGGAAGACTTTTCCTCCCGTGTCCTGCGCTCCATCGGCAGCAGCGGCGCGCCCATCGGGATGCCTATGGACAAGAACGGCAACATCGCCAAGGGCTACGAGCATTGGGCCAACCGCCAGTCCGACCGCGAACGCCGCGACGACGTGGGCCACGCCGGACTGCCGCCCCTGCGCGGCACGCCCGAAGTGGTCGCCGAGCGGCTCCAGCAGGTGCAGGAAGCCGGCATCAACCACGTTTTCGGCAACTTCGGATTCGCCGGCCTGCCCCACCACAAGGTGATGCGCTCCATCGAATTGTTCGCCACCGAGGTTATGCCCCGTTTCCAGGAAGTGGCCGTAGCGTAGCCGGCGAGAGCCCCGCCTACCCGGTCAATACTTCCCGCAGCCGGCGGATAACCACGTCGGTCTCTGCCTCGGTGAGGTTCAGCGGGTCAACCATCAGCTCGTCGGGCGGCCCCAGCTGTTGCAGGTAGATGGGCGGCGCGCCCTGCTGCAAGGCGGCGGCCACCTGGCGGGACGGCGGGCCGGGCCAGTCGCCGCCCAGATGCAGCACGGCGTTGGGTATCAGGTAGTCAATGCCGTCGTGTTGCAGGCTGATTTGCAGGCCCGGAACCTCGACCAGGCTGTCCACCACCCGCTGGGCCAGGGCGCGATACCCGGCCATTTCCGCCGCTTCGTCTTCCTCAACAAACATGGCCAGGGCGGTGACCAGGCCGAGGATTTCCTCTTTGGCGACTTTCATCGGGCGGCCCAGGAACTGGGCCGGGCTGCCGTTGGCCCGCGCCGCCGCAATCAAATCGGCGCGCCCGCACAGGATGCCCGTCCCCTGCGGCCCGCGCACGCCCTTGCCGCCGCTGAATATCACCAGGTCGGCCCCGTCGCGCAGGTAGCGGCGCAGGTTGGCCCGGGGCGGCAGCATTGACGCCGCGTCCACGATTACCGGCACATCGTAGCGGTGGGCGATTTCGCAAACCTGCGCCAGCGGCATCACCCGGCGGCTGGTAAAGGGCGCGCACAGGTAGGCCACCGCCGCCGTCCGTTCGTTAATCGCCCCTTCCAGCTCCCAAGGATGGTTGAACATAAAGTTGCCGATTTCCACCAGCCGGGCGCCGGCGGCGCGATACGCCTGGTCGTAGGGAAAGCGGTGCATCGTCTGGATGATGATTTCGTTCCGCATCCCGTCGGTATCGGGCAGCCGCTGCATCCGGACCGGATTGTTGCCGGCGATACAGGCCGCCGCCTGCAGCAGCAAGCCGCCGGCCGCGCCGCTGGTGACCAGGCCGGCCTCCGCTCCCGTCAACCGCGCTATTTCCGCTCCCGCTTGCTCATTCAGTTCGTCAATGTTGACCATCACGCGGGCGGCGCCGGCCATTTGCTCCAGCACTTCCGGCCGGGTTTTCGTGCCGCCCAGCCGGGTAACGGAGCCGGTGGCGTTGATGATGGGAGTAACGCCCAGCCGCCGGTATGCCTGCTCCGCGTCTGCGATTCTCTGCTGATTCAAGGCGTCCTCCTGACGGTTTGCTTTGGGATGCCGAATTATAGCAGGCCGACGGATTGTATTATGGTAACATTCGGATATTATTGCGACACAGGAGGCACGAACGTGACCACCGCCGACCGTCTGAACTCGATGCCGCTGGGTGAAGCTATGTTCTCCCAGCGGGCCATCCGCCGTTTTCGCAAAGACCCCATTCCCGCCGCCGTGATGGACGATATTATGCAGGCCGCCATCCGCGCCCCCAACGGCGGCAACAACCAGCAATGGCATTTCATCGTGGTGCAAGATGCCGATATGCGGCGCCAGCTGGGCGAGCTTTACCACGAAGCCTGGTGGGCCAAGCGCGCCGACGCCGGCATCCACGGCCCGGAGGACATCCCGCCCGGCCGCAACTCAATGCGCTCCGCAATGCGAATGGCCAACGAAATCGGCGACGCGCCGGCGATGGTGCTGGTGTGCGCCACTGCCAAAGGGCCACAAGCGGCCGGCTCGGTCATCCCGGCGGCGCAGAATATGCTGCTGGCGGCCCGCGCCTTTGGCATCGGCGGCACCATCGCCACCCTGCACGCCGTGGTAGAGGAGCGGGTGCACGCTCTCTTCGGCATCCCCGACACCGCCCAGGTGGTCTATTGTATGCCCTTCGGCTACCCCCGCGGCAACTTTGGCCCGGTAACGCGGCTGCCCCTGGCCGAAGTCTGCGGCTATGACCGCTGGGAAACCGGCCGCGACTAGCCGCCGGAACTGCCGGAGCGAACGACTGCCGTTTGCCCCGGCAATTCCCCTCCGGCCCATCCCGCAATCTCAAATCCCCCAATCCGGTCTATCCGGTACGTCCCGGTAAAACTTCACCGCGTCCGCCGGTAGCGGTAATCCCGCGCCGTGCCGCGCTCCGGCGTGGCCGTGGGGTTGTGGGGCCGGTAGCGATAGTCGGGGTCAACGCCCACCTTTGCGCCCAGGCTGTTGCGGAGCGTGCCGATGTTCTCCACTTCCAGCTCCACCGTATCGCCGGGTTCCAGCCACCGGGAGGTTTCGTACCCCTTGCGGATGGACTCCCGGACGGAGCCGCCCCCTACGGTGCCGCTGCCGATGATGTCGCCGGGAGCGATGCGGCTGTCCTTCGCGGCCCGCTCGATGATTTCGCCCCAACTGTAATAAGAGGCGAAACTGTCCCCGTCCCGCAGCCAGTCGTCGCCATTAACCCGGACGTGGCATTTCAAGTCCAGCCGGCCGTCGTGGATGTGGGGCGCCAGTTCGTCGGCAGTTACCACCCACGGCCCCAGCGAGGATGCGGAATCTTTGCCCTTGGCCGGCCCCAGGCCGAAGGTCATTTCGTCGAATTGCAGGTCGCGCGCGCTCCAGTCGTTGAAAATGCAGAACCCGGCGACGTATTGCAGAGCCTCGGATTCGGGCACGTTGGAACCGGCGCGGCCAATGACGCAGCCGATTTCCAGTTCGTAGTCCAGCTGGTCGGAAGCCGACGGGTAAGGCACTTCTTCGTCCGGGCCGTAGATGACCAGCGGGTTGGAGAAGTAGAAAACCGGCATCCGATACCATACCGGGTCGATTTCCCGCGTGCCCTGCGAAGTAGCGTGTTCCTCATATGCGATGCAATCCCGCACCGTCGGCGGTTGCAGAATGGGAGAACGCAGCCGGACATCGGCCAACGCCACTTTGGGGGCGGCCACGCCGCCGGCCAGGGCGTCGCCCACCCGGTCAATGGCGGAGTCGTTGAGATTCAGCAGGGCGCCAACATCCCTTATGGTACGGGGTTCGCCCAGCAGCGCGGTAACGTCCACCACGGCGTCGTCTTGCAGCACGCCGCAGCGGGGGCCGGTTCCTGGGTCGTAGGTTAGCAGTTTCATAATCGTCGCTCCTCTTCGATTGCGATTGCGCCTCTTTGATTAGGCAGCGTCGGAATAGCCGGCCAACCGCGCGGCGTCGCTGATATAGTCGGCGGTCTGGAGAATGCGCCGGTGAACCTCGGACGCGGGTTCACAGATGCCCAGGTAGAAGCAGGTACCGTGCAAAATGCCCTGCCGGGAGTAATAGCGCCCGACCAGTGAGCTGATGTTGCCGTCTTCCCCGGCCAGCCTGAGCAGTCCGCGAGAAGTATCTGAGGAAATTTCAGGTTCGGCGCCGGTGCGGGCCAGAATCAGGGCATCGGTAGCCCGCTTGGTAGCGCACCACGCCTTTTCCGCAGCGTCGCGGATGTCGCCCGAATCCAGCAGCCGCAGCGCGTCGGCGTGGACGGCCCGGGCGTCGGCAAAGATGGCAGATACGTGGTCGGTGGCAACCATAAGGTTAAAGGTGGATCAAGCCGAGCACCCCAAGTATCCAACCTTCGACGTCAGCCCTGTTACGTTCATCCTGAGACAGCTCAGGATTGAAGTATTTAGCGAGGTAGCCGTTTTGATCCGCGTATGACAGCCACCCGGCAACGCTGTAAGCATCGTGTTGGTCATCGTTTCTGTCCGCGCGGGCGAACCGCCGCTTCCAGAGTGCGGGGTACACTTCGGCGATAACAGATTTACCTTCCCAATCGTCCCACCCGTCAAAAGGCCAGAAATGGACTCCGGCCCCCAGATTGTTACGGATGTACCGCAACCAGGGAAGCCCGGCGTGTGTGGAGTGTGCCACCGAACCTTGGACATTGAACTGAAACACCGACTTGGCGGTGCCCGTGAGTTCGTCCGTCAACCGCAGCCATTGGCGATTGCCACAGCGATGCCCGCCCGTGCCCTCACGTATTTCAGACACCCGTGCGTTGTCGCCGTCGGTCGGCCAGTGCTGACCGAAATCGTCGAGAAAATAGCCCCAATCCGGTGTGGGCAGGTGGCCATATTTCTCGAAGTAGCAGATTGGGAACGAAAACGCATGGTCAATGCCCACCAGAGTTGGATTGCCTTCTTCCCGGAGCTGGCCCACCAGCCATTCGGCAATTTCCTTGCGGTTCCAGTTCCAGCGACCCAAAGAGTTTGCCGGTGAACGGACTTCCCGGGGCGGGCCATCGCCATCGGCACAATAGACGGTCAATTTTTTCCAACGCTTCGTCGGCGTGCCTGCGCCAGAATAGTCGATGCCGATAGTTCGTTGGAATAATCTCTTTACCATCAATCTTCTCCTGAGGTCCTCATGCGTACCCGCTTGCTACGGTCATTCCATGTCCGCCGCCGGCGGGCGATGGAATCTCGCTCCGCCAGAGAACGACATTGCCGGATACCACCGCGGAAGGGCGGACGTTTGCGATGCCGACGAGATTGCCACGCTACGCTCGCAATGACAAAATGGGTGTGCAAGAGCCTGAGGTCATCTTGACAACGACCGAATGTCCCAGAACAGGCTCCTATCGATGCGCGTTGAGCAGGAGCGAATGGTTATTCGCTCCTACGGTGTCGTCCTCAGTGCATCGGTGAAAAGCTGGCCGGTATCAGGATTTTGTTTTCCTGGCTGACCCGCCCCGGCGCGCCTGACGGCCACTGCGGTATCTTGCTGGCGGCGGCGCGCACTTCGGCGCGGTGGTTCAAGTCCTGGTAGGGCCAGACGTGCATCCAGCGGTTCAGATTGCCGAACTCGGTGTACATCCCGGCGGCCAGCGGGGAAAATTCCTCGCGGTAGGGCAGGGAGTCGGCCCAGCGGCGCAGCAGTTCCGGCATGGAGCCGTTCTCGTAGGTGTAGATGCGCATCTCGTAGATGTTGCCCAACGCCTGGTCGCCGCCCATGGGCCGCATGAAGGGCGCCGGCGTCCAGACCTCCGAGTTCATATTCACGATGTTGCCGGGCGTAATCTTGGGTGGCCAGTTGGCGTCCTGGGACGCCTCGGCGCGGATGCGCTCCCGTTCTTCCAGGCTGTCGTAGCCCCAGACGTGGATAATCTGGTTTAGCGGCCCAATCTCCGTGTGCCAAAAGGCGGCGATGGGCGAATACTTTTCGCGGTACGGCAGCGCCTCGGCAAAGGCATCTTCGGCCTGAGGCACGGCTCCGGGTTTCATGTCGTAAGTGCGGACTTCGTAAATCATCATCATCTCCCCGGGCGCGGCCCGGCCCGGCGTGGCGGCATCTGAGCGGTACGCCGCCAGTGTAGCAACCCCATTGCATCGGGGCAACCGGACAACGGCGACTAACCCGGTTGCGTTATACTATGCTCACTATCGGGCCTACCCACCCGCCCCCGTTACGGAGGTCAGGCAATGACCATTGCCGGAAAGCTGCTCACCGCCGACGACCTACTGGCTCTGCCCGACGACGGCAAACGGTATGAACTTGTCCGAGGAGCGCTGATTGAAATGCCGCCGCCAGGGATTATGCACTACATCGTCACCGGCCGTATCGGACACCGCATAGGGAGTTTCGTTGAGGAAAACGAGCTGGACTTTTTCTATGGCCCGGAGGCTGCCGCCTACATTGAACAGCAACCGGACACCGTGCGCGCCGCCGACTATGCCCTCATCTCCTACGACCGTTTCACCGAACCTATCCCGCAGCGGGGCTACGTCGCCGGGGTGGTTCCCGACCTGGTGGTAGAGGTCATTTCCCCCGGCTACGCGGCGGCGGCGGCAACCGCCAGAGCGCAAATGTGGCTGGACGCCGGGGTGCGGCTGGCATTGGTGGCATACATTGCCATACGGGAGATAGTCGTGCATCGGGATGATGGGACAACGCAGCGGTTTGGTATGGATGATATGCTGACGTGCGAGCCGGTTTTGCCGGGGTTCGCCTGCCCCGTGGCCGACATTTTCACCTTCGGGCCGCGCCGAAGCGGGGAGAACGACAATGACTATTAGCCAGCAACTGCTCACCGCCGACGACCTGCTGGCTCTGCCCGACGACGGCAAACGGTACGAACTTGTCCGAGGAGCGCTGATTGAAATGCCGCCGCCAGGATTTATGCACACTCTCGTCACCGGGCGCATCGGACGTCGTATCGGTAACTTCATTGAGGAACACAACCTTGATTTCTACGAAGGCCCGGAAGCCGCAGCTTTCATAGAGCAGACCCCGGACACCGTGCGCGCCGCCGACTACGCTATCATCGCTCACGCGCGCGTCCCCGAACCCATTCCGCAGCGGGGCTATGTCGCCGGGCTGGTTCCCGACCTGGTGGTAGAGGTCATTTCCCCCGGCTACGCGGCGGCGGCGGCAACCGCCAGAGCGCAAATGTGGCTGGACGCCGGCGTGCGGCTGGCATTGGTGGCATACATTGCCATACGGGAGATAGTCGTGCATCGGGATGATGGGACAACGCAGCGGTTTGGTATGGATGATATGCTGACGTGCGAGCCGGTTTTGCCGGGGTTCGCCTGCCCCGTGGCCGACATTTTCACCTTTGGGCCGCGCCGGTGAACACCACCCCGGCAACCTACGCACTACGACACCCCAGGAGGCAAATATGGAATACCGAATCAACCACGTGCATATCAGGGCTGCCGACCCCCACGCCTCGGCGGCCTGGTACGAGCAGCATTTCAACGCCAAAATCGTATCGGAGCGGCAAGTTATGCCCAACACCATCACCATCGGCATGGAGATGGGCGGGCAGTGCCGGCTGAACGTATCGTCCCAGCCGCCGGGTTCCTCAGACGCGCGCAGCGTCGCCGAGCTGAACCGCCTGGGCCTGGAGCATTTCGGGTTTGACGTGGCCGACATCGCCGCCGAAATGGAGCGTCTGGAAGCCGCCGGCGTCCGCGTCGTGCTGCCCATTACCGAAACGCCCACCGGCTCTAAACTGTCTTACATCGAGGGGCCGGACGACGTGCTGATTGAGTTGGTGCAACCCGCCGCCTAAGGAGACTTACGCCATGCCCGACACACCGTTGCATTACCAGACCATCGCCGAAGTAGCAGCCAGGCTGCAATCGGGCGCAATTTCTCCCGTGGCATTGACCCAGGCCATCCTGGACCGCATTGCGTCCCTGGACGGCGGCCTGAAAAGTTACGCCACCGTGATGGCCGACCAGGCCCTCACCGCCGCCCGGTCGGCAGAGCGGGAAATCGCCGCCGGACGTTATCTTGGCCCGCTCCACGGCGTACCCGTCGCCGTCAAAGACCTGTGCTTCACGCGGGGCGTGGCGACGATGGGCGGCGCCAGGGTGCTGCGGGACTTCATTCCTGATTTTGACGGTACGGTAGTGCAGCGGTTGAACGCGGCGGGGGCAATCATCCTGGGCAAGCTGAACTTGACCGAAGGCGCGATGGCCGGCTACAACCCGGAGTTTGACATCCCAATCAATCCCTGGGGCGCCGACCGCTGGGCTGGCGCATCCTCCAGCGGCTCCGGCGTGGCCACGGCGGCGGGGCTGTGCTACGGGTCGCTGGGCAGCGACACCGGCGGCTCCATCCGTTTTCCGGCGGCGGCCTGCGGCACGGTCGGCATCAAGCCCACCTGGGGCCGCGTCAGCCGCTACGGGGTTCTCGCGCTGGCCGAATCCATGGACCACGTCGGCCCGATGACCCGCAGCGCCGCCGACGCCGGCATTATGCTGCAAGCGCTGGCCGGCCACGACCCCAACGACCCGACGTCCCTGCATACTCCCGTACCCGATATGCTGGCCGGATTGGGTCAGGGCGTGAACGGTATCCGCATCGGTGTGGATGAACGCTACATTGGCGACGGCGTGGATGCCGAACTGGCCCAGGCGGTATTGTCCGGCGCCCGTTTATTGGAAAGCATGGGCGCGCAGCTGACGCCGGTGCGGATGCCGGAAACCGAAGACTTTTCCCGAGCCTGGGCCGTGCTGTGTTCCGCCGAGGCCGCCGCCGCCCACCGGGAAACCTTCCCGTCCCGCGCCGGCGAGTACGGCCCCTGGTTCCGGGGCTGGCTGGAGCTGGGCCACCGGCACACTGCCGCCGACTACGCAGATGCTAACCGGCAGCGTCTGGCCTGCAACGGCATCCTGGCCGGCGTGTTTGCCGACATTGACGTACTGGTCTGTCCTTCAATGACCACCGCCCCGGAACGGGTTACGCCGGAAGAGCTGTACGGGCCGATGAGCGCAGAAGAGTGGACGTGGGGGCCTTTCACCATTCCATTCGACTTCAACGGCGCGCCCACCATTTCGCTGCCCTGCGGCCTGAACCGCGAGGGCTTGCCCTTGAGCATCCAGTTCGTGGGCCAGCGCCTCGCCGAGCCGCTGCTGGTGCAAATCGGCGACGCCTACGAGTCCGCCACCCGACACAACCTGCGGCCCGGCGTCTAATTTCCCGCCTACGGCCCCCACGGCGGCGCGGCAGCCACGTCGCCGTCGCTGACTATATCCACCACCGCCGGCCGGTTGGCGCTGACGGCCTGGTCCAGGGCCGAGTTAATCTGATTGGGGTCGGTTACGCGGATGCCCAGCGCGCCCATTGATTCGGCGATTTGGGCGAAGTCGGTGTCGTTGAAACGCCACAGCTCATCGGAATTGCCCTCGCGCCCGATGTAGGCGGCCTCGTCGCCGCGCCGGTCCTGGTTGAGGCCGCCGTTGTTGTGCACCACGATGACGGCGTTGATGCCATAGCGGACGGCGGTTTCCAGCTCGCCGATGTGGTACCACATACCGCCGTCGCCGGTCCAGCACACCACCGGGCGGTCGGGGGCGCCGCACTTGGCCCCCAGCGCGGCCGGCAGCCCCCAGCCCAGGGAGCCGGCGGCGCGCAGGTAGGACTGGCCGGGGTGGTTGAGGTCAACCATGCTGCCGGTCCAGATGCCGGCGTGGCCGGTGTCGGCCAGCAGCACGGCGTCGGAGGGCAGGAAATCGGTCAATTCCTGGCACAGTCGTTCCGGGCGAATCGGTACGGCGTCGGAAGTGAGGAGGGGTTCGTGCTCGTCCCGCCAGTTCTGCACGTGTTCTTGCGCTTGCGCCACCCAGCCGGCGTTGCCGCCGGTGGGTTCCAGCACGTCGATAAGGCGTTCCAGCGTCCGTTTGGCGTCGCCCAGCAGTCCGTAAGCGCCGGAGTAAGAGCGGCCCAGCTCGGTGGGGTCAATGTCAATCTGGATGGTGGGCGTGCCTTCGGCGGGGATGCGCCAGTCCAGCGTAACCTGGCTGCCCGTATGACTGCCGATGAACAGCACCAGGTCGGCCTCGGAGACCACCCGGTTGGCTGACCAGCGGGAGTAGCTGCCGACCACGCCCACGGACAGCGGATGATTCTCCGGGATGCAGCCCTTGGCGTTGAGGGCGGCGGCCACGGGAATGTTCAGCATCTCGGCCAACCGCACCACCTCGGCTTGCGCTCCCGACGCCGTAACGCCGCCGCCGGCGACGATGACGGGACGCTCGGCCTGGGCCAGCCGGCGGGCCGCCTCGCGCACCCGCTCCGGTTCCGGCTCCGGGCGGAAGGCCGGCCGCTGGGTGAAGGGTTCCTCGACGATGACGTCGGTATCCAGCACGCCGTCGGTGATGACGTCGCCGGAGATGCCGGAGAAGTCCAGATGCGCGGGCAGGGTCTGCCCGGTGGTCACTTCCCGGAACGCCTGGCGCAGCAGGTGGGGCAGCTGCTCCACCGTCTCCACTTCCACGCTGTACTTGGTCACCGAGGCAAAGGGGCGGGAGTGTTCAATTTCCTGGTAGGAATTGCGGTGCCGGTGCATCGGCGGACGGTGGCCGGTGATGGCGATGACCGGCGACACGCCGAGGTAGGCATCCTGCAAGCCGGCGGCCAGGTTGGCCGCGCCCACCGACTGGGCGAAACAGAGGCCCGGTTTGCCGGTGACGCGGGCGTAGGCGTCGGCCATGTACGCCGCCGATTTCTCGCCGTGGCTGATGATGCGCTTGATGCCCACGTCTTCCATCTCAACGAGGGCGCGGCGGATGATGGCGGGCACAAAGAACACGTGGGTTACGCCGTACTCGCGCAGCGTTTCGGCGAGGAACCGGGCGCCGGTCATGGTGGGCATCGGACGGTCTCCTGTTTAAGATTCACCCCGTCATTCCGGCGAAAGAAAGAATGACGGGTTCGGGACGATTGGACTCCGGTGGTTACACTCCGCGCTCGTCGAAAACTTCCTTGGCGACCTGGACGGCGTTGGCGGCGACGGGCCAGCCGGCATAAAAGGCCATGTGCATGATGACCTCGGAGATTTCGTCGCGAGTAACGCCGTTATCCAGGGCGCGGCCAATGTGTCCGCGCAGCTGGCCGGTGCGGTAAAGGGCGGTGAGGGTGGCGACGGTGATGAGGCTGCGGTCGCGTTTGGAGAGGCCGGGGCGCTCCCAAACGTCCCCAAAAAGAACGTCGGTGGAAAATTCGGCCAGCCTGGGGATGATTTCCTGCATTACGGTACGGGCTGCGGGCTGCGTCATAACGCCTCCTCTGGTCAGTGTAGGGTTGTGATGGGCGACATAATATGCCGGTCGCCCGGCGCAGTATAGTACGGAACGGGCGACGATGCCACACGCCGGGCCGATTCGTGAGTCGCCCCGGTGCGTGTTTGGCGCCGGGCCGCGCCTTACGCCGGGCGGAACATGGGCAGGCTGATGTTGTCGTCGATTGCCTCGAACAGCACTTCAACCGCCATGCCGCACTGCACGGAATCGGGCCGGATTTCGCCCTCCGCAAATTCGATGCCGACTAGCCAGGACGGCATTCGCGGGCCTTCTGCCAGCTCGATGACGGCGGCGATGTACGGAACTTTGTCGCGGAATGCCGGCGTTGGCCCCCGGTGCACGATGGCGAAAGTATGCAGCGTGCCGCGCCCGCTGCTCTGAATCCAGTCGGTTGCCCGGGAGAAGCAGTCGGGGAAGGGGCAAATGTCCCGGGGGTAGAAATAGGCCCGGTCGCACACCGTGCAGTGCCGGAGCCAGAGTTCGCCGGCTTGGCACTTTTCCCAGTAGAAGTCGGATTCCGGCTGTGGCGGCGGCAGCGGAATTTGAGGGGCGGCCTGAGTCATTTTGCAAGTCTCCGATGCGGTGTTTGAGGGTAAGGATAACGATAGAATGGGTGCGGCGCAAGCCGGGTGTGCTGTGGGGGTTCTCAACTTGCGCTGAAATTGAATTTGGCCCAGCGATGCCAGCAAACCAACGCCAGCGAATACACCAGCATCGCTAAACTTTTTGTGTCGCCCTTCGTCCGCCGCACCAGCCGGTGCCACTTCCCACGCCACACCGAATGCAGCCCCTCGTTCCAGTTCACCGCCCCACCCTGACCGTCGCCGCGCTGGTAAATCCGTGAGCTGCGCCGGGAATAGCCGTCCCGACGCATCCGGTGGGCGCCGCAATCCGGGCCGCGGACAGCGTGGCGCTAAACGCGGGCGCTGGCCATCGCCTCACCTCCGAAAACCGAGTTTGGCTTGACTGTACATAAACACCGCGCAAGTTGAGAATGCCGTAGATGTGATGAGATGCGCCGCTATGGTCGCCAAGATAACGACCAGTGAGACCGAGGAAGAATTGCAGCCAGAGCCGGCGCACATCGACGCGCGGCAGGCAAAAGGGCAGAAAGGCGAGGGCCGCCGCACTGACACCAGAACGACGGGCGGAGGTCGCAGCCCAAGGCGCGGCTGTGCGATGGGACGACGACAAGGCAGTACAGTGTAGGGTCAGCAGAACACCTGCGTCAGATGCACGGCCTTATAGGGTAGCGTTGCAATTTGGGTGACCGTACCTTGCCGTCATTCTGGCACAAGCCGGAATCCACCATATCTCAATCGGAAAAATCCTGTCCATCGCTGTAAAAAACGGACCAAACCACCTGAATTGCAACGCTGCCGGCCTTATAGCCGCGCCAAGTCCCATAGGACGCGTCGACCCCTGTCGTGGAATGGTCTCGGTGCAACGGGTTTCGTCGATGACCTACACTATGGATCCAATCTTGCGCAGCTGAAGCCGCTGTCCGTTCCAAATCGCCGAGGGATTTCTCGATAGCGATGTTCTTGGTGATCCCGTAGCGGTACCCTTTTCGGCAACTCAATCCTGCTCGATGCAACCGGTCGGTAGGGTCTAGTCCTTCTGGGGTGTCGTGGCTGAAATAATCGCGGTTCGTCATATCTTCGCTGTGCGCCCTGGCGATGAACGCCAAGCCATCATCCCACTTGAGGGTGGGAGTTCCGTAGGGCGTGTCGTCAAATTATTTTGGCCCGGAGCCCCAAGGCCCGTATCTGGCAAATCGCTTGGTACGACGCCGCGTTTTTGGCATACCGCGTCGCTACGCCCCGCCATTCCTTGAACTTGCAAAACCCATTCTCCACGCTTTGTTGCGAACCTTTGGAAATTCAGGCCGATACGGTGGTCAGCCGGCCGCCGTGACTGGATACCCGGAGCCACCTGTCATTATTGTCGCTGGGCGCGTTTGAAGCCGTACCGCTCTGTCAAGTACCGTTGCCTGCTGTGAATTTGTCCCACATCACAGCGTGTTTGCGGGCGGTACGGCCTTTCTTGATGCTTAAGCTGGGATTGCAATCGCCTCTTTTTGAGAAATTGGTGCCGAGGGAGGGACTCGAACCCACACACCTCTGGGAGGTAGCGGATTTTAAGTCCGCCGCGTCTGCCTTTTCGCCACCTCGGCACTTAGCTAATAATAACGCGCAACGCCTTTTTCGTCGAAAGCGCTGCGCAGGATGAAGTGCGAATTTGTTGAGCCGGTCAGCCGGTGTTGATTGGCAGGAAATTGGAGGCGACGGGCGGATTCGAACCGCCGAATAGAGGTTTTGCAGACCTCCGCCTTAACCACTTGGCTACGTCGCCCCGTTGTATTTGCCTCTACGACTCGCTGTTTTGATTGGGTTTGCCCGCTTTTTCACTGGCAATTGGTTGGTGCCGAGGGCGGGACTTGAACCCACACGAGCGAAAGCCCACGGCCCCCTCAAGACCGCGTGTCTACCATTTCCACCACCTCGGCTTGGATGGCGCTATTATAACACAAAATCCGAAAGTGCTGTCAAATGCCGGGCGATTATCCGGTAGCGTTCCGAATCGGTAGCGGCGGTGGCGGTCGCAGCAATCCATAGAACGACCAACGGGTCGGCTTGGCTCCGGGGAGACCAGCTGCGCTCCAGGGTTTCCATCACGACGGCGGCGCGTCGTTGTCGGGTTTCAGCATCCATATCATCGGATGTCTTTTGCACAGTGGAATAAGCACGGCTGGCAACTGGGTCGTATCGTCATCGGCGCGAACTGCCGTTAGCGTGCAAGGGGCGCTGGCCGGCCCGTCGTCCCTGTCCTGTCGTCCTTGTCTTTGAGGATGGCGGCGCGTTTATTCACTGGGCTAAAGGTCGGTCTCGGTCGTGCCGGTGATTTCATAGACGCGGGCGATGATGGCGTCTTTGACCTGCTCCACCTGGTCAAAGAACTCTTGATGCGATACCGTCAAGGGCGATGGAGCCGCGTAGCGCTCTCCGCCTATGAAGTTGCTGAGCCAATCGGAGCTGGGTGGAATATGGATACCGTGCCTTTCGCTAAGCTGATCCAGTACCGCCTCCAGTTCCCGCAGGCTGTGGGTGCGGGGATAGGCTACTCCCAACGCTGATATGAGGGCCTTGTAGCAATGCTCCAGCGTTTCGTGGGCATTGCGGCCGAGGTATTTCTCGGCGCCGTCCGCCAGGTCGTAGCGCATATATCCGAAAGCCCGCAAAGCATCCCGGAGGCGTTCGCTGGTGTCGGGCCAGTTGTCAGGGTAGCCGTCGTCGCCGTCGGAATCCGGGTCAATGGCGGAGAATGGGATTTGGGTCATTGGAATACCGTCTCGGATGATGTCGTAGGCAACGTGGTTGACGGCGCGGCGGCCCCGTCGAAAACGGGGGTGGTCCAGCTGCACCACGTCCACCGGCATTGCGAACCCGTATTCCCGTTGCGCCGCCGCGCGGGCGGTTTCGGAAACGGCGGCACAGGCGTTGTAGTAACCCTCGCGAGCCGGCACCAGCATCATCAGGTCAACGTCTGACCGCGCGTTGTAATCCCCCCGAGCGCGGGAGCCGAAAAGGATGACGACGGCCCCTTGGGGCGCGGCATCCTGCACGGCCCGCGCTACCGCAACGGCTTTGGGGTCGGCCAGCTTATAGTTGACGGCAGTGGTCATTACTTGCTCGGAGCGGCCGCGGCGGTTTTTCGGACCGCCGCCGCTATTCGCCGTGTCGCAAATCAGCGGCAGTTGTGCCGGTTATTTCATAGACGCGGGCGATGATGGCGTCTTTGACCTGCTCCACCTGGTCAAAGAACTCTTGCTGCGATACCGTCAAGGGCGATGGAGCGGCGTAGCGCTCTCCGCCTATGAAGTTGCTGAGCCAATCGGAGCTGGGGGGAATATGGATGCCGTGCCTTTCGCTAAGCTGATCCAGTACCGCCTCCAGTTCCCGCAGGCTGTGGGTGCGGGGATAGGCTACTCCCAACGCTGATATGAGGGCTTTGTAGGAATGCTCCAGCGTTTCGTGGGCATTGCGGCCGAGGTATTTCTCGGCGCCGTCCGCCAGGTCGTAGCGCATATGACGAAATGAATCTAGCGCGTCTCTAAGGCGTTCGACAATGTCGGGCCAGTTGTCGGGGTAGCCGTCGTCGCCGTCGGAATCCGGGTCAATGGCGGAGAATGGGATTTGGGTCATTGGAATACCGTCTCGGATGATGTCGTAGGCAACGTGGTTGACGGCGCGGCGGCCCCGTCGAAAACGGGGGTGGTCCAGCTGCACCACGTCCACCGGCATTGCGAACCCGTATTCCCGTTGCGCCGCCGCGCGGGCGGTTTCGGAAACGGCGGCCCAGGCGTTGTGGTAACCCTCGCGAGCCGGCACCAGCATCATCAGGTCGACGTCTGACCGCGCGTTGTAATCCCCCCGGGCGCGGGAGCCGAAAAGGATGACGACGGCCTCTTGGGGCGCGGCATCCTGCACGGCCCGCGCTACCGCAACGGCTTTGGGGTCGGCCAGCTTATGGTTGACGGCAGTGGTCATTTTCCTGCTCGGAGCGGCGGCGGCGGTTTAGAAATTAGGGCGGTCGTTGCTATCGGGCATATCGTAGTTGCGGCGGTCCAGCGTTTCGTAGTTGGGTCGTATCGTCATTTCGCGCAGCCGGCGCACCCGCTCCTCAATGGGCGGGTGGGTGGAGAAGAGGCGGGCCATAGAACCGCCACTGAGCGGGTTGACGATGAAGAGGTGGGAGGCGGCTTCGTTCACCTTCATGGGGCGGACTTCGGCGCCCATTTCCAGTTTTTCCAGGGCGCGGGCCAGGGCCTCCGGGTCGCCGCAGTTGTGGGCGCCGGTGGTGTCGGCCTGGAACTCGCGGGCGCGGGAGATGGCCATGCGGATGACGGTGGCCGCGATGGGCATTACGATGGCGATGATAAGCAGGCTGATGATGTTGCCGCCGCCGTTGTCGTCATCGTCGCTGTGGCCGCCGAAACTGCCGAAAATGGCGGTAATCTGGGCCATGAACGCCAGCATGGAGATGGCGCCGGCGATGGTGGCGACCACGGCCATTATCAGCGTATCGCGGTTGCCGACGTGGGCCATTTCGTGGGCCATCACGCCGGCCAGTTCCTCGCGGGTGAGGATGCGGCGGATGCCGGTGGTTACGGCGACGGCGGCGTTTTTCGGGTTGCGGCCCGTGGCGAAGGCGTTGGGCGAATCGGTGTCAATTTCATAGACTTTGGGCATCGGCATATTGGCCAGGCGGGCCTGCTCTTCTACCAGGCGGAACAGCTCGGGGTCTTCCTCCGGCGTCACCGGCCGGGCGTGGGCCATGCTGAGGGCGATTTTATCGCTGAACCAATAGGCGCCGAAGTTCAGCGCCAGAGCAATAATTACGGCGATGATGATACCCGTCTGGCCGCCTGCCGCGCCGCCGATGAGCAGCAGCATCCCGGTCAATACCATGAGCAGGAAAAAGGTTTTTACCGTGTTCATAAGGGTCAACTCCGGCGGCAAGACGGGGCGCCGCGAATGATTGCAGGGCTGTATCCTAATTATATCATCGCCCGCCGGCCGGTGTTATCTTTACAGCAATGGACAGGATAAACAGGATTTTTCCCAACCTCCGGCGCGCCGCCTGCCGGGGCGCCGGCTGGTACTGCGCCGTCGCAATCGGCCTGCTTATCGTGGCGGCGGCGGCGCGTTTTTATGGCTTGCCGGAGCATTACCTGCGGTTTGACGAAGCGGTGGCCGCCAACAACTCCGGCGGCGCATTCTCAGAGGTGATTCCAAAGACCCGCACCGATAATTCCTCGCCAATACTGTATCCGCTGGTGTTGTGGGCGGTTCAGAAAGTAGAAAGTTCGCGGGTCAGCGTGCGCGCCGTGCCCTTTGCGGCCAGCGTGCTGACCATCGCCGCGCTGCTGTTTCTGCTGCCCCGCGCCGGGGTCAGTCGGTGGGCGGCGTTGCTGGCGGCCCTGCTGGCGACGGTTTCCGGCGCGGCGATAGCGCACGCGCAGGGTGCGCGCGAATACTCCGTTGACGCGCTGGTAGCCGTTTTGATGATAGCCGGCCTGCTGTGGTATCTGCGGGACGGGCGGAAAGCGCTGCTCGGCGCAGCCCTGTTCGCGGCGCCGCTGCTGCAGTACGGCCTGGTTCTTTTCGGCGTCGCCGTGCTTGGCGCAGCCGTAATTTGCCCCCCTCCGACTTTGCCCGGCCAGAAACGGCAGTCGCACCGGGAACGGATTTGGCATTGGCTGAAACGGCGCATTAATCTGGCCGGGCCGAGCGCGTGCTTTCTGGTGGGGTGCGCCATCAGCTACGAGGTCACCTTACGACACCAATGGCGGGAGGAGGGTTGGTTTGTCGACGGCTTTCTGAGGGAATTTTACTATCACGGTGCATATTATGACGTAGTGGGGATTCTTGAATTTTCGGTTTTGCGGACTTGGAGTCTGCTGGACTATCATCTGCCGCAAGTCGTTGCGCTAGTGGCAGTTGGGGCGTTGGCCCTGCTGCTGCTGGCGGTCGCAGTGGACTTTCGCCGGAATGACGGGATGGTTCACCGCCGGGCCATCATGGTTCTGTTCCTGCTTGCCGTCGCCATCGCCATTGGCGCTGCCGTAGCGCAGGTATATCCGCTGGGGGAAACTCGTCATAATATCTACCTGGGGCCGGTTATTTTTCTGGCTGCCGGCATCGCCTTTCATTCGGTGGCGAATAGTCTGGGCGCGCTCATCCGACGGGCCTGGCGGACGCCGGCGTTGGTCTTCGTCTCCGTCTCCGCCGGCGTGATAGCGCTGGCCGTAGTAGTTGATTTATGGCAAAACCGTCCCTACCGCGCCCCGGACACCATCGACTCCATTCTCACCGTTCTGGATGAAAGCGCGCCGGACGGTGATGCGGTTTATGTACACGAGCTTTCAGTACCGTGGCTGAAGTTTTACCAAAGGGATAAACCGGACAATTACCACTATGGAAAGATAATTTGTTGGGAGCCTGCCGATGCAGAATGTATCCGCGAAATGTTCACTGAGGCCCTGGCGCACAGTGGAGGCTCAAGCAAAGTCTGGTTCATTTCCATATTCGGCAACTCGGCGCTGAAAAGAGCGGCCGAGGGTGTAGGGCAATTTTCCATTGAGCAGGTCATTGCTGGCGGCAACCCTAAACTCTATCTGGTTACCACCGCCGAGGCGAGGCTGCATCGGTATCAGTCGCTGGCATCCGGGGTTCCGGTAGCCCTTGCCGTTTTTGACGTGTATCGTGATGGCGACAAACTGCACTACGTCAAGGCGCCGTGCCGCCCCGCCGACACGGAGGCGCCATTCTTTCTGCACATCATCCCCGCCGACGTGAATGACCTGCCGGCTCCGCGCCAGCAGCACGGCTTCGATAACCTGGACTTCGGCTTTGAGTGGCGCGGCAAGATATTCGACGGCAAGTGTCTGGCGTCCGTGTCACTGCCGGACTACGCTATCGAGCGTATCAAGACGGGGCAGTACACCGCCGATGGGGAAATCTGGCAAGCGGGGTTTCCCTTTGCCCGGTGACCGGGTTGCCAGGGTGACCGGCCGGCTGCGGCATAGGGGTATAATGCCGCCAGATTTGCAGATCCGGAGGCAGCGCGACGATGCGTATTACCGACGTAGAAGCCGACATTGTTCGTATTCCCCTGAGCACCCGTTTCAGCGGCAGCGTGTATCAGATTGACTCGCGCTGCACCATCGTGGTGCGCGTGCATACCGACGCGGGGCTGGTTAGCGAGGTGTATTCCGGCGATGAGCGGACGGGCTATCGCCTGCTGAAAGACCTGGTAGTGGGGCCGATGCGGGATGCCGTGCTGGGCGAAGACCCGACGGCGATTGAACGCTGCTGGCAGAAAATGTTTGCCCTGACGCCCCACGTCGGGGACAAGGCCATCGCAATGCGCGCCGTGGCCGCCATCGACATCGCGCTGTGGGACATCACCGGCAAGTTCCTGGGAACGCCGGTACGCGCGCTGCTGGGCGGCTACGCGGAGCGCGCGCCGGTGGTGCGGTTCGCCTACTACGTGCCAGGCCGGGATACCGAGGATATGGTGCAGGATTTGCTGCACCAACGGGAACGCGGCATCGGCGGGGTGAAGCTGAAGGTGGGCGGCGTAGCGGTGGCCGACGACCTGCGGCGCGTGCGCGCCATCCGCGATACGCTGGGCGACGACTTTATCATCGTGTGCGACGCCAACCAGGCGTGGACGCTGGACGAGGCGCTGGAGTTCGCCGGGCCGGCCCAAGAGCTGGGCCTGGCCTGGCTGGAAGAACCCTGCCGCTGGCAGAACGCCGACCACGATATGCGCCAGGTACGCCTGCGGACGGGCATCCCCGTAGCCGCCGGCCAGGGCGAAAGCAGCTCCTGGGGCGGGCAGCGCCTGATGGACACCGAGGCGGTGGACATTCTGAACATCGACGCGGCCATCTGCGGCGGCATATCGGAATGGCGCCGGGTCGCCGGCGCAGCGCAAATGCGGGGCATCCGCATGGCCCACCACGAAGAGCCGCAGCTGGCGGTGCAATTGCTGCCGGCCCACGCCCACGGCCTGTTTGTAGAGGTGTTCGAAGAGGAACGCGACCCGGTGTATTATCAGTTGAACAGCGTGCTGCCGGAATGGGATAATGGCGAAATCATCGCTCCCACCGAGCCGGGAATGGGGCTGCATCTGGATGCGGCGGTGCTGGAAGAGTACAAGGTTTATTGACAAAGCAGAAGCCAAAAGGGGCAGAGAGGCAAAGGTATGGGAACCTTCAGCGTGAACTTGTGGGTGGGCAATCTTTTCGCGGATACTGGCGCAACCGTCAATGCGCTGGTTGATACCGGAGCTACGCACTCTATGCTTCCGGGCAGTTTGCTGCGCGAGTTGGGAATTGAGCCGGTTGAGACCCGGTTCGCCCGCGTTGCCGATAGCCGGCGGATTGAGCTGCAAACCGCCTGGGCCCGGTTTTCCGCCGCCGGCCGCAACGCGGTAGCGCGGGTCGCCTTCGGGCCGGAGGGCGAATTTCTGATGGGTGCGACGACGCTGGAGGATTTGGGGCTGGTCGTTGATCCAATAGACCGGCGGCTTATTCCGCAAGAGGACTTGCTGATGGCAGTGACGCCGGCGATTGGAAAGGTGTAGCGAGGTATTGAGCTGCGGCATCTCGGCAATCAAGGAGGCGCGGTTATGCGGTTTGACAAAACCCCGGAGGAAGCCGCCGCCATCGGGCGGAAAATCTACGCGGGGATACGGGAGGAATTGGAGGCCAATCACTGGGGCCGCCTGGTGGTCATTGACATCAACAGCGGCGACTATGAGGTGGGCGACTACGAAGGCGAAAGCAGCGACGTTAAAATTACGAAACGACTGTTCAAGCGGCGCCCTGATGCCCATACCTGGGCCGAGTTGGTCGGGAAAGAGCTGTATGTGTCCGCGCGGCTTTCCTGGCGGCAAACAATGGAACTTCTGGCCTCCCAGGCAGAGCCGGCTAATGATTAGGGGCGCGGTAGCGGCCGGGGACGATGACGACGCCGGCCTGGAGGCGCGCATACCCGTCGACATTGTCGGCAGCAGCGGGGTTTTCCAAACAATTGAAGCGGTATTAGATACCGGATTCACCGGTGCAATGTCGCTCCCGGAACCCATTATATTTGAGCTGAACCTGGACTACGTGGGGGACAGGTCAGTTACCCTGGCCGACGGGCAGACGCAGTTAAAACGCACTTACCTGGCTGAACTGCTTTGGCACGGGCAGCCAATCGACGTGCGGGTGCATATGATGGGCGACAAGCCGATGGTTGGCACCGGGCTGCTGTCACCCTGCCATCTGTCTATTGATTTGTGGGACGGCGGCGCGGTAGTTGTCGAGGAACGGATGCCGTAGGCGCAACAGCCGGCGGAACGGCGCGAAGGGATTTTACGATGGCGGATTTGGGAACGATGGAACGGGTTGACCTGCCGGAAGTCTGGCCCCACGAAGCGGCGGATTTCACGCCGTCGCTGGCGCAAAACTTGGACCAGTTGGGCGCGGCGCTGGGGCTTGACCTGGAACTGCAATTCCCCGAAGCGACAGTCGGTTCGTTCTCGCCGGTCGCGCGCCAGCGCGTCCGGAATGGGATAACGGCGAAATCATCGCCCCCACCGAGTCGGGGATGGGGCTGCATCTGGATGCGGCGGTGCTGGAAGAGTACAAGGTTTATTGACAAAGCAGAAGCCAAAAGAGGCAGAGAGGCAAAGGTATGGGAACCTTCAGCGTGAACTTGTGGGTGGGCAATCTTTTCGCGGATACCGGCGCAACCGTCAATGCGCTGGTTGATACCGGAGCTACGCATTCCATGCTTCCGGGCAGTTTGCTGCGCGAGTTGGGAATTGAGCCGGTTGAGACCCGGTTCGCCCGCGTTGCCGCTGGACGGCGGGTTGAGCTGCAAACCGCCTGGGCCCGGTTTTCCGCCGCCGGCCGCAACGCGGTGGCGCGGGTCGCCTTCGGGCCGGAGGGCGAATTTCTGATGGGTGCGACGACGCTGGAGGATTTGGGGCTGGTCGTTGACCCAATAGACCGGCGGCTTATTCCGCAAGAGGACTTGCTGATGCCGGCAGCCGGCTTTTGACGCCATTGGGCAAGAGGCATAGCGTTGAACTGTACCGTCTGACGAAGGGGGAACGATTATGGAATTCACCAGCGCGGAAATCGCTGCCGCCGGGCGGAAAATTTACGAAGGGATACGCGAGGAAATGGAGGCCAAGCACCGGGGCAAACTGGTGGTCATTGACGTCCACAGCGGAGATTATGAGGTCGGCGACTTTGTGAGCCGTCACAGCGACATGGCAATCACCAAACGGTTGCTTGAACGGCAGCCCAATGCCTTGACTTGGGCCGAGTTGGTCGGCTACCCGGCTCCGTATTACCGAAAACCGGAGCGGATGGGGTTGATTCCAGTAACCCCCGAGCAAAAGATTCGCCATGATTAGCGGGACGGTAAGACCGTCGCGGCCCGACGGCTCCGGTCTGGAGGCTTGGGTAGAAATCGCTATTGCCGGCGACGGTCGGATTTTCCATACGCTGGAAGCCATCGTAGATACCGCGTGCACGGGCTGGCTCATCTTACCCGAATCGGCTATGCCGGAATTCGGGCTTCATACCGCCGGATTAAGCCATAGCATTTTGGCAAACGGACAGGAGGAGGAAACGGTCTATTGCGCCGCGGTGGTATTGTGGCACGGTCGGGCTGTGGATATATGGATTGACATAATGGGAAATATGCCGGTGATTGGCACCGACCTGCTGGCCGGCAGCCGGCTTATTGTTGACTGGTGGGACGGCGGCGCGGTGGTTGTTGAGGAACGAACCGCGCCGGCGCAGTAATGCCGGCGGCGCGAAGGGGTTTTACGATGGCTGATTTGGGAACGATGGAACGGGTTGGCCTGCGGGAAGTCTGGCCCCACGAAGCGGCGGATTTCACGCCGTCGCTGGCGCAAAACTTGGACCAATTGGGCGCGGCGCTGGGGCTTGACTTGGAACTGCAATTGCCTGAAGTGGCAGTCGGTTCGTTCTCCCCGGACGCGCTGGCGCGCGATTTGGGCAGCAGCCGGCCGGTGATTATTGAGAGCCGGCCGGAGATGGCCAATCACGACCACCCGGGCAAGCTGCTGACTTATGCCGCCGGCTATGACGCTTGCGCGGCGGTGTGGCCGGTGCGGGATTTCCGCGACGAATATCTATGGCATAATAGCAGTGTCGCATCAGGCGACGCGGGAGATATGCTATGACTACCATCATAACCGTTGACGATTTTGTACGCGCGCTGCGCGAGCAGCCGGAGTTGCGGGACACGGTACGACAGCTAATCCTTACGGAGGAGCTGCTTGAACTGCCGCAAAAACTTGCGGCCCTGGCTCAGCAAGTTCAGGAACTGGCGGCTGCGGTGGCCAATCTCACTCGGCGGTTGGACGATTTTAGCGAAACTACGAACCGCTACTTTCAGTTGGTGAACGAGAGATTAGGACGATTGGAGCCGATATGAGCGCACTGCAAGCAAATTTGGATTCACTCAGGGAAGGCGCCTTGGAAAGGCAGGCCAGGGACTCCATTCTCCAAATTGCCAAGGAAGAACTTGGATTGGTTCGGGGCACCGTGCTGCTGACCTGTGTACGGGAGATTGACCCGCAGTTGCTTGCTGATGCGGAGCGGGCTGAGGCGCGGGGGGTGGTTACTGAGGAGGAAATTGACAACTTGCTGGTTACGGACATCATCATCCGCGCCCGTCGTACCAGCGACCGGCAGTATGTTTATGCTGCTATTGAGGTTTCGCGTACCATTCACGACCACGATATAAGCCGGGCTTGCAGCCGCGCCCGCACTTTGGCCGCCGTTACAGGGGAGGAGGCTATTGCGGTGGCGCTGGGGGATGTTATTCAGCCTCCGCAGCAGTTGCTGGCCGATGAGCAGGGCGTGCGGGTGGTGCTGCCGGCTATGTTCGTTGAATAACGTCTTTGAGGATAGATCTCCGGTGACTACGGACAGTCATTACGACGAATCTTTGGCGCTGGCCTACGCAGCCGGCTGGACGGATGGCCTGCCCATCGTCCCGCCGACGCGCGCGCGAGTGCAGCCTTTCCTGGACGCCGCCGGCCGCTCCCCTCTGGAACTGGTCGGCGAAATCCCGCCGCGCGGTGGACGCGCCACCGTAGAGAAGCTGGCCGCCAACGCGGTGATGGCCGGTTGCCGGCCGGAGTATTTTCCCGTGGTGATTGCGGCGATTGAGGCTTTGCTGCGGCCCCGTTTCAACCTGGCGTCGGTGCAGTGCTCGACGCATATCGCTACGCCTTTGGTGGTGGTGAATGGGCCGGCTGCCGCCGAGTTGGGGATGAACTCCGGGGGCAACTGCTTTGGGCAGGGCAACCGGGCCAACGCTACCATCGGGCGGGCGGTGAAGCTGGCGCTGACCAACCTGGGCGGCGCGCTGCCCGGCGATGAGGACCGGGCTACCTTTGGGCATCCGGGGAAGTACACTTACTGCATCGCTGAGAATGAGGCCGAAAATCCCTGGCCGCCCTATCACGTGGAACGCGGCTATGCGCCGGAGCAGTCGGTAGTTACGGTGCATCCGGCGGAGGCGCCGCACAATCTGAACAACCACGGCGCGGATAATCCGCGGGATTTGCTGGCTACCTTTGCGCTGTCTATGGCGATTCCCGGCTGCAACAATATCCATGTCATGGGGGATGTGCTGCTGGTTTTGGGGCCGGAGCACGCTGAGATTATTGCCAACGCCGGGTGGAGCAAGAACGACGTGCGCTCTTATCTTTACGAGTTGGCGCGTCAGCCCCTCTCCGTGTTGAAGTTGGGCGGCATCCACGGACGGCACACTCATCGCAACACCCTGTGGCCCCGCTGGATTGACCGGGAGGATGACGACGCTATGGTGCCGGTAGTGCGGCGTCCCGAGGATATACATATAATGGTGGCCGGCGGGCCGGGCCGCCATTCGCTGTACATTCCCGGTTGGGGTTCGCGGATTACCTCGGCTCCGGTGCGGACGGTGTAGTTGGGCATTTTGCATTGCGGGACAGGATGATGACTATGATTGACGGGAAAGATAATTTGGCAAGGCGCGTTGCCGCTTTGGGGCTGCTGGACCCTACCGACCGGCCGGAGGAGCCGCAGCGTCGGGCGGCGGCTCCGCTGGAGACGCTGGCAGGATTGCGCGGCGGTTTTCTGGATAACCGCAAGGGTAACGCGGACGTGATTCTGGAGGCTATCCGGCGGCGGTTGGCCGACGGCTATGGAATGACCGACTCGCTGGTGCGCTCCAAGTGGGTGTTCTCGGCTCCCGCCGCACCGGAGATTATTGACGAGCTGGCGCAATGCGACTTCGTGGTAACGGCGGTGGGGGATTGAGGCAGCTGCGTGGCGCGCAGTTTGCGCGACGCCGTGGCGCTGGAAGACCGGGGAGTGCGGACGGTGGTGGTGCATACGCAGGCGTTTTGCTCGGCTGCCCAGCAGCACATCGTGTCGCTGGGGCGGCCCGACTACGCTGGGTCAGTGTACTTGCAGCATCCGGTGGCGGCGCTGGACGCTGCGGCTATCGGGCAGCGAGTGGATGCGGTGGTAACTGATATTGTGGCGGCGCTGCTGGGGCATCGGGGAGAAGGGTTATGGCTACACCCGGCCCATGGGTAAAGCACTTCGTCCTCTACTGGTTGCCGGTGATGGTTTGGATGGGTGTGATATTCCTGATTTCCAGCTTGCCGAAGGCGACTCTGAGAGCGACGCGGCAGGAATTGACCAATCATTCGCCGTTGACCAATCATTCGGCGTATGGAGAATGGCTGACACCGATAGCGCATACTGTTGAATTTGCGGTGTTGGCAGTGTTGCTCTACCGCCTGCTGACTTCGTACCCCGGCCTTGGCTGCCGGTATGTCCTGGGCGGCGCTTTCGTCCTCACTGTGAGCTACGGATTGACCGACGAGTTGCACCAGCATTTCGTGCCGGGACGTAACGTTTCCGTCGTGGACATTGCCCTTGACGGTCTGGGCGCGCTGATTGGCTTGATGCTTGCGGTGCAATGGGCGAATCTCCAGGGGCGGCTACGAAGGAAATCAGGGACGTAAAATCGCCGCTGGCAATAGATAGGCACCTCGCGTTCACTTCGGTAGCGCGCGCGTCAATATCGTTATCATTGCGGCAATTGAGAGTGTGCTGACCTGGCGATAAGGAGGTGCTGATTATGGTAATGGGGTATATGCTTGGCAAGCATCTCAGCAATACGTTGTTTAAGCACAAGGACATCGCACTGGCGGAGCGCATTCTGGAAAAATTGCTGAAAGACCCTGACTTTATGGAAAAAGCATCCGCAGTGTATGACGAGCGCAAGCCAGGGCGACCGGGTAACCGGCTCCGCCGTCGCCGTCTATTCCTGCCGGATGGCAGGCCCAAATGCGAATCGGAGCGGGAAACCCGGCTTCAGGAAAGATTGCTGGACGACCCCGATTTTCTGCGTGAGGTGCTGGCGCGCTATCGGGCGGGATAGCCGGGGCACCGTCTAGGCCGCGCCCCGTCCCTCGACCCAGCGACGCTTCTGGGTTTGGCGCCGCTTTTCGTCCGTGGGCCGGTAGGCGGCCAGGAACTGCGCGCGGTATTGTGCGAACCGGCCGGCGGCGATGGCCCCGCGCATTTCGGCCATCAGGCGCAGGATGAAGCGCAGGTTGTGGATGGAGGCCAGGCGGGGGCCAAGCATCTCCCGAGCCTTGAACAGGTGGCGCAGATAGGCGGCCGTATAGTTCCGGCAGGCATAGCAGTCGCAAGCGTCGTCCAGGGGGGCGTCTTGCGCGGCGTAACGGCGGTTGGCGATGTTGATGCGGCCCGTCGGCGTGAACAGGGCGCCGTTGCGGGCGACCCGGGTGGGCAGCACGCAGTCAAACAGATCGACGCCCAGAGCGACCGAGTTGACCAAATCCTCAGGGGAGCCGACGCCCATCAGGTAGCGGGGTTTGCCGGTGGGCAGTCCGTCGCAGACCAGCTGGGTTATCTCGTGCATCTCGGCTTTGGTCTCTCCCACGGCCAGGCCGCCGATGGCGTAGCCGTCGCAAGGGATGCCGGTGATTACGCCGGTGGATTCCTGGCGCAACTCCCGGATTGTGCCGCCCTGGACGATGCCGAACAATGCTTGCCGTGCGGCGTTGGCGCTGTTGGCGTGGGTGTCATAGCAAACTTGCGCCCAGCGGTGGGTACGGCGCATGGCGTCCTTGACGGCGGCGGGTTCGCCGGCGGAAAAGACGCACTGGTCGAAGCACATAATGATGTCGGCGCCGATGCCGTGCTGGTTGAGGATGGCGGACTGCGGCGTGAAAAAGTGCTCGCTGCCGTCGATGTGAGAACGAAAGGCGATTCCGTCATCGCTGACGCGGCGCAGGGAACCCATGCTGAACGCCTGGTAGCCGCCGCTGTCGGTGAGGATGGGGCCGTCCCAGCCCATAAATTGGTGCAGCCCCCCGGCGCTGTGGATGCGCCCAACGCCGGGCCGGAGGTAGAGATGGTAGGCGTTGCTCAGGACGGTTTCCGCGCCCAGGCCGCGCACCTCGTCAAAGGTCAGGCCCTTAACGGTGGCCTGGGTAGCAACGGGCATAAACAGGGGCGTTTGCGCCGTCCCGTGGGGCGTGGTAATCTGCCCGCGCCGGGCGGAGCCGTCGGTGGCCTGTAGGTGAAAACTGAAACGGTCGGCGGTCATAGCAGTCAATCTACCCATTCGGCTCAATCCTGTCTATCCTGTACATTGATGTAAAATTCATATTCCACTGACTGGAATTGGCTATGTACGAGGCAATGTTCGAGTTTTTGGCCGGCTTGAGCGCCAACCCCGGATTGTGGGCGGTGTCGGTAATTGTCGCCATGGCGGTTACTGCGGTTGTGCTGTACGTGTTCTGGGATTTGGTGGGGCGCGGCGTGGCTCTGGCGACGCGGGCGCTGAACGCTCTGCGGCGGAGCTGACGTGTACTTTCCCATTGCCGACGTAGTTATATCGCCGCTGCTGCTGGCGCTGCTGGGGATGATTGTCGGCACTATGACCGGCTTTTTCGGGGTGGGCGGCGGCTTTCTCATCACCGGCGGGCTGCTGGTGCTGGGGGTTCCCACGATTTACGCCGTAGGCACGGGGCTGCTGATGGTAATGGGAACGGCCATTACCAGCACGCTGCGGCACCGCCGGTTGGGAAACGTGGACCTTCGGCTGGCGGCGCTCATCGTGTGTGGCACGGTGCCCGGCGTTTTCGCGGGCGAGCGCGTAAACAGCGTGCTGGCGGAAGCGGGCATTGCCGGGCCGGTCGTTGGGGCGGTTTATTTCGTGCTGTTGCTGAGCCTGGGCTCGCTGATGGTGGGCAACTGGCTGCGCCGGCTGCGCTACCGGCCGGGGCCCGGTGTGGGCGGAGGGCTGCCGGGATGGTTTCAGAGAGTGCGCATTGGCCCGTCGCGGCTGAGGTTGCCGGTTCCGGCCTTCACCGGAATAACCGGCGAGGTCAATCTGCGGCCGGCGTTTCACAACGCGGGCATTGCCGAGATGTCGGCCTTGGTGCCGGCTTTTGCCGGGTTCGTCATCGGCTTTATCGCGGCTTTGCTGGGCGCCGGCGGCGGATTTCTGCTGATGCCGTTTCTGGTGTACGGCCTGGGCATACCGCCGGCAGTGGCGATTGGCACCGACCTGTTCCAGATAATTATTACCGGCACGCTGGGCGCTTTTTTGTATTCACTGAGCGGCAGCGTGGACCCGGTGATTGCGGTAATAATGTTCGCGTCGGCATCGGTGGGCACGCAGTTGGGGGCGCTGGCGACGCGCTTTGTGAACGCCAGCCGCATCCTGGGGCTGTTCGGCGTGACGGTGCTGAATGCCGGGGTAGCCGTTGGCCTGGGGCAGCTGGCGCAAATGCTAGGGGTGGCCCGGCTGGAGCAGGTGAGCCGGGGGCTGCTGCTGGGAGTTTCCGGCGGGGTAGCGATAACGATCTTGGCGCTGCTGGCGATTGCCGTGGTAGCGCGGGCGCGTCGGGGCCGGCGGCTGGCGCTGCTGCGGGCAGCGCGCCGACGGCGGACGCCGTCCGACGGGCCGGCCAGGGTAACGGTTCAGCGTTAGGGGAAGTGAGCAACTGTCGGCAGTCTGTAAAGCGGGCCATTGCGAAAATCGGAAAGCGGCCGGGGCGGGTTTCCAATCCGCCCCGGCCGCTTTATCGGGAAAGTATAGGTTTAGCGTCCCCGCAGCCTCGGATCCAGCGTGTCCCGCAGCGCGTCCCCCAGGAAGTTGATGGAGAACACGATTATGGAGATGGCCAGGCCGGGAAAGACGGCCAGCCACGGCGCGTTGCGAATGTACTGGGAAGCCCCTTCGGTGAGCATCCCGCCCCACGTCGGCACGTCCGGCGGCACCCCCACGCCCAGGAAGCTCAGCGATGCTTCAATGACGATGGCCAGCCCCAGCGTGATGGTGCTGAGTACGATATAACTGGCGGTAACGTTGGGCAGGATGTGCCGCAGCATAATGCGCCAGGGCCGCGCGCCAATGGCCTCGGCGGCCAGGGTATAGTCCAGCTCCTTGATGCTCAGCACCTGCGAGCGGATAACCCGGATGGCGCCGGGAACCAGAATCACGACCAGCGCCGCCACAATGTTGTTCACCGACGCCCCCAGCGCCGCCATCAAGCCCAGCGCCATGATGATGGCCGGAAACGCCATCAGAGCGTCCACAATCCGCTGAATCACCAGGTCCAGGACACCGCCCAGGTAAGCGCTGAGGATGCCGACGACGGTGCCGATGGTGATTCCGATAAGCACGCTGAGAATCCCCACGTACATTGAAATCCGCGCCCCGGCGATAACCCGGCTGAACACGTCCCGCCCCAGGTCGTCGGAACCCAGCCACGCCGTGGCTGACGGAGCCACAAAGGGGTCGTGAACCAGGTCCAGCGGGTCGTGAGGCACGATTACCGGAGCGAATATGGCCGCCAGGACGGTCAGGGCAATGATGGTGGCGCTGATTCCGCCCAGGGGTTTCGTGCGGTAGAACCGCATGATGCTGCCGTACCACGTGGGCCGCGGCCGCATATCCAGCAGCGCGGCGTCGTCAACGGCGGCGGCGCTGCTGGCGTTTAGCGCGTCGTTAGGGGTTTGGGTAGTCATCGTAAATACTCCAATGACTTGATGCGGGTCATTCCAACCGGAAGCGTGGGGCTAGGCGTAACGAATGCGCGGGTCCAGCCATCCGTAAAGCAGGTCAACCAGCAGGTTGATGATGACGATGGACACGGCAACAATGACGATGATGGCCTGGATGGTCGGGAAGTCCCGCTGGAACACGGCGTCAATCAGCAGCTGGCCGATGCCCGGTATCAGGAAAATGCGCTCAATGATGACCGTGCCGCCGAACAACCGCCCGAACTGCCAGCCGGAGATAGTGAGGATGGGCAAAACCGCGTTCTTCAGGCCGTGCCGGGAAAGCACCAGGCGCTCTGCCAGACCCTTGGAACGGGCGGTTCGCATATAGTCTTCCCGCAGAATCTCCATCATAGACGACCGCGTAACCCTGGCGATGAAAGCCATATCGTAGAAACCCAGGGCCAGGGCCGGCAGCATCATCTGTTTGACGTTGTTCCACGGGTCATCCCAGATGTTTTCGTAGCCCAGCGGCGGCAGCCACCCGAAGGCGCGAATCAGCAGCAGCGTCAGCAAAATGCCGCTGAAAAATGTCGGTATGGAAATGCCGACCAGCGTGAATACCCGCGATACGTAGTCAATGGGGCTGTCCGGTTTGATGGCCGAAAGCACCCCCAATGGCACGGCGCAGATTACTGCCAGCGCGATACCCAGAATGGCCAGCTCGATGGTTACGGGAATCCGCTCGCCCAGCCGGTCCATAACCGGCCCGTTCCACCAGAAGGACGTGCCGAAGTCGCCCCGTAGCAAGCCGCTCATCCATTCAAAATACTGAACGACGATGGGCCGGTCGGTGCCAAGTTCGGCGCGCAGTTCGGCCAGTTCCTGCTCGGTGTAGGCGGCATCGTCCGCGCTGAGGATGGCCAGGGCCGGGTCGCCCGGTATCAGCCGCATCACCACAAAGACGATGACGGTAACCAGCAGCACCGTGGGAATGAACAAGCCAATGCGTTTAATTGCGTACTGTCTCATTAGAACACTTCAGCCCGGGTTCGTGGCGGTTTTGGTTGTGCGGTTCCGGCGGCTAACGGTCGAGCCAGTAGTCTTCGTATTTGAAGAAATACTGCACCGTCGTCGGGGGATGGAACCCTTTGATGTCGCGGTGGACAATCCAGAAGAAGCGGTTCCAGCCCAGGTTGACCCAGTGGTTGTCGGAGAAGTCAACGAGCCAGAGTTCGGCTTCCTTGTTGATGTCGCGCCGTTTCTCCGGGTTCTGCTCGGTCTTCTGGTCTTCAAACCAGTTTTCCACCCGCGGGTTCGTCCAGTCGGTGTAGTTACGGGTGCCGCCCTTGTTGTAGATGCCGCCGTAGAGGGCGTCGGGGTCAAGAACGACCATGCCCTCGCCCTGGCAGGCGACTTTCCAATCGCCGGCGGAGTCCGGCGAGCGTGAGGTGCCGTACTTGGCATAACCGGCGGCGCTGGGCAGGGTTTCAATGTCGCCGGTGATGCCGAGGCCGGTTTCCAGCTGCTGCTTGAGCACCTGGCACTGCTTGGGATAGCCGGCCACCTGGCGGGCGGTGTAGGTTGTTTCAAAGCCGTTGGGGTAGCCGGCTTCGGCCATCAGGCGTTTGGCTTCGGCCAGGTCTTCCTGCCCGCCGGGGCTGTCTTTGGGACGGATGCCGGGCCAGGTGTAGCACTCGTCAAAGGAATGGCCCATACCGCCCAGGGGGCAGGCGATGCCGGCGGTGCTGTCCCAGATTTTTTCGTTGAGGTCGTCGCGGTCAATGACCAGATGCACCGCTTTGCGGACGCGGGGGTCCTGGAAAGGCCCACGCTTGACGTTCATCATCAAGCCCCAGTTGCCGGAGGGCGGGAACTCGTGCATCACGTACTCGCCCTTCATCCGCTGTTCCAGCTCCAGGTACTCCCGGGGCGTGAGGTTGGAGAAGCCGCCGTTCATCATATCAATGTTGCGGCCCTCAATCTGGGCGGTGAGGGTGGCGGTGTCCACGATGATGAAGTGTTCAATGCGGTCAAAGTAGGGCTTGCCGGATTTGAAGTAGTTTTCGTTGCGGTTGACGAAGTAGGAATTGCCCGACGAATACTGTTCCAGGATGAAAGGGCCGGAGCCGGAGTTGTGCTTGATGATGTTTTCGGACAGGTTGAGGTCAACGCCCTGCTCCAAAAGGTGTTTGGGCAGGACTTTGGCGTAGTCCACGGCCATGAACTTGATGAACGCGCCGGAGGGGAAGCGCAGGGAAAACTCAACGGTGCGGTCGTCAACGGCTCTGATTACGTCGTCCGCGTTGGTAGGGGTGCAGTCGTTGGCCTCCCGGTCGGCGACTTGCAGCGGCACGGCGTACTGACGCCAGAGGCCGGAACGCCCGGCGGGGTTGCAGGGGTTGGCGTAGCGCAGGAAACTGTACGCCACATCGTCGGCGGTCAGCGGTTCGCCGTCGTTCCACCGGATGTTGTCGTGCAGGTTGAAGGTGTAGGTCAGGCCATCGGCGCTAACCTGCCAGTCGGTAGCCAGGTCGCCTTCCACCTGGTCGGTTTCAATGCTGTTGTAGTGCACCAGCTGGTTGTAGAGCTGGGAGTAAGAGATGACGCTGGACAGAGAAGCGGAACCCAGCGGGTCCCAGTCTTTGGTATCGGCATAGGCGGACATTCGGACGGTGCCGCCCTGCCGGGGCGGGCCGCTGGGCATCGGGGTGGGCGCGATGCGGGCCTCGTACTCGGCAACGGGGGTATTGGTGGGCCGGATGGTAGCCTGGGGTGGCGGCGTAAAGGTTGGCGTCGGGTTGGCGGCGGCAGCGGGAGCCGCCGGCGCCGCAGTAGCCGCGGCCGCTCCGGTGGTGGCCGCGGGCGCCGCCGGGGCGGTGGGCGCCGGTTCCCCGGCCCCGCCGCAGGCGACGGCAATCAGGATGGTTGCGCCGGCGGCTATGCTGGCCGGCAGCGTCGGTTTCATTTTCAGTCGCATTGCGTCGTGCCTCTCGTTCCGGTTGCGGAATTGCAGTGTCGGCGGCCCAGCCTAGCGGTCCAGCCACAGGTCTTCATGCTTGAACCCGTACTGCACCGTCTGGGGGGCGACGAAGCCCTTGATGTCCTGGTGGACGACCCAGAAGTTCTGCCCCAGGGTCAGGCTGACCCAGTGGTTGTTGGAGAATTCGTGCAGCCAGCGTTCCGCTTCCTTGTTGATTTCCCGGCGCTTTTCCGGGTCCAGTTCCACCTTTTGGGCCTCAAACCAGTCGTTGATTTCTGGGGCTTCCCAGTCGGTGTAGTTGCGGGTGCCGCCCTTGAGGAAAATGCCGCCGTAGATGGCGTCGGGGTCAAGGACGGTCATACCGTCGGCCTGGCAGCTCAGCTCCCAATCGCCTCTGGCGTCGGCGGGGCGGGAAGTGCCGTACTTGGCATAGCCGGCGGCGCTGGGCAGAACCTCAATGGCGCCGCGAATGTTCAGGTAGTCTTCCAAATCCTGCTTGATGACGGAGCACTCGTCCACGTAAGTGCCTACCTGCCGCACGGTGTAGGTAACTTCAAACCCGTCGGGATATCCGGCTTCCGCCAGCAATTCCCGGGCCCGGGCAATGTCTTCCTGGCCGCCGGGGGTATCCTTGGGGCGCATACCGGGCCAGGTAGCGCATTCTTCCAGGGTGTTGGCCATCCCCACCAGCGGGCAGTGGCCCCGGCCGGCGTTGTGCAGGCCGCGGGCGTTGTGCTTCTGGCGGTCCACGGCCAGGTTGAGGGCCTGGCGCACCCGGTGGTCGCTGAACGGCTCGCGCTTCACGTTAATCATAAAGCCGCGCGTAGCGCCGCCAAAGATGTCGTGGGCTACGTACTCGCTGTTGGTGCGTTCCTCCAGCGCGTAATACTCCGGCGCCGTCAGGTTCATCGTGGCGGCGTTGGCCATATCAATCTGCCGCGCTTCCACCTGCGCCTGCGCCGTGGCCGGCGTGGTGATGATGTAGTGTTCAATCCGGTCGAGGTAAGGGCGTCCTTCCTTGAAGTAGCCGGGGTTGCGGTTCACGAAGTAGGAGTTGCCGGACTGGTACGACTCCAGGATGAACGGGCCGGAACCGGAGTTGTGCTTGAGGATGTTCTCGGCCAGATTGAGGTCGATGTCCTGTTCCAGCAGGTGCTTGGGCAGAATCTTCACGTAGTCAATGGCCAGGAACTTGATGAACGCGCCGGACGCGAAGGCCAGGTTGAACTCAATGGTCTGGTCATCAACGACGCGCACCGCCGCGTCGGCATTGACCGGGGTGCAGTCGCCGCCCTCACGGTCGGCCACCTCAATCGGCACTGTGTAGCGACGCCACAGGCCGGAGCGTCCCGTGCTGTTGCAGGGGTTGCCGTAGCGCACGAAGGTATAGTGCGCGTCTTCAACGGTCAGCGGCATTCCATCGTTCCATTGCACGTCATCGCGGAGACGGAAGGTATAAACGGTGCCGTCCGGATTGAGGCTCCAGCTCTCCACCAGGTCGGGCATAACCTCATTGGTGTTGGTGGTATCGAACTGCACCAGCTGGTTGTACAGCTGCGAGTAGGAAATCACGCTGGACGTGGAGGCGGAACCCAGCGGGTCCCAGTCTTTGGTGTCGGCATAGGCCGCCATACGCACCAGTCCGCCGCTCCGCGGTGAGCTGCTGGGCAGAGGGGTGGGGGCGGTGCGGGCCACCACGGTAGGCGCGGGAGTGTTGGTCGGCCGCTGTGTCGCCAGCGGCGGCGGAGTAGGGGTGTCGGCAGGCGCCGTCGGCTGCTCGGGAGCGGGCGCGGCAGTGGTGGTAGTGGTATCAGCGGGTGTGGTTGGTGCGGGCGCTTCAGCCCCGCCGCAGGCAATTCCAACGCTGAGGAGAGCAGCGGCGGCAACGGCGACGGTTAGCTTTGTTCCAGGGATAGACAACATTTATCGGGAATCCTCCGCAAGGGTTAAGGGTTATTGAAGTAACCGAAAGCGTCCGTATTGAGCCATAATCCAGCCTTTACAGGAGAGCTTCGGCACAGCCCGAACTATCCTATGGGAGAGATGATAGCCTGTCAAGGACGGTTCGCGCGCCGGCAGCGTTCCGTTGCCGGCGGTCGGGGTTTTGCAAGTCATTAAAGCCCTCTCCCCTTGTGGGAGAGGGTTGGGAGAGGAGTAGCCCTCCCGCTCCGGCGCCCGCAAAACCTGCCCCCCGCACTTTGCCCCTGCCCCGGCCCACTGACAACCCCCCTTTGACAACCGCGAACATCGGTACTATACTGCAATCTATCACGTGAATCTCAGTCCAGCCAGAGGTCAACCGGTCGTCAACGGCCAGTCAGCACAAAATCGCATACCGGCGTCGTGGAGACCCCTCGTCCAATGCTTACGCGAGTACGGTCTAACCGGCCAACAGCGACTGCCACCGCGCTGCGTGGCTGCGCCTTAAAGCGCAGTTCACGAACCATCGGAGCAAAACTTTGCGTAAATCCCCCGGCCGTGGGGCTGACAATGACCGGTAACCTCTGGCTCGCCCACCGTATCCCGCCAACCACCTGAACCCCGATAGCCTGAACCGTAACCCCGACCACCTGAACCAGCAAGGAGCATCGCCGGTGAACCCAGCCCACCACCTCAGAGGAACAACCAAACCACCTGAAACGGAACGCTACCTCGCGCGCCGCCGCTTTCCGGCCGGGGCGATGATTTTACGGCGCTGCGCAGGTTCGTGATAACAGCAGCCGGGGCGACGCATAACGTCGCCCCGGCGCAAACGCGGCCTGTGCTTTGCCCTAGCGATCCAGCCACAGGTCTTCGTGCTTGAAGCCGTACTGCACCGTGATGGGCGCGTTGAAGCCCTTGATGTCCTTGTGCACAATCCAGAAGAGCTGGCCGAGCAGCAGGTTGACCCAGTGGTTGTCCTCAAACCCGGCGAGCCAGAGCTCGGCTTCCTTGTTGATTTCACGGCGCTTGTCCGGGTCCAGTTCCACCTTTTGGGCCTCGAACCATTCGGTAACCTTGGGGTGCGACCAGTCGGTGTAATTGCGGGTCGCGCCGGGGAGATAGACGCCGCCGTAGATGGCGTCGGGGTCGGGCACTACCATCCCCTCGCCCTGGCAGCTGATTTCCCAATCCCCCTCCGCGTCGGCGGGGCGCGAGGTGCCGTACTTGGCATAGCCGGCGGCGCTGGGCAGGGTCTCGATGGCTCCCGTGATGCCCAGATACTCCTCCAAATCCTGCTTGATAACCGAGCATTGTTGCGGGTAGGAACCCACCTGCCGCACCGTGTACTGAACCTCAAACCCGTTGGCGTAACCGGCTTCCGCCATCAGCTGCCTGGCTTCGGCCAGGTCTTCCTGGCCGCCGGGGGTGTCTTTGGGACGCAGGCCGGGCCAGTCGTCGCACTCCCGCAGGTCGTGGGCCAGACCCATCAGCGGGCAGTAGGTTACGCCGGCGCCGCCGAAGGCCCGTTCGTTGACTTTCTGCCGGTCCACGGCCAGGAAAATGGCCCGGCGCACCCGGTGGTCTTTGAAGGGGTCCTTCTTGACGTTCAGCATCAGGCCGTAGTTGCCGCCGGCCAGGATGTCGTGCGCCACGTAGTCGCCGTCGGTGATGCGTTCCAGCTCGTAATACTCGTTGGCCTCCAGGTTGGTGGAGCCGGCGTTGGCCATGTCAATCTGCCGCGCCTCAATCTGGGCAATGAGCGTGGCCGGCTGGGTGATGATGTAGTGTTCAATGCGGTCGAAATAGGGCCGTCCTTCCTTGAAATAGCCGGGGTTCTTGTTGACGAAGTAAGAGTTGCCGGAGCGGTACTCTTCCAGGATGAAGGGGCCGGAGCCGGAGTTGTTGTTGACCACGTGCTCGCCCTGGTTGAGGTCAACCGATTCATCTTCCAGCAGGTGCCGGGGCAGAATCTTTACGTAGTCCACCGACAGGAACTTGACGAAAGCGCCGGAAGCGAACGCCAGGTTGAACTCCACGGTGCGGTCGTCCACGGCGCGCACCACGGCGTCGGCGTTGGTGGGCGTGCAGTCGGCCTTCTCGGTGACATTGACCACTTCCATCCGCACGGCGTAGTTTCGCCAGAGGCCGGAGCGTCCTGTGCTGTTGCAGGGGTTGGCGTAGCGTCGCATCGAGAAAACTATGTCATCCACCGTCAGGGGCCGGCCGTCGTGCCAGTTGACGCCTTCGTGAATCCGAAAGGTGTACACCTGGCCGTCGGCGCTAACGTTCCAACTTTCGGCCAGGTCGCCCACCACCTCCTGGGTGTTGGTGGTGTCGAACTGCGTAATCTGGTTATAGAGCTGGGAGTAGGAAATCACGCTGGACAGCGAGGCCGAACCCAGGGGGTCCCAGTCTTTAGTATCGGCGTAGGCCGACATCCGAACCGTTCCCCCATACTTGGGGCCGGCCGCGCTGGGAGTGGGCGTAGCCACGACGCGGGCCACGGCGGTAGGCACCGGCGTGTTGGTAGGCCGCAGTGTAGCATCGGGCGGGGGAGTGAACGTAGGTGTCGGGTCGGCCGCCGGCGCTTGCGCCGCCGGCGCGGAAGTAGCCTCCGGTGCGGGAGCGGCCGTAGCTGCCGGCGCCGGCGCCTCCGCCCCGCCGCAGGCAATCCCGGCCAGCAGCAGCGCCGCGGCGGCAATGCCGGCAATAAGGGTCGGTTTGAGGTGATTCGTCATATCAACCCTCCTCAGGTTCACGATGGTGGTAATACGCGCAAAGTCGCGCCAGATTATACGATAAAGTTTATTCTGTCAACTAATATCAACGGCAACGGCAGCGTTCCGCTTTAGGTGGTTTGGTTGAGCAGGCCCCGGTTTTGGAGCAATACCAGCAGGTTGTGCGGTGTCCATACCGTGCCCATTCTTTCCCGCCGCCGCAACTCCCGGTTGTGCCGTTCCAAAGGGGAGGTTGTCTTGAATCGCGCTTGCCCGGTGGCCAAATGGCGCAGTCCTTTCTCCAGGGCTTTCCGACACCAGTACGTCCCCTGGCCTCCGGTCAACGCGGCCACCCGCGCCGCATAGCCCCGGGCCTCCGCCAGGCCGGACGACGCCAGCAGTCGCCGCGCCTCCCGCCAACCAGTCTCCCCAATGTTCCGCCGGTACTCCCGCAGCAGGTGAAAATGGCAGAGCTGGTGGGGCGCTTGCCGGCCATAGACCATCCGGATGCCCGCGGCGATGGCCGCATCCCCGTCGCTCACCAGGTGCGTTGGCTGAACCGCTCCCTGCCGCCAGGCCTGGTCAATCACCCCTGCCCAACCTCCAAAGGACCCCAGAGCCACGCCGTTTTCATCTCGGATGACCTTCAATTCCGTAGCTCCGGCCCGCGTTCTGGTCCACAATCCGTCGAGCTCCAACACCCGCCCCCGCAACTCCGGCTGCGCTATTGGCTCCCGTCGCAGCCAGCGGCACATAGCGCTTTTAACGAACCCGAACCACTGGCCGCTCTGGGCGTAGCTCAACCCCTGCGCCGCCAGTTTGATGGCTAGTTCGCGGGTTTTTTTGAGTACCTTTGATGACGCTCTGCTTCGCCCAGCAGGTCGGCGCCGCTGGCCATCCGGCCGCACTGGCCGCAGCGGAACACGGGCATCTGCAACCGAATTGCCCCGTAGCGGGTGGTGATAGTGCGGGCATAGCGATGATGCCGGTGCATCGCTAAACCGCAGTCCGGGCAGAGGGGCTGGTAATCATCCAAAGCCTGCTGCAACGACTGCTGCAGCTGGACGGGTATCTGCTGCTCCAGCCGGGTTTCCAAGTCGTAAAGCAGTCCCATGGCAGCGTCCCTCCCTCCAACGGCAAAGCCGATATTTGCAGCCATCCTACAACTAAACCACCTAAAACGGAACGCTACCACCGCACCACCACACCCACCGCACCCGGCGGGGCAAGCAAACCCCTTACCAAATGCCAACGTTCCGAACCACCACGCCCAGCGCCGGCGCCCGGGCCAGATGGCCGTCGCACGTTAGTAGCGTTGCGTTGTAGGCTTGGGCAACCGCAACGTATAACGCATCATACGCGCTGACGTTGTGACGATACTGCCACGCCGTTCGGATGATGGTTTGGTGTGAAATGCGTTCGACCTTCCAGGCGGCCAGGTCGTCGAGTATGGCCAACGCCTCAGCTTCGGTTAGCTCGCCTCCCAACACGGCAAAGCGCAATACGGATAGCACTTCGGCATCCAGCATTTGGGGAGCAATCAGCCGGGCATCCGCTATCAATCCGGCTACCAGCAATCCTGTCGGCGTCTGCCGCAGGTATTCGTAGGCGGCCGACGCGTCGGTGACATACGGTTCCGCCGCATCTCCATTTGCCGGCGCCGCCGTCATTCCTGCTGCCGTTGGGCTATTGCCGCCATTGCCCCCTCCCGTTCCGCCCGCACCTCCCGCAGCAGCGTTGCGGCGTCAGCGCCCAGAAAGCTTTGCGGCCGCGGCTCTCCGGGCGCGTGTTCCAACACGCCTAACCGGATGAACAGTTCCTTGACCACTATCTCGATGCACTGCCCTACGTTAGACTCCCGCAGCCACCCCCGCAGCTCCCGCCGCGCGATGGTCACCGTCAGCCGGTCGCCCCGCTGCGCCCGCAGCTCGGCCAGCCGCGCCGCCGCCTGCTCCGACGCTATCCCTCCCAGCCACGCCACTTCCCGATGCAGCGGCTCCCCGGCGTCAAACTCCGGTATCGCCAACTTCCAGAGATGCTTTTGCAAGTGGCGAGTCTTGCCTGACCAGTTTGGCACTGTGTACTTGTTCACCGCGTTTGCCAGCGCATTGCTGTTGATGATTGCCAGCAGATAATACGCTTCCTGAATATCCTTGCAGGTAATCCAATATAGCGTGTAGTCAATGATGGCATCATAATCGAACAGTGCCGCCGTCGGCTCTCCCGAGGCCGTATAGACTACCCGCACCGGCCTGGCATTTTTATTTTGATGCCACTCCAACTGCGATGACATTTCCCGGTGATAGTCTAGCCGTTCCAGCAAGTTCAGTTTATTAGCACGCGCCTTGTTCGACTCCCACACCCTGCTAACCGTCTGCCACCGTTCCCGCATCCGACGTTCCAGACCGCCCAGACGGATGCCGCCCGGCCCGCCGGCCTCCGACGGTATCTCAGATTCCCCGCGTTTCACCGGCAGAACGGCTTTGAGCGGTTCCAGCGTGGCGTAGGGAACCACCGTTTCCCCCAGATGCACGTCATACACGTGCGACTCCTCAATGGTCTGTCCGGTAATCGCATCCAGGTTCAGCTCGCTCCAGGGCCGCTTGTCCTGCGAACCCCGGCGCGGGTTCACCGTAATCGTCCGGCCGGCCCGGATAATCGCCCCGCTTGCGGTTTCGTTCACGAAAAACAGGCAGCGCGGCACGATTGACGCCCCCTGCCGGGTGTAGCCGGCGTAAGGCGATTCGCCGTCCACCGACGTATCCGTTATCCCCGCCGCTGCCCGCCGCACGTCGGCCGCTCCGGCCTGGCCTAGCCAGCGTTCCACCGTCCCGGCCAGCGCCGTCCCCGCGGCGTTTTCGCCCTTGCGTTTCGCAAACACCACGCAGGACGCTACCGGAAAGAAAGTGTTGGGGCACAGCCCTTCCAAATCCCACGCCGCTTTGTCAGCGAAATCCATCGCCAGCGTGCGGCCGGCGATGCGGTTGCGCCCCCGGCCCGTCGCCTTTGACTCCCAAACCCCGCTGCGCCATTTGGCGTACTGCCCCGATTGCAGCGCGCTGTGGGGCATTACCATGCCGATAATGCCGCCGTCTTTCAGGTACAGGTCAACGCTGCGGGCAAAGAACAGCCCGGCCACGTCCTGATGCGTGGCGTACCGCCCGCCCTGCCAGATGCCGTAAAGATTCCGGCTCTGCCTTTCCAGCTCCGTCCGCAGGATGCTGGCGGTGTTGCGGTAGTTCAGCCACGGCGGGTTGCCGATAATCACGTCAACCTTATGGCGGCTCAAAACCACCGGGCGCACCATATTGCGGGTGTAATAGGCCCAGATGTGGTTGCGCCCGGCGTGATGCAGCTCCCGCAGCGCGACGATAACCCGTTCCAGCATCCCGCGCTCGGCGGGGTCGCGGATGCCGTAGTCATCCAGGGCCAGCAACGGGTCGTCGTCATTCTCAATGGCGCTGGCGATGTCGCCCAGCAGCGCGTCAAAGGTATCGGCCCGTTCCACCAGACTCATCGGGAACGTCAGCGTCGGATTATCCGCCTCCCTGGTGGCCACGGTAACGCTGTGTTCGGCGAACAAATCCCCGGTGCGGTAGCGCAGCTGCAAGGCGTCGCCCAGGTAAATGGGCGCGGATATTTCGGTATTATAGTCCTGCGCCGCGTGGATGGCCTCCCGCGCGGCAAAGGCCCAGGCCGCCCGCGCCAGATGCACCGCCGCCGGATGCACGTCAATCCCCAGCACCGACGCGCGCAGCCGGTCGAGGATTTCCTTAGCTTCCAGGCCGGACTGCCGGGCGGCGTCCAGAAACCGGCCCACCGCCGCCACGATGAAAGTGCCGGAGCCGCAGGCCGGGTCCAATACCCGCTGCCGCAGCGGGTCGGTCACCAGCTCCGCCACCATGGCCTCGGCCAGCCATTGCGGCGTATAGTATTCGCCCAGCTGCCGCCGCTCGTCCGCCGGGATGACGGTTTCGTAGAGTACGGCGGCGCTGTTGGCCGGCGCGTGGCGCCAGTCAAACCGGGCCACCCGCGCCGCCAGCGGCCGGATAAACCCGTCGTCGCCCCCGGCAACTTCCGTCGGCCAGGCGAAAAAGTCCGACTCCACGATGCCGCTCAAGCCGGTGGCGCTTTTCAGCCGCCGGCCTTGCAGCAAGTCCGCAGCTTCCTGCCCCGCCAGGCTGGCCAGGTCAATGCCGAAAGACGCCTGCACCGCCATGCCGATAACGGCGCTGAGGTAAGTATGGCGGATGAACAGGTCGTCCAGTTCGGCCGGCGTGCCGGCCACTTCGCCCAATGCTGCCCGCAGCAGGTCTTCCCACAGCCGCCGCTTGACCCGTATCGTCTCCCGCCCCTTTTCCCGGTCGTACAGTATCCGCAGGGTTAGAAAATCCTGGTTGGTGCCGCGCCGGGCGTCGCCAAACTCCCGTTGCAGGTTCTCCGGGGTCGGCGCGGCGTGGTCGGCCCGCGCCTCAAACACGTTGTCCCGCAGCCATTCGTAAAGCCGCAGCCCGGCGCCGGCGTTTTCCAAAACCCACACCGGCGGGCTGGAATCAGCCACCGCCTCATCGCCGGTGCGCCGCAGAACCCAGCGTTTGCCGTCGGTCAAAACGCCGTTGCGGATGCTGCGCCCGGCAATCAGGGCGTCGGTCAGGTAGCCGTCCAGCTGGGCGATATGCTGAGGGTCGATAGCCGCGCCGCGATAAAGATTGCGCTTGAACTCAAAGAAAGTATCCCGCGCCGTCAGGTCAACGCGCCCCGTGGCCCCGTCCGTGGGCGATTCCTCCTGATTCACCTCGCCGCGCGCCGCCAGCCCGGTTCGGATGATGAAATCCCATACCGCGCTGCGAATGTCCGTCTCCGAACTGCCATCGTTATGCCGGCGCAAAATCTCCGCCGCCAAATCGGTGTCAGCGTCGGTATTAGCGTCGCCCGTGTGCTGCGGCCCCGTCATACGGGCATTGTAGCATCCTGCCCGTCGGCGCCGTCCTGGCAACCTGGGAGATTCTGCTAACGCGCCAATGCAGCGGCGCGCCGGCGCCAGCCCGTCACTCGTGCCGCGTACCCTGCATCAACTCCGTCCATCCGTACCGGGTCGAGAAGTAGGGGGTAGCGCTCCGTCGCCGGCGGTCAGGGCTTTGCAAAGTAATTAAAGCCCCCTCCCCCTGCGGGAGAGGGTTGGGAGAGGGGTAGCCCTCCGGCCGGCGCCCGCAAAACCAGCCCCCCGCACTTTGCGCCACCCCGGCCCGCTGACAGGTAGCGTTCCGTTTTAGGTGGTTTAGTTGTAGGATGGCTGCAAATACCGGCTCCGAAGTCAGAGGGAGGGACGCTGCCATGGGACTACTTTACGACTTGGAAACCCGGCTGGAGCAGCAAATACCCGTCCAGCTGCAGCAGTCGTTGCAGCAGGCTTTGGATGATTACCAGCCCCTCTGCCCGGACTGCGGTTTAGCGATGCACCGGCATCATCGGTACGCCCGTACTATCACCACCCGCTATGGGGCAATACGGTTGCAGATGCCCGTGTTCCGCTGCGGCCAGTGCAGCCGGATGGCCAGCGGCGCCGACCTGCTGGGCGAAGCAGAGCGTCATCAAAGGTACTCAAAAAAACCCGCGAACTAGCCATCAAACTGGCGGCGCAGGGGTTGAGCTACGCCCAGAGCGGCCAGTGGTTCGGGTTCGTCAAAAGCACTATGTGCCGCTGGCTGCGACGGGAGCCGGTGGCGCAGCCGGAGTTGCGGGGGCGGGTGTTGGAGATGGACGGATTGTGGACCAGAACGCGGGCGGGAGCTACGGAATTGAAGGTCATCCGAGATGAAAACGGCGTGGCTCTGGGGTCCTTTGGGGGTTGGGAAGAGGCGATTGACCAGGCCTGGCGGCAGGGGGCGGTTCAGCCAACGCACCTGGTGAGCGACGGGGATTCAGCCATCGCCGCGGGCATCCGGATGGTCTATGGGCAGCAAGCGCCCCACCAGCTCTGCCATTTTCACCTGCTGCGGGAGTACCGGCGGAACATTGGGGAGACTGGTTGGCGGGAGGCGCGGCGACTGCTGGCGTCGTCCGGCCTGGCGGAGGCCCGGGGCTATGCGGCGCGGGTGGCCGCGTTGACCGGAGGCCAGGGGACGTACTGGTGCCGGAAAGCCCTGGAGAAAGGACTGCGCCATTTAGCCACCGGGCAAGCGCGATTCAAGACAACCTCCCCTTTGGAACGGCACAACCGGGAGTTGCGGCGGCGGGAAAGAATGGGCACGGTATGGACACCGCACAACCTGCTGGTATTGCTCCAAAACCGGGGCCTGCTCAACCAAACCACCTAAAACGGAACGCTACCTCCCGCGCTAGCCAGGTTGCCGCCGCCGCCGCGCCCGGTTATACTGCCGCATTATGGCGTCTATCAATCCCGACGATTTCCCCCCCGGCAGTTACAGCGAGCTGTCGTTGTTCCCTCTGAACAACGTGGTGCTGTTCCCCGGTATGCCGTTGCCGCTCCACATCTTTGAGGAGCGGTACAAGGCTATGATTGGCGCCTGCATTGACCGGAACGAACCCTTCGGCGTGCTGCTCATCAGGGAGGGCAGCGAGGTGGGCGAGCCGGCGTCGCCACATTCCATCGGCACCACGGCCCGCATCGCCCAGGTGCAGCGGCTGGAAGAGGGTCGCCTCAACATCCTGACTCGCGGCGAGTCCCGGTTCGAGCTGCTGGAAACCGTGCAGACGGTTCCCCATCTGGTGGGGCTGGTTCGCTATATTGAGGACGAAGAGGGCGACGTTTCGACGACCACGGTGGCGGGGGTGCGCGAGCAGTACGCAACCTTGCAGCGCCAGTTGACCGCGATGGCCGGCGGGTGGGAACGGGAGGTTGCGATGCCCGACGAACCCATGGGCCTGGCCCGCGTCGCGGCGGCGGCGCTGGCCGTGAGCCTGCCCCTGCCTCCCGACGTGCGCCAAAACCTGCTGGAAACGCCCACCGCCGGGGGGCAGCTGGAGAAACTGCTGACCCTGATGCGTCAGGCCAACCGCATCGTCGCCGAGCAGGCCGAGCAGAACACCCCCTTCAAGGGGCCGCGGCTGAACTAGACCGCCGCGGCGCTGGCGGTGTAAACGCGCCGCGCGCCGGCCTCGGGAATCAATCCGGAGAACAGCTCCGGGTGAATCATCTCGGCCAGTATTTCCAGCCCGGTTACCAATCGCGGCCCTGACCGGCTGGTGTAGTTGCTGGCGTCAATGACGAATACCCGGTCGTTTTGCACCGCCGGCAGCGCGCGCCAGCCGTCTTTTTCAGTGAGCAACGGAACATCCTGCAACGCCCGGGGCACTTCAAAGCCGCAGGGCATCAGCACGATTACCTCCGGCTGGCTCTCGACCACCGCATCCCATTCCAGCGGGAACGAACCCAGCTCCTTGTCGCCGAAGGCGTTGACGCCGCCGGCCAGTTCTACCATCTCCGGCACCCAGTGGCCGCCGCACATCAGCGGGTCCGTCCATTCCAGGTGCAGCACGCGCGGGCGGGTATCGGCCAGCATCGCTCGTTCCGTGATGGCGTTGATGCGTTCCTGCATCCGGGCCGTAACCCGCCCGGCGCTGGCTTCCGCTCCGGTGGCCCGACCCACCCGGCGCACGTCTTCCAGCACGTCGCCCAGATACTGCGGGTCCAGGGAGATAACCTCCGGCTGCTTGTCCATGTTGGCGGTGGACTCGGCAACCTGCCGAGAGGACACCGCTCAAACCTCGCAGATGGCCTGGGTCAGCAGCAGGTCCGGGTTGGCGGCGTCCAGAATCTCCTGGTCAATGTGGTAGATGCCCAAACCTTCGGCCAGACGCTCCGATATGACGCGGCTGATTTCGCCGCTGCTGGGCTGGGTACCCTCGAAAACGCTGCGTACCACCCACGGCTTGTTTCTGGCCTGGGCCGGATAGTCGCACTCGTGGGTAACGCCATAGAGCTGGTCCTCCAGCCCCAGCGCATAAACAATCTCGGTAGCGGAGGGCAAAAAAGAGCAAATTCGCATCATGCAGCCTGCCTGGTGAGGAATGCCGGTATTGTAGCACTGCCGGCAACCGGCAATCTGTCCTTACTCGTCGTCCGCCCGCTCCGTCCGGCGGCCGCTGTCGCGGTTCTGGTCGGGCGGCTGGTGCAGCACGGCGATTCGTTCCTCGATGAGTTGCCACAGGTCATCCGAACTTTCGTCCGAGTTCCGGCTTCTGGCGGCGGGAACGGGCGTCCTCCGGCGCGCGCCGCCGCTCCCGTTGTCCGCCGGCTCGGGCCGCGGGAGGGCCCGGTTGGGAACCTCCACGTCAACGGGTTCGGCTCCGTCGGAGCCGGAGGGCCGCGGCGGCGTGCCGGCCGCGAAAGTGCGACGGAACACCGGCTCCAATACCCGATGGACGTGCAAGCCAACCAACCCCAGCGCGGCCGCCGAGGCCGCCAGCAGGAATACGGACAGCGGGGCCGATACCCCGCCCAGGGCGAAGAGCCGGATTATCAGCGGCAGCAGCAGCAGCACGGACACCACCAGCAGGGCGGTGGCCAATCCGTCCTGCACCACGGTTTGGATGATGTGCGGGACGGGCCGGGCCGGGTGGGTGGTTTCGGTGATGCGGACGGTGAGGCGCGCCAGGATGCGCAGCTCCCGCCAGATGGCAATGGCCGGGGGGATATTCAATCCGACCGCCGCGCCGCCGATGATGAGTCCCAGGAGCGCCGGCGATACGGGCATCCATTGGGCCAGCAGGTCGGGCAGCGTGTACACGGCGGTGGTGCCGATGGCGGTGAGTACGGCGATGATGCAGATGTTCAACAGGATGCGCCGCCCCAGGTGCTGTACCAGCTGTCCGGTTTGTCCGGGCAGTGAAAATGCCGACCAGAAGGTTTCCACTCCCAGGTGAAATGCCAGGTTAATCTCCAGCAGGGTGGGCGGCGCACGGCGCTCCAGCCAGTCGCACAGCGGGTAGGCGGCGCGCGAGGTGAGCGGCGCCAGCACCGAGGTGATGGCGGTGGCGATGGCCAGGATGGGGCCGATAGTCGCTCCGATGAGCGAATCCCCGGCGCTGACTCTGCCTATGGCCAGTGAAAACTCACCCATCTGCGGCATAGTCATGCCCACCCGCACCGCCGCCCGCGTGCGCCGTCCGGCCAGTATGGACCCGATGATGTTGGCAACCATCTTGCCGCCCATAAACACCGCCACTATCGCCAGGGCCGGCAGGATGAAGTCGTCCAGCGTCCGGTAGTCGATGAGCATTCCGATGGACAGGAAGAAGAGGGCGCCGAACATATCGCGCACCGGGCTGACCAGCCGGGTAACTCGCCCCGCCGCGTCGGTGTCGCCGATAACCACGCCAATCAGGAAGGCGCCGGCGGCGGCGGACAGGCCCAGCAGCTCTGCGCACAACGCCAGCCCGAAGCAGCACCCCAGCGATGCTACCAGCAACGTTTCGTCCGACTGCATCCGCGACAGGAACCGCATCAGCCTGGGGGCCAGCAGCGCCCCGAAAGCCAGCGCCGCGATGCAGAAGATGCCCAATTTCGCCGCCAGCCAGCCCACGTCGGCCAGACTGGTGGAGCCGGTGGTAGCGATGCCGGCCAGGACGGTGAGCAGGATGACGGCGGCGAAGTCCTCCACCAGCAGAATGCCCACGATGGTTTGACCCCAGCCGGAGCGCAGGTTGCCGCTGTCGCGCAGCCCTTTGAGCAGGATGGCCGAACTGCTGATTGCCATTGCGCCGCCCAGGTACAAACCGCCGGCGCCGGATATGCCCAGCAGCTTGTCGGCCATCAGGACGCCAAGCAGCGTAAGGGAGCTGATTTCGACAACGCCGATGACCAGGACTCGGAATCCAATGTTGCGGATGCGTCGCCAGCCCAGCTCCAGGCCGATGCCAAACAGCAGCAGCACCAGCCCCAGCTCGGCCAGCAGCTCGATAGTGTCCAGGTTGCTGATGACGGGACGGGGCAGCGTGAACGGCCCGATGAGCAGGCCGGCCAGCAGATACCCCAGCACCGGCGGCTGCCAAACCAGCCGGGCCAAAGCCAGCCCGCCGGCGGCTATCGCCATGGCAATGGCGAAATCTTTAAGCAGGCCGGCGCTGTCCCCGGAAAGGCCGGCGGCAAATATGGCAAGCGTAAGTTCGATGGCGCGTCTCCGTTTTGATTACATTGTTCCCGTCGTTCCCACACCCGCGTTATCCCGGCGTCTCCCTACTTCGACTCTCGCCGGAACGAGTAATCATTCGCCCCCGGTCGCCCCGGCGGGGCCGCACCGGACAACAAGGGGCGGGTCAAAAACCGTGCAACGGGCGGGTAGTCCAATACGGCGCTGTGCTTACCCGCCGTGCTTCGAGCGGGGGTCAGCGACGAACTCGGCGGTAACGGAAGTGCTTGGGGTCGCCACGGCGACCGAACCGTAGAGGGGTCAACGCTGCTTCCAGGTGTCCACCAGATAGTTGCCCTGGTCGTCGTCCACGCCCCAAATCTTGAAGTGGATGCGCACGTCGGCGTAGAGGGTAAGGTCGCCCGGTGTGGCGTCCGGGTCCCGGTATGCTTCGGCGGAAACTTCCATGAAGTCCAGCGGAGCGTCGTCGGTAACGGCGATTCGCTCCACCATATTGACGGCGCAGGCGGTGATGCCGGAAAGGAAGAGCTCGCCGGAATACACCGAATCTCCCCCGCCGTCGTCGGCGACCCAATGGTGATTGCGGGCGTTGCAGATTGCTCTGCCGTGCGTCCCCGAGCTGTAAGTTTGCGCGCGGTAGGCCATTTCCAATTCAGCCATAATGTTCTCCCTGGTGTGGTGGCGGTTACGGGTTTTGCAGGCGTCGGATTTCGGCTTCCAGCTGCCGGATGCGGGCTTGCGCGGAGTCGCGTTCGGCCTCGGCGGAGTCGCGGGCGTCGGCTTCCTCATAGTAGGTGGGCAGGTAACGTCCTGCCACCGGGTCATACCAGCGCAGATAGCTGTACTCCCAGCAGACGTACAAGCCCAGCACATCGCTGTACCCCCAATAACGGGCGTGCGACACTTCGGAGACGGGTATGGGCTGGTACGCACCGTTGACCAGCCGGTCGCCAGCCAGCTGCGTCCGGTAATACTGCCCGTCCGAGTTGTCAAACCGCCAGTATTCGGGCACTCCGTAATTGGCATAGCCCGCGCGCTTCTCCCTTTCATCCCGCGCGCTGGTGTGTTCCGACGCGATTTCCAGCACGAAGTCCGGCGGCTTGCCGTGGTAGTTCATGGAGTAACCCTTCTCGGCGATGATGACGCTGGGGTCAACATCAAAAGCAATCAGCAGGTCGGGCTGCAGCAGGCCGAGGCGCTGGCTGGTATTCCAGCCGATGGGGGCCTCGCTGGTGACGACGGTGGTGGCAACAAACCCGAAGTGGCGGAACAGAGCGGGCAGAGAAGCGGGGTAGTTGAGAAAGCGTGTGTTCTGCATATCATCCCGGGGCGGCAGTTCGGGAAATTGTCCGGCGGGAACCGCTGGCGACGGCGCAATCGGTCTGGTGGTCATAGCGGGCCTCCGGGGTGAAACGAAACTCTGCCGGTAGCGCATCGGGTATTTCGCTACGGTGAAAACGGATGCTAGAATACCTGTAATCATAAACTATGTCCGGGGTAATCGCCAATAAGGTGTTTTGACATGGCTGGACAATTCAAGGGCGAGCGCCTGGGTGCGGTTGTGGTGGCGGCCGGCCGGAGCACACGGATGGGGGGCGCTGACAAGACCTTCGCCAAGATTCAGGGCGCGCCTCTCATCGCCCACACGTTGCGGCGGTTGGCGGCCTCAGATGCGGTGGAGCGCATCGTGCTGGTGGTTGCCGCCGATTCGGTGGGCGACGGCGAGGCGGTGGTGCGGGAGTACGGCATCGGCAAGATAGCGGCGGTTTGCGCCGGCGGCGCCCGCCGGCAAGACTCGGTGTATGCCGGCCTGGTGGCCTTGGGCCCCTGCCGGTGGGTCGCCGTTCACGATGGAGCCCGCCCCTGCGTTGCTGAGGATGTATTGACCCGCGCCCTGGCCGCGGTGCGGTACGGCGGCGCGGCCATCGCCGCCGTCCCGGTCAAAGACACCATTAAGGTCGTAGGGGATGAGCAGATAGTCACCGGCACGCCGGAGCGGGCCACCCTATGGGCGGCGCAAACCCCCCAGGTGTTCGCTTACCAACTGCTCCGGGACGCCCACGAAGCTGCCACTGCCGACTACACCGACGACGCCGCCATGGTAGAAGCTACCGGCCATCCGGTGCGGGTATTCCGGGGCAGCTACGACAACCTGAAAGTCACCACACCCGAAGATTTGGCAATCGCAAGCCAACTGCTCGGAGCGCAAGCCGGTTGAAAACCCCATAACCGGCCCCCGGCATCCCTAGCGACAAAATCGTGAGCACAGATACCATTGCAGCCCCCCACCCATCATCACCGCCGCGGTTTGGGATTGATATACGATGCGGGGGCGATATATGCGTCGCCCTTATGGTTTGGCGTGAACTTTATACTGGATTACGGAGAGGCCCGGTCAAGCGGAGGATTCAGATTATGCGAACCCACCCGGCCACTGCGAGCGTGGCGTGGCAATCCCGCCGGCGCAGCACGGACGGTTGGGCGCGGTCATTGGCCCCGTAATGAGATTGCCCCGAACGCCGGACGACGTTCCGGCAATGACGGGTTTATAAAAGCGGGTACGCACGAGGAGGATTTAGATGGCCGCCAGCAGTGTTAAACGTGAGCGGTATCGGGAATATACCCAATTCCTGCGCCTAAGCGCCGACCGGCTCAATATGTCAGTGGCCCCCGCCCGTCTGGAGCGTTTGCAGCGGCAGGTAAACTCCGAGCGCAACACCTTCCTGGCCTGGGAAGTGGTGTGGCTGCTCATCGGCGTAGCCTGCCTGATGCCCGCCCTGATGCTGTTCGCCGTCGAGTTCAGCCTGCCCCTGCCGGCGCCCATTGCAGCGCGGGCGGAATTGCTGTACTTCCGGTTGGTCTCACTGCAGAACGGAACGGCGGAGTTCGTAGCCATCGGCTCGACAGCGATATTCCTTGTTTCGGTAGGGGCGGCCTTCGCGCCAATCATCGCCCACGGCAACGCCATCAACGACCTGGAATATACCCATCGGGTACTGAAAGCCGCGGCCAGGGGGTAGGCCGGATGTGTAAGGGCAACCCGCGTGGCCGTCCTGCTATCCGCGCCGCGTATGGCCAGGGCCGTTTATTGTCATTGCCAGGTAGGTGAGGATAGAGTGCAGTACCGCATAGGAACCGGAACCGATGCCCACGCCCTGACCGCAGGCCGCCCCCTCATCCTGGGCGGCGTCGCGATACCCCACCCCCGCGGCCTGGCTGGCCACAGCGACGGCGACGCGCTGAGCCACGCCGTCATTGATGCCCTGCTGGGCGCGGCCGGCGCCGGGGACATCGGGATGCACTTTCCGGCCGGCGATCCGTCGCTGGCCGGAATCAGCAGCCTCATCCTTCTGGAACGCGCCGCCGGCATCATCGCCGCCGGTGGTTGGTGCATCGTCAACGTTGATGCTACAATGCTGGCGCAACGGCCCCGGTTGGCGTCCCACACGGAGCTGATGCGCCACAACATCGCCGCCGCCTTGTCCGTTGAGCAGCAGCAAATCAGCGTCAAAGCCACCACTACCGACTATCTGGGCTTCACCGGGCGGGAAGAAGGCATCGCGGCCATCGCCGTAGCCTTGCTGTCCCGGCCGTGAAACCCGGCCCAGCCATCCGGCGGAATAACCGTCATACATCCGGTTTTTATGAAGCTCTACAACACTTTGAGCGGGCAGGTTGAAAAATTTGTCCCCGCCAACGGCAATCAGGTCAAAATGTACGTGTGCGGCGTAACGCCGTATTCGGCCACCCACGTCGGCCACGCTCTGAGCTACGTGGTTTTCGATACCCTCCGGCGCTACCTGGAGCACAAGGGTTACGAGGTTCGCCACGTCCAGAACTTTACCGACATTGACGACAAGATAATCCAGCGGGCGCAGGAAACCGGCGTGGCCGAGGATGCGCTGGTTGAGGAATTCATCGGCGACTATTTCCACGCTATGGACGCGCTCAACATCCGGCGCGCCGCGGAATATCCCCGGGCCACCCGGGAGATTCCCCGCATCATCGACGCCATCGCCGGCCTGATTGACCGCGGCCACGCTTATCCGGCGGCCGGGGACGTCTATTTCCGCGTTACCAGCAAGGACGATTACGGCAAGCTCAGCCACCGCACCCTGGACAGCATGATTGCCGGCGCCCGTATCCAGGTGGACGAAAACAAAGAGCACCCCATGGACTTTGTGCTGTGGAAAGGGGTCAAGCCCGGCGAACCGTCCTGGGAAAGCCCCTGGGGGCCGGGACGGCCCGGCTGGCACATTGAATGCACGGCCATGTCGCTGGAATACCTGGGCGAGCAGCTGGACATCCACGGCGGGGGCCAGGACCTGGTGTTTCCCCATCACGAGAACGAAATCGCCCAGAGCGAGTGCTACACCGGGGCCAGGCCCTTCTCCCGCTACTGGATGCACAACGGCCTGCTCCAGCTGGGGGCCGACAAGATGAGCAAATCCCTGGGCAACCTGGTGCCGGTGGTGGAGGCGCTGGAAAACTACAGCGCCGACGCCATGCGCCTGTACTTCCTCAGCAGCCATTACCGCAGCCCGCTGGTGTACAGCGATGCGGGCGCGGCGGCGGTGGAGCGCAGCCTGGAGCGCGTCCGCCACGCCCTGACTCCCGGCAACGGCTCCGGCCCCCAGGTTGACGCGGCAACGCATACTGCCCGGTTTACCGCCGCCATGGACGACGACCTGAACACTCCGCAGGCGGTGGCCGCGCTCTTTGACCTGGCCCGTGACATCAACCGGGGCCGCGACGCCGGTAACCGCATTGACGACGGCCAGGCTGCGTTGCGGGAACTGGGCGGCGTGCTGGGCCTTACTTTCGCGGAGCGCGCCAGTACCGACGCCGACCTGGCGGCCGCCCCCTTCATCGACCTGCTGGTGTCGGTGCGCTCCGAACTGCGCGCGGCCCGGCAGTTTGAGCTGGCCGACCGGATACGCGACGGCCTGGCCGCGCAGGGCGTCGCGCTGGAAGACGGGCCGCAGGGTACGCAGTGGCAGCGGCAAAGCGCCGGTTAGCCGTGAACCTAGTGATTACAGACAGAATCCCAGGGCCTGTTGGCATTTACGGTGGTTCCGGCGTGAGCCGTAATCGTGGCAGCAGACACGGCGACGGGATGGCAAAGTTGCAACGCAGAGACGCAGAGGTTGCCAGATTCCCGCTGACAAAGCCGGCCGCGCCGTATTTCGCAATCTGATGTAAGCGCAGCCGGCATTGCTGTATTCCCCGATAACCTTTGCTTACGACTTACCGTGTCTGAACTTCCCCATCTGTCCCCGCCGGCTGACTGGCCGGCCATCGCCGACGGTCTGACCCAAATCGTCGGCCCGGAACACGTCCTCACCGACGCGGCCGCCATCGACCGCTACTCTGCCGACGCCCTTACTCCCTACCGCGCCTACTACGCCGACGCCGCCTTTGACCGGCTGGCCGACGTGGTGGTGCGGCCGGCCGATACCGCTGAGGTGTCGCGGGTAGTTGCGCTGGCGCAAAAGCGCCGCATCCCGGTCATTCCCTATGGCGGCGGCACCGGCGTTATGGGCGGCGTCCTGCCGGTACAAGGGGGCATCATCCTGGACGTGGGCCGGCTCAACCGGCTGCTGCGGGTGGATGCGGCATCGCTGACCGCCGAGGTTGAGGCGGGAATGATTCTGCAAGACCTGTACGACGCCCTGCAACCGCATGGTTTGATGCCGGGGCACGACCCTTACAGCGTCCCCATTGCCACCGTGGCCGGAACTATCTCCACCAACGGCGTGGGCTACCGGGCGGCCGCTTTCGGGCCGATGGGCGACCAGGTGGTGGCGCTGGAGGTGGCGCTCCCTGATGGCCGCGTCATCACAACCCGCGCCGTCCCCAAAGCATCCACCGGCCCCAACCTGAACCACCTGTTCATCGGCGCCGAGGGCGTGTTCGGCGTAATCACCCGCGCCACCATCAGAGTCTTTCGCCAGCCGGAGGCCACCGCCTACGCCACCATGGAGTTTGCCGGTTTCGACGACGGCTTTCGGGCCGTAACCGAGATGACGGCCCTGGGCATCCGCCCCGCGCTGCTGGACTTGACGGAAGATAGCGAAGGAATCCTGCTGCACCTGCTCTTTGAAGGCTACCGGGAGGGCGTTGATGCCGCCTTGCGCCGTACCGTGGCCATTTGCGACACCGCCGGCGGTTGGGACGCCGGCCCGGAGCCGACACTGGCCTACTGGCGGCACCGCCACGACTCCGCCCTCAACTATCGCCAAACGGCCCTGGGCCGCCCGCGCGCCGAGCGCTGGGAACGGCAATGGGGCCGCACCTTCGACTATCTCCATATGAGCCTGCCGGCCGACCGCGTGCTGGAGTACCGCCGCCGCGCTGACTTGCTGCTGGAAGCCCGCGGCATCCAGGTAGTGGAATATTGCCTGTGGAGCCGCCCTGAGTTTTTCTCTATGCTCGTCGTGCCCAGCGGCTCCCGCCGCGTCGCCGGCAGAGACGGCTACGACCCCGAAGTGCGCGCCAACCTGGCAGCCGGCGTGGATGAAGTGCTGACCCTGGCCCAGGATATGGGCGGCATTATGGAATACTGCCACGGGGTGGGCATCAAACTAAACCACCTCCTGGGCCGCGAAATGGGAGCCAGCCGCGAAGTCCTGCGAAACATCAAGCAAGCATTGGACCCGGCAGGGATAATGAACCCGGGCAAGCTGGCGTTGTAAAGCGCCCCTTTCCCACGGGAGAAAGGTCTTTCACGGCGGGGCGACGAATGCGTCGCCCTTTTGTTGGTTCAGCCGGGCACTGGCGCAGCCGGATGCCGCAATCATCACGCCTATCCCCGGCACCAGTGCCAATAACCGATAGTGATTATCTTGCAATATCTGTTGACGCAATATCGTGGCGGTTGTATCATTGATATAGATGAACCGGAGCCGTCACTATCAGCCTCAAGGAGGTGAACCAATGGCCACCACCCTAACCAAAGAACCCGAATCCAACATCGCCGTCGTCGAATTGGCCCCCGCCGAGGCCCCCGCCGCTAACGTGGCCGCCGTGCCGGAGACCCCCGCCGAGCTGCTCAAGCAGTGGGCCGGCGCTGACCAGCCCAACCCCGTGCGTGTCCTGCTGGCCGCCGTCGCCCGTTGTTGGGCTAACCTGGGCGGCCCCGGCATGACTGCCCAGGCCCGCCGCCACCGCGACATCGCCGAGGCCAGGGGCTTCAGCAACGGGTACATCAAGCTGCCCTAGTAGCACCGGGCCGTCAATTGGCTGGCGCTCTCCTCCCGGCGCCAGCCCCGGTTGGGAAGGGGCCGTCGCATCAATGCGACGGCCCCTAACGTATGTCACGCGGGGCAACCGGATTGCAAACCGACCGACCGTCGGCGCCACCGCCCGGCTGGTAAAACGACGCCCCACACACTACAATCCATCCAATCGTTTCGCCTTTGCCGACCCATCCAGTGGTGAGTTGCTATGTCGCGTCCCCAGGCTTTGGTTACTCGCACCCTCTTGCCCGATGCGCTTGACATCATCCGGCAGGCCGCCGACGTGGACGTTTGGCCCGATGAGTGGCCGCCCACGGCCGAGGAACTGCGCCGCCTCGCTTCGGGAGCCGATGGCATCCTCACCACCATTATGGACCGGGTGGACGGCGCGCTGCTGGACGCCGCGCCCAACCTGCGGGTCGTCAGCCAGCTGGCCGTCGGTCTGGACAACGTGGACGTGGCCGAGGCAACCCGCCGGGGCATTCCAGTGGGCTACACGCCGGGAGTGCTGGCGAAATCCACCGCCGACCTGGCCTTTGCCCTGCTCCTGGGCGCGGCCCGACGCACTGTGGAGAGCGAGCGCGCGGTGCGCGCCGGCGGCTGGGAGCTGCAGTTTCACCCCACCCACTGGCTGGGTCAGGATGTGCATGAGGCGTGCCTGGGCATCGTCGGCCTGGGGCAGATTGGCCGGGAGATTGCCCGCCGCGCCCGAGGGTTCGATATGGACATCATCTATTACTCCCGGACGCGCAACCCGGCCGCGGAGGTTGAGTACGGCGTCCGCTACGTGGCGTTTCCGGCTTTGCTGGCCGAAGCCGATTTCGTAGCGCTGAGCGTACCATTGACCCCGGAGACGCATCATCTTATCAGCAGGCCGCAACTGGAGATGATGAAGCCGTCGGGAATCCTGATTAATGTTTCCCGTGGCCCGGTGGTGGACCCAAGGGCTCTTTACGAAGCCCTGCGCGACGGCCAAATTGCCCGCGCCGCCCTGGATGTGACCGCGCCGGAACCCATCGCCCCGGACGACCCGCTGCTGACGCTGGAGAACCTGGTCATCACGCCGCACATTGGGAGCGCCGCCCTGCCCAGCCGCCTCAACACGATGAAACTGGCGGCGCGCAACCTGGCGGCCGGACTCCGTGGCGAGCCAATGGAAGCCTGCGCCAACCCCGAAGTGTACGAGGCGGCATAGGCTAATAATTATTCGCCCCGGCCCGGTCAGGAAATCCGGCAAAGCGCAATCGGCAAAATCCGGGCCATCGGGCGCATCCCGGCAAGACGTGATGATTGAGATGAACTCCAATGAACTGAACTCCAATCCGCTCCCGGCCCCGTGTGCTATGATATGCGCTCACAGAGCAAGCCGCACCCGCTTGCCGCAAGCCCCCCATTACAGGGAGTCCCCGATTACCAGGAGCCCCAATTACGATGAGCACCCAGGCGGTTTCCCTCCAACTTGAAACGCGCGACACTATCGGCAAGAAGGTCAAGGTTTTGCGCCGCGCCGGCATCGTTCCCGTCCATCTCTACGGGCGGGGCGTTGAATCCCGAGCGTTGCAGTGCGCGGAGCGCGCCCTCTTGCAGGCTATCAGCCGGGCCGGCGGTGAATATGGCCAGCCCATGCGCGTCACCATCGCCGGCGAATCCGATGAATACACCGCCGTAGCGTCGGAAATCCAGTGGGAACCGCGCACCGGCGGCGTCCTTCACGTGGATTTCCGAACCGTTTAGCGCAACCCGGCCCGGCCCAAGCCAACCCGTTCCGTCCATTATCAACCCAACCCAGGAGGCTACGATGTACCTGGTTTTCCTCAGTGAGTCCGGCCAGACCGGCCTCAACGCCAACGACCCAAACCAGCCGCACCACGTCCACGCGGGCCTGCTGGTGCACGAAAACCAGTACATCTCCATGACCGGCGAGTATGACGCTCTGGTGCGCCGCCATTTCGGCAGCCCTCCCGGTTCCGACGGCGTTCCCGCCGAACTCCACGCGGCCGATATTTACCAGGGCAGGGGAGCCTTTCGCTCCTGGCGGCCGGCCCAGCGCGCCGAACTCATCCAGGACTGCCTGAGCATCCTCATCCGCCGGGAGACGCCCCTGCTGGTATCCTATATCAACAAGGACGAATTCCAGAGCGCGCGCGAAAACGTGGACAACCCTTTGTTCGGACACTCCGACCCCTCCCGGCTGGCTTTCAGCCGGCTTTTGCTGGCTCTGACCATGTTCCTGGACGAAAACGTAATGTCGGAGATGAACCCCGACGACATTATGCAGTCCGTCTGGAGCGTCCGCGACTACGCTATGCTCCTGGCCGGCGCGGAGTCGCGCTCAATTGCATCAGCGATGGCCGAGTTTCTTGGCGCCGAGTCCGACACCGTTTCCCCGTCAATCTATGACGACCTGATAATTGCCCCTGCCGAAACGTGCGTCGGCTCCCAGTTGGTGGCTATGTGCGCCTACTTTATCCGCCGCTGGCTCCAGCAGCCCGGCGTTGCCCATGGCTACTTTGACGCCCTCCGCGATGGCCGCGTCGTCCAGGTCATTTACCCCTACCAGTTCGACTAGCCGGCATTGGCGGTAGGCAATCCCTCTAACCACTGCGCCGGGGCGGGTCTCAAACCGGCCCCGGCGCCTGGCGTAGCGGCGCGGGCGATGGCGCTGCTGGCGCCGTTGGTTGCGCTGGCCCTCACCCTCGCCTGCGCCCAACCGCCGCCAGCCACCGATATTTACCCGGCGTTGACTAAACCGCCGCCGGCAACCCCTACCCCCGTCGCTGACGACCCGGAGCCAACCGCGGAACCGGCCGCGCAGTACGACCCCAATCGCACCATGTTTCGCATTTGGGAGCAGTTCGGCCATCCTCACGAAACAACCCTGGCAGCGTTCGCCGACGCCGCAGCCCATAACGACGTGTCGCAGGCAGTGGTCATCCTGGAGGCTCTGAAATTTTTCCGGCTGGACACCGCCCGCAGCGCCATTGAAACCCTTACCGTCCTTACCGGCCAGGATTTTGACTTCGACCGCCGGCGCTGGCGGGAGTGGCTCGGCCCCCGCCGGGAGGAATACGCCCCGCCGCCCGATTACGCCCGCTGGAAGGTGAACTCCCTGGCGCTGATTGACCCGGAGATAGCGGCGGTGCTGCATCCGGCCATTGCCCACAGCCGGGTGGACCTTACCGAAGTCGTCTGGGGCGGCGTGCGCCTGGACGGAATCCCGCCTCTGGAAAACCCGCCCTACGTCGGGCCGGAACAGGCCGCCTGGCTTGGGCCGGACGACCGGGTATTCGGCGTATCCATCAACGGCGAGCGCCGGGCCTACCCCCTGCGGGTGATGAATGCCCACGAGCTGGCCAACGACGTGCTGGGCGGCGAGCCGATTTCCCTGGTCTATTGAACCCTCTGCGGCACCGGAATCGTGTATTCCGGCATTGTCAACGGCGAGCGCACCACCTTCGGCACCTCCGGCCTGCTCTATCGCAGCAACAAGGTAATGTACGACCGCGCTACCCGCTCGCTGTGGCACCAGTTCACCGGCGAGCCAATCATCGGCCCGCTCGCCGACTCCGGCATCCGCCAGCCTTACTTTCCCTCGGTGGTTACAACCTGGGGGGAGTGGCTGGCCGAACACCCGGATACCACCGTCCTGTCCCGGAACACCGGCATTTATCCCGCCGAGTTCTACGTGCCCGAGCACGACCCCAGCGCCATCTACTACAGCTATTTCACTTCCGCCGCGGTGATGTTTCCGGTCTGGCAGCGCGACCCAACCTTTGAACCCAAAGAGGTGGTCATCGGCCTTGCCATAGGCGACGCGGCCAAAGCCTACCGGGTCAAGGACTTGCAAAAGGCGTCTCTGGTCAACGACACCGTGGGCGGCCGGAACGTGGTGATAGCAGCCTCGCCCACCTCCCGCGCCGGCCGCAGCTACGAACGTGGCAACGCCACATTCTCGCTGCCCGAAGCCGCGGACTCGGACGCGCCACCGGCCGAGTTGCTGGACGATTCCGGAACGCGCTGGCAAATAACCGAGGGGGCGCTCGTCAGCCAAACCGACCCGGCCCGGCAGCTGCCACGCATCCCCAGCCGGACCGCCTTCTGGTTCGGATGGTATCAATACCACCCCGATACCGAGGTTTACCGGCCGGCGGAATGACCGATGCTCCGGAGGGCCGCATCGGCCCGGGCCGGCGTGGTATAATACGGCCCGGTTTATGGAGGATGGCCCCAGCGGGCCGGCTCCGATACCATCGTCTTGCGGAGAGGTGCCAGAGTGGACGAATGGGCGCGACTGGAAATCGCGTAGGGGTTAACGCCTCTCGCGGGTTCGAATCCCGCCCTCTCCGCCATAATGTGGCTTCATTTTAGACTTGGTTTCGTTTTAGACCTCCCGGTTTGGTGGGTGAGTGGTGATTGGGGGTGTCAGGCGTTACGGTTTCGGGCGGGTGTCGGAGCACGGCCAACACTGTTTTTACGTGCAGAGCATTTTGTTCACCTTTTTTCCGTGTCCCGGATTAGCCGGATGGAACCGGCAGCGTCCGGCACGGAGCGCAGGCACTAACGCCGGGCCAGGATGGCCAACCCCGTTTAGATAGTGCACGGAGTCCTGCCACCGCAGGCCGTTCTGCGAAATAACCGACAGGCCGTTGCCGACCCGAAACCGTTTCGCCTCGCTATTCGGATGTAAGTTTGGCGACGCCGCTGGCCTGGCGGCGGTTCCGGCGGGGACGGCGCGGGTTCCCGCCGGGATTGCCTGACAAAGGTATGATAGAACAGAGGTGCGGGTTGGCGCAAGGGGCGGGCCGTCAGTGGGGTAACGGGTTTTTGCGGGGAGGCGGCTTTGATGGCTTGGCAAAGGCCCGGCTGGCCGGCCTTGCCCCGGCTGCGCCGCGCCGTTACAATCAGCCCATTGCCTTCCCTCGCCAGGGAGGCCCATTCGCCAGCAGGAGGTCCATTGCAAGCAGCCACGCCGGTCGCGCCCGAAACCGCGGGCATGAAGCAGAACCGGGTATTCGTCCTGGGGAGCCTCTCCGTGGGGCACGGCCTGTCCCATATGTTCGACCAGGGGTTTCCCCTGCTGATTACCGAGATTGCGGCGGCGATGGGCCTGGGCAACTTCCGCACGGCTACTCTCTTTGCGGTCAGACAGGGCGGGGCCAGCGCCACCAGCCTGGGCGGCGGGCCGGTAATCGACCACTTGAAGTCCTACTGGGGACTCATCCTGACGGCGTGTATGTTAGGCCACGCCGTCACCTTTGCCGCCGTTGGCGGTTCGCCAAGCTTCGCGCTGCTGGTGGTAGCGGTGCTGTTCCTGTCCATTCCGGGCTCCCTGTGGCACCTGCCCTCGGCGGCGGCCATCTCGCAACGCTTCCCGGACCGTCGCGGGTTCGCCATATCCATGCACGGTTTCGGCTCTAACATCGGCAACGTCAGCGGGCCGGTGGTGGCCGGAGCGCTGCTGACCACAGGGTTTCTCATCTGGCGACACATTTTCTTCATCTACGCCGGGCTGGCCCTGCTGATGGCGGTGTTCGTGTGGTGGTCGCTCCGGGGGCTGGGCCGGGAGAGCACCGCCAGGCCCGGCAGGAGTCTGGCGGTGCAGTTCGCCGGCGCCGTGACGCTGTTGCAGAATCCAATCGTCATGGCCCTCATATTGGCCGCCCTGCTGCGCGGAATAGGACTCAATGCCCTGTTCAACTGGACGCCCTTTTACCTGCGGGAGACCTTGTCCATGGGCACCCTACAGGCGGGGGCCTATTATGCCCTGCTGACCGGCATGGGCATAGTATCGGCGCCGGCGCTGGGCTGGCTGTCGGACAAGTGGGGGCGAAAGGCGGTGCTGGTGCCGGGGTTCGTCATTGCCGCCGCGCTTTCCCTGGCGGTGGTTAGCGTGGGCGGGAGCCTGCTGCTGGCGCCGGTGCTGGCCGGGCTGGGCCTGTTCAGTTTCGCTCTGCACCAGATAATTCAAGCGTCAGTGCTGGACTATGTGGGAGAAGGCACCGAGGCCACGGCCATCGGGCTGCTTTTTGGCATCAACGGCGTAATTGGCATCGGCTCCCCCTACCTGGCTTCCGTCATCATCGAGCGGCTGGGCGGCTATGGCGCCGTGTTCTACTACGCCGGCATCCTGACCCTGATTACCGCGGTTATTGTGGCGGTGATTCCCTTGCGAAACCCGGATAGTGCGACTACTCCGGCCCGGTCTTGACGCGGACGAGTTTCTGCACCCGCTGACTGCCCGTATCCGCGCCGTAGATGTCTCCCCTGGAATCGGTATAGACCTGGTGGGCGTACTCGAAAGTGCGCCCCCGGGCCAGCAGTTCGCCGTCCAGATTCAGGATGCTGATGCGGGGTACCTGGTCGGTTACGTAAACGGTTTGCCGGGCGTCGATATGCACCCCCATGGGGCACTTGAAATCAGTCCATTGCTCCAGAAACGTTCCGTCGCCGGTGAACACCTGCACCCGGTTGTTCTCCCGGTCGGCCACGTAAACCCGGCCGTCGTGGGACACCCGTATGCTGTGGGGTACGCGGAACTGACCGGGGCCGCTGCCGGGACTGCCGAATGACGTGATATGAGAACCGTCGGCGGCAAAGCGATGCACGCTGGAATTGCCATATCCGTCGGCCACGAACAGGTCTCCCGACGGCGCAACGCAAATATCCGCCGGATGATTGAAGGGCGCCTGAAGCGCGGCCCGGCGCCGTGTGCCCAGGGACGCCAGCAGCTCGCCATGGGTGGAGTAGCGCAGCACCTGGTGAGCGTCCCGGTCCACCAGGTAAACGGAGTCGTCGGGGCCGACGTGAATATGGTGGGCGTCGGCAGGCACGCCGTCGCGTCTTTCCCAGGCTGACACCAAGTTTCCGTCCCGGTCGAACACCAGAACCGGCGGCCCCTGCCTCTGGAACACGTAAACGCGGTCCTGGGAGTCCACGGCTACGCCGCTAATGCCCTGGAAGCCACGGCCCGCCGGCAGTTTGGCCCATTCGGGCTGATATTCGTAAATGTAATCCCCCATGCCAATGGTGGTAGCCATGTCATCCGCCTCCCTGCCGGCCGGCGCGCCGCAATCATAGGGGGCGGGTTTAGCGCCCGCCCCCAAGATTCAGCACGGTAAAGGAAATTGGTACCCCTGGAGGGACTCGAACCCCCGACGCGCGACTTAGGACGCCGCCGCTCTGTCCAACTGAGCTACAGGGGCGGAAAGGAATTGGTGGAGATAGCGGGGCTCGAACCCGCAACCTCGGCATTGCGAACGCCGCGCTCTCCCAGTTGAGCTATATCCCCACGCTACCGGCCGGCTGTTGAAGGCCCGACCTCATCTCTATCGTAGCCAACAAGGGCGGGCGGTGTCAAGGAAGTTCCTTGTTGGAGAAAATTGCGAAACTCGGGATTAGCTGGCATGGCGACGGAAAGTAGCTTGACTGGTGACGAATTCCGTTGACCGACCTGAGGTCTTCTAAAAGTCGAGCTGCCTGAGCGCCCCGTGGCCGATTTCGTAATTTCGGGTTCGGCCTTGCATAATGTTGCCGGTTGATTTGCCGTCGGTTCAGGAATAAACGTATCCCGTATTTGTCGGAACGACTGTGGGGGTGACCACGCTGCCCGAATCCCGGCCCGTGCGCAGCCAATCCCGGGGTATCCTAGCGCCGGCCCATACCTGACTGAACTGACCGTCACCGCCGCGCGCGCCAGGCTCTCCGGACGGCAAACGCCGCCAGCAGCAGCAGCAGGATGGCCGCCAGAGTAACCGCCACGCCTACTATCATCCACACCCCCTGAGGTGTGAGCGCGTAAGTGAGCGGCGCGTCGCCGACCGGCTCCAGCACGGCGGGGGGACCCAGGCCGGGCGAACCGGCGTCGGTCTGGAACTGTACGCTGGCCCCGCACTCCGGCGCCGGACAGGGGTAGCAGAACAGCTTGGACACACCCGGCTCCGTATAACAGAGTTCCAGCTCGAATAACACCTGGTTGCCGTAGGCCGGGCTCACGGTAACGGTAATCGTGTTGCGCATCAGGGTGAAGGGGCTTTGCAGAGCGTTGCCGGACCAGCCTATTTTGTGATGGGGGGAAGGCGGGCGCCGGATTGTCCAGTACCTGGATTGCCACCGTGCGCGCGCTAGGGTCCAGCATCGTAGCGACCACGCCGGCCGGGTGGGCGTGGGCTGCGTGCGTCATCGTTATCGTCAGGCACAGCAGCAGGCAAAGCAGGGCGCCGGGCAGCAGCGCCTGGCGCACCGCGGCCGGCCGGCGCCGCAACCGCGCGTGTGCCCGGGGCGGCCTCGGCAGTGGCGCGCGCCCGGCGCCGATGCGATAGCGGCAACGTCAGCGGCGGCGGGGACAACCCTGCGAACCGCCGTTGCGGGGCCGAACGCAACGGGCGCCGGCAAGGCGCCGGTGGACGGCGGCGATGGGACAAAGAGGCCGGCAATGCGGCATGGTGGCACCTCCCTTGCGGATGCACAGGATTGGGTCACTTGCCAGAGCATCCCGAGGCCCCGTCAAGATCCTGCAAGGAAGGCATGATAGCCCGCCCTGTGTGGCGAAATCTTTCCGGGGTGTGCCCGGGCCGGGCGCAAGGCAACCTATGGGATACTCTGGCGGGGCGCGGCTAACACGACGCCGTACCGCCGTCAACGACCGGAGACGCCGGATGATGTCGATAGCGTTCCGTTTTAGGGCGTGTGGTCAAATTGGGGATATGGTGGTAAACTGGCGCTGTTAGCCGCAATCTGCCACCAGGAGGGCGATTCCGTGTCCACCGCCGCCGCTGCTTATCACCGCCACGACATCTCCGACCGCGCCTGGCAAATCCTGGAACCCCGCCTCCCCGGCGGCCCCGGCAAAGTGGGACGCCCGGCACAGAACAACCGCCGTTTCATCAACGCCGTGTTCTGGGTACTGCGCACCGGCGCCCCCTGGCGCGACTTGCCCCCGGACTACGGCGACTGGGGCAACACCCACCGCCGCTTTATTCGCTGGCGCAATAAAAATGTCTGGGCTGAATTGCAGGAAGCCCTGGTTGACGACCCCGATTTTGAATGGCTGATGATTGACGCCAGCTACATCAAAGTGCACCAGCATGGCACGGGCGCCCGGGGCGGCAATCAGGCGGTCGGTCGCACCAAAGGGGGCTGAACACGAAACTGCATCTGGCGGTGGACGCCCACGGGATGCCGGTGCGGATGGTGGTAACGTCGGGAACCACGGCGGACTGTACCCAGGCGGGGGCGCTGATTGCGGGCCTTGCGGCGGAGCATTTGCTGGCGGATAAAGGGTATGACACAAATAAGGTGCTGGCGGCGGCCCGTGGGGCGGGGATGACGCCAGTGATACCGCCAAAGCGGAATCGGCGGGAGCCTCAGGAGTATGACGCGGATTTGTACCAGGCGCGTCATTTGGTGGAGAACGGGTTTTGCAAGTTCAAGGAATGGCGGGGTGTGGCGACGCGGTATGCCAAAAACGCGGCGTCATACCTGGCAATCTGCCAGATACGGGCCCTGGCGCTGTGGGCCAAAATAATTTGACCACACGCCCTAGGTGGTCGGGGCCTTTCAAAGCCAGGGATGCCACTCTTGCCATTCCTGGATTCCCGCGAAAGTGGGAATGGGGAATAACCAAACCACCTAAAACGGAACGCTACCCCTCGTTGTCCGGGTTGACATTCCGGGTTTGACCCGCTAATTATTCACGCTGTGCATTCCCGGTAGCTTCCGGTGAATAAGGGTTATTCCTTCGCACCGGCAGCTGCCCTTTGGTATCGGCCCTTAACTTGACGCCTATGGGCAGCCCTGGTGGTGGCCCTTGCGCCTTTGGTGGTTTCCCATATCCTTTGACCGATGACCGACAACGGAGGCTCAAAATGACCAGCAGACCCCACGGCATTGACGGCTGGGGCTACCCCAATCAGGAATACGCGCCGGAGCCGCAGGTGATGACCAAAGCGCCCCGCAGCGCCCTGGTGGTGACGCCCCATCCCGACGACGCGGAAGGCGGCTGCGGCGCCACCATGGCCAAGTGGATTGCCGAGTCGGGAACCAAAGTAGTGGTGCTAATGTCCACCAACGGCAACAAGGGCACCGGCGACCGGTCTTTCACCCCCGAATCGCTGGCGGCGACCCGCGAGATTGAGCAGCAAAACGCCGCCCAAGTGCTGGGCGTGGCCGAAGTGGTGTTCCTGCGCCACGGCGACGGGGAGCTGGAAGATACCTACGCCTACCGCGGCGAGGTAGTCCGCCAGATTCGCAAGCACAAGCCGGAAGTGATTTTCGGCATCGACCCCTACCGCGTCACCTCGCATACCCACCGCGACCACCGCCACAGTGGGCAGGCCGCGCTGGACGCCGCCTTCTCCTATGCCTGGAGCCGCCTGGACTTCCCGGAGCAAATCACCGCCGAGGGCCTGGAACCGCACCAGGTTACGGAGGCGCTGCTGTGGGGTTCCGAGCGCCCCGATACCTTCATCGAGATAACCGAACGGCACATCGAACTCAAAGCCGACGCGCTGAGCGAACACGCCTCCCAAATCAGCGCCCGCACCGCCGCCCATCGCCGGGAGCGGATGACCGAAGGCTGCCGGCTGCAAGGGGAGCGGTGCGGCGTCCCCTTTGCCGAAGGATTCCGGCGGATTGAGTTCGGGCTGGGCAGCGAGGAATGGTGGCTGCTGAACCGCTAGGCGGCAATGCCGGACGGGGTGCAGGCGTATAGCGTATAATGGAGGGACGGAGGGCTGCTAATGGTAACCATAAACACACCCGAAGACCTGCTGCGCGTGCTGGCCGAAAACCCGGAATGGAAAGAGGCAGTGCGGCGCGAAATCCTCACGGAGGAGCTAATCAACCTGCCCGCCCGGTTCGACCGGTTTGTGGAGGAGCAGCGCCGGTTCAATGCCGAGACTTCCGAGTCTATCGCTGAACTGAAGCAGTTCAACGCGCAGGTTGAACGCTTTATGACCCGAACCGACCGGCGGTTCGCCAGACTGGAGGGGGACATTTCCAATATGAAGGATACCTATGCCATTAGCAAAACCGCCCGTGAGGCTATCGGCATTGCCCGGGAGATGGGTTTCAAACTGGCCCGCACCCTGACCTACGAAGACCTGCTGGAAATGCACCTGGCCGCCGACACCGCCGGCATTGATACGCCGTCGCTGCGGAGCTTCCGCCGCGCCGACCTGGTTATTGAAGTCACCGACGGGAACGGCGCTACCCACTACATTGCCATGGAAATCTCCTACACCGCTGATAAGCGGGACACCGACCGCGCCACCCGCAACGCCGCTTTCCTGACCCGCTTCACCGGCCATCCGGCCCACGCCGCCATCGCCAGCATCCGCAACGACCGCGAGATTCAGAGCGTTATTGACGGTGGGCAGGTGTACTGGTACGAACTGGAAGACCGTGGCCAGGTAGTGGAATAACTGCCCGTCTCCGGCTGTCCGGCGCGATTGCCCCCAGTCTCAACTCCCTTGCGGAAACTCCGCCCCCTCGCTATCCCACCGCACCCCGTAGGCCCGCATTAGCGACACGGCGTTGGCCCGCGCGATGGCGCGCAGTACGTTGGCTATAATCCCGACGTTCTTGCGAATCGGCTTGGCCGGCGCCGCCACTATTTCCGCAGGCCCCGGCGCCAGCAGACCCCATCCCGGCGGCAGTAGCTCAGCCCGCACCACGCCGGCCGGCGCCATAATGTAATGGTAATCCGCAATGGCCAGAAACCGCGGATTGCGAAACTTGGTTGAAATCGCAGCCAGCCGCTCCCGCAGCCGTTCCTGTTCCAGCGCCAGCCGTTCCCGGTCGTCGCCGGGAGAGCAATAGCACGCAGCGTCCGCCAGCTCAATCCGGCGGGACAGGGCGGTGGCGCGTTTCCGCAGGCGGGCGATGTCGGCGTCGGTATGGTTATCCCGCGCGAAGTCGGAGCGAGAGACTTTGACTTCCACGGCGTAGATCACGTTGTTGGGGCCAACGCCAACTACGTCAACCACGGAACCCCACGGCCCTTGCAGTCGCACCTCCAAGCCGAGGCACCGGCAGCCGGCCACGCCGTACAGCCACTCCCAAGCCGCCCATTTCAGCCGGTAGGTCTGCTCCGACTCGCTGCCCAGCTTGAAACGCTGCGCGTCCAGCATTGCCCCCGGCCGCTATTGCTCCTGCAACTCCCGAACTATCCGCCGCAACTGCCCTTGCTCCGCGTCGTTGGCGGTCTGGATGGAGAAGTGCATCTCGTCAACGAGGCCGCCATAGCGCTCCTGGAACATACCGGGAATCTCGTCGTACTCGCCGATGATGGCAAAGGCGTTGAGCATCTCGTCCGGCACCAGGTTGCCCATCTCGTCCCACTTGCCTTCCAGCGACAGGCGATGCAGCTGCCGGCCAATGTCCTCAAATCCGTGGCACTCCAGTACCGGAAAGTAGGTGCGGGTGGACGAATAGAACGCGATGCGCCGTTTCGTTTCCGCCGCCATTTCCCGGATGGCGGATTGGTTGGGGCCGGTTACGATAAAGCCGCCGCCGACCACGGACACATCCGCGGGGTTCCGTCCGGCCCGCCGCGCGCCCGCGGCGACGTTGGGCTGCACCACCTGGCGCACGTATTCCGGCGAAACCAGGCTGTGCAGCATCAGCCCGTCGCCGCACTCGCCGGCCACCAGGCAGTTGTACCCGTTGACGGCGGCGGTGAACACCTGGGGATGGTTGTACTCGCTGGGGCCGGGACTGAAAAAGGGAGTCATCAGGGAGAACTGGTAGAAATCGCCGGCGTATTCCAGGTTGCTGCCGGTATCCCAGCAGTTCCAGATGGCGTGCAGCGATTGCACATATTCCCGCAGCCGGGGGCCGGGCGAGCCGGTCCAGCGGGTAGAGAACCGCCGCTCAATATGCCCCTTGACCTGCGTGCCCAAACCGAGCCGGAACCGCCCGCCGCTGTTGTCCTGCAAGTCGCGGGCGGTATAGGCCACCACCATCGGCGAGCGGGGGAAGGCGATGGCGACGTGGGTTTCCAGCGTGACCCGGCTGGTGCTGGTAGCGGCCACCGCCAGGGGCAGAAACGGGTCATGCGCCGTTTCGTTGGTGGCAATACCGTCGTAGCCGACGCTCTCGGCCCAGGCCGCTTCAGCGGCCACGGCGTTCAGGTTGCGGGATTTTAGGGAATAGACAACACGCATAGGGGTTGGCTCCTTTAGTTTGATTGCCATTTCACCACAGTGGGACCCGCTAGGCAGGACTTACGCCTGCCGCCGCCCTGCTAACTAGCAAACGTCTCGGCCCCGCCAATGGCGGCGATGATATAATCGGCCATCTCTTGAGAAATGCCTGCTGTCCTGGCAGATTGTCCCTAGGCTTCGCCGAGCACCATCCGCCCGACGGCGCCGAATATATCCGACGCATACTGATTGTCAAGCCCGAAATGTTCTGCTACTTCGCCAGCGGTCTTACCTTCCTGCCACATTTGGACGATACCCAGGTTGCGTTCGGTTAAGTCGGTAAAACGGGAGCGCCGGGCGGCTTTGCTGATGGAACGCATCCATTCGTTAGGTTTTGAGACGATGTTGAACTTGGGCGCGGCGGGCGAATCGCCAATGCGCCACAGCTCAATTTCCAACCCGAAAAACCGAAACCGGTCATCGGTAATATCATTCAGCCAGTCCAGCGCAGCGCAGTGTTCATCAGTGAACGTTGCTGAGACCCAGATGACAGTTACAGTTTGTAGCCCGGCGGCGTAGGTCAACAACTGGCCCAGACGGGTATGGTCGGTGCGTTCCAACTGGTTTTCAATCAGCACCCAGGAATCATCATACGTATCCCGGCAAAGAATATCGGCGCGGAACGGTCCGACGCTTTCCTCTTGCCCGGCCGTCACCAGTTCCATATTCAGGGTTTCGGACAGTACCGCCAAGTTGTTCGGTTGCGCTAGCCACGGGGTGAAACCCTGTGCCCCGGTTTTCCATTTCTCGCGCAGGTCAACGCGCTCCAGTCTTGCAAGTTTTGGTGTGGTCGTATTGTCGTCCGCTTTGCCGGACCCGTTCAATGGCGCGGTCGCCATGGTACCGGCGCTCGCGCCGGTCAGGTCGTAGAACACGTCCAACTGCGATCTGTCCTCAGCTTCAGCCAGAGTAGTAACCGCCTGGGCCATAAACTCGGCGTAGGTGCTGATGTCATCCCGGAGCGGAACTGCAATCTCCCACAACTTGCCCCTCCGCTCCTTGCTGTGGATGGTAGCCCATTCCCCCCAATTGCCGGCGTCGGCCCACCCCTGCGCTTCCAGATACGCCCGCAAGTTCGCAGCAGTCACAGACGCTAGGGCTTCCTGGTCACGGATTTGCACCTTCATAATGTTTCGCCCCTTGCCGCCTTGTCCATCAAATCGGTCAGTTGGCGACTGCCGAAAACGTTCCCTGTCGGGATGTGAACCGTTACGTTATTGATATTCGATACTTTCTGCCGGCCCGCAAGCGACATCCAGTAACCGCAGTGGCGCAGGCAAATCTCATCATCAGTCTGCGTCAGCCATTGCGTTTCGTCGTCCGGCATCAGAACAACAATCAGGATGAACGGAGGCCCGTCGCTGCGGAGGCTATCATAATCGCGCATCGGAAGCGGAAAATGCAACCGCCGGCCGTCGCGCCCGACAATGTCCCGCGATGTGGCCTTGACCTGGAACCCGATGATTTCCCTTATTGTAGTCCTTTTCAAAATCCCGTCCGCGCTGCCGCTATCCACCTTCGGCTCAAGCACCTCGCAATCTGCATAGGTCGCTACCGCGTTGATGTAAGCCAGCGAAAACCGTTCTTTCCGCTTGTTCAAGTCCAACGTCCTACCTCGCCGCTGCCCGGTAAATAATAATCCCGCGGGCATCAATATGCCGTTTGAGCGGCGCATAGCGCACGCTTTCATAGGCTTTGACGTCGCACTTCTGCGGTAGATCCAAATCCTCCAAGTCCAGCGCCAGCCGGCCCAGTCGGTAGTTGTCCGTAATGCCGTGCGTCGCCAAATCGTAATCCGAGCGCGGCGTGGCCTTGCCCGTGGCCCGCGAGCCGAACAGCGTCACCGCCGTCAGCTCCGGGTAGGCGGCGAAAACCCGCTGCATCCGCTCCCGGGTTGCCGGCGGGATGTCGGCGGCAGTCATAATTCCAGCAGCTCCACGCCCAGCCGCCGGTAAAGTTCTCCCAGAACCGCCAGATAGCGGTTGCCGACATTCGCAAGTACCGCCTCAAATCGGGCAAAGTCACAGGTATGCGCCATCAGATTGCGGTCAACCAGCATATCCGTCCAGACCTCGGCATCGTCAATCAGCCTGGCGGCGAAGGCTTCCCTGATGACATGGCGGGGAGTAACCTCGGACAGCACAATGCCGCCGTACTCCAGCCGGTCTTTGAGCGTCAGCCAGGCCAGCTGAAAGGTGTACTGAAACCGCCGGATAGCGCCTTCACGCTCCAGCTCGTTCAGCTCTGCAACCCCCGGCGCCACCGCCTCGCTCAGCAGGATGTAGGCGCGGGAAAAATTGCGGAAGCGGCAATGCCAGCGCACTTCCCCGGTCATCGCTGCATCCTCCGGCCGCTGCCTGGCCGCTACCCTTCGGCCGGCGCCGGCGCCGCGTACAGTTGGTCGGTTTTGGCAGCCATAATAAAGTCGTTCCGGTGCAGGTTGCGGATTTTGTGCGTCCACCAGGTTACGCTGACCCGGCCCCATTCCGTGGTCAGGCGTGGGTGGTGGCCTTCGGATTCGGCCAGCGCGCCCAGCGCGTTGGTGAACTCCAAAGCCTGGACAAAGTTCCGAAACTTGAACTGCCGGGCCAGCTTGGGAATACCCGATTCGTCAATCAGGGCCCATTCGTTGACGGCAGGGTGCAGCTCGGCGATTTCGTCACCGGTAACGTGGGGCGAATCGCGCCGGCAGGCGGTGCATCGTTCGCGGTACAGTTCGGCCATTTGGAACCTCCTTTTGCTGTGATTCTAGCATAGCGCAGCCCGCGACCGGGGATTGGCCGGTCAGTGCCGGGCCTGGCAAATTCGCAGCTCCCGGCCTTGACTTTGCAAAGGCTCTGCGGTCAGGCGTCAGTAGCGTTTCGTTTTAGGTGGTTTGAGGCGCTATACCATCGTTTTGGTGGTGGGCATAGGGGCGACTCATGAGTCGCCCCTACGGTTCCGAATGTTAAACCACCTAAATTGCAACGCTACCTTTGCCGTCCGGCTGAGTCCTATTCTATTGGAGGCTGTTTAGATAGTCGGCGATGGCGCGGGCTTCGGTTTCGGTGGTGCCTGGTGATGACATGGAGGTGCCGGGGGCGAACTGCTCCGGGTTGGTTAGATACCGGATGATGTCGTCTTGCGTCCAGGTGGCGTCCAGCGAACGCAGCGCCGCTGAGAAATTATAGCCGCTGACCGCGCCCGGCGTGCGTCCTATGATGCCGACGAGGTGCGGGCCGGGGCCGTGCTGCTCGGCGTTCAGACTGTGGCAAACGCTGCATTGCTGGCTGAACAGCTGCTGGCCGGCCGCCGTGTCCGTACCTGAATCCCCCGCATCCGAAGTTGGCGTTAGCGTTGGCGCTGGCGTTGGCGTTGGGGCGATGGCATCGCAGTCAACCGAGTACACGTCGCGGCGATTGCGGGATTCCTCATCGCAGTACATCGTGGAACGGCTCAGAAAATGCACCAGCCCGCCATCGCGCAGCAGGGCGATGCGTCCATCCGGCATAAACGTTATATCGCGGATGCGGTAGCCAACTTCGATTTGCTCGACGTACTGCACGTCCGTATCGATGCGACGGACTCGGTAGAGCCAGCCAAAAAACGAGGCAACCAGCAGGTCGTCTTGCCACAGGGGGAAATGCTGCGGGTCGTTGACGGCGATGGCGGACAGGGCCGGCGATGGCACCCAGGCGAACGCCGGCGGGCGGAAACCGTCGTGCCGGCCCAGCTCCGCATCCTTGATGGTCGGGGGAACCTCGCGGCCATACTGCACCCCGTAGGTGACCCGGGGCCAGCCGTAATCGCCGCCCGGTTCCAGCAGGTTAAGTTCGTCGCCGCCCTGCGGCCCGTGGTCGGTCGCCCAGAGGTTGCCGTCCGCATCTCTCACCAGCCCTTGCGAGTTGCGAAAGCCGATGGCCAGCGTCTCAACCTCTCCCGTTGCGATGGCGATACGGACGAGTTTGCCCAGCTGCCGGGCGGCGTCAAACGTAGGCTCCGCCCACCAGTTGTCTATTCCTTGGTGCCCAATTATCACCAGCAGATGGTCTGCGCCGTCCTGCAACATTTTGCCGCCGGACTCGTGCCCGGCAAACCAGCGCAAGGGCAGGCAGGGTTCCACGTCAAATATCGTCCGCCACTCCGGCCGCACCGTTACGCCCGCGGCATCCCTCAGCATCGTCGTGGACGACAACCGGAACCGGATACACTCGCCGGTAAAGTAATGGTGCGTCGCAAACAGCTCGTAACGCCCCCCGCCAAGTTCTTGCAGCAGAATATCGGCAACCCGAAAGACCCCCGGATTGAAATGATTATCGTAATCCTCATGCTCCACCAGAGACGCTGCATTCATCGGAACGTTGCCGTCAAGATATTCCACCGTCCCATCGGAAAAAACCAGGGCCAGCCGGCCTTTCGTCGTAGCAACGAGCAGGTCATCCCCCATCACCTCAATGGCCCCACCGCTCCCGTCGAAACTTTCGAGCCTGACGTCCTCACTCTCCAGCGCGTACAGATGCGTGGCGAAAGCCGGGCCCTCTATTCCGGGAGCGGCGGCTGGCGGCGCCGGCGTTGGCGTTGGGATGGGCGTAGCCGTTGGGATGGGCGTAGCCGTTGGCGCGGGTGTTGCCGTTGGGACGGGTGTTGCCGTTGGGACGGGTGTTGCCGTTGGCGCGGGCGTGGCGGTCGGCGCGGATGTAGCCGTTGGGACGGGTGTTGCCGTTGGCGCCGGCGTAGCGGTCGGGATAGGCGTTGCCGTTGGGGCGGCGGTGGCGATTATCGTTGCAACCCCGGCGGCCGTCGGCGCCGGCCGGGGCGTCACCGCCGGCTCCTCGGAGCAGCCGGCGGCGATGATTCCTAGCAGGATGAGGGCGATGCGCCAGAGTACGGACGTATTGCGTGCTGCGTTCCGTAAGGAAAGTTGCGCTGTGTCCCCGTACTTGTGTTCTAATAATGCACGGATGGAGTGTGTTGCAGACTGTTCAAGGCGCATCGCTTGCTCCATAGGTTATTGAAACTGCCCGGTTCGGATGGAGGGTAACATCGTACACGGGGAAAGCCGTCATCGCCACACGCTTTGCTGCCGGTAGCGTTTCGTTTCAGGTAGTTTGAGGCACTATACCATCGTTTTGGTGGTGGGCATAGGGGCGACTCATGAGTCGAGAAAATTGCGAAACTAGCGATGCGCCAGAGTGACAGCAGAATTCGTCAAAAGCGCGACGGAATTCGTTTCGGAATCTGGGTCGTTCCAGCAGGGGCCACGGCCCACTAGTACACTGCAACCGCCCGCCGGGCTGCTGCCAGGTTACGCCCGGCACGTGGAACATTGCTCCCAATTTGCCGGCGCCGCCAGAGTTAGATCTCAGCCGCTCAGGCACTTGCAGTGGCGCCCCGCAACACTGCGCCGGCGAACTGGACGAACGGCTTTCCGCGCGAGCACGCCCGACGCGGTGCCTTATCTCGTCAGCGACGCCCCGCCAGCACCGGGAGTTACGCCGCCGCTCGCCGCCTGCTGCAACAACCGCAGTCGGGATTCTGGCAGACCAACCCCGGCGGATGCTCGGCTTCCCAGCGCCGCGCTGGCGGCAGCTTCACCGTCATATGCCGCATCCCTACGTAGTCGTCAGATTTCAGACGGGCCAACACCGTGGCCAAGTACGACAGCCGCGACATCCTGACGTGCCGGCTCACTTTGGCCATACCCAGGCACTGGTGCCGGTTGAGCAGCCGCGAGTGTTTCCCGCTGCGAAAGTAACGCTCAATTGACGTCCGCATCCGGTAAATCCGTTGCCACTCGGCGGTGAAACGCGGCAGGATGCTGATAATCCGCAGTAACTTGCCTGCCGGCTTCTCCCACACCTCACAGTCACAGTAGGCAGACCAGTGAACCTTATGTTGCAACTCGCAACCACTACCGGGACACCGGAACAGGCGCCCTTGCTCCGGGTCAGAACCCAGGTACTCCATAGGTTCACCGCCCAGGCAGGTGGGCCGACCGTCGGCAGTGTAGATGCCGTCGTACAGCCGCCGGCCTTTGTCGTCCTTACGCGGCCGCGGCACCGCAACAATCGGAACGATGCCGTGGTCCACCAGGTGCTGCTGCCGTTCCTGTCCCGCGTAGGCTTTGTCGCCGATGCCGTACTGCGGCGTCAGCCACGGATGCAACCGCCGGACTGCGGCCCGCAATTGGGGCAGCTGCGGCCCGTCGCCCGCGTTGGCCGGCAGGACAATGCCCGCCAGCGGGACACCATAGTAGGCATCGCCGGCTTTCGTGGACCTTGTAGCCGTAAAACAGTTCATCTTTTTTGGCGCTGCTCTGGTTCTTGGCCGTCCGGTGTCCCCAACTGGCATCCGGGTCAGCAGGCACGCTGCGCTTGGGATTGCCGTAGGCGGCAATGTCCGTAGAATCAAAGGCAATGTAATCGCCCAGTCGGGGCGCGTCGGCCGGTACGATGCCGGCGGCTCGCAACCGCTCCAACTCGTCGCGGATTTCAACTATCACCCTGGCGACGATGCGGTCGATGGCTTCCTGACGCGCGGTGAGCGCTTTCTTGAAGCGACTGTAGGTGCCGGCGTCGGGAGCCGGCTCCAAGCCACACATATCCAATAACGCCGGGTTGGCGTCCAGCTCAGACAGGAAACGGCTAGCGTAGCGGATATTGAGGACGTGCTGCGGTAAGCAGGCACAGAGCTTTGGCATCGCGCCGTAGCCCTTGCGGCCGCCTTTCCGGTGTGGCGCATCCAGCGTTGCCGCCAGCGGTCCGGCGTGCTTTTGCACGGCCCCGATTATGCTGGCCAAAAAACGGTAGCCACTTCTTGGCACAGCTGAGGATAGTGACGGCATTGGTGAATGGCCAGCCTGTTGCTGGTCAGCCACCAGTTGCGGGAAGACCGCGTTGCGAGTATTATCGCAAGCGACCATCAGGGACGATCCTCCACCAAAGGGGTCCGGTGGTTACAGAGGCTGTCTGAGGTAGGGACTCCGGCGGCCTCGCCGTTATTTCGTTACGCTTGACGGCCTTGCTCCAGGAAGAGTCGAACCCGTCAAAACGCTCGACCTATACTACTAATATAGTGTTGCCAATGCAAGTGGTTTTGGCACTTTTCGCCTTGCTTTATGGAAAATGCAAGCATCAATTGTGCTTGCGCTACGGTTGCGCCGGCTTCTTGCCGGCACTAGACTATAATGGTAGGCTACTGTAGTAACATGGCCGGTTGTCAAAAACATACCGACCACCAAAGGAGCTACATGATGGCCTACGTCAAGATTGACGGCTTTCTCTGCGAGCGTTGCGCGCACCGCTGGATACTGAAGCAGCCGGGCCTGCCCGAACCCAAAGTCTGCCCCAAGTGCAAGAGCTACCAGTGGAACACGCCGCGGATGCGCCAGCCCCGAGCCAACCCCTACCGCAACGACCCGGCGCTGGCCCGCAAAGCCGCCTAACCGCTACTACCGACAGACACGACGGCCGGCCGCACTTGCCAAATGCTACGCCAGTGCCGCTGGCATACTCTGCGCCCGCCCGTCAATGCGATGCGCCGCCGGCGACGGAAAACCGTACCGCCAATACCCAACCCCGCAACAGCCCCGAAAGTGACCCCGGCCCGTTGCGCAGCCAATTTATCTGTCGTACCATCCTGCCAACCGCCACCGGCCAACCACCCAATGAGGAGCGCCACAGCTATGACCAGGGAAGACCAGCTCAACGGACGCATCGCTACCATCACATCAGGGAGTGCATCGCCGGCACTCAATGGACCATACTGGAGGAAAACGACGGTACCCTGGCCACCTCCAGCCGGCGCCCCGACATCCTCATCACACGGGATTGGCCAGAACCGCCAATCGTAATCGAAAACGAGTACAGCGTCTCCAGGATAGAAGACGACTGCCTCAACAAACTTGGGCAGACATTGCAATCAGCACTTGGCGGGCAAACTATCCACACGGTCGTGGGAGTATACAGCCCCAAAGAACTCCAAGATACCGCTAACGGCGACCAAGCAGAAGCCATGCTACGCAACGGCGCAACGCTGCAATACGCCGCCTACAACGGAAAACCGGATGAATACACTCGGTTCCCAAAATCAGGGTTCATTACCGGAAACATCCGCAACCTCGTTGAGTTCGTGCGGCCCGCTGCAGAACCCGCCGACCTAATACGCCAAGCGGCCGAAACACTGGCCAAAGGCACTGAGATTGCCGCCAAAGCCATAATAGACGCAGCCGCAACGAACACCACAATCGGCGTCCAAATTGCTGAAAAACTGCGCCAGCCCTGGCCGATCGAGGAATCGGAAGATGCAAAGCAAAACCAAGCCAACCGTGAAGCGCGTCGGCAAACTGCCAACATGGCCGCCACCATCATCATCAACGCCATGGCTTACCAGCAAAACCTTGACGGTTATTCCGGCATCAAAGGATTGGCTCAGATCCGCGAATCGACAAACGGCCACCGACTCACCAAAGACACCGTCATCACCGGCTTCGACTACATCCTGAGCGTCAACTTCTGGCCCATCTTCCACGTAGCCAAGGAAATGCTCCTCCAGATTCCGGCCAGCACTGCCAACAGTATGCTGGAGCAAATGGCCAGCACCGCCGACGGGATTATTGAGGCGGTACGCCACAACGACATCGCCGGAACACTGTTCCAGAAGCTGATTGCCGACCGCAAAACCCTCAAGACCTATTACACTACGCCCGAGGCTACCACTCTGATGGCCCACCTGGCGATACCCGAAGACCTGGACTGGGCAAATCCTGAAACACTGAAAGAGTACAAAATCGCCGACTACGCCTGCGGCAGCGGGGGCATCATGCTGGCCAGCTACCAGCGTGTGCGTGATTTGCACCGCTTGCACAACGGCAATCCGAACGACCTCCACGCATACATGATGCAGGAGTGCCTGACCGCTTGCGACATAATGCCAGCAGCCGTCCACCTCACCGCATCCCTGCTTTCATCAGCCGTACCAACCGTTCCTTACGTAGGCACCCGCTAACCGCTGCATCCTGTTTCCGTTTGGCGGCCAGCGCAAAACCGAAAACGGGCAACTGGTAACCGATGACAACGGAAACCCGGTGAAGATGACCAACAGAAAGGGAAAACCAATTGTCGATCTGGGATCAATGGTTTTGCTGAACCTCAAAGGGAGCTCAGTACAAGCAGTACTGCCACCGGACGAGCAAGCTGCTCTCAGTGCCCATGGCGAAAGAAAAGGCATCTACGTACCGATGGCGCCTTTCAGCCAAAGCCTGATTGCGATGAACCCGCCGTTCACCAGGCCAACCAAGCACGCTCCTTTCAGAAGTACCGACCATGTGGAACCGAAAAACCCGGCTTTCGCAGCCTTCGGCACTACCAACGAGGAACAAGATGCAATGAAAAACATGGCGAGCAAACTGGGAGCTAACACCATCAGCGACGGCAACGCCGGGCTTGGGCACCACGTTCACCGCCATTGCCAACAATATGGTGAAACCCGGCGGCCGCATCGCCCTGATATTACCAACTGCGGCCATGACCGGCGGCAGCTACGATGCCAGCAAACAGCAGGCATATAGCTGGCAACGACTACGCAACTTGCTCTGCGACCACTACGACCAAATCGTAGTGGTGTCCATCGCGCAACCCCGCAAGAAAGACTCTGCCTTTTCCGCTGACAGCGACTTCGCCGACTGCATGGTTATAGCCCGCCGTATCGCTAACGACGAAAAGCCTGGCAGTCAAGCCCATTTCGTCAACCTCAAAGCTGCCCCGGCCACGAAACTGGAAGCTCAGGAAACAGCCCGCGCCATCAAGTCAGCCATCACCAACACGGTGAACGAGTGCAACGAAATTTGCATCGGCGACAAAGAAATCGGCTTCGTGAGCTGCGAGACCGTACACAGCAACAGGAAGTGGACCACCATACGCATATCCGAAAGCACGCTACTCAAACGCGCCCGGAATCTCGCCGAAGGCCAACTTAACCTGCCGCAACGCGCCAAGGCTATCGAAATCCCGGTGACAAGGATGGGCAACCTAGCGAAGGCAGGCCCCATATCCCGCGACATCGACGGACCCAACCGCGGACCCTTCACCAAGCGCGTCGAGTGCAACTCAAGCGACGAATATCCAATGCTATGGAACCCACGCTCCGACGGATAAAACCCGGAAAGACAATCTGCAAGACAGTATGCTGACCAGCCCAGACAGCCACGGCCTAATCAAAAAGGGAAACGCTGAAAAAGCGGAACAAATATGGAAAGCAAACGCCACCCACTTACACGTGAATACCATACTCCAATTCAACAGCAATGCCACCGCCGCCGCGTTCACAGAACGCAAATCCCTAGGCGGACGGGTTTGGACAACCGCAAAAATGGAGTCCCCCGACAAAGAAAAGGCGATGTGCGTCTGGCTTAACAGCACCCTAGGCATGATCAGCTACTGGCTGGAAAGCAACCGCAACCAAGACGGACGAGGCGGAATCAGCGTCACGTCGATCCCTGACCTGAGGGTACTGGATGTCACGCAACTCGACACAACCCAGCTAGACGCTACAATGAAGATTTTCAACGACCTCAAAGAGCAGACGCTGAAGCCCGCCAACGAAGCATGGAACGACCCCGTCCGGCAGGAGCTGGACCAGCGGCTATTCACCGAGGTCCTGAACCTGGACGCCGACGCCGTTACCCAGCTGGACATCCTGCGCCGGCAGTGGTGCAAAGAACCCACCGTCACCGCCGCCAAACCGACCGGCCCACCCGATTAGGCGGGTAGTGACGCTGCTCACGGCGCCACCGCACAGCGTATAATGACGCGACAGAGTTGGTAAGCAACCGTAAACGGCGGGCCCGGTTCAGCTGTACGAACTGGGCCCGCTGGCGGTACCCAACCCGACTGGCCTAAGGTTGTAACCAAGGAGATCAACACATGAACGCTCACACGCCAAACCCAGCGGAACCAGAACACCTACTTTTGGCGACAGCCAAATCTTACCAAGCTCCCACTACAGACCTCGCTCCCCAGAACTGCGAATACAGCATTCCTGAAGGTGCGTGGATTTTGCAGGACGTTGGATCGTTGCTCGTTGAAACTTCGGGGCGCCCCATGCCACAGACGAAAAAGTGGGACATAGAAACAGGGGAGGACCAAAAGGGAGCATGAAGCACGCCAACGAATGCCAGTCTGTGGAGTATGGAATCATCATTCCCGAAGTCCTGATACTGGCCAGCAAATTCGACCTTGCTTGCGACTACGTAGTAGCCCATCTCAGGCGCCGCAATGCGCTGTATTTTAGACTCAATACGGAGGACTTCGACCGGTTTGCCATCGTGGCATTTCCGGACGAAGCCAAAGTTCTACTTCGCACGGAAAACCTCGAGATTCACCTTGAACAACCACCGCTCAAGGCCATCTACTTTTGGCGGGGCGTGTACCCTCGGGAAGCATTTACCCCACAACACTCGACCAACGAACAGCTGATCCGATCTCACCGCTCAGTTTTTATGAGAAGTTTCATGGCCTTTGACTCGTGCCTATGGGTCAATCATCCCGTCGCAACTTACAAAGCGGAGCACAAAGCGTTACAACTAGTTGCCGCCAGAGCTGCCGGCTTGGAAGTACCACGAACGGTGATTACCAACCACGCTTCTGGAATCCGAGCTGCGGCACAAGGGGACGCGACAGTCGCAATCAAAGGCTTGGATACAGTATTGGTCCGACAGGGCAACGTTGAGACGTTTGGGTATACCACACTCTTGGAGACTGCGCTCGCTGAGCAAGCACATCTTTCTTCGGCACCACTAGTAGCCCAACAAGCACTGACTAACAAACTTGACCTGCGGGTGACTGTGGTAGGAAATGAGGTGTTCTGTAGTTCAGTAAATCGCGCAGGCCACCCCATTGAAGGCGACTGGCGACTCGCAAAAAGCGAGGCTGAGTTTCCACCATTCGACCTGCCCCAAGACATCGCCATAAAATGCTCCAATCTCATAGAGTCACTCGGTCTGACGTTCGGGGCAATTGACTTGGCCATTCAGGACCAAAAGTACTACTTCCTCGAAGTGAATCCTACAGGAGAATGGGCATGGCTGGTAGACCAAAGCAACCTACCAATCGACAAGGCAATTGCAGACAAGTTGCTGGAGGGTCATTGAAAACCATTCTCAAAATCATCAGCGAGGTTACAGGCGAGATATTTGAGCTCTGGTACAAAAAACGCCAGATCCGGTCCAAAATCGCTTGCCTTGAGCGGAATAAACCGCAGACTGATTACGATAATCCGGGATACCCGTTGTTGACCATCGACAGGTTGTTGGCGTATCTGCAACAAGAAAACGAACGCCGTCAAATACTTGAAGATAAAGCCAAGACGAACATCTTGGGCATTACGTTGGCGTTCAGCGCGATTCTTGCCAGCGTAGCACTCGTACCTCGCATTACTGAAGCAGCAGAACACAGCCCAGGTTGGATCATATGGGTATTCTGGGTATTCATAGGACTCCAAGTGTTCGGTATTATATTCCTGCTACTAGGCGGATGGCTTGCTCTCCACACATTGCGCGTGTCCAAATTTTACACTTGGACCTTGGACGACGAGCGCTCCATTACAACCGACGAGGCAAGAAACACAGCAATCAAGTGGTACTTGCAGATCAATCAACTAGTTCACGTACTCAAAGCTAATAACCTAAGTGCGAGCTACACCTGCATACGTAACGGTGTGACTGCATTGGCCATCGCAGCAATGCTTGCGCTGATGATAGTTGCCGCCGCGACGGCCGGGTAACGCGATACGTCAACTCCCAATTGGGCCAGTTGCGGCTGGAAAACCAGGCCGACGCTGCCGACCTACGACATTTGGAAAGCCTGCGGGCCGCGTTCACCGCCGAACTGCCAGCCTACGTGAACGAAAAATTAGCGTACTAATGCGCAACGGCACCACTGGCCAGCAACTGCTTGACGCTCTCGCTACCATGGCGGCGGAACTGCCCAAACCGGACGACGCTGGTGAAAGCCGACCGCCACCAACTGGCGGCGTGCGCGTAGTCTGCTCAATGGGAATCGTCGCTACCTGAGCCAAAGGGACACGGCACCGAAACGCAGAACCCCAACACGCGCTAACCGAACCCAGCCTGCTGCCCGACGGCTGGGATGCGGAACACCGCGGCAGCCCGCACTGGCTGATAACTCGTCCTGACGGCAACAGCCGGTTGGTTACTACGGACCGGAAAGCCTACGAATACGACGCGCCAACGTGGCATGGTTCGGGCTAGGCAACCCATAGTGGCCGGGCTAAAACGAGCACCGGGTCAAGGCCGCCAGTGACGTTTCCCCATAGCGCATACCCAGTGCGAGCCGGCACAATGGTCCTACCAGCGGCCGCCGATACCAAAACCGCTGACAACAGAGCCAGATATGCCCAAACGCCAAGCGCAGCCGCTCAGCCCGCCCCGGCAACGCATCCTGGAGTACCTGCGGGCCTACCGCGCCCAGCACTCTTACCCGCCGACCATCCGTGAAATTCAACTCAACTGCAGCATGAGCAGCACATCAGTGGCGCACTACCACATCAAGCAACTGGAACTAGGGGGCTACATCACCCGGCGGCACAACATCGCCCGTGGCATTACTCTCAACGACCGAGTACCAGCGACCTCGGACTAGTGGCGACAATCCACGGCGGAAACGCCCGGCCTTGCCGCAGTTACATCCAGCAAGCCGGCCGGGTGCCAAATTGAGCCGCCGCTCTCCGAACGGCCGGCCGATTCTGCACACTGCCCAGCGCACGGGTAAAGTAGGCCTACAATCCCTATTTCGGAACGGGCCTACCAATCCTAGCTCCCAGAACAAGTGACGAATTACGTCGCACATATACACACAATCCGTCATGCTCATCGCCAGTCCCGAGTTTCGCAATTTTCTACATGAGTCGCCCCTGCCGTTCCGAATGTTAAACTACCTAAATTGCATCGCTGTCGTCAGCGCCGCCGCAGTTGAGCGGATGCGCCGCCTGGGGTATAGTTTCTGCCGACGCGATGCCGTCTAACGGCGGGAGGGCTATGATGATTTACGGCGCGATAACCAATTCCTGGCGCAACCAGCTGGGTGATGCCGAGCTGGGCGACCTGATTGCCGAGGCGAAGGAACGCGGCGCCCGGCATATTGAACTGCGGCAAACCTGCCTGGCCGCCGCCGAGTCCGGCGCCGGCGACGATTGGCGTCCCAACCTGGAGGCGCTGGCCGGCGTGGTGGTGCGCTTTCCCGACCTCACTTTCGACCTGGCGGTGGCGCTGCCCTGTATCACCACCGACATTGACCCCCGGGGCGGGCTGTACCAGTCGCAGCTGGAGGCGGCCCGGCTGGTGGGCGGCGGCGTTCCCCAGCTGCGAACCGTTGACCCCGGCGCCGGCGACACGCCCTGGGAAACCCCGGACGACGTGGCGGCGCCGGCGGCCCGCATCGTGCCGCTGGCGCGGGAAGCGGCGCGGCAGGGCGTCATTTTCTCAATGGAAAACTCCGGCCAGCCGTTGCGCTCAATGGCGCTGCTGGTGCAGCAGGCCCGCGCCCAATTGACCGCTGAGGAAGGCCGGTATCTCGGCCTGTGCCCCGACCCGACCAACCAGCTGCGGCGGCATCCCGACAGCCACCCTCTGGACGAGTTGGCGAATTTGCCCGCAGATTACATCAAGATTGTCCACTTCAAGCAGGCCCGCAACGGCATGGCGCTGGGCAGCGTTGCGGATGGCGACCTGGACTGCCGGGGGATGCTGCGGATTCTGCAAGGCAAAGCCTACGCCGGCCCCGCCGTGATGGAGATTCCTTCCGGCGACGACGTGTTTGACAACCTGGCGGCCAGCTTTGCCTATCTGGATAGCTAGCCGGCCCCTCTCCCCGTGGCGGGAGAAGGGTGAGGGGTGCCCTTTCCGATGACCGACCACCGCGACTACACCGTCTCGATGCACTATGACCGCCGGCTCTACCGGCAGGACATTGCCGGCTCCAAAGCCCACGCCGCGATGCTGGCCCGGCAGGGCATCATCCCGCCGGAGGATGCCGACGCCATCATCGCCGGTTTGGGCCGGGTGCAGGACGAAATCGAGCGGGGCGAGTTTCCCTGGGACGCCGCGCTGGAAGACCTGCATATGAACATTGAGCGGCGGCTGACCGACCTCATCGGCCCCGCCGCCGGCCGGCTGCACACCGGCCGCTCCCGCAACGACCAGATTGCCCTGGATCTGCGGCTGTACACCCGCGAGGCAATCGCCGACACCGTGGCCGGCCTGCGGAACGTGCAGCGCGCGCTGGCGGGGCTGGCGGAGCAATACCGCGACGTTGTGATGCCGGGCTACACCCACCTGCAACGGGCGCAGCCGGTGCTGTTCGCCCATCATATGCTGGCCTACTTTGAGATGCTGGAGCGGGACATTGGCCGGTTCCAGGACGGCGCGGCCCGTATGGACGTGCTGCCCCTGGGCAGCGGCGCGCTGGCCGGCGTGCCTTACCCCACCGACCGCAACGCCGTAGCCGCCGCGCTGGGATTCTCCGCAATCAGCGCCAACAGCATGGACGCCGTGGCCGACCGGGATTTTCTCGTCGAGTACCACGCGGCGGCGGCCACCGCCATGATGCACCTTTCCCGGCTGGCCGAGGAAATCGTCATCTGGTCCAGCCGCGAGTTTGACTTCGTGCGCCTGGCCGACGAGTTCACCACCGGCAGCAGCATTATGCCCCAGAAGCGCAACCCCGACTTCGCCGAAATCGCCCGGGGCAAAACCGGCCGGGTGTACGGCCACCTGGTGGCAATCCTCACCCTATTAAAAGGGCTGCCGCTGACCTACAACCGGGACTTGCAGGAAGACAAGGAAGGGTTTTTCGACACGGTGGACACGCTATTGGCCACGCTGGCGGTGTTCGCTGCTATGCTGCCGGGGATGGCGCTGAACGCGGCGCGGGTGGAGTCATTGGCCGGCGACAGCTATATGCTGGCCACGGACCTGGCCGACTACCTGGTGGGCAAGGGCCTGCCCTTCCGGGAGGCCCACGGGGTGATGCGACGCCTTTGCCGGCGCTGTGAAGAGGGGGACAGATCCCTGTCGGAACTCCCCCTGTCCGAGTATCGGAAATTCTCGCCCCACTTTGCCGACGACGTTTATGCCATCACCGCCGCCGCGTCGGTGGCCGCCCGCGACAATCCCGGCGGCACGGCTCCCAACCGGGTAGCCGAGGGTCTGGCGCGGGCGCAAAAGATTCTGGCGGAGGCTGAGCGCTGATGACGACTACCGCCCCTCAGGTGCAAATCGCGCCGTCGGTGCTGGCCGCCGATTTCGGCCGGCTGGCCCGGCAGGTGCAGGACGCCGAGGCCGCCGGCGCCGACCTGATTCACGTGGACGTGATGGATGGCCGCTTCGTCCCCAACATCTCTTTTGGCGAGGTGGTGGTGGACGCCATCCGCGCTGCCACCGGCCTGCCGCTCAACTTGCACCTGATGGTGCACGAGCCGGCCCGCCTGCTCCCCGGACTGGTCAAAGACGCCACCGACCAGGTGCTGGTCCACGCCGAAGCCTGCGCCCATCTCCATCGCACCGTGGGCTACATCAAGGAGCAGGGCTGTCAGGTGGGAGTGGCCATCAACCCGGCAACGCCCCTCTCGGCGGTGGAGGAAGTGCTGCCCGACCTGGACATCGTATTGGTGATGGCGGTGAATCCGGGTTTCGGCGGCCAGTCTTTCATCCCGTCGGCGCTGGGCAAGCTGCGGCGTCTGCACCGTACCATCGCCGAAAACGGGTACGCCGTGCAGCTGGAAGTGGACGGGGGCGTGAAAGCCGGCGCCACGGCGCAGGATTCGGTAGCCGCCGGCGCGCAGATTCTGGTTGCGGGAACCGCCATCTTTAACCGGGAGCAGCCGGTGGCTGAGGCGCTGGCCGCGCTGCGGGCCAGCGTGGCGGGTTTAACGCCGGGAGCTGCGTAGGGGCGAATCATCGTCCGCCCCTTGCCGTTACGCCGCCGGCCGGGTTCTGGCCTTGCCGGCCCGCGGCGGCTTGTACATCGTCCGCAGGCATCGCGAGCAAATCTTGACCCGCGTCGGCTTGCCGTCAATGACGAGGGTCTGCTTGTGGACGTTGGCCTGCCACCGCGTCTTGGTCCGGCGGTTGGAGTGGCTCACGTTGTTGCCGGTCATACCGGCCTTCTTGCAAATCTGGCACTGCATAATCTCGGTCCTGTCCTGCTGGTGGCCGCATTATAGCACAAGCGCCGGGTATTTGCCGAAAGCGGCAGCGTTACGGGCAGCCTTTCGTTTCCGGGGGGCAAACACTGCGGGGCGGCGGCGGGCGGGGGCGGCCCGGGCCGCGGGTGGGCTATCCCCCGCCCCATTCTAGGGCTATAATCCTCTACGGATTAACCAATGCCGGCCCGACGCCGGCTGCTGCTGATGTTGTAGAGAGGACGCCCCGATGCCTGCCCGAATGACTGCCCGAATCCTGCCCCCCCCCCCCGACTTTGGGGGTGTAGAATGATGCCCCGCCGCATCCGCTTTGCGCTGGCCGGCGCTGTGCTGGCCCTGTTTGTCGTGCTGGCCGCCCTGGCCGGCATCCTGCTGCCGGAGGCGCGGCCGGCCGCCGCTCACACCGCCACTATCACCGCTATCAGCATCACCAGCACTCCGGCTTCGGGTGACACTTACGGCACCAGCGAGGACATCACCGTCCGGGTGACCTTTAATACTACTATCAACGGCATCAGCAGTGGCCGACTGCGAATCGGCATTGGCAGCAACACACGCACTGTCAACTCGAACACCAATAGCCCACTCAGCACAAACGTTGACTTCACTTACCGGGTCGTCGTCGGCGATGTGGACGCCGACGGCATCACCGTGGCCACCAACGCCCTCTCCGGCATCTTTCGGCACCAGGACGGCGGCGGCATCTCCTCCGCTACCAACTATACCCTCCCCAGCACGCTGGCTACCGCTCAGGCCGCGCACAAGGTTAAGGGTACTGTTGACTACGACGCCGATGACGACAACCTCATTGACATCACCACCCTGGCCCAGCTGAACGCCATCCGCCACGACCTGGACGGCAACGGCAATGCTACCCACGCCGATTACGTTGCCGCTTTCCCCAACCGCGAAACCTCCGCTACCGGGCGGATGGGCTGCGCCGCTACCTGCGCCGGCTACGAGCTGCTGGCCGACCTGGACTTTGACACCGACGGCGATGACGACGTGGACAGCAACGACGCTTACCCCAACTGGTCGCCCCTCGGTACTTACACGTCCACTTTCCAGGGCAACGGCCATACCATTTCCAACCTGACCATCAGCTCGAGCGCCGCTAGTGGAGGGATCGGGCTATTCACGGAATTGGGCAGCAGCAGTACGGTCACCGCATTGGGACTGTTTAACCCCTCGGTGAGCACTTCGGGTTACTCTGCGGATGCCGGCGCGCTGGCGCACGACAACAGCGGCACGATTAACGCCGTCTATGTCAGCAGCGGCGCCGTTAGTGCCACCGGCAATTTTGGCAGACCCGGCGGGCTGGTCAGCACCAACACGGGGACGATACGCGCCTCTTATTCCACTGCTGCCGTCAGTAGCGGGGGTACTTTTACCACCGCCGGCGGGCTGGTCACCAGCAATGTCGGCGGCACAATCATCGCCAGTTACGCCGCCGGTTCCGTTTCCGCGACGGCGGGCCAGGGCGTTTTGTCGTACTGCCTGGCGCCGAGCCAGGGCACCATAACCAACAGCTACTGGAGCACCGGCGTCTGCACCCTCACCGGCGGCGGCGGCGCGGGCCAGAGCGCCAGCGCGCTGCAATCGCCCACCGCCTACGGCACCGGCTCCAGCATCTACCTCAACTGGAACGTGAACGTTGACGGCAATACCGGCAACGATGACCCCTGGGACTTTGGCACCAGTTCCCAATACCCCATCCTGCAATTCGGCCGGGACGCCGTTGGCATCCAGGCGCAGCGCAACCCCCAGCGCAACGCCGTGGATTACGACGGCAACGACAACAATCTGATTGACATTACGACGCTGGCCCGGCTGGACGCCATGCGCTACGATTTGGACGGCGACGGCGCATCGGTCAAGGGGGCGGGCGCCGTCAAATACGCCAATGCGTTCCCCGGCGTGAGCGCCGGGATGGGCTGCGCTGCCGCCTGCATCGGCTACGAACTGCGGCAGAACCTGGACTTTAACACCGGCCAGGCCGCCCGCACCGACGATGCTTATTACAACGGCGGCGCCGGCTGGACGCCCATCGGAACCGACCGCGTGCCGTTCAGCGGCACGTTCCGGGGCAACGGGCATACCTTGTCCAACCTGCACGTCAACTCCGGCGCTACTATCGCCACCGTGGGCCTGTTTGGCACGCTTTCCGGCGCCGTCACCGGCATCGGACTGCCCAACGCCAGCGTAACCGGGGCGGCGGACAATACCGCCATCGGCGCGCTGACGGGCACGCTGGGGGCGTCCGGAACGGTAACATCCAGCTGGGCCACGGGCAGCGTGGCCTCCAGCAACGCCGGCAGCGCAGCCAAGAACGCCGGCGGGCTGGTGGGTTTTTCCTATGGCACAGTGCGGGCCAGCTACGCCGACGTGACGGTAACGGCCAGCAACACGGCCACGAATGTTAGGGCCGGCGGCCTGGTCGGGAGTATAGGCACCATCGTAGCGACCGGCGCCGGCTCGGTAACGGCCAGCTATGCCACCGGCGCAGTGTCCGGCGGCACGAGCGCCGCCTCTTACGTTGGCGGGCTGGTGGGCCAGCTGCCCACCTCCGGCACGCCCACCATAACGGCCTCCTACTCCACCGGAACGGCAACGTCCGGCGCCAACGCCAACACCGGCGGGCTGGCCGGCAATAATCCCAGCGGCGCCGTCATCACCGACAGCTATTGGGACACCGACAGCAGCGGCATCGCCGACGCTGACCCGACCACCAGCGCCGGCGCCGGCCAAACCACCGCCAACCTGCAATCGCCCGCCGGCTACACCGGCATCTACGCCAACTGGAACGTGGACGTTGGCGGCACATCCGCTAACGACAACCCCTGGGACTTCGGCTACGATTCGCAGTACCCGGCGCTGAAGTACGACGGCCTGGACGTCCTGAAGCAGGGCCGGGACACCATCCTGCTCTCCACCGACGCATTGGACGTGAACGAGGACACCGACAGCGCCACCTACACCGTGCGGCTGGGCGGCCGGCCCAATGCGGCGGTAACCGTAACCGTCGCCAGCGACAATGCCGACGTAACCATTGACGGCCCCGACGCCGGCGCGGTGTTCAGCAGCAGCGAAACGCTGAGCTTCTCAACTACCAACTGGAATACGGCGCAGACGGTAACGGTCAAGGCGGCCAGCGACGCCAACCTGGCTAACGAAAGCGTCACCCTGAGCCACACCGCCGCCGGCGCCAGCAGCGGCTTTGCGGGCGTTACCGCATCTGTCACCGTAACCGTTACGGACGACGACGCCGGCAGCATCCTCCTGACCCAAAACAACATAGCCATAACCGCGCTGACGGTAGATGAGGAGGGCAGCAACGTTACTTATGATGTGGCGCTGAGCCACCAGCCGACGGGTGCGGTGACCGTCACCGTCGCCGCCACCGGCCTGACGATTGACGGCCCCGACGCCGGCGCTGTGTTCTCTACCAGTGAAACGATAGCCTTCACCACTACCAACTGGTCAACGGCGCAGACGGTAACGATAAAGGCGCCGGGGAATGACGCCAACGCAATGGACGAAACGGCTACGCTGGCCCACACGGCCGGCGGCGGCGGCTATGGCAGCGTCAGCAAATCCCTGTCCGTAACCATTGACGACAACGACGCTCCGGACATCGTGCTGTGGCACGGCACCAACAACGCCGCCATCACCACGCTGCCCGTAACCGGGGCTACCGCCTCTTACCGCGTGCGCCTGGCTACCCTGCCCACGGCGGGCGTAACCGTAACCGTCACCGCGTCCGGCGACCTGGAAATCAACGACGGCAGCGGCAATTACGGGAGCAGCCGAACGCTGAGCTTCTTGACGACTAACTGGGATACACTGCAAACGGTAACGGTGCGGGCGACGGCGGACGACGACCTCGCCGACGGCAGCGCCACGCTGGCCCACGCCGCCGCCGACGCGGTGCCGGGCACGGCCAGCGCCTACGCCAGCGTCAGCAAGTCCCTGCCCGTAACGATTACGGACAACGACACGCCAACCATCATCCTCTCCGAAACCGCCCTGTCGGTGGACGAGGGCGGCAACGCCACCTACACCGTCAAGCTGAGCCACCGCCCGGCCGCCGGCGTAACCATAACCATCACCAGCAGCGCCACCGACGCCGTGGAAATCGACGGCCCCGACGCCGGCGCTACGTTCAGCGACAGCGAAACGCTGAGTTTCACGACGACCAACTGGAATACGCCGCAAACGGTAACGGTCAAGGGCGCAACCGACGACGACCTGTCTAACGACCTCAACAACACCCTGACCCACGCCGCCAGCAACACAGTGTCCAGCCAGGACAGCCTGTTCAGCAGCGCCGTCAACGCTGAGCTGTCCGTAACGGTAACCGATACTACCAGCCCCAGCATCGTGCTAACCCAAAGCGGCGCGGCCATCAGCGGCGCGCTGTCCATCGACGAGGAGGGCAGCAACGTCACTTACCAGGTGGGCCTGAGCAACGCGCCCCTGGCTCCCGTAACCGTCACCATCACCAGCAACAACGCCGCCGTAACCATCGACGGCCCCGACGCCGGCGCAACGTTCAGCAACAGCGAAACGCTGAGATTCAACACCGGGGTCACTACGGCGCAGACGGTAACCATCCAGGCGCCGGATGACGGCAACCCGGTCAACGAAAGCGTAACGCTCACTCACGACGCCAGCGGCTCGCTCAGCGGCTACGAAAACGTCAGCGACGCCACCCTGACCGTGAACGTTATGGACGACGACGCGCCCAACATCGTCCTGTCCGAATCCATGCTGACCGTAGCCGAGGAGAACAGCGTCACCGTGGACTACACCGTGCAGCTGGCTACCCAGCCCACGGCCAACGTAACCGTAACCGTCACCGCGTCCGGCGACTTGACCATCGACGGCCCCGACGCCGCCACTGCGTTCTCCACCAGCGAAGCGCTGACTTTCACTGCTCTGAACTGGTCAACGGCGCAGACGATAAAGGTGAAGGCGGCGGCGGACAACGACCTGGCGGACGCCGCCGCCAGGATTGACCACCGGGCGGCCAACGCGGGGGCCACGGCCAGCGGCTACGCCGGCATCAGCAAATCCCTGTCCGTAACGGTTACGGACGACGACACGGGCAGCCTCATGCTGTCGCAAACCGCCCGCACTGTGACCGAGGGCGACGACGCCGGCGAAACTTATACCGTCAAACTGAGCCACCGGCCCTCGGCCCCCGTAACCGTCGCTATCACCGGCGACACCGGCGAGGCCGCCGCCACCCCGGCGTCCCTAACTTTCAACGCCGCCAACTGGAACACGGCGCAGACGGTAACGGTAACGGCGGTGGCCGACGCCGACCTTGCCAACGACAGCGACACGCTGACGCACACGCCCAGCGCCACCGGCGGCTACTTCGCCACGGCAGCCGAGGATGTAACCGTAACCGTCCAGGACACCACCGCGCCGGCTATCACCTTCAGCGAGAGCCAGTTGTCTATCGAGGAGAGGGACAACGGCACCTACACCGTGGTGCTGGATGACCCGCCGGCGGATGTTGTAACCGTCGCCATCGCCAGCAGCAACTCCGCAATCACTGTCAACCCGGCGACCCTGGCCTTTACCACTGTGAACTACGGCAGCGCCCAGACGGTAATGGTCAACACGACGGCGGACGATGACGCCTTCCACGATGCGTTTACGCTGACGCACACCCCCACTATCCGGGGCATCGCCAGCCCCGTCACGCTGCTGCCGGCGCTGCTGCGGGAGCCGGACCCCAGCGAAAGCGAGGAGACGGCGCGAATCCGTATCACGCCGCCGCCGCCGCCGTCGCCGGCCGCCACCTCAACAATAACAATCTACGCTATCGACACCCACACGCTTACGGTGGCCGGCACGGCCGGCGTTCCCGACGGGGTGACGGTCAATACGCTGCAAAGCCTGGCCGGGGACTTGACCATTACGTTCAGCGTGCCGCCGGAGGACACCCCAACCACGCTTTCCGGCTTCACTCTGGACGGCGATACGCTGGTGGACATTGAGCCGGATTCCGTGCCGGCGGGCGGGCTGGAAATCTGCCTGCCCCGGGGCGACGGCGCCACGCAGCTGCTGCACTACCGCTCCGGCCGCTGGCAGGTGGTGCCGGGTTCGGGGCCGCGGGGCGACCAGGTTTGCGGCACGGTAAGCGAGTTTTCACCCTTCATCGCCGGCCAGCCCGCCGCCGTCGCGCCTGAGACCGAGCCTGAGCGGCCGCCCATCATCTACAACCTGAACATCCGCTTTGACGCCCGGCACATTGCGTTGCCGGAGGGCCATACCGCCAGCTACCGGGTGCGCCTGGCCGGCCGGCCCGCCGGCCGCGGTGCCACGATCAGAATCCGCAGCGACAACCCGGACGTGAAACCGACTCCCGCCGAGCTGCGTTTCACCGCCGCCGACTGGGAGCAGTGGCAGACGGTAAGCATCGCCATCGCCGGCGACGCCAACCATACGGACGAAAGCGCGACGCTGGCGCACTACGGCCCCAACCGTGGCTACGGCTCCGTGCTGGTGTCGGTAACGGACACCGGGGACAGCCGGCAGGCTGGCGACACAATCCCGCCGGCGCTGACGGTAATCACGGAGCCGGGAGCGCGCTGGGGCGTAACCGTAACGCCAACCGCGCCGGCCGATTTGACGGCGCACGGCGTGGTCCGGGTATCGCCGGCCTATGGCGTGCCGCGCACGGCGGCGGGCTACGGCCTGGGGCGGAACGGGGCGGCGCAGGCCATCGTCAGCATCGCCGCCCCGGCGGACGTGCCGGCATCGGGCCTGACCGTCTGCCTGCCGGTGGCCCGGGCGCTGGCGGAGGAGGCCGGGGAACGCCGGCTGACGCTGCTGCGGTATGGTGATGCTGAATCCGGCGGCGGCTGGCAGGCGGTGCCGGGCGCGGAGTATGACGCCGTGGGGCGGAGGGTTTGCGCCGCCGGCGTGACCGAGTTCGGGGCCTTTGCGGCAGCCTACGTACTGTCGCAGTAACCCGCCGGCCCTCCCGTACTCTCACCGTAATTCCCGCAATGTCGTCTCTCCGGGTGCAAGCCGGAGAGACGACATTGCGGCCAAACCACCTGAAAAGAAATGCCAGCGGCGTTCCTTTCAATCAATGTAAAAAAGCGGACTCCAACCTTAAGATTGACATTGCATAGGGCCATCGCTAGCATTGTTGCAACCGGCTGGCCGGTTCCGGGCAGCAGGGACTACGTTTCACTTCGCCTACAGGCAGCAAGGAGGCCACCGTTATGTTCGTGCGGCGCGACCTTACCAACACCGTTCCTACCCGTGAAGGCAATATGCACTTTGTGAAGCAGGGCGCCGGCTACCCGCTGGTCATGCTCCACCCTTTGGGCACGTCCACCTGGGCCTGGAGCAGCGTCATTGACGCTTTCAGCCAGCATTACACCTGCTACGCCTTCGATATGCTGGGCCACGGCGAGTCCGACAAGCCCACCCGACACTTCAACATCCCCGACTACGCCCAGGCCCTTGACGACGCCTGCCAGATTCTGAACATCCACCGCGGGCATTACGTGGGCAACTCCGTCGGCGCGGTTCTCGCTACCGAGTTTGCCGCCTCTTTCCCCGACCGGCTGGACAAGCTGGTTCTGGTGGGCGCGCCCGTTTGGGATGCCCGCACCGCGCCGGAGCGCATCGCCGAGTCCGCTTCCGGCTATGACGACGACGGTATGCCCATCCCCCGCACTCTGGAACAGAGCCGCGAATCAACCACCTTTGCCGAACCCAGGCAGGAATGGGTGGACGCCAACAACGACACCCGCACCCAGGCCGGCCCCTGGGTCAAAAAGCTCCACGAGTCCCTGGCCTGGTATGACATTATGACCCGCCTGCCGCAGGTTAAGGCCCGGGAAACCCTGGTGCTCTACGGCGAAATCGACCGGCTCCGCGACGGCGAGGAGCTGCTGTACAACAACATCGTGCGCGCCCGTATGCACATTATGCCCGGCGTCGGCCACATCCCGCAAATCGAAGACCCGGAGGGATTCGTGGATGCCGTTCTGGCTTTCCTGAAGCCGGAATCCTGACCCCCAAATCCGTCCAAACTCCCACCGCCCATAGGCAGGGGTTGATGGGCCGGCAGGTTATAATTGTGGCCGGCGGCGACCGTAGCAAGGTTCGCCGCCGGCCAACAGTCGCCTGGAAATAACCGGCTATGTCATCCATATTCGTCACACCGCGCAGCCGCAGCCGCCGGTTGCTCCACACCGCGGAACGGCTCTCCGAAGGCACGCCCCCGTCGCTGGTGGTGGTAGGCGCCGGAACTGCCGGCTGCCGGCGGGCTTTGCTGTTTTTGCAGCGTATGTCCGAACTGTCGGCGCTGGGTCGGATTCAAAGCGCCGTGTTCTACGACTGCAACGAGATTACCGTAGCCCACGTGCACAAATTCTTGCGGAAATTCCTGGGCGGGGCCAGAAGCGGGTCGGGAATTCAGATTCTTTTCCCCAACTACATCCCGCTGGCCAACGGATTTATGCGCGATCCCAGGAAGTTCGAGGAATATATGGGCCCCCTGGAACGGGACCTGGATAACATCGTCAACCAGGTGATGGTCCAGGCCGAGCGCAGCGGCCGCTCGCCGGAGGTGATTATCGAATTCATGGGCTTTGCCGGCCACGCGGTTCTCGGCGGCCACCTCCACCAGGAGTTGCTGACCGCCTTCCCCTCCGCCGTAATTCTGCCCGTGATGATGCTGCCCCAGGACCACGTGTCCGAGGAATGGACGCGGCGATACATCTGGGAGCAGTATGAGAACCTGCTCGCCGGCTCCAACTGCCTCGTAACCACCCAGTCCGCCGGCCATTCCGGGGAGGATGACGCCAGGTTAACCACCGGGTTAGCCGGGTTCGAGGTCGCGGATTTCGAGGAACAGGAAGGTATCACGACCAGCCCGCTGGCCGCCACCTTCCGGCGGTTGGTGCCAGCCTCCGGCGGCTGGCTGGGCATGGCGGTAGTGAAACGCAAGATGCCCGTGATGCGCAAATTCGAGTGGCTGCGCCTCCCGCCCTGGTGGCAGGAATACGCCGCCCTGGGGCCGGAGGACGAACTGTCCATGTCCCTGGGCCACGCTATCTGGTCCACCCTGGACGCGACGGCGCAGATGGCGGAGGGGGTGAATCACGTCATGGATGCGCCGCAAGAAATCGTCGTTTCCCTGCCCGTCCACGCGGACGCCCTGGAGCCGGTGGCCTCTAATGCCGCCGAGGTTCTGCAACGCAGCGACATCTTTGACCGTCATCCCAATATGGACATCGCTTTCAACACGGCCCGGTTCACGGAAGGTTTGCAAAAAGAACCGTATCTGCACGTAACGCGCATCTACCCAATCTACGGCGCGTTGAGTTCCGTGAGCGATATTCTCCGTCCCGACCTCCGGCCGGACGAACGCCGGCGACCGGAAACGGGCGAAACCGGCTTCGGTTCTTATTATCATCTCCGGGGTATCCAAGCCGCTCCCCAGCTGTCCCCCGACCGCGGCGATGACGACCCGGCAGACGATTGGCAGCAGAACGTGCGCTACTTTTAGGCAGCGCTGCATTTACCGTCATTCCCGCCGGCGCGGGAATCGGAAAGCCGGGGCGAGCGCCGGGCAAGGCGTTCTACAATGCCAAAAGCAGCAGATTTTGGAGCATGGCCGGTGGCCTTGAGCCAGGGCTTTCTGATTTTGCTCAATAGCGGCGGCGCAGCCCGTTTGACGTATTTTAGCCGGGTCTGGTATATTTGATTCGGCTTCTAGCGACCGCATTGCAACAAGAGCGCACGGGTGTTGACATAATTTAGCCAAGCTAACCAACGTGGCCGTTTCAAACCGGACGTTGTTCAATCCTGAGATTGGGTTATCCTGACCAAAACGGATTACTGCCGCAAAAACAGCTCCGCCCAAACTAGTAAGGGGGTCGGATACAACCATGCCACCAAAGACTCAAAACCGTACCTTCCACATTCGACGCAATAATCCGCATCGACTAGGCGCACAGGAAGACCGTTCCCGGGACGGTACGCCGCCGCCGATTGTGTCCGTGGCCGTGGGAACCGCCGGATACAAGCGGAGCTGGAGGTGGGCGAAGCGGATGGGCGAGGCCGGCGTGCTGGACCGCGTGCAAAGCCTGATGATGTACGACTGCAATCAGGGCACCATCGACTCCATCGACAACGAAACGCGGGCGATGCGGCGTGTGCAGGGCGGTCAGCTCCCGGTGATACTGCCGGGCTTCCTGCCCAAGGTGGACGGCTTCCTCCGCGACCCCAACGCCTACAAAGACTTCTACGGGCTGATTCACCGTGATATGGAGCGCATGGTGGACACCGTAGCCCGGCGCTCGGAAGAAGTCGGCTCGCCTCCCCAGCTCATCCTGGAATGGCTGGGCTTCGGCGGCCACGCCAAGTTGGGCGGCGTGTTGCACGAGATGATGGTAGAGCGCTTCCCGGAAGCCACCTACCTGCCCATCGTGCTAACGCCAAGCGAGCCGGTGCTGAAAGAGAATATGCGGCGGGAGACCTGGGGCGCCTACGAAGAGACTATCGGGATCCGGCAAAGCATGAACAGCCAGGGTGAGATAGAGTACTTGAGGTACCCGGCTCTGATTACCGACAACAGCCTGTCGCTCAACTACGAGCGCCTGGATGACAAACTGGCCATCGCGCTGGCTTCTATGGAAGCCGGTATGCGGTATCAGGTTGACTCCGGTTCCATGTCCGAGACGGTAGCCAGCTTCGGCGACTATTCCAACGGCTGGTTCGGGGTCCGGGTGCTGAACCGGCGGGTTGACATCACCGACACCCGCCAGCGGTCACGCCTGCTCGGCCCGTTCAGCGGCCGGGAAGTTGTTGTCGTCAACGACAGCGCCAAGCATCTCCCCTTCTCCATCAAGTCGGCTATGTGGGACATCCTTGACCCCAAACGCTCCGACCTGCAACTGGCCAAGCACGGCTTTGTAGCCGGCGACGCCGTAATGCGGATGGTGATTGTCCTCCCGATTGAACCGGCCGGTATCCGCGAGATTGAGAGCGACGTGCGAGACCAGCTGGCCCGGGAAGACTTCGACCTGGCCTATCCCAACCTGATGTGGTCTTTCGCCTCGGCCAATTTCCAGCACTCGCCGGACGACCGGCATTTGCACGTTTCCCTGCTGTTCCCATTGCAGACTGACGACATTCGCAGCATTACCGACATTATGGGCGCAGATAACGCCTACGTGACGATACCGGGCGGCCTGGAATATACCGGCTTTGGCTCCCGCCGCTTCCTGCCGCAGATGAACGGGCACGACCCGGAGACCCAGTACGGCTATGTGTCCCGCGGCCAGCAAATCAAGATTGAACGGGAGCGCAGCCGCGCGGTGGCCCAGGAGCGCCGGCAATTCACCAACGGCTACGAAAACGGCGTTGGCGGCAACGGCAACGGTAGCTATCGCCCCTAGCCGGTTGTCAACCTCGGGCAACGTCAGAGGGGCGGGCTTGCAACCCGCCCCTACCCATTGTCATTGCGGGCGCAGCGTGGCAATCGCGCGCCCATCCGTCAGTTGTCGGCGGCCAGGGCTTCCTTCCGCGCCTTTTCTTTGAAGTGGGGGATGATGTACTTGCCGAACAGGCGCAGCGATTCCATCACTTCCTCGTGGGCTACGGGGCCAACCTGGAACAGGGGCATAATCTCGTCCACGCCCATCCGCTCGTAGTCCTCAATGTACTTGATGCAGTCGTCCGGGTCGCCGATGCAGAAGCGGCCGCCGCCGTCAATTAGCGAACGGGACGTAACCTCGTCGGCGCGGGCCGTGTCCGCGTTGACGGCGCGCTGGTAGTGCCACTGGTAATCGTCGGGCACCCGCGCCGGGTCATAGCCTTGCCACACGTAGGAATCACGGATGCGCTGCTGCACCCGATACCAGTCGATGATTGCCTCGGCCCGCTCAAAAGCCTTTTCGCGGTTCTCCATACACAGCCCCACGGTGTTGCCGGCGACGCGGGGATACACCAGTTTCGTGGCCGGCTCCGGGTTCTTGATCGCCTCCCGGTAGATTTGGATGAGACCCTCGGCCCGCTCCAGGCCAACGCTGGTTTGCGCCAGACAACCCAGCCCCTGCCGTCCCACCTTCTCGGCGGTGAACTCCTGGCTTACCGCCTGCCAGATGGGAGGATGCGGCTTCTGCACCGGCTTGGGGATAACCTCCCGTGGCGGGATGTTGTAGTGCTTGCCCTCAAAGGAGAATGACTCCTCCGTCCAGGCGCCGGGGATGATTTGCAGGTACTCTTCCACCATCTCCGACACGTCCGCCAGGTCTGAGCCGTAGGGCAGCATCTGGTAGGGATAGCCGGAGCGCCCGATACCCAGGTTCACCCGCCCGCCGGAGATAACGTCCAGCGTGGCCATGCGCGATGCGATGTTCAGGGGATGGTGCAGCGGCGCCAGCACCACGGCGATGCCCAGGCGCATATTAGTGGTGCGCTGGCTCAGCGCCGCCAGCGTAATATCCGGCGCGCTGGAGTGCGACCACTCCGAGCGGAAGTGGTGTTCCACGAACCATACCGAGGTCATACCCATCTCTTCGGCGAAACCGACCTGCTCCATCATCTCCTGGAACTTGCGGGTTTCGCTCATATCGTCCCAGGGCTTGGGCACCTGGATTTGGTAAAAAAGGCCGAGGTCCATAACGTTGCGCTCCTGCTGCGGCCAGCTTTGGCGGCGATTAGCCGCATTGTAGCAGATTCGCGCCACCTAATTAGGCTGTCCGGGCAGCGCGGCGTTGACTTCGTTAACCAGCGCATTGACCCGACCGGCCTGCGTGATGTTGAAAATCCCGGTAATGTCGTCGCTGCGGTAGCCCACCAGGTCGGGCGGCACGGCGTTGGACACGATGAAAAAGGGATTGCGGCGGTTGTTCCGGCGATAATTGGCGGCGTTAGCCTGCGCCTTTTTCCACGTGTCGGAGCGTTCCAGACCGGGCCGTTGCAGTGTGGTAATTGATTGGTCGGGGTTCAGCAGTCGCCGGGGCGAACCTTTGGTTTCAATGGCAATGGCGCTGGTAACTTCAATATCGTGAGTGTGCGTATTGCCCGGCGTAGGCGTTGCCGGCAGCTCAAACCGAGCGGTCAGCAAGTGGCGTACCGCGCGCTCGAAGGCGTTGCCCACTACCGATGCCCGGCTCTGGAAGGTGGCTACTTCAAACACTTTGGGGGACTCACATATCGGGCATCGCCGGGGCGCATTGCCAAAGGCGGCGGTGGCCTTTCCATTGCCGATACAGCCGACGCACGCCCACACCGGATAGCAGCCGGCCTCATCAATTGCCGACTGAAAGCAGGCGTCAAAATAATGCCGCAGCCGGTCGTTGGTCAACAGCGTCCTGCCGATGAACCGGCTGTAGTTGGCGGCGGCGATGTCGTTATACCGTATATTCGGCATCACCCGCCTCCGCAATCACTCGTCCCTTGCCGTCGGTCCGCGCAAACAGGCTGGGGACATTTGAGAGCCGCCGCCGCGCCAGACCCCGGTACTCCGCAGAAATCTCATACCCTACAAACCGCCGGCCCGTTTGCAGGGCGGCGATGGCAGTGGTGCCGCTGCCCATAAACGGGTCCAGTACTACCTCGCCGGCGTAGGTATACAGCTCGATGCAGCGGCGGGGCAGCTCCACCGGAAACGGCGCCGGGTGCCCGATGCGCCGGGCCGATTCCGCCGGGAACTGCCAGACGCTGCGCGTCCATTCCAGAAAGTCGTCCCGGCGGATGGTGGATTCGCGGCTGGGCACTTTGGGACGGCGGTAGGTGTCCTTGCAGAGCGCCAGGATATACTCGTGAACGTCGCGCAGCGTGGGGTTGGCCGCGGACATCCAGCTGCCCCAGGCGGTGGACGAGGCGGCGCTGGCGGCCTTGTCCCAGATGATTTCGCCCCGCATCAAAAAACCGAGGCCCAGCAAATCCTCGATAATGTAGCGGTGCAGCGGCAGATAAGGCCGTCGCCCCAGGTTGGCGATGTTGAAACAAACGCGCCCGCCGGGAACCAGGACGCGGTGAACCTCAAGCATCACCCGGCGGAGAAAATCGCGGTACTCGTCCAGCGTCAGGTCAGCATCGTATTCCTTGCCCACGTTGTACGGCGGCGACGTGACCATCAGATGGACGCTGCAATCCGGCAGTTCGACCATCCGCTCCGCAGAGCCGGGGAAAATGGCGTTGGCGGCATCCGCCGGCAGCGGGTTTTCTACATAGGGAACGCGCCGCTCGTCCGGCAGTCCTTCGTAAAGGCGGCCGGCGTAGAACCGGGATGAATCATGCCCGCGCCGGCCCGATGACCCAAAGGCGCTGGTTTGGGTTTTTACCCCCTGCTTATCGGGGGGGGGGGGTATTTTTGTTCTTCTGCCAAAACGCGCGCGATTATCGCGCTATAGCGGCGTTATGACAAGGGCTTGCCGCCATTTTCAATATGAACGAAATTCGCCCCGGCAAGAGTGCGCCGCTCTAGGCGGAACGGCGACTAGTGGGGATTCCAGAGTTTGGTATGAAGTTTGTGCCAGGTTAAATCCCCGGAACGCAGCAAAGGCCGTATGCGCCGGTCCACTTCCACGGCGGCTACTACGGGATAAGCCGGCTTGCCGGTGAACCTGGTGAGGAGGGCGGCGTGGCGTGTCGCCCGCTCGGCGTCCCTGCGGTTTGCCGTGTACGATACTTCCACGGCGATGTAGCAGTCCGCGCCGTCCTGATTGACGGCCTGTATCACCAAATCAGCGCCGCGAAAGCTTTCTATGTCGCCATCCGGTATGTCGGCAATGTCATTGGACAGCGTCATTCGTATCAGGGCTTCTTCGCCGACATCCGCAACTCGTTCCAGGTTCATCAACAGCGCGATAGCCCCGGCCGACCGCACGGTTCGGTCAACGGCAAACGCGCCTTTCATGTCGCTCAGATTAGTATCCATTCGTTTGACAGCGGCGGCGAATTCGTCCTGCTTGGCGGCAAATTCATCCTGCCGGGTGGCGAATTCGTCCTGCCGGGCAGCAAGTTCGTCCTGCCGGGACTCGATACGGTCAAAGCGCTGATTAGCTTCTTTCTGGAACTCCTGCATCTCGGCGACAAAGGCCGCGAATTTCTCGGGCAGCTCCAGGAGCTCCCGGCTGAGCAGCCGCACGCGCACCTCTTCCCGCCATTCGGGGTGCTCGTCCATCACCCGGAGAAAATCCTGGATAGTGTTGATAGTAGTCATCTAATCAAACCTCCCTGACGATATTATAGCACTGCGACCCCGCGACAAAGCCCGCCGGGGCAGGTTGCAAACCTGCCCCGGCCACCACATAGCGCAACTGTATTGCAGCGTCAGCTCCGCGCGTACTTATCCACTGCCCGGTCTCCGGTTAGCGCCAGGAACACGTCGCCGTGGGCATCGCACCAGATGCCGTGGGCGGAGCGGCTGTCCCAGCGGGCCAGCACGTTGCCATCGCGGTCGAAGATGCTTACCTGCGGGGCGTGGGAGTTGTCCAGCGGCGGCAGTTGGCTGACCACAAAATCGCCCTCCGGAGTTTCCGCAATGTCCGTGGGACGGCAGGTATCCGTCCACATAGCCCGGAAGTTGCCCATGGTGTCGAACACCTGGATGCGGCTGTTCTCCCGGTCGCACACGTACACCCGGTCATCGCGGGTCACCAGCAGGCTGTGGGGCAGGTGGAACTCGTAGGGGTGCTCCTTGCCCGGCTTGCCCCAGGAATACTTGTGGTTGCCGTCGTTGTCAAAGCGGTGAATACGGGCGTTGCGATAGCCGTCGGCGACGAACAGGTCGCCGCTGGGCGACGGCACCAGCTCGGCGGGATAGTTGAACGGCCCGGCGGCCCGGGGCACCAGCTCGCCGGCCACTTCGGCCCCCGTGTCGGAGTGGACCATGTACCGGCCCAGCATCTGGATGGGCTTGCCGTCCAGCGTGTACATGATGCAAACCGAAGTGTCCCGGTCGGTCAGATACACGATGTCGTCTTCAATGTAAAAGCCGTGGGCATACACGAAAGAGCCATTGCCCCAACCGCTGATAAAGTCGCCGGTGTTGCGGTCAAAGATGGCGACGGGCGGGTCGGCGCGGTGGAACACGTAGATGTTGCCGGCGGAGTCGCTGGCGAGAGCGCTGACGGCCCCCATGGGATGGGCGTCGGGCATCCTGGCCCAATCCGCCGTCAGCGTGTAAGTGTGCTTTCCGTTTCCAACGGTGGTCATAATAGTTCCTCCTGGATGAGTTTGAGGCGCTGCGTTGCCGTGCCGCTACGGGATGATGCGATTAATTCTTTGGACAAAGACAATAGTGACGACCCGAGCAACTATATGGACAACTACTAAAATCACTCCCAGAGCTGCCATTAGATAGCCGCCGCAGTCCTCTTTACAACTTTCATAGATACTGCCGACAACAACAGCTGCCACCAGGCCCACTAGTCCGGCCGCTCCGTGGCATAAGAAACCGACTCCCGCCCCGTGGCAACCGCTGCTGCCCGTTTCTACCATAGCCGTAGCAGCGGCCATTAGCCCGCCTGCCACCGCTCCGAACGCGATGCCGCCGAAAAGGCTGGTCAGCGCAAAGAAGATCATAGCTGTCGTTGTAAGGTCGCCGTCTATAATCATTCTGGGAAACTCGATACCATCCCTCACGCAGGCCCGGCGCGGGAAGCAGGGCTTGCCGGAAGGTGGCAAGCCCCGGCATACCAGACTATGCCATCAGTCTGCGGGCGGTGGTAATGACGCGCTCGGCGTTGGGGAGGTAGATGTTTTCCAGCGCGCGGCTGTAGGGCACCGGGGTATGGGGCGGCGTAACCCGTGACGGCGGCGCGTCCAGGTAGTCAAAGGCTTCCTCGGCGACGCGGGCGCAAATGTCCGATGAGACGCTGCACACCGGCGTATCCTCGTCCACCACTACCAGCCGGTGGGTGCGGCGCACCGAATCCAGCACGTGGTCGTAGTCGATGGGCGACACGCTGAGCAGGTCAATGACCTCGGCGTTGACGCCCTCTTTGGCCAGTTCCGCGGCGGCCTCCACGGCCACCCAGGTCATCTTGCTGATGCCCACCAGCGTAAGGTCGGAGCCGGGCCGCACGGTGCGCGCCTTGCCCAGCGGCAGGGTGTACATCTCTTCCGGCACCGGGCAGGTGTCGCCGTACAGCCCCTTGTGCTCAAAAAACACCACCGGGTCGTCGTCCCGGATAGCGGAAAGCAGCAATCCTTTGGCAGTATAGGCATCCGACGGGCAAACTCCCTTCAGCCCCGGAATGTGGCTGAACAGAGAGTAGAACGACTCCGAATGCTGCGCCGCGCTGCCGAAGCCGGCCCCGATGCGCGTCAGCATCACGAAAGGCACCTTGACCTGCCCGCCGAACATATAGCGCATCTTGGCGGCGTTGTTCAGCAGCTGGTCCATGCAGACGCCGACGAAATCGACAAACATCAGCTCGGCCACGGCGCGCATCCCGGTGGACGCGGCGCCAATAGCCGTGCCTACAAAGGCCGCCTCGGAGAGCGGGGTATCCAGCACGCGCTCGTTGCCAAACTCCTGAATCAAACCGCGGGTAGTGCGGAAAGCGCCGCCCCAGGCGTCCACGATGCCCAGGTGCTCGCGGCCGGCGCCGCCGGCAATCTCCTCACCCATAATGATGACGGTCTCATCCCGGCGCATTTCCTGGAGCAACGCCTCATTGATGGCCTCGCGAGTTTGAATCGTGCGAGTTTCGCCCGGCGGGGGCAGCATGGGGGTTTCGGTTAGAGTGGTCATAGTTTTCAGCCTCCCAAAGGGTCGATGGTTACTGCGCCATCAGTTACGGCATCAATGGTAATGCGGTGATTCCATAGGAATTCCATTCCTAACAGAGGTTCGTCACCCAGCTGGAGCACCAGCGCAGTGCGTCTGTGACCTTGCCAGATAATTGTGGCTCTGCCAGCGGGTATGCTGATAAACTCGCCGGTAGCCGGTCTGCCTTCGCGGTGGTCATCAAGGGTGACACCAAGCCGGCGTATGTATCTTTCGGGCAAAAGCAATTGTCCGGTGAATCCGGTGTCAAGAACGACCCGTAGTGTATGCCGATTACCGCTGTCGTCCAGTATCGTCAGTGGCACCAGAGGTTTGCGTGTGGCAGTGACGATTCCACTGGTCACAACTTCGGCTCCTCGTCATAGCCGCCAAAGAAATAGGCCGCGGAGTAGCCCACCCGCACACCGAAGCCGAAAGCGTCGGGCAGTCTTTGGTGCAGCCTGATGGTAGCTGCAACGTCTTTCTCGTCAATTTCGTACTCGCCGCTGTTGACGTCGACGACGACAAACTTGCCGATGTCCGCCTCGGTCATCAAGGGCCTGATGTTTTCCTGGTAAATCTTGGCGCCCAAAGCCGCAATTTCGGCGCTGGTAAGGTCGGGTCTGGCCATTTTGCAGCCCTCCTGTAGTAAGCCTGCCCTACACCGTCATATTCGCCCCCCTCCGCATCATCTCCACCGGGTAGTCGCCGTACACGTCCTCGTAGATTTCGTGGGGTTCCGGCAACGGGCTGGCGTCGGCGAAGGCTACCGCTTCTTCCATTAGCACGCGGGCCGCTTCGTCCATCTGGTCCAGCTCTTCGGTGGTGATGACGTTGCCCTGGGCGGCCATGTGGTTGCGGAAAGTGAGCAGCGGGTCGCGGGCGCGCCAGTGGTCTTCTTCCTCTTTAGTGCGGTAAGTGAGGGGGTTGTCGAAAACGGTATGGCCGTAATAGCGGTAGGTGCGGGCTTCCAGCAGGGCCGGCCCGTCGCCGGCGCGGGCGCGGGCTACCGCCTCGCCGGCCGCCTCGAACACGGCCAGCACGTCCATGCCGTCCACGTGGAAGCCGGGCATATCGTAGGATGCCGCCCGGTCGGCCACATTAGCCACGGACAGGCCGTATTCCACCGGCGTGGATTCGGCGTAACCGTTGTTTTCGCAGCAGAAAATCACCGGCAGTTTCCACACCGAAGCCAGGTTCATGCACTCGTGCAGCACGCCCTGGTTAGCCCCGCCGTCGCCGAAAAAGGCCACGGCCACGCGGCCCAGCTTGCGAATCTTGGAGGTCAGGGCCGCGCCCACGGCCAGGGGCACGCTGCCGGCCACGATGCCGTTAGTGCCCAGCATCCCCTTGCTCATATCGGCGATGTGCATGGAGCCGCCCTTGCCCTTGTTGGGGCCGTGGCTGCGCCCGAACAGCTCGGCCATCATCAGCTTGGGGTCAACGCCTTTGGCGATGCAGTGGCCGTGGCCGCGGTGGGTACTGCCGATATAGTCGTCATCGGTGAGGTGGGCGCAGACGCCGGTAGGCACGGCCTCCTGCCCCACGGAGGAGTGTACGGAGGCGGACATACCCCGCTGGCCGGTTTCGGGCACGCCCCGCTCCTCAAAATGCCGGATGGTGGTCATAGTGCGATAGAGTTTCAGCAGGGTGTCGCGGTCGAGTTCCATGGCAACACGCTCCTTATAATGGTGTGGCAGTAGTAGGCCAAAGGCCGGATGTTGCAACAAAAGCCGGCGGGGACGCGCCGGCTTCAATACGGCCCCATAGTAGCACGGGGCGGGGTCAGTGGCTATACTCACGGTTGATGTCGTTTCACAAGGCTGCACTATGGATACCCCACAAGACGTTACCGGAACTCCGCGCTGGCAGCTGGCCCGCGAAATCATTGCCCAACTGCGGGAGATGCCGGCGGCAACTGCGGAGTCGGAAATCGAGAGCCGCCTCCGCAACGTGTTGGGGTTCCTGTTCCCCAACCTCGGCTACCCCGACATCGCCACGCAGTACCAGTCCGGTGACGGCCCCATTGACGTCTATTGCCGCAACGTGGTCTTTGAAACCAAAGGGCCGGGCAAACTGGACGCCCGGCGCAAGCGGGACGGCGCCACTGAAACCCCCGAAGAGCAGGCCGTTCGCTATCTGGACGCGCTGAGCGCACAGCCCAATATGTTCGCCGACACTGCCATCGGCTGGCGCGCCGGCGTCACCGACGGCAAGGAGTGGCTTTTTTACGAATATGACCGCCACGCGCCGGACGCGGAGAAACTGGCGCTGGTAAATAGTTTGCGGTTGGACACGCCGGCCGACGACGATACACTGCTGGCGTATCTGTACGCTTTCGTCAATCGCACTGCCAAAATGGCCCCGCCAACGGATAACGTGGCTTGGGTGGAGCGGCAACTGGAGCCGTTTCTGATCTTGGCCACCCGCTATGAAAACACCGCGGCATATGGTGTCAAACGCGACCTGTGGCGCGGTGTGCTGAGCGGCGCTTTCATCAACCCGCCGGGGGACGCCGAGCGGGAACTTTTCGCCCGTCATACGATGCTGGTGGTCGTTGCCCGCGCGGTGGCCGAAACCTTGCGCCCGCCGGGACAACAAGCCGCCGGCGCCGACGCTCTCCACGATACCCTTGCCGAGGGCTTCGCCGCCTGGCTGCTGGACGCCGCCGGCGATGACGGCGCGGTCGCCCTGGACAACTTCATCGCCGAAGTCGGCAACTACGAATGGCGCACCGGCAACCGCGATACGCTGAAAGACCTGTACCACGCCGTCATCCCCCGAAATATCCGCCACGACTTCGGCGAATACTACACCCCCGACTGGCTGGCCCGCGCCGTTTGCGAGGAAGTGATGGATGCCAACTGGCGCAAGGCGACCATCGCTATGGCCGTCGCCGGACAGCTCAACGGCCCCGCCGTGCTGGACCCGTCCTGCGGCTCCGGAACTTTCCTGTTTCACGCTACCCGGCTGCTGCTGGAGGATGCCCGTCAGCATCCCGAACTGGCCAACAGCCCGCAGGCGCAAGTCGAAATCGTTAACGACCTGGTAGCCGGCATTGACCTGCATCCGGTAGCGGTGGAACTGGCGAAAACTACCAAAATGTTAGCCTTGTACAGTTCCGGCCAGCTGGCAGCGGACATTCACGGTTTTGCGAATGTTTATCTAGGCGACAGTTTGCAGTGGGAAACCCGGCGCAATGAGGAACTGTTCAACCGGGGCAATCTGGTCGATATTCCTACCGACGACCCGGCAGGGCCATTGCAACTGCCCCGTTCCATGCTGCGGTCAGAGCATTTTACCGGCCGGCTCAATCAGATGTTTGACTATGCCGAGCGGGAGGAATATCCCGGCATTGAAAACGATTTGGCCGCAGCGCTGGGCCTGGCCAATGCCGCCGAGCAGGAAGCCGCCATTGCTGCCTACCGGCGTTTTCGCAATTATATTGACACAGAACGCAATCACGTCTGGCGCTGGTACATATCAAACATGGTGCAACCCATACGCCTGGCGCAGCAGCCGGCATCCCGTCTGGTGGGCAACCCGCCCTGGGTAGTCTATAACGCAATGTCCAACGACCGGCAGGATGTATTTCGGCAACACGCATCCGACCGCAACTTGTGGGCCGGAGCCAACCTGGCAACGCAGAACGATTTGGCGGCTACTTTCGTCGCTACCTGCGTTGATTATTACCTGCAAACCGGGGGCAAGTTCGGGTTTGTGCTGCCCTACGCCGCTTTGCGCGGGCGGCATTGGGCAAACTTTCGCACCGGCGACTGGAGTTTGCAGCGGGATGCGGAACGCAGCGCCCATATTGACTTGAGCAAGGAAGCCTGGGATTTCTACGGCGTCAACGCGCCACCCTTTCCGCAGGCGAACTCGTCGGTAGTATTTGGGACAAAAGTAGCGGCCAACCGCCAGCGGCCGCGGTTGAAGCCGCTGGACGGCATACGGGAAGCAACCGGCAGCGGCATCACCACGCGGATGGCGTGGGATGAAGTGAAACCCCGACTGACTTTTACCAGGCGCCGGGAATGGCCGGTCGCCCCCAGCCCGGCCTACGCTGAGGCCTTTCGCAACGGCGCTACCCTGTTTCCCCAGCCTCTTGTGGTATTCGAAAGGCCGGACTCCCGCGCGCTGGGCCGGGTATATTTCAAAACCAACACGGGCAAAGGCAAGTGGCGCGGCAAAGAACGCGCCGGCCAGGTTGAGGAGCGGTTCGTCAAACCGGCGCTGTTCTCCCGGATGCTGCTGCCTTTTGGCACAACCGGGCACTCACACATTATCGCTCCCTTCGCGGAGGACGGCGGCAGCCTTGTTGACACCTTGCCGCAAGGCCCAACCGCTGCCCGGTTCCGCGCGTATTGGGACTTGGCGAACCGGGATTGGCGGGATAACAGCAGCGGCCGGCCGCCCTACACTTTGCTTGACCAGGTTGACTATCAGGGCAAGTTGTCGTCGCAACTGGACGGTGAACACCCGGCAAAGGTGGTGTATCGTAAATCCGGTTCCTGGCTGGAATCAGCGGTTATCAGCGGCAATCTGATAGCGGACGGCACATTGTACTGGTATGCCGGCGCAGACAGCGGCGAGGCGCACTATCTGGCAGCGATTTTCAACAGCAGATGTCTGGCGGAGTTCTTTAAGGTTGCCGGACGTTCCTCCGACCGCGATTTTCACACCGGCCCCGTCCGTAACCTCCCCATCCCGGCCTACGACGCCGGCAACGCGCGCCACGCCAACCTGGCCGCCCAATCGCAACTGGCGCACCGGCGGGTAGCCGCGCTGGTGGCGGAACGGCAGGCTTTGCGCCGCCGCATCAACCGCAACGATGTGCTGCGAGACGGGGCGCTGCAGCCCATCCTGGCCAGCATTGACGCATCGGTGCGGGCGATTTTGCCGGCGTTCAGCCGGTTGGAGCCGGGCGGTTCAGCGCCGGAGCCGACGCCGGCGCCGACGGCATCGGATTATCTGGCGATTGCCGACCGCGAGTTTGAAGCCGGCAACGCCCAGCAAGGGGTGGAGCGTTTGTGGGACGCGGTGGCGCATACACTGAAGTCGGTAGCGCAGGAGAAAGGCTGGGCCATTGCAGGGGCTGACCTGTATCCTGTTGTGGAACGGCTGGCGGCGATGGACGAAAAGGTCGGAGAGATGCTGCTGAGCGGGTTCTCGTCCGCCGAGTATTATCCAGACAAAGTTCGTTACGGTTACTTTGACCTGGACGACGGCGATGACGTTGAAGCGCGACGAATAATCCGCAACTTCATTGACCGGGTAAAGCGCCTGTCCAATGGCGATGGCTGATACATTCACACGGTACGAGCATATTGGCTTTTCCCGCTATTTTATGGAACAGTCCGGTATTCACTTTGACGCCGGCAGAGTGCTGGAAGGGTCGGAACTGTTGTGGGGCGCTGCCGCCCATGCTCTCATCGCGGTGGCTAAGGTCTGCAATCCCATCCGCTCCGAACCCGGTTCGGGTATAATCCGATCCACCTCCCCATCTGGCCGGAACGGGCCGCCCACGCTAAGCCCCAGAGGTTCAGCATGACCACTACTAACACCGTCGCCGAGACGCCGCCAGCAGAAGGCCGTTTCCGGCTGCCGGATCCGCCTCAGCGCGAGCCCGATGAGATGACCAGCTACGACCACCTGCACAAGCTCGGTAACAGCCACCACCTGATACACCACTTCGGCAATCCCGACACTACGCTGGTTACTGCCGAACGCTGGATTGCCCTGGCGCCGCGTTCCGGAACGACCGGCCTTAGAAGGCCCGACCTGCTGATTGCCTTCGATGTGAACCCGGCCGCTTACGAGGCCAGCAACGGCTACCTCATCTCCGAACAGGGCAAGCCGCCCGACTTTGTATTGGAAGTGGCCTCTGAGACCACCGCGCACATCGACGTGGTTGACAAGAGAAACGACTATGCGGCGCTGGGCATCCCCGAGTACTGGCGCTTTGACAAGACCGGCGAATACCATGGCGCGCGGCTGGCCGGCGACCGGCTCGTGGACGATCAGTACCAGCCCCTTCCCATTGAGGAGTTGGCGGCGGACGTGTTGCAGGGTTACAGCGCGGCGCTGAACCTGAACATCCGCTGGGAGCGCGGCGAATTGGGATGGTACGACCCGGCAACGGGACGACATATCTCGACTTTCCAAGACCAATGGGATGCCCGGGTCCAGGCCGAAGCACAAGCCGAGAGTGAGCGGGAGGCTCGCATACGAGCCGAAGCCCGCGTCCGGGAGCTGGAAGACCAACTCCGGCGGCTTCGGAACTCCTGAACTCTGCACATCCATCAACGCGCGGAATAGACATCCCGCCGCCTCCCGGCGTACACTGCCGGCCAAATCCAGCGACGCGCAGGAGGGGTTGTTACCATGGCCGAATACAACCTGGCGGTGATTGCCGGCGACGGCATCGGGCCGGAGGTTATCGCTCAGGGACGCAAGGTGTTGGAGGCGGTGGCCGCCCAATCGGAGGGCCTGTTCTTTCGCACCACGGAATTTCCCTGGGGCAGCGATTACTACCGCGAGACCGGGCGCATGATGCCGGAGGACGGGTTGGGGCAGCTGTCCGCCTGCGACGCCGTGCTCTTCGGCGCGGTGGGCGACCCCGACATTCCCGACCACATCACCCTGCAAGGCATCCTGCTGCCTATGCGCCGCGCCTTTGACCAGGCCATCTGCATCCGTCCGGCGGTGCTGTATCCGGGCGTGGCTTCGCCCGTGGCCGGCAAAGCCGCCGGCGATGTTGATCTGGTAATCTTCCGGGAGAATACCGAAGGCGAGTATGCGCCCGTGGGCGGCCGGCTCTACCCCGGCACACCCCACGAGACCGTCATCCAGAGCGGCGTGTTCACCCGCCGGGGCACCGAGCGCATCATCCGCGCCGCCTTTGAGCATTGCGTCCGGCGCGGCGGCAAGAATAAGGTAACGTCGGTAACCAAGTCCAACGCCCAGGCATTCAGCATGGTGTTCTGGGACGAGGTGTTTGCGGAAGTGGCCGCCGACTATCCGCAGGTGCAAACGGAATCGCTGCTGGTGGACCGGGCCGCCATGGACCTGGTGCGCTGGCCGGAAGACTTCGACGTCATCGTGGCCTCCAACCTCTTTGCCGACATCCTGTCCGACATCGCCGCCGTGGTAACCGGCAGCATGGGCCTGGCCCCCAGCGCCAACATCAACCCCGAAGGCCGTTTCCCCTCAATGTTCGAGCCGGTGCACGGCGCCGCCTTTGACATCGCTGGCCGGAACCAGGCCAACCCGTTGGCAACCATTTTCGCCGTAGCGATGCTGCTGGAACACTTGGGCGAAACCGAAGCGGCCCAGCGAGTCAACGCCGCCGTCCTGCGTGTGTTGAACGAACGCATCACCCTGACCGCCGACCTGGGCGGCACGGCCAGCACCCAGCAGGTAGGCGACGAGGTGGTGCGGCTGCTGGGCGGCTAGCCGTCCAGCCGTTGCAGAAAGCGGGCGATGGCGGCGTTCACCGCCGCCGGCTGTTCCAGCGTCACAAAGTGGCCGGAGTCCGGTATCACGACAACCTCGGCGTCCTGCAGCTCCCGGCCCAGATATTCGGCGTAGCGCACCGGCGTCATCACGTCGTCCTTGCCTACGATGACCAGTGCGGGCAAGGCAATTTCCTTGACCCGCGGCATCACGTCGAACTTGTCGCAAGCCGACAGGTCGTTATGCTCGACCATGGGGCCGGATTCCAGCGCCCGCGCCGCCAGTTGGGGGGCCAACTCCCGGTTGATGGCCTCGTAGTAGGCCGGCGCTTCGGCCCGCCATTGCGCATCATCCAGGCAGCGGTTCAGGTAATCGGGATGAACGCGCAGCCGCGCGCCGGCGCCAATCAGAACCAGGCCGGACAAATCGCCCGGATACCGCAGCGCGTAATCCAGCGCAATCGCCCCGCCCATAGAGTGGCCGAACAGGACGAAAGGCGGGTAGCCTTTGCCGCGCGCGTACTCCCGCAGCCAGTCCACATAGCCCCCGATACTGTCCCGCGGCTCCCCGTCGGGATGCCCCGGCAGGTTCACCGCGTCGGCGTCGGGGAAACGGGCCGTCTGGTAGTGATAGGTAAGTTCGTTTTGGCCGGAGCCGTGAACCATTAGCAGCTGCATTTCAGTTACTCCTCTTCAGCGTATCCGACCGCCGGTGCATCAGGCGCGCCCATTCGCGAAAAACCGGGGCGTCCATTGGCAGAGCGCTAAACGACACCTGCACGAAGCCAAGCCAAGTTTCCAGCTCCACGGCTTTGGCGGCATCCTGGTCGCGCGTAATCTCAATGCCGGCCTGAATTTCCCCGATGGTTACCGCCGACAAAAAGAGCAAGTGGCGGGGCGCGCCGGCAACCCACCGCAGCAGCGCCGGATGCGGACGTGGGCGGCGCAATTCGGAGACGACATTAGTATCGAGGAGGTACACGGCGTTAGTCAAAGGTAGGGATGATGCGGTTGCGGAGGGCGGGACGCGGCGGCGTTAGCTGTTCGGTGCGGGCCTCCGGGGCCAGCAGCAGGTCTTTCAGGGTGGGCCACTGGTCAATGGGCACCAGCACCGCTGCGGCGACGCCGTGTTGGGTGACAATCTGCGGCCCTTGGGCCAGGGCCGTTTCCAGAAGGTCATTGAAGTTTTCTTTGGCCGCGTCGGCCGGCCATATATTGCTCATGTTATCTCCGGTGAGGCTATGATGGGCGCCGGCTGCCAGCACAGAGCTGCCCTTGCATTGATGTAACCCCCGATACTGTCCCGCGGCTCCCCGGCAGGTTCACCGCGTCGGCGTCGGGGAAACGGGCCGTCTGGTAGTGATAAGTAAGTTCGTTCTGGCCGGAGCCGCGAACCATTAGCAGGCGCATTGTGATTTACCCCTTACTTCCGTCTGGCGCGGCGTAGTGTAGCGGGCTGGTACTGGCTGAAGGCACGAGCCATTTCGGTGCGATTATCCGGCAAATGGAGTGCCGGAGGTTGAGTGGTAATTTTGCTGAAATCCTGCGGCGTCTTGGCGCAAATCCCCTGGAAATCGCAGGCGGAGCATTTATCAGGAAGTGGCCGCATCGGGAAATCGCCGGCTAGAATGCCCTGCACGGCCCATTCAACGTTGGCAATGGCGGCATCCAGAGCTTCCTGGGTGATTGGTACGTCCACGCGCCGGTTGTCTTTGAGGAAGTGGACGCTCCCGGTCTTGGCATTTTCGCCCAGCACCTGCGTTGCGGCTCTGGCGTACAGTTGCACTTGCAGAGCCAGCTCTGTCCAGTCAACCACTGCGGTATCCTCATCCGGGGCGCCGCTGTCCATCGTTTTGAAGTCGATAATCTCAGCCCCTTGTATGCTACCGGCCGCGTCTTCCTTGAGTAGCAAGTCAATAGAACCTGATATGACGCAACCTTCCGCTGGTATTTCAAAAGCGACTTCGGTGCTGCGCAGCCGCTCAAAATCGCTGCCGTAAGACTCCACATAGGCTTGAGCGACCTTAACCGCACTACTTTTGGCTCTTTCATAAGGGCCGGGATTGCTCTCCGGATTCCCGCTTTGAGCCACGTGCTTCAGGTGAAATGTATCTGAAATGACTGCTTCAATCTCATTCTTCGCCGGTAGAGCGTCCAGGTAGCGTTCATGCAGCTTCTGGATTGACGTATGGACTGATTTGCCGTAGCCGAACATTTCCCGGACAATCGGATTGAAGCCGTAGCGCCGGCTGAACTGGTAGCTTTTGGGGCAATCAATGTAGTACTTGATTTCGCTGAAATTCGTGGGATAGTCAGCGCTCTCAATACGCCGGCGCGGTTCGGCTTTGGCGAGGCCGTCAGGCAAATCGCCAGGCGTGTCAAGGACGGATTCGTGCTCGGCCAGCCGCGTCGCATAGCGCGATTGGCGCGAAAGTCGTTTTCCTCCCGGCAGGTAGTCTGCTCCCGTTACGTAAAGATAACGCTCGGCGCGTGTCACCGCTGTATAGAACAGCCGACTTTCCTCCTCCGGCGTACTGCGATAGGCACCCCGTGCAATAGCTTGCTTCATTACATCAGATGGCAGCCAGCCTGTGTAATTACTGCGGGACCGCGGGAACCGATTATTCTGTGCGTCCACTACGAAAACGCAGGGGAATTCCAACCCCTTCATTTTGTGGACGGTTGACACGGTGACCGCATCGGGCCGTTGCAGCACATCATCGGTCGATACGTCGTACCCCCTTTCCGCAGGATATTGCAGAAAATTCAGCATCGACCCGAAATCGTAATCGGCGCCGATATGAGGATATACCGTTTCAACATCAAGAATCATTTTGCTGAAAAGCCCAATGTCGCGCCATACCTGGTCGTCAAATTCCGACTGGTAAATCTGGAACGCTCCCAGCAGGTCGTACACCAGCTGCTGCGGGTACAGGCGCACGCGTGCCGCATCCGCTGCGGGATGCACGGCGCGGCCCCATTCGGTGAGAACGCGGGTCAAAGCATTAAAGTCAGCATTGGGATATGCCAGCAGCACATTGTCATCGAAATGCCGCCGTGCTGTGTCTCGGTTCGGCGATTCGCTGCGGAGCAGCTCAAAGGTGCTCCGCAAAACCGCTACTTGGGGCCGGTCAAAGGGCCCGCCGCCGCCGGATTCCAGGCTGTACGCGATACCCGCTGCCTCCAACGCGGCCGTGAACGCGGTGTGCCGGGGCAAGCCGTCCTGCTCGTTGGTGCGTGTGGAACGCATCAGCACCGCAAAGTCCGCCGGCGTCAGCCCGCGCGTTGTGTCACCGTCATCATAAGCTGTCCCCAGCAAGTCGCCAATCCTTGCGGCGACCCAGGTAGCGTTCCGTTTCAGGTGGTTTGGTTTATGAGGCCCCGATTTTGGAGCAATACCGGCAGGTTGTGCGGTGTCCATACGGCGCCCATCTTTTCCCGCCGCCGCAGCTCCAGGTTGTGCCGTTCCAAAGGGGAGGTTGTTTTGGACCGCGCCTGCCCCGTGGCCAAATGACGCCGCCCTGCCCCCAGGGCTTTCCGACACCAGTACGTCCCCTGGCCTCCGGTCAACGCGGCCACTTGCGCCGCATAGCCCAGGGCCTCCGCCAGGCCGGACGACGCCAGCAGTCGCCGCGCCTCCCGCCAACCAGTCTCCCCAATGTTCCGCCGGTACTCCCGCAGCAGATGAAAATGGCAGAGCTGGTGGGGCGCTTGCCGGCCATAGACCATCCGGACCACTGGCCGCTCTGGGCGTAGCTCAACCCCTGCGCCGCCAGTTTGATGGCTAGTTCCCGGTTTTTTTGAGTACCTCTGATGACGTTCCTCCGCGCCCAGCAGGTCGGCGCCGCTGGCCATCCGGCCGCACTGGCCGCAGCGGAACACGGGCATCTGCAACCGTATTGCCCCGTAGCGGGTGGTGATAGTACGGGCGTAGCGATGATGCCGGTGCATCGCCAACCGGTAGTCCGGGCAGAGGGGCTGGCAGTCGTCCAAAACCTGCTGCAACTGGATGGGTATTTGCTGCTCCAGCCGGGTTTCCAAATCGTAAAGCAGTCCCATGGCAGCGTCCCTCCCTCTGACTTCGGAGCCGGTATTTGCAGCCATCCCATAACCAAACCACCTAAAACGGAACGCTACCGGCGACCCATTCCGCTTCCGCAGCGCGGTCGGGAAACCGTAGCACTCTGACATCCTGGGGCGTTTTGTTCTGGTAAGCAGTCGGATTTTTTACCGTGCGGCTGGCTCCCAGTTCTTGGGTCACAAAAGCATCTGACGCTTCGACTATCGGCGTTGTGCCGCGAAAGTTCTGCGACAGGGTATGCACGGCGCAGCCGGGATACCGGTCCCGGAACTCAATAATGTTTGAGACGTCGGCCCCGCGCCAGGCGTAGATTGCTTGGTCATCATCCCCAACTACAAAAAGCGTGTCGGAATGCCGATGCAGCCGGCTGATCAATGCCTCCTGGCACGGGTTGACATCCTGGTACTCGTCAACCATAAGATGGCGCAAGGAACCTACGGCAGCGTCCAGTCTGGCCGCATCGGTTTGGAGCAGTTCAACGGTGCGATTAATCATCAGGGAAAAATCAATAAACTCATCTTGCTCCATACGGTCGTTGATGCTGCCCAGCAGTTGGCCGATATTCGGGTCTCCGTCCGCATCCGCCACCGCCGCAACATCCAGCAGTTCATCATTGGCCGTTTTCCAGGCATCGGACACCTGGCTGATGGTGTCGAAATAGCTTGGGCTGTTCATGCGATTTCGCATCTGGTGGATTCCAAGCAGTCCGTATTTCGCCATCAGATAGAGTTTCAGCCGGTTTTCGTCCAACACGTCATACTGGCGATATTTGGCGTCCGCAGCGCCGAGGATGCGCTGGCAATAAGCGTGAATGGTTCCAATGTACATTGCCCCGATAACCGTTGGCTCAATCCCGGACGCTTCCAGAGCCTGAGCAACACGCCGCTTGATGGACTCGGCGGCCTTTTCGGTGAAAGTGAATGCTACGATGCTTTCCGGCGGCTCGCCCGCCGCCAGCAGGCGGGCGATACGGTAGGCCAGCGTCCGCGATTTGCCGGAACCGGCGCAGGCTAGGCACAGCACCTCCCGCGCACCATCCGTTGCGGCGGCGTACTGTTCATCGGTGAGAGCATCACGCAAAACTTGCTCAGTGTTCATTATTGAGTTCTCCATCTGTCATTATCAGAGATGCCCAGCCGGGGGATAATCAACTCCCCCACGACAGTAAGGCGCCCATCCGCGCCGAACCGGCCGGTAATCACAGAATCAGCATCCTGGGTTTGGTGTTCAGAAGCTGCTTTACGACATCCCCGGCGGGGATGCCCTTGGCTCTGATGACTTCACGCAGGGCCTCGTGGGAATCGGCCACTCCCGCTACGCCGTCCTCGTCCATCGCCACCCACTGGTCAGGGTACGTTTCTATCAGCGCGCGGCGTTCTTTGCGCAGGCGCACCGCCGCCCGGTGCCCCCGCGCCATTTTCGCCCGCAAAGCCGCCACGCCGCCGAAAGGTTCAGCGATGGCGATGAATTGCGGGTCATCATCGGCGAGCGTAATTATTTCCGTGTTGGCGGCAGTCATATCGTCCCTCCGGTGTGTGACCGTGTTGCGGCCGGGCAAGCCCTCAAGCCAGGCCGTCGTCGCAGCGCGTTGCTGATTGAGCAGTGGCGTAGCCGGACTTTGACCGTGTTTTTCCTATCATAACACGGCGCGCCGGCCGGCTGGCAAACGGGATGCGGCCGGCGCCACCCGGCCGCATCCGTCGCCATCGTGTCACAGCAGCGGCGCCTGCCCGTTGACCGGCGGCGTGTCGGGGCCGTCGTCATCGCCGGCGTTGTCGTCGGGCTGGTTAGCGTCATCCCCCTCATACTGGCTGTCGGCTTCCGCCGCAATCACCTCGGCCTGCTCCAGCGCGGAGGATGGGCTGTCATTCTGCCGCGTCGGGTCGTCCTGGCTGTAGTCGGTGGCGCGGAAACAGGAGATAGATACCACGCTGTCGTCGCCGCCCCGTTCCCGCCAGATGATGACCCCTTTGGTCTGGCGGGTGTTGACTACCTTGACCTCGGCCAGGTTGATGCGCACCACCTGCCCGCGAGCCGAGATGATAAAGACTTCGTGGCCTTCCTCGTCGTTCATTTCGGCGGCGGAGACGATTTTGGCGTCCACCACCGGGCCGGTGGGTTTGTCGCCCTGGTCCACGGCAAAGGTCTTGACGCCCATACCGCCGCGCCCGCGCTCGTGATAAACCGCCTCGCCCTTGCTGTTGTAAAGCGGCGTGGCCTTGCCATAGCCCTTTTCGCTGACCACCAGCAGATACTCATCCTGTGGATTGTTAACCACGTCTATTGTTACGACCCGGTCGTTGCCCTTGAACTTCATCCCAATTACGCCCGTAGCGTTGCGGTTGCGCTCCGGGATGCTGTTGACCGGACAGAGCAGCGCCTGTCCCTGTTCGGTGACGATGATGATTGAGGCGTCGGCGGGCGCGGGACGCACGCCCACCAGCTCGTCGCCGTCCTGAATTTTCATCGCCAGCAGGCCGGAGGGCCGCAGGTTCTGCAACTGCCCCGGCCGCAGCGCGTTAACCCGTCCCTGCCGGGTGGCAAAAACGTACAGATGGTTGTACTGGCCCCGTCGCACCGGCAGCATCGTTTGCACCTGCTCGCCGGGTTGCAGGCGTATCAGGTTCACCAGCAGCGTGCCCCGCGCCGTGCGTCCGGCGTCGTTGGGCGCTTCGTACACGTTCAGCGGATAGACGCGCCCCTTGTTGGTGAAAAACAGCAGTTGGTCGTGGGTGTTCACCACCTCCAGTTGCATCAAGGCGTCGTCGTCCCGGTTGCTCGCGCCCCGCACGCCCTTGCCGCCGCGCCGCTGGTTGCGGTAGGTGTTGATGGGCACCCGCTTGATGTACCCGCGCTGGCTGAGCGTAACTACCACGTCTTCCTGCACGATGAATTGCTCGATGGACTGTTCCTGCAACTCGGCCAGTTCAATGACGGTGCGCCGCGCATCGGCGTGCTTGCGCTTGGCCTCGCGGGTTTCCCGCTTGATTTCGGCCCGGATTTTCTGCGGGTTTTGCAGCAGGTCCTCCAGCCGGCTGATGGTCGCCAGCAGGTCGTTGTACTCCTCATCCAGCTTTTGCCGTTCCAGGGCGGCCAGGCGGCGCAGCTGCATATCCAGAATCGCTTGCGCCTGAATCTCCGACAGGTCGAACTGCTGCACCAGGTTGTTGCGGGCGGTTTCCACGTCCTGGCTGCCCCGGATGGTTTCGATGATGGCGTCGATGGCGTCCAGGGCTTTCAGCAGCCCCTCAACGATGTGCGCCCGGTCCCGGGCGCGGCCCAGCTGGTACTCGGTACGCCGCCGGATGACCTCTTCCCGGTGGACGATGAAATGGGTGATCAGGTCTTTCAGGGGCAGTTCCTGGGGCTGCCCGTCCACCAGCGCCAGCATGATGGCGTTGAAAGAAGAACGCAGCGCCGTCCGCTTGTAGAGGTTGTTGAGAATCACCGTCGCCTGGGCGTTGCGGGCCAGCTCAATGACCACGCGAATCCCCCGCCGGTCCGACTCGTCACGGATTTCGGTAATGCCCACCAGCGTCTTGTCCCGAACCAGGCCGGCGATTTTCTCAACCAGGGTGGCCTTGTTGACCTGGTAGGGCAGCTCGCTGACCACAATGCGCTGGCGGTTGTTGCGGGTTTCCTCTATCTCCGTAACCGCTTCCATAATGACGCGGCCCCGGCCCGTGGCGTACATATCGCGCACGCCGGCCACGCCGCGGATGCGGGCGGCGGTGGGAAAGTCCGGCGCCGGCACAATGGCCATCAGCTGGTCAACGTTGCACGCCGGATGGTCAATGACGTAGCAGATGGCGTCGCAGATTTCGCCCAGGTTGTGGGGCGGCATATTCGTCGCCATGCCCACGGCAATGCCCGACGAGCCGTTGACCAGCAGGTTGGGCATCCGGGCCGGCAAAACCTGCGGTTCCTTGAGGGAGTCGTCAAAGTTGTCGGAAAAATCTACCGTCTGCTGGTCAATGTCGGCCAGCATTTCGTCGGCGATGGCGGCCAGGCGCGCCTCGGTATAGCGCATCGCGGCCGGCGGGTCGCCGTCCACGCTGCCGAAATTGCCCTGGCCGTCAATGAGCGGGGCCCGCATGGAGAACAGCTGCGCCATCCGCACCAGGGCGTCATACACCGAATTGTCGCCGTGGGGGTGGAACTTGCCCAGCACCTCGCCGACGATGCGCGCGCTCTTCCGATACTGGCTGCCGGGACGAATCCCCATATCGTGCATAGCGTACAGAATCCGCCGCTGCACCGGCTTCAACCCGTCGCGCACATCGGGCAGCGCCCGGGACACGATGACGGACATTGCATAGGAGAGATACGACTCGCGCATCTCGTCCTCAATCGGGCGCAGGGTATATTCGCCGCCGGTTTGGGGTGGCGGAGGCGGGGCGGTGGTCATCGTGCGGTTCTCCTTGTCTGATTGTGGCGCTCAAAGGCGGCGGCCCGCTCCACCAGGCCGAGGAACAGGTTTTTGAAACCGGCGGGCGTTTCCGCGCTGCGTTCCGGCAGGAACTGCACGCCGATAACCCAGCCGTGTTCCTTGCTTTCCAGCCCTTCAATAACGCCGTCGTCCAGTTGGTAGGCAATGGACATCAGGCGGGGCGAGCGTTGGGGTTCGCGCAAGCCCAGCCGGTGCCGGCTGTTGACCCGGAACATACCGGCGCTGCCGATGATGGCAGCCACTTTGGAGCCGGGCGACAGGTAAATTTGATGGCGTCCGTCGTGGTCGTGATTGCTCACCGCCGCCGCCGGCTGCCCGCCGAACCCGGCGTTGAGCAGGTGCATCCCGTTGCCGGTAAGCAGCACGGGCAGGTCCAGGGCCAGGGCCGCCGCCAGCAAATCGCCGCACTGCGGCGCGTAGTCGTCGCCGGCGGCGTCGGGAACGAACAGGCCGCCCACGCCGGCCAGTCCATCCGGCCCGGCCCCCGCCGCCACGATGCGAACCAGCCCGCCGGCGTCCTCCACCGCGCGACGGGCGCAATGGGCGCCGGGGTGGCTGCCATTAAAGTCGGCGGCGATAGCGATGGTGGGCAAAATAAGGCAGCAGCGGCGCGAAAAGGGTAAATCGGTTTCAATAATTATACTAAACTTCGCCGGGTAACGCCCGCCGCCGGCGGGGTAACTTTGGCCCGATTGCCGCCCGGTACGGCGCCGTCGCCCAACGCATCGCCTGTGGTAATATGATGCCCACTACCGCGCCAAAAGGAGGTCCGGCGATGTCCACCGCCATAACACGCCAACTGCCGGCGGATTCATCCCCCACGGGCGACGCGGGAACCTACGAGGTTCTGGTGTCTTACTACTCAGGAAACGATTTCTCCGGCGACTGGCGATGGTCGGCGGAATGTCCGGCGGTGGGTTGCGCATCCGATGGCCGCACCCGCCGGGAAGCCCTCGCGATGGTAAAAGACGCCATTCAGGGTATGCTGTCCGCCTACCCGCCGGGGCAGTATCCCCCGCGTTCCGACGATGCCATGGCGCAAGCCCGCTCCGAGCACGATGCCGCCGGCTGGCAGTACACTGCGGACAAGGTTATTGTTTCCGGCCCCAACCCGTACCGTTAGCAGTATGGCGCGGTGATGGTTCCGCGTCATAGCGGCGATATTTCTCCCGGAACTTTCGCCAGCATCCGGCGGCAGGCCGGCGATTGGCCAACGGCAAGGTTCTGGTGGTATGCGGATGGACAGCAAGGGCCGGAACCGCAATAGAGATACCCCAAGCTGCGGCCCACACCACTTGCCCGGTAGCCGCAAAGTCAGGAGACGTTCACGACCAACCGGAACAGCGCCTCTGTAAATTGCGCCAACTCTGCGTCGGAAATCCGGCCCATCCGGTCTTTGAGGCGTTCTACCGACAACGTCCTAATCTGGTGCGCCAGGACCCAGGACGGCTTCGGCATTGGCGCCGACGCAATGGGCAAAACCGACGGGTAGGGTCGATTTGGCGGCTGTGAAGTAACCGGCGCGGCAATCACCAATTGAGTGTTCGCATTAAAACGGTCATCGCTTAATACCGGAACCGGGCGCGGGCCGCCTTGTTCGTGCCCCACAACTTGCTCAACCGTTTCAATGTCGGAACGCCAAATCTCTCCCCTCAATATGCCGGCCATGCCTTGGCATCCTCCGCCAGTCCGGCGTCGGCGATAGCCTGTCCCAGGGCAACGTTGGCCGGAGCCATTTCCCAGTTAAAGGCGGGCGCGGTAGCCAGCCGGCGGCGCATCGACTCAATGGCAACCGTGCTGCTAAACGCGCGCCCGACATCGCACGCCGCATAACAGATGGCGTCAATCTGATTCGGAAACCCGGCGTCACAAATCTGCCGGACTAACTCTTTGAGGGCGTTATGCCCCGGCCACTCCCGAACCATCGGCAGTTCATCCCGGTCATCCGGGTCTTGGACATCCCGGAGCAATTGGGAAAGCCGCGCCAGATTGTTGGGAGTAAGCCGGGCCGCAATCAGGTCATCCAGCCGGGCGGTGTCGGCATCGGTGAACCCGTCGGCGGCCGGCGCGCGTTCCATTCGGCGGCGGTCAAGCCGACCCGGTGGGCGATAACCGGCCGCAAGGCGTCGGTTATTCCCCAATCCGCCCGTGAATCAACAATGTAATCAACAACCGAAAGCGCATTAATCTGCATCGTGTAACCCCCCGTTTGAGGTCAGCCCATTGTGTGCGCCATTTTGCAGCAGCGCAATGCCTTAGCCCATCCCCGCAGCGTGCCAATCGGGTGGTCGATTAAGAGAACGTCAAACCACTAAAACGGAACCCTACCCGTTGGCGTCCCCCATCACCATCCGCGCCACCTGCCGGCCCATCCGCACCGAGTAGTTTGTCCCCCGGTCCTCCGGGTAAATCTGCGTGGTGTTCGCCAGGTACAGCGACTGGAACGGCGTCCGGTGGTCGGGGATGCGGTCGCCGTAATTCACCCCGATGATAGGCTGCGCCCCGTCCACCCGGTGGTGGTGGTATTCAATAATCCAGTCGCGGGAGAAGTGCGGGTTGATGCGCCGCAGGTGGGGCAGATACTCTTCCAGCAGCTCCGCCGGCTCTTTGCGGTACAGCTCGCTGCTGCGGTCGGGGTAGTTGGTCAGATAGACGATGTGATTGCCGCCGTAAAGGATGCGGTCAATCATATTGGTATGCTCAATGATGCCCACGAAGGGCAGGGAGCGGTCGGCCACGTTGAGCCAGTACTTGGACGTGAGGGGCCGGTCCAGCACCAGAATCACCAGCACCGCCGCCAGGTACTGCGCCGATTCCAGCACGGCGCGGTAGGCGTCGGGCAGTTCGGGAACCAGCCGGGTGAAGATGTAAGACGGCGTGGTGGCGATAACGGCGTCATACTCATAATCCTGCTCCGGCCCGCCGCCCACCGTTGCGGTGAACCCGGTAGCCGCGCCGCCGGCGATGTTGATGCGCTGCACCCGCGCCCCGGTATGCACCCGTCCGCCCTGCTCCGCAATCCGCTCGCCGCAAACGTCAAACACCGTGCCGAAGCTGCACATCGGATAGCCCAGCCGCTCTTTCTGCATCCGCTTGCGTGACGCTACCCGCAGGTAAATCTTGCCCCACAGCCAGGTCATGCTCACCTGGTCGTAGTAGTCGCCGAACTTGCCCCGCAGCATCGGCTCCCAGATGACCCGATAGGCGGCGTCGCCCATGTGCCGGCGCGTCCATTCGGCGGCGGTAACGCCCTCGAACCGGCGCCAGTTGCGCGTCTTTTGCAGCAGAAACGTCCACACGCCCAGCCGGATGCGCTGCGCCAGCGGCAGGGGCGAAAACCGCAGCAAGTCCAGCGGCGTGGCGAAATCCCAGATGCGCCCGTCGTAAAACAGGCCAACCCGCGATTCCAGCCATTCCAGCGAGTCGCCCAGGCCCAGCTCATTAATCAGCTCCACCATATCGGTGTCGCTGACAAACAGATGGTGATAGCCACGCTCCAGCTGGCCGCCGCCCACCTCGAAAGTCGATGCCTGCCCGCCCAGAAACGGCGCGGCCTCGAACACCTCGGCGCAGTGCCCCCGGTTGGTCAGCTCCAACGCCGCCGCCAGGCCGGCCGCGCCGCCGCCGATGATTCCTACCCGCATAGGCTAGTCGTCCTGGGCGGCCCGCGCGCCGGGGGCCGGGCCGGTTCCTTCCGCCGCGTCGGGGGCCGGCTGCGACCCGGGCAGCGTGGTCAGGCCGCGCAGCGAAACGTTGTGCCACAGCAGCAGCGCCAAGCCCACGATGTTGACCGGCAGCCACAGCGCCAGCAGGTGTATCGCCAACGCATAAGCCGTCGCCGTCTCATCGGCAACGCCCATCCCAATCAGCGTCAAAACCGCCACTGCCTCAAAGGGCCCGATGCCGCCGACCGTGGTCGGAATCGCCGTAATCAGGTTGGACGTTACCATCACCAGCAGCATCGCTATCGCCAGCATCCCGGTAGAGGCGAAATAAGCATCCAGGTTGAAGGAGTAGGCGATAATCAGGTACACGCCGGCCTCGGACAGCCACACCGGGAGCGAACTGGCAAACAGTATCGCGTGCTTGCGCGGCGAATTCAGCGTCGCCAGTCCCTCCAGAAAGCCGAGGATAATCGTCGTCCCCGTCTGGCGAAAGCGCGGCGGCAGAATCCGGGTTACTGTCAGCAGCAAGTCCACCGCCCGCCGGTTCACCGCCAGCGCGGTGAACACCGCCAGCGCCGCGGCAAAGCTGCACGCTACCCCCACTGCCAGCAGAATAGCCGTGGTGCGGTAGTCGGCGCTAGCCCCGTCGAACAGTCCGGCAGCCAGCAGAGCCGGCGTAGCCACTGCCCCTATCGCCAGCAGCGTCAGGCCGTCATAGAGCCGCTCCACGCTCAAGGTTGCAATGGCCGCCGGCGCGCTGACCTTTTGCTCCCGCTGCGCCAGATACACTGCCCGCACCAGTTCCCCCAGCCGCGCCGGCAGCAGGTTGTTGGCCATATATCCGATATTTACCACCGCAAACAACCGGCTCACCGGAATCGCCGCCACTGGCGACAGCAGGAATTGCCACCGGAGGGCCCGCAGCCACTGCCCCACAAAGTACAGCGCGATGGCCGGCGCCAGATACAGGTAGTTGGCCGACTGCAACGCGGCCCACAGCTGCGCCCGGTCCACCAAAATCACCAGCAGAGTCAACGCCGCCGCGCTGACCAGCACACCCGCCCAAAACCGCCAGTTGCCCAGGAAGTAGGTCATAAGAAGTAGGTCACAGGATGACGAGGTTGTCCTTCATCAATGGTATCGTTCACCGGAGTTACCGTACCGGCGGAAGTTGCTCAATGATTACGGCGCCGCCGGCCCGGTTTTCTGCCGTTAGACGGTAGTCCAGCCGCATACGCATACCCGGCAAAGGTTCGCCGCCGACTTCGTGCGCCGGGACGGGGCGAACCTGTTCGTCCCAGGATATTAGCGCGCCGTAGCTGTCAAAAAGTTCCACGGCTCCGCTGGCCAGCCGGGCGGCCCGTTGCCCGTGCCGGGTCAATTCCAGCTCCCGGATGACGTCTATCGGCAGAGCCAGCCAGCCGGTAAATCCGGTGTCGATAGTGGTTTCTACCTCCCGGAACACCCGGCGGGGCCCGGCCACGGCCACGACAAGGCGGTATTGCAGGGAGGGGAAATCGCCGCCGATTGCATCTACCCGACCCCTAACCGTCATTCTGCGGCCATCCCAGGAGCCGGCCGGTTATCCGGTCGCCCATATAGTACGGCGCGAGATGGCCGGCCCGTTCCCCCCAGGTAAAGGCGTCTGGCTGCCGTTCCAGCAACCGCAGGATGGCCGTCATATCGTCCTCGTCAACCTCGTAGTCGCTGCTGTGCACGTCAATGACCACCATCTTGCCCCAATGCTTGGCCTCCATTTCCTCGCGAATTTTCTCGTACATTGCGGGCCCAATGATATGGGCGTTCTGCTCTGCGTCCTGTTTTGCGTCTGGCATAATGTTTTCTTACTTCCCTCCGGTTGGGCGATACAATCTGATTGTATCACCCGCCGCCGGAGGGCCGCAGTCCTGGCGTGCCGCCTTGCAGGCGATGCGATGCGGTGGAGTTTGACGCCGGCGTTACCGGGCTGCGCCGTTGGCGGCTGCGGTACTCTGATGCCGGTTCGAGAACCCGGTGGGGGATTCATCCCCCACCTCCAGATTCTGCTTTCCGGTGAGCGTTTGCAGCCGCCAAAGGTCTTCTTCGCGAATGGTGTAGGGGCGCGGCGGTTCGCCCAGGGCGCTTTCCAGCCGGGGCAGCACGTTGGCAATGGTTGTTATCGTGGCTTTAATCTGCGGCAAGCGCATATAATTTTCGTAGAAATTCTCATGGGCTTCCGTCGCCGCGATGTAGGCTTCGCTAATATCCAGATCCCCGTATTCGGCGGCCAGTTGCCGGGCGATCTGGCCCACGGTGCGATGACTGGTCAGATTCAGCCAACCACGTTGCTGACCGTGCGCCTTGAAAATCTGGGCCAATGCGGCCCAAGCCTTTTCCGAGGCTTGGAGGCGGTGTCCCCGATTGAGCTCGTCCCGCGCGTGCTGGATAAACCGGCGGCTGATTTGCACCCGGTCTGCGACCGAAGCGTCGCCCGGTTCGGGCAGTGTCGGCGCTGTCGTCATTGTTCAGCCTCTTTTCTTTGCCATACCTGGTTTCTGGTGTACTGGTAATATTCGGCGGAGTACCAGTCGCTTTCCTGCCGCCGGGCGATGATATATTCCAGCGCCGCCCGCCACTGGTCCGGGTCGGCGGCGGTGTCCCGGAAGAACCCCACGTCGGCGGTCAACTGCTGCCACATCCCGGTATCGGTGCGCGCCTCTCCCGGCCGGCGGTAGGTTTCAGGATACCACAGCAGATTACGCATTGGCCCGTCCTTGCGATACGCGCCGGCGTCCTTTTCGCTGACGGCATGGGCGACTTCGGCGAGATAGGCATGGGGCGTGGTATCCTCGCCCACCTGGCGGCAGTCTTCCGCTTCGTCCTCGCCGTCGGCAGCGCAAAAGCGGTCAAATTGCAAGCTGCCCCGCTCCGTCTCTCCCCGCACGTACCATTGGAAGGGATACCACATATCATAGTCCACCTTGACGGCGGCGGCCTCCGCGCTCTCGGTCAGCGCTTCCTTTTGCAGCTCTGCGTAGGTAGTCGTCAAATCGGCCGACCCTTGCGCGTACACCAGAATCTCCAGGTTGGAATCGTCGTAGGTGTAGGCCGCGCGCCACGCCGCCACCGTGCCGAACAGCAGCAGCAGCCCGGCGATGCCCAGCGCGGCCGCCTTGCCGGCGTGGGGCTGCCCGCGCAGCAGCCAGGCAATCAAAACCGCCATGGGCAGCAGAATCAGTCCCGCCAGCCACGCCGCGATGTTCCCGGCGTCGCCCCGCGCCGCCAGCCAGGCCACCCAGACCGCCGTCACCACCCACACCGGGGCCAGGACGCCGGGCCACGCCGTGCGCCGGTGCAGCTGCGTCCACGGTATGGCGTCCATCAGATGCCCCAGGTACATACCGGCGACCAGCGCCAGCGGAACGGTAATGTTCACCAGCAGCCACGGCATCTTTTCCGCTGCCACCGTGTAGATTGCCAGCGTCGCCAGCGCCCAGGCCGCCAGCACGATGCCAAAGGGTTCCCTACGGCGCAGCAGCCACACCACGGCCACGATGCCGAACGCCAGCGCCAGCAGTTCGTACACCGTCAAGCCCACGGCGTAGTAGTACCAGGGCTGGTTGCCGCGCGCTACGTCCTGCTGCATCAGCCAGTAGCCCAGGCTTTGCCAGGAGCCGGTGAACACGCCGGGCCAGTTAGTGAACGCGGTGGTATAGAGCGGTGTCCAGACGGCGTAAAAGATGCCGGCGCACGCCAGCCAGACGCCGCCGCCCCAGGCTGCGCCCACCGCTCCGCCGCCGGCCAGCAAGAGCAGCAGCGTCAGCGCCGGAACCAGATAGTTCACCGCAATGCGGCCCGCCGCCAGGTCGGCTGCCGGCGCCACGCCCGGCAGCAGCTGGATGATGAAATCAACGCCGCCCTGGAACGCCGTCAGCCATAGCCCGGTCAGCAGCGTCGCCAGCCCCAGCAGCAGCGTCGTCTGCCGCCAGGATGCGCCGGCCAGGCGCATCACCGCTGCCGCCAGCAGCAGCAGCCCCGCCCCGGCCCCGCACGCGATGAGGCTTAACCAGGGGCCAATCACCACCACGGACACGGCGGCCACCGCGCACATAGTGGCTACGGCCGCCGACGCCGGCCCGACGATGCCGCGTATCCGCCATAGCCACCAGGCGGCCGCTACCGCCAACCCCAGCAGCGCCGCCCCGGCGACGACGTGCGCCCAGATTGGAGCCGTCCCAATCGGCAGCGTTGCGAAGGGCGCCTCCCAAACGGGCGCGCCGGTGTCCCCGGTGGCGCCGGTTTCGTGGGCGGCCAGCGTCAGGCCCAGCGGCCCCTGCACCACGGCGATGACCGCCGCCGCCTGGGGCAGCGTCAGCGTTGCCAGCAAAATGAAAAACCCGGCCGGCCCCCGGATGCGGTCAAGACTTTGACCGCCCTTGACGAACCGCAGCAGCTCGCGCCAACCCAGCGCCAGCGCCGCAATGCCCAGGAACAGGATGATGAAATACGCCGTCTCTTTGGTCGCCAGCATCAGCGCGGCCACGACTGCGGTTCCGTAGAGATGGCACTGGCGGCCGGTGGTCGCGTATCGCCAGAACAGGATGAGCAGCAGCAGCGCCCAAACCGCCATCAAAATATCGTTGCGCCCGAACCGGCTGAAATACAGCAGGGACGGCGAGCAAGCCAGTATGACCGCAGCGCAGACCGCCCCCTTATCGCCAATCAACCCCCGCAGGAAATAGGGCAAGACCACCAGAACGACGCCGAACAGCGCATAGGGCAGGCGCGCCAGAAAGTCGGTATCGCCGAGGAACTTGAGCGTTGCGGCGACCAATTCTATTTGCAGCGGCCCGTGCATCCACGGCGAATGTGCGAACTCCATACCCCGCGCCAGTTTCCAGGCAAAGTGTAGGTGGATGGCCTCGTCGTAGTGCATGACGCGCCCGTCCAGCTCCCACAACCGCATCCCGGCGGCGGCCAGGGCAATCAGCAGGAATATCCACTCCAGCCGGCCGAAACCCGCCCGGCCCCAGCGCCGCCGGGGCCAATCGGAACGCCAGCGCCCGGCCAGTGCGCGAACGTGAGGGGATATCTGGGCGGCAGTTACCATTACGGCCAGTTACGATGCCGGGCCGCAGTCGGATTGGCCTCCGCCGTCTTGGCCTCCGCCGTCGCGGATGGTGCGGGCCAGGTTGCGGCGGCTGGCTTGGGTTGCGGGATGCTCCGGGCCGAGTGCGTCCGCCCGGCTGCCGGCGTTGCGCCGGTGCAACTCGGCGGCCTCGCCGTAACGCCCTGCGGAGTGCAGGGCGTTGGCTAAACTGCCCCGGCTGCGCAGGGTGTCGGGATGATTCTCCCCCAGCGCGGCGCGGCGGGCGGCCAGTATCTCGCGGAATAGCCTGATAGCGATTTCAGTTTGCCCGGCGGCATAGTGGCAGTTGGCCAGACTGCTGCGGTAGCGCAGCGTTTCGGGATGGTTCTCGCCGTAGCGGTCGGCGCTGCGTTGCGCCACCTGCTCAAACCCGCGCAGCGCTTCCTCAAACCGCCGCGCGGCGCGGCAAGCGTGGGCCAGCCGGTGCTGCGCCCGCAGTGCGTCGGAATGGCCGGGTGGTGTTGACATTCTGAAACAGTACCCGTCATTACGGGCGGTTGGCCACGGTCGTTAGCGCCGTAACGGAATCGCCCCCAGCGCCTGACGGTGCTCTCACAATGGCGGAGTATAGAACAAGACCGCAGTGGCAACAATCGTTGGCATTGCCCGGATTAGGCCCGTGCCAGAATGTCATCGCGAGCGTACCGTGGCAATCGCGTTCCCTTGCTGGCGGTGGTTTGCCAACGTGTACGCTGCCCGTGGTAGCCTTGCAATGTAGGTGGTCGTACCTTGCTGTCATTCTGGCGCAAGCCGGAATGACCGCAAATCCCAATCCCAAAATCCTGCTTATCCCGTCCATCAATGTAAAATTGCCCCTTGCGCCTGCCAGAACTCCCGTGCTATCATAGCCGCGTCAGGCGAAAGCAATACCCCGACCGGGTTTCAGGTAATCACGGCCAACCCCATCAGTATCCAAGTCGCACCGGCTATCGCAGGAGACTGCCGCCGACCGCTTTAACCGGCGTAGTCTCTTCGGCCACGGCGTCCGCCACAGCGCCCCATGCTCCGGGCATGGAAAATCCGAGCTAAAAACCCCGCGCAAACCTCCGGCCGTAGGGCTGATAATCCCTGAAACCCGGTCCACCGCAAACCATTCGCCCGGCTATCGCAAACCAAATCCCCAAAGGCGTCGCCGCCAAAGGAGCAGCCTATGCCAACCTAGCCCAACCGTCCGCAGTGGCAGCCTTTCGCCTGACTGCCCCTGCCCGGACTGCGACCGGAACCCTCCCCAATACTTGCCCGCCCAACGCTGGACATTCTGCCGGCGTATTGGGTATCATCCTCCGACAGGTTGCAGCATGGCAGCCGGGCCGGGGTGAAGGGTCGGTTGCGCGAGGAGGATGCCTATGGTCGCAGTCGCCAGCGAGTCCACCGATCTCATCGCCCGCGTTTCTGAATATGTGGACGATGTGGCCCAGCTTGGCCGGATACGCGCGGCCTACGATTTCGCCGAACGCTGCCATGCCGGCCAGATGCGGCTCTCCGGCGACCCGTACATCGTCCATCCTCTGGCCGCCGCCGCCATCCTGGCCGACCTGTACCTGGACCCCGACACCATCATCGCGGCGCTGCTCCACGATGTGGTAGAGGATTGCTCTGTGGCCGTCGCCGAACTGGAAGCCCGTTTCGGCAGCGACGTAGCCCGCCTGGTGGACGGCGTAACCAAACTGGCCCGCGTGGACTACCGCCCCCCCGGCGCCGACAGCAATGGCGCCGCCGAGGCCGAAAGCCTCTACGCCGAAAGCCTGCGCAAGATGCTGGTGGCCATGGCCGAGGACATCCGCGTCGTCCTCATCAAACTGGCCGACCGGCTGCACAATATGCGCACCCTGGACCCGCTCCCCCAGGCCAAGCGCCAGCGCATCGCCCAGGAAACCCTGGACGTGTACTCGCCCCTCGCTCACCGCCTGGGCATCTGGGAACTAAAGTGGCAGCTGGACGACCTGGCCTTCCGGCATCTGAACGAGGCGAAATACCGGGAGATTTCCCGGATGCTCGCCGCCCGCCGCTCCCAGCGGGAAGCCTACGTCGCCGACGTTGCCAGCCGTTTAAAGTCGGAACTGGCCGAAAATCGCCTGCGCGCCGAAGTGAACGGCCGGCCCAAGGGCATCTATTCCATCCACCGCAAGATTGAAAAATACGCCGCTGAGGGCAAGGAACTCAGCGATATTTTTGACCTGTACGCCCTGCGCGTCATCGTCGATGACGTGTCCGACTGCTATTCGGCCCTGGGCATCGCCCATAAAATGTGGAGTCCCATCCCCGGCCAGTTCGACGACTACATCGCCACGCCCAAGCAGAACCTCTACCAGGCCCTGCATACCACCGTGCTTTGCGACGGCGGCCACCCGATGGAAGTGCAAATCAAGACCCACGAAATGCACCGGGTGGCCGAGTACGGCGTGGCCGCGCACTGGCGCTACAAAGAGCGGGCCGGCCCCCACAACGGCAACGGCCGCTTTGAAGAGCGCATGACCTGGCTGCGGCAGCTGCTGGAATGGCAGCGGGAAACCCCGGACACCGACGAGTTTCTGGAGTCGGTGCGCGAAGACCTGTTCCACGACCAGGTTTTCGTCTATACCCCCAAAGGCGACATTATGGAACTGGCCGCCGGCGCCACACCCATTGATTTCGCCTACAAGATTCATACCGACTTGGGCCACCGCATCTCCGGGGCCAAGCTGAACGGCCGGCTGGTGTCCCTGGATACTCCCTTGCAGAACGGCGATACGGTGGAAGTGGTGGCCGGCAAGACCGGACGCGGCCCGTCGCCCGACTGGTTGAACCCGTCCCGCGGCTACGTCGCCACCAACAGCGCGCGCCAGAAAATCCGCTCCTGGTTCAACCGGCAGGCCCGCAGCGCCAACATCACCCGCGGACGGGAGTTGCTGCGCCGGGAAATGCACCGCATGGGCGTCAAAATGTCCGACCGCGAAGTGCTGGAACTCTGCCGCTGCGAAACGATGGAAGACCTGCTCGCCGCCCTGGGTTCCGGCGAGCTGAGCGATTCGGCCCTGGCCTCCCGGCTGACGCTCTTTCGGAACGAGGAAGTTGAAAAAGCGGCCTGGATGCCCCGGTTCAAAGGCGGCGTCCCGCTGGGCAGCCCCTCCTCAGGCATCTCGGTGCTGGGCGTCGGCGAGCTGTTGACCCGCATCGCCGCCTGCTGCAGCCCCATCCAGGGCGACCCCATCACCGGGTTTGTCACCCGCTCCCGTGGCGTCAGCGTCCATAAGGCCGAGTGCATCAACGTATTGAACGAGGATGAGCGGGAGCGGCTGGTGCCCGTGTCCTGGGGGCAAAAGCAGGAACTGTACCCGGTGCGCATCCGCATCGAAGCCATCGACCGCGTGGGCCTGCTGCGCGACGTTTCAACCAAACTCTCCGAGGACAAAATCAATATCGCCTGGGTCGTAACCCGTGAGAACGACAACGCCACCGTCAGCATGGAGTTGACCATCCACATCGCGGGCTTGCCGGAACTGAATCGGGTATTCTCCCGCATTGAAGGCATCCGCGGCGTTACGTCGGTGAACCGCGTAACCAGCAGCCCCTTGCGGCAGACGGAACGGTAAGCAGTACGCCCGGCGCCCGTTCCGTTATTCCGGCCCGTCACTTTGTCATTCCGACCTGCTATTTTGTCATTCCGGCCCACCGGCCGGACGGCGGCCAAGCTTCTAGTCGCGGGGGTAGTGTTCCTCGGCATATTGCTGATGCCCACGCCGGAGGGCCTGACCGCCCCCGGGCAGCGGGCGTTGGCGGTGATGACGCTGGCCGTGGTGTTGTGGGCCACCGAGGCCATACCCGTTCCGGTAGCTGGCACCGGCGGCGTAGTCCTGCTGGTGCTGCTCGGAGCGACGCCCGACATCGGCACGGCCCTCTACGGATTCTCCCAGCCGGTGGCCTATTTCCTCATCGGCATCCTCACGCTGGGCCTGGCGGTGCAGCAATCGGGGCTGGCGGAGCGCATGGCCACCTTCCTGATGCGCGGGGCGGCCGGCAGCCCGCGATTGTTATACGTGCAAATGCTCTTGTCCTTTGCCGTCCTCACCTTTGCCCTGCCTTCCGCCAGCACCAGAGGGGCCATCATGGTGCACGTGTACGAGCGAGTGCTGGCCCAGTGGCGCATCCCCCAGGGCCATCCGCTGTACAAAGCGGTAATGATGGCGATGGGCAGCCTCAACCGCCTGGGCTCCACCGCGCTGCTGGCCGGCGGGATAACCCCGGTCGTGGCCTCCGGCCTGTTGGGAGACTTCTCCTGGACGCAATGGTTCGCGCTGATGTCGGTGCCTTTCTACGCCAACCTCGCCGTTGGCGGCGCCGCTCTGTTCCTGTTCTATCGCTCCGGCTTCCGGCTGGAGGGAATTGACGGCGCGGCGCCCACGTCCGGCGGGCGGATGAGCGGCGTCGAAATGCGCGCCGGCGCCATCGTGATAATGACCGCCCTCCTGTGGTTCACCGACTTCGCCCACGGCCTGCATCCGGCCGTGCCGGCCCTGATTGCCCTGTGCCTGATTCTGCTGCCCCGCGTCGGCGTCCTGACCTGGCGCGAGTTTGAGCGGGACGTGGGCTGGACCAATTTTTTCGTCATCGCCACGTCGCTGTCCCTGGCCCATGCGCTGGTCACCACCGGCGCGGCGGCCTGGTTTTCGGCAACGCTGGTGGGGGGCGCAGCGCAGCTGCCCACCCAGCCCCTGCTGGTCCTGCTGGCCCTTGCGGTCTGTTTCGCCGTGGTGCGGATGCTGATGCCGAACATCGCCGGCTACCTGGCCCTGGTGATACCCGTCGCCATGGCCACCGGGGAGTCCCTGGGGCTGAACCCGCTGGTGTGCGGCCTGGCAGCGGTGGTGGTGGGCGATTCGGTGGTGTATTACGGCGCCGGCGGAACCTCGGCCGTGTTCGTGTTCCAGCGGGCCAACATACCCAACCCGGAGATTTTCCGGTTCGGAATAACGATGACGCTGATAGCCATAGCCGTGCTGCTGCTTTTGATAGTTCCCTACTGGAGTCTGGTGGGCCAGCCGCTGACCCCGTAGCCGCACACCTCGCTGGCTAGCAATACTCCGGCCAGCGCCGCCAGGGCAATCGCCGCAATCCCCCACCGCAGGATAATGCGACGCATCCGGTAACGCCCTTGTCGCGCCTGTCGCGCATCGGCCCGGTAGTCCCAGGGCCGCCGGGCGCGCCGTCCGTCTCGCCAGACGCCGCGGCGCTGCGATTTGGCCTCCGCCTCGGCTTCCGGGAAACCCAGTTCCCGCCCCCCATAGCGCCGGTACCAGTAGGCCATGCCGGAGCGCACCATCATCAGGTTGACGGATTCGCGCCGCCCCCGCCGTCCCCGGTAGAGCAGGCCCACCGTGCGCCCGTAGCGGTCGGTGGCGACCTCCTCCATCCGCAAACCGCCCCGGCGCACCAGCGACGCCAGCTCCTGCGCCGCCTCCCGGCCATAGGGCTGCGCCAGTTCGGGCGCGTCAATAGCGTAGAGCCGCACCGGAAAGGGCCGGCGCAGAAAGCTGAAAAACCCGCCGTACTGCACTTCCAGCGAGTCGCCATCGACCACCCGCCGTATCTTGACTTTCCGCGCCATCGACGAACTAGACGCTCAAAGGCGTATCGTCCCGGTTCGCCCATTCGCCCATGGATGCGTCGTAATTCCTGGCGTTCTCAAAGCCGACGAGGCGGAGTACAAAGTTGCCGTGCGCCGCACGGATGCCGGCCTGTCAATAAGAGTAGGCGGTCTTGTCGGGCGTGATGCCGTGCTCCGTCAGGATGCGCCGGATCTCTGCCGCCGGCTTGAACCTGTGGGTATGCCGGTCCACCAGGTGGAACCATTCCAGATGCACGGCCCCGGGGATGTGGCCGGGGCGCCGGTTGCGATAATTCCCGGCAGTGCCGTCCCATTCGGCATCGCTGCGCACGTCCCACACCACTACATCGTCTAGGGTGCAGGCGGCTTTCAGCTCGTCGCCGGTAGCGATATAGGATTCGTCGGCGCGCGGCGTGAACGTGACCGGCGCCGGCGGACGCGCCCGCCCGAAGTCAACGGACTGCCCGGCGGCCACCCACTGCCGCCAGCCGCCGTTGAGCACCATCACGTTGCGGTGGCCGTAGTAGTTGAACACCCACCACATCCGGGCCGCGGTCAGGCCCTGCGCGTGGTCATAAGTAACCACGGCCGTATCGTCGCCGACGCCCATGCCCTCGGCCATCGCCTTGAACTGGTCGGGAGTCATCACGTGCTGCCGGTTGGTGGTCGGGTCTTTGGCCCAGTTGTCGGGAACGACCACGGCGCCGGGAATATGCCCCCGCTGCCAGGCGTCATTGTTGTTGCAGTCCAGGACGACCACGTTGGGGTCATCCAGATGGGCGGCCACCCACTCCGGGTCGGTCAGGTATTCGGGATGCGCGTAGTTGTCGGCGGGGGTAGTCATGGCGCGGCTCCTGGGGATTGGTTGGGGGGATTGTAGGTACTGACAGGCCGCGCGGTCAATGGCAATGGGTTTGCGGCTATAATGTAGTTATGATAACGCATTGGCAGCAGCCCCCACGCAATCGCGCCACGCCGGGATCCTCCCGCCGCGCTCCTCCTTGAGAGATTCAACCATGCCTGAAAGTTACCGCGACACTATCCTCCGGCTGATTCAAGCCACCCCATTTGAAATTGATACCGAAATCGAGGTTGGCGGCCGTTTGCCAACATTGGCGAACTCCGAATTCCTCACCAATAAGGAACAGGGCAATTGGGCTGAGCAAATAGCGCTCGCCGCCATCAACGAGCACTCCGGCGAATACCGCGCTGTCCAGTACGGCAGGGACGATAGCATATCTGCCGGAGACCCGGGGTTTCGTGAATTTTACGCCGCATATCAGGAAGAGCTGAACACAGTTGGCAAAAAGCCGGACATTCTGATTTACCGGCGGTCTGATTTGCCCGACAACCGGCCTTACGATTTGGATGACACCCAATTCGTTCAACAGGCGGTAGCCGCCATCGAAGTCAGGTCAAGCAGCTTTTTGGCGCAAAAGTACTCGTCGTTCATGGAAATCAGGACGCGCGATGCGGAATCTGAGTGTATGCAAATACAGCGGCGGATTCTCGAAGAACCGTACTCCGGGCTGCTTTCACAAAGGCGACCGCACATATACGAAATGGTGCGAAACGCAACACCGGACACGTTCCGGGAATTAAGCTTCAACCTGACCAACTGGTCATCCACACAGCAATTGCGCGAATTGACCGATTTGCTACGGTCGCTCAAAGAGCAGATGAAAATTCTACGGACCAGGGCGTACTTGAGCATTACGCCAAAGCTGGAGGATTTGGCTCTGGTAAATCGCTGGATTCAGAATTTCGGTGTGCGGCATTACTATATGCAAGTCTTTTTCGACAAAGCGTATATCATACCGTTCCAGGAAATCCTCGAAATCGCGTCGGATTCAGACAACAAAGGTCCAATCTTTTCAGTTGAGCGAGATAAAAAGAACCAGGGGAAGACGACCATCAAAATCGACGTTAAAGCCGGGAGAGAAATTCTGGGGCGGATTGATATGCCTGAGCGCCGGTCAGCCAGGAAGGAGCTGGAAAGAGGCCGGTTGCTGTTCTACGTGACCTTTCAAGGAGGTAAAGGGTATCTTGACCAAGCGGTTTTTCTTGACGAAATCATCAACGCCTGAGAGTTATGCGTATCTGCAAAAAGTTGGAGAGCAGCATCGGAAGCAGTTTGGGCAGTTCTTCACACACCAGGACGTAGCCAATTTTATGGTTGCGTGGGTTCTGGGGTCGGGGCATACGTCCCTCTACGACCCCGGGTTTGGGCTGGGCGCCTTTTATGCGCCGGTCAGCAATGACCGGCGTGTAGATTTCAGCGCGAGCGAAATTGACCCGGTGGTTCTGGGCTTTTGGGAGCAATCGACCGGGCGTGACGATTCCTTTGTGACCAAAGAGGACTACTTGCTGTCATGGGGAAAGCGGCATACTGCTATCGTGTGCAATCCCCCTTATATGCGGTTTCAAAAGTTCCTGAACCGGGATGCCGTCTTCTGCGCCTTTGCCGAGAATACCGGCCTGCGGCTATCAGGCTACACCAATATCGCGTCGGCCTTTTTGCTCAAATCGCTCACCGAATTGGACGATAACGGGCGTCTCGCTTACATCATGCCCCTCGAGTTTTTGAACACGGGATACGGGAAGCTGGTCAAATCAAAATTGATTGAGAGCGGCCACTTGGCGGCGATAATCGAGTTAGATTGTGAACGGGACATTTTCCCTGACGCTATAACTTCGGCTGGCATTATATTGTACGACGCCAGCGCGTACTACCCGGCGGTGGATTTTTATTCCCTGGCCTCGATTGATTCGCTGTCCGACGTCTTCAATAGACCGCCAGTCACACGGGTTCCTTTGGCGGAGCTGAGCCCAGGCTCGAAATGGCTTCCGTATTTTGCTGCAATTGATTATCAGGTCAGTTTTGATAACTTGATTTCTTTGCCGCGCTATGGCCGTTTCAGCAGAGGAATCGCCACCGGAGCCAATGAGTTTTTTACTCTCCGCCCCTCAACGGCGCAGAGAATGAGACTGGATCATTCCGAATGTCTCCCGTGCCTGACCCGGAGCTCTCAAGTGCAACAGGCCATCTTTTCGCCCGCCGATTACGACCGTCTAATGCAGCGGGATGCTCCAGTTCTGCTATTTTCCGTAGGCCCCAATCACTCTTCCGCAGCGGAGGAGTACATCAGGCTTGGCGAGTCCAACGGCTACCATCAGCGATTTTTAACCAGAAACCGCGTACCGTGGTACAGAACTGAAATCAGGCGCCCGGCGCCCTTGCTGATTGGCGTTTTTTCCAGGGGCGGTTATAAGGTCGTCCGCAATACTAGCAACGCGGTTAACCTGACCTGCTTTCACGGGTTTCAACCGAATTGCTGCGGCCAGCATTATTTGGACCATTTATTTCTGTACTTTGCCTCGCGGCCTGGCAGAACTGTTATGTCCCTGTCTGCGCGAAAATACGGCGCTGCGCTGGCAAAGTTTGAGCCGAACGATTTGAACAGCGCTTATGTTCCGGGCCCGGATGCGTTTGATAAGCTGCGCCCGGCAGAGGTTAAGCGCGCCATCTCATACATCAAGGAAACCGGCTGTGTGCCTGACTACATCGACGCATTCTTCGGGGAGCTGGTGAATCTATGACCGGAAAGCGGTCAGGGGTTGCCGGCGCCGGATTCACCCCTGCATCCCGTTGCCAATCCCGGTACAATAAACAAACGCGCTCAACGCAATTTGCGGCGGCGTAGGCTTGCCGGGGCCGTCCGCTTTGAGCGTCCGCGTACCCTTTCCTCACGACCCGCCTCGCGCCCTTCCTCACGCCCCTGTTTATGCCCGCCTACCCCCACATCGAACGCTACCATGCCGAGCTGGCGCAGCTGATTACAGCCGGCGGTTCCGCCAGCGAGCTGAACATCCGGCCGGCCTTTCAGAACTGCCTGGCCGCCTACTGCGCCGCCCACCGGGAGCGGCTCACGCTGGTGCCGGAACTGCGCGCTCCCGGCGGCGTCATCCCCGACGGCACGGTGAAAGATACCCTGCGCATGGCCCGCGGCCACTGGGAAGCCAAAGATACCGGCGACGACCTGGACGCGGAGATTGCGCGCAAGTTCAATCGCGGCTACCCCCGCGACAACATCATCTTTGAGGATTCCCAAACCGCCGTGCTGGTGCAGAACGGGCAGACGGCAATGCGGGTCGCTATGTCCCGCCCCCGCGATTTGCACCGGCTGATACGGCGGTTTCTGGACTACGAACTGCCGGAGATTGCCGAGTTCCACCAGGCCCGCCAGCAGTTCAAGTCCGACCTGCCCGCCGTGCTGGACAACCTCCGCGCCGCCGTCGCTGACGCCGAAGCCGGCAACCCTGGCTACCGGAACGCTGCCGCCGGCTTTCTGTCCCTGTGCCGCCAGACCATCAGCCCGGAAGTGTCCGATAGCGACGTGCGGGAGATGCTGCTCCAGCATATTCTGACCAAAGACATTTTCCTGCGGGTGTTCGCCGAGGACCAGTTCCACCGGGAGAACAACGTCGCCCGCCAGCTGGACGCCCTGGAACAAACCTTTTTCACCGGCGACGTGCGCCGCCAGGCCATTGACCGCCTGCGCGCCTACTACGGCGCCATCGGGCGCGCCGCCGACGAAATCGCCGACCACGCCGAAAAGCAGCAGTTCCTCAAATCGGTGTACGCGGATTTCTACCAGGCTTACAACCCCGCCGCCGCCGACCGCCTGGGCGTCGTCTATACCCCCAACGAAATCGTGGATTTTATGGTGCGGGGAACGGACTGGCTGCTGCAAAAACATTTCGGGCGCCGCCTGGCCGACGATAATGTGCCGATACTCGACCCCGCCACCGGCACCGGAACTTTCATCACCGGCCTGATTAACTACCTCCCGGCGGAACGGCTGGAGTACAAGTACCGCAACGAAATCCACGCCAACGAAGTCGCCATCCTGCCCTACTACATCGCCAACCTCAACATCGAATACACCTACCAGGAACGGACGGAGCAGTACCGGGAGTTCCCCAACCTCTGCTTTGTGGACACGCTGGACAATCTCGACTGGCAAGGCGCCGGGGCAACCGGCGGCGCGGTGCAGCGGCAAGCGTCGTTCAACCTGGGCGGCCTCTCCGAGGAAAACTGGATCCGGGTGCAGGAACAGAACGAAAAGCCCATCAGCGTCATCATCGGCAACCCGCCGTATAACGACAGCGCAACGCTGTGGGCCGACGGCAGCGCCAACCGCCCCTACCCCGAAATTGACCGCCGCATCCGCGATACCTACATCGCCCACAGCACGGCGCAAAAGACGCATCAGTATGATATGTACAAGCGGTTTCTGCGCTGGGCGTCCGACCGGCTGGCGGATGACGGGATTATCGCATTTATCACCAACCGTTCCTACATTGACAGCCGGCAGGATGACGGCTTTCGCAAAGTAGTTCTGGACGAGTTCAGCGACTTGTATATCGTTGACCTGGGGGGCGATATACGCAAGAACGGCAAAGTCGGCAACGTTTTCAACATTATGACCGGCGTTGCCATCGGCTTTCTGGTGCGCCGGGGGCAGTCGGGCGAGCCTGGCACAGTCCACTACTATGCGCTGGCCGACGAACAATCGGGGGCAGATAAATTGTCGGAATTGCGGCGGCTCGATGCCAATGGCATTGCCTTTGCCGATATTGTCCCCGATAGCAAAAACAATTGGCTCAACCAGTCCAACGCCGGCTTTGAGGATTTGCTGCCCCTTGCCAACCGGCAGACCAAATTTGCCAAAACAACCGCTGACGAGCAGGCAGTGTTTGGCCTGTTCACCAACGCTATCAAATCCAATCGTGATGATTGGGTGTACGATTTTGATGCCCGCAACTTGCGGGATAAGGCACTGTTCTTTGCCGATACTTACAACGAACTTGTAGGCAAAGAGTCGGAATCCGATGCCCAGGTTATCAAATGGAGCAGCACATTGCGCGACCGGTTCCGCCGGTGTGAACACATCGTCTATAACGACGGCAATCGCATACAGTCGCTATGGCGTCCCTTTGTTGCCAAATGGTATTTTGCCGAAGTGATGATGAACGACCGCCTTACCAGGAATCATTACGAAATGTTTGGGCAGGACTTGCGGCGCCCCAATCAGGTTATCAATTTCTGCGTCAACGGCAAAGATTTCTACATCCTGGCCACGGGCAAGCCTTGCGACTTTCACTTTACCGGCGACACACAGTGCTTGCCCCTGTACCGCTACACGGCGGACGGCCAGCGGGTCAGCAACATAACCGAGTGGGGGCTGCGCCGGATTAACGAGCATTACCGCAAAGAATGGCGTAATCACTTTGACGGGATTTATCCCAATGGCATCTCAGCCGCGGAGGTTTTCGCTTACACCTACGCCGTGCTGCACGACCCGGTGTACCGGTACGATTACCGGGTTGACCTGTTGCGGGAGTTCCCCCGGCTGCCCCTGTATCACGATTTCGACCTGTGGGCCAAAATGGGGCAAGAGCTGCTGGATTTGCACATCGGCTTTGAATCCGCCGCGCCTTATCCGTTGGAACGGCGGGACCAGGACGGCGCCGCGCCGGGGCGGCCCATCCTGCGGGCGAACCCGGAGCAGGGCAGCATCACGCTGGATGCGCAAACCACGCTGGCCGGCGTGCCAGCCGACGCCTGGCGCTACCGCCTGGGCAGCCGCTCCGCCCTGGAATGGGCGCTGGACCAGTACAAGGAGAAGAAGCCGCGCGACCCGACGATTGCAGCCAGGTTCAACACCTATCGCTTCGCCGACCATAAAGAGCGGGTGATTGACCTCCTGCAGCGGGTTTGCACAGTGAGCGTAGGGACGATGGACGTGGTTGACGATATGGCTTATTGGAAAGGCGATAAACTGATAGTGTTCGGCGACCGGGACAAGCACGAGTGGGCAATGCTGGGCCTGTCGCGATGGTTTAACGAACCCGAGGACGCGGAGTGGCTGGCATCGTGGTCGGAGACATAGTTGAAGTTCCCTTTCCGTACACTGATTTAAGCGGTCAGAAATCACGTCCGGCAGTAGTGCTCGCTGATGTAGGGATGGGCGACTGGTTGCTGTGTGAAATCACCGGCCGGCGCCACCATAGACCGGGAGACATTGAGATTACGCAAGGCGATATGTCGGCCGGAGCGTTAGACCGCAACAGTTGGGCGCGTCCGGGCCGGATTCACGCTTTGCACGAGAGCCTGTTTGAGGATACTGTCGGCCGCCTCACCGATGCCAAGCTGGCCGAGATTCTGGCCGCGGTGCGCGCCCTGTTTTGACGCGGCGCAAGCATAGCCGGCCAAATTGCCCTACATCCCGTTGCCAATCCCGGTACAATAAACAAGCGCGCTCAACGCAACTTGCGGCGAGGGCGGGCCGCCGCCTGCTGGCACGACCGCGTGGCGTAGGCTTGCCGGGGCCGGCCGCTTTGAGCGTCCGCGTAGCCCAGCGCGTACCCTTCCGCGTAGCCTTCCGCGTACCCTTCCTCACGACCCTCTTCGCGCCCCCTCGCGCGCAGTTTTTCCCGGTTCCGGGCGCGACGTTCGTTAACCCACGCTGCGATTGACATTGCAAGCTCCTTGCGTTGCAACAATCCCTCTCAAGGGATACACGGTCATTCGTCGCGGCGCAAATTGCGCCGGGTGCGGCGGCGGCCTGCCGGCTGCCGTGCCCCCACCGCGTTTGCCTGCCGGGGCTGCCGACCACTTTGAGCGTCCTCGTAGCCCAGTGCGTACCCTTCCTCGCGTCCTTCCTCGCGTCCCTCTTCGCGTCCCTCCTCGCGCAGTTTTTCCCGGTTCCGGGCGCGCCGTTCGTTAATCCATCCTGCGATTGACATTGTAAGCTCCTTGCTTTGCAGCAGTCCCCAGGCAATAAAGCCGGATGCGACGAAACTGGCGCCAATCCCAAGCACGATGTTGAGCGCTATTACGTCCGGCGTAGTGCTGTCCGTCCGGTACTTGAGCGTCAGCAGCGTCAGTATCACCGAGCCGGCTGCCCCGCCCAGCAGGGTGATGGCCTGAAACAACGGGCGGTCTTTCCGGTTTATCCCCCAAATTGTTTCGCGGTCGTCGTTATAGTCGTGTTCCGTCATTGTACCATCCTTCCCGACCCGGGCATTGGCGGAGTAAGAGCGGGGGTTATCATATCTAATTCGGCAACGGCTGGGGCTGTCCGCATCCGGCGGATTCGCCCCTACATCCCGTTGCCAATCCCGGTACAATAAGCGCACCCAACACAATTCGTTGCGAGGTGCGCTTCTATGGTTATGCAGGGACAGATTGACCATTTGTTGCAGGAGGCCGGCGAAATCCCGCCCCCGCCCCACGTGTCGGCGCAGGCCACGCTGTCCGACTACGACGCCGTTTATCAACGCTCGGTGGCCGACCCGGAGGGGTTCTGGGCCGAGGCCGCCGAGGAACTGCACTGGTTCCGCCGCTGGGATGAGGTGTTCCAGTGGGACTACCCCAACTTTCGCTGGTTTGTCGGCGGGCAAACCAACATCGCCTACAACGCCCTCGACCGGCACTTGACCACCGAACGGCGCAACAAGGCCGCCCTCATCTGGCTGGGCGAGGACGGCGCCGAGCAGGTCTATACCTACGCCCGGCTGGCCCAGCAGGTGAACCGCATGGCCAACGGCCTGAAGTCCCTGGGCGTGGGCAAGGGCGACCGGGTGGTCATCTATATGCCGCTGACGCCGGAGGGGGCCATCAGTATGCTGGCCTGCGCCCGCATCGGCGCCATCCACAGCGTGGTCTATGCCGGGTTCAGCGTCGGCTCCCTGCGCGACCGCATCCAGGACGCCGATGCCAAAGCGCTGATTACCGGCGACTACGGCTACCGGCGGGGCAGCCGGGTTGACCTGAAAGGCATCGCCGATGAGGCCGTCATCGGCTGCGACAGCCTGCAGCACGTCATCGTCTGGCGGCGCGAAATCCCCCGCGATGCGCTCTCCGCCAGCGAAACCGACTTCGACGAACTGCTGGCCGGCAGCTCCATCGACTGCCCCGCTGAGGTGATGGACGCCGAAGACCCGCTGTACATCCTCTATACCAGCGGCACCACCGGCAAGCCCAAGGGCGTGGTGCACGTCCACGGCGGCTACATGGTGGGCACTCACTACCACTTCAAGAACTTTTGGGACGTCAAGGACAACGACGTGTTCTGGTGTATGTCGGACATCGGCTGGGTCGTTGGGCACAGTTACATCGTCTATGCGCCGCTGGTGGCCGGCGCGACGACGGTATTCCGCGAGGGCGCCCCCGACTATCCCCACAACGCCGTGTTCTACGAGGTCATCGAGAAGTACGGCGTCAACGTGATTTTCACCGCGCCCACGGCGGTGCGGATGCTGATGCGCTACGGCGAGGAGCCGGCCAGTCGCTACAACCTGCGCTCCCTGCGTTTCCTCACCTGCGCCGGCGAGCCGCTGAATCCCGAAGCGCTGCGCTGGGCCTACGAGCATATCTGCGGCAGCGGCGAATGGGCGCACATGGTGGATAACTGGTGGCAGACCGAAACCGGCGGCCCTTGCCTGGGCACCACCGCCACCATGGCAGCCCGGCCCGGTCGGGTGGGCAAGGCCCTGCCCGGCGCGGTAATGGACATCGTGGACCGGGAGGGCCAACCCATCACCGAGCCGGACAAGGGCGGGATGCTGGTCATCCGCCGCCCCTTCCCCCATTTCTCCCGCACGGTGTGGGGCGACCCCGACCGCTTTTCCGAAACCTGGAACCAGGTGCCGGGCGTCTATTTCTCTGGCGACGTAGCCCTGCGCGACGCCGACGGCTACTATATGGTGGTGGGCCGCGCCGACGACGTGCTCAATGTGGCCGGCCACCGCATCGGCTCCGCCGAGGTGGAGAGCGCCCTGGTGTCCCACCCGGAGGTGGCCGAAGCCGCCGTCATCGGCAAGCCCGACGCGCTGCGCGGCGAAGCCATCAAGGGATTCGTAACCCTGCGCATGGGCAGCGAAGGCTCCGACCGGATGATTAACGAGCTGCAACTGCACGTGCGCCGGGAGCTGGGCCCCATCGCCGTACCGGCGGAGATTGAGTTCACCCCCACGCTCCCCAAAACCCGCTCCGGCAAAATAATGCGCCGCCTGCTCAAAGCCCAGGAGCTGGGCCTGGACCCGGGGGATATCACCACGCTGGAGGATTAAGCGACGGCATCGATAAAGTAGGGGCGGATGATTATTCGCCCCCACGGTTCGCAGCGTCAGTCAACGGCAGTGTTCGGCAAGGAGTAGCACAATGGAGATTAGCAAGGAGTATCAAGCCCTGCTCGACAAGTACCGCGTTAGTTCCGGCGAAGTGCAGGGCCGCCTGCACCTGGCGGCCGGCGATGACGGCGCGAAGTACAAGGTAGTCCATCACATTACCGGCCAGGATATAGCGTGCGTTATACCGGACTATCTGGAAAAGCCGGCGGCGGCGTTGCAGCGCCGGGTCGCGCTTTCCGGCATCGTTCATCGCAACCAGGACTGGTAAGGAACTGCGAATCGAAGTAGAGCGAATCCGGGTGATGCCCGAAGCCCACGAGCCGCCCACGCTGGACGAACTGCGCGGAAGCATATCCAACCTCACTGGCGGCCGGAGCACGGAAGAATTTATCAGGGTAATGCGTAGCGACGGCTACGATGACTAGCCGGGTAGCGTTTCGTTTCAGGTGGTTTGGTTATTCCCCATTCCCGCTTTCGCGGGAATCCAGGAACGGCAAGAGCGGCATCTCTGACTTTGCAAAGCCTCGACCACCTAAAACGGAACGCTACCGACTAGCTAGAAAATTGCGAAACTCAGGACTGGCGATGAACGTGACGGATTGTGTGTATATGTGCGGCGTATTCGTCACTTGGATCTGGGTACTGGGACTTGTAAGCCCGTTCCAAAATAGGGATTGTAGGCCGGCTTTACCCCTGCGCTTGGAAGTGTGCGGAATTGGGCTGGCCGTTAGTAACCCATGGGTGGCTACTCGGAGATGACGGCGGCGCGTACCTGCGGGCTTGGATACTGTAGCATCCGCAAGTTTACTCCTCTTGCGACAGTGATGTTGCCTGATGCCGTCTTGTTCTGCGTAGCATCCTTTGTCGGGGTAGGCGTTCGGGCCGCCCGCTGCTGGCGAAGTTGACTAGCGCGATGGTGAGCAGCAGAGCGACGACGGTGCTGCCGGTGATGAACTTGTGCTTGCGCACGAAGGTTTTCATGTGAGGTTTGCCTCTCCTTGGTTTGGCTCGGCCAGCCGGCGATGCACAGCTGGCCGGAACGCTGCGCTGGCTAACGTGGGTGCTAGCTGGGTGCTGTTGCGAAGTTACCATCGCTGGGGCGGTGGCTACTGGAAGACCCGCGACTGACGCTGGCGTTCCAGTCGCGGGTCGTAGAGTGGCTTCAGTGCTGGATACTGCTGAGCTGTACCAAGGTCCCACCACCCCAGATACCAGTCAGCGTAGATGCCGGTGGCGCAGGTGGGCGATTGTAGCTCACGCGTGGTCTTGCCTACGCCGCCGCCAGGACTGCTGGGCTGGTCCGAGGTCTGGGTGTCCCAGTAGCTGTCAGTGACGTTGCTGGGATACCCGTCACCGACCAATCCTCCGACTTCCTCTTCGTAGCGGCCGGTTACGCTGCCCGTAGCGTAGCTGTAGGTGATAGTTGCGCTCTCGTAGGCTTTGCCGACCAGCCCCCCGACGCCGCCATCGCCGGTTACGCGGCCGGTGGCGTAGCTGTGTGTGACCTCGCCTTCAGCTGTACCGGCCAAGCCGCCGGCATGATAGCCTTCGCTGGTTACCGCGCCAGTGGCATAGCTGCCGGCGATCAAGCCGCAACTTTGCCCAATCAGACCGCCGACAAGGGCGCGTCCATTTACCGCGCCGGTAGCGTAGCTACCTATAACATCACCGGAAAGGACAGGATCAGCCGAGTCACGGGTACAGTTTCTGCCGACTAAGCCGCCAACGTCGAAGCGGCCGTTCACGGAGCCGCTTGCGGAACTGTCCCTAATACTACCTGGGCTGAGCCCGGCTAATCCGCCAACGCCATTGCCACTGCCGGATACGACAACCGCAGCGCGGCTGCTGTTAATGAATCTGTCGTTGTAACCAATGAGGCCGCCAACGCTGTCAACGCCGGACACCTTACCGATAACCTTGTTGAGGTAGATGCTTCCAGCATTGCTGCCAACCAGCGCGCCTACCCGGTTCTTGCCGGATACCCTGACCCCAACCAAGTCCACTTGGAGAATATCGCTGGTCCATCGGTAGCACGGAACAATCCGATGTAGTCGGTGTCCGTCCGGTTGATGAACAGGTTGGCAATGGTATGCCTGTAGCCGACAAAAGTGGCTTTGTAACCGGACTCCGTTTCCGGGTCGCCAATCGGCAGCCAACCTTTGCCGTCGTTCCAATAGGCATCGCCGGCGTCGGGGCGGCCGTTGCCGTTAGTGTCAAAGTCCAAGTCGGCGGTCAGCACGTAGCCTTTGCACTTGCTTGGCAAGTAGTCAGGGTATCTGGCGCAGCCCATGCTGGGCATTGCGTTAGGGAACGCCGCCTCATAGTCAGGGTGCGTTGCAACGCCATCGCCGTCCAGGTCATGCCGGATGGCGTCCAGTTGTGCCAAGCTGGTAATTTCAATCAGGCCGTCGTTGTCAGCGTCGTAATCTTTGGGGCTCACTGGTGGCTTTGTTTCCGACTCTGGCGTGAGCGTGATTAGCTCGCTCCAGTTGCCGTACTGCGGGTTGCCGTGGCGGGCGTCGTTGCTGGCCACGATAAAGGCGTACTGGACGCCGGGTGTCAATCGGGAGAGTGTCCATTGGGTTTGGCGGGTGTTGGCGATGTCGAGGAAGTGGAAGGCTTCTAGCCAGTCGCGGCCATCGGCGACGGTGGCTTGGTAGTCTGGTAAGGCGACCCAGCCGATGCGGTAAAAGGCGGCGCCGGGGACGGTATCCCACGATACGATGGCCTCGCCGATGGCATTGCCATTGTTGGCGGCGATACCGGTGGGAGCGGGTAGCGGGGCATCCTGTGCGCTGACGGCGCCGGCGAAAATTGCCAGCAACAGCAGGATGGCTACGGGCATCAAGAAATAGGCTTTCACGGTGGTCATTGGTGCCTCCTTGGTGTGGTGTGGCTTATCGGCGACGCGCCGGGCAGTCTTGGGCGGCGCTTACCTCGTCGAGCGTCCGGTCGAAGTCTGGTCCATGCCATGCGCGGGACTGGTACACGCGGGCCGTGATTTCATATGCCTCGTTGCAGGCGTTGTTTTTCTTTTGCTTTTGTTCGACCTCGTACACTTTGTTTAAAACGCACTGGTAGCATGGTGAATCTCCTGAGGTGTGGGCGCCAAATGGAGAGCGGCGACTCAATTCCGCACACGGCCGGCCTGCTGGATGCAACGGCGGCAAGGCCAGGCGTTTCCGCAGTGGATTGTTGCCACTAGTCCGAGGTCGCTGGTACTCGGTCGTTGAGGGTAATGCCGCGCGCGATGTTGCGCCGCCGGGTGATGTAGCCCCCGCATTCCAGCTGCTTGATGTGGTAGTGTGCCACTGATGTACTGCTCATGCTGCAATTGAGTTGAATTTCACGGACGGAGGGCGGGTAAGAGTGCTGGGCGCGGTAGGCCCGCAGGTACTCCAGGATGCGTTGCCGGGGCGGGCTGAGCGGCTGCGCTTGGCGTTTGGGCATGACTGGCTCTGTTGCCAGCGGTTTTGGTATCGGCGGCCGCTGGTAGAACCATTGTGCCGGCTCGCACTGGGTATGCGCTATCGCTATGGGGAAGTGTCACTGGCGGTCTTGACGCTGTGCTCGTTTTAGCCGGCTACCATGGGTTGCCCGGCCCTAACCATGCCACGTTGGCGCCGTCGTATTCGTAGGCTTTCCGGGCGGTAGTAACCAGCCGGCTGTTGCCGTCGGGACGAGTTATCAGCCAGTGCGGGTCGCCGTGGTGTTCCGCATCCCAGCCGTCGGGCAGCAGGCCGGGTTCGGTTAGCGCGCGCTGGATGTCTGCGTTTCGGTGCCGTGTTCCTTTGGATCAGGCAGCGACGATGCCTATTGAGCAGACTACGCGCACGCTGCCAGTTGGTGACGGTTGGCTTTCGCCAGCGTCGTCCGGTTTGGGCAGTTCCGCCGCCATGGTTGAGAGGGAGTCCAGCAGTTGCTGGCCGGTGGCGCCGTCGCGCATCTTGGTGAATGGCGGGTTCATAATGATAATGCGAGCGTCCTTGACGGCGGCCACGGCGTCTTCCAGTTCGGCGTTGTCAGGCTGGTTCCACACGCTTTGGGAGGTGATTCTGTCGTCGGCCAGGTCCAATTCGTTGGCCCTGGCGACAATGGCTTTTTGTCCCAACAGTTCCAGCGTGCCGGCGGCTACTTGCGTTTGGTTGTTATCCTGCGGGCCGTAGGGCATCAGGTGCAGGCCCATTTGGCGGTAGCGGATTTCCTGATTGCCGGCGGTCAACTGCGATGCTGCCAGCTGTAGGGACACTGGGTTTATGTCCAGCCCTTTGACGGTTTCCTCGACTGCTAATTTTTTGCAGGTCGACGATTTGTGCTTCGCTGGCGCCCTGCTCTCGGGCACGGCGTTTCATGTCGGTCAATAGTGCGGCCAATAGGGTTCCGCTGCCGCAAGCTAAGTCAACGGTCTTGTGCGCGGGCCAAGTTGCCGGGTCGGTCCAGTTGACGTCGCCGCAGGCGTCCAGCGTAAGGCGGGCCGCGATGGATGCCGCGGGCGGCCTGGTGAAGTAGGCGCCGTCGCTGGCTTGGTTGCCCATCACCCGGTTGAACAGCGGCCCGGCGTGGTCGGCGCCCATGTCGGCGTAGGTTTCGGCGATGCGTTCCGCTTCCGTTGCGATATGGTGCAGCGCGCGTTCCAGTCCGGCCAGCTTGCCGGTGTTCTCAACGGCTTCGATAGCATTGACGGCCGGTTCCAATACGGGACGAAAGTCGTGGCGCATGATGCGGTCCCATTCCCGGCGCACGCGCCGGACTGCGTTCACGTCGTTCTTGACCGTTTCCAAGTCGCTGATGCCGTTGAGCCAGTTGCCGTTGGCGATGCGCTGGTGGAGCATGGCGGCGTTCATCATCAGCAGTGCGGCGATGGTGCAGCCGTCGGCTTGGTTATTCCGGCTCTTCGGGTTCAGATTGTCCAACCCGAAATGATGGTCTAGCTCCGGCTGGAGACCGTCGTTTCTCAGGTCGTGTGCAGCTTCTTTGATGCTGGATTCCAGGATGTTGAGGTCTCTGATGACACGGTTGTTAACTAGGCCGGACTTGGCCAGCAGGTTCATCTTGATGGCGTTGCCGTGTTCCCCCAAGCCGCTGAGCAACAGCATCTGCATGGCGGAGCGTTCTGTCCGTTCTTCACGGGTGGGCCGGGGTTTCTGCTCCCGGTTGGTCTTGATGCGCACGCCAGCGCCTTTGTTAATCATGTCCTTAGCTTTTGCTTTGGACTTTTTGATGTCCACCGTGCCACGGGTGCCGTCGGGTGCTGGTTTGGTCCTGGCGACGGTGTCCAGACGCAGTTCAATGCTGCCGTCGTGGTTCTTCTTCCCGGCGACGATTTGCGTGGGTTCGTCGGTTTGGTACGCCGGGTGATTGGTTTCGGTGATGTGCTGCGATTCATCTGCCGGCGGCGTTCGCTGCGGCTCAGGAATGGGGTGAAATTCTTTCGTCAGCGTGCTTTTGCCGTCGAGCACTCGTGTTACGGCTTCTTGGGCTGTTCCCAGCGGGCCTTCGTGTTCCCGGTACTGGATGCGTTTGTCCTCGCCGCTGGCGACGGCGATGATGGTACGTTGCACCGGTGGGGACTTCGGTATGTATAGTTGCAGCACTTTGAACAGGTTGTCTTCGATGCGCTGGTCGTGGGCGCGCAGGGCCAGCAGTATCTGCCCTAGTTCCTGCCAGCCTTCGGCGGGATCGCTGGTGCTGAGCCACTGCTCCGGGTTGGCGTGGGGTGGAATCACGATGGGGCATATGATGTAACCCATCTCTTTTCCCGGCGCGGTGCGCATGGCGCGGCCGACGGCTTGGATGACGTCGATGGGGCTTTTGCGGGCTTCCAGGAAGGCGACGGCGTTTAGCGACGGCGAGTCGGCGCCTTCACCGAAGATGCCTACGTTGATGACACCGTGGGGTTTTGCGGCGCGGCCTCGGCTAGGCGGCGCTTGGCGTTGTCGCGGGCCGTTACGTTGCTGGTGGCGTCCAGGTGTTCCAGCGTGTACGGCGCGGCAGTTTGTACTTAACAGTTGTTATGAGGGTTGTTATGTAGCCATTCTTGGAGCCATTGCCGTACGGCGTCGGTCTGGAGGTCTTCTGCCATGTTCTTAGACTTGTCCACCGTGTTCATAAACGCGATACAGGACTGGATGGGCACTGTGCCGTTGGCTTGGTCTTGGTCTGCGTCGTCCGTGTCGTTTCCGGCACGCTGAGTGGCGCCGCCCATAGCCAACGTGAAGGCTAGCCCCCGCAGATAGTCGGTGGCGGTGAGGGCGCGGCGGCCTTTGCTTCGGGTGTTGGCCGCCAGCCGGTTGGCTTGCTGGTAGGCTTCAGGGTCGTTGATGCCCAGGGCGATGATGCGGTAGTCGGCGAGCCAGCCGTTTTCGACAGCGGTCACGTAGCTTTTGCGGTACAGTTCCACGCCAAAGACGGTCTCGTCGTCTATAGGTGCGGACCAGCCAGTCGCTGGGCTGGTCTTGGCTGACCTTGCGGGTGTCGTAGATGCGGGGCGTAGCGGTCTGATAGACGCGGTAGGTGGCCGGGAAAGCATCGTTGTCGTGGCACAGCGTGAAGTCGCGGAGGCGTTGCTCGGTCGCAGAGAGTGCGCCGTTTTTGGCTTTGCACTTGCGGCGCAGGCCGGCCGTGCGGTGGGCTTCGTCGGCGATGAGTACGCAGGCCGTGGTACGGGTTTCCCTGAGTGCTTCGGCGATGCGGTGGCCGCTTTGGTAAGTGCCGAAGATGACGCTGACCTGGCTGGTGCCTTGACCGTCGCGGAGCCACTGGGCGATTGCCGAGGGGTCAGTGGTGACCTGGCCTTTGACTTCGGACGCACTGACGTTGCTGTTGTCCAGCGTGGGGTCTTTGGAGGTGTTCCGCGCGCTTTCTTTCTTGGGGTCGTATCCGGCGGTCTCGTCAGAGCAGACGGCCAGAGCGCGGATGTCAAGTTCGGTGTGTTGCAGGTACTCGCGGCGGATTTGGGCGACCAATGCGATGGACGGGCAGAGGACGATAGATAGCTGGCCAAGGAGCGTCAGTTCCTCGACGATGCGCAAAGAAATGCGGGTTTTGCCTGTGCCGCAGGGCAAGATTATTTTGCCCCGGGCTTGGCCTTCGGGTAGTCCGCCGCTGTCGGACTCCGCGTGTTCCCGGAGGGTGCGCACGCTGGCGGCGATGGCTTCATCTTGCATACAAGATTTGGTCTGCCGGCGGTCTTCGCCGTCAGGATTAGGCGCGCAGTGAGGACATTCCTTGTTGGTGAACGTGGCCTGCTGTTGCCGCAAGTCGTTGGCGATGTTCACCATCTTGACCGGTTTGCCGGTTATTGACATGGCTTGCTGTGTGTTGCCGCTGGTGGGGTTGTCGCCGTTGGTAACTATCCGGTATCCTCAACGTGTGTTGGTGTTAGATTAGACCCTGCCGTAAGCAGACCAGGGCTATCGAATCCCGCAGCATCGCCAGGCTCTTGTTGTATCCCTTGGTTCGTCGCTGCAATCGTCGCAGCCGGTCCCGCAGCGCCGAGTGGATGCCCTCGTTCCGGTTCACCGCACCACCTTTGCCCGCCAAGTGCCGGTTCCGGGGCAGCCAGCCGTACACCTGGTAATCATCGCTGCGGTATTGCGCGGCCTCCGGCAATCGTTCGTACAGTCTTAGCAAGGTCGCCTCGCTGCGGTTCCCAACCTCGAAATCCACCCAGCGCCGTCCGTCCGCCTCCTCGATTATTGCCGTCCAAATCCAGACCGACCGTCGCCATCCCTTTCGCCGCGCCCCCAGGCAGCTCCACATCTCGTCAAAGGAGACGACCTTGGCCAGCCCCTGACCCGGTCGCCGTGCGGCCCGTTCCCGCACCAGCCGGGGTATCAAGTCCCCGGCCCAACGGACTTTTTTTGACCCAGGAGTAGGCCGTACCCAACCGCACCGACAGCGCCCGTCCGATGGCGGCAATCCCCAGACCTTCCGCGTACATCGCTGCGGCCAGGTTTTTCACCTTTGCCGGCTGGTGCGGGCGGGGGGCATTCCAGGTAAAGTGGTAGAGGCATTGGCCGCAGCGACAGGTTTGCTTGCCCCGGGAACGGCCGTATTTAGGCAACCAGTTGGAACCGCAGCGGGGACATTGCATATCATCCCGGTAAGCGCGTTTGCCAGCCATTAGGGCACCTCCTCCGGCTTGCCGCCTTGTGCTAACCTTATTCTACCCATCACCAACACACGTTGAGAAATACCCTCACGGCAAATTCCCTTGCGTTTTGTGAGTTTTTGAGGTGCACTCTCCTAAGTTTAAGGTAACCTGCTTTGCAGTGCGCTTTACAGTAATGAGGCCGCCGGAGTTCGTAGCTCCGACAGACTCTGTAACCACTGGAGCCCTTTGGTGGAGGAGCGTCCCTGATGGTCGCTTGCGATAATACTCGCAACTGGTGGCTGACCAGCAACAGGCTGGCCATTCACCAATGCCGTCACTATCCTCAGCTGTGCCAAGAAGTGACTACCGTTTTTTGGCCAGCATAGTCGGGGCCGTGCAGAAGCACGCCGGACCGCTGGCGGCAATGCTGGATGCGCCACACCGGAAAGGCGGCCGCAAGGGCCACGGCGCGATGCCCAAACTCTGTTCCTGCTTACTGCAGTATGTCCTCAATATCCGCTACGCCAGCCGTTTCCTGGCTGAGCTGGACGCCACCGGTGTTATTGGCTATGTGTGGCTTGGAGCGGGTTCCCGACGCCGGCGCCTACAGTCGCTTCAAGAAAGCCCTCACCACGCGTCAGGAAGCCATCGCCAGCATCGTCGCCAGGGTGATAGTTGAAATCCGCGACGAGTTGGAGCGGTTGCGAGCCGCCGGCATCGTACCGGCCGACGCGCCCCAACTGGGTGATTACATCGCCTTTGACTCTACAGACATTGCCGCCTACGGCAATCCCAAGCGCAGCGTGCCTGCTGACCCGGATGCCAGCTGGGGACACCGGACGGCCAAGAACCAGAGCAGCGCCAAAAAAGATGAGCTGTTTTACGGCTACAAGGTCCACGAAGCCGGCGATGCTTACTACGGTGTCCCGCTGGCGGGCATTGTCCTGCCGGCCAACGCGGGCGACGGGCCGCAGCTGCCCCAATTGCGGGCCGCCGTCCAGCGGCTGCAGCCGTGGCTGACGCCTCAGTACGGCATCGGCGACAAAGCCTACGCGGGACAGGAACGGCTGCAGCACCTGGTGGACCACGGCATCATTCCGATTGTTGCGGTGCCGCGGCCGTGTAAGGACGACAAAGGCCGGCGGCTGTACGACGGCATCTACACTGCCGATGGTCGGCCTACCTGCCTGGGCGGTGAGCCGGTGGAGTACCTGGGTTCCGACCCGGAGCGAAGACACCGGTTCCAGTGTCCCGTTGGTGGTTGCGAGTTGCAACATAAGGTTCACTGGTCTGCCTGCTGTGACTGCGCGGTTTGGGAGAAGCCGGCAGGCAAGCTGCTGCGGATTATCGGCATCCTGCCGCGTTTCACCGCCGAGTGGCAACGGATTTACCGGATGCGGACGGCAATTGAGCGTTACTTTCGCAACGAGAAACACTCGCGGTTGCTGAACCGGCGCCAGCGCCAGGGGATGGCCAAAGTGAGCCGGCACGTCAGGATGTCGCGGCCGTCGTACCTGGCCATGGTGTTGGCCCGTCTGGAATCTGACGACTACATCGGGATGCGGCATATGACGGTGAAACTGCCGCCAGAGCGGCGCGGGAAAGCCGAGCATCCGCCGGGGTTGGTCTGCCAGAATCCCGACTGCGGCTGGTGGCGCGAGGCGGTGTAATGCCCGGCGCCGGCGGGGCGTCGCTGACGAGACACCGGCGCCGCGGCGGGCGTGCTCGCGAGGAAAGCCATTCGCCCAGTCGCCGGCGCAGTGCTACGGGGTGCCACTGCAAGTGCCTGAGCCGTTGAGATCTAACTCTGGCGGCGCCGGCAAATTCGGAGTAATGTTCTACGTGCCGGGCGTAACCTGGTAGCAGCCCGGCGGGCGGTTGCAGTGTACTAGTGGGCCGTGGCCCTTGCTGGAACGACCCAGATTCCGGAACGAATTCCGTCGCGCTTTTGACGAATTCTGCCGTTGCTCCGGCGCATCGCTAGTTTCGCAATTGTCTCTTACGATCCCCGTGTGGCAATCCGCCTGTGTTGACAGCCGCCATCCGAATTCCTACGATATGTCTAATCGTACAGCCGAGGCCCATTATGCCCGATTTCGCCATCAACCGCCCCACCACCGCCCTCCTCATCGCCGATTTCTACGCCGAGGCCATGGGCGCCCTGCCCCATGCCGTTGAGCGGGGCGTCGTTGCCAGAACCGCCGGGTTGCAGGCCGCCGCCCGCGATGCCGGTTTGATGGTCTGCTACTGCGCCACCGTGTTCCGTCCCGGCTATCCCGAAATCAGCGCGCGCAACAAAACCTTCAGTGCCCGCAAAACCTCCGGCCAGCCGGCCGCCTTTGACCCGGTTTCGCTGATTCACCCCGACGTCCGCCCGCAGGACGGCGAAGTAGTTGTCGGCAAGCACCGGGTCAACGCCCTGTTCGGCACCGGCCTCGACGTGGCTTTGACCGGCAACAACATCGACACCATCATCCTGCTGGGGTATGCCACCAGCGGCGTTGTCCTCTCCACAACCCGTTACGCCGCCGACCGGGATTATCGCCTGTACATCGTTGCCGACTGCTGCGCCGACAGCGAACCGGACGTACACGACTTCCTCATCAACCGCATCCTCAATCGTCAGGCCGACATCGTAACCGCGGACGAAGCCATCGCCGCCATCCGCGCCGGCTGACTGCATCGGCTGGTCTATCCTGTTCCGATATAGTGCCGCCCCGTCCGCCTGATGCTACGGCGCACTGCACCACCCGCCGCCGATATTGCCGTTGCGGTTGACCCCTGCCCCCTTTATCCCGGCGATATTGTCAACGCCGAGGTTTCTGTAACGCCGCGCACGTCTTTCGTGGCTGCGGTGGGCCTCTTGCGGCTGTCCCAGACCGAGTTGCTGCGGGTGGATTCGGCCCGCGATGCTTTGCCGCAAATGATGCTGCCCCGCCGTCGCGGTGTCCCGCGCATCGGCGGCCCCGTCTGCGTTGACCACGTGTTCGCCGAGGATACGCCTATGGAGACGGGCGCAACTCTACTCTACCCGGTGCAACTGCCGCTGCCCGCGCCGGCGATGCCCACCGTGAAGGGCAAGCACGCCCGCATCACGTGGGAACTGTCGGCGTCCATTCTGACCCGAACCGACTGGTTGCCCGCCGGCGACGGCCTGCTAGCGAATCTGACGCGGGGGCGCGCCGGCCACAGCGCGCAGGAGCTGGTAGTGTTCGCCCGCCCCGACGGGACAACCTTCGGCGGCGAGCCGCTGCCCGACGAACCCCGGACTGCCCGCGACTATCGCCGCGTCAGCCTTGACTTGTCCCTGGCCTCCGGGCAAGTGGCTAATGGGGGAATCGTGGCGGGCAGTCTATCGGTAAAGCCGCAGGCGTCCTTCGGCGCGCGGGAACTGCGCGTGGAGCTGATGCGATGGGAGCGCTCCGGCAACAAGCAGGCCCGCGTCATCGCCAGCCGCCAGGTCTTGCAGCGCCCGGCCCTGCTGACCGCCGGCGAGGAAACTAACTGGGCCTTTCAACTGCCGGTGCCCGACCGCCTGATGCCCTCAGTCCTGGCGCAGCATACTTTCGTCGGCTGGCAGGTCAAGGCCGTTATCGCCAGGGCGCTGCGCCCCGACTTTTCCGTCTCGCAACTGGTGCAGGTTTATACGTCGCCCCGAACTGACGGCTCAGCCCGTTGAATCCCGGCCATTGCCCCACCACCGGCGCAATCGCTCGGCAATGGCCGATTCGGAACCCTGGTCCGACGGTTCGTAGTAACGTCTGCCCGACAAGTTGGGCGGCAAATACTCCTGCGGCTCGAAATGCCCCGCGTAATCGTGGCTGTATTTGTAGCTGGAGCCATACCCCATGCCGCGCATCAGGCCGGTTACGGCGTTGCGCAGGTGCAGCGGCACCGGCTCGTGAGGAGCGTTGCGAACATCGTCCAGCGCGCGCTCCAGAGCCATGTAAGCGGCGTTGCTCTTGGGCGACGTTGCCAGGTACACCGTGGCCTCGGCCAGCGGGATGCGCCCCTCGGGCAGCCCGATGAAGTGAACCGCCTGCTGCGCCGCCACCGCCACCGGCAGCGCCCCCGGATTGGCCAGCCCGATGTCCTCGGCCGCCAGTATCACCAGCCGGCGGGCGATGAACAACGGGTCTTCGCCGGCCTCTAGCATCCGCGCCAGCCAGTACAAAGCGCCGTCGGGAGACGAGCCGCGCACCGACTTGATAAAGGCCGATATGGCGTCATAGTGGCTGTCGCCAGCCTTGTCGTACTGCGGCGTCCGCCGTTGCAAGGCGTCCGCAATCGCCTCCATCGTAACCCGGCGTACCCCGTCCGGCTCCGGCGCGGCGGCCACCGCCGCCATCTCCAGCGCGTTCAGCGCCACGCGGGCGTCGCCGTTGGCAATGTTGACCAGATGGGCCAGAGCGTCCGGTTCCAGTTCCGGGGCCAGCATACCCAACCCGCGCCGCTCATCCGCCAGGGCGCGCTTGATGATGCCGGTTACGGCCCCGTCATCCAGAGCGTACAGCGTGAACACCCGGCAGCGGGACAGCAGCGGCGCATTCACTTCAAAAGACGGGTTCTCCGTAGTTGCCCCGATGAACGTAATGGTGCCATCCTCAACGTGAGGCAGGATAACGTCCTGCTGCGCCTTGTTGAAACGGTGAATCTCATCAACAAACAGGATCGTAGGCTGCTGGTAAAACGACTGCCGTTCCCGGGCCTCGCCCACCGCCCGCCGCAAGTCGGCCACGCCGGCCGACACCGCGCTCAGCGGCTCAAAATGGGCGCGGGTGGTCGTGGCAATCAGCCGTGCCAGCGTGGTCTTGCCGGAACCGGGCGGCCCCCAGAACAGCAGCGACGGCGCCCGGTCCGCCGCAATCGCCCGCCGCAGCACCTTGTCCGCCGCCAGAATATGCTCCTGCCCCACAAACTCCTCAAACGTCGCCGGCCGCATCCGCTCCGCCAACGGCGCGCTGTCCCGGACGTGCTGCCGGCGGCCGTGTTCAAACAGCGAGCCTGAATCATTCTTGACGGTCATCTCAGGCCCGGCCTGTGCCAGGTCACAATTTGCGGTCTCCCGTTGCCGGCATCCATCCCCGATTTCGCCGGAATCCGGCAAAGCGCAATCCAAAAATCCTGTGCAGCCCGGTAAATTCGTAATTCCCGGCCGCGACTCTGCGCCGGCCCTGGCATCTTAAGGCGCTCCGTTGCGGAAATGCGGCATCACCTCCTCAGCGAACAGCCGCATCGACCGCCCCACTTCATCGTTGGTCAGCATCCCGCCGATGTTGAACCAGCACATAATTTCCTGCGGTTGGTAAAGCTCCCGGAACCACTCCAGCCGCGCGATGACCTGCTGCGGCGTACCCACCGCCCCTAGCTCATTGTAAATATCATCATAGCTGAGTTGGCTGGCCCGGCTGGAACCCCGCGAGTTGTTCTGCATACTCCGCAGCGTGCCCAGGTAGTTGTTGACGGTAGGCGCAAAACCCGCTTTGGCCGCCTCCGCCGTTTCGCCCACGTACACCGGCACGTTCACCACCACCTTGACGCCGGCCGGATTATGCCCGTGTTCCGCCAGTGTTTCGCGATAAGCCGCCAGCCCGTCGCTCACCCCTGCCACCGTGATAATCATGGGCGTAACCAGAATGCTGTGCCCCAGGCTGCCCACCAGCGGGAACGTATCCGCCCCGTTGGATGCGATATACACCGGCGGGTGCGGTTGCTGGATTGGGCGCGGCTCCAGGCGCACGTTCTCCGCCTGGTAAAACTTGCCCGCGTAGTCCAGCGATTCCTCAGTCCACGCCCGCAGCGCCATTTCCAGCCCTTCTACGAACCGCTCGTTGCGTTCCTCCAGAGGAATTCCGTAGCCGCGATAGTGGTTCGGGTTGGAACCCCGTCCGATGCCAAAAACCGCCCTCCCTCCCGACAGCACGTCCAGCGTCGCCACTTCCTCGGCAATCCGCAGCGGATGATGCAGCGGCAGCAGGTTCACCGCCGTCCCCAGCATAATCCGCTCCGTAGTTTGCGACAGCGCTGACGCCATCATCAGCGGCGCCGGCATCACCGAAAACCGCCGCGCGAAATGCAGCTCCGCCAGCCAGGCCATGTCATAGCCCAGCGCATCGGCCAACTGCACCTGCGCCATCGCGTCGGCGTACCGGGCCGCGGGAGTTTGATGCTCCCCGCAAGGGATTTGATAAAAGACTCCGAACTCCATTTGCATTACTCCCTGTCGGCCCGCCTGAATGTCTATGCCGCGCCGTTACCCGTTCCCGGAGGCGGTTCGGTGAAAGGTTCGCCCCGCGCCTCGGCCTGGCGGCGACGGCTGAGCCAGGTCTCCCAAAGTTGCTGGGTTTCCTCCCGGCCTTCCTCCCTGCCTACTTCCCGGCCTTCCTCTATGCCTTGTTCCCGGCCTTCCTCTATGCCTTGTTCCCGGCCTACTTCCTGGCCTTCCTTTAGACCTTGTTCCCGCCCACGGCGGAATGTCCATTTCTCGAAAACCCCCGCGATTACCATGCGCATTGCCTCCATCAGCGGCCAGGTCGCTGCCAGCGCCCAAGCCACGATTGAACTCCCGTCGTCAAAAACCCGTTCCGCCGTCAGCTGCCATACTTCCGGCCCGTGATTGTGGCGAATCAGCAGCACGTCAACCGCAGTTGCCGCCGCCACCGCCAACAGAAATGACGCCAGCGCCTGCCCCACCCGTTCCGGCGGGACGCTGGGTATGCCAATCCACCCCGACCCGCCATTTGCCTCTTGCACCATCCTTATCCCATTATAGCGGTATATTCCCGTGCTTTTTGGCGGGCAGCGTGTCCCGCTTGTTTTGCAGCATCTCCAGCGCGCGAATAATTGTGGGCCGTGTCTGCGCCGGGTCAATCACGTCGTCCAGATAGCCCCGGTTGGCTGCCACGTAAGGGTTGGTAAAGCGTTCCTGGTAATCGGCAATCAGCTCCGCCCGCCGCTGCTCCGGATTCTCCGCGTTGCCAATTTCCTCCCGGTAGATAATGTTCACGGCCCCGTCCGGCCCCATCACCGCAATTTCCGCCGACGGCCAGGCCAGATTGACGTCCGCGCGCAGGTGTTTGCTGCTCATCACGATGTAGGCCCCGCCGTATGCCTTGCGGGTGACGACGGCCACCTTGGGCACCGTCGCCTCGGCGTAGGCGTAGATGAGCTTGGCACCATGCCGGATGATGCCGCCGTACTCCTGCTCGGTGCCCGGCATAAACCCCGGCACGTCCACCAGCGTTACCAGCGGCACGTTGAAACAGTCGCAAAACCGCACGAACCGCGATGCCTTGGCCGATGCGTTAATGTCCAGCGCCCCGGCCAGAAACGCCGGCTGGTTCCCCACCAGTCCCACCGTGCGGCCCGCCATCCGACCGAAACCGACCACCACGTTGGGAGCGTAGCCGGCCTGTACTTCCATAAAATCTTCGTCGTCAATAATCTGGTAAATGATTTCCCGCACGTCATAGGGACGGTTCGGTTCCGGCGGCACGGTGTCGCGGAGCGTCTCGTCGGCGCGATTTACCGGGTCGGCGGTGCGGTAGCCGGGCGGGTCGTCCAGGTTGTTCAAAGGCAAAAAGCCAATCAGCCGGCGCAGCTCGGCCAGGCAGTCCTCCTCCGAATCGTACACAAAATGGGCCACTCCGCTGCGCGCGGCGTGGGCGTCGGCGCCGCCCAGTTGCTCGTGGGTAACGTCCTCGCCGGTCACGGCGCGCACCACGTCGGGGCCGGTAATGTACATCTGCCCGGTGCCCCGCACCATAAAGATGAAATCGGTGATGGCCGGAGAATAAACCGCTCCGCCGGCCGACGGCCCCATAATCACCGATATTTGCGGCACCACGCCCGAGTACAGGGTATTCCGCAGGAAAATATCGCCGTAGGCCGCCAGACTCAGGGCCCCTTCCTGGATACGCGCGCCCCCGGAATCACAAATCCCAATCATGGGACAGCCCGTTTTGGCCGCCAGGTCCATCGCCTTGCAGATTTTCTGGCCCACCGCCTCCGACAGGGAGCCGCCGAACACCGTAAAATCCTGGGCGTAGGCGAACACCTGCCGCCCGTCAATGTTGCCGTAGCCGGTTACTACGGCGTCGCCCAGAAAGGTGCGGTCCGCCAGGCCGAAGTCGGTGGTGCGGTGGGTAACAAAGCGGTCAATTTCCTGAAAGGTTCCCGCGTCCATCATGAGCGCCAGCCGCTCCCGCGCCGTCAGCTTGCCCCGCCGGTGTTGCTGGTCAATGCGGCCCTGTCCGCCGCCCAGTTCCGCCTGCTCCCCCAGTTGGCGTAAATTGTCGAGGTTCGGGTCGGTAGTTGTTGCTTCTTTTCCAGTCGTCACGGCAGCCTCCGCGCGCAATGCTATCAAACGCCCCGCCACGGGGCAACTGCGCCCGTTATAATAGACTACCCGCCGCCCCATCGCACACGGAGTCCCGTTTTGACCCCATCCCGCCATAGCATCCCCAACCTCCCCGGCCCCTTGACCGTCGCCGGTGGCGAGCCTTTGGTGTGGGGCCGGCGCACCTACGTTATGGGCATCATCAATCTTACCCTCGATTCCTTTTCCGGGGACGGCCTCGACGGCGACGTGGACGCCGCCGTAGCAATGGCCCGGCGCATGGAGGCCGACGGCGCCGACATCATCGACGTCGGCGCCGAATCCACCCGGCCGGGCAGCCTGCCCATCTCCGCCGCGGCGGAAACGCAGCGCCTGCTGCCGTCCTTAACGGCTATCTGCCAAACCGTCGCCGTCCCCGTCAGCGTGGACACCTACAAAGCTCCCGTCGCCCGCCGCGCCATCGCCGCCGGCGCCGCCATTGTCAACGACGTGTGGGGCCTCCTCGCCGACCCCCAAATGGCCCCCCTGGTCGCCAGCGCCGGTATCCCGGCAATCCTGATGCACAACCAGCGCCAGGCGCAGTATGATGACCTCGTGCCCGACGTTATCGCCGGCTTGCGCCGCAGCGCCGGCATCGCCCGCGCCGCCGGCATCCCCGACCATAACATCATCCTTGACCCCGGCATTGGCTTCGGCAAAACCGCCGACCACAACCTGGAGCTGCTGCGTCGGCTGCCCGAAATCAAAGCGCTGGCATACCCCTTGCTCCTGGGCGTGTCCCGCAAAGCGACCATTGGGCGCATATTGGGATTGCCGGAGCGCGAGCGTGTCGAGGGCACGGCGGCCGCTGTTGCCTTGGGCATCGCCGGCGGGGCCGACATCGTGCGCGTCCACGACGTGCCGGAGATGGTGCGCGTGGCGCGGATGACCGATGCCATCGTGCGGGATTGGAGGCCGGCAGGATGGCCAAGCCCGTAGTCTGCTATCTGGGCCTGGGCAGCAACCTGGGCGACCGGCTGGCGGCGCTGACGCAAGCCCTGGAACTGCTCAACGCCGCGCCGGGCCTGCGCCCAACCGCCTGCTCCTCAATCTACGAAACCGAGCCCTGGGGCGTGGCCGAACAGCCACGATTCTTGAACCTGGTGGCCGGATATGAGACCGCCTTGCCGCCCGCGGAATTGTTGGCCCTGTGCCAGCGCATAGAATCCCAAATCGGACGCACCCCAACCTACCGCTGGGGCCCCCGCCGGATTGACCTGGACATCCTGCTTTACGGTAGCCAAATCATCAGCAGCCTAACCCCGGACTTGCAAATCCCCCACCCCCGCCTGTCCCAACGCGCCTTCGTCCTGGTCCCTCTGGCCGAAATCGCCCCGCATATCCCGGTGCCGCCCCACGGCCTGACCGCGCAACAATTGCTCGCTGCGGTGGATGGGTCAGCGGGAGTAATCCCGGCCTTGCCACCGTAGTTGCAATTTCAGGTGGCTTGGCCCCAATGCCGTCTCTCCGGCGCAAGTTGGAGAGACGGCATTGGGGGAATGACGGTGCGGGCACGGGATGGTTGGTGGGCTATTGCGACAGTACGTAGGCCGCCGCAAAGGCCCCGAACTCGGTCACGTCGGCGGCGCAAACACCCCGCCCCGTCATACTCCGCGCCCGATACCGCCTGCCAGCCGTCAGCGTACCGCAGCAGCGTCAGCAGACGTTCCCGGCCTCGTCCGCCAGCGCCCGGGCCACCGGCAGGCAGACGTTCAGGCCCGATGCCGGCAAGTCGTCCGGCGCGGCAATGCCTACAATAGCCTGCGCCACTCCGTTCCGCCCCAGGCCGTAGCCCGTCGCCGTGCGTGGCACGTCATACGCTGGCGACACCCGTACCACGCCGTGCGCCGTCAAATCCGCCGGAGCGGTTGGCGTTACGGTTACGCCGATGCGGGTGTTGGGCGCGATGCTTACCGTCTGCCACTGGCACCCGTCGGCGGCGGGTGCCGCGTTCCGCCGCCGACGGGATGGAGACCGGGTGGGCCGTCAGATTCCAGGCCGCCTTTAACCCGGCGCGTCCGCGCCGGCGGCGGTGGGGCGGGCCGCAGCGGCGGGGCCGGGGTTCCGGCGCAACCCGGCAGCGCGCCGCCGTGGGGATGGGGCATCGCCATGGCATCGTCGTTCTACTCGCAGAAGGGCAGGGCCAGGCTGTACAGGTCGTTGCTGTACAGGTCGTTATAGCGATCATCACGCCAAACGGCCGGTATGCAGCCGGTGAACTGGTTGCCGCCGAGGTACAAGTACCACAGGTTGGTCAGGTTGCCCAGCTCCGCCGGTATCGCTCCCGTCAACTCGTTCTCGTCGAGGTACAAGTACCACAGGTTGGTCAGGTTGCCCAGCTCCGCCGGTATCGCCCCCGTCAACTGGTTGCCGCTGAGGTACAACGACCGCAGATTGGCCAGGTTGCCCAGCTCCGCCGGTATCGCCCCCGTCAACTGGTTGCCGCTGAGGTACAACGACCGCAGATTGGCCAGGTTGGCCAGCTCCGCCGGTATCGCCCCCGTCAACTGGTTGCCGCTGAGGGACAACGACGACAGATTGGCCAGGTTGCCCAGCTCCGCCGGTATCGCCCCCGTCAACTGGTTGCCGCTGAGCCACAACTCCTCCAGATTGGCCAGGCGGCCCAACTCCGCCGGTATCGCTCCCGTCAACTGGTTGCCGCGGAGGTCCAATGCAGTAACGCGCCCTTCAATGTCCGTAGCGACGCCATACCAGTTCGGAGCGTCGCTCAACCAGTTGTCGTTATGTCGCCAATGCGCGCCATCCGTGGCATTGTAGAAAGCAATCAGTGCCGCGCGGTCTGTAGCCGCCAATGTCACCGAAACCCGGTCGCAGAACGGCACGACCCCGCGGGTGAAGTCATTAGAGCGAACATCGCGTAAAGCGGTCGGGATGCAGCCGGTGAACTGGTTGCCGCTGAGGTACAACTTCCCCAGGTTGGTCAGGTTGCCCAGCTCCGCCGGTATCGCCCCCGTCAACTCGTTGACGTTGAGCCACAACTCCCGCAGATTAGCCAGGTTGCCTAGCTCCGCCGGTATCGCTCCCGTCAACTGGTTGCCGCTGAGGTACAACGCCCACAGATTGGCTAGGTTGCCCAGCTCCGCCGGTATCGCTCCCGTCAACTGGTTGTTTTGGAGCCGCAACCACTCCAGATTGGCCAGGCGGCCCAGCTCTGCCGGTATCGCCCCCGTCAACTGGTTGCCGTGGAGGTACAACACCTCCAGGTTGGCGAGGCTGCCCAGCTCCGCCGGTATCGCCCCCGTCAACTGGTTGCCGCTGAGGTACAACACCTCCAAGTTGGTCAGGCTGCCCAGCTCCGCCGGTATCGCCCCCGTCAACTGGTTCCAGTCGAGGCGCAACACCTCCAGATTGGCCAGGCTGCCCAGCTCCGCCGGTATCGCCCCCGTCAACTCGTTGAAGCTGAGTACCAACCCCTCCAGATTGGCGAGGTTGCCTAGCTCCGCCGGTATCGCCCCCGTCAACTCATTGTCGTAGAGGCGCAACCCTTCCAGGTTGGCCAGGTTGCCCAGCTCCGCCGGTATCGCCCCCGTCAACTGGTTGTTGCCGAGGTCCAACTCCCCCAGGTTGGCCAGGTTGCCCAGCTCCGCCGGTATCGCCCCCGTCAACTGGTTGCCGCTGAGGTACAACACCTCCAAGTTGGTCAGGCTGCCCAGCTCCGCCGGTATCGCCCCCGTCAACTCGTTGCCCCTGAGAGATAATGCAGTAACGCGGTAGTAGATGTTGGCAGTGACGCCGTGCCATTCGTACAGCGGCGCATCGCTCAGCCAGTTGTCGTTGTTATTCCAATTCGGGCCGTTAGTAGCGTGGTACAAAGCGACCAGCGCCGCCCGGTCGGCAGCTGCCAAAGTCACCGCAACTGGGTCGCAGAACGGCAAGAGAGTGCGGCCGATGTCATGGTGGCGAACATCGAGTACAGCGGCCGGGATGCACCCGGTCAGCTGGTTCCCGCTGAGGTACAACTCCTCCAGATTGGCCAGGTTGCCCAGCTCTGCCGGTATCGCCCCCGTCAACTGGTTGTCGCTGAGGTACAAGTACCGCAGATTGGCCAGGCTGCCCAACTCCGCCGGTATCGCCCCCGTCAACTGGTTCCCGCTGAGGTACAACGCCTCCAAGTTGGCCAGGTTGCCCAGCTCCGCCGGTATCGCCCCCGTCAACTGGTTCTCGATGAGGACCAACACCTGCAGGTTGGCCAGGTTGCCCAGCTCTGCCGGTATCGCCCCCGTCAACTGGTTGCGGCTGAGGCCCAACCCTTCCAGGTTGGCCAGGTTGCCCAGCTCCGCCGGTATCGCCCCCGTCAACCGGTTGCGCCGGAGGTCCAATTCAGTGACGCGACCATTGTCGTCAGTGGTAACGCCATCCCACTCTCCCAGCGGCGCATCGCTCAGCCAGTTGTCGTTGTAACGCCAATTCGGGCCGTTAGTAGCGTGGTACAACGCGACCAGCGCGGCGTGGTCGCCCGCCGCCGAGTCTGTGCTGTACGGCGTGGCCGTTACCCATTCCGACCACTGCCCCCAAACCGCGCCGGAGTCGGGCCAGTTCCAGCGCGCCCCGGCGACGATGAAACTGTAAGGCGTTCCGGGTTCCAGGTCGGTGATTACGCCTTGCGTGCCGTTGAAAGCGGCCATTTGCGGGGGAGCGGCGAAACTGCCGTTAGCAGCGTCGGCCGACTTGATATAGGCGATGAAATAGACTTGCGCGTTCTCGGCCGCCGTCCAGGTGAGGCGGACGGCGCCGAGGGGCTGCCCGTCCACGCTGGCGGACAGGTTGGTTACGGGCCCAACGGTCTGCGGTTCGGCGTCCGTCGCCGGCGTGGCGCCGCCGGATTGGGGCGCGCCGCCAAAGCCGGCCAGCGCCGCCGCCAGCAGACAAAGCATCGCCAGCAGGCAGACGGCGCGGGCGGGGGAACGAATATAGGCCGGCGTCATCAGCTAGCGCCTCAATTCCAGAGCGGGGGTTTAAGGTTGCATCCGGCGATGTAAAAATTGGCTGGGGTCATCATAATCAGGCCGGCAATGGGAAAGCCGCCTTGCGGCGGCCGCGCTGCCCTGCCACCTGAGCAACAGGGGGTTCGCTGTTGACGGTAGCCGCAACACGGTCGTTTGTCAACGCGCCGGGCGGTTCGGGTTGCGTTGCAATTCAGGTGGTTTGAGTCCGTTTTTTACACCGATGGACAGGATTGACAGGATTTTTCCGATTGGGATTTGGTGGATTCCGGCTTGCGCCGGAATGACGGCAAGGTAGGACCACCTAAATTGCAACGCTACCGCGTCATACGAATTATTACAGCGATAGGCAGGATTTGATTTGACCGAAGGGGGGCAACAGAAGCAGGGCAGCATTGCAATTCAGATGGTTTTAACGTTCGGAACGGTAGGGGCGGCTCGCGAACCGCCCCGGCGCCTGTGCTATGATTGGGCCAGTCAACAGGATATTCCGTTCTTGCGATTGGGATGCAAAGGAGGCCCTCGGATGGCTGACCCCCGCCGTGATTTTGTGAAGTACACGTTCTATAAAGTGCAGCCGGAATGGCGCCGTCTCCCCGTGGCCGAGCGCAGCGCCGGCAAGGATGAGTTCGCCGCGGTGGCCGCCGAGCGCGCCGACCGGGTGGCGCTGAACACCTACAGCCTGGTCGGCACCAGGGGCGACGCCGACTTTATGCTGTGGGGCGTGTCGCCGGAGCTGGAGCCCATCAACGAACTGGCCGCCCTGCTGAACGGGACACGGCTGGGCGGCTATCTGGAAACCCCGTATTCGTACCTGGCTATGACCCGCCGCTCACCCTACATCGACGACCACCGGCACGAAGGGCAGGACGGCGCCGGCGATGCGTCATCCCTGCGTATCGTGGGCCGGCGCTATCTGTTTATGTACCCCTTCTGGAAAACCCACGACTGGTATCAGCTGCCCAAAGAGGAACGGCAGGAACTGATGAACGAGCACTTCGTCATCGGCCACCAGTACCCCCAGGTCAAAATCTCCACCGCCTACTCCTTCGGCCTCGACGACCCCGAGTTTGTGCTGGGCTTTGAGACCGACGAGCCGGGCACATTTCTGGACCTGGTGATGGCGCTGCGCGAATCCAAAGCCCGCCCCTACACGCTCAAAGACACGCCCATATTCACCTGCATTAACCGCCCCCTGCGCGACTGCCTGGACGATGCGGCGTAAGGATTCGTGATAATGATGAGCACGCAAACCACCGCCGCCCCGGCGCCCGTCGGCGTTGACTTGGCTGACGATGCCGCGCCCGCCGGGTTCTCGCTGGACATCAAATCAATACTGGCCCTGCTGCCCGACGATGACGCGCTGGATGCCTGGTTCCTGCGGTTCACCGCCGACAACGAGGATTTGGGCTGCCAGTTTGAGATTGACCAACAAGGGAGATTGTGGGCAATGGCATCTGAGACTATGGATGGGTGGCAACGGCAGCTTAACCTGCAATCTGACCTGCAAACCTGGGGCAACACCGGCCCCGGCGGGTTGGTAGTAACAGGCAATACTCTGGTGCGGACACCCCAACGCGGGCGGCGCGCGCCCGGCGCCGGCTGGGTTGCGCCGGAGCAACTGGAGGAATTGCCCCCGGCCGGCCAACGCTGTCATGGTCTCCCCTTTGCCCCCTGGTTCGTAGCCCAGATTCGCTCACGGTCTGACGCGCTTGAAAGCCAGCAGGCCAAAATGGAGGAATGGCTGAGCTACGGCGTTGCGCTGGGCTGGCTGATTGACCCCTTTCTGTGGCAAGTGCACATCTACCGCCCCGGCGTGGAACCGGAAGTTAGTGGACAACCCGGAAACCATCAGCGGGGAATCCGTGCTGCCCGGTTTCACCTGCGACGTGCGGCGGCGCATCTTTGACTTGCACTAACCGTCCACCGAGCAAGGATAGACGACATGGTTGCACAGCCCAAACCCCACGCTCCGGCAACGGATGGCCACGACGTTACCGACTGGAGCGCCGCGCCGCTGCCCCTCGCCATTAACATCGGCCCCATCCTGGACTCGGTAGCCGGCCGGCTTACCGACGCCGAAATCGACGAATGGTTCGCCGGCCTGGACCAGGCCAACGAGGGGCGCGGTTTTTACCTGGAACTGACCAACAAGGGGGAACTGGTAATCAATCCTACGGTGAATCGAGATGGCCTGATGGCTGAGTTCCAACTTTTGGGCAGTCTGTTCGTCTGGAACGAGGCAAACGGCGGCGAAGCCTACGGGGCCAACGCCAATATGCGCCTGCCCGACGGCTCCCGGATACGGCCCGACGCCTTGTGGCTGTCCCCGGAGCAGGTGGCGTCGCTGCCGCCGATTGCCGCCGGCGGCGCAATCACCGTGTGCCCCGCCTTCGTCGCCGAGATAATGTCCGGCACCGACCGCCTGCCGCCATTGCAGCGCAAGATGGAGCGGTACATCGCCAACGGCGCGCTGCTGGGCTGGCTGATTGACCCCTACCGGCGGCAAGTCCGCATCTACCGCCCCGGCGTAGAAATCGAGCTGCTGGACAACCCGGAAACCATTAGCGGGGAATCCGTGCTGCCCGGTTTCACCTTTGACGTGCGGCGGCGCATCTTTGACTTGCGCTAACCGCCCGCCCTGCAAGGATAGACGATATGGTTGCACAGTCCAAACCCCACGCTCCGGCAACGGATGACTACGACGTTACCGACTGGAGCGCCGCGCCGCTGCCCCTCGCCATCAACATCGGCCCCATCCTGGACTCGGTAGCCGGCCGGCTTACCGACGCCGAAATCGACGAATGGTTCGCCGGTCTGGACCAGGCCAACGAGGGGCGCGGTTTTTACCTGGAACTGACCAACAAGGGGGAACTGGTAATCAATCCGATGGTGAATCGTGATGGGACGAAAGCCGAAACCAGGCTGACCAGCTCGTTGGAAACCTGGGAAGAGCGGTACGGCGGCGAGGCGCACGGCGCCAACGCCAATATGCGCCTGCCCGACGGTTCGCGCACTGAGCCGGATGCCGCCTGGCTGTCCCCGGAGCAGGTGGCGTCGCTGCCGCCATTGTCTGCTGGCGGCGCAATCACCGTCTGCCCCGCCTTCGTCGCCGAGATAATGTCCGGCACCGACCGCCTGCCGCCATTGCAGCGCAAGATGGAGCGGTACATCGCCAACGGCGCGCTGCTGGGCTGGCTGATTGACCCCTACCGCCGGCGGGTTCACATCTACCGGCCCGGCGTGGAGCCGGAAATACTGGAGAACCCGGAGACTATCAGCGGCGAATCTGTGCTGCCGGGGTTTGTGTTTGAGGTGCGGCGGCGGATTTTTGACTTGCACCAGACGGCTTAGCTAGGACGGATGCTATGACAGTTACTAACGTTATCAAAGATACCCCCGCCATCGCTGATACCGACGAATTTGACCTGCCGCACCCGTTGTCCATAAACATCCGCCCCATTCTGGACTCGGTGGCCGGCAAGCTCACCGATGCCGACATTGATGACTGGTTCGTGGGCTTTGCCAAGGCTAACGAGGGGCGCGGGTTTTACCTGGAACTGACCGGCGAAGGAGAATTGGTAATCAATCCTATGGTGAATCGAGACAGCAGTATGGCGGAAGGCCAACTTTTCGGCGTCCTGTTTATTTGGGTTGAGGCCAACGGTGGCGAGACCTATCCATCGCGGACGATTGTGCGCCTGCCCGACGGTTCGCGCACTGAGCCGGATGCCGCCTGGCTGTCCCCGGAGCAGGTGGCGTCGCTGCCGCCATTGTCTGCTGGCGGCGCAATCACCGTCTGCCCCGCCTTCGTCGCCGAAATAATGTCCGGCACCGACCGCCTGCCGCCATTGCAGCGCAAGATGGAGCGGTACATCGCCAACGGCGCGCTGCTGGGCTGGCTGATTGACCCCTACCGCCGGCGGGTTCACATCTACCGGCCCGGCGTGGAGCCGGAGCTGTTGGAGAACCCGGAGACGATCAGCGGCGAGCCGGTGTTGCCGGGGTTTGTGTTTGAGGTGCGGCGGCGGATTTTTGACTTGCATCAAACGGCGTAGCGCGCGCCACACCGGCGGCCAATGCGCCGGTTCGTCAATTGACGGTCTGAACCGGCCTACAACGGCTGTTTGGCCGGCACGCCCACCCGCCGGGGATACCGGCCCGGCGTCCGCCGCACCTTCTCCACGCACACCAGCCAGCGGTCCGGCGGCAGTGGCGGCGACAGCCCGTTGACCGAGTGCAGCCCGGCAATCCGGCCGCCCAGCTCCGCCAGCGCGTTGGCCGCGGTTTTGGCCTCCGCCGGGCCGTCTTTCCCTTTCCACGCCAGCAGGTGGCCGTGTCCTTTGCACAGGGGCAATGCGTACTCCACCAGGGCCGGCAGTGCGGCCACGCCGCGGGCCAGGGCCACGTCAAACTGCCCCCGATAACCTTCCGTGCGGCCCAGCTCCTCGGCGCGGATGGTCAGCGTTTCAACATCCGCAAGGCCCAACTCGGCGACCAGGTTTTGCAAAAACGCCGTCTTCTTGCCTACCGAATCGGCCAGCGTCAGCCGTATGCCGGGGAAGGCGATTTTCAGCGGCACGCCGGGAAACCCGGCCCCAGCCCCGATGTCAACGACGCGGAGGCCGTCGGGCCAGCGGGGCAAGGCTAATACTGCGGTCAGGGAGTCCAGATAGTGGCGTACCTGTACATCCGCCGGGTCAGTTACGGACGTCAGGTTCGCCCGCTTATTGCCCGCAATCAGCAGGCGGGTGTATTCGGAAAATTGCGCCAGCTGTGGGGCAGACAGGCTTAAACCCAGCCGTTGGGCCGGCTCCGCCAGCAGGTCCATGCCCAAGTCAACGGGAGTCGTCATTGGTTCAAAAACCGGGCGAATATGTCCCGCCCGGCGAACTGCGCGCGTTCCCCCAGCTCCTCCTCAATGCGCAGCAGTTGGTTGTACTTGGCCATCCGTTCGGAGCGGGTGACGGACCCGATTTTGATTTGTCCGGCGCCCGTGGCCACCGCCAGGTCGGCAATGGTCGTATCCTCCGTTTCGCCGGAACGGGCCGAGATGACTGGCCGGTAGCCCCGTTCCTGCGCCAGCCGCACGGTTTCCAGGGTTTCGGTGAGGGTGCCAATCTGATTGGGCTTGACCAGCACGGCGTTGGCGATGCCGGCGTCCGCGCCCCGCGCCAGACGCTGCGGGTTGGTGGTGAACAGGTCATCGCCGATGAGCTGGGTTGACTGGCCCAGCTTGCCGGTCAGGTATTCCCAGCCCGCCCAATCGTCCTCGGCCAGCCCGTCCTCAACTGAGATGATGGGGTAGGTGATACACCAGTGGGCCAGCAGGTCGGCCAGCCCGGCGGCGGTGAACGACCTGCCTTCGGCTCGCAGCAGGTAGCGGCCATCGTCAGCGACGAACTCGGTGGCGGCCACGTCAATGCCGATGGCGATGTCGCCATCGCGGGCGCAGCGGTAGCCAGCCAGCCGCGTGGCGTCATAGAGCAGTCCCAGCGCGTCCTCGTGGCAGGGCAGCGGCGGCCCGTACCCGCCCTCGTCAGCGACGCCGTAGGCGTAAGGCCCGGTTTGGGACAGCACGCGGCCCACCATCCGGTACACGGCGACGACCATCCGCAGCGCCTCCCGGAAGGTGTCCGCGCCGATGGGAATGGCGAGAAAATCCTGCATATCCAGCCCGCCGGCGGCGTGGCGGCCGCCGCTGATGATGTTGACCATGGGCATCGGCAGTGTGCCGGCATCCGCGCCGCCGAGGTAGCGATACAGGGGCAGTTCCAGCGCGGCGGCGGCGGCGTGGGCGGCGGCCAGCGACACGCCCAGGATGGCGTTGGCCCCCAGGTTGGCTTTGTCGGCGGTGCCGTCCAGCTCCCGCAGCCGGGCGTCCAGCGCCGTCTGGTCGGCGGCGTCGGCGCCGGACAGGGCGGGAGCGATGGTATCGTTGACTGCGGCGACGGCGCGCAGGACGCCCCGACCCTCGTAACGCGACGGGTCGCCGTCCCGCAGTTCAACGGCCTCATGCCGGCCGGTGGACGCTCCCGACGGCACGATGGCGCGGCCAAAAGCGCCGCCCTCCAGCCCTATGTCCACCTCCACGGTGGGGTTGCCGCGGGAGTCCAGCACCTCGCGGGCGTGGATAGCGCTAATGTGGGTTGAGCCGGGCATATTTATTTCACACGGATTGACCGGATTGACCGGATTGGATTAATTCCGATTATACATCCGCTGGCGTATAATGACGGGAACGGGCTGATTGTCATATTGCTGAATGTCGTATTGAGGTTGAGGTTAACGATGACTACTGTAAAATCGCGACTGATGACCGCCGGTGAATTTCTGGCGCTGGCGCCGGTTCCCGGCAAGCGCTATGAACTAATCCGCGGCGTACTGACGGAGAAAAAAGTGGGCACTGGACACCCGCACGCTATAACCGTATTACGAACCGGCGGCCTCCTGTTCCAATACACGGAGGCCACCGATTACGGTGAAGCCGTCGCCGGCGAACCCGGCTACCGGCTGGAAAGGAATCCCGACACGGTGCTTTGCCCCGATGTCGCCTGGTTTGCTCCCGGACGCATCCCGCCCGGAACTACCGGCTTCCCGAACTTGACTCCTGACTTGTGCATTGAGGTTGCATCTCCCAGCAACGACCGCTCTGACCGCCTGCTGTCGGACAAGGCGCAGGTGTGGCTTAATTTTGGGGCGCGGGAAGTTTGGGTCCTCAATCCGGGAACGGCAACGGTGTCGCTATACCGGCCCGGAGCGCTCCCGATAGTATTGGGCGCGGATGACGTTCTGGACGGCGGTGAGCTGCTGCCCGGCTTTAGTGTGGCCGTGTGGCAGCTGTTCCGCCGTCAGCGATAGACCGCTTGGGGAGAGCCAGGCTAGCCGTGGCCTTCCGACTTGATGTCGTTGAAGGTTACGCGCAGCATCGGGGCGTCGGTTTCGTTTTTCCACTGGTGATGTTCGCCCGGCGGCACCAGCACGGCGTCGCCGGCGGTTACGGTGTAATCCGTGCCCGATACCACCAGCGTACCCGAACCCTCCAGGACGAAAACGGTATGCTCCCACTCGTGGTTGTGGCCGCCGGTTTCCGGGTGGCTGACCGCGCCGGGCGGCATGGCGCCGTTGTAGAGCATCAGGTAGTTGGGGCAGCCGTCGCGCCCGCCCAGCAGGGTATGGCCGGTTTCGGCGTTCAGGTCGGCATGATTGCGGATGACGGGCGGCGCGCCGGCGCCGGGTTCGCTGCCGCCGGGCCGGGCGTGGCCGCTGGCGGCGGAGATGGGGTTGATTTCGATGCGACGAATGTCGCCGTCGCCGTCGTTGCGGGTAACGTGGTCCACCAGCGGCGGGATGAACATAGCGTCGCCGGCCCGGACGGGATACTCCTGGCCGTCGGCCACCAGGGTGCCGCTCCCCTCAATGATATAGACTTCATGCTCCCATTCGTGGATGTGGTGCGCGCTGGTTCCGCCGGGTTCAATGACCGAGTAGGCCAGCGTAACCAGCGGCGGGTTGTCGTCGGCGCCGATGAGCCGCGCCGGCGCGCCGGCGGGATAGCTGCTGACATTGCGGATGATGGGTTCCATAATCGGCTCCTCAATTGAGTGACTGCGATTGGGTGATTGCGATGGCTAATGTAAAGGCTGATTCCCGCGGTGATTATACGGCGCGCCGGCAGCGGGATAAACCCTCATTCCGCCATTTTCCATTTTCGCGTTAGCGGCGCCGGGCCCGTTTGTAACGCGCGGCACAATAGGCTATAATTGGCATTACCCAGCAGGGACGGGAGGGATCGCATAGTGGTCTAGTGCGGGCGCCTGCTAAGCGCTTATCCTGGGAAACCGGGATCGTGGGTTCGAATCCCACTCCCTCCGCCAGCAACCACCCGGTCGGCATTTGCCCCGGGCACCCCCTGCGAACACGGGACTGAAGCCGAATGCAGACCTATCACATCTGGACTATTGGCTGCCAGATGAATGCCGCCGACTCCGCGCGCCTGGGGTCGGCGCTAGAGCAGCTGGGCCTCAGCGCGGCGGCGCGCCCCGCCGATGCCGACGTGGTGGTGCTCAATTCCTGTGTCGTCCGGCAGAGCGCCGAGGACAAAGTTACCGGCACCCTGAACCTGACCCAGCCGCTGCGTAAAAAGCGGCCCGACTCGGTGCTGGCCCTCACCGGCTGCATGGTCGGCCCGCGCACCGAGGAGCTGCGGCGCCGCTTCCCCCACGTTGACCTGTTCCTGCGTCCCCAGCAGTTTGAACCGCTGCTGGAGCTGGTGGGCGAACGGCTGGGCCGGGACTGGCAGGGCTGCGTCGGCTCGCTGGCGCCCCAACAGCCCGACGTGGCAACCTACGTGCCTATCATCCACGGCTGCGATTTGATGTGTACCTTCTGCATCATCCCCTACCGCCGGGGCCGGCAGGTAAGCCGCTCGGTGGACGACATCGCCCACGAGGTGGAGCTGCTGTCCGCCCGCGGTGTCCGCGAGGTTACCGTCCTCGGCCAGACGGTAGATGCTTACGGCCACGACCGGGACGACGGCCACGACCTGGCCGACCTGTTTGCCCGGCTCAACGACGTTGACGGCCTGGAGCGCATCCGCTTTCTCACCTCCCACCCATCCTATATGAGCCGCCGCATCATCCGGTCTGTGGCCGACCTGCCCAAAGTCTGCGAACATATCAACCTGCCCGTCCAGTCCGGCGACGACGACGTGCTGCAGCGGATGCGCCGCCCCTACACCACCGCCGAGTACCGCGACATCATCAGCGAAATCCGCGACGCCATCCCCGACGTTACCGTCAGCACCGACATCATCGTGGGCTTCCCCGGCGAAACCGAGCGCCAGTACCAGAACACGCTGCAGCTGGTGAACGACCTGCGCTTTGACAAGGTTCACGGCGCCGCCTACTCCACCCGCCCCGGCACCATCGCCGCCCGCACGATGGACGACGACGTTGCGCCGGATGAAAAACAGCGGCGGCTGAAAGGGCTGGAAACACTGCAGGAAAGCATCCTCACCGGCATCAACGCCGCCTACCTGGACGACACCGTGCCGGTGCTGGCCGAAAACCGCAAGCGGGGCCGCTGGACAGGGCGCACCCGCGGCAACAAGCTGGTCTATTTTGACATTCCCGACGACGCGGCCCCCGGCGACGACTTGGCCGGCCGGCTGCTCAACGTCCGCATCACCCGAACCGGGCCTTGGTCGCTGTCCGGCGTGATGGCGTAGCGAACCGGTTTCGGTTCAGTGAATTTTCATGGGCGACAGCGACCGTATTTACGACGATGCCGCGCCCCCGGAATTGAAAATAGCGGCCGCCTGGTGCAACTACAACGCATCCCTTCACTTTGAGGAATTGCCCGACTACCGGGCAGAGGAGCGCTTGAGTATCGGGGTCAGCAGGTACATCAGCGACGATTATAAGGCCATCAACTCCTATCTCAACAATCCTGAAGCCGGGTTCACACATATTTATCTCAAAGCGGAAGATATCAGAGAAATTGTCGCTGAGATTCTGCATGATATGCGCCCTTTATCTCAGAGTATAGTCGTGTTCCGAGGTATCAATTCCATCAGAAACCCTGATGTTTATGTACCCGGAAGGTCCATCAATGCGACAGCGTTCACGTCAACGTCCATCAGCCGAGAGGTGGGAGTGCGGTTCGCAACAGGCGAGTATTTTATGCAACTGCGAATACCCCGAGCGATTCCGGTTATAATAACAAATAAGCGCGAGTATGAGGTGATTCTGCCCCCAGGAGTGCGCATCAACTTCACCAGTCAATACCACAACGCGCAGTTCCCGTACATTGAAAGCGGCACAGGCAACCTAACCTGGACTTCAATCAAGAACGTGCTGGTTGGCGATGTCGATATGGGAGGGTAAAATGGCCACTTGGAACATTGACCGGTTTGGCACGGAACTGAGCGGCATTACTAACGATGATGTGGCCGTCGGCGAAGCCGAGCCGTCGCAGGCGGCAGATTTAGCAAGCGCGTGGCGGACATACTGGAAGACAGGCGAGGAACAAGGTCTGATTGGCGCCGGCCTGCTGCCACCGCCAGCCAGCAAAAAGGAAACGACACTTATGGTTACACGCACGCGGCAACCCACCATTCCCCTGACCGAGATTGAGCACGCCGCCTTTTGCCGGCCGGAGGACGAACTGCCCGCCAAGTCCCTGGCCGAAGAACTGGCCATCAATGTGCGCTGGCAGAAAATCCCCGGCGAGTACCTGGCCTGCTCCCCGGCCGAGCTGGACGAACGCATCGGCGCCGCGCGCCGCGCCCTGGGCGACTCGGTTACCATCCTGGGCCACCACTACCAGCGCGAGGAGATAATCAAGTACGCCGACTTCCAGGGCGATTCCTTCCTGCTCAGCCAGGAGGCCGCCTCGCGCCCCGAAGTCGATTACATTATCTTCTGCGGCGTCCACTTTATGGCCGAAACCGCCTGCATCCTGGCCGGCAGCCACCAGCAGATCATCCTGCCCAACATCACCGCCGGCTGCTCTATGGCCGACATGGCCCCCATCCAGGACGTTGAGGACGCCTGGGGCGACTTGCAGGACGTGCTGGGCGACCACGGCGGCATCCTGCCCGTTACCTATATGAACTCCGTCGCTGCCATCAAGGCGCTGTGCGGACGCAACGGCGGCGCAGTCTGCACTTCATCCAACGCTGCCGCCGTGCTGGAATGGGCCTTCGGCGAGGCCGACCGCGTCCTGTTCCTGCCCGACCAGCACCTGGGCCGCAACACCGCCCTCAAGCTGGGCATCCCTCTGGATGAAATGGTGGTCTGGAATCCTTTCAAAGCAATGGGTGGCAACACGCCGGAGCAACTGCGCGCCGCTAGGATGGTGCTGTGGCAGGGCCATTGCTCGGTGCATACCCGCTTTACCCCCAAGCAGATTGAGTCGGCCCGCCAACGCTACCCCGACGTAACCGTGCTGGTGCATCCCGAATGTCCCCGGGAAACGGTTGCCGCCGCCGATCTGAACGGCTCCACCGAACTAATCCGCAAGACCATCAACGAGGCGCCCGCCGGCTCCGTGTGGGCGGTAGGCACCGAAATCAGCCTGGTCAACCGGCTGGCGATGCACAACCCGGACAAAACGGTGTTCTGCCTGGACCCGGTAAGCTGCCCCTGCTCCACCATGTACCGCATCCACCCGGCCTACCTGCTATGGACGCTGGAAAGCCTGGTGGCCGGCCAGGTAGTGAACCGGATTATGGTGCCGGACGATATGCAGCGGGAGTCGCTGGTGGCCCTGGAGCGGATGCTGGCACTGCGGTAGCTATCAGGACGATGGCGACTGCCATTCCCGGAAAGTTTGACGAATTTGCCGTACTAAGCGTTGCAGTGACCGGTCGGCTTGCATTGCCCGTTCAATGTCCATTTGCCGCACTATGTCCTCTGCAAACTCAATCCCGCCGATGCTTGGCGTAATTCCGGCGGCATAAACTGCGTCAATCAGCAGCCGCTTGTAACGGGTGCGGTCGCATTTTTGGTCCGGCGCATCGCAGCCGCGCCCTACTGCCTCATGGAATGCGGCGCCGTCCAGCAGCAGCCAGCGCTCGATATGCGGGTCCGGAATAGCCATAATTATTGGCACCAGGGCGTTGGGCCGTTCCAGTTCCCGCGTGCGCGCGTTCAATCCGCTGCAATTGGAGTCCGTAGCGACGATTATCAGGTCGGGACGGATTCCTTGCCGGTTCAGGTCGCGCAGGTAATCGTCGAACTCCTGGACGACCCGCCCGTGGCCGCGAACTGCGTTTCTCCAGTCAAGGTGGGCGACGATTCCGGCTTCTTCGGCAAGGCGCTGCACCAGGGCGCCTATAACCAATCGGTGAGCGTAGTCCTCGCCGAACAGGGCTATCTCACGCATCGAAATCACCGCGTAAAATGCGCTCTGATACCGGAAGGTGGGTAGCCCGGTCATCCAGCGCATTATCAATGTCGCGCCGGCGCGCCAGCGGGCCCCAGGTCAGGAAAGAGTCGATTTCCGTCCGGCGGTCAATGCGGCGCACGGCGAACAGAGAATCGTCCGGCAGCAGGTCCGGCAACAGCGGGGAGTGCGTTGTAACGATATACTGGCTCTGCCCAACGCTGGAACGGGTATTGAGCAGTTCGGCAATCATCTTTATCCGGCGTGGATGGACGCCGTTTTCGGGTTCTTCGAATCCTACCAGCGACGGCGGATTGGCGGCGCCGGTAAGCGCCAGCAGCCCCAACAGGCGCAAGGTGCCTTCGGAGAGGACGCGGGCCGGTATGGCTACTCCATTCTCTTTCAGGCGAAGTTCTACCTCTCCCAAGTCGCTGATGTCCACTTCAATGCCGTCCATATTCGGCATCAATGTGCGCAACGCCTTTTCAACCGCCGCAAATTGCCTGGGATTGTGCGCGTGCAAGGTATTAAGAAAGGCGGCCAAATCCTCTCCCATCAGCCCGATATGGCGGACTTCCTTGACCGGATTGGCGGCGCGCATCCGTTCCCGCGGCTCAAAATAAAAGAACGTCCAACTGGCCAATTCCTGCCGCGCCGCCACCAGGTGGGGATAATGCGGCGGGTAGTGCGGCATTGAGATTATGGTGTGGTCAAGATAGCGGTCATAATCCGTGGGGTGCGCCTGGCCTTCCAGACGCAGACGAATTTTCTCGGCCTGACGGTCAATGAAAGGACTGCGGTTGCGGGCCGTTTCGCCCCTCGCGTTCAGCGCCGCCAGGTATTCGTCGGTCACACGCAGGATGCCGGAGCGCGGCAGCATCTCAACCTCCACCCGATAGCGCAGGTTGCGCTCCCGCACTGCGGGACGGTTGACCGTTTCCGCAGGACGGTTGCCCCCACTGGGGCGACGCATTTCCTGTATGTGGCGATTGACGGAATCAACAATCCGGTCGGACAGGCACAAATCGGCTTCAATGGAAAAAACCAGCCGTTCTCTCTCCATCAGACCGCTGATGCCGTTTTCGTCCACGGTGAAAGATTCCAGCGGCTTGCCGCGGTAGGGCGGAGCAAAAGCATCGTTCAGAGTCCGTCCGGTGGCCAAGCCCGAGAGTAGTTGCAGCGCATCCAGAAAGTTGCTTTTGCCGGCGGCATTGGGACCGAAAAGCAGGGTAAGCGGGGCAAGCCGCACTTCGACGTTGACCAGGGACTTGTAACCTTTGATGTGAATGCGGTTGAGCATATCAAGCCTCCAACGTCCTTAATGATACCAATTTTGGGCGATGGGGGCGGATGTCGCAGCACCTGTTCCTGCTGCGCCGGGGGGCAGCGCAAAAACTCGCCGCCACACTTCAAACACAAACCCCGGCAGCGCCGGCTCGCCGCCGATGGTCTCCGGGTTTTCCAATAGCTCCAGCTCCTTTGTCCGGCACATGACAACGGATTGTACCCAGGCAGCGCTGCTGGCGGACAGGCGCGAGCTTCAGGGCTATAACGCGGACTTGACCAGGCGCGTCATTTGGCGGAGAACGGGTGCGGTATGTCAGGAATCGGGCATCGTATCTGGCGATTTGCCAGAAAAGTTACAATATCGCATCCCCCGGTTCCCTCAGCATTACCCCCCGCAACAGCGGCACGGGCGGCGCGCCCCAGGATAGCGCGGCGTCGTGGAACTGCCGCCGGCTGTATGCCGACCCTTCCTGCCGCCGCCAGTCCCGCCGCAGTTTCAGCAGCATCAACTTGCCCAGCGTATAGTTCAGATAGCCGGGGTCGAAGGTGCCCCGCAGGGCTTCCCGGCGGGCCGGGTGCTCCTCCATGTAGGCGTGGGCCTGGAAGAATTGGGTGGCCTCGTCCACCGTCATCCCCTGCGTGTGCATCCCCAGCGAGCACAGGTAGCGGCAGTTGCGCACCAGGGCTTCCAGCAGTTGGGTTAGCCACAGCGCCGGGTCATGGCGCCCGTACTCCGTTTCCAGCATCATCTCTTCCGCGTAGTGCGCCCAGCCCTCGCTGAACGCATACGATGTTGCCACCCGGTTGATTAGCGGCAGCGCCCGCCCGTGGCGGTTGTGCAGGTTGTGGACGTAATGGCCGGGATAGACCTCGTGGATGCTGACGATTTTCAGCGTGTGGTAGTTGAAGTTGCTCAGCCATTCCTCCTGCTGGCGCGGCGTCCAGTCCGGTTCCACGGGCGTTACGTAATAGAATGCCTCGGTCGCCATCTGCTCCAGGCCGCCCGGCGAGTCCATGGCGGCGAAAGCGTAGCGCATATAGGACGGCGTTTCCGTAACTTGGCAGCGTTCCTCCGACGGCAAGCCGATGATGTCATGGTCAACCAGCGCTTGCCGGATGTCTTCCAGTAGATCCCGCGTCTCCGGTATCAGAGCCTCGGCGGTGGGATGATTCGCGCTCACCTGCGCCACCGCTTCCCGCACCGACTTGCCCGGCGCCGTTCCCTGAGACAGCAGACGGGGAGACAGCAGACGGGCCGCCGCTTCGTCCAGCCGCCGCAGGTTTGCTTCCAAGTTGGCCTGCCCGATGGACAGGATGTCGGCCAGCGGCGTGTTGACTCCCTCGCTCACCGCCAGCATCCGGCGGTACAAATCCGCGCCGATGGCGAACTCCGGGCGTACCTGACGGGCTTGCAGCCGTTCCGCAAACCCGCTTACGGCGGCGGCGGCGATTTCACGGGCGCGGTCAAAATCGGCGGCTATGTCCGGGGCGACGGCGGCGCATTGGGCAGACGCCTCCGCCAGCCCGGTGCGATAGAAGGACGCCATTCCACGGTAGGCTTCCACTGCCATATCGCGGATGGGTTCCCCCAACTCCGGCTCGGTCAGCGCATCCAGTGTCGCCAGAAAATCGGGAGCCTGCCGCAGCGCCGCCGTCGCCGAGCGGATGCGCTCCGGCAACGGCGCATAGTCCCGCTGCACGTAGCCACCAACGCCCAGATAGCCAACCTGCCGCTGGGGGTTGTTGTACAGCGTCCGCAGCTCTTCCAGATTGAACAGCTCTCGCCGCAGGAACATATCCAGCAGACGGCGCGAGAGGTCGGCCATTTTGTCGTCGTTAGGTTCGGCCGGCAACGCATACAGCTGGGCCAGCGACTGATGCAGCTCCTCAACGCGGCGGCGGATGCGGCCGGCGGAAAAGTCGGGCAACCGGCCGTCGTACTCGTGCTGCCCGATGCGGCTGCCGGCGGTGGGCAAAAAGTCCCAATACTGGCGGATGGCGTGGTCGGTTAAAGTTTCAATGCTATTGCTCATTGCAAATTCCTCCCAGCGATAGGCACAGCTCAAAATAGCTATCGCAGACTTGCGAACCTTGGTAGCGTCTGTTATTCTGCCGTCCAAATCTAGTAGCGTGCAACCCTGCCCGTAGTGCTTGTGGATTCGGAAAATGGTAAACCCTCGTAGCGTCCCGGCTAGTGAAGAGGTATCCTCTGTCCAGCAGAGACCGCAGCTCTTTGCAGAAGTATCTATACTCTAAATCGCCGGTGACACTGCTCGATGCGGTATATGCGCTATCTAACTACGCTGGCCTGCTTAAGGGTAGGAATACTGGCGGCAAGATGAGCTGGGATTTCCTTGAGAAGATAATGCCACTGGTCAATTCTGGCACTGTATCTAGGGCGATACGGGCTGTCAGCCAAAATTTCGAGGGCTTGCAGAAGGATTACGGCAAGTCACTGGAGGATATTTTCTACACAGATCCCCCGTTTTTGTATCTTAGCGATTATGCGAGTCGGTACGGCGACAACTTCAACAATTACTACCGCGATATTGAAAAGGCTATCGCTACATTGGCCCTCACTCCTCCTGAGGCTGACACCGAAAGAGAAAACGAGGAACCCGAATGGAAGCTACCATTACACTTGATGACCGCCCTCCGTGCCAAAGGCAAAGAATTTGACGCTGTTGTTATTTTGGACGCGAATGACGGAATATGGCCCAGCAAACTGGCTAAGACCGATGACCAGCACGAGCAAGAACGTCGCCTGTTTTATGTCGCTATGACACGGGCGCGGCGCCACCTGTATTTCATAGTCAACAACAGCATACTAGGAGAACCCTGTCTGCCGTCACGCTATCTTGCAGAAATAGGCTTGTGAAACAAGGTACGGCTCGGGGTATCATGCCAAGTGCCACACGGCCGGTGGGGTAGCATTGCGGCTACCCCACCGATTTAGTCGTTGCCGTACCCCGCTACGCCACCAGTTCGCTAATGAGGAACTTCGGCTCAATGTCCGTGAAATTCTTCACGTCGCCCACCAGTTCCCGCCCGTGGGCCTTGAAGCCCTCGTGCACGCCGTCCACGTCGTTGAATAGCAGGTAGCCGACGGCTACGTACAGCGGCGGCGCGTTGGGGTCGGTGTCGGAGATGCCTTTCTCCACGTTGTAGTAGCGCATCCCGAAGGTGGTCAGCCGTTCCTGCACCAGGGGCATATGCTTGTTTACGTAGTAGTCCATGTCGAAGGATTTGCCTGCTTCATTGTCGTAGAACACGGTTACTTTAATCATGGTTCGTAGCTCCTGCGATTGCTCAAGTCAGTGATAGACGTTGATGCCGGCTCCCCCACCGGCCGCGATGGTCTCGCCGCTGACGGCGATGCTGCGGGGCGAGGCCAGAAAGGCCACGACCCAGGCCAGTTCCTCGGCGTCAACGATGCGGCGGGTGGAGTTGCGGGCCGCGGCGCGACGTTCCACGTCCTCCACCGTTGTACCTTCCCGTTCCGCCTGCGCGGCGTACATGGGGCCGCTGCGCTCGGTGCGCGTGGTGCCGGGATGCACCAGGTTGACGCACACGCCGGAGCTGCCCAATTCCTCGGCCAGGTACTTGGTGAGGTTGGACAGGCCGGAGTTGCGCACGCCGGCGCTCAGGTTGCCCGCCGCCTGCCGCGCCGACAGGCCGCCGATGTTGACGATGCGCCCCCAGCCCTGCTGCCGCATATAGGGCGCAACGGCGCGGGCGCAGCGCAGGTATCCCATTACCTTGGTGTCGAGGTCGAGCATCACGTCCGCGTCGCGGATTTCCGACAGCGCACCCCGGGCCAGTCCGCCCGGAGCGGCGGCGTTGTTCACCAGAATGTCAACCCGTCCGCCCATGGCTGCGGCCGCGGCGGCCACCATGGCGTTGACCTGCTCAGCGCTGGTCATGTCGGCCACGATGGGAGTAACCGAACCGCCGGTTTCACCGGCGATGTCCTCCGCCGAGGCCGACAGAGTGTCGGCATAGCGGCCGGTGATTACGACGCTACAGCCATCGGCAGCCAGCACCCGTGCCACGGCCTTGCCGATGCCCCGGCTGCCGCCGGTAACGATTGCCGTTTTGCCGTCAAGTTGCAAATCCATTCCCGCAGGGCCTCCCGCTCAAACTGACGGCATTGTACACCACCGCGCCCGTTGCCCCAACCCCGATGCTGTCAGCAAGCCGGGGCGACGCGCGCGTCGCCCCGGCCATAGAGCGCAATACTGACGCTGGAACTATGCCACTTGCACCGTAGCGCCGGCATCCTCCAGCTTGCCCTTGATGGTGTCGGCCTCTTCTTTGTTCACGCCTTCGCGGACGCGGGCCGGGGCCGATTCCACCAGCTCTTTGGCCTCGCGCAGGCCCAGGTCGGTAACCTCACGCACGGCCTTGATGACGTTAATCTTGTTGGCGCCAAAGTCGTTCAGCATGATGGTGAACTCGGTCTGCTCGTCGTCGCCAGCGCCGGCCGGGGCGTCGTCGGTTACTACGCCAATCGGGGCCGCCGCTACCGCCATCGGCGCGGCGGCGGAGATGCCGAACTCTTCCTCAATGGCCTTGACCAAGTCGGCCAGGTCCATCACGCTCATATCCTTGATTGCGTTCAGAACTTCCTGATTTACTGCCATAATTGAAGCCTCCTGATTGTTGCTTGCGGTCCTGTTGGGATGATTCTGTACTACTCTGCCGCTTCGGCCGGCTGCAACTGGTCCATCCGGGCTTGCAGCACATAGGCCAAGCTCCGCACCGTGCCGTTCAGCACATTCATCAGGCCGTACAGCGGCGATTGCATATTGCCCAGCAGCTGGGCGACCAGTACCGGCCGGGGCGGCAGGGCGGCGAGACGGGATACCTCGGCGGGAGGCATCGGGTCGCCACGGCTGACCACCGCGCCGTGAATGGACAGAGGGGGGGCGCCGGCGTTGGCAGCGTCGGTTACGGTTTTGGCGATAACGGCCGGGTCTGCGTAACCCAGAGCGATGGCCGTCTGGCCGGTGACGATGTCCTTGAGCTGGGGCACGGCGGCGGCATCGGCGGCCAGGTTGAGCAGGTTGTTTTTGATGACGACGAACTCAACGCCGCCGTCCCGCATCCGGCGGCGCAAGTCCACCATTGCGTTGGCGTTCATGCCGGTGTAGCCGGTGGCGATGACAATGGAGCTGCTCTCCAGTTTCGCTTTCAGTTCGGCCACCCGGTCCACTTTTTCCTGAGTTGGCAAGGTTTTGCTCCTGAATTGCCTGGGACAAAAAATCACCCGCGCATCGAGACGAATGGCGCGGGCTATTGAGACGCTCCGGCGGCAGAACCGCACGGTCGTCGCTAACCTTGATGCCACCGGAAGCTTCCGGCGGCTTCGCCTCGGCGGGCGGCTGGTAGATGCCATTATTCCCCGATGGGAACCCGCTGTCTCAAGCGCTACGGTCGCTATTAAATTGTACTGGATACCCTAGCACACCCGCGGCCGGAACGCAAGGCGGGCGGCGGTGGCGGCAGCGTTCCGTTTCAGGTGGTTTGGTTATTCCCCGTTCCTGCTTTCGCGGGAATCCGGGAACGGCAAGAGCGGCATCTCTGACTTTGAAAGGCCCAGACCACCTGAAACGGAACGCTACCGGCGCCCGGTTTTCCCGTTGACAGAACCGCCCCTCTGGTCTAGGATAATTGTTGACCTTAAAGGTCGGGAATTAGCCAAACTGACCGCCGGCACGCCGCTAACCAACCGCCGGTGGGGAGGATGCCACTCTGATGACCACCCAGGCCCAGCGCGTAATCTCCCGCGAAACCACGTCCGAGGAGCTGAACTCGGACTACCAGTGGGGCTTCACCATCGACATTGAAGAGGAGGCTTTTCCCAAGGGCCTCAGCGAGGACGTGGTGCGGATGATTTCGGCCAAGAAGAACGAGCCGGACTGGATGCTGGAATGGCGTCTGAAGGCGTATCGCTTCTGGTCGCGGCAAACCTACACCGAGCCGACGTGGGCCAACATCCAGCACCCGCCCATCGACTACCAGGACATCCATTATTACGCCGCGCCCAAGTCCGCCGATGACGGCCCCAAGAGCCTGGAGGACGTGGACCCGGAGGTGCTGGAGGCGTTCAGCAAGCTGGGCATCCCGCTGGAAGAGCAGGCTCGCCTGGCCGGCGTCGCCGTGGACGCGGTGCTGGACAGCGTGTCGGTGGCTACCACTTATCAGGAACAGCTGGAGAAGGCCGGCGTCATCTTTTGCCCAATGAGCGAGGCCGTCCAGAACCACCCCGACCTGGTGCAGAAGTACCTGGGTTCGGTGGTGCCTTACGCCGACAATTTCTATGCCACGCTGAACTCTGCCGTGTTCTCCGACGGTTCCTTTGCCTACATTCCGCCCGGCGTGCGCTGTCCCATTGAGCTGATGACCTACTTCCGCATCAACCAGGCCGACAGCGGCCAGTTTGAGCGGACGCTGATTGTCGCCGACAAGGGGGCCTACGTGAGCTATCTGGAGGGCTGCACCGCGCCCATGCGGAAGTCCACCCAGCTGCACGCCGCCGTGGTGGAACTGGTGGCGCTGGAGGGCGCGGAAATCAAGTACAGCACCCTGCAAAACTGGTATCCCGGCGACAAGGACGGGCAGGGCGGCGTCTATAACTTCGTTACCAAGCGGGGCAAGTGCGCCGGCGCCGACTCCAAGATTTCGTGGACGCAGGTTGAGACCGGCTCGGCCATCACCTGGAAGTACCCCAGCGTCATTTTGCAGGGGGATAATTCGGTGGGCGAGTTCTACTCGGTGGCGCTGGTCAATAACTGGCAGCAGGCCGACACCGGCACCAAGATGATTCACCTGGGCAAGAACACCCGCAGCACCATCGTCGCCAAAGGCATCTCCGCCGGCCAGGGCCAACAGACCTACCGGGGGTTGGTGAAAATCAACCCCTCGGCCAACGGCGCCAAGAACTTTACGCAGTGCGATTCCCTGCTGGTGGGCGACCAGTGCGGCGCGCATACCGTGCCTTACATTGAGGTCAAGAACCCCACCGCCCAGATGGAACACGAGGCCACCACGTCCAAAGTGTCCGACGACCAGCTGTTCTACCTGCAGCAGCGCGGCATCGGCGTTGAGGACGCCCACTTTATGATTATCAACGGGTTCTGCCGGGGGATTTTCCAGGAACTGCCCTTTGAGTTTGCTATGGAAGCGTCGCAACTGCTCAAGGTCAGCCTGGAAGGCACGGTTGGCTAGACGGCCGCAACGCCCCTTTCCCGACGCCGCACAGAAGGACGCGACAACCATAATGACTGCGACTGCTAACGCTCCCATCCTGGAGGTGCGCAACCTCCAGGTAGCCATCGACGAACAGGAAATCCTGCGCGGCGTGAACCTGACCGTAAATCCGGGCGAAGTACACGCCATTATGGGGCCGAACGGTTCCGGCAAAAGCACCCTGGCCAACACCCTGGCTGGCCGGCCGGAGTACGCCGTTACCGGCGGGCAGGCGATGTACAAGGGGATGGACTTGCTGGATATGGAACCGGAAGACCGGGCGCGGGAAGGCGTGTTTCTGGCCTTCCAGTATCCGGTGGAACTGCCCGGCGTGCGGGCCTGGCAATTTCTGAAGGCCGCCGTGGACGCCAGGCGCATCCACCGGGGCGAGGAGGAAATGGGCGCGCGGGAGTTTGACCGGCTGCTGCGGAGCAAGGTGCAGGAAGTGGAGATTGACCCGGAACTGGTGCGCCGGTCGGTGAACGAAGGCTTTTCCGGCGGCGAAAAAAAGCGCAACGAAGTGCTGCAAATGACCCTGCTGGAACCCACCCTCGCCCTGCTGGACGAAACCGACTCCGGCCTGGACATCGACGCCCTGCGCATCGTCGCCGACGGGGTGAACCGCCTGCGCCGCCCGGACAACGCCGCCGTGGTCGTTACCCACTACCAGCGCATCCTCAACTACATCACGCCCGACCGGGTACACGTGCTGCTGGGCGGGCGCATCGTCCGCAGCGGCGGCCCGGAACTGGCGGAGCAACTGGAGGCGCAGGGTTACGACTGGGTACGGGAGGAAGTGGGAAACTCCGTCGCATAGCGGCAGCCACAGATAGGATTTGATAATGACAACCCGGCCCGGCAGCCCTCCTAACCCCGCCCCTACCATCCTGACCGAAGCCGACTGGCGGCGTTTGACGCTCAAAACGCGCCAGTATGCGGCCGGCAGCTACGCGCTTATGGGCAGAGCGCGCCTTTACCTGAGGGAAGGCGATTTGCGTCAGGCATCGGAAAAAGGCTGGGGTTCCGCCGCCCGGATTGTGAAAGCGGCAGGCGAACATTGGCGGGACTCCAACGTTGTGCACCAGCGCCATCAGGATTTGCGCGCCCTGGTTGCCGGCCTGGCTACCGCAGACCGCCATCCCGAATTGTACAAAATGTTTGCCGCAGCCCAAGACCTGCACGAAAATTTTTACGAAAACAACGTACCGCAGTATATCGTCTCTTTGAACCTGGATCAGGTTGCGGGGTTCATAACCGAAATGACGCCGCAATTGCGCCGCCCCAGCTCGCCACGCGGCTTCAGCCAGGAAGTACGAGCATCAGAAGTGGCGGAGTAACCCTTATGCGCTACCGGGTGTACGAAAACTATCCTACCAACAAAGCGATAGTCCACAAAGCAGGTCGCTCTTATTAGCAGGAAAACCGAATGACGATGCCGACCAACCCGGCCCTTTCCGTTCTGCCCCAAGCGGACTGGCAACGCCTCTCTGATAAGACGCGGCAATATGTGCTGGCCAGCTACGATTTGATGGACAAGGCCGGCATCTATTTCAGCGAAGGCGATTTGCGCCAGGCATCCGAAAAGGGCTGGGGTGCAGCGGCGCAGATTGTGAAGGCAGTTGCGGAGAATTGGAAAGGATATGGCGCAAGACACCGTGGCCACCAGCATTTGATAGCGATGGTAGCCGGGCTGTCTATGCTTGACCCGGCAGGAGGACTTGATGCCAAATTTCGGGAAGCGCGGAGTTTGCATGAAAACTTTTATGAAAATGACCTTTCGGAATCTGCGGTAGAGTCATATTTACGGCGTGGCGGTTTATTCGTTAATGCGATGTTGCCTTGGCTACAATGGCCGGCCCCGCCGCAGAACTTCAGGCAGTATTATCGTCGGCGGCGAAGTCCTTCACGGAGATGAGGATAGATAATGACTACAACTGACACCGACATCGCTGGCATTGGCATAGTGATGTCGGACACCGCTCCCGCCCCCGATGCGCTGACCGATGACGACCGTGCTCGCCTGTCGCTGAATTGCTGGGAATACGCCACCAGTAGCTTCACGCTACTGCGGAAGGCGCAACGCTGCCGCAACAGCCGTCAACTGCTGGAGGCCGGCTTATATGCTTGGGGCGCGGCCGAGGACATTACCAAAGCCGTCGCCGAAAACTGGAAAGATTGCGGCGTCTCTCACGAGGACGAGCGTGACCTGCGAAATCTAGTGAATGGCCTGCTGGTTTTCGACTCGGCATTTATGCAGTCCGTCGCCGCAGTCTGCGACAGCGAAATCTCCCACAGCGAAAAAAGCCAGGCAATTGACAAGCTAATTCGCAACCAGTCCGAGGCCGACTATGATGCCCAGCTGGACACGTGCTTTAACGCGGCATCGGACTTGCAGGAAAGTTTTTACGATGACGACGTTACTGAATTTTACTTGGACCGCGGTTTGAAAAGCGTCTCCACCTACATCTCACGGATGCTGTATTGGCTCCGCCAACCCCATCCTCCCCAAGGATTCCGCCAGTACCAATGGCAAGAACCTTTCATCCTACCCACCCATTTAGAGCAAACTGAATGACCACTACCGCTACCACATCCCCCGCCGACACTTACCCCCACTACACCGCCGCCTACGCCGCACAGTCGATACGCGGCCCGGCCTCCCTGCGCGACTTGCGGAGCAGTGGTTGGGATGCTTTCCAACGTCTGGGCCTGCCCACCGCCCGCCGGGGCAACGAACCGTGGAAATACACCAACGCCGCCCCTATTGCCCGGGAAGCCTTCGCCCACCCGCAACCGCTGTCCGTTGACGATGCCGCCGTAACCCTCGCCGACGTGCAGTCCGCCGCTCCCTGGCAGGCCGACTGGCGGACGCTGGTTCTGGTGGACGGCGTGTTTGCCCCCGACCTGTCCTCCGGCGTTTGCGCTCCGGAGCCCACCAAAGGCGACCAGTCTAACGAAATGGTTATCGCCGCGCTGCCCGACGCCATCCGCGCCAACCGGGGGCTGGGCGAGGTTCTGCTGGGCAACCTGGCCAGTCCTGACGCTGACGGCTTTATCGCTCTCAACACCGCTTTCCTCCGCGACGGCGTGGGCATTGACCTGCCGGCCGGCGCTGATGGCGGCGTGGTCAACATCCTCTATCTCACTACCGGACGGGAGCAGCCTCGCGTTACTCACCCGCACACGCTGATTAACGCCCAGCCCAACTCTCGCCTTACCGTCGTTGAAACCTACGCCGGCCCCGACGACGTTCGCTACTTCACCAACGCCGTCACCGAAATCTACGTCCGCGAAAACGCCAGCGTGGAGCATTACCGCCTGCTCCAGGACGGTATGGACGCCTACCACGTCGGCGTCAGCCGGGTCTTGCAGTACCGTGACTCCCGTTTCTCGTCGGTGTCCATCGCCGCCGGCGCGGCCCTGGGGCGCAACGATTTTGGCGTGGAACTGGCCGGCGCCGGCGTTGAGTGTACCCTGAACGGCCTGTACCTGACCCGGGGCAGCCAGCACATTGACAACTACATCAACATCGACCACACCCAGCCCTACGGAACCAGCCGGCTGTTTTACAAGGGCATCCTGGATGGACAGTCCCGCGCCGTGTTCGGCGGCAACGTTACCGTGCGCCAGGACGCGCAGAAAACCGACGCCCAGCAGACGGACAAGAACCTGCTGTTGTCGGAGGACGCCGAGGTGGACAGCAAGCCCAGCCTGCTTATCTACGCCGACGACGTGAAATGCGGCCACGGCGCTACCGCCGGGCATATTGACGCCGACACCGTTTTCTATATGCGCAGCCGGGGGCTGGACCTGCCCACGGCCAGCCGCATCATCATCCACGCCTTTGCCCGGGAGATTATCGACACGGTGGCCCTGGAACCGCTGCGGGATTATCTTGACGCGCAGTTTCAGGACGCAATTCCCGACGCCAACATTGCCCTGCCCATCGGAGGCCGCTTGTGACCACCATAATGACTGACGGGCTGACTGCTGACGCAGTGGCCCGCATCCGGCAGGATTTCCCCGTCCTGGACCAGCTGGTCAACGGCCGGCCGCTGGTCTATCTGGACAACGCGGCGACGACCCAGAAGCCCCGCGCCGTCATTGACGCCATCAGCAACTACTACCTGCACAACAACTCCAATGTACACCGGGGAGTCCATACGTTAAGCCAGCGGGCCACCGACGACTTTGAGGCGGGCCGGGAGGCCATCCGCCGGTTTATCAACGCGCCTGACGCTGGCGAGGTCATCTATGTGCGCGGCGCCACCGAGGGGCTGAACCTGGTCGCCAACAGCTATGGGCGCAAGTATTTCAAGGCCGGCGATGAGGTTATTATCACCGGCATGGAGCATCACTCCAACATTGTGCCCTGGCAGATTCTGGGTCAGGAAATCGGCATCCGCCTGCGCGTTATTCCCTTTAATGACGACGGCGAGCTGCTGATGGACGAATACGAAAGGATGCTCAACGACCGCACCCGGCTGGTTTCCGTGGTGCATCAGTCCAACGCGCTGGGCACCGTCAATCCAATCGAGACCATCGCGGAGCTGGCCCACGCGCGCGGGGTTCCGGTGATGGTGGACGCCGCCCAATCCATACCCCATATGCCCGTTGACGTGCAGGCTTTGGGCGCCGACTTTCTGACCTTTTCCGGCCATAAGATGTATGGGCCGACGGGCATCGGCATCCTGTGGGGGCGGGCCGATTTGCTCAACGATATGCCTCCCTACCAGTCGGGCGGCGAGATGATTCGCTCCGTTACCTTTGAGGAAACCACTTACAACGTGCTGCCCCACAAGTTCGAGGCCGGCACACCTGACATCGCCGGCGCCATCGGACTGGGCGCGGCGGTGGAGTACCTGGAGGCGATTGGCATGGCACGCATCTCGGCCTACGAGCGGGCGCTGATGCGTTACGGAGCGGAGCGGCTTTCCGGCATTGAGGGCGTGCGTCTGATTGGCACGGCCGCCGAGCGAGGCGGCATCCTGTCTTTCTACATGGAATCCGCCCACGCCCATGACATCGGCACCATCCTGGACGCCGAAGGCATCGCCGTGCGCACCGGCCACCACTGCGCCCAGCCGGTGATGGCCCGCTACGAAGTTCCGGCTACGGTGCGGGCTTCCCTGTCCTTCTACAACACTACCGATGAAATTGACGCCCTGATTAAGGGGATTGACCGGGTTATTGAGGTGTTCGGCTGATGGCTTCCGACTTGACTGACCTGTACCAGGAAATCCTGCTGGAGCACAACCGGCGGCCCCGCAACTTCCGCGCTCTGGACGATGCCACCCACCAGGCCGACGGATTCAACCCTCTGTGCGGCGACCAGATTTCGCTGCAGCTGAAAGTCGGCGACGGCCAGGTGTACGACGTTGGCTTTCAGGGGCACGGCTGCGCCATCAGCCGGGCGTCGGCGTCGCTGTTGACGCAGGCGGTCAAGGGGGCATCATCCGGCGAAGCGATGGCGATGTTTGAGGAGTTTCACCGGATGCTCACCGAGCCGGACGCCGAGCTAGATTATGACCTGCTGGGCGATTTGGAGATGCTGGCCGGGGTCATCGCTTACCCGACGCGGATTAAGTGCGCCATACTGGCGTGGCACACGTTCAAAGCGGCTATGGACGGCGCGAGTGTGGCGACTACGGAGTAACGGGGTTTCCATCAAAATACAGGATAAACGGGATTTGCGGATTCCGGCCGGCGCCGGAATGACGTTCAGCAGAGATTATGGCCCAACTGCCCGATAACCCGGACGCGCTGTATGGCGACATGATTATGGAGCATTACCGCAGTCCGCGGCACCGGGCACGGCTGGCGGCCGCCGACGTGGAGACCGAGGAGTTCAATCCCTTTTGTGGCGACCGCGTCAGGCTACAGTTGCAACTAGCCCGGCCTGGCAGCATCGCGGGCGTGAGCGCGGTGGCTGAGGGGTGCAGCATCATCCAGGCGTCGGCGTCGCTGCTGGCCGACAGCGTGCAGGGGCGCACCGTGGAGGGGGCGGCTGATTTGTCGCAACTGTTCCGGGACTTGATGCAGGGCAGGCCGTTGCCCCCCATAGCGCGGGCGGAGCTGGGCGACCTGGAGGCTCTGGAAATTGTCCGGCAGTATCCGGTGCGCATCAAGTGCGCGTTGCTGCCCTGGGTGGCGCTGGAGGAAGGGCTGCGGCGGCTGCGCTAGCCGGCGGCCGGCGTTTTGCGGATGATTTCAATAAGCCGGTAGCCGTAGAGGGATGCGTCCGCCGGAGGCTCGTCCTGGCCGGGCCAGGCGTCGTACTGCTCGATACGCAGGCGGTACTCGTAGCCGGGCTCATGCTCAAACCCGTCAATCTCCTGGTAGAACAGCAGGCCGTCCACCACCAGGCACATCATGGGAGCGGCTCCCTGACATTCCACCCGTTCCGGCCCGATGGTTACTTCCTGAATCTCGGTGTCCGGCCCGATGGTTGCTTCCTGAATCTCGGTGTCCGGCCTTCCGCAAGCGGCGGCGGCGATGGCGCCCGTTGCGACGAGGGCCACTGCGACGGCAAAGATTCTGGCGAGGGCGGTTAGCATCATGGTTACGGTTTTGCAGAGGCGGCCTATTGGCCCTGCAACCCCCGCAGGTAAGCGATGTGCCCCACGTGCTGGTACAGCTCGCCGATAATCTGGCGGAACATTGCGCCCAGGGACATTTCGGGCCGGCGTTCTCGCGGCACCGTCTCCATATCGTCCGGCGTCAGCGTATGCAGGTAGGCCAGCGTGGCCTCTCGCACCGCCGCCCGGTATTGCAGGAAGTCGGCCAAATCCAGCCGGGGGAAGTTGTTGACCTGTTCGGCGGTATGGCCGAAGCCGTTATCGCGGGTGGGCAGGCCGAACCGTTGGTGCCAGCCGTCGCTCTCCCACAGCTCCGGCCGGAACTGGGCGAAGAACTGAATCCACATATCCTCGACGCGCACCATGTGCCACAAAATCCAGCCGATGGAGTTGGCGTCGGGGGCCGGCTGCCACGCCAGTTCGTCGGGGGACAGCCCTTGCAGGGCATCCGTCAGGAAACCCGTTTCCTTGTCCAGCGCGTCGGTGATGAACTCGTTGAGGGTCATAGCGTAAACTCCGGGGCTAGGCGGCGGTGGGAGCGGACGGGGTTCGCGCGCCCATTTCCCGGTCCAGCAGGAGCAGGGCGTCGCTGCGGCCGGCCACCATAGACAGGGCGGCGATGACATCGCGGGCGGTTTTTTCCTCTTCCACCTGCTCGTTGACGAACCACTGCAACGTTACCTGGCTGGCAACGTCGCCGGCGTCGGCGGCCACTGCGTAGAGGCGGTTGATGAGGGTGGAGACGTGCTGCTCGTGGCTCAGCGTTTGTTGCATCACGTCCTCCACCGAGGCGAACTCGATGGGGGGCTGCGCGATGGGCAGCAGGGTTATTCGTCCGTCCCGGTCTTCAATGTAACCGATAAGCCGCATGGCGTGGGCGTATTCTTCCCGGCTCTGAATACGCATCCAGTGGGCAAAGCCGGGCAGGTCGATGGACTCGCAATAGGTGGCCATGGACAGGTAGAGGTATGACGAGTAGAACTCGGCGTTGATGTGGCGGTTGAAAGCGTCCTGCACGGTGGGGCTGACGGCCATGTTGATTCTCCAATCGGACAGAATCCGGTTCATCCTGTCCAGCGTTGTAAAGAGGTCTCTAGTCGTGCAGGAACCCCAGCACGCTGTCAAAGAAAGCGTCGGGGCGTTCCAGCTGCGGGATGTGGCCGCACTGCGGTATCACCGTCAAGGTAGCGTTGGGCAGCAGGTCGCGGAATGCCGCGCCGTACTCCGGGGGAATCACCTGGTCGGAGTCGCCCCAAACCACCAGCGTCGGCATTACGATGCGATGGGCGCGTTTGGTCAGCCCGCGCTCCGGGATGGGCCAGGTGAACTTGGCTACCGATTGCAGGGTCTGGATGCGGTTCATCGTGTATTCCAGCCGCTCCTCCGGGTCGGCGGGCTGGGCGACGTAGGCGTGAGCCAGCGCGCTCTCCGGGTCGTGCCACAGCATTTCCCGCCGCTCGTCGGGCGTCAGGATAAAGAAGTCGGCCACGGGTTTGTCTTCCAGCCACAGGCCCAGCGAGTTCACCAGCACCAGCCGGGAGATGCGGTCGGGGCGGTGGGCGGCCAGTTCGGCGGCGCAAAAGCCACCGTAGGAATGGCCGATGAGGTGGCAACGCTCGATGCCCAATGCGTCCAGAAATTCCTCAAAGAACTGCACCAAATCCCACAGGTCGTCGAGATGGTTCAGGCCGGTTGACCCGGCGACGCCGGGATGCGCCGGCGCATAGACGTGGTAATCTTGAGCCAGCCGGTCCAAAAAGTCGGGCCAGCCAACATAACCGCCGGCGCCGTGCAGGTACACCAGCGCATCGCCGGCGCCGCCCTCGGCAACCTGGACGTTGAACATACCGCCGCGGACGGAGACCATCCGCTCACTGTGAGCAACCATTGGGGAATCACCTCGAGCCGGTAGCAGAAATAGACGCGGGCAATTGGGCCGTGGGGACCCTGCCGACGACAGGCCGCCTAATACGATACCACAAATTGCCGCCGCTGCCGGCGGTTTTGACAGGGAAGGGCCGGGCATTCGGGATGCAGGGGCCGGTTTCAAACCGGCCTCTGCGGGCTTCGGATTTTGTTGATTCGCTTTGCTCTCCTCTCCTGGCGTTGGGTGGGATGGTGGGTTGGGAGCGTCAGGCTGGGTGTCAGGTGAAGGGGTGTCCGGTTCTGCCAGAGGTTGCGGTCGGTTGTCAGCCCTACGGCCGGAGGTGGTACGCAGAAGTTTAGCCCTTAATTCAGCGGCGGCGCGGGGCCGACGCCCAGGATAGTGACAATACCTGTGGCCCGTACAGACTGCGCCGTTTAGATATTGGGCGGCGCAGTCCGGCCAAGCCGGTTGCGATTTGATGCTGACGGTGGCCGTTGCCGACCGGGGACTCTGGCAGAACCGTGGCTTTACCTGACAAAGTCATTATGGAACATTAGTGCGGTGAATGTCAAGGGGGGATATGGCCCTCGCGCGTACCCGGTTTAGCGGGGGGATGGGGTGAGGAGTTGGTATGGTGGGATGGGCGTAGCCAGGTAGCACTCCCGTCCAGCCAGTACCGGCAGGCAGCGGGCCAGCAGCCGTTGCCGCCGGCCGGTGGCGGTTACCGTGCTCCGGTCTAATCCGAAGCGTGCTGACCGTCCTTGAAAGGGGTGAAACCCACCGTGTTGGGCCTGGCGACGGCTACGGGGTGGCGCTGCGTCATCCGATACGGGAAGGCCGCTGGCAGGGACAAATCGGCAGGAAGGGCCAGTCCAATTAGCGCCGGAATTGCAACCTTGACTGAATACCCAGGGATACCTAATATCGCTCGCCGGTGGTTACTCCCGGAACCCTGGGCATAGCTAAACTGCCATTTCCGGCGCGTCGGCAACCTCGATGATTGCGGTGTCCGGCTCGCCCGGCAACAGTATTTCCTGGGTCAGTACAAGCCACTCATGGAGCAGCCCTCGGCGCGCTTTATCATCCGAATTTTGTACCGCATCGCAGACCTACCCCGCCCGGCGTCCGGAGGCTCGCCAACCGCGACTGCCACCTCACGGGAGCGCCCCTGCCCCGCAACGGCGGCAGAGGCGCTCCCGGACATTATTAGGACATTGGAGGCGACGCTTGTTGCCCCTACTCGTAGGCGCGGGGGCGGAACTCGGAGGAGCAGTAGCGCACCTGGTCCCAGAAGTTGGTATCGGCGGGTGTTTTGCCGATGACCTCCAGGAAGTCCCGGGATACGTTGTCGTAAATGAGGCAGGGCGCCCATAACGCGATGTCCGGGAATACGAACAACAGCGCGATCACCATAGCCATGCAGGCCATGAATGGCAAGACCCCGATATACACGTCCGTAATGGTGCTTTCTCGTAAAGCAGCCTGGGCGGCGGCGGTTTGCTCCGCCATTTGTGCGTCCACGTCCTGGCGCACCCCGTGGAGGATGTAGAGGTTAATGCCTTCCGGCGGACTGATGAGCGCCGCTTCCACCAGAATTACCATGATGATGCCGAACCACACCAGGTCCACACCCACGTTCACCAGCGCGGGCGTGAGAATCGGGATGGTGGTCACCAGCATGGCGAAGCTTTCCATGAAGGTGCCCAGGAGCAGGTAGAAGAACACCAGGATAATCACAAACTGGAGGGCGTTGAGGTTCAGGGCGGTAATCCAGTTGGAAATGTCCTGGGAAATGCCCAGCCGGGCGAAGGCGAAACTGAGGGTGAAAGCCGCCATGACGATGAGCATAATCATCGACGACGTGCGAACCGCAGATATGATGGCGTCCAGCATCATCAGGTAAATGGCCCGAAAGGACTGGCCCCAGCTGGAGTAAGTGCCCTGCACGCGCTTGTACAGCTCGTTGGCCGCGGCCACAATCAGCGCGCCGGTAACACCGAAAGCCGCCGCCTCGGTGGGCGTGGCAATGCCCAGGTAGATAGTGCCCAGCACCACGGCGATGATGATGAGCACCGGGATAATGGCGACCAGACCAACGAAGGCTTCGCTAACCATGCGGCCCCACTCGCCGGTGGCTTCGACGTAGGATAGGGTGGAACGGCCCCGGCGGTAGGCCCGGCGCTCGGCCAGGTCGGTCAAGCCGGCTTCGGTGGCCTGCTCTTGACGTAAAACGGCCATCTGCTCGGCGTTGTAGCCTCGGACGCCGATGCCGTGGAACCAGCCACGATAAAGGCGGCGCACTTCCTCATCCATTGGCGCGGTGCGCGGAAAGAGGATGGACGTAAACATCATCATCGCAATCATCACCAAAGCGAGCAGGAAGCCGGGGAAAAAGCCGGCCATATACAGGCGACCGATGGATTCCTCCACCAGTACGCCGTAGATGATGAGGCCGATGCTGGGCGGGATGAGGATGCCCAGAGTGCCGCCGGCCGCCAGGGAGCCGATGACCAGGCGTTCACTGTAGCCGCGCTGCCGGAAGGACGGCAGGGAAACCCGGCTGATGGTGGCGGAAGTGGCGACGCTGGAACCGGAGCAGGCGGCGAACACGGCGCAAGAGGCAATGTTGGTATGGAGCAGCCCCCCCGGCAGGAAAACCAGCCAGCGGGACAGCGCGCCGTACATCCGCTCGCCCATACCGGAGCGCAGCATCAATTCGCCCATCAGCAGGAACAGGGGCACCGCTACCAGGATGAAGTTGGTGTTGCTTTCCCAGGCTTTGTTGCCGAGGATGTTCCATAGCGGCGCGTCGGAGAACACCTCCATCATCACCAGGGAAAGCACGCCCAGGGCGCCGGCGACGTAGAGTCCGATGAGAAAGAAGACCCCCATCATGCTGAAAGCGGTGATGATTGCCATGTTCTTACAATCCTCCGGGCAGTTGCGGCCGGCGCCGGGTTAGTTGACGGTGAGACGGAGCAAAGGGCGGTGGGCTGGCTGCGGACGGTTAGACGCTGGAAGCAGCCTCTTGAACGACGTCAGCCTGGGCCAGGTCGGCGACGTCGCCGCCGCGGGCTTTATGGGCAATCTCCAGGATGCCGCGGACTATCATACTGAGCATCCACTCGAAGGAAGTGAAGGCCAGCATCGTGAATCCGATGGCCACCACAGTCTGCGGAATCCAGATCGGCGTCAGCGGGTAGGTGTTGGTCAACGCCTGGACGCAGGCGCCGGTGGCCGGGTCGTTTCTGATGCAGTAGGACTCGAAAACCTCTTCCCAGGTTTTCCAGGCGGTGACGGCTCCAAAGAACCCGACCGACGCCAGCGCCAGCCAGTCCGCCGTGGAGCGCATATAGGGGTGGATCCGGGAGAATAGCGGGAGCAGCACGTCGATGCGAACGTGGGAGCCGGTGCGCAGGGAGTAGGAAAAAGCCCAGGTTCCGGCGAAGGCGAGAACGTAGCCGCTGAGCTGGTCCATTCCGGGAGCCATGGGCCCACCCAGCCGGCGGGCGATAACCTGATAGGTGATGAACAGGCCGAGCAGCAGCAGCAATGTTCCACAAACGTAACCTAGAATGCGATAGACATAGTCCAGCCCGCCGTCTATCTTGTTGATGGCGCGAGTGACGGTGACGGTGGCCGGCGGTGGGGATTCCACCGCCGGCCGGACTGCTTGAGTGCTCAACTGGGGCCTCCGGGCGGTAGCAACAGGGAGTCTGGTCTGCTGGACATAGTAGCACATCCGGCGCATCTACACGCCGGACACGCGCAAGGTTAGAGATACGCAGATAGTACGGTTGGGCAGTCTATTTACCGGGCAAACAAATGTCAAGGAATATCGCGAGCTCGCGCGTACCCACTCTTTCAGGGGGCGGGCAGGCCGAGCCATCCGGGCAGCGGCTCCGGCGTGGCCAGGCAGTACTCCATCCTCAACCGTAGCCGCCCCAGCTGCCCCCGCGAACACAACCGCTGCGCCACCAGCAGCAAACCGCCGGCCAGCGCCAAACCGGCCAGCAAGCGCTGCAAACGTTCTGCCGTTTTACCATTCCCCCATCCAGGGCAAAATACTGTTGGCCATCACGAAAATACTGCTCCGGGCAGCAAGGCATAACGGCCCTGGCGCCGGGGATACTGCCGCAGCCGGCCACGATAACCGGCGGCGGTGCGGATGTGGACCTTGCCCGGCGTCGCGCCACATAGTCCGCCGTCAGCCACTCAAAATCGGGGTCGTCAACCAGGGCTTCCTGCAATTCGGCCCAGACGTTTTGATTGCGCCAGTGGATAAAGCGGCGGTGGGTGTTGCTCCAGTCGCCGTAGCCGGGGGCAGGTCGCGCCAGGGGGCGCCGGTGCGCACTACCCAAAAGACGGCGTTGCTGCAGCGGCGGTTGTTGGCTGCGGGGCGTCCGACTTTGCCCTTGCCGCCGGGGAGCCGGGGTTCCAGGATTTGCCCGGCGCGGTCGGAGATGTCGTGGCGGTGATAGGCAGCAGCGGCGGCGGACGCGGGACAGCCTTCCTGGTGGCAGATTGCGGCTAACGGCGCTGATTTACCACCAGATCCCAATTTGACTACACACCCTAGTTGACATCTTGACCGGGAGATGGATATTCGGTAAATCCGCTGTGGTCTCGACGAGAGGAAGTCCGTCGTCATTCTCGTTGAACGCCCGGCCACCGGCAACGCAGCAATTCTTATCGGTGCAATGCCAAGCGATTTCGCAAAAATATGGCCTGCCATACGCTCGAAGTACGTAACCGGGTACCAGCGATTTCAGGTCAACTTGTTCGCAGTCCTCGCCAGAAACTGCAACGCGATGACCACTAAATCTATGATTGCCTGTCCAGCGGCATCGGAGCGCCGGTAGCGTTGCAATTCAGGTGGTCTGAGTCCGTTTTTTACAGCGATGAACAGGATGGACAGGATGGACAGGATTTTTCCGATTGGGATATGGTGGATTCTGGCGCAAGCCGGAATGACAGCAAGGTACGACCACCTAAATTGCAACGCTACCGTGTGCTGCGAAAGACTCCTGCGAGTATCCTTGCGCTGACCGCAATTCCCTCGCGCGCGCTCCAAATCGTTTGAGAATATCGTTGCCCATAGCGCTAAATATCGCCCCTCAATGGCTATCAGGCTACGGGTTATGAGTATCATTTTGACCAAGCGAGCGGCGGCAGCGTCTCGTTCCAAGTAGTTGGTCACTTGGAGACGCGATTCCCTTGCCCACTTTCGCCCCTGTCCTTATACTGACGGCATTGACCACCAGCACCAGCCGGACGGCCACAGACTGCCGGCCCCACTGAGGAGGCCCCTGATGCCCAAAGACAAGGTGGAAATTTTCTGGTTCTCCGAACAGCCCTACGGCCACGTTACCGACGACGAAGTTTCGCAGTACGAGTCCGGGCGGCTGATGTTCCCCAACTCGCACTTTGACCCCGAAAAGGCGCACGTCCTCTACAACCAGTACCACGACCAGTACGCCTGGGCCGACGAAAACGGATTCGACGGCATTATGTCCAACGAACACCACTCGTCCTACTGGTGCATGAAGCCGGCGGTCAACATTGACGCCGCCGTTATCAGCAAGGTCACCCGCAACGCCAAAATCGCCATCCTCGGCAACGTCATCGCCGTCAACGACCCCATCCGCATGGCTGAGGAAATCGCCATGCTGGACTGCATCTCCGGCGGACGGATTATCTCCGGCTTTGTGCGCGGTACGGCGGTGGAAACGCTGCAGGGCGGAATTGCGCCGCCGCAGAACCGCGACCGCTTTGAGGAAGCCCATGACCTTATCGTCAAATGCTGGACGGAACCGGGGCCATTCCGCTATGAGGGCGAATACTACCACTACCGGATGGTCAATCCCTGGGTGCTGCCCATCCAAAAGCCCCATCCGCCCATCTGGTTCCCCGGGTTCAGCAGCCCGGAGTCGGTAGTGTGGGCGGCGCGGCACCAGCACCCTTATATGAACCTGGGGTCGTTGCTGGACCACACCCACCGGCTGCGGGACGTGTATATTGACACCGCCCTGGAAACCGGATTCCAGCCGGGGCCGGAGCATTTCGGCTACCTGCTGCGCGTGTTCTGCGCCGATACCGACGAAAAGGCGCAGGAGATTGGCCGGGAGTTTCTCTGGACGCAGGAACATCGCAACCGTGGCCCCCGCGAGCATAACGACCCGCCCGGGTACCAGTCCCGCGAGGCGGTCAACATCCAGCGGACGCTACCCGGGGCCGGCGGCTTCGGGCGGATGATGACCTACGAGGAGTTGCAGGAAGCCAACAACATCATCGTGGGCAGCCCGGACACGGTGCGGGAAAAGCTGTCCATGATTATTGACCGGCTCAACCCCGGCTACCTGCACATCTACGGCAACGAGGGCGCCATGGCCCACGAGGACGTGATGCGCTCCATTGAGCTGATTGGCCGGGAGGTTATCCCCGCGCTGCACGAGATACCGCTGGTGGACCATTACGAGGTCGCGGAGTAGGAATTGGGCAAAGCGACTCTGCCGACGGCCTTGCTCGCAGCTCTGTTGCTGTTGCTGGGTTGCGCGCCGGCCGCCACGAACGCGGAAAAATCCTGCCCCGACGGCTTTAATTATGTCACGGAGTACCGCCTCTTTTTCGGGTTGGATGACAGTGCCGGCAACCGGGTCAGCGAAGCCGATTGGCAGGCTTTCCTGGAGGATACCATCACCCCGCGTTTCCCCGCCGGCCTGACCGTCATTGACGTCAAAGGCCAGTGGCGGGAACCCGGCGGCGACATCCAGCGCGAAAACACCATACTGGTGATTGCCCTGCAGGGTTCGCCAATCGGAGAGGGGTTGCGTCTGATTAACGAAATATCCGAGGAATTCGTGCGTCGTTTCAATCAGGACCCGGTTTTTCGCGTCATCGACAAAGTTTGCTCTGGATTATCAGGATGATGGACGTATTGCCACCACGACAGACCGTTATCGGCGTCGGCACGATGGGCAGCCTGATGGCCTCCCGTCTGCTGGACGCCGGCGTTGACCTGGCCGTTCACGACCTGCGCCGGGCGGCGGCGGAACCGCTGCTGGCGCGAGGCGCATCATGGGCCGGCACTGCCGCCGCGGCGGTGCGCGACCGCGGGATGGTGTGGGTGTCGTTGCCGGGGCCGGCGCAGGTGGAGTCGGTTCTGCTGGGCAATAACGCCGCCGTACTGGACGCGATGCCGGCCGGCGCAACGCTGGTGGATACCACCACCAACGACCCTGACGTGGCCCGCCGCGTGGCATCGGCTTGCGAACGTCGGGGCCTGGCGATGCTGGACGCGCCGGTTAGCGGCCGCCCGCCAACAATGACGATGATGGCGGGCGGCGAGAGGACGGCGTTTGAGGCGGCCCTGCCGGCGCTGGAAACCGTGGCGGCGCAGATATTCTACGTCGGGCCGGCCGGCGCCGGCTGCGTCGCCAAGCTGGCCACGCAGTATATGGGCTATACCAACCTGATTGCCGCCATTGAGGGTATGCTGATTGGCAAGATGGGCGGGGTTGACCCGGCGATACTGGCGGAAATCGTGCCGGTGAGCGCCGGGGCCAGCCGCGCGTTCCGCATCATCCCCGACGCCATCCTGGACGGCACTTATCAGGCCGGCGGGACGCTGGACATCGTGGCCAAGGACGTGGCGCTGGCCTGCGAACTGGCGGAACGGCTGGACGCGCCGGCCAACACCGGCGGGGTTGCCAACCTTATCTACAAGACGGCGCAAGACGCGGGCTTGGGCCGCGAAGGCTATCCGGTGGTGGCGCGGGTGCTCGAGGTGATGGCGGGGATAGAACTGTCCGGTCCGGGTCTTGCCGGTGGCAGTTCGAGCGGGACGTAGCCGCCCTTGCATTTCCCATCGCGACGCCGGTTTTGGAATGGCCGGCGGGCCCGGATATGATAGCAATACCGCGAATCCGCCCTCGCGCCCGGAGCGACTTGATGACTACACACCAAAGCGCCACTACGGAGCTGTCCTGGCCGCCGGAGCCGGATGACGGCGTTCACTATCCCAACGCGCACGACGCGCTGCCGGTAGAGTCAATGTTCCAATTCGTCCCTCAGTCCTATATGCAAGGCGCGCTGGAAAACTGGCTGGCCGACCCGACGACGCTGGTGGCCGGTCAGATGTTCATTTACTATGAATCGGGCGACATCCGGAGCAGCGTCGCGCCGGACGTCTATGTGATTCCCAACGTGGGCAACGCGCTGCGCCGGTCGTATTTCCTGTGGCTGGAGCGCGAATATCCGGTATTCGCTATGGAGATAGCGTCGGAAAACACCTATCAGAATGACGCCGGCTTCAAGTATCGTCTGTACGAAAGCTGGGGGGTGACGGAATACTGGCGCTATGACCCGGAGGGCGCGTATTTGACGCCGCTGCTGCAAGGCTATCGTCTGGTGAACGGACGGTATGAGTCCATTCCCGTCGCGGTTGACGCTGAGAGCGGGGAGTGCCGGGGTTTCAGTCCTTTGCTGAACCTGGAGTTGTACGGGCGGCGGGGCTGGTTCCGGTTCAGAAACCCGGCCACCGGGGAGTTTCTGAATAACCTGCAAGAAGCAGAACAGGGGCGTCTGTCTGCGGAACAGGGGCGCACCGCCGCCGAAGCGGCGTTGGCAGTTGCCGAAGCGCGTATCCGGCAGCTGGAAGAGCGGCTCAATAACCCGCCCCATCCGTAGCGGGCGCCGCCCGCATATGCGCCGGTGTGATATTATGCGGTAGGGCAAGCGGCCCCCGGAGGGATATGATGGCGATTACATTCCAGCCCAGCGCTTATAGTGGCCTGGTTGACCAGGACAACGGCATGGTCAGCCGGGAGATTTTTGTCAATGCCGACATCTACGCCGAAGAGCAGGAGCGGATTTTCACCCGCGCCTGGCTGTTTGTCGGGCACGAAAGCCAGGTTGCCAAGCCCGGCGACTTCTTTGTATCGTCCATGGGCGAGGAGTCGGTAATCCTGTGCCGGGACCGGGCGGGTGAGATTCACGTCTTCCTCAACTCCTGTATGCACCGGGGGATGAAGGTTTGCCGGTATGATGAGGGCAACACGCCCATCTTCACCTGCCCTTATCACGGCTGGAGCTTTGCCACCGACGGCGCGCTGGTGGGAGTGCCTTTCTACAAGGATGCCTACCATGAAGAGCTGGACAAGTCGCAGTGGGGCCTCATCCGGGTGCCCCGGATGACCAACTACAAGGGCGGCATCTGGGCCACTTGGGACGCCGCCGCGCCCGATTTTCTGGAGTACATCGGCGGCTTTCGCACCTATCTGGACATCCTGTTTGACGGGTGGGACGGCACGGAGGGCGGCACCGAGATTATCGGCGGCATTGAGAAGTGGCTGGTGCCGTCCAACTGGAAGTTCCCCGCCGAGAACTTTATCGGCGACCGCTACCACAACATCAGCCACCGCTCGGTGGACCTGGTGGGCATCGGCCCGTCAGGCCAGGGCCGGCGCGACACTGGCGAGCGGGACGGCGCGCGGGCGCTGGACGTATCCTTCCCGGAGCGGGGGCATGGCACGGTAATGTTCCTGCGGCCGGCGGACGCTCAGCCGATGCCGTCTTATCAGAACGACCCGGTTATCTCCGAGTATTTCCACGCCTGTGAGATTGCCCGCAAGGAACGGCAGGGCCAGTTGTGGCGGATACTAGCCGGGCCGGGCACCATCTTTCCCAATATGTCCTTCCTGCCCCGCCAGCCCCGCAGCATCGCGGTGTGGCACCCGCGCGGCCCCGACCAGACCGAGGTTTGGCGCTGGTTCCTGGTGGACAGCAGCGCGCCGCCGGAAGTCAAGGAGTTTCTGCGCCAGTACTACATCCGCTACTCCGGCCCCAGCGGGCTGACGGAACAGGACGACATGGAGAACTGGAACTACGCCCACGCCGCCAGCCGGGGCGCGATGGCGCGGCGCCATCATTACAACTACCAGATGGGTATGGGCTACGCCGTTACCGATTTCGAGGACGACGGGCTGCGGATTCCGGGAACGGTGCTGGACGTTACCAAATCGCGCGCCGGCGAGCAGAATCAGCGCGGTTTCTACAACCGCTGGCAGGAATTTATGGCGGCGCGGGATTGGGATGAGCTGGCTACCTGGAAGCACGCCAACGGGTCGGGCCGTTAGGCGGCATGATGGCTGCGGTCAATGCCGACAACGCCGGGGACGCGCTGGCGCGGCTGCTGCTGCGACAGGACGTAGAGGCGTTCCTGTACCACGAGGCCAACCTGCTGGACGAACGGCGGTACGACGCATGGCTGGACCTGCTCGCCGCCGACGTGCGCTATTGGGTGCCAATGCGCCGCAATGTCAAGTTCGGCGAGCTGGAACGGGAGTTCACGCGGGAAGGCCAGGATATCAACTGGTTTGACGAAGGCAAAGAAACGCTCACCCAACGGGTGAAACAGATTCAAACCGGCGTTCACTGGGCTGAAGAGCCGCTGTCCCGTCTGGCCCATCTGGTTACCAACGTGGAAATACTGGAGGCCACGCCGACGGCGGCGGACGCCGCAGAGGTGTCGCTGCGCTGCCGGTTCATCATCTACCGCAACCGGGTGGCTACGGAGACCGATATTCTGGTGGGGCGGCGCGAGGACACGCTGCGCCGGGAGGAAGGACAGTGGCGCATCGCCCGGCGGCAGGTGTTGCTGGACCAGAACGTGCTGCTGGCAAAGAACTTGACCTTCTTTTTCTGATGGTGTGCTGATGGCTGACCTTGTGAACCTGTTTGACGTAGCGCCGGGCCAGACGGTGCGGCTGTACGGCAACGCTACCGCCGAGGTGGTTTCCAATCCCAAAGATGGCGTGTGGCTGTTCGTGCGTTACCTGACCAGCCCCGATGACCCGGAGCAGGTGGGCGTTGAGGATATGGTATTCGCCCAGGACGTGCTCGAACTGGTAGCCGATTAGCGTCTATGGCAGTTCCCAGCCGTGATGAAATTCTGGCGGCTTTGCGCGCCGGCTATCGCGCCATCGACGACGGGTATGGTTTTTATCCGGGGTTCGACGGCTGGCTGGAGTCGTTGGGCTACCGGCGCCGCAACGATGTGCCCTGCACCTGCCCCGACCGGGGAGAACGCGGGCATCTGCCGGAATGCCGCTGGGTGCGAGTCTAATTCTATTCTATGGAGTACGCGAACCATGTCGCAAGAATTGGTTGACTTGATGGAAACGGTGTGGCGGTCCATTGCCGCGCTGTGCGCCGACTTTACCGCCGCGCAATGGGCGACGCCGACGGAATGCCCCGGCTGGTCGGTGCAGGACCAGGTGTCGCACCTGGTGGGCAGCGAGTGCCGGCTGCTGGGCCGGCCCGCGCCGGAGCACGAGCCGGCGGATACGTCGCACGTCCGCAACGACGTGGGGCAAGGCAACGAAGTGCTGGTTGACTACCGCCGGCAGTTCAGCGGCGCCGACATCCTGGCCGAGTTCCGGGAAATTACCGCCGAGCGGCTGGCCGTCCTGCGGGCCATGTCCGCCGCCGACTTTGCCGCCGAAACCGACAACCCGCTGGGCCGCGGCCCCTACACCGACTTGCTGGCCGTCCGCATCTACGATGCCTGGGTGCACGAACAGGACATCCGCCGCGCCCTGGGCATCCCCGGCCATCTGGACGGGCCGGTGGCGCAGCACGCTTACGGGCGGACGGAATCCGCGATGCCCTTTGTAGTCGGGCGCAAGGTCAGGCCGGACGATGGTACGACGGTGGTGTTCGAGATCGCCGGCGCCGTGGGCGGCACAATCGCGCTGAATATGGACGGCGGGCGGGCCTACCGGATGGATGCCGCGCCGGCGTCGCCCACGGCGCGGCTGACGATGGACTTGACGGCGTTCAACGCCCTGGGCACCGGCCGCTGGCCGGCAGAGCAGGCGCTGGCCGACGGGTCGGTGGCAATCGCGGGGGATGTTGCGCTGGGGGAGCGGATAGTGGGGGAGATGAACTTTATGATTTGATGGCGCCGGGATGCCATCATTGTCCAGGAGCGAGGTGGGATTATGGCATTGGCGCTACTGACCAGAGCGGATGACCAGTTAGCGGCAGAATGGGCCGGCTGTGATTGGGCAGTTCGTGGATACGAAGTGTTGCTGGTAAAGGATACCAGCGGCTCCAGTCCTGGAACCCCCTGGGCGGTGTTCTGTCCTCTGCTGGACGTGGGCAGCGCCGGCCGCGACCCGCAAGACGCGCTGAATATGATTGCGGATGCTATCTACGAAGCGCTGGTGGATGGCGTGGCAGTGGCGGAGGCCGGAAACTATGACGAAGTGGTTGGCTTTTACAATGAGCTGAAGGTAGCCGGCTTTCCCACTGCCGAGGCGGTGGTCCGCCCCGCTCCATACTCTGGGCAATAGCGATGCCCGGAATACCTGGCAAAAACCACCAGCGGGTAGTAGCGGCATTTGAGAAAATTGGCTACCGGGTCGTGCGGGAGTGCGGTCACATTACAATGACCAACGATGCAATCCGGCTGGAAATCCCTCGCAATAACCCCGTCAACGCCTTTACGATGGCCAGACTAGTTAGCAGGGCCCGGCTAATCCGCGAACAATTCCAGGAACTTTACTGAGTTGATTATGCCAACCGCAACGCAGAACGGCGACCTTTATGATGTTATCCTCATCAATTCCGGCGTTGGCTATGCGGCGCTCTGCCCCGGCATCCCCGGCGTAGCCTCTCAAGGCGCCGACCGGGCGGATGCGCTGGCGATGATAGCCGATGCGATGGCGATGGGCCTGATGTACCCGTTGCCCGGCGAGGACACCGAAGCCCGCCGTAGAGAACAGCGCGAGTATGGGAAAGCCCACATCCGGGAACTGGCCGCGGAATGCCAGCGCGATGGCTGGGAATACGAGCTTTGCGAGGTGACGCCGCAGTCTGCGAAGGCCGATTATCCAGATATAAGAACTACAGCCCGCATAGACGGCACGTCCGTCCGGTAGGCATTGTTTTGCCCCGGCGACTATACCTATGCGGCGTCTTCAATGCTATAATCGCCCTACGCGCTTGGAGTGCATAACAGACCCTCGGCAGCACCGCCGCACATCAAATGCTGGTGAATGGAGATACTGCTGTGGCAATTGCAGGTATTGTTAGCGGCATTTACAAGGTCATTAGGGAGTGAAATATGTGCACGTACAAAGGAAACGCCGGCCACCTGATGCAGCACTGGACGCTCTGCGAACTGCTGGTCACTGCAAGCAGGCACACGTCAGGCACGTCAGGGTTGAGTTTCATTGACGCTCACGCAATGGCGCCGCTGGCTAATGAGAGGCAGGTCAATGATGCCCTGTTCACCCACGTAGAAAGTTGCTTGCCGAATCGCTGTGAGTCGGCCTATGAGTCGGCATGGCATCATCTAGCGCCAAGCGGAGGTTACCCCAATAGCGCAGCCTTCGTGGAAAAGGTCTGGGAAGGTGATTTCTCGCTGTTGCTGTGTGAGATAAACCCTACGACTAACGCGAAGCTGGAGCCTTGGCTCCAACGCGTTAATAATCTAGAGAGGTGCAAGACAGCCGAGCTATTCCAAGGCGACTGGCGGAGGAGGATTGAAAAAGGGTTGCCGAGCCCCTCTGCAACTGGATTGGCGGATGGGTCGTTAACGTTGATTTCGTTCGATCCATATATGTACAGTAGGCACCAGGTTGCCAAGAAACGTAAGGGGAATCTCTACCCCGAAGACATCAAGCTAGCGATGCGTGCGACGGACAGTCTGGAAAGTGGTATGCTTATACAGCTATCCACATACTCCGCTAATGGCGACAACGCACAAGGAGCTGTGATTTCATCGGTGGACTCGGTTATGGGACCAAAGGGTTTCGCACTATGCGGGAAAATGAAGGTCCATGGCAATATGATGTCTTTGGTCTATGCGCGCAATGTCTCGTGGGCGGCTGAGTTGACAGAGTTGCCCGGTCGATTCGAGAAGTGGCTTGCGGCAGTCAAGCAGGGAGTGCAACTAGCCCTAATCCATTAAATCGCGTGCGGCAGGAATTGACGTTCCTGCCGCACGCGAAATTTTAACCATCACCCCCGCCGCCCCGGTATAATGGCCCCAGCCACTACCGGGGCGGCGGGGCCGTCGCCTTTTAACCCCACCAGGAGGTTCATCACTATGGAAATCGGCGTTTCCGTCCCCATCGTCGAAATCGGCGACGACTTTGGCGCGCTGCGGGATTACATTCAGGCCGCCGAGGATTTGGGCTATGCCCACGTCCGCATCCTCGACCACGTGCTGGGCGCAGTGCCGGACAAGCACCCCGAAGTGCCGCAGTTCCCCTACACCCACGAATCCTACATCCACGAGCCTTTTACGCTGATGGCGTATCTGGCTGCCGTTACCCAGCGCATCGGGCTGACTACCGGCATCCTGATTCTGCCGCAGCGTCAAACCGCGCTGGTGGCCAAGCAGGCCGCCGAGGTTGACCTGCTCTCCGGCGGCCGGCTGCGGCTAGGCATCGGCGTGGGCTGGAACTCGGTGGAGTATGAGGCGCTGGGCATGGACTTTGCCACCCGGGGCAGCCGCTGCGACGAGCAAATTGAGGTGCTGCGCCAGCTGTGGACTGAGGATGTCATTGATTACCACGGCCAGTATCACGACATCACCCACGCCGGCATCAACCCGCTGCCCGTGCAACGTCCCATCCCCATCTGGATTGGCGCCGGGCGGGGCAATGCGCCCACGCCGCCCAACGCCGCCATCCGGCGCATCGGCCGGCTGGCCGACGGCTACTTTCCGATGTTTGCCCCCGACGCCGGCGGGCAGGCTATCCTCAACCGCATCCGCCAGCAGGCCGAGGCCGTGGGCCGCGACCCGTCGGAAATCGGTTTTGAGGGACGCATTACCATCACCGCCGACAACAACCCGGAGGACTGGCTGACCGAACTGCGCTCCTGGGAGGAAATCGGGGCGACGCACATCGCCGCCGGATTGCGCGGCGCGGCCGCCCCCGACGACCACATCAACGCTATCCGCCGGCTGCAAGACGCCCTGAACTGATGCGCTCCTATATGCCCAACGCGCCGCGCCGTCCCGTGTCCGCGGCCGGCGCCGGCCGGCCGCGTCGCAGTATGCCCGGCCTGAACCGGCGCATCGCCGCGTCCTTTCGACCCTACTGGCCGAGAGTGCTGGCCGTGGGGCTGCTCATTGTGGTCACCGCCGGGTTGGGCGTGGTCAACCCGGTGTTGATTCAGACGATGTTCGACTCCGCCTTGTTCGTAGCGGGCGGGCCGGACCTGAACCTGGTCTGGACGCTGGCCGCCGTAATGGCGGCGGTGGTCGTCGTCACCGGCAGCCTGGGCGTGCTGCAAACCTGGCTCACGCAGCAGGTGGGCCAGCGGGTGATGCGCGATTTGCGCGACCGGCTATACTCGCACCTGCAATCGCTGTCGCTGGGCTTCTTTACCGCCACGCGCACCGGCGAGATACAGAGCCGCGTCGCCAACGACGTAGCCGGCATCCGCATCGTAGTTACCGGCACCGTCAGCAACATCCTGTCTAACATCGTGATTCTGATTAGCACGCTAATCGCCATGCTGGTGCTGTCCTGGGAGCTGACGCTGGTGGCGGTGGGGGTTACGCCGGTGTTCGCCGTGTTCAGCTATTGGGTGGGCAAGCGGCGGCGGGCGATGTCGTCGCTGGTGCAGGAATCCACGGCGGAGATGACAGCCATCACCCAGGAAACATTGTCCGTTTCCGGCGTGATGCTGACCCGGCTGTTCGGAGCGCAGAGCCGGGAGATTGAGCGCTTTCGCCGCCAGAATATCCGCCTGTCCGATTTGGAAATCCGGCGGGAGATGACCGGGCAGGCAATCTGGGCCGGCATACAGATATTCTTTTCGCTGAGTCCGGTGGTGATATATGTGCTGGCCGGCTACCTGCTGTTCGGCGCCTTCGGCCAGGGGAGCGTGTCGCCCGGAACCATCGTCGCCTTTACCACGCTGCAAACCCGGCTGTACTTTCCCATCAGCACGCTGCTGCGCACGGCGGTGGAGTTGCAGTCTTCGCTGGCGCTGTTTGAGCGTATCTTTGGCTATCTGGATATTCGACCGGAGATTGTGGACGCGCCCGATGCCGTTGCGATGCCGGCGGCGCAGGTGGGCGGCGCGGTCGGCTTCCACGACGTGCGCGTGAACTACCGGCGGCCGGCCCTGGCGGATGACCATGAGGACGATAACGACGCTGGCGACGCCTGGGCGCTGGACGGCGTGAGTTTTGAAGTCCGGCCCGGACAGCTGGCCGCGCTGGTCGGCCCCAGCGGGGCGGGCAAGACCACCATATCCTACCTGATTCCCCGGCTGTATGACGCCACCGAAGGCACGGTCACCATTGACGGCGTTGACGTGCGGCGCATCAGGCTGGACAGCCTGGCCCGAATGGTAGGCTATGTGTCGCAAGAGAGTTACCTGTTTCACGCCTCCATACGGGAAAACCTGACCTACGGCAATCCTGAGGCCACCGAAGCCGAGATACACGCCGCGGCGCAGGCGGCCTACATTCACGAACGGATTGTGCAATTCCCCGAAGGCTACGATACGGTGGTCGGCGAACGGGGTTATCGCTTGTCGGGCGGGGAGCGGCAGCGGTTGTCCATCGCCCGGGTCATCCTGCACCAGCCCCGGCTGCTGATACTGGACGAGGCCACCTCGGCGCTGGACACCACCAGCGAGCGCTACGTGCAGGCGGCGCTGGAGCCGCTGATGCAGGGCCGCACCACCATCGCCATCGCTCACCGCCTGTCCACCATTATGGCGGCGGACGTCATCTTTGTGGTGGACCGGGGGCGCATCGTAGAGCGTGGCACGCACCGGGAACTGCTGGCGTTGGGCGGGCTGTACGCGCAGTTGTATTCGGAACAATACGAAGGCGGCGACGTGGAGTGTATCTGCGAGGACGGGGTGGTGCTGACCAACGGCAACGTGCGGCTGCCGGTGGCGGCGTGAAACGGCAGATTACATCAGGAGGATACAATCAATGAGTGAGCAAACTAACACGGGACGCATCCGCCTGCGGGTGGCCTTTCGCAATATGTTCTATACCACGATATACGTCGCGGTAGAGGGCGGGTTTCTGGATGACGAGGGACTGGATATAGACTTTGCCCACATACCCACGGGCCGGGCGAGCACCGACCTGCTCAAGGCCGGCGAAATTGACATCACCCAGAGCGGCATCAGCCGCAGCCTCATGGACCTGGACGCCGGCAGCGACGACCCGCCGTTGCACATCGCCGAAATCAACCGGCGGGACGGGTTCTTTCTGCTGTCGCGGCGGCCTACGGACGGCTGGCGCTGGGCGGATTTGGCCGGTGCGACGCTGATTCCGGTGGGCTTTACGCCGGTTCCCTATACCACATTGCAGGCGGCGATGCGCTGGCACGGGGTTGACCCGGCGTCGGTAAATCTGATGGGAGGATTGACGGCGGAGGAAATGCTGGCCCGTTTCCGCAACGGGGACGCCGACTATCTGCAAGTTCCCAACCCGTTCGCAGTGCAGTTGCTGCGGGAAGGCGCCGGCCACCTGGCCGCCACCCTGGGCGACGAGAGCGGTTATGTTTGCTACAGCAGCTTTGCGGCGATGGCATCCTTTGTTGAGCAAAACCCGGATACGGTGCAGCAGTTCGTCAACGGCTACGGCAAAGCGCAGCGGTGGGTTGCGGACAGCGACGCGGCGGCGGTGGCCGAGCGGATTGCCGGCGTGTTTCCCGAATACGCGCGGGACGTGCTGGCGGAAAGCGTGCAACGCTACCAGGCGGCCGGCGTGTGGGCCGCCAACCCGCAAATCGGGCGGCCGGGCTACGACCGGATGCGGGACGCCCTCATCGCCGGCGGCCTGGTACAGGGCTATCATTCCTACGAGCGGATAGTGCGGCCCGAGTTTGCGGAGCGGGCAGTGGCAGGATTGGCGTAGGTTGGCGCCCGGCGGTATGCTGTACCAAAGTGCCCCGGCTAGCCTGAGTAGACCGTTGCGGATTGCGAGGTGCGGCATGAAATTTTGGCAGATTGCTGTGATTGCCATAGCGATACTTTCGCTCTCGGTCATAGTGCTGCGGTGGGTGCCGGCTGCGCTCTTGGCTTTGGGGGATTCGGAATGGCTCGGGGTAGTCCTTTTCGGGTTCATCATCGGGCCGGGGCTGGTCACGGTTGGCATCATTTACGGCGTTTGGAAGTTGGGCAGTCGTGGCAGCCCCAACCCCTGATACGGCGCGGCTGAAGCGTTCTTACGAAAGGAACCTTGGCCATTCCCGGTTTTGGGCCGGAGTCGGAACCGTCCTGCTTGCCGGCCTGCTGCTGTTCATAGCTAACACGCTATGGGAAATTGGCGCTGATTCAAAAGTATGGACGCTCTTGGCCGCAAATGTGTTCATGGTTGGCATTTTAGTTCTGGTCCAAGCGATTGCAATCAGTTTCGTGTTGGCGTGGAGATTCAGAAATTTGTACTGGCGCGACGATGCCGCGCTCACTAAAATTGAGCAGGGCAATCAGGACAATCAGGAGGCTACACTATGAGGCTGGAAGGCAAGGTTGCCATCATCACCGGCGGCGCGCGGGGGCAGGGCGCAACCGAGGCGCGGATGTTCGCTCAGGAAGGGGCGAAAGTGGTCATCGGCGATATACGCGATGAACTTGGTATGCAGGTGGAAGCCGAAATCCGCGAGTTGGGCGGCGAGGCGGTCTATCTGCATCTGGACGTTACCAGCGCCGACGACTGGCAGCGGGCCATCGACACCGCCGAGCGGCAGTTCGGCAAGGTGGACGTGCTGGTGAACAACGCGGCCATCGTGCTCCGCAAGGACATTGAGGAGACCACCGGCGACGATTGGGACAACATTATGGAGATTAATGCCAAGGGCGTGTTCCTGGGTACGAAAGCGGTGATTCCGGCGATGCGTCGCGCCGGCGGCGGCAGCATCATCAACATTTCGTCCATCAGCGGGCTGGTGTCCATCGGCCCGCCGGCCTATATTGCCACCAAGGGGGCGGTGCGCCTGTTCACCAAGTCCACGGCCATTCAGTACGCTGCGGAAAACATCCGCGCCAACTCCATTCACCCCGGCAGCGTGGATACGGATATGAGGCGCGAGGGTCTGGGCAGCCAGACGGACGCGGAGATTCAGGCCCGCATCGACCAGATACCGTTGGGGCGGGTTGGCAGTACCGAGGACATCGCCTATGGCGTGCTGTTCCTGGCCTCGGACGAGTCATCATTTATGACTGGCAGTGAAGTCGTCATCGACGGCGGCTATACCGCGATGTAACGCACAAATCCGGCGAGGTGCAGCTATGACCACACTGCCGCAGCAATCACTGGCTGCCGTGACTACCGCTCCCAACGTGATGGAGTTGCGACGGCTGGACATCCCCGAAATCGGCGATGACGAGGCGATTGTCCGCATTGAGGCTACCGGGATTTGCGGAACGGATTACGAATGGTTCCGCGGCGACCTGGACATCCCGTATCCCATCATCCTGGGCCACGAACCATTAGGCCGCATCGCCGCCATCGGTGAGCGGGCGGCGGAACGCTGGGGCGTGAGCGTCGGCGACCGGGTGGCGGTGCGCTCCGGCTACCGTTGCGGGCGGTGTGCCGCGTGTCAGGCCGGCGGCGCGGAGCCTTGCCCCAACGGCGGCGGATTCGGTCAAACCGGGCTGGACAAGGCGCCCGGCCTCTGGGGCGGCTACTCCGAATACCTGTACCTGCCGGCCGGCTCGGTGGTGTTCCCGATGGATGCCGACCTGGACCCGGCGGTGGCGGTAATGTTCAACCCGCTGGGCGCCGGTTTCGCCTGGGGCGTGGACGCCACCGGATTGCAGCCGGGGCAAACGTTGGCAGTGCTGGGTTCGGGTCAACGGGGCATCTGCTGCGCCATCGCCGCCAAAGAGTCCGGCGCCGGGATGGTTGCCATCACCGGGTTGGGGCGCGACGAACACAAGCTGGCGTTGGCCCGCGAGCTGGGCGCAGACATCGCCATCAACGTTGACGGCGAGGATGCCGTCGCGCGTGTAATGGCCGCAACCGGCGGGGCCGGCGTGGACTGCGTAGTCGATACCACACCCTATGCCGTGCAGGCCGTGAATCAAGCGGTGCAGATGGTCAAGCCGGGCGGCGCGGTAGTACTGGCCGGCCTGAAGGGACGGCGGGCATTCGAGGGCCTGTCGCCGGACGACATCATCTGGAAAAAGCTCACCTTGCGCGGCGTGCTGGGCGTTGAATACTCGGCCTTCCGCCGCGCCGTGGACACCATCCACTCGCGCAAGTATCCGATGGAACGGCTGCACACCCACAGTTTTCCCATCGAGGAGGCAGAGCGGGCGCTGGCCACACTGAGCGGAGAGGCCGGCGTGCCAAGCATACACGTGGCGATTGTGCCGGGGGCGGAACTAGCCGGCATTTGACGATAAGTTACATCATTTGCTAAATTATGCTGGGTTCCATCCAGTTTCAACAGTAGGAAAGCAAAAATGACCACCCAACCAGCTGCGGCACACAAATCCTTGGACATCAGAGAAGAGGCAATTCCCCTACCGTCTAGGGATGACGGCTACGCTACCGTAATGCTGGTGGGTACCACCGGCGCCGGAAAGACAACCGTCTTGCGGCAGCTCATCGGTTCCGACCGATTTCCGCCGACTTCAACCTCACGGACTACGACCTCCGACATCGAAATCGTGACCGCCGACGGGCTATTCTCAGCCATCGTGACTTTCATGGACGAGCGTGAGGTCAAAGACGAAATCGAAAAATGCCTGTACAACGCCTGCCGCGTAGCGGTTGCTGAAAGGAGGGACTCCAGGATAGCTAGCGCATTGCTATCACCGCCCGACCAACGATTCCGGTTGAGCTACCCTCTAGGCCGATGGGAGCCAACCGGCGCATCGGCGCAAGGGAGATTGGCTGATGTTTCCGAATCTACCTTGAGCGACTATGAAATCACCAGCGAGGCAGAAAGGGAACTAAACCAGAAACGTCTGGAAGATTTCGTTAGCCGGATAAAAACGATAACCCTGAGCGTAATGCAACAAACCGACGCTGCCGGTTCAACACTCGCTGACGCCAGGGGGGCGGGCGAAAGGGATGCTTGGATGGCCCTGTTTGCGGAAACGCTTGAGACGGACCGGGGTCTCCATGCACTGGCAAGTGACATTCTCTCGGAAGTCCGCGACCGTTTCGATGGCGTTGAAACTGGTGACCTCACACTGGACGAGAATGATTGGCCACTGGCATGGCAATATCAGTCCCCTGACCGGGACGATTTCCTAACGGAAGTCAGGTGGTTCTCCGGCAATCATAGCGGACAATTCGGCAAGCTGCTCACTCCGCTGGTGAACGGAGTCCGAGTGCGCGGGCCGTTCGCGCCGGCCGACACCCGATTGCAAACAGACCGTAAGCTGGTAATCCTGGATGGTGAAGGGTTGGGGCACCGAGCGCAGACGGCGACCAGTATCAGGTCGGAAATCACTGACCGATTCTCACAGACCGATGTCATTTTGTTGGTGGACAACGCCCAACAGCCAATGCTCGCGGCTCCGCAGGAACTGGTGAAAGCGGCTGGAAGCACCGGATATGCTGGCAAGTTGGCTTTCGCATTCACTCATTTTGAAAACGTTATCGGTGATGACCTGTACAGCATTGAAGACCGGGAAGACCGCGTTCGCAATCCCGGACGCGATGCGGTAGAAACGATGCGCAGCATTGTCGGCGACGATATAGCGGAAGACTTGCTGGAACGGGTGAATGGCTATGCCTTTTTCCTGGAAAGTATGGATAAGTCCACTGCCCAACTGCCAAGCCATAGCATCGGTGAGTTGCGAAGATTGCTGGATACAATCGTGGAAGCGGCCCAGCCGGAAGCGATAGCAACCGCCAAGATCAGATTGTCCAGCAGAGACTTGGACATGGCCATTAGTGATGCCATAGCTCGGTTTCATGAGCCATGGCAAGGTTGGTTGCACGGTAGGCATACTGACTATCCCAAGGAACACTGGACCAGAGTCAAAGCACTCACCCTGCGCCTGACGATTGGCTCGAACGGATATGATAGCCTCCGCCCTGTTGACGACCTCCGCTCCCGGCTGCAGGAAGGGGTGTCGCGGTGGCTAAACCGTCAAGCAATGGTACTTGACGACGATGTAACGCCGGAAAAATGGCTGGAGGCGCTCACTGTAATACGCCGGCGCGTATATGAGCCGTTGCAAAACATGGCCGAGCAGAGAATTGCGCGTCGAAACGCTATGGCTTGGGAGAGGGCCTATGATTACAGCGGGCCGGGTTCTAGTTTTCGCAGAGCGGACGAAATAGAGACAGTGTACAGAAGAGCAGCACCCGCTATCGGCTTTGACAAAAGTGCGGATGCCCAAGAACTGCTAAACTTGGTGTACGCGGCGATACAAACCGCCGCAGAAGAGGTTGAGGGCCGGTTGGACTAACACTCTCTGAGGAAGCAACAAATCGTCGTCAGGGAAGGTGTCACTATGCCCACCTACCACGCCAACACCGTAATCCGCCGCGCCAACGTCATCACCATCGACCCGGCCTTGCCCCGCGCTGCGGCCATCGCCATCGCCCACGGGCGCATCATCGGCGTGGGGAGCGATTCCGATCTGGAAACGCTCATCGGGCCGGACACTACCGTGCTGGACTTGCCCGGCAAGACGGTGCTACCCGGGTTCATCGACGCCCACATCCACGTGCTCAGCAGCGGCACCCGCCACGTAATGGCTGCCGATTGCGCTTTGCCCACCATCTCGGATATTCAAAGCGCCCTGCGGGAACGGGTCGCCGCTACCCCCGCCGGGCAGTGGGTTCAGGGTTTCAAGTTCGACGACACCAAGACGGCGGAGAACCGCTTTTTGAATCGGGATGACCTGGATGCTGTCAGCGCCGACCATCCCATCCTGGTGTCCCACCGCGCCGGCCACGTCTATTACGGCAACACGCTGGCGCTGGAGCGGGCCGGGTTCAACGACGAAACCCCCGACCCGCCGGGCGGTCGTTTGGGCCGCAATCCCGACACCGGCCGGCTCAACGGGGTTATCTACGAACGGGCTGCGGATGAGTTACGCGAGCATCATCTCCCGGTTGAGTCGGACGAAACACGGCGGAAGGGTTTGCGCGTTATCTGCGAGATGCTAAACCGCGCGGGGCTGACCAGCGTCCACGACGCCCGCGTTACCGATTATGAGCTGCGTACTTATCAAGCAGGGCGCGACGCCGGCGAGTTGAGCCTGCGGGTGTATGCGCTGATGTTCTATCGCTACTTTCCGGCGTTACGCGATGCCGGCATTCAATCAGGCATGGGCGACGACCGGCTCCGTATCGGCGGCATCAAGATGGTGGCGGACGGGGCGATTGCCTCGCGGACGGCCTACTTGTCGGAGCCTTACGTGGGGAGCTGCTGCGACCACGGGATTCTCACGATGACCGGGGATGAGATTGCCGGTCACGTTATGGAGATGCACGCCGCCGGTTTTCAGGTGTGCATCCACGCCAACGGCGACTCTACCATTGACCTGGTTTTGAAAGCCTACGAACAGGCGCAGGCGGCGCACCCGCGTTCCGACCCGCGACACCGGATTGAGCATTGCACGCTGGTCAATCCTGATTTGCTGACCCGCATGAACCGGCTGGGCGCAGTGGCGACGCCGTTCTGCACTTATGTCTATTATCATGGCGAAAAGATGCAGTTCTACGGCGCGGAACGACTGCAATGGATGTTTGCCCAGCGGTCGTTTATGGACTACGGCGTAGTCGCCACCGGCGCCACCGACTACCCGCCCGGCCCCTTTGAGCCGCTGATGGGTATCCAGAGCTGCGTTACCCGCACCGACAGCGAAGGCCGGCAGTGGGGTCTGAACCAGCGCATTTCGGTTGAGGATGCCCTGCGTATCTACACCCGGAACGGCGCCTACGCCTCTTTCGAGGAGCGTCAAAAGGGCAGCATCACGCCCGGCAAACTGGCCGACCTGGTAGTGCTGGGCGCCGATCCCACCGCTATTGACCCCTTCGCCATCAAAGACATTCCGGTGGAACGGACGATTGTAGGCGGGCAGACGGTGTACGAGGGATAGTGAGGCTACGCTTCTCCCTGTGCCATCAGATACAGCCCAGGCCGTGCCTCGCCCTCATGACTGCGAAAGTCGCCTATCCTGTTTTGGATTGCGCCATACCAGCGTCGCATGGCGTACAAATATGTATCTCCGGGCGGTGGCGGCGCTGCAAACAGTCTGTGTTCTTGGTAAATTCTGATTACATAGGCACACATATCCGCGATTTGGATACCGACACTGGACGCCGAATCAACAAATGATGGCGTATCGACAATGAAGTCGCTCGCCTGTCCTTCCTGAGAACGGAAAAGATAGCCGGTGAACCGGCCAGACAATCCGCCATACAGGTTGGGTTGCCCGTCAAAAAGCACGTTGGCGAAAGAACGGCGTTCTTCAGCCAAGAGCTCGATCCGCTGGAGCAGAAAGCGAAACCTGTTTTCCAGATAGTACGAATCCCGCTGCGGCAAAGTGAACGGGCCTTCCATTACCATAGCAAATATGGAAATCGGGAAGTTTCGCACAGCGTCGAAAAATTCCTCTGCGAACGCTGCCGACTGAGGCTGCCGGCGGTGAGTACCCCTATTGAGCAATGACCTACCCTTAAGCTCTGCATCCTCTTTCTCGAGGATGTCTCTCTTCATAGCGTAAATTCGCCGGCTTATACTGCGTGATTCTTGCTCCTCAAAACAAACGGAGACTACCACGGGCCGTATGCTCTGGTCGTTAGGATGCGGGTGTCCGCTTTCGTCGATGAACGCCAACCTTCGGAGCTCCTTATCAAGCCCTGGTGGTTACTGGAATGAGACCGCAATAAAATTTGACAATCCCGTGTATTTACCATACCATAGTATCAGCGTCGGGCGGAGTACCTTGTGGGTACTACGACTGACGCTCTGGCTTTGCCTCCTTGGTATCACAACGCCGGCGGCCGGCGGTTATGCCAGTCCGTCGCCTGCTCATAGGCATACGCCGCGCGCAGCACGACAGCCTCGCCCAGATGCGGCCCGCCAATCTGCAATGCCAATGGCAACGCCCCCTCGCCGTTGCCCCCATCTCCGTCAGTAAAGCCGCAGGGGATGCTCAACGCCGGGCAGCCGCTCAGGCTGTACAACCCACGGAAGCTGCCCTCGCGCAGGGCGGCGGCGGCCATCTCCTTGCTGCTGACCACCGGCGGCTCATCCGACAATAAACCGGCCGGGCCGGTTGAGGTGGATTGCAGCAGCAGGTCAACCTCGCGGAATGTTTGCAGCACCTGGCGACGCACCATCGCGCGGAGTTTCAACGCCTTGTAATACACCTGCCCCGGTATCAGGTTGCCCACGGCGAAGGCTACCCGGGTGTTGGGGTGATAGTCCTCAAACCGTTCGCGCAGCCATTCGGGGTTCAGGCTGACCCGTTCGGTGCTGGTGATAGTGCGGACGATTGGCCCGGTCAGCGGGGCTATGGGCAGGCTGACGGGTACAATCTCGGCGCCCAACTCGCGGAATACTGCGACGGCAGCCGCCACCGCATCGCGGCTCCGGTCGTCCAGCGACAAGCCATGCCCGCCCATCAACTCCTGGACGACGCCAATCCGCAGCCCGCGCACGCCGCCGTCCAGATTGGCCAGATAGTCGGGGACGGGTTCGCGGCGGCTGTAGCGGTCTTTAGGGTCGTGGCCGGCGATGACGCCGAGCGTCAACGCGCAATCGGCAACGGTGCGGGAGATGGGGCCAATGGTGTCCACCGACCAACTGGCGCCATCCACGCCGGCCCGGCTGACCCGGCCCCACGAGGGACGGATGCCCACCAGCCCACAGTTGGCGGCCGGCCCGCGAATGGAGCCTCCGGTGTCCTCGCCCAAAGAAGTCGCGCACAAGAAACCGGCGGTGGCGGAACCGCTGCCCGTGCTGGAAGTGCCGGGGTTGCGGTTGGTGTCCCATGGATTGCGCGCCGGCCCGAAGTGGCTGCTGATAGGGTCGCCCAGGGCGAACTCGCTCATGTTGGTCTTGCCGATGATGACGGCGCCGGCCGCTTTGAGCCTGGCAACCACGGTGGCATCGGCGTCGGGGACGAAATCGGCGCGGAGTTTGGAGGCATCGGTAGTGCGTATGCCGGCGGTGTGAATCTGGTCTTTTACGCCCACCGGGACACCATGCAGGGGGCCGCGAAAGTTGCCGGCCGCCGCTTCGTCGGCTAACAGTTTCGCATCGGCGCGGGCTTCGTTGGCGCAGACGGTGATGTAGGCGTTGAGCCGGTCGCCCACCGCGTCAATGCGCGCCAGGTAGGCATCAACCGCCTCAACCGGCGATACGTCGCGGTCGCGTATGGCGGCGGCCAGCTCAGAGGCGGACCGGAAGGGTATTTCAGTCGGAGTCATTCTGCATCCTCCAGGTCGGCCGGCTGCGCTACGGCAACGTATTCTTCCAGGTTGAAACCGGGTGGGTTGATGGCGGCCATGGCTTCCAGCATGGCGTTGAGGCTGTGGGCCACCTGGGTTAGCTCGGGTTCTTGCAGGGAGAGGCCGACGGCTTTGGCCAGAGCCTGGATTTCGCCGTTATTCAAATCACTCATTGCAGCGCCTCGCCATTCACTCCAGCGGGTCGATAACTTCCAAAAACGGGAATCGGCGAAAGTCGGCATCGCGAGTACAAATTTTGCTGACGCCATTCTCGCGCATCAAGACGGCGGTGTGCATATCGTGCACCAGATTGCCGCGTATGTCTGGCACTTCTGCGGCAACTTCGGACAGGGTGGCGAAATGCTTCTCCGTGGGGCGCAAAAAGCTGAAACTGGGGGATTCCAACAAGATAGCGAGAAAGCGCCGGGCCTCAGCCAGGCTCCAGGGCCGGGGATAGATATTGTGATGGGTGATTACCCGCAGGAATTCGTAGCAGATATTCCAGGTCAGGTATGCCGGCGCGGCGCCGGCGCGCGCTTCGGCCAGGCGTTGCTGGCAAGGGGTCTGAAACTCCGAATCATCGCGCGCAGCATAGACCAGCACGTTAGTATCGAAAACCATCGTACTCGTCCATCACCCGGTAGAGTTCCTCCCGGTTGGATATATCAACCAGCTCACCGCCGCTGTTGAAAGTTGGCAGCTCCGGGAGCGGTTCGCCGCGTTTCCGCTTCCGCTCCTGCTCCATCTCCCTGTCCATGCCAAGGACCTGAAAAATGCCGGCTTCAACCAGCGCGGACAGGTTGGAGCCGCGGCGGTCGGCCACTTCCTGCAGGCGCTGCAGCAGTCTTTCGTCAATGTCAAGCGTGGTTTTCATATGTACAACGTACTCCAAATGCTGCGGAACCGCAACGTGGCTTTGCCTCAGGTTACACCGTCTGCCCCGTAAATCGCCAACTGCCCAGCAGCGCCGCCGGCACGTGCACCGCCACGCCCGCCTCGTTCAGGTTTAAGTGGGCTGTGCTGGAAAGGGCCAGGCAGCCGGCCAGTGCCGCCACGTAGCTTTGGGTATAACGCAGGTTTTTGACGGGGGTAGTGAGTTCTCCGTTTTCAATCAGGAAGGTGCCATCGCGGGTCATGCCGGTCAGCACGCAGCCCCGGCTGTGGGCGAGGCGGGTGTAGTAGAAACGGGTGATGTAGAGGCCGCGTTGTACTTGCGCGATAAGCCGCTCGGTAGTCCGGTCGCCCGGACGCATGAACAGGTTCGCAGCCGCCGGCCCGCCGGTGGCGCCGCGCTGGTGGCCGGTGGAGGCGGCGCCGGCTTTGGCCGCCGTATAGCTGTTGTGCACCGGGGTTTGTACGACGCCGTCACTCACGATGTCAACCCGTTCTTTGGGGACGCCCTCGGCGTCGAAGGGGACGGGCCAGCCGGCGGGGTTCACACCATCATCCCAGATGGACACCAACGGACTCATCGCTGATTGTCCCAGCACGTCGTTCATCCAGCTGCGGCCGTTCTGCACCATCTGGGCGCCCATGCCGTAAGCGCTGAGCGCTTCCAGCATATCGTCCATGGCATAGTGTTCCAGCACCACCGGATACTCGCCCGGCGCCAGGTCTTGCGGATTGCGCCCCCGCACTGCCTTCCCGATGGCTTCGTCGGCCAGGGATTCGGGGTCGATTGCGTCGATGCGCCAGCCTCCGTCTTTGGACCAGCCGGCCGAATCGTCGCTGCGGGCGGTGATGAGCAGGCCAGCGAAGGAACCGACGTGGTAGGCGTCGGCTCCGCGGGTGCTTGCCACAGCCAGCTCAGTGGCCCCGCTGCGGCAAAAGCCGGCGGCATCCAGCGCCAAATCGGCGGCTTTGCGGCACACCAGGCCGGCCATTTCGGCCCGGCGCTCGGGGTGGCAGGAGGCGGTGTCGCCGTCGTAAGCGGCCACCGGCAGGATAGGTGACGGTTCGGGCAGGCCGGGAAAATCGGGGTCTTCGGGCATCAGACGGGCGTATGCGGCGGCTTGGCGCACGGTGTCAGCGAGGCCGTCGGGTGAGAGATTGTTGGTAACGGCGCGGCCCTGGCGTTTGCCGGAGGCGACTCTAACGTGGGCCACGGTGTCCTGATGGGCCACGTTCTGGTGGATGCGGTTGTTGGCAAAGCGGGTGAGGGCCTGGTCGGTCGCGGTCAAGTAGATGTCGGCATCCGCCGCATCCGGGCAATGCCGCAGCGCGTCGCGGAGCAGGGCGCGGATGTGTTCGGGGCCGAGCATTCGACTAACCCATTACGCCGACGCGGACGTTGCGGAAGCGGGAAGGACTGGCGCCGTGGCTGGTGTGGGCAATCTGTCCCGGCTGGCCTTTGCCGCAGCGGGGCGTCCCCCAAAGCTGCCAATGTTCCGGCCCGCAAACGGCGTCGCAGCTGCGCCAGAACTCCGGCGTGATGCCGGTGTAGGTGCAGTTGCGCAGCAGCCGGCCCAGCTTGCCGTTCTTGATTTCGCGCCCGACTTCCGTGCCGAACTGGAAGTTGTAACGCCGGTCGTCGATGGACCAGGATCGGTTGGTCTCCAGATAGATGCCGTCGTCAGTGTCGGCGATGAGGTCGTCCAAAGTCCAGTTGCCCGGCGCCAGGCTGACGTTGGTCATGCGGATGAGCGGGATGCGGCTCCAGGATGATGCGCGCATACAGCCGTTGGATGGCAACCCCAACCGGGCGGCTGACTCCCGCGACATCAGATAACCAACGAACTGTCCATTGCGGATGATGTCGGTAGCCTGCGCCGGCAGCCCCTCGTCATCCCACCCGAACGTGCCTAGCCCGGTGTTACTGGTACTGTCCGCAGTAATGTTGACCAGTTCGGAGCCATATCGGAAATTATGCAGCAGGTCAGGAGTAAGAAACGACGTGCCGGCGAAAGACGCTTCATCGCCCAGGGCGCGGTCCAGCTCGACGGCATGGCCGCAGGATTCGTGGATTTGCAGGGCCAGTTGGCTGCTGTCAATAATCAGGTCGGTGGTAATGTCTGTGGGGCAGGGTTCGGCGGTGAGCAGTTCGGCGGCGGCTTCGGCAGTGCGCTGCGCGTTGCCCGGCAAGTCCATCGCAAGGATATACTCCCAACCGGCGCATCCCTGCTGCCGGCCGTGGGATTGGGGGTAGGAACGACGCTGGATTTCTCCGCCACCGACGGCGGTTGCCTGTACGCCGCCGCCCGCCTCGTAGATGGTCTGGTTGACCAAAGCCCCCTCGGTGTTGGCGAAAGTACGCTCCTCCCGGATGAAAACCAGGTTGCCCATGCGCGCCGTTACCCGAGGCACGGCGGCCATTTCCCCGTCGGCGGCCAGCAGCAGGGCGAGCTTGTCGTCCAGGGACACGGTGAACGGGTCAACGCCGATGGGAGTGGCATAGCTGCCCCGGCTGGCTACCGGCGCGCCGAGCAGTTGGGCCGCCGCTGGGCCGGGGCCATTTTGCCGGGCGGACGCGCGGGCAATCTGAACCGCCTGCCCGGCGGCGTGGTCAGCAGCGGAAGTGGTCAGCTCGCGGGTGGAAGCGAAGCCCCAGGCCCCGTCGTAAATCGCGCGGATGCCCAAGCCCACCGACTCGTCGGCGGTCATGGTTTCCACCACGCCGTTGCGGACGACGATGCGCTGCTCCCGGTTGGAGACCAGGCGAATGTCGGCGTACTGCGCTCCCAGCCGTTGGGCAGTGTCCAGGGCGGTGGCGATGATTGCGTCCATAAGCATTACCGGCGGCCACGCAGCAGGCGACGAGTGCGGCGGGTGCGCACGGCCCGGTCGTCCTGAGCCAATGAGTCGCCCGGCGCCGCTCCCATTTGCCGGGGACGGCCGCTTTGGGCGTCATCGTAGCCCCGGGCGTACCCTTCCTCCCTACCTTCCGCGCGCAGCTTGGCCCGGTTCTTAGCGCGGCGGTCGTTAATCCATCCTGCAATTGACATTGCCAGCTCCTTGCTTTGCAACATTCCCCAAGCGATAAAACCGGAAGCGACGAAACTGCCGCCAATTCCCAAAACGATGTTGAGGGCTATTGTGCTGGGCGTGCTGCCGTCCGGCGGGTATTCCAGCGCCAGCGCCGCTAACGTTACCGAACCGGCTATGCCGCCCAGCAAGGTAAGGAACTGGAACCACGGCCGGTCTTTCCGGCTGATTCCCCAGATTGTTTCACGGTCGCTGCCGTAATTGGGTTCAGTCACTATGCCGTCCCTTTTGCCCCCTAGACTGGCAGGAACGGTTCATCCGATGCTGGCGGCAGTTGCTCGAAAGCGTTGATGTTGAACGCCAGCACCGAGTAGTAGCCCATCAGGTTGGTCAGCTCGATGAGGCCGCGCTCGCCGAACTCGCTCCGGGCGGCGTCAAAAGTGGCCTGGGAGACGCGGCGGGTGCGGAAAAACTCCCGCCCGTAGTTGATGACGGCGGACTCTGCGGAGGATAGCTCTGGCAAGTCCTGCTGGTCGCGCAGGCTGTCCACCAAGGCATCGCTGAGGCCGGCGCGGCGGCCGGCGGCGGCGTGGGCGTGCCAGATGAACTGGCAATCCAGCTCGCGCGCGGTGGTCAGCATGGCCAGCTCCTGCACGTTGCCGGGCAGAGACGAACCTTCGGCGCGCAGGTAGGCCCGCAGCGCTTCGCCGCGCTGGGCGATTTCGGGCACGTGGAGCTGGACGGCAATCGGCCCCTGCTCCGGCACAACGTTGTTGCGTGTCGCCACGATGGCGTCGAAAGCGGCTGCCTGTTCCTGGGGGATAGTGTCGCGGTTGGCGGCGGGGAAGCGGGGCATAGCAAGTTCTCCTGATGGGATGACCGGAGTTGTTTAGTTGTCAGCGGCGACCAGTTCCGTATCGGGAGGCTCGCTGAAAACCGGCTCGCCTCCGGGTTCCTGGTGCCGGTGGGTAATCAGGGCGCGCATCAGTTGTTGATGACTGCGCCGCATTTCGGCTATCAGCTCCGCCTTGAGCTCTCTTTGGGATTCCCGGACCTCTTTGCGTAGCTCGTTGACCTCTTTGCGTAACTCGTTGAGTTCGCTGCGCTTTGGCATATTCCCCAGAGCGTAGGCCCAGCCCACGACGCTGGCGACTACCGTAAAGCCAAGACTCATAATCGCAATCAGTTCGGGGGTGAAAGTCATCGTATTCTCCTGGTTCATTTTTAGCTGCGTGCTGGCGCCGAAAACGCCGCCCTTCAACCAACGTTGCGATTATACACCGCACCGGGGCCTGTGCTACCGGCAATGCGGGATTACTTCCTCGCCGAACAGCTGGATGGCCTCCATAATGCGCTCGTGGGGCGGGCCGCCGGAGTGGGCGTGGCGCAGCCGCAGCAGGAAGTAGTCCGCGCCGGTTGCTTCCTGCCAGCGGTGGAACTCATCTACCACTTCTTGCGGTTCGCCCAGAATCAAGCGGTCGGGGCCGAGGTTGCCGAGGTTGATTTGGGATTCGTCAGTATAGCGGCGAAACTCGTTCAGGCCGTTGCGCCAGTAGTATTTGTAGGCGTCGATGACCTCCGGGCCGTACACCCGCTCCGCCTCGGCGCGGGTGGGCGCAACCCAGGCGTCGCGCATCAGGCAGAGGACGGGTTCGCGTCCGGCGGCCTCGGCGGCCTGATGGTAAGCGTTGGTCAGCGCTGCCGTACTCTCAAGGTCGGTGCTGGGGCCGGCGACGAAACCGTCGGCGATGCGGCCGGCCCGGCGGGCGCCCGGGGCGCGGCTGGCGCCAATCCACAGAGGCGGCGCCGGGTCGGAATAGGGCCTGGGCCGGATGGTGATGTCTTCGAGATTGAAGTGTTCGCCGGAGAAGGAGAATTGCTCGCCGCTCCAGCACTGGCGGATGATTTCAATTTCCTCCTCGAACCGGCTGACGCGCTGTTCTACCGGCACGTCAAAGGTACGGAAATCCACCGGCTGGTAGCCCAGCCCCACGCCCAGAATAAAGCGGCCCCGCGACACAATGTCCAGGGTGATGACATCCTCGGCCAGGTGGACGGGGTGATGCAGAGGCAGCAGGATTACCGAGGTGCCCAGCTTGAGCGTAGTAGTCTGGGCGGCCACGGCGGCGGCCACGATGAGCGGCGAGGGCAGAAAGCCATCCCGGTCCTGATGATGCTCGCCAAAGAAGCAGGAATCGAAGCCGGCAGACTCGGCCAGCCTGGCCTCAGCGACCACCTCATCCACCCGCAAGGCGAGATTTTCGCCGGCCGGCGGGTCGGCGATGGAGCTGTAGATGCCAAATTTCATAAGCGCACCTCCGAAAATACTGATACCACTGCTAATCGCTGACCGGATGACTGGCCGCCATTATGACGATACTAACCGATTTTTGGGAATCCGGTGGCGGCGGTGTAGGGGCTTACCCGCCACCGCCGCCGCCGCCACCTCCCCCGCCATCACCGCCGCCACCCCCGCCGCCGCCTCCGAAACCGCCGCCGCCAAAGCCGCCCCCTCCGAAGCCGCCGCCATATCCGCCGTCGTATCCACCCGAACCGCCGTGGTGGCTGCCGGCGCTCCACCAGTGACCGCCGATGCCCCACATACTGGCAGCCATAAAGCCCTGATAAGCGTGATTGCGGTTCCACGCAGTTATCCCCTCCGGCTCGTCGGCGCCAAACCAGGATGGAACGGCGCCGGAATCCCGCCTGCGGTTGGCGACGCCCAGCGCAATGGCGTAGGGCAGCAGCGGGTCGGCCCGGTCGGAGTCGTCTGCCGGGGTAACCAGCGGCAGGTATGCTTTGAGCCGACGCCACCGGCTTATCTCGTTCAACGCCGGCTCGGTGGGGGCCAGGAATCCTACCCGCGATGGATAAGTCAGCAGCAGACAGAGGGGCAGAAAGGCCGCGCCCGTCAGACCGCCGGCCCATGGCGTCAGCCATAAGACCAGCCACAACCCCAGGCCGGTGGCCGCCAAAAGCGCCGCCGGCATCCATAAGGCCAGCCACAAACCGCGCCGGCTTTCCGCCATGGCCCGCACCGGGTTACCGTCGAAAAACCCCCGGTATTGCAGGTATTCGCCCAGCTGGTCTCCGATGATGTCTTGCCGTGCCAGCAGCCGCTTTTTCAACTCGGCCACCGGGATGGCCTGTTCGGGTATGGCATCGCACAGCAGACGTTCCCACTCGTACTGCGGCGCGCCCCGGGGAGACAGGCGGTAGGCGAATTTGTCCTTGCCGCGCCGCTGTCCGTCCTCTTCGCCGGCGATTTGCAGCGTGCCTTGCTGACACATTTCAACTATCATCGCCAGAACTGTCCGCGCGCTGACCCGGCGGGATTCCAGCACGGACACCGCCGGCGCCGGCAAGTCGCTGGGCGGGCGGCTTACCGGCCCCCTTATTTGCGGATACTTGATGCGCGGCCAGGCCCGGTTCCGACGCCACAGGAATACCGCCAACAGCAGCCCGACGATTCCCAGCCCCCGCAAAGTCCAGGCGACAATCGGCCCGGATGCCTCCGCGCGCGCCTCCTGCTGCTGCCCGGCCGGGGCTGGCATATCCAGCAACCCATCGGGGAAAGCAACCCGAACTTCCAGTTCCCGGCCCGGCGGCAAACTCTCCCGCGTCGTAAATTGCACGGTGCGGTCGTCAATCTGACGGGCATCGGCCGGCGCGCCGGAGCTTTCGTAGCCGCCGATTTGCCCCGCCAGCGACTCCGGCAGCCGCACGGTTACGCTGCCGCTGCGAATGTCCGCCGCCCGGTCTCTGAACAACGCCTTCCAGTGCACTTCGGCTGCGGAATCAGACACCCGCAGCCCACCCCGGACGCGGTACTGCAATACGAAAGTCAGCGTTTCCGGCGCGTTCAGCGGATGCGACCAGCGAATCCACTGCTGGCCGTTTTCAACCCCGGTTTCGACCGGGAGACTGCGCCCGTCCAGCGATACCGACACGTCATCAATACTGTCCGCCTGGTCCAGCGGAATGTAGCGATAACGCCGGTCGGTGTGCGGCGCGGTAAAGGCATAAGTCTGCGTTTCCGTAACCAGCATATCCCCGTTTTCCTGGACGCCGATAACCACGTCAATGGACTCCCAGTAAAACGGAGCTCCGCTCTGCGCCGTCGCTACAGCGGGAACCAGCCCGCTCAACAGCGCGACGGCCGCCAGAATTGGAACGATGAGCAACAGGCGTCGCATAATTCTCCCCTCCATCCGCCGGGGTGTCGCTAGCAGAGCGGAAACGGTTACTCTCGCTCTTGCTGATTTCGTCCGATAGTCTCCGCCAACTTGTTCACTATGTCCCCAAAAGCCTGCCTTTCCAGGGCCGCCGGCCGGCGTTCTTCAGCCGCTCGCCGGCGCTCCGCAGCAGCCCGGTCAGTTGCCTCTTTGATGGTTTCAGCTAAAACCTCCGGCAATGATGATGGGCATATCGGCAGCGTAGCAACCCTATTCCTGATTTCGCCCATTTTGGCCGATAGCGTCGGCAAACTTGCTCAGCGCATCCAGAAACGCCTGCCTCTCGACAGCAGCCTGCCGGCGCTCCTCCGCGGCACGCTCTTCACCCAACCGGCGTTCCTCAGCGGCGCGCTCTTCAGCCTGCCGGCGTTCCTCCGCGGCGCGCGCTTCGCCCTGCCGGCGTTCCTCGGCGGCGCGCGCTTCGCCCTGCTTGAGCTGCTCAAAGGCCAGCCGGCGTTCTTCGGCCGCCTGGTCAATTGCCGTTTTGATGAGTTCCATCATCTTGTCGTTGCGGCGGCGTTCTCGTAGAAACAGCATCAGGTCGGAACCTCCCGTAATGGTGATGGCGATACTGGCGTGAATGATGCAATGATGCAGCGCTGATGCCGACAGGTAGAGAGCCAAAGGCGTGGGCCGACACTTCAACGCCAGCGCGGTTTCCGGCGTGCAGGGCAGTGTGGTGTAAAACCACACCAGCCAGGTGAGTGTTGCCGCCAGCGCGCCGGAAACCGTTGGCGCCCACAGGAACGACGTCACCGTTTTCATGCTTTCCGTCATTATAACCACGTAACCACCCTGGCGAACGGTCGTCATTTGAAATGTGACAGAACGCGCGCCGAGAACAATTCCATCTGCCGGAAGTAATCATCCGGTTCGCCGGCCAGGAAGCCGAAGACGGAACCGCGCCCGCCGGCGTCAATTAAAACCTCCGGCAATGATAATGGGCAATACCGGCAGAATAGAGCAACCCTACTCCTGATTGCGCCCATTTTGGCCGATAGCGTCGGCAAACTTGCTCAGCGCATCCAGAAACGCCTGCCTCTCGACAGCAGCCTGCCGGCGCTCCTCCGCGGCACGCTCTTCACCCAACCGGCGTTCCTCCGCGGCGCGCTCTTCGCCCTGCCGGCGTTCCTCCGCGGCGCGCGCTTCGCCCTGCTTGAGCTGCTCAAATGCCAGCCGGCGTTCTTCGGCCGCCTGGTCAATTGCCGTTTTGATGAGTTCCATCATCTTGTCGTTGCGGCGGCGTTCTCGTAGAAACAGCATCAGGTCGGAACCTCCCGTAATGGTGATGGCGATACTGGCGTGAATGATGCAATGATGCAGCGCCGATGCCGACAGGTAGAGAGCCAAAGGCGTGGGCCGACACTTCAACGCGAGCGCGGTTTCCGGCGTACAGGGCAGTGCGGTGTAAAACCACACCAGCCAGGTGAGCGTTGCCGCCAGCGCGCCGGAAACCGTCGGCACCCACAGGAACGACGTCACCGTTTTGATGCCCTCCATCATTACAACCACCCTGGCGAACGGTCGTCATTTGAAATGTGACAGAACGCGCGCCGAGAACAATTCCATCTGCCGGAAGTAATCATCCGGTTCGCCGGCCAGAAAGCCGAAGACGAAATCGCGCACGCCGGCGTCGATGCGCTCCCGGATGGCTCCGATGCAATCTTCGGCGTTGCCGGTTATGCACAGGGCGCGGGCGATGTCCTCGGCGCTGCGTTCGGGGGTAACGTAGCGCTGGCCGATGTGGGCGACGGCGGTTGCCAGGGCTTTATCGGGATTATCGTCGATGGCGGTGGGTTGGTTGAGTCCCCAATGGAACCGGCCGAGGTCCCGGCCCGACTGCTCGGCCAGCTCGCGCACGCTGGCGTTGGAGCGACGGATACGGTTGACCGTGAAGAGGTAGGGATACCAGCCATCGCCGGCGATGGCCGCCCGCCGTATCGCCGCATCGCTCCGGCCGGCCACCCAGATGGGCGGGTAGGGCTGTTGGCAAGGCTTGGGCAATAGGGTTACGCCGTCAAAATTGAAAAAGCGCCCGTGATGGGAAACGTTGTCAACCGTCCAGAGCTGCTTCATTACCCGCAGCATTTCATCGGTGCGGCGGCCCCGGGTGTTGACCGGAATCTCCAAAGCGTCGAACTCGGCCCGTGTGTCGCGCTGGCCGCTGATTCCGATGCCGAAATCCAGCCGCCCGCCGGAGATTTGGTCCAGGGTGGACACCAGCTTGGCCAGCAGCGCCGGATGGTACAGCGGGGCGATGACGATGCCGGTGAGCACGCGCAGGCGGGTGGTCGCCCCGGCCGCAGCCGCCATGGCCGGAATGCCCATCATCGTGGGACGGGGCGGGTTGCCATCCATAATATGCTCGCCCACGGCAACCCGGTCAAAGCCCAGGGCTTCGGCGCGGCGGGCGAACTCGCCAACGTTCCAGTAGTTATCCACGCTGAGGTTGCAGCCGAAAGTGATGGCGTCGTCAGGCATCGTCAAACTCCTTGGCGGGGTTATGCGCTATGTTGTGCAAACTACCGGGCTAACATCTCATCGGCGATTTCGGCCAGCTTGGCCTCATCGAGGACGCCTACCCATTTGCGGTGCAAGCTCCCGTCGGCGTTGATGAACAAAGTCGCCGGCAGCCCCGTTACGGCAAGCTCGCGAACCACGGCGCCGTCATCGGTGTAGCCGGCCGGGTAAGTAATGGACAGTTCGGCCAGCAGGCGTTGGGCGTCCTCCTGGCTGCCCAGGCTGAAAAACTGGCCCAGGTCAACGCCAATCACCAGGACGCGCCCGGCGTACTCGCCGGCGAAACTCTGGAACTCCGGCATCTCGGCGCGGCAGGGCGGGCAGAGGCCGGCCCAGAAATTGAGCACGACGGGCTGTCCTTGCAGGTCGGAGAGGCGCAGCGCAGCGTCGCCGTCGCGGGCAACGGCTCCCTGATAGAGCGTAATGGGAAAGTCATAAACGGCTTCCGCATCGCTGGCCGCCGGCCCGCCGGCAGAGCAGGCGGCAAACACGGCGAGCGGCAGCAATGCCGCCAGGACGGTTAGTAGTTTTTGCATAGCCAATAGAGTAGCATAAGGCCGCCAGCCTTGCCCAACGCCGCCGGCCCGCCGGATGGATTGGACCGGATGCAATGGAGCTGATTGAGGCGGAGACCGATGACACTACCGGATTTGTCCTCAGCGCAATGGCAGCGACGGTTCCGGCTGCTGTCCGCCCTGGCGCTGGTCATAATAGCGCTGCTGGTCGTCTGGAAACTGCTGACGGTGCTGCTGCCCTTTCTGCTCAGCGGCATCGTCGCCTACCTGCTGCTGCCGCTGGTCAATTTGGCGGAGCGTTACGCGCCGGGGAGCCGTCGCTGGCCGCGGGCCGTCCGGGCCGCGGCGGCGGGTCTGGCGACGCTGCTGGTCATCCTGATTGCCCTGGGTATCGTCGCATTGGCGCTGTCGCAGGTTTTGCGGCAAACTATAGCGCTGGCCGATTATGCGCCGAATTTCCTGGTGGAATTGCAGGAAATCTGGCGGGAGCTGCAAGCCTGGTACGAAGCGCGGGTTCCCGCCAACGTGCGCGGTTTCATTGACCCCAGGCTGGCCGATGTGCAGAACGCCCTGGCCGCAGCCGCCCTCAACGCGCTGCAAAGACTGGTGGCCATTGTCCGCAGCGGCCTTTCCCTGATTATATCCCTGGCGGCAGTCCCGCTGATTCTGTTTTACCTGCTTTACAACCCGTCGGCGCTGGGGCATGGAGCGTTGCGACTGGCGCCGGCGTCCCTGCGGGACGATTTGGCTGCCATCAGCCGGCTGGCCGGCGAGGTAGTCGGCTCTTATCTGCGTGTCCAGCTCCTGATGGCGCTGCTAATCGGAGTCGTCGTCACGCTGGCGCTCTGGGCGCTGGGCGTGCCGCGTCCGCTCATCCTGGGTGTAATCGCCGGCCTGGCCGAACTGGTGCCGGTGGTCGGCGCCACCATCTCGCTGGTGGTGGCCGCCGTCATTACCCTGCTGTCCGAGCCGGTCAAAGTCCCCATTGTGATTGCTCTGTATCTGGTCGTACAGACGCTGCAGAACGTGCTGCTTTCGCCGCGATTTCAGGGGGCGGCGCTGGGCTTGCACCCCTTGACGATAGTGCTGGCGCTGGCCATCGTCGGAGCCTTCCTCGGATTCTGGGGCATACTGGTCGCCGCTCCACTCACCGCCGCCGGCTACCGCGTTCTGCGCTACGTAGTGCAGGAATGGAGCGCCGCCGCCAACCCCGAACCCTCCGCCGGTCAGCCGCCCGGCACGGAAGGACATACCCCCTGATAGCGTCTCCCGTCTGATAGCGTCCCCCGTCCGTCTGGTGTACAATCGCCGCAACCGCCGCCGCTGCGACGCCAATCAATCAGACGCCAATCAAGCAGGGGGATTTGCGATGCGTATTCTATTGATTGCTACTAACCGACACAACCGCGTGATGAGCCGGATGCGGGCGCAGCCCATCCCCATCGGGCTGGCTTACGTCGCCGGACACCTGGACCGGTCGCGGCACACGGTCAAGCTGGTGGACTTGATGTTTGCCGAAGCGAACTATCTGGATGAGGTCGAGCGCACGGTGCGCGACTTCAATCCCGAACTGGTGGGCATCTCCATCCGCAACCTGAGCAATCACAGTTACGTTGACCCGCAATGGCAGCTGCCCATCACCAAAGGCGTCATCGAGCGCATCCGGTCAATCTCCGATGCGACGATTGTTTGCGGCGGCCCGGCCTTCAGCATCATGCCGCAGCAGGTGTTCGATTTCGTGAAACCGGACATCGGCATTGCCGGCGACGCCGGTGAAACCTTTGCCGAGCTGGCGAACCGCGTAGAGGTTGGCGAGCCGGACTACCGGGGGATGACCGGCGTTCTGTACCGGGAGAACGGCCAGATTGTCTATAACGGGATGCGCTGCTCGTCGGACTTCATCAGCCGCCCCAGTCTGGATGACCTGGATATGCCCAGGTACGCCCAGGCCGGTTTCGGCGTCAGCGTCCTCACCAAGCTGGGCGGGTTTTACTATCCCACGTCCGCCGACGATATGCGCACGCCGGAAGGGGCCTGGCGCGTCATCCGCCCCATCGACGAGGTGGTAGAGGAAGTGTCGGAAGTTACCGCGCGCTACGGGCTGCGCAAGATTTTCTTTGTGGACAACTGCTTCAACGTGCCGCTGGAACACGCCAAGGAACTGTGCCACGCGCTGATGGCAGCCGAGGTCAAGGTGCGCTGGAACACCTGCCTGGCCCCATACGCCTGCGACGCAGAACTGATTGGCCTGATGAAGCAGGCCGGCTGCGGCCTGGTGATGATGGGCGGCACTCGCGGCGGCGACCCCCACGAAGGCGACAACGATACCTCGCGCTATGCGTCTCTCAAAGAAACTACTGAGCTGTGCGAGGCGGGCGACCTGCACTACACCATCTCGCAGCAATTCGGGGAGCCGGGCGAGACGCGGGAATCCGTGGAGCACAAGCTGGAGTTCCTGCGGGGCCTGCAGCCGTCGCTGGCGAATCTGCGGGTGGGCGTCAGCGTAATGCCCGGCACCGATGTCGCCGCCCGCTGCATCGAGGAAGGCATTATCACCGACGAAACCCGGCTCATTGAGCCGACGTTCTACATGGCCGAGGAGGTCCGCCCCTGGCTGGTGGAGTACCTGCAAGAGCAGGTGGATGCCAACCCGCGGTGGGGTTTGATGTAATGTTGACTGCACCCGTTACGCTGGCCGACACGGCAACCGTCCGCATCGCCCACCTGCTCCGCCGGGCCGGGTTCACGCCCACCCGCGCCGAGATTGAGCGGGCCACTGCCCGGGGGTATGCGGCAACCGTTGAGGAACTACTGCACCCCGAAGACCAACCCGACCTGGAAATTGAGGACCTCATTCGGCGGTATCACGTTGACCAGAACAGCCTGCTGCTGCTGGAAAGCAGCCAGGCTTACTGGCTCTACCGGATTATCAATTCCCCCCGCCCGCTGGAAGAAAAGATGGCCCTGTTCTGGCACGGCCTGTTTGCCACCGCCTACGGCAAGCTGAACCATGCCAAAGCAGTAGTCAATCAGACCCACACCTTCCGCCGGCACGGGCTGGGCAAGTTCGCCGACATCCTGCTGGAGTTGTCCCGCGACCCGGCGATGATTTTCTGGCTGGACAACAAGGACAACCACCGGGACGCTCCCAACGAAAATTACGGGCGGGAGTTGCTGGAACTGTTCTCCATGGGCATCGGCAACTACACCGAGGGCGACGTAAAGGCGGCGGCCCGCGCCTTTACCGGCTGGACGATTGACAACGCCGAATATATGAGCATCCGCGCCAGCCGGGATTCCTTCTGGCCCTACGGTCGCATCGACTGGCAGTTTCGTTATCGGGATGATGACCACGACGACCGCGAAAAGACGTTCCTGGGGCAAACCGGCGCTTTCGGCGGCCACGACGTTATTGACATTATCGTAAGGCAGCCGGCCACGGCCCATTACATCGCGGGCAAACTGTACAACTTCTTTGTCGCCGACCAGCCCGACGCGGACGCCATCGGCATCCTGGCCGACGAGTTCACGGCGACCGGCGGCGACATCCGCGCGGTGCTGCGCCGCCTGTTCCTGTCCGACTTTTTCGCCGACGCATCCGTGCGCCTGGCCCGTGTGAAAAGCCCGGCGGAACTGGTGGCGGGTACCGCCCGGCTGGCCGGCAGCCATCGTTTCCCCGAATGGACTATCGCCAACCTGGCCATGGACGTGAACTTCATGGGGCAGGAAATCCTGAACCCGCCCACGGTAGAAGGCTGGCACACCGGCCGGGAGTGGATTGACACCGGCAACCTCGTGGAGCGCATCAACGCCGCCGGCGCCGAAATGCGCGATACCAGCCGCCCCGGCGTCCGCGCCATCATCGAGCGGGTACGGTCTGCCGGCCCCGTGCTGCCACCGCGCCCCTTGGCGGAAGCCTGCCTGGACGCAATGGGTATGTTCGAGGTGTCGGAAGGGACGATGGACAGCCTGGTAGCCCTGGCCGCGCCGTGGGGCAATGTGCGTTTCGACCGCCCCGACGGCGTGGCCTGCGCCGAGGAACGCATCGCCGAGCTGCTGCAACTCATCGTGGCGTCCCGCGAGTACCAACTGGCATGATGACCACAGCCAATACTTTTGCGTACCGCCACACCGTCGGCTTCCTGGCGTACCGGGGGCGCGGCTTCATCCACTCCATCGATCTGGCCCTGGACGATGGCGGCGTAATGTACGTGCTGAACCGGGGTGGGCCGGAGAAAAGCTACGGCCCGCCCCGGCTCACACCGGATTGGGGCACGTAGAGCGGGACGTCAGGACAGCTCCAGCAATGCAGCCGCGTCATCCTGATAGAAAATCGTCAGGTCGGCATAGCGGTTGCGGAGCAGTGCCGCAGCCTCGGATGTTCGACAGTTGCCCAGCCGAACCAGTATCACTTGCCAGGTACTAGACATGGAGCGGCTGCAAGTAAAGGTCAGCCGGCGCTGCTTTGAGAGCCGGAGCTAGATTATGGTCAAATAGCAGCCTCATAGCGGCTGGGGATGCCGGATGCGCCGTTTGGGCTCGGCGGCAAAGGCGAAGCAGGCCAGAATGTCCTCGTGAGTCAGATAGGGGAAATCGTCCAGCACTTCGGCCTCGGTCATTCCCCCGGCCAGGTATTCCAGCACATCGTACACGGTGATGCGCATACCCCGGATGCAGGGCTGCCCGCTGCGCTTGCCCGGTTCAATGGTAATGATTTTATGGTAGTCAACCGCCATAAAGTCCTCGGACGGGGAAGCGTGCATCGCTTTTTGCGATGCTGATTGTAGCATACCGCCGCGGCCGCCGGCGCCTACCCCGTTGCCCCACGCCCGGAGCCTTTTCAAAGTCCTGATAAGATGATGCCAGCGCAAAGGCCTGTGGTACACTGCCGGCCAACCATCGGCTCCGCCGGGCCTCCGAACCACGTACCGGCATAGGTGTATCAGCTATGACCACCACAATCCACACTCCCACCTTCGCCTACAGCCACACCGTCGGGTTCCTCGCTTACCGCGGCCGCGGCTTCATCCACCCCATCGACCTGGCCCTGGGCGATGGCGGCGTAATGTACGTGCTGAACCGGGGTGGGCCGGAGTCCGTGGGGCGTCTGGAACTCAAGCGGGTGTGTGTCTGCACCGTGGATGAAGGGTACATTGGCGAGTGGGGCGCCGGCGGCACTGAAAACGGGCAATTCTGGTGGCCCAGCGGCATCGCCCGCGACGGCGACGGTCGCTTTTACATCACCGATGAGGCGTTGCAGCGCGTCAACGTCTTTGACCCTGACGGCAACTATATCCGACATTGGGGCAACGCCGGCGACGCTCCCGGACAGCTCAACCGTCCTGCTGCCATCACCATCGCCCCCGACGATACCCTGCTTATCAGCGACGGGTTGAATCACCGGGTGCAGCGTTTCACGGTCGCTGGCGAGTACCTGGACGGTTGGGGCGGCTACGGCGCCCAAGCCGGCCAGTTCAATACTCCCTGGGGCTTGGGCTGCGATACTGACGGCAACGTGTTCGTCGCCGACTGGCGCAACGACCGGGTACAGGCGTTCACATCCGCCGGCAGATTTGTCGGGCAATGGGGCGCATCCGGCGACGGCAAGGGCCAGCTGAGCCGGCCGGCGTCGGTAGCGGTGGACGACGCCGGCTATATCTACGTTGCCGATTGGGGCAATGAGCGAGTACAGATATTCGCGCCCGATGGCGAAGTGGCCGCCATCTTGCGGGGCGACGCCACCACATCCACTTGGGCGCGTGAATACCTTGCCGCCAACCCGGACGAGGCGGCGGCGCGGCAGTCGGCTAATCTGGCGCCGGCGGTTGCCCCCTGGCGAGACCGGCATCGGGAAACCTCGGCCGGCGTGGAATCGCTGTTCTGGGGGCCGACGTCGGTGAGCGTGGATAGCGAAGGGCGCATCTACGTAGTGGATTCCTGCCGCCATCGGGTTCAGGTGTATCGCAAAATGGCGTAGGGGCGAATAATCATTCGCCCCTACCGGCACACCCTATCCGGGTATTACTGGCAGCAGCGGCTCAGTGCGTTCGGGCAGCAAATCCGTCTCGAAGGTATTAATGAGCATCGCCAGCATGGTGTAATTGCCCAGCACCAGCGTCAGCTCAATGGTGCCCTGCTGCCCGAAAATCTCCAGCGCGCTCTGGTAAGCGCCCCGGCTGACCTGGTGGTTCCGCAGAATTTCGCGGCCCAGGTTAATCACGGCCGACTCATCCGGCGCCAGGTCGGGCAGCGGCTTCTGGTCGCGGATGGCATCCACCACGGCGTCGGGAACCCCCGCGCCTCGGGCTGAACCGGCGTGGGCGTTCCAGATGTGCTGGCAGTCCATCTCGCGAGCGGCTACGAGCATCGCCAGCTCCGCCGCCTTGAGAGGCAGGCTGGAATGGTTGCGCAGGTATTGGTTGAGGGCGGTGGCGTGTTTGCTGGCCTCGGGCACGTGGGTCATCACCGAGCCGGGGCCGTACTGCGGTATGCCGCCCTGGGTGATTTCGTCAAAAGTGTCCTCCTGTCCGGCCGGAGCAGTTTCGCGGGATGCTAGTGGTAGTCGGGCCATGGTGATTCTCCTTTGCGTTGGGTTGAGATCAAGGGTTGGGGCCGCCACCAGGGTTGCCCCTGCGTGGGAGATTAGGTTAGCGGTAGGGCTGCTGGCCCGTCTTTTCCGCAAAGAGTAGCCAGGTGTTTTCGTTGAAGGGGTAATACTTGCCGGGCGAGCGCTGCTCGATTTCCAGCCGGGCTTTGATGACGGCTCCCACTTCTTCGCGCTGGTGGGCAATTTGGATGACCTTATCGGCAGCCGCGGCCGGCACGACTACTGCGCCGTCATCATCGCCAACGATGGCGTCGCCGGGACGCACCAGAACACCGCCGCACTGGATGCAGTCGTTGACCTGCCAGGGCCGGAATTCGGCCGGGCCTTGCTTGGCGGTGGCGTTGGCCGCATAGACGGGAAAGCCGTACTCTTGCAGCGTGTTGGTATCCCGCACCGCCCCGTCGGTAACCGGCCCACCCACGCCACACTGGTAGAGGCGGTAAAACTTGATGTCGCCACCGATGCTGCTGTAAGGCCAACGCATGGCGTCTATCACCAGCACCTCGCCCGGCCCGCACCGCTCAAATGCCAGGTACTCTGCGGAGTCCGCGCCCTTGGGCTTGTCCGCCGCCAAATCGGGCCGGTGCGGAACAAACCGCAGCGTAACGGCGCGGCCGGCCATGTGCTGGCCGGGCTGCAGAGGCTTAGCCCCCTCAATCATGCTCATAGGCCAGCCCATCACCCACAGGCCGTCAATGAGGGTTTGGGTGGGGATGGCCTTGAGCGCGGCCAGGGTGTCACCGGAGATATTGGCAGAGGTCATCAGTTTGCTGGTTCCCGTAACGGCGGTTTGATTGGGCGGCATTGTAGCAGAAAACGGGGCGGCCTCTATTGCGAGGCCGCCCCATAGCTGCGCGGTGGCTGCTGCGCGGGAGCAGTGATGCTACTCCGAAGGCCACCCGTCTGCTTCGTCGCCGGCGGCCAATGCGGCCTTGATGGCGGTAGCGGCGTCGTCAGTGACCCACTCGGTCCAGATGTCGTCGTTGTCGTTCAGCCACCAGAGGGCGGTTTGTTTCACGTCGGCATCGGGGTTTGCGTCCTGCCACTGGACGACCGCCTTATAGATGCCGATGTTGAAGTCCCATTTGCGGAGCATTTCAAGGACGTCAGGGGCGCGGCCCGGCAGGTCGGGATACACGGCAATCAGGATGGTGGCGTCCTCGTAGGCGCAAGCCTTGGTGGTGAACCAGCACTCGTCGGAGTAGGCCGGCTCTTCCAGGCGCACCAAGTCCAGTTTCAGGGCCGGGTCGTTGGTACCCCACTGGTAACCCAGCCAGGGCTCCTCCCGCTCGTAGGCGCCGTACAGGTCCGCGTTCAGCGCCGCGCCGTCGCCGGGGTTGACGACTTCAACGTGATCGGACAAACCGTAGCCGGCAATCTGCTTGGCGTTGACATCCTCGCAGGACCAACCGATGACGCAGGACACCAGCCGCGCCTTGTCGCCGGTTTCGGCAGTGGCGAACAGCTCTTTGTACTGGGGGTCGGTCAGGTCGTCCACGCTGTCCAACTCCGGGTACTGCTCTTGCAGATAGGCGGGGATGACGAAAGCCGACTGCCAGTCGTTGCCCAGGCTCTTGCCGACGGACAGCACAGCGCCGTCCTCTCTGGCCTTGTTCCAGGCTTCATCTTGGTTGGGCAGCCAAATTTCCATCGTCACGTGGGTGTCGCCGTTCTGCAACCCCTGGAACAGGGGCAGTGTGGCGCCAAACTTCACATCGGTGGGATAGCCGTAGCCCTTCTCAACGATGTACTGCGCGATACGGTTCTGGAGCAAGGCGCTGGACCAGTTGAGGTCGCCAAAGATGATGGTTTCTTTCGGCCCTTCGGGCGCCTCTACCATAACCTCGACGACTTTCTCTACCTCCACCTCCTTCACCACCTGTTCGGTCACCACGCGGGTAACTTCAACCTCTCTTTCGACCTCAACTTCCTTTTCAACCTCCACCTCGACCTGCTCGGTGACGACGCGGGTTACTTCAATCCTCTGGGGTTCGGCCGGAGAACAAGCCAAGATGGCGATGGCGGTAACCAGCGCCATCATCATCGCTAGAGCGGGTAATCTGTACTTGGTGAACAAAACAATTTCCTCCGTATAGTGGGGTGGTCACCGGGTGTGCCCGGCGCGGCGTTGAAAACGAAAACAGTTATAGCAGTGTTGATTATCGCTGTCAAATTGATGATTGCAGCAGGAATACATTACATAACATAATAACGCATTTTCGTATCCGCTCTGCCAGCCGATTACGCCGGGAATGGGCTGGGCGCAAGACGCCGCCGGCCGGATTGGGGCAGTTTCGTCGGCCCGGTCGTCAATGAGCTGCCGCAAATCCTCCGCCTTACCGCCGTTAGCCAAAATGACGTGCCAGCGTTTGCGCACCGCCCGGCCTGCCTCGGCCCGACCTTTGGCGCAACCCTCTTGTTGGCGCGCGCCTTATGGAATCCACAGCCGGCTACTTGTTGTCCGCCAGGTCGTCAAAAAGCTCCTGCAAGCCTGGTACATCCGGGTTCGCTTCCAGGATGGCCCGGATGCGTTCCCGGTTTGCCTGGCGTTCTTCGGCCCTTCCTTCGGCCCTTCCTTCGGCCGCGCCTATAGCTATGCCTTCCGCTTTTTCCTTGGCCAATACTTTGCGCGACCAGGTGGTGGCCGCTTTCGTTGCTCCAAACATCAAGTCAACTCCTGCGGGCGGGCCGAACGAAATCAGGCCGGCGAGCATTGCGATGTCCGTTATGCGCCCCGGCGATACCCGGGCGTAGCCCGCATCCCCGTCACCGCTTGGCCATAGCTACCGGCGGCTTTGCTTGCTCCCAACATTCGCTAATCCTCTTGGCGCGCGCCCTATGGAATCCACAGCCGGCTACTTGTTGTCCGCCAGGTCGTCAAAAAGCTCCTGCAAGCCTGGTACATCCGGGTTCGCTTCCAGGATGGCCCGGATGCGTTCTAGGGTTGCCTGGCGTTCTTCGGCCCTTCCTTTGGCCGTGCCGCGGGCCACGCCACGAGCCTCGCCGCGGGCTTCACCACGGGCCTCGCCTATAGCTATGCCTTCCGCTTTTTCCTTGGCCAATACTTTGCGCGACCAGGTGGTGGCCGCTTTCGTTGCTCCAAACATCAAGTCAACTCCTGCGGGCGGGCCGAACGAAATCAGGCCGGCGAGCATTGCGATGTCCGTTATGCGCCCCGGCGATACCCGGGCGTAGCCCGGATAATGTCCATGGTAACGGGTTTCGGCATTTGGTCAACGATGTCCCAGATGACATAGCTCACCCCGGAAACGCTGAGTACCAGGAACAGCGCGCCGCCGATGTACTTCCAGCGGCCCCAGGAATACCAGGGTTCGCGGTCATCGTCGTCAGAGCCGGGTGACCCTGGCGCATCCGGGCCACCCGGCTTTTCCGGGTCGGCGTCTTCTCCCCGGTCTGGCGTCGCCATTATCGCTAGTGCCCGGCGCTCAACGCTTCCTGACGGCTGCGGGCGACGGACTGGGTGAGGCGGTCGATGACGATGGCCATGAATACGATGCCTAACCCGGCGATTACGCCGTTGCCGACTTCGTTCTTCTGTATCGCGCGCAGCACGTTATCGCCCAAACCGCCGGCGGCCACCATGCTGGCGATAGTCACCATGGCCAGGGCCATCATCGTCGTCTGGTTGATGCCCGCCATAATCGTGGGCAGAGCCATCGGCACCTGTACTTTAATCAGCAGCTGCAGCGGCGAAGCGCCGAAGGAACGCGCCGCTTCCACCGTCTCCGGGGACACTTGCCGGATGCCCAGGTTGGTGAGGCGGATTACCGGCGGCACGGCGTAGATAATCGTGGCAAAAATTCCGGCGGGTTTCCCCAGGCCGAAAAACAGGATGCCGGGCAGCAAATAAACAAAGCTGGGCATCGTCTGCATTCCGTCCAGAATCGGGCGCATCAAGTTGTTCATGGTCTGGTTGCGCGCGCCCAGCACGCCCAGCGGCAGCCCGATTCCTACCGAAAGCACCACCGCCACCGCCATCAGCGCAATCGTTTCAATGGCGTTCTCCCAAAGGTCCATAAAGCCGATGAAAAGCAGGGCGAACGTCGTGAACGTCAGGAACGCCCAGCGCCCCACCGCAAAAGACGCCAGAGCGAGGCCCACCACCACCGACGGCCACGGCAGCCATTTCAGCACGTCCTCAATAACGTTCAGCGCGTAGATTACGCCGTTCTTGATGCCGTTGAACAGCCAGGCCCCTTCGCGGGTCACCCAGGTGGCGGCGGTGTCAATCGCTCCGCCGGTGACATCGCGCAGCGACTGCGGAAACTGGGCGCTGCCGTCGCTGGAAGTCACGTAAGCTACCGTAGTGGGATATTCCATCTCCGGCCCCCATAGCAGCAGGCTCGCCAGCAGCACAATGACCACTACCGCTATTCCCAGCAGCCACCAGTAGCGGGCCGGAATGTTGCCCGGGGCAAGGCGAGGCGAAGGCGGCGCGGCGCGGGACGCCGGTTCTGTCGTCGCTGGCGTTTCCCGTTCATCTCGGGTTATCGCGGCCATTTTCAACCTCCTGTAGCGTTGTCGCTGCTACTGGCGTCAGGGGCGGATTTGGTGTTGGCTTACGCCTCTGCTGCTAGCGCGGCATTGGCGGCGGCGTTGGCGGCGTAGTCCTGGTCCGCGCCGGAGGTTTCCGCCAGCGCTTCGGCCAGCGCGCTGCGATGCACCTCGCCAACCAGCACGTTCCCGCCGTCCACAACGGGAATTGGCCAATCGCTGGACATCGCCATCGGTATGAGCCGGTCGAAGGTAGTGGTTGGTTCGACCGCCTGATACTCCCGGTCAACGTACTGCCAGGCTTCGTCGAATCGCTTGACGCCGGCGCGCAGGGCGCGCTCCGCGCTGGTGATGGACAGCAGGCCCATGTAGCGCTCCTGCCCGTCCACCATCCAGGCGGCGTCGCCGTCGCTGCTGCCGATGGTATGCAGGGCGGCGCGCGGCCCCTGGTGGCCCATCACGGTGGCCTTGGGCGTCACCATAACCTTGCTGGCGTTCAGGACGGTTTCCAGGCGCACGTCCTGGGTGAAATCGCCCACGTATTCATCCTCAGGGCGGAGCACAATATCCTCGGGCGAACCGATTTGCGCCACCTGCCCGTCGTGCATGATGGCGATGCGGTCGCCCAGTTTCAGCGCCTCGTTGAGGTCGTGGGTGATAAAGACGATGGTTTTTTGCAGCTCGGTCTGTAGGCGGAGCAACTCGTCCTGCATCTGGCGTCGGATGAGCGGGTCCAGGCCGCTGAACGGTTCGTCCATCAGCAGGATGTCGGTATCAACGGCCAGGGCGCGGGCCAGGCCGACGCGCTGCTGCATCCCGCCGGACAGCTGGCGCGGGTAGGCGTCTTCCCAGCCGCCCAGACCAACCAGGTGCAGCACTTCACGGGTGCGGGCCTCGCGGGCGGCTTTCTTGACCCCCTGCACCTCCAGCCCCCAACCGGCGTTGTCCAGCACGCTGCGGTGGGGCATCAGGCCGTAATGCTGGAAGACCATGGCTATTTTGTTGCGGCGGAACGCAATCAGTTCCCTGTCGGACATCCCCGTGATGTCCTCGCCGGCGATGACGATTTCGCCCGCAGTCGGTTCGATGAGGCGAATGAGGCAGCGCACCATCGTGGACTTGCCGCTGCCCGACAACCCCATAATGACGAAGGTTTCGCCCCGGTTGACGCTGAAGGACACGTCCTGCAGGCCGATGACGTTGCCGAGCTCGCCCTGGAAATAGGACTTGTCCTTGTCGGCGTACTGCGGGTCCAGCACCCGCTCCGGGTTCCTGCCGAAAACCTTCCAGACGGCGTTAACGCGGATGTAAGGCTGGGCGTCGTCCCACTCGGAGGCAGCGGCAGTGGCGGATAGTTTGTCGGCGGCGACCATGATTTCAATACCTCCGCAACGTGGATTGGAAGCAATCAGGAATAGTGACTATTCGCCGTTACCGTAGGCCCGTGGCGAATGTTTGTCAACCCTGCCCGACTACCCGGTAGCGTTGCAATTCAGGTGGTCGGGGTTTTTCAAAGTCATTAAAGCCCTCTCCCCTTGTGGGAGAGGGGTAGCCCTCCGCCCGGGGCTGCTTGCCCTCTCCCCTTGTGGGAGAGGGTTGGGAGAGGGGTAGCCCTCTCGCTCCGGCGTCCGCAAAACCCGCCGCCCGAACTTTGCCCCTGCCCACTGACAACCCCATTTGACAACCGCGAACATTGGTACTATACTGCAACCTATCACGTGAATCCCAGTCCTGCCAGAGGTCAACCGGTCGTCAACGGCCAGTCAGCACAAAATCGCATACCGGCGTCGTGGAGACCCCTCGTCCAATGCTTACGCGAGAACGGTCTAACCGGCCAACAGCGACTGCCACCGCGCTGCGTGGCTGCGCCTTTAAAGCGCAGTTCACGAACCATCGGAGCAAAACTTTGCGTAAATCCCCCGGCCGTGGGGCTGACAATGACCGGTAACCTCTGGCCCGCACACCCCATCCCGCCAACCACCTGAACCAGCAAAAGGACGCATTGCCAATGAACCCAGCCCACCACCTCAAAGGAATAACCAAACCACCTAAAACGGAACGCTACCCGACTACCCCGGTTTTACCGGCGGCTGCGGATGTTGTACACTACGGGCAACTTTGGAGCTGAGAGTTACTCGTGGCGCAAGTTACCGTTATTGGCACCGGACTGATAGGCACCTCGCTTGGCCTGGCCCTGCGCGCTTCCACGTTGCGCAACCTGACCGTGGTCGGCACCGACGCGGAGCACGCCGCGCGTTCCGGGGCGCAGCGACGGCAGGCTTTCGACCGGATGGAAGGCCGGCTGGGCAACGCGATTGCCGACGCCGACATCGTGGTGCTGGCAACGCCGGTGCTGGCGATGCGCGAGCTGATGCAGGGCATGGGGCCTTATCTGCCCGAAGGCTGCGTCGTTACCGACGTGGGCAGCACCAAGACCCAAGTGCTGCAATGGGCCGACGAATTGCTACCCGACGCCGTGGATTTCGTCGGCGGTCACCCCATGGCCGGCCGCGAAACCCCCGGCCCGGAAAACGCCGACGGCCAACTGTTCACCGGCAAGCCCTACTGCGTCATCCCCAGCCCCAAAGCCAGCCAGCGCGCCGTGGGCGAAATCACCACCCTGGCCGAGGCCGTGGGCGGCGTCCCCTACTTTATCGGCGTTGACGAACACGACAGCTTTGTGGCCGCCGTCAGCCACCTGCCCTTTCTCCTGTCCACCGCCCTGGTGGGCTGCACCAGCAAGTCCGCCAACTGGTCCGACATCGGGCAGCTGGCCTCCTCCGGCTACCGCGACATCACCAGGCTGGCATCGGGCGACCCCGTGATGCACCGGGACATCTGCATCAGCAACGCCCAACCCATCGTCGCCTGGATTGACGCCTTTATCCGCGAACTGTACGAATACCGCAAACTGCTGGACACCGACGGCGCTCCCCCCGACACCGACGCCGTCGGCACAATGTTTGAGGACGCGCGCTTGGCCCGCAACAAGTGGCTGGCCGGCGAGGTCAACCCGAAAGCGCGCGAACTGGAAAATACCCCGGAATACCCCACCTTCAGCCAGTCTATGGGCCAGATGTTCCTGGGCGGTTGGGGTGAGCGCGCCCGGCGCTTGATGATGGGCGGCGGTGACGACGACCGGGGACGCAACCGCCGTCCGTAACCCCGTCAACTAGCGACCCGTCATTGCGACCGGATGCGCCGGGAGACCCTATGACTACCGCCGCCGACCGAAACCGCACGCCGTCGCCGCCAACGGCCGCGCCGGACGCCGCGCAGTTTCCCGACTTCCCGCCTCGTGCCGATATGATGAACACTACCCATATCCACGACGACGGGAACCAGTCCGCTCTGCGCCTGCACCTGGGCAACCCGGAGACCACTGTGGTGCTCGGCGAGGTTCCCGTCCACTGGAACGTTCCCGCCAGCCGAGCCGGGGTACGGGTGCCCGACCTGCTCATCGCTTTCAACATCCGCCGCGCCCGCATCATCGCCCGCAAGGGCTATTCCATCCGGGAACAGGGCAAACCGCCCGACTTTGTGCTGGAAGTGGCGTCGGACACCACGGCGCGCCACGACGAAACCGGCAAATTGAATGACTACGCCAGCTTTGGCATTGCCGAATACTGGCTTTACGACCCCGATTGGGGCCGGCGCTACGAAAAGGGGCTGACCGGCTGGACGCTGCGCAGCGGACGCTACGTACCTATCCCCATTCACGAACACGCGCCCGATATGCACTACGGATACAGCGCGGTTCTAAACCTCTACGTGTGCTGGGAATACGGCAAGCTGCGCTGGTATGACTCGGAAATCGGCTACCTGCGGACGCACGACGAGGAACGCAGCGAACGCATCGCCGAGCGTAACCGGCGCATCGCCGAGCGGGACGGGCGCATCGCCGCCGAAACCCAGCGCGACGCCGCAATATCCGAAGCGCAGCGACTCCGGGACGAAATCGCCCGCCTGCGGGGTGAAACCGATAGCTAGCGTGTAAGGCATCTCCCGTACTCTAACGGGTTGCCCCAGTGCAACGGAGGTGTGCTAATGGAGGTGTGCTAAATGAATGCCAAATTCCTGTCCTCCGCCAATGCCGCGCTCATCCTGATTATTGCCGCGGTTATCCTGTTGTTCGGCGCCGGCTGTGGCGGCCCAACTTTTGCAGCCGGTTCAGGACAAGTTCCGCCCCCACCGCCGCCGACCCCGGAGGCGCGGCTGGGGAACCCCACCGGACTGACGGCCGCTCCGGGCAGCAATCCCGGCGCTGTTGACTTGCGCTGGACACCTGCCGCCAATGCGGCAATACACTTGGTCTATCTGATAAAAACCGGCGACGCCAGCGGCCGGTTCTGGCCGGCCGCGCCCGGCGACGCCAGCTCCGCAACCGTCACCGGACTGCAAATCGGACATACCTACTATTTCATCGTCATCGCCGGCCGGCCCGGAACCGGCGGCGCATCCTACCAGTGGTCGCAGTGGAGCAACTGGATGCAAGCCGCGCCCGCCCAGCCGGTTCTGCCGCCGCCGCCCACGCTGCCGGCCGCAACCATTGCCCCGACGCCGGCCGCAACTATCACCCCGACGCCGGGAACCGGACGCCGGCAACGCGCGGAAATAGAGGGGACGGTCATCGCGATTGACGCCGGCGCGAACACTTTTACCGTGACGGTTACCGAATACGAACACTTCGGCGGCAGCCGACCGTCAAACCCGATGACGGTAGATTATAGCGCGGTCGAGTCCGTCGAAAACTGGCTCCGCCCCGGCCGTTACATAGAAGCCGAAGGCAGTTACGACCCGGCCACCAATACCTTGCGCGCCCACGAAGTGGAATCCCACTACCGCGATGATGATGACCACGACGATGACGACCACGACGACGATGACGATTAGCGCGCCCGGCGCTTGATTCGGAGAACTGCTGTGTCCCAAACCATCCGCAGCCCGCAACGGCTGGCCGGCACGCTGGCCGTCCCCGGCGACAAATCCGTATCCCACCGCTCCCTCATCCTCAACGCCATCGCCCGGGGAGCCGCCACCGTAACCGGCCTTTCCGACGGCGCCGACGTGCGTTCCACCGCCGCCTGCCTCCGCGCCATGGGCGTTGCCATCGACCCGCTGGACGAACCGGGCAGCTTCCGCGTCGCCGGCCCCGGCCCCAACCTCAATGAGCCGGCCGATATGCTGGACGCCGGCAACAGCGGCACCTCAATGCGCCTGCTCTCCGGCCTGCTGGCCGGCCAGGATTTCCTGTCCGTGCTGACCGGCGACGGTTCGTTGCGTTCCCGTCCTATGGCCCGCATCGTCCGGCCCTTGCAGCAGATGGGCGCAGCGATTATGGGGCGCGGCGGCGACACCCTGGCCCCCCTGGCCATCCGGGGCGGCAGCCTCCGCTCCATTGAATACACCATGCCCGTGGCCAGCGCGCAGGTCAAATCCTGCCTGATGCTGGCCGGCCTGTCCGCCCCCGGCCCCACCGTGCTGCGCCAGCCGGCCCTGTCCCGCGACCACACCGAGCGGATGATGACGGCTATGGGCGCGCGGGTGGAAGCGGACGGGTTAGCGCTCACCCTGCATCCGGCCGAGTTGCAGGCGGTGAACGTGGCCGTGCCGGGCGACATATCCTCGGCGGCCTTCTGGATGGTGGCCGGCCTGATTCATCCCAACGCCCGTGTAACCATTACCGGCGTCGGCCTCAACCCCAGCCGCGCCGGCATTATTGACGCCCTGCAAATGATGGGCGCCGGCGACGCCCTCCGCCTGGAAAATGAGCGGGTTGAGGGCGGCGAGCCGGTGGCCGACGTGGTGGCATCCTCCGGCAGCCTGCGCGGCATTGAGCTGGGCGGCGACATCATCCCGATAATGATTGACGAACTGCCGGTTCTGGCCGTAGCTGCCTGTTTTGCCGCCGGCGATACCGTCATCCGTGACGCCGCCGAACTGCGCGTCAAGGAATCCGACCGCATCGCAACTACGGTGTCCGAGCTGACCCGCCTGGGCGGCCTCCTGGAGCCGCGCGAGGACGGCATGGTGATTCACGGCACGGGCCGGCTGACCGGCGCTCCGGTGGAGAGCCACGGCGACCACCGGCTGGCGATGTCGATGGCGGTAGCGGGTCTGGCGGCGTCCGGCGCAACGGTTATCCACGGCGCCGGGGATGCGTCCGTATCCTACCCCACATTCTGGGAGCATTTGGCATCGCTCACCGGAGAACAATGACCGGCCCCGCCGAACTGCCCCCGGCCAGTCCCGCGCCGCCGCTGCTGGTAGTAGTGTCCGGCCCGTCCGGTTCGGGCAAAGGCACCCTGCTGGCGGCGTTGCGCGGGTTGGAACGCCCCTGGCATTTCGCCGTAACCGCCACCACGCGGCCTATGCGCCCCGGCGAAGTGGACGGCCAGGACTACATCTTTATGGACGAAGCCGATTTCTTGCGGATGCGGGAGCGCGACGAATTGCTGGAATCCGCCCCGGTCTATGACCGCTGGTATGGCGTCCCCCGCTGGCAGGTGCGCGACCCGCTCATTGCCGGCCAGGACGTTATCCTGGAGATTGATGTGCAGGGCGCGGCCACCATCCGCCGCATCGCCCCGGAAGCGCTGACCATTTTCGTAATGCCCCCCAGCCTGGACGAACTGCGCCAGCGACTGGCCGGCCGCGGCACCGAGGACGCAGCCACTATGGAGCGCCGCTTGCAAGAAGCTTCGGCGGAACTGGCGCGCATCGGCGAGTTTGACTACCGCGTAGTCAACCGCAACGGCCAGGCCGATGCCGCCGTCCGCGAGATTGACGCCATCATCGCCGCCGAAAAATGCCGGGTGAACCCCCGCCTGGTGCAAATGCTGTAAAAATGTGTCTAAAAACTCCCTCTCCCCTGGTGGGAGAGGGATGGGGAGAGGGGGGCCTCCCTGCGCACTCCTTGCTCCCGCTCATCGGCGCTTTTTAGACACCCTCTGGAGCCGGGTAATGCGCTATGTGACGGCTGCCGTTGCCGTTCTGCTGCTGGCCGCCGCTGCGGGCTGCCTGTTTGCCGGCGCTGAACCGGAAAACGCGCCGCCCGGCCTGCCGGCAACTATTGACGCCGCCGTAGCGCGGGCAGCAGCGGCGCAGACCGCAGCAACGCCGGCGCCGCCAACGCCTACTGTTGCGCCCCCATTCCCGCCTTTCACCCCCACACCGACGCCGGTTCCAACACCCACCCCGGCGGCCCCCAAACTGCGCCAGCTTGAGGGAAAGCGGTATATGCTGGAACTTATCAACGCCGAGCGCGCCCACGCCGGCTTGAACCCTGTCGCCCTGGGTGACAACATTGCGGCGCAGTTACACGCCGAAACTGCGCTGGCGAACTGCTTTGCGAGCCATTGGGGACTTGACGGGTTAAAGCCCTATATGCGTTACAGCCTGGCCGGCGGCTACCAGTCCAACGGCGAAAACGGCCACGGCCGCGCCTATTGCCTCAGCGCGTCGGACGGCTACGCGGCGGCGGGCAGCCTCAATACGCGCGTTGACCAGGCGATAGCCGGCTGGATGAACAGCGCCGGCCATCGTCGCAACCTGCTTGGGCCGTGGCATAAGCAGGTGAATATCGGCATTGCCTATGACCGTTATAATACCGTAATGTACCAGCACTTTGCGGGCGACTATGTGGCATACGACCGCTTGCCGGTAATCTCAAACGGCATCCTGTCGTTATCCGGGACGGCGCGGAACGGCGTCAACTTTGACACCGGCGGCGATTTGGGCATAGCGATTTTCTACGATCCGCCGCCGCACGAACTTACCCGGGGCCAGGTTGCCCGAACCTACTGCTACGATAACGGGCGCCAAATCGCTGCTTTGCGTGAACCCCTGACCGACGGCAATCGCTGGCCCACGCACGAATTCACCGCAACTTACCAACCCTGCGCCAATCCCTACGACGTGCCGGTTGATGCGCCGGCGCCCCGCTCGGCAGACGAAGCGGAGCAAGTCTGGCAACAGGCATACTACGCATCCCAATCGCAGGTTTCGCAGGCGATTGCCGTGCCCTGGATTACCGCATCGGAATGGACGGCCCGCGGCGAAACCTTCGCCGTGCGGGCAGACATCAACAAACTGCTGCGCCAGCACGGTGACGGCGTTTATTCTGTTATGGTATGGGGTAAAATTGCCGGCGCGGATGTGGTCATATCCCAGTATGCCATATTTCACGGCGCCACCCCGCCGGATACCTACTATGACAATTAGCGACGCCAGCCGGCAATGCGATGCCGCCCTGCCCTACCGGAGCCTGCCATGACCGCTACCCCAACCGATGCCCCCATCCGCCCCCGCCTCCCCGAATGGCTGAAAGTGCGAATGCCCGGCGGCCCCCGTTACATCGAGCTGAAACAGCTGATGCGCGACAGCCAGCTGCACACCGTCTGCGAGGAAGCCCGCTGCCCCAACATCGGCGAGTGCTGGGAGCGTTCCGCCGCCACCTTTATGATTCTGGGCGACATCTGCACCCGCGCTTGCGCCTACTGCGCCGTCACCACCGGCCGGCCGGGCGCGCCGGACTTGGGCGAACCCTTCCGGCTGGCGGCCACGGTCCGGCGTATGGGCCTGCAATACTGCGTCATCACCTCGGTGAACCGGGACGACCTGCCCGACGGCGGCGCCGGCATCTTTGCCGCCTGTATCAAGCAGGTGCGGGCGGCCGTTCCCGGTTGCCGCGTTGAGGTTCTCATCCCGGATTTTGACGGCAGCCGGGACGCGCTGGGCAAAGTGATAGCGGCCCAGCCCCAGGTGCTGAACCACAACATCGAGTCAGTGGAGCGCGTGTTCCGGCGGGTGCGCCCCCGGGGCAACTACCGTCAATCGCTGGAACTGCTGCAACGGGTCAAGGAAATCGACCCTACCATGCCTACCAAGTCAGGAATCATCGTCGGCATGGGCGAAACGGTCGCCGAGGTGCGGCAGACCATGGCCGACCTGCGGGCAGTGGACTGCGACCTGCTGACCATCGGGCAATATTTGAGGCCGTCCATCAAGCACATCCGCATCGACCGGTTCTATACGCCAGCGGAGTTTGACGAACTGCGCGCGGCCGGCGAGGCGCTGGGGTTCAAGCACGTGGCGGCGGGGCCGTTAGTGCGCTCGTCATACCACGCCGACGCGCAGCACGATGCGGCGGTGGCGTAAGGTATAACCCGATTCATCCGGCGGCGGCAAGTCATTGCCGCATGACAAACGCGCCGGCTATGATTGCGCCCCTTCACGCATCGGGGCCACAAAACGACCATCAAAGAGGTACATTATGCTGGTATCTAGCGTTATCTGCCAGGCGCAATGCCATGCGGTCGTGCTGGCGCCGGAGGATGACGGCGGCTACTCGGCCAGCGCGCCCGGCGTCCCCGGCGCTTACTCGGACGGCGATACCGAGGCCGAATCGCTGGCAAACATTGCGGACACCATCGCTACGTAGCAGGAAAGCGCAGCGGAAGCGGCCAACATTCTCAGGGAGTACCGGCGCACGCAAGCAAACCGGATGCGGCGGTGACGACGCAACCATCTAACGCGGAGGCGGGGTTAGACTGATCGGAATGCCGAGAGTTCCCAACGACATCAGGCACGGGGCTTGCGTCAACGCTCTAGGGCGTGCCGTCAAATTGAGGATATGGTGGCAAATTGGCGCCGTTAGCCGCAATCTGCAACCAGGAAGGCGATCCCGTGTCCGCCGCCGCTGCTTATCACCGCCACGACATCTTGACTGACCGGAGCCGTCGGGCCGCGCCCTGGCCCAGGCGCTCCTGACCGCCCGGTAGCGGTGGCTGGGCGCACCGTCCCCAATAACGCCGCCCCGTACTTGATATGGGGCGGCGCAATTTGCCCGGTATCACGGCGCGCAACCGTTTCAGGAACGCGCTGACGACAGCCCCTTTGCCGGCGTTGCCCGGCGCCGCCAGGCAGCGGTTTCCCGTCAGGCTCATGGCGCTGCTGACCCTCGGATGGTCGTTGCTCAACCGGCGTTGGATTACCGGGGTCTGGGCCGCCAGCGCCCCGCTGCGTCGGCCCGCCGGATGGTCCAGCCGGCAGCCGGGGCCTTTTTTGAGTTCGACAAAGCGCCGCTCGCGCCAGTATCGGAGCGCGTCCTCGTCCCCGGCGTGGCGCTCCGTGCCAGCTTCAACCACAGCGCCGCAGTATCCGTCCCACCTGAGCAGTACATCAGCTGCGGCGAAGCCGACGGCCACGAAATCCAGATTCTGGCCGGGCCGCCCGACGGCGACCCGTCAATGCCCCGGCAAGGCATTGGGCCGGGCGACGGGCTAACCGTTCCTACCGCAGCTGCACCACCGTAACGCCGGCCGCGTCGCTCCCCTCTCCCGGCTCCGTCGCCGCCACCAGCGCGTGCCCGGTCAGATATTCGCGGATGGCGCGGCGCAACGCTCCAGTGCCTTTGCCGTGGACGATTTTCAGCGACGACATTCCTTCCAGCGCGGCGTCGTCCAGCAGTGAGTCGATGATGGATAGCGCCTCGTCCACCCGATAGCCGTGCAGGTTCACCTCCGGGCTGATGGTGCGCTTGCTTTCGGGACGGCGATAGACTACGCCGGCCTGCTCCGCCGCCGGATGGATGCGGTCGGCGGGGCGGTCCAGCTGGTACACCGGCAGGCGGGCGCGCATATTGCCGATGACTACTTCCAGTTCTTGCTGGGCATCCGGCGGCGTTACCACTTCCACCGGACGGGAAACGCCGCGAATGTACACCCGGTCGCCGGCCCGCAGGTCGTGATACCAGGGCGGCCGCTCCACCGGGATGGGCGTCCAGTCGGGCGAAACCACCTCCCGCTGGGTTTGGGCCAGACGCTCCCGTTCCGCCCGCAGGTCAATTTCGGGACTTGGGGCATCCTGCTGGCGTTGCAGGGAGCGTTCGGCCTGGCGAATCTGGTTGGCGACTTGCCCGATGTGTTCGGCCAACTCGTGGCGGGCATCCTCCACCAGCTGGGCTTTGGTCTCCTCCACCGCCTCCAACCGTTCGGTGACTTCCTGCTCCTGACGGCGCGCGGCGGCCAGGGCCTGCTCGGCCTGGAGCCGCAACTCGGATACGGTGTGCCGCTCCTCCTGGAGTTCCTGCAACAGCCGGTCGGTTTCAATATGGGCGGGTTCCAGGTGGGTTTGGGCGCCGGCGATGACCGACTCCGGCAGGCCCAGCCGCGCGGCGATGGTCAGGGCGTAGCTGCGGCCGGGGACGCCGTGGGTCAGGCGGTAAGTGGGTTCCAGGGTGCGCGGGTTCAGGTCCACGCTGGCGTTGACCATGCCCGGCTCTTCCTGAGCCAGCCGGGCCACGTTGCGGTGGTGGGTGGTTGCCACCACCATCGCGCCCCGGTCACGCAAGTGGGACAGCAGGGCGATGGCCAGCGCCGAGCCTTCCTCCGGGTCGGTGGCGGAACCAAGTTCGTCAATCAGGATGAGCGAGTGGGGCGTCGCCACGTCCATAATCCGTTGCAGGTTGCGGATGTGGCTGCTGAAAGTGGACAGAGATTCAAAGATGCTCTGCTGGTCGCCGATGTCAGCGTAGATGCCGTCAAACCGGGGCAGCACGGCGTCAGTGGCGGGAATTTGCAGGCCGGCGTGGGCCATCATCGCCAGCAGCCCAACGGTTTTGAGGGCGACGGTCTTGCCGCCGGCGTTGGGGCCGGTGATAAGCAGCACGGGATGGTCCGCGTTGATGCTGATGGTAGTCGGCACCACCTCTCCGGTGAGCAACGGGTGTCGCGCGCCCACCAGCTCCAGCCGGCGGGGTTCTCCGGGGGCGAGCAGGTGGGGCGGCACGGCGCGCAGGGCGGCGGCGTAGCGCCCCTTGGCGGCGGCCAGGTCCAAGCGGCCCAGCAGGTGCAGCATCAGGGTGATTTCCTCGCCATACTGGCCCACCAGGGATGACAATTGCCGCAGCACTCGTTCCTCTTCCCGCTGCTCGGCGAGGCGGGTTTCCCGCCAGCGGTTGCCCAGGTCGATGGCGGGCATCGGTTCGATGAACACGGTGGCGCCGCTGTCGGATACGTCGTGCACGATGCCGGGAGCCTGCCCCTTGAACTCGGTCTTGATGAGCAGCACCATGCGACCGTTGCGCTCGGTTACGATGTTTTCCTGGGCCACGCCGGAGCGCTGGTAGCGTCGCAGTGCGCGCTGCATCACGTCGTTGAGGGCCCCGTAGGCCGAGCGGGATTCCCGGCGCAGGCGCGCCAGTTCCGGCGATGCGTCATCCAGCACTTCGCCGGTTTGGCTGATGGCCCGGTTCACTGCGCTTTCCAAATCGGGCAGGTCGGGCAGGTTCTGGGCGACGGCGGCCAGCAGGGGTAAATCATCACGATGGGCCAGCGAGCCGCGATTCCAGCGGGCGGCGGCGGCCAAAGCGCCGATGTTCCGCAGCTCCGCGCCGTGCAGTATGCCGCCCAGCAGCGCGCGCTGGACGGACGGGCGCAAGTCTTCGCCGGGGCCAAGTTCCAGCGCGCCGGTAGTGTCGAGCAAGCGACGGGCCTCGGCGGTTTCCTGCTGCCGCACCGCTACGTCGCGCGGGTCGGCGGAGGGCGTCAGCTCGGCGGCGGCTTCCGCGCCGATAGCAGTGCGCGCCGTGGCGGCCAGGCGGAGGCGAATCTGGTCAAATTCCAGCAGACCCAAGGCCCGCTGGAAACTGTCATTGGGTGGGATGGGTTGGCCGTCCGCCATCGTCATAGGCACGATTATAACATTCCCCTCCGGTAGCCGCGCTGGAATGAGCCGGCGCGTCTAATCTTCCTAATCGTTATTCCGGTCCGCCATTAGCCCGGCAAAGCTGTTGCAGGTGGGCAGGTCGCCGCACTCTGACTCTTTCATCGCCGCCACCGTCTCCGCATTGGGGATGATGCAGTCGAAAGGCAGCTCTTTACCGGCGGCGGTGTGCATCAGCAGCAGGCGAAAGACGTCGGAAACCGTAAAGCCATGACCGGCCAGCACGGCGGCGACTTCCTGCCAAGTCTGCGGGTCTAAATCGGCGGTAGCTTTGACGACAATCCCCATAATCGGAAACCTCCCGGCCGGATTGCAATTCGTAATCCCATCGTAGCATACCCGCATCAGCCATCCCACCGCAGCGGATACACCCGGCACTGGTACAGCATCGCCCCCACCGCGTCCAGCGCCGCCCGGTTGGGTTCCCTCACGTCCAGCCGTCGTTCCTGCGTAATGGGAGCCAGCCGGTGCAGCAGGTCACACTCCTTGACGAACCCGTTGACCGTTCCCGCCTCTCCGCCCAGAACCACGTAATCCAGCCGGTTGAGGTAGGGTTGCCATTGCTGCCGGAGCACTTGCGATGCCTTAGTGTACAGCCGGTGAATCTGGTTCTCCCGCACGCGCTGGAACCGGCGCTGGGAAGTGCCGCCGGCGTGGTGCTTGCCTTTCACGTAGCGCGTATCGGTCTTGGATGCCGCCAGCCGCTGCCCTTCATAAACGGCGATGGCGTAACGGCCCAAGCGCACCAGGGCCACGCCGACAGTGTATTCAGCCGCTAGCAACGCCAGCAGCGGCCCGTCTGCAATCCCGGTGGACAGCCGGGCAGTATCATCCAGCGGAAAGGGCGGCAAAATGGCTAACCCGGCGTCGCCCACACGAAACGCGGCCAGGCCGGTCTCGGAACGCATCACCCGGTCGCCCGCGCGCTCCAGGGCGGCAATCCAGGCCGGGCTGCCCCGGTCCTGCGCCCAGGCCGCCGTAGTCAAGCCGTCGCCCAAATCTGCGGCCGGCGCGTACAGCGTTGCCGCGCCCTCCGTTGACGCCGCCAAATCCCGCAGCTCCGCCATGATGCGCCCCACGCGGTGGGCGGACAGGGGTTGCCCGGCGCGAAGGTTGGGCAGGGTTGGGGGCTGTTTGGTCGCCATGATGGCATAATAACTGATTGCTGAAATGAATGGAGCGTATGGCGCATTGTGCCATAATAGCGTTCCCGTCGAAATTATCACTCCGCAGAGGTGTCCCCGATGGTTTCCCACGATTTGCCCACCGATGCCAATGACGGCCCGCTCACCGCAACCGAGCGGCAGCGCCGCGCCCTCCGCCGCCTGGATGACGGCCACGCCGCTTTGCGGGACGCCCTGGCCGGCCTGGGCGAGGCCGAGGCGTTTCTGGGTTCGCGCTGGTCGGTCTGGGAGGTAATGCAGCACCTGCTGACCGAAAACTTCGTCGCGGCATTGGAGCAGATAGCCTCCGGCGAGCGCGAGCTGCTGCCGGCATTCGACGCCCGCACCGACCGCATCGCCCAGGACGTGGCCCGCCTGGAAGCCAACTACCAGCGGTTCCGCGCCCTGATTGACGGTTTGTCGGAAGCGCAGCTCAACCGGCCGGCCACGCCCTACAACCCGGAAAACAACTACCCGGCGCTGTCCCTGCTGGACCTTATTGAGCGCGTCTCCGGCCATGAAGGCAACCACGCCCGCCAGGTGGTGGAAACCCGTAAATACGTGGCGGCCTTCCGTGCGGCGGAGCGGGCGGTTACGGTGGCCGGGCTGGGAACCGGCGGGCGGGAATCCGTTCCGGTTCAAGTGCGGGAGATGTTGTCCAATGCCGATTACGTCATCGGCTCCCCGGCGGCGTTGGCGGCAGCGCGACCCTGGATTCGGGCGGTGGAGCTGCCGCTGCAAGCGGATAATCGGGATGAGCTGCTCAACCGGCTGGCGCGCGACATTCGGGCCGGATTGTGGTCAATGGTGGTAACGTTGGGCGACCCGGCGGAATCGGCGGCCGGGTTGCTGACCAGACTGGAGTCGTTGGTCGCTGGGGTGTCGGTAATCCCGGCGGCCGGCTTCTACCGGCTGGCCCTGGCGCAAGTCGGCATATCACCCCTGGCCGCAGTCTGCGCGTCGGTTGAGCAAGCCGCCGCGGGTTCCCTGCCGCCGCCGGCCGGCCGTTCCGTGGTTATGTTGGGCGCCGAAGCTGCCGGAACCTGGCAAACGGCCGCCGCCGCGCTGGTGGAATCGGGAATCGCCGGGAGCGTGCGGGCGCAGCTGGTCACCGGCCTGTCCGCCCAGCCGTCGGTAACAGCCACTTCCCTGCGCAATGTGATGGCAACAGACATTGGGAGTGTTGAGGCTGCGGTTGATGCGGCGCTGGTGTTGCGCGCGTAGCGGCAGGGTGTGATAAATTGCAACCTACGATATGGCAACGGAGGAAGCGCAATGGCAGAGCGGATTGGATTCGTCGGGTTGGGCATTATGGGCAAGCCGATGGCCCGCAACTTGATGGCGGCGGGCTACGAGCTGACGGTTTATGACATCGTGGGCGAGCCGGTGGAGGAACTGGCTACCGAGGGGGCCACGGCGGCGTCATCGCCGGCGCAGGCGGCAGCCGGCAGCGTGCGGACGATTACGATGCTGCCCGACTCTGCCGACTCGGAACGGGCCATCCTGGGGCCGGATGGCGTGCTGGAAGGGGCTGAGGCCGGTTCGGTAATCATAGATATGAGCAGCATCGCGCCGTCAATGTCGCAGAAAATTGGCGCTGCCTGCACCGGCAAGGGTGTGGACTTCCTGGATGCACCGGTCAGTGGCGGCGAGCCGGGGGCCATCGCCGGCACGCTGGCGATTATGGTGGGCGGCGACCAGGCCGTGTTTGACGGCTGCAAGCCGGCGCTGGACGTGATGGGCGGCAACGTGGTGCTCACCGGCGACGTGGGGGCCGGCAACATCACCAAGCTGGCGAATCAGATTATCGTGGCCGCCAACATTGAAGCGCTGAGCGAGGCGCTGGTGCTGTCGCAAAAGGCGGGGGTTGACCCGGAGCGGGTGTTCAACGCCATCCGCGGCGGCCTGGCCGGCAGCGCGGTGATGGAGGCCAAAGCGCCCATGATGCTGGACCGCAACTTCCGCGCCGGCTTCCGCATCCGCCTGCACCAGAAAGACCTCCGCAACGTGCTGCAAACGGCCGGCGAACTCAACGTGCCCCTGCCGGTGACGGCGCTGGTCCAGCAGATGCTGGGTTCCCTGGTCAACGACGGCGAGCAGGAAGCCGACCACTCGGCCATCCTCCACTTCATTGAGAAACTGGCCGGCGTGGAGGTGAACCGGGGCGGGTAACGAAATCCGCCTGGATAATGGACGCCACTCACCCCAACCCCTCTCCCGCGATGAGGAGAGGGGCAAGCATCCCAATACCACCTGAATGGAACGCGGCCAACCGGGCGTTCCGGTTGGCCGGGTCGGGAATCTAGCCGTTTCGCAGCCGCCAGAGCTCCTCTTCCAGCTCACGGACACGAGCTTCGGCTTGCAGCCGCGCTTCTCGTTCTCGGTCGGCGCGGGCACGCTGGTCGTCGTAGGTCAGAATGTGCAGCCCCGTTGCCGGGTCGTACCAGCCCAATTCGCCGCGCTCCCAGCGGATGTTCAGGTTCAGCGCCGCGCTGTAACCCTGCAACACGTCCGCCGCCAACTCCTCAATGGGAACGGGCTGGTACTGACCGTCCACGAGCCGGTCGCCGGCCAGCCGCGCGCCATGGTATTCGCCCCTCGTATCGAAGCGCCAGTATTCGGAGATGCCCAGCGCCGCGTAGTCGTTTCTCTTGTCGACCACGTCGATGTGCGCGGTGCTCTCAGAGGCTACTTCCAATACAAAGTCGGGCGGCTTGCCCTGTTCAGAAATGAGGTAACCGTTGCTGGCCTCGTAAGCGGCCGGGTCCACACCGAAGGCAATCAGCAGGTCGGGCCTTCTAAGGCCGGTCGTTCCGGAATGCGGCGCCGGGGCAATCCAGCGTTCGGCAGTAACCAGCGTAGTGTCGGGATTGCCGAAGTGGTGTATCAGGTGGTGGCTGTTCCCGAGCTTGTGCAGGTGGTCGTAGCTGGTCATCTCATCGGGCTCGCGCTGGGGCGGATCCGGCAGCTGGAAACGGCCTTCTGCTGGCGGCGTCTCGGCGACGGTGTTAGTAGTGGTCATACTGAACCTCTGGGGCCTGGCGCGGATGGCCTGTTCCGACCAAGTGGGCGGTGGCCCGGATTATACCCGTGCTTGGTTTGGCCCGGATAGAATTTCGGCTAGATGATTATTCGCCCCTACGTTTCCTCGAACCGCCCCCGGCTCCATTCCAGCGCTGCTCGCAACCCGCCCTCGGCCCGAATCCGCGCGAACTCGGCGTGCTCCGGCGTGTCGGCGGTGTCAAACTGGGTCATCAGCTCCAGGTTGTGGTTCAGGGCCGATAGGAACCCCGCCGATTCCAGCGCGCGGTTGATGGATAGCTTGGTGGTCTTGATGCCGATGGCCGGGATGTTCCGCATCTTGCGCGCCACCCGCTCACAGTCGGCCATCAGGTCGTCGTGGGCCACTACGCGGTTGATCATCCCGATGCGGGCGGCCTCGTAAGCGTCGATGGTGTCGCCAGTCAGCATCATCTCTTTGGCGGCGGCGAGGTTCACCGAGTAAGGGGTCATCAAGAAGGGCGCGCCGTAGCCCAGGCGGATTTCCGGCTCGCCCAGCACGGCCCGGTCTGAGGCAATCTTCACGTCGCAAACCTGCACCAACTCGCAGGCTCCGCCCAGAGCGTACCCGTTGACGGCGGCGATGACCGGCTTGCTCAGGTTCCACACCATCAGGAAAGTGTCGATGTTGTCCTTCAGCCGGGAACGTCGCCCATCCACCGAAAGCGGTTCACCGCCGGGGCCGCCGGCCTCCGATTCAATATCAAAACCCGCCGAGAAGGCGCGACCGGCCCCGGTCAGAATCACCACCCGAACGTCGGGGTTGGCCTCAATGCCCGCCAGCGCTTCCCGAAACTCCGCCAAGAGCGTCTGGCTGAGCGCATTCAACTTCTCCGGGCGGTTCAGCGTCAGATAACCAATGCCGTCCCGCTCATCGTAAAGCAACGTCTGAAAAGCCATAATGCCTTCCTGTCGGGTGTCCCGCTGTGGCAAACCGGGCTACGGCCCAATGATTTCCACTGACTGAATCACCACCGGCGACGCGGGAGACGAACCCTCCCCGCCGGGCCTGGTGGGCGCAGTGGCGATGGCGTCGATGGTCTCCAGTCCGGCCACGGTCTGCCCAAAGATGGTGTAGTTGGGCGTCAGCGCGTAATCGGCGTGCATCAGGAAGAACTGGCTGCCGTTGGTATTGGGGCCGGCGTTGGCCATCGCCATCACCCCGCGGGAATAGGGCCGCCGCACCGGCTCATCGGCGAAGCGATAGCCGGGGCCGCCGCTGCCTGTGCCCGTGGGGTCTCCGCCCTGAATCATAAATTCCGGGATGGTGCGGTGGAAAATCACGTTATTGTAGAAACCTTCCCGCGCCAGAAAGACGAAGTTGTTCACCGTGTTGGGCGCTTCCCCGGTGAGCAGCTCCACGGTAATGGAGCCGGCCGACGTGTTCAGCACGGCGGTGTACGGCGCCGCTGTGTCAATGACCAGCGGCGGCGGCGCCGACCACTGCTTGATGGAGCGGCCGCCTACGACTTGCACGTTGGGCGTGGGCCCGCCGGCCGCCGCCGGCTGCGTGGAGACGGCAGTAGTCGGAGCCATTTGCCCGGTTCCGGTTTGACCCGCAGGCGCAGCCGTAGCCATCGGGGTCGGGCCGGACGCATCTCCGCCGGGCTGTCCCAATGTGGGATTGGTGATGAAATTGCAGGCCGCAAACAACAGAATTGCGACGCCCGCGGTGAGCAGCATGGTCAGCAGTTTGGTTGGCGTAATCATGTTGGCCGGCTAGTAGGGGCGCGTAATCTTGGCAACTTCTTTCAGCGCATCCAGCGAGAAGTCGGCGGACTGGCACAGGCTGATGGTCTGCTGCTCGTAGTCGGCGATGGCGCTGACCATGCCGGGGATGCGGTCGGCGATATCGAAAGGAATATTGGTTACGCCGTGCTGGTCGCCGTGCAGCAGGTCGCCGGTGGCGACGGTCAGCCCGCCCACCGCCACGGGTATCCCCATGTCCACCATGTGGACGTAGGCGTGGGACACGGAAACCTCTTTGGCGAAGAACTGGAACCCCAGGGCGCGAACTTCGTCCAGGTCCCGCACCGTGCCATCGGTAGCGACGGCCAGCGCGCCCAGCGCCTTATGAATATTGGACTGGACCTCGCCCCAATAGGCCCCCAGCGGAGGGTTGTCAATATCGTGCAGCACGATGAACCGCGGCTCCGGCACCGATACGATGAGGTCCCACCAGTCCTCCCGCGCCACGCTGTGCCCCTCGGGCCGGTTGGCGGATATGACGCCCGTAACCGCATAGCCCACCACGGGCGGAAACTCCCGGAAAACCGTCTTAATCTCCGGCAGCATAAAGCCGGTATTTTTGGGCCGGACGTTAAACCCCTCAATGGCGTTGCAAATGCTGGGGGAGTCAATTTGGGACAGAGCCTGCAGGGTCGAGTCGCTCACGGTTTGATACAAGGGCGGGCCTCCTGTATGAAAGCCAAGTTTCGGGCCAGCCTCAGGCCGGCCTGTCAGTAAGCATACCACAAAAAACGAGCGTCGGGTTATTCAGCCAATCAGCGCGGTAGCGTTCCGTTTTAGGTGGTTTAGTTGTAGGATGGCTGCAAATACCGGCTCCGAAGTCAGAGGGAGGGACGCTGCCATGGGACTGCTTTACGACTTGGAAACCCGGCTGGAGCAGCAAATACCCGTCCAGCTGCAGCAGTCGTTGCAGCTGGCTTTGGATGATTACCAGCCCCTCTGCCCGGACTGCGGTTTAGCGATGCACCGGCATCATCGCTACGCCCGTACTATCACCACCCGCTACGGGGCAATTCGGTTGCAGATGCCCGTGTTCCGCTGCGGCGAGTGCGGCCGGATGGCCAGCGGCGCCGACCTGCTGGGCGAAGCAGAGCGTCATCAAAGGTACTCAAAAAAACCCGGGAACTAGCCATCAAACTGGCGGCGCAAGGGTTGAGTTACGCCCAGAGCGGCCAGTGGTTCGGGTTCGTTAAAAGCGCTATGTGCCGCTGGCTGCGACGGGAGCCAATAGCGCAGCCGGAGTTGCGGGGGCGGGTGTTGGAGCTCGACGGATTGTGGACCAGAACGCGGGCGGGAGCTACGGAATTGAAGGTCATCCGAGATGAAAACGGCGTGGCTCTGGGGTCCTTTGGGAGTTGGGAAGAGGTGATTGACCAGGCCTGGCGGCAGGGGGCGGTTCAGCCGGCGCACCTGGTGAGCGACGGGGATGCGGCCATCGCCGCGGGCATCCGGATGGTCTATGGCCGGCCAGCGCCCCACCAGCTCTGCCATTTTCACCTGTTACGGGAGTACCGGCGGAACATTGGGGAGACTGGTTGGCGGGAGGCGCGGCGACTGCTGGCGTCGTCCGGCCTGGCGGAGGCCCGGGGCTATGCGGCGCGGGTGGCCGCGTTGACCGGAGGCCGGGGGACGTACTGGTGTCGGAAAGCCCTGGAGAAAGGACTGCGCCATTTGGCCACCGGGCAAGCGCGATTCAAGACAACCTCCCCTTTGGAACGGCACAACCGGGAGTTGCGGCGGCGGGAAAAGATGGGCACGGTATGGACACCGCACAACCTGCTGGTATTGCTCCAAAACCGGGGCCTGCTCAACCAAACCACCTAAAACGGAACGCTACCGTGGTGCGGTGCGGCTGTTGGCGCGGCGGTGGAGGGGGTGGTACAATCACTTTTGCAAGATGGGGTAAGGTAGAGTGGTAAGCAAGGAGGTTTTCTGATGGCTAATCCACAGCACGTTGAATGGTTGTTAGAGGGGGTTGAGGCTTGGAACCGGCGGCGAGACGAAGGCGGGAATCTGTGCGGCGTTGAAGCCGACTTTTCGGGATTGAACTTTCGCGAGTTGTTTGAAAACGCTGGCAAAGTTAAAGATCTCGGATGGCTTCCGCTCGCGGGGTATGACTTCTATGGAGACCGCCTTACTGGTGCCAGACTTGTGAGAGCTGACCTTACTGACGCTATCCTCAGTAGTGCTAACCTTGCTCGCACTACTATCTATGATAGCATATTCACCCGTGCCAATCTTTATAATGCCAACCTAGGTGGCGCTCTACTCATCGACGCCAACTTCACTGATGCCGAACTCACTGATATTGACCTCACTAGTGCCACACTCTGTGATTCCATCCTCACCAATGCTTCGTGCAGAGATGCCAATTTTGCTGATGCCGATCTAACCGGCACAAAGCTTTGGGATGCGGTACTTTTTGATGATAATATTGAAGTACCTGTACAGCATCCGATCATGCTAAATCATGTTGAATCAATAGCTGATTTGCTGGCCTGTATCAGGGAAATAAAAACTTGTTACGAAGATTCCCGAGCTGCGCGTAGATTCTATTTTCGTGGGGAGTCTCAATGTGGATGGAAATTGCAACCTTCCGTAATGCGAGATCAAGCTCTTGCCGAGAATGAAAGTACGATGCTAACTGACCTAATCTCGCGACGGCCTGAGGAATTTAACGGACTGGTTTCAGGGTTGTCCCAATTGGTGACCGCCCAGCATCATGGCCTCAAAACCCGTTTCCTGGACATTACCAGCAATCCTATGGTTGCTTTGTTTCATGCTTGCGGGGAAGCGGAAGATAAAAAGGATGGCCGGTTGCACGTTTTTGTAGCGCCGCGTCAAATAGTGAAGCCGTTCAACAGCGACACGGTCAGTATCATAGCCAACTGCGCCAGATTGCAGACACATCACCAAAGGGCGCTCATCGGCGAATCTGATACAATCCCAGACTACCCTACCGCTATGAATCAGCTTTGCCAGCTAATTCAGTCCGAGAAGCCTTATTTTCTATACCGTATTGACCATAGAGACTTTTATCGCGTCATAATAGTTGAGCCGCAAAGGTCATCGGAACGTATTCGCGCGCAGTCCGGGGCTTTCCTGGTATCGGCTTTTCACAAGCGGTTTGAGCGGGATGAGATTTTACGATGGAATGATGGGATTCCGGTATATGCACATTACCAATTGACCATACCGAGCAAATGCAAAGCAGGCATTTTGGAAGAGTTGCAGATGTTGGACATCACGCGGGAAACCCTCTTTCCCGGTCTTGATTCGTCTGCGGAGGCGATTACGGAGTTTTATCGCCAGCGGCCGGGGTAGCGGGCAACGGGTGGGCTGATTGGGGGCGTCTTAGGGAGGTTGTACTATGGCAAGTCTGGTAATCAAAGACATTCCGGATGCGATTTACGAGCGTTTGCGCCGGGCCGCCCGCGAGCGCGATTGCACCGTCGGCGATTTCGCCCTTGCCATGGTCCAGCGCGAAGTGGAGTGGCTGGAATGGAAAGAACGCTGGGCCCGGCTGCCGGTGAGTCACCGCACTGTCAGCGCGGCGACGATGCTTGAGGAAGCGCGGGCGGAACGCGATAAAGAGCTGGCGTCCATCATCTAAAGTCCTGACATCCGGTGGCGGGTTGGCATTGCATCCGGTATAATCGGATGTGCAGGCACGCTCCAAACGCCAAACCGCGCCGTAAATGAGACCGCTATGCTGATTGAACGATTGCAAGTCAGGGGGCTGTTGTCCTTTGGGCCGGTTGGGATTGACCTCCGGCTGGAACCGTTGAACGTGCTCATCGGGCCCAACGGCAGCGGCAAGTCAAACCTGCTGCAAACGCTGGCGCTGCTGCGGGACGTCGCCGGCGGCGAGCAAGTGGTTTTCTCAAGGAATGATTGGGGTAACCTGTGGTGGCAAGGCCCGCCGTATCTGGACGAAAGTGCGCCGGCCAAAGTGACCATCGTTGCCACCGTAACGATACCCGAAATAGAGCAGGCACTAGAGCATCGCATATCACTTTTTACCCCGAGTGAATACCCATTCATCGAATCAATTGGCCTGGTCGATAAACCTGGCGGTGCGCACGATCCAGAACTGCTACGCCATTTACATCGGCAGTACAACCGTATGCGCCTGTACCGTGACTGGACTTTTGGCGCGTCAGCGCCGCAACGACAAGGACAGAGCGGCGGTTCCAATAATTACGCGCTCAGTGACTCGACCACTGACGGGTTAGCGCCGCCGCGTAAGTGGTCGATCGGTGGTTCCAATGACGACGCGCTCAGTGCAAATGGGGATAACCTGGCTATTGTGATTTCCCGTTTCACGTCCGGTCGGCGGGAACGGCTGGCCGAATACCTGGACCGTTTCTACGACGGAATTGTAGCCGTCAGCACGCCGGTTGAGGGCGGCACGGCGTCGGTGGTTGTTGAGGAGAAAAGCGGCCGGCTGATTCCGGCGTCGCGTTTGTCGGATGGAACGCTGCGCTATCTGTCTTTGCTCACCGTTTTGCTGGACCCAACGCCGCCGCCGCTGATTGGCATTGAGGAGCCGGAGCTGGGGCTGCATCCCGACGTGATTTACGACCTGGCGGAACTGCTGGTGGAAGCCTCCGGCCGCACCCAACTGGTAGTGACTACTCATTCTCCGACTTTGATTGACGCGCTCACGGATTACCCGTCCAGCGTGGTGGCCTGCGAAAAGCACGACGGCGAAACCCGCTTCCGGCGCGTCAACCCGGAAGCCCTGAAAACGTGGCAGAACGAGCGCAGTCTGGGCGAAGTGTGGAGTATGGGCGGCATCGGAGGCAATCGCTGGTGAGGGTCATCCTCTACATCGAGGGTGGCGGAAGTGGCAACAGATTGGGTCAAAGCTTTCGCCGGGCCTGGAGCGACTTTTTCAGGTCTGCCGGACTCGCCGGCAACCTGCCGCGCATTGTGCGGGGTGGCAGTCGCAACGAGACATTCGACCAGTTCAGAACGGCGCTGCAAAACGCCGGAGCGGATGAACTGCCCATACTGCTCGTGGACAGCGAGGGGCCGGTTGCCGCCGGGCATTCCGCATGGGAGCATCTGCGCGACAAAGACGGTTGGCGGCGTCCGCCGGCCACGGCCGACACACCGGCTTTTCTGATGGTGCAGGTTATGGAGACGTGGCTGCTGGCCGACCGGGATGCGCTGCGTGACTTTTTCGGCGCGTCGTTCCGCGAAAACAGGCTGCCGGCACAATCCAACCTGGAAAGCGTCTCCAGAGCTGACGCACTGCAATTTCTGGAACAGGCTACGGCGGGCTGCACCAGGCAATACGCCAAAGGGACGGTTTCCTTTGAGGTTCTGGCGCGGATTAGGCCCGAAAAGGTAGCGGAGCGCTGCCCCCACGCCAGGGCGATTTTAGAATACTTGCGGCAACTCTGACGACCATCGCCCGTTGCGCCTCCGGCTTGTGCCGCCTACAATGGCGGCGCTAATAGTTTTTATCGCAGCCACTCCCCCGCCCCCGGCGGACGCCATCAGGAGGCGCAACTATGCCTATCGAAAAGTTATCCGATGCTCTGGACGCAATCATCGACGGCGACGCTCCTATTGTGGAGCATGGCTCTGGCTTTGGCGGCTCCGAAGGGCCGGCCGAAGGGCCGGTTTGGTGGAGCGACGGCGGCTATCTGCTGTTCAGCGACATCCACAACAACCGCCGGATGCGCTACACCCCCGGCAGCGGCGTTACCGTTGATGCCGAGCCGGTCAACCGGCACAACGGGCTGACTCGCGACCGGCAGGGCCGCCTCATCGCCGCCGAGCACGACGGCCGGCGCATCAGCCGGCTGGAGCATGACGGCTCTACCACCGTCCTTGCCAACCAGTTCCAGGGCCGCCAGCTGAACCGCCCCAATGATGTAGTGGTCAAGTCCGACGGGAGCATCTACTTCACCGACCCGTGGACTTTCCGCCGACCCCGGGAGCAGTGGGAGCAGACCATCTCCGGCGTCTATCGCCTGTCCGCCGACCTGGGCACGCTGACGCTGCTGGTGGCCGACTTCGTAGTGCCTAACGGCCTGGCCTTCTCGCCGGACGAGAGCATCCTTTACGTCAACGACTCGCGCCGGGGCATCATCCGGGCCTTTGACGTGCAGGACGACGGCACCGTGTCCCTGGCTACGCAGCGGCTGTTCGCCGACCTGCGCGGCGAACGCGAGGGCGTGCCCGACGGCATGAAGGTGGACGTTGAGGGCAACGTCTATTGCGGCGGCGGCGGCGGCGGCCTGCACATTATGAACCCCGGCGGCGAAACCCTGGGCATCGTAGTCCACGGCCAGCCGGCCACTACCAACCTCTGTTTCGGCGGTGACGACTGGAAAACCCTGTACTTCACCAGCCGCAACACCGTCGGCAGCGTGCCGGTCAAGATTGCCGGCGTACCCGTGCCGGCGCAGTAGGCGGCCGGACGGCGGGCGCGGGCATACCGGTCAGGCCGCATAGTATAATGCCGGTATGCCCGAAGTTCTCGCTTATATTGACAGTCGGGGGCGCAACCCGTTTCGCGCGTGGTACGAACGGCTTGACCCGTCGGTGCGACCTCGGATTGACGCCGTAATTGCCCGAATGGAAGCCGGAAATCCCGGCGATGTTGACAACGTTGGAGAAGGGGTAATTGAGCGTCGGATACATTTTGGTCCCGGCTATCGGATTTATCTGGCTTGGGACGGGCTGCGTCTGATAATCCTGCTGGGCGGCGGTGACAAGAGCAACCAAAGTAGGGACATCGCAAACGCCAAAGTACGCTGGCGGGATTATCAAAGGCGGATGAACCGAGGAGAAAAACTATGAACCGGGCCGCTGAGGACTGGAAAATCACGCCGCGCCGCTCTGCCGAGGGCGATTCGGAATACCGCGCCGAATTGATGAAAGTGATTGCGGAACTGCTGACTACCGGCGATGACGAAGACCGAGAGGTTGCCTATATCCTGGCCCGGGGAATCCTGGATTTGGAATTCAATACTCCGGCGGAACTGGCGGCGTTGGTCGAGGAACCAATCCCCGCCGATGTTGCCTAACCTGCACTTACTGACACCAAAACACAAGGAGGATTAATTATGCGCGTAGTACGCATCGCCAACGTTGACCACGTATCCATGGGAACCGCCGAGCCGGTGCCCGGCTGGACCGGCGGCGAAGTTCACCGTTCCCGCCAGACCATCATCCCGGAGGGCGGCAGCGAGTTTTTCAACGCCAGCGTCGTCAACTTCGAGAAGGGCGCTCAGACCGGCTGGCATCGCCACAGCAGCGACCAGATTCTCGTGATTACTATGGGCAACGGCATCGTGGCCGACGAAGCCCAGGAGGTTGAAGTGGGCGTCGGCGACGTAGTTCAAATTATGGCCGGCGAAAACCACTGGCACGGCGCCAGCGCCAACGGCTATATGGCCCACATCACTATCACCAGCAGCGACAGCACCGCCAGCCGGTAGGCTGCAACCTGCGGCGCGAATCCAGGGGCGAATAACTATTCGCCCCGGCATGGGGAGCACGTTATGGACTTGATTGACGAGATTCTGGACAACGTAAAGACCATTGCCGTGGTGGGCCTGTCGGACAACCCGGCGCGGGACAGTCACGGCGTTTCCGCCTATATGCAGGCGCAGGGCTACCGCATCATCCCGGTGAACCCGGCGCTGAACGGGGCCATGGTGCTGGGCGAGCAGTCTTATCCTGACCTCCGGTCGGCCTCAACCGCCGTTGCCGAACAAGGCGCGCCCATCGACCTGGTGGACGTGTTCCGGCGCAGCGAGTTCGCCGGCGCAGTGTCCGACGACGCGGTAAGCATCGGCGCGCGCTACGTTTGGATGCAGGACGGCGTGGTTGACGAAGCGGCGGCGGCACGGGCGCGCCACGCCGGCGTGGAGGTAATAATGGACGATTGCATCCTGCGCCAGCACAAGCGGCGGCGGGGACAGGAGGCAGCGTATGCCCCGGCCTGACCTGGCGCATCTTGACGACGCCCCCGGCGACTGGTACGTGGACACCCGCTGCATCCGCTGCGACTCGGCGCGGCACTGGGCGCCGGGGCTGATTGGCATGGACGCTGCCGGGCGTTCTTTTGTAGCGCGCCAGCCCGTGAATGAAGGCGAGACGGCGGCAATGTGGCGCGCCGCCGCGGCCTGTCCCACCAGTTCCATCGGCAACCGCCGGCAGCCGCGCGCGCCGGCCGGCGTGTTCCCCTACCCGCTGGCCGGCGGCATATATGCTTTGGGCAGCAACGCGATGGCGTCTTTCGCCGCCCATTCGTATCTGGCAACCCGCCCGGACGGCAACCTGATGGTGGACTCCCCGCGCTACAATCGCCCGCTGGCGGATGCCATTGACGACCTGGGCGGCATCGCCCAGATTCTGCTGACCCACCGCGATGACGTTGCCGACGCCGGCCGCTGGGCGGAACGCTATGGCGCCCGCGTCTGGATTGGCGCCGCCGACGCCGACGCCGCCCCCTACGCCACCGACATAACCGATGGCGACGGCCCGGCCGCCATCGCGCCCGGCGCAGTTTCCATTCCCGCGCCGGGGCATACCGAGGGTCACGTGGTCTATCACCTGGATGACCGGCATCTGTTCACCGGCGACACGCTGCACTGGAACCACCGGCGGGGCGAGCCGGACGTTTTCCCGTCGCAAACCTTCTACTCGTGGGCCATCCTGGCCGATACGATGGAATTACTGGCCGCCCTGCCGGTGCAGTGGCTGCTGCCGGGGCATGGTATGTGGCACAATTTCGGCGCCGGCGAATGGCATCGGCAGATGGCGGCATTAGGGCCGGCGATGCGCCAAACCGGGCGGGAAAGTTGGGCCCGGCGAGCTGATGCGCCTTATTACTGGTACTGACCGGCGGGGCCCTTTTCGCGCGCGGGGGCGATGACGATGCAATACGACAACCCGTTTCCCGGCATGAACCCGTACCTGGAGCGCCGGGACATCTGGCCGGACTTTCACGACCGTTTGATTGCAGCTATGGCTGCAGAACTGGGGCCGCAGCTGCCCGGCAACTACCGCATTGCCTTGCACCGGCGCGTTGAGGTTGAACCGCCTTTCGGCCCGCCGCCAAGTCTGGCCCTGATGATACCCGACGCGCTGGTGACCGACGAACCCGGAGACCCGGCGGCGCGTGGCTCCGCAACGGCGCTGGCGACGGCAACCGTCGCCGCCCCGCCGGCCGGAGCCGCCGCCGTGCGGGTTCGGATGCCCCGGGAGGTTAAGGTCAACTGGCTGCGTGTGGAAACCGTGCCCGAAAGGGAGGCCGTCACCATCATTGAGGTTCTATCGCCCACCAACAAGGCGCCGGGAAGGGAGCGCCTCCGCTATCTCCGCAAGCGTGAAGCGATTATCGCCAGCGGCGTCAATCTGGTTGAGATTGACCTGCTGCGGCGGTGGGAACCGATGCCCCTGGAGACCCCGCCGCCGGCCAGCGACTACCGCATCCTGGTGTGCCGGGGCTGGGAGCGGCCCGATGCGCTGCTGTACCCGTTCCGCGTGCAGCAGGCCATCCCCAAGTTTGCCCTGCCCCTGCTGCCGGAGGACGATGAGCCGGAGGCTGACCTCGGCCCCATCGTCAACGCCCTGCACCACACGGCGCGCTACGGGCAGGTGGCGGGCTATGACAACCCGCCGCCGGAACCGGCCTTTGCGCCGGAAGTGCAGCAGTGGATTGCGGGACGGGTGGCGGCCTTGCGCCGGCCGGCATAAGCAGCGGCAATGGCCGACGGAGAGCAGGGGTTGCGGAATTATGGATGAGCAGGTCAGGCGCAGCATCGCCGGCGCATTGGATACGGCAATAGCCGATGCGGCGAGCACTGCGCTCGCTGAGGCGTCCCGGGATTGGAGCGATGACCGGAAGGGACGGGAACTCCGGCAGGCGTTTGGCAGTCTCCATGACCGGCTGGCGAATCTGGAAATGCCGGATTACCGGCATCCGTTGGCGCCGGCGCTGTACGCGCTTTGGTATCATCCCTTTCAAGTCAACCTGGCCTATGCGTCATTTCTCCGCATCGCGCAGCGGCGCGGCGGCCGCCTGACCGACCGGGCGGCTTTGTATGTCGCTGATTTCGGCTGCGGCGCGCTGGCGGCAAAGTTCGGGCTGTGGCTGGCGGCGCTGGAATTGCTCTGCGATGGCCAACCCGCGCCGCGAATTGGAATTGACTTGATTGACGACAGCGCTGATATGGTGGCTATGGGAGAACGAATTGGGGAGCGGTTTGAAACTTTGCTGACTACGCTGCCGGATTTGCCGGTACGGCTGCCTGCTGTCGAGACACGGCGCATCAATGGTATTGTCGATGTGAATGTCCCACCCGATTCGGAACGCTGGCTGGCAGCATTGCACGCTTTTTACCGGCCACGGCAAGACGACATAAGAGATACTCTCGCTGATTTATACGCGCGCATTACGCCAACTTTGGGGCTGCTGACGTTCCATAGGGATAACTATGGGATGGCAGAATATGTCTCTCCTTTCGCGTCCGACCTGCAAGACCTGGAGATTTGCCGGCTGCCCCTCTCCGGCGACTTGCCGCGCACTACCCGGCGCCGGCAGAGTTGGCTTCAAGAGTTCAGTATAGTTGAGCGGCGCGGCGGCGAGGACAGGCGTCGCGTGCAATGGGCCCCGGTTCGTGGGCTGCGCGACAATGTTGCGTTTACCGGCGCGGGGTAGTTGCGGATACAGCGCAAGGTATGGTTCAGACCGGACTTATAGCTTGCTCGCGAGGAACTGCTGTACCTTTTCAGCGTACAGCAGGCCGTCCCCAAATTATCCCTGCCCCTGCCGCCGGAGATCGGCATAGGGAGGATTGAGGATTATTGACGGGATGCACCACACGGCGCGCTATGGGCAGGTGGCTGGCTAGGGCGTGTCGTCAAACTATTTTGGCCCACAGCGCCAAGGCCCGTATCTGGCAAATCGCCGAATACGATGCCGCGTTTTTGGCATACCGCGTCGCTACGCCCCGCCACTCCTTGAACTTGCCAAACCCGTTCGCCACCAAATGACGCGCTTGGTACGAATCCGCGTCATAGTCCTGAGGCTCGCGCCGATTCCGCTGCGGCGGTATCATCGGCGTCATGCCCGCCGCACGCGCCGCCGCCAGCACTTGATTAGTGTCGTACCCCTTCGCCAGCAAATGCTTCGCCGCAATGCCCTCAATCAGCGCCCCCGCCTGGGGGTACAGTCCGCCACTGTGCCCGCCGTTACCACCATTCGCACCGTCATCCCGTGGGCATCCACCGCCGGATGCAGTTTCGTATTCAGCCCCCTTTAGTAGTGTGGCCGACGGCCTGATTCCCGCCCCGGGCCCCAACGCCGTGCTGGTGTATCTTGATCTAACTGGCGTCAATCATCAGCCACTCAAAATCCGGGTCGTCAACCGGCGCTTCCTGCAATTCGGCCCAGACGTTTTGATTGCGCCCGCGGATCAAGCGGCGGTGAGTATTGCTCCAGTCGCCGTAGTCCGGGGGCAAGTCGCGCCAGGGGCCCCGGTGTGCAGCACCCAAAAGACGGCGTTGATGAAGCGGCGGTTGTTCTGTGCCGGGCGCCCGACTTTGCCGGAGGAGCCGGGGAGGCGAGGTTCCAGGATTGGCCAGGCGCGGTCGGAGATGTCGTGGCGGTGATAAGCGGCGGCGGCGGTGGACACGGGACAGCCCTCCTAGTTGCAGATTGCGGCTAACGGCGCCAACTTACCACCATATCCCCAATTTGACCACACGCCCCTAAAACGGTAGCGTTCCGTTTCAGGTGGTTTGGTTATTCCCCGTTCCCGCGAAAGCGGGCATCCAGGAACGGCAAGAGCGGCGTCCCTGACTTTGCAAAGCCCCGACCACCTAAAAACGGAACGCTACCATGGCACTGCCGGGGGCTTGTTTGCGGTTCGTTACCAGTTTATAATCGTTATCAAATTTGAGCCGTAGTCGGGTTTTTTTGTTGACACCGTGTTACGACTAAATTAAACTACGGAGCAAATCATCGGTAGCCGGGGATAAATTGGGATTCCTGGCTGTAGTAGAACAAAATTGCAGGAAGGAGGCACAGGATGTCATATAAAGATGACCTGGCACTGATGGCCCACCTGATGCGGCGCGCCGGATTTGGCGCCAACCGCGCGGAGCTGGAGCGATGCGTTGCCCAGGGTTACGAAGCCACCGTAGAAGAGCTGCTGAATCCGCCCGCGGACCACGAGGGCGGCAAGATGGCGCTGCTGCTGCGGTATCACCCCAGCTTCTTGCTCCCCGGCGGCGTTCCCTTCTCCGGCCAGGCGAACTGGATGTACAACATGGTTTCCAGCGACCGGCCGCTGGAAGAGAAGATGTCTCTGTTCTGGCACCACGTCTTTGCCACCGGCAACTCCAAGGTTGACAACTGCGACCAGCTGCTCGAGCAGATTGATATGCTGCGGAAGTTCGGCATGGGCAACTATCGGGAGATGCTGGTTGAGCTGTCCAAGAACCCGGCCATGATTTTCTGGCTGGACAACAACGAAAACCACCGGGACGCCGTGAACGAGAACTGGGGCCGCGAGCTGCTGGAACTGTTCTCCATGGGCGTTTCCAACTACACCGAGGTTGACGTTCGGGAGTGTTCGCGGGCCTTTACCGGCTGGACGATTCAGGCCAAGCTGCCCCGCGCTCCCTATGGCCGCTACCCCTGGAAGTTCGCCTACCACGAAGAAGACCACGACTTCGGCGAAAAAACCTTCCTGGGCGAGACCGGCAACTTCAACGGTGAGGACATCATCGACATCGTCCTGAAGCAGCCGGCCACCTCCCGCTTCATCTGCCGCCACCTCTACAACTTCTTCGTCGCCGACGAGCCGCAGGTTCCCGCCTGGACCATTGAGCCGGCCCGCGATGAGGACGCGCTGGACGAAATGTGCCAGGTCTTTGAGGACTCCGGCTTCGAGATTAAGGCCGTTCTGCGCCATATGCTCCTGTCCCAGTGGTTCAAGGACGCCCGCTTCCAGAAGATTAAGAGCCCTGCCGAAGTAGTCGCCGGCACCCTGCGCATGGTGGGCCTCTATGAGAACCCCGACCCCGGCGTGCTCAACATCGGCAAGGAACCCACCTATATGGGCCAGTCCATCCTGGACCCGCCGTCGGTGGAAGGCTGGCATACCGGCCTGGAGTGGATTAACTCCGGCGCGCTGCTGGCCCGCATCAACTTCGTGGCCGACCGGGTGTCCAACCCCGAACTGCCCGGAATGCGCGATATTATCGACCGGATGCAGGACGAGGGCGTAAGCACTCCCGACCATATGCTGAACGCTTGCACCGAGTATATGGGCTTCGTCGAGCTGAGCGAAGAGACCCGGGGCCAGCTGGCGGAGCACGTCCGCGCCGGCGGCGACGTCAACTGGGGCGACCGCACGGCCGCCGCTACCCGCATCGGCGAGACCATGGCTCTCATCAGCGCCACCACCGAGTACCAGTTCGGCTAAACGGAACGCAGCCGAGGCGGGCCATCAGCAGCAGACAGCCGGCCGGCCTCGGCGATTTCCCAGCGGTTCGACGTACTCACCAACAACACCAATCAAGGAGCATACGCAATGACCTCCACGAAGAAAGATCCGGTCATCGTGGTCCTGCAGCTCACCGGCGGCAACGACTATTTCAACACGGTGATCCCCTACAACGACTCGTTGTACTACGACAACCGGCCGACCATCCACTACAAGCGGGAAGACATCATTCCCGTCACTGACGAGCTTGGCTTCACCCCCACTATGGGCCCGATGAAGGAGCTCTTTGACGAGGGCCGCCTGGCCGTCATTCACGGCATCGGCTACGCCGACAGCCCGCGCTCCCACTTCCGCAGCATGGACATCTGGCACACCTGCGAGCCGGACAAGGTTGGCACCGAGGGCTGGGCCGGCCGCGTCGCCCGCGAGATGGACCCGGACAAAGAGAACGTGTTGACGGCCATCAACTTCGGCCACGGCCTGCCCCGCGCGCTGGCCGTCCCCGGCGTCCCGGTAGCCGCCATCGCCGACCTGAGCACCTATGGCCTGCTGACCGGCATCAGCGACGTTGACCAGCGCTCCAAGGCTCTGGACCTGTTCTCCAAGATGTATTCCCCCACCGTGGGTGGCAGCTTCGTCAATGACTACCTGCGCTCCACCGGCACCGACGCCATGGTCGGCGCCGACATCGTGAAGGTTGCGCCGGAGCAGTACTCCAGCAACGTGGAGTATCCCAACAGCCCCATCGCCCATCACCTGCGCGACATCGCTCAGGTCTATATGGCCGACCTGGGCACCAAGATTTTCTACACCCAGCACGGCAGCTTTGACACCCACGCCGGTGAGGCCGCGGCCCACCCGATGCTGTGGAAGGAAATCTCCGAGGGCGTCAGCGCCTTCTTCCAGGATATGAAGGAACACAACACCGGCGAGAACATCGTCATGTACCTGTTCACCGAGTTCGGCCGCCGCGTCCGCGACAACGGCTCCGGCACCGACCACGGCGCAGCCGGCGCTGCCTTCGTTATCGGCGATCCCGTCAAGGGCGGCTTCTATGGCGAGTATCCGTCCCGGAAGAACGAAGACCTGGAACAGGGCGACCTGGTTCCCAACTACGACTTCCGCGGCGCGTACACCAGCATCGTTGAGGATTGGCTGGGCATGGATGCCAACCCCATCGTCAACGGCAACTTCCCCAAGCTGGACTTCATCAAGAAGTAAGCCCTCCGGCCCAGCAAGCACGGCGGCGGCGCATCCCAGCGATAGCGTCGCCGCCTTGACCAACGAATAGCAATTGGAGGATTAACTATGCCTCAGAATACCGTAGCCAGCGGTCGGGCATGGCTGTATGTCAAGAACGTCGGTCGCCAGGGCCAGGTGGGCATGGGATTCAGCCAGCCCGTCGGCGTTGCCGCGCTGCCCGATGGCGTGATGTACGTCGCCAACCGTGGCGGCGAGCAGAACCCCAGCGCCCGCATCACCAAGTGCACCGTCGGCAACCTGGACGGCAAGGGCGGCGAGGAGTTCCTGGGCGAATTTGGCCGCGAAGGTATCGCTTACCAGGCCAATTCGGGCAGCCTGTTCATGTGGATTACCGGCATCACTACTGATGCCGAGGGCAATGTTTACGCGTCGGACGAATGGAAGAACCAAATCTCCGTTTTCGACGCTGACGGCAACCTGCTGAAGCAGTGGGGCGAGAGCGGTGACGGCGAAGGCCAGCTCAACGGCGCCGCCGGCCTCGCGTTTGATGCCGACCAGAACCTCTGGGTGGTCTCGGCGCGCACCAGTCGGATCCAGAAATTCAGCAAGGACGGCGACTTCCTGGGCGGCTTTGGCGTCAAGGGCGACGGCGCCGAAGACCTGGAAATGCCGTCGGGTATCGGCATTGACAACAGCGGCGACCTCTACATCGCCGACTGGGGCAACCACCGGGTGCAGAAGTACACCGCCGGCGGCACCCACCTGCGAACCTTCGGCAGCCGGGGCAGCCGCTCCGGGGAGCTGAACCACCCGCTGGACGTTGACATTGACAACGATGGGGACGTTTACGTGGCGGACTGGCTCAACGAGCGCATCGTGATTTACGACGCCGACGCCCGCCCGCTGGCCTACCTGGAAGGCGACGCCACCGAGGTGTCGGAGTGGGGCGACCTGTCCCTCAACGCCAACCCGGACATGGTTAAAGCCCGCCGCCGGGTACCCGACCTGGAGCAGCAGCAGCGGACTTTCCGGATGCCGATGTCCTGCACCTTTGACCGGGCCAACAACCGGCTCATCGTGAGCGACACTCTGCGCTCCCGGTTGCAGATTTACGAAAAGGACGACTCCTACCTGGACCCGCAGTTTAACCTGTAGGAAAAGGGGCACCGTCCAGCAAGTCGATTACGACTTTCCCCCGGAACCGGCGCTTCCCACCCCCAGCGCCGGTTCTTTTCAGAGTTCATGGGTATGGCTGTCGTTGCCGCCGCCCCGGTTGGCAGCGTCGGGGGGCAGGGTGATGATGGCGCGGCGGTGAGTGCCCACGCCGATGGTACGGTCGCCGTCAAAAGCTGACACCTTGAAATAGAGCCAGCGCCCGTCGATGCGCTCCAGCTCGGCGACGGCGACGACGGTAGAGCCGATGTCGGCCCCGGCGACGTGACGGATGTTGACCTCGAACCCCACGGTAGACTGCTCCGGCGGCAGGTGGTCCAGGATAGCGCGCTGGGACGCCTGCTCCATGGCGCGAATCATGGACGGCGTGCTGAGCTTGGCGACGTGGGGCGCAACATTATGCTCGCACACCAGCAGGTCGCGGCGGCCGGTGAGCCCGGGGGTGAGGGTGGCTGCGGAGGGGTTGGAGTGGTCGGACATTTTGGCGGTCTCTCCGTTGGCGGCAACGCCGCCGATGTTGTGTCAAAAGGTTGCGTTATGATAGCAGACAGCCTATCCTGTCGTTAACCGTTGCGGCGCGGTATGGAGGTCAGCGATGATTCATAAAAAGTACCGGCACTTCAACTATGCCCGGCCGTCCTTTCCGGAGGGGATGGCGCGGATTTTTGACTTCGCCGGCGCACTGGATTATTACCCGCGCTACTCACGTGTAAAGAAGTCCGGCCCGGAGGCCGATGCCGAATCAATTCACGAGTGCGGGGAAGAGATTGGCCAGTATTTCCGCGATGCCATCGGAGAGTTCAAGGAAGAGGAACGGGATAATCTGGACGCAGCTCATAAGTCTCAACTCCAGAACCGGACGAAATGACCGGGGGAAACCCTACCAACCAGCCCAATCAGCCGCTTGAGCCGCAGGATGTAGAGACGACGCCACGTGCGGACATAACCGCGATTGAGGCGTCGTGGCGCGGGCCACTGCCGCCGCCGAGCGTCTGGAACGGTACGAACAGATACTTCCGGGAGCTGCCGAGCGCATTGTGCGATTGCTCGAAAAGTAGCAGGAACACGTTCACGATAGAGAAATGTCGGTTATAGGCATCGAGCGGACGATCGTCATTTCCGATGCCCGGCGCGCATACTTCGGTTTAGTAGCCGGCTTCATAATCTCTTTGCTGGTCATTGCCGGCGGCATTTATTTGATTGCTACCGGCCACGAATGGGCCGGCAGCGTACTGATAAGCCTTAACCTTACCGGCTTGGTTGGCGTGTTCATCTACGGCAGCAAAGCCCGCTGCGATGAACGAAATCGCAACACCGAAAACACTACTGGACAACCATCCCCACCGGACGGGTGATATGAGCGACAAACGGGATTTTCTTTCCATTACCGACATAACTGCGGCGGAAACGCGCCAGCTGGTTGCGCGTGCGCTGGAACTTAAAGCCGCGCCGCCGGGCAGCGCGTTGCCGCTGGCCGGCAAGCGGGTTGCCCTGCTGTTTGAAAAGCCGTCGCTGAGAACCCGCGTCAGCTTTCAGATTGGCATTGCCGAGTTGGGCGGGTTCAGCCTGTATCTGGGGCAGGATGAGGTTGGATTGGGGCAGCGGGAACCCGTTTCCGACGTGGCCCGGGTGCTGAGTGGCTACGTGGACTGCATTGTGGCGCGGGTCAATTCGCATGATTCGCTGGTGGAACTGGCCGAGTATGGCAGCGTGCCGGTCATCAACGCTCTTTCCGACCTGGAGCATCCCTGCCAGACTATGGCCGATTTGCTGACTATTGCGGAGACCCACGGCGGCACGGACGGCCTGAATCTGGCCTACATCGGCGACGGCAACAACGTGGCCCGCAGCCTGTGTCTGGGCGCGCCGGCCGTCGGCATGAATTTTGCCATCGCCGCGCCCTACGGGTACCAGTTGGCGGAATCGGTGTTTGCCGCGGCCAGCGACCGGGGCGTCCGCGGCGACGGAGGCTCCCGGCCTACGGTGCATCCCCTGGTTCGCCCGTCGGATGCGGTGGCCAACGCCAACGTGGTGTACACCGACGTTTGGACCAGCATGGGCGACGAGGCCGAGGCCGAGCAGCGGCGGCGCGCGTTCCAGGGCTACACGGTGGATGACGCATTGATGGCCCAGGCCGCGCCGGGGGCCTGTTTCATGCACGATATGCCGGCGCACTACGGCGAGGAAGTGCCGCCGGGGATGCTGGAACATCCGCAGTCGGTGGCCTACCGGCAGGCGCACAATCGCCAGTACGCGCAGGAAGCCGTTCTGGAGTTTCTGCTGGCGTGAGGCAACAGACGGCATATTCAGGCGCATCGGAGAACGTTACCAAGACGCCGTGGCAAACCGGCCTGGCCCGATTGCGCTCGGAACAGTTACTGCCCTGGCCATCCGGTCAGTCCGGTACTTGACCAAAACACCGTGCCTAAATGACTAAAGCCGTGGCCGGCTGGCGCCACCCCGGCGTCATTGCCGGCTTCATTAACCTGGAGATTCTGACCAAAGCCGGCGGCGGGCTGACCGTTGGCGCGCTCAAGGGAGGTTATAATACTCATATTATGACTATAGCAGAACACACTCCAGAACCCATTGCCCCCGACGGGGCGATACTCCCGGAACCGGCGCCGCCCAGCCCGGCGCCGCACTCCGACCCGATGGTGGCGATCATCGGGCGGCCCAACGTGGGCAAGTCTTCGCTGTTCAACCGGATTCTGTCGCGGCGGCACGCTATTGTGTCGGAGGTGGCCGGGACTACCCGCGACCGCCTCATCAGCCGCGCAACGTGGCAAGGGCGGCCTTTTTTGCTGGTGGATACCGGCGGGCTGGAGGACGAGCCGGAGGGCCACATTCCGCAGCGGGTGCAGCAGCAGGCGGATATGGCGATGGGCGCCGCCGATGTCATCGTCTTTCTTACCGACGCCGTGCAGGGCATCACGGCCACGGATGAGGCGGTGGCCCAGCGACTGCGACGCACCGACAAGCCCGTGGTGCTGGCGGTCAACAAGGTGGACAACGACAATCGCGAACTGGCCGCCGCCGAATTCTATGGGCTGGGGCTGAACGAAACGGCGTTTATCTCCGCCTATCACAACTACGGTATTTACGACCTGCTGGAGCGCGTCGTCGCGCTGCTGCCAACGCCGGAACTGGCAGACCTTTGGGAGGATGACGGTCGCGGCGGCATCGTCGCCGGCGAGCCGGATTGGCCGGACGACGGGACGGATGAGGTTGACGAACCGGAGATTGCGCCGCCCACTGAAATGCGCCTGGCTATCGTGGGGCGCACCAACGTGGGCAAGTCGCTGCTGACCAACGTCATCATCGGCGAGGAACGAAGCATCGTCAGCCCCGTAGCCGGCACGACGCGGGACGCGCTGGATACGCCGGTTTCCTACCGCGGCCACACTATCACGCTGGTGGACACTGCCGGCATCCGCAGGCCGGGCCAGGTGCAGCGCGGCATTGAAAGATACAGCGTGCTGCGGGCGGTCAACGCCGTAAATCGCAGCGACATCACCCTGCTGATAACCGACGCCACCGAGCTGGCCACCGCGCAGGACGCCCACATCGCCGGCCTGGCCTGGGACAGCAACCGGGGCCTCATCGTGGCGGTCAACAAGTGGGACCTGGTGAACCGGAACCGCTTTCGGATGGAGCGCAGCCTGCATCGCGTTCGGGAACGGCTGCACTTTATGCCCTACGTGCCGGTGTGCTTCACGTCGGCGCTGACCGGGGAAGGGATTGACGAGTTGCTGGATACGGCGCTGTCGCTGTGGCAGGAACGTCAGCAGCGGGTGCCTTTCCGCGAGCTGCAATACCTGTTAGCCGATGCCGTATCGTCCCATTCGCCGCCGTCGCAGCGGGGGAACATCCGCAACCGGCTGCGCATCCGTCGGGTACGGCAAGTTGGCGTTAATCCGCCTACGTTCGTGTTTTCCGTGAACGACCCCAAACTGCTACACTTCTCTTACCAGCGCTACCTGGAGAACCGGATTCGGAGCCGGTTCGGGTTTGACCGGACGCATCTGCGGCTGATTTTCCGGCCCGACCGGGAGGAGCGGAGTCCCCGGTCAGGGGTGCGGAGCCGTCCGCCCCGGCAGACTGACAACCCACGATGATTGCTTTGACGCACACCATACGTCAGCGCCGGACTACCTGGGCGATGCTGGCCGCCGTGCCCCTGCTGGCAGCGGCGGGAATCATATTGCTGCAAGTTGGCCCCCAGATGACCCCGGCCGGGCGTTACCTCGCAGTGTGCGCGGTGGCATATCTGGTCGGCTCGCTGTCGTGGGGGTATATCTTCGTGAACCTGACGATGGGCGAAGACATCCGTGATTTCGGCAGCGGGCGCACCGGTATGTCCAACATCCTGCGGACGGCCGGCGGCAAGGCGGCGGCGCTGGTGTTCGTGCTGGACGCCGGCAAGGGGATTCTGCCGGCGCTGCTGGCGCGCAGCGTCATCGGGTTCGGCGAGGCCGAGGTGGCGGCGGCGCTGGCGGCGTTGTGCGGGCACAACTGGCCGGTCTTCCTGCGGTTCCGGGGCGGGCGGGGCATTATGCCCGGACTGGGCGGGCTGCTGGTGATGGCGCCGTGGGTGGCGTTGGCCGGCGGCGCGCTGTTCCTGCTCATCACCCTGTCCAGCCGCTACCTGTCGCTGGGCAGCATCGTGGGAACGCTGGCGGTGGCGGCGTTGAGCTTGGCCCTGACCCTGCTGACCGGGCACCAGCAACCGTACACGCTGTATGCCTTCGTCGGGGGCGCCCTCATCATCTGGCAGCACCGGGACAACATCCGGCGCATCGCCAACGGCACCGAGCGGCGGCTGGGACTGCCGGCGCTGCGGATTCGATAGGCGGCGCACCGGCGCCGCAAAGGGGCAGCGTTCCGTTTCAGGTGGTTTGGTTATTCCTCTGAGATGGTGGGTTGGGTTCACCGGCGATGCTCCTTGCTGGTTCAGGGGTTCGGGCGGTTGGCGGGATGCGGTGAGAGAGCCAGAGGTTACCGGTCATTGTCAGCCCCACGGCCGGGGGTTTTACGCAAAGTTTTGCTCCGATGGTTCGTGAACTGCGCTTTAAGGCGCAGCCACGCAGCGCGGTGGCAGTCGCTGTTGGCCGGTTAGACCGTTCTCGCGTAAGCATTGGACGAGGGGTCTCCACGACGCCGGTATGCGATTTTGTGCTGACTGGCCGTTGACGACCGGTTGACCTCTGGCTGGACTGAGATTCACGTGACGGGGTACAGTATAGGTCTTATGTTCGCGGTTGTCAAAGGGGGGTTGTCAGTGGGCAGCGTTCCGTTTCAGGTGGTTTAATTATTCCCCGTTCCCGCGAAGGCGGGAATCCAGGAACGGCAAGGGCGGCATCGCTGACTTGGCAAGGCCCAGACCACCTGAAACGGAACGCTACCCCGCAAAGGCTACGGCTTGACGCTAAACCTGCTTATCGGGTACATTGCCGTCATAATCCCGTCATCCTGGCGAAGGAAGGAACACCTATGGCTACTTTGCAAGACCGTACTACTGTCGAGATGGAACAGGCGTTGCAGAACGGTTTCAGCCTGTCCTGGCTCCAGCAGATTAAGGACCAGGTTCCCGGCTCCGCTGAGGAGTTGGCCAAGGACCCCACACTGGCGGAAAACACGCCGAACTTGCTGGACGAATCCCCCAACCAGACCCAGCGCACCCGGGGCGCCTTGCCTCGCCACGGCACGCCGCAGTTCTCCGGCTATACCTTCCGCGACAAGAAGGAAGTTTGGGGCTACAACCTGACCAAGCTGTACCAAGAAGCCGTTTCGCGGCAGTGGTCGTCGGCCACCGATATTCCCTGGGAATCCTTGCGTCCGCTGCCCGACGACGTAGAGGCGGCGCAGTGCCAACTGGCGACCTTCTTCGCCCAGGTCGAGTTTGTGGCCGCCGACGTGCCGGGCCGGTTCATCTCGCAGATGTCGCCCGACTACCACGAAGTGCGAATGTTCCTGCTGACCCAGGTGATGGACGAGTCCCGCCATATGGAAGTGTTCCGCAAGCGGGCGCTGGCCAACGGCGGCGGCCTGATGCGGATGATTGACTCGGTGAGCGACGTTACCGGCGGCAGCACCGACAACGCCCGCGAGTTCACCGAGCTGTCCAGCCGGCTGCACATCGTCGGCGAGGGCAACGTGCTGACCCTCTTCCGGCTGGGCGAGCTGATGGCCTACAATGATGCCGAGAAAGCCATCTACCGCCGCGCCGCGCAGGACGAGGCCCGCCACGTGGCTTTCGGCGTCCTGCACGCCCGCTATATGAACGAATGCACGCCGGAACGCCGCGAGGAAATCCACGCCTACCTGGACGAGGCGGAAGACCGGCAGGCCACGGGCAACGGCGGGGAAAACCCGGCCGCCCGCAGCGCCAACCTGACCGCGGAATCGCTGGCCATCCTGCTGGGCGGCGGCGCGGACAAGGCGGACGAAGGCCAGAAAATCCTGGCCGCCATCCGGCAGCGTCAGGTCAAGGAATATTTCCAGCGGCTCAAGTCCTGCGGCTTTGACGACCGCATTGAGAATGGGCGCGTGAATCCCGCGTTGCTGGAGGCTTACCGGGCAGCGGCCTAGCCGGCCGGGAAGGCTGTGGAATGGTACAGGCACAGACATATCAGGATGCCAGCAGGACGCTACTGGAGCAGGGCTTTGCGGAACTGGAGCAGCGCGACCTGCGCCAGGCGTCCGAAAAGGCTTGGGGCGCGGCGGCGCAGATGCTCAAATCCATCGCCGAGCGGCGTGGGTGGGAGCATAAAGGCCACCGGTTTATCCGGCGCGTGGCCAGCCGCTTGGCGAACGAAACGGGAGATGTGGAAATCCGGCGGCTGTACCGGGTGGCAAGCGACTTGCATACCAATTTCTACGAAGACTTGGACACCGCTGAGGATGTAACCTCCGGGCTGGAAGATGTCCAACGGTTCCTGGACAAACTGGCGCCGCTTCTCGCAATGGCGCGTTACCTCGTCAATCCCGCAACCAATGTAGTGCATCGTGAGGGCGGTTGCTCCGACGCGCGAAGCCACGGCGATACGTGGAATCCCGTGGGGTATTTCTCATCCCTCTCTGAAGCGGCTGTAGTTGGCGGCAGTTCACCTGATACTGTCGCCAAAAGTTGCCAGAACTGTTCGCGAGGTGAGAATTAACCGCATTGACCGGTCAGCCGACGCCAAGCCAGGGCGATTTGGATGATTAATCGCCGCCAAGTTTGCTGATGGCCTGTCGCACTCTGGCTGTCTGGCCGAAACGTTTTGGATACCCACCTAGTACTGGCTCAGGCTGGTAGTATGCTACCGGGAAGCCTTGACCTGCATCGCGGCTAACCCGGCCAAAGCCGAACTTGCCGACAACTAGCCGCACAATTTAGCCCCCGGAGATCAAAGAGAGGCATTATGACTACCCCAAGCCCCGGCAACGGCGCCCATCCCGTTGACGACAGCGACCCCACGGGTCGCTACCGTTCGTCCGCCGCCGAGCGCGTCCAGCAGGACGTTGCCGGCAGCGATGAGCCGGCTCCCGCTGCTGACGCCGAATCCGCCGCCGCGCCGCCCCAATCGCCCGTGGAGCGTTTCCCCTGGATGAAAGACACGCGGCAGTGGGGAACCCGCGCTCTGCTGACGCCCCACGGTTTGACCGTCGGGTCTATCGCCGTGGGCCTGTATGGCGAGATTCCTGAGGAAAGCCGGGAGATGACCCGGATGCCGCGCGGCTCCTACGCCACGCCGGGGATGCCGCGGCTGGACAACTACTCGGTGAACCGCAAGGATGAACTGTGGTCGGACAACGCGGCCACGCTGTACGAAGAGGCCATCCAGCGCCGCTGGGTTGCTATGCAGGACATTAACTGGGACGCGCTGCCCGACCAGTCGGAAGACCTGGAACTGGCCTGGTGTCAACTGTGCACCGAGCTGGGGCAGCACGCTACCGCCGAAATTGACACCATCGGCCTGTGGCTGCACCGCATGAACTACGCTTACATTGAGCCGAAGATGTTCCTGGCTACCGAGGAATTCGACTCGGCGCGGCACTTTGAGGCGATGCGGCATCGTGCGCTGTGCAACGGCGGGTCGCTGGGGTTAGAATCGCCCGGCTTGATGAACCGTCGGATGGTGGAAACTCGCGCCGGCTGGCCGGAGGTTGCGGTATCGCTGTACATCGCGCGCGGCGCGCTGACCCTGCTGCTGTATCGCTTTGGCGCCCATTTCGCTACCAACCCGGTTGACCGCAAGATTTTCAGCCTGTGCCTGCAAGACAAGGCCCGGCACCTGGCCTACGGACAGGCGATGCTGAAACTGACCGTTGCGGTGAAAGGGGTTGACTTCGGCATCTCCCTCCGCCGCATCCTGGGTTCCATTGAGAAGGATATGGCCGGAGAGCTGAAAGACCCGGTGCTGTGGGAAGCGTTGGCCATCATTGCCGGGGGCTCGCTGAGCGGCATTATGGAGGGGATGGCGGCGGTGGATAAGCTGCGCTCCGATTACATCCGGCAGTATCTGGCGCGTCTGCGCTACGTAGGGATAGACAAGCCGGAGCGCGCTTTGCATCCTGACTTGGCGGCGGTATTGCAGTGACGGCGCCGACGGGGCAGCCACCAGGGTTGCCCCCGCCGCGTCATATTGGACAAATCCAATCGCAATTGCGCGGGCTGAGGGCGGCGGCGATGGCGTAAAATAACCGCCGCCCATGCTAATCTCTTCCGCTAACCTGCTGCCCGACGACATTGGCGCGTTCATCCGCCTGGCGGTGCTTTGTGCTGTCGCCGCCGCCGTGGCTGTCGGTGTCAACGGATGGTTTCAGGCATTGGTGGCAACCGTCCTGGGCGACCCGGCCCCGCGCGCGCAGGGGCGTCTGTTCGGCAACCCGCTGCGCCATCTGGACCCGGTGGGGGCGATACTGGCCACGGTGTCGGGTTTGGGGTGGGGGCGTCCGCTGCCCGGCCCGCCCGGCCGTCAGGGGCGCTGGCCGTCGGTTGCCGTCTCCGCCGCCGGGCCTTTGGGGAACCTGACCGTCGCTTTCCTGCTGGCCGCTCCGGTTAAAGCCGGCCTGCTGAACTGGACTTATCCCGCGCCGGACAGCCTGGCGCTGGTGATGACCGGCGGGCTGCGCTCCGGCATTTCCGACATCGTGGGGCTGCTGGTCATCTACAACCTGTTGCAGGCGGTGTTCCATCTGATACCGCTGGCGCCCCTGGCCGGGTACCGGGTGCTGGCGGCGCTGCTGCCGTCCACGGCGGCGGAAACCCACCGGCGGTTCCAGCGATTCGCGCCGCTGTTCCTGGTGGCGCTGATTGCAGCCGACTATGTGCTGCGGCCGGGTATCCTCTGGTCAACGGTTCTGCCCGTGGCGCAATGGCTGGCCGGGCTGGCGACGGGGTACTGAATCAATCCCGTTCATTGCCGGAGCGGAACCGGTCGGCCCGCCGCCGCGCCCAACCCAGCGCCACGCTCGCCGCCACCGCCAGCAACGCGGCCAGGGCGTTGAACAGAATGTCAACCGGGTCAAACACGCGACTGGGCAAAAACACCTGGATACACTCGTCGAGCGCTCCGACCAGCGCCGTCGCCAGGACGGCGAGCAAGGCGGGCGCCGGAACGCGGCGGCCCTGGCCGGCGCGCTCCGTAAGCGCCTCATAGATTAAGACGGCTGCCACGCTGTATTCGATGAGGTGAGAGCGCTCCGGGAACGACATCCGGGCCAGCGCCATAAAGTAGGCGGCGGCGATACCCAGCGCGACGCCGATTTCAGCGCCGCCCGGCCGCCGTTTCAGTCCTTGCGTCAGGACGGTTGCCCCGACCAGGAACATTCCCAGCAGGAAGCCGTATAAGTCCAGGTTGAGGGCGCGCCAGGTCTGGGCCAGCGTCCCCGCCAGGCCCAGGGTCGCGTAGATTGCCACCACGACGGCCAGCGTCCCGGCCCAGAGTCGCCGCTCCCGACGGGAGGAGAAAAGGGGCATCACATCCCTCCTACGTCGTCGGCCCAAATCGCTCGGTTCGTATGGCGGATTCGGGTACACCCACCGCCAGCAGGGCGTCGGCGGCGGTTTCGACGAATCCGGTGGGGCCGCAGGCATAACACCGCGGGGCGGCGACTTTGCCGATGCGCGTCGCCAATTCGCGGATACAATCCTGCAGCATGGCCGGGTCGATCCGGCGGGCGTAACCCGTCCAGCCGGGGGGCTGCTGCCGGGTTAGCGAGTAGCGAATGGCCGCGCCGCAGCGGTTGTCCAGCCAATCGCGATAGATGATGTCCGACGCCGTGCGAGCGGAATAGAGCAGCAACGCCGGCAGCCCCGGCGCGACTTGTTCCCGGTGCGCCAGAATGGATCGCACCGGGACGATGCCCGAGCCACCGGCGAGCAGGAGCAGCGGGCCGCCCATTTCCGGCGTCCAGGTAAAAGGGCCGCCGATGGGGCCGCGCACTTCCAGCACGTCGCCGGCCTGCACTACTTCGTGGAAGTAGGGGGATACCTCGCCGTCGGGAATCAGCTCTACCGTCAGGTCGATGGTATCCGCTGCGTCCGACCGGCTGGCCGGCGGGGGCGACGCTATGGAGTAGGAACGCTGGGCTTGATAGCCGTCGGGGGCGGTGAGCCGGACATCGTAATGCTGGCCGGCGCGGAACGGGGCCGGCCGGGACAGGCGCAAGGTGAAGGTCTTGGCGCGGTAGGTTTCAATGGCAATCCGTGCTACGGTGGCGGTCTGCCAGCGGAGGCGCGGGGGTGTTGGTGGTGTCAACAAGGCCGGCGTGGGAAGGGTCAGGCTGCGGGCAGTTCAAACTGTGCCGGGAAATCGGTCAGCGGTTGGGCGGCGCCGTCCCGCAGGTGAAAAGTGTCCTCAAGGCGCACTCCTCCGGCGCGCGGCGCCGACAGCACTGAGTGCCCGACCGTCAGCGTCATTGTCTGGAATCCCGCCCTTCGCGCCGAATAAAGGCCGAGTCTGCGGTATGGATGGGCGGGCGGGGCATTTCCTCAAAGTCAAGGCCGATGCGGTGGCTGATTCCAGGGATGTAGTAATCGCCATAGCCGGCGGCGGCGAAAACCTGCCGGGCGGCGGCGTCAATGTCGCGGTTGCGGATGCCGGGCCTGATTGCCGCGACGCCGGCCGCCGGGGCGCGCCGGTAGGTGTCAAACAGTTCCCGCTGCCGCGCAGTGGGCGCGCCGATGACGAAAGTGCGGCAGAGGTTGGCGCAATAGCCCCGGTAGCGGGGCGCCAAGTCCACTACCACCAGGTCGCCGGCGGCAATCTCCTGGTGTGTTGCGGAGCCGTGGAGCCAGCCGGAACGGATGCCGGAATTGACGAAAACGGGAGTCGCCACGCCCTCGCCGCCGGCCTGGCGCATGGCATATTCAATCTCCGCGCCTACTGTGTTCTCGCTGGCGCCGGGCTTCAGCCAGCGAATCGGCGCTGCCATGCCAACGGCGGCGACTTCGGCGGCCTGGCGCATCAAGGCAATTTCGGAATCGTCCTTAATCAGAGGCAGTTCATCCATCACCGGAGCGATAGCGACGAGCTTGACCATGGGGTTGGCCCGCTGAAAGAGGTTGAGCAGAAAAGCGGGGGTGGAGAACCACATTTGGACGCCTACGATCATCTCACCCCGGCTGCCGGCCAGCTCGCGCATTGCGCCGACGACATCCTTAATCTGCTGCCCCACCGTGCCAAAAAGGCGCACGTCGGCGCCGCCGAGGGACGCTTTGACTTCGGCTTCCTCGCCGACAAAGGTGACGATGATGTGCGGGCCCGCTGCCGGGATGACGGCCCGGGGCTGAAAGCGGGCCTCGCCAAAGAAATAGATATAGTCGTCGTGAGTGAGAATCAGGCAAGCGTCGATGCCCAGCTCGCGCATCCGCTCCTGGGCGCGCTGCACCCTCTCCAGGTTCAGCATAATGTCCTCACTTTTGCAGTCCTGCTAGTCGCCCCAATAGCGCTGCTCTTTCCAGGGATCGCCGTACATATGATAGCCGTACTGTTCCCAGAAGCCGGGCTGGTCCTGGGGCATAAAGCGGAGGCCCCGCAGCCACTTGGCCGACTTCCAGAAGTACAGATGCGGCACTACCAGGCGGGCCGGGCCGCCGTGCTCCGGGACGATGGGCTGGCCGTCGAACTCAAAGGCGACCATGCCGCGCCCTTCCAGCACGTCCCAGGTGGGCAGGTTGGTAGTGTAGCCGCCGTAGGAGAAGGCCATGAGGTAGGGCAGCGGGTCGGCGATGCCGGCGGCGGCCAGCAGGTCGTCGATGGTTACGCCTTTCCAGGTGGTGTCCAGTTTGCTCCACTTGGTTACGCAGTGGATGTCGGTGCGGATTTCGGTTGTGGGGAGCGCGCGAAAGCCCGGCCAGTCCCATTGGGCCACGGGTTCGCCGTCCCCGCCGGCCAGCGTGAAGTTCCATTTATCCAGGGGAACGCGCTGGGTCGGGCCGGCGGTCAGCACCGGAAAACCCCGCTCCAGATACTGGCCGGGCGGGATGGGACGGGGCGGCGTTTCACGGCGCCGCCCGAAAAATCCTCGGGTGGTCATTGCTGGCAGCTCCTTATTAGCGCGGTTTCGGCGCTTGCGGCTTGGCTTGGCCCGGTTATGACGTTAGTCCGCGCGCCAATCCTGATACCAGTTATTGCGGATTAACCTCACCGTGCGGTTGATAATCTTCCGGCCTGGGTTTATAGCGCAGGTTGATAATATCATATTATGGTAATCGCTATTTCCAACATTGACAGCAAAAAATTCTTCCGATAAACTGCGCTGGCAATTTGTCAAGACGGATAGCCGGCGGATTGTGACAACATAGCATCCTCGCCGGGACAGGTTCATAGTAGCGTGTTCTGCGCTTCCTTCGCAACGACAACACTGCCCTGAGGTGGTTTGATGAAATGGTCCAAGATTAGACGCAGCAGCGCCGCCATCCTTGGGATTGTGTCGCTGTCCCTGGCTACGTTAGTGGCGTGCGGCACTGCCGGCGAGACGGAAACGCCGGCTCAGCCGGCGGCCGCCGCAACCCAGCCGGCGGTTGCCCAACCCGCCGCAACCCAGCCGCCGGCCGCGGCGATGACGCCGGCAAGCCCGGCCCAATCCGCGCCCACGGCCGCCCCTCAGCCTACCCCCGCCGGCGACGCCGCCGCGGCCGCCGAACCCGTGGGGACTCTGAACACCGGCCTCAAGGAAATGGGGCCGTTCTTCCTGCATCCCAGCACGCTGGGCAACCCGCAGATTTTCGTCCACGGCACCGCCCCCATCGGCGAGGGGTTGTTGCAGCAGGACATCAACCGCGAAGTCAGCGGCCTGCTGGCCGAGTCCTGGGAAATCTCCGAGGATTTCCTGACTTGGACCTTCAAGCTGAACCAGGGCGTTCCGTTTCACAAAGGCTACGGCGAGATGACGGCGGAGGACGTGGTCTGGTCAATGCGCCAGTGGGGGTTTAGCAAGCATCCCCGGGCCGGCCAGCTGGCCAACTTTTGGGAAGAACGGCCCGGGTCTGAAATCGTTGACCGGTACACCCTTAAAGTCCATACCGGCGACCCGGTGGTGAGCATAATCGCGGAACAATGGTTTACGATTCCGGGCGGCGGTTCAACTTTCATTGCCAGCAAGCGCCAGACCGAGGAATTAGGCGTCGATGACGCCAGCGGTGAAATGGCGGCCACCGGGCCGTGGGAAATCATGGACCACCGCACCGGGGAGTTCTGGCAGATGGCGGCGGTGCGGGGCCACTGGCGCCACACCCCGGAATTTGCCGAGCTAATTATGTGGGAAATTCCCGAAGAGTCCTCCCGCGTGGCCGGCTTCCAGACCGGGAACCTGGATACGTTCCTGATGTCCTTTGACTCCATTCCCAGCGTCCTGGAAGTGGAGGGCGCGCAGTTGATGACGGTACCCAACGCCGTGGAGATGGGCCTGCGCATCTACGGCAACTGGTATCCCATTGAGGGAGTGGAAACCCGCCCCGGTTACGACCCCGAGCTGCCCTGGGTTTCTCCCACCGACGACATAACTTCCCCGGAGTGGGACCGGGCCCGTAAAGCCCGGCTGGCTCTGGTTACCGCCATTGACCGCCAGGCTCTGGTGGACACCATTCTGTCGGGCAACGGCCACATCCGCACCTCAATGCGGAACTACACCGGATTTGAGCATTACCTGGACGGCCGGGATTGGGAGTTCAACCCCGACCGCGCCCGCGAGCTGCTCGCCGAGGCCGGCTACCCCGACGGATTCAGCATCACGCTGACGCCCTCCATACGCGGCGCGCCTGCCGAGGTGGAAGGATGCGAGGCCATCGCGCAAATGTGGGGCAACATCGGCCTGGACGTGGAATTCCAGCGCGTGCCTTACGGTACGCTGCGGCCCCAGCTGGTAGCGCGCACCTACCAGGGCGCCACCTGCCACGCCGGTTCACCGCTGCCCACCCCGGCCACCGCCTACGGCAGCTACCTGAGCGCCAACCCCTTTAACCGGGGCCTGGAACACGCCTGGTCGGAAGCGAAAATGCTGGAAGCTCAAGCCGCCGTTGACCCGGCCGAGCGCGAAAGCCTGGAGCGCGAAATCGGACAGTTCCTGTTCGACCACGTGCTTACCGACATCAACTACTACACCATTGACGCCGTGTGGCCGGTAGGGCCGCGTATCGAACCCTGGCTCGAGTACGTCAGGACTACTGACGTCCGGCAAATGAACGGTTACGAGTACATCCGGCACCGGCGTTAACCCACGCTTGGGATTCAAAATCTCTCAGAGGAGTACCATACACCAATGCGTTTTCGAGGCAAGCCCACAACCATTATCGTAACTCTTTTCACGATGTCTTTGCTGCTGGGGCTGCTGGCAGCTTGCGGGGGCACGTCGCAGACGGAAGCTCCGGCTGCCGCCCCGGCGGCGGGTCAGCCGGCTGCGGGGCAGCAATCGGCCGCCACCGCCATCCCCACGGCCCCGCCGGCCGCTACTCCGGTGGCGGCGGCCGTCGCCACCGCCGCGCCGCCGGCGGCCGCCATGGCCGAGGAAAAGCCTCAGGGAACCCTCACGGTCGGACAAAAGGAACTCGGCCCCTTTATGGGCCATCCGTCCCTGACGGGCAACCCGCAAATTTTCCTGCTGCAAACCGCTCCCATTGGCGAATCGCTGTTGACCGTATCCAGCGACCTGAAGCCAATCGGTATGCTGGCCCACAGTTGGGGAGTTTCCGAAGACGGCACCACCTGGACTTTCCGTTTGAACGAGGGCGTCCAGTTCCATAAGGGCTACGGCGAGATGACCGCCGAGGACGTCATCTGGGGTATGCGGCAGTTCGGAGCGGACGGCTCCAAGCACCCCCGGGCTTCTAATATGCGGGGCATCTGGGAAAACCCGGACGGACACGCCAAAGCCATTGATGACTACACCGTTGAGGTCAACACCGGCGAACCCTGGTCGGAGGTTCCCGTCAACGAGATTCTGACCAGCGCAGGCGGCGGCGGAACCTGGATTGTCAGCAAGAAGCAGACCGAAGAGCTGGGCGCGGAAGAAGCCAACGGCCAGATTGCCGGCACCGGCTCGTGGAATCTGGTGGAGTTTCGCACCGGCGAGTTCTGGCGGATGGAAGCGGTTGAAGACCACTGGCGCAAGACCCCGCACTTCGCCGAGCTGATATTCCGTGAAATCCCGGAGGAGTCGTCCCGGGTGGCGGGATTCCAGACGGGGAACCTGGATACCACCCTCATCGCCTTTGACTCCCTGCCCCTGGTCGAAGAAGTGGAAGGCGCGGAAATCATGCGCATCAACGGTGGTGGCGAGGCGGCCCTGACCTTCTACGGGCAATATTACGTGGGCATCGGCACCGAAGACCAGCAGCCCGGCTACGACCCGGACCTGCCCTGGGTATCCTCCAACCCGGACCTCAATTCGGAAGAATGGAAGAACGCGGCCAAAGTGCGCAACGCGCTGTCGCTGGCCATTGACCGGCAGGGCATTGTGGATACGCTGCTGCAAGGCTACGGCTCTCCGGCGGTGCTCTGGGACTTCGGCCAGTATGAAGACGACTGGCTGCCGCCGGAACTGCGCTGGGAGTTCAACCCGGAGCAGGCCAAACAGCTGCTGGCGGAAGCCGGTTACCCCGACGGATTCAACATTACCCTCACGCCGGCCCTGCGGGGCGCGCCCGTGGAAGTGGAAGCCTGCGAGGCCATCGCCACCATGTGGGGCGAGATCGGCGTGGACGTGAAGTTCCAGACTCTGCCTTACACCACGCTGCGCCCCAGCCTGATTGCGCGCAACTACCAGGGTTCCACCTGCCACGCCGGCGGCATCCGGCTGGAGCCGGGACAAGGCTTCTCCGGTATGCTGTCCCAGTTGCACCACCAGGCCGTTTGGAACCGGGGCGTTGAGCATCCCTGGCTGGACGAAAAGGTGGCCGAGCACATGGCCGAGGTGGACACGGAGGCGCGCCGCACGCTGGCCATCGAAATCGCCACGTTCATGTTTGAGAACGCCCTCACCGGGGTCGGCCTCTACAATTTTGATTCTCTGTGGCCGGTCGGCCCCCGCATCCAGCCCTGGGCTGAAGGGGTGCGCTACCGTGACCTGCGGAACATCAATGGTTACGAATACATCCGGCCGCGGGGCTAATGCCACGCGGAGCCAGTTGGGCAGGTGACGCCGTCATGGGTTGGCACAAGTCTGGAATAACGGTCGTGGTGCGAACCATAGTCGGCCTGCCGCTGTCGGCGGTGCTGGGAGTTATCGGAATGGCGATAGCATCGGCGATGGCGGTCTTCTTCGGCGTGGCGGCGCTGCCCACTCTGCTGGCCCTGCTCATGGTCGGCGCCGGCGTCGGCGCCGGGATTGGAGCGGGAGTGACCATGCTCAGGATTGACGCGGTTCCATCCTGGCCGGTATTGCTGGCGGCCGGTTTGATACTGGCCACGGTAGGCGTCGGCGGGGGCTGGGCCGGTTTCCAGATTGGAGACCGGATAACCGCCATTGAGGATATGAACTGCGTCGGCGTCTGCGGGTATCTGTTCAAACCCCGAACCTACATTGCCCTGGGCGCTATGGTGGCCTCCAACTGCATCGCGTTGGTGTTCAACGTCGGTTATGCGGGAGGATTCGGGCGCTGGGCCTGGCCCCGTCTGCGCGTCGCCGGCACGTCCGGCAGCGCCGGCGAAGCCGAGCGCCGGTGACCATGGTGGTCAGGCGCCGGAGCAATCGGCATCATTCAGGCCGCGCGGGGTCAATCCGGCTGACGGCCACAGTTGGCCCCGCAGCCCTGAAACAACGCGGGGCCGTGCATCGCCGGCCGAACCGGTCGTGAGGGAGTAAAATATGCAGCGGTATCTGTTGCGGCGCATCCTGCTGGCGCTGCTGACCTTGCTCGCCGTGTCCCTGATTATCTTCGTGATGAGCCGGGCGGCGGGCGACCCCAGGCACATCTACCTGGACGACTATTCGACCCAGGAGGACTGGGACCGGCTCACGGCCAGCCTGGGGCTGGACAAGCCCTATTATCAGCAGTACGGCATATTCCTGGGCAGCGCGCTGAAAGGCGACTTTGGCGAATCCATTAAAGAAGGCCGCCCGTCAATGGAAGTAATCATCGAGCGGATTCCCGCGACGATGCAGCTGGGCCTGGCCGCTTTCGCGTTCTCCGTGATCGTGGGAGTGCCCCTGGGGATACTTTCGGCGGTGAAACGGGGCAGTTTCCTGGACATGGCCGGCAAGATGGTTGCCCTGATCGGGCAGTCCGCGCCGGTTTTCTGGCTGGGCCTAATGCTGGTGTTCCTGTTCGCGGTGCGGCTGGACTGGCTGCCGCCCTACGGCCGGCAGGAGATTTCCAGCATCATCCTGCCCGCGGTGGCGCTGGGCTGGTTTTACGCGGCGGCCAATCTGCGCCTGCTGCGCTCCGCCATGCTGAACGTGCTGGATTCCGAGTACGTGAAACTGGCGCGGGCCAAGGGCGTATCCAATAACGCCGTAATCTGGAAACACTCACTGCGTAACGCGCTGATACCGGTGCTGACCTTCGCGGGAATCACCCTGGGCAGCCTGGTGACCGGGTCGCTGGTGGTGGAAACCGTATTCGCCTGGCCCGGGCTGGGTCAGCTGGCGATTCAGGCGCTGGCCGGCAATGACTATCCGCTGTTGCAGGCCGTGGTGATTGTGTTCACGCTAATGTACGTGTTGGCGGCCTTGCTGGTGGACATTATGTACGCATACATCGACCCCAGAATCCGGTACTCTTAAAGGGAGGCGAGCATCGTGGCAACAGACGCTACACTGGTCATACAACCGGCGCCGGCGCCGGTTCGCATCGCAAGGCGGGCCTGGCAGCTGCGGCGGTGGCCGTTGATTCCCATGTTCATCCTGGTGCTGTTCTTCGTCACGGGGGTCTTTGCCCCGCTGCTCGCCCCCCACGACCCGGAGCGGGGCGTGCTGCGGGACCGCAACCTGCCCCCGGCGTGGGAAGCCGGCGGCAGCTCCGAGTTTTTGCTGGGAACCGACCACCTGGGGCGCGATATGCTGAGCCGGGTGATATTCGGCGCGCGCATCTCGCTGGCGGTGGCCGCGGTGACGCTGGGCGTTGGCATGGTCATCGGAGTTGCCAGCGGACTGATTGCCGGATGGTACGGGGGCTGGCTGGACGAACTGATGATGCGCATAGTGGACATCAAGCTGGCGATTCCAACGATATTGCTGGCGCTGGTGCTGGTGCTGGCCCTGGGACAGTCTTTCCTGATTATCGTGGCCATCCTGGCCATCGCGGTGTGGCCGCGTTTCGCGCGCAACGTGCGGGGTGAGGTTCTGCAGCTCAAGACGATGGACTTCGTGGCCCTGGCCAAGGTGGCCGGGGCGTCAACGCCGCGCATCTTGTTCATCCACATTTTCCCGGGGGTAATCAACACGCTGATTGTGCTGGCGACGCTGGAAGTGGGCATCGTTATCCTACTGGAGTCCACCCTGAGCTTCCTGGGCGCCGGCGTGCCTCCGCCGACGCCGGCCTGGGGCTCAATGGTGTCGGACGGCCGCGACCGTCTGGCCGTAGCGTGGTGGATTTCCACGATGCCCGGGGTCGCGATTATGCTGACCGTTTTGTCGATGAACCTGTTCGGCGACTGGCTGCGGGACCGCTTGGACCCCCGGCTCCGGCAGCTGAACTAACCGCGCCCGCAAGCAGGTAAAATCATGAGCGCCAATACCAGAAACAACAACAACCCGGTAGTCCTGGAAGTCGACGGCCTGAAGACCTACTTTCAGACGCGCTGGGGAACGGTGCGAGCCGTTGACGGGGTGAGCTTCGATTTGCGCCGGGGCGAGACCCTGGGCATAGTCGGCGAGTCGGGTTCCGGGAAGTCGGTGACGATGTTGTCGTTGATGCGACTCATCCCCAGCCCGCCGGGGCAGATTGTGGACGGTCGGATACTGCTGGAAGGCGAAGACCTGGTCCAGCTGAACGAAAAGGAAATGAGCGCGATTCGGGGCAGTCGTATTGCGCTCATCATCCAGGACCCGATGACATCGTTGAACCCGGTGTTCTCAATCGGCAACCAGGTGGGAGAAGCGATTAAGATTCACCAGGAGATACCCAAACGCACGGTGCTGCAGCAGGTGTTGGACGTGCTGCGGAAGGTCAACATCCCGGCGGCGGAAACGCGGGTCAGGGACTACCCCCACCAGATGAGCGGCGGGATGCGCCAGCGGGTAGTGGGCGCCATCGGCATCTCGTGCGAGCCGATGGTTCTGATTGCCGACGAGCCGACCACCTCGCTGGACGTGACGATTCAGGCCCAGTATCTGAAGCTGCTGAAAGAACTGCAAGAGGCATCGGATATTGCGTTGATTTTCATTACGCACGACTTCGGCATCGTGGCCAAGATGTGCGACCGGGTGGCGGTGATGTACGCGGGCCGGATTGTGGAAATGGGGGACGTGCGGGAGATTTTCAACAACCCGTCCCACCCCTATACGGAAGCGCTGCTGGCCTCGGTGCCGAAGCTGGAGGAGGACGTGGACCGGCTGTACTCCATTGAAGGACAGCCGCCGACGCTCCACGACCTGCCGCCCGGCTGCCCCTTCGCGCCCCGCTGTCAGTACGTGATGGAACGCTGCCACCAGGCATACCCGCCGGAACTGCGCGTTACGGACGGGCACTATGCAGCGTGCTGGAGGTTGGAATGACCATGTTGGATGCCAGGCCCGCAGCGGACACCGGGAATGAGGTGCTGCTGGAGGCCGATGGACTCAAAAAATATTTTCCGGTGTCCAAGGGCCTGCTGGTGTCCAAGGTAACCGGATACATCAAAGCCGTGGACGGCGTGTCCTTCCAAATCCGCGCCGGCGAAACCCTGGGCATCGTGGGCGAGTCGGGATGCGGCAAGAGCACCACCGCCAAGATGCTGCTGATGCTGGAGGAACCCACCGAGGGGACAATCCGGTATCAGGGTCGGGAAATTCAGAATGCGACTGCCGACCAGCGGCGGGCGTACCGCAGCTCGGTGCAGGCGGTTTTCCAGGACCCCTGGAGTTCGCTGAACCCCCGGATGCGGGTTCGAGACCTGATTGCCGAGCCCATGGTGATTAACCTCAGCCTCAGCCGCCGGGAGATGCAAAACCGCGTCGCCAAACTGCTGGAGGACGTGGGCTTGAGCGGCTACCACGCCAACCTGTACCCCCACGAGTTCAGCGGCGGCCAGCGGCAGCGCCTGGCCATTGCGCGCGCCCTGTCGGTGGAGCCGCGAGTGATCGTGCTGGACGAGCCGGTTTCGGCCCTGGACGTGTCAATTCGCGCCCAGATAATGAACCTGCTGAAAGACCTGCAACAGGAGTACCAGGTGAGCTACCTGCTGATAGCGCACCACCTGGCAACGGTGCGCTATATGTGCGACTGGGTAGCGGTGATGTACCTGGGGCAAATCGTGGAGTTCGGCCCGACCAAAGAACTGTTCGTAAACGCCTCACACCCCTACACCAAAGCGCTGATGAACGCGGCGCTGCCGTCGCACCCGGACATTGAACAGGAAGAGATGATACTGACCGGGGAAGTGCCTTCCCCCCTGAACCCGCCGGAAGGATGCCGGTTCCATCCCAGGTGCCCCTTTGTGATTGACCAGTGCTCCACCGTGATTCCGCAGGTCAGGGAGCTGGCGCCGGGGCACATGGTATCCTGCCATCTGTACTGATTGGCCTTTGCCGGCATCAGGCCGGAACCGGCCCGCCAAAGGGCCGGTTCACGGTGTGAAATGGCGGAGAGAGCGGGATTCGAACCCGCGATACCCCAGAGGGGTATACCGGTTTTCGAGACCGGCGCCTTCAACCACTCGGCCACCTCTCCGCTTGGCGATGCCGGCGGGCGGAACTCGCCGCCGCCGCTTGGTGGTTAATGATGGTAGGGTTCCATTGTACCAGATAAACCCGCCGCCTTCCGGCATCCGGGAAGCCGCGGTTTGAGCCCGTTTTTTACCGCGATGGCCCCGGATGAACCGGAGAAGCTGAATCAGGCCCGTGCTATAATCCGCCCACTATGTCGCTACAGCCTCATTTTTCGGAACATACTCCCGCCAACGGCAACGGCCCGGCGTCCGCTCCCTATTGGGAAGAACCGGCTTCCTCGCCTTACTGGGACGGGCCGGAGCTAGCCGGTTACGTTGATCTGGCCACGCCGGATTTTGAGCCGGCGGGCGCATCGCCGGCCATCCTGCAAGGGCTGAACGAGGCTCAGCAGCAGGCCGTCATCACCACCGAGGGGCCGCTGCTGATTGTGGCCGGGCCCGGTTCCGGCAAGACACGGGTCATCACCCATCGCATCGCCTACCTGGTGGGCGAGTGCGGCGTCAACCCGTGGCAAATCCTGGCCGTCACCTTCACCAACAAGGCGGCGCGGGAGATGCGGGAGCGGCTGGACCGGCTGCTGCTCAGTCGCAGCGAAGCGGTGACTATGGGCACCTTTCACGCCGTTTGCGCCCGCATTTTGCGGCGGCACGGGGAGCGGGTCGGCCTGAACTCCAATTTCACCATCTATGACCAGGATGACCAGGTGGACGCCATCAAGTCCGCTATGCAGCGGGCCGAGGTGGACAGCAAACGCTACCAGCCCCGCGCGATACTCTCTCGCATCTCGGCGGCCAAGAGCATCCTGCAAGATTCCCGGCAGATGGCGCAAACCGCCTACGACGCCGAGGATGAGTACGGCGCCCATTGGGTTGATCTGTGCGCCCGCGTTTATCGCTATTACGAAGAGGCGCTGACCCTCCAGAACGCGCTGGATTTCGACGACCTGCTGATGCGAACGGCCTACCTGCTGGAACACGCGCCGGAAGTGCAGGCGCAGTACCACGACCGCTACCGGTACCTGCTGATTGACGAGTTCCAGGATACCAACGTGGCGCAGTACCGGCTGGCCCGCCTGCTGACCGGCGCCCATCAAAACCTGTGCGTGGTTGGCGACCCCGACCAGAGCATTTACTCGTGGCGCAACGCCGACATCCGCAACATCCTGAGCTTCCAGAGCGACTTTCCCGAGGCCGCCGTCGTCAGTCTGGGCGAGAACTACCGCTCCACGCAGAACATCCTCAACGCCGCCGCCAGCGTCATCGCCGCCAATACCGAGCGCATTGAGCGGCCCCTGTTCACCAGCAATCCCGCCGGCCGGCCGGTGACGCTGCACGAGGCGTTCAGCGAGGAGGACGAGGCGCTGTGGGCGGTGGACGAAGTGGCGCGCCTGGCCCGGTCGGGGCAGTATCAATCCGGCGACTGCGCCATTATGTACCGCATCAACGCCCAGAGCCGCGCTTTTGAAGACCAGTGTATGCGGCAGGGCGTCCCCTATCGCCTGGTCGGCGGGGTGCGGTTCTATCATCGCAAGGAAATCAAGGATGTTGTGTGCTATCTGCGGGTGATATTCAACCCCGGCGACGGGGTTAGCCTGCAACGGGTAATCAACACGCCGGCGCGGGGCATTGGGGCCAAGACGGTGCAGGCGCTGGCCCGGTTTGCCGGCGAACGCGGCATCACGATGCGGACGGCGATGCAGGAAGTGGCCGCCGCCCGCACGGAAAGCCGTCCCTCTCCCATCGACGTTACCGCCCGCGCCGCCCGCGCCATCGCCGACCTGTCGGTCACTTTGGACCGCCTCGGCGACGCCGCGCGGGAGCTGGGCGTCGCCGACCTGCTGGACCGGACGCTGGATATGAGCGGGCTGGCGAAACACATTCACGCCCAGGACGACGGCGCCGAACGCTGGGAGAACATCCTGGAACTGCGGGGGCTGGCCGAGGATTACGGCCCGTCCGGGGACGGTTCGGCCGACGGGTTGAGCGCCTTTCTGGAGCGGGTGTCGCTGGTGTCCGACGTGGACGGCTACGAGCAGGCGGAAGACGCCCTTACCCTCATCACGCTGCACCAGGCCAAAGGGCTGGAGTTTCCCGTGGTGATGATGGCCGGCATGGAGGAAGGGCTGCTGCCCCACAGCCGTTCCATGGACACGTTGTCGGAGATTGAGGAAGAACGGCGGCTGTGCTACGTGGGGATGACACGGGCGAAAGAACGGCTGTACCTGCTGCGCGCTTTCCGGCGGCGCTATCCGTCGTCGGGCGGCGTATCGCTGCCGTCCCGATTTTTGGAGGAACTGCCGGCGGCTACGCTGGCCGCGCCGGCCGGAGCGCCGGCCCCGAATCCGGCGCGGCCCAACCGCAACGATGATGCAGTCATCGGCGGCGACTACGGGCGGGCGCGTCGGGAATCCCGGACGCGGCTGGGCGACAGCGGCGACGACGGCGCACCGGGCAGCCGCACGCGCGGGGGACTGCGGGGCGGCATCGACGAGCGGCTGACGGAATGGAACACCAGCCGCTCGGTGGCCCCCCGGCCGCAGCCGCCGGCGCGCGCGCCGCTGGCCGTGGGCGAAATCGTGCGCCACCCCGCTTTTGGCGAGGGCGTGGTGCAAGAGGTGCAAGGGAGCGGCGATACGGAGCAGGCCACCGTCAACTTTGGCGGCGGCGTGGGCCTGAAACGGCTGCTGGTAGAGCTGGCGCGGCTGGAACGGGGGTAGGCCGGCAGTGGGGAAATTGGCTTGAAATCAGAATATTTGTTTGACACAAATGCAACCGCATGGTATAAAATGCCCGGCACAAAAGCTGCGGGCGCCGGAGAGTTGCAGAACTTTGTCAGCCGGGTCCGGCGCGCTGTCAGCTGGTAGCATCTTTGGAGGAGAAACGCCATGCAACCGGAAGCGCTAGCCCCGAGTCTGTGGGCCGAGGGGCGCGGACAGGTCAGAATCAGGTTGGAACCTGCCGAAGTTAACCGGATTCCCAAGATGCACGATGCCGTTATCGTAAAGGAAATCAACGGCTTAACCTTTGAGGCGCTGGTTCCTGCCCATACCCTGGGCGAGAACAACGGCTGGGTGCCCGCTCAATACGCGGGCCGAATTAACGGCAAGGTGGTGTTTTACTTGCCCACCAGCAACGAAGGCCGGCCAACCTGGATGATACCGGAAGAAGCGCTGGCCGGCCTGCTGCTGGACTGAGCCCGCGTAATGCCATAAGCGCAGTGGGCGGGAGGCGCGCATCCTTATGCTTTTGTCGGACGGAGAGCTCCAGCTGGCCATGGCCCGTGGCGAATCAGATTAGCCAGAATGGGGGTCGGAGTACATTTGACGGCTCACAAGATTGACCCCGGCTTTGACAGCAATATCACCTTGGAGATATTCCACGTCGGGCGCCGCCCGGTACACCTTCAGAACGGAATCGCAATTTGCACTTTGCTTGTGGAGCGGTTAGGGCTTCCGGCAGGCCGAGCGTACCAGGGGATGTTTCAACACCCTGACGCGCCAAGTTCATAGATGTCCTGTTCCCCATCGTGGCTATGCCGGCAACTCAGCCATCCGGCGCATCGGCCGGTGTGCACCGCCGGGGTCAAAATCCCACCGGGACAGTGCATTTGTTGAACATTTCACATATAATGCGGCCCTAATTGACGTTGACCCGATTCTGGACGCTCAATTGTTCACGGGATTCAATAAAACACGTACTTTTTCAGGGAGGAAAGAAATTGCTGAAATCAACGATTGCGCTGGCTGTCGCGGCATCATTGCTTATGGTAGCCGGCATTGCCTGCGGCGGGGCTGCTGAGCAACCGGCCCCCGCCGCGCCGGCGCAGCAGCCCACCGTAGCCGCCGCGCAACAGCAAGCCGCCGCTCCCGCTACGACTATGGCGCCGGCCAGTCAGCCGACATCGGCGCCGGCCGCCGCGCAGCCGGCGGTTACCGCCGTGGTCGCCACCGCTACGCCGCGTCCGACTAATACTCCCTCTGCGGCCCAGCAGGCGGCGGTCATCGGCGGCCGCTTGCGGATTGCGGTTACGCCGCCGGTGCAGGAACTGGTGCGCGGCTGGCTGGGCACCACCACCTCGGCCAACGCGCAGGTGCGGCCTTTCGCCGAGCCGCTGGTGCATACCGACCGCTTTGACGGTTCATTGCAGCCCGGCCTGGCCACCGAGTGGGAAATCTCCAAAGCCGACGGCACGCAGTGGGTGTTCCGGCTGCGGGAAGGCATCCCCTTCCACGGCGATTGGGGCGAATTCACCGCCCACGACGTCCCCCATTCGGCGGCGCTGATTACCCAGGAAGAGGCCATCGCCACCGACACCGGCCTGTTTCGCGGCCTGTTCGGGCAGGAACAGGACGAACTCTTTGAGAACATCCGCGTAGTTGACGACTACACGGTGGAGTTTAACCTGCTGCGCCCGGAAGCGGCTATGGACTTCGTGGTGTCGGCGCAGCAGGGCAACTATTTTATGTACAGCAAAGCGCAATGGGACGCTGAGGGAGAGCAGGGCTACATTGAGCGTCCCGCGGGCAATGGGCCGTGGCAGTTCGAGAGCCGTCAGCTGGGCGTCGGCGGCAACATTCTGTACTCGCGGGTAGCAGACCACTGGCGTCAGTCGCCGTTCTGGGCGGAACTGGAGCAAATCAACACGCCGGAGCCGGCGACGCGGCTGGCCAACCTGCTCACCAACCAGGTGCAGATTGCCGAGGTCAACCGCGACTTGCACCCGGAGGCCACAGACGGGGGGATGATAATTGTCGAGAGCGAATTGCCCTCGATTCAAGTCGCCTTCGTGATGGGCGGCATCTACTCGCCCCTCAGCCCCTATCACGACCCCTCAGACCCGCATCTGGACGTGCGCGTGCGGGAGGCTATCAACCGGGCCATTAACCGGGAGGAAGTTAACACGGAGCTGTTCAGCGGATTCGGTTCGCCGCACCCGGTGTGGGGGTTCCACCCCAGCCTGCCCGGCTGGAACCCGCGCTGGGCGGAAGAGTTCGATGAAAAGTATGGCTTTGACCCCGACCGCGCCCGTGAACTGATTCAGGAATCGGGGCACGAAGGCTACCCGCTGAAGCTGATTATCACGCAGCTTTCCGGCGTGCCGGAGATGATTCCCATGGCCGAGGCCGCGTTCACCTACCTGACAGACATCGGCATCGACGTGGAAGCCGAGGAAATGGAATGGGCCCGGTTCCGGTCGGATTTCTACCGTCCGGGCAAGACCCATGGCACCATCTCGCCGATTCGCGGCACGATGCGGCCGGCGGAAGTGACGCTGCGCTTCTATAACCGCAGCGGGCCGGAAGGGTTCCAGCGCATCGTGCCGGACCCCAGGCTGGATGAGCTGTACGTGGAAGCCATCACCGCCGTTAGCCCCGACGTCAAGGCCAACGCGCTCCTCCAGGCCGGGGACATCAAGTTCGACCAGTATGCCGAGGTTCCCATCGTATGGCTGCCCAGCCAGATTGCGATTAACCCGGGCGAGGTTGGCGAGTTCATCTGGCCGGGGAATATCAACACCGCCATTACCCATACCGAGTACATCACTACGGCGCAGTAGCCCCAGGTGTAACCGGACAACCGCCAACCGCCGGGGCGATGCGATAATGCGTCGCCTCGGCGTCCCCGCCCAAAGGTAGCCAACCGTGCAACGATACATCTTGATACGCATTGTCCAGTCCATCCTGGCGCTGCTGGTGCTGACGGTAATCGTGTTCAGCTTGGCGCGGATTGCCGGCGACCCGCTGGACGTGCTGCTGCCGCTGGAGGCCACAGTGGAGGACGCCGAGCGGGTAAAAGCCGCCTGGGGTTTGGACAAGCCGATTTACGTCCAGTATTTCAAGTTCCTGGGCAACGCCATCACCGGCGACTTTGGCGAATCGCTGAAGCACCGTGACCAGCAGGCCATCAACCTGGTGCTGACCCGCCTGCCCGCCACGGCCCAGCTGGCCGGGCTGGCCCTGGCGGTAGCGACGCTGATCGCCGTGCCGGTGGGCGTCCTGTCGGCGGTCAAGAAAGACACCGTGTTTGACTATGTGGGCAAACTGCTGGCGTTGACCGGCCAGTCGCTGCCCGCCTTCTGGCTGGGGCTGGTGCTGATGTGGATCTTCGCGGTCAAGCTGGGGCTGGTGCCTACTTCCGGCAAGTCCGGCATCGGGTCTTTCATCTTGCCGGCCATCGCCATCGGCTGGTTCCAGGTGGCGGCGCTGATGCGGCTGGTGCGCTCGTCAATGCTGGACGTGCTGGACACCGAGTACGTGAAACTGGCGCGCATCAAAGGCGTCGCCGAGTGGAAAGTCGTCTGGAAGCACTGCCTGCGCAACGCGGCCATTGCGCCTTTCACCTACTTCGCCATCATCCTGGGGTCGCTAATGGTGGGCAGCGTCAGCATCGAGTTCGTGTTTGCCTGGCCCGGCGTGGGGCTGCTGGCCGTGGACAGCACCATCGCCCGCGACTTCCCGGTGATTCAGGCGGTGGTCATCGTATTTTGCGTAGTCTATATCACGGCGAACCTGCTGGTGGACATTGCCTACGCCTACGTTGACCCGCGCATCCGGTACAGTTAGGCCGGAATTGCGGAACGACGAAATGAGGAGAGAATCCTGATATGGCCGCCGAAGACCGCACCAGTCCGGTTCCCGCCGCCCTTGGGGAGCAGGATGAGGCCGCTGCGCCCGATGCCGGACGGTCGCGGCTGACTCGCTACCTTTCCGAAATCCGGCGTCTGCCGCTCTTCCCCGTGGCTATCCTGCTGATAGTGCTGGTGATTCCGGCCATCTTTGCCAACCAGATTGCGCCCCACGACCCGACGCGGGGCGACCTCAGCGACCGTCTGACCCCGCCGGTGTGGCAGTCCGGCGGCAACAGCGAGCATATTCTGGGCACCGACAAGGTGGGGCGGGACATTTTGAGCCGCATCATCTACGGCAGCCGGATTTCGGTTATCATCGCCATGATTGCCATTGTGGTCAGCGGCGTCATCGGGACGGCGCTAGGAATTATCGCCGGGTATTGGGGCAGCTGGGTGGACGCCCTGATTATGCGCCTGGTGGACATCTCGCTTTCCATCCCCATCATCCTGTTGGGGCTGGTGCTGGTGGCGGCGCTGGGGCCGCGAACCAGCACGGTTATCGGCGTAATCGTAGTGCTGCTGTGGTCGCGCTATGCCCGGCTGGCCCGGGGCGAAACGCTGGCGGTGCGGGTGCAGGATTACATCTCGCGGGCGCAGGTAGCGGGTTCGTCCCACCGCCGGATAATGGCTCGCCACGTACTGCCCAACGTGTTCAACAGCCTGGTGGTGCTGGCGACGCTGCAAGTGGGATTCGTCATCATTCTGGAAAGCACGCTGAGTTTCCTGGGCGCGGGCGTACCCCGGCCCAACCCGGCCTGGGGCCTGATGGTGTCCGACGGGCGGGAGCTGGTGGCCTCGGAAAAGGGCTGGTGGGTGTCCCTGCTGCCGGGCTTGGCGATTATGCTGGTGGTGCTGTCGATGAACCTGCTGGGCGACTGGCTGCGGGACCGGCTGGACCCGAAACAGCGGCAGGTGTAGCGGAACGCCGTTCCGTTCCGCTCAGTTCTGATGCGAAAGCTGCTCCCGGAACCGGGAGCAGCTTTCTATTGGGGAACATCCAGGACCGTCAGGCGGCCAGCAAATTCGCCAAATCCGCCGTTGCGCCGGCGGCATCGGACAGCATATCGTCGGCTGCATTGTGCAGTAAGCCGGGTTCCAGCGGGGAGGCCAGTTCCAACAGACGCTTCAACCGGCTCAACACCAGCTGATAAGTCGGCTCGTCCAGCTCGGCAATGAGACGGAGCAGTTCGGCGTCCACGGTGACCGTCTCCGAAGCTTTAATTGCCAGCAGTTTAGAAAGGTTTTCCGACCAGTAGTCCTGGTATGCGGAGAGGTACTCGGCGAGCTCCATAATAACCACCTCCTCGGCGCGCTACAGGGCGCCAGTGTGGTTTAATTTTAGCACGGGCCGCCGGATTGCGAAGTAGCCGCCACGAAAAAGCCGTGGTTCCGGCTTTGAGCATCCGCAGCATCCTCACCGATGGACGCCGGCAGAGCGACCCGGGTCGGGTATATTGTGTTCACCAGGAGGTTTTCAAAATGGCCACAGTTGACATTTTCGTGAGCTTCGAGTTTGACAAAGACGCTGACCTCAAAAACAACTTCTACCGGCAGGCCAAAGACCACAGCCCTCACCGCATCCGCGATTTTTCGCTCTGCGAAGCCTACCCAACCGACGAGTGGAAAGGGAGAGCAAGAGCGGCAATCAGGGAATGCGATTTGGTAATTATCTTGATTGGGCCGGATACCCACAATGCCCCCGGCGTTGCCATTGAGGTGGACATCGCGCGCCGCCTGGGCAAGCCCATCTTTCAAGTCAAACCCCAAGGCCGCACCTATAACGGGGCAGCCGGCATTGAAGTAATCCCCTGGAAATGGCGGCGCATCAACCGGAAAATAGACGAGTTGTTTGGCGGGCAGCGTAGATGAAAACCGTATTGCCGGGCCTTGCTGGCAACCCTCGCTCCCGGTTGCGCCGTTATATCCGCTGACCGTCCCCGGCCGGAGACGGCGGCGGTAAAGCGTTCCTGCCAGGGCTATCGAATGCAATGGCGTGATGATGACGCCGCTGTTGCGGAAGCGCAGCAGGATTTCAAGCGGTCGTCCTACGCCTGCGATTATGGCGGCGGCACTCCGGAGCCGGCCATGGCCGCGCGGCGCTATCGGAGCGCCCAGCGCCGGCGGCATTAGAGGCAATCTGTGCTCGCCGCCCTTTGATTGACGGGCGATGACGGCGCCGGCTATGGCGGTAATGTCCCCGGTAATCTACAATAGCCGCACGGTTGACATTCATCAATGGAGGGACACGTTTTGAAGGTAAAAGCTGCCGTTTTATGGGAAGTAGGCCAGCCTCTGGACATCTGCGAGGTTGACCTGGACGAGCCGAAGGCCGGCGAGGTGCTGGTGAAGATTGGTTCTGCCGGCATCTGCCGCAGCGACCGCCACTTCATGCACGGCGACGCGCCTATCGCCATCCCGGTGGTGCTGGGACACGAGGGCGCCGGCACTGTGGCCCAGACCGGCCCCGGCGTCACGCTGGCATCCGAGGGCGACCAGGTGATTCTGTCCTTTGTGCCGGCCTGCGGACGCTGCCGCTCCTGTCTGCAAGGCCACAGCAACCTGTGCGACCTGCACGCCGCCACCGGCGCCAATCTGCTGGACGGCACCACCCGCCTGCACGCCGGCGACACGGACATTCACCATATGGGCAAGGTGGCCTGCTTTGCGGAGTATGCGGTGATACCGGAAACGGGGGTAGTGCCAGTGAGCCGCCCCCTGCCCATGGACAAAGCGGCGATGATTGGATGCTCCGTTACTACCGGCGTGGGCGCGGCTCTGTACAGCGCCGAAATCAAGGCCGGCAGCACCGTTGCCGTCATCGGCTGCGGCGGCGTGGGCCTCAACGTGATTATGGGGGCCGCCCTCGCCAGCGCCGGCCAGATTATCGCCGTGGACATCCGGGAGGCCCAGCTGGAGTTCGCTATGCGGTTCGGCGCGACGCACACCGTCAACGCCGCCGACCAGGATCCGGTGCGCCAGGTGCGCGACCTGACCGGCGGGCGTGGCGCCGATTACACCTTTGAGGTCTTCGGCAGCGCCGATACCACCAAAGCCGCCTACGAAATGGCCGCCAAGCGCGGCATCGTTACCGTCGTTGGCATCGCCCCCTGGGGCCAGGAAGCGCCCATCAACGCCGTTGACCTAGTGCGCAACGAAAAGACGCTGCGCGGTTCCTACTACGGCTCTGCCCGCTCCCGCACCGATATGCCGGTGATGGTTGACCTGTACCAGTCGGGCAAGCTGAATCTGGACGACCTGGTGGTGCGCCACTACACCCTGGACCAGATTAACGAAGCCTACGATGACCTGGACCGGGGCGAGATTGGGCGCGGGGCCATTATGTTCGACTAGGCGGGCGCGGGCAGTCGGATAATCTGACCGGGGGGATGACTACGCCCCCCGGCCGAGGCCGGAGTTTCTACTATGACGACGGAAAGCGCTCCGACATCGGCTGACGACCACACCGTGACGGCTCTGGAATTCCTGGCCGCATCCGACCATCAGCTTGCCGCCGGTCGTGGTCGGCAAGCTGATGAAAACAATCGCAATCACCCCACCCGACATGGAAAGGCAACGGGACAATGGAATTGACGCTCAGCCCCTGGCAACTCGTCGGCATCACGGTTGGCATCGTAGTCGGTATCACCACGATGACCAACCTGGTGTATGCGTGGGGAATCAGAATCGGCAGATTCCCCACCCGCGACGACCTCAATAGAACTAACGACAAGCTGGAAAAGAAAATCGACGACACCAAAGCCGACCTGGAAAAGAAAATCGACGACACCACAGCCAACCTGGAAAAGAAAATCGACGACACCAAAGCCGACCTGGAAAAGAAAATCGGCGACACCAAAGCCGACTTGGAAAAGAAAATCGACGACACCAAAGCCGGGCTGGAAAAGAAAATCGACGACACCAAAGCCGGGCTGGAAAAGAAAATCGACGACACCAAAGCCGGGCTGGAAAAGAAAATCGACGACACCAACGACCGCATGGAAAAGAGATTCGACGAGGTGCTGCTGGCGATACATAATATGGGCAGCCGTCTCGAGAACGCCATTATGGAGCATACCCATGACGAGGACGGCGTAGCCGTATTCAGAAGGCACCCTCAAATGGACGTTGCTGATTAGGCAAATGGAGGTCACTTATGCCCCGCCTGGAAATACTGTCCGCAGTGCAACGCCGGATGCTGGAGTTCTTTCCGTGCCTGGAGTCTGACGAAACGCCGTGGACTCCATTGGCCAAGCCGCTCTCCGATTGCACGGTTGCCCTCGTTACTACCGCGGGGTTGCACCTGCGGGACGACAAGCCGTTCAACCGGGACCATCCCGGCGGCGAGTCGTCCTATCGCGTCATCCCCGGCAATGCCGACCCCGCCGACATTGTGCAGAGTCATTTCAGCATCGGGTTCGACCGCACGGCCATCTACCGGGACATCAATATCACTTTCCCCATCGACCGGATGCGTGAGCTGTGCGAGCAGGGCGTCATCGGCGGGCTGGCTCCCAACTACTACTCGTTTATGGGCGCGTTGCGGGACTGCACCATTGTGGCGGAGCAAACCGGGCCGGAGGTGGCGCAGCGGCTCCAAGCCGAGGGTGTTGATGTCGTTTTGCTGACTCCTACTTGACCGCTCTGCACTCACGCCGTGAGCGTGCTGGCGCGGGTATTCGAGGCGGCCGGACTAGCGACGGTAGCAGTGGCGCTGGTGCGGGAGCACGTGGAACGGGTGCGTCCGCCACGGGCCCTATGGGTGCCGTTCTACTTCGGCTTCACGCTGGGCCGGCCTGATGACCCGGCTTTCCAGCATCAGGTCATCGCCGCCGCGCTGGATTTGCTCAGTGCCGACGCTGGCCCGGTACTGACCGACTTTCCAGAGGACGCCGGCCCGATTGGGATGCCCCAGGCGTCGCAGGTTGCGTCTGAGGCGACGAATGGCGACGGACGCCGCACGCCCAACGCCGCCGACGAGTTGACTGCCCTGCGTCCGTATTACGAACGCTGGCTGGAACAGCGGGGCCGTACTGCCGTCGGTTTGACCGGGATTCCCCAGCGCCGGTTTCGCGGGGTAGTCCGCTTTCTGGAAGCCTACGCCGAGAGCGACGATGCCGATATGGACGAACGGCCGGCCGGCGTTTCAACGCTCCAATTCGTCCGTTACTGCGCTGACGACCTCAAGGCGTTCTGCTATGAGGCGCGGATGATGCAGCGTCCTAACGATGCCGAGCCAGATGTCCACCGCTGGTTCTGGGGCGACACTGCGGTGGGCGCGCTGATTGACCGCATCACGCAGCGGCTGAACGCCACCGGAGACGCGGCGTTGCAGGCGACGGCTTACGGGCTGTCGCGGTAGCAAACCGCTTGCTATACTGACACAGTGAGGTCAGGTGATTATCCGCCCTCACTGTGCCAGCTCACTCATAGTTGTGGAGGTGTTTAAGGAGGCAAGGACGCCGAAAGCAGTTGGTGAGGAAAGCTGCCTACGGGCTTTCTTTTACATCGGGCTGGGCATAGCGCCGGCAGTATTTACAGTGGTGGAGCCTGCTGCAATCTCGCAATCCCGAACCTCTGGGCAGCGATGATATTCACCAGCGCGGTTCCGCTGGCCGGTGCGGAAATGCGGTGGCTGAGGATTAGCCGCCGGTTGCCGTGGCCCTGTTGCGCGCCCGTCCTCGCCGGGGTAATGGGGGCTGTATGCAAAATCTGACAACACTGCCGCAACCGGGGCCGCCCATCGGGTTGGCAGTGTTCTCCGTCGTCATCGTCATTTTTTGCGCGGGGGCTGTATCCGGCGGTTGCACGGGGTACACTTGCAACCATCGCTATTGCATCAAGCGCCGTTGTAGCAGGCTTTCAGACTAATGTCCGGTCTTCCAGCGTTGACAGCATCCCGCCCTGATTTTCGTTTGAGATAGACCACGTGCCTTTTGCCATAATAGTGGGAATCGCGCCGGCTGCGGTCGCCGCCATCGCCGCCCGGCTGGCCGGGTTCGTCTGCCGTCGCCGCCGTTCATACCCGGTCTAAACGTCCGGCCCGCCGCCGTTGCCCGGCAGGCCGGACGGCGCCGCCGCCCGGGCCCTTTGCGCTCCGGCAGCCAGCTTTTCCCTGACCGGCTCCGCCAGGCCGTCGGGGAAGTGCAGCGTTCGCACCGGGTAGTTGATGGTAATGCCCTCAACGGTCAGGCGGGCGTGGAGCTGTTTGATTAGCTCGCTGCGGAGCTCGAAACTGGCAAGGCGGTCGCGCGCCTGCACGAACAGCCAAAAGTCTATGTTGCTCTCGCCAAAAGTGTCATAGCCAAAATAGGCCCCGTACTCCGGCACCGCGCCGGGATGTTCCCGCAGCGCTTTCGCCATTACTTCGTTGCTGACGGTTTCCACCAGTTGCAGGTCGCTCTCATAAGCGACGCCGCACGTCAGAAACACGTTCACCGGCTCCTCCGGCTTGCTGTAATTAGTGATGATAGTCTCGGCGAAACGGGAGTTGGGAATGATGACCAGATTGTTGCCCCAGGTGCGGAGGCGGGTGCTGCGCCAGTTGACGTCCACCACGTAGCCGGTGACGCCGCCCTCCATCTCAATGTAGTCGCCGGAGCTGACCACGCCCTCGGTGATGACGTAGGTGCCGGCGAAAAGGTTGCTCAGCGTGGGGCGCAGCGCCAACGCCACGGCCAGGCCGCCGACGCCCAGGCCGGCGATGAGGGGGCTGATGTTGATGCCCAGAATGTCCAGCGACACCATGGCCGCCATCACGAATATGACGATGAGCGCCCCGCGCCGGGCCAGCGGCAAAGCCCAACTGCCGGTGTTGGCGGCATCGGTGTTTTGCAGGTAATTCTCCAGCCAGCGCAGCGCCGTGGCGGCGATGGCGTTAACCAGTATGGCGCCGATTACCACCGCCAGCAGCGACGCGGCTTTGTTGACGACATCCTGGACGGCCGGCGGCAGCGCCAGGGGAACCGTAATCGCCAGATACAGGCCCAGCAGGACGATGTACCCGATAACCGGGCCGCGGGCAGACGCCACAATCCGGTCGTCCAGGTCTCCCGCCGACAGATGGGCCATACGCATCAGGAGCCGGGACAGCACCTTGCTGAACAACACCGCAACGAGGACGGCCACCACCAGGATGATGGCGCTGGCCAGCAGGTCCAGCCCGGTGATGTCGATGCCGGCGGCCGCATCGACCAGCGACTGGAACCAGTTGTTCAGCGATTGTCCCATAGCGCCAGTATATTACGGCCCCTGACTAGCCCGCATCGTCCGGTCGCCGCCGCAGCGAGGCCACGATTTGGGACAGCATCTCACCCGCCGCGCCGGTTACGACAACGTGGGCCGCGTCCGTAAGGTGGGTGGGCGCCGGGTTGACCTCAATGATTTTCGCGCCTCGTTCGCGGGCCAGCAGCGGAAACTGGGCCGCCGGGTTAACCGTGCCGGACGTTCCCACCAACAGCATGACATCACAACGCTGCACTTCCGCAAAACAGGCGTCCAGGGTGGCGCGCGGGATGGGTTCGCCGAACATCACGGTGTCCGGTTTGATGACGCCGCCGCATTGCGGGCAGACGGGCGGCACATCGGTGATGACAAATTCGGCGCGGGGACGCCGCCGCCCACATCCGATGCAGCGCAGATAGTTGCGGTTGCCGTGGATTTCCAGCACCGAGCGGCTGCCGGCCCGCCCGTGCAGGTCGTCAACGTTTTGCGTGATGGTTGCCTTGAGGATGCCCGCGCGTTCCAGGTCGGCGATAGCCCGGTGTCCGGGGTTGGGGGCGGCGTTGTCCACGGCATCTTTGAGGTCGTAGGTGGGATTGCCGGGCGTAATCTCATCGCGGAGACGGCGCTCCCACCAATCCTGCGGGTCGCGCGTGAATACCCGGTAGGACAGATTGCCGGGCGGGCCGTACCTCGTCCACAGGCCGTTGGGGCCGCGAAAAGAGGGGATGCCGCTCTCCACCGACAGGCCGGCGCCGGTGAGGGCCACGGCGTACCCGGCGGCGGACAGCATAGCGGCGGCGGCGGTAATGCCGTCGGTGTCGTAATGCGATTCAGGCATCAAGCGGTTCACGTTTCGCGCCACGCGGCGCCGTCGGATACGCGGAAATAGGCCGCCCCTTCGCCCAGGCTGGCGCGGACTAATTCGGCGTCGGTGGTGGTAAGCAGCGTTTGCCGGTAGCCGGCGGCTTTCTGCAAGACCCGTTCCCGGCGCTGGGCGTCCATTTCGGAGAGTACGTCGTCCAGCAGGATAATGGGGTCGTCATTGCGGGCCTGGGCCAGGTAGTCGGCTTCGGCCAGGCGCAGGGCGAGGGCGACGGTGCGGGCCTGGCCGCGGGAGGCGAAGGCGTTGGCATCCAGGCCGTTGGCGAAGATGGCGAAATCGTCGCGGTGCGGGCCGACGGCGGTGGTAGCGGTGGCCTGCTCGCGGGCGGCGTTTTGCCGCAGCAGCTGCCGGAAAGTCGCCTCGGCCGCCGCCGCCGAGTCCTGGGGCGGTACGCTGGGGCGGTATTGCAGAGTCAGCGTATGGCCGGGCCCGGCCAGTTCGCAATGATGGCAGTGCGCCAAACCCGACAGCCGGCCAATGACGGCGGCGCGAGTCAGGGCAATCGCCGCTCCCGACTGCACCAGTTGGTCGTCCCAATAGGCCAGTTCCTCGGGTTCAATATGACCCTCGCGGCGGCGGCGCAGCAGGCCGTTGCGCTGGCGCAAAGCGGCCTGATACCGCTGCAAAGCGTTGAGGTAGGGCCGCTGCGCCTGGCAGATTAGAACGTCCAGATAGCGCCGGCGGTGGGATGGCGAACCGAGGACTAAATCCAGGTCGTCCACGGAGAACAGGGTAGCGCCGATGCGCCCCACCAGTCCGGCCGCGGTGGTGGGCTGGCGGTTGACCCGTATCCGCTTGGCTACCGGCGGCAGAGCGGAGGCCGGCGTGTCCGCCGCCGTGGTCGTGGGCTGGTAGCCAACGGCCACGGTAACGGTTTGCCCGTCGCCGTCGGCAACGCCGGTCACGTAGGCGGCCTGGCCATTGCGGGCAGCGTCAAAGTGAACCACCTCCCGCTCGCGCTCGGCGCGGAAGGAACGGCCCAGCGCCAGGGTGTAAGCGGCCTCCAGCAGGGCGGTTTTCCCCTGGGCGTTGGCGCCGTAAAACACGGACACGCCGGGGGGCAGCGCAATGTCCGCTTCCCGGAAATTGCGGTAGTTGGCGAGGGTAAGTCGGGACAGGTAGGCCAACTGCGGTTCAGCGGCGCGGCGGCCCGGCCTGGTCCGGCGCAGGTTCGTCGAAAGGCTCGCCCCGGGCCAGCGCGGCGTCATGGCGCTCCAGCCACTGTCGCCACCGGCGGTTTGCTTCGGCGCTAGCTACGGCGTGTCCCACAGCATGGCCTTCGGCGCGTCCTTCGTCGCGGATTTGGTTATGCACTATGGCCTGGGTTTCGGCGATGGACTCGGCGCGGGCTTCAGCCAACCTTCTGTTGAGGTGGGATTCAACCATCTTGTTGACGCGCGGCACGAGCAGCTTTTCGTTGATGAATCTGGCAATACCCATCAGGCACCTCCCGGAGACGGTCAAGGTTGGAGTCAGCAGCATTGCGGCGGCGGCAAGGCCGATAACGATTCCGCCGAACCGCTCTACCAGATTATAAACGGTTGGGGTTGCTCCGGGGGGCAGTGGCGGCGCCATCCGGTATAGTATTTCCGGCGCATCCGGGCCGTACTGGACATAGGCCAGCAAGGCGGCCGCCAGTGTCCAGAATACGAAAGTCATCGTAAAAAAGAGCTGCGCATCCCGCCGGCGGACGCTCCAGACGGATGTTCGCTCTTCCGTGTCCGGCTGGTAGAGGATGCCGCCGATGAACCGCAGCGCGGCGGCGATGGCGGAGCCGGCTGCCAGCAGCAGGTTCAGGCCCATTGAGTGGCAGCTCCTTTTGTCCTGCGGCGCCGCCGTGCCGGTGCGGCCCGAACTCGTTACGGCGGATTAGTCGCCGGCAACCGTTACCGTCCTGCGTAAATATACTGCCCGTCCGTAGCTGCCGCGGCCCGCTCGAGCCACCGGTGCGAATCGGGCGAGCCGTACCCGATGGTGTGGACTTTCAGGCCGTCCTGCTCCGCGCTGCGGGCCAGTTGTCCCAGGAGGGCATACATACGGGTCGGTTTTGCTGGGGACGGCCTCGCAAATCCGTCCGAGGTCGCTGCTCCGGCGCGCTTCCGGCAGGTTGGCGCAAAGCACCGGGTCGCCACTGTCGCCGATGCAGTACTCCGTAGTTTCGTCGGCACGGGCCGGCCGGCACTCTCCCACCATACCGTCAATGCCGTCGGACAGCACTACGATGGCGTTTTCCCGTCCGTCGCTGTCCGTTGACAACACACCCTGATAGGCGGAATTGACGGCATCGTAGATGAACGAGCCGGTTGCGACGGCCGCCAAGGCATTGACTCGGATTAGCCATTGCCCTTGCGCTGCCCGGTCACGCGACGCCGCCCGCGCAACGATGGTTTCCGGTTCCGCGTCGCCGCCGAAAGTCATCAGCGACGCGCGGCTGTTTTCCGCCATCGCGCCGCTGCCAACCGCGGCATCCTCAAGGGCCAGTGTGGACAAGGCAAGTTTCACGGTCTCCAGATGCCCGCCTTCGGCGATGCTGCCGCTGACGTCAACCACGTACAGGGTGTTGGTGTCGGGGCGAAAACCGCTGGTACGGCGGCGGCGAAAGGCACGGCGTCGGGGCGGTTAGCGGCAAGACTCTCCTCACCATCGGACGGCCACCGCCACCGGACGGCGATGACGATTCCGATTAGCGACAGGGCGGCAAAGATGGCCAGCAGGATGCGCCAGGGAAAACGGCGGGGCGGCTCGTCGCCGTAGCTGATGTAATAGGCGACCATAGAGCAACACCGCCGGGCGGTTCACAACGCCCGGCGGATGTCCTGCGCTAACGCTCCGACGCCTTCGCCGGTATGTACACGCCCTTGCCGGCCGTGGCCAGCAATTCGAGCGATTCCCGGTCGGCGCTTGCGCCCAGCCCAATGATATGCACCTTTAGATTAGGCACCTTGCTGTTTGCCAGCAGAGCTATCAGTCCCTCCCGGGTAAGGTCACTCTGGACGTCCATACACGCTTTGCCCGGTTCAGCAAATCCCGGCGGGCAAGATTTCAATCTTGCCGGATCTACCTTCTCGTAGTCAATGACAACATCGTAGCAGGCATTGTCTGGGCCTCCCAACTGGGACGGGCAAGGCTTCAAGTCGGCGGGATTAACCGGCTCGTAGGCAATGATGGTCTCACCAGCTACGCCCACGGGTACCGGGTTGCATACCTCCCCTGGCGAAGCCGCGACTTCCGGCGGGCAAGGCACCAGTTTGGCGGGGTCAACGGAGATTTTGTCAAGCACCGGGCTGCACACCTCGCCGGGCTCCGTTGGAATGTCCACAGAGCAAGGCGCCAGCCGGGTAGGGTCAACCACTCCGAGGCCGCCATCGGCGCCATCGGTCAACAGCACTATTACGTTATCGCGGTCGGGGTCGTTGAGATGAACAAGCTGGCCGTGGGCCGCAGCCACCGCGTCGTAGATATACGCGGGGCGGTCGGTTGTTTTCAAATCCCGCACTTGACTGAGCCACTGAGTAGCTGCTTCCGGCGCTTTCTCCGGTTCTAATGGGGTCAGTTCCGGCAACGAACCCGTAAGCTTGGTAAATGGCACCAGCGCTACCCGGCTGTCTCTCGCAGCCCGACCGTCATTGCCAGGTACGTAAGGGAGCGCCACGGCCAGCAGGGCCTCTTTGACCGCCGGCAGACTTCCGCCTTCCGAAATGCTTTTACTGGTATCAACCAGAAAGGTGGCATTGGTGTCGTCTGTATAAAGAGGAGGCAGTGCCTCCACGAGCGGAACCGCCGCGCCCGCCGCAGAGGCCGTATCGGGGCTGTCATCCCCCGACGCCAGTTCGTAGATGACGTAGGCAATGGCGGCCAGCACCGCCAGCGCCAGGATAATGAGCAGGATGAGCAACAAGGGCCGCCAGAACGACCGGCCTTGCGGATCGCCATAGCTGATGTAGTACGTGGTCATTGTTATCCCGCCTGTCCGTGCCGGCGTCCCGGTCAGTTGTTCCGGGCGCAGCCTTCGCAGTAGCCGTAAAAGTCAACCCGCTGGGAAGCAATGCGAAAATCGGTGCTTTGGGCAATGGCCCGTTCCAGTTCGGCGACGCTTTCCTGCCCCACCTCGGCGTCCACCACCGCGCCGCAACTCAAGCATACCAGATTGGCGTGGGGGGAAAGGTTGGCGTCATAGCGGGACTGTTTCGGGAACGGCAGCTCCCGGACAATCCCGGCCTGCTGCAGCAGGCCCAGGGTGGAATAAACCGTCGCCAGGGTAACGTAGGGGAAGAAATCCCGCACCCGCTCGAAAATCTCGCGCACGGTGGGATGGTCAGCGGAGTTGACCACCACCTCGGCGATAGCCAGACGCTGGGGCGTAAGTCGTATGCCCAGTGGCCTCAAGCGGGCAACCAGATGTTCCTGGGTGGTCAAGTTATGCCGTCCTGTTCCGGCGGATTGCTCTCTGCCAGTATATCATACGGGCTATAGTGCAGGGGCAGGTTTGCAACCCCACCCCTGCATCGTGGCGCCCGGTTGGGCTGGGCCTACAGGCGTCCGCCCCCGCCGGAGACACGCTCGTTGACGCCGTAGAAAATAGGGGTCTGCTTGTTGAAAACCTGAATCCGGGAGCGGGCCGTCTCCACCACGAAGATGCGGCCCTGGTCGTCGCACTCGACGGCGATGGGACCCCAGAACAGCTTTTCACGCGCGATGCCCTGGGCAATCTTGCGCTCTTCCCACATTTCGGGATTGGCGTCCAGCTTGCCGATTCCCCACGTGGAGATGGTGCCCTCGCCGTAGGTCATCCCGGCGAAAGCGCCGTTCGGGTGGAAAGCCTGCATCCGGTCGTTGTTCCAGTCGGCGACGTAGATGGCGCCGTCGTTGTCCACCGCCACGTCGGTGGGGCGGTGGAACTGGCCGGGGCCGTCGCCGGTCTCGCCAAACTCCATGAGGAACCTGCCGTCGGCGGTGAACTTCTGGATGCGGTCGTTGCGCCAGTCGGCGACGTACACGTTGCCGGCCGAGTCGGTTTCGATGCCGAAGGGCATATTGAACTGGCCGGGGCCGGAGCCGAACTCGCCCCACTGGCCAAGATACTCGCCGTCGGCGGAGAGCATCTGCACCCGGTGGTTGGAGCTGTCAACCAGATAGAGGGTGTCGTTGGCGCCGAAAACGAGGCCGCTGGGCTTGTCCCACTGGCCATCGCCATCGCCGGGGCGCTCCCATTTGGTCAGGTATTCGCCGTCGGCGGTGTAAACGCTGATGCGGTTCAGGTACTCGTCCGCCAGGTACACGTTGCCGTTGGGGCCTACGGTAATGGCGGTGGGCCAGATGATGGCGCCGTCGGTGGACACGGCCTCGCCGTCGCCCTGCTCAAAGACGCCCTTGGCGAACTCGCTGATGAACTCCTCGCCCACGGTGCACATAGTGATGCGCTTGCCGTCGGGCCGGTAGTCATAAGAGCGGTTGGCGACGTACATCACGTCGTCCTCGCCCCGGGCCATGGCAGTGGGATTGCGAAACCCCGGCCCGGAAAACTCGGCCCGGCCGATGGTGTGGCTGTACTGCAGGGAAATCTCAATAGTTGGCATTCCCGTGCGTTCAATGGTAGTGGTCATAAAGCATTCCTCCGTTGGCACGGATGACTGGTCGGGCGGCGCCGGGGCGAATGACGGTTCGCCCCGGCGTTCCGGTCGCGGGCTGTTAGATGAGGTTGAACTTCTCGAAAGCGCCGTTCACCAGCGGCTGGGCATCCAGACCCATCCAGTTTTCCAGCAGGTCGGTGTAGATGCTGCGGAAGTCGTTGTTGAAATGCAGGTCGCCTTCCAGCAGTTTGTCCGCCTCCAGCGAAGGATATTCGCCGTACATCCCGCCCTTCACGTTGTCGCCGACGACGAATGCGACGCCGCCGCTGCCGTGGTCGGTGCCGGAGCCGTTGTCGTGCACGCGGCGGCCAAACTCGGTGAAGACCAGCAGCGTTACGTTGTCGCTGGCGTCGTGCTCCCGCAGGTCGTCCATAAAGTCGGCGATGGCGTTGGAGGTGTTCGCCCACAGCTTGGCGTGGGCAGCCAACTCGCCGGCGTGGGTGTCAAAGCTGTTGTAGGGCGCGGTGGTGTACAGGATGCGGGTGCCGAACCCGGCCAGGTGCACCTGGGCGATGTTCTTCATATACTGCGCCACCACGTCGTCGCCGTACTCCACGCTGGAGCTGTACATTTCGGGAGCGGCGCTCAGGATGTCGGCGCCTTTCAGGGCGTCCATGCCGGTCTGGGACAGGTAGTCCACCACCGAGCTGCGGCCAATGGTCGGCGAGTACATCTTGGAGAAAATGTCCAGGGCCTCGGTGCGCTGGTCGTCGGCCTCAATGCCGGTGAGCACGCCGTAGGTAGCCAGGTTGCCCACGGACGCGACGGGCACGCCGGGGGCGGCCAGGGCGCGGGGGAGGCCGCGGCCAAAGTTCACGCCGGTGAGCACGTTTTCCTTGTTGGGGTCGATTTCGCGGATGGCGCGGCCCAGCCAACCCTCGGTGCCCTGCTTGTCAGGTTCGCAGGTGTGCCAGATGTCCATGCTGCGGAAGTGGCTGCGGTTGGGGTTGGGATAGCCCACGCCCTGGATGACGGCGACTTTGCCTTCGTCATACAGCCGCTTCAGGGGGGCCATATTGGGGTTGAGGCCGGCGTAGCCGTCCAGGTCCAGCGCCTGGCCTTCGGGAACGCGCACCGACGGGCGGTTGTCATAGTACAGGGGATCGCCGTGGGGCACCAACGTATTCAGAGCGTCGTTGCCGCCGGACAGCTGGAGCACCACCAGCACCGGGTCTTTCTTGGTAGCGGTCATTTTGTTTCTCCTTGTGGTTCAGTGGGCTGCGGGCGGGGCAGTTTCGGGCTTGTGCCGGCGTCGAATTATTTTCGGTTGTTCAGACGCGGCGGCGGTTCAGTGAAGGGTTCGCCTTTGGCCTCGGCTTCCGACCGGCGTTGGTTCCATTCTTCCCAACGCCGGTGAACTCTTTCTCCGGCTTTGCGAAGCCGCCACTCAGTCCAGATTTCGGCAAGAACCATTCTGCCTACCTTCACTATGATGGGCGATGTGTGGTTTCGTTGAATGCGTTCAACGTCAAGCGTCCGGTTATCGGCGTCCATCTGCCTGGGATGGTGGAGGTTCGTCAAACGGCTCTCCCCTGGCCTCGGCTTCCATACGACGTTGCAGCCATTCGTCCCAGAGACGATGGACTTCCGCACGGGCTCTGCGCAGCCGTCGTTCCGTCCAAATTTCTGCTAGAACCATTCTGCCTACCTCCACTATGATGGGCGATGTGATGAGGGCTACGCCGCCTGCTTTCAGCAGTTCGCCGGTGGCGACGTACTGAATCGCCTGCCATCCAACAACCTTTTCACTAGCCACTACGAAGAGCGTGTTGGTCACGGTCAGATAGATGGTGATGGTGGTGAAAGCGGCGAGATACCACGGCACTGCTCTGGCTGGGATGTTAGGTATCCCGATGCGACGGCCTTGCACTGGCTCATCCTCAATAGCGATGTCTCTTAGGCATCAGGGATGGTTGCCGGCGGTGGACACCGCCGGCAACCGGCAGTCGCTTATGCGAACTGGTACTCCTGCGTGCTCACGATAAGCTGCAGGGTCTGGGCGATGGCCTCAGAGTATTCGGGCGAACCGGGGACTGCGGAGCCGGCGTTGCTGGCGTAGGCGACCAGCTGGTCGCGGGTCTCCGGGGCCAGCTCGTAGGCGCCCACCATCTCCAGGCAGCGGTCAACGATGCCCTCGGCGCCGGCGACTTCCTCGCTGCCCAGGCGGGACACGATGTCGCGGACGCCGGGCAGGCTGGTGTTGCCCACCTGGTCGGCGGCAAAGTTGATGCGCTCCACCAGGGTGCCGGAGTCAATCCACTCGGCGCCGGTGTGCCAGCCTTCCACCGTGGGCGGGTTCATCAGGTCCTGGCCCATATAGCGGATGGTGTTGGCCAGGGGCTGCAGGCCCAGCTTGGGCGACGTGAAGTCCTGCACCAGCCGCATCGTGCCGATGACCACCTCGGTGGGACTCTTCACCTTCTCAAAGCGGGCGTTCTTAAAGAAGTCGGAGTTGAACAGCACGCGCAGCATCGCGGTCAGGTTGTAGCCGGAGTCAAAGTAAGCCTGCTCCAGCAGGGCGATGGCCTCCGGGTCCCGCGGCGGGGTGTTCTGCCAGGCCGGCACCTGCACTTCGTCGGCCACAAAGAAATTGTACAGGTGGCGGGAGACAAAGCGGGCGGCGGACGGCTGGCGGGCGATGATGTCCACGATGTCGTCGCCGTTGAAGTTGCCGGTCTCGCCGAGGAAGGTCTTGTCCTCTTCGTCGTGGTCGTAGGGGTTGTAGATGAAGTTGGCTTCGTAGCGCCCGTAGGGGTAGCGCGGCACGGCGTTGGTAATCGTCCAGCCGGTGAAGGCGCGGGCGGCTTCTTTGACGTCATCCTCGGAGTAGTTGGCCTGGCCGTCCATGCCAACGCCCAGGGAGAACAGTTCCAGCAGCTCCCGGCCCCAGTTCTCGTTGATGGAACCCTTGTGGCTCATGCAGTTGTCCAGGTAAAACACCATGGCCGGGTCGCGGGACAGGCCCTTGAGCAGGGCGTCAAAGTTGCCCATACCCATCTCGCGGAACATATCCAGCTGCAGCTGAATCTGGCGGCCATGCTCGCACTTGGAGTTGCCGGTACAGAGGATGCCGTGCCAGAACAGGGCAACCTTCTCCTGCAAGGGCCGCCTGGTGTTAATCATGCGGTAGGTCAGGTAAGCCTGGTTGACTTCCAGCGCGTTCATCTCTTTCCAATCGACGAAGTGGCGCTCCAGGATGTCCATTTCCAGGTCGGGTTGGGCCGTGGGGTTAAGCAGGTCTTCAACCGTGGCCTCGTAGCCTTGAGCGGCGCGCTGTTCCAGCTCGGCGTAAGTGGCGCCAAAGCCGGCCCGACGCATCAGGTGCGCCATCTGGGCAATTTCCTGGTTGGTGGGCATAACGGGTACCTCCTGCGGGTAATCTGACGGTTTCCATACGAAACGGTACGATTTGAGGCGAATACCGCAAGGCCGCAACCAATGCGCGTGACCGTGCGGCTGCGCCGGACAGATGGCCGCATGGTACTCGCCGGCGGGCAAAGGTGTCAAGGAAACCGGGCGGCCTGGGTAGCGTTCCGTTTCAGGTAGTTGGGTTGAGCAGGCCCCGTTTTTGGAGCAATACCAGCAGGTTGTGCGGTGTCCATACGGTGCCCATCTTTTCCCGCCGCCGCAACTCCCGGTTGTGCCGTCCCTAACGGGAGGTCATCTTGAAACGCGCGTGCCCCGTGGCCAAATGGCGCAGCCCTTCCCGCAGAGCTTTCCGACACCAGTACGTCCCCTGGCCTCCGGTCAACACGGCCACCCGCGCCGCCCGGCCCCGGGCCTCCGCCAGGATAGATGATGCCAACCCTTCTCCCCAATGTTCCGCCGGTACTCCCGCAGCAGGTGAAAATGGCAGAGCCGGTGGGGCGCTTGCCGGCCTATAGACCATCCGGATGCCCGCGGCAATGGCCGCATCGCCGTCGCTCATCAGGTGCGCCGGCTGAACCACTCCCTGCCGCCAGGCTTGGTCAATCACCCCTGCCCAATTCCCAAACGCCCCCAGAGCCACGCCGTTTTCATCTCGGATTACCTTCAATTCCGTGGCTCCGGCCCGCGTTCTGGTCCACAACCCGTCCCGCTCCAACACCCGCCCCCGCAACTCCGGCCACATTACCGGCTCCTGTCCCAGCCAGCGGCACCGGGTGCTTTTGACGAACCCGAACCACTGGCCGCTCTGGACGTAGCTCAATCCCGGCACCGCCGGTTTGATGGCTATGGCGCGGGTTTTTTGAGCACCTTTGACGGCGCTCTGCCGCGCCCAGCAGGTCGGCGCCGCTGGCCATCCGGCCGCACTCGCCGCCGCGAAACACCGGCATCTACAACCGTATCGCCCCATAGCGGGTGGTGATAGTGCAGGCATAGCGATGACGCCGGTGCATCGCAAGGCCGCAGTCCGGGCAGAGGGGCTGGCAGTCATCCAAAACCTGCGGCAACGACTGCTGCAGCTGGACGGGTATCTGCTGCTCCAGCCGGGTTTCCCAATCGTAAAGCAGTCCCGTGGCAACGCCCCTCCCTCCGACTTCGGAGCCGGTATTTGCAGCCATCCTGCAACCAAACCACCTAAAACGGAGCGCTACCAAGTGGGCAGGCATGAGGGAACTCCCGGCCTTGGCAAAGCCAAGGCCCCGGTTGCTACTTGGGTATCGCCCACGCCGGCGGGGGCGCGTGGGTCACCGCCGGGTCGTTGTCCGCCGGAATGTGGGCCACCAACCGCCCCTTCTCCACCTTCACGGTATGATAAAACAGCTGCGCCCGCGGCCCGTTGACACAAATGCCCTGGCCTTCTTCAAACCGCCAGCCGTGGTCGGGACACAGAAAGCTCTTCTCCCATTTCACCACCCGGCCCCAAGCGTGGGGACAGACCATCGACAGCAGACGATATTGCCCGTCCCGGGCCTTGGCCAGCCAGTGCTCTTCGCCGTTTTCCAGGCGCACCCGCGCGGGCAGCGTCGGGAAATCGCCTACTGCGCCCAAGTCAACCTGCCGCGCCGGAGCCATTTTGTTGTTCCCAATGTCCGCCGGGTCGGTGTACATCCGCCGCCGCCGATGGTAAATGTTCTCGCTCATCGCATTGCTCCTGTCGCGCGTGGTCAGTCCGTGGGCAGCCCGCCAAAGGCTTCTTCCATAGTGATGATGGGGAAAATCGCCGTGCGGTTCCAGGTAGCCAGGCCCAGGTCAACCACCGCGTCGTCGATGGCGTGGGCATCCGGCCCCTGCAACACCAGCCAGGTTTGATGCGACGACTTGCCCACCCAGCCGCCCCGGTAATCGCAGCCCCGGCGGGCCAGCGTATCCGTCATCTCGGCCGACATTCGCAGCGCCCGGTCCCGCACCCCCAAATCCACGCCGGGGCAGCGTTCCGGCGCGTGTTCCAGCGATACCATGTAGAGGCCCATCGGCATATCCCTCCGCAAGACTGTCCTACCCAATGACAACCGGGGCCGCCCGCGTGGCCGGCCGGAAGATGCCCGGCGGCGTCAGCCCGGCAAACAAATCGGGACGCATCGCCTCGGCCAGGCCCTCCAGCACGTCAATCACTCGCGGCCCGTGGCGGCTGGGAATCTGGCCGTCAAAGAGATAGACGCGCCCGGCGCGCACAGCGTCCAGCGCGTTCCACTCCGCCCGTTCCGCCAGGCGCGCGGTTTCAGCGATGGTGCGGTCCATATTAAAGGCGCACGGCATTACCATAACGTAATCCGGCTGATAGCCCAGCGCTTCGTCCCAGCCGACTTCTCGCGACTTGCCCCATTTCTCGGCCAGACCTTCAACGCCGCCCGCCAGCTCTACCAGTTCCGGCGTCCACTGGCCGGTGTTGCGCAGCGGCTCCAGCCAGTCGATGCAGAACGTCTTGGGCCGGCGCCCGGCGCCGGCCACGCGCTGCGCGACGTAATCGGTCCGCCGCCGCAGTTCGCCCAGCAGCGCCCCGGCTCGCTCCGCAGCGCCGGCGGCTTCTCCGATGCGGCGGATGTTATCGAAAATATCACCCAGCCCCGCCGGCCGGATGCTCAATATCTCCGGCGAGTAATCCAGCATCCGGGCCGCCGTCTCAAACACCGACCCGGCCCCGACCGCGCAAACCTCGCACAGCTCCTGCGTCAGTATCAGGTCGGGCCGCAGACGGCGCAATAGCTCGCCGTCTATAATGTACAGGGGATTCCCGGCCGCGCGCGCCTGCTGGATGATGGCGTCAATCTCGGCGCTGGACAGGTGCGACTTGCTGCGAATGCTGCGGCTGACGATGGGCCGCCCCCGCGCCGCCGCCGGGTAGTCGCACATATGAGACACGCCAACCAGCGAATCCCCCAATCCCAGGGCAAACACAATCTCCGTAGCGCTGGGCAGCAATGACACGATACGCATAGGCGGCATTGTAGGCGTAATCCCATCGGTTGGCAAACGCCGCTGCGTTATCTAACGTCGGCCGCGGATGTGATGTTATGATAGGCGTCACAATGGGATGAATGGAAAGAGCTACCGGCGATGACTGCCCAACCCCAACCCCTCAGCGCTCCCAGCGTTGTCAAACCCGCCGCAGCGGAACCGGCCGGCGCCATCCGCCTGCGTCTGTCGGCCTTGGGCATCGACCACCGCGCCGCCGATTTCCCCGCCCGGTTTGTCGAGTTCTGCGAACGGAATGACTCGTATGAGATGGAGGTCAGCGCCACAGGGGAACTGCTGATATTGCCTATGACCGGATTTCGTGACAGCCAACAAGAGGGCTTTCTGAACTACTTTTTGACCGGATGGCGGATTGCCAACGGAGGAGCATCGGCTCCCGAAAGCAGCCGGTTTCACTTGCCGTCGGGAGAGATAAGAGGCCCCAACGCCGCCTGGATAACCCGGCAACGCTATGACGCTTTGCCCCAGGAACAGCGCGATACGATTATTGAAGGCGCTCCCGATTTCGTGGTGGAAATCAGTTCCCGCACCGACGACCTGCCCCCGCTGCAACGCAAAATGGCTTTGTGGCTGGCCGGCGGCGCGCGCCTGGGCTGGCTGATTGACACGCGCAACCGCCAGGTTTATATCTACCGCGCCGGCCAGACCGAGCCGAAAATACTGGATGACCCGGAAACGCTGGACGGCGAGGACGTAATGCCGGGCTTTTCGTTTCCGGTGCGCCAGTATATTTTCGACTTACCGTAAGGCCGATGTGACTACGATGACCACCAAACCGAAACCGGCTATCGAGGCTGCAACCTCTCCCGCCGTTGACGAAACCGAACGCGCCGGCGCCACCCGCTTGCGTCTGTCGGCCTTGGGCATCGACCACCGGGCCGCCGATTTCCCTACCCGGTTTGTCGAGTTCTGCGAACAGAATGACCTCTACGAAATGGAAGTTAACGCCGACGGGGAGCTGCTGATACTGCCTATGACCGGAGCACGCGGGGGCCGATACGAGGGTTATCTGTATATTTTTCTGGGCAATTGGGAAATTGCCCACTATGGCGTCGCATATCCCCAAACTGTCCGCTTCCGTCTGTCCGGTGGCGCAATACTGGGCCCCGACGCCGCCTGGATAACCCAGCAACGCTATGACGCTTTGCCCCAGGAACAGCGCGATACGATTATTGAAGGCGCTCCCGATTTCGTGGTGGAAATCCGCTCCCGCACCGACGACCTGCCCCCGCTGCAACGCAAAATGGCTTTGTGGCTGGCCGGCGGCGCTCGCCTCGGCTGGCTGATTGACACCCGCAACCGCCAGGTTTATATCTACCGCGCCGGCCAGACCGAACCGCAGGTAATCGACGACCCGGAAACGCTGGACGGCGAGGACGTACTGCCGGGCTTTTCGTTTCCGGTGCGCCAGTATATTTTTGACTTGCCGTAAGGCCGATGTGACTACGATGACCACCAAACCGAAACCGGCTATCGAGGCTGCAACCTCTCCCGCCGTTGACGAAACCGAACGCACCGGCGCTATCCGCTTGCGTCTGTCTGCCCTGGGAATCGACCACCGGGCCGCCGATTTCCCTGCCCGGTTTGTCGAGTTCTGCGAACAGAATGACCTCTACGAAATGGAAGTTAACGCCGACGGGGAGCTGCTGATACTGCCTATGACCGGAGCACGCGGGGGACGATACGAGGGTTATCTGTATATTTTTCTGGGCAATTGGGAAATTGCCCACTATGGCGTCGCATATCCCCAAACTGTCCGCTTCCGTCTGTCCGGTGGCGCAATACTGGGCCCCGACGCCGCCTGGATAACCCAGCAACGCTATGACGCTTTGCCCCAGGAACAGCGCGATACGATTATTGAAGGCGCTCCCGATTTCGTGGTGGAAATCCGCTCTCGCACCGACGACCTGCCCCCACTGCAACGCAAAATGGACTTGTGGATGGCCGGCGGCGCGCGCCTGGGCTGGTTGATTGACACCCGCAACCGCCAGGTTTATATCTACCGCGCCGGCCAGACCGGGCCGCAAGTGATTGATAACCCGGAAACGCTGGACGGCGAGGACGTGCTGCCGGGCTTTTCGTTTCCGGTGCGCCAGTATATTTTTGACTTGCCGTAAGGCCGATGTGACTACGATGACCACCAAACCGAAACCAGCTACCGGGGCCGCGACCTCTCCCACCGTTGACGAAACCGAACGCGCCGGCGCCATCCGCTTGCGGCTGTCTGCCTTGGGCATCGACCACCGGGCCGCCGATTTCCCTGCCCGGTTTGTCGAATTTTGCGAGCAGAACGACCTCTACGAAATGGAAGTTAACGCCGACGGGGAGTTGCTGATACTGCCTATGACCGGATACCGTGGCAACAAGCAGGAATTGTATATGGCGACGTTCCTCGCCAATTGGGAAATAGTGAACGGCGGCAGCGCTTCCTCACAGACGGTTCGCTTCCGTTTGCCGTCCGGCGAGGTCCGCGGCCCCGATGCTGCCTGGATTACACAGGAACGATTTGACGCTCTGCCCGAAGCCCAGCGCCGTACTGTCATTGAAGGCGCTCCCGATTTCGTGGTGGAAATCCGCTCTCGCACCGACGACCTGCCCCCGCTGCAACGCAAAATGGACTTGTGGCTGGCCGCCGGCGCGCGCCTCGGCTGGCTGATTGACACGCGCAACCGCCAAGTCCATATCTACCGCGCCGGCCAGACCGAGCCGGTAGTAATCGACGACCCGGAAACGCTGGACGGCGAGGACGTACTGCCGGGCTTTTCGTTTCCGGTGCGCCAGTATATCTTTGACTTGCCGTAAGGCCGATGTGACTACGATGACCACCAAACCGAAACCGGCTACCGAGGCTGCAATCTCTCCCGCCGTTGACGAAACCGAACGCACCGGCGTTATCCGATTGCGGCTGTCGGCCCTGGGCATCGACCACCGGGCCGCCGATTTCCCCGCCCGGTTTGTCGAGTTCTGCGAACAGAACGACCTCTACGAAATGGAAGTTAACGCCGACGGGGAGCTGCTGATACTGCCTATGACCGGATACCGTGGCAACAAGCAAGAATACTATCTGAACGGATTTCTCTTCAATTGGGAGGTCGCCAACAGCGGTAGTGGCTCCTCCCAAACGGTACGTTTTCGCCTTCCCTCCGGCGACTTGTTAGGCCCCGACGCTGCCTGGATAACCCAGCAACGCTATGACGCTTTGCCCCAGGAACAGCGCGATACGATTATTGAAGGCGCTCCCGATTTCGTGGTGGAAATCCGCTCTCGCACCGACGACCTTCCCCCGCTGCAACGCAAAATGGACTTGTGGATGGCCGGCGGCGCTCGCCTCGGCTGGCTGATTGACACCCACAACCGCCAAGTCCACATCTACCGCGCCGGCCAGACCGAACCGCAAGTAATCGACGACCCGGAAACGCTGGACGGCGAGGACGTGCTGCCGGGCTTTTCGTTTCCGGTACGCCAGTATATTTTTGACTTGCCGTAAGGCCGATGTGACTACGATGACCACCAAACCGAAACCGGCTACCGAGGCTGCAACCTCTCCCGCCGTTGACGAAACCGAACGCGCCGGCGCCATCCGCTTGCGTCTGAGCGCGCTGGGCATTGACCACCGGGCCGCCGATTTCCCTGCCCGGTTTGTCGAGTTCTGCGAACAGAATGACCTCTACGAAATGGAAGTTAACGCCGATGGGGAGCTGCTGATACTGCCTATGACCGGATACCGTGGCAACAAGCAGGAATACTATCTGAACGGATTTCTCTTCAATTGGGAGGTCGCCAACAGCGGTAGTGGCTCCTCCCAAACGGTACGTTTTCGCCTTCCCTCCGGCAACTTGTTAGGCCCCGACGCTGCCTGGATAACCCAGCAACGCTATGACGCTTTGCCCCAGGAACAGCGCGATACGATTATTGAGGGCGCTCCCGATTTCGTGGTGGAAATCCGTTCCCGCACCGACGACCTCCCCCCGCTGCAACGCAAAATGGACTTGTGGCTGGCTGGCGGCGCGCGCCTGGGCTGGCTGATTGACACCCGCAACCGCCAAGTCCACATCTACCGCGCCGGCCAGACCGGGCCGCAGGTAATCGACGACCCGGAAACGCTGGACGGCGAGGACGTACTGCCGGGCTTTTCGTTTCCGGTGCGCCAGTATATTTTTGACTTGCCGTAAGGCCGATGTGACTACGATGACCACCAAACCGAAACCGGCTACCGAGGCTGCAACCTCTCCCGCCGTTGACGAAACCGAACTCGCCGGCGCCATCCGCTTGCGGCTGTCGGCGTTGGGCATCGACCACCGGGCCGCCGATTTCCCTACCCGGTTTGTCGAGTTCTGCGAACAGAATGACCTCTACGAAATGGAAGTTAACGCCGACGGGGAGCTGCTGATACTGCCTATGACCGGATACCGGGGCAACAAGCAAGAATTTTATCTGGCCGTATTTCTCGGCAATTGGGAGATTGCCAACGGCGGCAGCGGTTCATCGCAAACGGTTCGGTTCCTTCTGCCTTCCGGAGAGTTGCGCGGGCCGGATGCGGCCTGGATTACACAAGAACGATTTGACGCCCTGCCGGTTGACGAGTGGGAAAAAATCGTTGTGGGCGCTCCCGATTTCGTAGTGGAAATCCGCTCCCGCACCGACAATCTGCGCCCACTGCAAAACAAGATGACTTTGTGGATGGCCGGCGGCGCTCGCCTCGGCTGGCTAATTGACACCCGCAACCGCCAAGTCCATATCTACCGCGCCGGCCAGACCGAACCGCAAGTAATCGACGACCCGGAAACGCTGGACGGCGAGGACGTACTGCCGGGCTTTTCGTTCCCGGTCAGGCAGTATATCTTTGACCTGAACGCCCCTTCAGGATAGCAAATATGGCGGCCCGCGTACTCAAAGGCAACGAAATCGCCGCCGGACTCCGCGCTGAAATCGCCGCCGGCGTTGCTGAGCTGGCCGCCACCGGCGTTCGGCCCGGCCTGGCCGCCGTGCTGGTCGGCGATGACCCGGCGTCCGCCGTCTATGTCCGCAACAAGGGCCGTGCCTGCGCCGACGCGGGTATGTTTTCCGAAACCTTTCACCTGCCCGCCGAAACTGTCCAGGCCGACCTGCTCGCTCTTATTGACTGCCTGAACACTGACCCACGGTTCCACGGCATCCTGGTGCAGCTCCCTTTGCCCGGCCATTTGAACGAGGCCGCGGCCATCGAACGTGTTGACCCGCGCAAAGACGTGGACGGCCTGCACCCCGTCAGCCAGGGCCGGATGCTGCAGGGTGAACCCACCTACCTGCCCTGCACTCCGTCGGGTGTCCAGCAGGTATTGCTGCGTTCCGGCTACGACCCGGCCGGCCGGCACGTGGTCATCGTGGGCCGCAGCAACATCGTGGGCAAACCCCTGGCCGCCCTGCTTATGCAACGCGCCCCCGGCGGCAACGCCACCGTAACCGTCTGCCATACCCGGACGCGCGACCTGCCCGGCATCACCCGCCAGGCCGACATCCTGATTGCGGCTATGGGAGTCCCCGGAGCCATCACCGCCGACCTGGTGCGCGCTGGCGCCGTGGTCATTGACGTTGGCATCAACCGGGTTGACGACGCCGCCCGTCGCCGCGGCTATCGTCTAGTGGGCGATGTTGACTACGCGGCCGTGGCCGCCAAAGCGGAAGCCATCACCCCCGTCCCCGGCGGCATCGGCCCCATGACCATCGCCATGCTGCTGAGCAATACTCTGGACGCCGCCCGTGTCAGCGCCAATGCGAACCAGTGATTTCGACTACTTCCTGCCCGCAGAACGCATCGCCCAGACGCCGGCTGAACCCAGAGACTCCTCGCGGCTGTTGGCGCTGCATCGCCAGGATGCCGGAACCGGCCGCCATATCGAGCACCGCGATTTCCGGGACTTGACGGAGTACCTGCGTCCCGGCGATTTGATGGTGTTCAACCGCAGTCGGGTAATCCCGGCGCGGCTGCATGGCACGGAGAGCCGCTCCGGGGCGCGGGTCGAAATCCTGCTGGCGCGCCGGCTGGAACCGGGCATCTGGCAGGCGCTGGGCCGCCCCGGCCGGCGGCTGCGGGTGGGCGCGGAAGTAGTCGTCGGGCCGGCCCGAGTTGAGATACTGGCGGCGCACGAAAACGGCCTGCGTACCGTGCGCCTCTCGGACGAGGGCGCGTTGGAGCGACTGGGGGAGCTGCCCCTGCCGCCCTATATCAAGGAAACCCCGACCGACCCGGAGCGCTATCAGACCGTGTACGCCGACGCGCCCGGCAGCGTCGCGGCCCCCACGGCGGGGCTGCACTTTACCGACGGGATGCTGGAACGTATCCGCAAGGCGGGCGTTATCACGGCGTGGGTAACCCTGCACGTGGGGCTGGACACTTTCCGCCCCGTGCGCGGCGAAGACATCGCCGAACACCGGATTCACACCGAATGGTACGAACTCCCGGCCGACACCGCCGGCTCAATCAACAACGCCCGCCAAGCGGGCCGCCGCGTCATCGCCGTGGGCACCACCACCGTCCGCACCCTGGAGCAGGTGGCCCAGGACGCGCATCGCAACGGTATGCCTGAAATCCCGGCCGCCACTGGCAACGCCGACCTGTTCATCCTGCCGGGGCACGAGTTCCGGCTGGTGGATGCCATGTTGACCAATTTCCACCTGCCCCGTTCCACGCTGCTTATGCTGGTGTCCGCTTTCGCCGGCCGCGAGCGGATTCTGGCGGCTTATCAGGAGGCCGTCGCGCGGGAATACCGCTTTTATTCCTTCGGCGACGCCATGCTAATTCTGTAACCTGACCGGACGGTGTACGATGGTTATAACTGCGGCTTTGACCGCCCCCAATCCCGCGCTGCCCCGCCCACCGCAGGAGCCAGGCAATGATTACACCCACGGCCATAAAGGATATTGAGACGCAGATAACCGGAATCGTCCTGCGCGCCCTCAACGCACAGTTCCAGGGCCGCGTCACCTTTGGCCCCGTCCGGGTTTTTGTCGGCATCGTCGCCGGAGTGTCAGGCATTGCGCTGATTTGGTCGCTTGGTGCTCGGCTTTAAGGCGCTATTGACGACCGCAGGCGTCGTTTCAGTAGCCTTTGGCATACGGATGGCGACGGTCAGCCCGTTCAGCTGAACCGAGGCCGCGAATCATCCCGGTTGCTGTCGTACCCTTCATCCCGGAGGCTGCGTCGGCGGGACGGTTGGCTCCGTTGCTGGCCGGCGTCCGGGGCCGGGTCGGCGGCTTCGGGTGTTTCGGGCGCCGGTTCGGGGGTATCGGCGATTGTGGAGTCAACCACGTCGCGGCCAGCGTCATCCGGCTCGGATTCGTCAGGCGGAGGGGCATACTGGGGATAGGCGCGTCGGAAAGCGCCCAGGGCCGCTTGCAGTTCCTGGTGCATGATTTCCGGTTCGCGCACCTGGAGGGCAATGCGACGGCGGTTGACGGTGTACACCCGCAGCGGGTCGCCCATAAAGCCGCGGTCGTTCACCACCTCTCGAATATCGCTGAAGTGGATGGTGCGTTTGCGCGGCGTGCCGAACATTATGATGAGCGCGTCGGAATAGACCCGGTACTGGCGTGGCGAGGTTAGCCACGAATAGGCGCCAACGCCCAGCCCCACGACGATCAGCAGCCAGGCCCCGCCACCCCCGCGACCGGATGACTGGTTCTCACCCTCGCCGGCGGGCTGGCCGCCTTGTGTCTGGGCGCCTCCGTCCGTGGGGGCATCGCCGCCGCTGCGAACCTCGGCGAATAACTGGTACAGGCCGAACAGGATGACGGCCACGGCAAGAATCAGGGTGAGATTGAATCTTACCCGACTGGGCGTCCAATACAGGACTGTGGTTTCGGGCTGCTGCATACTACTCTCTCACCTGCTGTGGTTTGTTGACTGGCTGCGTCGGACAACGACAACGCCGCCGGCCGGACGGCGAATATGTTACCACACGGCGGCGGCCCGCGGCCCGCTTGACCGGGGCGGGTTGGGATGCCAGAATTGACGCGAACGTTATCGGCATTGACACACCAGCTTACAGGAGGCGCGGGCTATGCTGATTTGCAGGTTTCGCACGGGAGACCGGGAGGCTTACGGCATCGTTGACGGAGACACGGTTCTGGAAGTCCAGGGCGGTCTTTTTGACGGTTTGAAAGAGTCGGGCAACAAGTATGGGCTGAGTTCCGTCAAGTTGCTGCCGCCGGTTGTCCCGCCCACTTTCTACGCCGCCGGCATCAACTTCCCGGAGCACGTTACCTGGGCCGCCCAGATGCGCGGCGAGGAACCCAACTTGCCCAAAAAGGCCGACGTGGGCTATCGCGCGGTCAACGCCCTCACCGGCCACGGCGACCCGATTATGGTGCCCGCCGACGCCACCGAAGAGTTGCAGTACGAGGGTGAGGTGGTCGTTGTCATCGGCAAAGAGTGCCGCAACGTCAGCCAAGATGAGGCGCTGGACTACGTGCTCGGCTACACCATCGGCAACGACGTCAGCGAACGCTACTGGCAGCGCAACGACCGCACCATGTGGCGGGCCAAGAACACCGACACGTTCAAGCCCATGGGGCCGTGGATTGCCACCGGCCTCAACCCCGACGAACTGCACGTAACCATCCAGGTCAACGAGCGCGTGGTCGGCGAATACGACCTCAACACCGCCATTTTCGGCGTGCGCGAGTACATCAGCGACATGAGCAAGTATCTCACCCTGGTGCCCGGCGACATCCTCTGGATGGGCACCGATGGCGCTACCGAGAATATGAAGGACGGCGACGTGTGCGACATCACCGTCACCGGCATCGGCACGCTCAGCAATCCCGTAGTTTGGGGCCAAGCCTGATTAGCGCCGTCATTCGCCGGCTGCGTGGGCGCCGGGGCGGCCGGGGCGTCGCCCCGGCCGGCGGCGGCAATAGGCCCCGGTAAGCTATGACGTCTGCCGGCGAAACATCAACTTGCCACCGCTGCGGAGCGACGTATGAACCGCAGCACCGTTTTTGCGGGGCCTGCGGCGCGGCGGTTGAAACCGGCGAGTCGCCGGGCGCGCCTCCGCCAGCGGCGGAACGGGTGGCGGCGCCGCGCGCGGCGTCGGAGCGGATGGACCGGCTGGCCGGGCGGCCCTATCCGATTGAGGCCGGCGCCGGGACGCCTTACGCCGGGCAGCCGGATGGCGCGCTGCCCTACTACATTTCGCCCAATCGCATCATCCTGCTCACCGCCGTCACCGCCGGCCTCTACATCTTTTTCTGGATGTACATTACCTGGCGGCACTATCGCGACCACACCGGGGAGGCCGTATATCCCATCTGCCATGCTCTGACGCTGCTGGTGCCCGTTTACCAGCTCTTCCGGCTCCACGCCCATATGCGGGTGTATCAGGAGCTGATGGATGGCCGGGGCGTTCCAACCACGTTGCGCCCCCTGCGCGCGGTATCGATTTACCTGGCCGTTGTGGTTCTGGAGATGGTGGCCTTGCGAATAGTGGCCGAGCCGCCGATAACGCCGCCGCAGCAGCTGGCGTACTTCGCCGTCAACGTCGTGCAGGTGGGATTGCTGGCCTGGCTGATGCGGCAGGCGCAGGGCAACCTGAACCGGTTCTGGCGCCACCGCCTGGGTTCGCAGCTGGGCTTGATGCGGCTGCATCCTGTCGAATTGGTGCTGGTGCTGCTCGGCCTGTTCGAGTGGCTGGGCTGGTTTATCATCCTGATTGACCCGAGCATCCTGCCGGCGGAACCTCCGGCTGCGCCATAGCCGGCGCGCCGGCCGGCTTGCGGGCTTCCCGCTCTTTCGCAAACATTATCGATTCATCGATGTTGAAACCTCCGGTCAGGGTGGCAACGACGGCGCCGCGGGTGATGCAGCGGCTCAGTATGTCAATATCGTGGGACTTACGCACCGGCCTCCCTGCCATTCCGGGCGCAGCCGATGAAAGAGTTTCGTTTGCGGTCAGTGGGCCAGCGTGTCATAATCCACCCACCGTTTGGACCGGAGGAGTACCGAAATGATTACAGTTGAAGATTATATCCTGTACGGCTTTCTTGCCTTCATCTGCCTGTTGCTGGTTAGCATAGTTGTCGGTATGTTCCGGCAATTCCGCGACACCGGCGAAATCAAAGGGCGAATGGAGGGGATGCAGCGACAAATCGATGAAATGAAAACCGACCTTTCCGGGCGCATTGACGAAATGAGAAACGACCTTTCCGGGCGCATTGACGAAGTGAGAAACGACCTTTCCGGGCGCATTGACGAAGTGAGAAATGACCTTTCCGGGCGCATTGACGAAGTGAAAAACGACCTTTCCGGGCGCATTGACGAAGTGAGAAACGACTTTTCCGGGCGCATTGACGAAGTGAAAAGCGACGTTTCTGAGCGCATCGAAGGCTTGTCCGGGCGTGTCGAAAGGCTGGAACAAAACAGCGTATCGCTAGCCGGCGAGGTTGGCGAAGTAAAGGGCTTGCTGCTGGCGCTCCACCAGCGGATGGACTTGTTGATGCGCCACCGCCACGACGCCGGTACGAATCAAGTTATCCTGACTCCTGAGGAAGTCGCTGCCGATTAACCCCGTTCCGCGGCCGCAGTCATTGCGCCCAGAGCACGGGCGCCTGCCAGAACTAGGCGGCGATGATGATGCTCAGCCGTTGGTAATAGGGCCGGAACATCGCCATCGCCGCCGGCCCTCCGGGTGGATTGGCTCTATCCTAATCCCGCAAAGATGCCCTTACACCGCCTACCGTCCCCCCAGGGCTACCTGCACCATCTTTTTCTCCAGCGCCAGGGCCAGTTCCGTAGCCAGCTGCGTCCGGTCGTGCTCGCCGATTGAACCGACGAAGGCGACGCCAAGCAGCCGGCCCACGCGAAAGTCAATTACCGTCGATGACAGCAGGCCGGCCGGCCCACCCTGTAGCACGTAAAGCCCGACCGCCTCGTCGTAGAACCCGCCGGTCTCGATCCGGTTCACCGCCACGATTTGCTGCCCCGAACCGACGCTCTCGCCCACGTTGTCCTCAAAATCCTTGACGAATATGTTGGACATCCAGCCGGAAACCTGGTCGGGGTTTTCAAAAAGATGCACCACCGTTGCGCCGACGAAGTCGATCCCGCTGGCGGGGGCCACGTCAGCGGTGGGCACGAACTCCCGCATAAACCCGCCGATGCGTCCGGCGTTGCGGAAACGGTCGGCGGTGCTGCCCTGGAAGCCGTTTTCGGCCATTTCCCGGTTATCCAGGTTCCCCGACCGGGCCAGCTGATAGCCGCGCAGCGCTTCGGGCAAATCGGCGGCTTCCAGCGTCATATATTCCAGGTCGGCCTCGCCAACGCGGTAGGTGGCGCTCCACAGCGGATTGGATGACACGGTTGTTCCTCCATCGGGCAGGGGCGAATCCGCCGCCGGCGGATTGCCCCCACGTGTCGGGAACCGGACGGTTCCGGTTAGGGTCGCGGTTTAGGCGGCAACCATCGGGTAAACGTGCCGGCCCCGGGTCATCGCCACCGGAATGTCGCTGCGCGTCCACTCGTTGCCGCCGTCGTTGCTGCAATAAACGTGGCCGTCCCGGTCGCAGCAATAGACGTTGCGCGGCGCGTTGCGGTCAATGGCAATCTGGAACATACGGGCCGGGGCCACCTCGCCCAAATCCACCCGCTCCCAGGTCTCCCCGGCGTCGGTGGAGCGCACCAGCACCCCGGCGTCAATGGTGCCGGCCGGCGCGCTGCCGCCGCCGGCGCCGGCCGCTAGGTACATCCGGCTGGGGTCGGTGGGGTCAACGACCAGGTCGCGACAGTAACTGCCGCCCTCGAACATCTCCTCAATGGGCACAAACTCCCAATCGCGGCCCCGCTCCCGGCTGCGGAACATCGCCAGCTGGGTGATAATGTACACCAGGCCGGGAGACGACGGGTTCACCTGGACGCCATGCAGGTCAACGGGGCCGAGGCGGGTATAATGCCCGTCGGTGATGCAGGCCCAGCTTTCGCCGCCGTCGCTGGACTTGATCAGGCCGCCCACTTCAATGGCGCCGTACACGTCGTCGGGGTAGGCCGGGTCGATGCTGAGGCCGATGACGCGCTTGCAGATTTCGTTGGGGTTCATCGTAATGTGCGGATGCGCCAGGCCGGCGGTGTCCAGCTGGCGCCAGGTATCGCCCCCGTCGTCGGAACGGCACACCCGCCCCCCGTCATAGCCGGCAAACATGATTGACGAGTCGTTGGGGTGAGCCGCCAGCGACCAGACGTCGCCGCTGAGGGTATCGGTGCGCTGCCAGTTCTCGCCCCGGTCGTCGCTGCGATACACGCCGTCCTGAGTGCCGGCGAAAATGGTGGCGGGCTGGTCGGGATGCGCCAGCAGCGCCCGCACCTGCGGGTTTTCGGGCAGGCCGCTCTCGATGGCCGCCCATTGGGATTCGCCTTCGGTCAGCCGGTACATCCCCCCCTCGCCCAGGGGAGTTCCTTCGGCGCCGATGATAAGGGCGCTTTCGCCGGCCAGGCCGACATATACGTTGGTGTTGTGTGCGGTGATGGTGGTCATTGCCAATCCTCCTGCGGTGGTGAGGCGTGAGGCCGCGTCGCCGGCACAACCGGCGCCGGCTGCGGATTTGCTATGCCGATTATACCCCCGGATTATACCCGATGAACGGCGGCGGCAGCGCACCCGGCTTTTTACGTTGCCGCCCAGGCCGTGCTACATTTGCGACATAATGCCACCGGAGAGGCTATAATCTCAGAACCGCCCGGACCGGAAAGCCGGACGGAAAGGAGGAACTATGAGCCGGCAACTTAAACCCATTCCCGTCTTCCGCACCGAAGCCGAGGAACGCGCTTTCTGGGAAACCCACGACTCCGCCGACTATGTGGACTGGAGCAAGGCCGTGCGCGCCCGCTTCCCCAACCTGCGGCCCACGCCGCTGCCTTGACCGGCAACCAATGGCAACCTCTCACCAAATCGAAAGCACTACCAACGTCGCGCTGGCCGGACTGCTGCAGCCGATGCTGCCCGGTTGCAGCGTCCGTGGCGAGCAGACGCAGACCATTGCCGGCCACCCGGGGCGGCATCCCGACGTGCTGGTAACTGCCGCCGGCCGCTCTCCGGTGGTCATTGAAGCCGAGTATGACCCCAGCGCGAACCCGGAAGCGGACGCCCGCCCCCGGCTGGGCGCCGGCATCACCGGCGAAACCCGCCCCGTAGAAGCCGCCGTCGCTCTGCGCTACCCCGAAAGCGTCGCCACCGCCGGCAACCTGCCCGCGGCGCTGACCGGCGCCCGGTTTCTCTATTGCGTCCTGTATGAAAACGGCAGCCGTTTCCCGCAGTCGGGCTGGCTGGAGGGCGACGTTGGCGATTTGGCCGACCTAATCCGCCTGGTGTCCGTGCCGCAAAAGGCGGTGGACGCCGCGGCCGACGACCTGCAACAGGGTATCGACTCCGCCGCCAGCGTCCTCAACCAGATGCCCGCATCCCGCCCCGACATCAGCCCGGCCATTGCCCGGCGGCTCAACATCAACGACGTTCCCCAGATGCGCCGCATGGCTTGCGCCATCATCGCCAACGCTATGCTCTTTCACGAAAGGCTGGCCGGGCGCCACGGCATCAAGCCCTTGCAGCAAATCTGCAATCCCGACAACCGCAACCCCCAAGCCGAAATCCTCAATGCCTGGAACGGCATACTAAAAATTAACTACCTGGACATCTTTGCAATTGCCCGCGACATCGTTGCCGAACTGCCCACCCAGGAAGCCGCGCAACTGCTCAACATCATCAGCTTTCAAGTCCTGAACATCGCCGCCCGCGGCATTAATAACGACCACGACCTTACCGGGCAGGTATTCCAAAGGCTGATTGCCGACCGCAAGTATCTGGCGACCTTTTACACGCTGCCCGCGTCGGCGGCGCTGCTGGCCCGCCTGGCCGTAAGCAAAATGGGCGGCATCAATTGGGGCAATGCCAGCGCCGTTGCCCAACTCCGCATCGCCGATTTCGCCTGCGGCACCGGCGCCCTGCTGTCGGCCGTGTACGAGCAAATCGCCGCCCGCCACGCGCGCGCCGGCGGCAACACTGCCGCGCTGCATCCCGTAATGATGGAGCAGGTCATCTACGGCTGCGATGTAATGCCGTCCGCCGTACACATTACCGGCTCCACGCTGGCCGGCCTGCAGCCCACCGTCGGATTCAGCAGGTCAAACCTGCGTACTATGGACTATGGCCGCCAGGGTGATAATGAAGTACGCATCGGCTCTCTGGAGATGCTGGACTCGGAAAGCCCGCTTAACGCCGTAATGCCCGACGGGAGCTTTGACCTGGTGATAATGAACCCGCCTTTCACCAGAAATGTAACCCGTGAGGGCGCATACGCCGGCACTGTGAACGCCGCCTTTGCAGCTTTCGGAGCCAGCGAGTCCGACCAAAGGGATATGGCCAAGCGGATGGCAGTATTGAAAGAAGGAACCTGTTTCCATGGCAATGCCGGCTCTGCCTCGGCTTTTGCGGCTTTGGGCGACCGCAAACTAAAAAGGGGCGGAGTGTTGGCGATGGTTTTGCCCTTATCCGTTAGCGGAGGGGTCGCCTGGCAAAAGTTCCGTGCCATGCTTGGCGATGGCTACACCGGGTTGACCGTATTGAGCATAGCGGCCAATGATAAAAATATGTCTTTTTCGTCGGACACCGGGATGGCAGAGTGTCTGGTACTGGCCCGCAAGGGGCCGGCGACAGTTGCCAATGAAGCCACCAAGCGGGCCCGTTTCGTTTCGTTGCGCTGCCGGCCGCAAGGGTTTGCAGAGTCGGCCTCCGTGGCGAAAGGAATTATTGATAATGGAGAGAATGTTCGTGGGATTGAGGACGGCCCCTATGGCGGCGCGCGTCTGCAAGTAGGCAACGACTTGGCCGGCCAAATGCTTGCTACTCCACACTTGGGCAATGACAGTTGGGGCAGCGTCCGTATAGAGGACTACTCGTTGGCACAGACGGCATACGCTATGACGCAATCCCGGCTATGGCTGCCGGCGCAATCGGAAATATTGGAACTGCCAATGTCCACCTTGGGCGGCATAGGCCGGCTAGGCTTATACCATCTGGACATCATCGGCCCAGCACCACGCGGGCCTTTTGATAAAATTGCCGCCAGCCCAACAGCTACTTACCCGGCTTTGTGGAATCACAATGCGACAAAAGAAACCCGCATCGTCTGCGAACCCGATTCGCAATTAGAGGTGCGGCAGGGTATGGAAGGGAAAGTAGCTGCGGTTTGGGCTACAGCCAGCCGTTCTCACCTGAACTTTGAGTACACTTTCGGGGCGCAACCGCTTGCAGTGGCTTTCACCGCGCAAAAGGCCATCGGGAGCAGCGTATGGCCCAATGTTATTTTCGATGATGACAGATTTGATTATGCTTTTGCAGTATGGGGCAATAGCACATTAGGGTTGCTGGCCTATTGGTGGCACTCCAGCCGGCAACAGTCCAGCAAGGCCAGGATGACCATACGCTCTGCGGAATCGTTCCCGGTACTGGATTTCCGCACGCTAACCGACGCGCAGTTGGCAACGGTGCAGGCCATCTTTGACGAGTTCCGCGATAAAGAGCTACGACCGGCCTACCTGGCCGACGCCGACCCCAACCGCGCCCTGCTGGACCAGCGGATAATCTGCGACCTGCTGGGCTTTGACGACGGCGTTTATCAGGGGGTGCGCCGGCTGGCGGCCAAGTGGTGCGCCGAGCCCAGCGTTCACGGCGGCAAGCAGCGCCCGGCGTCCGCCCGGTTCGCCCCCTGACCGGGTTCCGCCGGGCCGCCGGCCGGAACCCGGTCAGGGGGCAGTCACCTGCCTACGGCCACATTATCCACCCGGTGCGTTCGGTGCGCGCGCGGAACAGATGCCCGCCGCCGGTGGTCACGTACAGCGTGCGCAGATCGGCGTCGCCAAAGCAGCAGTTGGTGGGCCGGTCCACCCGCAGCGGATGCGTCTCCAGCACCCGGCCCGTGGGTGAGAACACGTAAATCATCGGCCCCGGGCCGGCGGCCTCCCAGCCGGCGCACGCGATGATATTCCCGTCGGCGTCCAGCGTCATACCGTCCACGCCGCGCTGCACGCCCTGGCTGCCCTGGCCCCGCGCATCGCCGTCGGCGGCGCCGCCGTCAATGCCGAAGGTATGCAGGGTTTTGTATTCGCCCAGTCCGCCGTCGGCGGCAATGGGATAGGCGCGCAGCTCGCGGCGGCGGTCGGCGCCGTAGTCGCTCTGGGCAATGTACAGCGTTTGCTGGTCGCGGCTGATGAGAATGCCGTTGGGCCGGCTGATGTCGGTGGTGGCGCGGGTCAGTTCCCACTGGTCGTTGCCGGTGGGGTCCAGCCGCAGCACGGACATATGGTCCAGTTCCTGCGGCCCGCTGTCGCCGATGCCGGAGTAAGGGTCGGTGAACCAGATGCGGCCCGCTTTGTCCACCACCAGGTCGTTGGGGTTGTTGTGCCGCTGGCCGTCCAGCAAGTGGGGCAGCGATGTGGCGGTACTGCTGGCGGCGTCAAACCGGACGATACGGCGGCGTCCCTGCTGGCAGCCGTAAAGGTTGCCCTGGGCGTCAAAGCACAAGCCGTTGGTGTTGCCGCTTTCGTTAAAATACTCGGACACGGCGCCGGTCTGGGGGTCATAGCGCAGAATTTGCGAGGCCGGAATGTGGGTGAACAGCACCGCTTCCCCGTCCCAAACCGGCCCTTCCGTAGTGCCGCCGTAAGGCCCGGCGACCAGTTCAAAGTTCCAGGACATAGCGCAACCTCCTGTTTAGTGTGGCCGCAGTGTAGCACGCCCGGCGCCAGCCCGAATCGCAACGCTGCCTGGCAAGGCCGCGCTAATCCTGGGATTCGGGGGGCGCGGCGGCAGTGGGCTCCCCGACCGGCGGTTTGGCGACGGATGCCAGCCTGACCGACGCTCCCTTTCCCCACCACACTGAGTCCCGACCAGGCCAGGAAGCATCGTTGAGGATGACGCGGTTGGTAAAAATGTCGCCGGCCAGGATGCCGCCGGAAATAATCATCCGCATGGCTTCATCAACGGAGATGTCGGTAGGCGTTACTTTGCTGGACGCCACCACCACCAGATAGCCCGACGAAGGCACCGGCGTGGTCGGCACGTAAATGGACAGGTATTCCTCCAGGCCGTTCAGTTTGCCCAGGTTGGCCGTAATCAGGCCGATGGACAGCACCCCCAGCCGGGGAAACTCCAGCAGGACAACGCCCCGGTAACTCTGCGCCTGCGTATCGGATAGAAAGTCAATGCCGTGCCGGGTGGTGCTGTACACCGGCCCGATAACCGGCACCCGCCCGATAATGTCATGCAGCCGGTGAATCACCAGCCGGGTCACCGCCCAGCCAATCAGCAGCCCGACTATGTACAGGATGATGATGATGACGATAATCTCGCCCACATCCGCAATGTCCAGGCCCGGCCCGTGGGGGATGCCCAGCCGCCGGATAAACGGGTCCAGCAGGGAGTCGATGATGCCGTAAAAAAAATCAATGATGAAATAAGTGACGAAAACGGGGAGAAAAACCAGCAGGCCGGCCACCAGACGGCCTTGCAGGTGCCGGATTGCGCGGCGGGCCACGGTATGCGGCGCGCCGTTAGTCCTCAAAATCCGGTCATGCAGATTCGAAGCGTCGCTGCCGCCCGGTTTGCGCCGACGGAACCCCTCGTGCATTAAAACCCCTCGTGCCTCAAAACCCCTCGTGCATCAAAACGCCGTCGCCGGGCCCGTTGCGCCCGCTCCCCCGGCCCGCGCGGACGCCGGCTGCAGCTCGTCGTACAGGCTCAGCAGGCGGCCCGCCACTTCGTCCCAGCTCAGGCTCTCCGCCCGCCGCCGCGCCGCCCGGCCCATGCTGTCTTGCAGGCTCCGGTTGGCCATAATCATCTCCAGCGAGTGGGCGAAAGCCTCCGGGCAGCGCCACGATTTCAGATAGCCGGTGCGCCCGTGCTGGACGATGGTGGACAAACCGCCCACGCGCGATGCCACCACCGGCGTGCCGCAGGCCATGCTTTCCAATGCAGCCAGGCCAAAGCTCTCATAGAAAGACGGCACCACGCAAACGTCGGCGGCGGAATAGTACCAGGCTAGCCGCTCCTGAGGCACCCGCCCCACGAACTCCACCGCGTCGCCCAGGTTCAGGTCGTCGGCCATCTGCCGCAGCCGGGCTACCTCGCCGCTGCCGTCGGAGTCGGCGCCCACCACCAGCACTTGCACATCCTCATCGGCCTCCAGGTGGGCGGCGCTGTGAATCAGCAAGTCCACGCCTTTCAGGGCCTCAATGCGGCCCACGTAGAGCAGCACCTTGTGGCCGTTGAGGCCCAGCTCGCTGCGGGCGGCGGCGCGGCCCAGAGGGCGGAACCGCGACAGGTCAACGCCGCAGGGCACCAGCTCAACGCGGTTGGGGTCGCCGTCGTACAGCCGCACGATGGCATCGCGTTCGTGCGGGCTGAACGCCACGATGCGGTCGGCGGCGGCGATGATTTCGGTTTCCGACTGCTGCCGGATGGGCGGTTCCTGCTCGCCGGAGCGCGACTGCATCTTGATGCGCGCCAGGGTGTGGAAAGTTACGACGTGGGGCGCGCCGATGGCGTCGGCGAACACCCGGCCGGCCCGCCCGCTGAGCCAGTAATGGGAATGGACGGCGCGGTAGCCCGCCTGCTGACGGATGCGATACTCGTGCATCCCGGCCACAAAATCGGGCAGGTAAGCGAACTGCCCGGCCAGCGGGGCGCCGGGCGGGCCGGCGGGGATGTGTACTACGTTGACGCCAGCGGCGATGCGCGGGGCGTCTCCGGCCGGGTCATCATGTTCGCGGGTGAAAATATCTACGGTTATGCCGCGGCCCGCCAGCGCGCGGGCCAGTTCGCGGACGTGGACGTTCATGCCGCCGGCCTTGCCCCGGCCGGGCGCCGCCAGCGGGCAGGCATGATAGGCCAGCAGCGCCACTCGAGATGTACAGTCGGATATCAAAGTCAGCCACGCTCTCCCTTGGGTTGGTTCGCGCCGGGTTAGTCGGCCTGCCGGAGGGTGATGCGATACAGCTGATGGTCGCGGCCGCCCAGGCGGTACTTGTAGGGTTCGTTGCCCCGCAGGAAGTCAAAGCAGCGGTAGCCCCGTTCCAGGGCGTCCCGCAGGCACAGGGAATGCAGCAGCAGCCCCACGCTGTAATAGCGATAGTCGGGGTCGTGGCCGCTGTTGTACAGCATCCGCACGCCGTCATAATCCAGGCACAGGGAGGCGGCCACCGGCTTGTCGTCCATATCCATCAAGAACAGGCGCAGCACGTCCTCGGCGGCGGTGGCGGCGACTATCCGGCGGAAAAAGGCTTCCCGGTCGGCGGTCAGAAACTCGGCTTTGGCCGGGTCGCTGCGGCGCATCAGGTCCAGGAACACGTCCATACGGTCGGCGGCCGCGGCGGGGTCGGAGACGCAGTACCAGCGCCAATTGTCGTGTCCTTCCAGCCGCCGCAGCTTGCGCCGCAGTTCGTGGCGGTTTTTTTTGCTCAGGCCGGCCAGGTATTCGTCCCAGGTATCCGCAAGCGTCAGCCGTGGGGCCACGTCCTCCTCCTCAACGGCCACGGCGTAGCCACGCTCCCGCGCCAGTGCCGGCAGCATCGCCAGCGTGGGCGAGTCCTCGCCGATGGAATGCAGGTCCAGCTGCCGCCCCCCGTTGGCGCTGATGGTGTCCAGCAGGGCGGGATAAAAGGCCGCCTCCGCTCCCTGGGCGATGACAAAATCGTTGTAGTCAAAGGTGTCGCTGTTGCCCACCAGCGAATAATGGTCGCCGCAGCGGGACAGGGACGCGATGGCGGTGAGGTCGCCGGCGGCGTCGGTAAGGTAAAACCCCGCCAGCGCGCGGCCATCCTGAAAGGCGCTCCACCACAGTTCCTGCCAAACCGGCGTGATGTAAAGATTGTTGACCACGGAGCGGCCCAGCAATTCCCGCCACTGCGGGCGAATCTGGTCAAAAGACGTGATGGGCGTGGGTGTTTGCGTGGGTGTTTGGAGGAGCGGCATAAACGCTATTCTCACTCTGCCAGCATCGCCAGCAGGTCCGGTCTGGTGTAGCAGCCGGCAGGGTTGCCAACTGCATCGGGGTGTGGCCGAAAACGCACGGCGGTGGTTACGACCCGATGCCCCGGCTTCTGCACCCCGCGCATTGACATACACAAGTGTTCCGCCTCAATGCGGCAGGCCACCGCCACGGGCTGCACTCGCGACAGCACGGCGTCGGCCAGCTGCGCGGTCAGCCGTTCCTGCACCTGCAAACGCCGGGCGGCGGTGTCCAGAGCCCGGCCAATCTTGCTGATGCCGGCGATGTGGCGGCGCGGCACGTACACCAGGCTGGCATGGCCGAAAAAGGGCAGCAGATGGTGTTCGCACATTGAATAAAAGGGCAGGTTCCGCACCAGCACCGGGTCCGGCGTCACGTCAGCAGAAAAAATGGCGTCAATCTCAGCCGCCGGGTCTTTGCCCACGCCGGCGAACAGTTCGCCGTACATTTCGGCCACCCGCTCCGGCGTGCGCCGCAAGCCTTCGCGCCCGCTGTCCTCGTCAATGTACTTCAGCACGGCGCCAACGGCTGCCTCAATGGCGGCCCGGTTCATTTGGGGAACGGTATCAGTCATGCAGGACGCCCGGCGGCAAGGTCTCCATAATAGCCGATTCAATGGCCTCCAGGTTAGGCTTGACCTCCACGGTGTCGGCCTGGGCGCTGCTCACTGCCATATCCGGGTCTTTCAGTCCGCTGCCGGTGATGATGCACACCACCCGCTTGCCGTCCAGTTTCAGGCCGTTGCGCCGCATTTTGATTAGCCCGGCCACCGACGCCGCCGAGGCCGGTTCGCCAAAGATGCCCTCCCGCGAGGCCAGCAGGCGGTAGGCTTCCAGAATCTCATCGTCGCTGACGGCGTCAATCACTCCGCCGGACTGGTCCCGCGCCCGCTCGGCCGGTTTCCAGCTGGCCGGGTTGCCGATGCGGATGGCCGAGGCAATGGTCTGGGGAAAAGGCACCGGCTCGCCCCGCACGATGGGCGCCGCCCCTTCCGCCTGGAAACCCATCATCCGGGGCAGCGCATCGTTGCGCCCCAACTGGTGATACTCCACGAAGCCCAGCCAGTAGGCGGTAATGTTGCCGGCGTTGCCCACCGGAATAAACAGGTAGTCGGGAGCGCCGCCCAGCACGTCGGAAATCTCAAAGGCGGCGGTCTTCTGCCCCTCAATGCGGTGCGGATTGACCGAGTTGACCAGGGTAATGGGGTTGGATTCGGTGAACTCCCGCACCAGGGCCAGGGCGGCGTCAAAGTTGCCGTCCACCAGCAGGATGCGCGCGCCGTAGGCCATGGCCTGCGCCAGTTTGCCCAGGGCCACCTCGCCTTTGGGGATGAGCACCCAGGCCGTCAGGTTGCAGTAGGCGGCGTAGGCGGCGGCCGATGCGCTGGTGTTGCCGGTGGACGCGCACATCACGCCCACGCTGTTCTCCTCCAAAGCCTTGGCAATAGCTACCACCATCCCCCGGTCTTTGAACGAGCCGGTGGGGTTGCAGCCCTCCAGCTTGAAAAACAGCTCCGGGCAGCCCAATTCCGGCCCCAGCCGGCGGGAGCGCACCAGGGGCGTGTCGCCCTCCCCCATGGAAAAGATGGGGGTTTCCTCATTTACGGGCAGCAGTTCCCGGTATTGTTGTAAAACGCCGATACCCATTAGCTTCTCTAGGTTCCGCTTACCCCTCAATGCGAATCAGGTTGTTGACGCTGGCCACCACGCCCAGCTCGGCGACGGCGGCCAGCGCGGTTTGCACGTCGGCCTCCCGGGCCGGGTAGGTGGTGATGACCAGCTGCGCCGTGCCGCTGCCGGGGTCGGTGTCCTTCTGAATCACGGTGGCAATAGAGATGTTGCCGTCTCCCAGGATGCGGGCGATTTGCGCCAGCACTCCGGCCTGGTCGGCGCAAGTGAGGCGCATATAGTAGGCGCTGGCCAGTTCGTCAATGGGCCAAATTCTGGCTTCGGAGTTCCCGCCGCCGCCATCAGGCAAGGGTAGCGGCGGGGGGCCGTCGGCATTGCCCATAGAGCGCAGGATGTTGAGAATGTCGCCCATCACGGCGCTGGTGGTCGCGTCGCGGCCGGCGCCCTGCCCGTGCAGGATAATCTGGCCGCACAAATCGCCGGTCACCTCAACGGCATTATACACGCCGTCAACCTTGGCGAGCAGGTGGTCTTCGGGCACCAGCGCGGGATGGACGCGGGCCTGCACCGAGCCATTGGCTTCGGCCACGGCTATCGCCAGCGACTTGATGGCGTAGCCCAGCTCGGCGGCGTAGCGGAAATCTTCCGGGCCCAGGCGGCTGATGCCCTCGGTGTAGATGGCATGGTGCGGTATGGGCCGGTGAAAGGCCAGGCTGCCCAGCACGGACAGCTTATAAGCGGCGTCAATGCCCTCAATGTCGTTGGTGGGGTCAGCCTCGGCGTACCCTTGCGCCTGGGCTTCGGCCAGGGCGTCGGCAAAGGGCGTCTGGTGCCGGGCCATCCGGGTCAGTATGTAATTGGTGGTGCCGTTGATGATGGAGCGGATGGAACGGATGTCATTGGCGAGGAGCTGGGACATCAGGCAGCCGACGATGGGAATGCCACCGCCGGCCGATGCCTCGAAAAGCAGGTTCACCCGTTGCGACTGCGCCAGCGCCAGCAGCGACGGCCCGCGCCGGGACATAACTTCTTTGTTGGCCGTTACCACGTGCTTGCCAGCGGCGAGGGCGCGTTCCAGATATTCACCGGCCGGCGAATCGCCGCCCATCATCTCGACCACGATGTGGATGTCCGGGTCGGCCAGAATGTCCTCCGGGTTGGTAGTGAGCGCTCCGGCCGGCGGCGCAGGATTGCGAACTTTGCCGGCGTCGCGCACCAGCGCCTTGCGGAGCCGGACGGTGCGCCCCGTCTTGCGCTTGATGGCGTCGGCATTGCCGGACAGCGCCGCGGCCACGCCCCCCCCGACGGTGCCCAGACCCATCAGGCCGATGTTGATTACCGTGCTGTTGTCCATCATTGCTGTCGCTCCCGGTCCTGGCATCGGTGAACCGGATAGACCGGATACGTGGTAACATAAGGCAAGCAACCGGGTAAGGAATTGATGATGCTTGACCGTTGGTACAAAATAGCCGCCATTGCCGCCTCTGCGATAATTATTGTATCAGCCATCGTAGGGCCTGGCATCGCCGGCATCTTCTGGTTGGCGCGGCTGGACAACGACGTTGCCGACCTGCAAAAAGACGTTACCGAACTACAAGAGGATGTTGAGAAACTGCAACAAGGGCAGGCTGCGATTTTGGAAATCCTGCAAACGCTGTCTGATAACATGACGGTAAACCAAACCAACCTGCGTAATCACACTCACGATTCCAACGGCGGAGCGCAATTGCCATTGTCGGATAAATGACCGCCGGCAACGGCAAAGCGCGCCAGGCCCGGCGCCTGCCGCCGCTGGCCGGTATGCAATTGCCGTCGCCAAGTTCCGTCATCTAACCGCCTTACTGCTGCGGTTGCGGCGTAACCCGTGGCCGCGTCAGCCGCACCTGGTCCGTTACCCAGGCGTAGCGGTTGCTGTCAAAGTTAATCTTGACCCAGCCCTCATCTGACCCCTGGGCCAGCTGGTCGTCCTTCCATTTCTCCACCAGCGCGCCGGCCATCTGGAACTGCATCGCCGGCTCAATCCCCCGCGTCTCCGCTTCGCCGATGGCCTGCACCAGGAAAATGGACTCATCAACGTAAATGGGCGTGGAGACTTCCCCGGCATCCAGCAAGGGCGGTTCACGCTGGCCGTCCTCGCCGACTTCTCCAAACAAGTAGCGGTCAAACTGAGGGAAAGCTCCTTCCGGCACCCAGCCAATGTAGCCGTCGGTGCCGGTCAGCTCGCGGGCCACGGAGGCAAAGTCCTGCCCCAGCTGCAGCCGCTCGCGCACCGATTCCGGCGCGGCGGTGGAGTCCAGCCCCAGCGCGATGGCTTGCAGTTCCACCTGCGGCGCCTCTTCGGGCAGCGAGCCCAGCATACGCGCGAACAGCTCCCGCTGCTGCAATCGCTCTTCCATGATGCGGCGATAAACGTTGTCGTCCAGGTTCACTTGGGTCAGGAACCCGATATAAGCGTTCTCAAATTCGGCGTCCAACTGGGCCTCATCCACTTCCTGGCCCGGCTCCGGCTCCGGACGGAATTGAGCGCGAATAGCCTCTTCTATCTCCGCGTCGGTAATATTAATCTGGAGACCCGGAGCGGCCTGACGCAGTATCTCGGCGTGGAGCAAATCGGTCAGCAGTTGGAAGGGAATGCGGCTGAAGTCCACCTGTCCGCCCTGGTAACGGTTGATGCCCTGCAAGACGCGAATCCGCTCCACCAGGTCGCCCATCGTGAAACGCACGCCGCGCACTTCGCCGGCCATAACCCGGGGCGGGTGGACGAACTCCTGATAGACGCCAACCACCACCACGGCAACGATGGCCAGTATGAGCACGGCCCCGACCAGCAGGGCGATGCGCTGGCGGCGACTCTCCAGCCGTCGCCGCGCCCGGGCGGCTATTGCGGAGTCGCCGCTGGTCGCGCCGACCCGGCGGTTGCGGCCACCACGCCGGCGCACCGGACGCCGGCCCGACGGCGCGGCGGGTTCGTCAGCAACGGTTTCGGCGCTCCGTTTCCAGGGCAGCGGCAAGTTCAGCATCGTTGGGAAAGCCGGCTAACGACCGGAACGCATACCGATGTTGATGCTGTGTTCGGGCGCGTAGGGCAAAAGGGCGAGATAACGGGCGCGTTTGATGGCCGTAGCCAGCAGCCGTTGATTCTTGGCCGAGGTGCCGGTTTTGCGGGTCGGCTCAATCTTGCCCTGCTCCGAGATATACCGTCGCAGCCGGTCAACGTCCTTATAATCCGGCGTTACTCCCTCAACGGTGAAGGCGCACACCCGGCGGCGCGGGCCGTAGCGACGCCCACCACGTCCGCCGGCGCGCGGGCCGCCACGTCCGGGGGGGCGACCGCCGGGGCCGCCCGGACGGCCACCCGGCCCTCCGGGTCTGGCGCCGGGGCCGCCGGCAAAAGGAGGACGCGCGGCCCCCGGCCCGCCGGCGGGAGCGCCGGGGCCAGGCGGGGCCGGTCGGGGAGCGCTTACTGCGGGTGGAGACGACGGAGCGGGAGTAGTCATTAGCGGGGTTCCTCCAAGTTGTTACCAGTCCGCCGGTGGCGGATTAGAAAGGCAGGTCATCAACATCATCGCCCATGGGGCCAGGGGCATTACTGGGAGCATAGCCGCCATAGCCGCCGCGCTGGTTGCCGTAGCCGCCGTCGCTGCCGCCCCGTTGCTCGCCGTAGCCGCCGTTAGGCCGGTCGTAGCCGCCCCGTTGGTCTCCATAGCCGGCGTCTCCGCCAGGCTGCTCATCGCGGCGGCCCAAGAAATGAACGTCGGTAACATTGACATCAAGTGAAAAGCCTGGGGTGCCATCGCGGCGGTCATACTGGCGCGACCGGAGCCGTCCCTCGATATAAACCTGCCTGCCGCGAGCTAGGTACTGGTTGCAGGTGTCGGCAAGACGCCCGAACGCCGTGCAATTGAACCACTCAGTTTCCTCTCTCTGCTCACCTGCGGCAGTAGTATAGCGTCGACTGCTAGCGATGCTGAACGACGTCATAGGTGTGCCGGAAGCAGAATACCGCATCTCCGGGTCGCGGCCCAAGTTGCCGATAATGGTTATCTTGTTCACGGTAAATTTACCCTTGCGGTTCGGCGGCGGATTCGCCGGCCGGCGCGTCGGGAGCCGGCGGCGCAACATCTGCTGCGGGTTCGGGTGGCGGCGGTGCGGCCGGTTCAGGAGCGGGTGGCGGCGGTGCGGCCGGTTCAGGAGCGGGTGGCGGAGCGGCTGCCGGCGGTTCGGCGGCCACGGCTGGGGGTGGCGTCGGCGCCGCAGGGGCCGCGCCAGCCGGTGCGGGAGCGGGTGGCGGGCCGGGCCGGCGGTCGCCAAATCCGCCGCCGGGAGCTTCGGGTATGGGGCCGCCGCCATCGCCGCGCCGGCCCCGTCCCGGCGGGATATAGCGCGAGGGCGCAGTCAACGGGCCCGGGGGCGGCTTGTCTTCCAGCGGGCCGGCGCAACGCAAGACGAGGGAGCGCAAAACCCGCTCGTCCAGCCGCAGGTAATTTTCCAGCTCGCGATTGAACGGGCTGTCCACGGTGAACGTGCTGAGGTAATAGGAGCCTTCAAGGAAATTGTAGTTTCCCTTGCGGATGGGGTAAGCCAGGCGGCGGGTTCCCCAAATCTGCTCCGCGGTTATCTCCCCGTCCCGGTTGGCGATGTAGGATTTAATCTCATCCCAAGTCGCAGACGCTTCGTCCTGATTGAGCATCGGGCTGAGGATGGTTACAAGTTCGTAGTGAGGCAAGTTGCAATCTCCTGAATTGGTAGCAAGACAGCACGGATTATAGCACTCCAACCGCAACCTGTCAGCATCGCGGGCGCTTCAGGTAGCGTTCCGTTGCCGGCGGTCGGGGCTTTGCAAAGTCATTAAAGCCCTCTCCCCCTGTGGGAGAGGGTTGGGAGAGGAGTAGCGCTCCGGCGTCAGGGAAATCCGACGCCCGCAAAACCCGCCGCCCGCACTTTGCCCCGGCCCACTGACAACCCCCCTTTGACAACCGCGAACATCGGTACTATACTGCAATCTATCACGTGAATCCCAGTCCAGCCAGAGGCCAACCGGTCGTCAACGGCCAGTCAGCACTAAAATCGCATACCGGCGTCGTGGAGACCCCTCGTCCAATGCTTACGCGAGAACGGTCTAACCGGCCAACAGCGACTGCCACCGCGCTGCGTGGCTGCGCCTTCAAAGCGCAGTTCACGAACCATCGGAGCAAAACCTTGCGTAAATCCCCCGGCCGTGGGGCTGACAATGACCGGTAACCTCTGGCTCGCGCACCACATCCCGCCAACCGCCGAACCCCGATCGCCTGAACCAGCAAGGAGCATTGCCAATGAACCCAGCCCACCACCTCAATCGCAGCCGCCACTACCTCAACTTCACCCCCCGCCAACATCGCCGCCAGCGATTGCGCCCGCGCCGCCCGTGCCTTGCGCCGGTCGGTCAGCCACGCCGTAACCACCGCCGTCCGCTGGCATCACCGCCACGACACCCGGCGACGCCGGCGCTTCACGCCGGCCCACTTTGTCACTGCGCCCTCAGCCTGGCAATCGCATCGGCGTTTGTGATATTCGTAATCATTCTATATGCCTTGCGCCCATATTCACCAAAGGCGTAAAATATGCGGCATCGCGCCGCCGCAATCGTCGCGGTTCGTCGCTTTCCTCAACCGCTATGACCACCAACTCCGCATCCTCCGGCGGGCCGCGTTCCCGTTTCCGCCGCCCCAACATCTACTACGGCTGGTATATCGTCATCGCCACCGGCTTCGTGATGACGGTGGCCACGGTGCCCCTGTTCCATGCGATGACCCTGTGGGCGGTAGCGCTGGAAAGCCAGTTCGGCTGGAAGCGGGGCGCGCTGTCCATGGCCCTCACCCTGACGCGCGTTGAGGGTGGCCTGATGGGGCCCATTGAGGGCTATCTTACCGACAGGCTGGGCGGTCGTAAGATGGTGTTCATCGGGTTCATCATCCTCGGCTTCGGGTTCCTGTGCTTCTGGCAAATCGGCGCCGACTACTGGCCGATTGCCCCGCTCTATATGTTCTACATCGCCTTTATGATAATGGCCCTGGGGCAGGGCATGGGCAGCTGGGTGCCCATGATGACCACCATCAACAACTGGTTCTCCCGGCGCATGGCAATGGCCATGGGCTGGGCCAACTGGATTAGCCGGGGCGGCGCGCTGATTGTAGTGCCTCTCATCGGCTTGGGCATCAGCAGCGCTATCGGATGGCAAGGTACCGCACTGGTCATTGCCGTCGTCGTGTTCGCCGCCGCCTTCCCCCTGTCGCTGGTGATACGCAACCAGCCGGAGGATATGGGGCTGCAGCTTCAGGATGAGGCCGAAGCCGCCGGGCGCGCCCGGGGCGGCCCGCGCAATCCCAACGCGCCGCAAGGTCTGACCGCGCAGCAGGCCATCCGCACCAGCGCATTCTGGTTCATCGCCGTGGGGCACGGCCTGACCAGCATGATTATCCTGGCCATTATGACCCACCTGGGCCTGTTTCTGACCGATGCCGGGTTCGGGCAGCACACCGCATGGGTGGTAACCACTTATACCTTTGTGGCGATGTGGGCGCAGCTGATTGGCGGCTACGTCGGCGACCGCTTCTCCAAGCGCGTCGGCATTTTCGTCTTCACCACCATTCAGGCCGGCGCCGTGGTGGTGCTGACGTTCAGCACCCAGCTCTGGATGTTCTACGCCTTCGCCGTAGCCTTTGGCCTGGGGTTTGGCGGACGCAACCCGCTGACCACCTCCATACGCGGCGAATACTTCGGACGGGGCAACTTCGGCAAGATTCTGGGCATCAGCACCATTCCCATGAACCTGCTGCTGCTGGTCGCCAGCCCTTTCGCCGGCTATATGTACGACTGGCAGCAGTCCTACACCGTGGCCTTCCTGGTGCTTTCCGGGTTCAACTTTGCCGGCGGCATATTCTTCCTGTTCGCCAAGCGGCCCCGGATTCCGACGGCGCCGCCGGCCGCGCCCGCCGCCGTAGCCACCGCGCCCGCCGCGGCCGGGGACGACGGCTAGGCGGCCGGCAGACCGGGCGGTTAGCCAAGCCCGCCCGGTTCCGACTCGCGCAGCCGTCGTTCCAGCTGTCGCAGCCGTTCCTCAGCAGCGACGCGCGCGGCCCGTTCCGCCGCCAATTCGCGCCGGGCCGATTCGCGCGCGGCCTGCTCCTCTTCCAGCGTCTGCAGATACGCGCCGGTTTCCGGGACGATGAACCGCAGCAGATGGTCTGGCCGTCCTGACACCACGAGGTTCAATACCGGACTGTAACCGAGCATTTCCCCGTCCGGCCGCCGTTGCAGGTCAAGAAGTTCGTAGGCCCCTGCTGCCAGCCGCTCGCCGGCCAGCGTGCTCCCGTATAACTCTCCGCCCGTGCCGTCGTACCGCCAGTATTCGCCGATGCCGATGGCGGCGTACAGCGTCCTTTTGCGGGTGATGTCCACTCTGCGGGTGCTGGGCGATGCAATTTCCAGGACGAAATCGGGGGGCTTGCCCACTTCCCAGATGAAATAACCGTTGCGCCGGACAATGGCATCGGCGTCCACGTCAAAGGCCACGTAGCAGTCGGGCGATACTTTGTCGTTGAGGTTGTCAGGGTTGTAATAGACGAAGGACTCTCCGCCCACCACAACGGTGGCGGGCCGGTCTTCGCCCAACGGGGGCCGGGGCGCCAGGTAAGCGCGCAGCATCGCAGCGGTATCAACGATGTCAAAGAACTGGAACATGGCGTCAGGAACCGGCTCCGGGTCGGGAAGCTGGGCTGGGTCGATAATCGGGTAGGCCCGACGGGGCAATTTGGTAGTCATACCGTCCTCGCAAAGCTGGCCGCTGGCCGGTAATCGCAGCGGCGGCGCGCCGTTGCCCGCCGCGATTAGAAGTCGGTCTCGGTAATCTCGATGTTGTGGATTGCCAGGCGCTCGGCAGGCTGCGAGTTCTCCCCGCTGCGATTCGGCCGCACTGGCGACGTGGCCAGGGCTTCCAGCACTTCATCGCCTTCGGTAAGCATCCCGAAGATGGTGTAGTTGGGCGGCAGGCCCGCGTTGGCGCCGTGGACGATGAACCATTGGCTGCCGTTGGTGTTGGGGCCGGAGTTGGCCATCGCCAGCGTGCCGCGCGTGTAAGAGCGGGTAACTTCCTCGTCGCGGAAGCGGTAGCCCGGGTTGCCGGTGCCATCCCCGCGCGGACAGCCGCCCTGAATCATAAACCCGTTGATGACCCGGTGAAACTGGTTGTCTTCGTAAAACCCGTCGCGCGCCAGAAACACGAAATTGTTGACGGTAAGGGGCGCGATTTCCGACAGCAGCTCAATGGTCATATCGCCTTTATCGGTTTTGATGACGGCGTGGTAGCGCTTGGCTGCGATGACCAGGCCGGGCGGGTTGGGGTACTGCTTGGGGGGCATTATGGCGTCTCCTGAATTGGGGGGCGCAATGGCGGCGCCGCGGATAAACTGCGGGGATTATACCCCAACGGGATGACCAAACGCCCGCCGGCCCGACGCCGGCGTATCGTATAATAGTAGTGTAAGTTATATGCAGGAGGTAGCAGCATGGACATCCTGAACACGATGGTAAGCTGCGGCCACGAGCAGGTGGCAATGTACAGCGACCCGGAATCCGGCCTGCGGGGAATCATCGCCATCCACGATACCACCCTCGGCCCATCCTGCGGCGGCACGCGGATGTGGCCCTACGCCACCGAGTCCGACGCCCTGGCCGACGCGCTGCGGCTCTCCCAGGCCATGACTTACAAGTCCGCCGCAGCCGGGCTGAACCTGGGCGGCGGCAAGGGCGTCATCATCGGCGACCCCCGCACCGACAAGACCGAGGCCCTGTTGCGGGCCTGGGGGCGTTTCGTCGATACCCTGGGCGGCCGCTATCTGACGACGACGGACGTGGGCACCACCGGCCGCGATTTGGAATCCGTCCGCCAGGAAACGCGGCACGTAGTCGGCCTGGACGTAACACTGGGCGGCAGCGGCGACACGTCGCTAATGACCGGCCTGGGCATCTACATGGGGATGCGCGCCGGCGCCGCCGGCGTATGGGGCGCCGACTCGCTGCGGGGCCGCACCGTGGCAATGCAGGGGTTCGGAAAGGTAGCCGGCCACACCGCGGAGCATCTGCTGGCCGACGACGCTCACGTCATCGCCGCCGACATCAGCGAGGCCGCGCTGGACCGGGCGCGGGCTATGGGCGTCAAAGTAGTCGGCGCCGACGACATCTACGACGTCAAATGCGACATCTTTGCGCCCTGCGCCCTGGGCGGCGTCATCAATTCGGACACCATCAACCGTTTGCGCTGCCGCATCGTAGCCGGCGGCGCCAACAACCAGCTGGCGACGCCGGAGGACGGCGAGGAACTGCACCGGCGCGGCATCATCTACGCCCCCGACTTTCTGATTAACGCCGGCGGCGTCATCAACGCTGCCGCCGAAATCGGCCAGCCCTACAACCCGGAACGCTCCCGCCAGCAAACGGAGCGCATCTACGAGCAGATGTCGGCAGTGCTGACCACTTCCCGCAAGCAGGAAATTTCCACGTCGCGGGCCGCCAACCTGCTGGCGGAGACGCGGCTGGATTCCGTGCGCCGGATGCGGCAGATTTGGCGGGGCTAGCCAGCAGCGCTTGTGTAATCAGCGGGGGTGACGTATACGCTGCCCTCGCATCCCCATCAGACTGCGCGCCGAGAGCATAGGGGCGAATAATTATTCGCCCCTACGGCGTCGCCGGATATACCACCGTGTCGGGCCGGTAGGTAGCCCAGGAGAACCACAGCTGCCCAATTCGTCCCGGCGCCGGCTCCAACTGCGTTCCCGTCAGCGGCCCGCTAACCGCCCGCCCGAAAATGTTCCACCCGCTGCCCGTCTGCGCGTCGGCAATCCCGCCGTCAGCGCCAGCGGAGAAAGTGAGCGCCGCCCCATCCGGCCCGACGGGTGAGAAGATGCCGGCCGTGCCCACGTCCCGCCCGGCGGCGATGGAACCGGCGTCCAGCGCCGAGGCCGTGCCCGGCATCCAGAAGACCACCACATCCTCGCCCCCCACCGTTGCCGTAACCACCCGCTCCTCGGCCAGCGTGGTGAAAGACACCGCCCAGGCCGCATCGCCCCGTTCCATAGCGACGACACGCTCCACGGCCGGCAGGCGCGGGTCGTCCGGGCCGTTGAACAGGAAGGGGTAGCCGCCGGGCCGGTCATAGCCGGCGTAGGGGTTGCGACCGTATGACCGGCCGGAGTTGGGCCGGGAAAGCACCCGTCCCTCCGGGAAAGCCGCCTTGAAATCTCCCCAGGACACTATAGACAGGTAGAGCGGCTCCAGTCGCTGGCCGGCGTAGTGGCCGATGACGCCCTCGCCGCCGACCTCCTGCCACCAGGATTCCGTCTGCCGGTCGTACATCAGCAGATTGCTGTTGCGCAGCGCGCCGGTGGTGCCAAAGTCCAGTATCGCCCCGTCCACGGTCCGCCTGAACACGAAGGCGGTATTGCACAGTGGTCAAAAGGTTATTACCACCGGCTCGCCGCCCACCACGTCGTTGACCAGCTCATGCCACACCATAACCTGCACCGGGTAGGCGCGGGCATCGCCGGCAATGTCCACCACCTGCACCGGCTCCCGGTCGTCCAGCCACTCATCGGCGTCGGCGACGGATTCAAACAAGGGCTGGTCAATAGAGGGGATGCCGTCCTTGGGCGGGCCGCCGGTCATAATCTCGTCGAAGGAGATGGCGCTGCGGCTGAAATCGGTGGCCCAGGATGCGCGGAGCAGACGCTCGTACTTGCGGCGGGCCTGCTCCGCCTCCGCCTCGTCGATGTTTCGCACACCGTCCTTTGGCGGTGGAGCGGGTATCGCGGCAGTTGCGGCCGGAGCCGGCGCGGTAGTGGCCAACGGAGCCGGCGTAAGGGTGGCGGCCGGCGTTACGGCAACGACCGCCGGCATTGCCGGGACGGTTGCGGTTGGCGCCGTCGCAGTGGGTTCGGCAGTGTCAGGCGCTTGCGACGTGCCACAGGCCAAAAAGGCCAGCAGGGCCAACGCGGCGGCGAACCGGCGAACGTATGCCGGTTTATTGCGACGGTTTAACATACTGTGCCATACTGGCCTGACGTTGCAAGGCAACCCGTCTCCCGGAGGAACAACCGCTATGACTACCCCCAGCACCCCGGCCCTGGAAGAGCGCGTAGCCATACTGGAAACTCGCCTGGACGCCATCTTGCCCACCCTGGCCACCAAAACCGACATCGCCGAGGTCAGAACTGAAATTGCCGAGGTTAGAACTGACATCGCCGAGGTCAAAACCGACATCGTAAGGTTGGAAGGCAAGATGGACGCGATGAACGAGCGGCTGGAAGGCAAGATGGACGCGATGAACGAGCGGCTGGAAGGCAAGATGGACGCGATGAACGAGCGGCTGGAAGGCAAGATGGACGCGATGAACGAGCGGCTGGAAGGCAAAATAGAGGCGATGAGCGAACGACTGGAAGGCAAAATAAACTCCGTGAACGCAAGAGTTGACGCCATGGGCAACCGCCTGCTCATCAGGCTTGGCAGTATGGCGGTCGCGGTAGCTGCAATTGCGGTGGCGGCTGCCAAGTACCTTTAGACTATCAGCGCGAGATTGCCGCAGTTCCTCTACGAAAAGATTGTTTGATGCGGTTGGCGCCGTCGCGGTGGATTCGCCGCCGCCAGACATCCGAGACGGGCCGCCGGCCAAAAAAGCCCGCCCCACAGCGAACCGGCGAGCAGCGGCACAATGGATTTCCAATTGCTGGGACATAGCTCCGGCAAGCACGTTCAGAGTCTGAGGCCGTATTGTAACGGTTTAACCTGCTGTGTCATACTGGCATTGCGCGGCACGGCAACCCTGCCTCTGGAGGAACAACCGCTATGACCACCCCCGCCTCAAACTTGGATGAGCGCGTAACCATACTGGAAACCCGCCTGGACACCATCCTGCCTACCCTGGCAACCAAAGCCGACATCGCCGAGGTCAGAACTGAAATTGCCGAGGTCAAGACTGACATCGCCGAGGTCAAAACCGACATCGTAAGGCTGGATGGCAAGATGGACGCGATGAACGAACGACTGGTAGGCAAAATAAACTCCGTGAACGCAAGAGTTGACGCCATGGGCAACCGCCTGCTCATCAGGCTCGGCGGTATGGCGGTCGCGGTGGCGGCAATTGCGGTGGCGGCAGCCAAGTACCTTTAGCGCGAGATTGCCGCAGTTCCTCTACCTACCGCGCAGGCGCGGGTCGAACACGTCCCGCAGAGCGTCGCCCAGCAGGTTGAACCCCATCACTACCAGGAAGAGGGCCAGGCCGGGGAAGATAGCCAGCCAGGGGCCGCTCTTGACGTGGGCCGACGCCGCGCGCACCAGCATCCCGCCCCAGCTGGGCTGGTCCGGCGGCGCGCCCACGCCCAGGAAAGACAGGGACGCTTCAATGATGATGGCAAAACCCAGGTAGTAAGTGGCCAGCACCAGATAAGTGGCAAAGCAATTAGGCACAATATGGCGGAAGATGATGCGGTTCGGCTTGGCCCCCACGGCCCGCGCCGCCGTTACGTAGTCCAACTCCTTGAGGGACAACACTTGTGATCTTACCGTTCTGATTACCGGCGCAACCATCCCGATGACTATTGCCAGAATCACGGTGTTCAGCGACGGCGTAACCACGGCCATAATCGCCAGCGCGATAAGCAGACCGGGAAGGGACATCAGCGCGTCAACGATACGCTGGGAAACCATATCCACGATGCCGCCGGCGTAAGTGAGCGCCACGCCAATGACGAAGCTGGCAGTGATGCCCACCAGCACGCTGCCCATCCCCACGTACAGCGAAATGCGCGCGCCGTAGATAAGCCGGCTCATCACGTCTCGCCCCACGTAGTCGGCGCCCAGAAGGAAGTTGGCGTTGGGGGCCTCCCAGGGAGTGGCCGGTGTGGAACGGGGGTCGTAGGGCGCCAGCACCGGCGCCAGCACCGCCACCAGCACCAATACCAGGACTATGAAACCGCCAATGGCTCCCAGCGGTTTGGTGCGCACGAAGCGTGTGAAGTTAGTCCAGGCCCGCGCCCCAAAGCCCGGCGCGGCTATCTGTTCGCGGGTTAAAACCGCCTGCCCTACTGCCTGTTCCGAAGTTTGGTCAATCATGGCAACACCTGCCGCTGTATCGTCCGGTAACGGTAGCTACTGTCCCTATGCGTAGCGGATGCGAGGGTCGAGGATGCCGTAGAGCATATCAATGATGAGGTTGAGCAGCAGCACCACCGCCGCGGTCATCAGGATGACGCCCTGGATGACCGGGAAATCGCGGTGGATGATGGCGTCAATGAGGAACTTGCCCACGCCCGGCACCACGAAAATCTGCTCCACGATGATGACGCCGCCCAGCAGCCGGCCGAACTGGTAGCCGGACACGGTAATCACCGGCAGCAGCGCGTTCTTCAAGGCATGACGGCCCACCACCACCCACTCGCGCAGGCCCTTGGAGCGGGCAGTGCGCATATAGTCTTCCCGCATCACTTCCAGCATCGCCGAGCGGGTTACCCGGGCGGTAAAGGCCATATCGTGGAACCCCACCACCGCCGCCGGCAGCAGCATCAGCTGCAGGTTCTGCACCGGGTCTTCCCACAGGTGGGCGTACTCTAACGGCGGCAGCCACCCCGTCCCGTAGGCCAGGCCGTAGATTACCAGCACGCCAATCCAGAAGGTCGGCATGGCGATGCCCAGCAGGGCGATGATGCGGCTGGCGTAATCCAGCCCGGAGTCCTGCTTCATCGCCGACAGGATGCCCAGCGGCACGGCGGCGACGAAGGCCATGGCAATCGCCAGCACCGCCAACTCGAAGGTTCTGGCAAAACGCTCGACCAGTTCAAAGCCGAAGGGCGTTCCATAATACAGAGACTCCCCCAGGTCGCCCCGCAGCACGCCCCACAGCCAGTCGCCGTACTGCACGTAGATGGGGCGGTTGAGGCCCAGGTCCTCCCGCAGCCGTTCAAAGTCATCGTTGGTCACCCGGCCGCCGGCGTCCTCGCCGGTGAGCAGGTACACGGCGGCGTCCCCCGGCACGATGGAAAACAGGGCGAACACCAGGATGGTGGCCAGCAACATCGTGGGGATGAAGAGGAGCAGCCTCCGAATCAGGTACTGGTACATTCCTCAACTCCTGCCGGGCGGGGCATGGGCTAGTAGGCGACTATTTTACACAGTGGCCGGCCTGGGTGAAACCCCGCGACCGGCCATTTAGACCCGTCATTCCCGCGCCAGCGGGAATCCGGCGACTAGGGCGCGTACCCTTTCACGTTGGCGGGGAGGGGTTCCCGGTCCGGGTCAAACCAGATGTGGTCCCACTTGTGAATCAGCTGCACCGTGGCCGGATAGTAGTAGTTGCGGATGCGGTAGTCAAAAGCGCCGCCGCTGGAGTACCAGAAGTAAGGCAGCCAGTGGCTTTCGCCGCGATGGAGAATGTCCGCCAGTTCTTCCAGGTGGCCTTGCCGCACCGCCGGGTCAACGGCTTGATTCTGGAGGACGTTGAGCTCATCAACCCGGTCGTTCTGCCAGTTGTGGGGATTACGCAGCACATTCTGCAAGTAGAACTGGTTCAGGATGTCGCCGGGGTCGCGCAGAATGATGCCAGTGCCCACGCCGTCAATGTTGGCCACGCCGTCACGCATACCCACGTACATAGTGGCCAGGTCGGTGGGTTGGATAACCATGTCGATATTCAGGTCTTCCCGCAGCTGCGGAGCGGCGACTTCAGCGCCGGACAACGACGGATTCGTGCTCACCGTATTAAGCGTAACCTGGAACCCTTCGGCATAGCCGGCGTCGGCCAGCAGCTGGCGCGCTTCGGCCAGCGCCGCTTCCCGGTCGCCGTAAGCCGGGTTACCGGCCTTCAAATCCGCCATGTCTTCCACCACCCCCGGCGCAAAGAACGTGCCGGGTTTTCCAAATCCGAGAATCGCCTTCTCCACACCCAACTCCCGGTCTAGACCCAGATAGAAAGCCCGGCGCACTCGCGGGTCGTCAAAAGGAGGTTTGTCGTGGTTGAGGAAGAACGCCTGGATTCCCGTGGCTTCCAGAATTACGGCGCGCACCCGGCCGTCGGTATCCTCTTCCAGGCGGGCCATGTCTTCGGGACGGTTGCCGCCCGTTACCGGCTGGTAAGAACCGAAGACCTGTCCGGCTTGCAGCGCCGATATGCGGCGGGCGTTGTCCCGAATCAGGAATATCCGCAGGGCGTCAAAGAAGGGGCGACCCGTCTTGAAATAGGTAGGGTTGCGCTCGAAGGAATATCCCACGTCCTTTTCCCAATCGCGGAGCGTCCACGGGCCGGAGCCAATCAGTCCGTCGGGCAGGTTGGCTTCTTCCTGTGTGATGTTCTCAGCGATGTGCTTGGGGTACACTTTCATATAGTCCGACGCCAGGTTTGGTATGAAGCCAGCGGCTGGGAAACGCAGCGGCACTTTGGCAGTATGGTCGTCAATGACCTCTGCGGAGCCATGCACGATGAAGTTGTTGAGGAAGCCGGTGCGGGCGCGGAGCACGCCTTCCTCCACCTGCCCCAGCGTAATCCGGTCCAGCGAGAAAACGATGTCCTCCGCAGTGACCGGATGGCCGTCGGTAAAGGTGGCGTCGGGGTTCAGATGGAATATGTACCCAAACTCGTCGCCATCTTCGTAAGATTCCCAGCTGACCGCCAAATCGCCGATAATCTCGCTGGGGTTCACCGGGTTGTATTCCAGAATCTGGTTGAACCGCGGCCCCGACGGGATGAGCACGCTATTCAGGGAACCGCCGTAGTGCACGTCCCAGAACCCGGGGTTGTGGGTAGCAACCAGCGGGAAATCGCCGCGATAGTGTTTGCTCTCGCCTATCTGCCACCAGTCGGGCCGCGCGTCAACGGCTACGGCGGTGGGCACCGGAACCGGAGTAGCGGTAGCATCCAGCCGGGCGGTGGGCGTCGGTTCCTGCACGCCGGCAAAGGGGTCCAGCGTCGGCGTCGCGGCAGGGGCCGGAGCGGCCGCGGCACCGCCTCCCGTGTCTCCCGGTTGTTCCGGAGCGGTCGCGCCGCCGCAGGCCACTAGCGCGGCCGTCAGGCCCAGGGTGCCCAGCGCCAGCAGGGTCCGTGGCTGCCAAATGAGTCGCCAGTCCATTTCAATGTATCCTCCTAGGTTGTCGCTTTCTATCTGAAACGAGAAGGATGCCAGTTCACCGGAACGGCGCCGGCGGTTGAATGTCGGCAACAGAAATGCTACTTATACGGGTTCGGATTGTCAAACATTGTTTGATGATGCTATGCCGGGTTGATTATCATTAGAGTTACGCAGTTCTGCATTTGTAATTGTGTTGTTGTCAGGGATGGAGCGCGTCCTCATAAGATGGGGCGCGTCCTGATAAATGATAAGGGCAGGTTTGAAACCTGCCCTTACTTGCGCCTGGGTAGTGTGCCGCCACCGGATGGAGCGGGCTATGGCACGTAGCCCACCTCTGCCGGCATCTCCCGGTCCGGGTCAAACCACACGTGGTCCCACTTCTTGATAAGCTGCACCGTGGGCGGGTAGTAGTAGTTGCGGATGCGGTAGTCAAACGCGCCGCCGTTGGAACCCCACAGCACCGGCAGCCAGTGGCTTTCGCCCCGGTGCAGTATCTCCGCCAGCTCATCCAGATGGCCCCACCGTTCCGCCGGGTCAATGGCCCGGTTCTGCAGCTCGATGAGTTCGTCCACCCGGTCGTTCTGCCAGTTGTGGGGATTGCGCAGCACGTCCTGCAGGTAGAACTGGTTGATGATGTCGCCGGGGTCGCGCAGGATGATGCCGGTGCCTACGCCGTCCGCATTGGCCACGCCGTCGCGCATCCCCACGTACATCGTCGCCAGGTCGGTAGGCTGCAGGGTCATGTCAATCTTCAGATCTTCCCGCAGCTGCGCCGCCAGCACTTCCGCCATGGCCAGCGCCGGATTGCTGTTCACCACGTTGAGCGTGGCCGTAAAGCCGTCGGGATAACCGGCGTCGGCCAGCAGTTGGCGGGCTTCCGCCAGCGCGGCGCTGCGGTCGGACATAAAGGCCGGATTGTTGGCCCGCAGCTCCGGCAGGTCTTCCACCACGCCGGGCGCAAAGAACGTGCCGGGCGAGCCGAAGCCCAGAATTGCCTTCTCCACGGCGTTGTCCCGGTCAACGCCCAGATACATCGCTCGCCGCACTCGTGCGTCGTCAAAGGGCGGCTTGTCCTGGTTCAGGAACCAGGCTTCCACGCCGGAGTCTTCCAGGATGACGGCGCGCACCCGGCCGTCGGTGTCCTCTTCCAGCCGCGCCATATCTTCGGGCCGGTTGCTGCCGGTGACCGGCTGGTAGGTGCCATAGACCTGCCCCGCCTGCAACGCCGATATGCGCCGCGCCGTGTCCCGGATGAGGAAAATCTTGAGGCCGTCAAAGAAAGGCCGCCCCGTTTTGAAGTAGTCCGGGTTGCGGTCAAAGGAATATCCCGTATCCTTTTCCCATTCCCGCAGCGTCCACGGGCCGGACCCGATGAGCGCCGCCGGCTGCCCGGCGTTGATGGCCGCGACGGCCTCCTGCTGCGACAAGCCGGTGTTGGCCTGCTCCTGGCTCAGGTTTTCGCCCACGTGCTTGGGGTACACCTTCATATAGTCCGACGCCAGGTTGGGCAAAAAGCCCGACGCCGGGAACCGCAGCGGCACTTTCGCCGTGTATTCGTCGATGGCCTCGGCAGTGCCATGCACCACGAAGTTGTTGAGGAACCCGGTGCGGGCGCGCAGCACCCCTTCCTCCACCTGCCCCAAAGTGATACGGTCAATGGAAAACACCACGTCCTCGGCGGTGACCGGGTGGCCGTCGGTGAAAGTGGCATCGGGGTTCAGCCGGAAAATGTAGCCAACTTCGCCGCCGTCTTCATAGAACTCCCAGCTTACAGCCAGGTCGCCGATAATTTCGTTGGGGTTCACCGGGTTGTACTCCAGAATCTGGTTGAACCGGGGGCCGGAGGGAATCAGCACCGTGTTCATGGAGCCGCCATAATGCACGTCCCAGAAACCGGGGTTGCTGGTGGCAACCAGCGGAAAATCGCCGCGATAGTGTTTGCTCTCGCCCTCAACCCACCAGTCGGGCCGCTGGTCAACGGCGATGGCGGTGGGAACCGGAACGGGCGTTGCCGTGGCATCCAGCGGGGCCGTGGGCGTGGGCGCGTCGGCCGCGGCCATCACGTCCAGCGTCGCCGTCGGTTCGGCAGCCGGCGCGGCGGCCCCGCTCTCCGTCTGCTCGGTGGTGCTGGCGCCGCCGCAAGCCACCATGGCGGCCAGCAGCGCCACGGCTCCCGCCGCCAAAAGGGTCTTGGGGCGCCACATTCGTCTGTATGTCATCAAGTCAGCCTCCTGAAATGGGCATTAGCGTGACGCACGCAATGGCGCGTGGCCGTTACTATGCCGGCGACAATCACTTTCCGTCGCCACAGGATGCTAATAATGCGGCTTTGAATTGTCAAGGTAGCGGCGCTCCATAGCAGGGCCTTTGCAAAATCATAAAGCCCTCTCCCACAAGGGGAGAGGGCTGGGTGAGGGGCAGCGCTGCTGCTCCGGCGTAGGGGAAATCCGGCGCCGCAAAACCCGCCACCCAGACTTTGCGGCGACTCTCTCAGGACTACTAGAGGCCATATTGTAACGGTTTAACCTGCTGTGTCATACTGGCATTGAGTTGCACGGCAACCTGTCTCCTGGAGGAACAACCCCTATGACCACCCCCGCCTCAAACTTGGAAGATCGCGTAACCATACGGGAAACCCGCCTGGACACCATCCTGCTCACCCTGGCGACCAAAGCCGACATCGCGAGGTTGGAGGGCAAGATTGAAGCTACGAACGAACGTCTGGAAGGCAAGATTGACACTACGAACGAACGTCTGGAAGGCAAAATTGACGCCATGAACGAACGTTTGGAAGGCAAGATTGACGCTATGAACGTGCGTTTGGACGGTAAGATAGATGCCCTGGGCAACCGCCTGCTCAGCAGGCTCGGCGGTATGGCGGTCGCGGTGGCGGCAGTTGCGGTGGCAGCTGCCAAGTACCTCTAGACTATCATTGAGTTGCACGGCAACCTGTCTCCTGGAGGAACAACCCTTATGACCACCCCCGCCTCAAATTTGGAAGAGCGCGTAACTATACTGGAAACCCGCCTGGACACCATCCTGCCCACCTTGGCCACCAAAACCGACATCGCGAGGTTGGAGGGCAAGATTGACGCTACGAACGAACGTCTGGAAGGCAAGATTGACACTTCCAACGAACGTTTGGAAGGCAAGATTGACGCCATGAACGAACGTCTGGAAGGCAAGATTGACACTTCCAACGAACGTTTGGAAGGCAAAATTGACGCCATGAACGAACGTCTGGAAGGCAAGATTGACGCTATGAACGTGCGTTTGGACGGCAAGATAGATGCCCTGGGCAACCGCCTGCTCATCAGGCTCGGCGGTATGGCGGTCGCGGTGGCAGCAATCGCGGTGGCGGCTGCCAAGTACCTTTAGACAGGGAAATGCAGTGTCCCTGAACCTGCCACCCGGACTTTGCAACAGCCCTGCGCTCGCCCCTACAATCCCAAAATCCTGTCCATCCCTGTAAATTCGTAACTCCCGGCCTCGACTTTGCAACGGCCCTGTCCCTGTAAAGTTACCCCTTGCGCCCGCAAGAACACCCGTGCTATCATAGCCGCGTCAGGCGAAATCAAAACCCCGACCGGGTTTCAGGTAATTACGGCCACTTTCAGCATCCAAGTCGCTACCGGCTCGTTGAGACTGTCGCCGATCTCATTAACCGGCGTAGTCGCTGCGGCCACGGCGTCAGCCACAGCGCCCCATGCTTCGGGCATGGAAAATACCGGGCTAAAAACCCCAGCGCAAAACCTCCGGCCGTAGGGCTGATAATCCCTGAAACCCGGTCAACCGCAAACCTTTCGCCTCGACATCGCACCCATCGCCTGACCATCGCCGACCAAATCCCCAACGCACCAAAGCCAAAGGAGCCGCCATTCCCAACCTGGCCGAACTGCCCGTAGCCGGGCAACCACAGCATAAGGGCAACCCTGGTGGTTGCCCTTCGCTTGACTGCCGCCAACTCACCGGCCGGTGAGTTGGACTAGGGTACGTAGCCCACTTCGGCCGGCATCTCCCGGTCGGGGTCAAACCAGACGTGGTCCCACTTCTTGATGAGCTGCACGGTGGGCGGGTAGTAGTAATTACGGATGCGGTAGTCGAAGGCGCCGGCGGTGGAGTACCAGAAGTAAGGCACCCAGTGGCTTTCGCCCCGATGCAGGATGTCGGCCATTTCTTCCAGATAGCCCTGGCGTTCTGCCGGGTCAATGGCCTCGTTCTGCAAGGAAATGAGCTCGTCAACCCGGTCGTTCTGCCAGTTGTGCGGATTGCGCAGCACGTTCTGGAGGTAGAACTGGTTCACGATGTCGCCGGGGTCGCGCAGGATGATGCCCGTGCCCACGGCGTCAAAGTTGGCTACGCCGTCGCGCATTCCGACGTACATGGTGGCCAGGTCGGTGGGTTCAATCTCGATGTCGATGTTCAGGTCTCTCCGCATCTGCGGGGCCGTTACTTCGGCGCTGGGCAGCGAGGGAGTTGTATTCACCACGTTCAGCTTGACTTGGAAACCGTTGGGGTAGCCGGCATCGGCCAGCAGCTGCCGGGCTTCTGCCAACGCGGCGCTGCGGTCCGTCGCAAAGGCCGGGTCGGTGGTCCGGGTCTCCGCCACGTCTTCCACGACGCCGGGCGCGAAGAAAGTGCCCGGGAGTCCGAATCCCAGCACCGCCTGGCTTACGCCCAGGTCCCGGTCGAGTCCCAGGTAGAAAGCCCGCCGGACTCGCGGGTCATCGAAAGGCGGCTTGGTGATATTCAGGAAGTAAGCCTGAACGGCGGCGCCTTCCAGAACCAGGGCGCGCACGCGGCCGTCGGTATCCCTCTCCAGACGCGCCACATCCTCAGGGGTGTGGCTGGTGACCGACTGGTAGGTACCGTAAATCTGCCCGGTTTGCAAAGCGGAAATGCGGCGCGCCACGTCCAGAATCAGGAATATTCTCAATCCGTCAAAGAATGGGCGACCGGCTTTGAAGTAGTTGGGGTTGCGGTCAAAGGAATACCCCACGTCTTTCTCCCATTCCCGCAGCATCCAGGGGCCCGACCCGATGAGGCCCACGGGTTGGCCGGCTTCAATCGCCAACATAGCCTCATCCTGGGCGATGCCCTGGTTGGCCTGCTCCTGGGACAGGTTTTCGGCAACGTGCTTGGGGTACACTTTCATATAGTCCGACGCTAGGTTGGGCAGGAAAGCCGCCGCGCGGTAGCGCAGGGGCACCTTTACCGTGTGGTCGTCAAGGGCCTCAAAAGTGTCATGCACCAGGAAGTTGTTCATCAAGCCGGTGCGGGCGCGGAGCACGCCTTCCTCCGCCTGGCCCAGCGTGATGCGATTCAGCGAGAACACCACATCTTCCGCAGTTACCGGGTGGCCGTCGGTGAACGCGGCATCCGGGTTCAAGTGGAAAATGTAACCGAATTCAGCGCCATCTTCATACGTTTCCCAAGTCAACGCCAAGTCTCCGATGATTTCGCTGGGATTTACCGGGTTGTACTCCAGAATCTGGTTGAACCGGGGGCCGGAAGGAACTAGCACCGTATTCATTGAGCCGCCGTAGTGCACATCCCAAAAACCGGGGTTGTATTGGGCAACGAGGGGGAAGTCGCCGCGATAATGCTTGCCTGCGCCTTCTATCCACCAGTCCGGTCGTTCGTCCACGGCCATTACCGTGGGCACCGGAACCGACGTGGGGGTAGCGTCCAGCGGCGCGGTGGGCGTGGGTTGGTCGGCGGCGGCCATGCGGTCGATGGTGGGCGTGGGCGCTGTAGTGGCGGCAGCGGTTTGGCCGGCCCCCTCCGGCGCGGCGGTGCCGCCGCAAGCCGCAATGGCGGCCAGCAGCGCCACGACTCCCGCCACCAACAGGATTCTCGGATGCCACATTCGTCGCAGTATCATCGCGTCAGCCTCCTGATTGAGACATTACAGCGACGCACGCAATGGTGCAGGGATACCGTTGTATGCGCCGATATTCGTTATACAATACCATAGAATGGTACTAATACGGCTTTGGATTGTCAATACGACGTGGTTTGCGTCCCGGGTCTTTCCGTCTATAAAATAGGGGCAGGTTCCAAACCTGCCCCGCCCTACGGTGGTTGTTCGTTATTGGTTTCCTAACGGCCCCTTAGCCGGGGGTCCAGGATGTCGCGCAGGGCGTCGCCCAGGATGTTGAACCCCAGCACGGCAACGAATATGAAAATGCCGGGGAATACCAGCAGCCAGATGCCCGTTTCGGGGGCCTCTTTGCTCGCCACGGTCAGGATGCCGCCCCAGCTGGGTTCGTCCGGGGGCGCGCCCACTCCCAGGAAGCTCAGGGATGCTTCGATTATGATGGCAAACCCCAGGTAGTAGGTAGCCATGATGATGTAGATGGCGAAACAGTTGGGCATGATGTGACGGAAAACGATACGCCCGGGACGGGCGCCCACCGCCCGGGCCGCTGTTACGTAGTCCATCTCCTTCAGCGTCAGTACCTGCGAGCGGACGGTTCGGATTACGGGCGCCAGCATACCGATTACGATGGCCAGGATGACGTTGTTCAACGAAGGCCCCAGGATAGCCATGATTGCCAGGGCCAGAATCAGGCCCGGCATGGACATCAACGCATCCACCACGCGCTGGAAGGCCAGGTCAACCACGCCGCCGGCGTAGGTGCTGGCAACGCCAATAACGAACCCGGCCGTAATCCCAATCAGTACGCTGCCGATGCCCACGTAGAGGGAAATCCAGGAGCCGTAGAGTACCCGGCTCAGGACATCCCGCCCGATAACGTCGGTGCCCATGGGAAACTCCCGGCTGGGCGAGAGGAATATGTCTCCCACGGATTCGTAGGGGTCAACTACGGGGAGGATGCTGAAACGGGAACCGATTGCAATCAGCATCAGGAGAATCGCAATCAGCGCCCCCACCGCTCCCAGCGGTTTCCGACGGGCCAGGGCGCCCGCCGACTGCAATGCGGCCGGAACCCGCAGCAGTGTGGTTCTAAGCCCGGCAACGCCTCCCGGGGCGCCTATTTCACGCGATAGCATGGTCTTCTCCCGTGATTAAAAGTGCGTCACTGGTAGCGAATCCTGGGATCCAGCATTCCGTAAATGAGGTCAATGGCGAGGTTCAGGAACATGACCACCGCCGCCACAAGCACCACTACCGCCTGGATTACAACGAAGTCCCGGTGGATGATGGCGTCAATCAGCATGGTCCCGATTCCGGGCACCAGGAAGATGACCTCTACGATGATGACCCCACCCAGCAGGCGACCGAACTGGTAGCCGGATACGGTAATGATGGGCAGGAGCGCATTTTTGAGAGCGTGGCGGCCAATGACCCCAAACTCCGTGAGGCCCTTGGCCCGGGCCGTTCTCACGTAGTCGTCCCGCATCACCTCCAGCATTGACGAGCGGGTGACCCTGGCGGTGAACGCCAGGTCATGGAAGGCGATGGCCAGGGCCGGGAACACCATCTGCTGCAAGTTGGTGAGGGGTTTATCCCACAGGTCGGCGTAGTCCAGGGGCGGCAGCCAGTCGAAAACGTATGCCAGAACATACGTAACGACTATTGCAATCAAAAAGGTGGGCATGGCTATCCCCAGCAGGGCAAAGACCCGGCTGACGTAATCGAGCCAGGTGTCCTGCTTCACCGCCGACAGCACGCCCAGGGGCACTGCCACCACAAAGGCCAGGATGATGCCCATGACCGCCAGTTGCATCGTGGTGATGAACCGGCCTCCCAACTCATCGATCACCGGGGTCTGGTACCAAAGCGATTCCCCCAAATCCCCGCGCAGCATATCCCAGATCCAGTCGCCATACTGGACGTGGACGGGCCGGTTCAGCCCCAGCTTCTCCCGCAGCCGCTCAATGTCGGCAAGGTCAACGCGCCCCCCTTCGCTGGGGTCGTTCCCGGTCAGGATGAGCATGGCCGTGTCTCCGGGAACAATCCACATCAACAGAAAGATGATGATGGTCACGATGAGGATGGTGGGAATGAAGAGCAGCAGCCTTCTTATAATGTAGGTGGTCATCATTCTCCTGCGGGCCGGGCCGGATGATTCAGGGCCTTTTCATTTTCCAAATGTCATTGCGTGCCTGGCGTGGCAATCCCGTCGCGCAGCCGGTGCGCCCGGCGCCGCTATGTGTACTGCAACGGGGTTGCCCGCGTCGCTATGCTCCTCGCAATGACCATGGGCAAGACCCTGGCGAAGACTGCCGCATCGTCTGCGGGTGACTTATGGCTGGTAGCCGGTGCCGACCGGCGGTTTCTCGGCGTCCTCATCCCACCAGGCATGATCCCACTTGTGAACCAGCTGGATAGTCCTCGGCACGTGGTAGTTTCGGATTCTGTAGTCCAGCGTTCCCCCGGCGTGCATCCAGCCGATGGGCTGGTAATGAGAGACTTCGTCGCGCAGAACTTCTACCATCTCCGCAAAAATCAGCCGGCGCTTCTCCGGGTCCAACTCTCTGGATTGGGCTGCCTTAAGTTTCTCGAACTCCGGCGTGGTCCAGTTCGCCGAGTTCCGCATCGTGTCGATGCCGTACCACTGGTTCAGAATGTCGGAGGGGTCGGGGAGGATGATGCCGCTGCCGCAGCCTACGATTATCTGGTAGTCGTTGTTCCTCCAGGTGCCGTAGAGAGTAGCCACATCCGTTGAGACGATGTTCATGTCCAGGTTAAGTTCCCGCTTCCATACCTGGCTGACCAGCTGGGCTGCGGTGGCGGTGCATCCCGTGAGTATGGAGCTGATTTCGCCGCTAAACCCCTCGGGAAACCCGGCTTCCGCCAGCAGCCTTCTGGCCTCGTCCAGGTCGGCCTGGGATTTCGAGCCGTCCGCCTCGCGCCGGTATCCTGGCAACTGGTAAAGGTCATCCTGGGTTTCATTGGGCGCAAACCCGACGTGGAAATGGGTGCCTACGGTGCCGTTGCCCCGGAGGATTTTATCGACAATCTCTTCCTGGTCGATAACCAGCCACAGGGCCCGCCGCACCCGCGGGTCGTCGTAGGGTTCCTTCAGCCAGTTGAAAGTCAGGCCGGCTCGCTGCACATTGCGCATATAAAGCGCTCGCATCTTGCCGTCGGTATCTTCTTCCAGCTGCTCTACAAATTCGGTGTAGGTGGACAGCACCGGGTAATAGGTGCCGTCGGCCTGTCCCACCTTCAGGGTGGCGATAGACCGGGCGACATCCTGAATCAGAAAAGTCTTGAAGCCGTCAAAGAAGGGACGGGGAGCTTTGAAGTAGTTGGGGTTCCTTACGTATTCGTAAGATTCCTGCTTCTGCCAGCTGCCGGCCTTGAATATAAAGGGGCCGGAACCCAGCATATTCTCCGGGCAGCAGTTGGCGTCCTCCTGAGTTAGCTGCCCGACCACGTGTTCCGGGTACATTTTCATGTAGTCGGAGGCCAGATTCACCAGGAAAGTTGCGGCCGGGTACTTAATGGGCATTCGCACCGTCTTGTCGTCAATCACCTCGGCAGTCTGGTACTCGTAGAAGTCTCTGAGGCTGTTGGTTCGGCCGCGGAATGCGTCCGGCAGCACTATCCGGTCCAGGCTGTACACGATGTCGCTGGCCTTGACCGGTTCGCCGTCGCTCCACTGGGCATCGGCGATGTGGAAGGTGTACTCCATTCCGTCCTCGCTTACTTCCCAGCTTTCAGCCAGGTCGCCGATTATCTCTTCGGGGTTGACCGGGTTGTATTCCACCAGCTGGTTAAACCTGGGGCCGGAGGGCGTCAGGGTGGTGGTCAAACTGGCGCCATAGTGAACGTCCCAGAACCCGGGGTTATTCCGCGCCACCCAGTTCATCGTCCGGCCATGCTTGCCGCGAGACACCCAGTCCGTTATTACCGGCGCGGCCGGCGCCGGCGTCGCCGTGGGAATCGCACCCGCGGCCTGGGCCGGCGCGGCCGGAATGGCGGTAGGCACAACCGCCGCCATGGTGGCCCCGGGCGCCGCCGGCGCCGTGGTGGCGGCAACGGCCGCCGCAGCCGGCGGCGCGGTGGCTGCGGCCGGCGCCGCCTGGGGCGCGGCAGTGGGTGCGGCGGATTCCTCTGTGGTGGCGGCCCCGCCACAGGCCACTGCAATTGCAAGCAGCATCAGCGCCGCCACTATCAGCAGGGGTTTCGAATAAGCCAATCGTTGCCAATTCATCGTGATGACCTCCCGGTGCGCCACCTGGTGACGAGACTCATCTAACTGCCAACGCCGCGAACAACGCGGATTCCGTTTTCTTCTGACAGAGGGATGTTACATACGCAATTTCCTGCTGTCAAATCGGATTTTATGATACTATTCGGCATCAATCTGGGCGCTTGGCTACGTTACCCAAATGACAGTTGCAGCGGCGGCGGCTCGCGGGCCGACCTAACAGGCATTGACTTGTCCAAAACCGACTTGGACGGCATCACCGCCACGTGAACGGAGCCGCCATCACTACTCCCGCAGGTGCGGGCCGACCAACCAAAAACGGAAACACCACAGCCTGACTACCACGCCCTCATCAACATCGACCCGGAGCGGCGCTTCGGCAAGCCCTGCATCCGGGGCACGCGACTCACCGTGGGGAACGTGCTGGAGTACCTGGTGCGGGCATGACCCAAGAGGAACTGACGGCCGTTAGTTTACACCCCGGCTCCATTATCGACTTTTGAAATAGGCGGGCTGGGAATGTTCCCAGCCCTAGGTCACTTCTGGGGATGGCGGTTAGCTGTTACTTGTTGTCGCTGTTCTTCTTGATGTGCTTAATGAATGACCGAAGCCAGTTTGTCTATAGTGAACGACTCTCCGGTGCGGGAGTCCTCCCACTTCTCACCGCTCAGCATGAGTTTGCCGAATGGCCCGCCGACGATGACCAGATAGTAGTCATCGGCGGTGAAGCCATCCGGGACGGGGCGGCCCGCCCCGTCCCCGAACTCCGAATCGTCGGCCATGCTCTCCATGAAAAGAATCACACGGTCTTCCAACTCATAGCTGGGGACACCTTCGTAGCCAACGACTTTAATATCTTCTTTCCCTGGAGTCACCCCGGTTTCCGCAAGGAAGGCAATGTTCTCAGGGAGCGTCCCGGGGTAAAAATCCCGTTCCACTTCCAGCTTGTAGTCCGTGAACTGGTAGTAGTACGAGGGAGGGTCGTTGAGTCCGCCCGCCTCGCTCTTGGTTCCAAGGTTGGTTGTGATTACCCCGATGGCGATGGCATCAGAACGCTCGACCATATCTTCCAAGTCCCAATCGGGCAACAGACCCGAGATAAGCAACGTGCTTTGGCCCGTAGGTTGGGATTGGGTCCCGTAGGCTGGAGCCTGCCCAAAAGAGCAACCAATCAGGCCGACGGCTACCAAGGCGGTTGCGGCGAGGATGCCGCCATACCAGACTTTGTTCAGTTTCATGCGTGACATTTCTCCTGTTTGAAGGTTGCCGGGTTAATCTTCGCCGTAGATAGATTGGATGCCGTTCCGGTCATCGCCGCACAGAGTACGGTCTTCCCATTCTCCATTCCGCATGACGCAACTGAAGCGCCACGGTGCAGTGTGCCCTAGCACAAGCCAGTGGCCGAACTCATGCAGTGAGACGGCTCTCACGTCGTAGACGTCGGACTGGTTACAGTCTCCCGGGTCAGTGTCGCACCGGTTGAACGTGTAGCGGGTGTTGAAGTAGGTGTCAACATCGGTCACTACACAGTTTGTAGCCACTATTCCGGTTTCTGCAATTCGATGGATTTTCCGAAGTCGCTTCTTGCCCCAATCGTGGCTGGAACTTGAGCTATGGTTGAAGGAGAAGTCTGCCCCGCCATCGTCGTTCCAGATGTCGGCGGCTTCTTCAATCTCTTCCTGCCACCAGTCGAAAAGATTGCCATGAGTGACATCGTAGGTGGTGGAATCTCCGGGCCATTTGAGAACATAGAGCGTGGTTTCGTGAGTGCACTTCTCCGTCCGGTAGGCTTCCGTGGGCCGTTCGGGTTGCAGGAAGGCCACGACGGACAAGGTTCCCAAGACCGCTAGGGCGGTAATTATGGTTAGTTTGGTCATGTGGTGTACCTCTCGTTGAACTCCTTAATCGGTCAACTGGTCGATCGTTGGTTGCGGTTTTCCTCACCTCCTTGCTCGACTGAACAACGTCGCGGGAATTCATCGACGCTCTCAGCGTTCAACCAATTTCATGGTCCGGCAATGCTTCCCACGCAACACACAGTCCGCTTCATCGTGATGACCTCCCGGTGCGCCACCTGGTGACGAGACTCATCTAACTGCCAACGCCGCGAACAATGCGGATTCCGTTTTCTTCTGACAGAGGGATGTTATATACGTAATTTCTTGCTATCAAATCGGATTTTATGATACTATTCGGCATCGATCCGGGCGCTTGGCTACGCGCTACGCCATCCGAATCACAGTTGCGGCGGCGGCCGCAAAGTGGTTGCGGACATTGACGTGGGCCGGCAGCATTAAGCGGGCTGCCTTTCTCCGGTCAAAATCCGGTCCATCCCTGTAAAAGTAAAACCCGCCCCGGCCCTATGCTAAAATCGCGCCCACTCAGGAACGCAGTCCGCCTGAGGCGGATAATCCCAAAGGAGACCAACCCCCGTATGAAGTACGACTACATCGTGGTCGGCGGCGGTTCCGCCGGTTGTGTCATGGCCGCCCGCCTTTCCGAAATGACCGGCAAGTCCGTAATCCTGCTGGAAGCCGGCCCCGACTATCCCGACTTTGAGCGCCTGCCCGAAGACCTCAAGCAGGGCAACAACACGTGGCTTTCCGCCTACGGCCCCCATAGCTGGGATTTGCGGGGCCGGGCCAATCCGTCGCAGGACGAACCCATGATTATTCCCCGGGGCAAGGCTATGGGCGGGTCGTCCGCCATCAACGGCCAGGTGGTGTTTCGCGGCATCCCCGACGACTACGACCTCTGGGCCGAGTGGGGCAACGACGAGTGGAAATTCACCGACTGCCTGCCCTTTTTCCGCAAGCTGGAGAATGATTGGGACTACGGCGGCGACGACTTCCACGGCTCCACAGGCCCCCTGCCGGTGCGCCGGCCCAAACGACCGGACTGGCTGCCTTTCAACACCGCTTTCTACGATGCCTGCGTGCGTCTGGGCATACCGGAGCACCCCGACCAGAACGCGCCCGACTGCTACACCGCCGTCTCGCCGCGCCCGATGAACAACATTGAAGGCGTGCGCATGAGCACCGCGCTGACTTTCCTCAGCACCGCCCGCCACCGCCTCAACCTCACCGTGCGCGGCAACATCCACGCGCGGCGGGTGGTTCTGGACGGCAACAGGGCGGTGGGCGTAGAAGTGGAAAGCGGCGGCGAGATTTTCACTGTCGAGGGCAACGAAATCATCCTGTGCAGTGGCACCATCGGCTCGGCCCAGCTGCTCCTGCTGTCGGGCATCGGCCCGGCCGACCACCTGCGGGAGATGGGGATTCCCGTCAACCACGAACTCCCCGGCGTGGGGCAGAACTTCCGCGACCATCCCGCCGCCTACATCCTCTTTCGCGGCGAGGGCGAAGAGCCGGACACCTTCGCCCCCAACATCCAGGTGGGCCTCCGCTGGAGCGCCGACGATTCCCCCACCAGAGCCGACTTTCAGATTACGCCCACCCTGATGACCAGCGAGCACCGCCCGGCCAGCGTGTCCTACGACGGCGCCGGTTTCCACTTCGGCCTCAGCGTCGGCTTGCAAAACGCCGTGTCCGCCGGCCGCCTCTCGCTGCAATCCACCGACCCGGCGGTGCAGCCCGACCTGGACTACCGGCTGTTCAGCGACCCCTACGACCGCCGGCGGATGCGCCAGGCAGTGCGCCTGGCGCTGGAAATCGCCAGCCAGTCGCCCTTCCAGGAGTTCATCGTCGAACGCCTCAACCCGGCCGACGCCGACCTGGCCGACGACGATACCCTGGACAACTGGATACTCCGCAACGCCTACACCCAGCACCACATCGCCGGCACCTGCAAGATGGGGCCGGCCAGCGACGCCATGGCCGTAGTTTCCCAGCACGGCCAGGTGCACGGCATCGACGGCCTGCGCGTCGCCGACGCCTCGGTAATGCCCGACGTAATCCGCGCCAATACCAACGCCACCACCATAATGATTGGGGAGCGGGTGGCAGAGTTTATCAAGGCGGGGGTGTAACGGAGACGTAAGCCGGGGCGAATAACCATTCGCCCTGGCGATGAAAATTGGGAGGCCAACAACGATGAAATCCATTATCTCTACCATCGCCGCGTTGTCCCTGGTGGCAATTATGGCGATGGGCGCGACTCCCGCTCAAAGCAATGACCCGCTGCCCGCGCCGACCAACATAACTGCGATTAACGGCACCAGTCCGGGCGAGGTGCATCTGGCCTGGGACGCCATCGTAGGAGCAAATTACTACCGCATTGGCTGGATTGCCGACGCAGATTATCGGCAAACGTTAGCCGCTGGAACCGACTTTTTCGAGCGGTTCGTTTTCGTTGATGTCGCCGGTAAAACCTCTTATACCGCAACCCGTCTGACGCCCGGAGAGGATTACTGGTTTATCGTAGCCAGCAAACGGGAACGCTACGGCACCCCCTACTGGTCGAACTGGTATTATCTGACGCTAAGTAAGGAGACCATCACTTTCGGCGACCTCAACTGGTCCAGCGCTCTGCTCCAGAACCGCATCGCGCAGTACATCGTTGAGAAAGGTTACGGTTACTCCACCGATGTAAGGTTCGGCGCTAGGCTTCCCCTGTTCCAAGGGTTGGGGTCTAGCGACACTGATGTACTGATGGAAATCTGGCTGCCCAACCAGAATGAGGCTTGGAACCAGGCCACAGAGAACGGCGCAGTGCTTTCCCTAGGCAAAAATTTCAGCGACTGGCGGTCGGCTTTTGTCATACCGGCCTATCTGCAAGAGCAATATCCGGAGCTGGACAGCGTTGAGGACTTGAAGAATCCCCGTTATAAAAGGCTGTTCGCAACCCCGGAAACCGGAGGCAAGGCGCGTTTGGTGTCCTGCGCCATCGGTTGGTCTTGCAAGGATGTCAACGCGCAGCAAGTCGCCGGCTACGGTTTGTCCGACCACGTGGCAATCGTTAATCCCAGCGACGGCGCGGCGCTGAATGCTGACCTGTTAGGCGCCTACGAGCGGCGGGAGCCGTGGTTGGGCTATCAGTGGGGTACCAACGACCCGGCCCTGAAACTGGACCTGGTTCGCCTGGAAGAACCGGCCTATTCCGACCAGTGCTGGTTCACCACCAAAGCCTGCGCCTACGAAGACGCCACCGTTCTGATTGCTGCGAATCCCGACCTGCCGGCCCTCGCACCCGATGTTGTCGCAATGTTGCGGCAGTGGGATTTCAACCGCGACGTGTACCAGGCGGTCGTCAGGTGGCAAGATGAAAACCCCGACGCCGACTTTACTGCTACGGCTATCTGGTGGTTGAACAACAACGCCGGCATCTGGAGCCGGTGGATTACGAATGATGCAGCCGCGGGTATCCGGGCTGCGCTCCGGGCCGGTGAGGTTGCTGACGGGTGGCCCCGATAGCGGGCATCCGCAACGCGGTCGATCCAAAGAGGCCGCCCGTGGCGTTGTGTGCTACTATGCAACCCGTCCAACCGCGCGCGTCGCGAGGCACGCTATGACTACCAAAGCCCCCACATTCCCCCCCGGCGCCTGCATCCCCAAGTGGGTTGACCCCGATACCTTTGTCGCACCCGACCCGCTCCCCATGCCGGATGCTATGCACCAGGAACCTCATCTCACCCACATTATGCACACCGTGCGGCGGCATTTCCGCGGGCAGCCCAATACGCTGGTCTCCGGGGACTCTCCGCTTTATTACGACCGCAGCGACCTCAACCGCCGCTACGAACCCGACTGCTACGTGGCATTTGGCGTGGACGTTGACCCGCTGTGGGCGCGGAACGGCTACATGACCTGGATTGCCGGCAAGCCGCCGGATTTCGTTCTGGAAATCGCCTCCGAAAGCACCTGGCAGACCGACATGGTGGCCAAGCGGCGGGATTACGCCCGCATCGGTGTTGGCGAATACTGGCGATTTGACGGCAGCGGCGAGGGGTTCTACGACGCGCCGCTGGCCGGCGACCGGCTGGAGGATGAGCAGTACGTGCCGATTGAGATTACGCCGGAGCCGGACGGGTCGCTGTGGGGCTACAGCGCGGCCCTTGACCTCTACCTTTGCTACGATAGCGGGTGGCTGTTTCTCTGGGACCCCAAGACGGGCGAGTTCGTGCGAGACATCGACGCCAGCGAGGATGCGCTGGCCGCGGAGCGACTGGCGCATCAGGCGACGCAGGAAACTCTGACGGCAACGCAGGAGCAACTTGCAGAGGAACAGGCCGCCCGGCAGGCCGACCAGGAAACCATCCGCCGGCTGCGGGCGCAGTTGGGCGAACCGGAGCCCGAATAATATGACTACCAAATCTCCCACATTCCCCCCTGGCGCCGACATCCCCAAGTGGGTTGACCCCGACACCTTCATCTCCCCCGACCCACCCCCGTTGCCCGATGCCATGCGCCAGGAACCTCATTTCACCCACATTATGCACACCGTGCGGCGGCATTTCCGGGCGCAGTCGGATACGCTGGTCTCCGGGAAAAGCTACTTGTACTATGACCGCGATGACCTCAATCTCCGCTATGCGCCGGACTGCTATATCGCTTTCGCAGTGAACATCGCTCCCCTCTGGGAACGAAATGCCTATATGACCTGGATAGCCGGCAAGCCGCCGGATTTCGCCCTGGAAATCGCCTCCGAAAGTACGGCACGGACGGATATGGTCGCCAAGCGGCGGGATTACGCGCGCATCGGCACTGGCGAATACTGGCGGTTTGACAGCGCCGGGGGCGATTTTTACGACGCGCCCCTCGCCGGCGACCACCTGGTGGATGGACGGTATGAGCCGATTGAGATTGTCCCGCAGCCGGACGGGTCGCTGTGGGGTTACAGCGCGGCCCTTGACCTCTACCTCTGCTGGGACAGCAGCTGGCTCTTTTTCTGGGACCCCAGGACGGGCCGGTTCCTGCGCAACATTGACGCCAGCGAGGATGCTTTGGCCGCAGAACAAGCCGCCCGGCAAGCCACTCAGGACGCTCTGGAATCCGCTCAGGAAACCATCCGCCGGCTGCGGGCGCAGTTGGGCGAAGCCGAACCCGGCTAGCCGGTGTGATACTATCGCGGCCGCCGGCCGGCTTGGCGGCGCCGCTGCGGAGATGTTTGTTTGATGGAATGTTGGACACTTGCAACCCGTAACCGGCGCAACGCCCGGCGAACTGCCGCAGGAGGCTGAATTATGTTTGACTTGCTAATCACCGGCGGCGCCGTCGTTATGCCCAGCGAGGCCGCCGCCGTGGACATCGGCGTGCAGGACGGGCGCATCGTCGCCATCGGCGCGCCGGGGACGCTCAGCGACGAGGCGGTCCGGACCGTGGACGCCACCGGCCGCATCGTTACCCCCGGCGGCATTGAGCCGCACATCCACGCCGCCGCCAACGTGCAGCCCGGCGCGCACCAACTGGTCGCCGGCGTCCCCAACGCCGGCCCGCTGGAGCACTCCCTGGGCGCCATCTGGGGCGGCACTACCACGGTGGTGGACTTTGCCCCGGCGCCGGAGGGCGAACTGGTGGGCGGCGTGCTGGATTTTCTGTCCGTCTGGGAAGGCAACACCTACGCCGACTACTCCGCCCACGTCATCTACGCCAGCCGCAACTCCGCCGACAGCATCGCGCGCGTGGGCGAACTCATCAACAACGACTTCCCCAGCGTCAAAATCTTTACTACCAACATCCGCCCGCCACAGGACCCGCCGCTGACGCTGACGCCCATCGGCCGCATCGACTCCGGCCGGCTGGCCGACCTTACCGCGCAGCTGGCCCGCCACGATGGCGTCCTGGCCGTTCACGCCGAAGACGACGAAATCGTGATGTACAACTACCTGCTGGCCCGGCAGCGCGGCCTCTGGGACTGGTACAACGTGCATCTGATTCACTCCAAAGAGGTCGAGGATTTGGCCTTCCGCGACACCATTCGCATCGCCGAGCAGAACGGCGCCGGAATGTACTTCGTCCACGTAACCGGCAGTGACGGCGTCAACGCCGTGGCCGCCGCCCGCAGCCGCGGCCTGCCCGTCTATGGCGAGGTGCTGACGCTGGCCCTGTCCTTCAATGCCTATCAGTACCGCGAACCCGACGGCATGAAATACCACACCTACCCGTCCCTCAAATACCCGGAGGACGGCAGCGACCTGTGGGCCGGCCTGCTGGGCAACAACCTGACTTTCACCGCCACCGACAGCAGCTTTACCACCTATCTGGACAAGACCGCCGGGCGCAACGTGCAGGACGTTCGCGGCGGCAACATCGGCATCGAAATCCGCATGGGCGTCAATTACACCGAGGCGGTGGTAAAACGGGGTCTGCCGCTGACGCAGTACGCCAACATCACCGCCACCAACGCCGCCCGCCTGCTGGGTATGTACCCGCGCAAGGGCGTCATCGCCCCCGGCAGCGACGCCGACTTCGCCATCATCGACCCTAACATCCGCAAACGCCTGACGATGGACGACCTGCACCTGCGGGACTACAGCCCCTGGGAAGGCTGGGAGATTTTCGGCTGGCCTACCACGGTCATCCTGCGCGGCAAGGTTATGGTGGACAACGGCGAACTGCTGGGCGAACCCACCGACGGCCAGCGCGTGCCCCGCCGCATCGACCCGGCAGTGCTGCAGCGCCCGGCCTTTTAGCCGCCCGCACCCGTGAACAACGTCCAGGAAACCGTCCTCCTCTGCCGGTTCTGCGGCCACATCAACCACCCGCCGGCAGTAGATGCGCCGCCGGCCGACTCTATTGCAGCCGGCGGCCGGTGCGCCCGTTGCGGCGCGTTCTCCGGTCTGGAGGCCCTGCCCGAGGATGAAGCCCGCCAGCGTTCCCGTCGTACCCGCCTCGGTTTCCTGCGTAACCGCATCTTCCGCGCGGCCGTCTTCGTCCTCCCCGTCCTCGGCCTCGTAATCTGGGTGCTGTGGGCCTACACCGGCCTGCCGCCCGACCCGCCCCTGCCCTCCACCAGCATCGGGGATACTTCAGTTGCGCCGGCTCCCGGCGACTGGCCCCAGGCCGGCAGGGATGCAGCCAATTCTTCCGCCGCTGCTGCTCCGGCCCTTGCCGGCGACGCCGCCCCCGAACCCGTCTGGCAATACGTGGCTGGCGCGCCCATCGGAGCCGCGCCGGCGGTGGTCGGCGACCGGGTGTACCTGACCGCCGAAGACGGCAGCGTGGTCGCGCTGGAACGCAGCGCCGGCACGGTCGTCTGGCGCTACGATTCCGGCCTCACTGCCGCGGTAACTCCGGCGGTATCCGACGGCATGGTTTTCGTGGTCTTTCGGCCCGGCGTGGTAACCGCCCTTACCGCCGACGCCGGCGAAGTTGTCTGGTCGCGCCGGCTGCGGGTAGCGTCCCTGCCTTCGCCCACCGTCGCCGACGGCCGGCTGTTCGTCGCTGAAACCGACCAAAAGCGGCTGCTGGCCCTGGACGCCGCCACCGGAGAACCGCTATGGGACTATCGCCTGGGCGATTGGGTGATTGCGCCCCCGGCCCTGGCCGATGGCAAAGTCATCGCCACCGCCACCGATGCCAAAGTGCATATTCTCGACGCGAAAACCGGCCGGCGGCGCCTGGTTTATGACGCCGGCAGCTCCCGCTGGGTGCGCGGCGGGCCGGTCGTTACCGATGACTTGCTGCACTTCAGCAGCTTCGGCGGCCGAATCTGGGGCATCGATTATCAGGGACGCCGCTATCCCATGGAACGGCAAATCCTCTATGTCCGTACCATGCTGTGGGTGTGGGGGTACACAAAGCACGGGCCGCAGCAGCAAGGCAACGTTTGGTCCGTCCCCACCGCCGGCGAGCAGCCCTACACGCCGGCGCTGTCCGGCGGAACCGCGGTAATCGCCGATGCCATCGGCATCGTCACCGGCCTGGATACCGCCACCGGCAACATCCTGTGGGAAACCGACATCGATGCCGATATCATCGCCGCGCCCACCACCGCCGGCCCCCTGGCGCTCATCGGCGCGGAACACGGCCGGATAATCGCGCTGTCCGTAACCGACGGCTCCCAGCAATGGGCCGCCACCCTGGAAGGCGTGGTAACCGCGCCGCCCATCGCCACCGCCGACCTCATCCTGGCCGCAACCACCGCCGGCGGCGGCACGCTGACCGCCATCGCAACCCACGCTGAATAGACGGGTCGATAACGATTGATTTGCCGGCCGGCGTGGTGGGTGTGGTAAGATAGTAGGTGCCCCCGTAGCTCAGTGGATAGAGTGCTGGCCTCCGGAGCCAGAGACCGGAGTTCGAGTCTCCGCGGGGGTACTTGCCTTGATTGCCGGGGGCGTTTCGGGGCCGTCTGTCGGGGTGTGGCCTAGCGGCAAGGCGCCTGCTTTGGGAGCAGGAGATCGGCAGTTCGAATCTGCCCACCCCGACCAGCGCCGTACCGGCGGCGGTTAGACCGGCCAGTCCTCTAGTGTCCAGCCCATTTCCCAGAAAGCCTGCTCGTAGCGCGTGCAGGTGATATAGGCTTCTTTCATGGCGGCGATTTCGGCAGGGCCGGCGGTGTCGGCGATGCGGTCGCAGATGGCGCGGCATTCTTCGGCGACGGCCTGTTGTTCGGGGCCGGCGTACATCCGAATCCATTGGGCGTAGCCGTCGTGGTCCGGTGCGCCCTGGTCGGCCAGGCGCTCGCCCACCTGCCAGTAGCCCCAGATGCAGGGCAGGACGGCGGCCACCAGCTCGCCAAAGCTGCCCTGGTGGGCGACGCGCAGCAGGTAGCTGGTGTAGGAGTAGCACGTGGGGGCGTGTCGGGTGGCGTTCAGCTCCGCCTCGGTGATGCCGAATTGGGCACAGTAGGAACGGTGCAAATCCATCTCGGTGTTCAGGATGTAATCGACGGCGCGGGCGAACCAGGACATAGTTGCCAGGTCGGGCGCTTTGGCGGCGGCCAGGGCCAGGCAGCGGGCAAAGTCAATGAGATAGACGTAATCCTGGGTGATGAAGTGCTTGAAGCGGTCCAGCGGCAACGTGCCGTCGCCGATGCCCCCCACGAAGGGGTGGCCGGCCATGGCCTCGCGCTGGGCCTGGGATTCGCGTTCAATTTCGTCGCAGAAAGACATCCCTACCTCCGGGATTGCGCGCGGCTCGCATTTGCAGCGCCAAGAGTATGCCGGATTACGGCAGCCGTCAACCGGACATTGCCATCGCTGTCAAATTACCCCTTGCGCCTGCAAGAACGCCCGTGCTATCATAGCGGCGTCAGGCAAAATCAAAACCCCGACCGGGTTTCAGGTAATCACGGCCACTTTCAGCATCCAAGTCGCTACCGGCTCGTTGAGACTGTCGCCGATCTCATTAACCGGCGTAGTCGCTGCGGCCACGGCGCCAGCCACAGCGCCCCATGCTTCGGGCATGGAAAAGACCGAGTAAAAAACCCCAGCGCAAAACCTCCGGCCGTAGGGCTGATAATCCCTGAAACCCGGTCAACCGCAAACCACTCGCCTGACTATCGCCTGACCAAATCCCCAAAGCGCCCGCAAGGACGGCAAAATCCCGTCTATCCCTCTATCCCTGTAAAAAATAAAATGGTCTATAATACGCGCGCTGTTGAGGGTGACGCGCCCAGTGAAAATTTTTCCGTCCAAGCCAGCCCCATTTGGCGGCCGGACGCAGTGAGAGGCTTTCTTATGATGATGTTGTTTTTGAGGGATGTTCCCGACCAGGCCCGCGCCGGCGAGGTGAAACGGGTCTCGCGGGGGTATGCCCGCAACTATCTGCTGCCCAAGGGGCTGGCCGAAATCGCCACCGGCGAAACGATGAAACGGCTGGATAAAGTCAAGAACGCCGGCGACGCGCAGCGGGCGCGGGAGACGCAGGTGGTCGAGGAACTGGCCGAGGCACTGGACAACCTGACGGTTACGATTCCGGGCCGCGTTACCCCCACCGGGCGCTACTACGGCGCCATCAGCGGAATACGCATCGCCGACGCCCTGGGGGAACTGCTGGACCGGGAAATCGACCGGCGCATCGCCAACTCCGTGGAACCCATCCGGGAACCCGGCGAGTACGAGGTTGTGCTGGCCCTTACCAATGACGTGCGGGCCACGGTCAACGTCATCGCCGCGATTGAGGAGTAAGAGCCCGTGGTCGTCGCTCAATACGGCGAGCGTCAGTGGCCCTACGACCACGACGCCGAGGCGGCGGTGCTGGGCGGATTGCTGATTGACGGCGACGCGCTGCACCGGGTGCTGCCGGTCATCAAGCCGGAGGATTTTCACCGGGCCCGCAACCAGTACTGCTTTGCCGCGTGCCTGGCCGTGTTCGGGCGGCAGGAGGCGATTGACCAGATAACCGTGGCGCGGGAGCTGGCCCAGCGCGACCGGCTGGAAAGCGTGGGCGGCCTGCCCTATCTGGGCCAGCTGATCGCCAACACGCCGACCTCGGTGAATGTAGAATATTACGCCGGCATCGTGGCCGACACGGCGGCGAAACGACGTCTTATTGACGCCGGCAACCGCATCGCCGACTTGGGGTTCGAGGATACCGATGACGCCGACGAAACGATGCGGCGGGCCGTGGAAGTGCTGTTCCAGGTGCAGCCGACCAACACTGACCGGGGGTTTGTCCCGCTGAGTTCGGTGTTCGACGTGTACCTGCAGGGCGACGTTGCCGACCCGACGCTGACGGAACTGCCGCCGTTGCAGAGCGGCTACGGCGATTTGGACAGCCTGCTGGGCGGGATGCAACGCTCCGATTTGCTCATCGTGGGCGCGCGTCCGGGTCTGGGCAAAAGCAGCCTGGCGCTGAACATCTGCGTCAACGCCGCCAAAGACGGGGCGGTGTGCGGCATATTCAGCCTGGAAATGAGCCGCGACCAAATCGCCATGCGCGTATTGGCCTCCGAATCGGGGGTTGACTCCCACCGGCTGCGGCTGGGCCTCTACACGCAGCAAGAGGAAGACACCGTTATCAACGCCGTCGGCGTGCTGTCCGGGCTGCCCATTTTCATCGACGATACCCCCTTTCAGTCGGTGATGGAGATGCGGAGCAAAGTGCAGCGGCTGAAGCTGGAGCACGGGCTGGACTTCATCGTGGTGGACTACTTGCAACTCATTCAAGGGGCCGGCAGTCGCCGCGGCTACGGCGAGAACCGGGTTCAGGAAATCAGCGAGATTTCCCGTTCGTTAAAGGGCATGGCGCGCGATTTGCAGGCTCCGGTATTCACCTGCTCGCAGTTGAGCCGGGTGGTGGAGAACCGCCCCGGCCACCGTCCGCAGCTCTCCGACCTGCGGGACAGCGGCAGCATCGAGCAGGACGCCGACATAGTTATGTTCATCTATCGTGAGGACAAGAACTTTACCGAAGAGGAGTGGGAGCAGCACGCGCCGGGCCGTCCCTATCCGCGCAACATCGCCGAGCTGATTGTCGCCAAGCACCGCCACGGGCCCACGGGCAGCCTGCATCTGTATTTCCGGGACACGCTGATGCGGTTCGACGAGCTGCTGCGCTACGAGGAGTCCATCGCGTAGATGGCGACGACAGGCGCGGCCAAAAGGTCATTGCCGGCCCACGCCCGCCGGATACCCGTGCCGGCGGCGGCCCTGGGCCAGTGGCTGGCGGAGATTGACGACCCTGCGGAGCTGAAAGTAACGCTGCGGGCGGTGGGGCTGCTGGCGGAGGGCGTGAACCGGGGCGGCATCCCGCCGTCGCTATCCCTTTACAACCTGCTGGATGACCAGGTTTTGCGCGGGATTGCGCCGGATGACAGCGACGGGGCAATCCGCCGGGCGCTGGCGCTGGCGTTGCGCCGGGGGACGCTGGCGGCGGGTCAAGTTAGGGGCGAAGTTCGCATTTTGCTCAACGACGCCGCGCGTCAGCGTTACTTTGAAAAAGCGGGCATCGCCCCGCTGCCGCCGGATGTCGCCGCCGGTATCGGCGCAGAATCGGCGGCAAAAGGCAGCGTCCCGTCTGTTACGCCAGCGGGCCAGCGTGCTAACATATTCGCACTGTACGAACAGCACATCGGCACCTTTGGCCCCAACCGGGCCGCGGAACTGCAGGCCGCCGAGGAGGAATACCCGGCGCGATGGATTGAATACGCTTTCGCCACCGCTGCCCAGCATAACGCCCGCAGCTGGAGCTATGTAACCACCATCCTGCGCCGGCTGGTGCGCGACGGCCTCCCGGAAGGAACTATATCAGCCCATGACGATGGAAAGCCTGGAATCGATTCTGAAGCGAATCGCCGCGCGGAATACCTGGAACAGTATCGACGGCTTTTCGGACAACTTCCCTGGGAATCCGGAGACGTCGTATGAAGCGGAAACCGGGGTTGACCGTTGCCCGATTTGCAACGGCGCCGGTTGGCTGACCCGGCGCGTTCCGGTTAACGATCCTGATTTTGGCGCAACGTTCCCTTGTGCCTGTCAGCAGTCGGATGTTGACCCGGCCCGCCGCACCGCCGCGCTGGAACGATACAGCAAGCTCGGCTTCCTGCGGCAAGCGACCTTTGACGCCGCTAATCCCAACGGCCCTACCGATGATCCGGTCAATCGTCGGGCCTTCGTCGCCGCTTTCGCCGCCGCATCCCGCTATGCCGACCACCCGGAGGGCTGGCTGACCTTCGCCGGCCCCAGCGCCAGCGGCAAGACCTACCTGGCCGCCGCCATCGCCAACCGGCAGATTGAACGGGGCAATCCGGCCTTGTTCCTCACCGTTGCCGATTTGCTGGACTACCTGCGGGGCGGGTTTGACGATGACGCCGAAATGGGGTTTATTGACCTTTTCGAGCAGGTTCGCAACGCGCCGCTGCTGGTGCTGGACGACCTTCCCACGCAGACGGTTACGCCATGGAGCCAGGAGCGCCTGTTCCAATTGCTGGCCTGGCGTCATTCGGCAAGACTGCCTACTATTATCACCTTGCGGGGAGCGCCCAACCGGCTGGACGAATTTTTGCGGACACGGCTGGAATCGGTGGACGGGTTTGCCAGGCTTTACACTCTGGGCATAACCAACTCGGTTGCCGGACAGCAGATCGGCGCAATTCCGCCCAATATGCGCCGGCGGATGACTTTCAAAGCCTTTAACCCCGATGGCCATGGGCAGCTCAACGCGGATGAAAAAGCCAGCCTGAACTCTACCAAAGCCTTTATGCAGCAATGGGCTAAAATTCCAACTAACTGGATATTGCTGTTCGGCTCCGACGGGGCCGGCAAAACCCACCTTGCCGTTGCCGCCGCCGCCGCCCGTCAGGAGGCTGGGGACGAAGTTTTTTTTGCGTCAGTTGCGGATTTGCTTGACCATTTGCGCGCTACGTTTGCGCCGGATAGTCTGCTGTCTCACGATGACCTGTTGTGGCGAATCAAGACGGTAAATCTCCTGGTACTGGACGACATGGGCGCAGAACGCACCAGCGACTTTGCGGAGGAAAAGCTGTTCCAGATTCTTGATTATCGCTATGCGGAGCAACTGCCCACTATCATTACAACCGCGCGTCTGGATGTCACTGCGAGAGTTCGCCCGCGCATATTCTCGCGCTTGAGCGACGTTCTGGTGGTAACGCGACTGGTGGTAGTAGCCCCCGATTACCGCCGCGGCGGCGTGGGCCGCTAGACGGCAAATCTCATCTTACAGCGAGGCCCCAAGCCGATGACTACCCAAGATAGCGCCTTGCAGTTTGACGACTGGAACGCGGCGCAGGAATATTACTTCGCCAACGGCCTGACCGACGGTTTGCCCATCATCCCGCCCACGCCGGAGCGGGTGCAGGCGATGCTGGACTACGCCGGCGTGTCGGCGGAGCATGATTTAGGCACGGAGGTCATCCGGCAAAAGCGGTTGACCGCCGGCAAGGCGGCGGTCAACGCGGTGATGGCCGGCTGCCTGCCGGAGCATTTTCCGGTGGTGATGGCGTCCCTGTCGGCCATCGCCGTGCGGACGTTCAACCTGCACGCCAGCAGCACGTCCACCAACGGAGCCACCGTGCTCACGGTGGTGAGCGGGCCGTATGCTGATGCCATCGGTATGAACGCCGGCGTAGAGCTGATGGGGAACGGCAGCCGGGCCAACGCTGCCATCGGGCGGGCGGTCAATCTGTTCAAGGCCAATTTCTACGGCTCCGCGCCCATGGATATGGACAACAGCACCTTTGGGCATCCGGGCAAGATTGGCTTCTGCTTCCCGGAGCATCTGGCCGTCAGCCCCTGGCCGTCGCTGGCCGCCGAGCGGGGCTACGGCGCCGATGCTACCATCGTTACCGCCTATGCGGCGCTGGCCCCGTTGCAGGTGACGCTGCACGGCGACCGGCATCCGGCCGACTTTTTGACGACGGTGGCCCACGCCATGCTGGCGTTCGGCCCCAACTCATCCGAGGCCGTCTGCGTTATCAGCCCCGAAGCGATGTTGCACATTGCAGAGGCCGGCTGGACGCGGCGGCAGGTAGCCGAGTTTCTACATGAGAATACGCATCTGCCGGAAGCGGAGTGGGTGCGCTGGCATCGGCTGGAGTCGTCGGGGGACGGCGAACGGATGGTTCCGGTGTTTGCGGACGCAGACCGGATTACGGTGCTGCCGGGCGGCGGCCTGGCCGGCGCGTTCGTGAGCCTGATTAATACCTGGGGCAGCAGCCGGTCGGTTACGCGGGTAGTGCCGTTTCCAGGCTGACTGCCGGGTTCACCGGCTCGTCAAAGGGGCAACCCAGGAGATTCCCGTCTTGAGGGTGCAGGATGGTGGTATCCAACCCGGTGTCAACCGGAAAATGCACCTCATTGACGACTTCAAAATTGACGACTTCAAAGCGGGGCAGCAAGACGCGCGTTCGCACCCGTGGTCGCCCATCCGCCGTAAAGTATCCCTCAATCATAGAACCACCGGACGCGGCTTCGTGTACAGGAACTCCCACACCAAGCCGCGTCGCTCGCCGCGCGCATCGGCCTGTGCCGTTAGTTCCGCCGGGGAACCGGCTACCAACAACTCCCAGCTAGCCGAGTCTAATCATCGCCAGCCCCCTTTGCTTTCCGCAATTCCGTTGTGCCAGAGTAGCATTGCGCCCCGTAAGGTAGCGTTGCAATTTAGGTGGTTTGATTGTAGGGCCTGTAGTCAAATTTAGGATACGGTGGTAAATTGGCGCCGTTAGCCGCAATTGGTGGACAACGGGTTTGGCAAGTTCCAGGAGTGGCGGGGGGTGGCGACGCGGTATGCCAAAAATGCGGCGTCATACCTGGCGATTTGCCAGATACGGGCATTGGCGCTGCGGGCCAAAATAATTTGACTGCACGCCCTGGTTTGGCGCAGTCGGGTTTCAATCCTGCGGCCGGGGCGATGACGGGCGGCGCCAGACCGATTGCCGATTGTCGGGGTTTGGCAAAGCCCCTGTCCCCAATGCCCCCGCCTTTGTGCTAAAATGCCCGTCGCGATGCAGTGTAACAACCAATACTGCGCTACACCCACTGCGGCTTGGAGGACTCGCCAATGCTAATACCCAGAGACACCGCCACAGTTCAAATGTTCGGGGGCGGAGGGGTGGAATAATGCCCCGCCGCGCCGCCGCATCGCCCGGGCCCTGCTGCTGGCCGCCGTCCTGCTCGGCGCGCTGCTGGCCGGGCCGGGGGCGGCTTCCGCCGATACCCTGACTATCACCGGCATCAGCATTACCAGCATCCCCGGGGCGGATAACGGATACCACACCGCCGACACTATCACCGTGCAGGTGACCTTCTCCGAACCGGTCAAAGCCTACGCCGGCGCGGCCCTGTCCATCGTTATCGGCGGCAGCACGCGCACCGTCAGCCTCACGGACGAAACCGCCCACAACAGCCCGACCCTGGACTTCAGCTATGTGGTCATCAATGCTGACGCCGACTCCGACGGCATTACCGTGGCCACCGACGCCCTGGCCGGAACTTATACCCACGACGACGCGGGTGTGGACGACACGGCGGCGACGCTCACTCTGCCCAACACCCTGGCCACGGTCCAGGCCAGCCACCGGGTGAACGTCCCCATCAACTACGACCGCGATGGCGACGGGCTGCTTGAAATTACCACGCTGGCCCAGCTGAACGCCGTGCGCTGGGACCTGGACGGCAACGGGCAGCAGGGTTCCGTAAGCGCCAGCGACTGGGCCATGCATACCGCCGCCTTTGCCCACGCCGTCAGCGGCCTGGGCTGCCCGGCCAGCGGCTGCGCCGGCTACGAACTCACCGCCGACCTGGACTTTGACACCGACCACAGCGGCAGCGTGGACAGCAGCGACGCCTACCCCAACTGGACGCCCATCGGCACTAACGCCGCGCCGTTCACCAGCACCTTCCGGGGCAACGGCCATACCATCGCCAATATGACCATTGACGCCACCGACATCGGCCCGGTGGGGCTGTTCGGTGAGGTTAGAAATGGCGCTATTGAGGGTGTGGGAATGATTGGCGTGGACATAACCGCGGGCACAACAAGCAGTTACGCGCCTGTTCTCTTTGAGGTCGGCGGGCTGATTGGCTTGACCAGAACCGCCACGGTGCGGGGCCTGCTATGCCACCGGCGAGATTACGACCACTGTCGGCGGCGGCGCGGCGGTCAGCGTGGTCGGTGGCCTGGTAGGGCGTGCCAGCGGCGCCAGCGGAGCCACCATTGGCAGCAGCATTGCCGCCAGCTACGCGGCGGTTACCGTAACCGCAAACTCAACCTCCACCCGCGACCCCGCGCTTTTCCCGGATACTATCGGCGGCCTGGTGGGCACTTTTGCCGGCACTCCCACCCGTCCGGGCTCATTGACCGCCTCTTATGCCACGGGGGCGGTAGCGGCCAACCGGACCGGCGCAACTGTCGGCGGGCTAATCGGCTTTACCGGGGTGGTGACGGTGACCGCCAGCTATGCCACCGGGACAGTTACGGGCTCCTCGACCCCTACGCGCGGGCTGATCGATTATATCCACGCCACGGCCACGGTAACCGCCAGCTATTGGGATACCGGCCAGAGCAGCATCCCCGACGACAGCGGCGCCGCTCCGCCCGAGGGCAAAACCACCGCCAACCTGCAATCCCCCACCGGGTACACCGGCATCTATGCCGGCTGGAACGTGGACGTGGACAATGCCGATGGCGACCGCAATGTTGCTACCGGGACTGACGACCCCTGGGACTTCGGTACCAACGCCCAGCGCCCGGTTTTGAAATACAACGGCTACGATCTGATAAGGCAAGGGCGGGCGGCGAGCCTCATCGTCTCTCCCGCCGCGCTCTCCGTGGCCGAGGGCGCCGGCGCCGACTACACCGTGGCGCTGAACGGCCAGCCGCAAGCGGCGGTAACCGTTGCCATCACCAGCAATAACGCCGCCGTGACCATCAACGCCGGCGGCGACACTTTCGGCAGCAGCACAACGCTGAGTTTCTCTACTCTGAACTGGAATGTGCCGCAGCCGGTAACGGTCAAGGCGGCGAATGACGCCGACCTGGCGGACGGCGCGGCCACTTTGTCGCACGTCGCCGCCGGCGCCGGCAGCGGCTTTGAGAGCGCGAGCCAGTCCCTGCCCGTAACGATTACGGACACCACCGCCGCCGCCGATACCGAGCTGCCGCCCATCATCTACAACCTCAACATCCGGTTTGACGCCCGCCGCATCGCCCTGCCCGAGGGCCATCAGGCCACCTACCGGGTGCGCCTGGCCGGCCAACCCGCCGGCCGCGGTTCCAATATCAGAATCCGCAGCGACAACCCGGACGTACAGCCCACTCCCGACGCGCTGCTCTTTACCGCCGCCAACTGGAACCAGTGGCAAACGGTGGCAATCAGCATCGCCGGCGACGCCAACCATACCGACGAAAGCGCGACGCTGGCGCGCTACGGCCCCAACCGCGGCTACGGCTCCGTGCTGGTGTCGGTAACGGACACCGGGGACAGCCGGCAGGCCGGCGACACGCCCCCGCCGGCGCTGACGGTAGTCACGGAGCCGGGCGCGCTGGGGCGTAACCGTAACGCCAACCGTGCCGGCCGATTTGGCGGCGGACGGCGAGGTACGGGTATCGTCGGCCTATCGCGTGCCGCGCACGGCAACGGGCTACAACCTGGGCCGCAGCGGCGCCGCGCAGGCCATCGTCAGCATCGCCGCGCCGGAGGACGCGCCGGCCTCGGGCCTGACCGTCTGCCTGCCGGTGGCCCGGGCCCTGGCGGAGGAGGCCGGGGAACGCCCGCTAACGCTGCTGCGCTACGCTGATGCCGGAGACGATGGCAGCAACGCCGGCTGGCAGCCGGTATCCGGCGCGGAGCATCACGCCGCCACCCAAAGCGTCTGCGCCGCCGGCGTAACCGGGTTCGGCCCCTTTGCGGCGGCCTACGTGCTGCCTTAATGATGCGTCCCGCCCGGCTCAGTCCGGGCGGGACGCGGGGGCCGCAAGCCGGCTTGACACTATCGCCGCCACTCTCTACGCTGGCGCACAGGCATCGCATCGCGGCCCGGCGGCCGGCCTCCCGGCGCCGGCGCCCTGACCGGACACCACGGAGGGAACCTTCTTATGTACGACCTGCTCATCAAAGGCGGCACGGTAATTGACCCTACGCAAAACCGCAACGGCGCTTATGATGTCGCGATCAGCGATGGCAGGATAGCCGCCGTAGCCGCCGACATCGCCGTTGACCAGGCCGCGCGGGTGGTTGAGGTTCGGGGCAAGTACGTTACGCCCGGCCTCATTGACCTGCATACCCACGTGTACGAAGGCGTCAACGGCAACGGCGTCAATGCCGACACCGGCGGGGTGCGCGCCGGCGTTACTACCATGGTGGACGCCGGCAGCAGCGGCTGCGATACCTACGGCGGCTTTCCGGCCCACATCATCCCCAACAACGCTACCGAGGTTATCCCCTTCCTCCATATCTGCCGCACCGGATTGGCGACTACTCCCGACATCTTTGCCCCCAGCAGCATTGACCTGGAACGCACCATCCAGGTTATTGAGGAAAGCAACGGCGTCATTCGCGGCGTCAAGGCCCGTATGGTGTCGCCGGCTCTGGAAATTATGGGCATGGAGATGCCCCGCCTGGCCAAGCGGGCCGCCAAAGAGGCCGGCGTGCCCCTGATGGTGCATATCGGCGACACCGAAAAGCGCTACCCCGCCGAAGTCATCCGCGAACTGCTGCCCATTATGGAACCGGGCGACATCGTTACCCATTTCTTTACCGCCAACCCCGGCGGCGTGCTGGACGGCGATGGCAACCTGGTGCCCGAAGCCCGGGAAGCCCACGCGCGCGGCGTCTGGCTGGACACCGCCCACGGGCGCGCCAACTTCAGCTTTGACATCGGCGAGCGCGTGCTGGACCAGGGCGTGGAACCCCACTGCATCAGCACCGATTTGACCGTCCCCGGCCGCATCCGCACCGTCCACAGCATGACCGAGATGATGACCCGCTTTCTCGCCATGGGCTTCACCCTCGACCGCGTGGTGGAAATGTGCACCATCAACCCGGCCCGCGCCATCGGCGAGGACGCCCGCCTGGGCAGCCTGGAACCCGGCAAGCAGGCCGACGTGTCCGTGCTGGACATTCAGGATGGCGAGTGGATGGTGTACGATGTGTTGGGCAACGCACGCCCTGCGGAGCGCGCCGTCGTCCCCGTGCTGTCCATCAAGCGCGGCGCGGTGTACGAAGCCGGCTGGGGCCCCCGGCCCTGGGGCTGGACGCCGGACCGCGCTTAATCGTCGGCAAAACGCGACCCGGACAGAATGGCCGGCCGTCGTTCTGTCCGGGAAAATTAGGACGCATAATCAGAGGCGAAATCCGTGAGCATCATACGGCGATGAATTACACGCTTTGCAACGACGATTTTCTGGCTCAGGCTGACCGGCTTGCCGACCGCTCGGTGGACCTGGTAGTAGCCGACCCGCCCTACTGCCTGGGCAAGGACTACGGAAACGACTCAGATCTGATGGCCCCGGACGAATTCCTGGAATGGAGCAAAGCCTGGATTACGGCGGTAGCGCCAAAAATCAAAGACACGGGCAGCATATATGTTTTCACCACCTGGCGGTTTTCGCCGGAGATATTTTCGTTTATGAAAACGCGCCTGACAATGGTTAACGAAATCATCTGGGACCGTAAAGTTCCCAGTATGGGCGGCACGACGCGCCGTTTTTCGTCAGTGCATGATACTATCGGTTTCTTTGCCAAGTCAAAGAATTACTTTTTTGACCTGGACGCGGTACGAATTCCCTACGACCGGGAAACCAAAAAAGCCCGTACCCGTTCAATCTTTGTGGGGAAAAAATGGCTGGAAATAGGTTACAATCCCAAAGATGTCTGGAGTGTGTCCCGGCTGCACCGTCTGCATCACGAGCGTGAAAATCATCCAACGCAAAAACCGCTAGCGATAATTGAGCGCATGGTAAAGTCAAGCTGCCCGGAAATGGGGGTAGTGCTGGACCCTTTCGCCGGGTCGGGCACTACCATTGAAGCGTGTCTCAAACACAACCGCCAGTGCATCGCGTTTGAGATAAACCCTGATTATTGCTCGCTGATACGGGAACGCATCGGGCGGTTAAACGGCCAGCCTAAGCTGGGCCTCTAGCCCAGGCTGCGTTAGCACGGCCACATCGTGAGGTATTATGGTTGAAGTAGTTCTCAGTTCCCCGCGCGGTTTCTGCGCCGGCGTGGTGCGCGCCATTGAAGTTGTCGAGCTGTGCCTGGAGCGGTTCGGCCCCCCGGTGTACGTCAAGCACCAGATTGTGCATAACCCCTACGTGGTGGCGGAACTGGAGCGCAAGGGCGCGATTACCGTGGAGGAAGTGGACGAAGTGCCCGACGGCGCGCTGGTGGTGTTCTCTGCCCACGGCTCGCCGCCGGCGGATTTTGAACGCGCCCAGGCCCGCAATCTGCGGGTCATTGACGCCGTATGCCCCCTGGTTACGCGAGTGCACAACGAGGCCAAGAAGTACCACCGGGAGGGCAAGCGCGTCCTGCTGGTGGGCCACCGGGGGCATCAAGAAGTGCGCGGCACTATGGGCCAGGCCCCGATGACCCTGGTGGACGACTCGGCGCCCCTGTCGGAGCAGGCCGTCAGCGCCGATATTGACTGGTCGTCCGACACCGAGGTGGCCGTCATTACCCAGACCACGCTGTCCGTGGGCGATACGGCTAACGCCATCGGCGCCGTCCGGGAGCGTTTCCCCGCCGCCGTAGTGCGCAACGACATCTGCTACGCCACTACCAACCGCCAGGACGCCGTAACCCAGATGGCCGGCCTGGTGGACGTGGTGCTGGTCATCGGGGCGCAGAACTCCTCCAACTGCAACCGCCTGCGCGAAGTGGCCGAGGCCAACGGCGTCCCGGCCTACCTGATTAACGGCCCCGACGAAATCAACCCGGACTGGCTGGTTGGATGCGGCCGGGTCGGCATCACCTCCGGCGCATCCACGCCTGAGGTACTGGTGGAAGCGGTGATAGCGGCGCTGACGCCGGAGCGGGTATCGCTGCTGGCGGGCGCGGAGGAGGACATCACCTTTACCCTGCCGCGGGAACTGCGGTGAGCCGGGCGGGCCGCCGGTTACTGCATTATCCGGTTGCCGTTGGGCACGTAAGTCCACCGGACACCTTTGCGCTGCGCCCGCTCCTCAAAATCCATGCTGATGACCTCGGCGGCTACCGCGGGGATAACCTGCCGCCCCAGCATTCTGGCGGCGATGGGAGCCCGTTCCAAGGCGCGGTCAATGTCTTCATAGCCCGCAGTGTATGAAACCTCAACGGCGTACATTATGGGAGCGCCGGAGCCGTCGGTGCCTTCCAGCAGGAAATCGAGGGCACGGACTTTTTCGGCATCGTCTCGGGAGATAAAACCGGCGCGCGTGCCGAAGCCGACATAGTGCGACAGGTCGATGCGCGGGTAGATACGAAACAGGTCGCCGTTGTTGGACAGCCGGGCAAACACATTGCCCGCGTTGCGCTTGACGTTCAACTCGGTTTGCCAGCCCTTGATGACCGACAAATCCTGATTGTTGCGCTGCTGCTGGCCGGTCAGCTGGTCCACCCGCTGGCCCAGGTCGGCGATGGCGGCGGTATTCGCCTGAACCAGCACCCTGATTTCAGCCAGCTGCTCCTGCCCCTGCTTCTGGGCGGCGGCGGTTTCCGCCAGAATGCGCTCAATGCGGTCGAGGCGGTCTTCGTTTGATTCCTGGGAGATAGTCATCACGTTCACCGGGTTGGCGTCTGATATTTGGCTATATTATACACCACCGTTGCGGGTGGCCGTGCCAACAGCGCCGGCAGGGTAGCGTTGCAATTTAGGTGGTTGTACCTTGCCGTCATTCCGACTTTCGCCGGAATCCGCCATATCCAATCGGAAAAATCCTGTCCATCCTGTCCGTTCCTGTAAAAAACGGACTCAAACCACCCGAATTGCAACGCTGCCCGCCGGCAGTATCAAAGAGGCGATGGGCATACTCGCGCGGCGCGGGTGCGGCATCACGGAGCCGCCGCTTCGTCAGTGGAGGCCAGCAACCCCTCCGCCCGCTCCAGCAGAATGTCGCGGCGCTCCGGGCCGGCGCCCTGGCTTTCGAGATAGAGCCGCAGCGCCGCCAGCGGCTGCAAGTCCGACGGCTCCACCCCCAGCCGCCGGCGGGCCTCGTCGGTCAGCTCCCGGCTTATGCTGGCGACGTAGTGCGCCGGCGACAGCGCGGGCCGCAGGTCGGCATCGCGCAGGCGCCCCGACTGCGCGCCGGACAGCTTGACGCGCAGCCGCACAATGGCCCCGGCAACCGGGCGTCGCTCAATGGCGCGCACCATGAAATCCGTGGGGTTCTCCTCGTTACCGGGCACGCTGGCATCCACGGTCACGAAGGGCCGCGCCGCAATGCGCTCAAACCTGAAGTCAGTCATCCGCTTGCCCTGGGGCGCGTTCGTGTCAATATCCACCACGCAGAAGCCTTTTTCGTCGGCTTCCTCGGAAAAATCGACCCGTTGCAGGCTGCCGGAGTAGGCAACGGTTGGCCCGCTGCCGCCCGGCCCGCCGCTGCGCAAAACCTGGTGCTTGTGGATGTGGCCCAGCGCCACGTACTCCAGCTGGGGCTGCTGCACCGCGCTCACGTTGAGCACGTGGTCGTTGCCCAGCATCATGGAGCGCTCGGTGCCCGTGGTCGCGCCGTTCACGGTTACGTGACCCGTCAGTATGGCCGGCACGTCCGGGTCAACGGCCTGGGCCTGGTGCATAATGGCGTCGGTCATTCGCCGCTCCGTTTCCTGGCGAATCTGCTCGATGCTCAAGCCGCGGGATTCCTCGCGAGCCAGCATCGCCCCCCGCGACGGCCAGGGCACCGCCAGCACCCGCAGCGGCCCCGCCGGCGTATGGACGGTGTGGCTGCCGAGGCGCGCGCCGACGTACACGTTAGGCACTTGCAGCGTAGCGAATATCTCCACCGCGTTGGCGCGGCTGGCCGCGGCCGGCAGGTCGTGATTGCCGGCCAGCAGGAACGTTGGCACTCCCGCGCCAGACAGCCGGAGCAGACGACGCGCCAACTCGCGCTGGTGCGTTTGCGACGGGTCGCGCCCCTTATAGGCGTCGCCGGCCAGGAGCACCAGGTCCACACCATTGCCCAACGCAAACTCCACCAGCTCGTCGAGAGCGCCCAGGAAATCGCCGAGCCGGGTAGATAGCCCGGTGTTGGGGTCGGTGCGACCGTAATTCTCAACGCCGATGTGCAGGTCGGAGAAATGCAGAATCCTCATCGCTCGCCATTATACACCCTGACGCCCGCCAACGACCGCTTGAATTCGTCCATCCTGTCATCAATGCCAGTCATCAATGCCAGAAACCTTCGCCGCCGCGCCACCCCCTATAAAATCGGGGCTAACCCTGCTAGACTGCATTGCTGGCAATTATCCCAACGGAGCAGGCAGGCTTAAGATGACTACTCCTCAACAGCTTTACAACTTGCAGGAAATCGACCATCGCATTGACAGCATTGATGCCGAGCGCGTTCGCCTTCAAAAACGGCTGGCCGACGGCGTCAATCGGCCCGACCTCACCGTGGAGGCTGAAAATCACTATACCCGCGCCGTGGCCATCGGCGATAACGTGCGGGCCAAGCGCGATGAGATGGAACGTCTCAGAGACCGGCTCAACGGCCTTGAAGTTCGCTTGTACAGTTCCAACACCTCCCGCCGCGACCTTTCCACCATCCAGCGCGAGGTTGATTCCGCCAAGCACCAGCTCAACCAGCTTGACGAGCTGCTGCTGGAACTGGAAGGGGAGCAGCGCACCCACGAAGCCGCCGCCCTGGCCGCCCGCGACGAGATGCGGAGCGCCCACGCCGAGTGGCAGGACCTGATTGAGACAATCAACGACCGGCTGGCCGAGCTGGAAGCCGACCGGGAAACGTCGGCCAGCCAGCGCCAGGTGCTCGCCGCTTCCCTGCCCGCCGCTGACCTGGAGCGCTACGAACGCCTCCGCCGCAACAAGGCCGGCACCGCTATTGCCCGCGTGGACAATGGCCGCGTCTGCCTCGCCTGCCGGATGACGCTCACCAGCAACGTCCTCCGCCAGCTCCGCGACAAATCAAAGCAGGTGCCGTGCAGCACTTGCGGGCGCATCCTGTATCAGCCGTGACAAATCCGTAAGCCGATACTTTTCGTCATTCCCGAATTGGCCGGAATGACGGGAGAAAGGGGGTAGTTGGTTATGAAACCGTTGCGCGTTGCCATGCTGCATTTGGCGCCCGTGGTGGCTGATGTCGCCCACAATCGCACTCTGGCGGAGCAGGGGCTGGCCCGCGCCGCGGCAATGGGGGCGCAGTGGGTCATCACCCCGGAGCTGTTCATCACGGGGTACAAGTTCGCCGAAGTCATCGGCACCGACTGGATTTTGCCCCAGCCCGACGCATGGATGCAAGGCTTTTGCCGTCAGGTCGCCGCGTGCGGCGTAACGGTGTTCCTCTCCCACCCGGAGCGCGACCCCGACGCCGGCCTGATGTATAACACCGTGTTCGTCATTGGGCCGGACGGCGGCATCATCGGCCGGCATCGCAAGGTGAAAGCGCTGCGGGGGCCGGAATCCTGGTCATCGCCCGGCGCCGAAATCGCCCCCATCAACTGCGGCGGAACGGAAGTCGGCGTAGTAATCTGCGCCGACGCTTACCGCAACGACGTGGCCGGCATCCTGAAAGAGCGGGGGGCGGAACTGCTAGTCTCCCCGGCATCCTGGGGGCCGGGCGACTGCGGGCCGCTGGGCGAATGGGAGCAGCGCACGCTGGACACCGGCCTGCCCATCATGGTGTGCAACCGCGCCGGCTGGGAAGCCGACGACCTGGATTTTAACGAGGCGGTCAGCGTGGTAGCCAGGGACGGCAAGCGCGTGCTGCAAGCGTATTGCGGCGAGCAGTCGGCGGTGCTGTTATTTGACTGGGACCTGGAGGCGATGGCGCCGCTGTCTGGGGAATACGAACGGGCGTGGCTGTAAGCGCCAGGCGCGGCCGGGAATTCATTGACAAAGTACGCACCATTGGGCGTGAACGTGGCATCCTGGTCAATTTGACTCGGTAAAGTGAAGGGGCAGTCACGGCGCTCCATATTGCCGCAGAATTGACAGCCCGGAGGATTTTCGGCATTATGCGGACGAAATACTGCCCGACAGGACTGAAGAGTGCGACCACTCGATTATGCAGAACCGGGACGAAGTGGAAGCCCGGCACTGGCAGATTATCCGCCGGATTGAGGATGCCGACTACGCGCGAGGGGTACTGACCGCTATGACTACGCCCGCACCAACTACTGACTACCACGACTGGGTGAGGAAAGCCGTTGCCATCTTGGCTAAGGCCCTCGGCCCGGTGGTGGCCGATATGGCCACCGCCAAGGGCTTTGACCGTTACCGCACCCGGAACAGCGGCGACCGCCGGCTGTCAACGCTGGCAAACACCTCCGATGCATCGGAAGTGATAAAAGCGATGCTGGATTACTGGGTCGAAGTATTCGGACCCCACTTCGGGCGGCCCGTCCATTTCCGAGTGCGACAGACTGCGCATAACGTGCTCTCCATCCGCGACTACTACGTAGGGGATCACGATGACGCCGAGTGCGATTACGAGCCCTATGAAGCCCTCAGCGAGATTGCCCGCCTGCTGCACCAATTTCGCGCCGCCGATGCCGTGCGCGAGGTGAACGAGCTGAAGCAGGAACTTGGCAGCCTGATATACGGCCAGCCGGCCGCCACGCCACAACGCACGCACCATTGGGCGTGAGCGTGGCATCCTGGTCAATTTTGACTCGGTAAAGTGAAGGGGCAGTCACGGCGCTCTATATTGCCGTAGAATTGACAGCCAAGAGGAATTTCGGCATTATGCGGACGAGATACTGCCCGACAGGACTGAAGAGTGCGACCACCCGATTATGCAAAACCGGGACGAAGTGGAAGCCCGGCACTGGCAGATTATCAGCCGGATTGAGGATGCCGACTACGCGCGAGGGGTACTGACCGCTATGACTACGCCCGCACCAAGTACTGACTACCACGAGTGGGTAAGGAAAGCCGCTGCCATCCTGGCTAGGGCCCTCGGCCCGGTGGTAGCTGATATGGCCACCGCCAAGGGCTTTGACCGTTACCGCACCCGGAACAGCGGCGACCGCCGGCTGTCAACGCTGGCAAACACCTCCGATTCCTCGGAAGTGCTAACAGCGATGCTGGATTACTGGGACGAAGTGTTCGCACCCCACTTCGGGCGGCCCGTCCATTTCCGAGTGCGACAGACTGCGTATAACGTGATCTCCATCCGCGACTACTACGTAGGGGATCACGATGGCGCCGAGTGCGATTACGAACCCTATGACGCTCTCGGCGAGATTGCCCGCCTGCTGCACCGATTTTCCGTCGCCGATGCCGTGCGCGAGGTGAACGAGCTGAGGCAGAAACTCGGCAGCCTGATGTACGGCCAGTCGACCGACACGCCACAACCGCCCGCCGGCTCCGGCGACAACGTTATCCTGACCATAGATATGCTGGAGATGCTGATTGCAGGCACCGTAAGCCAGGAAGTGGCCCGGCAACTGCATTCCGAACCCGGCTACGCCGGTTCACGCCGGCCCGCCGGCGACCCGCCGGCCACACCCGGCCCGGTGTCCGCACTGCCGCCAACCGTTCCGCCGGTCAGCGCATCCTCTGACACTGACGTTGCTCCAACGCCAATCGCCCCATCCCCTGTTGACGCTGACGCTCCCGTTAGCGCCGGAAACGCCATACTGGCCGGCGCTGCCGTGAACAATGGCAATATAGCTATGCAATGGGGGCATATTGACCAGGCCATCGGCTATTTCAGCCGGGCCATTGAACTGAACCCACAGGATGCCGATGCCTACAGCAACCGGGGCAGTGCCTACGTTAGGCAAGGGGAGTACGACCGGGCCATTGCCGATTTCGATGCCGCCATCGGGCTGAACCCACAGGATGCCGATGCCTACAACCACCGGGGCCTTGCCTACGCTGGGCAAGGGGAGTACGACCGGGCCATTGCCGATTTCGATGCCGCCATCGGGCTGATCCCACAGTATGCCGCTGCCTACACCAACCGGGGCATTGCCTACGCTGAGCAAGGGGAGTACGACCAGGCCATTGCCGATTACGACGCCGCCATCGGGCTGAACCCACAGGATGCCAATGCCTACTACAACCGGGGCCATACCTACGCTGAGCAAGGGGAGTACGACCAGGCCATCGCCGATTACGACGCCGCCATCGGGCTGAACCCACAGTATGCCGCAGCCTACAACAACCGGGGGCATACCTACGCTGAGCAAGGGGATTACGACCGGGCCATTGCCGATTACGATGCCGCCATCGGGCTGAACCCACAAGATGCCGTTGCTTACTACAATCGGGGCGTTGCCTACGCTGGGCAAGGGAAGTACGACTTGGCCATTGCCGATTTCACCGCCGCCATCAGGCTGAACCCACAGGATGCCGCTGCCTACAACAACCGGGGCGGTGCCTACTTTGAGCAAGGGGAGTATGACTTGGCCATTGCCGGTTACGATGCCGCCATCGGGCTGAACCCACAGTATGCTACTGCCTACAACAACCGGGGCAATGCCTACGCTGGGCAAGGGGAGTACGACCGGGCCATTGCTTATTACGGCGTCGCCATCGGGCTGAACCCGCAGGATGCCGGTTACTACTACAACCGGGGCCTTGCCTACGCTGGGCAAGGGGAGTACGACTTGGCCATTGCCGATTACGATGCCGCCATCGGGCTAAACCCACAGTATGCCGATGCCTACAACAACCGGGGCGTTGCCTACGCCGGTCGAAGGGAGTATGACCGGGCCATTGCCGATTACGATGCCGCCATCGGGCTGAACCCACAGTATGCCGATGCCTACAGCAACCGGGGCCTTGCCTACGCTGGGCAAGGGGAGTACGACCGGGCCATTGCCGATTACGATGCCGCCATCGGGCTGAACCCACAGGATGCCGCTGCTTACAACAACCGGGGCCTTGCCTACGCTGGGCAAGGGGAGTACGACCGGGCCATTGCCGATTGCGACGCCGCTATCGGGCTGAACCCACAGGATGCCGCTGCCTACAACAACCGGGGCATTGCCTACGCTGGGCAAGGGGATTATGACCGAGCCATTGCCGATTACGGCGCCGCCATCGGGCTGAACCCACAGGATGCCGCTGCCTACAACAACCGGGGTGTTGTCTATATCATTCAAGGGGAGTATGACCGGGCCGCTGCGGATTTTGAAAAAGCCATCGCTATAGAGCCTGGTTATGAAAGCCCCAAGCGGGGCCTGGAAATCGTTACCGGCCTCCAGAATGAAATCGCGGAGTATGACCGTGCCATTGCCGAAAACCCGGATGACCCGCAAAACTGGCACCTGCGCGGCCTGTACCACTATGAGCGCGAGGACTATGACCGCGCCGTTGCCGATTTCACCGCCGCTATCGACCGCAGCCCGGCGAATGACGCCGCCGAGATTTATAACGACCGCGGCCTCGCCGGCGTCCGGCAAGGCAATGACGGCCAGGCAATGGCGGATTACGACCGGGCCGTCGCTCTCAATCCGAATCTGGCCCCAGCCTGGTACAACCGTGCCTTGCTCTGGCGCCGCCGCGGCGAGCATGGCAACGCCATCCTGGACTTCACTCAGGCCATCGCCGTCAAGCCGGACTACGCCCTGGCCTACTATAACCGGAGCGTTTCGCACGGCATCGCCGGCAACCGGGCGCAGGCCGAAAGCGATTTTGCCAGAGCGCGGGAGCTGGGGTTCAGCCCCTAAGCCGTTCCCCCCGGCGCCGCGCCGGGCGACGATTGCGCTACCATCGGGACCGGCGCTTCATTGCCATCGGTTTCAGGGGCAGCACAGGGCAGGAGGCTGTTATGGAATCACTGGACTTTGCAATCGTACTTGAAGCGGACGACCACGGCAATGGCTGGCATAGCTGCTATCCGGCGTGGGAGGATTGGGGAGCGGCAACCTGCGGGAACACGCGCGAGGAAGCGATTAGTAACATCAAGGAAGCGCTGGCAATCATTCTCGCGGAGATTCACGACGGGACGATTGCCGGGGACGAAGTTGCAGAACGGGGCGGCTTGCCTTATTCCCGGCCACAAGCGACCGCCAATACTGACAACTCGCCCGTATCCGTTCTGGTTAGCATCTGACTGAGAACGGTCTTGCAGAGGCTGTTCTCTGATATGCCGGTCGACTATAGTCGCCTCAGAAGTTTAACCGCCCGGCAAATTGAAAGCGTTTTGCTGCGTGACGGATTTGAGCGTACCAGACAAGTTGGCAGCCACCGGCGTTTTGAGGACATAATTAACCGGCGGCGTGTCACATTGAGCCGCTTCGGCGGCGACACTTTCCCCTTGCCCACACTACGCAGCATCATTGAAAATCAGGCAAAATGGGATGCGTCAGATTTGGTTCGCCTCGGCCGGCTGCGGCGTCCGTAGCGCATCACTCCACCGCGTGCACCCGTCCGTCGGCCGTGCGTACATACAGCCGCCCGCCCGCGTAGGCCGGCGGCAGCTCTATTGGCGCGCCTAGATCCAGCTGCCAGATTAGCCGGCCGTCCTCCCGGTTCAGGGCGTACAGCAGCCCGTCCCGCGCGCCGAAATAGACCCGCTGGCCCAGGGCTACCGGCGAGCTGACGATGCCGCCCCCGGCCTCAAACCGCCACCGCTCGGCATCCGATACGGCGTCGCGGGCGTAGAACAGGCCGTCGCCGTCGCCCTGGTAATACACGCCGTCGGCCACGGCCGGCGAGGCGATGATGCCTTGCGACGCCCGTTCCTCCGGGGCGAACCGCCAGTGTTCTCCGCGCTGGGCCGGGGGCGCCGGGATGCCGGGAATCTGCCAAATCCATAACTGGAACCAGGTTCGCTTAATCCAGTATAGGCCCGGCAGTCCTTTCACTCCGGTATCAATGGCGTAGAGCGCGCCGCCCGACGGGAAATAAACCAGCCCGTCCGCTGCCACCGGCGGCCCCGATGCCGACCCCGCCGTGAGATACCGGAAGCGCCGTCGCCCATTGTCGGCGTCAATGAAATACAGGTTGCCCTCGTCGTCGGCCACGTAGAGACGGCCATCCCGCAGCGCCGGCGTGGTCTTGACGTTGCCTTTTAGCTTGTGCCGCCACAGCCGTTCGCCGGTTTGGGCGTCCAGAGCGTAGATGATGTTGCCCGATGACGTTACGTAGGCGATGCCGTCGTGGACTAACGCGGCGGCCGAGATGGGCAGGTAAGCCTTGAACTCCCAAACCGGCGCGCCGGTATCCCGGTTCAGCGCCAGCATCTTGTGGTTGGTCAAACCCACGAACACCAGGTTGTTGTTGGCTACGGTCAGGGCGTGGTCCATAGGCCCCGGCGTGTCCACCGACCAGATTTGCCGCCCGGTGCCGGCGTCCAGGGCCATCACCCGGAAGTGGCCGCCGACATATAGCATCCCGTCCACCACCAGCGGCGCGGAACGGGTGGGGGGGCCCAAGTCCTGCGACCAGACCAGCTTCCCGGCCGGCTGCCGTGCCACCTCCGCAACATACCCGTTCAGGTTGGGGCCGTAGCCCAGCATTGACCACTGCCCCGTGCGGGATGCCGACGAGGCTACCGACGACGGGCTGCCCACGAACCAGCGCGCCGGGTTGGGCAGGCTGAACCAGAAAATCCAGCCCAGCACGGCCACCAGCGCCAGGATGGCGCCCGCCAACAGCGGACGGGCCAGGCGCATCCGGTAGCGGCGGCGGGACGTGCGCTGGCTGCGCTCAATCCAGTCGGGCAGTTGGGTTTCCGTTTCCTGCTGGTTCATTGGGGAGGCAACACGTTGGCAGGGGCGAATCCGCCGGCGGCGGACTTGCCCCTACACTTTATCACGCCGTATGGCGCGGCGAACGGATGGCGCCGGTTTGCTAAACGTTGCGCTGCTTGGGGTCCAGCCGGTCGCGCAGCCAGTCGCCCAGCAGGTTCACCGACAGCACGGTGAACAGAATCGCCAGGCCGGGGAAGAAAGACACCCACCAGGAATCAATGATGAGTTCCCGCCCGTCGGCGACCATAACGCCCCACGCCGGGTTGGGGCGCGGGATGCCGGCGCCCAGGAAGCTCAGGCCGGCTTCCAGCAGGATGACGAACCCCAGCTGCAAGGTCGCCAGCACAATTATGGTGTTGACCAGGTTGGGGAAGATGTGGCGCAGCATAATGCGGAACTGGGACGAACCGGCCACCCGGGAGCGGGCGATGAAGTCCTGCGTCTTGAGGGCCAGCGTTTCGCCTCGCACCAGCCGGGCGTAGCGCGACCACAGGAAGAGGCACACCACAATCAGCACGTTCTCGATGCGCGGCCCCAGCGTGGCCGCCAGCACCAGCGCCACCAGCACCAGCGAAATGGACAGGGACATATCGACCAGGCGCATTACCACCGTGTCAATCCAGCCGCCAAAATAGCCGGCCAGGATGCCCAGCACGGTGCCAAGTATCCCCGACGCGAAAATCGCCAACAGGGATACCACCAGCGCCAGGCGGGCGCCGTGTACAATCCGGCTGAAGATGTCCATGCCGCTTTTGTCAGTGCCCAGCAGGTATTTGGCCTGGCCGCCGGGTTTGACCGTAACCTGAATCTGGTCGCCCAATACGGGGGCTGCGTCCGCCCCTTTGCCGACCACCGCAGCATCCCCGATGCGTACCGTGCGCTCGGCGTCGCTCAGTTTGATTTCGTTCTGGCGGTTGTCTCGATTGACTTTCTCCACTACCGTGCGGAGGGATACAACGTCGCCGGACCAGGCCGGGGGCACCAGCCGGTCGTCCAAATCTCCCCGCCGGGGGTTGTGCGGCGAGATTAGCTCGGCGAAGACGGCGGGAATAATCAGGAAAACCAGCAGCATGGTCACCGGGAATAAGGGCAGGCGCCGGATTTCCCGCATCCAGTGTCTAATCCTGGAGAGGGTTCCCAACGAGGCCGCAGTTTCCTCCGAAACGGGAGCTGCCGGGGCCATTGTGGTTGCCATGGTGTAGTCCTCCGCCGTCCGCGTCGGGGTAACCTGACGGTTACCCGGTCATAGTTTTCTGTGCCGACCTTTCGGCCTACGTGTACCGGATGCGCGGGTCCAGGTAGGCGTACAGTATGTCCACAACCAGGTTCGCCAGGATGTAGATGGACGAACCGATGATTACCACCGCCTGCAATACCTGGAAATCGCGCCCCCGCACGGCGCCCACCGCCAGCTGACCCACGCCCGGCCACGAGAACACCGTTTCTACTATCACCGTGCCGGTGAAGAGGGAGCCGATGATGATGGCGAAGTAGGTGAGCGGCGCGATGAAAGCGTTGCGCAGGCAGTGCTTCCAGATTACTTTCCACTCCGGGACGCCCTTGATGCGCGCCAGTTTGACGAACTCGGTATCCAGAACGTCCAGCATTGAGGAGCGGATTAACCGCAGCAGGGCGGCCACCTGGAAGAAGCCCAGGGTAAAGGCCGGCATAATCATATATTCGATGCCGCCTTTGCCCGAGGAGGGCAGCCAGCCCAGCTTCACCGCGAACAGCCAGAGCAGCATTATGCCCAGCCAGAAGCTCGGCACGGACTGGCCCAGGAACGCGATGGCCTTGCCCTGATAATCCAGCCAGCTGTCCTTGCGCGCCGCCGTGATGACCCCCAGGGGCACCCCGATTACCACGGAGATGAGCATAGCCAGCCCGCCCAGTTGCAGGGTGGCCGGGAAACGGTCGATAACCATGCCCATGGCGGTTTGGCCGCCGAAGGCGTAGGACTCGCCGAAATCGCCGCGCACCGCGTTGCCCAGGAACGTCAGATAGCGTATGTGCAGGGGCTTGTCCAGGCCCCATTTCGCTTTGAGTTCCGCGATGTCTTCGGGCGTTGCCTCGCCCATAGGCAGCATCACCGACGTGGCGTCGCCGGTGATGTTGGACAGCATAAACACGATGATGCTGACCAGCAGCACGGCGATAATGGCCTGCCCGACGCGGAAGATGATAAACCGCTGCATTGTCGCCTCCGTTGATTACTGATGCACGAATGGGGGGCGGGGGCGACGGACGGATGCGCCGCTCCCGCGTTCCAATTACCTTGCCACTTTGGCGTATTCCAGATGCCCGAACACGCCGGTCAGGCTGCCGAAGCTGTACTCGGCCACTTCGTCCGGGTTCACCACCAGCGTGGCGCGGATGTTGACTACCGGGATGGTGCGATAGGTGTCGTAGATGTCATCGCCCATGCGCTGGGCCTGACGGTTGCGTTCGTCGGGGTTGGTTTCTTCCAGCAGCCGATGATAAACCTCATCGTAGAGCGGGCTTTCCATGTAGGCCACGCCGCCGGTGGGCAAGCCCGAGGTTTGGCTGATTTGCCCGCCGCCGGCGTAGTAGTAGATGCGCGCGTTGGCGGTGATGGGCCGCAGCGTCTGGCGCACCGGCAGGACGAAGTGGGCATCGTGCTGGTCGCGGAAAGCGTCCAGGGCGCGGGCGAACTCCACCTCTACCAGCCTGGTGTTAATGCCGATGTCCTGGAAGGACTGGGCCACGGTTTGCGCTACCTCAATGGTTTCGGGCAGACCGGGCAGGCTGCTTTGCCAAACCTCGATGCTGAAACGGTCTTGTCCGTTGTCGCCGGGAAAGCCGGCCTGGTCGAGCAGCTGCTTGGCCAGTTCGGGGTCGTAGCCGTACTTGTCTTCAAACTCTGCTTCCCAGCGGGGGTTCCAGCCTTCCAGCGTCTGGTGGAAGATGGTGTTGTACATTGGCTCGCCGCGGCCCTTGAACAGCTCGTTGATGATTTGCTCCCGGTCGATGGCGCGGTTCATTGCCTCGCGGACCAGGATGCCCGTCTCGCCCGGAGCCGCCCAGGGTTCGGTGTCGGGGTTCCAGTTGACTTCCGTGACATAGTACTGCCCGAAGGGGAGGATGGTCAGTCCCACCGTCGGCAGCGGGCTCTCGAACACTTCCATGCCTTCGTCGATGGCCTGCTGGTGCAGGACCTTGGGAATGTCCACCATATTGGCCTCGTTGGTGAGCAGCATGGCCAGGCGGGTCAAGTCTTCGGGGGCGGTGGTAATACGCAGCTGCTTGAACTCCGGGTTCACCCGCCAGTGGTCGTAGGGGACGGCTTCGTACTCGGTGAACTCTTTCAGCTCCCGCGTTGCGAACTGGTAGGCGCCGGTGCCGGCGGGGCCGGTTTCAAACATGGCGTCGCCCTCGGCGGCGTGCTGCGCCGAGCTGCGGATGGCAGCGCAGGGCACCACCAGGATGTTGAACCACCAGGAAATAACGTCCACCTGGGGCTGCGCCAGGTTCATCTTGAAGGTGTAATCGTCAATGACCTCCATGTTGCCGTTGGCAATCATCTCGGTCATGGACTCGGCGCCCATGAATTTGATGAGCGGCGCTTTGCATCCGGCCAGCGGGTCGGACATCTGCTGGTCGATGGTCAGGATTACGTCCTTAACCGTGAACTCGCCGTGGCCGAAGTGAAACTCCACGCCCTCTTGCAGCTGGAAGGTGTATTCGCTGGCATCGGCGCTAATCTCCCACGACCGGGCGAGCTGAGGATAGATTTCCGACACGCCGGTTTTGGGGTCGATGGTGCTCAGGTTTTCCCACATCGGGCGGAAAACCAGGTGCCCGCTGCTGGTAGCCAGCCAGGGATAGAAAGTGTCCTGGGGCAGGGGCGTAACGGCCATGTGGAGCATCGTTTCGCTGACGGCTGCGGCCGGCTCCGGGGTCGGCGACGGCGCAGTAGTAGCGTTGGCGGCGCCGGACGCGGCCGGTGGCGCAGTGGTCGCCGTTTCCGGCGTGGCTGGCTGCGATGCCGAACCGCCGCAGGCGGTGACGATGGCCAGCAATACTATCACCAGCGGCAATGGGGCGACGCGCCCCAGGTTGTGAATCCGACGAACTGCCATGCCGACACCTCCGTATTAAATAACCGGATAACCGTATGCCGCACAACATTAGCATCGGCAATCTGCAATGTCAATTATCGGATTTACAAATACTGTCCGCGTGGTAAAATGCCAATGCTTTGCTTAATGCCGTATCCGGATTGCCGGGGCGAATGATTATTCGCCCCGGCGCGAACCGTTACGCCCGGGGCCATTACCGGGCGGCTTTGGCGTACTCCAAATGCCCGAACACGCCGGTCAGGCTGCCGAAGACGTACTCGGCCACTTCATCGGGGTTCACTACCAGGGTCGGGCGGATGTTGACCACGGGGATGCTGCGGTAATTGTCATAGATGTGGTCCCCCATGGCGCGGGCCAGCCGTTCGCGCTCGGCCGGGTCGGTTTCCCCCAGCAGCCGGTGATAGGTGTCGTCGTACAGTTGATGTTCCATATAGACGGCGCCGCTATCCGGATGGCCAAGCGCCGGATTTATCGGGCCGGTGTAATAGTAGCTGCGGGTGTTGGCGCTGACGGGGCGAATGGTCTGGCGCACCGGCAGGATGAAATGGGCGTCGTGGCGGTCACGGAGCGCGTCGATGACGCGGGCGAACTCGACTTCAACCAGCTTGACGTCGATGCCGATGTCCCGGAAGGACTGGGCTACGGTTTGGGAGACTTCGATGGTTTCCGGCAACCCCGGCAGACTGGATTGCCAGACTTCCAGATAGAAGCGGTTCTGGCCATTGTCGCCGGGGAAGCCGGCCTCATCCAGCAGCGCTTTGGCCCGCTCCGGGTCGTAGCCATACTTTTCGTCAAACTCCTCTTGCCAGCGGGGGTTCCAGCCTTCCAGGGTGTGGTGAAAGATGGTGTTGTACATCGGCTCGCCGCGGCCCTGGAACAGCTCGTTGATAATCTGCTTCCGGTTGATGGCCCGGTTCATCGCCTCGCGCACCAGTACCCCAGTTGCGCCGGGAGCGGCCCACGGCTCGGTATCCGGGTTCCAGTTGACCTGGCTCAGGTAGTACTGGCCGTTGGGGATGATGGTGAGGCCGACGGTGGGCAGCGGGCTTTCCAGAATCTCCATGCCGCCGTCGATGGCCTGCTGGTGCAGGACTTTAGGCACATCCACCATGTTGGCCTCGCCGGCGAGGAGCATGGCCAGGCGGGTCAGGTCTTCGGGGGCGGTGGTGATGCGCAGGCGCTGGAACTCCGGGTTCACGCGCCAGTGGTCGTAAGGCACGGCCTCATATTCGGCGAACTGCCGGAGCTCCCGGCTGACGAACTGGTAGGCGCCGGTGCCGGCGGGGCCGGTTTCAAACATGGCGTCGCCCTGGGCGGCGTGCTGCGCCGAGCTGCGGATGGCAGCGCAGGGCACTCGCATCGTGCTGAACCACAAGGAAGCGATGTCCACCTGGGGGCGGGCCAGTTGCATCGTGAAGGTGTGGTCGTCGATGACCTCCATATTGCCCATCGCAATCATTTCGGTCATCGAGTCGGCGCCCATAAACGCGCGCAGTGAAACTTTGCAGCCGGCCAGAGGGTCGGACATCTGCTGGTCAACCGTGAAGATAAAATCCTGCACGGTGAACTCGCCATAGCCGAAGTGGAAAGGAACGTTCTGGCGGAGGCGGAAGGTATATTCGGTGGCGTCGGGGCTGATGTCCCATCCGGTAGCCAGCTGGGGATAGACCTGCGAGACGCCCGTCGCGGGGTCGATGGTGGCCAGGTTTTCCCACATGGGGCGAAAGACCAGGTGGCCGCTGCTGGTAGCCAGCCAGGGCAGATAGGTGTCCTGGGGCAGCGGGGTAATCGCCAGGTGGAGCGTGGCTGCGCTGCTGGCCGGTCTGGATTCCGGGATGGGGATGGGAATGGCGGTTGCGGCGCGGCTGGCCGGGGCCGGCATTGCGTCGGCGGCGGCGCCGGTATCCGGGTGAGGGTCGGCCGGGCCGCAGGCCAAAACTGCGGCCAGCGCCAGGAACGCCGACAGGGTAATCGCCAGACGCGGCAGATTGGTGACGCGAGGATTAGTCATGCGGGCACCTCCATCATTCGGCAGTGAGTCGGCAGTAAGTTTTAAACTTGCTCCTCCGTTAGCATTCCGTTGCGGGCGCGGCCAAAGTTGGCATTGCGTAGGCTGATTTTGTAATAATAATTATTATGTATAACGATACCACCGACGCAGTGCATTGTCAATTTAGGGCAGATTCCGAATCCGGTGGTTCAGCTATGAAACAGGGGCGGGTTTGAAACCCGCCCCTGCGATACGGCGAATCAGTCCGTGAACCTACCGGGTGGCTTTGGCGTACTCCAAATGCCCGAACACGCCGGTCAGGCTGCCGAATTTGTACTCGGCTACCTCCTCGGGGTTGACTACCAGGGTGGAACGGATGTTGACGATGGGGATGGTGCGGTAGGTGTCGTAGATGTCATCGCCCATAGCGGCAATCAGGCGGTGGCGCTCGGCCGGGTCGGTTTCTTCCAGCAGGGCCTCGTAGGTTTCGTCGTAGAGGGGGTCTTCCATATAGAGGACGCCGCCGTTGGGGAGGCCGGTATCGGGGTTGGTGTCGCCGGTGTAGTAGTAGATACGGGCGTTGGCGTTGATTTGCCGGATGGTCTGGCGCACCGGGAGGATGAAATGGGCGTCGTGCTGGTCGCGGAAAGCGTCGATAGCGCGGGCGAACTCCACTTCCACCAGCTCTACGTCAATGCCGATGTCCTCAAAGGACTGGGCTACGGTCTGGGCGACTTCAATGGTTTCGGGCAGGCCGGGGAGGCTGCTCTGCCAGACCTCCATTTGGAAGCGGTTCTGGCCGTTGTCGCCGGGGAAGCCGGCCTGGTCGAGGAGCTGCCGGGCCCTTTCCAGGTCATAGCCGTACTTTTCCTCAAACTCGTCGGCCCAGCGGGGGTTCCAGCCTTCCAGGGAGTCGTGAAATATAGTGTTGTACATCGGCTCGCCGCGGCCCTTGAACAGCTGGTTGATGATTTGCTCCCGGTTGATGGCGCGGTTCAGGGCCTCGCGCACCAGGATGCCGGTTTCGCCGGGGGCGTTCCAGGGTTCGGTGTCGGGATTCCAGTTGACCTGGCTGGCGTAATACTGGCCCAGGGGCAGGATGGTGAGGCCGACGGAAGGCAGGGGGCTTTCAAAGACTTCCATGCCTTCGTCAATGGCCTGCTGGTGCAGGACTTTGGGCACGTCCACCATATTGGCCTCGCCGGTGAGCAGCATTGCCAGGCGGGTTAGGTCCTCCGGGGCGGTGGTGATACGCAGGCGCTGGAACTCCGGGTTAACGCGCCAGTGGTCGTAGGGGACGGCTTCGTACTCGGTGAACTCTTTCAGCTCCCGCGTTGCGAACTGGTAAGCGCCGGTGCCGGCGGGGCCGCTCTCAAACATAGCGTCGCCCTGGGCGGCGTACTGCGCGGAGCTGCGGACGGCGGCGCACGGCACCACCAGGATGTTGAACCACCAGGAAGCCACGTCCACCTGGGGCTGGGCCAGGTTCATCTTGAAGGTATAGTCGTCAATGACTTCCATACCGCCGTTGGCAATCATCTCGGTCATCGAGTCGGTGCCCATAAAGCGCTTGAGGGGGGCTTTGCAGCCGGCCAGCGGGTCGGACATCTGCTGGTCAATGGTGAGGATTACGTCGTCCACAGTGAACTCGCCGTGGCCGAAGTGGAACTGGACGCCCTCTTGCAGGCGGAAGGTGTACTCGCTGGCGTCGGGGCTGATGTCCCATTCTTTCGCCAGCTGGGGCAGGATGGTGGAAACGCCGGTTTCCGGGGAGATGGTGGTCAGATTTTCCCACATCGGGCGGAAGGGGAGATGGCCGCTGCTGGTGGCGAGCCAGGGGTAAAAGGTATCCTGGGGCAAGGGGGTAACGGCCATGTGGAGCATAACCTGGCTCTCGGCCATGGCCGGCATTGCGGTGGGTTCGGGCGCGGCGGTGGCGTCCGAGGCGGCTGGCGCGGCCGTAGCCGGGGCGGGCGCGCCGGTGTCCGCCGGGGGCGCGGCGGGTTCGCTGCACGCCCAGACGGCGGCCATGGTCAGCAGCAGCGCGAGGGCGATAACAAGGCGCGGCAAATGGGTGATGCGAAAAACTGCCATACGGTCATCTCCTGTCGTTTTAATATGGTGAAACCGGGGGCGCTGGGAAACGTCCCTCTCAATTGACCCGGCAGACAGTACCATTGGCATATTGCAATGTCAATTATCAATTTTGATAATAATATTAGAATCCAAGAATCGCAGTCCTGGGCTATTGGCGCCAGTGGACCAGGGTATCAGGTACGGGGCCGGCCGTTCCGGGCGGGAATGGCGCGAGCCAAACCACCGGGAACGAAACGCTGCCGTTGGCGACGATTCGGGACGGTTCCTGTTGCAGTGGCGCTTCCTGATTTGGCGGCGGTGGGCGAGTTGGCGTTAGCGTTGCTGCGGCAGCTGTCAGGCGAAAGGCTGCCACTGCGGACGGTTCGGCTAGGTTGGCATAGGCGACTCCTTTGGCTCCGTGCGTTGGGGATTTGGTCGGGCGATTGGTTTGCGGTGGACCGGGTTTCAGGGATTATCAGCCCTACGGCCGGAGGTTGGCGCGGGGTTTTTAGCTCGGATTTTCCATGCCCGGAGCATGGGGCGCTGTGGCGGACGCCGTGGCCGAGGGGACTACGCCGGTTAGAGTGGTCGGCGGCAGTCTCCTGCGATAGCCGGTGCGACTTGGATACTGATGGGGTTGGCCGTGATTACCTGAAACCCGGTCGGGGTCTTGACTTTTCGCCTGACGCGGCTATGATAGCACAGGAGTTCTGGCAAGCGCAAGGGGCAATTTTACAGGGACGGGGCCTTGGCAAAGTCGAGGCCGGGAGTTACGGATTTACAGGGAGGCACAGGATGGACAGGATTTTTGGATTGCGCTGTACCGGATTCCGGCGGAATCGGGGATGGCGGCGGGCAGTCGGAGGCGGGAAATGGCGGCTTGGCGCCAGCCCGCCGGGGCATACAATCCCCTTGCAGCGCTATGCAGCGTATGGTAATTTGGCTTCATTGATGATTATTATTATCGCCGCCAAGGCCGGCGGAACCGTCGGCCGGTCGCATCACCGGAATCGCAACCCAAACGTTCTCGCGTTGGCGCCAGTCGCGCGAATCTCAACCAATAAGGAGCGTTGTCGTGGAGCCTCTGCTTGAAATTAAAAACCTGCAAACGTACTTCTTTACCTATGAGGGCGTGGTAAAGGCCGTTGACAACATCACTTATGAGGTTATGCCCGGCGAAACGCTGGGCCTGGTTGGGGAAAGCGGCTGCGGCAAGAGCGTCAGCGCCCTGTCCCTGATGCGCCTCATCCCCGACCCACCGGGCAAGACCGTGGGCGGCGAGGTGCTGTTTGACGGAGAAGACATCCTCAAGGTTGACATGGACGATATGCGCCGCATCCGTGGCGCCAAGATGGCCATGGTGTTCCAGGAACCGATGACCTCCCTTAACCCGGTGCTGACGCTGGACCGTCAACTCACCGAAACCATCCAGCTGCACATGGGCAAGTCCCGCGACGAGGCCCGCCACGACGCCGTTGACCTGCTGGCCAGAGTGGGCATCCCCGACCCGGAACGCCGCATCCGCCAGTATCCGCACCAGTTCAGCGGCGGTATGCGCCAGCGCGTGATGATTGCCATGGCGCTCAGCTGCAACCCCCGCCTCATCATCGCCGACGAGCCGACCACCGCCCTGGACGTAACGATTCAGGCGCAGATTCTGGAGCTGATGAAATCCCTCACCCAGGACCTGGGCGTGGCGCTCATCATCATTACCCACAACCTGGGCGTGGTGGCCCGGTACGCCGACCGGGTGAACGTGATGTACGCCGGCAAGATTATTGAGCGCGGTTCGGCCTTTGAGATTTACACCAACCCGCGCCACCCGTACACGGTGGGGCTGCTGGACTCGGTGCCCCGGCTGGACCAACGGCTGACCGACGCAGCGGGCAACGCCGCCAAGCTGGTGCCCATTGAAGGCCAGCCGCCCGACCTGGTGAACCTGCCGCAGGGGTGCGCCTTCCGCGCCCGCTGCCGTTTCGCCATTGACCAGTGCGCCATCGAGGAACCGCCCCTGATGCTCGTGGAAAACGGCACCGAAGAGCCTCATGTCTCCGCCTGCTGGCGTACCGACGTGCTGGGTTCGCAAGCCCTGAGCTACGCAATGGGCACGGGCTAATCAAACCGCGCATTGACGGCTACCCAACGCACTCCGCACAATCGCACTCCGCAAGGGAGTTTCACTATGACGACTGCTGAAATGCCCCAAACTGCCGCTACTACGCCAGCGGCGGACAATACGCTGCTGGACGTTCGGGGCTTGAAGATGTACTTCCCGGTAACGGCGGGAATCCTGTTCCAGCGGGCCGTGGCCCACATTAAAGCGGTGGACGACGTGCATTTTACGGTGCGCCGGGGTGAAACCCTGGGGTTGGTGGGCGAGTCGGGCTGCGGCAAGACCACCACGGGCCGCTGCATCCTGCGTTTGTACCGCCCGACGGACGGGGAAATCTGGTTTGACGGCGTTGACCTGGCCCAGGCGCGGGCCAATCAGATGCGGGCGATGCGCCGGCGGATGCAGATAATCTTTCAGGACCCGTACAGCTCCCTGAACCCCCGGATGACCGCCGGCAACATTATCGGCGAACCGCTGGCGGTCCACGGCCTGGTCAACAACCGCCGGGAGTACCGCGAGCGCGTGGCCGAGCTGCTCAACAACGTGGGGCTGAATCCTTATATGGCCGACCGCTTCCCTCATGAGTTCAGCGGCGGCCAGCGGCAGCGCATCGGCGTGGCCCGGGCCCTGTCCGTTGACCCGTCCTTCATCGTATGCGACGAGCCGGTGTCGGCGCTGGACGTGTCCATCCAGGCGCAAATCATCAACCTGCTGGAAGACCTGCAGGAACGCTACGAACTGACCTACCTGTTCATCGCCCACGACCTGTCGGTAGTGCGTCACATCAGCGACCGGGTGGCAGTGATGTACCTGGGCAAGATAGTGGAAATTGCCGACCGCAACGCCATCTATGAGAACCCGCAGCATCCCTACACGCGCGCGTTGCTGTCGGCGGTGCCCATCCCCGACCCGGTGCTGGACGCGCAACGCGAGCGCATCATACTGTCCGGCGAAGTGCCCAGCCCGCTGAACCCGCCCAGCGGGTGCGTGTTCCACCCCCGCTGCCCCATCGCCACCGAGGATTGCAGCCGGGTGCTGCCGGAGGCGCGGGAGGTGATGCCGGACCACATCGCAGCCTGCATCAACGTGCCGGGATATGGCCCGTACTGATGCCGCCGGAGTGGCGAATCCACGCGGGGGGCAGTTTGCGCCCCCCGTTTCGTCTTTGACAAGCGCGGCCGGCGGATTTATCCTGTTCGGTGAGGAAAAGGAGACAGTGTCATGTTGGATCAGATTTTCTTTCGGATTTTCTTACTGTCATTGGTAGTGTTTTTCATCGGTATGCTGGCAGTGCTGGCCGGGGAATTCGTGAGGCCGGACTGGTCTCCGGTCACTACGGTCGTCGGTGGTTCGGTTGCCGGACTGGGCGGACTGGCCGGCGCGGTGTCGGGCATCGTCCTAATCCTGACTGCCGATTTCAGCGCCTGACCAATGGAGATATATTTATTAGCCGGTAAAGCCGTACTGATAACCATTATCATTGTTGCAGCAGTACTGGCTCTGGCATCGTTGGTCGTAATTGCTGCCCGCCTCGATTTTGACCATCTGGAGATTCTGTACGTAATGGCGGCGCTCATCACCATTTGTAGTACGGGAATACCGCAGATTAGACGGCTGTCGCGACAAAGGCGGCAAAGAAACCAAACTTGTCGAGGATAACAATATGCGTCTGCAAAACAAAACTGCTCTCATCACCGGCGCCAGCCGCAACATTGGCGCCGAAGTGGCCCGCACTTTCGCCCGCGAGGGGGCCAACCTGATTCTCAACACCCGCCAGTCCGCTGAGGAACTGGAGGCGGTCGCCGCCCAATGCCGCGAGCTGGGCGTCCGTACCCACACCGTCATCGGGGATGTTTCGGACCCGGACCGGGTTGCCGATATGGTTGCCGAGGGCATTGACGCGCTGGGCAGCGTGGACGTTCTGGTGAGCAACGTGGCGGTGCGGCCCCATAAACCGCTGCTGGAGGTGTCGGTGGCCGAGTGGCAGGATGTGATGGCGACTAATCTGCACGCCGCGTTTTACCTGATTCGCGCGGTGCTGCCGGGCATGATTGAGCAAGGCTCCGGCAGCATCATCGGGCTGGGCGGGCAGTCGGCTATCACCGGGCGGCCGGATACGGCGGTGGTTACTACCGCCAAGACGGGGCTGCTGGGCCTCATCCGGGCAGTGGCGGCGGAGTGCGCTCAATACGGCGTGCGGGCGAACCTGGTCAACCCCGGTTCAACTGATACGTCCCGCGCCCATCCTGAATGGTATCCCGAGTTTCAGGATGTTGCCCGTGGCTCTGACGAACATATGCGGGGCATCCCGCTGGGCCGGCAAGGTACGGTGCAGGATATTGCCAACGCCTGCCTGTTCTACGCCAGCGATGAGTCCGCGTATATTACCGGCGACCGCATGAACGTGGTCGGCGGCCGGTATATCGTTTAGGCCGGCGTCGGATTACTGCCGGCCGGTCTGCAGCCACACGAGGCTGGCCGCGCCCACCATCCCTTGGCTGTCGCCCAAGGAGGCGGTCTCCAGGCGAAATGCCCGCTGGCCGGAGCTCATGGCGCGCCGGCGCATACCGGCTTCAATCCGGCCCAGCAAATCCAGCGCCAGTAAACCCTGGGTTACACCGCCGCCGATGACGACGACGTCGGGGTTGAAAATGTTCAACACGTTGCCCAGGCCGACAATGATAGCGTCCACCGCGGCATCCACCACTGCAACCGCCACCGCGTCGCCGCGCGCCGCCGCCGCGAAAACGGCTTCGCCGGTAAGCACGGCGCTGGATTCATACGCCTGTTGCAACGGCGAACCGGGGGCCGCATCGCCCAGCCGGTTCTGAGCGGCGCGTGCGATTGCGGCGCCGGAGGTTAACGCTTCCAGGCAGCCGTGGTTGCCGCAAGCGCAGGGCGGGGCGTCGGCGCGGGAGTCAATGGTCATATGCCCTACCTCGCCGGCGGCCCCCGCCGCTCCGGTGAACACATCGCCCCGGTCAACAATACCAGCCCCTACGCCGGTGCTGAAGGTTACATACACCAGAGTGCGGGCCGGCCGGTTGTGCGGAGGGGCAGCGCGTCCCGCGCCGTAATAATACTCGCCCAGGGCGGCCAGGTTGGCGTCGTTGCCCACCCACACCGGCATACCCAGCGCCGGTTCCCAGCGGGCGGGCAGCGACACGCCGTTGAGGGCCGGCAGGTTGGGCGAGGACAGCAGCGTATTAGTTGCCGCGTCAATCGAGCCGGCCAGGGCGATGCCGGCGCCGGCGACCGTCCGGTCGCCGGCCCATTCCTGGGCCGCGATTACGAGAGAACCTGCGGCGTTGAGCAAGGCATCCTGGGCGGCGCCGGGCTGGTTGGCGACGCGGCGCTGCCACAGGATGGTTCCCTGCCGGTCAACGACGGCGGCGCGGGCCCAGGTGCCGCCCCAATCCATAGCCAGCGCAACATCGACTGAATTGGAGTCAGGCGGATTGGAGTCAGGGTTGAAGCCGGGGGTAGTCATAGTCATGTGGGGTCTGAATCGCCGGATGGCAACGGGTAGATGGTGGACAGCATTGTATCATCGTTTGCTGACGCTAGCCGCCTCCGGTTCAACTTCGGTAGCGTTGCAATTCAGGTGTTTAACATTCGGAACGGTAGGGGCGACCTCATGAGTCGTGCCTATGCCCGCCGTCAAAACGACGGCATCGCGCCTCAAACCACCTAAAACGAAACGCTACCGTCAGTGGGCAGAGCAGGGACAAAGTGCGGGTGGTGGGTTTTGCGGGCGCCGGAGCCGGAGTGCTACCCTTCTCCCAACCCTCTCCCACAAGGGGAGAGGGCTTTAATGACTTTGAAAGGCCCCGACCACCTGAAACGGAACGCTACCTTCGACTTCCGCAAGCAGGTTATCCAGGGTAGCGCGCAGGATTTCCTCAGGCATTGGGCCAACGTACTTGTGCCGGACGACGCCATTGGCGTCAATGAAGAACTTTTCGGGAATGCCGCGCACGCCGTAATCCAGCGCGATGTCGCCGCCGGCGTCCACGCCGGTGGGATAGGTTACGCCAAATTCCACCAGGAACAGCTCCGCCGCATTGGCGGTGTCCCAGATGTTGACGCCTACGAACTCCACCGGACGGTCGCGGTAAGCGGCGTAAGCCCGGTTCAGCGCCGCCGATTCCTGGCGGCAGGGGGTACACCAGGAGGCCCAGAAGTCCACCACTACCACTTGACCCGCCAATGCCGACAGTTGCAGGGTATCGCCATTCTGCAATTCCAGCGTAAAGTCTGCGGCCGGGGCCGGCTCCACCGGGGCCTCGCCAAACTGTGAGTTGATTCCAGAGCCGGGGGGCTGTCCCTGCTGCTGCACTGCCGCCCATGCCAGCAGGCCGAACAGCGGGATTAGCGCGGCCGCCGTTCCCAGAATAATCCAGGCGCGTCGGGACATCAGCCGGCGCTTCCAGCCGGCCGCCGCCAGATGCCCCACAGCAGCAGACCCGCCAGGGCGACGGTCACCAGCGCCGGCACCGCGCCATACCAGAACCGCGCTTCCGAGAGGGGGTTGCCCAGCCGCGTTACCCAGGACGGTTCCGGCAGGCCGGACAGCATCAGGTTGACACCGGCGCCCGGCGCCAGGTTTTCAGTTCGCCAGACCCGGTAGGACACTTCGCCCGCCCTTATGGCATCGTCCGGCGGCAAGCCGTGCACGGCAATAGCGCCGAATTGCTCAGGAATGAGCAGCCCCAGCGACTCGGCCCCTTGCAGAGTGTTGTCCCGCCAGGCTATGGAATCGCCTTCGTAAGGAACGGTAAAAGTGAAACTCACCTGATGCCGGCCCGGTGGCACGGGGGCAGTGACGGCAAAGCCGGTGCCCACCGGGATGACTTCGCCGCCCACCAGATTGGTTGATACGTCAAGGTCGGCAGCGGCGGCTGGCAGTGAGAAGCGGAGGAAACTGAACTGCCCAATCATCGGAGGAGCCGACAGGTCGGGAACCAGGGTGGTATCGCTGCGGTTTTCCAGCGTGAACAACTGCACGGCGGCGATGCGTCGTGTCGCCGGGTCGATGCCGGCGACGATTATGGACTGTTCAGTGGTGGAGACCACGCCGACATCCTGGGTGGATTCGTACACGGTCAGGGTTAGCCGCTCGGACAGCTCCGACGGTGCAATTACCCGGCGGTATCGGGTGCCACCGTAAGCAGCCACCAGCGCCGCGCTGCCACCGTCGGACGGTGTTGGCACACCATCGAACCGGAACGCTCCACCGGCGCCGGCAACCGTCTCGATTGTAGCCACCGACGCCGCGCCGGGAGCGAACAGGTGCAGCAATACGGTTGCGCCCGCCGGGACAGCCCCGCCCGGCGTGCCATTCACCAGCACGCCGGATACCGGCTGCGTTTCCGGCGACTGCGCGTACAGAGCCGCCGGAAGCATCGCCATCAGCCCAGTCAGGGCTATCGCGGCCAGTATGGCGCATCGGAAAGGCAACGGCCGGCTCAACGCAGGGGGGGATTACCCGTTTGGGGAGTCGCTATTGCCACGGTGGTTGCCGTTCCGCTGTGCCACCAGCTGAGTGACCTGCGCCGCCAGGCCGGTGATGGCGGTCATAAAGGCTTCACGCTCTGTTGCGGCCTGCTGGCGTTCTGCGGCGGCCTGCTGGCGTTCTGCGGCCAACGCCGCTGAACGCGCCTGGCGTTCTTCGGTGGCCTGCTTTTGAAATTCTGCCAGCCGATTTTCCGCCGCAATCCGCGCGGCCCGTTCTTTCTTAATCATACAGGGGACTATTGCCCATTTTGGGAGTCGCCATTGCCACGGTGGTTGCCGTTCCGCTGTTCCACCAGCTGAGTGACCTGCGCCGCCAGGCCGGTGATGGTGGTCATAAAGGCTTCACGCTCTGTTGCGGCTTGCTGACGTTCTGTTGCGGCCTGCTGGCGTTCTGCGGCAGCCTGCTGGCGTTCTTCGGTCAACGCCGCTAAAAGCGCCTGGCGTTCTTCGGTGGCCTGTTTTTGCAATTCTGCCAGCTGATTTTCCGCCGCAATCCGCGCGGCCCGTTCTTTCTTAATCATATCGTACTTCCAAAGCCCTCCGATGCCGCCGACCAGCACCGCGTAGGTCAGCATCCGTCCGAATACGTCAACATTGATGTACCTGGCCGCCGGGGACAAGTTGCAACCCTTAAGGCTGGCCAACTCCGGGGTGCAGGGCGCATTGGTATAATACCAGATGAGCCAGGTTACTGCCGCCGTAACGAGGGCGCTGAGAATGGGGAGGCGCAGGATTTCAACGATGTCTCCGAAAGTTGGGCTTTCGTTGTCCGGCGGCGGCTGTTCAATCATTCTGCTCCCTTTGGTTCGCAGCGTCCAGATCGCGCAGGATGCGGGCGGCCTGCCGGCGGTATTCGTCCAGCTGCTGCTGAAAATCGGCGTCCGCGATGCGCCCCAGGCTGTACTCCATTTGCAGGGTGCGGATGGCATCGTACACATCGTTGAGCGCGGCAGCGCGGTCGCTAGCATCGGGGGCGGGCGCCGGCGGCGTTGCAGGGGCGCGCCGCCGGCCCGTCACCAGCGGCCAGGCCACCACGGCCACGATGAGCAGCGCAACGGCAATCGCCAGCCCCAGCTGCATGACGCCCGCGCCCGATGCCAGCCGCTAATCGGCGGCGCCGGCGGCCGGCGATGCGGCGACCACCGAACGGCGTACCGGCGCGCGCGCCGGCCATAGCGCAATCACCGCGCCGGCTATCATTACCGGGCCGGCTGCCCACATCCACCACACCAGCGGGTTGACCAGGATGCGGAATCCAACGGCTCCATCCTCCCGGTTTTCGCTGGGTACGACGTAGAAATCCGCAACCGGCGTCGAGCGGATGGCGGCGCGAGTGGATGCCATGTTGTGGTCGGGATGGAAGGTGCGCCGGGGGTGCATCACCTCAATCAGCTGCTCATCGCGGTACAACTCAACGGTGGAGCGAAACTCGGTGCGGTCGGCAAAGGCCAGGGCGGCAGTGTCCACGAATACCATGCGGTGGTTGCCGATGGTCACTGATTCGCCCGGCGACAGCACTACGTCCCGCTGCACCCCGTAGAAGGATTGACCGACCACGCCCAGCGCCACCATTACCACGGCCAGATGCACGACGTAGCCGCCGTAGCGGGGCCGGTTGGCCATAATCAGGCGGACGAATCCGATGGCCGGATTATCGCCGACACTGCGCCGCCGGGCGATGACGCCGCGCACCCATTCGGCGGCGATGCTGGCGGATACCAGGGCGCACAAAGCAAAACCGATGACGGCGTAGGGCTGCCGTATTCCCACGACGAGCAACACGGCAACGGTCGCCAGGGCCACCGCGCCGGGCAGCAGCAGCGCGCGTCGCAGCGATTGCAGGTTGGCGCGGCGCCACGGCAGCAGCGGCCCGACGCCCATCAGCAGCACCAGGGCCAGCATAAGCGGGCCGTTCACCTGGTCGTAAAAGGGCCGCGCCACCGTGATTTCCTGCTCGGCGAACAGCCGCGACAGCAGCGGATATACCGTTCCCCACAGCGTGGCGAAAGCGATGCCCAGCAGCAGCAGGTTGTTGACCAGAAACGCCGCCTCCCGCGACAGCATGGAGTCCAGCCGTTGCGCGCTCCGCATCAAGTCGTAGCGCCAGAAGAATATCGCCAGCGGCACCACGACGCCAACGGCCAGGAACAGCAGGAACACCCAGCCCAGCGTGGACGCGCCGAAGGAATGCACCGACGGCACCGGGCCGCCGCGATTCATAAACATACCGTAGAGCGCCAGCCCGAAGGCAACGTCAATCAGCACGATGTTCCACATTCGGAACATACCCCGGCGCTTTTGCACCATAATGGAATGGACAAAGGCGGTAAGCGCAATCCAGGGCATAAAGGCGGCGTTTTCCACCGGGTCCCAGAACCAGAACCCGCCCCAGCCGAGAATGGTATAGGCCCACCAGGAGCCCAGCAGCAGCCCGACGGCCAGCAGCGCCCAGATGCCAACACCCCAGGCGCGCCCGGCGTCAATCCACTCGTCGCCGGCGCGCCCGCCAATCAGTCCGCCCAGCGAGAAGGCTAAGGGGATGCTGATGCCCACCAGCCCGGCCATCAGCGCCGGGGGGTGAAAGAACATACCGAAGTGGGTCAGCAGCGGGTTGATGCCTTGCCCGTCCGGCACGGCAAAGGGCAGCCGTTGGAAGGGATTGGCCATGAATCCCATCACGGCCAGAAAGAACACCTCAATAAACATCAGCACGGCTACCGTCCACGCCAGCGTGGGCCGCGTGGACGCCGGGGCCAGCCAGATTGCCACCGCCGCCATTGCCGAAAGGGCAAAGGCGATGTACAGCAGCGACCCCTCGTTGCCGGCATAAAAAGCCACCCAGGTGTAGATGTTGGGCATGGCCAGATTGCTATGGGCCGCCACATAAGCCAGCGAGAAATCCCGCGCGATGAATGACTGCACCAGCGACAGCGTAGCCACCAGCAGCACAACCACCAGGACGTAGGCCGCCTTGCGTCCACTGTCCACCAGGGCCGGCGCGCCGCGCAGCTGCCCAGCTACCGATGCGGCCAACGAATACGTCGCCAGCGCCAGCGCCATCCAGAGGCAGGCGGCTCCCAAGTCAGCCATCGTCTTCCTCCAATGCCAAATCCCGGTCCACGGTGGCGAGATAGGGCTGCAAATCGTCAGGTTCGTTGGCAGCGGAGGTATTGCCATCGCCGGAGCGCCGGCGCATGGCTCTCAAGGTTAGCATCCCGCCGGCCAGCGCCGCGATGACGACTACTCCGGGCACAATCCAGGCAATCAGGTTGAACCCGGAGCGGGGCGGTTCCGCAACGATGCCCGGCCCGTAGCGTTCCTTGAACCAGTCCAGCACTTCGTCCCGCGTGGCGCCGGCGGCCAGCAGTTCCCGCACCTGCGCCCGCATCTGCTTCGCCAGCGGCACCTGGGCCTGGTCGATGCTTTCAGCCGGGCAGACGGGGCACATCAGCATCCGGTCGATGGCCTGCGCCTCGGCCTCGTCGTAGCCGGACTGGGCCAGAGCGCCGCCGGCAAACAGCGCGCCCAACGCCAACGTCACGGCAACGGCGGCACACGCTTTAATGAGCGCGCGTTTCCAGCAGGTCGCTGATGTCGGGTCGGTCGGATACAAGTTGGGCCATTGCTTGCAGTGAGGCGGCAACGGAATCAAAGGACAGTAAAACCATTTCATCCTGTTCGGTTTTCAGCAGAACTTCGACCCCGGATATGCGCCGGGGCAAGGCGTTAATATCAGCGTCCAGCACATCAATTACATCGGCGGCCAGTTGCTCCTGAATGTCGGCCGTCATCTCAATGGCAATGCTGTTACGGGTAGCCTCATCAAGGGCGTCAAAAGCGAGATTGGCTCGCTGTTGGGTATCGCGCCCGCCTCTTTCCGGCCAATCGAATTCTACTCCCCGATTACCCAGAACCGTCACCATTCTATCAAAAGGCACTTCCAATATCTGTACGCCGAAACTGCGTATCAGGGCTTGGGATGGGGCCGACCACCGCCCGGCCAGCACTGCGATGGACTTGCGTATCGTGGGGAAGGTTTTACGGAGGTTATAATGGGCTACGCACAGCCAACTGCCTTTGTCCCGGTTGTGCTTGGTATAGCGGATATACTTGGGGTCAATGATGATGATGGGATTATCGGCGGCATCAAACACCACGGCATCAATCTGATACGTATTGCCCGTGCCGTTGGTTAGCCGGGCGGGGCGGATGGTGTGGTTGCGGGCCTCTACTTCGCCCTTCAACCCTTCCAGGATGGCAGCTTCAAACAGCTTGCCTACGGCTTCGCCCAGCGAACTGGCCGGATTGGATACTCCCCTCTCCGCGTTAATCGTCATCGTCTATTCCCTACTTGATGATGGTTACTATGCTCTCGCGCAGCGGGACTTTGTGCCGCTGTGAGTTGCCGGCCCACTTGCCGCCGCGGGTGCGTATAACTTCAACGTCATAACCGGAGAACCCGGCGGCCACGGCCAGCTCACCGATAATCTCATCGGTGCGAACGTGGACGCCATAGGGCGCGGAATCTCCCAACACCAGTACGAATGGGCGGCCGGCTTTCAGAATCGAATATGCCCCGATGATTACCTTCAGCATATCCTCGAAGTAGCCGGCCACCAGCAGGTCATAGGCTTTCTTGCCGCCTTTCACCGTCCGCAGTTCCGCAAGCTGCTGGATAATAGCCATCAATTCAGCGTGTATTGCAGGGCTGACTTCGTTCACGCCGGGGCAGCGACGCACGGTGTCCATATCGCTGCGGCGTATCTGCGTTGTGGCGGCGATAATCAGCCGGTCGCGCACGCTCCGGGTTATATCGCCCCAGCTGTCATACATCCCCCAGAAGTAGGTTTCCAGCCGGGTCCGGTCGGCGTAGTCATAGTTGTTCAAGTACGGCGGCGAGGTCAGGATAAGGTCGATAGCGCCCGGCCCGGCATATTCGGTCAACCGGCGCGCGTCTCCGTTGTTCAGCCGGTGCTCCGACGGCGGCAAACCCCAGGCCCGCGTGGCGATTACGTCGTTGAGCATCAGCGCGCAGCGCTTGGCGAACTCCGCGAAGGCGTCGCGCTGTACGGTGCGCTCGGCAAACTTGCTGGGCGCGATGTAGGGCCAGCCGGCGCCGGCCGAGGTTACAATCCGCAGGGTAGCGGTCAACGCCAGCTTGAGAAAATCCGCTCGCTCCGGGTGGGCGTCGCTTTGCCGTATGGCCGTCCGGAGCGCGTACAGCCGGCGCAAATTGTCCGGGTCAAAGCACTTGTACACCAGCGCCGGCCAGACGCCGTCGCACTGCAAGCCGTCCGCGTAAAGCGCCTGGGACATTTCCAGAACCAGCCCGGCATCCCGTGAGAGTTCCGCAAGTTCATGCCCGGAATGCAGCTTGGTTTGCGCGACCCAGAAAACGAAGGGGTGGGCTTCCACGCCCACGGAATTAACGCCCTCGCTTTTGGCCGCAACCGACGTGGTGCCCGTCCCCACGAACGGGTCGGCTATCCAATGGCGTCCGTCAAGCCCGTAATGCCCGATTTTGGCGGCAACCAGCCGGTGCGAATAGCCGGCGGGATAGGTGAACCAGCGATGGATGGGCGCCCGCAGGCTGTCTTGAAAAGAGCCGTAGCCGCTCAGGTTGGCGGCGTCGGCAATCGCGCCCGGCGCGCTGCGGCTCGGCTCGTAAATGGCGTTGATAGCAGTGCCTCTACCGGCAGGCCGCCGCATCGCCGTCCTGGATGCAGCCCTGCACGTAGTCCAGCACCAGCTCAATCTGCTCGTCGGTCAGCAGTTTGGAGAAATTGGGCATCACGTTGACGCCGCCGGTAAGCACTCCACGCAGCGCGTCCCGGTCGAGACTTTTGGCGGCTTCGGAGGTAAGATCCGGGTTCAGCAGCGCCGCGTCGGTGGCCTGGTAACCGAAATCCACAATCATGCGGGCCAGCACCGGGCCGTCGCCCATGCCGGCGGTTCCGTGGCACATAACGCAGTTAACCTCAAAGATGTGCTGGCCTGAGCCGGCGAATGAGGTCGGCTGCGGCGGCGTGGCACCGTACCACGCCACCGCCGACGCCGGCGGGCTGAGCCGGGGCGGTTCCTGGGCCTTGTAGGATGGCTGGTAGTGCATCTCATAGAAGATGTCCAGCGGATACGAACCTTGGGAGCAGCCGGCGGCTATGATGCCGATTGTCGCCAGCACTGCAAACAGTATCGGCAACCGCCAGCGGCCGGGCAGCATTGCTATATGTAAAATCAGCTTGCTCATCGTTATCAGCGGTCGTCCGCCGACTTCACATCGACGGCCCCGGCTCCGTTCAGTATTTGCATCACTTGCGGCCCCTGCTCCTGCTCGGCGTTGACCAGCAGGCCGATGAGGCCCTGAGTGATGCGGTTGTCGTACAAGCCCATTTTGAACTTGGGCAGTCGCGACTCGAAGATGATACCGATTACCGTGAACAGTATCGCTCCGAGCATGGTGCCTTCGTAGCAAACGATTGCCATGGGAGGCAGGGACAGGATGGGCTTGCCTCCGGTGACCAGCGGGTAGGCTACCTGGGTCATGGCCGTAATCAGGATGCCGGAGGTCAGGCCAAGCAACGCGCCGATAAATGGGTAGAGGTATAACCGATGCGGTTCCTCCCGCTCGCCGAAGGCCCCTTCAGGATAGGGGGAGTCGGTGAGGAAGTCGTACTCGGTATCGGCAATGCCGGCGGACTTGAGCGCGTCGCCGGCGTTGGCGGCGGACTCGGCGTCCTGGAACAGCCCCAGAATTGCTTGCTTTGCCATCTAGTCCTCTCTGAAGGTAGCCGGCACGGTGCGACGGCCCACCTGAATCTCGGTTTTGAGGATGTCCCCCTCTTTGATGTCGTAGAGCGGCACCAGAGGGAACACCCGGCTGAATAACAGCATCAGCATTGATACGAAGGCGAAGGTTGCGCCGACAATCAGGGCCTCGGCCGGCTGCGGCAGGTAGTCGTTCCAGGTGAACGTTTGGAATTGCTTGTTGGCCTGGCCGGGGACGAACAGCAGGTAGCGCTCCAGCCACATTCCTACGTTCACCGAAATACAGGCGGCGGACATTATCCACATATTGCGTCGCCAGGCTTTGGGCAGCCACAGGATGACCGGCAGGAAGTAGGTGATGCCCACGAAGACAATCATCCAGACATTGTAGGCCACGCCGGTATCGCTGGGCAGGAATTGCAGGGCGCGCACGGCCAGCTCGTCGCCCTCCAGGCCGTAGATGCCGAAAACGATTTCCATTACCAGGAAGTAGAACCACCCGGTGGCGACCACGATGAGCAGGCGGCCCAGGGCGTCGATGTGCTCGAGGCGGATGTAATCCTGCCACCCGTAGGCCCAGCGCAGCAGTATCATAGCGAAGACTACGGCGGAGACGCCGGAGTGGACGGCGCCGACCACGAAATAGGGCGCAAAGACGGTGCTATGCCACGACTTGATGGCCACCGCCATGCCGAAGTCCCAAGAGACGATGGAGTGGACGGAAACGAACACCGGCAGAATCAGCGCCGACAGCAGCACTCCGGCAATGATTTGCAGCTTCCACTGGCGGGGGTTGCCCTCCCAGCCCATGGCCAGCAGGGTGTAGATGCGGTGGGGCCAGCCGGTGGTGCTGTCCCGCAGCACGGCGAAGTCCGGCACCAGCGCGATGGCGACGAACATAGTGGACGACGTGAGGTAGGTCAGGATGGCGGACGGGTCCCACACCAGCGGGGTGCGAATGTTGGGCCAGACGCCGCGGGCGAAGTCGTAGGGGAAGGCCCAATAGAGGATGCGCCAGGGCCGGCCGGTGTGGATGATGGGCATAATCATCGCCGTCATCAGCGAGAAGATGGTCAGCACCTCGGCGGCGCGTGTGGCCGGGCGGCGCCATTCGGCCTTGGCCAGCCGCAGGATGGCGGAGAGCATTACCCCGGCGTGGCTAATGCCAATCCAGAACACGAAGTTGGTGATGAAGAACCCCCACACCACCTTGTAGTTCAGGCCGGTGATGCCCAGGCCCCGGTCAATCATTACGCCAATAGTGATGGTGGCGGCCAGCACAATCAGGCCCAGCAGCGACACCACCGGCCAGAACCAGCGGGGCGTTTCCAGGATGGACCGCAGCAGGTCCCGGTTGATTTGCGCTGCGGGTAGGACTTTGCCTTCCTGCATTTTGTCTTACTCCGGCTTGCCCAGCACCAGGTAGCGGCCCCGGAACAGGGTATCGACCCGCTGGTACATTGAGCCTTCTTTCATTTCCCACAGGGACAGCGGCGGCAGGAGCATCGTTCCGATTCGGAACACCAGCAGCACAATGCCGACGGCGCCCAATATCATAAAGACGTCCCAGAGGCTGGGGAAGGTGGCCGCCGTTACGTCGCACATAGTGGTCTCCGTCACCGTGCACAGTAGCGCGGGGAAGGAAAATGCGTCGGACGGCAGGAAGTACAGCCCGCCCAGCTCCGCCGGCGACGCCGCAAAGGCCGCCGCGAAGATGCGGATGTGGAACAGCATCAGGCCGATAATGATGAAGATGCCGGCCAGAGGCGCGCCCCAACCTTCCCGCCGGGCGTGGTTGGACACCAGGATGGGGAAGGGGATAAAGAAGGTGAAAAACAGCTGCGCCCAGAAGATGCCGATGTAGGAATCAAACATGAGGTAGTTGAGGATGGCCTGTTCCACTTCCAGCCGCCCATACCAGTAGGTGATGAAGAAGGCGAACAGGTGGTAGGTGTGCAGCAGGGTCAGGCCCAGCAGCACTTTGCTGGCCGCCCAGAACGGCGCCTGCCCGATGTAATCACGGTAGCCGCCCCAGCGCCGCATAGCGTAGGCCACTACCAGAATGGTAGCCAGGCCGCCCTGGAAGCTGATAACGGTGTAGAAGGGGGGCAGGATGGAATCTTTCCAGCCCGGTATCATCGCCATGGCGAAGTCGCTGACAATCAGGAACTGGACGAAAACCACCAGCATAAAGTAGAGGGCGCCCAGGATGGCCAGACCGCCTTTCTGGAGTTGCCACTGCCGCTTGGTGCCGTACCAGCCGCCGGCCAGCGTGCGGTACAGGGAGGCGCGGAACCCGGTCATTTGCGCCCGCGTCTGCGCCATATCGGGCATTGCCGCCAGCCACAGGATGGCTACCGAGCAGAAGGTTACGCCAATCATGGCCGCCATCAGCCAGCCGGACGGGTTCGCCAGTTCCTGGAACCAGATGGAGCGGCGCACCATTGCCTCGCCGCTTTCCGTCATCACGCCGATGTCGGGCAGGATAATCACCGCCGGGATGAACAGCAGGATGTTAACGATGCTGACCAGGGAGAACAGTTCGGCGATGCGGGACAAGGGCCGGCGCCAGTGGCTCTTGGTGAACCGGAAGGCACAGGCCGCCAGCGGCGCCGAGGCCGTCAGCGTGAACACGAAAGCGAAGGCGGCGATGTAAAATCCCCAGGCCCGGTGGTCGGAAAAGCCGGCCGTAACCGCCTTGGCGACGAAGCCGACTACGCCCAGGATGGTCAAGGCCAGGCCAACCCACAGCGCGGCGCGGAACAGGGTTGAGCCGGCCCGCTGCCTGGCAACGACGTCGTCCGCCAGCCCCGTCGGTTCGGGGATGACCCACATCTCCGGCCCAAAGTGGCCGTGTTCGTGGGCTTGGCCCTCGTGGGCGCCAGGGCCGCCGTGTGCCTGCGTTTCGCTAGCCATTAGTGTCCGCCCTTGCCATCCAGCGGGTACTGGTCAACTTTCTTTAGATAGATAACGCTGGGCCGGGTGTTCATCTCTTCCAGCAGCCGGTAGCCGCGCGTCTCCCGGTCGTGTTCGCCGTGTCCGGGGTGCGCGTTCACGTCGTCAAAGTAGGGCTTGATGGCAGCGCCGGAGTCTTGCAGGTCACCGAACATCAGGGCGTTGGTGGGGCAGGCTTGCACGCAGGCCGGGTCGTAGTTGCCGCCGGCGATGCGTGCGTCGTTCAGGCGTTGGCCGTCGCGGGCTTCCACCTGCAACTCGCCCCGCCGGAGCCGCTGTATGCAGAAGGTGCATTTTTCGGTGATGCCCCGGGAGCGCACGGTAACGTCCGGGTTCAGCTGGTTTTCCAGCCGCGCCGGCCAGTTGGGATGCCAGAAGTTAAACATCCGCACCTGGTAGGGGCAGTTGTTGATGCAGTAGCGGGTGCCGACGCAGCGGTTGTACACCTGCACATTCAGGCCCTCTTCGTTGTGGTAGGTGGCATATACCGGGCACACCGGCTCGCAGGGGGCGTTTTCGCAGTGCTGGCACAGCACCGGCATAAAGCGCGCCTTGATGTTGGGGTACTCGCCCTCCCAGTAGCGCTCAATGCGAATCCACTCGTAGGCCCGGCGTTGCAGGAAATAATCCTTGGTGTTAATAGGAATGTTGTTCTCGGCCTGGCAGGCAATGACGCAGGCTTGGCAGCCCGTGCATTTGTCCAGGTCGGCAACCATTCCCCATTTATGTTCGAATCGCGCGTTTGGCATTTTGCAGTCATCCCCAAGAGCCGGCGTGAGCGGTCAGGCGGCCGGCGGCTTAGTGATGCCCTCCTTCGGTAACGCTCTTGAAAACCTGCTCGACGGGATGTTCGCCGACTTCGCGGCTGGTGTAGTCGCCTTCCAGCTTGGACACGGCCATGCTGTCGCCGGTAGGCGTGATGGAGCAGCGGTTGCCGCTCCAGGCCAGGCCGCCGGCGCCGTCCACGCCGGACACCGCCAGAATGGACATCACGTTGCCGCTTTCCCGCGCGTCGCGGCCGGCGGCGTAATCGGAGCCGGCGCGCCGGCCGCCGCCCATAGGCACGGCGGCGATGCCGGGCGGCATACCGGGGTTAAGATAAACCAGCGCGGATATGCTGCCCCCGCCGGCGTTGATATTCACCACGTCGCCCTCGCGCAAACCCATCTCACGACCCTGCCGTTCGTTAATGTCAACCCAGGTCTGCCAGGTTACGGTGGTCAGCGGGTCAGGCGTGCTTTGCGCCCAGGGCAGGTGCGCGTTGCGCCCGTCCAGGACGGTATGATGCGGGTAGGGCAGCAGCTGGAACTGGCCGGCCCCGGCCGCGCTGGCCGGCGCCGCCATCCCGGCGACGGTATTCAACAGCCCGCTGGCCGGCGCCGGCACGGCGGACGCGGCGCCATCGTCCCACAACCCGCCGTTCTTCAGGGCGTCGGTGAAATCGCCGCCCATTGATGCAATGGACGCCTTGACTAATTCCTCGTAACTCGCCGCCGGCATCCGGTCACTGCGACCCAAGTCGCTGGCCGCCGTCAGCATAATGTCGGCGAAGCTGCGCGGGTCCAGGTCGCTCAGCGGGTTGACCACGGGCTGCTGCACCCCATAGACGGCGTAGCCCGGCGCGGGTTCGGGGATATGGTCGCCCCATTCTTCCAGCGCGGCCCGGTCGGGGATAATCAAATCTGCCAGCACGCTGGTTTCGTCAATGAACGGGCTGGCGCTGATGATGACCACGTTTTCGTTGCGCAGCGCGTCGCCGAGGCCCACGCCGGCCGGCAGTCCGTGGACCGGGTCGGCGTTATGGACGATGACCAGCCGGGCGCCGCCGCCGTTGATGTCGCCTACCGCGCGCTGCCAGTCGCTCAATGACGCCGGCGCGGCGCTGGCCGGCTGGCCGGCGGGCCCGGTATCGGTGTTGACCAGCAGGCCGCCCTGATGCCCCACGTTGCCCAGCAGGTGGTTGAGAGCCAGAGCCGCCGCCGCGTTGAACTTGCCGTTGCTGTACGCGCCGGCCGCGCCGCCGCCGCCGATGGCCAGGCCGTGCTCTCCCAGCTTTTGCGCCAGCTCCGCAAAGAAATGCGCCAGCGTATCGCCGCCCAGCGCGGCCTCGGGAATCTGCAATGCGCCGGCTACGGCGTCGGGGCGAAAGTCGTTCAGCGCCGCCGCGCCCTGCCCGCCGGTAAGCCGGTCAACGTCGCCCTTGGCAGCGCCCATTTCCAGCAGCGTCCAGGCCAGCGCCAGGGCGGCGTAGCCCTCGGAACCGGGGGCGATGGGCAGCCACTTGTCGGCGTTGGCGGCGGTCAGTGAATAGCGCGGGTCAAAGTGGACGTGGCGGCCCCGGTGTCCGGTGTTGGCGCCGGAACGGAACTGGCCGTAGGCCACCGAGTAGGCGGTAGGGCTGCCCCAGGTGGACAGGAAATCGCTGCCGAAACTGACCAGCGTTTCGGCGTTGGCGATGTCGTGATACGGAAGGGCGCGGCTGCCCAGCACGTCGCTGACCGCGCTGCGATAAGCGGCGTCGTCAACGGCGTCAAAGGCCAGCCGTCGCCCGCCGAAAGCGTCGGCAAAGGCGTTGGCGATGCGGGCGAAGCCGGCGGTGCGCGGTTCGGTAATCAGCAACATCCCGTCGCCCCGGTCGTCCAGCGCGGCGTTAAAACGGTTGAGAGCCTCTTCCCAGCCGATAGGGCGGAACTGCCCGGAACCGCGGGCGCCGTTGCGGAGCATCGGGCCGGCGATGCGGTCGGGATGGTACAGCGATTGCAAGATGGCATCGGCGGCGGGGGACTGCTTGCCCTGATTGGTGGGGAAACGCGGATTGCCGCGCACTTTCTTGGCCCGGCCTTCCATCACCCGCACCAGCAGGCCCTGGCCGCCCGGCACGGAGGCGTCATAGGTGGCGTACCAGTTATCCCGCCCGCTAACCAGGTCTTCGGGAATGGCCACCGGGCTTTGCACCCGCAGCTCATCATCGAACAGGTCGCAGGCAATCGCGCCGGTAGCGGCGATGCCGGCCCAGGCCAGGAAGTTGCGGCGGGTTAGCTTCATAGCAGCGGTTAGCCTACTTGTGGCAGATGGTGCAGTCGGTGCTGACGTCGTTTTCCCGGTGGCAGTCCAGGCAGGTGCCCATCTTGAGGGATTGGCCTTGCTGGGGCTGCACTTCGGTCATTTGGGCCACGTCGCCGTGGCAGACGGAACAGGCTTCGGGGACGGACACGGGCAGCTGCATCGGTTTTTCGTCGCCCACGGGCAGGGTTACGGTGCGCGGCTCGCCCTGGGTCAGAAAACGCAGATGGGCCTCGTGGACAAAGCGCACGTGGTCGGGCATACGGTGGACGCGCTCCCAGTCAATGGGCCGGCCGTCGCTGTGCTTGTCCAGGACGCGCTGGATGTCGATAAGGTCTTCCGGTTCGGCGACGCCCGCGGCGGCGTTGGCGCCGTTGATTTGCTGGTGGCAAATGACGCAGACTTCAACGGCCGGCACGGTGGCGGCGGCTCCGGTGGTTACGTTGCGGTGGCAGAACTCGCACTGGATGGCGTGCCCGCCTTCCTCCACCGGCCCGGCGTGAACGGTGTGGGGGAAGGAGATAGGCTGGTCGGGAGCATCGCCCCAGCCGAAGGGCGGGTTGGAGAACCAGGAGATGAACAGCACCACCAGAATGAAGGCAACGATGGCGGTAGCCGCGAGCCCGGCAATCGCCAGGGGAATCAGCTGTCGTGTTGGAGGCAGGGGCGGCATTGTAATCGGGAATGGCTGCGGGTTGCTGGTTGATGAAACGTTGGGCGGTAAGCGGATGGTGGAAACGTCTCGCGTCAGCCGTAGCCCTGCGATTATACGAACAGGCGGTCCCAGACGTTGAGCAGTGTAACCGGGGTTTGGGTGATGGTGAGAACCATCATCACCGCAGCGCCGGCCAGGGCGGCGACGCCGATAGCGGTGATGGGCAGGCGCAAACGCGCGCAAATTGGCGGGTAGGTGCCAGTGCGGAGGCCCGACGGGATGAGGCCGTGGGCGATGAGCATACTGAACGCGAAAACGATGATGAGGGGGAAGTAAATCCAGAGGAAGGTCAGCCAGAGGCTGACGTCGGCCCAGAACACCGAGGTCATCGCGTTGGGGTCGGTTTGCGGCATTTGGAAGGTGAACCTGCGCTGAAAATTGAACGGGGGTTGAGCGTGCTGCCCACGGCGTGACCGTGTCTGGCAACGTAGATTTTACGGCCTGTTTTTTGGCTGGTGAAAAATATCACATTGGCTAGGGCCTGTCAACAAGATTCGCCCCCGTTTCCAGGGCAATCGCATTGGCGCCATCATTCCCGATGGCGCCGGAATCCGGTAGCGCGCCAGCAGCAAAATCCGGTCTGTCCGGCGCCGCCCGGTAAGTTCACAGCTCCCGGCCCCGACTTTGGCAAGACCCTGCCGGAAGGGATGGGTAGCGTTCCGTTGCCGGCGGTCGGAGTTTTGCAAAGTCATTAAAGCCCTCTCCCGCAAGGGGAGAGGGCTGGGAGAGGGGTAGCCCTCCTGCTCCGCCGCCCGCACTTTGCAACGGCCCACTGACAATCCCCCTTTGACAACAACGAACATCGGTACTATACTGCAATCTATCACGTGAATCTCAGTCCAGCCAGAGGTCAACCGGTCGTCAACGGCCAGTCAGCACTAAAATCGCATACCGGCGTCGTGGAGACCCCTCGTCCAATGCTTACGCGAGTACGGTCTAGCCGGCCAACAGCGACTGCCACCGCGCTGCGTGGCTGCGCCCTCCAATCGCAGTTCACGAACCATCGGAGCAAAACCTTGCGTAAATCCCCCGGCCGTGGGGCTGACAATGACCGGTAACCTCTGGCTCGCACACCCCATCCCGCCCACCACCTGAACCAGCAAAAGGACGCATTGCCAATGAACCCAGCCCACCACCACAGAGGAATAACCAAACCACCGGAAACGGAACGCTGCCGGAGGGATGCGCGCCTTGACGCTGCGACGCGGCGGGGGGTATATTCGCCCAACCATCAAACCATCACCAAAAAACGGGAGAATTTGCTATGCCTATTTACGAATACGGGTGTCCGACCTGTGGCCACAAGTTTGAGAAGTTGCAGTCCATGTCCGCCGCCGGCGCGGACTGTCCGCATTGCGAGCAGCCGGCAAAGCGGGCGATTTCCGTGTTCGCTGCCGTCAGCAAGGGCGACGGGTTCGCCGGCAGCATGGCCGACTTGGGCGGCTCACCGATGCCGATGCCGATGGGCGGCGGCTGCGGCGGAGCCTGCGGCTGCGGGCACTGACCGGCGCCGCGGCGTCCGGCAGGGGCAGCCCCGGTGGTTGCCCCTGCGCATTTAACCGGGCGGCTGGCGATACGACTGCCAGCGGCGATACCACAAAAGGGCGCCGCCGGACGACAGCAGGATTATCCCGCCGAGTACGGAGGTCAGGGCGACGCGCATGGTGGCGTCGAACCAGAATCCGGCAGGAAACAGTATCAGTAGATAGTCGGTGCGCGGGTTGAGCATCCACAGGTCGTTGGCGAAGCTGAGGCGGTGGAACAGCAGGAACAATTGCTCAAAACTGACGACCGCCGCCAGCCCGACGCCCAACACGGCGGCCAGCGTTATCGCGCCGCCCCAGACGGCCAGCCGGGCCGACGCGGCCAGGCAGCCGCTCCGCCGGACGGCAAATCCGATGGCCAGGGTCGCCAGAATCCACAGCGCCGAGCCGACGGCTACCCAATAGACGCCGCGCACGAGGCGCTTTACGTCGCGCATATGGGCGATTTCGCGCCGGTTGAAAACGTCCTGCGGGATGCCGAATACGGGGGCGCGCACCGCCAGGGGTTCGCTACCGGTGTTGAAGTAGCGACGCAGTTCGGCGCCGATGGCAATGAGGTCGGCGTCAGTTATGCCGGAGCGGTCGGCGACGTAGTATCGCTGGAACCCGTTGCGATAGAGTCCGGGGTCGTTGACCGCCCAGGCTACGGAGCCGGCCACCAGGAACAGCAGGCAAGCCGGGACAGCCAGAATCGCGGCCACTCTGATTGCGAATGCCGCCGCGGTGCTGGTGGTAATCCGGCGCGCCATGGGGTTATAGTACCATCCGGCGCCGACATCCCGGCACTGACATCGTGGCACTGACATCGTGGCACAGGATTTGACTGACGCTATGGCGACCAACTACGACCCTCCGATTCCCGAAGCGCGCATCGGCGAGTTCCAGTCCCTCATTGACATCGTGGCCCGGCTGCGGGGGCCGGGCGGGTGTCCCTGGGACGCGGAGCAGACTCACGAATCGCTGAAACGAAACCTGCTGGAGGAATGCTACGAGACGCTGGAGGCCATTGACGGCGGGGCGCCGCTAGAGTTGGCGGAAGAGCTGGGCGATATTCTGGTGCAGGTGGCATTTCACGCCGACATCGCCCGCGCCGCCGGCGAGTTTGACATTGCCGACGTACTGACGGCCATCAACCGCAAGCTCATCCGGCGGCACCCCCACGTGTTCGCCGACGGCAGCGCATCCGACGCCCGGCAGGTGGAGCGGAATTGGGAGCAGTTGAAGGCTGAGGAACGGCGGCAGGCCGGCCAGCCGGAGCCGTCGGCAATGGACAGCGTACCCGCCGCCCTGCCGGCCCTGACGGCGGCCCAGCTAATCCAGGACCGGGCCGCCCGGTCCGGTTTCGACTGGGACGAAGTGGCCGGGGCGCTGGATAAAGTAGTCGAAGAGATTGGCGAGTTTCGCACTGCGGCCACCGCGGCCGAGCGCGCTGCCGAGTTCGGCGACATCCTGTTTGCCCTGGTGAATCTCGCGCGCTGGTCGGACTTGCACGCTGAGGATGCGCTGCGGCAGGCCAACGAGAAGTTTCGCAATCGCTACCGGACGATGGAACGGTTGGCAGTGGCGCGCGGGCAGGACTTTGCCGCCCTGCCCCTGGATGATAAAGAGGCGCTATGGCAGGAGGCCAAAAGGGAGGAGGGCCGCTGACGGCGCCGGGGCCGGCCGCAAACCCGCGTCCTGCCTTTCAATTCAATATTGGCCCCTACCTTTCAATATTGGCCGCACTTAGCGAACCAAGGCCGGGTTCGAGGAAGTACACGCCGCCGGACAGGAGCGTTGCCAGGTGGTCCAGGGCGGCCGATTGCGGGGTGGTGCGTCCGAAGGGCGTGATCCGGCTCATCAAGGGGCGTTTGGGTTGATAGCGCCGGAGCTTGCGGCGCGCGCCGCTGAGTCGCATCGCCTCGGCAATGGCGTCGTCAAGGCCGCCTTGCCGGTCGATGAGGCCCAACTGCTGGGCCTGGCTGGCGGTGTACACTTCGCCGGTGGCCAGCGCGCGCACTTGCGCGTCGGTCAGCCGGCGGCTGTCGGTTACTACGGAGACGAACAGGTCGTACATCTGGCCGATGAGTCCCTGGAACTTTTCCGATTCCTCGTCGGTGGGGGCGCGCCAGAAACCGGACATATCCTTGAGGCGGCCGGCCTTGAACACGGAAAACTCAACGCCAATCTTGCCGAAAAGCTGTTGCAGAATCGGGCGCATATAGATGACGCCGATGGAACCTATCAGCGCCGCCCGGGAGGCCATGATAGTGCCGGCGCCGCAGGCGATGTAGTAACCGCCCGACGCGCCCAGGCCGCGCACGTAGGCGACCACCGGCTTGCGTTGGGCCACCCGCCGGACGTTTGCGTAGAGCAGGTCGCTGGCGGTGGCGGAACCGCCGGGCGAATCAATGTCCAGGACTAATGCGCCAATCTTGCCGTTCTGCTCCACCCGCTCCAGCAATTGGGAGTATTCCGGCTCGCGTATGGCGGCGCCGATGACGCCGTGCATTTCAATGACGGCGATGCCGGGTTTGCGTTTGAAAATGGCCATAATCAAGTACCTGCGTGGCAGCGGTCGTCGGGCCGCTCTATCTGCTGCTAACAGGATTATACACGCCGGCGGCCTTAACGCTCGTCATTGCCGGATGGGTATGGCAGTGCGATGGCAATTCGCCCCGGCCGGCGGGCGTTCCATCAGTCAGTACCGACCAGTGCCGACCAGTGCCGCCCTCGACGGGGCTGACGGGAGGGAAAGCGCCATCTAATACGGGTGTGGTCCGGCCGGCAATGCTGCCATCTTGATGTCCAAAGTTGCGCCCCGTTGCCAATGGCTATAAAGTGGGTGCGTTGCCACTCTCCGCGCAGCATCGGTTTTTTCGACGGGAGGTTTTATCATGGCCAGACTGGAAGGTAAGGTTGCGCTCATCAGCGGCGGCGCCCGCGGTCAGGGCGCGGTGGAGGCGCAGATGTTTGCCGAAGAGGGCGCCCGCGTCGTCATCGGCGATATTCTGGACGAGCAAGGCCGGCAAACCGAGGCGCAGTTGCGTGAACTGGGCTATGAAGTTACTTACGTGCATCTGGACGTTACCAGCGAATCCGATTGGGAAGCGGCGGTGCAGGCCGCCGTCAGCGCCTACGGGAAGCTGGACGTTCTGCTCAACAACGCGGGCATTCTGATTCGCAAGAATATTGAGGAGACCACCGAGGAAGATTGGGACCGCATTTTCGCCGTCAACGCCAAGGGCGTGTTCCTGGGCACCAAAGCGGCGATTCCGGCAATGCGGGAGGCTGGCGGCGGCTCCATCATCAACATTTCGTCCACCGCCGGACTGGTGGGCAGCCCCAACGGTTCGGCCAGCTATACCGCCACCAAAGGCGCCGTCCGGCTGTTCACCAAGTCCACGGCGATTCAGCACGCGGGCGAGGGCATCCGGTGCAACTCCATTCACCCGGGGCCGATTGAGACCGATATGATTGCCGATACGCTGAACGACCCGGCGAATATGGCGTTGCGGATGCAACGGCTGCCCCTGGGTCGGGTGGGCAAGCCCAGCGAGATTGCCTACGGGGCAATTTACCTGGCCTCCGATGAGTCGTCCTTTGTGACCGGCTCCGAGGTGGTGATTGACGGCGGGACTACCGCGGCCTGACCCTGTCCTCACCCCGACCCCTTTCCCTGAGGGAAAAGGGTCAGCGAAAGGAGGTGGCGATATGGCCACTGTCATTGATACCCACTGCCACGCCTCGCCCTACTGGTTCGAGCCGGTGGAAATCCTGCTGGACGGAATGGAGCGGGCCGGCGTGAATCAAGCCGTGCTGACGCAGTTTTTCGGCGTGTTTGACAACAGCTATCTGGTGGAGGCGGTGCGGCGGTTCCCCGGCCGGTTTGCGGTCATTGCTATTGTTGACCACACGCAGGCCGATGCGCCCGACCGGGTGGCCGAGCTGCACGACCAGGGGGTGGATGGCCTCCGCTTCAACTGCGGCTGGCGCGCGCCCGGCGACGACCCGCTGGCCCTGTGGCGCAAGTGCGCCGAGCTGGGAGTAGTCGCCAGCGTGATGGGCACGGTGGAGCAGTACGCCGCCCCGGAGTTCGAGGCCATCATCCGGGAGCTGCCCAACTTGACGGTGGTGATGGAGCATCTGGCCGGCGTGGGCGCCTACTGGGGGCCGGGCCGTGGGGACAAAGACATTCCCACGGAGACCTACCGGCAGGCGCTGGCGCTGTCCAGATATCCCAACGTCTATATGAAAATCCCCGGCCTGGGCGAGTTCTGCCCCCGGCCGGTGCCCTTCCGCCAGCCCATTCCCTTCGCTGACGTGCCGCCGCTGATCGAGATGGCGGTGGACGCTTTCGGCGGCGACCGTTTGATGTGGGGCAGCGATTTCCCGCCGGTGGCCAACCGCGAGGGCTATCGCAACGCGCTGCGGTTCCCGATGGAGCTGATTGAATATCCCAGCGCCGAGGCGCGGGACCTGGTATTCGGCGGCACGGCGGCGAACCTGTGGGAGTTTCGCTAGGACGGGGGTTTGATTAGGACAGGAGGTTTTGAGATGCCACGATTTGCAGTTGACTTGAACACGTCGGAGGGGCGCGGCGCCGTTGGCGGGCAGCCCTGGCGGGTTGCCCCCGGCCTGGTGCCCGGCGAACCCAACGAGGGACTGACGGCCCGGCTGCCGGCCGCGCCGCCGCGTCTGGCCGATTATGATGATTCGGCGTGGGAAGTGTGCGACAACGTGCGGCAAAGCCTGTCGGTGGGCTTTACCTTTGCCTGGTATCGCATCGCCGTTACGCTGCCGGAAACCATCGCCGGCGTGGACGTGCGCGGCTACCGGGTGTGGTTTGAAACCAACTTCGACAACTACGGCGAGGTGTGGGTGAACGGCGAAATTGACCGGGCCTCCGGCAGCATCGTCGGCTTGAACACGCCGCACCGGGTAGAGATTGCCGCGGTTGGGGAGCCGGGAGCGCAGTACGTCATCGCCTGCCTTTGCCTCAACGGGCCGCTGGCCGCGCCGCGCGGGGGCATCTTTATGCGCTTTGCCACGCTGGCCTTTGAGGCTACGGACGATTAGGGCCGCAGATACAGTGTGCCAGCATGGCCGGGGCAGGTTTCAAACCTGCCCCGGCACTATGACGGGGTTGCAACAATGGCGAATTGGGAACATTGCCCGTATGTGGAGCGGATTGCGGGCCAGGTCGGTGGGGCGTGGGCGTTCCGAGGAACCGACGTACCACTATACCGGCTATACGAAAGCCTGGCGTCGGGCGCGACGGTGGACGATTTCGCGGCGCGGTTCGGCGTGGCCGTTGAGCAGGCAGCGGCGGCGTTGGAATTTGAGGCGGACGAACTGCACGACTACCGCCTGGATTACCCCGACGGGGTGCCTTTCGCGCGCGCGCCGGAACGTAAGGACGCCGCCGGCGCCGATGATGCGCTCTGGCAAACCTGCCCGGACGTGGAGCAGGATGCCGGCCGATTGGGTGGCGCGTGGGTGTTCAAAAACACCCGGCTAACGCTCTACACACTGCACGGGAATTTGGCCGCGGGTGCAACGGTTGCCGACTTCGTTGAGTGGTACGACGGAGTGGATAAGAGGAAAGCAATAGCCGTGATAATGCACGAAGCCAAAACGCTGCGGGAAAACCGGCCGGTTTATGTTGATACTGTTTGACCACTGCACCCCCATGCCGTTGCGCCGCCACCTGCCGGGGCATACGGTACACGCGGCTTACGACATGGGATGGCACACCATCTCCAACGGCAGACTCATAGCGCAGGCGGAAGCAGCCGGGTATGAATTGCTAATCAGCGGCGACCAGGGCATATACTACCAACAGAATCTTGGTAACGCGAACCTGGCCATCATCACGCTGTCCGAAAATAGGTGGCCTCAAGTCCGTTTGAAAGTTAACGAAATCAGGGAAGCGGTCGACCGCATCTTACCGGGAGAGTTCGTAGAGGTCGAAATCCCGGCGCCGGAACGCCGCAGGTATGGCCAAAGTTAGGGGAAAGGGTACGCTCAGAGTGGCAGTATGCAAGCAGGGCGGGTCGCTAAACCCGCCCTGTTGTTACGTCTGCGTGGCAATTTGCCTACGACAGATGCCGGCCGTAGAACTCGAACACGCGCTCCCAGCCCGGGTTGGCCGCTGCCACGGTGTAGCTGGGGCGGTCGACGGCGAAGAAGCCGTGGCCGGCGTTGGGATAGGTGTGGTACTCCCACGACTTGCCCGCCGCTTTGATGGCGGCGTCGGTGGCCTCAACTTCAGCGATGGACGGACGGGCGTCGTCCTCGCCGAACAGGCCCATCAGCGCGCAGCTCAAGTCGGCGACGAACTCAATGGGCGCGTGGGGCATGGCCTCAGTGGGCGGCTCGCTGTCACGGGGGTTACGCCGCCGCCCCGACAATCCACGGCGGCGGCGATGCCGGACAGCTCACAGGCGGCCAGGAAAACCTGGCGTCCGCCGGAGCAGAAGCCGATGATGCCAACCTTGCCTTGTGGACGCTCAAGCGGCGCAGGTAGCCGATGGCGCCATCGGCGTCGCCCAGCGTGCGGGCGTCGGGCATACCGCCTTTGTCGCGGATGCTGTTGCTGTTGGCCACCGGGTCGTCGCTGCCCTCGCGGTAGTGCAGGTTGGGCGAGATGGCAATGTAGCCGTTGTGCGCGAACTTGCGGGCCATCTCCATCCTAAATTTGACGACACGCCCTAAAACGAAACGCTACCTTGCACAGGCCCTGTACCAAAGCCGGCCGCCCATGCCGGGTTGCGCATACGCCCTGCTATAACTGTCGGTATGGTTGCTGACGGCGACATGAGGCAACGGCAGGGTCGGCGCGATGATGCCGACCCATCGGGGGACGGGGCGGCTGGCGTTGTCCGCCGGGAACGCCAGTCCGATTTGCGCCGCATCTTGCGCCAACGGCTTCCCGACCGGAATCGCTACAACTTGCTGCCGGCGCTCCACCTGCTCCGGCAGGAGCATAGCTATTTGCCGGAGTGGGCTTTGCAAGTGGTGGGCTGGCATCTGCGAACGCCGGCGTCGGAAGTGTATGGGGCCGCTACGTCTTACTCGGAGTTGCGGCTGGCGCCGCCGCCCGGCAGGGACATTACCGTGTGCGCGGGTTTGGCTTGCTGGATAGCCGGCGGCGAGGAGCTACTGGCAGCGGCGCGGGAACAACTGGCCGATGACGGCAGCGCCGGTGTCGGGACTGCTGCCTGCGCTTTCATCTGCGGCGTTGCGCCGGCGGTCAGCGTCAACGGGCGTTGGCTGGGTCGTGTCGTATGGGTGTTGGCAAGCTGCTGGCCGCCGTTGCGGGGGATGCGGGACGATATTATCCGACGGCCAAACCCGCGTTTTGGTTCAGTGGGGGCATTGCAGTCAAGGCCGTGGGCGCCGACGGGGTGTATTACCGGCTGACCGGGCTGCTGGCCGGTCAGCCGGACGTGTCGGTAATAGCGGCCGGCTGCGACGGAGCCTGCTTTGCCGCTACGCAGGTCATCGTGGAATCCGCAGCCGGCGAACGATTCTTTGACCATGTTAGCAGCGACGCCGGCCTGAGCCGCATTGCACTGCCGTGAACGGTGCCGGCGACGCCGGCAGTGAGCGTCCGTCTCCCGAAGTAGCAGGCAGCGCGGCGGGTTGATGCCGTCCGTCATCATCTGGTGGTGAACGCCGCGGAGGGCGAGCCGGGCGTGTTCAAAGACCGGCATCTGATGGAGGGCAACCCGCACCGCACTATCGAAGGGGTGGTGATTGCCGCCGGCGCTGGCAACGTGGTCATCTATATCAATTATATCAATGCCGAGGCGGACTTGTCGGCGGAACGGATGGCAGCGGCGGTTGCTGAGGCGGAGCAGGGCGGCATCATAAGCAAGGGCACGGTCACCGTGCGGCGCGGGGCGCGGCTACGTGTGCGGTGAAGAGACGCGCATCGGGCGCAGCGGGCGCAGCGGGCGCTGGGCGCGGCTACGTGTGCGGTGAAGAGACTACCCTGCTGAACACTATTGAGGGGCGCCGGCGGGAACCCCGGCTGCGCCCGCCCTTTCCCACCGACGCCAGGCGGTACGGTGAGCCGACGGTTATCAATAACGCCGGGACGCTGTGCAATGTGCCGGCGATTCTGACCGGCGGCGCGCGGCGGTTTGCGTCTATTGGTTTGCGTCCATTGGATTGAACGACGCAAGGGGAACGCGGCTGGTTTCGCTGAGCGGCGAGGGGAGGATGTCCGATATTCAGGGCTTGCGAGATTTGGCGGAGATTGTGGGGGCGGCGGCGCTGTGCGGGTTGGGGCAGATGGCCGGGAATCCGGTGACCAGTTGGCTGCATTTTTATGGCGAGGGGCTTTTACAGGGCTAGACGGGATTTTGCAGCGGCTCAGAAAAGAAGGCAAAAACCGCGCCCACTCGCGCGCTCCCCAACCCGGCGAAAAACAAGGCGCCCCGGCCCGGGAGGAGCGGAGCGCAAGGCCGAACCTGGCCGGCCCGGCTTTATTGGCCTGACGATTCTGGTGGGCCGTGTGGGGATCGAACCCACGACACCCGGATTAAAAGTCCGGTGCTCTGCCAGCTGAGCTAACGGCCCGCCGGGGCCGCATTCCGACCCTGTGAACCAGTATAGCACAGGCGATTTCGCAGCCACGCCGCAATATCCACAATTCGCAAATTCGCAGTGCCGGCGCCCTTGCCAACCTGCAGGATATGGTGCATAATGACGCCGTTACTTTCTGGTGGTTCAAGCGGGGTGGCCCCACCCGTTCCCTTCCCGAACACGGAAGTGAAACGCCCCAGCGCCGACGATACTGCTCCGGTGACGGAGTGGGAAAATAGGTCACCGCCGGAAAGTATCAAATCCGATTAGATTACCCGGGGCAGGCGTGATGGCACACCAAGGGCCGGCCGACAATCCCAGGCCGACACAATTCGCTGGTTGAAAAACCACTCGGCGGCGGCACCGGTGAATTCGGTGACATAGCCGCTTTTATTTTTGCCCAAATGCGGTAGAATAGCAACGCCAGCGTGCAGTCATTGGCCTAATCCCAATCCCAGGAGGGACCCATGGGCAGCAGATTCGAGAAATTCTCAGAACGGGCGCGTCGGGTTCTATCCCTCGCCCAAGAAGAAGCGCAGCGGTTCAACCACAACTACATCGGCACCGAGCACATCCTGCTTGGCCTGGTACGGGAGACCGAGGGCGTAGCCGCTCGAGTGCTGTCCGGCTTGAGCGTTGACCTCACCAAGGTGCGCTCGGCCGTGGAGTTCATCATCGGACGCGGCGAGCGTCCCGCTCAGGGCGAAATCGGCCTGACTCCCCGCGCCAAGAAGGTCGTGGAGCTGGCCGTGGATGAAGCCCGCCGCATGAACCACACCTACATCGGCACCGAGCACCTGCTAATCGGGCTGCTGAGGGAGGGCGAAGGGGTCGCCGCCGGCGTCCTGGAGAGCCTGGGCGTCAACTTGGAAAAGGTACGCGCCGAGACCCACCGCATCCTCAGCAACTCCGGGAGCAGCAGTTCCAGCAGCTCCCGCTCCAGCACCCGCACGCCCACCCTGGACCAACTGGGCATTGACCTGACCAACGCGGCTCTGGGCGGCAAGCTGGACCCGGTTATCGGGCGCGACACCGAAATTGAGCGCGTAACCCAGATTCTCAGCCGCCGCACCAAGAACAACCCGGTGCTGGTGGGCGAGCCGGGCGTCGGCAAGACCGCCATCGTCGAGGCCATGGCCCAGCAAATATCCTCCGGCGACGTGCCCGACACCCTGCAGGGCAAGCGCCTGGTTACGCTGGATATGGGCGCATTGGTCGCCGGCACCAAGTACCGGGGCGAGTTTGAAGAGCGCCTCAAGAAGGTCATTGAGGAAATCAAGACCTCCGGCAACTGCGTCCTCTTTATTGACGAGATTCATACCCTGGTCGGCGCCGGCGCCGCCGAGGGCGCGGTCGATGCCTCCAACATCCTCAAGCCCTCCCTGGCCCGCGGCGAAATCCAGTGCATCGGGGCCACCACCCTTGATGACTACCGGAAGTACGTAGAGCGCGACCCGGCGCTGGAACGCCGCTTGCAGCCGGTGCGCGTCGAGGAACCCGACGCTGATATGACTGTGGACATCCTCCGGGGCGTGAAAGTCCAGTACGAGGACCACCACAACGTGGATATTACCGATGCCGCCGTGCAGGCCGCCGCAACGCTCTCTACCCGTTACATCCCCGACCGCTTCCTGCCGGACAAGGCCATCGACTTGTTGGACGAGGCCGGCTCCCGCGTCCGCCTGCGGGGCAGCCACGCTCCCCAGCAAGTCAAGGACGCCATAGAAGTCCTGGAGCGCGTCCGCAAAGAGAAAGACGAGGCCATCGCTTCCCAGCAGTACGAAGTGGCCGCCGAGCTGCGCGACCGCGAGTTGCATCTCACCGAGAACGTGGGCGACCTGGAGCGCGAATGGAAGGCTGACCGCAGCAAGGAACGCACCCGGGTGACCGAGGAAGACATCGCCGAAGTGGTCAGTATGTGGACCGGCATCCCCGTTACCCGCCTGGCCAAGGAAGAGACGGAGCGCCTTCTCCATATGGAGGAAGACCTGCACAAGCGAATCATCGGCCAGGACGAAGCCATCGTCGGCATCGCCAAGGCCGTTCGCCGCGCCCGCGCCGGTCTGAAAGACCCGCGCCATCCCATCGGCGTGTTCCTGTTCCTTGGCCCCACCGGAGTCGGCAAAACCGAGCTGGTGCGCGCCATGGCTGAGTTCCTCTTCGGCCACGAAGACAACATGATTCGCCTGGATATGTCCGAGTTCCAGGAGCGGCACACCACCGCCCGCCTCATCGGCGCGCCTCCGGGCTACGTTGGTTACGATGAGGGCGGCCAGCTCACCGAGGGCGTCCGCAAAAAGAACTACTGCGCCATCCTGCTGGACGAAATCGAAAAGGCCCACCCGGAGATTTTCAACATCTTGCTGCAAATCTTTGATGCCGGCCAGCTGACCGACGCCCGCGGCCGCCGGGTCGATTTCCGCAACTCCATCATTGTGATGACCAGCAACCTCGGTTCCGACCTTATCAAGCGGGACACGTCGTTGGGCTTCGCCGTCAAATCCGACCAGGCCCAGACCGATAAGCAAGCCTACGAGCGGATGCGGGACAAGGTGATGGATGAAGTCAAGCGCTTCTTCCGCCCCGAGTTCCTCAACCGCCTTGACGCTACCATCGTGTTCCATGCCTTGAGCCGGGAGGAAATCCACCAGATTGTGGACCTGATGATGAACATGGTGCGCCAGGAGCTGAAGGAAAAGGAAGTCAGCATTGAACTGACCGAAGCGGCTCGCGAATACTTGGGCGACAACGGCTTTGACCCGGTGCTCGGCGCCCGCCCGTTGCGCCGCCTCATCCAGAACGAAGTGGAAGACCGGTTGTCCGACGAACTCCTGGGAGGCAAATTTGCCGAGGGCGATACCGCTATCGTTGACCTTGACGAGGACGGCAAAGTCTGCATCAAGGTACGCAGCAAGGAGCTGGCCGCCTTGCCGGCGGCATAAACGCGGCAAATCGCACGGAATCAACAAAACGGGGGCGTCCTAAAATGGCGCCCCCAACTGCTACAATCTAGGCAACCCTTACCAAACCAATACTGGACGTCCGGGGCGCGGAATACCCTGGTTGACGGCTCCCCGGGTCTCTTGCTAAATTGCTCCAACTGCCACGGCAGGCATTGAGGTGACACCATGGCCAGGCGTTTGCTCAAAGAACTGGACCGCTCCTACGGGTTTGACGAAGTTGCCATCGTCCCCGGCGAAGTGACCATCAACCCGGAAATGACCGCCACGCAAATGAGCATTGGTCAGTTCTCTTTCGACGCGCCGGTGATTGCCTCCGCCATGGACGGCTCGGTGTCGCCCCGTATCGCCAGGTTGATGCACGAGATGGGCGGCCTCGGCGTGCTCAACGGCGAGGGACTGTACACTCGCTATGAAGACCCCTATTCGGTGCTGGAAGAAATTATCTCCATGGACCAGGACGAGGTTACCGAATACCTCCAGGAGGTTTACAGCGAGCCAATCCGGGAAAACCTGATTGGCGAGCGCGTGCGGGAAATCAAACAGTCCGGCTCCATCGCCGCCATGGCGTTCACTCCCCAGACCACCAAGCAGTTCAGCCCGCTGGCCGTGGAAGCCGGGGCCGACATCATCGTTGTGCAGTCCACCGTAACCACCGCGCGCCATGTTTCCCGCAGTTACCGGGGCCTGATTTTCTCGGAACTGACTAGCTCCCTGAAAGTGCCCGTAGTGGTAGGCAATTGCGTCACCTACGGCGTCGCCAGCGAGTTGATGGAAACCGGCATCGACGCCGTGCTGGTCGGCGTCGGCCCCGGCGCCGCCTGCACCACCCGCGAAGTTACCGGGGTTGGCGTCCCCCAGGTTACCGCGACGCTGGAATGCGCGGCGGCGCGGGAAGATTACTTCCAGCGCACCGGACGCTACGTCAGCGTTATCACCGACGGCGGGTTGCGCACCGGCGGCGACGTCTGCAAGGCCATGGCCAGCGGCGCCGACGGCGTGATGCTGGGCACGCCCTTTGCCCAGGCCGCCGAGGCCCCCGGCCGCGGCTACAACTGGGGCATGGCTAACGCTCACCCCGAACTGCCCCGCGGCACCCGCATCAGCGTGGGCACCAAGGGCACCCTGAAACAACTGATGCACGGCCCCACCAGCGTAACCGACGGCACCCAGAACCTGGTGGGCGCGCTGCGCGTCGCCATGGGTATGTGCGGCGCCTACACCGTGCGCGACTTCCACAAGACCGAAATGATAATCGCCCCGGCCATCAAAACCGAAGGCAAGCACTTCCAGATGCTGGGCTGACGTGTTTGACGGCGATGCGCCGGATAGACGGGGATGGGATTGACCGAGCCGCAAGGTTAATCGCTGCAAGGAGACGATTATGACAACTGCCACGATTCAAATACTGGACCCGCGACCGGAGCAGAAAACCGCCGAACGGGCCGCCGCCGACCGCCTGCCCGCTCTGGCCGGCAAGACCATCGGCCTGCTGGAAAACCGGAAGTACCATTCCGACAACTTCCTACAGGAGTTGCAGGTCATTCTGGAAGAGGAATACGCCGTCGCGAAGGTGGTGTACCTGCGGAAGTTCAGCTTCAGCGCCCCCTGCTCCGACGCGACTATCGACGAACTGGTGGCCCAATGCGATGCGGTGGTGCATGGCATCGCGGATTGAGGGAGCTGCACGGCGTGGGGTCTCCACGACACAGTAGTTACCGAAAGCCGCGGCATCCCGTCGGTCAGCGTCATCACCGAGAGTTTCACCCGGGCCGCTCACGCCCGCGCGTCGTCCCTGGGAATGCCCACCGTGCCGATTCTGGCCCTGCCCAGCCCGCTGGCGCCGCGCTCCATCCCGGAGGTTCGCCAGCTGGCCCGCCACTACGCCAGCCGGATTGCCAATATGCTGACCAACGAGGATGAGCAACCTAATCCGCAGGCAACCAAGGAAACCCTCTACCCTCAATGTTTGTGCGGCTGTGGCGAGGACAAGAATCCTAAATCGCGATTCAAACAAGGGCATGACATGAAGGTCAACGCTTGGCTCAACAATGTCAAGGCGGGTACGATGGATGCAGCATCGCTTCCGCTACCGCTAGTGGAGGCCGCCCGGAACAACCCCACCCTAAAGGTGCACGACCACGTCGTATTAGAGGTTATCCAGCGAAGTGGCAATGTTGCATCCCATGCCGGCTAGATCCTGCCGGCTTTCTGCCCTAGTTCCCGAACCCATAGGGGCGAATGCGGATTCGCCCCTATATTCTAGTTCCGCCCGGTTCTGTCCCGTCATACCGGGTACTCTGAACCTACCCCGCTTTTGGAGCATTGCCCTATGACCAGCAACATCCCTGCCCTTACTTCCCGGCGTATCGACGTTCCCGACTCTTACGATGCGATACAGGATTACTACGAAGAGCAGGGCTGGACCGACGGTATGCCCGTCGTGCCGGCCACCGAGGATGCTGTCCGCCGGATGCTGGGGCCGTGGGGTGAAGACCCGTCCCAATCCCTGGGGGTGGCCCAGCCCTCCAACGCCGAGGTCAGCATCGAAAAGGTCGCCATCAACGCGGTGATGGCCGGCTGCCGTCCTGAGTATTTCCCGGTAGTGGTAGCCGGCGTGAAAGCGGCGTTGCAGCCGGCCTTCAACCTGGCCGGCTGCCAGGCGACCACGGGCGGCGCGGCTCCGGTGATTATCGTCAACGGCCCGATTGCGGAACGGTTGGGCATCAACGCCGACTCCGGCTGCTTCGGCCCCGGCTACCGGGCCAACGCCACCATCGGCCGCGCCCTGCGCCTGTTCGTCCGCAACGTGGCCGGCCTCATCATCGGCGATATGGACAAGGCGACGCTGGCAATGCCGGGCCGTTATTCCTTCTGCTTCGCCGAAAACGAGGCGCGCAGCCCCTGGGAACCGCGCCACGTGGAGCTGGGCCTCGACCCCGGCGACAGTATGGTTACGCTCCACGCCATCCGCGCTTTCTATCCCATTATGGAAACCACCGTATCGCGGGGCATCGACGTGCTGAACACGCTGGTGCAGGGAACGCGGGCCACCGGCTTTTCCAACTACTACCAGATTGGCACCGGGGCGCAGGTAACGCTGGTAATCAGCCCGGAGCACGCCGCCGAAATCGCCGCCGACGGCCTGACCAAGAAAGACGTCCGCGAGTACATTTACGCCAACGCCCGAATGTCCATCGCCGAACTGTCCGGCCTGGGCCATTGGGGCAACCGCAACTATCCGGCCTGGATTGACGACAGCAAGCCCGATACTATGGTGCCCATCGCGCCCCAGGCCGACGACATCGTGATTGTGGTGGCCGGCGGCGACGGACGTCACTCGGCCTGGCTGGCCGGCTGGGGCGTAACCCGTGTGGTGACGCAGAAAATTGAGGTTCCGGGGTAGCTTGTCCGGTTTGACGTTTGGAGGTATCGGCGATGTGCAGCATCAAGCCAGTCCGCACGGAAGCGGAATATGAGGCGACGCTGGCGCGGGTATCCGGTCTGAGGCACGCCGAACCCGGCACGCCGGAAGGAGAGGAATTGCTCCGGGTTGCCAGCACGCCGCCCCCGACGGAGGCAGTTCCGCCCTTGCCACCATAGCCCGCGCTGCTGTCCGGTAGGCCCGACTCCGGGTTATTCCCGCCGGGGCAGTCGCCCGGCCGCATCTCATCGCCCGGCCCGCCGCCGTTTTGTGCGGCGGGAGCGTATTTAAAGAGAGCGATTCGGCAGCGGCATAGCGGCAATGACATAAGATTGCTGACCGCCGGCGGCGCTGACTGCTATCATAGAGTCGCCGCCAGCCGGCTCCATACTGCCCCACCGTCAGGTTGCGCTATCGTGTTCACCCATCTGCACACCCACACCGAATACAGTATGCTCGACGGCATCAGCCGCATCCCGGACCTGGTGAGCCACACTCGCGAGCTCGGCATGGACGCCATGAGCATCACCGACCACGGTTCGCTCTACGGGGTGGTTGATTTCTACTCCGAATGCAAAGAGGCCGGCATCAAGCCGATAATCGGCTGCGAGTTGTACGTCGCCCACGGCAGCCGCCGTGACCGCACGCCCAACGAGCGCACCGCCAACCACCTGGTGCTCATCGCCAAAGACAACACCGGCTACCGCAACCTGCTCCAGCTGGTAACTCGCTCGCATCTGGAAGGTTTTCACTACCGCCCCCGGATTGACAAAGAGCTGCTGGAGCAGTACCGGCAGGGGCTGATTTGCCTGTCCGGCTGCCCATCGGCGGAGGTGCCCATTTTGTTGGCCGACGGCAACTATGACGCCGCCAGGCAGCAGGTGGGCTGGTATCGCGAGCTTTTCGGCGAAAACTACTTCCTCGAATTGCAGCGCCACGAGCACATCCCCCAGCTGCCCCGGATTAACGACGGCCTGATTCGTCTGCACAACGAAACCCGCATCCCGCTCCTGGTAACCAACGATGCCCATTACGTCCGGCAGGCCGACTATGAGTTTCAGGACGTGTACATCTGCATCCAGACCGGCACCAACGTCCTTGATGAAAAACGCCTGCGGATGGAGGATTCCTCTTACTATATCAAGACGCCGGCGGAGATGGCCGCCCTGTTCTCCGATTATCCCCGGGCCCTGGACATCACCGGCGAAGTCGCCCAGCAGTGCGACGTGTCTTTAGGATTCGGGCAAATGCACCTGCCCCGCTATCCTACCCCCAACAACGAGGACGCCGACGCCTACCTGGAGGGCCTCTGTTGGGAGGGATTCAACAGGCGTTACGGCCACAATAACGATGCCGCCCGCGCCCGTATGGAGTACGAACTGGAGGTAGTGCGGCAGACCAGTTTCGCCAACTATTTCCTGGTGGTTTGGGACATCATTTCCTTCGTGCGCCGGCAGCAAATCCTGTTCGGCGTTCGCGGCAGCGCCGCCGCCAGCGTCGTCCTCTACTGCCTGGGCATCACCGACATTGACCCGATGGAATATCGTCTGGTGTTCGAGCGGTTCCTGAACTTCGAGCGCAAGGAAATGCCCGATATAGATATGGACTTCCAGGACGACCGGCGGGACGAAGTGCTGCGCTACGTCATTGACCGCTACGGCAGCGACCGGGTGGCGCAGATTATCACCTTCGGCACCATGGGGCCCAAGGCCGCCCTGCGCGACGTGGGCCGGGGTCTGGGCATGAGCTATGGCGACGTTGACCGCATCGCCCGCATGGTTCCCTTCAAGTCCCGCACCCTCGCCGACGCTATGACGGCCAACCCGGAGCTGGAACAGAGCTACCAAACCGACCAGCCCATCCGCCAGCTGGTGGACAACGCCCAGGCTCTGGAGGGCATCGTTCATCACGTCAGCACCCACGCCGCCGGCGTTCTCATCGCGGACGAGCCGCTGGCCGACACCGTGCCCTTGCAACGCCCCGCCCGTGGCGACGAGAACAGCCCGGTGATGATGACCCAGTATTCCATGGACCCGGTAGCCAAGCTGGGACTCCTCAAAATGGACTTCCTGGGCCTGACTAACCTGACCATATTGGACCGAACCATCAAGTTGCTGGACGAGGAACGGGGCATCCGCATTGACCTGAGCCGCCTGACGCTGGAGGATGAAGAGACCTACGACCTGCTGAGCACAGGCAACACCGCCGACCTGTTCCAGCTGGAAAGCGCCGGGATGCAGCGCTACATCAAAGAGTTGAAGCCCTCTGACCTGGGCGACATCGCCGCCATGATTGCCCTCTACCGCCCCGGCCCGATGGAGCACATTGACCGCTTCATCCGCTCCAAGCACGGGCGCGAGCAGGTGTCCTACCCCCATCCCAGCATGAAGGAACTGCTGGACGAAACCTATGGCGTCATCGTCTATCAGGACCAGGTGCTCCACATCCTGCAAAACTTCGCCGGCTACAGCCTGGGCGAGGCCGACATCGTGCGCAAGGCCATGGGCAAGAAGATACCCGAGCTGATGGCTGAGGAGCGCAACCGCTTCGTCTCCGGGGCCATCCAGCAGGGCTATACCGAGCAAATGGGCGCCGAGATTTTCAGCCTCATTGAACCCTTTGCGGGCTACGCTTTCAACAAGGCCCACAGCGTCAGCTACGGCCTGATTTCCTACTGGACGGCCTACTTCAAGACCCATCATTCCCTGGAATACATGGCGTCCGTCCTCAACTGCCGCCTGGACCACGGCGACCGCTACGTCGCCTCAATCAACGAATGCACCCGCATGGGCATCGGCATCAGCCTGCCCGATGTCAACAGCTCCGGCGTGCTCTACACCATCGACAAATCCGCCGGCAAGTCGGACAACTCCCTGCGCATCGGCCTGGCCGCCGTGAAATCCGTCGGCGAGGGCGCCGTCAAACCCATCGTAGCCGAGCGTGAGGCCCGGGGCCCCTACGCTTCGGTCAGCGACTTTTGCCGCCGGGTTGACGTGTCAAACCTGAACCGGCGCACGCTGGATGCTCTGGCCAAGGCCGGCGCTTTCGATTCGCTGGCCCCCCGTTCCGCCGTCGTCAGCAGCCTGGACCGCATCTGGACCGTGGCGCAGCAGGAGACGCGCAACCGCAACTCCGGGCAATTCGGTATGTTTGGCGAGGAAATGGACAGCAGCGCCGGGGGCACGCTACTGGAGCTGGACGCTGCCCAGCCCGACTATTCCCCCCAGGAAAAAGCAACCTGGGAAAAAGAATACCTGGGCTTCGCCGTTTCCTACAACCCGCTGCTCGCCCTGGCCGCCGTTAATCCGGGCGACGCCTACAACTCCGTGGAGCAGCTGCACGAGGATATGATTAGCAGCACGGTTACGCTGCTGGGCCACGTCTCCGCAGTCTCCGAACGCTACACCAAAGACAACCGAAAGTTTCTGCGGGTGGACCTGGCTTTGGTGGGGGGCCAGGTGGAAACGATGGTGTGGCCCGACTCCCTGGAAAAAACCGCCCACGTCTGGCAGCCCGGCAGCGTGGCCCGGGTAACCGGCCGTCTGCAAATCCGGGGCGACGACTTCTCCCTGTCTTGCTACGACGCCCAGGAATACCAACTCCCTGACCAGCCAATACCGACCATACCGATTGAGCCGGAGCCGCCGGCGCCCGCATCGCGTCCATCACGCGCCAACAGCGGCGGGAACGGCGCCAAAGCGGCGGCCAGCCCCGCGCCGCCCGCCGCGCCCTCTGCCAACGGCAGCCGGGACGCCGGGATGCTCATCAAAATGGCCGAAACCGACGACCCGGATGAAGACCGCTATCGCCTGCGCCAGGCCATCCGCGTAATGCTGGAATACACCGGCGACGATAAAGTGTACGTGGAACTGTACCTCAAAGAGGGCCGGCGCGTGCTGATGGAGATACCCACCGTCTCCACCGGCGGCTGCGACGAATTGCGGCAGCGCCTCCAGGAACTGCTGGGCGAAGGCTGCGCCGAATACCGCCGCTAGGACACGGGCGCACCCATCGCCGGAATCTGCAAACCCAACCCGGCGGCGATGAACCGTTTGGCGTTCTCCCGGTAGCGCGCCGTGGGGTCTTCCAGCCGTTGCCGGTGCACCGCCGGCAGCTCGCGAATCCGCCCCGGCACGCCAATCACCAGCGACTCGTTGGGGATGGGCGTGCCGGTTACGATGGCTCCGGCCCCAATCAGCACATAGTCGCCCACCTGGCAGTCCTCCAGGCACACGGCGTTCACGCCAATCATCACGTTGTTGCCGATGCGGCCGCCATGCACCACCGCGCCGTGGGTCATCAGTACATTGTCGCCCAGCTCCAGATAGTCGTCGGTGTGCAGCACGCAATTGTCCTGGATTGAGCAGTTCCTCCCGATGATGATGCGGCCGTAATCGCCGCGAATCACCGCGCCCGGCCAGATGCTGGTGCCCTCGCCGATGATAACGTCGCCCACGATATAGGCGGCTTCGCTGACAAACACGCTGGGATGAATCTGCGGCGACTTGCCATCAATGCTGCGAATCAAAAGAGTCCTCCTACTGCTGTCGGTTACTTCAATTATAGCGGGCCGCAGCAGCGCCAGTGAGGACGGCTGCCGAATTGCACGGCTCGGGCAAATTTCAGAATACCGGCAGGGTATCGCTGCTGTTAGCCGCAATCTGCAACCAGGAGGGCTGTCCCGTGTCCACCGCTAGCGCTACTTATCACCGTCATGACATCTCCAACCGCGCCTGGCAAATCCTGGAACCCCGGCTCCCCGGCGGCAAGGGCAAAGTGGAGTGCCCCGCACAGAACAACCGCCGCTTCATCAACGCCGTGTTCTAGGTGCTGCGCACCGGCGCCCCCTGGCGCGACTGGCCCCCGGACTACGGCGACTGGGGGCAACACCCACCGCCGCTTGATCCGCGGGCGCAATAAAAACGTCTGGGCCGAATTGCAGGACGCCCTGGTTGACGACCCCGATTTTGAGAGGCTGCTGATTGACGCCAGTTAGATCAAAGTACACCAGCACGGCACGAGCGCCCGGGGCGGGAATCAGGCCGTCGGTCGCACTAAAGGGGGCTGAATACGACGCTGCATCCGGTGGTGGACGCGCACGGGATGCCGGTGCGGATGGTGATAACGTCGGGGACGATAGCGGATGATACCCCGGCGGCGGCGCTGCTGGCTGACAAGGGATATGGCACTAATCAGATGCTGGCGGCGGCGCGTGCGGATGGCATGACGCCGTGCTACCGCCGCAGCGGAGTCGGCGTGAGCCTCAGGACTATGACGCGGATTTGTACCAGGCGCGTCATTTGGTGGCGAACGGGTTTGGCAAGTTCCAGGAATGGCGGGGAGGTGGCGACACGGTATGCCAAAAATGCGGCGTCATACCTGGCAATTTGCCGGATACGGGCTTGGCGCTGTGGGCCAAAATAATATGACGACACGCCCTAAAAAGGAACGCTAGCTTGCGCTGCCGCCGGCGCTCCCAACCAGGATGGCGATGCTATAATCACCGTCGGTTTGCCCCGGTCGCGCCATTACGGATAAGGTAGGGATAATAGTAGTTGACCACACTTCTCGGCGCGCGGGCGAGCCAAACCTTCGGCTCCTTCCGGCAGCGCGACTTTTCGCTGGTCTGGGTTTCCGCCAACATTGCCATGGTCGGCCGGCAGATGGAAGTCATAGCCATCCTCTGGCTGGTACTGGAGCTCACCGGCAACGCCGTGCTCGTCGGACTGGCTGGCGCGGCTCCGCTCAGCCTGGCCTTCCTGTCCGTATTCGCCGGCGCGGTGGTGGACCGGCTGCCCCGTCGCCGGCTGCTGGCGGTCATGCAGTTCATTGCGGCGGCGCTGGGATTCCTGCTGATGCTGCTGATGCTGCTGGACGCGCTCCAGGTGTGGATGATATTCGTCATCATTATTGGCGGCGGCGCCTTCCGCACCTTTGAGCTGCCCGTAACCAACGCCCTGCTTATCGACACCGTTGCGCGCGACCGCCTCACTAACGCCGTGGCCATGCTGAGCTTCGGCCAGAACCTGACCCAGTTCATCGGCCCGGTACTTGGCGGGCTGCTGTTCACGCCTCTGACGCCCGGCGGGCTGTTCGGCCTCATCGGCGCCCTCTACGCAGTCGGCGGCGTCCTGGCCCTGATGGTGCGAACCCGCAACACCACCATCGGCAACACCACGCCCCGGCAAATCATCATCGGCGTCGCCGCCGGCCTGCGCCACGTATGGCAGCGCAAAGAGTTGTTTATGTCGCTGCTCATCGCCGCTATGTACAACGTAACCGGCTTCCCCTTCTCCACGGCGTTGATGCCCATTTTCACCAAGGACGTGCTCCACGCCGGCCCCGAAGTGCTGGGCTTGCTCAACGGCGCGATGGGCGCGGGAGCCGTTATCGGCGCGCTGGCGGTCGCCGGCTTCGGCAGCGCGATTGGGCCAGGGTCGCATCGCCAGGGCCGGTGGCTGGTGTGGGCGGTCAACGGCGGCTGGCACGCCTCGATGATTCTATTCGCCATCGCAACGCTGACCCTGCCCGGACTGCTGCCTTTTATCGCCGTTCTGCTCATTCTCCTGGCCGTCAAGGCGCTGACCGGCATCGGTCGTTCCGTGTCACTGGTCCTGGTAATGACCTTGCTAATGGGCAACTCGGACCCGGAGTATCGGGGACGGATGGGTGGAATGCGCGTGCTGGCCATCCAGGCCCACTTCCCGGCCAGCGCGCTGAACGGCTGGATGGTAACCCAAATCGGCGCGCCCCTGACGGCCCTCTACCTGGGCATAGGCGGCTCGGTCGCCGTATTCCTCTGCCTGCTCTCGCGCCGGCTGCGGGAGGCGTAACAGCGTGCTATACTAGCGAGCATACGGTGGCGAGGAACGGCAAAATGACCACCACTAACGAGTTGGGACCGGAAATTCGAGATGCGATGGTCGCGGACGAAAATGTTCATGACGACACTGAGACGGACGACATCGCTGAGACGGTGCAGTACAACATTACCAGCTACGGCGCTGATTTTGATGTGGAAGGCTTGGTGCGCCGCGTGATGCGCGGTAGTATATTCGTGCCCGGATTTCAACGGGGCTTCGTATGGTCGCTACAGCAATCGTCCCGGTTTGTCGAATCGTTGTTGCTGGGGCTGCCGGTGCCGGGCATCTTTCTGGCGCAAGACCCGGAGACCGAAAAGTTGATGGTCATCGACGGTCAGCAGCGCCTCAGAACCCTGCAGTTTTTCTACTCCGGCGTGTTCGGAGATGTTGCACCTGACGGCCCCAAGCCGCGTCCGTTTGCCCTGCGCGGCGTGAACCAGGAATTTGAAAGGATGAAGTACGCTGATTTGAAAGAGCGGGAACAGGAGCGGCTTGACAATTCGCTCCTCCATGCCACCATCGTCCGGCAAAACTCGCCGGACGATGGAATGAGCAGCATTTTCCATATCTTTCACCGCTTGAACACTGGCGGGGAGCGATTGACTCCGCACGAAATCAGACAGGCCCTTTACCGCGGGTGGCTGATAGACAGCGTCTGCGAACTCAATGATAACGATGATTGGCGCGCTATGTTTGGCCCCAAGAGCCGGCGTCAGAAAGACCAGGAGCTGATACTGCGCTTTTGGGCGATGTATGTGCGGGCACATGAGTATGCAGCGCCGATGCAGGGGTTTCTGAACAATTTCGTTGAGCAGAACCGCAATCCCAGCATTGAGTTTCTTTACGAAGGCCGTTCGCTTTTCACGGCAACGATGAGAGCATTCAATGTTGCGGTAGGCCGCCGGGCTTTCCGCACCGAAGGGAGCTCGCAGCTGAACGCCGCGGTCTTTGACTCGATGGCAGTAGAATTGGCACGCTATATCAACCGGAAACACGGTACCCCGCCAGACGATGATGTAGTGCGGAAAATACACGATACCCTCCTCAAAGATGCAGACTACATCAGCAGTGTTGCCGGCGGCACCGCCCAAGCTGCCCAGGTTCAAACCCGGATGAGCAAAGCAGCTGCTGCGTTTGGAGAATTGTAGAATGCAAAACCAAAGCCTGCGGATACAGCTGAACGAAGTCAGCCGTCTCCTGTCCATAGTCCCTAATGACAGCAGCATTCAAGCGCATTGGGGGCGTTATATGTGCATTATGGCGGCCGGCTTTCTGGAAAATGCACTGCAAGAAGTCTATAAAGACTATGCAAGCAGAGCAAACAATGCCAATTTGGTGCGGTACTCCAGCAGGCAAATTAGCCGCATTACTAACCCGGATGCCGGAAGATTTGCCCAAGTCGCAAGGGATTTCAGTGAAACTTGGCGAAGCGACTTGCGCGATTTTCTCAAACGCGACGGCCGACGAGAGGCCATTGACGCCATAATGCAAAATCGCAACTCCATTGCCCACGGCGGCCAATCGGTTATGTCCACAGGCGAAGTAAAACGCTACCTGGACAAAGCTGTTGAGGTCATTGATTTTATCGAAAGCCAGTGCCTCGGCTTGCCACAACCCAACCCCTAGCCGGCCGCCCTAGTCGATCACATTCCTGCGGCCAGGAGCGTTTATTATGACCACACCGACCATCCCCACCGAAGCGGAAGTCCTCGAATGGTTTGACACCCTCAGCAACTGGGGGCGCTGGGGCGATGACGACGAGCTGGGCACCCTGAACCTCATCACCGAGGCCAAACGGCAGCAGGCCGCCGGCCTGGTCAGCGAGGGCATTACCGTTACCTGCTCGCGTCTGCTGGCGCCGGAGATGGCGGCCGACGTTACGAGCATCCCGCCCCTGCACTATATGGTATCCACCGGCGAATCGGCGCCCGACGAGGGCGGCGGCGGCGCCAGCGACTTCCTGGGCGTCTCCTACCACGGGTTGACCGTTACCCACCTGGACAGCCTGTGCCACCAGTTCTGGAACGGCAAGATGTACAACGGCAAGGCCGCCAATCTGGTCAACAATGCCCAGAAAGCCGGCGCCGGCGCCGTTGACAACGCGCGCAACGGCGTGGTCACTCGCGGCGTCCTGCTGGACATCGCCGCCCTCAAGGGCAAGGACTGGCTGGAGGCCGGCGAGCCGGTTTTCGCCGCCGACCTGGAAGCCGCCGAGGCCGCCCAGGGCGTGCGCGTAACCGAAGGCGACGCCCTGCTGATACGGCTGGGCTGGTACCGGCGCCGGCAGGAGGTTGGCCCGCCCAGCGCCGCCGAGGGACGCCCGGGCCTGCACGCCGAGACGCTGCCCTGGCTCCGCGAGCGCGGCGTGTCCATCGCCGCCTGGGACGTTGCCCCCAGTGAGTACCCCTACGTGGGCCTGCCCATCCACAAGGTGGGCATTGTCGGCATGGGCCTGTGGCTGATTGACGCCGCCAACTTTGACGAAGTTGCCCCCGTCTGCCGCCGACTCAACCGTTGGGACTTTATGTTCACCGTCGCCCCGCTGCGCTGGCACAACGCCACCGGCTCCCCGGTGAACCCGCTGGCGACGTTCTGAAGCAGCCCGCCGAGCCGTTGGGAGTCCAGCCCATGCCAGCGCCAGCACCCCTGCTAACTGACGACCCTGCCGCCAACCGGCGCGTCTGGGCGGAACAACTGCGCCGCCCAGACTGGAACCTCGTGCCGCACTCCGGCGGGCGCACCCAAGAATGCCCCAACCCCTGGGAGGTGGGCTACGCCATCGCCTTTGCTTACTGGCCCTCCAGCGCCGCCGTCAGGGAGGAAGTGTTGGATGTGATGGACATTGAGGACGAGATTATGCTCGGCTGCTACGGACTGGGGGATGAGAGCGGCGCGTTTGACCCGGCCGAACTGCCGGACCGTATCCGCCGCATCGTCCTGATGGTCGCTCAGTCGGCCCGCTCCGCACCGCCTTACCCGGCCCGCGATGAGGAGGATGCCAGAGATATTCTGGCGGGACTGCCGGGCGATGACCGGTGGAACCTGTATATGCTGTCCAGCCTGCCCATTACGCTTTGGGAGTATGACCCATCCCCAATGCGCGGCGCGGTGCTGGCGCCCGCTGAGGTTGCCCGCTTGATTGCCGACATCCTGGACGCCGCGCCGCCGTCCCTGCTGGCGCCGCCCGACGACCCGCTATAGGCACGGATGGACACCGCCGCATCTGCCGCGTCAATCTGGTAAGATTAGACTGCGACTTGCAGCGCGCGCCGGCGCCGGCCGCGACGCAAGGGGGTATGATGAAGCGTAAAGCTAAATACATTGCCCTTTTTGTCTTCGTTACGGTTGTCGAAACGACTGCCTTGCTGGCGATTTACTACGGCATCTACCAGTGGGGCTATCACTCTGTCCGGTAAAGCCGGCCACCGCAATGCCGTCAAAAATGCGAGGCATAAATGCGCATAAACGCCACCAACATTGCAGCGATGGGGACGGTAATAGCCGTGGCGGTCACTCTGCTGGCCGCCGTCGGGAGCGGGATTTACCAGATTAGCGAACTCAACAGCCGGGTTGACCATCTCTCTGCTGAGGTAGAGCAACTCGCAACCCGCGATGAAGTCCGAATCCTGGTAGCTGAGGAAATTCGAATCCTGGTAGCTGAGGAAATTCGCCGCGGCAACCGGATATTGCTCCATTCCCTGGCTAACCACACGCACGATGAAAATGGCAACGCCCTTTTCACCATCCCGCCCGGCTCCGAACCCACCGGCGAAAACCGTCAGCAATGACCGCTGCGAACCCACCATCCGACGACTACGGCCCCGGCCTCCTCGCGCCCTACCGCGTCCTTGACCTCACCGACGCCCGCGGCCTGCTGTGCGGCAAGATGCTGGCCGACCTGGGCGCCGACGTGGTGCAGGTGGAACCGCCCGGCGGCAGTCCGGCGCGGAATATTGGCCCCTTTTATCAGGATGCGCCCGGCGCTGAACGCGGCCTGTTCTGGTGGGCCTACTGCGCCAACAAGCGCGGCATCACGCTGGACATTGCCACGGTTGACGGCGCGACCCTGCTCCGCCGCCTCGTCGCCAATGCCGATTTCCTCATCGAATCCAACGACCCGGGACGGATGGCCGCGCTGGGGCTGTCCTACGCCGACCTGCAAGCCGTCAACCCGCGCCTGGTTATGGTATCGGTCACCGCCTTTGGGCAGGATGGCCCCTACGCCGACTACGCTGCCTCTGACATCATTGGCATGGCCCTGGGCGGCTTTATGCACCTGACCGGCGACGGCGACCGGCCCCCGCTGCGGGTCAGTATGCCGCAGTTTTACCAGCACGGCAGCGCCGCCGGGGCCGCCGCCGCCATGATTGCCCATACCCATCGCCAGCTCACCGGCCAGGGCCAGCACGTGGACGTTTCCTGCCAGCAGGCCGTGGCCCGCACCCTGGCCCATGCCCCGCAGTATTGGGATTTGGAGCAGACCATCCTGCGGCGGATGGGGGCCTACCGGGAATCGGCCGGCGGCACTTTCACCCGCATCAACTGGCCCTGCAAGGATGGCTACGTGAACTTTCAGCCCGGCGGCGGCACTGCCGGCTCCGCCCGCAGCGTCCGCGCCCTGCTGGCCTGGATGACCGAGGAGGGCATGGGCAGCGCCGAACTGGACGCCGTGAATTGGGAGGAGCTGGGCTACGGCACGGCGCGGGCCGAAATTATGGAGCAGACCGTGGCCGCCGTCGCGCCTTTCTTTATGACCCACACCCGCAATGAGCTGGCCGAGGGCGCATTGGAACGGCGCATCCTGCTCTTTCCCGTGGCCACGCCCGGCGATATTCTGGCGCATCGCCAGCTGGCGGCGCGGGAGTATTACGACCATATTGAGCATACGGATACCGGCATAACCGTTCCCTACCCCGGCCACTTTGTGAAAGACTTGCAGGACGCCGGGCGGGTGGGCATCCGCCGCCGCGCGCCGCTGGTGGGCGAACACAACCGGGAGATTCTGGGCGGTGAATTGGGGCTGAACGACCGCGATTTGGCGCGGCTGACCGAGTTGGGCGTGGTGTGATGGGCGTATAATGCCGGCGTTCCGGCGTGTGATTGCCGTCCGCCGGGTCGTCGCTGTGCAGCATAGGTTATGACGAAATCTCTGATTAGCGCCCTGGCACTGGCCGCCGCACTGTCCGTTATTGCCGGCGTCATCGTGGCGCCGGGGGCGACGCCGGGGCCCGCGCTGGCGCAGACGGCTGACGAACTGCCGGCCCCGACTGGGGTACGCGCTGTTGACGGCGCCAGCCCCGGCGCGGCGGTGGTGTCGTGGGATGCGGTGGATGGCGCGCCGTTCTACCGCATCGGCTGGGTGGCTATTGATGATATTACGGCGGCGCAGGCGGAGGGCCGGGACTGGCAGGACGCCTTTGCCTTTTCGGATGTCGCCAACCGGGGGCAGACTGCGCGCACCGTCACAGGGCTGACGCCGTGTATCCAATACGCTTTTATCACCGCCAGCCTCAGCCGCCGCTTTGGGGAGGCCAGCTGGTCGCAATGGGTGTTTTTGACGCCGGGGGCCGCCACTGATTCCTGCCCCGCGGCTGCGGGGACGGTAACACCAGCGCCGACGGTTGCCCCCACACCGACGCCGACTCCTACTCCCACTATGACGCCAACGCCCACGCCCCGGCCTGCCCCTGCCGGCACGGGCGATTATGACGCGGACAAGGACGGGCTGATTGAGGTGTCCAACCTGGCGCAGCTGGCCGCCATCCGCGCCGACCTGAACGGGGACGGCGTAACCCCCGCTCCGGCCTACGCCGCCGCTTTCCCCAACGCAATGCCGGGGATGGGCTGCCCCGACGGTTGCACCGGCTACGAACTGGCGGCCGACCTGGACTTTGACACCAACGGCAACGGTCAAGCAGATGCCGGCGATGCCTACTGGAACGATGGCGAAGGGTGGATTCCGATTGGAGACAGCGGTTACAAGTTCACCGCTGACTTCGGCGGCAACAATCACACCATCGCCAACCTGTACATCAACCGGAGCGACGACCAATATGCTGGTTTGTTCGGGTACGCTTCGGGCAGCAATATAAAACAGGTTGGTCTGGTATCAGTTGATATATCTGGCGGCTACATTGTTGGCGGCCTGGTCGGGAGGAACTACAACGGCGCAATCAGTGGCAGCTACGCTACGGGCAGCGTGTCCGGCGACGAGAATGTCGGCGGTTTGGTGGGGTATGGCGGCGGCACAATCAGCGGTAGTTATGCCACGGGTAGCGTGTCCGGTGACGAGAATGTTGGCGGTTTGGTGGGGGGTAGTAGTAGGTACGGCACAATCACCGACAGCTACGCCATGGGTAGCGTGTCCGGCGACGAGAATGTTGGCGGTTTGGTGGGGGGTAGTAGTAGATACGGCACAATCACCGACAGTTACGCTACGGGCAGCGTGTCCGGCGACGACTCTGTTGGCGGCCTGGTCGGGGATGGCCGCAGGGTCACAATCAGCGGCAGTTACGCTACGGGCAGCGTGTCCGGCGACGACTCTGTTGGCGGCCTGGCCGGGTATGGCAGCAGCGTCACAATCAGCGGCAGTTACGCTACGGGCAGCGTGTCCGGCGACGACTCTGTTGGCGGCCTGGTCGGGGATGGTCGCAGCGTCACAATCAGCGGCAGTTACACTACGGGCAGCGTGTCCGGCGGCGACTCTGTTGGCGGCCTGGCCGGGTATGGCAGCAGGGTCACAATCAGCGGCAGTTACGCTACGGGCAGCGTGTCCGGCGGCGACTCTGTTGGCGGCCTGTTCGGGGATGGTCGCAGGGTCACAATCAGCGGAAGTTACGCTACGGGCAGCGTGTCCGGCAGTGGCGATGATATTGGCGGCTTGATGGGATATAGCGACGGCGGCGCAATCAGCGCCAGTTACGCCACGGGCAACGTGTCCGGCAATGGCGATGATATTGGCGGCCTGGTGGGCCGGAACAAAAGCGGCTCCATCACCACCAGCTATGCCGTGGGGCGGGTATCTGCATCGGGCGATACATTCTACATCGGCGGCCTGGTTGGCTATGACGAGGACGGCTCCATCACTGCCAGCTATTGGGATACGCAAACCTCCGGGCAGGCCGGCAGCTACGGCGGCATAGGCAAGACTACCGCCGAACTGCAATCGCCGGCGGGCTATGCCGGGATTTATGCAGGCTGGAACCTGGACCTGAACGGCGACGGCAGCAGCGACGACCCGTGGGACTTTGGCAGCTCCCGCCAGTATCCCGTCCTGAAATACGGCGGCCTGGACGTGGCGGCGCAAAGGCAGTAGCCCGGTATCAGGAGACGGCGCAATGAACGCCAGCATCAATGACCGGAACGCCCGGCTTGCGGTTTCGCCTATGGCACTGTCAGCCTATGCCCGCACTTCCGGCTGGGCCAAAACTGACACCTATGGCGACCATTCCGATGTGTACGCCGGCCCATCCCGGCCGGAGATTATCGTCCCGCGCACTCGCCAGTTGGGCGATTATGCTGCGGTGGCAGCGCGGCTCATCGGCATTTTCGCACGGGCGGCGGAAGTATCGGAAACAACCCTGTACAACGATTTGGTCATAGCCGACCGGGATGCGGTCAGGGCGCGGGCAGCCGACGGGGCTGCGGACGGCAGCGTTGACATTGAAAGCGGCGTCAAGCTGGTCACCGGGATGCGGGATATAGCGCTGGCTATGGCCTGCTCTCTGAACGACCCCAAGCCACTTTATCGACCCGACGTCAACCGGGAAGCCAACGATTTTTTGCGCCGGATGCGTTTGGGGCAGACGGAACACGGCAGTTTTGTCGTTACTCTGCTGACTCCACCTATCCCGCCGCCGGTACAGCAGCCCTTGTTTGCAGACCCGGCAGCTGACGCCGCTCCATTGGCCAGACGGGTAACGCGCCGGCTGGGAGAAGCATTGACCGCAACCCGCCGGGCGGTGGAAGCGGCAACCGGCGACGATGCCGACGCCTTTTCCGAAGCAGTGCCTCTCGGCGTCAGCGCCAATCTGTGCGAGGCATTGGTAGATGTGATTGAACCTCTGGGGAGGCTGGACATCAGCGTGACCTGGGCCCGGACGCGCCCGATGTCAACGGCACGCCAGACCATACGCTTCACCAACGACGACGCGCCCATCCTGCGCGCTGCGGCGGAGTCCTTCCGCAGCCGGGAGCCGCAACTGGATGCGCAGCTGTTCGGCTCGGTACAGGTACTGCGGCGGGGCGAAAGCGATAGCGATGGCAGGGTCATCATACGGGCATCCGTCAACGGCGCCGTCCGCTCCGTGCGGGCCGTGCTGACGCAGTCGGATTATCACCGCGCCATCCGGGCCCACGAGGAACGCGCGCCGGTTATCGTCGCGGGGGATTTGGAGCGAATCGGGCAGCGGTGGCATCTGCACCGCCCGCGCATCGTGGAGATTATATCCGGCGGGGACGACCCGGAGGAGGGAGAGCAATGACAACTTTGCCGCTGGCCGGCCTCAAAGTCCTCGATTTCTGCTGGGTTGCCGTGGGGCCGATGACGACCAAGTACCTGGCGGAATACGGGGCGACGGTGCTGCGGGTGGAGTCGGCCCGGCGGCCGGAGACGCTGCGGCGGGCCGGGCCTTTTGCCGGCGGCGTGTCGGGCATCAACCGCTCCGGCTACTTTGCCAACTACAACGCCAACAAGCACGGCCTTGCCATTGATATGGGCCACCCGCGCGCGCCGGAGCTGATACTGCGGATTGCGGAATGGGCCGACGTGGTTACGGAGAACTTTACGCCGGGGACGCTGGAACGCTGGGGGCTGGGTTATGAACGGTTGCGCGCGGTGAACCCGCGCCTCGTGCTGTTCAGCGCGTCCATGCTGGGGCGCGGCGGGCCGATGCAGACGCAGCCGGGGTTTGGCGCGGTGCTGTCGTCGCTGGCCGGCTACACCAACATCACCGGCTGGCCGGACCGGGGGCCGGTGAATCCCTATGGCGCGTACACCGATTTTGTCTGCCCCAAGTTCGCCGTGGCCGCCATCCTGGCCGCCGTGGATCGCCAGCGCGCTACCGGGCGGGGAACGCATCTGGATATGTCGCAGCTGGAGTGCAGCCTGCATTTCGGCGGCCCGATGCTGCTGGACGCCGCCGTGAACGGGCGGGAGCCGGAACTGGTGGGCAATCGCCATTCCGCCGCATCGCCCCACGGCGCTTATCCCTGCGCGCCCGACGCCAGCGGCGAAACCGACCGCTGGATTGCCATTGCCGCCTTCACCGACCGGCAATGGGCCGCCCTGCGCGACGAAATCGCCGCCGATGGCTACTCCGACATCAGCGCCGGGGAGTTCCGCACCTTCCGCGTCCGCAAAGCCCATGAGGACAAGCTGGACGGCATCATCGCATCCTGGACGGCCAGCCACGACCGCCACGACTTGATGCGCCGGCTGCAAGGGGTGGGCGTGCCGGCCGGCGTGGTCAACGACACGCGGGATTTGTTTGAGGACGCCCAGTTGCAGCATCGCAGCCACTTCACCTGGCTGGAGCACCCGGAGATGGGGCCTTACGCCACCGACTACACCGAGTTCCGGCTGTCGGCCACACCGGGCCGGCTGGACCGGCCGGCGCCGCTGCTGGGGCAGGATACGGAACGGGCGCTGCGGGAGATTGTGGGGCTGAGCGCGGCGGAGTATCGCGGCCTGGCCGACGACGGCGTGTTAGAATAGCCTCTACGACAGATGGGCGCGGTTAACCTGATACTGCTGGTCATACACATTGGGGCCGGCTCAATTGCTCTGATTACGGCAGCCCTCGCTTTGGTGGCGGCGAAGGGGCAGCGTTACCATATCCTGGCCGGGCGGGTTTATGCCGTTGCGATGACGGTCATTTTTCTGACGGCGGTTCCGCTGGCGATATTGGGCGCCAGCATTTTTCTGCTGCTGATCGCCGTGTTCAGTTTCTATCTGGTGTTTGCCGGCTGGCGGTTTGCCCGCAACCGGCGCCGCCAGGCGCATCCGGTGGACTGGGCCGCCGTCGGCATCCTGGGGGTGACCGGCCTGGGGATGTGGGGCTATGCCGTCGTCATCGGACTCAATGGCGACAGCCAATGGGTAACGCTGCTGGTATTCGGCGGCATCGCAGTGGCGCTCAGCATCGTGGACGGCCAATTCCACCGGAAACAGCCGGGCGGCGTCCGTCGGGTAGCGCGGCACCTGACCAACATGATGGCCGGCGCCATCGCTACCGTGACGGCGGTAACGGTGGTGAACGTGGACCTGGAGCCCCAGTGGGTGGTATGGATACTGCCCACCATAGTTATCACCCCGCTCATCGTGTGGTGGAATATCCGTATCAGGCGACGGACTCGCCGCCGTGGGTGATTAGGCTAGGTTGGCATAGGCTGCTCCTTTGGCTCTGGCGCCTTTGGGATTTGGTCAGGCGATGATTGGTCAGGCGAAGGGTTTGCGGTTGACCGGGTTTCAGGGATTATCAGCCCTACGGCCGGAGGTTTTGCGCTGGGGTTTTTAGCCCGGTATTTTCCATGCCCGAAGCATGGGGCGCTGTGGCTGACGCCGTGGCCGCAGCGACTACGCCGGTTAATGAGATCGGCGACAGTCTCAACGCGCCGGTAGCGACTTGGATGCTGAAAGTGGCCGTGATTACCTGAAACCCGGTCGGGGTTTTGCTTTTTCGCCTGACGTGGCTATAATAGCACGGGCGTTCGGTCTGATGCAAGGCGCAGTTTGACAGCGATGGACAGGATAGACAGGATTTTTCCGATTGGGCTTTGGCGGCTGCCCGCCGGTTGACCTGCCGTCCTTAACCGGCGTATGGTAGGCTTTCAGGCGGGGTTGGTGAGAGGGGTAGGCTGGCTGTAACGGCAGGGCCGTTTGCCGCACGATTGCATCCGACGGGGGAACAGCCCATTGGTTCGAATCCCCAGCGCTCCGGTACTGGTAGTCCTGCAAAGTCGGGACTTCCGGCTGCTGTGGGCGGCCCGGTGGATACACGAGATTTCCCGGCGCATGGAGCTGATTGCGCTGGGCTACCTGATTTACGAACTCACCGACTCGGCCTTTCAAGTGGGGCTAATTTCGGTTTTCCTCAACGGGCCCCGACCGCCGTTGTCATTGGCCGCCGGGATGCTGGCCGACCGGCTGGACCGCCGGCGGATTCTGGCGGGAATCCACGCTTTTTACCTGCTGATTGCGGCCAGCCTTTTGACACTCCTGTTGCTGGAGCTGGTTCAGCCCTGGCACGTTTTTCTGGCCATCCTCCTGCAAGGAACGGCCAAAGTGCTGGACGACCCCACCCGGCGGGCGGCCCTGTTTGACCTGGCGGGGCAGGAACGCATCGCCCACGCCATGTCGCTGGAGACCCTGACCAACAACGGCGGCAAGATTCTGGGGCCGTTAGCCGGCGGGCTGCTGGTGGAGTTCTACGGGTTCACCGGCGCGTTCATCGCGCTGGTGGCGCTGGACCTGGCGGCGGCGCTGCTGATGTTCAAATTGCGGCTGCCGGCCGGTTCCGGCGCGCTGGTGCGGGACACTGCGTTCTGGCAGGGCATCAAGTCCGGGATTGGGCATTCCTTTTCCAACAAATTCGTCCTGGGGGTGCTTTCCATAGCCCTGGTGATGAACGGCATGGTGCTGCCCCTGCAATACTTCATACCGGTGCTCGCAACCGAAGTTCTAAAGGTGGGGCCAACCCTGGGGGGATTGCTGGGCTCGGCCGAAGGCATCGGGACGTTTTGCGGAGCGATAATTATCGCAGTGCGCCGGAACTACACCTTTCACGGGCGTTACTTCGTGATTGGAGCATTGATTGTGGCGGTGGGGGTGTCAGCAGTCGCCTGGTCGCCCTGGTTCCTGATTTCCTTTCTGCTGCTCTTGAGCGCCGGCGTGGGGCAATCGGGATTCAGCACTATGCAGAGCACCATCCTGCTGCTGTCCTCTCCGGCGGAAATGCGCGGGCGGATTATGGGGTCGCAAGGGCTGGTGAACGGGCTGGGGCACCTGATTGGCGGAGTGGAGATTGGAGCCATCGCCCAAGCCTTCAGCATCTCCCTGGCCATCGGGGTTAACGCCGGCGTGGGCCTGCTGCTGATGCTGCCGGTGATACTGCTGACCCCGTTGGTGCGGCGTCCGGTGGAGGCGTACCAACGCTGCGGATGAATTGGCCGGTCAGGTTTGACGCCGCCGCCCACATAACGGGCTAATCTGCCAGAAACCGCGTGAACACCTGGTTTGCCACCAGGTACGCCCTTTCGGTCAGCCGCAATCGTTCATCCGCCGTCCACGCCAGCAGGCCCTCCGCCGTGAGCGCGGCCAGTTCCCGCTCGTAGCGCGCCGCCAGGTCGATGCCGGCGCGGGCCGATGCTGCGGCCACGTCCATGCCATCCAGCAGCCGCAGCCCCAGGAACATCGTCTCCGCCGCCGTGGTGGCATCGTCGATAGCCTCCAGGTCGTCAACCGTCGGCACCGCCCGGATAGCCTCAGCCGACAGCGACGGCCACGGGCCGGCCGCGGCGGCCCATTCCTGGGCCCGCCGGGCATACTCGCGGGGCGAGCGCACCGTCCAGAACCGGCAGCCGGCAAAGGATGAATGGGCGCCCGGCCCTGCGCCCAGCCATTGCAGGTTGCGCCAGTAGGCCAGATTGTGCTCCGACTCCAGGCCGGGACGCGACCAGTTGCTGATTTCGTAGTGGTGATAGCCGGCATCACGCAAGGCGACACGGGCGAAATCGTACATATCCGCCGCCAAATCCGGGTCCGGCTCCGGCAGGCGACCCTGCTCCACCCAGCGATGCAGCGGCGTTCCCGCTTCCAGAGTCAGGGCATACAGGGAAAGGTGCTCCGGCGCCAGCGCGGCGGTACGTGCCACGGTGTCCCGCCACTGTTCCAAAGACTGCTGCGGCAGGCCATACATCAAGTCCAGGTTCACGTTGTTGAAGCCGACGCTCCGGCAGATTGCCACAGCGGTAGCGGCTTCGCCGGCATCGTGACGGCGGCCCAGCAGGGCCAGCAGGCCGTTGTCCAGGCTTTGCACTCCGATGCTGATGCGGTTGATGCCGGCGGCGCGCAGGCCGGCGCATTTGGCGGGGGTAAGGTCGTTGGGGTTGCACTCGGCAGTTATCTCGGCGTCGCTGCGGACTTGATAAGCGCCAGCGATGGCGTCGAGGATGCGGGCTACGTCGCCGTCGGGCAGGTAGGACGGGGTGCCGCCGCCGAGAAAGACGGTGTTGACAACCGGCCGGCCCAGGGCGCGGGACCAGGCGGTCAGCTCGTTGATTACGGCGGTGCGGAAATCGCCGAACTGGGACTCGATGCCCTGGTAGGTGTTGAAGTCACAGTAGGGGCACTTGCTGAGGCAGAAAGGGACGTGGACGTACAGCGAGATTCCGCCGTCGCCAATGGCTGGGGCCGGGGGGGTAAGTGGTGGCGCGGATTGAGGCATAGCGGCGCCGGCGGGCAGCAACGGCAACACAGGCTCTAACAGACCCGGGGCAGGTTGGAAACCCGCCCCGGGTAATTGCTTAGCGCCCGTATTGAGGCTATCCCGCCGCCTCTTCCAGGTTCTTCATGTGGTTCATTGCGCTGCCGGCCTTGAACCATTCAATCTGGGCGTTGTTGAGGGTGTGGCGGAGGTTCAGGGTTTCTTCGCTGCCGTCGGCGTGCTTGAGGACGGCCTGCACCGGCCGGTCGGGGGCCAGGTCGCTCAGTCCTACCAGGCTCATCCGGTCGTCGTCCTGCACGCGCTCCCAGTCGGCCGGGTCCTCAAAGGTGAGGGCCAGCAAGCCTTGCTTCTTGAGGTTGGATTCGTGGATGCGGGCGAAGCTGCGGGTGATGATGGCGGCGGCGCCCAGCATCCGGGGGGAGAGGGCGGCGTGTTCCCGGCTGGAACCTTCGCCGTAGTTTTCATCGCCGACGGCTACCCAGCGGATGCCCTGGGCACTGTAGGCGCGGGCGATTTCCGGGATGGGCATAATCTCCTCGCCGGAAAGCTGGTTCTTGCCGGTGCCGGTGTCGTCGGTAAAGGCATTGTTGGCGCCCAGGAACATATTGTCGCTGAGGTTGTTGAGATGGCCGCGGAAGCGCAGCCAGGGGCCGGCCGGGGAGATGGAGTCGGTGGTGGTTTTGCCCTGGGTCTTGACCAGTACGGGGATGTCCTCAAAGTCGTTGCCGTTCCAGGGTTCCCAGGGTTCCAGCACTTGCAGGCGGTTGCTGGCGGGGTCAACGCGCACATCCACGTCGCTGCCGTCGGCCGGCGGTTCAATGTACATATCCGCGCCGGGGTCGAACCCGTTGGGCGGCACTTCGGGGGCTTCCACCGGCGGCTGCAGCATAAACTCGTTGCCGTCGGCGTCCACCAGCGGGTCGGTCAGCGGGTTGAAGGACAGGCGGCCGCCGAGGCCCATGGCTACGGCGACCTCCGGGCTGGCGATGAAGTTCATGGTGCCCGGATTGCCGTCGTTGCGGCTGGGGAAGTTGCGGTTGTAGGAGGTGACGATGCTGTTGTCGGTGCCGCGGGCTTCGGGGCGGTTCCACTGGCCGATGCAGGGGCCGCAAGCGTTGGCGAGCACGGTTGCGCCCACGGCTTCCAGGGCGGCCTGCTGGCCGTCGCGCTCGATGGTGGCGCGCACCTGCTCGGAGCCGGGGGTGACCAGCAGGCCGGAGGCGGCGGTAACGCCACGGGCGGCGGCCTGCCGGGCCACGTCGGCGCAGCGTTCCATATCCTCATAGGACGAGTTGGTGCAGCTACCTACCAGGGCCACGGCCACGGTGTCCGGGAAACCCTCGGCCGCCGCCTCGGCGGCCAGCGCGGAGATGGGCCGCGCCCGGTCGGGGGAGTGGGGGCCGGTGACGTGGGGTTCCAGCGTGGAGAGGTCAATCTCTACCACCCGGTCGTAGTATTGCGCCGGGTTCTCCGCCACTTCGGGGTCGGAGGTGAGCAGGTGGGCGTGTTCGGCGGCGATGTCGGCCAGTTCGCCCCGTCCGGTGGCGCGCAGGTAGGTTGCCATCCGCTCGTCGTAGGGGAACACGTCGCCGGTGGCGCCCAGCTCGGCGCCCATGTTGCAGATGGTGCCCTTGCCGGTGGCCGAGATGGACGCCGCGCCGGGGCCGAAATACTCGATGATGGCGTTGGTGCCGCCGGATACGGTGAGTTCGTAGGCCAGTTTGATGATGACGTCTTTGGAGGCCGTCCAGCCGTTCATCGCGCCGGTGAGCTTGACGCCGATGATTTGGGGGTAGCGCACTTCCCAGGGCAGGCCGGCCATCACGTCGGCCGCGTCGGCGCCGCCGACGCCGATGGCCAGGGAACACAGGCCGCCGCCGTTCACGGTGTGGGAGTCGGTGCCGATAATCAGCGCGCCTGGGAAGGCGTACTTTTCCAAAACCACCTGGTGGATGATGCCGGAACCGGGCCGCCAGAAGCCCATGCCGTAGCGCCGGCACGCCGATTCCAGGAACTGGTACACCTCGTTGCTCTCGTTGAGCGCGTCCTGCAAGTCGGAGGACGCGCCGACGCGGGCCTGCACCAGGTGGTCGCAGTGCACGGTGGTGGGCACGGCGACGCGGCTGCGCCCGGACTGCATAAACTGGAGAATGGCCATCTGGCCGGTAACGTCCTGGTGGGCCACCCGGTCGGGCCGCAGGTTGATGTAGCTGTCGCCGGGGCGCAGGTCGGCGTCGGCCACGTCGTCCAGATGGGACAGCAGCAGCTTTTCGGCCAGGGTCAGCGGGCGGTTGAGCCGGGCGCGGGCCTGGGCCAGCTTTTCATCCATCTTGCGGTAAGTTTCCCGCACCAGTTCCGGCGTGGAATCAATGTTGCTCATTGTATTTCACTCCTCCTCGAGTTTGCTGAAACGGTTAATAATTCTAGCGGCATCGGGGGCGGAATGCCACAGGCCGGCCGCGCCGGTCAGCGTTCCGTATCAGGTGGCCCGTATCAGGTGGCATTGAAAATGGCAAAACCCCCTCTCCGCGCCGTGGACGAATGGTTAGGGGCGTCCATTGCGTCTATTCCCGCAAAGAATATTCCTCCGACCACACCGTGCGGTTTGCAGCGGGAATCCACTGGCCGACTCTGATGTGGACGATGTCATAATCGGGCAGCGCCTGCCGCGCCAGGCATTTCTCGTCGAATCTCACGCCGCCCGGGCTGAAGTGAAAGTCCAGGTTGTCAAATCCGTACTGCTTGCGATGGTCGGGAAGGTCATTCGCGTCGGCAGGCATGACGTGTACAACGAAGGTCGGCTCCGTGTCACCGGGGCCGCACGGCTCTTTGACGAAGTTCAACACGCCGGCGCCGAGATACACGTCAAAGTGGGAGCGGATTAACGGCTCGCCGGACACAATTGCCCGGTATTCCGACCGGTAGGCGTCGCTAAGATTGACCGGCTCGCCGGTCTCCAGATTGAAACCGGCTTCCCAGACGCGGCCGGCGGCAGGGATGAACTGTCCGGTGTGGATGCGGGCGATGTCATAGTCGGGCAGCCTTTGCGCGGCGACGCAGTTGCCATCGTACTTGTAGTGATAAAAAGAGGAAAAACGGAAATCCAACTCGTCGTAACGATAGCGCTTACGGTGTTCGGGCAGGTCGTCCGGGTCAACCGGATAAACGTGCAAAAAGAACCACCTACTGTCCTCGTCATCCAGGCTGCAATTCCGGTTAACGTAGATCAGCCGGCTGGCATTGAGATACACGTCATATTTGGAACTGATAACAAGGTCGCCTTTTGGCCCCCCTTTGTCGTCGTGCTTTCGCAGCAGCGTCTGGAGCGAGACCGGGATGTCGCGTGTGGTTCTTTGCAGAGCAGCCCACGATGTGCTATCTATCAATAGGGAGTTGTCCGTCCGCTCATAGGGCAACGGGCCCGGATTGCTGATTAATATCGCAAACTCGAACATCGCGGAGACCGCCCCCACGCTCAATACGATGACCAGCAGCGCCAGAGCGGGGCGAGAGGAATCTCCCCCGACTTTTGCCGCGCCGATTTCCGCAATGGGAGCCGGCGGCGCGGCCAGTTCCGGCAGGCGTCCGGCAAGGGTGTGCGCCGCGTAATAGCTGAGCACGAACAGGGCCGGCACGACAACCCGCAGGGTCAACTCGCTGAAGTTGGGGCCGCCATACCAGAACCACGGCGCAACCAGCAATACCGCCACGCTGGCGATGAAAAACGGTTCCCGGATAACTCGCGGATGCAGCCGCCACAACAGCAAAGCCAGGACTGCAAACTCCCCCGCGTAGAATATGAACAGGTCCGCCGCCAGCTGGAACCGGCCCGGATATGCCTCCCATAGCCAACCGGTGGCAAAGTCTATCTTGCCGCTGGTGAGGTAGAGCGCCAGCAGGGCCGCCAGGGGCAGCGCCACCAGAACGTTTTGCCATTTCAGAAAGGGCCGGATGCCGTTCTTGACCAGCAGCGCGGCCGCCAGCGGCAGCAGCCCGAGGGACAGCAGCGACGACCAGAACAGGCAAGCCGCCAGCACGATGCCGCTGACGGCCAGAAAGCGCGGCTGCCGACGCAGCCGGATGATGAGCAGCGTCGCCAGTCCGCCGGTAATGAAGTGCTGGGGCGTGACCTTGAAGGTTTGCGCGTGGGACTGGTACTCCAGAAACATGGGGCTGGTCGGGGACTGGATGAAAGAAAGGCTGACTTCGCCCAGCTTATCCCGCAGCAGCCGCGCTGCGTCCGGCAGTCCCTCGTGCAGCGCGTATTCCAGCGCATCCATGCCGCTGAAAGTGATGAGCACCGTGGCCGCCAGCAGCATTGCCCGCAGTGTGGGCAGGCCCCGCGTGAAAAGCAGCACGATTAGCGCCAGGCCGCCCCAGGTCCACAGCGGCACCGCCCAGTTCAACGCGGCAGGGCCCAGCCACTTGCCGGCCAAGGCCGGGGGCAGATACCAGCCGAGGTAGTAGCGCAGCAGCGGCGGCGCGTCGTGCAGGTAGTCGGTCAGATAAGTCGGCCAGCCGCCCCGGCCTAAATCAAGGAGCACCGCCCGGTGGGCGCGCTGGTCACCTCCGGAGACGTCAAAGAGCCCGCCGTAAGCGGTCACCATCACACAGCCCAGGGCAAACAGGAGCAGAACGACAGCAGCGGGAGTAACCGGCGCCCGCCACGAACCGCACAGCGCCCGCCAAAGCCCCGCCGCCAGCAGCGCGGCCGCCGGGATGCCAAACCACCACTCAAACCACCCCAGCAGCCAAATTGCCACCGGCAGCATAAGGTAAATGATGGCCAGCCGGTGTATTACCGGCAGCGCGTCGGCAGCGTCGCTGCTCCCGCCCACTGCCGGCAGCCGGGCCCGTATCCCCTGGAACGCATCAAGCAGTGTTGTCCAGACCGGCATCAGCAGCGTCAGTCTTGCACGTACCCACCACGCGCCGCGCCCATCCACAGCGCCAGCCGGTCATAAAGCTACCGTGGCGCCGTATTTTTCCATCAGGGCCATAAAAAGCTCGTGGCGCAAGGGATTGGCGGCGGCGTTCTCCGACCGGCGCAGGTAAATGCGATATACCGTTTCCAACCGGTCGTCCCGCAGCCAGACGGCGTAGCTGGGTATCCCGCTGCCCAGGGTGCGGTAGATGAACTCCACCTGACGAATCCGGCTCAGCTGCAACGCGATGCGTCCGTCCCCGTCCGTAACCAGGACGGCAATATCGCCGCCCGCGTCGGGTTGGCCGCTGCCGTCCACCAATTGCAAGTCGGCCAGCGTCGCCGGGATGGCAACGGTGGCCGCCGGGTTATGCACCATAACCACGGCGGCACCGAGACCGGCGCCGGCGTCGCCGATGCCCCGGCTGCAATCCAGCAGAATCCGGCGCAGCAGGTCAATATCCGCCGGAGACGCGGCGGCGTTCAGCTCGGCCAGAGGCGCGGCGCTTTCGGGCAGGTGGTCGGTTACGACCTGGCCCAGGTCGGCGGGGATGGGCGCGAACGACACGCGGCCCCGCCGGGTGACGGTGGCCGCGCCGGAGATGGAGCCGTAGAGCGCCTTTTCGCCCGACCACCGGCGCGCCACGTCGAACCGGGGGCCGTAGGTACAGCCCAGGATGCAGCCGGCGGTCGTAACCTGCACCCGCCCGTCATCCCGCGCGGCGACGGCAGCGCGCAGTTCGCCGAGCACGTCGGCGGCGTTGCGGCCCTGGTAGTACCAGCGTCCACAGCCGTACTCGTCGGCGCAGACGACGATGTTGACTTCGGGGCGGTTGGCGAGCGGAGGAACTGGCAAGGCCATCACGGAAACGGAATCGGTGAGCGGTTAAACCTGCGCCCGGCGTTTGATGGCCGGGCGCACGGGTTGGGTGGACGCCGGGCGGCGCGGCGGCTACTTTTCGAAGTAGTCGTAGTTTATCTTGATGTATTCCTCGTACATCGCCGGCACGGCTTCCTCGGCGAAGATGGCCGTTACGGGGCAGACGGGCTCGCAGGCGGCGCAGTCGATGCACTCATCGGGGCTGATGAAGTACATATCATCGTCGTCGGTGGTGTAGATGCAATCTACCGGGCAGACATCGACACAGGCGGCATCTTTGACGCCGACGCACGGCTCGGTAATGATGTAGGTCATAGCGGCTTTCCCCTCGGCTCAGGTGGTGTGGGTGCGGCGGCGAACCCAACTTTGGGGCCGCCATTCAGTGATGCGAAAATTATAGCACGGCGGATAGTCAATGCAACCGGGCCGGGCAACCGCGGCGGCGGTCAGGCCCGGGTAAATCGCTTCTTGGTGGACAAGGTAACGAAGGTTTGCGTCCTCTGTACCCCGTCGATGACGCCGATGCGGGTACGCAGGAAATCGCCCAGGCTTTCGGCGGATTCCAAAGCCGTCCAGACGAACACGTCGTAGGGGCCGGTGGCGACCACCACGTAGTGGGCTTCGTCCAGGTTGGCGATGGATTCGGCGACGGAATCGGACTTGCCGGGGCCGGTTTCGAGGCCAATCAGGGCGGTGGTGCCGTAGCCCATTTTCTCCAGGTTGGGAACTGCCACCACGTGCACGATGTCATCCTTAATCAGGCGGCGCAGCCGCCGGCGCACGGTGCCTTCGCTGACGCCCACGGCCCGGGCAATCTTGGCGTTAGACGCGCGTCCGTCCGACTGGAGTATCCCGATTATTTTCAGGTCAAGTTCGTCCATTGGTTAGCTGGCTCCGTGCGAAATCCGCCACTGTGCCATAAGGTACGCTGGCGTAAATAATGTTCAATGGATGATATTCGTTAATGCGGCGATTGTCAACTATCAAAAGGCGGTCAATAATCATTATTCGTTTTGCCAGCGACGGATTCAGCGTCAATCCGCCGGTATAAGCGCGTGATATGCGTAAGATGCTCCCTACGGGCCAGTCCGCCGGCGGCGCCGGGCAATCTTTGCCCCGGCGTCAGACTATGCTGATTGCGCTCACCCCGCCAACTATCATTATGATGGACGCCCCTTTCACCAATAGGGCCCGTGGCGTCAGCGATTCGTCCAGCAGCTGCCACCGCACCCGCGACAGGATGGTTGACGCGATGAACACGAACAGCGGGCGCGTCGCCAGCATCGCCGCCACCAGGGATACCGGCCCCACGCTATAGGCATATATGGACAGCAGTATGGACACCGCCGGCATCAGCGATTCGCCCAGGAAGAGTATGGCCAGCACCCGCGGCTGCCGCGCCGCCGCCAGCAAACGCGGCCCGCCGGTCAGCCCCACCGTAAAGAACACCGTTCCCACCGTAACCTGCTGCATAGAGTACACGGTGAGCACCGGCATACCGGCATTGAGCGCGGCCTTGGCGACGACGAAACTGGAGCCGGCGCACAGGGCCGCCAGCACCAGCAGCAACGGCCCCTGGCCGGCGGCAAGCCGCGCCCGGATACCGCGGGGAACGGCCGCAGAGGCCGGCCCCGATTGCAGGGCCCGGATGCGTTCGTAGGTGGAATCGGGAAACAGGCGCAAGGAAATCAGCATCGCGCCGGCCACGACCAGGCCGATGGCGGCCCACTGCGCCGGAGCTATGCGCTCCCCCAGAAACAGCAGCGCCAGCAGGGCCACGAAAATGGGGTTGGTCTGCGAAATGGCAACGGCGCGGGACGCCTCCATCTGGCGCATCCCGCGAAACAGCAGCACCACCGAGCAGCCCAGCAACAGCCCGGCGCCAACCGGGGCCAGCGCAGCCGGCCAGGGCATACCGGCCGGAACCCCCACCACCGCCAGCAGAACGCTGCCGTAGAGCAGCCCGGACATACCGCACCACAAGCACAGGGGCGGCACGCCGTTCAGGTGAAAGGACAGCAGCCGCTTGTCGCAAACGCTGACGAAACAAAAAGCCAGCGAACTGCCCAGGGCGAGGAGAACCCACATTTATGCCCGCCTCAAATCACGTAATGAGTTATGACGGACCGGAGCAGATGGAATCGCAAACCGGCTAGGCCCGACCGCGGGGCAGCCGGTAAATGCCACGGCGCTGATGGTCGTCGCGGCTGACCATTGTCCGTGTTCTGCACTCAATGTTGTAATGCCAACGACGAATTGCCGACAAATATTCGTCAAGCGGCGAACTCTCCGGGGAAAACAAGCGGTTTTCTTCATACACGCGAATAACATGGGCGCACATATCAGCCATCTGGATGCCGAGGCTTGATAGCGAGTCTGCAAATACCGGGGTGTCCGTGATGTGAGCAATTGCTCTGCCTTCCTCGGACTGAAAAAGATACTCCGAAAATCTCTTGCTCAAACCTCCCAATTGCCAGCTATCGCCGTCGAAAATCACGTTGGCATACGCCTCTCGCTCCGCAGCCAATAAATCAATGCGTTCCAGCAGGAACCGAAACCTGGTTTCCAATCGGCCATTTCTGGGAGACCGTTGTTCAAACGGCCCGGCCATGATTATCGCGAAAACGATGATTCGTGAGCGGGACAACCAATCGAAAAAACTTGCGGCGAATTCTCGTGAATCCGGCCGGCGGCGAAATTCGCTGCGCGAAAGCAATTGCTGGCCCTTAAGCTCATGAACTTCGCGCCGCAGCAGTCGCCTCTGCAGATCATAAATTTGCCCGGTGATTTCGCGGGAGTGCGCCTCATCAAAACAAACCGCTACGACGACGGGCCGTTGACTGAGTTCCCCGGTCGCAGTGGGGAGACCACTTTCGTCGATGAATGCGAGCATGACCCAAGTTGTCCGCTTTAGTTTAATTTGCAGCAAGGCTTGCAGGGGTGTAGTATAGGAACCGGCGCGACCAGGAACGCGTTGAGCGCGTGATAGGTGGACGCCGTACCGGGGCGGCTGCGGCTGGCGTAGTGACCAGTTGAGCGCGCCCCGGTTTTGACGTCAGCGCGCGCCAGGGGCGCCCTCAGAACCCGCACCGTTCCCCGCACTCAGCCCCGCGGCCCAGCCAACCGCCGATGCGCATCCGGTTGCGGGCGAACTGCCGGTACAGATAATCAAAGGCCGGCCGGGCCGGCCACCAGCCCGTCCATCCGATTAGCCAGCCTAATCCGGCCCGCCGGTAGCCTTCCCGCAGGCTGTCCATCCCCACCGTAACGCCGCCGTCGGGCCGGATGCCGTACAGGGCGGCGTTCACCTGCTCAAAGTCCAGACCCAGGGCGGCGGCGTCAAAATCCGCGGCTGTGATGTCCACCGCGGCGATGGCGTCGGGCCGGCGGCGATGCAGCCACAGCACTTCGCGGCGGCACACCGGACACGCGCCGTCGTACAGCAGACGGTAGCGGTCGCTTACTTCCCGGCCTTTTTGCGCGGGCAGTGTCATTAGTCGGTCATCCGCAGTCAGTCATCCGCCGGCGCGGGTACGGCGGCATCGGCGGCCATCTGGGCGGCCTGGGCGGCGGCCAGCGCGGCTACGTCGGCGCCTACGTCCTGCACGCCGTACCGCTTTTCCAGCTCGTAGATGGCATCCAGGCCCAGCACTGAGGCCACGTCCCAGCGGGTGCCGTAGCGGTCGGGGTTCACCATGCCGTCGCTGATGAGCTCCTCGTAGGCGGCGCGCACCTGCTTGTAAATCAGCCAGATGGTGCTGCCGCAAATCATCAGCTTGTAGCCGAGTTCGTTCATAGTTTGCGTCGTTGCCAGGTCGCCGTTGTACATCCGGGCAACGTCGGGCAGGTCGGCGGCGTAGCGCCGGATGTCATCCTGCGACTTGATGCCATCGACGAACACCAGGTCGGCGCCGGCGTCCGCGTAGGCCCGGCAGCGCCGCACGGTATCCTCCCACCCGGTAACGGCGTAGGCGTCGCAGCGGGCGATGATGACAAAGTCGGGGTCGTTGCGGGCATCGAGGGCGGCGCGGATTTTCTGCACGTGTTCCGCGACGGGGACCACCTGTTTGCCGGCAAAGAAGCCGCACTTTTTGGGGAAAACCTGGTCTTCCAGATGGATGGCCGCCACCCCGGCGGCCTCGTACTCGCGCACGGTGCGGCGCACGTTCAGCGGGTTGCCGTAGCCGGTATCGGCGTCGCAGATGACGGGAATGTTCACGGCGTCGGCGATGTACCTGGCGTTGGCGACCATCTCGGTCATGGTAATCAGGCCAACGTCGGGAAAGCCGCGCTCGGCGGCGGTGCCGGCGCCGGTCATATAAACCGCCTGGTGGCCCACGTCCTCGGCGATGCGGGCGTGCAGGGCGTTAAGCACGAAGGGGGCGACAATCATCCGGTCGGACGCCAGCATCCGGCGCAGCTTGGTGGTGGCTTTCATCCTGGCAATACCTCCGCAGAGTTGGTGGCGTGGTCGGGTTGTCGTGGTCGGGTTATTGCAAGTGCCGTGTGGCACAGCATATCACAGCCCGGGGCAGAAACCGGCCGGGCAGACCGCCGGGAAACGAACCCGGCAGCGTTGCAATGCAGGTGGTTGGAGTCCGTTTTTTACAGCGATGGACAGGATGGACAAGATTGGGGATGGGATGGGGCGGGGGGAAATGAATGACGGGGCGAATGATGATTCACCCCGGCGCGGGTGGTTTCTGATGGCCGGAGGGGGTTACCTGCAGAGCGGCAGGCCAAGAGAACGCAGGTCAGAGTTTATGTCGAGGGCATAGCGCCAGCCGTTCGGTATGCAGCCGGTCAGCCGGTTGCTGCCGCCGAGGTGCAGCACCTGCAAGTTGGAGAGGTTGGCCAGTTCTGCGGGTATCGCGCCCGTCAGCTGGTTGTCGTTGAGCCACAGCTGCTCCAGGTTGGAGAGGCTGCCCAGCGCTGGGGGTATCGCGCCCGTCAGCCGGTTTTCGCTGAGGACCAGCCACTGCAGGTTGGAGAGGCTGCCCAGCGTTGCGGGTATCGCGCCCGTCAACCGGTTGTCGCTGAGGACCAGCCGTTGCAGGTTGGAAAGGCTGCCCAGTTCTGCGGGTATCGCGCCCGTCAACTGGTTGTCGTTGAGCCACAGCTCCTGCAGGTTGGAGAGGTTGGCCAGTTCTGCGGGTATCGCGCCGGTCAACTGGTTGTCGCCGAGGTTTAGACTGGTTACGCGACCGTTGCCGTCTGTAGTGACTCCATACCACTCGTCAATAGGGTCTGTACTCAGCCAGTTATCTCTGTCGCGCCAATCTGCGCCGTTGGTGGTCTGGTAGAGCGCAATCAAGGCCGCGTGGTCGCTGCCCGGCGGCGGAGGGGTGGGCGCACTACAGGCTGTGGCGGCGGCAAGGGCGCAGAGCAGGGCCGCCAGGGCGATAACCTGGTAGCGCCGCCGCGGCAAAGCGGATGTGATTGCTGGCCGCATCAGGAACAAACCTCCGGTCGTTGCCCGGTTGCGCCGAGGATGCTTGGCAAATTGTAACACGCCCGGCCGCCGGGGCGATGGCGCTATGCTTAGTGGCGGCGTTGCAATTCAGGTGGTTTGAGTCCGTTTTTTACAGGGATGGACAGGATTTTTCCGATTGGGATTTGGCGGATTCCGGCGCAAGTCGGAATGACGGCAAGGTACGGCCACCTGAATTGCAACGCTGCCCACTGACAACCCCCCTTTGACAACCGCGAACATCGGTACTATACTGCAATCTATCACGTGAATCTCAGTCCAGCCAGAGGTCAACCGGTCGTCAACGGCCAGTCAGCACTAAAATCGCATACCGGCGTCGTGGAGACCCCTCGTCCAATGCTTACGCGAGAACGGTCTAACCGGCCAACAGCGACTGCCACCGCGCTGCGTGGCTGCGCCTTAAAGCGCAGTTCACGAACCATCGGAGCAAAACTTTGCGTAAATCCCCCGGCCGTGGGGCTGACAATGACCGGTAACCTCTGGCCCGCGCACCGCATCCCACCAACCACCTGAACCAGCAAGGAGCATTGCCAATGAACCCAGCCCACCACCCCAGAGGAACAACCAAACCACCTGAAACGGAACGCTGCCCAACGAACCCGGCGGCTTGCGCGCCGCCGGTTCCGCTGATAACCTTGCCCTGTCATGTTTTCCATCTTCAAGCGGAACCGGGCGGAGGTGAACCGCCAGCAAACTGACGCCGGCGTGAAGCGGAGCCGGGACAGCTGGTTTGGGCGGCTCCGTAACCTTTTCAGCGCGCGCGAGCTGGACGATACGGTTTGGGATGAGATTGAGGAAATCCTTATCTCCGCTGACGTGGGCGTGGATACCACGATGGCCGTGCTGGATGATTTGCGCGCCGAAGTGCGTTCCGGGCGGGTGGCAGATGGGGAAGGGGCGTTCTCGCGCTTGAAGGAACTGCTGGCAGTGGAACTGGCCGCCGGGGATGACCCCGACGTTTGGCTGGATGACGACAGCATCGCCGCGCCTTATGTCATCCTGGTGTGCGGGGTGAACGGGGTGGGCAAGACCACCAGCATCGCCAAGCTGGCGCACCACTTCACCGGGGCAGGCAAGAAGGTGGTGCTGGGCGCCGCCGATACCTTCCGCGCCGCCGCTGAGGAACAGCTGGAGATTCTCGGCGCACGGGCGGGAGTGGCGGTTATCAGCCATCAACACGGGGCCGACCCGGGGGCCGTAGCCTACGACGCCTGGCAGGCCGCCCGCGCCCGCGGCGCCGACATCCTCATCGTCGATACCGCCGGCCGGCTGCACACCCGGAACAACCTGATGGACGAACTGCGCAAAGTGCGGCGGGTCATCAACGGCCTGGACGCGGCCGCGCCCCATCAGGTGCTGCTGACGCTGGACGCTACCACCGGCAACAACGGGCTGACGCAGGCCCAGGCATTCACTGACGCGGTGGGCTGCACCGGCATCTTTCTGGCCAAACTCGACGGCACGGCGCGGGGCGGCATCGTGCTCTCCATCCGCCGGCAGCTGGGGGTGCCCATCCTGTTCATCGGCACCGGGGAGCGTTTGGACGACATCGCGCCCTTTGACGCCCGGGAGTTCGTGGACGCCATGCTGGAACCGGCGTCCTGACATCCTCCGCCAGTCTCAGACCGTCGCCAGTCGCAGACCGTGCCGGACATTATCGCCTGGCTCATCACCCTGGGGGTTTGGTCGGTGGTTGCGTTTCCGGCGGCGCATCTGCTTTTGGGACGGCTGGCCGACCGGGGATGGGCAGTATCGCGCGCGCTGGGCCTGCTGGCGCTGGCCTGGGTAACGTGGCTGGGCGGCAGCGTCGGTGTCATACCCAACTCGGCCGGCGGTATTCTGGCGGCGCTGGCGCTGCTGGCAGCGGGCTCGGCCTGGCTGGCCTACCGGCAGCGGGTGGAGCTGGCCGATTTCCTGCGTCGCCGCTGGGCGGTGATTGCCGCTATCGAGCTGACGTTTCTGGCGATGTTCGCGTTCTGGGCGCTGGTTATCAGCGAGGTTCCGGCCATCAACCACACCGAGAAGCCCATGGATTTCGGCATCTTGAATGCCATCGCGTCCGCGGACGGGTTTCCCCCGGAAGACCAGTGGCTGGCGGGCCACAGCATCGCTTATTACTACGGCGGGCACTACGTGGCGGCCATGCTGGCGACGTTTACCGGCGCGGCTACCGATACGGCGTACAACCTGGCCGTGGCCACCGTGCCGGCGATGCTGGCCGCCGGGCTGCTGGGGCTAGTGTATAACCTGCTGCGATTCGCCGGGGCGCGGGTTGCGCCAGCCCTGGCGGCGGGCGTACTGGCCGCCGTGGGCGTAGTGATGCTGGGCAACTTGTCCGGGGTACTGGAACTGGCCTACGTGCGCGGGATTGGCGGCGAAGGCTTCTGGCAGTGGGTTGGCATCAAAGGATTGGAGCCGCCGCCGGGGGGCAGCGGCTGGCTGCCCGAAGGGTTCTGGTGGTGGTGGCGCGGCACCCGCGTCATCGACACGCTGGCGGAAGGCGGGGCGTCGCTGGACTATACCATCACGGAGATGCCGTTTTTCAGCTTCCTGCTGGGGGACTTGCACGCCCACGTTACCGCGCTGCCCTTTTTGATGCTGGCGCTGGCTTTGGCGCTGGCTCTGCTCGTGTCACCGGATACGCCGGGGCTGGACTGGCTGCGCCGCCGCCCCTGGGAAGCCGGCGCGCTGGCGCTGGCGTTAGGGGCGCTGGCCTTTATGAACGCCTGGGATTTTCCGCTGTACGTCGTAATCGTGGCCCTGGCGGCGGCGGCGCGGTGGTTTTCGTGGCGCAATGCGCTGCCCGCCAGCGCGAACCGGCCCGGCGCGGCGCCGGGCAGAATACTGGCCCGGTCGTTGGGACGGGCCGGGCTGCTGGCCGTGGCGCTGGCGGCGGCCGGCGTAGCGCTGTACCTGCCCTTTTATCTCTCTTTTGACAGTCAGGCCGGGGGGATTTTGCCGGTGGTCGGGCCGGCGACGCGGCCGTTTCTGTTCCTGGTGGTGATGGGAGCGCCGGCATTGCTGGCGGCGGGACTGGTGGCGCGGGCGATGCCGGAAGTGGGTTGGCCGGCGGCGGAGTGGCGCAAGATAGCGTGGTGGGCGGCCGGGGTCAGCGTCGCGCCGCTGCTGATTTGGCTGGTGGGCGTGGGGGTCAGAGTGTCGCTTTCCGCCGGGGCGACGCCGCTGGCCGACGGCATTGTGCCGGGCCGTCTGACGCTGGCGCTGCCCCTGCTGGCGCTGGGCGGGCTGGCCGCTTATTGCGCGCTGGCGCTGGCTGCGGGACGGCGGCCGATGCAGTGGCTGGTATTCGCGCTGATATTGGCGGCGGCGGGGTTCTATCTGCTGGCCGGGGCCGAGCTGTTTCACATCGCCGACCTGTTTGGCAGCCGGATGAATACGGTTTTCAAGGTCTATTATCAGGCGTGGATACTGCTGGGGATTGCCGGCGGGGTGGGCATCTATTACATTGTGGCCGCGCCGGTGCGGCAACGGTGGGCGGAAAACCGGCCGGGCCTGCTGCGAGTGGGACGGGTAGCGTGGCTGGTTCTGGCAGCGGCCCTGGCGCTGGCGTCGGCCTACTATCCCGTCGGCGCCGTGATCGAACGTACCGGCTGGACTCAGGCCGGGGAAAGCCGGGAGGACAACACCCTGGCCGGGCTGGACTTTTTGCGACGGAGCAATCCGGAGGAGTACGATGCAATCGTGTGGCTCAAAACGGAAGCCGGCCCAGGCAACATACTGGAAGCGGTGGGCGATGAATACGGCGACTCCGGGCGGATTGCGGCGGCCACGGGCCGGGCCACCGTGCTGGGCTGGGAAGGTCACCAACGGCAATGGCGCGGCGACGACCAGGCATTTGCCGGGCGACGGCACGACGTGGCAGCCATCTACGAGAGCGCGGACGGGAACGAAGCGCGGCGACTGCTGCAACGGTACGGCGTGCGCTGGCTGGTGGCCGGCCCGCGGGAGCGGGCGGCGCACGGAGCCGGCATTGCCGAACGGATGGAGCAATGGGTTGAGCAAGGCTGGCTGGCGCCGGCTTTCTCCTCAGGGAACTTTGCGATCTACGAAGTAACCGGGAATTGAAACACGGAACACACCGGAAATCAGGAGGCAAACATGGAGTTCAACGATGTACGGCAGTTTTTTGCCAGCAACCACCGGGGAGTCATCAACACCTTCCGCGCGGACGGGTCGGCGCAGACCAGCATCGTGGTGTGCGGCGTCTCGCCTTTTGAGGGCGATGCGGGGCCGATATTCGTGACGGTGCGCGGCACGTCCTACAAGGTACGCAACCTGCGGCGGAACGGCCGCTGCAACGTGATGGCCGTGGCCGAGGACTGGCGGCAGTTCGCGGTGGTAGAAGGCGCGGCCACCCTCACCGACTACCACAACACCGACGCCGAGCTAATGCGCCAACGGCTGCGCGCCGCCTTTATGGCCTGCGGCGACCACGAACACCCCGATTGGGAGGAATACGACCGGGCGATGGTGGAGCAGGACGCGGTGATTGTGACGCTGCAGCCGCAGCGGGTGTACGGGCTGATACGGTAGGCGGCCTTTATTCCCCCAGCGCCAGGGCCGCCGGCCCGGCCGACGGCGTAGGGGCGGCGTCTGCGGACAGGATTGTGCCGGCAGCGATATGGTCAGGATTGTCCAGCAGGGCGAGCAAACCGTCCTCGTCGAGCACCGGCACGCCCAGCCGCTCCGCGGTAGCCAGCTTGCTCCCCGGCGCGGCGCCGGCCACCAGCCAGCTGGTTTTGCGCGTTACCGACGAGGTGGCCGCCGCGCCCAGGGCTTTGACCTTGCCCTCAGCCTCGCGGCGGGTCATTGACGACAGCGTGCCGGTGATGACGAAGGTTTGGCCTTTCCAGGGCAGCGCCGACAGATCCACCGGCGCCAACTCCTGCCACAGCTTGACGCCGGCGTCTTTCAGGCCGTCGATAGTCTGGCGATTGCGCTCGGCGGCGAAGTATCCGGCGATGCTCTCGGCGATGCGGGGGCCGATGCCGTCAATTTCGGTGAGTTCGTCAATGCTGGCGGCGGCGATGTGGTCGATGCTGGCGTAGTGGGCGGCCAGCAGTTCGGCCACTTCCGCGCCCACGTGCAGGATGCCCAGGGCGAACAGGATGCGGGCCAGCGGGCGCTGCTTGCTGGCCGCGATGTTGTTGAGGATACGGGTGGACAGGCGGTCGCCCATACGGTCCAGCGCCGTCAGCTGCTCGCGGGTGAGTTGGTAGAGATGCGAGGCGTCGGAGACCAGGCCCTGGTCAATCAGGATGCGGCACCATTGCTCGCCCAGGCCGTCAATGTCCATCGCGCCCCGGCTGACGAAGTGCTTCAGCGACTCGAAGAACCGCGCGGGGCAGGCCGAGTTGGGGCAGCGGTGCATAGCGTCGCCCTCGACCTTGACCACCGCCGTCTTGCAGACCGGGCAGTGCGCCGGCATTCGGAACACCGGCCGGCTCTCCCGTCCGGGCGCGTCCACCGGGCCGATGACGTGGGGGATAACGTCGCCGGCGCGCTCAATGATTACGGTGTCGCCGATGCGGATGTCCTTGCGGTGGATGTCCTCCTCGTTGTGCAGGGAGGCGTGCTGCACGGTGGCGCCGCTGACGACCACCGGCTCCAGGATGGCCTGGGGGTTCAGGCTGCCGGTGCGCCCCACGTTGATGACTATGTCGCGCAGGCGGGTGGTGGCGCGTTCGGCGGGAAACTTGTAGGCAATGGCCCAGCGGGGTTCCCGGCCGGCCACGCCCAGGGAGTTCTGCTGCGCGATGCTGTCCACCTTGACCACCACGCCGTCGGCCTCATAGTTCCATTCGTGGCGACGCTGCAACATTTCGCTGTAGAAGTCGCAGACTTCAGCCACGGTGTCAAAGAGGCGATTCAGCGGGTTGATACGGAACCCGTAGGATTTCAGGGTTTCCAACGCCGCCCAATGGCTGCCGGGCAGGGGCGCGTCGCCGGCGTCGTTGAGGCTGTACACCCACATTTGCAGATTGCGGCTTTGCGTAACTTTGGGGTCTAGCTGCCTGATGGCGCCGGCCCCGGTATTGCGCGGGTTGGCGTAGAGCGGTTCGCCCCGGCGTTCCCGTTCTGCGTTCATCTGCTTGAAACTGTCCAGCGGCAGATAGACCTCGCCGCGCACTTCCAGCGCGGCCGGCGGGTGGCCCGAGAGGATGAGGGGGATGCTGCGGACGGTGCGGAGATTGCGGGTAACGTCCTCGCCGGTCTGGCCGTTGCCGCGGGTGGCGCCCAGTGCCAGGCGTCCGTTGCGGTAGGTCAGACGGACGGCCAGCCCGTCGATTTTCAGTTCGGCCACCATGCGGAAAGGCTGGCCGTCCAGCAGGTCGGTAACGCGGCGGTGCCACGCCTCCAGTCCCTCCCGGTCAAAAGCGTTGCCCAGGCTGAACATCGGGGTGGGATGCCGCACCTGGGTGAACCCGTCGGCGGGGTCGCCGGCGATGCGCTGGGTAGGCGAGTCGGGGTTGCGGCAGCCGGGGTAATCCGCCTCCAGCCGGCGCAGTTCCCGCAACAGGGCGTCGTATTGCCCATCCTCAATTACCGGGGCGTCGTCGTTATAGTAGCGGCCGGCATGATAGCGCAACTGAACGTGCAGCTGGCGGGCGCGGGCGAAAGGGTCGCGGGCCGCCGGAACGCCGGGGGCGAGGCCGGTGTAATGGAGTGCGTTGGATGGGGGCGGAGTAACGGTCATAGGTAACATCCGACGTTGGAACTATGGCGAGTATAGACCGGGAGGCAAGCGGGCCGCTACGGGAGGGCTACGCCAATAGCGAAGGGTTTCCGCCGTCCCCTGGGCACGTGATAGCAAGTTGGCGATTGCCCGCGCCATTGCAAAATCCGGCCTGCTATAATGTCGCTGCGGCTGGGCGCCGGGCTTGCCGGAAGAGATTAGCCAGGAACAGCAGCCGGAGTCATTGTAAGGCATAGAAATGCCACTACCATTTGAATTCGTTATCGCCGGCCCGCCAGTGTCCCAGCAAGCTCGCCGCAGCGAACGACGGCAGCAATGGCAGCAGAGCGTGAGGGACACAGCGCACCGGCATTGGGGGGATGATGCTCCTTTTACCGGCGCAATTATGGTAGCTATTACTTACTTTTATGACCGGATTTCGCTGGACATTGACAATATCCCGAAGCCAATTCTGGACGCATTAAAGAGGCTGGTTTATGCCGATGACGCCGTGATAACGGATTTACTGTGCCGCAAGCGGAATCGGAACGACAATTTCCAATTCCAAAACACTTCAGCAATTTTAACCAACGCTCTGGACTGGCACCACGAATTTCTCCATATTGTGGTGGACAATGCTCCCAATCAGGAAGACTTATGATACCTGAAGACATTTTGCTCATTGAAAAGCAATTTACCGACATTAAGGCGGAAGAATATCGCGGCAAAGGCTATGAAGTGTTGCGTGATGCCGAGCTGGAAATGCTGCCCGGCGTCATCCCGGATTTGATAGTCCGCAAAGGCGACGAAGTGCGGGTAATAGAGGTAAAAACCCGGTCATCGCTGTCGGTAACATCGGCAGTGAGCGAAATGGCGCGGGTGGTCAACGCCAAGCCCGGATGGAGCTTCGATCTGCTGCTGGTAGGCGAACCGGAGCGGCTGGACACTCCGCCGGGGGCACAGCCGTTTGGAATGACGGACATCCGCCGGCGGCTTGCGGAGGCCGAAAAGGCTTTGACGGCCGGCTTTGCCGAAGCTGCCTTTCTGCTGACCTGGTCGGCTGGCGATGCCATCATCAGGACGCTGGTTGCCGCGGAAGGAGTTGCGATTAAGCGCACCACCACGCCGGCTTACCTGCTCGATATGGCGGTCGTCCACGGCGCCATCACACGGGAGGACTATGACCATCTGACCAATATGCTGCGATACCGCAACGCAATCGCACACGGGTTTGCCGTCAACGATTTTGACGATGCGATGGCGCCGGAGCTGATTGCAGCGGTGCGGATGCTCCTGGCAGACAAAGTTGCCGCATAGTTTAGCGGAGCAATGCCTTTGATGACGCACGGAGAATAACCAAATGATAAAGGCAGTGAGTTGGAATATGGCGGCAATCTACGCTCCTTTGGAGGAATTGCTGGCGATGGACGCGGACATAGCATTGCTGCAAGAAGTGCGCCCTGGTATGTGGGAGTATCTAAACGAGGCGAGGGAATCGGTTGCGGTCAGCCCCTACGAACCCTGGTTCCAGTACCATCCGACAACCGGAGAACGCTCCTATGACCGCTGGCCGGTGATAGTGAAACTGTCCGACCGGGTAGAGGTGGAGTGGTTCAAGCAAGTCGCCCCAACTTGGGCGCTGGCGGAGGACGAAATGTCGGTTAGCGATATTGGCGCCATCGCCGCCGCCCGGGTTATCCCGCTGGATGGCAGGGAGCCTTTCATCGTCGTGTCGATGTACGCCCGCTGGCATAGGCCGCATCCGGTAACCGGAGGCGGCTGGATACACTCCGATGCCGCGGCGCATCGCATCATCTCCGACCTCACTGCGTTTGTTCCCTATTATGACGCTGACGAACCGCCGCACCGGATACTGGCGGCCGGCGACCTCAATGTTGACTATGATGACTTTGGGCGCGGGACGGATGCGTTTTCCCGGCGCGCAAACACCATTTTCGGCCGGATGAGCGCCTTGGGGCTGGAGTATGTGGGACCGCAGCATCCTAATGGGCGGCAAGCGGACCCCAGACCGGAGCACTTGCCGGAGGATACCAAAAACGTTGCTACTTACTATTCGGTAGGCAGTTCGCCGGCAAACGCGCGCCTGCAACTTGACCACGTGTTCGCCTCGCGCGGCTTTCACCACAGCGTGCGGACGCGCGCCCGGAACGGAGTTAACGAGTGGGGTTCCAGCGACCATTGCCGGATAGTGATTGAGGTCGGGAACTGATGCAAGGTTGCCCCCGTTGCCCGTACCCGCTAATATGCCACCCATCCGGGCGTAAGCACGCCCGTTAGCGCAGGTGAACCAAATGGCAATTTACCGACTTTATGCCGGCGACGACGGCCAGTCTCATATTGAGGAAACCAGCCTGGCCGCCCATCCGGAGCTGGGCGAGGCGCAGGCCGCCCAATCCATTATGTTCCGGGAGTGGCCGCCGGGCCATTTTATCGACTGGCACCCGGCCCCCCGGCGGCAGTACATCATCTCGCTGCAAGGCGAAATTGAAATCGGCCTGGGCGACGGCACGACGGTCAGCTACGGCCCCGGCGACGCCCGGCTGGTGGAGGACACTTCCGGCCAGGGACACACCACCCGGGTCGTGGGCGACACGCCCAGCCTCACCGCGGTCATCCCGCTGGCCGACTAACTACCATCCCCATCACGCTATCACGCTTTACCACACAGGAGGCCACCCCATGGGTCAGATAGTGCGCGTTTATACCGGCAGCGACGGCGAAAGCCACTTTGAGAACCTTACCCCCGACCAGTTCGCCGACATCGCCAACAACGTGGGCCCCGGCGACATCAACGTGAACCGGCGCGAATCCCCCAGCTTTTCCGACTACCACAACGCCCCGCGCCGCCAGTACGTGGTGAACATGGGCGGCATCGCCGAGTTTGAGGTCGCCGACGGCACCACCGTCCGTATGTTCCCCGGCGACGTGCTGGTGGCCGAGGACTTGACCGGACACGGCCACATTGCCCGCAGCATCGGCGACGAGTTCCGCGTTTCGCTGGCCGTGCCCCTGGCCGACTGAGCGGCAAATCACCCGCACCCCGGCCCTCTCCCGTCAAGGGAGAGGGATTGATTTAAGGACGTGGCATTATGATTGTCCGCATTTACGCCGGCGATGACGGCGAATCCCATTTCCAGGAGTTGACCCCGGACGAATTCGCCGCCATCGCCAACAACGTCGGCCCCGGCGACATTACCGTGGGGCAGCGCGCCGCCGGCTGGTGGCAGGATTACCACACCGCGCCCCGGCACCAGTACGTGGTGTTTATGTCCGGCGGCGCCGAAATAGAAGTTGCCAGCGGCGCCAAACGCCAATTTGGCCCCGGCGACGTGCTGGTTGCGGAGGACTTGACCGGCCACGGGCATATCATCCGCAACACGGGCGAAGAGGCCCGCATCTCGCTGGCGGTGCCGCTGCCGTAGCCCGGCACTCCAACCCCTTTCCCGGCGGGAGAGGGGTTACTTTTGCGACGCTCCCGCCAGCAGACGTTGCAGGTGAATCAGGCCCTGTTGCCGCCGGGCGTTGTCGGCGATTCGCCCCCACGCCGGTTCCTGCAAGGCTGCGGCCAACTCGCGCGTGATTTCGTTTTCGGACAGCGGCCCATAAATCCGATACAGCGCCAGCATTGCCGCCGCCCCGGCCGCATCGCCAAGCAGCCCACGCCATCCGTGCAGCAGGGGCAAGACGGCGTTCACCGCAATATCCCGCGCCCGCCCGGCGCCGATGGGGGCCAATTTCCCGGCGCCGTCCGCTTTCACCGTCAGGGCAGCGGTGAGCAGAGCCGGCTTGCCCGTGGTGGTGGCGCGTTCTAACCCCGCGACTAACCCGCCATCCGCGAAACGGGCGGCCAGCCGGGCCGCGCCCAACACCCGCCGCCGGGGATGGTTGGATGGGCGTACCCGGAACAAGCGCCATTCCCGGTTATCCAGCGCCGGCCCCAGGCCCGGCGCCGGTGGGCCACCGTCTCCAAACCCGGCCAGCCGCAGCAGCCATACGGTCAGCGCCGCCTCTCGCTCCGCATCCGGCAGTTGTTGGGCCGCGTCCACCAGCGCGGCGATGGGCGCAACCGTCGCCAGCCGCAAAAAGGGATGCCGGTTATGGCGGTAGCCCAGCGCCTCGCAAATGGCCTCCCACAAGGTTTGCGCGGCGGATTGGGCCGACAGCAGCATTTGCAGCCGCCGGCTATGGGACAAAAACCGTTCGTCGCCGGCCCGGTTGAGCAGCCGCGCCATCCGTTCCCGGCTGTCGGGCCGGCGGTAGCCGTGGCGGGCGAGCATTAACCAGAGCCGGCTGCGGGTTTGGTCGGCCGAGTCGTCCTGCGACGGGGACGACGGGGAATCATCCAGCAAGGCGCGCAGGTTAACCACCGGCGGCGCGGCCCCGCCGTCGGTGCGGGACGGCTCAACATCCGGCTGCAGCGCAACGTGCAGGGCAACGCCGTTGTAATTAGGGTCGCGGTGGTGGCCGTGGGCCTGCCAATCCCGCTGCCGGAGGTGAATCTCAACGTCGCCCTGCACCAACCCCTGCCCCTCCACCAGCAGCAGCGCGTCGCGAAAGTCGGGGCCGGCGGTAACGCCGGGCCGGCCGGGATACAGCACGGACACCCGCCGCCCGCTTTCGGTGCGCAGGGCCTGGCTGCGGGCAGCGCGGCGCTGCCAGAGGCGGGCCAACTGCTTTTCGGTGATGGGGGCTATCGGGTTTGAGGATGGCACTGGCGGACACCTGGGGACGGGTCAGGTGTACCATTGTCGCCCGCAAGTTGTCTATGGGCTGCGGTCAGTTGCGGAGGGGGCGGATGTCGCTCTGGGGGCGCGATATTCGCCCCGCCACCACAGGAGCGCGCCGCAGATTAGCGGAACTGTCACCGCCACTGCGCCCAAAGCCAGGGCGATGCCCCGCTGTTCCTCGGTTGCGGCGGCGCCCACCACCAGGCCCAGGTTGGCGACGGCCAGCAGGAAAAAGAGCAGCGCGGCCCAACGCGCCCGCCACATACCGCCGACGCCGGCGATGAAACCGACGATGGCTCCGGCCAGCACTACGCTCACCATTTCGGACCCGGCCGCCTGGGGGAACCGCAGGAACAGTTCCGTCCAGGCGAGGCATTCGGTATGGAACACGTACTCGCCAACCCGAACCGACCCGCAGTTCATGCCGACCACCTGAGACCAGACGGTTTGGCACAGCCCGCCGAGCAGCCCCAGGGCCAGGGCGATGAGGCGGATGGATAGTTGGGCGCTGGTATAGGCGGCCATTGTGCGTTGGATTCCAGGCGGTTAGTGGTAGAATACGGCAATTGACGGCATCAGGAGGGATTATGACCGCCAGCAAGATTACCATAGGCAACGTGGAAATTGCTTCACTGTCCGACGGCATACTGGAGTTTGACATCTGCAATTTCTTCCCCGACATTCCCGCTGCGGAGTGGGAGCCATTTCACGACCACCTGACCCCGGAGCGGAAGGTGAGTTTCAACCTGGCCTGTTTTCTGGTGCGTTCGGAGGGCCGGACGATTGTCATTGATACCGGATTGGGCGCCAAAGAGACGCCGGAGACGCCCTGGGGCGAGCTGATGGACGATATGGCGCGCAACGGCGTTTCGGCCAACGACATTGACGCCGTGGTGATGACGCACCTGCACCGCGACCACGTGGGGTGGAACACGGTGCGCGACGACGGCGGGACACTGCAGCCTACCTTCCCCAACGCGCGCTACTATTTTAGCAGGGTCGATTACGATGCGAGCCATGACCCGGCGCTGCAACCCGACCGTTTTCCCAACGCTCCCGACTGCGTGTGGCCCATCGCCGAAATGGGGCTGGTAGAGTGGATGGAAGGCGAGTTCAGCATCACGGGCGAGCTGACCACGCTGCCGACGCCCGGCCATACGCCGGGTCACATGAGCATCATGATTAACTCCGGCGGCGAGCGCGGGCTGATTCTGGGCGACGTACTGCACAACACCGCGCAGGTTCAGCAAACCGGGTGGGCGTCGCGGGCGGACATCATCCCGGAGCAGGCTATTTCCACCCGGCAGTCGGTCCTGGACACGCTGGAGAGCGAGGGCATTCCGGTGGCGGCGGTGCATCTGCCGGCGCCCGGGTTCGGCAAGATTGTGCGGCTGCAGGGCCGGCGCTACTGGCAGGCTATTTAAGGCCCGCCCCGCCGGCAGTTTAATGCCGGCGCTTGCTGAGCGGCACGGGGCAGCCATTGCGGTTGCCCCGTAATGCTGTGATACCGTGATACGCCGCGGCGCGTTTGCTATAATCGACCCCACTGACGCACTGCCCCGGAGGATGGCGCTTATGGTTAGCAAGCCGGCCCACGCCGACCCGGCCCCCTGGCCCGACGCGGATGTCGCCGACGATGGCGGCGTTGCCTATCCATCCTCGGACGGTGAACCGATGGCCGAATCCGAATCGCAACTGGTGCCGATGATTGCGGCCTTCCACGCCCTGCGGGACTGGTATCGCCACCGCCCCGAGGTCTATGTGGGCTGCGATCTGCTGGTGTACTATCGCCGGGGCGACAACGGGGTGCGCGTGGCGCCGGACGTGTTCGTGGTGTTTGGCGCCACGGGCAACCATCCCCGGGATTCGTGGCGGGTGTGGGCCGAAGGGAAAGCGCCGGATTTCGTGCTGGAGATTGCTTCGGAAGGCACCTGGCAGCAGGATGTGGGCGCGAAACGGGAGATTTACGCCGGGCTGGGAGTAACGGAATACTGGCGGTTTGACCCGACGGGGGAGTGCTTTACGCCGGGGTTGGCGGGAGAGCGGCTGGTGAACGGAGTCTATGAGCCGATGCCGGTGCTTGCGGAAGATGCCGGGATGCTGCGGGGACACAGCCCGACGCTGGGGCTGGACATCTGTGTGCTGGAGGGAACCGCATTCCGGGATGCCGACAGCTATGTGCAGGAGGAGCTGGCGTTGCGACTGTATGACCCGGTAAGCGAGGAATGGCTGCGGATGCCCTGGGAAGAGGCGGCGGCGCGGCGTGTTGCTGAGGCGGCGCAACGGGAAGCCGAGGTAGCACAACGGACGGCTGAGGCCGCGCAACGGGAAGCCGAGGCAGCGCAACGGACGACCGAGGCCGAAAACCAGCGCCTGCGCGAGGAACTGCGCCGTTTGCAATCCGGTCAGTAGCCGGCTGGCGGCAAAGTCGTGTGGCCGCAGGGCAAACGCTGCCGGCAGGCTGTCTAACCGACGGGGCAGGGGCGCCCCGCCTCGGGCGGGTTTGACCCTGCGGATGCCGTCATAAAAATGATGACGAAGGAGCGCACTCCCCGGCGGCGGCGAATTCTCTACGGGAAGGAATGGCGGGGTGTGGCGACGCGGTATGCCAACAACGCGGCATCGTATTTGGCAATTTACCAGATCCGGGCACTGGCGCTGTGGGCCAAAACAATTTGACGACACGCCCTAACTTACTGGTCGGGAATCATATCGTGATTGACATGATTCCCGACGGAATCGTTACGATTGATGAACTTCCGGCGCCCTGAAAGCGCCGGCTACCGTCCCGGCCCGCGGTCCAGGTAATCCTGCCCGGAACCCAGGCCCTCCAACGCCAGGCCGTAGCCCAGCAGGTCGTGCAGTACACCCTTCAGGTGATGGGTAAGCAGCACGCGGGAGTAGCGCAGTACCAGCCGGGGTTGTTGGGCCAGTTGCCGGGCCAGTTCCCAGGCGCGGGGCAATAGCTCATCAGCCGGCAGCACCTCGGCGACCAGTCCCAATTCCTGGGCTTTGGCGGCGTCGAGCGTCTGGCCGGTGAGCAGGAAATAGCGCCCGCGGTTGATGCCCAGCAGCACCGGGTAGATGATGTGCATACCGTCGCCGGGGGTGAGGCCGCTCATAAAATGGCCGGAGTCCTGAAAAGTAGTGTGCGGCGCGGCCAGCACGATGTCGCTGAGTAAAGGCAGCTCGGAGTGGCGCAGGGCCGGCCCGTTGATGGCGGCGATGATGGGCACCTCGATGTTGAGCAGGTTGCCCAGCAAGTGCTTGCCCTCCCAATAGGTGGCGTCCCACTGCGCCGGCGTGCGGCGGGGCACGGTGTCGCTGCTGCCGGCGGGGCCGGTGAACCCGTCGCCGGCCCCGGTCATTATAATCACGTGGTTCTCCGGGTCGGCGCCGACGGTGTAAAAAACTTCGGGCAGCTCGGTGTGCGGGCCGGAACCCCATTGCAGAGTGTCGCCGTCGCTGTGCAGGGTCATCTGCAGGATGCCGTCCTCCCGCTCGAACTTAACGTGCTGGAATCGGTTCTGGTAGTCCTCAAGGCGTGCCATGTTATTCTCCTTACCATAGCGTCGTTGGCGTCAAGTATAATCAAAATATCCTGCTACAATCGCCGTCTGCCCCCGTCCGGCAGAATTGGAGGAAATTATGACCACAACCGACGGCAGCCGCAGCGCAGCGTCGCGGCAAGCCGAAGCTTTCTACAACGCCGAACTCCGCGCCAAGCTGGAACCCGCGGAGAACGGCAAGTTCATCATCATTGACGCTGTATCCCGCGATTACGAAGTGGACTCCGATATGCTGTTTGCCTACGTTCACCTGTATGACCGGCAGCCCGATGGAGAGTTTTTCGTATTCCAAGTCGGACATACTAACCGCAACCGGTCTGTCCTCCATGGTATGCGGATGGCCCGCAAAAAATGATTACCGGACGCGTTAACGAGCATTACGAGGCGGTCATCCCGATTGTGCTACCGGACATAGCAACCCGGGAACTGCACCATCTTTCAGCCGTCATCGACACCGGGCTTGACCACTATCTCATGCTGCCTCGGGTAGCCGTTCAGCAACTAGGGCTGACCATAATCGGCACCAAAGAGTTGGTATTGGGTAGTGGACAACCGCATGAATTCGACCACTGTTTTGCAGCCATACTTTGGGACGGCGAAGTCAAGGGCATTCCGGTGCTGGTGTCGGAAACCGAATGCCTGGCGGGCGCCCTCTTGCTGGCCGGCAGTTACCTCACCGCGGTAATGGTTCCTGGCGGTGCAGTTACCATTACCCGCTTGCCGTCACTCTAAACCTCCGTGAGTTGTCATTATGACCGCCTCCAGTTTCAACATCGAGCCTCAATACCTGCCGGGCGCAGCCGCCGGGGACATAGCCCCGCTGGACATCCGCCCGCGCACCATGTTCCGCGCGCCTCACTGTACCAATATCGACGAACTTGACGCCGACGTTGCCTTCATCGGGATGCCCTTTGACCAGGGAACGCTGGGCCGGCCCGGCGCGCGCTACGGCCCCGACGCGCTGCGGGATGCGCCGCGGGCTTACTCCTACGCCGACCCCTACGGCGCCGGCGCGGATGCGGGAGGATTTTTCGACGCCGATGCGGGCGACGAGTTGCTGCGGGGCATTACGATGGCGGACTGCGGCAACGTGTCGGTTACGCCGTCGGACGTGGTGCACAATTTCGAGCGGCTGGCCGGGGTGGTGGAGCGAGTTGCCCGCCGGGGCGCGATGCCGGTCATCCTGGGCGGCGACCACGCAATCACCTTTCCGGCGGTGGCCGGCCTGGGGCGTTTCGCCCCGCTGGACATCGTGCATTTTGACGCTCACCTGGATTACACCCACCACTACCACGGGGCAATGCTGACTCACGGCAGCCCAATCCGCCGCTGCCACGAGCTGGAGCATGTGGGCAGCATCACGTCCATCGGCATCCGCAGCGTGCGGCGCGCGCCGTATGAAGAGGCGATGGGCCACGGCAACGCCATCATCACTACGCGCCAGTTTCGAGAGCGCGGCCCGGAGGCGGTGGCCGAGAGCGTCCCGGTGGGTTCCAATCTGTACATCACCTTTGACGTGGACGTGCTGGACCCGACACAAGCGCCGGGGACGGGGACGCCGGAGGTAGGCGGGCTGTTTTATGAAGAGTGCCGGCGTTGTCTGACCGCTTTGGTGGGCCGGGCGAATCTGGTGGCCTTTGACGTCGTGGAGGTTGCGCCGCCCTACGACGTGGCCGACCTGACGGCGCAGGTGGCGGCCCGGCTGGTTACGGATGTCCTGGCGGCCCGTTTCCCATCCCGCTGACGCGGTCGCCGTCCTTTGCATAAATCCGCGCTGCTGATTGACTCCCGGGAGTTTTGCGCCGCCATTGAGCCGGCGGTCCTGCAGGCCCGTCGCCGGGTGTTCATCCAGGTGATGACCTTCGAGATGGACAGCGCGGGGCAGCGCTTTTGGGAGGTTCTGGCCCGGTCGGACGCCAGGGAGAAAATCCTGTGCGTGGATGCGTTCTCCACGGCCAAAGTCAGCGACGATTTGGTGTTCGGCAGGCGGTATCTGACGGACGCCGCCTTTCGCCGGGAAGTGCGGGATACCCGGAGGCTGCTGAGCTGCAGAGAGCGGGATGGCGTGCGGATTGTCGTTACCAACCCGATGGGGGCTTTATGGTGGAAGTACCCGTTGCGCAACCACAAAAAGATGATGGTAGTGGACGACGAGGCGTTTCTGGGCGGCATCAACTTCAGCGAGCACAACTTTGCCTGGCGAGACTTGATGCTGCGAACCGATTGCCCTCCGCTGGTGGCTGCCCTGGCAGAGGATATTCGCCGGACGGTAGCGGGGGGCAATCAGTCGGCCATAAAGAAGTTGCCCATCGGGAACCTTTATTTTCTGGACGGACGCCGCAGCCGGTACGAGTACGAAGCAATATTCGCCGAGATTGCTACGGCCAAAAAATCTATTGACATTATTTCGCCCTACGTATCCGCGCCATTGCTGGAACGAATGGCGCGCCTGAGTCCGTCAGTGCGGGTGCGGGTCATCAATCCCGCTCAGAACAACAAACGGATCCTGCAGCAGGCGCTGTTCCAAACGGCTGCGGGAACCAACATGGAAATCCGGCTTTACGGGCCGGGAATGTCGCACTTAAAGGCCATTCTGATTGATGACTCGCGGCTCTTTTTGGGAAGCAATAACTTCGATTTTGTGGGCTACGAGGTGCAGCAGGAAGTGGTGCTGTCCAGCAAAGAACCCGGCATTATCGGAGAGTTTCGTGACCGGGTACTCGAGCCGGTTTTAGCATCCAGCGCTCCGGCCCTTTCCGCTCCGGCCCGGATTTACCACCGCGGCGGCGTGGCGATGGCTCTGGCCAAAGGGTACGTGAGCCTGCTGAGCCGGTTGTCGCGGTGATGGGAACCCGGCGGCCATCTACACGGGCCCAGGGGCGAATAATCATTCGCCCCCGCAACTCGCACGAAGCGCTAAATCGGCAGTTTCGGCTCAGCGCCGTCGGGAACGTCAATCTCAAAGGAGTTGGCGTTAAAGGCCAGCAGCGAATAGTAGCCCATCAAGGTGGTCAGCTCCGTCAGGCCCAGCGCTCCGAACTGGTCGATGGCCGCCTGGAAGGTGGCTTCGCTGACCCGGTGGTTGCGGAACAGCTCGGTGGCGTAGTTGACGACGGTTTGCTCGTCCGCCGGCAGTTGAGGCAGAGGCTTGCCGTCGCGCAGGTTGTCCACGAATTCGTCGCTGATGCCCTGCTCGCGGGCGCGGGCGGCGTGGGCGTGCCAGATGTACTGGCAGTCCATATTGCGAGCGGTGAGAATCATGGCCAGCTCCTGAATCTTCTTGTTGAGGGAAGATTCGTCGCGCAGGTAGTTGACCAGGTGATTGGAGCGCCGGCGCATCTCCGGGCTGTTAATCATCGCCGAGCCGGGGCCGCTGGCAACCACGCCGCCGGAGTCGGCCGTCTCCGCATCAAAAGCGGCCCGCAGTTCCTCAGGAACCTGGTCGCGCGTCAGGGTGGGTGTTCGTGCCATGGTATGCCTCCCAAAGGTTTTGGCTGAATCATAGACTCCCCGCCCCAACGGTGACAAGCGACGCCGGCGGAGCGAAGCAATCCGGTGGGCGGCTACGGGCTTTGCAAGCGTCTGATTTCCGCTTCCAGTTCCCGCACGCGGGTTTCGGCGGCAATGCGGGCAGCTTCGGCGGCAATACGAGCGTCAGCCTCCTCGTCAAAGGTGGGCAGGTAGCGCTGGGCTGCCGGGTCATACCAACGCAGCTGGCTGTATTCCCAGCAGATGTCCAGATTCAGAATAGCACTGTGTCCCCAATAGCGGTGGTCATCCACCCGGTGGATGATGATGGGCTGGTACTCGTCGTCCACCAGCCGGTCGCCGGCCAGCCGGGTACGGTGGTATCGCCCGCCGGTGGGGTCAAAGCGCCAGTACTCCGGCACGCCATAGTTGGCATAGCCAGCCCGCTTGCGGGTATCGTCGCGGCGTCCGGTGTTCTTGGACGCCACTTCCAGCACAAAGTCCGGCGGCTTGCCCACCTCGTTGATGGAGTACCCGTTCTGGGCGATGATGCGGGCGCGGTCCACGTTGAAAGCGACGAGCAAGTCCGGTTTCAGCGCGCCCAATATCTGGCTGGGCCGCCAGGCTACGGGAGTTTCGCCGAGGACGATGGTGGTGTCTGAGGAACCAAGGTGGCGGCGCAGAGCCGACGGGTGGGCCGGGTCGTAGAGATAGATTGGGTTCTGCATATCATCCCTGGGCGGAAAGTCCGGGAATTGCTCCAGTGGCGCGGCGTCCGGCGGCACAATCGGTTTGGTGGTCATAGCGGGCCTCGATGAGTGGGAATAGCGATGGCTATGGTGATGTCATTATACGTCGGGCCAGCGGGCAATCCAAAAGAGCTCCGCCGTATCAATCCGACTCAAATCGGAATAGAATACGCCCACTTAGCGCGGAGAGGAGGCTAGGCAATGGCAAGCGTGAATACGGTGACGGGCCCGGTGGATACGGACGATTTGGGCTTTACTTTGAGCCATGAGCACGTCGGCACCAACGCCGCCGGCCTGCGCCACACCTACCCGGAGTTTATCGACCGGGACGGCATCCGTGAGCAGTCCATCGCCGCCATGAGAGCGGTATCTGCCGATGGCGTGCGCACTATCGTTGACGTGAGCACCTTCGACCTGGGCCGGGACGTGCAGCTGATGCGGGAGGTGTCGCTGGGCAGCGGGATGCAGATTATTGCGTGCACGGGCAACCACCTGGCGGTGCCCCGCCCCTTCGGCGACGTTTCGCCCGATGTGATTGCCGAGCTGTACGTGAGGGAAATCGAGGAAGGGATTGAGGGCAGCGGCATCAAAGCCGGCATCATCAAAGTAGCCAGCGACCGGGGCGGTATCACGCCCCCGCAGGAAGTGGTGCTGCGGGCGGCGGCCCGGACGCAAAAGGCCACCGGCATACCCATTTCGACGCATACCTGGTCGCCCGACCGGGTGGGCGAACAACAGGTGCGGATTTTGGAAGCAGAGGGAGTTGACCTTAACCGGGTGTACATTGGCCACAGCAACGATGACACCGATTTGGAATACCTGCTGGGCCTGCTCAACAAGGGCGTGTGGCTGGGCCTGGACCGCTATCCCGGCGGCACGACGCCCGGCACTCCCGACTGGGAGCAGCGCACGGAAGTCGCCAAGGCGCTTATGGACGCCGGCTTCACCGACCGCATTTTCCTTTCCCACGACTATTCGGTGCCCAAGGCTCGCCACGGCGCGGAAGTGCAGGAGCAGCGGCGGCGGGCCAATCCCGACGGCTACAACTTCATCCCCCGCTACGTACTGCCCCGGCTGAAAGAGCTGGGCGCGTCGGATGCGGATGTCCACCAGATTACCGTGGAGAATCCCAGGCGGTTTTTCGCCGGCGAGTAGGAACTTTTGACATTGATTGATGGACGGGATGAACGGGGACAGGATGAACGGGATTTTTTGATGTGATTGCATCGCTGGCGCGCAGTCCCCACTATAAATGGTACGTCTTCGCCGCCATGGCGGTGGGCACCTTCGCGTCGGTGGTTGACCACGGCAGCGTAGGCGTGGCGCTGCCCACCATCGCCACTTACTTTCGCACCGACATTCCCAGCGTGCAGTGGCTGGTCATCGGGTTTGCCATGACCGTCATTGCCCTGCTGCTGCCCATGGGCCGCCTGGCCGACCTGATTGGCGCAAAGCGGGTGTATATCATAGGTTCGCTGGTGGTTATTGCCGGTTCAATATCTTCCGGCGCGTCAACCGACCTGGCAGTTCTGATTCTGTCCCGCATCGTGCAGGGCGCGGGGGCGGCGATGACGCAAGGCACCGGCATGGCCATTATCATCGGCGCTTTTCCGCCCACGGAACGGGGCAAGGCCATTGGCCTGATTATGACGATGGTGGGCACCGGGGCCGTGGCCGGCCCGGCGCTGGGCGGTTTTCTGGTGGATGCTTTCGGATGGCGGGCGGTGTTCTTCGCCACCATTCCCCTGGTGCTGGTCAGCGTGGCAACGAGCCTGGCAGTGCTGACCGGCCGGGAGGAAACACCAGGGGCCAACCGTTCCCGGCAAAATCGGTTCGACTGGTTGGGAGCGTTCCTGTCTTCCGGGGCGCTGCTGTCGCTGCTGTTGGGCATCACCAACGCCCACCGCTCCGGCTGGACTTCCCCGCCGATAGTGGGCGCCGCCGTGGCGTTCGCGGTGATGCTGGGCGGCTTCGTCCGGTGGGAGCTGCGCTACGGCAGCCCGATGCTGGAGTTGCGGCTGTTCCGGCGCAAGAACTTCTCCCAGGGAGTTGCGGCGGCCTATCTCATGTTCCTGGGCAGCTCGGCGGTGCTGTTTATGACGCCGTTCTACCTGCAAAACGTGCTGGGCTACCGACCCTCGGTGGCAGGTCTGGCGGTGGTGCCCGGCGCGATGTGCATGGCGATTCTGGGGCCGTTGAGCGGCCGTTTGTCCGACCGTTTCGGATGGCGAAAGTTCACGGTTGCAGGATTGCTGATGTCCACTACCGGGATTTTGATACTGTCGCGTCTCAGCGATGATTCGTCCCTGTTCCAGGTGATTCCGGCCCTGATGCTGTTGAGCAGCGGTATGGGGACGTTTTATTCGCCCAACTCCAGTTCAATATTAAGCGCGGTGGAGCGGGAGCGGCACGGCGTCATCTCGGCCCTGCTGAATCTGATTCGCAACGCCGGCAATGTGGTCAGCGTGGCCGTCTCTACCGCTATCGTAACGGCTACCATGGGGTCGATGGGGTTTGAACCCAGCCTGGACGCGGTGCGGCAGGGAACCGGCAGCGGCGTCGGGGCAGCCTTTACTATTGGGCTGAAATATGCCTACATCACGATGGCGGGCACTCTGCTGGTGGCAATGTTTATGTCGGCACTGCCAACGCACCGGGCGGGACGGCCCGAATTTGCCGCCCTGCAATCCGAAACCTGACCGGCCAGGAAAAGGGTATAATGGAGGGTATGACTACAATCAACGACATCGTCGACTTCGTCCGGATTATCAAGGAACAGCCGGAATGGGCCGAGACCGTTCGGGGCATCTTGCTGGGGCAGGAGCTGCTGGATTTGCCCCGTCAGTTCGCCGAATTCGTCCAGCTGACTAACGCAAACTTTAGCGCGGTGTACGAGCGACTTGACCGGCTGGAAGGTCAGGTCGGCAACCTGATTGGCGCCGAGCTGGAACGCCGGGTGCACGGGGACATAATCAATATCGCCAGCCGTCATCTCGGCCTGAACCGCGCCCGCATACTGCAGAGCCAAATAGTGGCCCGGCAGCCGCAATTGCAGGACGACATTGACGATGCCGAGGAACAAGGGCTGATTACCGAAGCGCAGGGCAGCCACCTGGAACAAACCGACATCATCATCGCGGCCCGCCGCAAGAGCAACCGGGAAGATGTTCACGTCGCGATAGAAATTTCCCGCGCCATTGGCAACGATGACATTACGCGCGCCCGGGAGCGGGCGCAAACCCTCGCTGTCATTACCGCGACGCCGGCGATAGCGGCAGTGGTCGGCGGCAGCATATCACCATCGCAAGAGGAGCTGGCTGACCTTCTGGGTGTAGTGGCAATCATCTCGCCGAGGCTTTCCTCTTGAAACGTCAACACAACCCGGCTCCGGCCCCGCCGCCTGATAAGGAGAAACCGCTATGACCACTACCACAGCAGACGGCGGCGAGGCCATCCTGCAGGCGTTCCGCAACCTGGGCGTGGATTACATCATCTCATCGCCAGGCTCGGAGTGGGCGCCGGTGTGGGAAGCCCTGGCCCGCCAGCAAATCAAGGAGACGCCGGGGCCGCGCTACATCAACTGCTGGCACGAAACGCTGGCGGTGGAAATGGCAATCGGCTATACCCGCGTTACCGGCAAGATGCAGGCGGTGCTGCTGCACGCCGGCGTCGGGCTGCTGCAAGGCAGCATGGGCGTCCACGGCGCCAGCCTGGGCGAGGTGCCGATGCTGGTCTGCTCCGGCGAGGCCACCAGCTACGGCGAAAATCCCGACCTGGACCCGCAAGCCCAGTGGTATCGCAGCCTGAGCGTGGTGGGCGGCCCTAACCGATTCGCCAACGTTTTTACGAAATGGAGCGGACGGGCCACCAGCCCTTACACCCTTTACGAGCAGTTGCTGCGGGCCGGCGAGTTGGCGCAGCGGGTTCCCCAGGGGCCGACTTTTCTGGACATCCCCATCGAAACCATGATTCACCCCTGGACGACCCCGGACAAGCTGCGGGTGGCCCCGCCGGCGCCCAAAACCCGGCCCATGGGGGACGACATTGAGGAGCTGGCCGGGCTGGTTGCCGTGAGCAAATCTCCGCTAATCATCACCGACTGCGCCGGCCGCGAGCCGCAAGGATTCAAGAATCTGGTGGCGCTGGCCGAGCTTTTCGCGATTCCGGTGGTGGAAAGCGCGGCCACCTACTCCAATTTCCCCAAGAGCCATCCGCTGTACCTGGGCGCGGAACCGGGGCCTTACCTGGAGCAGGCCGACCTGGTGCTGCTGGCCGGCAGTCGCTCGCCGTGGTATCCGCCCAACGCCGGCCCGAAAAATGCGACCGTGGTGGCAATGGGGGAGACTCCCATCAAGGAATGGATGGTACACCAGAACCTCTATGCCGACCGCTACGTGGAAGGCGACTTGACCATCGGGCTGGGGCTGCTGGCGGCAGCGCTGCAGCCGGCGGCAACGGAACATCGCGCCGGGATAACGGAGCGACGGCACCGCTGGTCAGCCGAGCATGACCGCATGATTGCCGGGTTTCGGCAGGCGGAAGCCACGGCCAGCGTCCAGCAGCCCATCGACCCGGTTTGGCTCTGCGCCGCCCTCAGTGAGGTGATGCCGGCCGACACGGTGTACGTGGAGGAAGTTACCACCCACCGGGGCGCTATCGCCCGGCACGTGCAATGGGAAACGCCGCACAGCTACTTTCATCCCAACGGCGGGCTGGGTCAAGGCTTGGGCTTGGCCCTGGGCGTCAAGCTGGCCAAACCGGACCAGCCGGTGGTTGCCCTGATGGGCGACGGCGGCTTTCTGTACAACCCGGTTACGCAAAGTTTCGGCGTGGCGCTGGAGTACAGCCTGCCCTTCCTGACGGTCATTTTCAACAACGGGAACTACGAGGCGATGCGGGGCAACCACCTGAATTACTATCCCGACGGCGATGCCGCGCGGTCCGGCATCTACCACGGGGTGCACATACCCGGGCCGGATTACGCCCGGCTGGTGGAACCTTTCGGCGGCTACGGGGAACGGGTGGCAGACCCGGCCCAGCTGCGCCAGGCGCTGCGCAACGGGCTGGCGGCAGTGCGGGAGGGGCGGATTGCGCTAATTGACGTGGCGCTGAGCAAGTGACCCGTTAGTTACATAGCCGGACAGGATAGACCGGATTTTGTTGGATTGGGCTTCGGTGTATTCCGGCCCGCTATCCGCCAGCATCAGGGCGGCATCGGCCGGGCTGAAACGGGCGCTGGCGTCAAAGATTTCCACGCCAATAACTTCATCGCCGGCGTCGCAGTCCACGATGACGCCGGCGCAAGGTTCAATGCTCCGGGCAACTGATACTTCCTGCAAATAGACGTAGAGGGCATCAACCGATGCGCTGTACTCAATCTTCATATGCTGTTCCTCACTCAATCACAGGGTGATTGTATTATGCCCGGCGCAATTCAGGGGCCACCGCAGCCAGAGCCAGCACCAGGACGATTCCGGTCAGACCGACTACCTGCGCGGCGCCGGGCGCTCCCCAGAGTCCGGCCAACGCGCCGGCGGCCATGCTGCCGAAACTGTAAGCCAGGATGGCGAAAGAACGCAGGCTCATCACGCGCCCTCTAAACTCGGCTTGGGTCGTTCGCAGCAACAACGTGAGCATCAGCACCTGGGTTGCGGCAAAGGCCATGCCGACCAGCACAAAAATCGCCATTGACAGGTAAAACCAGTGCGAGAAGGAAAAGGCCAGGATGGCGGCGTGCCACATCACCGCCGCGCCAATCAGAAGCTTGCCGACGTGGTTCAGACTGGGCGCCATTGCCAACCCCACTGAACCGCAGAGCGCGCCGGCGCCAAAGGAAAACAACAACAGCCCCAGTCCGGCCGAGTCGGTGCCCAGCACATCGCGCGCGAAAATGGGCGCCAATCCGGTGTGCAATGTCCACCCGGCCAAATTGATGATTACCGCAACCGCCAACACTCCCCAGATTACCTGCTTTCCCCTGGCGTACCTCAAACCGTCGGCCACCGTCCGGAGCACCGATTCGGAGCGCCGCGCGCGCCGCGTTCGCTGCAATCTGATGCACAAAGCCACCATGCAGCTCGACATATACAGCGCGGCAATAGCCAGATAAGCCCCTTGCGGGCCATACGCTTTAAACAGCAGTCCGCCAATCACCGGGCCCGCCAACATCGCCAGATTCATGGCGACCGTGTTGAACGCCGCTCCGTTGCCAACCCGTTCGGCGGGCAGAGTATCGCCAATCATGGATTGAGCGGTGGGCATCTGAAACAACCGGACCATCCCCATAATCATGGTAATGGCAAAAATGTGCCACACTTCCAACAATCCGGTCAGGATTAACGTCAGCATCAAAATGCCAAACGCGCCCATCACGAATTCCACCGCAGCCAGGAGTAAATTCCGGGGCAGCCGGTCGGCGATGGCGCCGGCGAACAGCGCCAGGAAGTTCAACGCCATCCGCGCCGCGGCAATCAACCCAACCAGGAAGGGAGAGTCGGTAAGCGTCAGCACGAACCATCCCAGCACTGCCGATTCCATCTGGGTGCCCATGCCGACCAGCGTGGTCGAACTCCACACAAACGCGAAATCGCGATAGCGGAAGATGCCCAGCGGCGTGGCCGCCTGGGTTAGGGTGGCCGGTATTTTCAATCTGCGTCCCGGAGGCCGGCATTACGCCAGCAGTGCGGCGATTTCCCTGGCCAACTCCATTAACGCCGCATCGGACCCGTAATCACCCAACAGGGATAACCCCACGGGCCGGCCAGCCACCGCCGCCAGCGGCAAACTCAGCTGCGGCCGGCCCGTGTTGCCGGCGATGGAGGTTAATGCGCTATTGCGCAGCCGCAGGACGTGGCGCTCCGACACTCTCTGACCAACCGGCGGCGCCGGCCCGATGGTGGTGGGCAGGCACACGACGGTAGTTCCGCCCCGAAAAACTTCATCCATGCGGGCGATTATCGCATCGCGACCGGCTTGCGCCTCGGCAACCTGCGCGTCCGTTACCGACCGCGCCGTAACGTAACGGTCGGACACCTCAAAGCTGAGCGCCGGGTTCACCGAGTCAATCCACTCCCGGATGGATTCCCAAGCCTCCCGGCTCTGCAAGACCTGCTGGTGGCCGGACCACTCCGTGAGGCCGGTGGGCGACAACCGTTCCGTCGCGACGGAATCAAACACCGCGGCGATGGCGTTCACTATCGCCGACAGGGATTCCCGCACCTGTGGCTCGGCCAGTGCAAAAGCGTCTTCCGCTATGACCAGGTTATTGGGGCGTCCGGTTATAGCCGCCGCCGGCAATATCACCGCCCCGACGGCGGCGAAGGTAGCGGCGTCGCGGGCGAACCAGCCGATGGTGTCGTAGCTGGGGGCCTGCAGCAGCATTCCATCCAGGGGAATCCGCCCGTGGGTAGGCCGCAATCCGTACAAGCCGCAAAAGCTGGCGGGAACCCGGACGGAGCCGCCGGTGTCGGAACCGAGGGCGAAATCAGCCAGTTCGCCGGCTACCGCGGACGCCGAACCACTGGACGAACCGCCAGGAACGTGGCCCGGCGCGCGGGGGTTGGCGGGCGTTCCGTAATGGGCGTTCTCGCCAAAGATACCGCGAGTCAGCTCATCGGTGATGGTTTTGCCCAGCATCGCGGCGCCGGCGTCCACCAGTTGCTGCACCACCCAGGCGTTGGAGCCGGCCGGCCGGTGGGTAGCCTTCCAGTGCGGATTGCCGCATCCGGTAACGTGGCCGGCAACGTCGAAGATGTCCTTGGCCGCGAAGGTCAGGCCGGTCAGGGGGCCGCCGGGAGCGCCGGGCAGGTAAGCGTCGCTGTCTTTGCAAAAGGCGTTGAGGGTATCCGCCACCATTCCGGGGTTTTGCATCGCGGTCATTCCTGCGGGTTTGGCAAGCGCCGGATTTTCGCTGCCGGCGGCCGCGCCGGCGCCCCGGCGACGGTGGCGTTGGAAAACGGGTTCACCGGGCAATCAGTGCAATACGGGGGTGGGCGCGTGCCGGTAGTGCAGGGGTTCCTCGTCGAGGAGCCGTTCCAGCTCGGCGGCGCGCAGGTTGATGGTGTCCATAATTGCCGGGGGGATGCCGGCGTGCTCGTTCACGTAGTTGCTGAGCAGTTCCAGTTCGTCAAAGCCCTGGAAACAGTCCACGATGCCGCGCAAAGCCGGCGAAAAGAACTGGGTATCGTGGCCGACGCCCCGACCCACGGAGAAGTGGTACACGTACTTCAGGTTGTCCTTTAGGTAGCGCACCACGGGGAAGAAGTCGCTGTCTCCCGAGACCAGGACTGCTACGTCGAAGCTGTCCATTTTGGAAATCATGTCCACGGCGATGCCGATGTCCACGCCTTTTTCCCCGACCTGGGTGCCCTGGAAGGTGATGTTGTGGTCGTAATCGTACTCCAGGCGGTAGGGGCGGAAGGGCTGCACGACGTACTGGCCGACGTACTTGAACTCCAGGAAGTTGGTGTTCTGCTGGATTTCCTCGAACACGGACTTGCGGAGCTGGTGGAACCGGCGGAACTCGTGCTCGTACCAGTCCTGGGCTTTCTGAATAACCAGCTCGGTGGTGAGCTCGGGCATACGCATACCGTATTCGTCCACGATACGCTGGGCGCGCCAGAGATTGGGGGACCAGGGAGTGATATTCTCCGCATAGTACCAATAGACGCGAACCAACTGGTGGTCCCAGCCGGTGACGTCATCAAACTTGCCCAGGGCGTCCTGGAAGAACTCCTGCCAGCGGAAGTGCTTTTCATCCAGCCGGTATTCGGGATTGTTCGGGTGTGGCGGGTCGGAACGGAAGTGGAAATCTCTCAGGTTGTGCCGAAAGTTCTGCCCGTCAACGAACACAACGGTTTTTAGCGTCATGGTAATACTCCTTGTCATATCAAGGGTAAGGTGCATTCCCCCGGAAATGCGGGCCGGCCGGATGGCGGAAAAACAGTTATAGGATAGCGTCAGCGGTCGCCGTAGGTTTCGCCGATGCGCAAGGTTGCCGGCGCCGGCCGAATCAGTCGGCCGGCGCGGTGATGTCGATGTCGTAGCGGTCCAGCAGTTCGTTGAGTTGAGCGGCGGTTCGTTCGTCGGGCGGCACCAGCGGCAAGCGGGGGTCGCCGACGTTGAACCCGGCCCGGTTGAGGCCATACTTGACGGGGATGGGGTTGGACACGATGAAGAGGCCCTTGAACATATCCAGCAGGCGCAGATGCTCCGCGCCGGCGGCCTCGACGTCGCCCTCCAGGGTCAGGCCCATCATCTGCTTTATCTGGCTGCCCACCAGGTGAGCGGCGACGCTGACTACGCCGTAGCCGCCCATGGACATGATGCCGAAAGTTTCGTCGTCGTTGCCGGACCAGACCCGGAAGTCGTTGGGCGTGTCGCGGATGACTTTGGCAATCTGAACCGGGTCGCTGCTGGCCTCCTTGATTCCGATGATGTTTTCAATCTCGGAGAGGCGCACCGTGGTATCGTTGGTCATGTTGAGGCTGGTGCGGCTGGGCACGTTGTAGAGCATTCCGGGCAGGCCGGTGCATTCGGCCAGCGCCTTGAAATGCCGGTACAAGCCTTCCTGAGGCGGTTTGTTGTAGGCCGGCACGGTCAGCAGCAGAGCGTCGGCGCCGACCCTTTCGGCTTCCTGGCTCAACTCGATAGACGCTGCGGTGTTGTTGTCGCTGGTGCCGGCGATAACGGCGCCGCGGGAGCCGATGGCGTCTTTGACTTCACCATACAGGCGCGCCTTTTCCGCCATGGACAACGCCGGGCCCTCGCCGGTGGTGCCGGTGACCACCAGGCCGTCGGAGCCGGAGTCCAGCAGGGCCCGGGCAAGACGCTTGGCCTGTTCGTAATCAACCTGCCCCTCAGCGTCAAAAGGCGTAACCATAGCGGTAATCAGCCGGCCAATTTCAGTAGGCATAATGCGTCCCTCCTCGTGCGGCAACTGCATCGCAATGCGCCGAATCCTCAAGCCACGGCGACTGCAAGCTGCCTGTGTATTCCGGGCATTATACACATAATGGCAATAACGGGCGATAGCACCGGAACTTATCGTCCAAGCTGCGGAGCCACAAACCCGTGGGCCATCAGGATGCGATTAGCAAAATCTCCTGTCAGTTCAGTTTCCGCGCCCTCTGATGAGCGACTGGATGGCCGCCATCTTGCGCTCATCGGCGCTGGCCTGCATGAAATTCTGGATGGCCTCTTCCGCCTGGTCTATCCAAGTCAGGGTCTCGGAGACCGTGAAACTTTTGCTCCGGTCATAGTCCGCCAGGTGTCGCGCGTCCTGTAGTTGCGAGAACGTGTCCGCGAACCGTCTGATTTGCGGAGAGAACAAAATCTGGTCCCGCTGCATACTCCGCTTCGCGACATTGTGATCCAATCCCCGGTAGATGCGGGACCAAGCGTGCTCGGTCAGGGCGTCATAAGGCGTACCGACGAGGCAATCAGCGTTACTGTTAGCCAGCGCGTGGAACATAGCGTAGTACGCCGTGCTGACTGCCCGGCGCAGGGAGTCCGGCAGGGGTTGGGTATTCGGGTGTGGCGTCGTGGTTAATAGCCGGCTGGTTGCTATCAGGTCCTGCCAGCTCATTATGCCCGCCCGCTGGGCAGGTGTGCGAACGCTATTTCGGACCACTCGCTGTCTTCGGTCTTGTCGATGTACGAGATCACGGGGACCGTTTGTATGCCGATTGCGAGAAGCTGCGGCTTGATTTCCTGATGGAGTGAGTTGAGCAGGCCCGGGCTGAGTTCCTCTCGGTTCCCTTCGTAAACCACCGAAACTTGGAGAAACTCGTCATTTGCTTCGTCCAGCATAGCTCTAGCCCGGAAAGTGTCAAAACGCACCTTACCGCGGAATAGGGAGATCAGCCCCGACTCTATGATTTCCTTGGCCTGTTCCTGCGCCTCTAGTGAGATGGCCATTTTCGCGCTCCCTCCCAAGTAGCGAAATCACTATCTATGTTGTATTGCCGCTTTCGGCGTCAACTCCGCTTGCCATGCACCGCGCCGCGCGCGACGGCGTGTTCGGCGATTTGCAGGGCGTTGAGGGCGGCCCCTTTTACCAGGTTGTCGGTTACTACCCACATTGCCAGGCCGTTGGGGTGGGATGCGTCTTTGCGGATGCGCCCTACGAAAACATCGTCGCAACCGGCGGCGTCCACCGGCATGGGATAGACGGACGCCGCCGGGTCGTCCTGCACGGTTACGCCGGGCATCCGGCGCAACAGCTCGCGCGCTTCGCCGGCCGCCACCGGCTCGGCAAACTCCAGGTGGGCTGCCACACAGTGGGACACGAACACCGGCACGCGGACGCAAGTTGCCGATACCGCAATCTCCGGCGCGTGGAGGATTTTGCGGCTTTCGTCAATCATCTTCTGCTCTTCGCGGGTATAGCCGGATTCGGTAAAGCTGTCGATGTGGGGAAAGACGTTGAATGCGATTTGCTGGGGCTGGGCGTCGGGTGCGGCGGGGCCGCCGTGCATCACGGTGCGGGTCTGGTGGCGCAGTTCATTCATTGCCGCGCCGCCGGCCCCCGACACCGACTGGTAAGTGTCGGCGATGATGCGCCGGATGGGGCTGGCCTGACGCAGGGGATGGGCCACCATCACCAGCGGCGTGGTGGAGCAGTTGGGAATGGACACGATGCCGTCGTGCCAGTCCAGGTCGTCGCCGTTCACCTCCGGCACCACCAGCGGAACCCCCGGGTCCATGCGAAAGGCGCTGGAGTCGTCAATCACCATCGCGCCGGCGGCCGCGGCGACCGGCCCGAAGCGCCGGGAATCCTCAGTACGCGCGGAGATGAAAACCAGGTCCACGTCGTCGAAACTGTCGTCGGTGGTCTCGCCCACGGTGAATGTCTTGCCGTTCACGTCAATCCGGCGGCCGGCGGAGCGCCTGGAGGCCAGCAGCTTCAGGTTGGTGTGCGTAGGGTAGCGGGCTGCGATGAGACGCAAAGTCTCCTGACCAACGGCGCCGGTGGCGCCGACGACGGCAAGTTTCAATCCTTGAAGGTCCATATCGCTCCTGTGGTTAGCTGGGTAATTCAGGATTGTGGCCGTTGCTCTGGCGGTCCAAGCGCTCCAGCAGCAGGCGGTTCTGCTCCAATAACTGCTGTACGGCGTCAGTCAAGTCCTTGACCATTTCGGCTTGCTGCCGGGACATTTCGGCCTGCTGTCGCGCCGTTTCGGCTTGGTGCTGTACAGTTTCGGCCTGGGCCCGCTGGTTTTGCAGCAGCGCGGCCAAGTCCTCTTCGTATTCTTTACGCATAAAGTAGGCGAGTACCATTTCTCTGACTCCTAGTGTCAGCGCACCGAGGGCGGCGTACAGCGTTATAGTATCCCAGATGATGGCGTTGGTTTTCGCCAGCCAGCCGAAGGGGGCATAGCCGCTGGCGGTTTGCCAGGCTTTCAGAGCCGCCGCCGTCGTGGCAATGATTCCATATCCGCCGAACAGGCCGGCGTTGACCCTGGCCGTGGTACGACGCTGGCGCGCGTTCCGCTCCGGGTTGTTTCGCATTATTCAGGTTATACCCGCCGGGGCTGCCTGTCCATAAGGCAAGGCGTTGGCTCCGGCGTTGCATAATCAAAGGCCCAGCACCGTTTCCAGCCCCACGGTCAGCCCCGGCCGGCGCACCACTTCCCGCACGCACCGGAGCACGCCGGGCATATAGCAATCGCGGCCCAGGGTGTCGTGGCGGATGCTCAAAGTCTGGCCGGCGGCGCCGAATATCACTTCGTGGTGGGCGCTGCGGCCGGGCAGTCGCAGGCTGTGGATGCCGACGCCGCCCACGTCGCCGCCGCGGGTTTCGGGCAGGTGGTGGACGGTGGTTTCGTTGCGCTGGAAATCGCGGCCGCGCTCTGCCCGCATCCCCCTGGCGATGGCCAGGGAGAAGCCGGAGGGAGCGTCAATCTTCATTTCGTGGTGGGATTCCACGACATCAACGTAATCGAAAAAGGCGGCGGCCTGCTCGGCCAGCTTTTTCAGTACCACGGCGCCCAGGGCGAAGTTGGGAGCGACGATGATGCCGATACCGTGCTCGCGGCTCATGGTGTCCAGGGTTTGCAGCTGGCTGGCGTTGATGCCGCTGGCGCCGAGCACCATGTGGATGCCCCGGTCGGCGGCCAGGGGAGCGGCCGCCATACAGGCGTCGGCATGGGTAAATTCGACCATAACCCGAGGCTGTGTCGAGTCCAGCATCGCCGCCAGGTCGGTGGACAAGGGTACGTCGCCGGCGGGGGTGGGCAGGATGGCGCCGCGCGGGGTGTGGCAGGTGGCGCCGACCAGGGCCATGTCGCCGGCGGCGGCTACCGCGCGGACGGTTTCCGTGCCCATCCGCCCGGTGGCGCCGTGCACTACCACCGGAATTGTGCCGTTATCTGTTGAGGCCGTCATCGCGCTGGCTCCTATTTTGACCGGGATAGAATGGACAGGATGAACCGGATTTTCGGATTATGCTTTGATGGATTCCCGCCGGCTCCGGGGGCTAACCGTAGCGGATGCGGGGGTCGAGGTAGGCGTAGAGGATGTCGATGACCAGGTTGGTTACGATGTAGATGACGCTGAACAGCAGCACCACGGTCTGGATAACCGGGAAGTCGCGGGCCAGGACGGACTGGAAGGCGAGAAAGCCTACGCCGGGCCAGGCGAATACCGTCTCAATGGACACGGAGCCGACCATCAGCGAGCCGAGGATGATGCCGAAGTAGGTGATGGGCGCGATGGCGGCGTTGCGCAGGGTGTGTTTCCAAATGACTTTCCACTCCGGCAAGCCTTTGACGCGGGCCAGCTTTACGTACTCGCTATCCAGGGCGTCCAGCATGGAGGAGCGGATGAGACGCATCAGCGCCGCGACCCAGAACAGTCCCAGGGAAACGGCCGGCAGTATGTATGACGTGCCGCCGCTGCGGCCCGACGTGGGAACCAGGTCCAGCGCGACGCCAAATATCCAGATGAGCACCAGCCCTAGCCAGAAAGGAGGCGCGGCCTGTCCGATGAGAGCCAGCGCCTTGCCTCCATAGTCGAATACGGAATCTCGCTTGACCGCCGTAATGACGCCTATAGGCACGGCGAGGAGGGTTGCGATGGCGATGGCCAGGCCGGCCAGCGCCAGCGTGGCCGGCAGCCGGTCAATGACCAGGCTGCGGGCGGAGCGGCGCCATTTGAAGGACTCGCCGAACTCGCCCCGGAACGCGTTGCCGATGAAGGTGAAATATTGCACGTACAGGGGGCGGTCCAGACCCCAGGCGGCGGCCACCCGCACCCGGTCTTCCTCAGTGGACTCGAAGGACAGCAGGGTATCCAGCGGGTTGCCGGTGATGCGGGCCAGGGCGAACACGATGATGCTCACGGCCCACAGGGCGACAATCGTCTGCAAGACTCTGACAAAGATGTAACGCTGCACGAGTTCGCTCCAACGCGTCGTATCGGGCGGTGCGGATGGCACCATAATAGCCCGGCCCGGCCCGGTGTCAAGGAAGGCCGGCCCGGTGTCAAGGAAAGCGCGCGTACCCACCGGCGTATGCCGCCCCATGTCAACCGGGCTCCGGGGGGCCGCAGCGACGAAATCAACCGGCCCGTGGACGATGCCCGTTTTGCCGCGCCGGAGCGTTGACGGTTTGGCCTGGTTGACGCAAAATTGCTTTGTGAATAGACTACCGATAATCGTCAAAAATTCGCCAAGTTCGGCCCGATTAGCACCGCTATTACGGCGATAACTCACAAACTGGGAGGGTAGGCAGCAATGTTTGGCACGAAAAGCGCTTGGCGCGTCTTGTTCATAATTCCGGCCGTCTTGTCGCTGGTGTTGGCAGTGGCCTGTCAGAGCGCCGCACCCGAAGCCACGGCGCCGGTGGCGGCGACGGAGCCGGCGGCGACAGCGACGACGGCGCCGGCGGCCGCGGCCGCTCAACCGGCGGCTTCACCCACCGCGCCGGCCTTCCGCGCCGCCGCCACTGTGGCGCCGACCGCGCGGCCGGCGGCCGCGGCGGTGGCACCCACCGGCGACATCAAAGTGGATACGCTGGTTATCGCCGTTGACCCCTCGGCCGGCGAAACCAACCTGCCCTGGGGCGGCACGGTTGACCATCACCAGCAGATGGACCTGGTAATGGAAGTGCTGGTGGACATCGACCCAGAGCGCAACATCTGGGTGCCGCAGCTGGCGACGAGCTGGGAACTGTCGGAGGACGGCACCCGCTGGTCGTTCCAGCTGGTGGAAGGCGTGGAGTTTCACAACGGCTGGGGCGAGTTCACCGCTGAAGACGTTTTGCACAGCGCGCGGATGCTGACGCGGGAAGACACTCTGCTGGCCTATGCTACGGACTGGCGCACTATTGACCTGGACGCCTCGGCAATCATCAGCGACCACGAACTGGCACTGCAGTTGCAATCGCCCAACCCGGATTTCCTGTTCTATATCGCCCCCAGCGGCGGCGGGCTGATGATGAGCAAAGCGTTCTGGGACGCCGCGGGTCTGGAAGGGTATAACGAAGATATGATTGGCACCGGCCCCTATCGCTACGTTGACCGGGAGTTGGGCGTGGACGTGGATTTTGAGAAGCTGCCGCAAGAACACTGGCGGCTGAACGGACAGGGCGGCAATCCGGCGGAAGTGGACTGGCCCATGGTCAACCTGCGCTGGATTTCCGAGGCGGCCACCCGCAACGCCGGCCTGCTGGCCGGGGAGATTCACCTCACCGAACTGACCCGCGAACTGGCCGACGTAGCGGTATCCAATCACGGGATGAAGGTCATCCAGAGCAATTTTCCCGGCAACCAGCTGTGGGGCATTTTCATGGGCCTTTACCCGGAAACGCCGGCTTCCGGCGGGTGGAGCGCCTGGGAACAGCCGTGGATGTATCCCGATTATGCCCCCACCGACATCCGGGTTCGGGAGGCGCTGAACCGGGCGGTGGACAAGGACTTGCTGATTGACACCCTGTTCAGCGGGCGCGTCACCATCAGCCCGGTAGGCGGGTTCTATCCCAACCTACCCGGCTGGGACGAGGCCTGGCTGGAACGTTACGATGAGTTGTACGGCTATGACCCCGACCGGGCGCGGGAATTGCTGGCCGATGCGGGATATAGCGCAGACGACCCCGCCCAGATGAAGATGATAGTAATGAACATCTTTGGGTTCCCGGAATCGGCTGACCTGGTGCAGGCCATCGGCGTGATGTTCAACGACGTGGGCGTAGATGTCAGCTACGAAGAATGGGAGTTTGGCAACTACTACGCCTCCTGGACCAAGAAGGAAGAACAGTCGCTGGGTTTCTTCGTGGGTTCGCCGTCGTACAAGACGGTGTACGCCCAATTGAGCCTGTTCAACCGTTCCAGCGGCTTCATTCACCTGTACGAAACGCAGGAGCTGGACGAGTTGTTTATGGAGTTGAGCAACACGGTGCCGGTGGACGAGCGGGCCGCGATTCAGAATCAAATGGGGGACATTCTCTTTGAGGACTACGGATACCTGCCCCTGTTCTACATTTTCATCGAGTTCGTCGCCAACCCCGAAATCATTGACACCTGGGAGTTCCCCGGTTCCGACGGGGCCAACTACGGACACTTTGACCTGATTCGGGCCTGCCGCACGGCGCAGCCATGCTACTGACGGGCCGGCGCGAATTTTACGAGGTTAGACGGGATGGACAGGATTTAATGGGTTACGGGATGCCGGTTTTCGCAGCCGGCATCCCGTTCTTTGCAGTACAGCCAACAGGCGATTGCGGATTGCGTACCACAACGCCCGTTTCAGGCTTGATTAGCGCAACGGCGCCGGCGTTGGGCGCGTTTGACGCGCATTATGGCAATACAGTAAATTAGCGGGCGTCGTCGCGCAATGCCGGCGGCGGCAAAGATAATCGCACCGATTAAGAGGGACACCAGCGATGTATGGCCTGAAAAGCATTTCCCGCGTTCTGTTGACCATTCCGGCGGGGCTGCTGCTGGTAATTGCAGCGGCCTGCGGTGAACCGGCCCCGGCCGCCGCCCCGGCGGCGCCAGCCCCTACGGAGGCCCCGGCGGCAATGGCCCCCACCGCCGCAGCCGCTACCACGGCGCCGGCCGCGCCGGCGCCATCGCCCACCGCGCCGGCCTTCCGCGCCGCCGGCGCCACCGCCGCACCCACTGCTACGCCGGCTCCCGTGATGGCGCAGACGAGCGAGCTCAAGGTGGACACGCTGGTTATCGCCGTTGACCCCTCGGCCGGCGAAACCAACCTGCCCTGGGGCGGCACCGTTGACCACCACCAGCAGATGGACCTGGTGATGGAAGTGCTGGTTGACATCGACGCCGAGCGCAACATCTGGGTGCCGCAGCTGGCGAAAAGCTGGGAGTTGTCGGCCGACGGCACCCGCTGGTCTTTCCAGCTGGAGGAAGGCGTCGAGTTTCATAACAACTGGGGCGAGTTCACCGCGCGCGACGTGCTGCACAGCGCGCGGATGCTGACGCGGGAAGACACTCTGCTGGCCTATGCCAACGACTGGCGCAACATTGACCTGGACGCCTCAACCGTGGTCAGCGACCACGAACTGGAGATTCAGCTGAAAGGCCCCAACCCCGACTTTCTCTTTTACATCGCCCCCAGCGGCGGCGGGCTGATGATGAGCCAGGCGTTCTGGGACGCCGAGGGCGTGGAGGGCTACACCGACGATATGATTGGCACCGGCCCCTATCGCTACGTTGACCGGGAGTTGGGCGTGGACGTGGACTATGAGAAACTGCCGGAACACTGGCGGCTCAACGGCGAGGGCGGCAACCCGGCGGAAGCGGACTGGCCGATGGTCAACCTGCGCTGGATTTCCGAACCGGCCACCCGCAACGCCGGCTTGCTGGCCGGCGACATTCACCTCACCGAACTGACCCGCGAACTGGCCGACTCCGCCGTGACCAACAGCGGAATGAAAGTCATCCAGAGCAACTTTCCCGGCAACCAGCTGTGGGGCGTCTTCCAGGGCCTCTACCCGGAAACGCCGGGGCCGGGCGAGTGGAGCACGTGGGAACAGCCGTGGATGTACCCGGACTTCCCGCCCACCGACAAGCGGGTGCGCGAGGCCCTGAACCGGGCGGTGGACAAAGACTTGCTGATTGACACCCTGTTCAGCGGGCGCGTCACCATCAGCCCGGTCGGCGGGTTCTACCCCAACCTGCCCGGCTTTGACGATTCCTGGTTCGACCGCTTTGACGAACTGTACGGCTACGACCCCGACCGGGCGCGGGAACTGCTGGCGGAAGCCGGCTACGGCCCGGACAATCCCGCCGAAATCAGTATGAAGGTGATGAACATTTTCGGCTTCCCGGAGTCCGCCGACCTGATGCAGGCCATGGGCGTAATGTTCGCCGACGTGGGCATCGACGTCAGCTATCAGGAGTGGGAGTTCGGCAACTACTATTCGTCCTGGACCAAGAAAGAGCCGGAGTCGGTAGGGTTCTGGGTTGCGCCCCCGTCCTACAAGACGGTCTATGCCCAGTTGAGCCTGTTCAACCGTTCCAGCGGCGCCATCCACTTCTTTGAGACGCCGGAGCTGGACGAACTGTTCAAGGAACTGGGCAACACCGTGCCGGTGGACGAACGCTCTCAGATTCAGAACGAAATGGGAGAGATTATCTTCACGGAATACGGCTACCTGCCCCTGTTCTACATTTTCATCGAGTTCGTCGCCAACCCCGAAATCATTGACACCTGGGAGTTTCCCGGTTCCGACGGGGCCAACTACGGGCACTTTGACCTGATTCGGGCCTGCCGGTCGGCAGGGCCGTGCCACTGATGAATCCGTAGGGGCGGCATATCGGTCGCCCCGACACTTACGGACAGCGATACCGCGCGGAGGCTAGAGACCAGTGGCTGTCACCAGACCGGCAAACGTTGACGGCTCCGCAGCCGGAGCGGCGGGGGCGCCGGCCGTCGCCGCCCCGTCGCGGCTGCGGCGGTTCCTCCGGGAGGCGCGCCGCTATCCGCTGATTCCCTTCGCCGTCGTGCTGATAATGCTGGTCATACCGGCCATCTTTGCGGACGTGATTGCGCCCTATGACCCGCTGGACGGCGACCTGAAAGTGCGGCTGCTGCCCCCGGCGTGGGTGGAAGGCGAATCGGAAGTCAAAGACGTGGTGGCGCAGATTGACCCGTCGCAAGGGGTTGCGCAGGAGCTGGCGGCCAACGCGGCCCGCAAGGTGCGCAACGGCGCGGCGGTTCTGCTGGACGGGGCCACGGAGGCCGTGCCCGGCACGCGCGTCGCAGTTGTTTCCAAACCCGGCGGCACCTGGCGGTATCCGCTGGGCACCGACAAGGTGGGGCGGGACATCCTCAGCCGCATCATTCACGGCTCGCGCATTTCGGTGGTGGTGGCGGTGGTGTCCATCCTGTGCGGCGGCGTGATTGGCACGGCGCTGGGCGTGGGAGCGGGCTATTTCGGGCGCTGGATAGACATAGTGGTAATGCGCGCCGTGGATATTTCCCTGTCCATTCCAATCATTCTGCTGGCGCTGGTGCTGGTTACGGCGCTGGGAGCAAGCTTCGGAACCATCATCACCGTGCTGGTGCTGCTGCTGTGGGCGCACTACGCGCGGATGGCGCGGGGCGAAACCCTCTCGGTGCGGGTGCAGGACTTTGTGGCGCGCTCGCGAGTGGCGGGTTCATCGCATCCGCGGATTATGATGCGGCACATTTTCCCCAACGTGTTCAACAGCCTGGTGGTGCTGGCGACGTTGCAGGTAGGCTTCGTCATCATCCTGGAAAGCACGCTGAGCTTCCTGGGGGCGGGCATACCGCGTCCGACGCCGGCTTGGGGCTTGATGGTGGCCGACGGGCGCGAGCTGGTTACGTCGCAAAGCGGGTGGTGGGTATCCCTGTTCCCCGGTCTGGCCATAATGCTCACCGTGCTGTCGATGAACCTGCTGGGCGACTGGCTGCGGGACCGGCTGGACCCGAAACAGCGGCAAGTGTAGAGGTACGGCCCCTGCGCCCTCCGGCTAGGACGAGCCAGGCAACTCGGCGATAGCAACCAGGCCGCCGGGGACGGCCTCAACGTGGAGGCTGCTGCCTTGGAGCAGCCTCATTCCGATAAGCAGTTCGTCGGATTCGACTCTGACAGCTTCAATTTCCCGGCGCCGGCCGTGCCACAGCAGGCGGGCGGTATATCTGGCAAGAGCCCGAACTGTTCCATCGCCCAAAGTGACCGCGACGTCGTCGTCGCGCTGCAAATTGAGCCGATCAAATATGTCCGTGGCAAGAGTGATTCCACCGCTGAATCCAGTGTCAATGATAAAATCGGCCTGTTCGGTTGCGCCGGTATCGCCCAGCAAGACGAGGGCAACACCAGCTTCCAGAGCGCTGTTGACATTGCCGTAGTGCATTATCGTTCCACTCTTGCTTTGGGGACGACACGACGTGGACTGCGGAGACGTACCACATCGCTTTGGCCCCGGTGGATGGTGTGGATAACCGCGTCCGAGCGCCGCTCGCGTAGCTTGCGCCCGGCGGTAGCCGGGTTCTCGTGGATTTCATAGTCGCCGGTGAGGATGTCGATTTTCACAAATTTGTCCGCGTCGTCGGGGGAAATCAGGTGGCGGATTTGGGCATCATAGATTGCCTGACCTCGCCGTTTCTGTTCTGCATAAGGGATTTTGTCGTGTGTGGTCATCGTTTTCACCTACGAGGGGCAAGTCACTTGGGGAATGATAGCAGGGCCGTTGGCAAGGCAGCCGTCCTACTTCCTCGCCATAGCGTGGTCGTACCGTTCCAGGCAGGACTCCACTACCACCGCAATATCCTCGGCCAGCAGATAGCCGGTATCCGCCAGATGAACGGCGGACGCTTTGACCTGCGCCGCAAAATCCTCCCGGCTTTCATAGCGTTCCTCCAAAGACGGGCGCGGGTCGCCCGTGGCGGCACGCTGGGCTTTGGTAGCAGGGAACCAGTGGGTGGAGCCTTGCATAGACATTAGCTGTTCGGGCGCGCCGGTGTCGGGGTGGCGCAGGTTCCAGCCGGTGTGGGTGCCTACGGGCGCTTCCAGGTCGGGCAGGCGGATGCCGGCCAGGTCGTTGCCGTCGTGGTCGGCGGCGGAAACAAGGTGAGGGTATTCGCGGCCCTCCTGCACCGGATAGGCGGCGATGCCCTGGCCGGCGTTGGGGCCGATGTCGATTTCGCGGACGCGCCACAGCCGGGCCGGGTCGGGGACGCTGCGGTTGGGGATTGGGGCCAGGCCGTCCAGATAGGCCGTTTGGGTTACAGCCGTGCCGTCGTCGAGGCGGGGGTGTTGGCTGGCCGGCGGCGCGATGTCGTCGCTGGCCCAGCGGTCCAGATTGACCAGGGCAGCGCGCAGCAGGGGGATGTAATCAATGGCGTTGTAGGGGTGCCGGCCGGTGGCGCCGTCGGGTCCCTGGCCGGCCATCGCGTCGAGAGAGCCGGGCAGGTGCTGGGCGCCGGCGAAGAGGTAATGGCGGGTTTCGGCGGCGGGTTCCAGGTCGGCGCTGCCGGCGCTGTCGATATGGGTCAGGCAGCCATCCCCGCGCCAGTATTCGGCAGAGGAGTTGGTGTAGATGATTTTGGGCACTGCGTCCAGCTCGCGCAGGCGACGCAGCAGGCCGTCGGTCTGCTCGGTGAGCGGGTCGGTCAGGTCGTTGTCGGCGAAGGGGAACTGGTGGCCGAAGCCGGGGTTGGACTGGCAGGAGGGCTGGGCGAAACGGTGGTTGAACTCGCCCATGCGTCCGCCGGCGACGTGGGGCAGCAGGCCGTCGAAAACGGGGCGGCCGTCCTCGTCAAGGTTGAGGCCCAGATAGACCATAGTGCGGAGGAGGCGGCCCGACTGGGAAACGCCGTGGCCGTAGATGCGCCGGTAGTTTTCCGGCACCAGCGGATTGGACTCCGCAGGGTGGCGCAGCCAGGCGGCGGCATCGCGGATGGCCAGCATCCCGCAGCCGACGACGACGGGGTTGGCGGCAGTGTAAATGGCGTAGTAAATCCGGCCCGGCTGGAACCCCGACTCCAGGTAGATGTGCTCCGCGCTGGGGGTGACGCCGGCGGCGGATTGCCTGGCGAACCGCCATTGCGAGCGTGGGATAACGGTGTCCGGGCCATCCTCCCAATCGCGGACAAGGAGCAAAGCGTGGGGGTCGTCAAGGTCGGCGACGGGATAGGGGCGGTGGTCGCGGTTGGAGAGTTGGCGTGTAGTCTCGGCGATGTTGGGGCGCATTTCGACGCAAGCCTGGCCGGTTGCCGGCTGTCCATCGATACGGATTTCGGGGGCGTCCAGCCCCAGCAAAGCGTCGCTGCGATAAACGTCCCACTGCCAGCCGACGGACAGGACGGAATAACCGTGCCGCAGCAGGAAGCCGTCGCCCTCCGGGATGGCGTCGGAATCGATGGACGGCGCCGGCGCGCGGTTGAAAAAGGGAATGGTGCGGCGACGGCCCCGGTTGACCACTTCCACGATGAGGCGGCCATTGCCCAATGCCGGGTTTCGGGGCGCTACCAGGGTAAAGTCGGACTCGAACCGCACCCGGCCGGCGTCGTCAACCGGGGCGTGCGGCAAATCTACGATGGTCCGGTTGGCCGGGTTGTGCGGGTCAACGGCGAAGGTCAGAGCTCCGTCAATGCGTTCGTAATCGCCGGCGGCGGCGAAGGATTTGCCGCCAGCGTAGGGCTGGCGGTGTTTGATGCTGGCGGCGATGACGGGCATAAGGCGGCCTCCGGGTGGCTGGTTGCTTATGTTTAGAAGGTTAGCAACAGGGCGGTTGCGCGTCAATTTGGGGCGAGCCGGGCAATCGCGTCTTTTGCGATTTTAGCAATGCGCTAATCTCCGGCAATTCGCTGGACGGACTGACGGCGGCGAGGCACTATGGCGCAATCACCAAGCGCACCAATTCTCGACTATTTCGCCGATTTGGACTGCCGGGCGGCCCGGCTGCGGGGTTTGACGCCAATCATGATTGACGGGTCTGATTCAGGCCAGCGGCGCAAGGGTCTGTTTGCCGCGATGTGTTTCCGCTGCAGCCAGGGACAGCCGGCACGACGTCGTGGAGCGGGTACAGGAGCTCCGGTTCGACCGGACCGATATAGCCGTTCCGTTCCTCCACGCCGCGGAGAAGCGGATGCCGGCGGACACCTTCATCATTGCCACCGATTTGCGCACATTCACGCGCTTAGGTAAAATTCGCCAACATTCCCATTGCAAAATCCGATAGTAGCGGGGCCTGCAAATCCACCTCCACTGGCCCAGACGGTCGGACAAAATCTTATTTGCCCATCCACCAAAATGGATATACTCCACCCAGCAACGGGGGAATCAGCGAACGCGCAACGTAGCGCAAATGTCCATCGAATCCCGGTACGAGCATCGGACTCCAGTCCAAATCATCTGGAAAACTTCCGCAGAATTCGGTTGGATGCGCCGTACCATCAACTATGTCGTAGCAAAGCTCTGAGAGACGGAATCATCATGCCCGGCGACCCTGAAATCTACAGCAACTCGTACTCTGACGATTACGAGTATGAATGGACGGCAACCGATATGCCGGCTGGCGAGAATACCAAATTACCCAATACCCTAATGCCCTGAGAATGAGCACGCTACAACCCGCCGCACCTTCGCGGTTTCCCCCGTATACGCAGTGATAGACCCTAGCCAGTCACAAATTTGGGAGCGTCATATGCGGACAAATACCTACATCCGCCGGTTCTGGGCAAAATCTGACCGTAATGACCAGGCCCGCATCCATCTCCTGGAACACCACCTGGCGGACGTGGGCGCCTGCTTTGAGGCGCTGCTATGCCAGCCCACCATCCGCCAGCGGCTGGCGCGTTCCGGCGGACGGGATGCGCTGGACGACGCCACGGCGGCCCGGCTGTGCGTGTTCGCCGCCCTGCACGACATCGGCAAGGTGAACATCGGCTTTCAGACCCGCATCTGGCTTGATGCCGACTTTGCTACCCGGTGGCGGCCCCGGGCGGGCCATACCGACCATCTGATGCCGGTGCTGACCGACGCTGATTATGAAACCGCCGGCTGGTTCTTTGACGCTCTGGGATGGTGGGACGATTTTCTGGCGTGGGACGACCGCGACGGGGAGACGGTGTGCGGGCTGCTGCTGGCGACGCTTTCCCATCACGGGCGGCCATTGCCGCTGGATAATTCCAGGATTGACAAGCACCCCGCAATCTGGCGTGCCTACGGGGAGCTGAACCCGTCGGAGTTCGTGGCCGGTATGGGGCGGCGGCTGCGGGAGTGGTTCCCGGCGGCTTTTGCGCCGGGCGGTTCGCCGCTGCCGTCGGCGCCGGAGTTCCAGCATCATTTTCTAGGGCTGTGCAACCTGGCCGACTGGATTGGGTCTAACGAAAAAGCGTGGTTTCCCTACGTTGACACGCCGGATGACGACTACATCGGCCGGGCGCGGGAACGGGCGCAGATTGCCGTCAACGAAGTTGGCCTGAATCTAGCGGCGCAGCGGGGGGCTTTCGCCGGCGTTGGCGTTCCCGATTTTGACAGTCTGTTTGACTTCGCCAGTCCCAACGCCATCCAGCAGGCGGCGCAGGATACGCCGCTGGATGCGCCGGTGGTCATCATCGAATCGGAAACCGGCTCCGGCAAAACGGAGGCGGCCCTCTGGCGGTTTGCCCTGATGTACGCCGACGGCCTGGTGGACGGGATGTACTTTGCCCTGCCCACCCGCGCCGCCGCGGTGCAGATTCACGGGCGGGTTGCGCGGTTCGTCGCTAATCTGTTTCCCGACGGATGCCGCCCGGATGTAGTGCTGGCCGTGCCGGGCTATGACGCCGGCGGCGGGCTGCCGGATTACTCGGCCGGGTACGACAGCAGCCACGACGGTCATTATGACCGTGGGTTGCCGTGGGCGGCCGAGCGGCCCAAGAAGTTTCTCACCGCGCAAATCGCCGTGGGCACCGTTGACCAGGCGATGCTGGGGGCGTTGCAGGTCAAGAACGCGCACTTGCGGTCGTCCAGCCTGGCGCGCAACCTGCTGGTGGTGGACGAGGTGCACGCCTCGGACGTGTATATGAGCGTGGTTTTGCAACGGCTGCTGGCGGCGCACACCGGGGCCGGCGGCTATGCGCTGCTGATATCGGCCACGCTGGGATCGGTGGCGCGGGAGCGATGGCTAGGGCGGGGCAATGACAACCCGGCATCACTGGCCGATGCTATCAGCACGGATTATCCCACCGTCAGCACGGCGTCGGGAGTGGCCGGCGCCGGCGAAAACGGGCAGGACAAGGTGGTGGACATCAGCGCCACACCGGAGATGCACGACTTCGCCGGCGTGGCCTGTCGCGCGCTGGACGCCGCCCGCGCCGGGGCCAAAGTCCTGGTAGTTCGCAACACCGTCGGCTATGCCGTCAGTACGCAGCAGGCGTTGGCAAAGCGGGCCGGCGATGCGGATGCTGGACTGCTGTTTGCCGTTGAGCATATACCAACGCTGCATCACGGGCGGTTTGCGCCCGGCGACCGCCGCCAGCTGGACAATCAGGTTGAGACGCTGCTGGGCAAGGATGGCAAGCGTCCGGACTGCGGCGTCATCGTGGTGGGGACGCAAACTTTGGAGCAGTCGCTGGACATTGACGCCGACTTGCTGATTACCGACCTCTGCCCGGCGGACGTGCTGCTGCAACGCATCGGGCGGCTGCACCGGCACTCCTGGAATACTCGTCCAACAGACTGCTGCAAGCCGACCTGCATCGTGCTAACGCCGCCGGACGGCGACCTGGCGCCGCTGCTGAAATCCGGCGGCCCGCCCGCCAACGGGCTGGGCCCTCACGGCGGCGTGTACCGCAGCCTGCACATCCTGGAGGCCACGCGGCAGCTGATTGGCGATCACCCGCAATGGCGGATACCGGAGATGAACCGGCGGCTGGTGGAACGGGCTACCCACTCCACTGCGCTGGACAAAATCACCGCTGCTTTTGGCGAGGAATGGCAGGCCCACGCCGTCAACACGGAAGGCGGCCACATCGCCGACCGCCAAACGGCGCAAAGGCACGTTATCCGGTTCGGCAAGTCGTTCTTTACCGACAACCGGGAGGTGGTTTTCCCCGACAACGAGGAACGCATCCGCACCCGCCTGGGCGACGAGCGCGTTGAAATCACCTTTAACCCGCCGCCGTCCAGCCCCTTTGACGCATCCCCAATTGACCGACTGGCAATGCCCCTGCGCTGGCTGGGGGGCGCAGAAATACCCGAGCAGCCGGTGGCGCCGGAAGAGAGCGACGGCGCGTTTGAGTTTGGCATCGGCGGCCGGCAGTTCCGCTACGACCGGCTGGGGCTGCGGCAGGCGTAGGCAAGCGCCGGTTGGAATGGTTGACCGGCAATTTTGCCTGGATTACAGTAATTGCAGTTAAGGGGATGCAATCGCCAGGATGCAAATGCTGTTGAGGGGGGTGTCAACAGGTATCGTTGGCCAGGCGCGCGCTGACCAGTCGGTTCAGGCTGATGCCTGCTTCCGCCGCCTGCCGGGCCAGAGCGCGATGCACTTCCGGCGGCACGCTCACCATAAACCTTCCGCTGTACGGCTGGTCGGCCAACGGCTGCGGCGCTGCCTCGCCGTCAGCTGCCAGAGCGGCGAGTGATTCGGAAACCAGCCGCCGGATGCCGGAAAACGCTTCGTCAGGCGTTAACGCCAGCCAGCTCAGGGAGGGGAATTCGGCACACAACCCCACGTATTCGTCATCCTCGCCCGACCAGGTGACGCGGTAAGTATAGTGGTCGGTCATCACATACCTTCCAGCCGTTCAATCGCTCTGATAACTTGCCGCACCTGATAGGCTTTCGCCATACCCCGGTCATTCTGGATGTTCACCCTCGGGTCGCCGGGCCACGGCATCCGGTACACCCGATGGCTGGAACCTTGCTGGCGAGGCTCCCCAAAGAAACGGTCGCAAATCCCGGCCAGGTCAGCGAAGCGCACGCCTTTCGGATTGGCGCGCAACCGACGCAGAATTTCAGGGACGGTCTCCATTATAGATTAACCCCGCGTGTGCGGGGGAACCTTTCGTCGGTTCGGGCTGGCAACGCCGGTTCGGAGATTAACCCCGCGTGTGCGGGGGAACCGCGCGGCAGGTTGAGCAGCTGGCCAATCTGGTTAAATTAACCCCGCGTGTGCGGGGGAACCGCCAGCGATGGGGACTTACTAGGGTCTATCCCCGATAAGGCCGAGGTTGGTTATAACTAGTACGTCCCAATGGCTTGACCATTGTGCATAGCTTTGGTAGGCTACTTGCAACAGCCCTCGTCGGGGGACCATCCCGGCGAGGACGTGAAACCACCCGCAAGTCGGCTAGGCACCGCAGAATCAGGAAGTCTCAATGGCAATTATAGCATTTACGCTGCCCACTGCCCAATCGCACATCTGCGATTATTACCGCTGCGCCATGCGCGCCCGTCGGATTTGCGCGCGTTGCGGGTGTTTGATATGCAACGGACACAGCCACCCCGGAACACCGCGCATGGCTACCAGTTGGGTTTGCTACCCGGACTGTTTGTAGCGGGGGCAGCAGGGCTTGACAAATAGCGGACGCATATTGTAGAAACTATGTGCCGCTCAAATTTTCGCAAACAGGAGCGCTTGGGCTATGCTCAACATTCTAACTGAACCTATCATCAGAATGGACACCGCCGCCGGCCCCGGCATCCGGGCATCGCTGCCGGAGGTGTACGCCACGCTGATGGCGGACGAAGTGACTGCCTTTCCGGGGTTGCGCCCGTACCCGCGTCATTCCTGGCACGCTTTTCTAGTGCAGCTGGGGGCAATGGCGATGCACCGGGGCGGCGCAAGCTCTCCCCCCGATGATGCCGACGCATGGGCCAATCTGATACGGGGGTTGACGCCCGATTGGCCCGACGACGAACCGTGGCAACTGGTGGTTGACGACATCACCAAGCCGGCCTTTATGCAGCCGCCGGCCAAGTCTGCCGGCAAGTTGGCCGAGTACAAGAATACGGTCGCTACGCCGGACGACCTGGATATGCTGGTTACCTCCAAGAATCACGACCTCAAGTCGGCGGTGATTGCGGATGCCAGCGCGGACGACTGGCTTTTTGCGCTGGTCAGCTTGCAGACTATGGAGGGTTTCGGCGGCGCCGGCAATTACGGCATATCCCGTATGAACGGCGGGTTGGGCAGCCGGCCGGCGTTTTCGTTGACGCCATCGACGCGCCCCGGCGCGCACGTGCGTCGCGATATTGTCGCCCTGCTGGAACATCATTCATCGCTGCTGTCCAATAGCGGACATACCCTGCTTTGGACTCTGCCTTGGGATGGGACGGCAGCCGAAGGGCTAACGCTGGAACGTCTGGCAAAGCTATATATTGAAGTGTGCCGGCGCGTCCGTATGCGCTCCGACCGGGACGGGCGACTGTACGCAATCCGAACCAGTTCCAAATCGGCCCGCATTGATGCCAAAACCAGCAAAGGCATCACTGATGATCCCTGGACGCCGATTGACCGGCGGGACAAGAAAGGCGAAAAGGCGTTGACCATGCCCAACGGCGGCTTCACTTACAAGCGGGTCGTTGACTATCTGGATGCCAGCAAGTTCCAACTGCCGCCCCTGATGAACCTGGCTCCGGATGAGCGAAGTGGGATGCAGTTGGTAGCGCGCGCAATGGTGCGTGGGCAAGGCAAAACCGAGGGCTATTACGAGCGCGTCATACCGCTGCGGCACGGCGTGGTGCGGATGATTGGCCGTCGCAACGGAACGCAGCAACTCGGTGAACTCGCCAAAGACCGCGTTGACGACGTTGGCGCCGTACAGCGCATCCTCAGCCACGCTATCGCAACCTTTGCCGCACGCGGGGATTCCGCCAATACCAGCCGCCCGGAGCAGCGCCAGTTGGCGCGGCCCTGGCTGAACCGGCTGGACGAAATCGTGGACGCCGACTTCTTTGACGACTTGCAGGCGGAATTTGAGGTTGACGACCGGGTAAAGCGGGAACTCATCCGCAACGATTGGCGACGAGATTTCCTACTGCGTAAGGCGCGGGGCATCCTACAGGACGCTACCGACTCGCTGCCCTGCCCGGCTATGTTGCGCTATGAGGCCCGCGCCAATGCCCAGGGGCTGTTTGAGGGACGCATACGGAATGACGGCCGGCTGGCGGCCCTGTTCGCGCCGCAAGGAGATGATGATGACTAGCGCGCCCACCGCTGTTGCCCCGGAAACGGCAACGGGGCAAGATCGCCCCTTGACTTGGGGCGACCACGCCGGCTACTTCGCATGGGAGATGGCGCTGGAACATTTCCAGCGCGGCGACCTGGCCGAGTTGCGCCGTATTGACCCGGACACCGATGCCCCGGCCGTCCTCTGGCGTCTGCTGGCCAGCCGGGATTTGCTGGATAATTCCAACCGTGCCGTAGAACGAAAGTGGGCGCTGATTCTACACGGCATCGCCCTGATGACCCGCACCGCCGGCGCCGACTTGGCCAGCCGGTCGGCGCATAGCCCGGGGATGCCCGTAGGACGCGCGCTGTATCTCGGTAACGAAAGCGCCCGTCAAACAGGGTTTTACAGTGAAATGCGGTTCAATCGCCTGCTCAACGCACGGGAGGATATGCTGCGCGTCCTGCTGGCGCGGATGTTTCGGATGGCAGCCTCCGCCGGCGTTACTTTCAACTGGTGGGAAATGGCGAACTTTATCCGCAACGCCGATTACAACGAAGAGGCCGCAGAAGCATCCCGCCGCCGTCTGGCCCGCGATTACTACCAAGCCAAACGGCGGGCGACCGTACAATCCGACAATGCAAACAGCTAATCAGGTTCAAGGAGATACCGCGATGACAACCCCACGATTTTTGCAAATCCACACTCTGCATTCCTACCCGGCGGCGCTGCTGAACCGGGATGATTCCGGCCTTGCCAAGCGGATGCAGTTCGGAGGCGCGGTGCGTACCCGCATCTCGTCGCAGTGCCTGAAGCGGCACTGGCGGGTGGCGCAGGATGAGTTTTCCTTGCGTAACATTGTCAGTACGACGGAAGCGGTGCGTTCCCGTAATGTGGTCGACCGCGAAGTGATTGACCCACTGCGCATTGCCGGCAATATCAGCGATGAAGTGCTAACCGCAGTAGGGAACGCTTTCAATGTTGAAATCTACGGCGATAGCGGCACGACGGAAACTGGACGACAGCCCCTCCTATTGGGCTTGCCCGAAGTGGAATACCTGCACTCACGGGCCAAAACAATCTGCGCCGAATCCCCGGAGGACGCTACTGTTGCAGGGCAACTTGCCACTGGACTATTAGTTACTGACGAAAAAATCAGGCGGGCTACCGGGAATGCCCTGAGGAATTTGAGAAACGCTAAAAATGCTGCTGAACAACTATTTGGCGGCGAGGAAGGCTGGAATTTCCAGGCTTTCCGCAAATCAGCCGAATTGCCCGGCGGCCTCGAGGGCGCGCTGTTTGGGCGGATGGTCACCTCCGATCCCGGGGCCAACATCGACGCCGCCATCCATGTAGCCCACTCTTTTACGGTGCATCGGGAGGAAAGCGAAAGCGATTATTTCTCCGTAGTGGACGACCTGCAACGCGCCGATGAGGACGCCGGCGCGGCTCACATCGGCGATATGGAGCTGACCGCCGGCCTGTTTTATGGCTATGTGGTGGTGGACGTGCCGGGGTTGGTGTCCAACTTGGAGGGTTGCGAGGCCGGCGATTGGGAAACCGCCGACCGGGAACTGGCCGGGCAAGTCATTCACAATCTGCTGCATCTGATTGCCACCGTGTCGCCGGGGGCCAAGCTGGGCTCCACCGCACCCTATGGCTATGCCGACCTGATGCTGGTAGAGGCTGGTAGTCGGCAGCCGCGCAGCCTGGCCAATGCTTTCCGCTGTCCGGCCCGGGCCCGCATCGATGACGCTGTTGCGAAGCTGACTGTCCATCTGCAAAAGCTGGATGACGCCTACGGCGCACGGGAAACCCGGCAGGTAATGTCTCTGGACGATTGCGACATTCCCCTGGCGGAACGGCTCTGCCTTGATGATTTAGCAACCTGGACGGCGGACACGGTACGGGGGTAGCAATGCGCCATCTTATCCTCAACTTGGAAGCGCCGCTGCTGGCTTTCGGCGGCGAAACCATCGACAACTTGGGCGTCATCCGCCCCTTTCCGGCGGCGTCAATGCTCACCGGGCTGTTCGCCAACGCCCTGGGCTGGCGGCGCATCGAGCGGGAACGACACCAGCGGCTGCAGGACCGGCTGGTGTTCGCCGCCCGCATCGACCGGGAACCGGCCGGCGGCGTGCGGATGACCGATTATCAAACCGTGAAAATGGCCGACTCGGTGGACCTGTTTGTGCAGAACAATCATTGGGTAATTGGATGGACAACCCGAGGCGCGCCCGATGTACGCAGAGGCGCATTAGGCGGTGCTGGCAGCGGGCCTTTTACCCATCAACGCTACCGGGATTACTACGCCGATATGCGCGTAACCGTAGCCCTGCGGCTGCGGCCGGATGATGAATCTCCGACGCTGGACGAATTGGCGTCCGGGCTGGACGAACCGATGCGGCCGCTGTTCATCGGACGCAAACCCTGCCTGCCATCAACGCCGCTGGCGGCCGGATTTAGCGACGGCGCTACCGCGCTGGCCGCCCTGCTCAACCGGAGCCTGGACAAACCGGACAACGCTGCGGAACGGGTACGAACGCTCTGGCCCGAAGGCGAGGGCAAGGACGGCATCGCCGCCAATCGGGAGTATATGCTGACCGACGGGCGCAACTGGATTTCGGGATTGCACGGCGGCGGACGCTGGGTCTGCGAGGTTCGTATACCGAGAGACCAGTTTGCCGCCAACCCGGAATCCGTCAATTCTGAATCCGTCAACCCGGCAAAGGATGAAGGTAGCGTTGCAATTTAGGTGGTCGTACCTTGCTGTCATTCCGGCGCAAGCCGGAATCCACCATATCCCAATCGGAAAAATCCTGTCCATCCTGTTCATCGCTGTAAAAAACGGACTCAGACCACCTGAATTGCAACGCTACCAAGGATGAATCGCAATGAGCCAGAGCGCGCCGCTGCAAATGATACGCGCCGACATCAACGTGCCGGAGTTCCACCGCTGGATGGGTTCCCGGCGACTGGCCGACGCCGACCACGCGCTGCACTGCCTGTTGACCGAATCTTTCGGGGAGCTGGCGCCCCGTCCCTTCCGGGCGCTATTCCCGCGCGGCGGCGCTAGCGGCACCCTGTACGGCTATGGGACGGCGGACGCCGGCGCGTTGCAGGATGCGGCAGACGTTTTCGCCTGCCCGTTGCAGTCCAAAATCATCCCGGCCGGCAGCCTGGACAGCAAGCCGATGCCATCGGAGTGGCAAGCCGGCCAGCGTCTGGGGTTTGAAGTGCGTATCCGTCCGGTCATACGCCGTTCCCGACGGGCATACAGCCATCCAGGTCGAGAGTTTGACGCATTTCAGTACGAAGCCGAACAGCATCCCAAAGGCGAAATGGCCCGCAGTCGCGAGGCAGTCTATACCGACTGGTTGTCACGTCAGCTGGAAGGCAGAAGCGGGGCCCGGCTGGAATCCGCTACTTTGCAATCGTTCCAGCGCACCCGCGCCTATCGCAAGCGGAATACCATATACAGCGAGGGCCCGGACGCACTGATGCGCGGCGAGTTGGTCATCACCGACGGCAAGGCTTTTGCCGCTCTGCTGGCCGGCGGCGTGGGACGGCATCGCGCTTATGGCTACGGGATGTTGCTGCTGCGTCCGGCCGGCAGCGCCTTCCGGGGGTAAGCGGCTTGCGCCGTCCCTGCCTCATCTGCAACTTAACAAACGAATAATCTCATCATCACTCATCACTATATTACTGTGGGAGCATAAACTATGTTGAGGGGCCGGCTGGGACTGGAAACTGCCCGTATTCCCCACGCTGACCGGCACGGGCTGCTGTGGCTGTCGCGCGGCGCGTTGACGGTGCGGGACGGCACGCTGCGCTTTGAACGGCAGACGGGGCCGGACGCCGGCAGCGCGCTGGGCGCCGGCGAGTATGGGGTTCCCTTTCAGAGTTTGTCGATGATTCTGCTGGGGCCGGGTTCTACGGTCAGCCATGACGCGCTGCGTCTGCTGGCGCGGCACGGCACAGCGCTGGTGGCAGTGGGCGAGGACGGCGTGCGCTGCTACACCGCGCCGCCCCTGTCGCCGGACACGTCCGACGTGGCGCGTAGGCAGATGCGGGCCTGGGGCGACCCGATGGGCAGCCGCATCACCATCGCCCGCAAGATGTACGCGCTGCGGCTGGGCGAGGTGCTGCCCCATACCGACCTGAACACGCTGCGCGGCATTGAGGGCGCGCGGATGAAGCGCACCTACCAGAACTTGGCGCAGCGCTACGGCATCAACTGGCGCGGACGGCGCTACGACCGGGCCAACCCGCTGGCAGCGGATATTCCCAACCAGGCGATTAACCACGCCTCGGTGGCGGTGACTTCGGCAGCGGTAATCGCCGTAACCGCTCTGGGCGCCATCCCGCAGCTGGGGTTTATTCACGAACACAGCGGCGACGCATTCGCCCTGGACATTGCCGACCTGTTCCGGGATACGGTGTTGCTGCCGGCGGCGTTCCAGGCGGCCGGCGACATCGCCAAAAATCCGCGCCTAGACGTGGAAAGGCACACCCGGCGGACCACGGGAGAAATGCTGCGCACGGAGCGGGTCATTCCCAAGATGATTGACCGTATCAAAACGCTGTTCCAGGACGTGCCGCCGCTGGAAGGGACGCCGGCGGCGGCAGCATTCTGGGACGTGGAATAGGCAGCCAGGGCGGACAGCCGGCCGACGGACGGTGCAGGAGGCGCGCGATGACAGTGGTAGTGACAGTCAACGTGGAGGGGCGTTACCGGGGTTTCCTAGCATCGGCGATGCTGGAAATCGCGCCGGGAGTGTACACCTCGCCGCAGATGACCAGCGGGATACGGGGGCGGATTTGGGACACGCTGACGCGCTGGCACCACGAGTTGGGGCAAGGCTCCATCATAATGACCTGGCGCGACCCGTCGGCAGTGGGCCAGCAGCAGATACGGACGCTGGGCGAAGCGCCCAAAGAAATCGTGGATGCCGACGGCGTGTATCTGGTAAAGTATCGTTAACGGCGCGGCATTATCCCGCTGACTGCCGCCGGGAGCGCATCTGCCAGGGCTGAAAAGCTTTACCGAAAAGATGCCTGCAACCCTCTTTGCAACCGGGGATTTTTCCGGCATCTAGGCGTATGTGCTGGATGTAAAAACGGCCGGCGAGGAGCAGGCCCACTGGTTGCGTGCCCGGTCGTTCCTGCTGGATCTGTTCGAGCGCGCCGCGCTGTTTGAGCTGGAGCGGCGCTTTGGCGTTTCCGACGACGATGTCCTGGTTCGCGGCGGCGGATTCACCGTGCGGCTGCCAGCCAACACGGACACCGGCGAGTTAGAGCAGTTCGCCGCCGATATGCAACAGAGGCTCTGGCGGGAGACCGGCGGCGAAGTGCAGTTTGCGCTGGGCTGGGCCGCGGCCAGACGGAATCGGCCCGCACCAGCCTGGAGCGTCAAAAACGCCAGCCAGCCCGCTCTCTGCTACAAAAAGATGGACAGTGGGCGATTGCCACCGGCGCAGAGCCTTCGTTGCCCCCTCCGGGCGAGTGTGACGTTTGCGGTCACTCCCGGGGTCAGCAGGTCAGGACTGAATCCGAAGAGAACCAGGACAAGATTTGCGCAATCTGCCAGCAGGCCGCGCGCATCGGCAGTAATCTAACCCGATGGGATTGGATGCGGCCGGCCGCATCAGGCCCCGGCGACGTAGCGGCTCTGGACGTGAACTTCACCGCCGTGGCAAGACCGACGCCGGACGCCTTTCGAGTGGGCCGCCGGATTCCCCGTCGGGACGACGGCAGGAGCGGGCTGCTGTTTCGAGAAATCGCGGCGCAAAGCCGCGGCGACCAGCGGCTGGCGGTGCTGAAGGCCGACGTGGACGATATGGGAGTATGGGTCGGCAAAATCGCCAGCTCTGATGACTCATATGGGCGATTGCGCGATTTCAGCCGCCGCCTGCACAGCTTCTTTGTCGACCAAATTCAGGAGTTGCTGGAGCAGTCTCACCAATTGATTTATACCATCTACGCCGGCGGCGACGACCTGCTGCTGGTTGGCCCCTGGAACAATATGCTCGACTTTGCCGGAGACCTGCAAAAAGAGTTCCAGTCCGGGCCGGGGCAAGAGTATAGTCTCACCTTCAGCGCCGGAATCCATCTCACGCCCCACGGGGTACCCATTCGCCACGCCGTTGACCGCGCCGAGGAACTGCTGGAACAGGCCAAGGGGCAGGAAGGCAAGAACCGCTGCGCCGCTTTGGGGACGGTGTGGCAGTGGGACCGGCATAGCGCCATAACCGGGGATGGCAAGAGGTTGGCGGAATGGGTGGAAAAGGAAGCGGCGTCCCGCGCCCTGCTGCATCGCCTGCTGCAGCTCGCGGCGGACAATTCTGCCGCTAGTGGACTGCGCGCCGCCCGCTGGAGCTACCAACTGGCACGCAACCTGCCGCAGCAGCGCAATGAATCACCGGAGGCCGCCGCGTTGCGCGACTGGGCGCGGGGCGTGTTGTCCTTTTTTGACGAACCGCCGGGCTTCATTCCCTACGTCGAGGAAGATGGACTGGCGACGCAGGGGAACAACCAGCGACTGGACGAAACCGCCGCCAGCCTGCGCTATGCCTTGCTGGCAACGCGTCGGGCGCGTGATTAGGTGGAGCACTATGACGACGCAACGCAATCGGCTTCCTGAATTCCCCGCGGCTTATTTTGAGACTGACGGCCACGGCCGGCTCTGTTTCTCGCCTGATTTCGTCGCGAAGGAGCAGGTATTGCCCTGGGCGGACAGGCTGTCTGTAGATGGGCTTTCGGATACCCAACTGCGGCACTACTTCGGCTATTACTGCAACATCAGGCAGAATTTGCAGTACGACGGCAAAAGCTGGGAGCAAGTCCGCCGCGGGTTCGCTTGGGTTAATGAACAGTTGCGTAACTCACGAGCGGAGGGCATACAAGGCGGATTTCAAGGTTTCGTCAGGGGAAACGTAGAACGGGTAGAGCGCGCTGATGACAAAAAGCTGGCCTTCCTGGAAGGTTTCTTGCCGAGTTTTGAAGCGCTGATTGGTTATTTTCGCAGCGCCGAAGAGCGCAAGCAATGGCAGGACTATGACGCCGATCCCTCAACAGCCTACTTCGGAATCGACAAAAACAACCGGCATTACCTGTTGCCGGAACTGGTAGCGAAGGATAAAGCCGGCGCTTTGGCAAAGGAATTGGCAGCCCAACGGCCCAACCTCACTACTGGCCAGTTGCGCCGCTTCTTCAATCACTGTCGCCAAATTGAACAACGTCTGCAGGAAGGCAGCGACAGTTGGGAGCAAGTTGCGGCCAGCTTTGAAATGCTGCGCTGTTATGCTTATGACGCGCGCAACAAATCGAAAATTCCGGCCGGATTTCATGCCTTTATTGACGGCAACGTACAACGGGTTAACCGGGAAAGCGATAGGAAGCGGGCTTTCCGGGAGGGTTTTTTGCCGCATTACGAGGCGCTGGCCGGTTACTTCGACGGCAAAGATGCAGATGTCGGAGGCGCTCCGGTTTGGAATGAGCGGAAATCCCCTGACTTGCTGGCGGAGGAACTGGCTAAGGCCGGGCTTACCAAGGGGCAGTTGCGGCACTTCTTCGGCCATTGTCGCCAGATTGAGCATCGCCTGAAAGTGGACGCTGAAAGTTGGGAGCGCGTGTCCGCCAGTTTCGAAATACTCGGCGCTTATGCTCAGGACGCAAGGCCGAAAGCTCAGAAGGAGAAAATTCCGGCCGAGTTCCAAATCTTTATCGAAGACGGCATAAGGCTGGTAAAGGATTCAGCGGACCGGAGAGGAACTTTCCTGGAGCGTTTTATGCCGTACTTTGAAGCCCTCGTCGGATTTAGCGAAGCCCATATGAGCTGAAAGAACCGGGAGCCGAATCATGCTGCGAACAGGAATCCACATCATCACTTTTATCGCCCACTGTGAAACTGCGCTTCATATTGGAGGCTCGCAGGATGAGATGCAGATTGGCGGTACTGACAATCCGGTAATCAAGAACCCGGCGACGGACGCGCCCTATATCCCCGGTTCGTCGCTCAAGGGCAAGATGCGCGGCGAGTTGGAAAAAGAACTGGGCCGTTTCAAGTTGGACGGCAACCCGGCTGACCGGGACGATGGCAGACCGTGCGGATGCGCCCGGGAGGAATGCGCGGTTTGCCGCATATTCGGGGCGCATTACAATCCGGACAGCCAACTTGGGCCGTCTCGTATCCTGGTACGAGACGGCCGGCTGCGGTCCGGAAATGCCGTCACCGAAATCAAGTACGAAACTGCCATCAACCGCATTGGCGGTTCTGCCCTCACCGGAACGCTGCGCAATAGCGAACGGGTTCCGGAGGGCGCCGAGTTCCAGATGGAAATCGTGGTGCAGGTCTATGAGAATGACGATGCCTTCCACTACACCCGGCGCTACGGTGACCAGAGCGGGTACGAGGGCGATGATGCTCTACAGGCCGTGGTCGCCGACGGCTTGTACCTAGTCGAGGTGACGGGATTGGGCGGCGGCATCAGTCGAGGTTCGGGTCAGGTAAGCTTCCGCGATTTCAAGCTGGACGGCAGCTCAGAGTGGCAATTCCGGTCCAGCGGCAGCTGATTCGCTCTGGCGTGTCTGCCGCGTTGGACTTAAGAGTCCAGCATACCTGTAGGCCGGCACGCGCCAGGCCCGGCGCCGGGCAAGGAGTTATGACAATGCGGAGAATTGACATTCACACCATTACTTTCACCGCCTACACTGTTACTCCCACCGGCGCTGCTGAAAAAGGAGGACTATATCTCCTCAGTTTCCGGGAAGAGCTGAGGATTGACGACGGCAATCGTCCGACTGTTACCAGTCCGGTCGACTATGCCCCCGGCTCTTCGCTCAAAGGCCGGATGCGCTCGTTGCTGGAAGTAGAGCTGGGCCGTTTGGATACTGCGCCCGGTGGGGAAGTAGGGCGGGCTTGCCGATGCGCGCAGGATGATTGCCCGGTGTGCCGGGTTTTTGGAGTGAACAGCGTTGATACCAGACTCGGACCTTCCCGTATCATCGTCCGCGATGGACGGGTCAAAGAATCGCTGCAAAATAATGGCAGCGCAAAGGAGGGCGAGTTCGATATGGGGATAGTTTTGCAGGTGTACGAAGGCGACGCGCGGTTTTCGTACACCAGGATCCGGGGCCGCAACCGGACTTCATACCAGGGTGACGAAGCCTTGCAGGCGGTCGTTGCTGACGGTTTGCAGATGGTTACGGAACCGGGTCGAAGCACCAAAAACCGCCAGCATACGGGCCGGATCCACTTCTATGACTTTAAAATGGATGGTGCGGAATGGACAATCTGGTCCGATTCAAGCTGAGGCCCCACGGGGTGTGGACTACCAACTGGCACGCCGACACGCTGTTGGGGGCGATGGCCAATGCCTGGGCGCGTAAGGAAGGGCCGGACTACCTTAATGTTTTCCTGCTGGACCCGTGGCGCGCCGGGGAACCGCTTTTTGTCATCTCCGACGCTTTCCCTGGCGCGGCGCTGCCGGCACCGGCTTTGCTGCCGCTGCGGGACTGGCCGGCGAAACAGCGCAAAGAGGTCAAAAAGCGGCGTTGGCTGTCGCCGGACCAGTTCCGGGCGGTGCAAAGCGGCGCCGGGATTTCCTTGGACAAAGATCCCCCCGTCACCATCAAGGCCGGCATTCAGACGCGCAATGCTATTGACCGGACTACCGGAACCACCGGCGCGGCGGGCAATCTGTTCCCCACCGCCTTCTCTTACCTCAGCAAGCCTGACGCCGCTCTGGCGCTTTACGCCCGAACCGGCGACGATGGCCGGATGTACAACGATGACGAGCTGGTGCTGACGCTCTACGCCCGAACCGGCGACGATGGCCGGGCAATCCTGACGGAGGCGCTGACGCTGCTCGGCCGGACCGGCTTCGGGGCCAATGCGTCCATCGGCTACGGCGGCTTCGAGCTGGACGGCGACCCGGTTCCCTGTCCGGAGCTGGATGACGTGCCCGACGCCGACGGGTTCATATCCCTGTCCACCTTCCAGCCGGCGCCGGCCGACCCTACCGACGGGTTCTGGCGAATGTTCATCAAGTATGGCAAACTGGCCCCGGAGTTCCAGCGCATACACGCGCAAGCCGCTTTCAAGCTGCCCCAGATAATGCTGGAACCCGGGGCCTGCTTTCGCACCGGCGATAGACCCAGGCCCTTTTACGGCGGCGCGATTGGGCCGGAACGATTATTCCCCCGTGAAGTCGGCCAGGCCCTGGCGGCGCATGACGTTGCCCCGGTGCAGCCGGCTTTCGCTCTGGCCGCGCCGATGGCGTGGCAAAAGGAGAATGCGCTATGACCTGGCAAGGCATCGTGGTGAGCCTGGGCGGAACGCCGGAGCCGGTAATCAAGACGCTGCTGGAGCGCCGGCCGGCGCAGGCCCTGTTTGTGGTCTCCAAGTCCTCAGACGGGGATGTGGAGGAGAAAATTCTGCCCGCATTGGCCGGTTACGTACCGCAGTACCAGAAAGCGGTGGTATCCGACCCTCAGGTTATGGGAACGTGCTACCGGGAAATCCGGGCCCGTATCGCGCAGTGGCTGGGCAGTGGCCGGTTGGACCCGGAGCGGATGTACGTGGACATTACCGGCGGCACCAAGGCGATGTCATCCGCTCTGGCGCTGGCCGGCGTGGAGTATTGCAATGACTTTACTTATATCGGCGGCGGGAAACGCGATCCCGTCACCGGGAGAGTTCTACCCGGCTCCGAGCAGGTCATCCTGTCGGCAAACCCCTGGGACACTTACGCCGTGCGGGACCTGGAACGGGCCAACCAACTGCTGCGCGAGGGGCAGGCGGATACGGCCAGCGCGGTGCTCCAGGCGGCCGCGCAAAAGTGCGACGCTTCCCTGAAAAGACGCCTGAGCGCTTTCGCCGCGCTGGCCGAAGCTCTGGGCTGCAGCGACCGGTTTGAATTCGCCAAAGCCGTCAACATCTTTAGAGGGCGGCGCGACAACCTGGAACTTTCCCTCGACTACCCGTTATTCCGCAAGCTGGACAACCTCGGTCGTCATTGGGAGGCAATTCGCAATCAGGTGCGGGATGACAAGCAAACCCCGGGGCGGGAAACCCTGCTGGAACTCTTTGCCAACGCCGGGCGGCGGGCCGAGCAGGGACGCTATGACGACGCCGTGGGCCGGCTCTACCGCGCCGTTGAGCTGCGGGGACAGCAGCTCGTGAAGCTGGCCTTTGGCGCCGAATTAGGCAAAGCGCGCCGGGACGATTTCCCGCCGGCAAGTCGCGACGCTGCCCAGGCCAAATTCGGTGAACCCGACCCGAGCGGACACTACGAACTGTCGCCGGCGAGACTGTTTCAGGCTCTGGAGTTCAGCGACAATGCGGAACTCCGGGCTCAAGCCGGCCGCTACGACGCCAAACTGAGCCGGTGTCTGCAAGACCGGAACAGCTCACTGCTGGCGCACGGCGTGAAGCCGGTTACCAAAGGCAGTTTTGATTCCTTGCGGCAAGCGGCCCTTACCGCCTGCGACGTGGCGGAAGCGGACATTCCCCGATGGCCGGAACTGGCGCTGCAGCTGCCGGCATAGCCGGCTATCGCCGCGCTGCCGGCCGGCGACGGCGGGCAGCGCCGGTGCGTCCCGCGGTAAACAGCCGGGGCGCCGCAACTTAACAACCGAATAACCCGGCGGCGGCCTGCAGGCGGACTCATACAGCAGTGGACGCTGCCGGGGTGTATCTGGTAAGATGCGGCTACCGGCGCGGCATTATTCCCTTGGCAAATATAGTGGCAGGGGGCACTATCAAAACGCCAAGGGGTTCCCCCGCACACGCGGGGATAGACCCCCACCGAGCCGGGGGAGCAGCTGACGGCCATCGGTTCCCCCGCACACGCGGGGATAGACCCGGGTGCGGCTGGTGTTGCTTCCGCTCCGCCGGGGTTCCCCCGCACACGCGGGGATAGACCTTTTCAGCCCGCCCCGGCAGTGCAGGTCCGGCAGGTTCCCCCGCACACGCGGGGATAGACCGCGCACTGTCCGGGCTGCTGGGGCGCCGCTTGCGGTTCCCCCGCACACGCGGGGATAGACCTTTCCGGCAAAATCGACTCCAGCCAGGCCAGCGGGTTCCCCCGCACACGCGGGGATAGACCTTCCGACAGCGGCGCCGCTCCCGGCATCTCGCAGGTTCCCCCGCACACGCGGGGATAGACCCCGGGCAGCCCATCCCGGGCGCTGACGCGTATGGGTTCCCCCGCACACGCGGGGATAGACCGAAAAGACCGGGGACGCCAGCACCCCGCCGCCGGGTTCCCCCGCACACGCGGGGATAGACCTCCGAAGGCGGCGCTTACGGCCGCCGCGGCTGGGGTTCCCCCGCACACGCGGGGATAGACCCAATGTAGGTTCCCGAGGGACGCTCTTTTATCTGGTTCCCCCGCACACGCGGGGATAGACCCTCCATCATCTATGTCCATCCCGCCTGGTGCTAGGTTCCCCCGCACACGCGGGGATAGACCGCTCCCGCGCAGGGCCTCGTCCCGGCGATGGGCGGTTCCCCCGCACACGCGGGGATAGACCCCAGGACATCGGGCGATGCTAGCAGCCGCCGTAGGTTCCCCCGCACACGCGGGGATAGACCGGTTGGCAGCCGCGATTAGGCCGGCCAGCCGTAGGTTCCCCCGCACACGCGGGGATAGACCGGCGTAGCCGTTTGGCCCGTCCCTTGCAGTGTGGGTTCCCCCGCACACGCGGGGATAGACCCCCATATCGTTATACCGTCCGACCAGACGCCGCGGTTCCCCCGCACACGCGGGGATAGACCGCAACGCCGTCGGCAGCCCGACAGAATCCCCTAGGTTCCCCCGCACACGCGGGGATAGACCCGCGATTCTGCCGATTCTGAATCACGGCAACAAGGTTCCCCCGCACACGCGGGGATAGACCGCGATTCTCTACCGCCAACGCATTCTGTACCGCGGTTCCCCCGCACACGCGGGGATAGACCCCATCACCACTCGGCACGGCATCGGTTTGGCCAGGTTCCCCCGCACACGCGGGGATAGACCCCACCCCGGCGCCCGACACTACGTCCACGACCTGGTTCCCCCGCACACGCGGGGATAGACCCCAGACTGGCATCCTTTTTTCTGCGCCCAGCCAGGTTCCCCCGCACACGCGGGGATAGACCTTTCGTAACCATGCGACGACCGGGGGAAAAATTGGTTCCCCCGCACACGCGGGGATAGACCCGGGTGCTGAAGCCCAACGGGCTGTTGCTGGCACGGTTCCCCCGCACACGCGGGGATAGACCTTGACCAGGCTGATGCCCCTGCCGGGATGGTGGGGTTCCCCCGCACACGCGGGGATAGACCGGGAGACGGCCCGGAAGGCCGACAGCTGGGCGCGGTTCCCCCGCACACGCGGGGATAGACCGCCGACGGGCGGTTTGACTAAAGCGCATCCCCCGGTTCCCCCGCACACGCGGGGATAGACCCCTCACCAGGACATCGGGCGATGCAAGCAGGGAGGTTCCCCCGCACACGCGGGGATAGACCCTTCCTCCGCCGTTCGGTCGGGAGCGTCGTTGTGGTTCCCCCGCACACGCGGGGATAGACCCGGTATTGTGTTTGAGGGTTGGAGCGACGATACGGTTCCCCCGCACACGCGGGGATAGACCTCTGCTACCGCTGGGCCGGACGGTCCGCGATGGGGTTCCCCCGCACACGCGGGGATAGACCTTGCCAGCCTTGCCACCAGCCCGCGATATGGCCGGTTCCCCCGCACACGCGGGGATAGACCTCCGCCCAGGCCGGGGCGCGTGTCATTGCCGATGGTTCCCCCGCACACGCGGGGATAGACCTCGTAGTCCAGAGCGGGCTATCCCCGCGTGGGCGGTTCCCCCGCACACGCGGGGATAGACCTCCGGGCGGTTTTTTTTGCGGATGCGCCCCGCGGGTTCCCCCGCACACGCGGGGATAGACCGTGGCAGGGTAAGGCCGGATTTTATCCCTAACGGGTTCCCCCGCACACGCGGGGATAGACCCCGCGCGCAAGGGCGGACGCACGGGAGACCTGAGGTTCCCCCGCACACGCGGGGATAGACCTCGCCTTATCGGGTCCGAGCAGGCCGCGCGCAAGGTTCCCCCGCACACGCGGGGATAGACCGGCGCGCCAGGTTGTGCTATCATCCGCATACCAGGTTCCCCCGCACACGCGGGGATAGACCGATGATGTCATCCTCCGGGCCGAGCTGTTGCAAGGTTCCCCCGCACACGCGGGGATAGACCTATCGCCGCCGGCGCCGGAAGGGGCGTTGTTCAGGTTCCCCCGCACACGCGGGGATAGACCCTTTGCTGCCGCTCTCGGCCATCGGCGTTGACCGGTTCCCCCGCACACGCGGGGATAGACCTAACCAGCAATGCGCCGCAAGCGGCCCGTTCAGGGTTCCCCCGCACACGCGGGGATAGACCCGCGGCGGCCATGCCGACGTCGATTGCGGTTTCGGTTCCCCCGCACACGCGGGGATAGACCGTGGACATCCGGGGTATGTACGCCAGCATCATGGGTTCCCCCGCACACGCGGGGATAGACCCCTGCTGGACGCCGACGGCAACGCGCTAATTCCGGTTCCCCCGCACACGCGGGGATAGACCGGGCCTGGACGAGTACCCCATCGGCTGGGACGGGGTTCCCCCGCACACGCGGGGATAGACCCGTTTCAACCGGGAGTTCGCCAGATTGGAAGCGGGTTCCCCCGCACACGCGGGGATAGACCGTGAACAGCGAGACCCGGTTCTGCGACGACTGCGGTTCCCCCGCACACGCGGGGATAGACCCGATGTTTTACTGCTACCAGTGCCAGCCGGAACGGTTCCCCCGCACACGCGGGGATAGACCCGATGACAAGGACGACGAGGCCACCGGCGGCACGGTTCCCCCGCACACGCGGGGATAGACCGTCAACATCGCGTAGCGTCCCTATCTCAATGCCGGTTCCCCCGCACACGCGGGGATAGACCGCGGTAAAGGGCGCAAGGGCCGCCAACGCATCAGGTTCCCCCGCACACGCGGGGATAGACCCTATTCCCGCCCCGGCCCACCAGTGCGGCGGGCGGTTCCCCCGCACACGCGGGGATAGACCCGATAGTGACCGTTGCCGCCCCCGACCTTACGGGGTTCCCCCGCACACGCGGGGATAGACCCGCAGCCGTCACCACCACTTTCGCCTCGTCAACGGTTCCCCCGCACACGCGGGGATAGACCTCGGGAATCCGGCCATTCGTATCAGCTGGATTCGGTTCCCCCGCACACGCGGGGATAGACCTTGATGGCCGCCGGACAGCCCGTCACTTACACGGGTTCCCCCGCACACGCGGGGATAGACCAATCGCGCATCCTGCATCGCTACTTCCACGACCGGTTCCCCCGCACACGCGGGGATAGACCCCATTCGTCGGTCTCTGACACCAGTTCGGGCAGGGTTCCCCCGCACACGCGGGGATAGACCGCGCGCGGCATCCTGGGCGCCCGCCCCGCGCCGGGTTCCCCCGCACACGCGGGGATAGACCGAGTTCCATGATTGGCTCCTTGGGTTGTGTTAGGGCGTGTGGTCAAATTGGGGATATGGTGGTAAACTGGCGCTGTTAGCCGCAATCTGCCACCAGGAGGGCGATTCCGTGTCCACCGCCGCTGCTGCTTATCACCGCCACGACATCTCCGACCGCGCCTGGCAAATCCTGGAACCCCGCCTCCCCGGCGGCCCCGGCAAAGTGGGACGCCCGGCACAGAACAACCGCCGTTTCATCAACGCCGTGTTCTGGGTACTGCGCACCGGCGCCCCCTGGCGCGACTTGCCCCCGGACTACGGCGACTGGGGCAACACCCACCGCCGCTTTATTCGCTGGCGCAATAAAAATGTCTGGGCTGAATTGCAGGAAGCCCTGGTTGACGACCCCGATTTTGAATGGCTGATGATTGACGCCAGCTACATCAAAGTGCACCAGCATGGCACGGGCGCCCGGGGCGGCAATCAGGCGGTCGGTCGCACCAAAGGGGGCTGAACACGAAACTGCATCTGGCGGTGGACGCCCACGGGATGCCGGTGCGGATGGTGGTAACGTCGGGAACCACGGCGGACTGTACCCAGGCGGGGGCGCTGATTGCGGGCCTTGCGGCGGAGCATTTGCTGGCGGATAAAGGGTATGACACAAATAAGGTGCTGGCGGCGGCCCGTGGGGCGGGGATGACGCCAGTGATACCGCCAAAGCGGAATCGGCGGGAGCCTCAGGAGTATGACGCGGATTTGTACCAGGCGCGTCATTTGGTGGAGAACGGGTTTTGCAAGTTCAAGGAATGGCGGGGTGTGGCGACGCGGTATGCCAAAAACGCGGCGTCATACCTGGCAATCTGCCAGATACGGGCCCTGGCGCTGTGGGCCAAAATAATTTGACCACACGCCCTAGGGTTCCCCCGCACACGCGGGGATAGACCCCAGGATGCGCCGCCGAGCCATAGGTCGTTTTGGGTTCCCCCGCACACGCGGGGATAGACCTGCGCCGATACCACTGCCGAACCTTCGGAACTGGGTTCCCCCCCACACGCGGGGATAGACCCCCCCCTTTTTTTTGGGGCGTCCGCTAGGGGTTCCCCCGCACACGCGGGGATAGACCGTGCTGCGATGTCGAAGGTGGTTAGCATCGGTTGGTTCCCCCGCACACGCGGGGATAGACCTCATCGGTATCACCATCGTTATTGAGCGGCGCGGGTTCCCCCGCACACGCGGGGATAGACCCTGGCGGCGGGAAGCGGACGACTGGCTCACCGGGGTTCCCCCGCACACGCGGGGATAGACCCTGACAGTCGCCGCAGGTGGAGTTGCTCCAGTCGGTTCCCCCGCACACGCGGGGATAGACCATGCTTTCGCAGCCGGAGTACCGCCAACCGCACGGTTCCCCCGCACACGCGGGGATAGACCGTTGCATCATTTACCATCCCCGAAACGCCGGGGGGTTCCCCCGCACACGCGGGGATAGACCTATACTGGTCTGGCGTCGGGTCCTCGCCCAGTAGGTTCCCCCGCACACGCGGGGATAGACCCGGCGGCAGAGAGCGCCGGGATGACGACGACATGGTTCCCCCGCACACGCGGGGATAGACCGGCAGCGATGTGGATACCGTCATCCAGCTCAATGGTTCCCCCGCACACGCGGGGATAGACCACGCGCATAGGGTATAACCCCGGCCTATCGGTCGGTTCCCCCGCACACGCGGGGATAGACCACGCGCATAGGGTATAACCCCGGCCTATCGGTCGGTTCCCCCGCACACGCGGGGATAGACCCGCTACCCGGCGGGAGGGAGGGTCGGCCAGAAAGGTTCCCCCGCACACGCGGGGATAGACCGCAGCCGCGCGCCGGGTCTGCCAGGTTCACTAGGCTTCCCCCGCACACGCGGGGATAGACCGTTGCGGAATCCGTAGCCTGCAGCCTACGGATTGGTTCCCCCGCACACGCGGGGATAGACCCGCCAATCGCCGCCCGCCCGGCAATACAGCATTGGTTCCCCCGCACACGCGGGGATAGACCGGTAGCGCCGCCAGCTGGCGCCCGCGCGGGCCGGGTTCCCCCGCACACGCGGGGATAGACCTGTTTCGGGATTGACCGCCCGGATGCGCCCCGCGGTTCCCCCGCACACGCGGGGATAGACCTCGCCGCCGCCCGGCGGCGGCGGTAGCGGCGGGGGTTCCCCCGCACACGCGGGGATAGACCCGGCGGCTATCTCCACGAAGACGGGCACTATCTGATTCCCCCGCACACGCGGGGATAGACCCCAGTTCGGCGGCGGGGTGAATCGGGCCATCTAGATTCCCCCGCACACGCGGGGATAGACCGCCGCCGTCCTTTTTCTAATATGGGTTGCCGGCGATTCCCCCGCACACGCGGGGATAGACCTTTGGCGAGTACTGTCCGGGCGTCGCCACCGAAGATTCCCCCGCACACGCGGGGATAGACCCCGGCTGGGCTGTAACATCGTATCGCCGGACGGGATTCCCCCGCACACGCGGGGATAGACCGGGGGGTATTGCCATCCTTGCGATTTAGCAAAGGATTCCCCCGCACACGCGGGGATAGACCCCTGGTACTACGCGCCGGGGCAGTGGCAATGCGGATTCCCCCGCACACGCGGGGATAGACCTCAGGGTATAAAAATGGCGGCGCGATTGAGGGAGATTCCCCCGCACACGCGGGGATAGACCCTCAAAATGCACTTCGTCTTCCCGATGAACCATGATTCCCCCGCACACGCGGGGATAGACCTTGAGGGTATGGAGTGTTGCCATTCCTCAGTCCGATTCCCCCGCACACGCGGGGATAGACCCGCGCCTGCCGGACGGCGGTTCCAAAGGTGAGCGATTCCCCCGCACACGCGGGGATAGACCCGATGTTGTCAACGTGTACCCTGCGCTCGCAGGGATTCCCCCGCACACGCGGGGATAGACCGCCGGCAGCGCAAACAAAGCCATCGACGCGCTCGATTCCCCCGCACACGCGGGGATAGACCGGCAATAATCGCCGGTGTCATTCGGTCGATAGCGATTCCCCCGCACACGCGGGGATAGACCAATGGCGGAGGTCCGGGCCTATCCGACGCGGATGATTCCCCCGCACACGCGGGGATAGACCCATTGGTGCGCCAGGAATCCCCAAGCGGTAAGGGATTCCCCCGCACACGCGGGGATAGACCGCGCACGCGGCGCATATGGCGACGACATAACGAGATTCCCCCGCACACGCGGGGATAGACCGTCGTTGCGGGATACTCCCCGCATTACCGTTGCGATTCCCCCGCACACGCGGGGATAGACCATCCCCTTCGCACTCGCACTCGCCTGCGTAAAGGATTCCCCCGCACACGCGGGGATAGACCCGGGCGGAGCCGTGCCGGCCGTCGTGTCGGCCGGATTCCCCCGCACACGCGGGGATAGACCCCTCGGAGCTGCCGCTAACGTAACCTGCTCTCAGATTCCCCCGCACACGCGGGGATAGATCGCGTCGCAGCGCTGGATGCCGTCAACGCAGACAGATTCCCCCGCACACGCGGGGATAGACCCGGGCCGCTGGTGCTACGCGGCGGCGGGAAGGCGATTCCCCCGCACACGCGGGGATAGACCGTACACGCGGGGATAGACCCCGATAAGCAGGCCCAATTCATTTATCACACGCGATTCCCCCGCACACGCGGGGATAGACCCCAGCCACAGCTGCTCGCAGGGATTGCAGCGCCGATTCCCCCGCACACGCGGGGATAGACCGTTACAAACGGGCATACGGGAGAGCCTACTACCGATTCCCCCGCACACGCGGGGATAGACCCGCAATGTGTGGCTGCGCCGCCGGGGTACTGACGATTCCCCCGCACACGCGGGGATAGACCCATCCGGCGCTCGCTGCCCGACGCCCACGCAACGATTCCCCCGCACACGCGGGGATAGACCGTTTCCTGTTTCATTGCTCCCCCTCTCTCTTTGGATTCCCCCGCACACGCGGGGATAGACCTGCGCCGCCAGGTTGACCGCCTGGCCCTGCCGCGATTCCCCCGCACACGCGGGGATAGACCCCAGAGGGAAAAACGGATTGTCGTAGTAATTTGGATTCCCCCGCACACGCGGGGATAGACCATGCAGTACTGCGGCATGGGGTCGTTGGCCATCGATTCCCCCGCACACGTGGGGATAGACCTTGAGTATCGACATTGGATTGTTGCTCCTCGGTGATTCCCCCGCACACGCGGGGATAGACCTTGCTGCCCCGACCAGTGGGCGTCGTGACAGAGGATTCCCCCGCACACGCGGGGATAGACCTCCCTCTGCCGTCGCTGCAACCTCAAGAAAGGTGATTCCCCCGCACACGCGGGGATAGACCCTGAAAGACAGCTATGTCCCGGACAATACGGAGGGTTCCCCCGCACACGCGGGGATAGACCTCGTGGGAGCAGACGGCTTTGAAATACCAGGCGGGTTCCCCCGCACACGCGGGGATAGACCCAGGTGGCGGTTTGTGCCCTCGGCCGTTGCTAAGGTTCCCCCGCACACGCGGGGATAGACCCGTCGGTCTTATTCCCGACTATCGAGCGGTGCCGTTTCCCCCGCACACGCGGGGTTTATCCCGTTTCCCCCGCACACGCGGGGACAGTCCTCCGCCACCTGGACGCGCCGGCGTCGTAGAGAGGTTTCCCCCCGCACACGCGGGGATAGTGACAATACGATGGGTCGCACGATGAGCGTAGTCGGTTTCCCCCCGCACGCGCGGGGATAGTCGCCCAATCAGGGCATCAGCAACCTGCTGGTTGGGTTTCCCCCCGCACACGCGGGGATAGTCCCGTTAGGCTAGTGGCAAAAGGCGCGCCCCCGCGTTTCCCCCCGCACACGCGGGGATAGTCCTCACTCGAAAGACAAGGGAGCGGTCACAAGATACACGCGCCCCGCGATGCGCAACCGGCAAGGTTCTGCACGCACGCGAGGGTAGAAAACGCACCCCGCACCGGCCGGATACCACGCCATAGTTGACGGCATCTGCCCGGTCATCTAGCCTATACCTCACAAACAGCTCCACGGAGGCAACGACCTTGGCCACCAAGAATGACTGGCGGGCGGAAGCGTCCGACCTGATCCAAGTAGAACTCCAGAACCGACTCCGCGGCGACTTTGACATCATCAACGTCGAACCCGATTCCTTCTTTTTCGAAGGGAGGGAGATCCGATTCGTGACCGTGACCTTTAAGAAAGGCCACCCCACCGTCGACGTGAAGCGGTTCGACCCAATTGAATTCGACATTTTCAACCTGCTAGAGGAACGCGGTTTCGACCCCGTACCCACCATCGACTACCGAGACGAAGGACCAAGTGCCGCACGATGAAGCGCACGCCATGCGCCCAACGCGCCAACGCCTACACCCCTGGACTGGCGGGACCTTATCAACAGCGCTCGCCACAGCCTGTCACAGCCGTCCCGAGCCGCTAACCATCGGGCGATCAGCACAGCTTACTACGCCGCATACACCGCCCTTTGCGAGAGCAACGCGTCAGTCTTGGTAGAGTAGGTTTCCGACCCACCCGGTCTCGCCGCTTGGATCCGAGTGTATCGGGGTTCCTCACACCGCCACGCTGTCGGCAACCTGCTACGCCACCGGATATCGCTGTCGCCAGAAGGGCAAAACTTCGCCATCACCTTCGATAAACTATACCAAGCAAGGATTAGAGCAGACTACTACCCGCAGAGTAGCTTTGACCATCAGGCCGCCGAACACCGTCTGAACCAAGCAGAAACCGCCATCACGAACCTCGTTAACCTACCCACGCCGGAACGAATCGTGATAGCGACCATCACCCTGTTGCGAGACCGCTGACCGCAAAGCGGGACCAACAACAACCAAGCAATGCCGGGCCGTTACCCCGCACACGCAGGGACAGACTTGCCGCCTACCGTACCATAGAAACAGGAGGGCTAGTTCCCCCGGCACGATAACGTCAGGCATCGCCGAAAGCAGAACGGAGATATACCAGAAATGACGGTCCTAGCACTGCTCCCAAACTGTGTGGAACTGAGAGGCCCGACCTGCAGGTCTAATTCCAACTTCGCGCAGTTTTACGCACACGGGTGAAGTTGTCTCACAATCACAAACTAATGACCCTGGTGCCCTTCAGCGCGGCACCCATATTACCGAGGCTTGGGAAAATGACCACCACCATCCAGTACGCCCAACTCGACGGCCGAACCGTCGGCCTCGCCGATGTCCGGCGAGGCCAAAAGGGGCTGACTTGCATCACCTGTGGCGACCGCCTCATCGTCAAAGATGGCCAAGGAATCTTGGTCAAAGTATGCTCGCCACGCAGCGCCCCGAAAACAAAGCATTTCTCCCACACCTCGAACAGCCAGTGCCACGGGGAAGGACCCGCCCACTACCGCCTCAAGATGGGCATCGCCGAATCAATACGCAACGCACGAGAGATGCGTCCCGAACAGCGCAACTTCCGAGGACAGATCTTCTACCAATGCCCCGACGAGAAATACGGCGTACACTGCCTCTTCAAGTCCGCGCCTCCCAGCAGCTTCGAACGCATCCAGGAGCCGGGGTTCGACCCATTACGGCTCGGATACCACAGTTTCGATCTCCTCGACAAACTGGCCTCAGTCGAGACCGAAGCTCATTTCCCCGCCGGCAGAACCAGATCCGACATCGCAGGCTTCGACCATCAGGGCAAGCCGATCTGGATTATCGAAATAGTCAGGTCCACCCTCAGCGATGCTGCCATCGACAACGCCAGGCAAACAGGTCTACCCCTGTTCATCATCAACATCAGCACATTGCCCAAAGGCAACGAACCACCGTTCCCGCAAGAATTGAACAACTTCCTCTACATCACAATGGCTGACAACGTCGCCAACGGCTTCTACCCCTCAGCAGATACCGTTTACAACGTAACTTGCGAACGGAAAGCTTTCGGGATGAGACCCGAAGACCACCAGTGGCACAAAGAAGGAGCCTACCTACACATAAGCGAAGACTACTGCACCGAACAAGCAGATTGCCCGGGCTGTGCGCTCGTCCTCCTGCACGAATGCAACGGGGGTGGGCCCGACATAGGCGTATGTCCTGACACCTGGTATATGTTCCAAAATGGAATCACTCCCATCCAGATGTACACCCTGCCCGAGCACCTCGCCCGCAGCCACATCCCCGATTTCCCCAACCGATTCAATTCAAACGCGAAGGACCCGCCTCCCGGTTGGCTCACTACAACAGTCGTCCATAAAGTGAGAAGTCCATTGACTGGGGGCTAACCCGCCCGATTGCAGCGCCGAAACGGCCCGCGTTGCGGATCAGGTTTTGCGCCGCCCCAAAATGATGAGCCGGCCCATTGCCGTCATTCCCGCTTCCGTGGGAATTCAGCGAGCGTAAAATCGGGCCAACGTTCCTATCGCAGAGGCTTTTCTGGGTTCCTGTTTGCACAGGAACAACGGGTTGATTTGCGGATTGTCAACACGCCCTATTTGGTACTCCCGGAGAGGTTACGCCATGAAACTGGATGGTCAGGTCGCGGTCATTACGGGCTCGGGGCGAGGCATTGGGCGGGCCATCGCCTTGGCCTACGCCCGCGAAGGCGCCAAGCTGGCGCTGGCCGCACGCAGCGAATCCGAACTGCAAGAGGCCGTCAGCGCCGTCGCGGAGCTGGGCACTGAAGCCATTGCCGTCCGCACCGACGTCACCAGCCGGAAAGACACGGAACGGCTGGCCCATAGCGTAGTAGAGCGATTCGGGCGTATTGACGTGCTGGTCAACAACGCCGGAAGCTCAGGCCCATCGGCCCGTTGCAGGTCAACGACATCGCCGACTGGGTGAACACCGTCAACGTTAACCTCACCGGCGCCTTCCTGGTATGTCGCGCCGTTATCCCGGTAATGCTGGGGCAGTCGGGAGGAAAGATTATCAACCTGTCGGGCGCGGGGGCGGCCAATGCCTGGAGCAATATGTCGGCCTATTGCGCCAGCAAAGCGGCGGTAGTGCGACTGACCGAAGTGCTGGCCCAGGAATTGGACGGCCAGGGAATTACGGTGAACGCCCTCGGGCCGGGCTCGGTTCATACCAGACGGGACCGTAGCACTGTTCCAAGTACCAAAGGCCCTTACTGGAACCGTCCCCGGATGACACCAGCCCGCGGCAACCCGGCCTAGCTCAGGACAAAGCCCAACCGGCAGTCGCCTGAGCCAAACCATGCCGCCAAAACTCTCACCACATCGAGGCCCCGATGACCACCGGAACCCTGCCCGACCGCCGCGAGTTCGCGCAAGAGCAACTCGAAACTATGGCCGCCCAGCCCGGCGCGGAGCATCCCGCCGCCCTGCGTCAAATCGCCGCCCGCGTGCTGAGCTTTACGGCGGTCAGCAACGAGAGCATCGCTGTTGACCGCCCGCAGCTGCCCGCTGCCGCCGTCGTGGTCGGCCGCCTGGCCAACGACTTCGGCCCGGACTATCTGGCCGTCCATTTCGACCTGTCTGCGGGGCCGGACGCCGGGCGGCGCGATTACGTCACCCTGGCTCAAGTGCAGGCAGCCAACGACATCATGCAGCTTTACGCCGGCGACGAACGCTATCCGCTGCTGGTGTTCACACTGCCCAACGACGGCGGCGTCCAGTTCGTCACCGGCAATCCGTCGCCAGGCAACCGCTACCGGCTGCAGGATGTCGTCCGCGTCACCGCTTACTGGAACAGCGCCAACCGTACTGCGCTGGACTGCCTGGAGCGGGTGGGCAGCGTCATCGCCAGCGGCGGCGTTCCACAGCGGGCTTTCCGCGACGGCTTTAACGTCCAGCCCGTCACCGAGGCATTCTTCAAGGACTACAAAGCTGCCTACGATGATGCCGTGGCCCGGCTGTCCGCCGGCATGGCGCGGGCCGACGCCGAGCAGTTCACGCAGACCCTGTTTAACCGCCTGCTGTTCATCCACTTCGTCAGCCGCAAAGGCTGGCTCAAGTTCAACAGTAATACCGATTACCTCAACACCCTGTGGGACGACTACCAAGCGACACCGAGTGAAGCCAACTTCTACCTATGCCGGTTGAGCCACCTGTTCTTTGCCGGGCTGAACAACCCCCAGTCCCTTGACCTGATGCGCGACAATCCCGCGCTGCACTCGGCCATCGGCGACGTGCCCTTCCTCAACGGCGGCCTGTTCGAGCCGACGCCAATGGACAACCAGGCCGCCAACGGCGCCTTCACCGTGCCCGACGACGCCATTGCGGAACTGATTACGGGCTTGTTCAACCACTACAACTTCACCGTGATGGAGGCCACGCCGCTGGATACCGAAGTAGCCGTGGACCCGGAGATGCTGGGCAAGCTGTTTGAGGAAACCGTCAACGCGCGGCACAGCAGTGGTCGCCTTTATGTGCCGGGAAGCCATCAAGGGCTATCTGTCCGGCCAGAACATCGCCGGCCTGGACGACGCCGGCATCGCCGACCTGATTGACCAGCGCAAACCCGACGCCATCACGCAACCGCAGGCCCGGGCAATCGCCAACGCGGTGGCCGGCATGAAAGCCGTTGACCCGGCCTGCGGCTCCGGCGCCTTCCTGCTGGGGATGCTCCAGGAAATCATAGCCCTCAACGACAGCCTGTTCCGCGCCGGCCACACCGCCGACAGCCTGTACCGGCAGAAGCTGGACATCATCACCAACAACATCTACGGCGCCGACCAGGACGCCCTGGCCGTTAGCACCGCTATGCTCCGCCTCTGGCTCAGCCTGGCCGTGGACTACGACGGCGATGGCCCGCCCGACCCGCTGCCCAACCTGGACCTGAAACTGGTGACCGGCGACGCCATCGCCGGCCCCGACCCGCAACAACTGGACTTTACCCTGCAAAGCATCGTCAACAGCGGCCTGCAACAGGACATCGCTGCCTACACCACCGCCCACGGGCAACAGAAAGCCACTCTGAAACAGCAGGTGGATGCTACCAAGTCGCAGCTGCGCCGCCAGATGAAAGGCGCGGCGCCGGCCGGCGTAGTGGAGTGGCGCATTGACTTCGCTGACGTGATGCTGAACGGCGGCTTCGACATCGTAATCGCCAACCCGCCCTACGTGCAGTTGCAGCGCAACGGCGGCGAACTGGCCAACCGATACCGCAGCGCCGGCTACGCCACCTTTGCCCGCACCGGCGACATCTACCAACTGTTCTACGAGCGGGGCTTCCAGCTGCTCAATCCCGCCCGCGGCCTGCTGGCCTACATCACATCCAACAGCTGGCTCAAGGCGGAATACGGCAAGACCACCCGCCGCTACTTCGCCGAAAAGCACACCCCGCTGTACCTTCTGGAACTGGGCAAAGACGTTTTCGAGAGCGCCATCGTGGACTCCTGCGTGCTGATTGCCCGCGCCGGCCGTCACGACGCGGTCGCCAGAGCCGTTGACCTGGACAAACCGGCGGTCAAGGACTTTCCGCCCGCTGCAAGTCTGTGGGGCGAGTTGCGTCCCCAGGGCGAAAGGCCGTGGAGTGTGCTGTCACCGGTGGAGCGGTCAGTGATGGACAAGATGGAAACGGCAGGCACGCCGTTGAAAGATTGGGACGTGGCTATTTATCGCGGCGTTACTACCAGGCTAAACGCCGCTTTCATCATTGATGACGACACCCGGCAGGCGTTGATTGCTGCCGACCCGAAATCGGCAGAGATTATCAAGCCGGTTTTGCGGGGGAAGGCCGGCACTACCGCATCAGAATAGGCAATTACCGTCTGGGCATAACCATAGCCGGCGAAACAGCCATCCTGCGCCGCTTCCTGCCCCGGAGCGAAATTTACCGCAACTTTCCGTAACCGTCAGGCGGGCCGGCGGGCGGGAGATGGTGGTATGCTGGAGTAACTGAACGTCTGAAACGAGAGGGTGCCAAATGACAAGCATCAAGATGCCTAACGGAATGGGTACACCGGAAGACCAGTTGCAAATAACGATAGCTACGGTAGGAGATTACCTATCGGGAGAACAACTGCGTGCATGGAAAGCCCAAACCGCTGCGCAACAAATGCACAGTATGCAAGACTGGACAATCGGACATCGCCTGAGTGACTTTGGATGTAAGGACCATAATGATTTCCGAAACAGGATCTACAAAGCAGAACCGCGCCTGGCTGTCATAAGGGACGTCGCCAACGCTACCAAGCATGGCGGAAGCCTCAAGAACAACAACCGGGTATTAGACGAAATCAAGACTACAGGTAGCTTCAGCCGAGCATTCAGTCGCGAGTTTGACAGGGTAAGGATGGAGTTACACGTAACCGCCGAGAAGAAATTGCATATGGGGGCGTACCTACGAAACGGAGAATATCTCGAGATGAATGAGACCCTGGAAGACTGCCTAGAGTTCTGGGTAGCCTTGTATGAATCTGGCCAAATACCGGACAACCATTCTGAGCGGCAAAAGACGGGGGCCATTAGCGGATCCCGTCGGAAGCGGATAAAACTACCGGACGAAATAAACACTACAGCCAACCAGTTGGCAATTGCAGAACAAATGGCTGAACAGTCAGCTCACGAAAGCACGCCCGCAGCAACCTATCTAGCCGCCACCGCAATTGCGCCACTGGAGCACTGGGGATACGAAGACCTCAGGATACCGATGGAATTCCCAAACAAGCGAGACTTTAGGCAGTATTTATATGGTCAGTCGCCGGCCATCAGAGCCACGCGAGAACTCGCGCAAGCCGCGAAAAGCGGCGCAAGAGTCATGGGCAACGTCGGCCGCATAGTAATAGCATTGAAAGATGGCCGCCTATGCGACTCGGTCGATACGTTTGGCGCAGTCATCGCGTTCTGGCAGAAAATACTTGCGGAACATACCAGGTAGTGAATCTCCCATGACCATCCTGCACGCCAACAGCGACCCACAGTTCACCGAGCGCCTGCGCTCCGTCCTCGCCGAGGCCCACGGCCAGCCCCACAGCGTGGACATTGCCGTTGGCTACTTTTATCTCTCCGGCTTTACGCAGGTCGCCGACTTGCTGGCAACCCGCCCCGGCAAAGTACGCATCCTGATTGGCCGCACCGACCGGCCCACCCGCGCGGAAATCGTCGCCGGCTACAATCCCAGCGAGTCCGCCGACGGCTACCACGCCGCCCAGAGCCGCCGCGATGAAACCGTCGCCCGTAACGAAACCCTGGACAACGTGGGCCGCAACGCCGCCGCCCAGCCCCAGGACGACGCCAGCGAAGCCGGCATCAAGTCCCTGGCCGGCCTCATCGCCGGCGGCAAAGTTGACGTGCGGGCCTACGTCAAAGACCGGATGCACGCCAAAGCCTACATCGGCTACACCGGGCTGGAATCCGCGCCCGGCACCGCCATCATCGGCTCCACCAACTTCTCCGCCGCCGGCTTTGCCGGCAACACCGAGCTGAACTACCCCGTAACCCACGGCGGCGACATCGGCGAAATCCGCGACTGGTTCGAGCGCCTGTGGCGCGAAAGCGAGCCGGTGAACGACCGGGTAGTTGAAAAACTCAACAACAGCTGGCCCCTGGCCACGCCCGAACCCTACCTGATTTACCTGAAAGTCCTCTACGAACTCTACGGCGACACCCTGGGCGACGCGGACGCCGCAGACGGCCCGCCGCCGGTGGAACTCACCGACTATCAGCAGGACGCCGTAGCCGCCGGCCTGGCCATGCTGGCACGGCACGGCGGCTGCTACATCGCCGACGTAGTCGGCATGGGCAAGACCTACATCGGCGCGGAAATCCTGCGCCGTCTGAACCTCACCGAACGGGACGCCGGCGACCCGCTGGTAATCTGCCCCGCCAGCCTGCGGCCAATGTGGGAACGCGCCTGCCGCCAATTCGGCCTGGACGACGCCGACGTGCTGAGCCGGGGCCGCCTCACCGAGGCCAACTTCGCCGCCGACCGCAGCCTGCAAAAGCTGCTGCGCCACGCCGGCCCGGTGCTGATTGACGAGGCCCACGGCTTCCGCAACCACAGCCAGCGCCGCCGCGTCCTGCTGGACCTGCTCAAAGGCGCCAGGCGGCATAAGGTCATCCTGCTGTCGGCCACGCCGCAGAACCTGGCGCCCACGGACATCCTGCGCCAGCTGGAACTGTTCCTCGACCCCGGCCGGCACGGGCTGCCCGGCATCACCGGCAACCTGGCCCACTACTTCCCCCCGGACATCGGCCGGGCCGACCCGGCGCAAGTCGCCAGCGTGCTCCAGCACGTGCTGATCCGCCGGCGCCGGCAGGACATCCGGCGCAACTACCCGGACAGCGCCCTGAACGGGCAGCCCATCCGCTTCCCGGAGGCCAAACTGTCCAACCGGGAGTACAGCCTGGACCACGTGTACCGGAAAGCCGGCGGCATCCGGCGCATCGCCGGCCTGCTGCAGCAGTACCAGGCGGCGCGCTACCGGCCGGCCAGGTACCTGCACGAAGCCGCCACCGAGCGGCCGGAGTACGCCAACATTGTGCGCAGCAACCGGGGCAACCTGGCCGGCATTATGACCGCCAACCTGTGGAAACGGCTGGAATCATCCATCCCCGCCTTCCGCAGCACGCTGGCCGTGCTGATTGCCAGCAACCGGAACTTCCGCAATCAGATACTCAACGGCGGCGTCAACCAGGACGACGGCGTGACCGACAGCGAGGAAATCCTGACCATCGACCAACCCAATGACGAGGAACCGGACACCGACGCGCTGGACCAGGACGAAACGCTGATCACAATCCGGGAGCAGTCCTACTCCGCCAGCGACTTCGATTGCCCGGCGTGGCTGGACGACCTGGAAGCCGACGACCGTATCCTGAACGCCGTCGCCGACGCGCTGCAAAGCATCAAAGCCGACCCCGACGGCGACGCCAGCGACGACGCCAAACTCCACGAAATCAAGAGTTTCGTCAAGTCGCCCGGCGTGGCCGGCGAAAAGCTGCTGGTTTTCACGGAGTCCAAGGTGACCGCCAACTACCTGCGCCGCCAGCTCCAGGCCGACAACCCCGGCGTCAACGTTGACCTGCTGATGGGCGGCGACCGCCACAGCGCCGACAAGGTAGCCCGGTTCTCACCTTGGAGCAACGACCGGCCCAACCTGCCGGACAGCGAACAGACCCGCATCCTGATTGCCACCGACGTCATCGCCGAGGGCCAAAACCTGCAAGACTGCAACCGGGTCGTCAGCTACGACCTGCACTGGAACCCGGTGACCCTCATCCAGCGCCATGGGCGGGTGGACCGCATCACCACCGGACACGAGGTAATCTACCTGCACAACATGATGCCCGACCCGGCCGTGGAAGACGAAATCGGCCTGCGGGAAACCGTCGGCAACCGGGTGCAGGCGTTCCACGACCTGATTGGCCTCGATAACGTAGTGCTGGAGAACGGCGAACGGGTCAACCCCGAATCCATCTACTCCATTTATGACGGTGAAATGCCGGAAGAGCGGGATGACGTCACCGACAGCCTGGCCGTGGCCCAGCAGGCCAACGCCCTGCTGAACCGCATCCGCCGGGAGCAGCCCGCACTGTGGCAACGGCTGTGGCTGATGCCCGACGGCCTGCGGGCAGCAATGGCGGCCGGCAATCATCCCCACGCCGATACGACCATCACGCTAGTTGCCAGCGACGACGCCAGGCAGGGTTACGCCGCCAGCTCTGAGGGCAGCGTCGCCAAGCTTACCCCCGCCGAACTGGTGCGGCAGGTAGAATGCGAACCGGACACGCCGGCGGTTCCGCTGCCACCAGACACCAACAGCCGCGTCGGCGCAGCCGCGGCGGCCCTAGTCGAGCAACTGGCTCCGCAGCCGGTGGCGCCGGAACCGCGCCGCCGCGACAACCGGGTAACGCGATACGTCAACTCCCAATTGGGCCAGTTGCTGCTGGACGGCCAAGCCAATGCAACTGACCTGCGGCGCTTGGAAATCCTGCGGGCAACGTTCACCGCCGGGCTACCCGTCAGCGTGAACGAACGGATTAGCGCCTTGATGCGCGACGGCGCCACCGGCCAGCAACTGCTGGACGCCCTCGCGAACATGGCGGCAGAACTGCCCAAACCGGACGGCGCTGGCGAAAGCCAACCGCCACCAACTGGCAGCGTGCGCGTAGTCTGCTCAATGGGAATCGTCGCTGCCTGAGCCAAAGGGACACGGCACCGAAACGCAGAACCCCAGCGCGCGCTAACCGAACCCGGCCTGCTGCCCGACGGCTGGGATGCGGAACACCACGGCGACCCGCACCGGCTGATAACTCATCCCGACAGCAACAGCCGGTTGGTTACTACCAACCAAGAAGCCTACGAATACGACGGCACCAATGTCGCATGGTTCAGGCCGGGCAACCCATGGTGGGCAAGCCGAGATAGGCGCAACACCAAGACTGCCAGTGACGCTTCCTCTACCAGCAGTGCCAGCCGTGCCAAAAGGCCAAGTGCAACCGCTCAGCCCTCCCCGGCAACGCATCCTGGAGTACCTGCGGGCTTACCGCGCCCAGCACCCTTACCCTTCCGACTATCCGTGAAATTCAACTCAACTGCGGCCTGAGCAGCCCGTCAGGAAACGCGACTAGGCGCGATACACTTGACCCGGCAGCCAACCACCGCGCAGGCAAGCCGCCGCTACGTTCTACTCCCTTGCGCGCAAAGCGTAATGCAGGATGCAGACCGGCGGCGGGACGCCGCACGGGGGCGTCATAACATAACGGAGACGGGAGCGTTGCAACGCAAGTTGGGTCGATGCAACGCCGGACTTGAACGGTGGTATGATAACCAAAACCAAAGAAGATAGGAGAACTTGCACATGGGACAGAATTTGCTAATCCTCAGTTGCTCGAAGGCCAAGCGGGAATCCGCCAGACAAATGCCGGCACTGGAAGTGTACGATGGTCCCTATTACCGAGTGCTCCGAAAATTTCTCCGTGAATACCAGTGGCCGCAGAATGTTGCGGTAAGCACGCTGTCCGCCAAGCACAAGCTTTTTGGGGTAATCAAAGAGATTGACCACTATGATCAGCGATTGGACCGTAATTCAGCCGCCGCCATAGCCCCGGAATGCACTGCAACTTTCCAGAAATGGGTAGGTGATGACGACAGCGTCCATCTTGTTTTGGGCAAGGATTACCAGCCGGCAATCCAACCGGCACTGAAAAGGACGGGCAGAACCCCCATTTATTTCGACGGCCCTATCGGCGAGAAGCAGAGCCTGCTTAAAAATTTCCTACATGAACAATCCCCCAAAAAGCGCAAGACGCAGACACGACCTGAGCGCCAACAAGGGCGTCTGACGTACTTCCTCCCGGATTGGGACGACCTACTTGACCCCAATTTTGATTTTGAGAATGACCGGTTCTCCGGGCCACAGAGGGCCGCGCGGGGCGACAAGCATTGCAATCGGCTGATGCAGCCTACCCATATGTGCGATGGCATACTGGTCAGCCTTGCGCAGCGCCAGACTGCAAAGGGCCCCCTGCGCAAACTGGAAGGCACCGAGGACAAATCATTGCGCCCCCAGGACCTGCGCGAATTCTTTGGCCTCTCTGAAAACCAGTATTTGTTCGGTGACTGCGGCGCTTTCAGTTACGTTAACGAAGAGGAACCCGCAATCTCAACAGAGCAGGCCATAGCCCTCTACGAACTGTACAATTTCAACATGGGCGCATCGGTTGACCATATCCCCATCAAAACGCTCCCGGAAAAAGAGCGGCAACAACGAGTAGAAACCACTATACGGAACGCCGACGCATTCTTGAAAGCTTGGAAAAAGCGGGGCAAGCTGTTCACGCCGGTTGGCGCCGTACAGGGCATTACCCCCACTCAGTATGGAGAAAACGTAAAGCGATACTACGAAATGGGCTACCGCCATATCGCCGTCGGCGGGTTGGTGCCCCAGACTGACGCTGCAATTCTGGAAATCGTCCAAGCCGTCAGTGCTGCCGCAGAGCAACTCCGCGAACCCCCCTGGCTGCACTTGTTCGGCATCTACCGCCCCAACTTGCAGCAAAAGTTCCGCGAACTTGGCATTGCCAGCTTTGACAGCGCATCCTACTTCCGTAAGGCTTGGCTGCGCTCCGACCAGAACTACCTGGGAGCCAATGGTAAGTGGTACGCTGCAATCCGCGTGCCAATGACCCGCGACCCACGCACCGCCAAGCGATTGCGGCAAAGCGATGTTGACGTTGAACTGCTCCAGAGCCAGGAACAAGCCGCATTGCAACTGCTCGCCCAATACGACCTGGGCAAAGTCGGCATTGCCGAAGTGCTGGATGCCGTGCTAACCTACGACCAGCAATTGCAAAGAACCAGCGAGATAAAGTCGATGCGAGACCGCTACCAGCGCACACTGGAAGAAAAACCCTGGCAAGATTGCCCATGCCAATTCTGCCAAAAGCTGGGCATCCAAATCCTGATATTCCGAGGCGGCAACCGCAACAAACGCCGGGGGGCGCACAACACGGCTAAGTTATACGAGAATACTGGCGGTGTAAAATGATCAACATGAATGAATTCCTCTGCATAATTAGCCAGAAACTGAACCCGCAACAAGAGACAGTAGTAAAGCACCCGTTGCAAAATGTCCTACAGATAGTGGCAGGCCCGGGCTCTGGTAAAACCACCGTGCTAATTTTGCGAGCCCTCCGGCTCGTCTTTGTAGAGGGCATTCCCCCAGAGCACGTCCTCATAGTAACCTTTACCAAGAAAGCTGCGCGCGAATTGCGCTCTCGATGGCTGCGGGAAGGGGAGGCCATCAAAGCTGCCATAGGCGGCTTAGACCATGTTGACTTGAACCGATGTCAAATCGGAACTTTGGACAGCATCGTACAGCAGGTAATGACTGACCATCGGTTACCAGGCGAAACCGCCCCCGTGACGATGGACAATGCGACCAGCAAGCTAATGCTCCGACGATTTGCCTTTGCCAATCGCTACCAGCAAAACAAGCAGCAACTCGCAGAACTGCTCAAGCGGTACACGTTTAACGGCAGGGAACCTAGAAATCAAAGTGAGGCACTCCCAATTGCGCAAACACTTTTGGAGAGGCTCGTACAAGACCAAGTCGATTTGGATAGTTACCGCCAGTTAGGCAGCGCGCAGAGCTTAATTATTGACACCTTGGCGGACTATAGAACTGAGTCCAAAGAACGCAACACCTACGACTTCACCGCAATAGAAAAATTGTTCCTTGACCGACTCAACGAAGGAACTCTCAGTGAATGGACACCCGAAGTCAAAGCCTTGCTGGTGGACGAATACCAAGACACCAATCCGTTGCAGGAGGCCATCTACTTCGGCATCATAAACGCTACCGGAGCGATTGCTACCATCGTGGGCGATGATGACCAGTCGCTGTACAGGTTCCGCGGTGGTTCTGTGGAATTGTTCACAGAGTTCGAGACGCGCTGCCACAGCAAAACCGGCTATACTGTTGACCGCATCGACATCGTTGACAACTACCGATCAACGCCCGAGATCGTCGGGTTCTACAACGCCCACATCACCAGCGACCCTGGTTTCAGGCCGGCTAGAATCAACCCACCAAAACAGCCAGTGCAAGCGGTGAGGAACAGCACCGGGTTGACTGTCTTGGGGATTTTCCGTCCAGACGAAGAATGCTTGGCGGAAGCGCTGGCTGATTTCTTGGGAACACTAGTGAATGACCGGCGTTATCAGGCAGACCAACAGGTCATCGACTTGCCGTCAGGTGGGAATCTAGGCGATATTGCGTTCCTCTCACACTCAGTTAGGGAACGGCAATACAACTGGCACAATAGGTCTAGTGAACCACGATTCCCGTTAAAATTCAGAGAGAGCATGGAATGCCGAAATCTCAAAATTTTCAACCCGCGTGGCCAGTCTCTCCGTGACGTGCCAGATGTACAGAGAATCCTTGGATTGCTCGCCCTCATTGCTGATCCTGATGGAAGTACAGTTGAAGGCATATACCCAACGAACGAGTCAAAGTTTTTCTTGAACCAATGGCGGCGTCAGGCAGAATATTTTGTCCAGTCAAACCCTGCACCAAAAGACAACCGAGGCCTGGACGGGTTCGTAAAGCGATGGCAATCGGCGGCATACGGACAACTCATGGATAGCGCAACTTGGAGCGAATGGCCAGTACTGGAAATTATCTATCGTCTATTGACGTGGTTCCCTGAGTTCCAAAATGAACCAGAGCACCAAGCATGGCTACAAGCGATAGTGGGCAATATTGACAGTAGCACTACTGTTTCTGCCTACGAGATGAAATTGCTTAGTAATACTCGTGCGAATTCTGTTACCGACCATGTAATACGTAGCAGGGAAGTATTCATCAGAGACGCACTGATCCCGATTGCTGAGGACAACGTCGACATAGACGAGGACATACTGCCCAGTATACCGCGAGATTATCTGCAAATCATGACCATTCATCAATCCAAAGGTTTGGAATTTCCGATGGCGATTGTGGATGTAGGGAGTAGGTTCAGAAGTAATCATCATACGCAAAAATTCCTCCGCTTTCCAAGCGAACCTTCCAGTGTGGTGCGCCAGGAGAATGACATTGAGCAACATTTACCTACACCTTTACGTGCACACCGTCCACAACTAGACAGAACATTCGACGACTTGGCAAGACTATACTACGTCGCTTACAGCCGCCCTCAGTCAGTATTGCTACTTATAGGCAATGAAAAATGCCTCACACACGGCACCGGTAGTGACCGCAAGACCGGCACAATTCCCAACGTAGCCTTGGGCTGGAATCGTGACCTCAGTTGGCCCTGGCAGGAATCGGGAACGGCAAGGCCTCCTATTATTGTCAACACTCCATTCACGAGGATATAAAGCATGGAACTAGAAATCAGGCCAGCCGAATATTTGGTGCCATCGTACTCACTGGTTGGCGACTTGCTATCTTACAGCCGTTGCAAGTTACAGTATCGGTACTACAACCGTAGCGAACTACCCCCATCCCGGCCAGTCCAATTCTGGTTTGGGGAAATGTTGCACGGAACGCTGGAAATGGCGTACCGGTACTGGAAAACCTGCCAAGACGAAAGGCAGTCCATTCCGCTCTTCCCATGGCCGTGCTCCAAAAAGGAGTGGAGAGAGGATACGCCTGATTGGGCTGACTATGATATAGGCAAATTTGCCGACATAGTAGAAACATCATTGCAACGACAAGGAAAAACGGCCCGCAATCGGGGAGCTAGGGATGCAGCGTATCGCCGTGTCGAAGTTGCTGTGAATGAAATCGGACAGCACTTGTTCCCACTAATTACGGCAGCAGAGCGTAAAGTCATCGCAACGCGCGACGTTCCCAAGACAGATGACGGCTCTCTCAGGAGGGCGGACAGCTACGAAGTTCACGGCATAATCGACGTGCTTACTGGCATGAACCTGTCTCAAGCTGCTGGAGACAACCCGATAAGTCGGAGGGTACAAGAAGTTTGCCCTCACCTGGAAGGGGATTTTGAGGTCATCGTTGACTATAAAGGCAGCCGGCGGCCCAAGACGGATGAGCAGTATTGGGAAGAGGGCGACTGGCAAATCCAAACTTACGCTTGGTTACGCCAAAAGCAGACGGAGAGCCTGCCGGTAGCCGCTGGAATTCTCATCTACATCAACGAGTTGCTACCTGGCGATGAGGATATGCGCCAATTGCGGCGAGCGCAAGCCGATGGAAAGACAGATGTACTGCCAACCCCCGGCTCCAGCGACGAACAACTAGTCAGAATGTGGCGACCCGGCACAGACACATCGCAATTGTCTCTGGAATTCCGACTGGCACGGGCAATCAGAGTTGTCCCTATATCGGACGAGAGCATCACAAATGGCCTCCGGGAGTTCGACAACGTTGTCCTGTCGATAGAAACGGACATCGTGAACGAAACTAACGGGGTGCTACTACAGACGGCCTGGCAACCAACTTGCGGCGACGAGGACACGTGCAACGCTTGCGACGCTCGCTGGTTCTGCCCCAGCCCACGAAACCACAGAGGTGACGCAACCTACAAACCGAAGACACCGCCAGCTATCAGCGAATAGAATCCTCACCTCCCTACGTGAACGGCGTCGGCATCATCTCACCGACACCTCAATCAGGCTGGGCCCGTCCACCGCCAAAGCCTCCTGCAGCGCCGCCGGCCCTTCCGCTCGTATCCCCCACGCCTCCGCCAGCTTCACAAAGCCAGAGTGTGCAACTCCGCACGCACCGTGCGCCCACAGTTGGCTCACGACGTGATGAACGTGCGCGACTCGTAGGTGGGGCAGAAGCCGCGGGCGTAGTAGCCCAACTACGTCATGCCCGACACCAGGATGCCGTCGTCGAGCACCGCTGCCCGCACCGCCGCCAGGTAAGATTCCTGCGGCTCCGGGCGCAATGCCGACTCCCGCCGTCGCTCGCGCAGGGCGGCAGTTCCAGCGGCAAAAGACGTGCGTGCGTCGGCGGCGATGCCGTAGGTGTTCTGCCAGTTGCGCCCCAGATCGTCGGGGTCAACGCCAATCTGCACTACCCGCTGCCCGTCCAGCCACATCGGAAAGGCCATACGACATCACGTCGAAGTGCGGTTCCTCTTTGGCCACGGGGTCGTTTTGGTGGGGCGCTTGCCGGCCGCAGACCATTTGGATGATCGACCGAGCCTGCTGGCTTTTACGTAAAAGCCAGCAGGCTCGGAATTTCCCAACGAAGACGACGCCACCACCGTAGCGCAACACCGGCCGGCGATGCCACGATGAACTTGCCGTTGACCAACAACGGTGCCGGCCGCTACCGACCAACGGAGCAGCCGGCTTGCTAATCAGTGCCACGCTGGGTTGCTACGCCAAAGCGACGAATTACGTCACCAGATGAACCGTCGTAATCCAGCAGATTTCTACGGATTTCGTAAAACAATCAGCCGGCTGTCTAGGTACCGCCTATTTTGCACAGGCCTAGGTGTTCATAAAAAGGGTTGCCAAATTCCCCAGGCGGGGCAAGAAAACCGCGGCACGGCTTGGACAATCAACACATGGCGTATGCCGGCCGCATAGACGCCATCTGCGTTCAATTCCCCGCCTTGATGAAGTCGGCGACGCGCTCGGCAATCATCATGGTGGTGACGTTGGTGTTGGCGCGCACCACGTCGGGCATTATTGAGGCGTCGGCGACGCGGAGGCCGGAGACGCCGCGCACGCGCAACTGCCGGTCAACGACGGCCATCGGGTCGTTGGCCGGCCCCATCTTGCAGGTGCCGGAGATGTGGTAAGAGGTGCTGATGTTGCGTCGCAGCCAGCCGTCCAGCGCCGCATCGGTCTCCAAGTCGGCGGACGTGGGAGCGGTTATCTCTGCAATGATGCCGTCGTAGGCGCGGTGTTGCAGCAGCGACACGCAGAGGCGGACGCTCTCCCGTAACCGCTCCCGGTCCCAGTCCTCTTCCAGGTAACGGTAATCCATGCTGGGCGGCGTGTGCGGGTCGGCGGACACCAGCCGCAGCTCACCCTGTCCCGCCGCCAGGTACAGGCCGCAGTTGACGGTGTGGGTGGGGTTTTCGCCGGCCCGCACCACTGTGTTGAGCGACGCCGGCGAGATTATCATATCGTGGGGCGTGGACGAACCGGCGGCGGTGTAGCGCAGGCGCACCGCCCGCATGGCGTCGGGGTCTTCGGGTGTACTGCCCCTGACGCTGAAACGCACCGAAACATTGGGGTGATCGCGCATATTCCGGCCGACGCCGGGCAGTTCCGCGACCACCGGAATGCCCTGCGCCGCCAACTGTTCGGCGGGACCTATGCCCGACAGCATCAGCAGTTGCGGCGAGGCCACCGCCCCGGCGCACAAGATGATTTCGCGGCCTGCGACCACAAATCTTGCTCCGCCGCTCTCCACCTCAATGCCGACGGCCCGCTGGCCTTCCGGCCCGTCTTCCAGCGCCACGCGAGTGGCCTGGACGTTGGGTCGGATGGTGAGGTTCAGCCGGTGGCGCGCCGGGTCAATGTAGGCTAAGGCCATGCTCATACGCACGCCGTCTATGTTGTTCTCAGCCCGCTGGCTGACGCCGGTGGCTTCCGGGTGGTTCACGTCGGGATGATAGGGGTATCCGGCGGCGGTGGCGGCCTGGAAGAAGGCTTCCTGCACCACCGGCCAGGTCTCGCGCGGGTGGCGCCGTACCGGCACCGGCCCGTCAGTGCCGTGGAAGTCGTCGTGAAAGTCGGCGTCGTTCTCCAGCTTACGGAAGTAGGGCAGACAGTCCAGGTACGCCCAGCCGTCGTTGCCCCGGGCAGCCCAGGTGTCGTAGTCTTCGGGGGCGCCGCGGATGAAGGTCTGGCCGTTGATGGCGCTGGAGCCGCCCAGCACTTTGCCGCGGGGCACGGGCATCGGCTCCGTCTGCTCCGGCGTGGCTCTGCCGGTAAAGGACCAGTTATAGGGCGAACCGGCGGCGCGGGCCTCCAGGTTCACTGTTCCCCAGCCCAGCTTGAGCATATCGGGCAATTGAGCGAAGTCGGGAAAGTCAGGGCCGGCCTCCAGCAGCAGCACCGAGCGCGCCGGGTCCTCAGACAGCCGCGCCGCCACGATGCACCCGGCCGTGCCGCCTCCCACAACTATATGGTCGTATTTCATGGGGATAGCTCACTCCGTTGGTTTGCGCCATTGTACACGGTTTTTCCGAATGCCCCGGACACGCGGGGATAGTCTAGAAAATTGCGAAACTCGGGACTGGCGATGAGCATGACGGATTGTGTGTATATGTGCGACGTAATTCGTCACTTGGTTCTGGGAGCTAGGATTGGTAGGCCCGTTCCGAAATAGGGATTGTAGGCCTACTTTACTCGTGCGCTGGGCAGTGTGCGGAATCGGCCGGCCGTTCGGAGAGCGGCGGCTCAATTTGGCACCCGGCCGGCTTGCTGGATGTAACTGAGGCAAGGCCGGGCGTTTCCGCCGTGGATTGTCGCCACTAGTCCGAGGTCGCTGGTACTCGGTCGTTGAGAGTAATGCCACGGGCGATGTTGTGCCGCCGGGTGATGTAGCCCCCTAGTTCCAGTTGCTTGATGTGGTAGTGCGCCACTGATGTGCTGCTCATGCTGCAGTTGAGTTGAATTTCACGGATAGTCGGCGGGTAAGAGTGCTGGGCGCGGTAGGCCCGCAGGTACTCCAGGATGCGTTGCCGGGGTGGGCTGAGCGGCTGCGCTTGGCGTTTGGGCATGACCGGCTCTGTTGCCAGCGGTTTTGGTATCGGCGACCGCTGGTAGAACCATTGTGCCGGCTCGCACTGGGTATGCGCTATGGGGAAGTGTCACTGGCGGCCTTGACGCGGTGCCCGTTTCAGCCCGGCCACCATGGGTTGCCCGGCCCGAACCAGGCGGCGTTGGCGCCGTCGTATTCGTAGGCTTTCCGGTCGGTAGTAACCAACCGGCTGTTGCCGTCGGGACGAGTTATCAGCCAGTGCGGGCCGCCGCGGTGTTCCGCATCCCAGCCGTCTGGCAGCAGGCCGGGTTCGGTTAGCGCGCGCTGGAGTTCTGCCATGCCTACGGCCGGGTTAGGCAGGGTAGCCTGTTCCAGCGTGCTGTTGAGGACGTCCAGGTTGAGACGAACCTCGCTGGCAATGTTCTGGACGGCGGCGCGGGTAGCCTGCCGGTCGCCGTTGGCGCGGATAATGGCGGCCATACGGCCGGCCGAGGCTGGGTCGTAAAGGATGGGCTGGTACGCGCCTACTTGACCGTGAATGGCTTGCAGACGTTCCAGCATTGCTTCGTAAGCGTCCCATTCGGCGGTGCCGGCGTAGAACAGGTTGACGATGTCCACGCTTGGGCGCTCTTGCCCGATGCGGTCGATGCGGCCAATGCGCTGTTCCAGCGTCATCGGGTTCCAGGGGATGTCGTAGTTGACCATCGCGGTGCAAAATTGCAGGTTCAGCGACTCCGAAGCCGTTTCGGTGCAGATGAGCAAGCCGTCGTTGGCGTCCCTTAGCGCCTTGATGCGCTGACCCCGGTCTCCCTCCGCGTAATCGTCTTGGCCGGAGATGCAGGTGATGTTGCCGTAGCCGTTTTGCGCCAGCCGGTCGGACAAATAAAGCATGGTGTCCCGGAACTGGGTGAAGATGAGGACTTTGCGGTGGCCATCGGATGCCAGATTGGACAGGCGGCTCCGCAGTTCGCGCAGTTTGGTGTCGTGGCGTTCCAGGCGGTCGGCGTCGCGGGCTGCCCGTTCCAGGCGTGCCACGGCTCGGGGCGTGAGGGTGGCGCCGGGCAGTTGCTCGCCGGACAAATCCTCTTGCTCCTCGTCATCCATTTCAGCAATTTCGCGCCAGGCGGCGGCGTTGGCCAAGCGGCGCTGTAAGTGATTGCGACAGGTTTGGGCGAAAGCGCGTGGCGACGAACCCAGTCGCCGGCGGTAGGTGGTCATTATAAATCCCATCGCAGTCGGGTTAACTCCAGGCGCTTCGGCATAGACCTCGTTCGCCAGCGTGTCAATGTCGTCGTACAGGCGTCGTTCCGCGGCGTTCATTTGGATGGCAACGGGGTGCACGTGCCGCTCCGGTATGGTGGCTTTGATGCGTCCGTCCTGGGCGTATTGGCGCAAGGTTTCCCTGGTGTGCCGGGACATGAGCCGCTTTGCCGGGCCGCGGTCCCGCATCAGGCACGCCGTGCTGTTCATCACTTCGGGCGTCAGCCGACCGTTGACGTAAGCGCGGTTGCGGTGGTGGATCAAGCGCTCGTCGGCGGCTTTCGGGTTTGGCGAGTGCGGCCGGTAGCGTTCTGCCATAATCCGCCACTCTTCCGGTGTGGCTGGCGCTTCCGAATGGTAAAAGCGTCGAAAATCATCGGCGCTCCAGTCGGTGGGTTCCAGCAGTTCCAGCAGAGCGTGCAGCTCGGCTTCGTGCATTTGCATCGGCGTGGCGGTGAGCAGCAGCAGGCTTGCGGTGCGTTTTGCGAGCTGGCGCAGCAATGTCAGGAATTGATTGGGCCGGCGACGGTTGGCGTTGGCTACTTCCGTAAAACGGGCCCGGTGGGCTTCGTCAACGATGACCATGTCGTACTGCGGTTCGCGGTCCAAGAACGCGTTGGAGTGCCGGCGGAGCCACTGGTATGACATAATCAGCAGGTCTGGCTGCCACGGCGGGTTGGGGGCATCGTTTTCACTACCGTCAGGATCGACGAGCCTGGCTTTGCCGCCGGTCTCCAGTACGGGGACGCTGATGTTGAACTTGTGGCGCAGTTCGTCCTGCCATTGCCGGCAAGCCGGTTTGGGGGCCAGTATCAGAAAGCGTTTCACCCGTCCCTGGTTGATGCGGGCCTTGAGCAGAACGCCGGCCTGTATGGTTTTACCCAAGCCAACCTCGTCGGCGATGAGGACGCGGTCGGGTACGGCACTGCCGGCGTGCCGGTTGAAAAAGGTGACCTGGTGGGGCCACAGCGTGGTTGGCGCCGTGGCGACTGCGGTAGCGGGGTCGTTACGAATCGCGTCGCGGATCCCTTGCCAGTAGTGATCGCGCCGACTGGCATAGGCTGCCTGATGGTTTTTGATGTCTCCGGGTGGCGGGAGGCTGCGGGCGTAGGTCGGGTTCTCTTTGGGCGCAACCGACTTCAAGTGCTCGGAGTAGGCTTCAGGGAGGGGGATGACGTGTACGGCGGCCGATTGGTTGCCCCAGAGCCTTGCGAAGTGCTCCCTGTCTTCTTTGACCCGCTCCGGTTCTGTCCAGGAGCGGAACAGGTGGAAACGCTCGTAGTTGCGACTCCAGCCGGCTTCGGTTTCGTTGGGGCTGCCGTCGAAAGAAATGCGGTTGCCAGCGGCGTCGGCCATAATGCCGGTTTTGTCGTGGAAGATGCCCGGCCCGGCCGTTTTGCGCACCGCAACCCGGATTTCCAGTCGCCCTTGCGCTACCAGCCAGGTGATGACGTCCAGCTGATTCCTGGCCCGGATTTCGTCTGCGGTGACGTTGGTCAGGTCTTCCGGCGGCACGGCGTCCAGGAGGGCCTGGGTGTGGCCGGCGATGACGGCCTGCCGTACTTCGTCGGACAGTTCCCGGGGTTCGCAGATGATGCGGACGCGCCCATCGTTGCGCAGCAGCCCGGCCAGGCCGGCCGCCGCCGCAACCAGTCCGTTGGCGGTGAACGTGAACGTGTTCCGGTCGTAGGCTACGGACTCGGCCAGCGCCGGCGAGTAGAACTCGCCTACCGGGTCGGGGCAGACGTCGGGGTCGTAAGTACGGCGCAGGTTGAGGTCAGTGAGGGACATTTGTATCACTCGGAAGCTTCGTACTTTGATGATTTAGTCCTGTTTGCTCTACCAATGGGGCAAGATATAGTATTGCTATTGGCAGAAGATAGAGATACCTGTACCGATTACCGTGAGGAATCCAACCCCAATAGCCCACATAGGGTTTTCAGCAATCCATCTGCAAGCTGCTGTTACTCGGCCGCCATGCATTTTCCACCATGTGGTATTTGTCTTGAGATTACGGTCATTTGCACGGCCAGCAATGTTGGCTATGACATCAACTTTACTCAGAGTTGATTGGTGGAGAGCAACGAAATCTTTACGTTCAAACGCTTTCGCTTCTTGTTTCCCAGTCATAAAACCGGGCGGTGAAATTTTGTTCTTTTCAATGAGTTTAGGAAGGCGTGGGTGTCCTATGTAGCCGATACCGTAAATATCAATGAGTAATCGCGATATGTCTACTTTACTCTTGTCATCTACTATGTATATATCGTCTTCTTTGCCGCCGAGAACGCGAAAACGATGTTCGATTGCTTGAAATCCGTAATTCGCATCTCTCATATTCCAGTGCAGGTACTGCATCTGCTGAAATTTTTTCAGTTGATCGTAGAATTGTTGAAGCATTTCTTTCTCGAGAGTATCGTATTGCTGCTCAATTTCATTGAAGGGAGTCTTTATAATTTCGGCGATTTTATGAATCGAAAATGAGCTCGTTTGTCCGTCGTCTAGTCTTCTCAAAGCAATAGACGTGATGCGTGGCGAATGCCCTTCCGGGCGATTGTAAAAACTCTCACATGAGTAATGTATTACCCACACATTGGAATCGTTCGCAAAAATTTTAGCTAGAGTTGTGCGGGCAGCCTTTTGACGTGTTGGATTAGGTGCTGTCATTGGAAGACACTCCGGTTTAGGTCGTGGACTTTTGCTGGTCGGTCAGATTAGAGCGCATAGCCGACATTACCGTGCTCCCAATAAGTTCTTCCTGCCGTCCTTGCTCCGCTTCGTAGAGCAGGGTGTGCAAGGCGCGGGCGGCGGGTTCGTCGGGGTGGCCCGGTTTGCGGACTTTGCGCAGGGCTTCCAGCGTGGTGCGTAACTCGCCGTCCTGCCAGCGGTGGCCGTTGAACTCCAGCCACTGCTTGGCGGCGGCCGCGTTTTGCCGGGCGGCGACGGCGATGGCGGTGTGGGCCTGGTCCAGCGGCGTAAGCGCCGGCCGGGAGGGCGCGATGATGCCTTCCGCCATCCGTTCCGTGGCCGCTTTCAGCGTTACCTTGCCGCTTTTGCTTTCCAGCACCCGTTTGGCGTCGCTGCCGGCCAGTTCCACGCCCAGGGCGCGGGCGAACAGGTTGGCCTCGTCAAAGGGCATGGTGGCGCCGCCGGCGCCGTCCTGGGCCAGGATGTAGAACCAGGTCAGCGGGTCGGTGAGGGTTTGCCGGTTGCCGTTGGCCAGCTGTTCGGTGCGGAAGGCGATTACTTCGCTGCGGGCGACGGCCAGCGCGTCCATTGGGGTGATGCTGAAAGGGTCGTCGGGACGGTCGGGGTTGGCGGTATCGCGGCGGGTGCCCCAGTTTTCGGAGATGACCTGCAACGCCGGGCCGTAGGCCGCCAGGTAGGTGTCCACCGGGCTGAGGCCGTACTCCTGCAACTGCGCGACGTCGGCGCGGACGGCGGCGGCGATGTCCTGCGCCACCTGGTGCCAGGGCTGGGGGCGGCGCGCGCCGGCGGGCCGGCAGACCAGCAGGATGGTGGAACGGGCCGCGGCCTTGTCCCTGATGTGCATGGACGACTCGGCTTCGGTTTTTACCGGCCAGGTGCGGGTGATGTTGAAGCCGGCTTCCATCAAGCCGATGGTCATGGCGTTCCAGGCGTCGTTGGAGCGGTGGGTGAACATCACCACCATGATGCCGTCGTCCTTGATGACCCGGTGGCACTCCCGAAAGATTTCGTCCATCTTGGACTGGTAGTCGTTGGTAGCCAACTCGCCGGGGGTTACTTTGCCCCGGCCCGTCCGTCCGGCGTTCTGCGCGTCGGCCTGCTGCTTGAAACGGGCCGGGCTGGCGATGGCCTCGTTCACCTTGTCGGTCAGGTGGTCGGCAAAGAGGCCGTCATCGAGGACGTAGCCGGCGGTGCGCTTGAGCCAGACGTAGAAAAAGTCGGACAGCTCGGCGTAGTTCACGTTGTTGTGATAGGGCGGGTCAAAGACGATGGCGTCCACGGAGTTGTCGTCTCGGTTCAGCATCCGGGCGTCGCCGTTGGATATTTTACTTGGCATTGCGCTAGATGTGCCGTTGACGGCTAGGGGCATTGGAGTCCGGTTGTTTTCCGTAGTGTGGCCGGCCATGTCGGTCATTTTGCTGATGCAGTCATTCATCTCTCGCAATGCCCACTCTAAACCAAGACTGCGTATCGCTACGGCCATTTCCGCGTAAGACCACTTCATCCCGAAGTCGTGGGTGGCAAATGTTTGCGCTACTTTATTGGTTCCGGGATCCCACATACACAGCAGGCTGTTGCGATTAACCATCTTGTCAAAGGCTAGCGCGACATATCCCCAAGCGGCTTGCCGGATCTCGTCCAAAATGCCGGCATCCCGGTCAATGTCCACCAACTCCCGGAACGCTTGCACGCAGTAGCCTTGGGCCAGTTGCTGGCGGGGGCTGAACATATTTCGCCACGGCGACATACCGTAGGTGATGGGACGCGGGTCGTTGCCAGCCGGCACCGGCTCGTTGGGCAGGATGTTCTCGGCGTCCCACTTTTCTTTACTGGCGTGCAGCAGGGCGGCGATGTGGGCGGTGTTGTCGTCATCAGGGCGGACGGCGCGGAACTCGCGGGGTGGCGTGGCCGGCTGGCCTTTGGGCTTGCTGCGGAGGTTGGCCCAGCCGCCTGTGCCGTCGGCTTTTTGCCACTGGTTTTTGAGGATGACGCAGTACATTTGATGGCCCATGCGTCCGGCGCCGGCTTCGGCGGCCAGGTAGCCGGCGGCGGTGGTGGCGCCGCAGCTGGGGTAGGGACAGGCGGCCTTGCCCCGGGTTACGGTGCCCCGGCTCTGCTCCCCGGCAGTGCGCACCACCGCAAAGTCGCAGACGCCGCGGGCCGGGTCGGGCAGCAGGCGGATGCCGGCGCCGTTGCCGTCCAGCCGCCAGTTGGGGGACAGGGGAATGAGGCGGCCGCAGTCGGGGCAGCTTACCGTCCGGCTCCACAAATATGCCCAAACATATTTGTGGAGCCGGACGGTCGAATTTTTGGCATTTTGGCTGGCGTGATTTTGAGGTTCGGGGGGATAGACGGCGTTGCCGGCGATGAGTTCGCGGACGCGGGCCAGGTAGCGTTTGCTGACGGCGGCGTAGGCGTCGCGCAGGGCGGGGCCGTACTGCTGGGGCCACTGGCAGGTAGCGCGCAGGATGAGCGTGGCCACGGGGTTCAGCTCGTTGGCGATTGACGCAACGCCCAGGCGCCCGGCCTCAAAGGGAATGCTGCCGCCGCCGGCGGTGACATCCAGCACGACGGGATTGGCGACGGCCAGGCTGCTATGGAACCAATCCCGCTCGGCGTCGGTGAGATTGTGGGTGAAAGCGCGGGGCATTGAGTAAGCGACTTTGAGCTTTTCACCTGTGATTTTGGCTTGGTCCAGGCGGCGTTGTTCGTCGACTACGCCGGGGTGAGTGCCGATGATGTCGTAAAATGCTTCGGAGCCAGCACCAGCGTCAAGCAGGGCGGCGGCGACGGCAGCGCGGCTGATAGCCAGAGGGCGCCGCGCCCACCAGACATGAAGCCAGTTGATGGGCGGCAGAGCCGACGCAGCGTTGCGCTCGCGGACGGATTCGACCGATACGGCGTTGATGGGCAGCCAGTCCTCGATGAGGCGGCGGTTGGTGGTGGGCATATTTGATCCTGCTAGCTGTCGGAGTGAAGTAAGGGTTTGGAGTTTTGCAAAGTCAGTGTCCTTCTTTCCTTGCCGGTGGCATCAATATCGACTGACTCAAAGCACATGAATTCGTAGAACGCTCCGATGGTGAAGCCGGCCAGTTCCGCAGGGTCGGAGGCCGTGCCCTGATGCCGGTTACCCGCATCATCCTCGATCCCCCAGGTTCTTTGCCACTCATTGGCTTGTTCCAGTCGGCCTCTTAGGGTAACTGCCTCAGTACTCAACGATAGGGCGGTTTCCAGAACATCGGCCAGTTGGCTTGCTTGTGTTCTGGTGACGCCAGCGTTTCTGATCTGGACTGAATCGGCGGTTGCCCATCGGTAGCGCAGCCCGGTTTTGCTGTCGGCCAGCAGACGCAGCAACTGGATGTATGAACCGGCCAGGTGACCTTTATGTTCCTCCAGATTTTGGCGCGCGGTGGCTGGGTCGCTGCCGCTGGCGAATACCCGGTCAATGCGCTCCATTGCTTTGCTCATTTCGCTGTAACCGAACATATCGGGCGGATTCGCCGGTTCCATAACGATGCGGTATGAGCCGGCAGCAGCGGGCACGGTCACATCCATCAGGTGTGCGTTGGGTATGCTTCGGATGTTCCGAGATGCCCGTCGGGTTGACCCTGATTCAGCCCGGTGAGCGTGACGCACCAATTTCTGGATGCACAATATGAGGTTGCCAAGTACATTAGCACGCATACGGTGGCCGGCAAAAGATTCAGGGGGCGTTGTAATTATCTCTAGCACAAGGTTATTCTGTAGCCTGGCTTTTGAGACCAAGGGGTCCTGAACAGGTTCTTCCTCCAGGAAGAATCCTTCTGCCGGCAGGAGCGAGCTCTGTTCAAGCGGTTCCTCCAGTGCGGTAAGGCTGAGTGGATCCGAGAACTCGCCGGAGGCTACGGTGATGAACCTTTCGTAAATCGGCGATGCGAGCAGCAGAGCCCGCAGGTCCATTTCGCCGCAGCGAAACAGATGCAGGTGCGCTGGCGAAACACCCGTGATTAGGTATCGGCCGTGATCGCCTTCGGTGCCGATCATAGTGCCGATGTACTGGCCACCGATCGCGTCGCTGGCCGTGAAAATCTGTACGCCGTCATAGTAGTCCAGGACGGTGTTGGGGGTGACTGTTTTCATAGCTGGACTGTTCCCGCATCGGTGTTCACTACGTAGTCCGCATAGGGCCACCACGTGCGGTGTGCGCCGCCGCTGCTTTGGAGCTTGCCGGCGCCATTTCCCAGGTCAAGTCTGCAAACGTGGTGGTCCTTGAAATTAGGTCTGCGACGCTGGTTTTCGGCGCTGGACCGTTTGCTGTACACCGATAAGCCACTAGCCTTGCATTCGTTTTCTCCAAACTGGTCGCCTGGCCTGAGTGTGCGGTACGACTTGAAGTCTGCGATGGATGGCGGCAAGTTCCTTACCAACCGATACAGAGTGATCGTCTCAGTTATTTCCACCGCATCCTCCGGAGGGCAGTCAGGAGGCAACTGGTCGTGGTATCTCATCTCAGCTCCAGCGCTCAGGCGGGGTTATCCTAGCCTAGTAGCTGGCTGGCGTCAAAACACGCTGGAACGCTACCCGTAAATCAGCTCCAACGCCTGCATCACCTTGCGGGGCCGGTGGCGGTTGGCATCTGCGTTTGCTCCGGGTGGGGTGGCAGGGCCGGTTGGTTCAGGCGCCGGCGATGCTCTGTAGGTAGAGGGTGCGCTTTTCGCGCCCGGTAAAGTCGATCTCGATTTCTTCGATGCAGTTGAATTGATAGTAGCCGCCAACGCGCAGGCCATCCATTGCGGGGCCGTTGTCGGCAATTTTGCCAATCGTTATGCCGGCCTCAGTGTATAGCCTCCAATCTTGGGCGCTGCGGTTAAATCGCTGGAATATACCGGAGACCGTAACTGATTCCGCAGTAAGGTTGGTAACTTCGGAAAGCAACTCGGCAAGTTCGACTGCGCCGGCTTGGGTCACGCCCCGATGACTGGCATTTGCTGACGTTGGGTCGGCCCAGGCATACCACAACCCGGTGTCGTGTTCGGCCAGAAAACGCATCAGTTTGATGTACGCACCGGCAAGATGGCCTCGGTAGGGTTGCAGCAATTCCCGTGCGGCATCGGGGTTATCGGTACTGGCGAAAACTTCGTCCAGGCGGCGCAATGCCCGGGCCAGCTCGCCGTAACCGAACATATCCGGCGCTTTGGCAGCTTCAAGAAAAACACGATAGGAACCCGGCGCGGCCGGAATTACCACGTCCATCAAATGCCCGTCGGTGGTGTCCAGTGTGTCGCGAGTTTGGGGCGCCAGGTCGCGCAGCGCGCTTTGGTAAGCGTATTTCACGATGGTTTGCATTTGCAGGAGCAGGCTGCCCAACGTGGCCGTTCTGATGCGATGGCCGGCGGCGGTTTCCGGCGGTTCGGCGCTGAACTCGAAAACGACATTGCCACGGGCGCGTGCTTCATACAGGGCCAGGTCGTCAATAGGAGTGTCGCCCAGCAGGTAGCCTTCCTGGGGCAGGAAGTCGGCTTCCGCCAGGGGCTTATCCTGGGGGGCTAGGGTCAAGGATTCGCCAGGGTCGCTATCGGTAAGCGTTAGGTACCATTCGCCGCCGGGGGATTCCAAAAGCAGCGTGCGGAGGTCAAGGGCGCCAGAGCGAAACTGGCGCAATCGTTCCGGCCGGGCGCCGGTTACCAGATAGCGGTCATAATCGCCTACGGTGTCAATCACCATACCGACGTAGTGGCCGCCGATGGAGTCGCACCCTTCAAATACCTGCACGCCGTCATAATAGGCCAGGATAGCAGTGGGCCGGATGGTTTTCATGATGGCTCCACTCGGCAGTTTGTAAGGATGTCAAAGTCGGCCAGCGGCCACCAGGTATGATGAGAATGGCGGTTCGTCCGCTGGATGCGCCCGGCTCTCTGATCGAGAACGACTGCGCAGACCAACATTCCTTGCAAATTTCCGCCTTTTGACCTTTGCTCCGCTTCACTGCGCTCACCGAATACGGACAATCCCCGCGCCTGACATTCGGTGACACGGCGGAGCGCCAAGTTGGGTTTCTCCGCCCGCTGTGACCGGAAATCGTCGTTGGTAGGCGGGTTGTTCCGCACCAGTCGATAGACGATGCGCCGTTGGGTGATTTCCTCCGCTGCGTCGGGCGGGCATCCTTCGGGGAGGGGTTCTCGGTAAGGCATAATGGCGTGGATTAGCGATTGCGCCTATTTTAGCCGGGCCAGCAACCGGCGTCAAAATCCGGGCGGCGCGCCTCAGCCGTAAATCAGCTCCAGCGCCTGCATCACCTTGCGGGGCCGGTGGCGGTTGGCATCTGCGTTTGCTCCGGGTGGGGTAACGTAGTATGGCCGGTTGGTTCAGGCGACGGCGATGCTCTGTAGGTAGATGGTATGCTTTTCGCTGCCGGCGGCGTCCAGTTCGGCCTCCGCCACGCACAGGAATCGGTAGGTCTTGCCGACTTGCAGGCCGTTCAGGCTGGGGCCGCCGTTGGCGATATTGCCGGCCTTGATGCCGTCGCTGGTCAGCAGAGCCCAATCGCCGCGTCCACGGTTAACCCGCTCGAGCGTGCCTTCCAGCATTACCGGCTCGGCAGCGAGGCTGTCTGCATCGGATAGCATTGCGGCCAGTTGATGGGCGCCGGATTCCGACACACCGCCATAGCGGGCGGCTTTTAGAGCCGGGTGCGCCCAGGAGTAAGACAGCCCGGTTCGGTTGGCCGACAGGAACTGCACCAGCTTGATGTAGGAACCGGCCAGGTGGCCTTGATACTTTTGCAGTTTTTCCCGTGCCGTGTCGGGAGCGGCGGCGCTGGCGAAAACTTCATCCAGACGCTCCAGGCCACGGGCCAGTTCGCCGTAGCCGAACATATCCGGCGGCTTGGCGGCTTCGAGGAAAACCCGATAGGAACCGGGCGCGGCGGGAATTACTACGTCCATCAAATGCCCGTCGGTGGTGTCCAGTGTGCTGCGAATTTGGGGCGCCAGGTCGCGCAGCGCGCTTTGGTAAGCGTATTTCACGATGGTTTGCATTAGCAGGAGCAGGCTGCCCAGCGTAGCCGTTCTGATGCGATGACCGGCGGCGGCTTCGGGCGGTTCGGCGCTGAATTCCAAAACGACATTATGCCGGGTGCGGGCGTGTTGCAAAGCGAGGTCATCAATAGAATCGTCGCTCAACAGAAAGCCATCCTCCGGCAGGTAGTCAGTCGTTATAAGGACAGCATTTTGTGGTTCCAGCAATAGCGGCTGCCCGGCGTCGCCGTTGACCAGCGTTAGGTACCATTCGCCGCCGGGGGCCTCCAGCAACAGGGTGCGCAAGTCGAGCATACCCGACCGGAGTTCGCGCAGTCGTTCCGGCCTAACTCCAACCACCAGGTAGCGGTCGGCATCGCCTACGGTATCAATGAACGCACCGACATAGCAGCCGCCGATAATGTCTTGCCCGGCGAACACTTCCACCCCGTCATAATAGGCGAGTATTTCGGTAGGATGGATCGTTCTCATGGCCCCATCTCGCAATTATCCAGGATGTCGTAGTCGGCCAGCGGCCACCAGGTATAGTGCGACTGACTGCCGGTTTTCTGGATACGCCCGGCGCCTCGGAGCAAAGTTACTCGGCAAACCTGCTTCCCGCGCTGAGGCCGCGACTTTGACAACTTGACGGCTGCTGCATAGTCACCAAACACGGAAACGCCGCGTACTTGACATTCGGGTACATTAAAGTGCTGCTGCAGTTGCTCCGCCCGCTGTGACCGGAAGTCGTCATTGGTGGGCGGGTTGTTCCGCACCAGTCGATAGACGATGCGCCGTTGGGTGACTTCCTCCGCTGCGTCGGGCGGGCATCCCTCGGGGAGGGGTTCTCGGTAAGGCATAATGGCGTAGGTTAGCGATTGCGCCTATTTTAGCCGGGCCAGCAGCCGGCGTCAAAAGCCGGGCGGCGCGCCTCAGCCGTAAATCAGCTCCAACGCCTGCATCACCTTGCGGGGGCGGTGGCGGTTGGTGTAGAGGGCGTACCACCAGCCGGCTTCGCAGTCGTGCTGTCGGGCTACGGCATCGGCCAGCCGGCCGCCACGCTGAACGTCTTTGGCGTCCTTGACGGCGTGCATCGCCAGCAACATCTGGTTGGCGCAGTACTCGTTACAGGCGTGGTACTCGCCGGGCGGCAGGTCGTCGGCCGCGGTGCGTAGTCGTTCCCCGGTGTGGTCGTAGAGGATGTCCGATAGCGCGTTGTACGCGGCGTCGCGTTCGGCTCCGGTTAGCGTGAAGATGCGCTTGCCGCCGCCTTTCCTGCCCTTGCGGGCCAGGGTGACGGCGATGCGGGGCGTTCCGGTGGGCGATTGATCCAGATAAACGGCGTGGGTCTGCGGAGGTGGGTAGTAGAGCATTGCTTTTCCTGTGCGTTGGCGGTGAGCCAGCCGCTAGGCGTCGGGTTGATAAAATTCGATGTCCAGCTGCACTTGATGGGTGTTGTCCAGGTCGTGAAGCATGGTCTTGGCGGCGGCCTCGATATTGCCGTCGGCAACGATTGTGACTTCAGCGTTGACGTTGGCAGCGCCGGCGGCGCGTTCCATTTGAGCGCAGGCGCGGCTGCACTGCTGCCACTGCTCGGGGGTTTTGCCGGTAACGCGCAACTCAAACCCGTTGGCCTCGAATTCGTAGCTGACGGCAGCGGCCACGCCGTTGGACTGGGCTTTGGAGGCCATGTCGTTGAGCAAGGCGATGTTGGAACCGTACAGCGTGGCTTGGGTGATGTCAGTCCAGTCCAGTCCGTCGGAAAGCATTCGAGTGTTCAGCGCATGAACTGTCACCTGGCCGCTGTCGGGGCCGTACTCAAAGCGTGGGACATAGGCTTTGTTGGCGCAGGGCGCAGGCTCTGGCGTCGGCTCAGGTTCGGGCGGTGGCTGGTCCAGTTGCGGCGCGTGTTCCGTCAGCCAGACGTGCATATCGTCTCTGTAGGCGACACCGGAACCGTGCCCGATTTCCAGCCCCGTGGGAGCGTGAACTACTACCACACCGCTCTCGTTGGCTTGGTCTAGTGACTTGTCAAAGTGCGCCCTTTTGAGGAACATTTTGCGGCCCGGAGTGCGGGCGAATCGTCCGTGCAGGTCGGCTACCGGCATTCCGGCGGCGGCGGCGTTGTCCAGACCGGCGCCGGCCCACACGTTCCCATCCAGCGCCGGGTTCCTGGGATGCGCCATTTTGCCGATGGCGTTGCCGGTGAGGAAGTCTATGATGGCACTCTGTCCGCGCCCTTCCTGGTCGGGAAATTGCAGGCGTGCTTGCTGTAGGCCGTGCGGCTGGACGCTGGGTTCGGGGTAGTACAGATTGACCCAGTTGCGCTGGATGCCTTGGAACACTGCCTTGCGGCTGTTTTCCCGGATGGATGTCAGGGTATCGCGCTGGTAGTCCGGTAACTGGCCGTTGTCGGCCTCCAGGATGGCGCTGGCGGCCTTGTGCCGTGCCATCTGCTGTTTGGCTTCGGTGAGGTCTTCGTGCTCGGGGACCAGGAACACTACGTTGTTGCGGTACTCGCGTGGAGCGTTGCCGCTGTTGCCGGATTGGTGGTGGTACAGGCTGTCCAACTGGTCGTTCAGGTCAGGGCTCTGCATCGTCACGTGGCTGGGATTCACAATGCCGATGTGGACTAGCGTGGGGTCGTCGGGCACATTGTTGGTACGACTGGGGAACACGGTCACTTTCATACCGTCCCTATCATGGAAAGCGTCTTGGATAGCCTTCCTGATGCCGTCAAGTCGCTCGGTTTCGCTGATGGTGTTGGCGCGTTGCTCCACTTCGCGGCGGACGTTGGCCTGCTGATTGAAGCGGGTGCTGCCGGCGGCCGGGTCGTCGTCAATGTACAGACCGTTGTCCTTCATATTCCGCACTGCCTGCATTGCTACGGAGTTGTCCGGTTCCGCTGGGTTCAGGAGTGCGTTGACGATTTCGAGGTCGCTCAGTCCGTTGTTAGCGGTGGGGGCCAGGCTGCCGAGGAGGATGACGTTGGCGGCCTGGCGGGTGGCGGAACCGTAGCGTTGAGCGGTGGCGTTTGAGCCGGTGACGTCGGCGGCGATGGCGGCGTGCAAGACTGAGTGACCGGTGCGGTTCACCAACTCCTCCCATACATCGGAGACGCTCACGTCCAGGTGGTACGGATGGATGATTGGTTCGGAGATCTCCGCCCCGTGGTGGATAACGGCGGACATGGCGCGCAGAGTGCCGCGCACTCTCTGGAAGCCGTTGTTGCTGGCCAACCGCTCGGCAATGATGCGCAGCGTTTCCGGGTGGAAAGGGTAGCAGTCATAGAACCGTTCCTCCGCTGCGGTGTCATTGGGGTTGTAGCGTCGCCAGACGGCGGCGTAGGCTTGGGCTACTTCCCTGCAGTACTCGTCGGTTCCAGTGTTCCGGAACAGGCGTCGGCGCAGGATGGCGGGAACGTCTGCGGTTTCGGTAGGCGTGAAGTCCCGCGCGGTGCGGGCGGTGACCGAGTCCAGGTTGTTCATCGCGTTGTGGACGAACTGGGTTTCGTCCCGGTAGGCGTCGTGTCCCTCTTCCGGCGTGGTGATGACCATGACGGCGTGGGGCGAGTTGGCCACGGCTTTTGAGATGGCGGTGAGGGCGTTGCGCAGGCCGTTGGCGGCTCGTTGGCTTTGTTCGCCTTCCAGTTGCCTGGCGGCGGCTACCCAACGGACCAGCTCGTCGAGCAATATCAGTGTGGGCTGGTTGCCAATGAGTCGCTGAATGTCGTCGGCGCCGGGGTCGCTGAACAGATCGTCGTGCCTCTGGTTCGCGTCGAAGGCGGTTTCCCCGCCCAGATGGTAGGCGAGAAAGCCGAACAGCGATTTGGCCCGGCGGCTAGTGCCGTCCATCGCCGTGCCGTCGAGCAGGTTTGCGTTTTCGCCAGTGAAGCAAACTAGATTCATATTATCTATGGCTAGGTCGGCCGGTATCAGTCCTCCGGTGGAGTCGGATCGCACCAGCTGAGGGTGTTTAGCGGCGGCGGCGAGAGCAATGAGGGTATGGGTTTTACCGCCGCCGAACATCGAGTTGAACCGGATGATGGCCGGTTGGTTAGCTGCGCTGCCATGCTTCAGGCGGTCAAAGATTCTGGTGGCGACGCGGCGCATCGCCGGCGTAGCGTGGGTGCCGGCAAAGAAATCGGAGGCCGCGGCGGCGGTGCCAATTTCGCCGCTGAGCGCGCGGTGTAAATCGGCGGCGTAGTCATGGCTAGTCTGCTCCAGTGGGCGCGGAGTGCAGGTTTGTAGCAATGGGAGTAGCGTAGGCATTTTTGCTCCTCCGGGTTGGGGCCGGGGTCCGTCATCGGCGGAACCATCGGTTTCGGGAGATAACAACAGATTTCCGCCGGTGTGACGCTTGGCAAGGGCAGATGGCAGCAGTATTGCCGGTGGTGGCGGCTAAGCGGCTTTGCGGGCCAGCGCCGGGCCGTTGCGCTTCGGGCCGGTCTTGGACTGCCGCATCTGCAGCGTGTCCCACTGGCAGTGCTGGCACTGGCGCCGGTCCGAAGCGCGCTGTCGGCGTAGCGGCGTGTTGCCGCGTCAGGCCGCGCGTGTTGCCGCGCGTCGTTCCGGGGCGATGGTTAGCTTGCGGGGTTTGTTCCAATAAGGGCTTTTGCATTTCGGGCAGATGCTAGGTTCGGTCCGTGCCCCGCCGCGTGGGGCCCAGCGGTGCGAGCACCGCTCGCACAGGAAACCTTCAATCATGATGCGTGCCATCGTTTAACTCCGTTAGGTAGCGATTTTCGTCGTATCCGCTACGTGCCTATTTTATCACTTGGTGGATAATGCCCGCAATGCACTGGCGGGCGTTTTACCTGGTGTCATCGCAGTGTAACCAGCAGTATGGCCTAGCTGAATCACGGCAAATTCCCTTGCGTTTTGTGAGTTTTTGAGGTACACTCTCTTAAGTTTAAGGCAACCTGCTTTGCAGTAATGAGGCCGCCGGAGTTCGTACCTCCGACAGCCTCTGTAACCACCGGACCGCTGGCGGCAACGCTGGATGCGCCACACCGGAAAGGCGCCCGCAAGGGCTACGGCGCCATGCCCAAGCTCTGTGCCTGCTCACTGCAGCACGTCCTCAATATCCGCTACGCTAGCCGTTTCCTGTCTGAGCTGGACGCCAACCCGGCGTTATTGGCTATGTGTGGCTTGGAGCCGGCTCCCGACGCCGGCACCTACAGTCGCTTCAAGAAAGCGATCACCGCGCGTCAGGAAGCCATCGACCGCATCGTCGCCAGGGTGATAGTTGAAATCCGCGACGAGTTGGAGCGGTTGCGAGCCGCCGGCATCGTACCGGCCGACGTGCCCCAACTGGACGATTACATCGCCTTTGATTCTACGGACATTGCCGCCTACGGCAATCCCAAGCGCAGCGTGCCTGCTGACCCGGATGCCAGCTGGGGACACCGGACGGCCAAGAACCAGAGCAACGCCAAAAAAGATGAGCTGTTTTACGGCTACAAGGTCCACGAAGCTTGCGACGCCTACTATGGTGTCCCGCTGGCGGGCATTGTCCTACCGGCCAACGCGGGCGACGAGCCGCAGCTGCCCCAATTGCGGGCCGCAGTCCGGCGGCTGCATCCGTGGCTGACGCCGCAGTACGGCATCGGCGACAAAGCCTACGCGGGACAGGAACGGCTGCAGCACCTGGTTGACCACGGCATCATTCCGATTGTTGCGGCGCCGAGGCCGCGTAAGGACGATAAAGGCCGGCGGCTGTACGACGGCATCTACACTGCCGACGGTCGGCCTACCTGCCTGGGCGGTGAGCCGGTGGAGTACCTGGGTTCTGACCCGGAGCAAGGGCGCCGGTTCCGGTGTCCCGTTGGTGGTTGCGAGTTGCAACATAAGGTTCACTGGTCTGCCTGCTGTGACTGTGAGGTGTGGGAGAAGCCGGCAGGCAAGCTGCTGCGGATTATCGGCATCCTGCCGCGTTTCACCGCCGAGTGGCAACGGATTTACTGGATGCGGACGGCGATTGAGCGTCACTTTCGCAGTGGGAAACACTCGCGGCTGCTGAACCGGCGCCAGCGCCAGGGGATGGCCAAAGTGAGCCGGCACGTCAGGATGTCGCGGCTGTCGTACCTGGCCACGGTGTTGGCCCGTCTGAAATCTGACGACTACGTAGGGATGCGGCATATGACGGTGAAGCTGCCGCCAGCGCGGCGCTGGGAAGCCGAGCATCCGCCGGGGTTGTTCTGCCAGAATCCCGACTGCGGTTGTTGCAGCTGGCGGCGAGCGGCGGCGTAACTCCCGGTGCTGGCGGGGCGTCGCTGACGAGATAAGGCACCGCGTCGGGCGTGCTCGCGCGGAAAGCCGTTCGTCCAGTTCGCCGGCGCGGTGTTGCGGGGCGCCACTGCAAGTGCCTGAACCGCTGAGATCTAACTCTGGCGGCGCCGGCAAATTGGGAGCAATGTTCCACGTGCCGGGCGTAACCTGGCAGCAGCCCGGCGGGCGGTTGCAGTGTACTAGTGGGCCGTGGCCCCTGCTGGAACGACCCAGATTCCGAAACGAATTCCGTCGCGCTTTTGACGAATTCTGCTGTCACTCTGGCGCATCGCGAGTTTCGCAATTTTCTCATAGACGGGTAGCGTTGCAATTTAGGTGGTTTGATTATCCTTCATTCCCGCGAAAGCGGGAATGAGGGAACGGTAAGAGTAGCATTCCTGACTTTGAAAGGTCCCGGCCACCTAAAACGGAACGCTATCAAGGCACAATCACAGGAAAGCATCCCGCCGGCCGGGTAAGGACTGGAACAGATGGAACCTCCGCGCTTTACGCCCCCGGATTGCGGACGCTAAAATGGCAACGGAAAACAGGTTCATCAAGAACCTCCCGAAAAACGCAGCGTCGCACACTCGAAAGGAGAAGAGAGCAACAGACAAAGCAAAAATCGCAAACGAGACCGGACAAACCGGCCCCAGCAACGGCGCAGCCAATCCCTATTGACTGCGCCTGCCGGCCGGCCCATAGGGACACGGCTGCCAACACTCAAAGGAGCAGTACCCTATGAAAGAAAAGGAACTCGGCTTCCTCGCCAAGATCAAAGGCATTCTGAACCGACTGCTGGTTTGGAGCGCCCAGATGATTGAAGAGGACAGCGAGGCGATTTGGAGCATTCCCAAACCCTTCAAGCGCGCCTATTCGGTCGCGATGGCAACGGTCTGTACACCGCTGATTATCACCATCGTCACCGGGCAGATTGAAGCCACCCCGTCCAACGGGTTGTGGAACAACATCGTCACCGTAACCGGTGAGTCAGCCAAGGAATTCACGCCGGTAGGCATAGGCGTCGCCATTGCCTTGCTGGTGACCGCACACATAGGAGCAGTGATCGTGTCTCTGTACCACGCAATCGCGAACCGGTGGGTCAAACCGGTGGTCGAACAGAACATCGCCATCGGCGAGGAACGCGGCATCGTCATTGGCGAGGAACGCGGCATCGCCAAGGCCCTGGACTGGGCCCGCCGCAAGGCCGAGGCCGAAGCCCAGGGACTGGACTTTAACGAGCCACCGCCGAGCGCCAAGTAAAGCTTGGCGCCGACGACCGTACGCTACGTTACCTGCACGCCGAGAGGAGTGCAGGTTTTTCTTGACGGCCGAACATCGTCTCTTGTGCCAGCACCATACCAAGGAGCAAAAACCCATGTCCGACTACCGGATCACGCCCGAAGTCATCAGTGAAATCACCACCGAAAGAAAACGGTAAATACGGCTATACGGCAGGTACAAGGATATGCCTCCGGAGACCTGGCTGATGGTCGACGGAGAAGAGTACGGCGAGATTTGCCGGGCGGTCCACGACGCCACCTACGAGGGAGCGCCGGAAGACCCAGTAGACCAAGAAATCGTAGAGCTCATCGCCACGCTGATTGCGTGGCGCGAGGAACGCCGGCGCGGCTACTCCCTAATCCAGGCGAAAGCCCCGCACCACGCAACGAATCCCACAGCCAGCAGTCCGGAGACGTCATAGGGAAACATCTGGGAATTTTACCGCAAAACGTCGGAAAGCCCGTCATTGGGCGTTTTTAAGGGGCCTGCGACGATTCTCCAACACTATCCGGCCGGCGGTAAAGCCGCCCCGCACCAGCAGGAAAACTATATCCAGCCGTCGCTCCCCGCATACCATGTCAACGCAACGCCCCGGCGAACCGGAAGCAGGAGATTCACCGCAAATGCCCCGTGAAAAGCACGAAATGCAATTCAGCGCCGCCCTGCTTCAAAACCAAGCGGCGCGCGAAATACTGTCGCAGCTGCCCGGCAACGCTGCCGTAACCGTAGCAGGCCACTTCACCCCGGAGGAATTTGCTCAAATGGCCGGCGTGGAACACGACTGCCGGAAATTCATGCGCCGCACCGTGGCCGGCCCAGACGGCTGGAGTGTCACCGTCTGCCCCGAAGAAGTACTAGCCTGCGAAAGCGACGGCGCCGTCCAGGCCAGAGTCATCGCCGCCGCCCGGGAAAAAGCCGGCAACCGCCAGACCCTGAAGCCGGCGGAGATCAAGGCCCGGACCCGGGACTGCGACGACATCAGCATCAAAGCGCTGGCCTTCCTGCTGGACCTGCACGACCTGTTTCTCTACCCGGCCGAGGATGCCGGCTGCGAGTTCATAACGGAGGCCATGTCCCGGGAAGGACTGACCCTGGACGACTTCCTCCGTCCGGAGCAAGCAAAACCGTAAGCCCGGCTCGACCGGGCAAACCGGCGGCTACGCTCGCCAAGCGGTACCAAACACTGCAAGGGAGCTCAGACCGTGAAAATCAGGCACTTTCCGGATACCGACACCCTGTACATCGATCTGTGCCCCGCCGGGATCGTCGCGACCCGCAACCTCAACGAGGACACGTTGCTGGATTTGAAAGCCGCCGGCCGGCTCTGTGCCATAACCGTGGAACACGCCAGAGAACGCATAGACGTTACGGCGTTTTCATTCGAGCGCGCCGACGCCCCGCCCCGTCGTTCCGTATGACCGGAGTCCGGCCCGCACTGCCGCCTCTAGCGCTTCCCTGCGCCGCTCAGGACTGAAAGTGCTTACTCCGGCCAAAACCCGGACCGGGCGGCGCCGGAGAAAACCTCCCCCGACCGGAGGATGAACTCGCTGTCGCCGTCAGCGACGGAACAGGGATTCACGCCCAGAGCGCCCGCTGCCAGGCAGTACGCGCTTTCACCAGGGTCCCGCCGGGACGCAGAGACCCGTGCCCACTGCAACTCCAACTGGCGGCCGCCGGCACCAGCCGCCAACCTCTCAATCACGCTCTCAACGAAACCGGCCAACACTGATTCCGCCTCAACGCGGGAGAGCGCCTCAAGGACGGGTCGCCGGAAACGCTGGCCGGAGTTTTGGCAACACCCCCGGCTTCCCGACGCCTCAAAAGGCGTAGTGGAACCTTCGCAACCGAAGCTCAGGCACGGCAGGACAAACCCGGTCCGGCAACGGCAAACCGGATGCTCACGGCCACGCCCGCCGAAGCGAAAGCACTGCGCGCGGTGCCAATCCAGCCAAACGAAAACCGCGTCTTTCCCGTCCTGGCTGCGGGGCCTTTGCACCGGATAACGGCGCAAGGTCCCTGTCCAAGCCATACCACAGCCGCCCCGGAAATTTCCGGGGCGGCGCGCAACGGACGCAAGTGACCGCGGAAAACCTTATCCGGCAAGCGGTTCCAGCACAACGCCAGAGCCGGAAACGCCGGCAGCATCGCCGTAGAGCGCCCCACAACGGCCTGTGAGCGCGTTCCAACCCATTGACGCCCCCCTTCCAGGCGAAGGACGCCGGAAAGGATTTTCCGGGCAACAGGATAGGAAGCCAACGCTGCCTCGCTGCTGCGGGAAGCCGTGAAGAACCTACAGGCGTTCACCGGAATCGACTTCCCCAACCGGAGCGTGACCCTGTTATTCGCCGAAACAGCGCCCCCCGGATATGCCGGCACCAACTACGGCAGCTACACTGCAATCCTGCCGGAATACGACGTCAACGACGACAGCCACGAAAGCCAGATTCCTGCCGCACCACATCGCCCACAAAGTTGCCCACTACTACTGGAGCGGAAACGCGGAATGGATTGATGAAGGCACGGCCGACTTTCTGGCAGCCATTCCCGAGAACGCCCGCGCCGGCACCCCCGTCGCGGCCACCAACCAGCCTTGCCCCTATGCCAGGAACATCGCCAGGCTGGAAGAGCTGGGCAACGAACTGGGATCGAAGTACCACACGTGCAATTACTCGCTGGGCAAAAGGCTGTTCCTTGACCTGTACCGGAGCGTTGGCCGGAGCCGGTTCCGGAAAAGCCGGCGCGACCTCTACCGGGCTTCACTGGTCGAAAATCCCAACGACCGGCGCCAAGGCACTGAAGCAGGAATCGAGCATCTCAGAGAGGCGTTTCAGGCGCCCGGCGCCCAGCCGCGCCGCCGGACTCCGGGCCTGTAGCCCCCGGATTGCCGGCCATCAACGGGCGCATCAAGCAGGCTTACGTCCAAATCGGCCAACAGGGGCTGCCCCGAAGTTCCTTCCGAAGCGACGCCGCCGGCGACTGGATATACCTGCACTTGAAATACTCTTACCAAGTGTCGGGATGCCCCTGCCACACCACGCTGGAAATCGTGGAATACTACGAGGACGGGTTCGCAACCGGACGCCGCCAGAAAACAATCACCGCCGAGGACGGCTACATCGGTGGCGCCCAATGGTTCGGCATTGGACAGCCCCCGTCCCAGCCTTGGGCTCCCGGCCGATACTGGATATACGTCTATAACGAAGGTCGCAAGGTCGCCGCGGTCGAATACACAGCCCAGAAATCATGTCCCGGGTTCCGAAGACGGCCGCGCCAGGAAAAAGCCCCGGCTTCAACCTGCGCCGGAACCCGGACATAGCATCGCTCCCGCTTGCCGTAAAGCCCCTTCAGAGGCGCAAAGCCTGGCCCAAGACACAATTTAGCAAAGGACGTCAAAGCCCGTAAAAGGCCGTTCCCGGCGCAAACGGACGAAGCGGGCCAAGACCGGTTCCACTCCGGAGGAGTAAAGGACATGGACGACAAGAAACCGCGCAACAAACTGCTGGACGCCGCCGGGGACTTTGCGGAACTGATTGGGCCGGACACCCCGGTCTTCGACCTCGACAGCGCGGCCGAGGAAGGTACCGGCAACCGCCGGCTCACTAAAGCGCCGCCGGAAGCGTCCCGGAAAGAGGGCGTCAACCGGCCAGCCCTCGTCATCGTACTCACGGCAACCGCAGCCGTAATCGTCCTGGTCGCCCTGTCCTACGTCTGAGCCATACCGCGGCTAGCGCGCCAACGCGCTGTCGCCGGGAAATCAGCCCGCCGCAGCGCCGTCGCTCCCGCCCGACGGCAACGCTAATGCAAAAGCCGGCCCGCCAAGGTCGACCGAACTTAACTCCGGAAACCGTCAAACGCAAGGAGGCACCTGAATTGACCACCACCGCAAACCGGCCGCCGGAAACCGCGGAAATCACCGCCGCTGAAGCCGCCGTCATGCAGCGCGCCATGCCCACTACGGCCGCCCTCAAGGCGGGCGCGCTGGCGTTGGAACTGAAACAGCTCCCGGCGCCCACCTCTCACGCCGACCGGATCGCCGAGATCTGCGACTGCCGGGAACCCGATATGGACGAGCTCCGCCAAGGATTGCTGGAACAGTGCCGCGAGCTGACCGAAGCCAAGGCCCGGCAACACAGCGCCAACGCCAGACAAACCGTCGGCAGCTACGCCGACCGCTGCCTGGACGCTGCTATGGCTTGCGCCCGGGCCATTGGCGGACACGACGGCCGGCCCTAGCCGGAACGCTCCTGGAAAATTGGAAACAGACGCAGGACGCGGGAGCTGCCAGCCCTCGCGCCCTGCTTTGACCGGGCGCGCCAAACCCCGTTCCGAGAAGTCGTCATCGCAGGTTCCGGAAAATCTTTCCGGCAGCGCGCCGGGTGGAATAATCCGGTAGTGACAACGCAGCCGGCTACGCCGGACCATTGCCGGCGCAACGCGAACCTGCGGCGATGCCCAGGCGCCGCCCTGGAGTTTCGAGTTCCTGTTCACGCCACACTTGTCGCAGGCAATGCAACGCTCGCAATCACCCGAAACACGCACTAAATTCCAGCAGCCCGCCGCGCCCAGCCGTCAAGTTGGGCGCGGATGGAAAGCAACGTCGGCACGCCACCGGAAACCGGAGGAAAGCAACAATGAGCGCCAGTCCGGAGCAACTGCAACAGTCCGTCAAATATCACCGAACCGACCAGCCGGCGACCTTCCGCCGGTCCCGGGCACAGTGGGGAGAACTCTCCAACATGACCGGCGGGTTTCCCATTCACGCCAACGGGATCCTGTTCCAGTCCAGCGACAGCCTGTATCAGGCTCTGAAGTTTCCCCACTCCCCCCGCCGGCAGCAGGCGATTGCCGCCGCCCACAGCGGCTACGCCGCCAAGGTCGTCGCTTACGAGCCAGGCGAAAAGCCCTATGCGCAGTGGGACTGCCACCGGGTCGACGCCATGCGCGTCGCGCTGGCTTTCAAACTGTTCCAGAACCCGCGGTTTGGAGACGCACTGCTGGCCACCGGCAGCCGCGCCATCGTCGAGAGCAGCGACCGGGACGTCTTCTGGGGCGCCCGCCCCACCCGCGACGGGTACGCCAGCGCAAACGTCCTAGGGCGTGTGGTCAAATTATTTTGGCCCACAGCGCCAGGGCCCGTATCTGGCAGATTGCCAGGTATGACGCCGCGTTTTTGGCATACCGCGTCGCCACACCCCGCCATTCTTTGAACTTGCAAAACCCATTCTCCACCAAATGACGCGCCGGTACAAATCCACGTCATACTCCTGAGGCTCCCGCCGATTCCGCTGCGGCGGTATCACCGGCGTCATGCCCGCCCCACGCGCCGCCGCCAGCACTTGATTGGTGTCATCCCCTTGTCCGCCAGCAAATGCTCCGCCGCAAGGCCCGCAATCAGCGCCCCCGCCTGGGTACAATCCGCTACCGTGCCCGACGTTACCACCATCCGCACCGGCATCCCGTGGGCGTCCACCGCCAGATGCAGTTTCTTATTCAGCCCCCTTTGGTGCGACCGACCGCCTGATTGCCGCCCCGGGCGCCCGTGCCATGCTGGTGCACCTTGATCTAGCTGGCGTCAATCATCAGCCATTCAAAGTCGGGGTCGTCAACCAGGGCTTCCTGCAATTCAGCCCAGACATTTTTATTGCGCCAGCGGATAAAGCGGCGGTGGGTGTTGCCCCAATCGCCGTAGTCCGGGGGCAGGTCGCGCCAGGGGGCGCCGGTGCGCAGCACCCAGAACACGGCGTTGCTGAAGCGGCGGTTGTTCTGCGCCGGGCGTCCCACTTTGCCGGGGCCGCCGGGGAGGCGGGGTTCCAGGATTTGCCAGGCGCGGTCGGAGATGTCGTGGCGGTGATAGGCGGCGGCGGTGGTGGACACGGGATCGCCCTCCTGGTGCAGATTGCGGCTAACAGCGCTAATTTACCACCATATCCCCAATTTGACCACGCGCCCTAGCCTTTGAAGGTCCTGGGGGCATCCACCCAGCTATACGAAACCCACTGGCACGGCGTGCTGCCATGCATACTCGCCTGATGTCAAAACCCTGCCGGAGGGCAACGAACACGGCCGCCGGCACAAATGGCGAGGCGGCGGCCGGTGGTTCAGGCCGAGCTGTCGGCGGAGTCCCTGGACAACTTTGCGCCACGCACCGCCGGGAAATCGGACTGGCGCCCTGGGCCGGCCCATTCCGTCGCCTCCCTCCAAGCCCTCCCCCGGCCGACGCAGCCCGCCGGTTCCATTTTTTGATTGGAACAGCGCTGCTGTTATGCGACAATATCCCCGGCAGTACGGCTCGCGCCCGCACCCGGAATTGGCGTTTTCACCGCAGACCTTGCATAACCGGGTTGGCCCGGTCCGACATCCAAACTGACTGGCGCTCCCGATTGACGAAATCAAAAATGGCTCGGATTTTCCGATGGATGCTGCCAACAACCAGACCCAACCGGCGACCTTCAACTTTTCCGGCCCGCCTGATGTGGGTACTCACGGCACACAGCCGGAGGGTGATTGCCGTGAGTCAATGCAGTTAGTGCATTCGGTATAATTAGACTGGTCGCGACCGGGGGGCGTAGGCGGGCGTTAAGAGCTTCAAACCAGTGTGGCCGTATGAGGCCGGAGGAAGGAAGAATGACCACAGAGATAGACACTCCCGTTGAAGAGAGGATAGCCGGGGTTTTGCGGCAACTGGGGATTGAACGGGCCCACTTTGCTTCCCGCAATCTGAACGACTGGCGTGGGATGGCCGTCAGCTTTCCGGAGATTGTCGCTTCCTTGACCTTGGTCGGTCCATTGGGGTTTGACACCCTGGCGCTGACCCCTTTGGCTGGGCGGCTCCTAGTGTTCAACGGCGCTCGCGGCGGTGCGACGGAGACCATAAATCGCAACCTGGCGAGCCTGCCGTCGGCGTCGCTGATTACCCTGGCCGACTACGTGTATCCAAACAACTACGCCGACCTCGCGGTTGAACGGGGCGGCGACATTGCCGCGGGGATGCTGGACTTCCTGGCCGGCGTGGACTCCCGGAATGGCCTGGCCAGGGTATCGCCTTCCGTGACGGAAGGCGAGGTTGACGGCATCTATTTCAAGGTCAGGGGCTCAGGGCCGCCATTGGCGCTGCTGCCGCTGGGAGCCGCCCCGTCCCAATGGGAGCCGCTGGTTGAGGCTTTCAGCGAACGCTATTGCGTAGTTTCCATGACCGGGCCCGCGCTGGGAATGGTGGCCAGCCTGGAAGGAAGAGGCCGCACGCCCGGCTATCTGTCCGCCGTCGGAAGCCTTATTGCCGCGGCGGAAATCCAACCTGGCGAAAGAGCGCTGGAAGTCGGCTGCGGCACCGGGGTGCTGTGTCGGTGGCTGGCCCGGGAGACGGCCCGCAAAAGTCCCATCGTCGGCATGGACGTCAACGCCTACTTCCTGCGGGAGGCCACGGAGATTGTCAAACGCGAGGGCCTGGAGAGCGTGGTGAGTTTTCGGGAAGGCAGCGCCGAGGCATTGCCTTTTGACGACGACCATTTTGACGTTGCCTTCTCCAGCACCGTCATCCAGCGGGTGAACGCAGACCTGATGCTGCCGGAGCTGGTCCGGGTCACCAAGCCCGGGGGCCGGGTGGCGGTGTTGGGCCACGCCCACGACATGAACCGTTGGGTGAACCTGGCGTTAAGTCCCGCACTTAAGGCCAGGATAGAGTCGCCCCCGTGGGTTGACGACCGGGGGCATCCCCAAGGATGCGACGACGCTTCCCTGTACCAACGCTTTGCGCGGCTGGGGTTGACGAATACGAAAATGTTCCCTTACATCAGCACCTTCTCCGAACCGATACGACTGCAATTCCTGCAAGGCGGCATTTTGCCTACCCTGACCGCCGAGGAAGCAGCGGAGTGGCGAGCGGCGGCCAACCAGGCGGTGGCCGACGGCACCTTTTTCATAGCGACGCCCTTTCACTGCGCAGTGGGAACCAAGCCCTAAGGGTGCGTCCGGAAAAGCCCCGTTGGAACGGTGTGTTGGACACTAGCGCCGGTTGGAGTTGATTCGTCTGCTCCCTCGCCGCTGCGGGATGCCGGTGGGAGCCTGCCGCCGGCATCTCTCCCCCTGCATATAGCCCGTACCACGGGGAACGACGACCGAACCGGCGCGCCTCCGCGCCCAACACCGCCCATTTGCGCGCTGCGATGAGTCCCCGCCAATAGCGCCGGCCCGCGTGGAATCCTGCGCCGGCAACTTCGGCTGCTACCAGGACTTCAGGACCGGCAGGACTTCTTCGGCGAAAAGGTTCAAGCTCCGCTCCGCAATATGAAAGGGCGTGCCGCCGAAACGGAAGGCGACGTTCAACTCGAAATCGCCGAGCAGGGCCCGGCGTTCCTCAAGCCCCCGCAGAATCTTGTCCGGCGTACCCCAACTGGCCGCCTGCATAAAGCCTTCGACCGCCCCTTCGAGACCGGCGGAACGCGCGATTTCAGCTTTCTGCTGATAAGCGTCGTAACCCTTCACCGACCCGAAGTGATCGCCGAGGAATTCGTAGTGATAGAAATTGCTCTCGACAAATTTGCCCTGATACTGACGCGCTTCTTCGGCACACTGCGCAATATCGGCGCCGCATACGACGAATTCGGTAAGCAGCGGGCTTGGCGGCTCCGTGCCGTGAAACTCACGGTGTAAGGCGCGGCCGCGTTCAATTCCCGGCATCCGCATTTCCCAGGGACGGTCAGCGAACATAACAATATGCGCGCCAAGTTTGGCCGCCGAGAGAACGGAATCGTCGCTGGCGGCGACGGCGTAGATGCGCCCGTCGAAGGAATATTGCGGCCGGGGGCGAATCTCCGTCCGGGGCTGTTGGTAGTAAGTTCCGTCGCCCTCGATAAAGCCGGTCCTGAGAGCCTCGACAATCATTGGCGCCGCTTCGTCGAAACGCTCCCGCGATTCGTCCATACTGATGCTGAAGGCTTCGAATTCGCGCCGCGCCAGACCGCGCCCGAGCCCCAACCGGAGCCGGCCATTGCTCAACAAGTCGAGAACGGCAGCGTTTTCCGCCACTCGCAGCGGGTTGTGCCAGGGGAGTATCACGGCGGCTGTCCCAACGTCAATGTTGGGATGCCGGGCCGCGATGTGGGTCATTAGCTGGAGATTGTCCGGCACGAAGGAATAATCGTTGAAATGATGCTCGGCCGACCAGAGACAGTCAAACCCCGCGTCAGCGGCAATTTCAGCAAGGCGCAGCTCCTCCTGCCACATTTGGCCGTCCGAGCCGCCTTCCCAGCCGTAACTGGAGAAAATCATCATCATTCCGACATCCATCCTGACGCTCCTTCCGGTTTATTCGAGTGGCCCGCGTTCTTCGGGTAATGACGTTCAGAAACTTGGCTTGGTGGCAAAGGGGGTCAATTGGAGTTCGTGTGTCCAGCAGGATTTGTCCTGGGTATGCAGGTAATAGAAAGCCTCGGCAATCTTGGCGGGGTTCATCAGCAATTCGGGCTGCTGCTGAGCGCGCGGGAGGGCCCGGGTGCCCGGAGAGTCGATGGTACCGTCGATTACCACATTGGCGATATGCACGCCGTGCTCGGAATATTCCTCCGTCAGCGCCTGCGCCAGCGTGCGCATCAGCACCCTCGGATAGTATAGCGACTGTCCGGTGTACCGCTTTTTCCCCCGCAAAGACGACGAGTTATTGGAAATCAGAATCGTGCCCGCGCCGCGCTCCCGCATGGCGGGCAATACCTCCTGGGCGACCAGGAAGGGGCCGCTGCTGGCGATGTGCTGCGCGGTTTCGAATATCTCGAAGGGGATGTGCTCCAGCAGTTCCTTTTCCGGCGGCAGGTCGCGCCCCTCCAGGTAGCCCGCGTTGTAAACCAGGACGTTTGGGTCGCCAGCCTGGTCCCGAATCCGGGCGAACGCTTGGGATATGGAGTCGCGAGACGCGAGGTCGAGCTCAACAATTATGCTTTCGCCGCCCTGTTCCCGGATTGCTTCCTCCAGCGCCGCCGCGTTGGCGGCGTTGCGGGTGGTCAACACGACCAGAAAGCCCTCTTTGGCAAACTTTTGCGAGATGGCGCCGCCTACGCCCCAACGCACACCCGCGGGCAGCTCGCTGTCGTCGAGCGTGCTGCCGTGAGCCAATTGGGTGTTGCGTCCGTCTGACTGCCACTTGGATGTCGCCCCCACTACGACGGCGACCGGTTTATGGTTCGAGTTCATGTCGGATTCCTTGCGCAGAGATGTCGATTGTCCACCGTCGCCGGGAGTCCCGAGAGCGGCGCTTTCCGGTCAATTGGGGAACGCGAGGATGGTGACCTGAGGTACTGTACTACAAATTTTTGAGCAGGTGGTAATTTTGTGATGCGAAGGGCGGTTTGCCATTCGCAAGGCGCTGCCGGCCGCCGGACATTACCGCTACAACAACTACGCCGGCAATCCGGGCCACATTGAGGCTGACGCCAAATCCGTTAGCATACCCTGCGATTATGGCGTTGACCTGACCGGCATAACCTCCCCAGCCTGATAATCCGGGGACGCTATGATGGGGAATATACGTCCCACGTGCGGAACTTCCTGAGGGGTTGGCAATTCAGCCTCCGGCCCCCGAATTAGACCAGGGGCGGGAACGGGCCATCTCCCGGACGCCCTCGGGCGTGGCAATCGGGGCCAGGCAGCGGTCTCCCATGCAGGCGTACAGCGCCGCATCCTGGTGCAAGGGGAAACGTAATTCCCGGATTTGCGCGACATCACGCTCCGAGTCCAGCGGCTGGACGACCCGGTAGGGAGCATAGACCCGCAGAGCCGCCCGATGCAGCCGGCGATAGGCCGGGCTGGACGACTTGCCGACCAGAGCCAAGTGCACCGGCCCCTGCGTCAGCATATCCCGTGCCCGTCCCCAGGCCGTGCCCGCCGGCAGGAATAAGGCTTCCTCATCCTCCTCCATGCGGCGGGAAGGATGACTACCCAGATAGCTCTTTCCGGGAACCACGGTCTCAAAGATTTTCAGGGCGGCCGCCGCCCGGTTCGCATATTCGTCTTCGCCGGTCAATTGAGACAGGGTCAGCAGCGCCTCGGCCCAGCAACTGTTGTCCAGTACCGGCTGTTCCCGGGGAAGGAGTTCCGCCTCGAAAGACCGGGGCGGGGTGGTATCGTAGCAGCCGCCGTGGGGCGCGCCGAACAGCCGCTCTACGGTGGCGGCGATTGCAACCGCCCGCGCCAGGCATTCCGGAAGGCCCGTGGACTGGTACAAGGCGAGCCAGGCCCGGAGGAAATTCACCTGGTCGGCCAGGATTGGGGCGGCGTCGCTCAACTCGCCCGCGCGGCGCAGCAGCCCGCCCTCAGGGGTCCAGCTCTCCACCCACAGCCTTTCCATAATATCGGCCCCAAGCCGCCGGTAAACCGGGCGGCCCAGCACGTTGCCCGCCTGGACCAGGGCATGGGCGGCCAGAGCATTCCATCCGGTGTAGAAAGTGTGGTCAACGGGCGGCGGCGCGGCGGCATCGCGGTACTGCCAGGACTGCCGGTAAAAATGCTCGTCGGCGTCCTGACTGGCGCAGAACAATCCTTTGTCGGGACTGAACAGGGTGCTCAGCAGGTAGTGCAGGATGCCGTCCGTGGCGGCCTTGTAGGCTGTGCTCCGGGTAATCTGGTACGCTTCCAGGTAGGCTATGGCGAGGCTGGCGTTGCTGACCAGCATCTTTTCGTAGTGCGGCGCCTTCCAGTCCCGGCTTACCGAGTAGCGGAAGAAGCCCTGCGCCTTGCGGTCGTAGATGCCGTGCCACATTCCTTGCAGGGTGGCCTCGACCATTCCCAGGATGGCCCGGTCGCCGGTGAGGCCGTAGCGGGCGGTGAGGAACTGCAACGCCTCCCAGGGGGGCTGTTTGGGTTCCAGCCCGAACCCGCCGAACTGCTCATCGTAGAGCTCCAGCAGCCGGCCCAGCACCGTACCGACGGAGGCGTTGGCTCCGACATCGCCGGGCGCTGCGCTGCGGTTTGGGGCGGAGCCACCTTCCGGGGCAACTTCGCCGCGGCATACCTGCTCCAGCAGGGCGACCATTTCCTCCGGAGGGGTGTAGGGCCGGCCGGCGAGGAATTCGCCGTTCCCCGTCAGGAAGGCCACCGACGGAAAACCGCCCTGATTGTAACGCAGTGATATGTCGGGCCGCCGGTCGACGTCGACACGCACCGGGATGAACCGGGAGTTGACCAGCTCAATAACCCGTTCGTCGGAGTAGGAAGTCTCGTCCATGACGTGGCACCAGTGGCACCAGGTGGCCCCCAAGGTAAGCAGTACCGGCTTGTCCGCGGACTTGGCGGCCGCGAAGGCTTCCTCGCTCCAGTCTTGCCAGGAAATAGCTTTGGAGCCGTCAGGTTGGCTCATCGGATTACCCCTCGGCTTTGGGCGACAGTGCGGCCACCCTGGGATGATTAGGCGGTGTTGAGCCGGGCAGTCGCATCACAAACCGGCCCGCAAGTTGTACCGGCGAAAGGACGGCGTGGCCTCTAATTGCCCGATGGTCACAGCCGCGGGTGTTTGGTCAGGAAGTCGTCGGCTATCTCTGCGAAGGTTACGAAGCGGACGCCGTCGTGGGAGCGGATATAATCCGTGAAACGCTCCAGCATCAGCAACACCTGAGGGCGACCGCTAACGTCTGGGTGGATGGTTATCGGGAAAACCGCATCGTCGTACTCCCGGTAAACCCAATCGAACTGGTCCCGCCACAGCGACTCGATGTCCCGGGGATTGACGAACCCGTGGCTGTTGGGCGACTTTTTGATGAACATCATCGGCGGCAGGTCGTCCAGATACCAGTTGGCCGGAATCTCCACCAGGTCGGTCTCCGCGCCCCGCTGCAAGGCGTGCATCCAATAGTCTGCGGGCATGGCGTAGTCAATCTTGGTCCAGTGGTCGCCGACGCGGACGTAGTAGCATTCGAAATCGCGGTGCATCAGGCTGTGGTCATACTTGATGCCGTGCTTTAGCAGCAGCTCGTTGGTTACGTGGCTGAACTCCCACCATGGCGCAACGTAACCCCGGGGCCGTTGCCCGGCAAGCTCGGTGATTAGAGCGATGCAGCGCACAAGCACCGCCTCTTCCTGTTCGGGGGACATGGCGATGGGGTTCTCGTGGGAATAACCGTGCAAGCCCACCTCATGCCCTTGCTCCACAATCATCCGGCACTCTTCGGGAAAGGTTTCTATGGAGTGGCCCGGGATGAACCAACTGGTTTTGATTCCCAGCCGGTTGAAGAGCTGCAGCAGCCTGGGCGTTCCCACCTCGCCCGCGAACAAGCCTCGGGAGATGTCGTCGGGGGAATCCTCCCCTCCGTAAGACCCTAACCAACCGCCAACGGCGTCCAAATCGACGCCATAAGCGCATAAGATTTGTTTATTGCTCATCTCAAATCTCCTTGCCTTGCCGGAGGCTGTCCGCAAGAAAACGGCCGGTGGCAATTCACCATCCGAAGGACGGCCATATAGTACCCCATACCGGAAGGCTGTAGGCAAGGGACACCGATGGGGTGAATGCGCAATTGCAGTTCTTACGGCGGCGACGGCAGCGCAATGCAACCTCAGCCACGGCTGCTTCAGGTTCAACGCGTAGTACAAACTGCTGAGCTGATAGGTGCATAAACCGTACCATCTGCGGTATCCTATGGAACCCAAACCCTCGTCCGTGACACCGACTTCGGCGCTGAGAACCATGAAAACACTCCAAGTTATCCACGGGTACCCCATGCGCTACAACGCCGGTTCTGAGGTGTACACTCAGGGGCTTTGCCAGGCGTTGGCAGAACGCAACGAGGTGCACGTCTTTACCCGACAGGAAAATGCTTTCCTGCCCGAGTACTCGATGCAGAGCGAGGCAGACCCCGTTGACCCTCGGGTTGCGTTGCACGTAATCAACATGGCACGCGCCAGCGACGGCTACAGCCATCAATCCGTGGACGCAGCCTTCCGGGGTTTGCTTGACGAACTCCGCCCCGACGTTGTCCATATCGGGCACCTGAACCATCTTTCCACCTCGCTGGTCTTTCCGGCTGCGGAGCGGGGCATACCCGTGGTCTTCACTCTTCACGATTACTGGCTGATGTGCCCACGAGGGCAGTTCATCCAGATGTACGAGGATACGGGCCAGCAGCCCTGGCCGGTCTGCGACGGGCAGGATGACCGCAAGTGCGCCGTGCGCTGCTACCGCCGTTATTTCGGCAATGATAACGCTGCGTTCGAGTCGGATGCGGCCTACTGGACCGGCTGGGTGAACCGGCGTATGGCCCACGTCAGGCAGGTTTGCGATGCGGTAGACGTGTTCCTGGCGCCGGCTCGCTACCTGCTGGGCCGGTTCCGGGACGACTTCGGTATCCCGGCAGACAAACTGGTTTATCTGGACTACGGCTTTCATCGGGAGCGAATGTCGGGGCGGGCCAGAAAACCGGGCGAGGATTTCACCTTCGGCTACATCGGCACTCACATCCCGGCCAAGGGCGTGCACCACCTCATCCAGGCTTTTGGCGAACTGACCGGCCGGCCCCGGCTGCGTATCTGGGGGCGGGATCGCGGCGTGGAAACCGCCGGATTAAAGCGCATGGCCCAAGCGCTGAACGGCGACGCCGGCAGCCGCGTGGAGTGGATGGGCGAGTACCGCAACCAGAACATCATCCCCGACGTTTTCGACCGCTGCGACGCCATCGTGGTGCCGTCCATCTGGGCGGAGAACTCGCCGCTGGTCATCCACGAGGCGCAGCAGGCGGGGGTGCCGGTGATTACCGCCGACTATGGCGGAATGGCCGAGTACGTAGGCCATCAGGAGAACGGCCTCCTGTTCAGCCACCGCAACCCGTCATCTCTGGCCTGGCAGATGCAGCGCCTGGCCGACGCTCCCGAATGGGCGCAAGCGTTGGGACGCCGGGGCTATCTGCAATCGGACGACGGCAACGTACCGGACATGGTGGAACACGCGCTTGCGGTCGAGCGGATTTACGCCAGTCTCTTATCCCAAAGGGGGAGCTTATGACCCCGGCACGCACGACAGTTGAAACCGATACGCCCGCTGTGAACCAGCGGGCCTCAGACAAGGACGCCTTCGCCGGCCCGTGGCGCATCACGTTCGACACCAACCCCGACGACTGCAACCTGCGCTGCATTATGTGCGAGGACCACTCGCCTTACAGCAGCACGCAGAGCGACCGCCGCGCCGCCGGGCTGCCCAAGCGCCGCATGGACATCGGCTTAATCCGGCAGGTTCTCGCCGACGCCGCCGGCAACGGCCTGCGGGAAATCATTCCGTCCACTATGGGCGAGCCGCTCCTCTACCGCCACATTGACGAAATCATCGACCTGTGCGGCGAATACGGCGTCAAGCTGAATCTGACCACCAACGGCACCTTTCCCATCAGGGGCGCGCCGGCGTGGGCAGAGCGCATCGTGCCGGTGGGCTCCGACGTCAAAATCTCCTGGAACGGGGCGACGAAAGCGACCCAGGAACGGGTGATGCTGGGCTCCAACTGGGAGCGGGTGGTGGAAAACGTGCGGACGTTCATCGCGGTACGGGACGCGCACGCGGCAGCCGGCGGCAACCGATGCCGGGTCACCTTCCAGCTGACTTTTATGGAAACCAATCAAGTTGAACTGCCGGACGTGGTGGAGTTGGCCGCTCAGCTGGGCGTTGACCGCGTGAAAGGGCATCACCTGTGGGTGCATACGCCGGAGATGCGCGGCCAGTCGATGCGGCGCAGCCCCGAGGCCGTCGGCAAGTGGAACGCAACGGTGGCGGCAGCATACGATGCCGCGGAGCGCCGGCGGCTTCCCGACGGGCGCCGGGTGCTGCTGGAGGGCATCTTTCCGCTGGATGAATCCGACGGCGGCGACATTGCGTTGGGCGGTGAGTGTCCCTTTCTGGGGCAAGAGGCGTGGGTGGCGTCCGACGGGCGGTTCAACCCCTGCTGCGCCCCCGATGTACTCCGCAAAACGCTGGGCGATTTTGGCAACCTCAACGACCGGAGCCTGCGCGCAATCTGGGAAAGCGCCGAATATCAGGATTTGCGCGCCGGTTACATGGCCAAGCCCCTCTGCCAGGGCTGCAATATGCGGCGTCCGCAATGAGTTCGTCCGCAACAAATCCGGCGGGCAACTGGCGGGAATACGCCGTCGCCGCCGACGGCACCCATCATCTGCATCGGGGCCGTCCGGCCTACGACCGGCGCTTTGCGGAGGTGCTTAAGTTTCACGAACCCGGCCTGGCCCCGGTCAGCGACGCCGGCGGGGCCTACCACATCAACCCCGACGGCAGCGCCGCCTACGACGCGCGCCACCTACGCACTTTCGGCTTTTACGAGGGCAGCGCCGCCGTCCACTCGACCACCGGCTGGCATCATATCCGGCCCGATGGCGCGCCGCTCTACGCCCAACGCTACGGCTGGTGCGGCAATTTCCAGCAGGGCCGCTGTCCGGTTCGGGATGCTGCCGGCCGCTACTTTCACATCCGGCCCGACGGAGCGCCCGCCTACGCGGAACGCTACCGCTACGCCGGCGATTATCGGGATGGCTGCGCCGTAGTGCAGAATGACGCCGGCGGTCACACCCATATCGACAATAACGGCGTCCAACTGAACGGCAAATGGTTCCGCGATTTGGACGTGTTCCACAAGGGTTATGCCCGCGCCGCCGACGCTCGGGGCTGGCACCACGTGGACACGGCGGGGCAGCCGCTGTACGGCCGGCGGTTCAGAATGGTGGAACCCTTTTACAACGGACAGGCGCGAGTGGAAAGCCACGACGGTTCGCTTGCGGTCATCGACGAGCGGGGCAACGAAATCGTGCGACTCAGGGAGGCCGCAACGTCCTCTTTGGAGGCGCTGTCCGGCGACATGGTAGGGCTGTGGAAAACCCAGGCCATCCGCGCGGCGGTTGAGCTGGGAGTTTTCGACATCCTGCCGGCCTCGTCCAGCGCTGTCGAGGGGATATTAGGTCTGGCGCCGTCGCACGGGGCGCGGTTATTGCGGGCGCTGCTGGAGCTGGGACTGGTACGGCTTGACGCCGAACGGATTTACCACGCCACCGGCAAGGGCGCGCACCTGCAAACCGGCCACGATTTATCGCTGGCCGCCGCCGCCCGCCATTGGGGTGACCTTTCCAATCAAGCATGGCGCGGGCTGGCCGACTCGTTGCGCACCGGGCGGCCGGCGTCTGCGGACGGGAGCGGCAACTTTTTCGTCCGACTGGCCCAGCAACCGGACGAACTGGCGGCCAGCCACCGGATGTTCGCCGCCTACGCCCGGCACGATTACGCCGCCCTGCCTGCAATCTGGGATTTCAGCATCCACGATGCCATACTGGACGCCGGCGGCGGCACCGGCGAACTGGCCTTCGCCCTGCTGCGGGCCAATCCATCAATGAAAGCTACCGTGCTGGACCGGCCTGAGGTTGAAACCCGGTTCGACCCGCCGGGCGACGTCGGCGACCGTTGCCGGTTCGTGGTCGGTGATATATTCCGGGAATGGCCGGCGCAATGCGATGCGGTAATACTGGCCCGCGTGCTGCACGATTGGCCGGATGACGACGCGCGCCGGATTCTGGAACGGGCCAGAGAGGCCATGCCCGGCGGCGGCGGTCTCTACGTAGTTGAGATGATATTAGACGATGCTGCCGGGGACGAAGCCAGCGGCGCCGGCGGCCTGCTGGACTTGAATATGCTGGTAATGACCGGCGGTCGGGAACGCACGGCGTCGCAGTTCCGGCAACTGCTCAGTGATGCCGGATTCCGGCTGTTAGAGATACGCCCTACGGGAACCGTGAACGCCCTGCTGTGCGCGCAAGCATTATGACCGGATTCGTATGACCAAGTGCGACGGCGCCGCCCGCACGTTGGCGTCGCTGGCCAGGGCTCCTGCGGATTCCGCCGCCGCCATCGTGCTGCGCCACGCCGAGCGAGAGGAAATCCCACCGGGCGCCTTCGGCAACGACATCCCCCTGACCCGGCGCGGCCGGCATTCCGCGCATCGCCTCGGAGTGAGCTTGTCGCACCGGATGGCGGGTGTCGTGCAGACCAGCCCGGTGCTCCGCTGTACACAGACCTCCGATGCCATCATCGCCGGGGCCGGATGGACAACTGAGGCGCTTCCTGACCAACTGTTGGGCAACCCCGGCCCTTTCGTCACGCATCCAAACCGGGCGGGGCAACTCTTTCTGGACATCGGCACGGCGGCGATGGTGAGCCGGCAGTTGGCGGAGGGCGAGCCTCCCGACGGTATGCGAGCCACTGCCGAGGGGGTGCAACTGGTTCTGGGCCAACTGGCCGCGGCCCTGGCCGTACCGGGCAGCGTCAGCCTGTTCGTCACCCACGACGCCGTGCTTGCGGCGCTGGTGGGCAGTCTGTACGGCTTGACTCCGCAGGGTTTCCGCTGGCCCGATTACCTGGACGGTTTGGTGGTGTGGCCGGACTCAGGCCGGCTGCGCTTCCTCTGGCGTGGCCTGGACGAGGGTTCGCACCCAATCGGCGGTTAGACGCACCGCCTCCCTGGATGATACTTTGGGCGCGTGGCCCAGCACGCGGCGCGCCTTCTCGTTGCTGAACGCCTCCCGCTGGCCCTCCTCGCCCGGCCGGTAGCCGACGTATTCGATGGGAACGTCGGCGCCGGCAGCCTCAAGGCACCATTGGGCCAGCTCAGCGACCGTGTGTTCCTCGCCGCTCCCCACGAAGAACTTCTCGCCGACGACCAACTCGGCCGGCGCTTCTATGACCCGCACCCAGGCCGCGATAACGTCGTCGATGAACGACAAATCCCGCGTCTGCCGGCCGCCCTCGACCACCAACGGCTGGCCGTGCCGGGCGTTCCACAGCCACTTAAAGATGAACACCTCCCGGCGCATCTGCGGCCCGATGACTACGCCCGTGCTCAACACCACCGCCGGGACTCCGTAGGCCCGATGCCACGCCCACATCGCCAGCTCCGCCGCCGCTTTGGAGAACCCATAGGGGTTGTGGGGCGTCAACGGATGGTTTTCGTCGATGGGGAACTGCGACGGCCGGCCAATCTCGTTGCCGGAGCCGGCGAAGAGCAGCTTTTCGACGCCGCCGGCGCGATGCACTGCTTCCAGCAGGGCCAGCGTGCCATCAATGTTCTGCATCGCAGTGTAGCGGGGCGAAGCGAAGGCCATGGGCGTGTCGGCCTGGGCCGCCAGGTGGGCGACCACCGTATGCCCCTGCACGTCTGCGGGCTGCAAGTCCTGGAGGCTCTGCCAAAGGTAACGAAAGTCAGGATGCTCCAATTCCCGGCGCAGCAGGCCGGCGTGCAGCGGCGGTACGATGTCGAGGCCGGTAACACGGTGGCCACGGTTCAGCAGTTCTCTGACCAGGTGGGAGCCCCCAAAACCGGCGGCTCCGGTGACCAGCGCCGTGGCCGGACGGCCTTTTGCCCTACCGTTTTGATGTCGCTTATCCTGAAGTTGCAATGGTAACAAGCCTCCTGGCGAGCGTATTGACGGGGCTAAAGGTTCGCCCCAACAGCGCCAAGCATAACACCAACAACGTGCTCATAACCACCGAACGCGGAGAACCTGGCCCGCCAGGAACCCAGCCGGACTGCATTGCGCAGCAAGTTGCAACGGGCCGGCTGGGATAACAACTACCTCATCGCCAGCCTGACCCGATGCCACGAATTCTAAATGCGATTGCCCTGTACAAGGCCGGCGGTATTCTCATCTTGTGCGGAAGCGGATGGTCGCCGGCAGGTGGGTTTGGAGGAAAGCCGGCGCGGTGAACTGGCTGGAATGAGGGCTGCATTCGGTATGGCGCGGCGAGTTGCACTGCCTGGCGCGTCGGACGAGTCGGACGAGTCGGACGAAAGGCTACCCGAAAAGCGTGGCGATGCTGGTGTACTCGCTGGCGCCGGTATGCTGGCATCGGTGGGCCAAATTCAATTTCAGCACAAGTTGCGAATGCCAGGCCGGCATCGGTATTGACAATTCGCGGCCTTTTCCGTAACCTGTTCCTATCACTGGCGAAAACCGGATGGCCCCGGACTAGCCGGGGCCGTTTTGGGGTGTTGCAGAAATTTTTCCCGCCGCCTGAGGAACTATGCGCCCCGGTGGCGCAACTGGCAGCGCAGCCGATTTGTAATCGGCAGGTTAGGGGTTCGAGTCCCCTCTGGGGCTCCACATCAAAATCGTCATCACCGGACAGGCAAGGGAATCACATACGGAGGGGTGGGTGAGTGGTTAAAGCCACCAGACTGTAAATCTGGCGCCCTGACGGGCTTCGCAGGTTCGAATCCTGCCCCCTCCACCACTTTTCACGAACACCGTTACCCACACGCCCAAGTAGCTCAGCGGTAGAGCACGTTCTTGGTAAGAACGGGGTCGGCGGTTCGATTCCGCCCTTGGGCTCCACTGCGCCAATTACCCGCCGGTTCAGCCCGCGGGAAGGTACCAAAACCCCACCAGGAGCAAGGAGTTACTCCCCACCATGGCTAAGCAAGTCTTCGACCGTACCAAGCCGCACGTAAACGTGGGCACCATTGGTCACGTTGACCACGGCAAGACCACCCTCACCGCCGCCATCACCCGCGTGCTGGCCGAAGAGGGCAACGCCAACTTCCGGGGCCTGGACGAAATCGACAACGCGCCGGAAGAAAAGGCCCGTGGCGTTACCATCGCCATCGCCCACGTCGAATACGAGACCGAGAACCGGCACTACGCCCACGTTGACTGCCCCGGTCACGCCGACTACATCAAGAATATGATTACCGGCGCGGCCCAGATGGATGGTGCCGTGCTAGTGGTGTCCGCTCCCGACGGCCCCATGCCCCAGACCCGCGAGCACATCCTCCTGGCCCGCCAGGTCGAAGTCCCCTCCATTGTAGTCGCCCTCAACAAAGTCGATATGATGGACGACGAGGAACTGCTCGAACTGGTGGAGCTGGAAGTCCGCGAGTTGCTCAGCAACTACGACTTCCCCGGCGACGATACCCCGGTCGTCCGGGTCAGCGGCCTCAAGGCATTGGAAGGCGATACTGAAGCCATGGCCGGCGTCCGCGAGTTGGTTAGCACTATGGACGACTACATCCCGCAGCCCCAGCGCGTAACCGACCGCCCCTTCCTGATGCCTATTGAGGACGTGTTCGGCATCAAGGGTCGCGGCACCGTCGTTACCGGCCGGGTCGAGCGCGGCCAGCTCAACGTCGGCCAGGAAGTGGAAATCATCCGCTCCGGCGATGTCCGCAAGACCGTGGCCACCGGCCTGGAAATGTTCCACAAACTGTTGGACACCACCGAGGCCGGCGACGCCGTGGGCGTACTGCTGCGCGGCGTGGACCGGGACGAGGTGGAGCGCGGCCAGGTGCTGGTCGCCCCCGGCTCCATGCGCCCCTACCGCCGGGCCGAGGCCGAGGTATACGTACTCAGCCAGCAGGAAGGCGGCCGCCATACCCCCTTCTTCACCGGCTACAAGCCCCAGTTCTACATCCGCACCAGCGACATCACCGGCGAAATCGCCCTGCCCGACGGCGTGGAGATGGTGATGCCCGGCGACAACATCACCATGACCGTGAGCCTGATTACCCCCATCGCCGTCGAAGAAGGACTGCGCTTCGCCATCCGCGAGGGTGGCCGCACCGTCGGCGCCGGCGTGTTCACCAAGCTGCTGGAGTGACCTGATGGCCCGCAAGTCCACCGACGCCCGGCAAGTCATCACGCTGCAATGCACCGACTGCCGCGAGCGCAACTACTCGACAATCAAGAACCGGCGCAACAACACCGCCCGCATGGAACTGCGCAAGTATTGCAGCCGCTGCCATGGACACCAGGTCCACCGGGAAGTGAGGTAACCATCCGTGGCCCGAGCATCGACCAGACGACCGGCGCCCATCTCGCCCCGCGCCGTGGGGCGGGTTGGCCCCGTCGGGTTCCTGCGCGAAACCGTAGCGGAGCTGCGGAAATCAGTCTGGCCCACTAAAGAGGAAACCGCCCGGCTGACGGTCGTCGTCATCGTGCTGGCCCTGGTCATGGGCTTTTTCCTCGGCCTGCTGGACCGGGCCTTTGCCGAGCTCTTTACGCGGGTTATCCTCAACCCCACTCTCTTTTAGCGCGTCCCACGGGCAACGCGGCCGGGGTATCTCCTGGGGGATGCCCCGGCCCTTGCCTGCGGAACAGCCGTCAACGCAACGAAATATGGGCCGTATATGACCACAATGCAAACCCCCGCCGACCTCCGCTGGTACATCGTACACACCTACACCGGCCAGGAGGATATGGTCAAGCGCAACCTGGACTTGCGCCGCGCCAGCTTGGGCATGGACGACCGCATTACCCGCGTCGAAGTGCCCGCCGAGGACGAAATCATCCGCAACAAGGGCGAGCGCACCGCCCAGCGCCGCAAGCTGTTCCCCGGTTACATCCTGGTCCAGATGGTGATGGACGATGACGCCTGGTTCCTGGTGCGCAACACCACCGGCGTAACCGGGTTCATTTCTGCCGAAGAAGAAGGCGGCGACCGGCCCCGCCCGGTGCCCCTGGACGACCGGGAGGTTCACGCCATCCTGGACCGGGTGGCCTCCGGCGAGCCCCGCGCCGTCATCGGCATGAACCACGGCGACACCGTGCGCATCTCCCAAGGCCCCTTCGCCGATATGCTCGGCCGGGTGGAAGGTGTGGACGAGCATCGCGGACAGGTTACGGTACTCATCTCCGTCTTTGGCCGCGAAACGCCCGTGGAGCTGGACTTTATGCAGGTGGAGAAGGTTTAACTTTCCACCAACACACCCTCACCCCGGCCCGCTCCCCCCGCGGGAGCGGGAAAAGCATACCGGAGGCCGTAAGTGGCAAAGAAAGTACGCGCCATCATCAAACTGCAGCTGGAAGCCGGCAAGGCCACCCCGGCGCCCCCGGTAGGCCCCGCCCTGGGCCAACACGGCGTCAATATCATGGCCTTCGTCAAGGACTACAACGAGCGGACGGCCAGCCAGGCCGGAACAATTGTGCCTGTGCATCTGACCGTCTATCAAGACCGCTCTTTCACCTTCGTAACCCGCACGCCGCCGGCGTCGGACCTGCTCCGTCGCGCCGCCGGCATTCCGAAGGGGCAGGGCGACGCCCGCAGCCCCATCGGGGTCACGATTTCCAGCGACGTACTGCGCAGCATCGCCGAGGACAAACTGAAAGACCTCAACGCCAACTCCGTTGAGCAGGCCATGAACATCATCGCCGGCACCGCCCGCAGCATGGGCATCGCCGTCGAGGGCGACTAGGAATCCAGGGAGAATAGCAAAATGCCCAAACACAGCCGCCGCTACCACGCTGTCGCCGAGCGAGTGCCCGAGGACAGCGCCTACCAACCCCGCGAGGCCATCGACTTGGTGAAAGAGCTGTCCACTGCCAAGTTTGACGAGACTATGGAAGTGCATCTTCGCACCAACGCCGACGTGCGCCACGCCGACCAGCAGGTGCGCGGTGTAACCGTCCTGCCCCACGGCCTGGGCAAGCAGGTGCGCGTGCTGGTGTTCGCCAACGGCGAGGCCGCCGACATCGCCCGGCAGGCCGGCGCCGATTACGTGGGCGACGACGACCTCATCGCGCAAATCGAAGGCGGCTGGATGGATTTTGACGTGGGACTGGCAGTCCCGGAAGTGATGTCCAAAATTGGCCGGCTGGGGCGCTATCTGGGCCGCCGGGGGCTGATGCCCAACCCCCGCACCGGCACGTTGGTCCCGGCCCGCGACCTGCCGCGCGTAATCCAGGAATCCAAAGCCGGCCGCCTTGAGTTTCGCACCGACCGCACCGCCATCATCCACGGCCAGTTCGGCAAGTCATCCTTCGAAACGGACACGCTGCTGGAGAACCTCACGGTGTTTATGGACTCGGTGATGCGCGAACGCCCGGACGCCGTAAAAGGCGCGTTCATCAAATCCGCCTACGTCACGTCGTCCATGGGCCCAGGCATCTCGGTGGACGTGGGTACTCTGCAGGCGCTGAAACCGGAGTAACCGGCGGTGGCCCTTGGTGCGGGCTGACTGGCGTTATCATCGGCATGGCTGCAGTTCTTACTGCGGCCATATTGCTTGCCGGAGCATTGGAGTGTGACGACATTCACCGGGATAGCGCCACTCGCGGCCTGACGCCGGCTTGGAATTGGGAGCCGCCCCTCTGGGGTTGGGATGGGTACGCCGGGAGGCACAGGCTCCCGCGTACCCACTTTGTCATTGCCAGCGTAGCCTAGCAATCTCGTTGTTCTTCATTGGGATGCTATCCGGCAACGGCGTTGACTGCCGGAACGAGATTCCATCATCCACCGGTGGCAGACGTGGAATGACAGCAGTAAGTGAGTACGTGTCGGGGTCACAGGGCCTTTGCAAAGTCGCAATTTTCCGCCTCCGCCTGCCCACCGTCATTCCTGATTTGGCCGGAATCCACCAAATCCAAAATCCTGTCCATCCCTGTCACACTGTCCCTTGCGCCCGCCAGAACTCCCGTGCTATCATAGCCGCGTCAGGCAAAAGCAAAACCCCGACCGGGTTTCAGGTAATCACGGCCATTTTCAGCATCCAAGTCGCTACCGGCTCGTTGAGACTGTCGCCGATCTCATTAACCGGCGTAGTCGCTTCGGCCACGGCGTCAGCCACAGCGCCCCATGCTTCGGGCATGGAAAATACCGGGCTAAAAACCCCAGCGCAAAACCTCCGGCCGTAGGGCTGATAATCCCTGAAACCCGGTCCACCGCAAACCACCCGCCTGATCAATTATCGCCTGACCAATCCCCAACGCACCGGAGCAAAGGAGCAGCCCATTCCAACATAGCCGAACCGTCCCGAATAGTCGCCAACAGTAGCGTTTCGTTCCAGCTGATTTCGCTCTCGCCGGTGATCTAGGGGCAACAACCAACTTTGCGCCGGCCCCGGCCTTAAAGATTCGGCGATTGGCATTTCAGCCCCGCGCCAATTACTGCTGCCCGGATGCTGTAACATTGCATCGGGGAACGTTCCTGACCCTGCATTCTCTATCACAGCGGCCGATTATGCCCTTCACACCTTTTCACATGGGCCCGGCGCTGGTGGTCAAGGCGGCCATCCCTCGATACTTCAACATCCCGGTATTTGCCTTCACTCAGGTGGCTATCGATAGCGAAGTGCTGGTCGGTCTCGCATTCCGTGGCGACCTGACCTATCACGTCGTGCTGCACACCCTGGCCGGCGGCACGCTGGTCGCCGTCGTCGCCGTTCTGCTGTTGCGTCCCTTCATCCAGCCGGGCGCCCGCCTGTGGAACTACCTGATAGCGGCGAAACCGGGCAGTTTCCTGCATCTGGAACCGCGCGTACCCTTGTTGGCGGCCATCATCTCCGGACTGGCCGGCGGTTGGAGCCATGTGCTCCTGGACGCAGCAACCCACTCGCACATTGCGCCGTTCGCGCCACTGGTCGGCGGCAACCCCCTGTTCGGTCTGCTCTCACCGCAACAGGCAATCGCGCTCTGCCTGTTGCTGTGGGCAATTGGCGGCGGCTGGATACTGACGCTCTCCTACCGGCGCAGACGGTATGCCCGTCATCCCTGAACGAACAAAAACGCCGCCTGCCGCCGGGCAATCGCATCATAATTCACCCATCCGTCACTCCCGCCCGAGGGCCGTCCGGCGCCGCCGCGACGGCAAACTCCGAGACTACGCCCCGGCGGGCATAGCGCTGTCGGCGGACACCGCGACCCTGGCCGGGGACGGCGACGCAGCGGACGTACAGGCACTCCAGCGGCGTGGGCGACCGGGCCAGGACCGACGGCAGACCATCACGGTCGCCGTCGCCAACGCGGCCGAGCCGCCGCCGGCCTCAACGCCGAGCCCAGCGACGGCCGCCACCCTGACCTGGGACAACCCCCAACGAAGTAGCGTTCCGTTTTAGGTGGTCGGGGCTTTGCAAAGTCGGGGATGCCGCTCTTCCTGTTCCTAGATTCCCGCGAAAGCGGGAATGGGGAATAACCAAACCACCCGAAACGGAACGCTACCTAACGCGCCACGGCAGTTGCTGATGTACGACATTCATGCTATCATTTGATAACGACGCAGGGAGGATTCCCGATGCCGTGTCAGAAGTGGGGACGCGCGGATTCGACAGGGGCGTTTTCTGACGGATTGCAAGCCGAGGCTGCTGCTGCCCTCGCTAAAAACGGCGGCAAACAAGTAACTGGCGAACGTGAATTCGCTCTAGCCGCTTAGTCGCGGCTACGTCTGCCACTGGTAGGCCCGGGAGCCGGGAAGCGGACGACCAACCATTCCGGGATGCTACCCCCAGCGACGCCGATGGTCGGGGGCCATAGATTTATCGGCTGGCTGATGCGGAATCCTGTCGGCGAGAGTCCGTAGCAGCGAGAACAAAGCGCCGAACAAGCTTGTAGCATATCCGCTTAGGGAAGTTTCTGGACGGGGAGTTCGACTCTCCCCCGTCTCCACCATCTCCCAGCAAGGGACATCTTGGGTCGGTTCACAACCTGACTCAGTTGCGTTTCTCCATAGCTTGGGCCAAGGCCATGAAGGCTGGTCTAAGTCGCAATCCGACTGCCTCCCGGTTTCCCAAGTACACGCCGGCGATATTGCAGACCGACAGTAGCAGCCGATTACGTTGCCCCGGCGACGCAACCTGCCACAGACCGGTTGGGTAAGGCAATGGTTCACCTTCTCCGGCGCCGCGGTCTGGGTTCCCAGGCGCCGGTTGGACGTTACCTCCTGGCGAATCCAGCTTCCAACGACCGCATCAGCATTGGAGTCCGGGCTGCAACTCGGCAGCGCCGGCCTTGCACTTAGTACGGGGTTCACCAGGGGCCGGCGCAACCCGGGCGTGGTCAGGCCGGCGGTGGCGGTGTTGCGGTTGCCCGTCAGTTCCAGCGCCGCCATCGCGTCGGTTGCCGGACACACCGCCGCATCGTAGCTGGCCGGCTCCGCGGCGGGGACTGGTGGAGTCCACCAGGGCCGGTTCCCCGACCCCGCCCACTGGTCGCCCAGGTCCGCATCCGCCGGAAAGTGGCCGCGTCAGCGCAGAATATCCTGGCTCCGCTCCCCTGCGCCGTCAAAGTACACCAGCACGGCGCTGGCGCCCGGGGCGGCAATCAGGCCATCGGCCGCACTAAAGGGGGCTGAATACGAAACTGCATCCGGCGGTGGACGCGCACGGGATGCCGGCGCGGATGGCGGTAACGGCGGGCACGGTGGCGGATTGTACCCCGGCGGCGGCGCGTGGGGAGGGCATGACGCCGGTGATACCGCCAAAGCGGAGCCGGCGGGAGCTCAGGACGATGGCGCGGACTGGTACCAGGCGCGTCATTTGGTGGCGAACGGGTTTGGCAAGTTCCAGGAATGGCGGGGCGGGGCGACAGGGTATGCCAGTAATGCGGCGTCGTACCTGGCAATCTGCCAGATACGGCCCTGGCGCTGCGGGCCAAAATGATTTGACGACACGCCCTAAAATGAAACGCTACCGAAGGTTGATAAAAATTTGCAAATTACTGTATAGTGAACATAAAATTTGGCTCCTCGCTAATTTAGGGCAATGATGATGCGAAACCCTCCATTACGCGAACCCCTCGGCTATTTGCGCCTCGGAATCATCTACGCCACAGCGGCGGCGTTCGTCTTGGCGGCAGGGCTGTCCTTTGGGCAGACAGCGGAAGGCCGGAATGTGGATTCCGGCAGGATTGGGACGGTGGAGCTAACCGCCCCAATCCAGTTTGCCCCGGCATCGCAAAGCGGGTCTGAGACGGCATTTCGCGAGGATGAGGCCGGATTCTCCGCCTATTACCGCGTCGCCGAGCCGGACGGAGCTGATGGTCAAAGCGATTCATTGCCCCGTCTCAACGTGGCCGCTGTCACCCGGCTGCTGCGGCTGGCCCCGCCGGACGATTCAAACGCAGTCCGCTCCGGCGCCGGCGTCGAAATAGATTCGGGCAACAACTTTGGCATCATTAAGATTCCAATGTTTGCCGCCGTCGGCCTGTCGGTAACTCCCAGGAATGTAACCGTTTATTACGACGACCAAGGCTGGATAGTGGCTTACCTGGCAAAGGGCGAGCCGGCGGCGGGAATCTGGCGGCACAATTCAGCAGAGGGAGAAACCTATAATGACCCGAAACCCAACACGCATCTGGAGCAAAACCTGCTGGTGCTTGCCATCAAAGAAGCGGTAGCAGCCTCTGGCGAGAGTGACTCCGAAGTTACCCCGGAAAGGGTCGGTTACTACGATTGGCAGAACCTCGAGTGTGATGCTTTCGTCCTGTTCAGCCATAAATCCAATGGTGGTGAGTCCACTCCGGTCACCTTCGTCATCCCGCCCAAAATCGGGATTGTCAAAGCATCGGCTGCCGTGCTAATCACCAGCCACCCGGAGGACGGGGAGGATACGACCGCCCAACTACTGGTTGATGATGAGCCGGCCACGGAGGCCGACGTTGCCAATCGCCTGGCCACCAATAATTTTGCTATTGCCCGCGACGACGAAACCAGCGTCCACCGTATGAGGGTGGGAGTAGATGCGGATAAGACGGCAGCCGGGGTAATAATGCTGGTGTACGACAAGCCATAGTAATCCGCTAATGTGGTCAATCACAGCATAGCAGTGAGTCCGGCTTCGTGGCGCGCCATCCTTTTGGTTCTGGCGCTGGTGGCGGCAATCGCCGGACTGGCGTCGCTAAAACTGGCGCCGCCAGCAGCCGACGGCGCCTATTTCGGGCCGGGTAGAGCCCCGGGCGCCGCCCCGCAGCAGTCCTGCGTTGACGACGTTAGCATCGCAATTAGCTGGGTGCTGGACGCGAACACCTACTCGCTCGAAGACCCGCCTGATTACGCCGCCGGCGACGAAATCAGGATTTATTATGACGTCACCAATAACAGCTGCCACGACATTGCCGTTACGGTCAAGTTGCATGGTTCTGCGAGCGACGCTCCGATTTACAACGGCGATCCAGCCGCCGACCCCTGCCCAACCGGATGCGACATCAGCGCCGGTGAAACGTATTACGGCGGCAATGTCCTTTGGGATCTCGCCCGGCATCCGAACGTCAGCAATGAACACGTGGCAGCCACCGTCAAAATAGACTCGCCCGCGGACTTCAGCGATGTTGACCCGTCCAACAACACTGCTACTTCTGTCGAGTGGATTAACGTTGTCAACCCCGAACCGGAGCCGACGCCGGAGCCAACTGCCACCGCCACCCCGACGCCATCGCCTGCTGCCACGTCCACGCCATCGCTCACCCCCACGCCTACGCCATCGCCTACCGCCACGCCTGTACCACCTACCCCTACGCCATCGCCTACACCTACACTTACTCCCACGCCTATACCACCTACCCCTACGCCGTCGCCCACGCCGGCAATAGACATCGAACTGACCGCTATTGCCGTACCTGACTATCCGATAATAAGCGGCGAGGTGGCAGGCATAGGCGCAACTGTGGCCAATCACAGCGCGTCCGGCGCCGGCCCGGTTTCGCTCAATCTCTACGTAGCGGGTGCGAGCCAGCCGTCGGCTACCAGCACCATCGCGTTCATCGGTAGCAGCGAATCCGCCTCGGCTACCAGCACCATCGCGTCCATCGGTGGCAACGAATCCGCCTCGGCGACTCTGAACTGGGACACGGACGACCTGGATCCCGGCACTTACCAGTTGCACGTGGTTGCGAATACCCACGGCGATACTGAACCAACAAACAACGTCTTGACGCAGTTTATTGATGTCGTGCCTTCCAATGTTATTACTGTGCTAATGGGGAGCTCCGAAGGCAATAAAGGCGCGATTGGCCACGACCTGACGGCGCCGGAGGATTTGAACACAGTCGCCCAATATCCTGCTCCAACTCCGACACCCACACCGACGCCGACGCCAACACCCAAGCTAATCGATTCCGAGATAATCAGCATCGCCAGCAATCCGCCCAACGAGGCTATGTCGGGCGAGGCCGTGGCTATTCTGGTTACGGTACGCAACAATGGGCCTGTCGCTGTCAACATTCCGGTTCAGCTGACATTCCCATCCGACGACAAGCAGCCGGAACGCAAGTCGCCACGGGTGCCACCGGGCGCAACCGCCATCGCGACTTTCACCTGGAAAACCCGCAACTACGAAACAGGAACCCACACCTTGCGGGCCAGGCTGTTAGCCGAGAACAACGCCACCACCGGCAATACGTCCGCTGAACTGCAATTCCGTCTCAAGCCGCTCGTAGTAACTGCTGCCATCGCGGACATCGCGATAAGCCCCGAATCGCCGGTAGTGGGCGAACCGGTTGCGATAGCGGTTACGGTACGCAACGAGGGGCCAATCTCCGCCAACATACCCGTAACGCTGCACTTCCCATCCGACGACAAGCAGCCCGAAACCCGCAGGCCCCGCGCCGCGCCGGGGGCAACCGGACTCGCCACTTTCACCTGGCGCACCAGCCGCTACCCGCCGGGCGCGCACACCTTCCGGGTGGAACTTGGCGCTACGCCGGCCACAGACCGCAGCTTTGCCGTGGAATTGCTCCCGCCGGCCGTTGATTTTACGGTGGCTGACCTTTATCTCTCCGACACGTCGCGCCCGGTGGTCAAGGGCGACCGGGTTGAGGTAGCCACTTCCGTGCATAATCTTGGCCCCTATGCGGGCCGCGCTACCGTCAAACTGCATAATTTGACTCACGACGAAACTATGTACAGCCAACCCGTCGCTTTGGGGCCCGGAGAATCGGGAACTGCCGCATTTGCCTGGCAAACACAGCTTTATACCCCGGGAGTCCATCATCTGCAAGCCTCTGCCGACGCACAATATGACTCGAATCGCAGCAATGATGGCTCAAATACTGCGTCCGTCACAATCTTGACTGACCGGGATATTACGGTCGGCCTGGGAGATGACAGCCCGGAGTATCAAACCTTTGGCGCAATCGCCAAACCTGACATCCCCGTTCGCCTGCGATATTCAATTGTGGGCATCGCGATAAGCCCCGAATCCCCGGCGGTGAGCGAGCCGGTCGAGATAACGGTGGCAGTACGCAACGATGGCGCCACATCCACTTACCTGCCGGTGACGCTGCACTTTCCATCCGACGACAAGCAGCCGGAAACCCGCAAGCCCCACGCCGCGCCGGGGGCAACCGGATTCGCCGCCTTCACCTGGCGCACCAGCCGCTACTCGCCGGGCGCGCACACTTTCCGAGTGGAACTTCGTACTGCCGGCACGGTTGGCGCGCAAAGATTTACCGTAGAATTGCTCCCGCCGGCCGTTGATTTTACGGTGGCTGACCTTTATCTCTCCGACCCGTCGCGCCCGGTGGTCAAGGGCGACCGGGTTGAGGTAGCCACTTCCGTGCATAATCTTGGCCCTTATGCGGGCCGGGCTACCGTCAAACTGCATAACTTGACTCGCGACAAAACTATGTACAGTAAACCCGTCACTTTGGGGGCCGGAGAATCGGGAACTGCCGCATTTGCCTGGCAAACACAACTTTATGCTCCGGGAGTCCATCATCTGCAAGCCTCTGCCGACGCGCAATATGACTCGAATCGCAATAACGATGGCTCAAATACCGCGTCCGTCACAATCTTGACTGACCGGGATATTACGGTCGGCCTGGGAGATGACGGCACGGAGTATCAAACCTTTGGCGCAATCGCTAAACCTGACATCCCCGCTCGCCTGCGATATTCAATCGTGGACATCCTGGTGAATCCCCAATCCCCGATAGTGAGCGAGCCGGTCGAGATAACGGTGGCGGTACGCAACGACGGCGCCACATCCGCTTACCTGCCGGTGACGCTGCACTTTCCATCCGACGACAGGCAGCCCGCAACCCGCAAGCCTCACGCCGCGCCGGGGGCAACCGGACTCGCCGCCTTCACCTGGCGCACCAGCCGCTACCCGCCGGGCGCGCACACCTTCCGGGTGGAACTTGGCGCTGCCGGCACGGTTGCCGCCCAACGCTTTACCGTAGAACTGCTCCCGCCGGCCGTAGATTTTACGATAGTGGAACTTTATCCCCCTGACCTGTCATCGCGCCCGATTGTCAAGGGCGATTGGGTTGAGGTGGCCGCGTTCGTGCGTAACATCGGCCCATACGCCGGGCGCGCCACCGTCAGGCTGCGCGATTTGACACAGCGACAGACTTTGTACAGCAAAGGCGTCACCCTGGAGCCGGGCGAATCAAAAGTTGTCGAATTTACCTGGAAAACACTGCGCCACTCGGTGGGAGACCATCGGCTGCAAGTCTCCACCGACGCGCAATATGATGTGAATGGCAGTAATGATGCCTCAAACATCGCGTCCGTCACAATCCTGACTGACCGGGATATTACGGTCGGATTGGGGAACGATGCTCAGGCAGCTCACGTCTCCGGCCCGGCTGCCAAGCCTAATATCCGGTCTGTTGCCCAATACGCGGACGAAATCCGTACTCTGAATAACGGCGCCTCACTGGCAACCGGGTTAGTCAGCCCGGCATCGCACGGTCAATTCGGCGCAGAACCCGGGCCGCCTGGCGGACAACGCGATGCGGCGGGGATAGATTGGCTCAGCCAAGCCGCCCAAACATCGCCGTTCCAGTGTGTCCGGTATCAGCGTCTAATCGGCGCGAGCCATCCCCGCGCGGTGCTGTGTTCAAATGCCGCGGCGCTAGTCCTCTAATAGTCGGACGGCATAACCACAGCGTCCCGCAGCGCTTCCACCAGATGCCGGGCCCGTCGTCCGGCGCCATGCTCCACCTGTTGCCGGCACGACACGCCCATCACCGCCACTTCCCAATCGGGCCGGGCGGCGATGGCGGGAAAGAGCGACAAGCCGCCAATTTGCATTGATATAGCGTAGTGTTCCTTCTCAAAGCCGAAGGAACCGGCCATCCCGCAGCACCCGGCGTTGATTAGCTCGGCCTGGTAGCCGGGCGGCATCCCCAGGACAGCCAACGCAGCGGCAGTGCCGACGATTGCTTTCTGATGGCAATGGCCGTGGAACAGCACTTGCTTCGCTAAATCAGAGAACTGCAAATCCAGCCGGCCCGCCGCCTGAGCGTTGGCAAGAAACTCGTCAATCAGGAACGAGTTTTTGGCTACCACTGCCGCCCGTTCGTCGGCCACGAACTCCGGGTATTCATCGCGCAGCGTCAGCAGGCAGCTGGGTTCGCAGCCGACGATGGGGATGCCCCGCTCGGCGTAGGCGTAGAGGTCGGCGAGGTTGGAACGGGCCTGGTCGCGCGCCTGGGCCAGCAGCCCTTTGGAAATCATCGGCCGGCCGCAGCAGCCGCCGTTGACCAGCTCGACCCCGTAACCTGCGGCCTCCAGTACTTCTACGGCGGCGACGCCAATCTCCGGGTAGTTGTAGTTCATAAAAGTGTCATTGTAGAGGGCCACCGTTCCGTACTTGGCGCCGTGGCCGGCATTGCCTCGCCGCGCGAACCAGTCGGGGAACGACTGCGACGCAAAGGCCGGCTGCCGGCGCTGTGGGCTGATACCCAGGAACTTTGACGCCAGGGCCTTGCCGATGCCGTTCCCGGCCAGCCAGTTGCTCAACGGAGCGTAACGACTGCCCAACTTGTTCAGGCCGTTGACGTTGGCGAACAGCCGGGAGCGCAGCGGTACTCCATGCCGTTCCTGATAATGGCTCAGGAACTCGTACTTCAGCTTGGCCATATCGACGCCGGACTCGCATTCCGCCTTGCACGCTTTGCATTCCAGGCACAAGTCCAACGCCTGATGCAGTCGTTGGTCGGTTATTGAGCCGTCCGCTCCCTCCGGCATCCGGCCCGAGAGGGCGGCGCGCAGCAGGTTGGCGCGGCCACGGGTTGAGTGCTCCTCGTCCCGCGTCGCCATGAAGGAGGGGCACATCGTCCCGTCCAGCTTGCGGCAGGCGCCCATCCCGTTGCACATTTCCACCGCGCCGGCATAGCCGCTGTCCAGTGAGAAGTCCAGCGTCGTTGCCAGGGCGGCGGGTTGGTATGCCGTTCCATAGCGCAGGTTTTCGGTCATCGGCGGCGTGTCGATAATCTTGCCGGGGTTCATAATGCCCTGGGGGTCCCAGGTCTGCTTGAGTTCCCGGAAAGCGTCATAAATCCGGTCGCCGAACATCTTGCGCGTCCAGACGCCGCGAACGATGCCGTCGCCATGTTCGCCGCTCATCGAGCCGCCGAACTCCTTGATGAGGTCGGATACGGCATCGCCAATGGACACCATTTTGTCAATGCCGTCCTGACTTTTCAGGCTGACCAGCGGCCGGATGTGCAGGCACCCCACCGAGGCGTGGCCGTAGTAGCCGGCGGTGGTGCCGTGCTCTTTTACAATGTCATCAAAGCGGCGGACGAATTCGCCCATCACCGCCGGGTCAACCGCCGGGTCTTCCACAAAGGGGATGGGCTTGGCGTCGCCCTTAATGCTCATCAGCAGGCCGAGGCCGCCCTTGCGGACATTCCAGACGGCGGCCTGGCCGGCGCGGTCGAGAATGTTGACACAGGCGTAGGCCGGGCCGATGTCGGCTTTGAGGGCGTTCATCCTGGCAGTGAGCTCGTCCCCGGTTTCGCCGTAAAACTCCACCAGCAGCATGGCCCCGGGGTCGCCTTCAATAAATGACAGCAGGCGAGACTGACCTAACGCCTCACGGCAGCGGTCGAGCACCATCTTGTCAATCATCTCAACGGATGAAGGTTCGTGCTGGAGCACGCGAGTGGTGGCCTCGCTGGCATCAAACACACTGCGGAAATGCAGCACCGACAACGCCGTCATGGTGGGGCGCGGCACCAGATTGACTTTCGCCTCGGTTACAACGCACAACGTCCCCTCTGAACCTACCACCATACGCGCCAGATTTACCGGCCCGCCAGCGCCGGGCACAAACTCGTCAAGATTGTAACCGCTGACCCGGCGCTGAATCCTGGCGTAGGTGCGGTCAATCTCGTCCTTCTGCTCGCGGGCGATGCGCAGCACGCCGCGATAAATATCGCCTTCCAGCCCGCCGGCGCTCAGGCGGGATTCCAGCCCGGCAGCAGTCAGCTGCCCCAAGTGGGCTGTGGAGCCATCGGAGAGTATGGCGTCCAACTCTTTGATGTGGTCGAGAGTTTTGCCGTAGATTACCGAGTGGGCGCCGCAGGTGTTGTTGCCGATGCCCCCGCCCACGCAGGCGCGGTTGGCGGTGGTCGGGTCGGGCGCGTATTGCAGGCCGTGGGCCGACACTTGCCGCGTCAACTGCTCCAGGATGATGCCGGGCTGCACTCGCGCCCACTGTTCCGCGGCGTTGACCTCCAGCACGTTGTTGAGATACTTGCTGAAATCCAGCACGATGGCGTGGTTCACGGTCTGGCCGGCCAGGCTGGTGCCGCCGGAGCGGGGCAGCACGGGGATGCCTTCCCGCGCCGCAAAGTCCACCACCGCCTGCACGTCGGCGGTGCTGCGGGGGATGACCACGCCCACCGGCTCCATCTGGTAGATGCTGGCGTCGGTGCTGTAAAGCAGGCGGGAATAGGGGTCAAAGCGCACCTCGCCGTCCACTCGCCGCCGCAGCTCGTCGGCGATGTCCTGGCGTTCTTTGCCCCGAATCCTGCGCTCCATTACCGTTGCCATCAAACGTTCCTCCTGCCGGGTGTACCATTAGCCGCCAACAGGTTAGCGCACCAGGGCGATACCGGCAACTTGCCGTTGTCTTTAGGCAGCGTTGCAATGCAGGTGGTTTAACATTCGGAACGTTAGGGGCGACCATGGGTCGCCCCACGCCCGCCGCCAAAACGATGGCATAGTGGCTCAAACCACCGAAAACGATACGCTGCCTCTGAGGCGCGCGTACCCGCCTGGCCATAACGACGGGGGCAACTGTGTAAGTCCTCTGGCAATGGCGGTTCCTCCGGGGGGTTGGGATTGGGGTTTGGGTGTCAGGCGATTTACGGTTTCGGGCGGCGTCGGGGCACGGCCAACACCATTTTTATGCAGAGCATTTGTACACCATTTTTCCGTGTCCCAGGCTGGCCGGCTAAGAGACCGGCCGGGCCCGGCACGGGGCGCTGGCACTAACGCTGGCCCCGGACGGCCCGCCCCGTTGAAGCAATAAGCGGAGTCATGCCGTCGCCAAAGGCGTTCTGCGAGATAACCGACGGGCCGTTACCGTCCCGAAACCGTATTCGCCATATTCGGATTTTGATTTGGCGATGCCGCTGCGCGGGCGGCGGGTCCGGCGGGGTTCGCGGGGCCGCGCCGAATTGCCTGACACGGCTATGATAGAACATAGGTACGCGCAACGCAAGGGGTGCGGCGTCATACGAAATTTTTACATTGCCGGAGCGGGAGCGCTACCCCTCACCCAACCCTCTCCCCTTGTGGGAGAGGGCTTTAAGGTAGCGTTCCAATTTAGGTGGTTTAACATTTAGGAACGGTAGGGGCGACTCATGGGCCGCCCCTATGCCCGCCGCCAAAACTATGGTATAGCGTCAAACCACCGAAAACGAAACGCTACCTTGTCTTTACAAGGATAGACCGGACAAACCGGATTTTTGATTGAAATTTGATGGTACACTGCCAGCACTTGGAGGTGATGATAATGATACGGCTAGGCGCAACGGGTTCTCAATCGCACCTTGACCTCTGCCGCGCGTTGGAAACCGTGTTCCGCAGAAGCGGCGTTGAGTTCGATTGGGTTCTATACTCCGGATACGATGAGATGGTAGCAGCGTTCGTGCGCGGCGAAATCAACCTGGCCTGGAACGGGCCGCTGTCCCACGTGAAGATGCGCCGCGCATTTCCCGAGGGCGCTCCGGTGGTAGCCTTGCGGGATGTTGACGTGGGGTTCACCACCCGATTCATTACGCGGGCCGATTCGGCCATCGACACGGTGGAAGACCTGCCGGGCGCGCGCTTTGCGTTTGCCGCCCGCGATTCCGTAGAGGCCGGCCTGCTGCCCGTCTATTTCCTCAAAGGAATGGGCATCAATCCCTCCCGCCAGCTGGCCGCCGCCGACTTTTTTGACCAGCGCGAACCGCTGCATCCGTCCGACCAGGTGGACGTAGCGCTGCAAGTGCTGAACCAGTCCTACGACGCCGGGGCCGTCAGCGGGCGGACGCTGGAAACGCTGTCCGACAGGCACGGCATCGACCCGGGCGCGCTGCGAGTGTTCTGGCGCAGCCCCGGATACAGCCATTGCTGCTTTACGGCGCGGCCCGAAGTGGACGCGCGCGAAGCCGCCCAGGTGACCGCCGCGCTGGTATCGGTGGACGACAGCGACGAAATCGGCCGCGCCGTCCTCAAAGCCGAAGCGTGCGACCGGCTGGTGCCCGGCATTGATGACGGGTGGGAACTGGTGGAGGCGGCGGCGTTGGCGGAAGGGCTTATCTGGTGAACGGGTCCGTTGCCCCCGCCGCCGTTGCCGCGCCATGCTGGGCACATACCAAATTGTCCCCAGGGAGGCTACGATGCTGACCCGACAGCAGCAGCAAACTACACAGGATTTACTGGCCGCCGCCGACCTTGCGTTTGAGAACGCCGACGCGCTGGCGGCTACCGAACACCTGAGGAAAGCGATGATGCACACGCTGAAGGCCATCGCCGACGAAAATGGCTGGGAGTATGACGGGGATGACCTGTATCCGGTAGTTGACAAGCTGGCCGGATTGAACGGGCAGAACGATGATATTCTGCAAACCACTTATCTGGCGGCAAAGGGCTTTCCGAACAAAGTTCACTATGGCTACTTCGTCTGGGAAGATGGAGACAGCCACTGGATGCGCCGGGTTGCGCATGAATTTATCGACGCAGTGCGGGAACTGGCAAAGTAACTTCGATGACTACGCCCACATTACTCCTGCCGGAGCATATCCGGACGGCGCAGGAGCTGCTTGGCGAGGCTGAAGCGGAATTCGCCGTCGGCAAAAATCTGAAAGGGTCGGAAATGCTATGGGGAGCGGCCGCTCACGCGCTGATAGCCGTTGCCCTCCGACAAGGCAGACCTTTCAATAGCCACGGCGCGCTGCGGAATGTTGCCACCCGACTGCCTAATGTTCCCGGCCAACCCGAATGGCGGCGCGAGTTCGCAGCTACAGAAGAACTCCATATCAACTTTTATCATGGTCAGTTGACCGATGCTGATATTGAGGATTACCGGCCACGGGCGCGCCGTTTCGTCGCCCGCCTGCTGACCGTGGCCAATGAACCCGTTTGAGGAGCGTACTACCTTGACTGACAAAATCGGCTTCATCGGCCTGGGCCGCATGGGCTTGCCCATGGCCTACAACCTGCTGCGGGCCGGCTACGACCTTACCGTGCACAACCGCAGCCAGGAGAAGGTGCGGCAAATCGCGGACGCCGGCGCCACGGCGGCCACATCTACCGCCGAGGTAGTCGCCAACTGCGACATCGTGCTGGCCTGCCTGCCCGATGTGGCAACTTGCGAAACGGTGCTGCTGGGAGAAAACGGCGCGCTGCCCAATGCCCGGCCCGGCCAGGTTATCGTTGACCACAGCACGGTGGGGGCGGCGACTTCCAAAGCCTGCGCCGCCGCCGCCGAGTCGCACGGCGCAATGTTCCTGGACGCCCCCATCAGCGGCGGCACCGAGCGGGCTGCCGACGGCACGCTGACGATTATGGCAGGCGGCCCGCCGGAAGCCTACGCGCGGGCGCAGCCGGTCTTTGACGTAATGGGCGCCGTGGTGCGCCACGTGGGGCCAAACGGCTCCGGCACCGCCGCCAAGCTGGTGAACCAGCTGCTCGTTGGCGTGCATAAGGTGGCCGCCGCCGAAGCGATGCTGCTGGCCGCCAAGTCGGGGGCCGACCCCGCGCTGGTGTTTGAGCTGGTTAACTCCGGCTGGGGACAGAGCTTTGTCCTGGGCCGCAACGCGCCGGCGATGCTGGACCGGGATTTTGACGGCATCCGAACCCAGCTGCGCGTTTTTCTCAAAGACCTGGGGCTAATCCAGGAAATGGCCCGGGACCTGGATACGCCGATACCGGGCGGCGATTTGGCGTATCGTTTGTTCCACGAGGCGGTTGAGCAGGGGTTGGGCGATTTGGACGGAGCCGCCATCGTGCTGCCGATGGAAGAGCAGGCCGGGTTCCAGATACGGCGCCGGGACGATGGGTAACTTACATCGATGAACAGGATTGACCGGATAATTGGAGGTTTCTGATGCCGGAGGAAAAGGCAGTTTATTTCAACGGGGCGACGATGCCGGCCAGCCAGGTTGGCATTTCCATCTACGACCGGGGGTTTCTGTACGGCGATGCCGTATTTGACGCCACCCGCACCTTTGGCGGCCGGACGTTCCGCCTCGACCGGCATATTGACCGGCTGTACAATTCGCTGCGCTACCTCCGCATCGACGTTGGCATGAGCAAGGCCGAGATGACCGCGGCCACGGAGGCGGTGGTGGCGCACAACTACCCGCTGCTGCCGACCGGGCAGGATATGTGGGTGATGCAGCGCATCAGCCGGGGGGTGGAAGCGCCCGACCGGGCCGGCGGACTCACGCCTACCATTATCATCGAAAGCCACGCCATCCCCTTCGCCGCCCGCGCGCCGCTGTACCGGGACGGCGCCAGAATCAGCACCCCGTCGGTGCCGCGCATCCCGCCCCGTTTCCTCAGCCCCCGCGCCAAGACGCACAACTACCTGAACCTGATTCTAGGCGAATTGGAAGCCCACGGCGAGGACCCGGACGCCTGGGCGATTCTGCTGGACGAATTTGGGAACCTCACCGAAGGGCGCGGCAGCAACGTGTTCCTCGTCAAGGACGGCGTGGCGATGACGCCCAAATCCCAATACGTGCTGGAGGGCATCACCCGCAACCAGACGCTGGAGCTGGCCGCAGGTCTGGGCATTCCCACTGCCGAGTGTGACCTGGATTTATACGACGCTTACACCGCCGACGAAGCGTTTCTCACCTCCACCAGCCTGTGCATCTGCCCGGTGTCGGCGGTGAACGGCGCGCCGGTGGGCGACGGCGGCGTACCTGGCCCGGTAACGCACCGGCTGATGACCGCGTTCAGCGACCTGGTGGGCATGGACTTTGCCGAGCAGTATCTACTACACTTGCCCACGGACAGCTAGACGATACCAGGGGACGAAATGGCACTCCCTGACTTCCAACGCTACAAGGTCAATTACCTGTACTACCTGGCCCATATGGACAATATGCCGTCAATCCACGAGCATGGGCTGCTATCGCACAACCGCGCTCATTCCGGCGGTTTTGTCCGGCAGGACATAGCAGACCAGAATGTGATTGCGCTGCGGGCGGAAAAGTTGGTGCTTGGCCGACCATTGCACGACTATGTCCCACTCTATTTCACACCCAAAGGGCCGATGCTTTACCGCCGCCAGGAAATGCAAAATGACATCGCCATCCTGTGCCTGGATAGCGAATTGCTGCTGGAGGAAGGCGTCGTATTTTCGGATGGTAACGCCGCCAGTCTGTACACAAAGTTTTTTGCCGATGTAGCCAATTTGGACAGACTCGACTGGAATTGCATCCGCAATGAATGGTGGAACCAGTTCGAATACGGAAGGCGGAAACGCTGCGCTGAAGTCCTGGCGCCAGACCGGATTCCCTTTGAGAGGATTGCGCGAATAATCGTCCGTACCGAAGGAACCCGCCACAGGCTGAAAGGCATCCTGCAAGAAAGACGGGCCTTCCGGCAAATTGCCCCCGAAGTTCAACCAAAGTGGTACTTCAATGTCCAACATCACTGAAATCACCGGCAACATTTTCACCAGCGAATGCCAGACGCTGGTGAATACCGTCAACTGCGTTGGCGTGATGGGCGCCGGCATTGCGCTGGAGTTCAAATTCAGACACCCGGCGATGTTCTCAAAGTACGTCGAGCATTGCCGTAACGGTATGATTGCGACCGGGAGTCTGTGGCTCTACAAGCCGCCGCCGGACAGCAGCGACGACCGGTGGGTGCTGAATTTTCCTACCAAAAAACATTGGAAAGACCCTTCCAAGCACGAGTATCTGGTGATGGGTTTGAGGAAATTTCTGGAAAATTATAAAGCCAGGGGAATCGAATCCGTCGCATTTCCGCTGCTGGGGGCAACGCACGGGAAACTGGCGGAAGGCGATTCGTTGAGCTGGATGCGGCACTATCTGGCGCAATGCGATATTCCGGTAGAGATTTACCACTATGACCCGTCGGCCAAAGACGACCTGTATGACCAGTTCCGGCATCACTTACTGGCAAACGAGGACGATGCGGCGCTGGCAAAAGCAATGGGGCTGCGGGTCAACTTCGTGCAGAAGCTGCGTGAAGTTCTGGAGTGTGAGGATAGCGTCAATTCCATCAGCCAACTGGCCTCGGTAAAAGGGGTTGGCCTGAAAACCCTGGAGAAAAGTTTCCGGTATATTATGGACAACCCGGAACCAAGCGTAACCAAACCGCTGCTGTGACTGCCGCACAGGGCAGTCCTGCTACGCGCAAAGAGAGGCGAGATATGACCGAATACTTGGAAGGCATCGTAGAATCGGGGCAGGAAGCCCAGCAACTGGCTGCCGATTTCGTATTCACCGAAGGCCCGTTGTGGCACCCGGACGGCTACTGGCTGTTCGTTGACCTGCGCCGGGAGCCGCCGGTGATTCACCGGATGTCGCCGGCCGGCGGTACGCCGGACATCATCCGCGAACCCAGCGGCGGCACCAACGGGATGACCCTGGACCTGGAAGGCCGCCTGCTCATGTGCGAGGGCGACAACCGCCGCATCACCCGCATGGAACCCGACGGCACCATCACGCTCCTGGCCGACCGCTGGGACGGCAAGCGGCTGCACCGGCCCAACGACATCGTTACCCGCAGCGACGGCAGCATCTACTTTACCAACCCCAGCGGGCGCGTGCCGCCGGAGGAACAGGAGATTGAGTTCCCCGGCCTCATCCAGCGCATCGCCCCGGACGGAACCGTTACCGCCCCGGCCACCGACATTGACTATCCCAACGGCATCGCTTTCTCGCCCGATGAGTCGGTGCTCTACGTCTCCAACACCCGCGCCCTGGGCGAGCCGGCCGACCAGTACTGGGGCGGGCAAGTCAAGGAGAACCAGTACATCCGCGCCTACGACGTGGCTACCGACGGTTCGCTGAGCAACAGCCGCGTCTTCGGCAGCATGGCCTCCGCCGAGGACGGCGTGCCCGACGGGATGAAGGTTGACGCTGAGGGGCGGGTCTATTGCACCGGCTCCGGCGGCGTGTGGGTTTTCGCTCCCGATGGCGTGCATCTGGGCATCATCCGGCTGCCGGAGATACCGGCCAACTGCGCTTTCGGCGGGCCGGATTTCCGCACGATGCTGTTCACGGCGCGCACCTCGGTGTACAGCCTGCGGATGACCACGCCGGGGGCCGCGCTGCCGCGCGGGTAGCCGAAGGAGAGACGCAATGCGCGAATTTGACGCCATCGTTATCGGTGTCGGCGGCATGGGCAGCGCTGCCGTTTATCACCTGGCCCGGCGGGGCTGGCGCGTTTTGGGGCTGGAACGGTATGACATCCCCAACGAAATGGGCTCGTCCCACGGCGTCAGCCGGATGATTCGGCTGGCCTATCACGAAGACCCGTCCTATGTGCCGCTGCTGTACCGGGCCTATGAACTCTGGCAGCAGCTGGAGAACCTGGCGGGGGAGCGGCTGCTGGTCAGCACCGGCTGCCTGCGCGGCGGCGTGGGGGCCAACCGGCTGCTGGAGGGTTCGCTGGCCACGGTGCGCCAGCACAACCTGCCCTACCGGATGCTGTCCGGCCCCGAAGTCAACCGGGAGTGGCCGGGCTACCAACTGCCGGAGGACGCCGAAATGCTGTACGAACAGCAGGGCGGCTTTGTCCTCTCGGAACGCTGCATCGTGGCCCACGTGGCGGCGGCTTTGGAATCGGGCGCGGAGGTGCGCGGGCGGGAGGCGGCGCTGGACTGGGAACCTACCGCCGGCGGTGGCGTCGTGGTAACCACCGACAAGGATACCTACGCCGCCCGCCGGCTGGTCGTGACCGCCGGGGCCTGGGCCGGCAAGGTCGCGCCGCAAGTCGCCGCCCACGCCGTACCGGAGCGGCAGGTGCTGGGCTGGTTCGCGCCGTACCGGCCGGAGCTGTTCCGGCCGGCGTCGTTCCCGGTATTCGGGCTGGAAGTTGCGGAGGGGCGGTTCTACGGGTTCCCATCCTACGGCATCCCCGGTTTCAAGCTGGGTATGTTCAACCACTTTCGGGAGCAGGTGGACCCGGATACGATGGACAGAGAGCCTAACGCGCAGGACGAGGCGGCGCTGCGCCGGTTCACGGAGCGCTACTTCCCGGAAGCCGCCGGCCCCACGCTGGCCCTGAAAACCTGTATGTTCACCAACACGCCGGATGAGCACTTCATCATTGACACCCTGCCGGAATACCCGCAGGTTTCGGTGGCGGCGGGCTTTTCCGGCCACGGGTTCAAGTTCTGCAGCGTAGTTGGCGAGATAATGGCCGACCTGGCGGAACACGGGGCCACTGAGCATAACATCGGGCTATTCCGGCTGGGGCGGTTTGACGGGGATGCGGGTTTGGCGTAGCCGCCGCAATGATGCATAGTGGTATCATAGCCGGGAATCCCGCCGCATCAGGCCAAGACAAAGGACACCACTATGACTTTGGCAGCGCGCTTGGAAAATCCTTGGGACAACCCGTTTCCGGGGATGAACCCGTATCTGGAAACACCGCGACTGTGGCCGGAAGTCCACAACAGCCTGATTGCGCTGATGAAGTCATATCTCCGCCGCACGCTGCCGCTCCGGTACTCGGTGATAATGGAGGAACGGCTGGGCATTGGGGTAGAGTCGCCCGACGGCCCGCCGTACCGGTACATCAAGCCGGACCTGACCATAATCGGCGGGGAGCCACTGCCCAGCCCCGCGGCCGTCCGGGAAATGGACGCCGGGTCGGTGGTCGTGACGCTGCCGTTCCGCGAAACGGTTCGCGAGTTTTATATCTCCATCTCGGACCGAAACCGCGATGAGGCGGTAACTATCCTGGAAGTCCTTTCGCCAAGCAATAAAAAGACGGGGGTGGGCCGCACCCAGTATGAGGACAAGCGGGGCAACATTTTTGAGTCGTCCGTCCATCTGGTGGAGATTGACCTGGTGCGCCAGGGCCAGCCGATGCCGGCGGAGGGGTACGACGGCGACGCTCCCTATCGCCACCTGGTGAGCCGCTGGCGGCTGCGCCCCCGGGCGGCGCTGTATCCTTTCGGCTTGCAGTCCCCCATACCGGATGTTGCGGTGCCGCTGCTGGAGGGCGACGCGGAGCCGAAAATCCCGCTGGGCGATATTCTGCATAGCCTTTACCGGGAGGACTACTACGCCAACTATGTTGACTACGGCAAAGACCCGGAGGGGCCGCTGTCGGATGCTGACCGGGCGTGGCTGGACGGGCTGCTGCGGGCAAAGGGGCTGCGGCAGTGAACGGCGCGGGGAGAATCGGGAGGAGTGGACGTAATGGTTGATGAGTTTGTTAACCCGTTTCCGGGGATGAATCCTTACCTGGAAACACAAGGGTTGTGGCCGGATGTCCATAACCGCCTGATTAGCGCAATCAGCTCTTTTCTGCGACGGAGCCTGCCAATGCAGTATTCGGTGGTTATGCAAGAGCGCGTGGTTATCGGGCATAACCCGCCAGAGGATACGCGGCGGCGGTACGCCATACCCGACATCACAATCTCCAGCGATGCCTCCGGCCCCAACGCCAGCGCCAACAGGCGGGATGCCTTGGCGGAAGGAATAACTGTCCTGATACCTGAGGCGTACTGGTCGCGCCAGAAATTCCTAACCATTAGAGAGCAGTCGCGCGGTTACGCGGTGACTGTGCTGGAACTCCTGTCTCCGTCCAACAAATACCAGGGGGACGGGCGCCGCGAATATCTGGACAAGCGATTGCGTGTACTGGAAAGTGCGACGCACCTGGTAGAAATCGATTTGGTGCGCGCCGGAGATCCGCTGCCGGTGGAAGTCTATGACGGCGACGAGCCTTATCGCATTCTGGTTAGCCGCAATGAACTGCGCCCGTCGGCAAAATTGTATCCCTTTGGGCTTCAGTCCGCCATTCCTGATATTGTGCTGCCGTTGCTGAACGACGCGGACGAACCCACGCTCCGCCTGGGCGAAATTGTGAACGACATTTACCTGCAAGACTACTATGGACGATTGGTGAACTATCGGGACGACCCATCCGGGCCGCTTTCAAAAGATGACCGGGAATGGATTGACCAGCTGTTGCGGGAAAAGGGGCTGCGGCAGTAAAGGCTCGCCCAACCGAAGGACGCTGCTATGAAAATCACCGACGTTGAAGCCATTGCCCTGGTCTGGCCGGCGCCGGAGCGGGAATACTGGACGGCGCTGCGGCCTATTGGCCGGGTCAGCGAACTGCTGGTGCGCGTCCATACCGACGCCGGGTTCTACGGCATCGGCGAAGCCCACGGCGCCGGCCAGGGCTTTGCCGGGATCTACCGCCAGGATGCTGACGGAGCCATACAGGCCGACGGCGCATCCCGCGTCGTGGTTGACCGCCTCAAACCGATGCTGCTGGGCCGCGACCCGGTGGACAACGAGCAGTTGTGGGATGAAATGTTCGGGCTGTGCCATCAGACCGGCTGGGCGGGTTCAGGTTTTGGCCGTCCGCAAATCCTGACGGCGCTGGCCGCGGTGGACATCGCCCTCTGGGACATCAAAGGCAAGGCCGCCGGTATGCCGGTGTACAAACTGCTGGGCGGATATAGCAACTCGGTTCCCTGCTATGTAACCGGCGGCTACTATCAGGACGGCAAGACCGTCGCCGACCTGGCGCGGGAGTGCGTGACTTACGTCACTATGGGCTACGAGGCCATCAAACTGAAAATCGGCCACGTTAGTCTGGCCGAGGATTACGCGCGGGTCAGCGCCGTCCGTAAGGCCGTCGGCGATGGCGTCGATTTGATGGTGGACGTGAACGAGGGTTGGGACGTTGACACCGCCATCCGCGGCGCGCGGATGCTGGAACCGCTGGGCATCCGCTGGCTGGAAGAACCCGTCCACTGGTACGACCGGGTTGAGGGCCTGGGCAAAGTGGCGGCGGCTACAACCATCCCCATTGCGTCGGGAGAGAACGCCGTTACCCGCTGGGACGCCCGCGACCTTATCCGGCGCGGCGGCGTCAGGGTGATGCAGTACGACAGCACGCGCAACTGCGGCATCACCGAATGCCTCCGCATCGCCGGCCTGTGCGCCGCCGAGAATGTTCGCCTGGCCCCTCACCATGACCCGCAGGTGCACGGGCATATCGTGGCCGGATTGTCCGTCGGCGAGATTTGTGAAACCTTCCCCACCGCCGACCGCGACCCGATTTGGGAGGAATTGTTCACGGTGCGCCCCGAAATCGTCGGCGGCAAACTAACCCTCCTGGACCGGCCCGGTTGGGGCGTTGAGCTGGACGAACGCACGCTGGAACGGCGGGGCGTTTGGGCCTAGCGTGGTCTGGATACTGGTGGCCGCCGGCGGCGCGGCCGGGTCGGTGATGCGATACGCCGTCGGCCGGCTGGCGGCGCACTATCTGGGCGCCGATACCGTAGCGGGGACGTTTGCCGTCAACGTGGCCGGTTCGTTTGCGCTGGGCCTGCTGGCTGCCGTCTTCCTGGCGCGCAGTGGCCTGCCCGTGGAATTGCGGGCGATGGCTACCGTGGGGCTGCTCGGCGGATTCACGACGTTCTCAACGCTGGCCTATGACGGCGTCAGGCTGATGTCAAACGGCGAGTATGCGCGGGCCGGGGTGTCCATCGCCGCCAATATGGTCGTCGGATTGGCCGCCGCCTATCTGGGAATGCTGGCCGGACGCGCGGCATCCTGACAATTCAATACGACGTTCGTTGCCCGTCAATGTTCCCGGTGATACACTGCTGCCTGTTGCGTCTCCGGTCATAATCTCCCCCGAATAATATCGAGTGGATGCTCTCATGCCTGCTTTCGACGATTATCTGATAGTCAGCCAGTTCCCGGAGCAGCCGGTGGAGCGGATGGCAGTCGCTTTTCGCGGTTGGCCTGATGCCGGCGACGCCGCCAGCGCCACCGTGAATTACCTGCTCACCACGTTGGGAGCGGTTAAGTTCGCCGAGATTGACCCCGAAGAGTTTTTCAACTTCGCTCAGGAACGCCCCCGCTCCACGCGCAGCAAGGATGGCAAGCGTCATCTGCAATGGCCGGCCAATGAGTTCTACCTTTGGCCGGGAGCGGAAACGGTTCCGCCGGCCGTCTTTTACCTGGGCACCGAACCCCATCTGCGCTGGCGCACGTTTTCCTCTCTGGTTGCCGACGTGGCCCGCCGCTGCGGGGTGAAATCGGTGGTTCACATCGGAGCGCTGCTGGACGCGGTGCCTCACACCAGGCCGGTCAAGTTCAGCGGCACGTCGTCGAACCGTAAGGTTCAAGCCGCTTTCGACACCGGGAACATCCGCACGTCAAACTACCAGGGGCCTTCCGGCATTACGCTGCCCGTCTCCGAATCGCTGGCGGCCAAAGGCATCAGCTACACTTCCCTCTGGGGCCACGTCGCTCACTACTTGCACGCCACGCCCAACTTCCGCGTCAGCCTCGGCCTGGCCCGCAATCTCTCGGATATGTTGCAGCTGCCCATCAACTTGACCAAGCTGAGCGCGATGGCCGACGCTTTCGACCGCGAGGTGGAAAAGGTTATTGCCGAGGACGAGCAGCTGGGCAAGTACATAACCACGCTTGAGGGGCGTTACGACGCAACCATTGAATCTGCCGAAATGCCTAACCCGGCCGACCTGGTTCAGGAGTTGGAGCGGTTCCTGCGGGCGGAGCGCAGGGGCGGCGCGGGCAATTAGGCTATTCGGCCGGCACTCCCTCCACAATCATCACGTTGGAGATGGTGGACTGGATGCGCAGCTCTTTTGGGCCGGCGTAATCATCCGAGTAGTACCAGCCGTTGGCCTGCTCCAGGCTGTCGAACTCCAGCACCACGGTGCGGCGGGCCGGCTGGTCGCCTTCCAGCACCGTAACGTCGCCGCCGCGCACCAGATACCGGCCGCCGTGTTTTGCGATGGTGGCCGGCACCTGGCCCCGGTAGATTTCAAACTTTTCGGGATCGGTAACTTCAATGGTGGCGACAATATAAGCGGGCATAGCAAGCATCCTCCTGGTTCAGGAGTTGGAGCGGTCTCTGCGGGCGGCGCCCCGGGGCGGGCAATCAGGTTATTCAGCCGGCAGCCCCTCCACTATCACCATGTTGGAGATGGTGGACTGGGTACGCAGCTCTTTCGGCCCGGCGTAATCATCCGAGTTGTACCAATCGTTGGCCTGCTCCTTGCTGTCAAACTCCATCACCGCGATGCGGGGGCCCAGCTGGTCGCCTTCCAGCACCGTAATGTCCTCTCCGGACACCAGACGCCTCCCACCGTATCTTTTGACGGTAGCGGGAACCTGCTCCAGAAAAAGCTCAAACTGCTCCCGGTCGGTAACTTCAATGGTCATGATGACGTAAGCGGCCATAGCAAGCCTCCTTGGTGCGTGTAGGGCAGTATAACACGGAACGCTGCCAACGGGATAACGGCGCTACCCGATGCCGATTGCATTGCCACCGGCGCCGATGGCAAAACCCCTGCGGACGGTGAACTCCAGCCGCCCGTCCACCGGGTCGTAAAGCATACGCCACTGGTCAATAACATCCCGGCCCAGCAAAGACGGCAGCGGCGACGGCGCGCCGTTTTCCGGCGGTTTGGCGATGTGTATGTTTAGCAGGCACCAGTGAGTGGCTGACCCGTCATCCTCGTCAAAAGTGAGATAGGCAGATTCACGGAAAAGCAGCGCCGGGCCGCCAATGCCCCGGCTAACCTCCGGGCTTTCCAGACGCTCAAATGGTATGCCCACCTCCTGGGCATCATAAGGCTGCAGGACAGTCTGGTCGGCGCCGGTATCTACGAGAAAGTTGACCTTTCTCCTAATCCCAAATCTGGGGATGATGAGCTCACTTGCCAAGGTAGGGCGCGCGTACTCCCCGATTGTGCCGGTAATCATTAGGATTCACACCATCAGAAAATCGCCCAGGAACTGGGTTCTCACTTTGGCGTCATCACCGAATTGGGCCTTGATGGCGTCAAAAACTTCCTGATGGGAATTTCCGATTGCCAGCGTGCCGTCCTCCGCCATGGCTGCCCACTGGCCGGGGTATTGCTCGCGCAAAGCGGGGATTGCTTTTTGGAAACGGTCAAAGAATTCGTGGTTTCTGGCACGCTGTTCGTTAAACGCTTTGATGCCCCCCGCCCGCGCGATGATTTCGTAGATGTCGGCGAAAACCTCCTCAGCCGTCATTTGCCGCGGCTCCCGGCCCTGGGCGCGCAGCTTATCAATGTTCAGCTCTTTCATAACGATGCCCTCCGCTTGCGGCCCGGCCGGCCGGGTTGAATTGCGGCATTGCGCATTTACGGGATTTGGAGAGATATGGGGCCGGCTTGGCTCAGCAAAGCGCGCGCCTGCGCCATCGCAATGTTGGGGTCAACCGCCTGGCGGTATAGTGTTCCCATATAGTTGCCCTGCTGCTGGTTGAAAGACGGGCGCAGGGTTTCAATCAGCACGGCTTCCATCAACGCCGACACTACCTCTTTGGAGGCGGTATTCGGGCCGTCGTCCATCTCACCGTTTTCGTTAACGCGCCGTATCCCGAACCAGGAAAACCGTTCCCACTTGCCCGACCACACTTGCCGCCGGTGGTGGTTTTGCAAACGCTGGAAAAGGCCGCTCTCCCTTGCAGTAGTTTTGCCCACATAGACCACGGACTGCCAGCTGTGCAGCAAATACACGCCCTGCCGGTCGGCGAAGTTGACGGCTTGCCCCGGGTTGGGGTCAATATCGTAGCCCAACAGCCGGCGGGCGTTCCAATCCACTTTGTCCCGTTCCCAATGCAGCCCATAGGCTGCTACGGCCAGGTTATTCACCGTGTCGGTAGTGTCCAGTTCGTTGGTCTCTGCCACCGGCGGCCCATCCGATTGCGGGGCAAGTTGGAAAAATCCGGGCCGCGTTTTTATGATGTTGGCATCACCCCGGCTGCGCATTCGCGATATTACCCCGGCCACCGTGTAGCTGGGGGTTTTGCCTACCGTAGTTTTCAGCCCCCGCCCCAATATCGCCTCGGCAATATCGTTGCAGGACATTGGCTCGGCTGCCGCGCCTAGAATATGCAGCGTCGCCTCCTCCCAGGTCATTTCGGTAGCCATAGCTTGCCCCGCCCGGTCTTTCGCTTTATCAGCCAAGTTTGGCTGTCTGTAAGGTAATAGGCGGACGGCATAGCGTCAAGCAATGCCGGGCATACCCGTGTATAGCCGCCTGCGAAAGTGGCGACAGTCGCCAGTGGCGCTTGCTATAGTCGGGGCAGCCGCTTTTGGAATAACACGTACCATAATGCCCGGCAGCGTCAATTCCCCGGTGGCAATTAGATTGATGGTCGCCAGGTTTTGCAGCGGCGCCCGTCCCTCTATCCGGCCAGCCGTATCCCGTAATACAGCAGCAGCGATACTACAACTATGCCGGCCACCGCCGCGGCAACGCCCGGCAGGCCGCATCCGGCACGGATTGGGCGTTTCGGAGCCGCCGGAACGGGCTGGAAGGGGCGAGGCTCATATCCGGTTATCGCCTGGAACCGTTCCGACTGCCGGTCGCGCAGTGACTTAAGCGCCGCCTCAAACCGCGCCGCATCCGCGCGCGCCGGCAGCGGGCGCGATACCCACAGCAGCCTAGGCAGGCCCCCGGCCGTTGACGGCACTTCCCCGGCGGCGTGGCTGCCCAACCTGGCCTGTACGTTGGCAGTGTGCCCAACGTAATGGCCGTAGTCGGTTTCCAGCAGATAGACGTAAAACTCGCGCCGTCCCAACTCGGCGTCCCGCTCCGCCTGGCCGGGCAAATGCTCAGGATCATACCAATGGCCGCGCCGCCGGCGCCGGTTGCAGTTGTAGCACCGGGCATAGCGACCGCGCACCCGCTTTCCGCAATCGGAACAAATCCCAAACCGCATTGCAATCAATCTCCAAAGGCCGCGCCAGTGCCACGTCGCCAGTTTAGCCGTGGCCGCGCCGGACTGCCTGGCGTCGGCAGATGCGCAAAGCGCGGAGTTTCAGGGCACAAAGTTTCGTTCCGGGCCGTGGCCGCCCCGCCGCTTGCCGACAGTTGCGCCGGGTAGTATTCTGCGGGAGACCCGCCGGCAGAACTATGGCGGACACAGGAGCAGCAACCCACGATGACTACCACCGCCGAGGTCCGCACCCACCGCAACTTTATCGCCGGCCAGTGGACGCCCTCCGACTCCGGCCGTACCTATTCCGTCTATAACCCGGCCCACAAAGACCGGCTGTTGGGCCATTTCCAGCTGTCCAACCCGGAGGATACCCTGCGCGCGGTGGCCGCAGCGGCCGACGCCGCCCCCGGCTGGGCCGACACGCCGGCCCCGGTGCGCGCGCAAGTCCTGTTCCGCGCCCTGGAAATTATGGAACGCCGCGGCGAGGAAATCGCCCGCACCATCACCGAAGAAGAGGGCAAGCCGCTGCCCGACGCTCGCGGCGAAGTCAAACGGGCGATGAACATTATTGAATACGCGGCCGGCGAGGGCCGCCGGATGTTCGGCTATACCACCCCGTCGGAACTGCCCAACACCGTCGCCTACACGGTGCGCCGGCCTCTGGGCGTGGTTGGCATCATCACGCCGTGGAACTTCCCCATCGCCATTCCCGCCTGGAAAATGGCGCCGGCGCTGATTTGCGGCAACGCCATCGTGTTCAAGCCGGCCTCCGGCACCCCCCTGTGCGCCGTGAAACTGGTTGAGGTATTTGAGGAGGCCGGCGTACCCCCCGGCGTGCTGAATCTCATCACCGGGCCCGGCGGCAGCGTGGGCAACGCGCTGGTGGAATCGCCAGACGTGGCCGGCGTTTCCTTTACGGGCAGCACCGAGATTGGCACGGAACTTTACACCCGGGGCGCGTCCCTGCTCAAAAAAGTGCAGGCCGAAATGGGCGGCAAGAACGCCGTCATCCTGCTGGCCGACGCCGACCTGGACAAGGCGCTGGGCGGCATCGTGCAGGGCGCTTTCGGCTCTACCGGCCAGCGCTGCACCGCTACCAGTCGGGTCATCGTTGAGGACGGGGTGTATGACGAGTTTATGGAGCGTCTGCTGACCAGCACGGCCCAACTGACCATCGGCGACGGACTGGACGACGGCATCGACGTCAGCCCACTGTCCAGCGAGTCGCAGCAGCGCACGGTGTCGGAATACATCGCCGCCGGCCGGGACGAGGGCGCCACCCTGGCCTACGGCGGCCGCACCCTGACCGGCGGTATCTATGACGAAGGCTGGTACGTCGAACCCACCATCTTTACCGACGTATCCCCCGAGATGCGCATCGCCCGCGAGGAGATTTTCGGGCCGGTGCTGACGGTGTTCCGCGCCCGCGACCTGGAGGACGCCGTAGCCATTTCCAACAGCGTCAAGTTTGGCCTGTCGTCGTCGGTGTACACCCGCGACATTCCCCGCGCCTTTCGCTACATCAACACCGTGGACGCCGGCATGGTGCACGTCAACGCGCCCACCCTGGGCGGCGAGGTGCATCTGCCCTTTGGCGGCCTCAAAGCCTCCGGCGTCGGCCAGCGCGAGCAGGGCGTGGAGGCGGTGGACTTTTTCAGCGAGGTTATCACCGTCTATATTGACTACGCCGACGCCCCACGGGAGCAGGCGCGGTTCATCTAGCCCGGCGGCGATGCGCGCGCTGGCGACGGTATTGCTCATCCTGGCGGCCCTCGCCTGCGCTCCCTCCGATGCGGAACTGGACGCGCGGATTCAGCAGGCGGTAAGCGCCGCCGTTGCCGGCGCAGCGGCGCCCGATTTGAGCGCCTTGTACCGACAGGCGTCGCCGTCGGTGTTCTACATTGACCCCACCGACGGGCAGCACGGCACGGGGTGGCTACTGGAATCCGGGCTGATTGTAACGGCGGCCCACGTCGTGGCCGGGCGGGAGCAGGTCATCGTGCGCCAGGCGTCCGCGCCCACTTTCGTGGCCGTGGTGGTGGGACGGGACGCGCGGCGGGACGTGGCCCTGCTGGCGTATGACGCCGCCCAAGCGCAGCTGGACACCGGCGCCCGCCCGCTGCCCCTGGGCGACGCCACCAGCGGCGACATCGCCAAACCGCTGCTGGCGCTGGGCTACTCCGGCAGCGGCGTCAAGCGGGAGGGTTCGGTCGGCTCGCCCAAGGCCAACGCTGGCATCCTGTCCCAGATTACCAACTTCGGCCCCGACAGCTATGGCCGCAACCTGGAGATGGACGCCGCCATCGACCCCGGCGACAGCGGCGGCCCGGTCCTGAATACGGTCGGACAAGTGGCAGGCATGGTGCGCGCCGCCGCCCGCCAGTCCGCCGGCGGCGGCACGGTAGTCGGCACCTTCTACGCCGTTCACGCCGACGAAATCCGCGCCGCCCTGGCCGGGATTAAAGGTCGCGAAAATCCGGCTCTTCAGCAATGACATCGAGAATGCCCTGGGCTACGTAAGTCTGCGTGTGCCCCCTTCGTTCTATCCTGGTCAGGATTCCCGCATTTACCAGCCGGGCGATATTGCTGCGCGCGGTCTGATGGGAGCTGTCCAACAGCCCCTGGGCGCGCCGTCCGGTGATGTAAGGCTGCTCAAACAGCGCATCAATCAGCCGATAAGCGCTGCCGGCAGTTTGATGACCCTGCACTCTTTCCTGGTAATCTGAGCGGACTGCCAGCAGCTTTTCTACCCGGGTGAAGGCGTCGCTGGCAACATCAGCAACGGCTGTCAGGAAAAATTGGAGCCATTGTTCCCATTCGCCGCGCAGACTGACGCCCAGCAGCAAGTCCAGATACTCCTGCCGGTATCTAAAGAAATAGTCGCTGAGGTATAACCAGGGATGAGCTAAATAACCGCGTTCACACAGCAGCAGGGTTATCAGCAACCGTCCGGTGCGTCCGTTGCCATCCTCAAAGGGATGAATGGCCTCGAATTGATAGTGAATCAAGGCTAGCTGCGCCAGCAAGGGCATAGTGCAGTTGGAATGCAAAAACCGTTCCAGTTCGTAGAGAGCCGGCATCATTTCAGCACAGGGCGGCGGCACATAGCGGGCGTACCGGATGCCACGCCGGCCGCCGATGACAACCTGCCCGGTGCGGAATGCTCCCGGCCGGCGTTCGCTTCCGCGCACGCCCGACATTAGCGTTTTATGAACCTCACGGAGCAGCCGCAAGCTCATCGGCAACTGCGCTAATCGTTCCAGGCCAAACTGCATTGCCTTGATGTGGTTGTCTAACTCCTCGGCATCGTCGTGGTCTCTGGTTATGCCGTCGAGCTGATACTGGTAAAGCTCGGCGATATTGGATGTTGTGCCCTCAATACCGCTTGAGGCCACCGCTTCACGCGCCGCCAGCGGCTGGATTAGCAGGTAGGGATTAGGCAACGCGGCGGCGCGTCCGTTCAGCCGGCTTAATGTCCGGTCAGCCAGGGACAGCGCCCCAACGGTTTCCTGGTTCCACTCTATAGCCGGTGGCAGTGGGTCAGGCACGAAAGCGGGCCAATAGCTGCCGTCCAGCGTGTCTGCGGCCACCAGCCGGCCGGGGCTGGCCTCGGTAAAATCGGATTCCCTCACCGCGCTGTTCCTCGCCGCCGGCGCATTCCGCGTGGCTGATGTAATGAATTTTACATCCAGCCGTTAGCAGTGTAAAGAAAAGCGACGAATCTTACATCTGTCACCGCGCAATGTAAGGAAAGTTGCATTGGAAGCAGGATAATGCAACTTTTAGCGGATAACCTTGCATTGCGCCGGGGCAACGCCGCTACAACCGCCGCCGCCCGCCGAATCCGGTATCGGTAGGATGCCACCATTCAATCGCCGGTTCGCCCCGCTGCCAGCACAGGTACACGGTATCGCCATCCCGGTAGGCCGGAAAGTCCACCAATCCCCGGCCGATGTCCCGCACCAGGATGCCCTGGCCGGTTATTTCGGCCACCGCTTCTTGCAGACGCTGGGTCAGGCGGGCTACGTCGTTCTCCGCCGCCCTGATTTCCTCCTCGCTGCTGGAGTGGCCGTTGCTGCGGCGATGGCGCAGCAGCGACAGCAGTTCTTCCTGTCGCTGCACCAGTTCGGCCCGCAGCGGCGACATCGCTGCAAACCGCTCTTCCAGCCACGGCACCAGCGCGTTGGCCTCATCCCGGTCGAAAATCCGTCCGCCCATCATAATGGCTGTATAATACACCAATGCCACTGCCAGACAATCCCGCCTCTAATCCCGACGACCGCAGCCGGTTCCGTTCCGGCGAGTTGGCGTTATTCCTCGACCGCAAGGGCCGCTCCTACCAGCAGACCCTCGCCGCCGGCGCCGATTTTCACAGCCACTTGGGGATGCTGCCCCACGACGACGTTATCGGCCAGCCCGTGGGCGGCTGGTACACCACCAATCGCGGCCACGTGCTGCTGGGCATCCGGCCCACCCTGGGCGACTACGTGCGCCTGATGCCGCGCGGCCCCCAGGTCATCTACGCCAAAGACCTGGGCAACATCGTGTCAATGGCCGACATCTTCCCCGGAGCCGTCGTAGTGGAGGCCGGCTTGGGTTCCGGCGCTCTGACCACGGCCCTGCTCCGCGCCGTAGGCCCTGAGGGACGGGTCCATTCCTACGAAATCAACGAGGCGGTAGTGCCCAAGGCTATGTCCAACGTGCAGTCGGTTATTCCCGACACCTCGCAACTCCGGGTAACCGTCGGCGACATTGGCGACGGCATCGCGGAGACCGCAGTGGACCGGGTGATACTGGACTTGCCCGAACCCTGGCGCGCCGTGGACGCCGCCGCCGAAGCGCTGATTACCGGCGGCATACTGCTGTCCTTCCTCCCCACCATCCTGCAAGTGCAGGAGTTGGCGCTGACTCTCCACGCCGATGGCCGGTTCGCCCGCGTCGAGACCGCCGAAACCCTGCTGCGCGGCTGGAACGTAACCCGCCGCAGCGTGCGTCCGGCCCACCGCATGGTGGCGCACAGCGGTTTTATTACTACGGCGGTGCGCTGCCTGCCACCCAGCCGGCAGGGCTACGCGCCCGGCGTGTAAAGCCTCGCGCCGGGCGCTGCGGCCGGTCGGTGGGGAACGGGGAACACTATGGCAGGGACACCATGGCGCGCCGGGTATTCATCGTAACCGGCATGGCCCTGGTGGGCATTTTGCGGATTATCGGCGCGGCCCTGTACCGGCCCGACGACGAGGAACGCATATCAATCTGGAGCATCCGCAAGCAGGACGCGCGGATTTTCTATCTGCTGCTGTCCGGCCTGTGGCTGGTCGCGGCGGCGGCGCTGGCCTACGCGCAATACGCGGCGGCGGCGCCCCGTGTGCTAGAATGGGCGACACCGCCGCCGCACATCGGCGACGGAAGCGCCTACGCGGTCGCCCAAAGGTTCGGCGCCCTGGTGATTCCGCTGATGGTCGCTGCCCTGGTATTCACGCCTGTTATCATCGGCACGGGGAGGTTTCTGATGGCGCTTGCCCAATTCATCAACGAAAAAATTCTCGACCCTATTATTGAGGCCAAAGCCGTCGCCCCGCGGCTGGCGGCGCGAGAGAACGAGCTCCGCGCGGAAGTGACGGCGGCGGTTACTTCCGAAGTGACGGCGGCGGTTACTGCGGAAGTGACGGCCGCGGTTACTTCCGAAGTGACGGCCGCGGTTACTTCCGAAGTGACGGCGGCGGTTACTTCCGAAGTGACGGCCGCGGTTACTTCCGAAGTGACCGCCGCTGTGGACGAGCGGTGGGCGGGCTGGTTGGCGCGTCGGGATGCGGCATTGTCGCAAGGGCGAGACTTTGACGAACCCCGGCCGGATGCGGTCAATCGTGATGAACATCGCACAATTCATTAACGAAAAAATCCTTGACCCTATTATCGAGGCCAAAGCCGTCGCCCCGCGGCTGGCGGCGCGCGAGAACGAGCTCCGCGCGGAAGTGACGGCCGCGGTTACTTCCGAAGTGACGGCCGCGGTTACTGCGGAAGTGACGGCCGCGGTTACTTCCGCTGTGGACGAGCGGTGGGCGGGCTGGTTGGCGCGCCGGGATGCGGCCCTGGCGGAGGGGCGGGACTTTGACGAACCCCGGCCCGATGCGGTCAATCATTCCGTGAACCGATGCTCACCATCAGACCCGGCGCCCCAGTAGCGTGGCGGCTTTATATCCCAATACGCCGGAGCCGAAACTCAGGGATACTCCCATAGGATGGCGGCTCACAGCGGGCTTCATCACTCACCATCACTGTTACCATACCGCCACCGCAATTCGTTGCTTCCCGCCAGGGCGGCAGGAATGCTACTGCGGCACAATCGGCTTTTCCAGCGCGGCGATTAGCGCGGAGATTTGCGTTTGCGATGGCAGTGGCGTGTCCGGTTCCATAGCGGTTCTCAATGCGGCGGTGCGTCGCACCAGATTCTGCGATTGTATTTGCGCCGGCACGGTCACTTTGATTATGGCGGGGCGCCGGTCTCTCAATTCGGATATTGCCGTGTTGAGTTCCCGTATGGACTGGTTCACCTGCTGGCGCACTTTAAAGTGGCGCCAGCCTTCATAGGTGGCGGCGGCAATCAGAACCGGAGCGGCGGCGATGCCAGCCAGAACCGATGCCCCGACCGCCATAGTCCCGCCGCCCAATGCGGCCATGGTGGCGCTGTGCTGCGCTGCGCTGCTCCGCTCCGCTCAATCCGCTGATGGCAGGCTCCGGCGCCGGCGGTTCCAAATGCTTGCGCAATGCCGCAGGCGCCGATTTGAGACGCGACGCCGGTAGCAGTGGCGACGCCGCGAGCCAGCGTCCGTTGCTATAGCGTTCCCTCATTTCCGGTCAATCCCGGGGCGTGCAGAGTCTGGTACGCAATCAGATTGCGCCGGGCCTCCTGGCAAGTTTCGTTGCTGCGTTGCAGCGTTGCATAGTCCAAAGCTTGCGGTTCGCCCTCGGCGTATGACAGCGGGTCAGCCATAGCGACGATGCGTTGTTCGCCTAACCCGGCTACCGCCTGGCCGGCATACGATACCAGGCCATAGCAGATGCGGTATTCTGCGATGTACCGGTCATAGGCGACCTGATAGCGCGTTTCCTGGTGATTTACCAAAAGGGTTCCAGAGCCAAAGATGACTATTCCCTAATGTTATGGCAAACACAAGTGGCTCCTTTGGGGCGGATTTCCCGGCAACCGCATTTACGCTGAACCGGGCAGGGGCGATTATACCCCGGCCGGCGGCAACCCGTTACGCCAACCCGTGAACTGAAAATACCGCATCCTTGACTGCCGCCACGCTTTCCGCCGCCAGGGCGCGGGCGTCGGCGCGGATGTGCGCCGGTATTTCGGGCGTCTCCGTATCCCGCAAGGCCGTCCGCCCCAGCCGCTCTACCGCCGCCGTGGGGATGCGGTCGGGCCACTCCGCGCCGCACATTACGCCGTAGGCCAGCGTCCAGCAGCGGGCCACCGCGCCGAGGTCGTACCCGCCGCCGCCGGTAGCCAGCCAGGGGTAGCCGAAGCCGGCCAACCGCTCCACGGCGGCAATGAACCCCCGGCTTGTAACCTGCAAATGGGTCAACGGGTCGGTGTGGTAAGAGTCGATGCCCAGCTGCGTCAACAGCACGTCGGGCGCAAAGGCTTGCAGCAGCGGCGGGATAACCGCCTCGAAAGCGTCCAGATAAATCTCGTCGTCGGTGTAGGGATACAGGGGCAGGTTGACGGCGTAGCCCACGCCGTCGCCGTCGCCGGTTTCGGCGGCAAACCCGGTGCCGGGAAACAGATAGCGTCCCGACTCGTGCACCGAGATGGTCAGTACGCGCGGGTCGTCGTAAAACGCATCCTGCACGCCATCGCCGTGGTGGGCGTCAATATCGACGTAGGCAACCCGCCGGCCCCGCCCCAGCAGGTACTTGATAGCAACCACCGGGTCGTTGAACACGCAGAACCCGCTGGCGTGCCGCGCCGCCGCATGGTGCAAGCCGCCGCTGATGTTGAACGCCGCCGCCACTTCGCCATCGGCCACCATGCGGGCGGCGGTCAGAGTCGCCCCGGCGCTCAGCATGGCGGCCTCGTACATACCGGGGTAGGTGGGATTATCCCCGCCTTGCGCGAACCCGAACCGCTGGGGTTGATAGCCGGTTAAACCGAGGCTGAAAGTCCGAACCGCAGCGATGTAATCGCGGGAATGGAAAGCGCCCACACTGGCCTCGTCCGCAAGCGCCGGGGCAACCAGCAGCGAATCGGTACCGTCAAACGCGCCGTAAGCGTCCAGCAATTCATAGGTATGGCGCAGGCGGATGGGGCGCATGGGATGGTCGGGGCGCAGCACGTGCTGGCTCATGGCATCGTCGTACACAAAGGCGGCGCGGGGCATAGTGCGGTTTCCTCCGGGGTGAGCGTTGCCATAGGGTAACACGCCGGCGGGCATTGCATCCCGAAATGGGTTATACTGGCGATGCTCTCCAATCTGCCGGGCAGGATTTGTAAAATGGCTAACGAAGCGTTGCACACCCGGCCTGATGACGTACCAGAACCCGGTCATACTGCGGCCGGGAGTAGTCTGCTGGCGGATGAGCGGTTGCCGTCAATCTGGCGCCGCAATCTGGAATACATAACGATGGCGCTGGTTGGCGGAGTCGTCGTTGGAACGCCGTTCCTGATTGGGGCGTTTCTGATTCGTTCCCTAGCCGTTCCGTCCTATTATCCGGCGGTTTTCTTTGCCGGCGGTAGTTTCATCATAGTAGCCCCTGCCGCTCTTACCGTGTGGGATGTATGGCAAAGGAGCCGTAGGGTCGCGCACTGGAATAAGGAGAGGCGGTGAACCGCCGGCCGGCGAGCCGGGAGAATGGCGAAACGAACTCGGAATGGAACCGGCATTGGAACACCATCTGCATGGGCATTCTTACCATCGCGACGGCAGTAGTAGGAGCGGCGTTTTTCGCCGCCGACATCGCCAGCGTGGTTTTTGCGGATAAAGGGACGGTTTATCAATTCTTGCAGGCCGCCAAAGTCGTAACCATTGTCGTTGTGCTGGCGACATACCTGCGAATGGTCACAATCTCCGGCTACGCAATTTTTACCACCCCGGGCGAACTGGAGCGCCAAAGAACTTCGAAACGGGCGCAAACCGCTTTCGTTTTTCGCGGGTTAATCATAATTCTGTTTGGCTTGGTCGCCCTGCTGGTAATTGACCGGTTTGCCGACCTGGCTGGTAACGTTTGACGCGATGACCACAGCATCCGACATCACTGCCGTTATCCTCGCCGGGGGCAAAGCCGGCGGCTGGGGCAGGACAAGGCGGTTGAACCCTTCGCCGGCGAGCCGCTCATCCGCCGTGCCGCCGATGCCGTCAGCGCCGCCGGGGTCGTCGTAGTCGCAGCCGACGCGGCGCGGGCCGCCGCCCTTCCGCTGGAGTCGGCGCACCGCATCGCCGTGGACGTGTTCCCCGGCTGCGGCTCGTTGGGCGGCATTTATACCGGACTGGACGCTGCGGAAACCGAATGGGCATTGGTCATTGCCTGCGATATGCCCTTCCGGTCGGCGCCGCTGCCGGGCTATATGGCGGGTCTGCGGGATGGAGCGGATGCCGTCGTGCCCGAAATCGCGGGCCGCCCGGAGCCGACCCACGCGCTCTATTCCCACCGCTGCCGGCCGGCAATAGCAGAGCGGCTGTGGGCTGGCGAACGCAAAATCTCCGGCTTCTTTGACGATGTGGCCGTGCGTTACGTTGCAAAGGGTGTGGCGCGCCGGTTCGACCCGGAGCTGCTGAGCTTCTACAGCATCAGCCGCCCCGATGATTTGGCCCGCGCATTGGAGCTGGCCCGATGACTGCCCGCAACATCGCCGGCGGCGCAACGGTCTCTATTACCGTCGAGCTATTCGGCACCGCTCGCATCAGGGCCGGCGTCAGCGCAGTGGCGCTGCGTGTTGACGCTCAGGCTACGCGCTGAACCTTAACGGCCTGGCCTTCCTGCCCGCCGACCACGACGCGCCCCTTGATTTGCGGTCCGGCGACATCCTGTTGCTGCTGTCCAGCCAGGCCGGCGGGTGAGCAATGGCGAGCATTCGCTATGGCTGCCGTGGCTATGCGCCGGTGGTTGACCTGACTACCGGGGAGTACCGGCGTGACCCCATTCCCGCCAGCGCGCTGCGCGCCACCACCGGCGGCATCGGGTTGGGAACCTGGCTGCTGCATCGCTACGGCGGGCCGCCGGCCGATTACGACGGCGCAACGCTTACCGATGCCCAACGCCGCGGCCTGTGCGACGCCGCGTTGGAACCGGACAATCCGTTGATATTCGTAACCAGCCCGCTGGTCAGCACTCGCTTGACCACTTCAAGCAAGTTTGCCGTGATGACCCGCTCTCCCCACACCGGGTTTATCGCCGACGGGCTGTCATCCAGCCACCTGGCCGTGGAACTGAAACGGGCTTGCGGCGATGCGCTGGTCATCACCGGCGGCGCGGCCCGGCCGACCCTGCTGCGCATTGACCGCGATGGCGTACCCCGCTTCCGGTCCTCCGAACACCTGCGGGGCCGGGCTACGATGGACACCGAAGCCGCCGTCAAAGCGCAGCCGGACGACGGCAGCCGCCGGCCGGTGCGGGTAGCGTGCATCGGCCCGGCCGGTGAGCGTCCGGTTCGCTTTGCCAGCATCGCCAACGACGGCGGGCGGCAGGCCGGGCGGTGCGGCCCCGGCGTGGTGATGGGCAGCAAGAATCTCAAAGCCATCGCCGTGCGCGGCAGCCCGGCGGCCGACCCACCGGTCGCCGACCCGGCGGGCTTGCGACGCTACGCCCGCGACCTGAGCCGGCGCAGCCTGGGCGACGCTACCGCCAAGTACCGGGAGCCGGACACCATCGCCAACGTGTCCGTATTCAACCGCCTGGGCACCCTGCTCACACGCAACTTCCGGCAATCTACCTTCTTTGCTGACGCCGAGGCGGTCAGCGGCGAAACGCGGCACCAAACCCGCGCCACCCGCGCGGCCCACTGCGCCAACTGCACCATCGGCTGCGAAAAAGTTAGCACCGCTGCCGGCAAAGACGGCAAAAAGAACCGGAATGGCGACGCCGTGAGCGCCCGCCTGGAATACGAGAGCCTCTTTGCCCTGGGGCCGCTGGTCGGCGTGGGCGACCCCGATGCCGTCATACGGGCAGCGCGCCGCTGCGACGAGTTAGGGATGGACACCATCTCCGCCGGCGGCGTCATCGCCTGGGCCATTGAGACGGCGGAGCAGGGTTTGCTGTCCGGCCTGGATATTGAGTCAGGCGCCGGAAGCGGGATTGATGCGCCCTTGCGGTTCGGCGACGGCGAGACCGTCATTGCCCTGCTGGACGACATTGGCCATCGCCGGGGCTATCTGGGCAACCTGCTGGCCGACGGGAGCCGGCTGGCCGCGGAACACGTGGGCGGCGGCGCGGCGAGTTGGGCGATGCAGGTTAAGGGGCCGGAGCTGCCCGGTTACGAACCCCGCAGCCTGAAAACCCTGGCGCTGGGTCTGGCTACCACGCCACGCGGCGCCTGCCACAACCGCACCTCCGCTTACGATGCCGGCTTTTCGCCCGACGTTGACCGCCTTTCAGTGGACGAACACCGGGGCCGCATCGCCGCCGCCAGCGAGGACTTTGCCGCCGCCCTGGATTCTATTATCTAGTGCAAGTTCCTGCGCCGCGCTTTCGGCGATTCTGGGAGGAATCCGCCGCCGTGTACCGCATGGTTACGGGCTGGGACAGTTGCGACGCCGGCGAACTACGCCGCGCCGCCGCCCACATCGCCGACCTGAAAAAAGCCTATAACCAGCGCTGGGGCTGGCGTCGCGCCGACGACACTTTGCCCACGGGCACGCTCACCGAACCGCCGACCGACGGCGCAGCTGCCGGCGTCGGGCTCACGCCGCCGAACCGGACGGCATGATTGCCGACTACTACGCGGCGCGGGGGTGGGATGCGGACGGTCGCGTCAGCGGTATTCGCGACGTGTGCTGGCGTTAGATTAAGTCCAGCCGCCAGCTGACCAGGGCTATGGAGCCTCGCAGCATGGCCGGACTCCTGGTGTACCTTTTGGGCTGTCGCGGCGCTCCTGATTTGGTGGAGATGGGCGAGTTGGCGTTAGCGTTGCTGCGGCAGCTGTCAGGCGAAGGGCTGCCACTGCGGACGGTTCGGCTAGGTTGGCATAGGCGGCTCCTTTGGCTCCGTGCGTTGGGGATTTGGTCGGGCGATTGATTTGCGGTGGACCGGGTTTCAGGGATTATCAGCCCTACGGCCGGAGGTTTGCGCGGGGTTTTTAGCTCGGATTTTCCATGCCCGGAGCATGGGGCGCTGTGGCGGACGCCGTGGCCGAGGGGACTACGCCGGTTAGAGTGGTCGGCGGCAGTCTCCTGCGATAGCCGGTGCGACTTGGATACTGATGGGGTTGGCCGTGATTACCTGAAACCCGGTCGGGGTCTTGCTTTTTCGCCTGACGCCGCTATGATAGCACAGGGGTTCTGGCAGATGCAAGGGGCAGTTTTACATCGTTTGGATTGGGCTTTGGTGGATTGCGGCGCAGTTGGGAATTACGGTTGCCGGCGGAGGCGGAAAATCGGGACCTGGCAAAGGCCCCCGGCCCCCGGCTTTGTGCTAAAATACCCGCCGCGATGCCGTGTAGCAATCAATCAATACTGCCCTGCACCCACTGCGGCCTGGAGGACTCGCCAATGCTAACTGCACCCAGATACACCTTCACCGTGCGAATGTTCGGGGGGGGGGGCAGAATGATGGCCCGCCGCTGCACCCGCAGCGCGCTGGCCGGCGCTGCCCTGGCCCTGTTTATCGCGCTGGCCGGCTGGCTGCTGCCGGAGGCCACGCCCGCCGAGGCCACCTCTTTCGCGGCCGATTCCGTAACCATCATCAGCAGCGCCGGCCCGGATAACACCTACGGCACCGGCGATATCATCACTCTGCGAGTGGCTTTCCGCGTCCATTTCGTTACTGGCCACTCCGGCGGCGCACTCGCTATCGACGTTGGCGGCACCACCCGCAGCGCCACCCCGACCATCGCCAGCGGATGCTCAAGGAACGTTGACTTCTCTTATAGGGTCGTTGGCGGCGACCGGGACACCGACGGCATTACCGTGGCCGCCAACGCCCTCTCCGGCACTTGGACTACCAATAATCACGTGTCTGACTGCACCCTGCCCGCGGGCATACATAACCACAACAGCCCCAGCATCGTCGCGGCCCTGACTACACCCCAGGCCGCGCACAAAGTTGACGCTCCTTTTACCGATTACGACAACAACGACAACAACCTCATCGACGTCACCACGCTGGCCCAGCTCAACGCCATCCGCCACGACCTGGACGGCGACGGCAACCCCACCGCCGGGGGAACTACCGCTTACAACACCGCCTTTCCGGACCGCGAAGCCGGCGCCACCGGACGGATGGGCTGCCCCGCCACCTGCGCCGGCTACGAGCTGATGGACGACCTGGACTTTGACACCGACGGCGATGATGACGTTGCCGATGCGCCCTATGACAACTGGACGCCCATCGCGAGTTACGCAAACACGTTCCAGGGCAACGGGCATATCATCGACAACCTGACCATCAACGATAGCACGACCGGCTCGGGCGTCTTGCGGCTGGGGCTGTTTGACAATATCAACAGCAGCATTTCCGGGGTGGGCCTGCCGGGCGCCAGCATCAGCTCGTCGCATAGCGGCACCCTCCTGATGGGGCCGCTGGCCGGCAACGTGCTTACCGCCGGGTCGGTAACTTCCAGCTGGGCCACCGGCAGCGTGATGGCCACCGACACCGGCAGCGGCCTCAAGTTCATCGGCGGGCTGGTGGGTCATAGCGAGGGCCCGGTGCGGGCCAGCTATTCCGCGGCATCGGTAACGGCAACGACTGCGGCCACGGCGGTGAGCGCCGGCGGCCTGGCCGGAGGGCTGAACCTCGGTAGTGGCACGCTGACCGCCAGCTATGCCACCGGCGCGGTATCCGGCGGCACGGGCAGCGGCTCCCACGTTGGCGGCCTGGTCGGCCAGTTCCGCTCCAACGCCTCCAGCATCATCGCGTCTTACGCTGCGGGAACGGTAACCGGCGGCACCGGCGCCAACGTGGGCGGCCTGGTCGGCAGCGCGGGCAGCGGCACCATCACCAACAGCTATTGGGATGTTACCGCCAGCGGCGTTGCCGATGATGCCGACAGCCCGGCCGGGGTGGGCAAGACTACCAGCGAGTTGCAAACCCCCACCGCCTACGGAACCACCGGCATCTACTCTGGCGGTAGCGTTCCGTTTTAGGTGGTTTGGTTGAGCAGGCCCCGGTTTTGGAGCAATACCAGCAGGTTGTGCGGTGTCCATACGGTGCCCATCTTTTCCCGCCGCCGCAACTCCCGGTTGTGCCGTTCCAAAGGGGAGGTTGTCTTGAATCGCGCTTGCCCGGTGGCCAAATGGCGCAGTCCTTTCTCCAGGGCTTTCCGACACCAGTACGTCCCCTGGCCTCCGGTCAACGCGGCCACTTGCGCCGCATAGCCCCGGGCCTCCGCCAGGCCGGACGACGCCAGCAGTCGCCGCGCCTCCCGCCAACCAGTCTCCCCAATGTTCCGCCGGTACTCCCGCAGCAGATGAAAATGGCAGAGCTGGTGGGGCGCTTGCCGGCCATAGACCATCCGGATGCCCGCGGCGATGGCCGCATCTCCGTCGCTCACCAGATGCGCCGGCTGAACCGCCCCCTGCCGCCAGGCCTGGTCAATCACCCCTGCCCAACCTCCAAAGGCCCCCAGAGCCACGCCGTTTTCATCTCGGATGACCTTCAATTCCGTAGCTCCGGCCCGCGTTCTGGTCCACAATCCGTCGAGCTCCAACACCCGCCCCCGCAACTCCGGCTGCGCTATTGGCTCCCGTCGCAGCCAGCGGCACATGGTGCTTTTAACGAACCCGAACCACTGGCCGCTCTGGGCGTAGCTCAACCCCTGCGCCGCCAGTTTGATGGCTAGTTCCCGGGTTTTTTTGAGTACCTTTGATGACGTTCTGCTTCGCCCAGCAGGTCGGCGCCGCTGGCCATCCGGCCGCACTGGCCGCAGCGGAACACGGGCATCTGCAACCGAATTGCCCCATAGCGGGTGGTGATAGTACGGGCGTACCGATGATGCCGGTGCATCGCTAAACCGCAGTCCGGGCAGAGGGGCTGGTAATCATCCAAAGCCTGCTGCAACGACTGTTGCAGCTGGACGGGTATCTGCTGCTCCAGCCGGGTTTCCAAGTCGTAAAGCAGTCCCATGGCAGCGCCCCTCCCTCTGACTCCGGAGCCGGTATTTGCAGCCATCCTACAACTAAACCACCTAAAACGGAACGCTACCTACTCTGGCTGGAACGTGGACGTGGACAATGCCGATACCGACAACGACGTTACTACCGGGACTGACGACCCGTGGGACTTTGGCACCAACACCCAATACCCGGTGCTGAAATACGGCGGCCAGGACATTTACCGGCAGGGGCGGGCGCCCCCCGCAGAGCAGACGGAGCCTGAGGCGCCGGCGGAGCCTGAGGCGCCGGCGGAGGCGCCGCCGATTATCTACAACCTGAACATCCGGTTTGACGCCCGCCGCATCGCATTGCCGGAGGGCCATAACGCTACCTACCGGGTGCGCCTGGCCGGCCAACCCGCCGGCCGCGGTTCCAATATCAGAATCCGCAGCGACAACCCGGACGTACAGCCCACTCCCGACGCGCTGCGCTTTACCGCCGCCAACTGGAACCAGTGGCAGACGGTAAGCATCGCCATCGCCGGCGACGCCAACCATACCGACGAAAACGCCACGCTGGCCCACTACGGCCCCAACCGCGGCTACGGCTCCGTGCTGGTGTCGGTAACGGACACCGGAGACAGCCGGCAGGCTGGCGACACGAACCCGCCGGCGCTGACGGTAATCACGGAGCCGGGAGCGCGCTGGGGCGTAACCGTAACCCCAACCGTGCCGGCGGATTTGGCGGCGGACGGCGTGGTACGGGTGTCGTCGGCCTACGCCATCCCCCGCACGGCAACAGGCTACGGCCTGGGCCGGAACGGCGTGGCGCAGGCCATCGTTAGCATCGCCGGGCCGGCAGACGTGCCGGCATCGGGGCTGACCGTCTGCCTGCCGGTGGCGCGGGCGCTGGCGGACGAGGCCGGGGAACGTCTGCTGACGCTGCTGCGCTATGTTGATGCCGGAGACGATGGCGCATCCTGGCAGGCGGTGTCGGGCGCGGAGTATGACGCCGTGGGGCGGAGGGTTTGCGCCGGCGGGGTGACCGAGTTCGGGGCCTTTGCGGCGGCCTACGTGCTGCCGTGATAGCGCGGCCCGCCCGGCTCAGTCCGGGCGGGCCGCGAGGGGCGCAAGCCGGCGCAGCGCTGGCCCGGCTCGGTGCCGGCTACGGCGGTGAATCCAAAGGCGTCCTTACGCCCCGGCCTTTGCCGTGCTAGAATCCCAGGCATGATTGATACCCAGCCGGCCCAGCGTGTCGGGGAGATAATGGTTTCGCACACCGAGCGCGTTGTGGCGCAGTGTTACCGGCTGCACGCCGCGCCGCCGCTGGGGGCGCTGCTGCGTATTGGCTCGCCTCCCGTTTATGCCGTGGTGCGCGAAATTTGGAACGAGCCCCTGGATCCCAGCCGCCCGCTGGCCCCACGGGGGGCTGACCTGGAGTCGGAAGAGGAAGTGTACGCCGCCAACCCACAGCTGAGCGCGATGCTGACCACCCGTTTTGCCGCCACGGTAGTCGGCTATCGCGACGGCTTGACGCTGCACCACGGGCTGCCGGCCCAGCCGCCCAATCTGCACGCTTTCGTTTTCCTTTGCGACGGGGGCGAGGTGGGCGAGTTTGCGGGCGAGCCAGGCTGGCTGCGGCTGCTCCTGGCCGACCGTTCTCCCGCGGCGGATTCCGCGCTGGCCGGCTGCCTGCGCCACGCCGCCGACGGGATGGCCGACCGGCGGGGTTTCCTGCTGCGGGCCGGCCGGGCGCTGGTGGCCGAACTGTCCGGCGAACCCCGGCGGCTGCAGACGATTTTGCGGGAGATCAGCGTATGACATCGCGCAACGGTTGGCATCCGTCCGGCCCGGCCCGGCTGGGCATCGTGGTGGGCGGCTCTCTGTCCCAGGGGCTGGACGTGCGGCTGGACGGCGGCGGGGGCGCGTCGGTGGAGGATATTGCCGTCGGCTCGTTCGTAACCATCCGGGGCCGGCGCCAGCGTTATTTTGCGGTAGTTACCGACCTGGAGCTGCGGGCCGCCGATGACAGCCTGCGCCATTTCCCGCCGGACAGCCCGGACGGGTTCCTGGCCGACGTGATGGCGGGCACCATGGCCTACGGGCAGTTGTCGGCAATGCCCAGCATGACGGCGGCCCTGGACGCCACCGGCGCAAGCCTGATTGAGGCGGCCAAGACCATACCGGAACACTTCGCCCCGGTGTTTGCCGCGTCCCAGGCCGACATTGACGCCGTGTTCAGCGGGCCGGCCGGCGACGCCTTCGCGCTGGGTTCGCCGCAGGGTATGGAGGCGGCATCCATCCGGCTGGACCTGGCCACGCTGGCCAGCCGCTCCGTCGGCATTTTCGGAGCGTCGGGTTCGGGCAAAACCTTTCTGGCGCGGATGCTGCTGGCCGGGCTGGTGCGGCGCGGCGAAGCAGTGTCGCTGGTCTTTGATATGGAAAGCGAATACGGCTGGCAGGGGCAGGACAACGACCGGCGGCGGCAGGTCAAGGGCCTGAAACAGCTTTTCCCCAGCCGCGTAGTTACTTTCACGCTGGATGAGGACAGCAGCCGGCGGCGGAGCGTTGCTCCCGACGGCGTGGTTCGCATCGGCTACGATGAAATCGAGCCGGAGGACATTGAGATACTGCGCGAGTCGCTGCAACTGTCGGCGGTGGCAGCAGCGGCGGCGTGGAATCTGAAGCAGAAATTTCGCGAGCAGTGGCTGCGGGAGTTTGCCGGGCGCAGCGGCGAGGAGGTGGGCGAACTGGCCCGGGAGCTTGGCGTCAATCCGGCGGCGCTGGGCGCGTTGCACAACCGTCTAACCAGGTGGGGGCGGTTCGGCTTTCTGGCCGACAAGGGGGCCGGCAGCGGCAGCGCCGGCGGCATCATCGAGCATCTGGAACGCGGCAGCCACGTGGTGCTGGAGTTTGGCAAGTATGGCCGCAGCACCGCCGCTTACGTACTGGTCAGCAACCTGCTGACCCGGCGGATTCACGAAACCTGGGTGCGCCGCAAGGAGCTGGCCGACGGCGGGCAGGGGGACGAACCGCGCCCGCTGGTGATATTTGTTGAGGAAGCCCACAAGTTTTTGACGCCGGAAGTGGCCGCGCAGACCATTTTCGGCGCCATCGCCCGCGAACTCCGCAAGTACAACGTCACCCTGATGATTGTGGACCAGCGGCCCAGCGGCATCGACTCCGAAGTGCTGAGTCAGTTGGGAACCCGCTTGTCCTGTGCGCTGAACGATGACCGCGACATCAACGCGGCGCTGATGGGGGCGCGGGATGCGGGCCAACTCCGCAGCGTTCTGGCGCGCCTGGACAGCAAGCAGCAGGCGCTGGTGTTCGGCCACGCCGTGCCAATGCCGGTGGTGGTGCGTCCGCGGGACTACGATGAGTCATTCTATGCGGAGATGACGGTTCCGGCCGGGATAGCCGGCGTGGCCGCGCTGTCCGAAAGCGCTGAGGAACGGATGCAGCGGGAGATTGACGAGCTGTTTCCGCCGGAGTGAGTTTTGCTTTTTACCGGGATGGACAGGATTTACAGGATTCTAGCCGGGACGTGCTGCTATGAAAGTTATTGAGACTTGTTTTGAGATGGCGGCGTTGTGCCGGGCGGCGGAGCGTCCCCTCGGCCTCGTCCCCACGATGGGGGCGCTGCACGATGGGCACCTCTCTTTGACCCGGCGGGCGCGGGCCGATAACGCTACGATGGCGGCGTCGCTATTCGTCAATCCCACACAGTTCGGGCCGCACGAGGATTTTGGCAGCTACCCGCGCCGCTTGGTGCGGGATTTAGAGCTGCTGGCGGCGCAAGGGGCCGATTTGGTCTTGGCGCCGCCGCCGGAGGAAATATATCCCGCCGGGTTTGATACCTGGATTGAGCCGGGAGCCGCAGCGGAAGGGATGGAGGGAGCGGCACGTCCCGGCCACTTTCGCGGCGTGGCCACGGTGGTAGCCAAGCTGTTCGGCATCGTGCGGCCCGACCGGGCGTATTTCGGGCAGAAGGACGGGCAGCAAGTGGCCGTCATCCGCAAGATGACCGCCGACCTGAACCTGGGGGTTGAAGTGGTGACAATGCCGACAGTGCGGGAGGCCGACGGGCTGGCGTTGAGCAGCCGCAACGCTTACCTGACGCCGGAGGAACGGATGGCCGCGCCGGTAGTGTACCGGGCGCTGCGGGCGGCGGAATCTCAATGGCAAGCCGGCGAGCGGGACGCGGAACGGCTGCGGGCGGCGGCGCTGGCGGTTTTGCAGGGGGAGCCGCTGGTGGAGTCGGTGGACTACGTTAGCGTGGTGGATGGCGATACGATGGCGGCGGTGGATACGGTGACCGGCGGGCGGCGGGTAATGGTAGCAGCAGCGGCGCGGGTGGGGGCGGTGCGGCTGATTGATAATGTGGTTTTGGGGTAGACTGAGCGATGCCAACAAGTTCGGATGATACTATCACTTGCCATGTAAGCTGCTGGTCGGCTATTTGTCGGCATCGATAACCTGCACTACCGGGTCTCCGGTGGCGACATACCTCTCCTTTTCGCTAAAAGCTTCGTCTAAAGCCTCGCGCGTCCTCAACGTTTCGATTCGTACATCCCCTCCGAGCCTCACGTCCCCAAGTAGCCGGTAGGGACCTCCGACATACTCCTTGCGATATGTGGCGGCCACTGCAAATTTATCCTCTACACTGACCACCTTTACCCGCGCTTTTGACCTGGGTTGTACACTGCCCAGCACCTCAAGAGTTTCCGGGTCTCTGATTTCAAGGTTTCCGGGAACCACGATGTCGAAAAGCATACCAACCTGAACATTGCAATCCTTTCCAATATTCAAGGCGACCTCGCGGCTGGAAATAACCTTCGCAATTTTCCCGCGGATCGGTTCAATTTGGGTCGCCATTTTCTAGCTCCTCCCGCCGGGTTCAAGCTGCTCAAGCATATCATCAACGTCTTCAAAGCCGTCCGTAATCACATCTCGCCAGTCGTTAATCGCAGCATTGGCAACTTCCATCTGGTCCTCAATTTGCAATTGCAACAGGTCAAGCCGCTCATCTGATTTCCCGGCCTTGAGGATTTCAATTGATTGGTACAACCGTGCGATACCGTTATAAAGCACCAAAACGCTGCGCAGTGCGGAACGGGCATACAGTCTGTTGGCAGCAGATTTCTGACCGAACCTGTAGGAACCGAACAGCCCACCTCCCAAACCTGCGCCCAACGCAATCACTTGGAACAGCGTAGCTTCAAGTGCCGACAGTGGCCTTATTGCGGCTATTATAACCATAACAGACGCGAAAGCCACCGCAACTATGATTGATGCGACAATGAGAGCGATTTCCCAGTGACGCCACCGGGATTTGCCAACCGTAGCCTTGGGGTTCATGCTGGCGTCTTGCGGTGCTCGCCGGGCCAACCGCTTACGACTGCGTCAGCTCCCGCACCGTTTCCGTTAGCGCCGGGATTACGGTTTCCCAGTTGCCCACCACGCCGTAGCGGGCTTCTTTGAAAATGTTGGCGTCGGCGTCGCGGTTGATGGCGACGATGGCTTTGGAGCCGCTGCAGCCGGCCATGTGCTGGCTGGCGCCGGAGATGGCGACGGTGATGTAGAGGTCGGGGGTGATGGTCTTGCCGGTCAGCCCTACCTGGTAGCTGGCCGGCACCCAGCCGGAGTCCACGGCGGCGCGGGATGCGCCCACGGCGCCGCCCAGCAGGTGGGCCAGTTCTTCCAACTGGGCGAAGGGTTCAGGGCCGCCCAGGCCACGCCCGCCGGATACCACGATGCGGGCGTCTTCCAGCTTGATGCCTTCGGCTTCCTCTTTCACGACATCAACGACGCGGGTTTTGGCGGCGGAGGGGTCAATCTCCACCGGAAAGGCGACTACCTGGCCGCTGCGGGAAGTATCGGCGTCCAGCGGTTCATAGGTCTTGGGGCGGATGGCGGCAATCTGCGGGGTCTGGGTGCAGCCGATTACGGCGATGGCGCTGCCGCCGTACACCGGGCGGTTGGCCAGGAGCCGGCCGGTGCTGGCGTCGGCCGACACTTCCAGGCAGTCTTGCGCCAGCCCGACGCCGAGGCGGAATGCCATTCGCGGCGCCAGTTCGCGGCCTTCGTTGTTGCGGGCGATGAGGATGATGCCCGGATTGGCCTCGACAGCCAGGGATTGCATCGCGGCCAGGTACAGGTCGGGGTGGTAGCCGGCCAGGGCGGGATTGGTTACGGCGTAGGCTTTATCGGCGCCGTGGGCGATGGCCTGCTGCGGGGCGTCGGCCAGGTCGGCGCCGATGAGTCCGATGGCCAGTTCCTGGCCCAACGTGTCGGCCAGCGCGCGGCCGGCGGCCAGGAGTTCCTGGGCGGTGGCGGCGAGCTGGCCTTCGGGAGCGTCGCCAAAAACGAGGATGCCGGTTGCGTCTGCCATTGGAGTCTCCGTGGTCAAATGTGGGTAAGGGGCTAGATGAGGCGGTCTTCCCGCAGTTTCAGGGCCAGTTTGCGGGCGGCGTCAACGTCGTCGTCGCCGGCGATAATCTCGCAGTCCTGGTCCCGCTGGGGGACGAACAGGTTGTGGAGGGTCAGGCGCGGCTCCAGCTGGTCGTCGTCCAGGGCCAGGTCGCCGGTGGTCCAGACGGTGGGGCGTTTGCGGGTGGCGGCCATGATGCCGCGCAGGGTGGGATAGCGGGGCTGGCCCAGCTCGTTGCTGACGGTTACCAGGGCGGGCAGGTCGGCCTCGACGACTTCGTAGCCGTCGGGTGCCAGCCGCTCAACGACGACCTTGCTGTCCTGCACGTCCACCTTCTTGCCCAGGGTGATGCAGGCCAGGCCCAGGGTTTCGGCGACGCCCAGGGGCACCTGCGCGTTGTCCCAATCGGAAGCCTGCCGGCCGCAGATGATGAGGTCAAAGCCGCCCAGCTTGTTGATGGCGGCGGTGAGCAACTGCACGGTGAAAAAGGAATCCACCGAGTTGGCAAAGGCGTCGTCCTGGAGCAGCACCAGTTCGTCGGCGCCCATGGACAGGGGCTTTTTCATCACGTCCAGCGCAAAGGTGGTGCCGGAAGAGATGACGGTGATGTTTGCGCCCTGCGCGTCTTTGATTTGGAGGGCGGCTTCGACGGCGTTCTCGTCGAACCCGTTGACGACCGGAGGGATATTCGGCGGCGGTACAACCAGCCGGGCATCGGGGTCAATGCGGAAAGCGGCGGCGGGCATTTCCGGGTCAACGACCTGCTTGGCCAGCACGCAAATGTTTACGGGCATCAGGAGTTTTCTCCCCGTGGCAACACGGAATAGGGCTGTGTGAAAGTTATCACTAGCCCCTAGCAGTGTCAAACGCCGGCGCGTTGCGCCGCCGTCCTACCGCCATTCCGGCTTGCGCCGGAATGGCGGCTGTTGGTCAGACTTCCCGAAATTCCGGCTCCGGCTCTGCAATGTAAAAGTTGTTAGCCCAGAGGTCGTCGATAATCGCCTGGTCGCCCTCGGTCAGCGGCGGCGTCTCCACCGCGTCGGAATACTCTTTCAGCTCCGCCAGCGTGGTGAAGTTGGGCAGAACGGTGGTGATGGTGGGCTGGTGCAGCACGAACTGGATGGCGGCCTGGCTCATGGTGCGGCCCACCTCTTCGCCGGCCAGGAACTTAACCTGGTCAACCTTGACCAGCGCTTCGCTGAGCCACTGGTGCCGGCGGTAGGAGCGGTGGTCGGATTCGTCGAATTCGGGCGGCGCGTCGTACCGCCCGGTGAGGGCCTCGGAGGCGTGGGGCACGCGGGACAGCAGGCCCACCTCCTCTTTGGCAGCGATGGGAAAGAAGTCTTTGGCCGGGTCCTGCTCCAGGATGCTGTAGATAATCTGGATGCTGCTGACCTGACGCTCTTCCATGCTGGCCTGGCCTTCCTCGAACCAGCCGATGTCGGGGCCGAGGGCGGAGCCGTAGTAACGGATTTTGCCTTCGTACTTCAGGGCTTCCAGCACCTCGAAAACGTCGTCGTCCTCGATGGCGGCGATGCGGGGGTTGTGGAGCTGGTACAGGTCGATGTAGTCGGTGTTCAGGCGGCGCAGCGACTGCTCGCAGGCAAAACGAATGAACTCCGTCTCGAACTTCTGCGGCCTTTCCTGGTGGCCGACGCGGGGCGTAGTCTGGTCGTAGATGTCGTAGCCGAACTTGGTGGCGATAATCATGTCGTGGCGGCGGTGGCCCATAAACTTGGCGAGAACCTCCTCGCCGTAGCCGTCGCCGTAAGTGTCGGCGGTGTCAAAGAAGTTGATGCCGAGTTCCAGCGCCTCTTCCAGCAGCTGGCGGCGGGTTTCTTCGGGAATGCGGCCCCACCAGTTGGTGGCCACCGTCCAGACGCCGAAGCCTACTTCGGAGAGGAGGAGGTCGGTGCGGGGGAGTTGGCGGTATTTCATAATGCGAGTCCTTGCGGTGGGGTGCTCAGTCATCCGCGGGATAAACTTCGTCCGGGTTAACCAGCGTTGCCAGCAGCGTGGCAACGGCGGCGTTGTGCGCAGTATAGCCATATATTCCGGTGTGCGATGGGTCGTGCGCTTCGCCCAGGGCCACAAACTGAATCTCCAGGTTCAAGTTGTCTTGACACATGGCAATGGAGACGCCAGCATTCAAGACGGCAAACGATGCTGAGCGTCTGACCCGGAATCCCTTATCGGTCAGCGCCCGTTGCACGCCGGCAATTTGGGATGGGCGGTCGGTATCGTGAAAATGCTCCAGCCAGTTGGTGGACAGGTATTCTTCTCCGGCCCGGAGTGCGAACGCAGCCGGCGATACCCGGCCATCGCCTCTGATGTCGCGGCGCCGGCAGTGCCTCGCTACATGGTGCGTGGGTTCGAGCTCGCGGCGACCGGAGTTTTCCTGAACCATCTGAACCATTCTGCCATACCCACCAGTTTTTCCGTAATCAGCAAGCGGCTGCCAATCTCGCTGCCGTTATTAATGTTGGCGAAATAGCCGTCAGCTTTGCGAGCAGCGTACATAACCCGGTCGCGGTCCAGGAACCACAGGGCAACAATCCGGTTGTCGGGAAAACGCCAGTCGGTGCAAAGCCACCCCTCCGGTGAACAGCCCAAATCCACCTTGCCCTCCGCCGATTCCACCGCGCCGAAAAAGGCCAGAAAGCCCAGGGCGCTGGCCAACGTAACGGGAACATCGCCGTCGTCCAGGTCTGCATCGGAGGCGAAATAGGCGATGCGGTCGGCCAGGTCGGGCCGGCCCCAGCCGCGCAGCACGTCGCACACCGCGGCGACGGTATGAAGGCGGGCGATGGCGTCCGAGGGGAGGGGGCGGGTGGTGGCGAGCATAGTTGACTATCCTGTAGCCGGGTACATTTCTCCTACTAATCGCGCTAGCGCCGCTGCCGTGTCGGTATCCTCCGGGGTGTAGCCGAATATGCCGGTGTGCGATGGGTCGCGAGCTTCACCCAAAGCCACGAATCTGACCGCCAAGTTTCCGGTTTGCCGGATTGAATCTACAGTACCCCCGACATTCAGTACGGCAAATGCTCCGTTGGGCCTGACATTAAAACCTTTGTCGCCAAGAGCCTGGCGAACTCCCGCAATTTGTCGGGGCCGGTCGGAATGGTGAAAGTGCTCTAGCCAATTGGTTGACAGGTATTCCTCGTGGGGCCGGATTAGAAAAGCGTCCCGCAAGGGTCTCCCGTCGGAACGGATGGCCCGGGGCCGGCAAAATCGCGCTACATGGTGATGGCCGGGCAGTTCGTGTCGTTGGGATATGGCTACCGGCATACGAACAGACCCTCGGCGGCCAGCCGGCGCAGGATGACCAACCGTGTGGTAATCTTATCACCGCCGCGGATGTCAATAAACTTACCATCGCGATTGGTGGCGCTGAACATAACCCGCTGTGAGTCCAGGAACCACAACCCGGCGTCTCTGCTATCGGGAAAATCCCACTCGGCGCAAATCCAGCCTTCCGGAGAACAGCCCAGTTCCACCTTTCCCTCTGATTCCACCGCGCCGAAAAAGGCCAGAAAGCCCAGGGCGCTGGCCAGCGTGGCGGGAACATCGCCGTCGTCCAGGTCTGCATCGGAGGCGAAATAGGCGATGCGGTCGGCCAGGTCGGGCCGGCCCCAGCCGCGCAACACGTCGCACACCGCGGCGACGGTATGGAGGCGGGCGATGGCGTCCGGGGGGAGGGGGCGTTGCATAGTCTCAAGACAGCCTTTTGGCGGAACTGAACGCTACCAGCTTGTTCCAATCTATCACGCCGCTTCGGTCGCAAAACTGTTCCGAAAACTCTCGCGACAGTCGGTTGATAACTGCCCCGTAATTCTCCGCAAAATCGTCGTTGCGCCGCTTGGCGTTATGCCCCAACGGGTCGATGATACGGGTGTAAAAGTCGCTGTCGTTGGAAATCAGTTCCCAGAAATCTTGCCCGCAATACTTGAAATAGCCGCCTTTATCCGGCTTGGCATCTCGTCCATAGCAGCAGCCGTTCACAGCGATAACGTTTGTAGCGATATTGCCCTGTCGGATAATGCGAGCGGCGGTGTTGAAATTGTCTTTCATCCTGGCAACTTGAGAACTATTGCCCCAATTCGGGCCGGATTTGATGGAGACTATGTATCTTGCTCCGTCTTTGACAAATTCCAGGTCAATCCCGGTTGCGCTGGATTTCAGTCCGTTGTGAACTTGCTCCGCGACGTAAATCGCCAGCCCCTCAAGGAAGTCGCCAAACAGCGTTTCTTCCTGGGAACTCAAATGAGCGTCCAGTAGCGATTTGACTAAATCGGAGACCGCAACCAAGTTCTTGCTCCGAAACAGGTACGGATTCTTCCGACGCAGCAGATTGGAAAGGCGAAGCTTGTTCAACGCCTCCAGCCGCTTATCGTGAAATGTGCCGATGTGGGCCGCTACATATTCTACAATCTGCTCGTCTGCGATGGTTGTCATAGTGCCAATCTCAAATCTTGTGCCAACCGCTGCTTGAGTTCGTCATAATAAGGCTCGTGCATTTCGATGCCGATGACGTTCCGCCCTTTATCCAACGCGGCAAAGGCCGTAGTGCCGGAGCCGATGAACGGGTCAAGCACCGTATCGCCGGGGTCGGTGAACAGGTCAATGAACCACTCCGGCAGCCAGTACGGAAACACTGCGCTGTGGCTGCGGTTGCCGCACTCGGTAGCGCCGTGCAGTACATTGGTGGGGTACACCATATCGCGGCCCAGCCAGTTCTCAACCTTTTTGCCGAACCCGCTGCCTACTTTGGATTCGTCACGAACCCGGTCGGTTTCGCTGAGGTTGCGCATCCGGTTTTCGTACCAGTCTCCGACGGGCACCATTACGGCCTGCTGGTTCATCTTGAACTTGCGCTGCTTGTTGAATTGCAGCAAGCGTTCCCAGGCATCCCGGAAGCGGTTGGGCCATTTGCCCGGATAGCAGTTTTTCTTGTGCCAGACAAATTCCTCTGTCCAGAGCCAGCCCCGCTTTCGCATTTCCAGTATCAGCTCGATGACCAGGGTATGCCGCTCGCCGTTCACTGCCGGCTCCTTGATGTTCAGGATGAAGGTGCCAGTCGGTTTGAGTACACGCTGCATTTCGTCGGTGGCCGGCAGGAACCAAGCGACATAATCAGCAGGCTTGACGCCGCCATAGGTGGCTGCCCGCTGATTGGCGTAGGGCGGCGAGGTTACGATGAGGTCGACCGACTCCGTGGCGACTTGCGCCAGCTCCTGGCGGCAGTCGCCCAGCAGCAGAATAGCCTTGGGGTTTGGAGTTGCGCTAGTCATCGTTCAGATGTTCAGATGCAGGGTGATGGAGTCGCCCCGCCAGGGCAAATCGTCAACCCATTGCAGCAGCGTTGCCCGGTCGGCTGCGTCTATGCGCTGTTTGGCAGCCCACCCGTCGGCGCGACGGAGCAGCTCGTCCCTTTCAAATTCATAGAAAATGTTGCCCGCATCGCCAACCTCCCATGGCGATGTGTCGTCTAACAAATCCAGATCAGTTCCAACGGCCGGGTCTGCCATCAAGTCCAGCATGAATTTGTACATAAGCCGGGGCGGTCGGGGCAGATACTCAATGTTGACCACGCCGATTGACAAGCTCATCGTTTGCCGCTCCCAAAACAGGATGGCTATGGTTTAGCGGACCCGGACGCTGGCCGTCAACGGGCAACTGTCAGCAGTTCCGAACCCGTTAGGCCGGCACCAGCCCCAGGCTGCCCCGCACCGCTTCCACCATCTCCCCAAACCGGGCGTCGTCCACCACCGGCGTCAGCTCGCCGAGGCGTACCGTGGGGATGATGTCCACCCAGGACTTGCAGCCGCCGTATTCGGGGATGTAGGGCGCGGTTACCGGCGCTGCCATCCGGTACACCCGCAGCAGCATAATGGTCAGCGGCACCATGGGCTTCCAGTGCAGGCGGGATTGGGCGTAGGTGTCCGTCCAGATGTGGTGCGGGGCGAGGTCGGCCACCTTGCCCGGCCGGTCGATTTCCAGCAGCTCTTGAACCCGCGCCCAGTGGGTGAAGGTTACGGCGTCGTTGTCGGCCGGGTGGTCGGCCAGCAGCTGGCGCAGGGTGGGTTGGTGGCTGTCTTTCAGCAGGTCTTCCCGCTGGTGCAGGTAGGTGGGATAGAGCAGGAACTCGGGATGCACCACGCGGAAGTCCTTGCTCTCCTCGTGGATGCCGCCTTTGCGGAGCATCATAATCTGGTCGCCGTCGGCCAGGGCTTTGACGGTGACGGCCCATTCTTTCAGGGCCAGTTGGCAGGTTGCGGGAGTAGCCATGGCGTCAACCTCTGGGAGGGTAGTTTTTACGATGGACAGGATTTTGGATTTTGACGAGCTGATGTGAGATTGCCACGCTGCGCCGGCAATGACAATAGGTTACTTGTTGCGGTTGCAGAACTCGCCATAGTCGGGGACTTCCTCGCCCAGGACGTAGAGCCAGTAGTAGGTGCCGGTGTCGCCCATATACTTGAACTGCTTATGCACGTCTTTCAGCGCGGCGTAAAAGTCGGCGTGGGAGCGCAGGTAGTTGCGGATGTCGCCGCCGTATTCCTCCTCCAGCTCAATCAGCCGCTGGGCGTTGTGGACGGTGGCGACGATTTTGCGGCGGTTGCGGATGATGCGGGTGTCGGCGGCCAGGGTGTCGATGGCGGATTCGTCCATTGCGGCGACGGCGGCCACGTCAAAGCCCTGGAACCCGGCCTGAAAGCCGGGCCACTTGCTGTTGACTACCTGCCAGGACATACCGCTCTGGAAAACGGCTTTGGTCATCACTTCCAGATAGTCGTTGAGGCTTTGGGGGACGACCTGGGCCGGCGGCTGGCGGTCAAGAGGATATTCGCGCTGGGTGGTCATCAGGTTGGCCTCCTTGCGGGTTGACGACGCCCGGAGCGGTTGGCGTGTCCAACCGCAGCAGGCGGCTCAGGTTGGCGGTGGTCACTTCGGCCACCTCGGCCACCGATATGCCCTTGACCGTGGCCAGGCACTGGGCTACGTCGGCCAGGTGGCGGGGTTCCGTCCAGTTCTGGCGGTACTTCTTAAAGGGCTGCGGGTAGGCGTCGGTTTCCAGGACGATATGCTCCAGGGGGATACTGCGGGCCACTTCCCGCAATTCCGGCAGCCGGGTCAGGGGGCGGGCCAGGGAGATGAAAAAGCCGCAGTCGATGGCCTCCCGCGCCGTTGCCGCGTCGCCCTGGAAATAGTGCATGGCGCCGCCGACCAGGCCGGCGTTCTCCTCGCGCAACACCCGGAACACCGCCGGATGCGACTCCCGCGAGTGAAAGATGATGGGCAGCCCCAGGCTCTTGGCGAGATGGATGTGCGCGCGGAAAACCTGGGCCTGCACCGCGTGGTCGGGCGAGGCGGGCAGGTAGTCCAGGCCGACTTCGGAGATGCAGACGACGCGGGGATTAGCGCGGGCCAGCGCTTCCAGCCGGCCGTAGGTATCATCGTCCACGGGCCGGTCGGCCTGCATAGGATGGATGCCCACCCCGGCATAAAACATGGGATGCGCGTCGGCCAGCGCGATGCAGCGCTCCGTGGATTCAATAGTGGTGCCGGCCAGCAGGATGTAGCCGACGCCGGCCTCCCGCGAGCGTTCCAGGATGCCGGGTATTTCCTCCGGCGCATACTGGTCAAGGTGGGTGTGAGCGTCGCAAAAGACGGGGGATGCGGGCATCGGGCGGGCCTCCGCGCGGCGTGCGCTGTACTATGGCGGGCGAATCCGCCCCTAGTATAGCATCGCCGGCCCCGGCCTTCCCCTAACGGCGGCGGCGCGGCAGTGTTCCGTTTCAGTTTGACGGCGCTCGGCCGCACCCGGCCGGTCGGCGCCGCTGGCCATCCGGCCGCACTCGCCGCCGCGGAACACCGGCATCTGCAACCGTAGCGCGCCGTAGCGGGTGGTGATAGTGCGGGCATAGCGATGACGCCGGTGCATCGCCAGGCCGCAGTCCGGGCATAAGGGCTGGCAGTCATCCCAAGCCTGCGGCAACGACTGCTGCAACGGGACGGGTATTTGTGGCCATCCTGCAACCAAACCACCTGAAACGGAACGCCGCCGGTTGGGTTATCCACTTGCCACTCCGCCCGCTTTGCGCTACCCTTTGGCGGCATTATCGCGAGGAGATTGCGCCGTGATTACCGTCGCCGCTACGCAGCCCATTCTGGAGGTGAAAGACCTCCAGACCTATTTCTTCACCCGCACCGGCACTGTCAAAGCCGTTGATGGCGTCAGCTTTGAGTTGTATCCCGGCGAAACCCTGGGCGTCGTTGGAGAATCCGGCTCCGGCAAAAGCATGACCGCGCTGTCCATTATGGGCCTGGTGCCGGGGCCGGCCGGTCGCACTGTGGGCGGGGAGATTCTGTACAAGGGCGAGGACTTGCTGCAAAAATCCGCCGCCGAGATGCGTCAGATTCGGGGCAAGGAAATCTGCATGATTTTGCAGGACCCGATGACATCGCTGAACCCGGTGTACACGGTGGGCAACCAGGTTATCGAGACGCTGCGGCAGAGCGACGAAAGCCGGAGCACCAGCCTGCGCGCCCGCGCCATTGAACTGCTGGAAAAGGTGAAAATCCCCGCGGCCGATTCGCGCTTTTCCAACTTCCCACATCAAATGTCCGGCGGGATGCGGCAGCGGGTGGTCGGGGCCATCGCCGTGGCCGGCGCGCCCAACGTGCTCATCGCCGATGAGGCCACTACGTCGCTGGACGCCACCATCCAGTACCAGTATCTTGCCCTGCTCAAGGAGCTGCAGGAAGATACGGGAATGGCCATCATCTTCATCACCCACGACTTCGGCATCGTCGCCAAGATGTGCGACCGGGTGGCCGTGATGTACGCCGGGCGGGTGGCAGAGATTGCCGACGTGCGGGAGCTGTTCAACAACCCGCAGCATCCCTACACCGAGGCGCTGATGCGCTCGGTGCCCAACGTGGACGAGGACGTGGATTTTCTGTACTCCATTGAGGGGCAGCCGCCGGCGCTGGACGATTTGCCGCCGGGCTGCACCTTCGCCGACCGCTGCCCGTATGTCTTTGACCGCTGCCGCGAGGAGTTTCCGCCGCCGGTGGAAGTGGAGCCGCGGCACATGGCAACCTGCTGGCAGTTGACGCCGGACGCCCGCTAAAAGGAGAGCCGTTGATGACCCAGGCGCTTACCGATGCCGATGCCCCTACCGCCGCCCGGAGCGGCGGCGGCATCATCGAGCTGGAAAACATCCGCAAGTATTTTCCCATCACCAAGGGCGTGATAATGCGCCGCGCGGTGGGGGAGGTCAAGGCGGTGGACGGGGTGTCTTTCCGCATCCGGGAAGGTGAAACCTACAGCCTGGTGGGCGAGTCGGGGTGCGGCAAGACGACCACGGCGCGGATGGTTTTGCAGGTGGAGACGCCCACCGGCGGCGTCATCCGTTTCAACGGGAAGGACGCCAAAGAGTTCAGCGGCGCCGACCGGCGGGAGTACCGGGCATCGGTGCAGGCCGTGTTCCAGGACCCGTGGAGTTCGCTGAATCCGCGGATGCGCGTGGGTTCCATCATCATGGAGCCGCTGCTGACCAACCACCCGATGGGCAAGCACGAAGCGCAAGAGCAGCTGGAAACGCTGCTGCAGGACGTGGGCCTCCGCCAGGCGCAGGGGGACTACTATCCCCACGAGTTCAGCGGCGGCCAGCGGCAGCGCATCGCCATCGCCCGCGCCCTGTCGCTGCGCCCCAAGGTGATTGTGCTGGACGAGCCGGTGTCGGCGCTGGACGTGTCCATCCGCGCCCAGATTATGAACCTGCTGCGCAACTTGCAGAACCAGTACGGCGTCAGCTATCTGCTCATCGCCCACAACCTGGCCACGGTGCGCTACATGAGCCACCAGGTGGGCGTGATGTACCTGGGGCGGATGGTGGAGGAAGCGCCCACGCGGGAACTGTTCGCCAATCCCAGCCATCCTTACACGAAGGCGCTCATCGCCGCCTCGCTGCCGTCGCATCCCGACATTGAGCGGGAGGAGATGGTTATCTCGGGAGAGGTGCCGTCGCCGCTGAACCCGCCCACCGGCTGCCACTTCCATCCCCGCTGCCCGATGGCGATGGAGCGCTGCGCGACGGACGACCCGCAGACGCGGCAACTGACGCCGGTGCATCAGGTGGCGTGCCATCTGTTCTGACGCAGCGCCTCTGCCGAAAACGCCCGGCAATGGCAATACGCCGGCCGGGCGTTGGCGGGAGGGACGGGGGCAAGGGCCGTGAGCTAATCGGCTGCGGCCGGGGTCAGCCGGCTCTCCCGCCTGCGGCGGTGGATTTCGGCGATTTCCGCGTCGGTAATGTCCGGCCCGTCAAAATAGTTGCCGTGGGTGATGCGGAGCGTTTCCACCGAGTCGGCCAGCAGCAAGACGTACTCCATCCGCAAAGGGATGCCGGTTTTGACGAAACGCTGCAACTCCGGGAATTGTTCCCCTTCCAGTTCCTTCAACCGTTCCCACGCTGCTTGACGCTGCTCCGGCTCTGTGTATTCGGTCAAGTTGCATAGCTTGTGCCGGTGGCGGTCGTATTCAACGAGGAACCATTTTGGGGCCGTATCCATAGCGTCCTCTCCTGTGATGCTTTCTGCAAGGCTATGCCGGGCCAGTGTACCACACTTAGAGATTACGGCCGGGGCCGTAACCGTCAGCGCATACGGGCGATGCGCGCCTCAGCATCGCGGGCAATGTCGGGTGGCGGCCTTTCGCCGGCTTGGTCATAAGCCCAGTAAGCTTCGGACAGCGCGTCAAGGGCTTGTCGGATTGCGGGGTCACCGCCGCCATATTTGACGGTGGAATCGTAAGAGGTAGCCAGCTCCGACAGGCGCGCCCATTGCCGCTGGTTGCGAGTACGAACCTGCACCTCAACGAACTTGTCGCCGCGACGGACGACGACATGGACGGCGCGGTAGCCGCTGTGGGGCGTCTCGCGGATGTCATAAGCCCGATAGACGTCAAAATCGCTTTGCAGCCGGGCGTAGATTGCATCCTGCTCGGCTTTGTCCTCCGCTACCAGGCGGCAGCCGGCGATGTCCTGCATCCGGGACAGCCGGATGCGGGAATCCCGCTCCAGCTTGGCGATTATGGACTCCGGGCGTTTCAACCGTCCGCCGTCCGATTCCCCGATACGCAATCGCCCCAAGTCAAAGTTGACTGCCAGCAACGTCTCAAAAAACGATTCCCGGTAGTCATCAAGGGGTACGCGGTCATCAGGCGTAATGCCCGCCCGCAAACGCTCTCCCAGGCGGTCAATTTGTCGCCGGGACGGCCCGGCGGCCGGCGTAGCCACCGGCGCTAGCCGCCGCCGGCTACGGCAGGCACGATGCTGATTTCGTCGCCGGATTTGATGCCGGTTTTCAGGCCCTGGTCAAAGCGGATGTCTTCGCCGTTGACGTAGATGTTGACGAAGTAGCGCAGTTCGCCTTCTTCGTCCAGCAGCCGCTCTTTGAAGCCTGGGTAGTCGCCTTCCAGCTGGTCAATCATTTGGGACAGGTCGGCTACTTCCAGCTCAACCTTGTCGGCGCCGCCGGTCATGCGTCGCAGCGGGGTGGGGATGCGTACCAAAACGCCCATTGGGAAACTCCTCTTTTTGCTTACGAAATTGGCCGGTGTCAGCCTTCAATTACGTCGCCAGCGATGGGGTCCACGCGGACGCCGGTGGCGCTGACCCAAGCCAGGCCCTGCTGGATGTCGTCCTCGGAGCCGTCCAGCTCCAGCACCACCCAGCCCACGTCGGCGCGCACGTCGGCGCGGCGGATGTTGGTAATAACGTGGAAGTCCCGGCCCAGGCGATAGATAATCGGCTCGCGCACCAGGTCGCCGGAGAAAGTGAACCGCACCCGTTGTTTTGCCATAATGCCCTACGCTCGCGCGGCGATGCGGTTTTCCAGAGCCGCCTCAAAGGAACCCATCATCGGTTTTACCAGCAGCGGGTTGACCACCGCTTCAACCGCCTCCTGGGTTTTCAGGCCGTTGCCGGTGATGTAGGCCACGGTCAGCTCGTCGGGGCCGATGGCGCCGGTTTCGGCCAGGTATTGCAGCGTGGACACGGTTACGCCGCCGGCGGTTTCGGTGAATATGCCCTCGGTCTCAGCCAGCAGCTTGATGCCGTCCACCACCTGGTTTTCGGGTACGGCGTACCCGCTGCCGTCGGACTCGCGGATGACCCGCAGGGCATAGATGCCGTCGGCGGGGTTGCCGATGGCCAGGGACTTGGCGATGCTGTCGGGGCGCACCGGACGAATCTGGTTCCGGTGGTTCTCCCAGGCGGTAACGATGGGACAGCAGCCGGCGGCCTGCGCCATATGCATCCGGGTGGTTACGGCGGGATGATGCACGGTGTTCTGGTCAGCGCCGAAGGGGATGGGGGCCACGCCGTCCAGCAGGCCCAGGCAGGCCAACTCGTTAAATCCCTTCCAGATTTTGGTGAACATAGCGCCCGACGCCGACGGGATTACCACGTGGTCGGGGATGCGCCAGCCCAGCTGCTCGGCCACCTCGTAGCCCAGGGTCTTGCTGCCCTCGGCGTAGTAGGGGCGCATATTGATGTTGACGAAGGCCCAGTTGTAGTTGTCGCTGATTTCGCTGCACAGGCGGTTGACCTCATCGTAGGTGCCTTCCACGGCCACGAGGGTCGGGTTGTACACGGCGGCGCCGATGACCTTGCCCCGCTCCAGGTCGGCGGGGATGAACACCACGGCGTCAATGCCGGCCCGGGCGGCGTGGGCGGCCACGCTGCAGGCCAGGTTGCCGGTGCTGGCGCAGGCCAGCGTGTCGTAGCCGAACTCGACGGCTTTGGTGGCCGCTACGGATACCACCCGGTCTTTGAAGGAAAAGGACGGATTGACGCTGTCGTTCTTGATGTAGAGGTTGTTCAGGCCCAGCCGCCGGCCCAGGTTTTTGGCCTTGAGCAGCGGGGTATAGCCGGCCATGATGTCCACCGGGTCATCGGCGTTGGCGGGGAGCAGGTCCTGATAGCGCCAGATGCTCACCGGCCCGTCGGCGATGCGCCGGTGGCTGATGACCTCAGAGATGGTTACGTAGTCGTATATGACCTCGAGGGGGCCGAAACAGAAATCGCAGACGTTCAAGGGGTCGCCCGGGTACTCCCGGCCGCACTCCCGACACTTCAATCCTTTGATAAACGCCACCGGATGATACCTCCGTTGGTTGGGCGGTTCAATCGCTGCGAAACAGGGGCAGGGTTGAACCGATGATTCAGGTTGCAGTTCATCATTGTGCCAGAGGCCGGCGATGCTGGCAACCGGGCCTGGCATAACGAAATCAGTCTTCGTACACTATTCGCCCGTTCCTGCTTGCCCAACCGACGGAAAAGCCGACATGGGAGATAGCGTTACGGCTTCGGTCCAGCTGACGCTCGGCTTCGGCAAGCACCGTATCCGGTTCCAGTTCGTAGATGACCTTGCACCGGGTTTGATTGTCAGCATAGAACACGGCAAAGTAAATCTTAGCATTGCGTGTGATGCGGGTTAGCGATTCCGCCCGCCGCTCTGGTGGAGTCTTGAACATCCGGTCCAGTTGCCCGCTGCCACCCTCTTTGCAGGAAAGGTATTCGTACTTTTTCATCAGGATTGCCGGCCGCGTGCGCGTCAGCATCGCGCTTGGACTGGATGAGTGTGTGGCCCAGAATCTCGGCAATAATCATTTCCTTGACCAGCCCGGGTTGTAGCAGGTTGGCAATACCTATCGATTGGGCCAGTTCCGCCGCTTTCAGCACCAGTTCTATAATCTGGCGGTGGACTTTACGCGCCATATCACAACAGCTTGCCGGACAGTGCGCCAGTTGCTTCTGCCAGCCGGGTGTTGGCGGCGTCCACAAACCTCTTATCCTGTTCAATGCCAATGAAACGCCGGCCCAGCCGTTGGCATACTACGGGGCCGGTGCCAACGCCGGCGAAGGGGTCAAGTACCAGGTCATTTTCTACCGAGCTGGCCTTTATCAGCCGCTCAATCAGTTTCTCCGGCTTCTGTATTGTATTCAGCGCATCGCGGCTGACCAGTTCCTTTGATTTGTAGGTTAGCTGCTTGATGTCGCCCCAAACGTCGCCGGGGTTTTTGCCTTTGGCGTTGAACCGGGTTTTGCCGAACTTGCCGTTGGCAACCGAGGGGACGCGCTCACAACGCCGGCGATGCTCCAGCTCTACCAGTTGGGCAACCCGTATGTCGTCCAGGTTGAACACGCGGGGGCGGTTGCCTTTCACAAAGTAGCAGATGATGTCGTAGTTGTTGGTGTAGCTGATGCGACCCTGGGCCAGGCGGCTGGGCTGATACCACACAATCCTTGACCGCAGATTGAGATAGGGGCGGTAATCGACGAAATCGAGACAATCCGGCTTGCCGAACAGGTACAGCGCGCCGCCATCCTTCAATTTGGCCGCAAAAATGCGGATGAGCTTCAAGTTGAATTCCTGGATATTGCGGATGCGGTCCCATTCGTTGGGCGTTGCCCCGTAAGGCCCGTCGCAGATAATCAGGTCAATGCTGCCGTCGTCAAGGCACGGGAGTAAATCAAAGGCGTCTCCGTGGTGAATTTGGCCGGCAGCAAGCATCGTGCAGTGGCCCCGATTTGCAGATGCCCCGGCCAGCTATTCGTGGCCGGGGTGATACCAATGGCTGTCGTAGAACATCAGGGGAACCGCGCCCTCGTCGCTCCGCTTCATTTCCCGGACTTCGCCCACGTAGATGGTGTGGTCGCCATAGACGTGGGCGCCGACGATTTCGCAGTCAAAGAAAACCATTGACCCGTCCAGCTCCGGCACGTTGCGCGCGTCAAAGGTATAGGAATACTCCGGGTTGCCTTCCCGGTGTTCCGGCCGGCGGGCGAAGTACATACCCAATTCTTCCTGCTCTTCCCGCAGCACGTTCACGCCGATGCGCCGCCGCGCCTCCACGTAGCCGTAGGTGATGGTGTTGTGGGCGACACAGACCAGCAAAGTCGGCGGGTCGAGGCAGACCGAAGTGAAGGCGTTGGCGGTCATGGCGTGGGGATTGCCCGACGGGTCCAGCGTAGTAATCACCGTAACGCCGGTAGCGAACTTTGACATTGCCTGGCGAAAAGCATCTTGATCAACCACTGCGCGCTTACCCCCGATAGGTTTTTGATGATTATACCCGGCCAGTATCACTAATGCCAGACGCCGCCACCGGCCGGCTGAAGTTGTCCTCTCCCACTTGCTCCACGGGCGGCCAGGGCAGGAAGGCGTCGCCGATGCGTGCGACCGGCGCGCGTGATGCCATAGCCGGGTCCAGCTTGAGCACGGTTCCGGCGGGGATGTGCCCGGCGAAAAGGTCGGGATGGGTCAGCTGGGCCAGCAGTTCCAGGCCGTCCACTACCCGCGGCCCCGGCCGGCTCAACGTGCTGTGGTCGATGAGATAGACCTCGCCGGAGCGGACGGCGGGCAGTTCGCTCCAGCCGGGCTGCGCGGCGAGCCACGGGATTTCGCGGACGCTGCGGGCCAGGTCGGATGAACACAGGTCAACGTACAGCTTCTCCGGCGCGGCGGCGACTACTGCATCCCATCCGATGCGTTCGGCGGGGCAGCCCGGCGCGAAACGCTCCGGCAGGACGCCGCCGGCCCGCGCCACCAGGTCGGTGACCCAGTGTCCGCCGATGACCAGCGGGTTGACGCCCTCCAGAGAGAACGCCGCCGGTCGATACCGCGCGCCGTTGACTTTCCGGGCCACCGCGGCAACCCGTTCCCGCAGGCTGGCAGCCAGCGCCGCCGCCCGTTCCGGTACGCCGCACGCCGCGCCCACTTCCAGGAAACTGTCCAGAATCTCGTCCAGCGTGCGCGGGTTCAGGTTCAGGACGTGGGGCGGTATGGGAATGGGGTCAACGGCCTGGCGGACGGTTCCGGCGTCCACTTCGCAGAAATAGCACAGGTCTTGCGTCAGCACCACGTCGGGAGCGGCCTGGCGGAGCCAGTCCACGTCAAGGTCGTAGGGGCTTTCGCCGGCGGCGAGGATGCGGTGCATCTCGGCCTCGACTTCCGCGCTGGACATTACCGACGGGTCGATGCGGCTGCGGCAGACTACGCGGATGCCGGCGGCGGCCGGCGGGTAGTCGCACAGGTCGGTTATGCCGATAATCCGTTCACCCAAGCCCAGGGAGAACAGTATTTCGGTGCCGCTGGGGAGCAACGAACAGATGCGCATGGTGGATTGCCCCGGCATTACGTCTATGGATAGTCTGGCCGGCGCATTGTAGCATATACTTTGCTGCCAAATATGCGACACGATAGGGTTCAGCAGGGTCTTGCGATTATTGGAACGGCAGGGTCAAAAATGCTCTGACGACAACGCTGGCAGCTCTGGGCAAATAGATTGCGATGCTACGATTGCAATGACATTGGGAGACCCTGACGGGATTATACCGGCCACTATGAGCGCTGACATCACTCGGCCCGCGCCGGCTGCCGCAGCGCATCGCTGGAGCAAGCGGGAGTTGGTGCGGCTCAACGCTTACAGCTTTGGGCTGGCCGGCTTCATCCTGGCGATGGACACCGCCGTCCTGCCCATCCTGGTGCTGGAGGTGGCGCCGGAAGCGGCGAAAAATACGCTGCTGGGCATCGTCGGTTTGGCCGGGCTGCTGGCGGCGGCGCTGGTGCAAGTGCCCGTGGGCTGGGCCAGCGACCGCACCCGGTCCCGCATGGGCCGTCGCCTGCCCTATATGCTGTGGGCCTGTCTGTGTCTGCCCATCGGGTTGGCCGGGCTGGCGATGCCGCTCAATTACGCCAGTCTGCTGGTCATCTGGCTGTTCATCCAGATTAATTCCGGCATCGGCTATTCGCCTTACCTGGCAAGCATCCGCGACCTGGTGCCGGCCAATCGCATGGGCGTGGCAGCGTCCATCAAAACGCTGGTCGAGGCGTTGGGCGGCGCGTCGGTGCTGTGCCTGGCGGCCCTGATGGTGAGCCGGTACTCCGGCCCCGAGGCCGCCGGGTGGCTGTGGGCGACGCTGGCGATGTTCGCCGGGGTGATTCTCGTTACGGCCGCCATCAGCGCGCTGACGATGTTCATGCGGATGCGCGAAGCGGGCGGCGCGGCGGCGGCGGCGTTCCACCGGTCGGCGCTGACTTTCCCGGAATCGACCAGCATGGCGCGGCTGCACCCCGACCTGGCCTGGTTCGTGGTCTCGCGGGGCGCGTTTATGGCGGCGGTGGTCATCTTTACCACCTATGGCCTGTTCTTCCTGCGCGACAAGGTGCAGGTGGAGAACCCGGCCCAGGCGCTGGGCGTGGCCATCATCGGAATCGGCGGGGCGCTCGCGCTGACCACGTATCCGTCGGGCTGGCTGTCGGACCGGATTGGCCGCAAGCCGGTGCTGGCGGCCGGACTGGCCGTCGCGGTGGCCGGCACCGTGGGCATGATGTGGGTAAGCACCTACCTGCTGGCGGTGGTGGTAGCCAGCGTAGTCGGCGGCTCGGTGGGCGTCATTCTGACCGTGCATTGGGCGCTGGCCAACGACCTGGGCACGCCGGGGCGGGAGGCGCAGCACATGGGCATCGTGAACCTGGGCACGCTGTTCGGAGCGGCCGGGGCCAAAGCCATCGGCCCGCTGCCCGACCTGGTAACGGTGTGGTTCGGCCCCGGCTTCGGCTACACGGCATTGCTCGGGGCCAGCGCGCTGCTGTTCATCATCGGCGGGACGCTGCTGTTGAAGGTGCGAGTGATCCATCCGGCGGCAATAGCGGAAAGGGCCGGGGACGTGGAGGATTCGTGATTCCGGCGCGCGCCGGAATCACGGCGTTAGGGTTACGCATTGCGGCGGTGGTAGGTCTCTCTCACAAACAGCATCAGGCCGATGCCCGACGCCGCCATTATGATGGCGTCCACCCAGAGGGACCAGGGGAAGCCGGCGGCGTCGGCGATGGCGCCCAGGGCCAGCGCTCCGATGACAGTGCCGATGCCGCCAAAGGTGCGGAGCAGGCCAATGGTTACGCCCTCCAGGCCGGGGGGAGCAATATCGGCGAAGAAGACGGTGCCGGCCGGGCTGCCCAATCCCTCGCCCATGCCCAGCAGGACGCCGGACAGGAGCAGCTGCCACAGACTGCCGGCCCACACGAAGGCGGCAATGCCCAGGCAGATGAGGGCAATGGACGGGATGATGGGCGTCTTGCGTCCGAAGCGGTCGGACAGGTAGCCCGACAGCATAGTGGTGAAGAACTGGGGGAAGTGAGTCAGGCTAATCCAGAGCCCCAGCTCGTCGGGGCCGAAGCCCTTTTCGCGTCCGAACAGGGGCATTACGCTGAACCGCGCGCCCTGGCGGTTGGCGACAATCATCAGGGCGAACAGACCGACGAAAATGAACGCCGGGCTGAATATAAGACGCCACATCGCGCCACGCTGTCGCGGCGGCGGGGTGACTGCCTCAGCGCCGGTTGGCGCGGCGGCCGGAGTCGGAGCCGGGGCTGGAGTTCGCCGCCGGGTTGCGGCAACGCGGGCCGATTCCTCGCGCCAGCGGGATTCGGGCAGGGCCAGTATGATTACGGCGAGGGAAATTGCCATCAGTATCGCCTGGGCGAACAGGGGGATGCGCAGGCCGAAAATGCTGGCGAGAAAGCCGCCCAGCAGCGGGCCGAGTATCTGGCCGGCGAGAATGCTCAACTCTTGCAGACTGAGCAGGCGGCCTCTGGTTTCCGGCGTGGATTCATCGCGCAGGTAGATGGTGGCAACGGTAATAAATATGCTGCCGCCGAATCCCGACACAAAGCGCCATCCGGTCAGCCAGATGTAGCTGAAAGACAGGGACACCATCGCCGCGCCAAGCACGTTGATGGCGGCGCCCAGGGCCAGGACGGGACGGCGACCGTAACGCTGGGACAGGTATCCGGCGGGCAGGCTGGTGACGAGTCTGCCGATGCCGAACAGACCCAGGGCAATGCCGACTTCGGTAGCGGTTACGCCGTATTCCTGTTTGAGAAACAGAGGCAGCACCGGGGCGACGACGCCCATGCCGAAACTGTTCAGCGCCACGATGACGCAGAGGTAGGAAACGCCCCGATAGCGGCCCCGCAGCGCCGCCGAGATGCCGCCCGTCATCCGCCGCGAGCTGGCGGCGCGGCATCGCCGGCCGCCGGGGGCGATGGTCGGGTAATCTCGCGGATGCGCCGCGCAATGCGGAACCGGGGCGTCATAATGTAGTGGCCGCAGGTCTGGCAGTGCAGGCCGATGTCGCCGCCGGTGCGGTTCACCCGCCAGAGGTAGCCGCCGCAAGGATGAGGCTTTTTCAGGCGGACAATATCGCCGGGTTTCAAGTCGCCGGGTTTGAGGTCTAGCGCCATCCCAAACCTGCCTCGGCCAGCGTCCCGTTGATGGCGCTGCGTAAGTTGGCGGCGGCATGGCGGGCGGCGGCGGCGTAATCCGCGCCGGAGGATGCGTAGATGATGCCGCGGGATGAGTTGATGATAGCCAGCCGGCCATCGGATGCGACGCCGTTGAGCACGCTGGCGGCCAAATCGCCGCCCTGCGCGCCGACTCCGGGGATGAGCAGGGGAACATCGGGGCAAACCGCCCGCACCGCCACCAGCTGTTCGGGGGCAGTGGCGCCCACTACCAGGCCGAGGTTTCCCCTGGCCGCCAGCGCGTTGGACTGGCGCGCCAACCGCAGATAGACGGGTTCGGCCGGCCGGCCGGCGTCGCTGACGGTCAAATCCTGCAAGTCGGCGGCGCCGGGGTTGGAGCCGCGACACCAGACGAAAGCGCCGCGCTCCGGGTCCGCCAGCCACGGCGCCACGGTGTCCAGGCCGCCCCAGGGGTTGATGGTAACGGCGTCAAACCCCCAGACATTGAACATAGCCGCAGCGTAAGCGGTCGCCGTGCTGCCGATGTCGCCGCGTTTGCAGTCGCCAATGATGATGCTGTGGGGCGCGGCCTGGCGGATGTGGGTGACGGTCGCTTCCAGCGCGCGCAGGCCGGGCAAGCCCAGCGCTTCGTAGAAGGCCAGGTTGGGCTTGTAGGCGCAGACTAAATCAGAAGTGGCATTGACGATGGCGCGGTTGAAATCGGCAACGTCGGCGATGGGCATTGCCTCCGGGTTGACGTCCAAACCGACGCACACCAGGCTTTGGGTAGCGTCGCACGCGGCGCGGAGGCGGTTAGTGAAGGTAGGCATAATAGGCATTATAGCAGTTGGGAGAGCCGGCCGGCGTTCACTCTCACCCGGCCCCGGCCACTCTCCCAGCGAGGGCAATGGGACGATATTGAAGTGATTAGGTAGCGTTCCGTTGCCGGCGGTCGGGGTTTTGCAAAGTCATTAAAGCCCTCTCCCCTTGTGGGAGAGGGTTGACGGAACGCTGCCGAAGTAATTACCGCCCCTACCCGCCATCATTCAATCCCGCTATAATGGCGTCGCCGGAACAGGAACGGACGCTAATATTCACCCGTATGACAACGACGGGGATGGCAAGGATGGAATCATGGTTACTACCTACTCGTGCATCAACACCGAAACCGTAACCCGCCCGGCGATGATGGGGCGCAGCGAAGTGGAGACCCACATCGGCGTGGTTACGCTGAACCGGCCCGAAGTGCTGAACGCCCTCAACTTGCCGCTGGTGCGCGAGCTGGACGAAGCCATTACCAACTATGAGGCCGACGACAGCGTGGGCGCGGTCATCATCACCGGCGCGGGCGAGCGGGCTTTCTCCGCCGGCGCCGACATCCACGAGAACCGGGAGTTGTCTGCCGAAGAGCGGGAAGCCGGCCAGCAGGAGCGCGCGGCATACACCTGGCATCTGCACACCAGCAGCAAGCCCATCATCGGCGCCGTGAACGGCCTGTGCTACGGCGGCGGCACTGTGCTGGCAACCAGCCTGGATTTTCTGGTGGGCTGCGAAAAAACCAGCTTCCGTTTCCTGGCGGTGAACTACGGGCAGATGAACGCCACCTGGAGCCTGCCGCAGCTGGTAGGCATCCACCGGGCCAAAGAACTGCTGCTCAGCGGGCGCGAGGTTTTCGCCGACGAAGCGTATCACATCGGCCTGATTAACCATCTGGTGCCCGCAGAGGAGTTAATGGAGCGCACGCTGGATATTGCCGCCGGCATCGCCCGCAACCGCGTGGCAGGGCTGGCCAACATCAAGCAGCTGCTCCTGGAACACTCCGGTCTGCCCATCGCAGAGCAGTATCGCAACGAAATCGAGGGACGCACCGGCCGTTTCAAGGGCCTGTCCGTCGAGGAAGGATTCTCGGACTTCCTGGCCCGCAAGGGGCGCAAGCCGCGCTCCGCCTGATGCTTGGCCCTGTCCCGCCGGTGGGACGCCGTTCCGACGACTCCATCACGGCCCCCGACGGTTCGGAAGTGCGTTTGCTGCTGGACGGCGCGCACGGCGCAACCCGTTGCAGTATGGTGGAGGTCAGCATCGCCGCCGGAGCGGTCAGCCGGCCGGTTCGCCATCGCACCGTTGAGGAAGTTTGGTACGTCGTAGAGGGGGCCGGCCAAGTGTGGCGCGGCCCGCCCGATACGACGGCGGACGTTTCGCCGGTAGCCGTTGCGCCCGGCGACGCGCTGGTGATACCGAGCGGCTGGGCGTTTCAGTTCCAGGCCGGCCCGGAATCAGCGCTGCGCTTTATCTGCGTGACGATGCCGCCGTGGCCCGGTATGGATGAGGCTGCCGGCGTGGCCGTCGGCGGGCTGGGCCCGGCGACGCTGGCCCCGCCTTAGCTATCCCGGCCGGCGCACTTCAATGGTTTCCCCGTCGGCTACGGCGACGCGGCGGTATTGGATGCCCATTTTCAGCATCCAGTAGCCCAGGGTGGCCGGGCTGACTCCCAGCTGGGCGGCCGCGCGGCTCATTCCCATTTCGTTGACCAAATCCGGCACCAGATGCTCCAGCTGCCGTCCCTGCTTTTCCTCTACGCTCCGCATCAACTTGGTCTTTCTGATTCGCTGTGTCGCCATATTCCCTCATGCCGTATGGTGTCCGGCAGTTCCGTTGCAAAGCCGTTCTGCCGGGCGTGGTATGGCTGCCATCTTACACTACCGGGCAGCGCCGCACACGCTGATTTGCCTGCGGCCTGTCAGTATTTTTAGAAAACACTCCAATTTTCGGGGAAATGGGAACACGAGGCTCCCGCGGCCGGGACTGCCGGCGAATCAGCGTGCCGGCGTCAGCCTTTCACCTCACCGGCCCCCGGCGCCGGTTCACGTTTCACGCCGTACCTGGCAAGGATGGCATCCACGAAAGGCTTGAGTACGACCTCGGCCCGTTCGATGCAGAGCGCCACCGCCGCCGTTTCGTCGTCCTGGTCATAATAGACCAGGATATCCTCGGCCATTTCTTCGGCGTCTTCACGCCGTCGCCCGTTTTCAATGTACAGCACCTGGTTTTCGGGAATGTACACTACCGTCGCCTTGGGCAACGGCTCCAATTCAATTCGATTTACGCCGTGGGCCACGGGCCACCTCATTGATGCAAAGGCCCCGGCGCGAAACCGGGGCCCGCTATGGTCATCGGCAAACCGCTCCAAGTCGCAGACTACTTCTTGGACGGATTGTTGCCTCGCCCGCCACCGGACGGACGACCGGTCGTACTGGGCGCGTTAGCCGGCCGGCTCCCGCCGCCTTTGCCACCACTGCCCCGACCGCCGCCGCCTCTGCCGCCTTTCAACGTTGGATTCATCATATCAGCCTCCTACTGTGGATGATTTGCCAGTGGGAAATTATACAGTCAGACTGCCGCCCCGGTCAAATCGGCCACTTGGGGCATCACCTTTTCGGCCAGCAGCCGGGTGGAATGTTCCCAGCCGGCCTGATTCTCCGACTGGTCGTACACCAGCATCAGCAGGCCGCCGAAGCCGCCGACGTCCTGGTACAGCCGCCGGATTTTTTCCGTTACGGTGTCCGGCGAGCCGATGAGCCACAGATGGTCGGCCATGTACTCGATGTTCACCGCCTCATCGGGCACCGCGTCGTCGTGCTTGAACACGCGCATCAGGTCGAACTCCCGGAACAGGGGCAGCAGGTAATCCTGCCAGACGCGGCCGAGCATCCCGTTGAGGGCCTGCTCCCGCGCCGCTGCGTCGGTATCGGCGACATACACATCGCGGACGAGCCGCCAGTCGGCGCGGGACGGCGTGCGGTTGGTGCGCTGGGCGCCCTCCTCAATAGCCTCCCAATGGCTGCGGCAGTAGTCGGCGTTGAGGGCCAGGCTCATGGGAATGAAACCGCGCTCGCCGGCAATCATCAGCGTGGGCGACTTGTAGCTCACCGAGGCCACGCCAATGGGCGGGTGGGGCTGCTGGTAAGGGCGGAGGAAAAATTCCAGGGTGCCGTACATCGGCTCCGGGATGCTGACGTTCCAGTACTTGCCCTTGTACTCGAACGGGCCGTCGTTCTGCCAGATTTTGAGGATGATGTCCAGGGACTCGCGGGTCATATCCCGGTGTTCGCCGTTGTTGCCGTCAACGTCGAACAGGGCCCAATCGCTGGGGAGGCCGCTGGCGCCGACGCCGAACAGGAACCGCCCTTGCGACAGATGGTCAAGATAGGCCACCCGGTGGGCCAGTTCCGCCGGATGGTGGAAAGGCAGCAGGTGCGCGCCGGAACCCAGCTTGATGCGCTTGGTCTGCATCAGCGCCTGGGCAATGAGCAGGTCGGGCGCCGGGATCGGTTCCCAGGGCGAGGTGAAATGCTCGCCAATCCAGGCTTCATCAAAGCCCAGTTTGTCGCACAAAGTCAGGTATTCCAAATCCCACTGGTGGGCGTCGTAGATATTCCGTTCCGGCGGATGGGACGGCATCATAAACAGTCCGTACTTCATGGCTCCTCCCGAGGCCGGCTTGATGACAATGGGGCCGGGCCGTTAGCGTGGTCGTTGCCGTACCATAACACAATTTGGGGCGCGCTGCCGCCCGTGCTATATTGGCGCATCCAATTTGGCGAAGGAGACCAATGACCACAGCACAAACCGGAAACCGGGTTCGCGTCCACTACACCGGCCGCCTTGACGATGGCGAAATATTCGACTCATCGGAAGGCGGCACACCATTGGCGTTTACCATCGGCAACGGCCAGGTGATACCGGGCTTTGAGAACGGCGTCATCGGGATGGCGGCCGGCGACACCAGGACCGTTCACATTCCCTGCGCCGACGCCTACGGGGAACACCACGCCGACGGCGTGATGCGGGTGCCACGGGATGAATTTCCCCCCGATCTGCCGTTGGAAGTAGGTTCCAGCGTACAGGGCCAGCAAAGCAGCGGCCAGGTGGTGAGCTTCACCATCATGGCCGTAACGGATGCGGAGGTAACGCTGGACGCCAACCACCCGCTGGCGGGGAAGGATCTGACCTTTGATTTGACGCTGGTGTCAATCGAGGAGTAGGCCGGGCTGGCGGGATCGGCGGCGTGGCCGGCATATCATGAAGCAGCGGCTGCCCATCCTGAAGTGGCTATTGCGGCTGATTGGGTTAGCGCCGCGCCGAGTGGGGCAGGCGCTAGCTACCGGGTTTTTGATGGTTGCCCTGTCAACGATGACCGTACTGTTCGGAAATCTCGCGGCCGGCGATGACCTGCTGCTCCAGCAAGCAGTGCGGTACTCAAAGCTGGTTCTGATTCTTATTACGGTGGCCGCGGTCGCCACCATCATTGGGTTGTGCCTGTTCCTGCTTATGAAACAGAGCTTTGGCGACGAGCAATCCGACGGGCAATGAACCAGTTTCGCGCCATTTTCCGCAGAGTCGCCAGAGCGGCGCCCAGCCAAACCAGCTGGACCAAACCCAAAGCGCTGCCTCCGGCGAGAATCATAATGTGATGGCCGGTCCAAGCGCCAATGAGGGCTATGAGAAAAGCCGGCGTGGCGCAGATGATGACCGGGATAGTGAGCCGGTTCATCGGCGCAAACTCATCGTCGTTGGCATGGTTTGTTGGTCGGGTTTCAGATGGATCGCTCCCGACCAACCCATCGTCCGTAATTCGCGCATTTTGAGTATCGGGCGTAATCATGGCCAACTCTCCGTAACACCCTCACTATACCAGATTTACAGCCGTACTTGCTGCCCCAGGGTCTGGTAAGTAACCGGCGAGGTTGCCACCAGGCCGGCGTCCACAGGGAGGACCACGCCGTTTATCCAGCGGGCCTCGTCGCTGGCGAGGAACAGCGCTGCGTTGCCGATGTCCCAGGCGGTGCCCTCGGTGCGCAGGGGCGCGGCGGCGCTGCGGATGCCGCGCAGGTCGTCGTCCATTCGTGGGGCTACCATGGGCGTGTACACCAGGCCGGGCGCGATGCAGTTGGTGCGGATGCCGTCGGGCCCGTGGTCGGCGGCCATGGAGATGGTGAGCCCAATTACCGCCGCTTTGGACGCAGTGTAGGGGGTGCTGCTGTGGGCGCGCAGCCCGGCGATGGACGATATGTTGATGATGGAACCGCCGCCGGCCGCCATCATATGGGGGATGGCGAACTTGCTGGCCAGGACGATGCTCTTAACGTTGACGGCCATGATGTGGTCCCAGTCCGCTTCGGATACCTCCACCACGGTGCCGCGCCGGGAGATGCCCACGTTGTTGTCCAGGATGTCCAGCCGGCCGTAGCGCTCGATACAGGCCGCCGCCATGCGTTCGCAATCGCCGGCGTTGGTAACGTCGGCCTGTATCGTGGACGCCGTGCCGCCTTCGGCCTGAATCAGCGCCAGCGTCTCCTCGGCCCGCTCCTCGGTCATATCGGCCAGCAGGACTTTGGCGCCCTCCCGGGCGAACAGGGTGGCGGTGGCCCGACCGTTGCCGATGCCGGGGCCGCTGGAACCGGCGCCGGTTACGATTGCTACTTTTCCTTCCAATCTGGGGCTGCGTTCCAGTCTGGGGCTGCGTTCCGGCACGATGCGAACCTCCGTCATTCGGCGATGGGGCGGGAAATTATCCACAAGCTGGCGCCAGTGTAGCACACCATAAGCAGCAGCATGGGAACCTGGCTCAACAGTGCGGAACGCCGGCCGGGATAGGCCCGCAGCGCCTGCACGTGCGCCAGATACACGCCGGCGATGTGCCCGATGATGATGACCAGAATGGAGAAGTACCAGATGAACACCGGCGACAGGATGCCGATGTTGATGATGGCGTCCGCGGTGCCAAACAGGTTCCATCCCCAGCCAAAGGGGTCGGACACCAGCACGATGAAGCGCTGGCCGTTGACCAGCAGGAAGCCCAGGAAGTGGGCGAAATGGTAGGCCAGCGCGATGGGCAGCAGGGAGAAGACAAAGAGCCGCAGCAACTGACGGGAATCGGGCTGCGACTGGCCGGACAGCGCCATCATCAGGCCGCAGGCAGCGGTGAAAATCAGCCCAAACACCACCGGCAAGCCCAGTATGCCGACCAGATTGGCGATGTAGCCGCCAAAGACGGGAAACCGCAACAGAAACTGCGTACTGAATACCAGCCACTCCGGCGTCGCCGACAGCCCGTCAAATGACACCGTGGACAGCAGCAATATGACCAGGCAAACGACGGCCGGCGTTACCACCCCCAGCCGGTTCAACCCCACGCAGGGGGGCCGCAGGTTGAACTCTCGTTGCTCCGGCGAGGCCGCCGCATAGCACTCGTAGCAGTCCACGCAGTCATCTGCGTTGGCCGAGCAAAGGCCGTTGCTGGAACATTGAGCGCACACCGATTGCGGCGCGCGCACTTCGGTAATTGAGAACCGCGCCATGAATCCGTACACCACCGTGAACCCTTCGGCGTGGCGCAGCCAGACATTGCGCCCGAAGAGGAACATCCCGGCAAAGTTGTACGCGGTATATCCGACCAGTATCCAGCCCAGCGCGCGCGGCCCGGCGGCGCCGGCCGCCACCGTCTCCAGGATGGCGAACCCGGCGAACACCAGCGCCGCCGGCCACTGCCCCCAGCGGGCGGGCCAGGGCAGACGGCGGCTCAGTGAGCGGCCCGGCGCCACGGCATCGGCAAGGTTTTCGGCGAACCCCCAGGCCGCTGACCACGGGTTGACCAGCGCCCACAGGTTGCCGAACAGGGCGGTGAAGAAGCTCAGCCCAACCCAAAATGCCACGTACACCGCCGCCGGCGCCGGGTTCAACGCCGCGCGCTCCGTGCCAATCAGTCCGCCGAGGATGACGTACACCGTGAGCGCTACCGACAACGTTCGCAACGTCGCCGTAACCCAGGGCGCGGCCAGCCAGCGGACGGGCGCGATGCGAAGCAGGTTGCAGCGGGGATACGCGCCGCGGCCGGCCCCGCCGGGCAGGAACGCCGCCGCAATGACAAAAGACAGCGCCACCGCCGCCGCTCCCGCAATGACGAACAGGGACAGGGGCAGCGGCAAGTCGTACCGCTCGCCGAACCCGTGGGCAGAGGCCGGGGCGGCAGCCACCGCTGCGCAAAATGCGGACAGGCCGGCGGCGCCGAGAATCAGCAGCCCGTGGCGGAGTCTGCTCACGGCCCGGCTCGCCGCCGCTGCATAGTGAGCCACGTCCAGATTCCCACGGCCACGATGAGGGCCAACACGGCGGCAATCCAGACCCACTGGATTTGCGCGCCGGGTTCGCCAACCTCTATTGGGAGTACGAACAACTCTGCTCCCCGTTCCGAGGAGACGGCTACGGAAACGCGCCAGGGCCCCACCACATCAAAGGGTACATCCACCTCGAAATAGCGCAACGATTGGTCGTTCCGCACCGGCTGCGGGCCGAACTCCGGCGCACCCGGCGGGCCGGAGGCCGAAATCAACAACTGAACGTCGGTATCCCGCAGCAGCCGGTCGTCAGAATCGAACACCTGAATGGCGAGATGGGTCTGCGGTATCACGGGGCGGGCGGGGATTATCCCGACTACCACCCGGTACGGCCCCTGGGTGTGGTCCATAATGATGGTGGACGCGCCGTTGGCCTCTGCCCGGGCGATGGTCAAGGCCAACACGGCTGCCAACAGAATCAAGAGGGCCGCGGCCGCCGCCACCGTTGCGGCGGCCGGCGGCAGACCCGATACCCGCCAAGGCGTCAAACCCAAAACAGCCCCTGCTCAAAATTGCGCGCAGAATTATTCCGACGCACGATAGCATAACGACGGCGACGCTATCAATGAAAGAATAGGGATGGACAGGATTTTTGACTGCGCTTTGCCCGATTCCGGTGCAATCGGGAATGACGGTGGGCAGCCGGAGGGAGAAAATTGCGACTTTGCAAATACCCTGGTGGGGCGCCTTGCGATGTTGCGCATTGGGCGCCCAATGGTTACAATAGTCGGCACGTACCGGCGTGGTGTAGTGGTAGCTCATCGGTCTCCAAAACCGAAGGTGAGGGTTCGATTCCTTCCGCCGGTGCCATTCTTATTGCCCGGGGTCAGGCGATGTCTCCGGCATTCCCGCCGGCGCTGGCCGGCTCTGGTTGGGCCATTGGCGGGGGGCGGCGTCCTCCGTAGGGGGACGGCCGGTTGGACTCCGCTTCGGCGGCCAGTTGCGCCATGATGAGGTTGGTCAGTTCGCGGCGCATAGGGACGGCGTCAAGGCTGCAGCCGGCGAAGACCTCGAAACCGGGGGACATCTCCTCAATCATCTGACGGACCCGGGCGCTGCCGTGCCGGGACGCCACTATCATCCTGATGGATTGCGGGTCCCGCGGCACCGGCGACTCGTCCTGATGCTCCAGGGCGTCATCCAGTTCGTCCTCGTAGTTCATACGGTCCACCACGCTCAAGGCGGCGGTGGCTTCGCGGCGGAAAGTATCCACTTCGCGCAGGGCGCGGGCCAGCTGATTGACCAGGTTGGCCGCGTTGGCGATGATGTCGGGCAGGTTTTGCTGTGCCTGGGCGGCTCCCGACAGGGCGTATCGGGCATTCTCCAACGCCTGTTTCCGGTGCTGTTCCCGCTCTTCCAGCCGTTGCAGTATGCTTACCTGCTCCCGCAATGAAGGGGCTTGCGATGCCAGCGACTCGAGCTTTTCCATAGCGTTGGCGGCTTCTTCCGCTTTGCGCAGCCGCTGGGCCAGTTCGTTAGTTTGTTCTACAGGCATTTTCCGTTCCTTCCGGCCCCGGAGCTGTCCAGCCCGCGCGGGGGATTTTGGGTATGGCCCGGAGCGGCGGCAAGTTGTGATAAGCAACAGGCGAGAAGCCGCCGCTCCCGGTGACGGCGTTTTTATAGCAGAGGATAAGCGAGCGGCGGGTTATTAGCGGCTGACTGATTTGGGCGATTTTTGAGGAATGGGACAAGAATAATGGCGCTAACGACGGCATCCAACCGCCCGCTCTACGCCGGCGCGATTTCCACGCTGCGCCCGCAGTGACAAAGCGGGCCGGCGTGAAATGCCGGGCCGCTGACAACCCCCCTTTGACAACCGCGAACATCGGTACTATACTGCAACCTATCACGTGAATCTCAGTCCCGCCAGAGGTCAACCGGTCGTCAACGGCCAGTCAGCACTAAAATCGCATACCGGCGTCGTGGAGACCCCTCGTCCAATGCTTACGCGAGAACGGTCTAACCGGCCAACAGCGACTGCCACCGCGCTGCGTGGCTGCGCCCTCCAAGCGCAGTTCACGAACCATCGGAGCAAAACTTTGCGTAAAACCCCCGGCCGTGGGGCTGACAATGACCGGTAACCTCTGGCTCGCCCACCGCATCCCGCCCACCACCTGAACCAGCAAAAGGACGCATTGCCAATGAACCCAGCCCACCACCTCAATCGCAGCCGCCATTGCCTCAACTTCACCCCCGCCAACATCGCCGCCGGCGATTACGCCCGCGCCGCCCGTGCCTTGTGCCGGTCGGTCAGCCACGCCGTAACCGCCGCCGCCGTCCACTGGCATCATCGCCGCGACACCCGGCGCCGGCGTCGCCGGGTCGTCGATTCCCGCCTTCGCGGGAACTATGAATAACCAAACCACCTGAAACGGAACGCTGCCTGAGATGGAGCGGCGATTGGCAAGTTCAGTTGGTCAACGGTATAATGCGCTGAAATCTTTGCTCTAAGGGGGCATTACGTGACTACCAATGGCCAGGCTTCCTTCAACTCCGACCAGCTGCAAGTGTTCTTTCGCGGCCAGTTCGTGCCAGCAAATGAGGCCAAAGTAAGCGTAATGACCCACGCCCTGCACTACGGCACGGGCGTGTTTGAGGGCATCCGCGGCAACTGGAACGCCGAACAGGGGGCCATCAACATCTTTCGGATGCGGGAGCATTACGAGCGCCTGCTGGACGGCTGCCGCATCCTGATGATGGACATTCCCTACTCCGCCGACGACCTGTGCCACATCACTACGGAGCTGGTGGAGCGGAACCGGCACGACTCGGACATTTACATCCGCCCGCTGGCTTACAAGAGCGAGGAACTGGTCGCCAACCTGAAACTGCAGGAATTGTCGTCCGACTTCACGCTGATTACCGTGCCTTTCGGCAACTACCTGGGCAGCGACCGGCTGCGCTGCTGCACGTCGTCCTGGCGGCGGGTTGACGACCCGATGATTCCGGCGCGCATCAAAGCCTGCGGCATCTACGTCAACAGCATCCTCGCTAAAACCGAGGCTACCCTCAGCGGCTTTGACGAAGCCATCCTGCTGAACCACGACGGCCACGTATCCGAGGGTTCCGGCGAAAACATATTTATGGTCAAGAACGGGCGCATCTATACCCCCGGCCTGGAGGACAACGCCCTGGGCGGCATCACCCGCGACACCGTAATGCAGCTCTGCCGCACCGAACTGGAGACGCCGGTGGAAACGCGAACCATCGACCGCAGCGAACTCTACCTGGCCGATGAGGTGTTTCTCAGCGGGACGGCGGCGCATCTGACGCCGGTGATTGAGCTGGACAACCGCGCCATCGCCGACGGCAAGCCCGGCCCCATCACTGCCGAACTGCAACGAATGTACTTTGACATCGTGGTGGGCAACAACCCCAAGTACCGCCACTGGTGTACGCCGGTGAAAACCGGCCTGGTTCCGGCCTAGCGGGGGCGGTTCCGGTGCTTTGGCTGTCCGGCGCGGCGGTCCTGCTGGGCTACCTGCTGGGCAGCCTGCCCACGGCGCAGCTGGCCGCCCGCCGGGCCGCCCGCGCCGTAACCGACATTCACCGGATTGGCGACGGCAACGCCGGCGCCGGCAACGTGGGACGGCTGTTCGGCCGGCGCTGGGGCATCCTGGTTGGCGCCGTGGACATCGCCAAAGGCGCCGCGCCCGTTTTCGCCGTCAACCTGCTGGTCGGCATCGTCGCGCCCGACGGGGTGGAGCGCGGGGCCTCCGGGCCGGGGATGCTGGCCGGAGTATCCGCCATCGCCGGGCATATCTGGCCGGTGTGGCTGCGCTGGCGCGGGGGACGCGGCGCGGCTACCGCCGTCGGCGTAACCGGCGCGGTGCTGACCGGGCCGGTGCTGCTGATGGCCCTGCCGGCCGCGCTGCTGCTTTGGCGCACCCGCAACACCACGCTGACGCTGGCCTTGATGTACATTTCATCCATCGTGATTGCCAAAGCCTTTTTCGGCGTGGCCTGGGGGCCGGTCTGCTACTGCATCGCCCTGTTCGTGGGCGTGGGCGCGGCGCATTTGTGGACGGTAAAGTTCCGCGTCAGACCAGAGCCAGCAGCGTAGTGCCGGCGACAATCATGGCGATGGCGACGAACTTGACTGCCAGCGCCGACGGCCCCAGCGATTCCTGTAACAACCCCAGCGTCCGCCAGCTCAGCAGCGTTCCCACCACGAATACGAACAGGGGCCGCGTCGCCAGAATCGCCGCCGCCAGCGACACCGGGCCAAAGTGAAATGACCAGACAAAGAGCAGTATCGCCAGTTGGGGCAGCAACCCCTCGCCGATGAGGAACGTCCACCGGGCGGGGCGGGATTGCAGGCCGTCCCAGAGGCGCCGCCAGTTGTCCGGCCGGCCAAATAACGCGAATACGGGCGCCATGCCCAGCTCTTGCAGCCCGAATACCTCCCACGGGGTGAGGTCGGCCAGCACCAGTTTGGCCAGAAAGAACGATATGCCCAGGCCGGCGGAGCTGCCGGCCAGCGCGGTCAAGCCCGGCGTGAGCCGGAACAGTCCGCGTCCGAATCCCGCGACGGATACCAGGGCCGCGCCGCAGATTACGAGGGCGATGGCCGTCCACTGGGCCGGGGATACGGTTTCTCCGAGCACGGCCAGGGCCAGCAGAGCTACCAGAATGGGGTTGGTCTGGCTGACGGCCACGGCGCGGGACGCCTCGCCCAGCTTGAGGCCCAGGAACAGGAGCGCCAGCCCCGCGCCGAGACTGATGCCGGACAGGAAACCGACGGCTACGGATTGGGCCGGGGCGCCGGTGGGCCAGCCGACGACGGCCAGGACGATGACACCGCAGACAAGGCGGGTCAGCATGGAACCGGCCCCAAGGACGCCCACGCCGGCCAGGTAGTTGTCGAGCAGGCGCTTGTGGGCGATGTTGGCGAGGCCGAGGGAGGCGGCGCTGCAAATGGCGAGGAAAATCCACACGGCGGGCAGGATGCCGGACGGCCTGACTAAATCAGTTCCCGGTAATCAGCGACAACCGTAGCGCTGTCCGGCGGTAGAATATGGCGCAATACGGCGCGGGCGACGGCTCTCATTTCACGATTGGAAACCCTGCCTATAAGGTCATCAAATCTTTCACCGGACACCGCCCTGATTTGGCGGGGCAATGCCCAGGAGCGCCGGAGCTTTGCCACCGACCGGAGTCGCACGGCATACGGGAATCCGACCCTTTGGCGAGCGCCGGTGACCGGGACGACAATGGCTATATCGCTGTCGGCATTAGACACGGATTCGGTTAATACCAGAACCGGCCGGCGCCCGGCTTGCTCGTGTCCAATTGCCGGGTTCAGGTCGGCCCAATAGATTTGCCCCCGCAACAATACGGGCATCACTCCTCCAGCATCCGGTTCAGCGAGTCCAGCACCGCGTCCGGGTCGCTGGGCCTTTGTTGCCCGCGATACCACAAATCAACAGCGGCGTCCGACGTTGCGAATCCATCCCAGGCCAAATGCTCCGCAATTTTGTGGCAGCTCCAGCGGCGTTGCTGAATCAGGTAACGCAGCCGGGAACGCACTTCCTCATACCAGACGCTTTCCCATTCCGATTCCGAGTCGTCCGGGTCTTCCGACTGGCCGATGTACTCATCATCGTCGGCGGCAACAAAGCGAACCGCCGGCGCCGGCGGTGGTGGAGCCGGCTTTACATACGGAACCATACCTTCCTCGGCGATGGCCTCGTTGAATTCCGCATCGGTCATCCCCCCGTAAGTCTCCCGCTCCCACTCAACGAACTCATCGAACCGCCAGATGTTGACGGCGGTATGGACGGCGGACTGGATAGCGTCGGCCAGGTCAACAAATTTCCCGTCGGCAACCCAGCGGTTCAGCTGCTTCACATCCCCCGGTTCCAAACGGGCGTCAATTCCGATTTGAGACATAGCGATTCCTCCAGTAATTCGCGGTCAGCCTAGTATAGTGCATTTGCATACTGGCACGCTCTGCTATAATCGCCGCCAAATCTGACCTTCTGGGGGACTGCTAATGGGCTGGTCGATTCATCATCCGGTGGGCCTGATTCATTACACGCCGGCGGCCTGCTATCGGGGGTACACGCTGTTTTCCACCACGCGGGGCGGGCAGGACGCCTACCTGATTGATATGAACGGCAACGTGGTCCACCGCTGGCATTCAGGCGAGGGGATTCACTACGCCTATCTGCTGGATAACGGGAATCTGCTCTGCCGGACTTTGCCGCCGGCGGACGCCGGCGGCGTAGAAACGGTGGGCGGGTCGTCGGCCAGCATCATCGAACTGGATTGGGACAGCAACCCGGTTTGGGCCTACCGGGACAATATGCTGCATCACGACTACGAGCGGCTGCCCAACGGCAATACGCTGCTGCTGCTGTGGGAGCCGCTGCCCGCCGGTATGGAGGCGCAGGTGCGGGGCGGGTTTGAGGTGGATTTCGCGCCGGGGATGCTGGGGGACGTGGTGCGGGAGGTTACGCCGGACGGGGCAACGGTTTGGGAGTGGCGTTCCTGGGAGCATCTGGACCTGGCCGAGGACGTTATCTGCCCACTGGAGGCGCGGCGGGAGTGGACGCACGGCAACAGCCTGAACGTTACGCCCGACGGCGACCTGCTGGTGAGCTATCGCCTGACCAGCACGGTGGGCATCGTTGACCGGGCTACGGGAGCGTTCCAGTGGAAGTGGGGGCCGGGCGAGATTTACCACCAGCATCACCCCACCTGGCTGGACAATGGCCGCGTGCTTATCTTTGACAACGGCGGCCACCGGCGGGGAGCGAGCTACTCGCGCATCGTGGAGGTTGACCCGGCCACCAACGAAATCCACTGGCAGTATCAGGGCGCGCCGGCGATTTCGTTTTACAGCTACAACATCAGCAGCGCCGAGCGGCTGCCCAACGGCAACACGCTGATTTGCGAGGGGGCGCCGGGCCGCCTCTTTGAGGTAACGCCCCGCTGCGAAGTGGTTTGGGAGTACATCAACCCATTCTTTATGTACAGCGAGGCCGCCGGTGGAGCGGGCGGCATGGAGTACACCAACGCCACGTTCCGGGCGCACCGGTACGGGCCGGAGCATCCGGCGCTGGCCGGGCGGGCGCTGGACCCGGGGCGGCACAGTGGGCTGAACCGGCTGCTGGGGTGATTTGCGACAGGAAACGCAAAGGCGGCGGCAATGCTGATTCGACCAACGGCAGTAGAGGCGCGCGCAGGATACCGAATCCGGCTGCGCTACTCCGACGGCACATCGGAGGAAGTTGACCTGTCGGACCTGGCCGGGCGCGGCGTGTTCACGGCCTGGAACGACCGCGGGTTCTTTGAGACGGTGCATCTGTCCGCGGGCGGCGCAATAGCCTGGGGCGAGGATATTGACAGTTCGGTGATTGACTACGAGAGGGCTGAGTCGGTACAGTGCCACCGGAATCTTGCTACATCCGGTAATCAGGATGACAAACCGGAAATCGCCAATATCAGGCCGCCGCTCTGACTGGTCGGAAAAACGCCGCCGCCGGAAAATCGCATTCGGCTGGTATGGCGGCAAGTTCTGCAATCTGGACTTTCTGCTGCCCAACCTGTCTACCGACGCTACGCATTTCTGCGACGTGTTCGGCGGCTCCGCGGCCGTGCTCATCAACCGGGAGCCGGCGCCGGTGGAAACCTACAATGACCTGGATTCCGAGCTGGTCAACTTTTTCACTACACTCCGGCACCCGGAGCATGGCGCGCGCTTGCTGAAAGAGATTGCGTTGACGTCATTCTCCCGGGAGGAACTGGCGTTGGCCTGTACCCCGGAACCCGGCCGGGACAGTGTGGAGCGGGCGCGGCGGTTCTACGTCCGGGCCCGCCAGACCCGCACCGGACTGGCGCAAACCGCATCGTAGAAGGCCGCTGGGCCCAGTGCATACTGACCTCCCGCTCCGGGATGGCCGGCGTCGTGTCCCGCTGGCTGGGCGCAATCGAGGGCCTGCCGCCGATTATCGACCGCCTGATGCGAGTGCAGATTGACAACGCGCCGGCGTTGGAGTCATCCAACGCTACGACACCCCGGAAACCCTCTTTTACCTTGACCCGCCCTATGTCCACGGCGCCCGTGGCGACAAGCACGCTTACTACGGCGAAATGACCGACGCCGAGCATATTGAACTGGCCGACCTGCGGCGCGGGATTAAAGGCCGCGCCGCCAGATCCGGCTACCGCAGCCCCCGGTACGATTCCCTCTACGCTGACTGGCAGCGCGCGGACGGGCCGGTAAAGAACTGCCACTCGGTGCGCCAGCCACGGCAGGAATTTCTCTGAATGAACTACGGATGAACTACGAACCGCTATGGAAAACATCGCCAGCGCAGCCGGCAACGAACCGGCCGAGCAGCTATCCCCGCCAGAGCAACTGCGGGCAATGTGGCGGGCGGCGCTGGCAGAACCCAACCCGGAGATTGACACCGGCATTGACGAGTTAATCAACTGTGATGTGGTCAGCGTCCGATATGCTTTGCTGACCCAGTTGCACGTCGTGTTGACCATCGCCGGCGAAGCCGGTCGGGCTCGGTTTTTAACCCCGGTGGGCGAGGAATTGAATGACCGGGTTACGCAGCCGGCGCATAGATTGGCCTGGCAGGGCTTGCTCCGGAACCTGTGAAGCCGTTGTCCAGGCCATTATCAGAACTTATTGCACAGATTCAGAAACGGCCTACGGCGTAACCTCAAACGCCACCTCCGCCACCTTGCGCCCGCTGGCGTACACCTGAACCCAATGGCGGCCCGGCGCCCAGGGCGTTCCGGGGGGCGGGCCGATGGCGCTCCACTGTGTGCCGCCGTTGTAACGGGCTTCGGCGGTCAGCGTCAGGGTGTGGCGACGGGTTTCGTAGCCGTCCTGGTAGGATTCCACAACCTCAAAGTGAACCTCTTTGGGGCGGCGTCCGGGCATTTTGTAGGAGTATTCCAGGGTCAGCCACACCGGGCCGCTTACGCCCGAGGCCGCAAACTGCGACACCGGGCGGCCCCGCTCTGTGGCAGTGACGTAGGCCCGGTTGATGCGTCCGTTGATGTCGGGCAGGCCGGGGTTCGCTTGCTCTCTATCCAGGCGGCCGGTGTCGTAGGGCTCGGTTCCGTAGTACCAGCGGGCGATTACCCGATCCACGGCGGCGGGGCTGCCGGCCGAATGAAAAGCGGCGCGCAGTTCGTTGATGCCGGCCGGAGCGCCCCGCGAGTGAATAGCGCCGGCATCCCGCGCGGCCGACCGCCGGTAGAGGTTGCGAAACCCGCGCATGAACTCCGCGTCCCCCAGCGCCCGGCCCAAATCCAGAAAGATGCGCCGGCCTAACGCATAGTTGGCGGAGAACAAGTCGGAATCCGGCGCCGGGTTCAGTCGCTCCAGCTCCGCAATGGTGCGGACATAGCCGGAGGGATAATTGGCCGTCGCGGCGGGACGGTCGCCGCGCTCCAGCTCGGCAATGTAGCCCAGCAAGTCGCAGGCGCCTTCGTCAATCCAGCTGGCGTTGCCGTTCCAATAATAATGCGCCACTTCATGGGCGGCGATGCCGGCGGCGCAGCCGGCCTCGTAACTGTCGTCGTCCACATCATACACCGGGCGGATGGCGATATGGGTGCTGAAATTGGTTCCGGCGTTGGAACCGGCCACCGCCTCCCCGTACAGCGCGCCGACGTATCCGGTGGGCAGCGGCGCGGCCATCACCCCCTCGGCGCAGCGGACGCCCAGCTCCAGCAAGTCCATACTGCGCCGCGCCCCGGGCCCGGTGCGGATAATCGCTAAATCGACATTCCCGGACCGGGGCAGGCGAACAGTGCGCTGCTCCGCCCGCACCGTCTCCGGGTTGAGCAGCGCGTCAACCAGACCGGGGTTGATTCCGGCCACCCCGTGCAACGTGGCGACGATTTTGGCCCAGTCATCATTGATGCCCGGCCGCAAGGTCGGATGTTGCAGGATGTGCCGGAACGCCGGCGGATTGTCCTGCGCCAGCAGCCGCAGGGAGGTTGTCGCCGCCGGGGCGGCGCCGTCCAGAGTGTTGAGAAAGGGCATCCGCGCGATGCGCAGCGCGGCGTCCGCATCGTGCTGGGCGATGCCCCGCAGGTGGCTGACCACTTGCAGCGCGGCGGCGGTGGCACCGTCCCGCATCCAGGGTTTGCCGATAACGGCGGCAAACAAATCACGGTGAAAAGGGGCCAGATACAGCAGTTCCTGCACCGCCGCCCGTTCCGCCGGACGGCCGCCGTCCCGCATCCAGGGCAGCGACCGGATGGCCGCCGCAGCCCGCGGGTCGGATTGCTCCAGATAAGGCCCGTTCTCAAAACCGGCCAGCGCGCCGCTCCTCGCTTTAGTTGCCATAGTCATAATCCGCCTCCGCAACCTATTGTAGCGATTGGGCGGAGAAGCTACGACGTAACAGTGAACGCTACTTCGGCGATTTTGCGCCCGTTTTCGTACACATAGACCCAATAGCGGCCGGCGCCCCAGGGCTGCGGGTTATGCCGGCAGAGCGCATAATGACGATGACGGCGCCAGAAAGTGGAACCGGCTAGCGGGGCCGGGTTGACTTGTTGGTAACGGTAATGCAGTGTACCGCTATTTCTTGCGCCAGTGCGGCGATGGCATCCGGGATACTATGCCCGATGACCACGGCTTTAGCCGGGGCGCCCGTAAAACGGGTCATATATTCGGCGTTGCGGGCCGCCCTGGTGACGTCATTGCGGGTAATGGTGGAGGTGCATTCAATGACGATGTACTGCTCATAGTTGCCGGGGCGGTTCTTGTCAACGGCGCGCATCGCCAGGTCAATAGCGCGGAAGCTTTCCAGTTCGTTGGGCGGCACGTCGCTGGTGTCGGCGTCGTCGGAGATGTCGATAATTTCGGTGTTCTCCATCCAGCGGGGGCGGCGCGACTGGGTAACGTCGGCAATGCGCCCGACCATACGGTGGGCGGCCAGTGGCACCAACTGGCCTTTAACATCGGCCATATCGCTCTTAAGCTCCTTGATGTCGGTTTCCATCCGGTCTTGCCGTTCTTCAATGCGTGCCTGGCCGGCTTCCAGACGGTCCAACCGCGCGTTAGCTTCAGCCTGGCCAGCCTCCAGACGGTCCAGCCGTGCGTTAGCTTCAGCCTGGCCGGCTTCCAGACGGTCCAGCCGCGCGTTAGCTTCAGCCTGGCCAGCCTCCAGCCGGTCCAGCCGCGCGTTAGCTTCAGCCTGGCCAGCTTCCAGACGGTCCAGCCGCGTGTTGGTGGCGGCCATGTAATCCCGGACGGTTTGGGCCAGTTCGGCAACCGCTTCGCGCAGTTCCTGGACGATGGCCGGCAGTTGCCGGAGTTCTTCGCCCAGAACGTGCTGCCGCATAGCCTCGCGAAGCTGTGGGTCGCGGTCCATTGCGGCGAGAATGTCCTCGAAGGTATTGATGGTTGTCATAATGGGTTCACCCCGATTTGCTTATGCTCCATTGTAGCGCATAGGCGTTTATGGCGTAACGGTGAACGCTGCTTCGGCGATTTTACGCCCGTTTTCGTACACATAGGCCCAATAGCGGCCGGAGGCCCAGCGCTGTGGGGGCGACGGCCCCACCGATACCCACTGCGTGCCGCCAGTGTACTGCGATTCTACCGGAATGGCTACGTTGCGGCGTCCGGTGGTGAAACCGTCCTCGTAGTATTCTACCACTTCCAGCGTCAGCTCCTGCGGGCTGCCCGTCAGCGCGTAGGAATATTCCAGGGTCAGGTACACAAAGCCTTGCGCGTCGCCGGCGGAAAAGCTGGCCGTCGCCGGGCCATCCTGGGCCAATGCGATATACGCCCGGTCAATGCGCCCGTTGATGGTGGGCAGATTCGGGTCCGGCGGCGTCGGGTCCGGCGGCGCATCAATGGCGCGGCTGGCGGTGCCGCGATACCACTGGTCCCAGATGTGTTCCAGGGCCGGCTGTCCTTCCATCCCGCCGGCGCGCAGCCAGGCGACGCGCAGGTCGGTCTCGGTAAAGTCCCGCTGCGACGGATAGGCCGGTTCTCTGGCCAACGCGCCGTACAGCTCCCGCCAGCCCTGTAGGAACCGTTCCTGGCCCAACTTGCGGTAAAGCGACAGCATCAGCCGCTCGCCCAGCGCATAATTGCATTGCCACAGGTCGGCGTCGGCGCGCGCCTGCCGGGTGTCGGCGGGCAGTTGCGCCTCCAGTTCCGCCAATGAGTCGACTGCCGCGCAGGGGTTGTTGGTAGCCGCAATCGGCTGGCCCCGGGTAAGGTGCCGCGCGTATGACGCCGCAAAATCGGCCCCGCCCTCGGCGTACCACTCCGGCAAGGCGTACAGGTAATAGTGGGCAATCTCGTGAAAAATGGCGTGGGGCGCGAAATCGGGCTTTTCGTTAGCGTCGATTTCCGGCTTGAGGGTGATGTGGGTCTGGTAGTTGGTGCCGGCGGCGGTTCCGGCCACGTAGGGGGTGATATGGAACACGATGGCCGGCGTCGGAAAGGGCGCGGCGAACATTGCCTCAAACAGCGGCACGGCGGATTGGGCCACGGCGATTACGGGCGAGTCGGGGGCGAATTCTCCGGCGCCGCGGACGACGGCGATGGGGATGTCCGCGCCGTCGCCGCCGGTGGCATAGCCCATCTCGACGCTGACCGCGCCGGGGCTGTTCACGATGTCGTCAAACTCCGGGGACTGGAACCGGGAACGTTCGTATAGCGCGGCCACGATGGCGGCCTCGTAGTCGGCCAGCCCGTCGCGGAACCAGTTGGCGCCGGTGAGTTGGGCCAGCCGTTCGGGGCGGTCTTGCGCCATCCGCTGCAGGGACAGCAGGGCCGGCAAGTCCAGCGGGGACAGCCTTTCGCCTACGGAATGCGTATCCAGCAACACATCCAGCGTATCGGGCGCGTCGATGGCGATGTTGACCAGACGCTCGGCGGCGTTGAACTCGTTGACGTTATGCAGTCCGTCGGCAATCCAGACGATGCTCCGGATGCGCGCTACCGCGCCGGGTACGTTCTGCCCGGCATACTCCCAGTTGCGTACTGCGGACAAGTCATAGACGGGCGGGGCGGGGGGTACGGTGGGCGTGGGCCGGCGGGTCGGCAGGGACAGAGTGGGGGTTAGCGGCAAGGTGGCAACCGGCCGGGCCGGTGTTGGAGTATCGGCCGGGCCGGGGGTCGGCGCGGCGCTGACTCTGGCCAGCGCCGCGTCGATGGTGGCCGCCAGATCAGGCGTTGGGCTTTCCGGCTCTGCGACGCCGCCAAAGAAGCAGCCGGAAACAGCCGCCGCTAACAGCGCCGCAAGGGCCAGAACTGTGCAGGTATAACGCATAGGTGAAAGTATAAGAGCAATTGCCGAAGTGCGCTATAACGCCGGCAAATCCTGCGCCCTGCCGGGCCAAAAAGCAAAGGAGCCGAAACTATGACCGTCATCCGCAAGCTAAACCGCCGCGCCATTCTGCCCGTTGCCGCCATCGCCGTCATACTGGTCGCAGTGGCGGCTATCATCGGACAAAACGCCCCCCGCGCTTGCCCAGGCTAATTCCGTTGCTCCGGCCAACGTGACCGCCCGCAACGGCGCTAACGTCGGCGAGGCTGTCATCAGCTGGACGCCGGCGGCCGGCGCCGTCAGCAACCGCGTGGGCTGGGCCAACATCGCCGAAGTGCAAACGGCGCAGGCCGCCGGCAACTGGCTGGAGGCTTTCAACTTCACCGACCAGGGCCGCGCCAAAAGCAGCTACACCGTCAAGCGGCTGGAGCCGGGCGTACAGCACGCCTTTATCGTCGCCACCATCACCGCCGAAGGCGCACACGCCTACTCCGACTGGGTGTACCTCACCACCACCGCCGCGCCGACCCCTACGCCCGCGCCGACCCCTACACCCTGCCCTACACCGGGCGGGGGGCATCCCGCACAGCCCGGCTTGTGCCCCATCACCGGCCTGCCGCTGGGTGATGGGTATAACGAAATCGGCGACACCGTAACTTTTTTTGGATTGTTCTCCATATCCCTCAACGGAGTAGAAACTCCCGAAACAGTGAAGTTCACCAAGAGCGACGGCACCGAATACGACCGAGAACCGCCTAGTGGACGGCGTTGGCTGGACGTTGACGTGAAGCTGGACAACGATATGCCTTGGACGGTGACCATCGCCGATGGTAAAGACTACATTCTGGACACGGACACCGGCAACGGATTTGGCTGGAACGGCAGTGTATCGACGCGTAGCGGATACTATCGCCCCAGCCTACCGCTGTTGTTTGACGTTCCAGAGAACGCAACGGTAGCCATTTTTGCCATCAGGCCGGTAACTGCAAGTCAGGGCAGTGATAGTGATAATGCACCCGAACTGTTCCGCATCCCCATTCCAGCGCCATAGTGCGCTTAACGACACCGACGGTGCGCTATAATGCTGTCCAGCAAACCGCACAATCACCCCACGCAGGAGGCGAAAACAATGGGCAAGCTGGACGGCAGAGTAGCGCTGATTACCGGGTCGGGCCGCAATATCGGGCGGGCCACCGCTTTGATGATGGCCGCAGAGGGCGCGAATATCGTAGTCAATGCCCGCAGCAATCGGGACGAGGCCGAGGCCACCGCCGCCGCCGTTGCGGAGCTGGGGGTCAAGGCGCTGCCCGTGCTGGCCGACGTGTCGCAGAAAGACCAGGTGGACGCGATGATTGACGCCGCTATGTCCGCCTTTGGCCGTATTGACATCCTGGTGAACAACGCCGCCATCCGACCCCACAAGCCCTTTACCGAGTTGACAGTTGAGGATTGGGAACACGTGCGGGGCGTGGTGCTGGACGGCTCTTTCTACACCGTGCGCGGCGTCATCGAGCAGATGGTGACGAACCATTTTGGTCGGATAGTGTTCCTCACCGGCGACGGTGCGTTTCGAGGCAGCGCGCTGCGGGCCCACGTATCGGCGGCCAAGATGGGGATGGTGGGGATGGCGCGCAGCCTGGCTTCGGAGTTCGCCGGCAATAACATCCGGGTGAACGTAGTGTCGCCGGGGAGCATTGATACCAGCCGCGCCAACCCGGAGTGGTACGCCGGGCGGGTTCCCGACCAGAGCGGGATTCCGCTGGGACGGCAAGGCAAGCCGGACGAGATTGCGGCGACGGTTACATTCCTCTGCACCGACGACGGCGGGTTTATCACCGGGCAGACGATACACGTGAACGGGGGGCAGGGGTACTTTGGGTAGGTGAGGGGGCGCTCCGAGTGCGTCAATCCGATTGAACGGGCGCTACTAATGATTATCAGCCGTGTCCAGGTGCTCAATTACGGCTGCCTGCGGTACGTGGACGTGCCGTTGGACAGGTTCCACGTGCTCATCGGCCCCAACGCCAGCGGCAAGAGCACGTTGATGGACGCCATCAAGTTCGTGTCTGACGTGGTGCGCGACGGGGTTGATGCGGCCTGCCAGGCCCGTGCGGCCAACTTCGCCGACCTGGTTTGGGAGAGGCCGGACGCGCCGGAGCAGCAGCGGTTTGAGATTGCACTGGAATTTGAGCTGCCGGAGGATGTGCGTAGCTCGCTCCCGGCGAAACAAGACTACCGGGTGTTCCGGTATCAGATGGGGGTAGGGATTGATTCGGAAAGGGAGCGCGTAAGCCTGCTGGAGGAGCGGGGTTCGTTGCGGGGGGAGTCACCCCGTCAAGCCAGACAGTTGACGTTTTTCCCGATGCCGGACAGCCCACCAACGACGATTATGCAGCGCTCGGGCCGGGGCCAGCGCAGCGTATTTCACAAAACTGAGGCCGGCCGCAGCCGATTCAATGAGGAAACGGTCGTGGCCAGCGGCAGCGTCAACTGGAATCCGGGGCTGAATCTCGGCGCCAACCGTTCCGCAATGTCCATACTGCCCGACTATGATGAGAAGTTCCCGGCATCTACACGAGCTATGGCGTATCTGCGCGACAAAGTGGTCAACCTGTCGCTCAACAGTGAGCGGATGCGGCAGGCCAGCCCTCCGGGGGTAGGCGTCGATTTGCGTCCCGACGGTTCCAACGTGCCGTGGGTTGTGGACGCTATGCTGGAGCGGGCGCCAGAACAGGCAAAGGACTGGATGCGTCATGTTAAGGGGGCGTTGCAGAGTTTCCAGTCGGTAAAGGTGATTGACCGGCCCGACGACCGCCATAAGTACCTGCTGCTGAAATACAGTAATGGCCTTGAAGTGCCTTCCTGGAGAGCGTCCGACGGCTCGTTGCGCTTGCTGGCGTTGACGATGCTGGCGTATATGCCGCAGTCATCCGGGTTGTATATGATTGAGGAACCGGAAAACGGAATACACCCCGGAGCATTGGAGGATGTTTTCAATTCCCTGTCATCGGTTTATGACGCCCAAGTCCTGCTGGCTACTCACTCGCCGGAGTTTGTGCTGATTGCCGATGTAAAGAATCTCCTCTGTTTCGGCAAGACCGCTAACGGGGTTGTCGACATCATACCTGGCCCATCGCATCCCCGCCTGCGCGAGTGGCAAGGTGAAACCGATTTAGGTACGTTTTTCGCATCGGGGATACTGGCATGACTACGCCGGCGCCGGTCAAAGACCTGATAGTATTAGCTGCTGACAAGCAAATGCAGCGCACGATTGAAACACTGCTGAATCATCGGAGCGAATCATTGCGCATAGCCAACCTGTCAGCAGACGTGTTGCGACATCCCAAGAAAGACCCCGGTTGCAGAACTGCTGCCAGAGGTATATTGACGCCCTTGCGTAATGAGTACCGCAAGGCGATGGTTATGTTTGACTTTCACGGTTGCGGTGAACGCAACCGTACCGCCACTCAACTGGAAGTTTATTTGGAGCAAGAACTTGCGAACGCTGGATGGGGGCACGAACGAATCGCTGTTATAGTCATTGAACCCGAATTAGAAGCGTGGATTTTCGGTTCATCGTTCGCGCATCTCCAGCACGCGGTGCGTTGGTCTCAATCACAACCAATCAGGGAATGGCTGGAAGCGCGCGACTACCTGTCCCCCCATAATGCCAAGCCGCAAGACCCCAAAGCTGCTATCGAGTCAGTGCTGGTTGCACAGAAAAAGCCGCTCTCATCAAGTTTGTTCGCTGACTTGGCTAGTGTAGTCAGCCTGGCGCAGTGCCAGGACCGTGCTTTCCAAAAGTTTCGCACCATATTGCAGGGGTGGTTTCCCGCCGGCTGATTATGCCGGCCGCACCCGCATCTCCCGCAAGTCCCCAGCGATAATCAACTCGGCCTCGGTCTGCTCCTGAATATCCTCCGGCGACCAGCCGGGGGCGTGTTCGCGCAGGAGGAAGCCGGCGTCGGTTATCTCGAAGAGGCCCAAATCCGTGGCCAGCAACTTGACCACGCCGGGGGCCGTGATGGGGAGGGCGCAGCGTTTCAGGACTCGGGGGGAGCCGTTGCGCTGGTTGTGTTCCATGGCGATGAAGACGCGCTTGGCGCAGGCGGCCAGGTCCATGGCGCCGCCGATGCCGCCGCCTTTGCGTACCGGGATGCGCCAGTTGGCGAAGTCGCCGTTCTCCGATACTTCGTAGGCGCCCATGACGGTTACATCGACCATGCCCTTGCGGATAAGGCCGAAGGAGTCGGCGTGGTGGACGATGGCCATGCCGGGCAGGGCGACCACGTTCTGGCCGCCGGCGTTGACCAGGTGCCGGTCTTCTTCGCCGGCCGGAGCCAGCGGGCCGTAGCCGATTACGCCGTTCTCCGAGTGGAAGATGATTTCCTTGTCCGGCTCGCATTCCAGGTAGTTGGAGCACAGGGTCGGCATTCCGACGCCCAGGTTCACAATCCAGCCGTCCTGAAACTCCATGGCCAGGCGGTCGCACATGGTTTGGCGGGACAGACGGGGCTTATCGGCGGTAGTCATATCGGCGCTCCTTATAGACTCCCTCTCCCTTGATTGGGAGAGAGCCGGGGTGCGGGTGTTCGAGTCAACATCAGTCCCAATCGCCGTCCGGCGGGATTTTGACCAGGCGGTCAACGTACACGCCGGGGACGTGGACGCTGTCCGGGTCAATCTCTCCCGGCGCCACGATGCTATCCTCGACCTCAACGACGGTGATGTCGGCGGCCATGGCCATTACGGGGTTGAAGTTGCGCTGGGTGAGGCGGAACTGCAGGTTGCCGAAGGTGTCGGCGCGGTAGGCGCGGATGAGGGCGAAGTCGGCGGGCAGCGGGTATTCCAGCACGTAGGTGCGGCCGTTGATTTCCCGGTGTTCCTTGCCCTCGGCCAGTTCGGTGCCCACGCTGGCGGGGGTGTAGAAAGCGCCGATGCCGGCGGCGGCGGCGCGCATCCGCTCGGCCAGCGTGCCTTGCGGCACCAGCTCGGCGTCCAGCTCGTCATCGTTGTACATACGGACGAAGGGGGTAATCTGCGACGGGTGGGTGGGCGCGGTGAAGGCGCAAATCATCTTCTTAATCTGGCCGGCCTCAATGAGAGTGCCTACGTCCACCTTTGCGTCCATACTGCCGGCATTGTTGGAGATGCCGGTGAGGTTCTTGACGCCCAGGCGATGCACGGCGGCCAGCAGGTTGCGGGCGAGGCCGACGTTGCCGAAACCGGGGGACATAAAAGTCATGCCGTCCTTCATGTCGGCGACGGCGGAATCGAAATCGGAATAAACCTTGTTCTTCATCGGGAATGGCTCCCTGGAGGGTTTTGCCGGCGTTAGGCCGACGCCGGCCATTATACTGGCAACGGGGACGCTGGCAATGCGCCGCCGGGCGCAGCCGGCGCGGACGCCGCTAGGGTTCGGTATCGTACACAATCTTGCCGTCCCGATAGCTGACCGTCGAGCCGGTCAGCGCGATGTCGCGTCGGCGCGCCTTTTTGGCAGCACGGCGCAGCGCATCCAGCGCCCCCTCTCGGTAAGGGTCGTAGGGCCGCGGTTCCGGTTCCGGCTTTTGGTTTTCAGTGTTCGGTTCAGTCATCGTTTCCCTGCCTTCGTCAATCAGTACCGGCGCGTCGCCTGTGTTGTCGCACAGCATCCACTGGTCAACCAACTCCCGGTAAATGGTATCAAAATTGCGCCGTCCGGCATAGAAACGGCGGCGGATTACTTCCTCCGGAATACTATGCCCGCCCGTTTGCGCCCGTTTGCTGACCCGCTCAATGGCAACCTCCGGGGTGGGGAGGCTTAGGAAAAACAGCCGGACCCGGTAGCCCTGTTCCTGCCAGCGGGGAATCAACCAGGGCGTAGCCGTCAGGCCCAACGCCGGCCCTCCCTGTTCCTGCCAGCGGGGAATCAACCCGGCGTAGGTGCGGCCGCTCAGCGTAGTCTCAACGGCGAAACTTTGGCCGCGACCGACATAGGTTCGTATCATGTTCAGCATCATCCGGCCGGCGGCGATGGCTTCCCGCTCCGGCTGCAACGGATTCAGCCCCGCCGCGATGAGGTCGGCGTTCACGAAAGTGGGGCAGTTCACCTCGTTGAGCAGGAGCTCGGTGGCGAGCGTAGTCTTGCCGGCGCCGTTAGGGCCGGCGATTATCAGAATTGTCTTCTCAAGCATTGCTGAGGCCATTAGCGGCGAAGTTTTGTTGCGGTCATTGAGGGCCCCTCTCGCCGGTTAATGCCCCACCCGGTCCTGGAACTCCCGCTCGGTGGTGGCGGCTTCTACGGCCTGGTATTCGGGCAGGCTAATCAGGGCTTCCACCTCGGCGCGGCGGGCGGCGACGTCGGCGGCTCCGATGCCGATGTGCCCGGTGTCGCGCAGGCTGGCATAGACCCGTTGCAGTCCTTCCACTGCGGCGATGGCCGGCGTGGTGGCGTAGATGATTACCTTGTAGCCCAGCGCCTCGTATTCCTCCACCGTGATGTCGTCGGTGCCGGCGATGACCAGCAGCGGCACGTCGGGCACGCCGGCGCGGAAGGTTGCCAGGTCTTCACGCTGGCGGACGCCCCGGGGCATCACCACGTCCACACCCAGGTCGCGCAGGGCGTTGCCCCGGCGGATGGCGTCCTCCATATCGCCCTCCACGGCGGTAAAGGAGTCGGTGCGCCCGATGATGAGAAAGTCGGGGTCGGTGCGGGCTTCCAGGGCGTAGCGCATCTTTTCCAGGAACTCGTCCATAGGGATGACGTGCTCCAAGCCGGCGTGGTAGGACGCGCGCTTGGGGAACACCTGGTCCTCAATGTGGATGCCGCAGATGCCGGCCCGCTCGAAAGTGCGGACGGTGTGCATAGTGTGCACCGGGTCGCCGTAGCCGGCGCCGGCGTCGCAGATGACGGGCAGGTTCACCGACTTGGCGACGCGCTGCGCCACGTCAACCTGCTCGGTAAGCGTCATCAGCGGCTCGGTAACGGCCAGGTGCGCGCCGCTCATATAGCCGCCCACGTACACGGTGTCAAAGCCCAGCGACTGCACCACGCGGGCGGACATAGGGTCGTAAGCGCCGGGAGCAACGATAGTTTCGCCGGCGGTGAGCCGGCTTTTCAGGTCGGAACGCAAAGTCATTGGAATGTACCTCCGGTGGGGCAGGGTTTGGCTGCCGATTTTACAGGATGCCGCCTATGATAGCCGGCGGCGGCGGTTTAAACAAAAAAAGCCCCGTGCGAGGGGGCGGACGCTAACGGACAAACGGGCGGGCTTTACTCAAACGGCCTCCTGGGCAAACCGCATTGCCATCGGCGCTGAATCTCGTCGGCGGAGGCCACCTCAAAAAACAGCTCCAACGCTTCTTTCAGGTTGTCGCGGGCTTCATCCACGGTGGCGCCCTGGCTGGCGATGTCCAGTTCAGGGCAAAGGGCAACGTAACCATCGCCCTCCCGTTCGATAATCGCCGTCAACTGTCTGGTCATCATCCTCTCCTGCAACTCCGGGGACTGCGCCTATACGGGTGCCATTATAACCTCAAAGCGTTCCTCCGGCACTGGCAATCCGTCATCCGCCAGGGCGGATAGGTATAGTTCAATCGCCGCTTTGATGTTGGCAATCGCCGCCGCTCTGCTTGCGCCCTGGCTGAGGCAGCCGGGCAGGCTGGGGCATTCGGCAACCCAATAGCCGTCCTCGCCCGGATAGAGAATTACTTGCCGCATTGTTTCATCTCCTGCCCGCCACCGGCTGGTTGGCGCCGTTTGCCGGCAATGCTATAGCCTGGTACGCCAGTCGGTGCGGAAATCCAGCTCGCGTATGAGCCGGAAGGTGTCGCAACAGCGTACACCAAAATCGTCGCACACATCAGGGATTTTGCGGTTGGCGCGGGTTGCGCTGGGGCGGGAGCGTTCGGTGGTAACTACGCGGCGCTGCACAACATCCACCAAAGCGTATGCAATTAGAAAAGGGTCTTCGTTCAGCTTCTCAATCTCAACGTCAGTCAGGTCAGGGGCGTAGCCTTCGTCTATCACCCGGGCAAGCAACTCTTCTGCAACCATTTCGTCCAGCAACAGGGCATCCCGGTTGTCTTTCACCCACTGGGACAGAGCGTCATTTGCCTCGGTTACTTTGTCATAGACTTCGCACGGGACCTTTATCAAGCCTTGTTCACCCATGGCGGCCAGCCATTCCCAAAATTCTGGTACCTGTTCGATTGGATAATAATCCCGGTTCGCATCAATCAGTACGTTCACATCGAGAAGGTTCAGCATAGTCCTCCTCATATGGCGGTTGGCCAGCGTTAACCAGAGAACCAACCTGCCCCGGTTTAACCCCCAGAACCTTGGCCGCTTTGGATGTCGTCAGTTCGCCGGAACTCATCGCCCGACTCACCAGATCAACCAGCGAAGGCCCAAGTTGAAATCGACGCGTAACGCGAGGGCTGATTCGTTTCACTCCCTCGCGGGCCTGTTCGCGGCGTTCTTCTCGTTCTCGCAGCCATTGATTGCGAAACGAACTCTTCAAGCGATTGAACATCTCGCTTTCAATGGCGCCACCCCGCCAGGCTTTGTAGGCCACCATCGTCCGGCTGATTTTCTTTTCGTCAGAAACCTGGGTAATGTTCTCGATTATTTCCTCAAAGCTCTCACTGCCAAAGAAATCCAGCCCCTTGCTCTCTTCTTTTGGCAGTAAGAACTCACTGGCAATATCATCACAAAACCTTTCAATATCGTTTTCAGCGCGCGCGCCGCTAACGCCCGTCTGGCCCAGAATCAAATGCGTTAGCTCATGCAGGAGCGTGAATGACCATGACGACCTCGCATCGTGCTGGTTGATTATCACAAAGGGCGCTACGTCGTCCGCAATAGCAAATCCGCGAAAAATATCGGTGTCAACGATGTCAGTATGGTGACTTCCCAAGTTGCCCTTGACTAGTACGAATATACCGGCATTTTCCGCGCTTGCTCGCAACAAACCAAATGCCGCGGTGGGGGTTCGCTGCTTTCGGTACTCCGCTAAATCCACATCAAGCAATGTTCGCAGCGACGCCAGTACGGCAGCCGGCCCGTCCGCCATCCGGTGTGAGCCGATAAAGTCCAGCGGAATTGCCTCCTCTATATCCTCCAAAACGGCGCGCACCATGCTTTGCCGCGCCCGGACGTCCCGCACCAGCGCGTCCAGCAGCGCATCGTCGGCCGCCGAATGACCGGCGGGCAAGGTGCGAAAATCCTCCCCCCGCTCGCCACGCTCCGGCGGCTGGGACAGGTAAAAGGTGAGCAGCGGTCGGCGGTACTGCTGCGCCATCCTGACCAGGACCGGGCGCGTCGGCGCCTCCCATCCGGCTTCCAGGGCGGTCAGCTTGTCCACCGCCGTAGCCCGGCGGGTATCGCGGAACTGGAGTTTTGGGGCCGCTTTCTCTAGGCTCAGTCCAGCCGTCTCCCGCGCCCATACCAGTATTTCCGGGTTCACCCTGGGCATCGTTCTGAGTCCTGCATAGCGCGCATCGCCAAGTGGCGGCATTTCGCCACGCTCCGGCGGCTGGGACAGGTAAAAGGTGAGCAGCGGTCGGCGGTACTGCTGCGCCATCCTGACCAGGACCGGGCGCGTCGGCACCTCCCGTCCGGCTTCCAGGGCGGTCAGCTTGTCCACCGCTGTAGCCCGGCGGGTATCGCGGAACTGGAGTTTTTGGGCCGCTTTCTCTAGGCTCAGTCCGGCCGTCTCCCGCGCCCATACCAGTATTTCCGGGTTCACCCTGGGCATCGTTCTGCGTCCTGCATAGCGCGCATCGCCAAGTGGCGGCATTGTAAAGCCGGCCGGCGCATTTTACAAGAGCAGCCACTGCGCCCGCCTACCCCACAGCCCACACCCGCCCGATGGCGGCGTCAATGCGGCCCTGCATCCGGGCGGCCAGGCTCCGGGCGTGGTCAACGGCGGCTTGCTCGGCCTCCAGCTCGGCGACGATGGCCCGCTGTGTTTCCAGTGGTGGCAGAGGTATTCTTATCGACGCGACATCCGACTGATTGATGCTTGGATATGCTCCTTTTTCCATCAGGCTAATCATTTGACTGACTGCATAACCCTGATGCGCGGACGCATGGATGAAAGCAGGTTCTGCTACGTCCAAGCGAGCTCGCAGAACGGCAAACCCAGTAGATGCTATCACGCGGTTTGGCACATCTTTGAGAATAGTAAAGGCTTTCAAATTGGGGCGTACAGTTGAAAGCAAAACATCGCCACAGCAAACACCGCGCCGCGCTCGACTTGGAGCTTCAGACGATAGAACTTCGCTATATCCCAAGAAGCGGCCAGTTCCATTCTCTACCGATGATATATCGACATAGAATATGGTGCGGTTCGGATAGTCTGAATATGGGTTAACCGACTCGGGGTTAATCTGGCAGACATCTTTCAACTCTACCAACGGCCAATCCGGTTCAACCGCAATGCTGGGCCGCCAGTTGTCAGCCACAGCGCGCGCCCCGTCTATCACCCGCTGATACCCCTCTATCTCCGCTACAATCTCCCGCTGTACTTCGAGCGGCGGCAGGGGGATTGCGATGCTGGCCATTGAATCCCAACCAATCCGGGGCAGTTGAGCACCCTTTACGTAGGCCATTACGGTATCTTTGAATTGGCCGTCTCTGATTATGTGGGCGTAGAGCGCGGGGATGACTTTGGATATTTTGGGGTTGATTACGTAGATGTCTGTCGAGCATATTCCGGTTCTGTCGGACAGCCATACTTTGTTTAGATTAGGGCGCAGTTTGCCGTAAAGGATTTCGCCCGGTCCAAATTGGTTCTTGAGGCTTTTGATGGTTGCCGGGTTATCGGTAACCGTATCGCCAATCAGTTGCCCGGTGTTCCGTGAGATATTTTCGAGGCCGATATAAGTCACCGGCCCTTCCAGCTTGCCGGGCAGGATAGTCTTTGCTGATTTCTGGAACACTTCCCCAAGCGGTACGAAAGGCCATTCCGACCTCGTCATTTCGATAACCTGATACCGCTCCCCGCTCAGGTTGTATTCGCCGCCCTCCGCAATCCGGTCTTTGCCGACTACCTGCCCCAGTGTGGGCGCAAAGTTGTCCAGCGTTTCGCCGGTTCGCAGTCGGCGCAGGTATTCGGCGATTTCGGCTTGCGCCTGGGGCAGGTCGTTGGCGGCGGTGGGGCGGCGTTGCGCGCCCAGGTCGTAGCCGTCGCGCTGCACTTTGAAAAAGGCGATGCCGTCGGCCTTTTGCGCCAGCGTCCGGTCCATAATCAGGATGGACGTTTTGACGCCGCTGTACGGCTGGAACACGCCGCCGGGCAGGGAGACGACGGCCACCAGGCAGTTCTCCACCAGCAGCCGGCGCAGCTGCTTGTAGGCGCGGCCGCTCTGGAATATCACGCCCTCCGGCACGATGACGCCGGCCCGGCCGCCGTCGTTCAGGTGGCTGATGATGTAATCCACGAACAGCACTTCGGAGCGTTTGCTGCTGGTGGCAAAGCGCCGGTGCGGGCGGATGCCGCCTTTGGGCGACATAAAGGGCGGGTTGGCCAGGATGACGTCATAGTGGTCGTTCCAGCGTTCCTCGCTGGTCAGCGTGTCATACATACGGATGTCCGGCGACTGCCCGTGGCTGAGGTACAGGTTGACGGTGGACAGCCGCACCATGTCGGGGGAGCGGTAAGCTGGCCGGCGGCGGCCACGTGCCGGTAAGCCGAGGCCAGAAAGCCGCCGGTGCGGAACGGGTTTATGTCAGGTCTCGCGTGTGGTCAATGGTCGGCGCAGATACTGCGCCACTCAAAGCCTCCTCTACTGCAACGGCGTCAATCGCAATAAGCCCATTTTCGACTGCCCGCATAACGACATGAGCGGCGCTTGACAGCAAAGCGCGTGGGTGCTGACTTTTCCCCACTAACGCCTGCAAACCATCCTCAGTAAATGGCTTGATGCTTTGACCGTCGCCAGCGTCAGCACGGTAATGGTCCAAATGCGCGAGAATTATCGCACGGGCTTGGGCCTGGGTCGGCATAGGCAATTCCACGGACGTAGGGGCACCCGGATCCAGCCGTGCCATTGCTGACAACCCCGCATCAGCCCATGCCTGCGCTATCCCAACCGCCGACTGATGATGGGTAGTTAGCACACATGAGAAGAAACCGTACTGCGTAGCAGCGTAGCCAGGGCGCACTGTGCAAAGGCCGAATTCTTTGACGAATTCGTTGCGGTGTCGGCGTGCCATCTGGTCGGTGAGATTTTCAATATCATCAACGAACAGGTACCCACCGGCAAAACCGGAAGAGCGCAAATAGCGCACGATGTCGTTGAAGAAGAGGGTGCGAGAGTAGTCCAGCCCCCTGGTGTCCCTTGGAATATAATAAGGGCGAAGGTTCCCGTCCCGACGCAGGCTACGGAGGTATTCCTCAAATGTGCCCGTGGCCAATGCTCTTGCCGGCTCTCTCTCAACATGGTCACTAAGCAACTGCCCCTCTACTTTGTCGTCCAACTCAGTGGCGGAAATGCCATTGGCTGCTATCACGTCATTGTCCAGCAGCCGGCGCCAGTCCGTTTCGCCATTCACATCGACAACGGTCGCCACTTGGTCATCCGTGAGCATTTCGCGGCGCAAAGCGGCCCGTGATACATCCAGGACGCCGTTTCGACAGGTGTCAACAAGTGCCGCCCACGCTAGTTGCTCCATCCAGCGTCGGTCCACCTGGTCCTGAAACGCCACATAGATGGCTACGGCGAAGAATTGCCCATTGAATTGAGTTTGTCCCCAATCGGAGTTAACCCGTTGCTGGAAAAACCGCAACAGGGCAGTCTTTCCCATGCCACGCCCGGCCGTATCAGGACCAGCGGACCACAAGGTAGCGATTTTAGCCCGGTTGGAGAAATCGCCAGGGCGGATAAGTAAGCGCTCGAATTTCTCAATCTCTTGCTGCACCGGAGATTGGGCGTATATGGAACCATTGCGGCGCGGGTCCTCGTTATACGGGTCGAGGAACGGCTCAAGGGGAAACGGCAAATCGGTAAGCCCCAACTGCTCGTAGGGAGAAGTAATCGGGGCAGTTTCCCTTCGTGGAAGATTGAGCATCATACTTTCCTTATCAGGTTGTGCAAAAGGGTACTTTGGCGGATTCTGACCAAAGGACGCCGTCGGCCTGTAATCCTCTCGTACTGCAAGCCGGCTGACAATACCGGCGGTTGCCAGTCGAGCAGGCAATTCAAGCCGTCGTCGAAAGCGGCTTCCGGAATCATAAGATACTCGCATACCCAATCGCGCAGGTCAGGTATGTCGTAGTAGCCGCCTTCCGGGAACAACGTAGAAAACGCTAAATCAACCGCTGACAGCAGCGTTGCCTGGTAGTCCGGGTCTGTCGCATCAGGTTCACACAAGTAGATTTGGTACGCTTTTCCGTTGGCCAAGGCTATTTGCAAAGGCGTGTACCAAGGTTGCAACGGGTTCTCAGCTACGCAGGGTGAATAGGTTTTTTCGAATTCACATTGCTTAACGACAGCCCGAGGCTTATTCAGCAATCGAAGGCTGACCAGGCGGTCACAAATGCTACGGAAAAGTGCAACCCTCATTTTCCGACCGGGCAGCATCCGTTTCAGCACTTCGGTACGCAGGATGTCCTCGAGCTTTTTTGCGGAGGGCAGGGGTTGTCCGTCAAGAGCGGTTGCTAATTTTTTCGGTGCGTCTTGCCCGAAAGTGGGTTCAAGCAGGCCCGGCAAATAATCAGGCTTGTCAATATGGGCGGATGAGACAACAGGCTGCCAAATTGCCCCGGCGTCAAAGTGAGCTTGAACTACTGCCCGCAGATTGTCGTAGGTCTGCAAGTGAACGCGGGTCATCAGCCGGCGCAACTCAACAAACTGTTTGTCGTCAAGCAAAGCGAGAGCAACCTGACCGTTGTCAGTTAGTTCGTAAGGGCGGCCGCGTTCCGCGTGTGCAAAGCCGAAGTGGACCAGCTCTTGGCAGATTTTTTCGCCCACGGACTGGAAAGTCCCCCTGGGCTCAGGCAACATCAAGCGCAAGGCTCGATCAACTACTAACTTGCGGACGTTAGCAGATACAGTCTCAATTTGACGGTCGCGTCCCACGACGGTTCCCATCCCGCCCAGCACGCGCAACCCAATGTAATGGTAATTTACTTCGGTGATGTTGTAGCTGTTGATATTCATTATCAGCCACCTCTGTTGTTAGTCTCAGCAGAACGGAACGCAGCGATCAGGTCTAGGCAGTCGCTGTTAGCTTGCCGAAGTTGTTCAGCCAATGCATCGGCTTGCCGGGGAACAATCGCTTTGACTGTCAGGCTGTCCTCTGATTGATAGCCAAATCGGTTATCCGGCCAAGTTTCATCCAACGCAAGTCCAAGGGTGTTCAACTGAGCGTACAGGTCATCAAGACGACTTTGTGCATCATAAGGCAAGACCAGCCCTTTCTGCAATTTGTCCTGCATCAGCATTGCATTGTTGACCAGAACAGGAAAGGGCCGTATATCCGACGCTACCGGATGAATTCCTAATCCCAGACAGGCCGCCATAGCTCGAGGTTCGAAAGAATTCCTGGACATAAACGTCAGGCATATGTCCTTCAATACCAGCTCTGGATTAGCTATCAGATAGTCGATCACTTTGGCAAAGAAAACGATGATGTCGTTTTTGCCGGGCATATCGCCCAGGTTTTTTGCCTCCAAAATGGCGGTAACGGTCGGCGACCGGGCCACGATGTCAATTTCATGCGCTACGCCGGACGCGGTGTCAAGCCCGGCTCCCAGCCACATTTCCCGTTGTTCCGAAATCGTCCACCCATCCAAACTCTGAATGCAACTCTCGCGAAATCGTTGCTCGAATCCCTCGTCCGGTAATGCCTCTCGATTAGCGTGCGGCCATTCCACGCTGACGAACCTAAAACAACGCGTGAGAAACGTCAGCGTGGATAGTTCAGGTACGATTTCAGGTCTGATTGGCATAACCTACTGGCGGCACTGGTAAAAGCCAGCGTTGATTATACCAAAATCACAAGGCGGCGTCAGGCGTCGCATTGGTTCGCAATCGTCCTTTTCCTGCTAATCCCCCGGCACCAGCGGCATTACTTCCCGCGCGAACCGCTCCATGGCTTCCTGCTGTTCGTCGGCGGCGCTGGCGGGGAAGCTGAATATGAAGTGGGTTACGCCCAAATCCTGGTACTGGCGCAGGTCGGCGGCGATTTGCTCCGGGCGGCCCGACACCAGGCGGCGGTCGGCGTCGGGTTCGTCCTGAAAGACGCAATCGGTGCTGAACACCAGGTCAACGGCGTCTGCGGCGCGGCCGGCGCGGGCGCTGATGCGGCGCAGGCGGGCGATTTTCTCGGCCAGCTCCTCCGGCTCCAGGATGGCCGGGGGGCGCAGGCCGATGGGCATCCAGCCGTCGCCCAGCGTGGCCGCGCGGCGGATGGCCGGGTTGGTATGGCCGCCAATCCAGATGGGCGGGTGCGGCTTTTGCACCGGCTTGGGCAGAAAGCCCACGCCGCTGATGTCATAGTGCCGGCCGTGAAACTCCGGGGTGTCCGACGTCCACAGCTCTTTAAAGATTTGGATGTATTCGTTGGTAACTTCGCCGCGCTGGGCGTAGGTGTCCAGCCCCATGGCCTGGAACTCCTCCTCCATCCAGCCCACGCCGGCGCCCAGGATGAGCCGGCCGCCGCTGAGCACGTCCAGCGTGGCCAGTATCTTGGCGGTAAGCACCGGGTTGCGGTAGGGCAGGATGAGCACGTGGGTGCCCAGCCTAACGCGGGTAGTGCAGCCGGCCAGAAAGTTCAGGGCGGCCAGCGGCTCCAGGTAAGTGTTGTCGCGCTGGAAAGGCGCCACCCCGTCGGCGGCGTAAGGGTAGAAAGAATCCACCTCGTGGGGAATCACGATATGGTCGCTGACCCACACGTGGTCGAAAGACAGGTCTTCGGCCCGCCGGGCCAGGTTCCGCAGATTATCGGGAGACGCCATGGCGCCCCGGCTGGGCAGCGAGCATCCAAAAGTAACGGGCATAAGGGTGCCTCCGTGGTGGGGGTCGGGTTAGTCGGCTGGTCGAGCTGGTGCTATACTATCACCAGGAACGCCGCTATGGACGCTGCCATTAACACCCCAGCCCCCGGCCGTGTCGTCGCTGCCATGAGCGGCGGCGTGGACTCTGCGGTGGCGGCTTTGCTGCTGCGCCGGCAGGGCTATGATGTCATTGGCGTTACGATGAAGCTGTACGACATTAACCAGGCCGACCTGCCCGATTATTACCGCGGCTGCTGCACCATTGACGACGTTGAGGACGCCCGCGCCGTCTGCCGCATCCTGGGAGCGCCGCACTACGTGCTCAATGTGCAGAGGGAGTTTCGTACCTTCGTTATCGACTACTTCCGCCGCGAGTACGAAAGCGGGCGCACTCCCCATCCCTGCATCGCCTGCAACGACAAGATTAAGTTCAGCTTTCTGGCACAGCGCGCCCGGATGTTGCAGGCCAGCCACGTCGCCACCGGCCACTACGCCCGCATTGAACCCGACGGCTCCGGCGGCTGGGCGCTGCGCCGGGGCGTGGACGCCGACAAGGACCAGTCCTATGTGCTGTTCGGGATGCGGCAGGAGCAGCTGGCCGGCACGCTGATGCCGGTGGGCCATTATCCCAAGTCGCAGATTCGCCAACTGGCCGCCGAGGCCGGCTTTCCCAACGCCGACAAGCCGGACAGCCAGGACATTTGCTTCATTCCCACCGGCGACTACCGGGAGTTCCTGAGGCCGCGCACCGACGAGCGGCCCGGCGACATCGTGGACGCCGCCGGCAACGTGCTGGGGCGGCATGAAGGCATCCAGTACTTTACCGTCGGCCAGCGGCGCGGGTTGGGCCTGTCCGGTGGGCCGCCCCGTTTCGTAATCCGGCTGGAACCCGACACCCGCCGCGTGGTGGTGGGTTCCGAGGACGGTCTGTATCGGGATACGCTCTACGCCGGGCCGGTGTCGTGGGTTTCGGGAAGGCCGCCGTCCGCTCCGGTGGATGTTACCGTGAAAATACGCTACAAATTCGCGGCGGCGGCGGCGAGCGTAACCGCCGTAGGTACTGGCGCGCTGGTGCGATTCCGCGAGCCGCAGCGGGCCATCACTCCAGGCCAGGCCGCCGTTTTCTACGCGGGCGATACGGTGTTGGGCGGCGGCCCCATCGCCGGGTACGAACCGGGCACGATGCCCGCTGCGGTCAACGCTGAGACGGCAAATGCCTGACCTGTCTCTGGAGACGGCGTTCCGCGCCGGAGGCCACTGGCTGATTGCCGGGGCCGACGAGGCGGGACGGGGGCCGCTGGCCGGGCCGGTCACTGCCGCCGCCGTCATCCTGAGTCCCGAGCTGGCTGGCAACGAGGATTGGCTCGACTGCATTGATGACAGCAAGCGGCTGTCCCCGGCGCAGCGCGCAAACGCCGCCGCTATAATTCGCGGCAACACCCTGGCGTGGTCGGTAAAACATATCGCGCCGGGGGAAATTGACCGCATCGGCATCGGCCCTGCCGTGGCGCGGGCGATGCTCAACGCAGTCGCCGTTTTGCAGCCCGGCCCCGATGCCATCCTCTTTGACTGGATACACCTCAAAACCTGCCCCCTGCCTTATGAGCGCGTCGTCAAAGGCGACCGCAAATCCCTGTCCATCGCCGCCGCCAGCATCCTTGCCAAGGTGGGCCGTGACGCCCTGATGGAGCGGGCCGACCGCTGCTATCCCGGCTACGGATTCGCCCGGCACAAGGGCTATCCAACAGCGCAGCATCTGCGCCGTCTGGCCGAGTTGGGGCCGACGCCGATACACCGACGCTCTTTCAACCCCCTGAGGCAAGCGCGGCGGCCGGACGATGCGGATGCCGGATAACCTGCCGGCCGGCGCCGGCCTTTCGCCGCGGCAAGTTGGCGACATCGGCGAGCGACTGGCCCGCTCCCATCTCGAAGCCAAAGGCTGCCGCATAGTGGCGGCCAACTACCGCTGCCGCTGGGGAGAGGTTGACCTGGTTGCCCGCGACGGGCCGGTATGGGCGTTTGTCGAGGTACGCACCCGCCGCAGCAACGCCTACGGCGGGCCTGAGGAATCGATAACGGCGGACAAGCTGGCGCGGCTTACCCTGGCGGCGCAGGACTTTCTGGACAAGCATACGGCTGCATCCGCCGATACGGAATGGCGCATCGACCTGGTGGCGATCAGGCTGGGGCCGGGGCGGCGCGTTTTGAGCATCCGCCATTTGCCGAACATCGCCGAGGGATAGCCGGGAAAGGTAGCCGGGAACGGATGCTATAATGCCCAACATCGTCGTCGCCGCGCAACCGCCCCTCAGCGAGGCCCGCTATGACCACCAAACCCACAGCTCAGCCACTCCCCATCAGCCCACGCCCACGCCTTACCCGGCTCCCCGACCCGCCCCAGAAGCCCGATATGCAGGAACAGTCCCCCTACGTCAGCCGAGCCTATCTAATCCTGGAGGACCATTTTATTCCCTGGCCCGACGTTTTCGTAGGCACTGAGGGCTGGCTTTGCTACGATGCCACCGAGGTACCGAGCGCGCCGCGGCCCGATTGCCTGGTGGCCATAGGCATCGACGTGCCGCGGGCGGAGCTTTTGGCGGCCAACGGCTATACCATCAGCGAAATCGGCAAGCCGCCGGATTTCGTACTGGAGGTGGCCTCGCGGAGCACGGGCCGGCGGGATTACACCGTCAAACGGGGCATCTACGCAGGGTATGGAGTGCGGGAGTACTGGCGCTTTGACCACACGGGCGGACGCTATCATGACGTGGGCTTGGCCGGCGACCGGCTGGTTAACGGGGAATATGAGCCGATTCCAGTTGACACCGGGGCGGACGGCATCATGCGGGGATACAGCGCGGCATTGGACCTGGAACTGCACTGGTATTCCAGCCGGCTGCGTTTCTGGGACCCGAAAACGCGCGAATATCTGCCCGACTTGACGGAGGCCAAGGCCCAGCGGGACGACGCTGTTGCCCAGCGCGACGCTGCCATCGCCCAGCACAATGCAGCCGAGGAGCGCATACGCCAGCTGGAAGCGGAGTTGCGCCGCCGGCAAGGGGAAAGTTAAGCCGCCGGCGGGCCGGCCCGGCCGGGCCGGCCCGCCGGGTCTTGAGCATTCGCCAGCCGGAGAATCGGGCCGCGGAGTGAGCTCCGCCACCGGTTGCCAGCTGGCCGGGGGCGATTCTGCGGTTGACTGTACCAGCGGCGGATACTAGACTAATTGCCGCCGCTCAACCCTCGCACAATCCGGCAGTCCTAATCTCTCGGCGGCAGCGCTACTATGGCTATTGACCTTGCCGAACATATCCGCAACGTTCCCGACTTTCCCATACACGGGTGCAGTTCAAGGACATTACTTCACTTGTAATGGAACGATAGCCGGCTACGGTATTATAATTCCCCGGACGGTGCCACTGCCTGCCGGACTGCCCCACAGCGAGGCCCGCTATGACCACCAAACCCACAGCTCAGCCACTCTCCATCAGCCCACGCCCACGCCTTACCCGGCTCCCCGACCCGCCCCAGAAGCCCGATATGCAGGAACAGTCCCCCTACGTCAGCCGAGCCTATCTAATCCTGGAGGACCATTTTATTCCCTGGCCCGACGTTTTCGTAGGCACTGAGGGCTGGCTTTGCTACGATGCCACCGAGGTACCGAGCGCGCCGCGGCCCGATTGCCTGGTGGCCATAGGCATCGACGTGCCGCGGGCGGAGCTTTTGGCGGTCAACGGCTATACCATCAGCGAAATCGGCAAGCCGCCGGATTTCGTGCTGGAGGTAGCCTCGCGGAGCACAGGCCGGCGGGATTACAACGTCAAGCGGGGCATCTACGCCGGCTATGGAGTGCGGGAATACTGGCGCTTTGACCACACGGGCGGACGCTATCATGACGTGGGCCTGGCTGGCGACCGGCTGGTTAACGGGGAATACGAGCCCATCCCGGTTGACACCGGGGCTGACGGCATCATGCGGGGATACAGCGCGGCGTTGGACCTGGAACTGCACTGGTATTCCAGCCGGCTGCGTTTCTGGGACCCGAAAACGCGCGAATATCTGCCCGACTTGACGGAGGCCAAGGCCCAGCGCGACGACGCTGTTGACCGGCTGGACGACGCCGTTGCCCAGCGCGACGACGCTGTTGCCCAGCGGGACGCTGCCATCGCCCAGCACAATGCAGCCGAGGAGCGCATACGCCAGCTGGAAGCGGAGTTGCGCCGCCGGCAAGGGGAAAGTTAACCCGCCGGCGCGCAATAGCGCATTGGCCGGGCGGCAGCCCGGCCGGGGCCGGCCCGCCGGGTCTTGAGCATTCGCCAGCCGGAGAACCGGGCCGCGGAGTGAGCGCCGCACCCGGTTGCCGGCCGGCCGGGGGCGATTCTGCGGTTGACTGTACCAGCGGCGGATACTAGACTAATTGCCGCCGCTCAACCCTTGTACAATCCGGCAATCCCAATCTCCCGGCGGCAGCGCTACTATGGCTATTGACCTTGCCGAACATATCCGCAACGTTCCCGACTTTCCCATACACGGGGTGCAGTTCAAGGACATTACTTCGCTGCTGCTGTCGCCGGCCGCGTTTGGCGAAACCATTGACCGCATGGTGGAGCAGGCCGGCAAAAACCCGCCGGATTGTATCGCGGCCATTGACTCACGGGGCTTTCTCTTTGCCGCTCCTATGGCCGTCCGTATGGGGCTGCCCCTGGTGCTGGTTCGCAAGGCGGGCAAACTTCCCGGTGAAACTATGGAGTTCACGTACTCTCTGGAGTATGGGCAGAGCGCCCTGGAAATCCATACCGGCGACATTGCCCCCGGCGCCCGGGCGCTGATTATCGACGACCTGCTGGCCACCGGCGGCAGCATCAAGGCGGCGGCCAGCCTCATTGAAAGGGCCGGCGGGCAGACCGCCGGCATCGGCGTCGTCATCGAGCTCATCGGGCTGGGCGGGCGGCAGCTGCTGGCCGGCTATGACCTTTTCTCGCTGGTTACTTTTGAAGTGGATGAATAGGCCACTCACCACAAATGCAGCGCACTCAGGAGGAATTCTGGAATGGCAGAACAAGCAACCATCGGCAACGTTGAAGTTACCGCCGTCATCGACATGGTTCCACCGCCGCGGGAACCCTCGGCGATGTTTCCCGATGTCCCCGCCGACGCCTGGGCGGCCTATCAGGACACCCTGGAAGACGGCCAGCTGCAGCTGTACTACGGCGTCTTTCTGGTGAAGAGTCAGGACGACGTGATTCTGGTGGACACGGGGATGGGGCCCGGCCCGCATCCGGACCGGGGCAACCGCACCGGCAATCTGTACGAAGAGCTGCGCCCGCATCTGGAGTCCAACGTGGGAGTCAACAACACCAACGTCGGCCCCAGCGACTCGGTGAACTATGTGATTCACACCCACCTGCACGGCGACCATGTGGGCTGGAACCTGCGCTACTCTGGCGGGATGCCGGCGCCCAACTTCCGCCGCGCCCGCTACATTATGTCCCGGCCCGACTACGACTGGTTCACCTCAGAGGAGGGACGCCGCAATTATCCGTACATTGACCGCCAGGTAATGCCCCTGCGCCGGCTGCGCCTGCAGCAGATTCTGGAAGAGCCGGAGCACGTCATCAACGACGAGATTTCCATTGCCCCGGCTCCCGGCCACACTCCCGGCCACCAGGTGGTGCTCATCAACTCCAACGGACAGCGCGGCGTGGTGATGGGCGACGTGCTGCACACTATCGCCCAGGTGTCCGAACCGGCCTGGTGCGCCGGCGTTGACACTGACAAGGAAGCGTCGGCGGCCTCCCGCTCCCGGCTGCTGGACGCCGCCGAGGAAGGCGGCTGGACCATCTGCGCCGGCCACTTCCCGCCGGGCAAGCAAATCGGCAAAGTCGCCCGCATTGACGGCAAGCGGGTCTGGCAGCCGCTGTAACGCCGGAACGGGCCGGGGCGAATCATCATTCGCCCCGGCGCCAACGCTGGAACGCAAGCGAAGTCGCCTTCCCATCCGGAGCAGCATTATGAGTACGCCGCCCCTTGCCTACCCCAAACTCCCCCCGCGCTCTAACCCCCCGGAGCCGGACGACGGCATCGATTACCCGTATGCCCCCAACGTGCTGCCGGTCAAGTCAATGTATCATTTCGTCCCCCAAGCCTATATGCAAACGACGCTGGAAGCCTGGCTCGACGACCCCACCACGCTGGTAGCGGCCAATATGTTCATTTACTACGAGTCGGGCGACATCGACGCATCCGTCGCGCCGGACGTGTACGTAATTCCCAACGTGGGCAATATGCAGCGCCGCTCCTATTTTCTGTGGCTGGAGCGCGAACTCCCCACCTTCGCCATGGAAGTAGCGTCCGAACATACCTACCGCAACGACCAGCGGTTCAAGCGGGACTTGTACGAGCGCTGGGGCGTGCCGGAGTATTGGCAGTATGACCCGGAGGGAAAGTTCTTGCCGTCCATACTGCAAGGCAGCCGGTTAGTGGATAGACACTACCAGCCCATTCCAATTACCGTTGACCCCGCCAGTGGGTGGCACGTCGGCCACAGCGCGGTACTGAACCTGGACCTGTACGCCGGCCTGGAATGGTTCCGCTTCCTGGACCCGGCCACCGGGCGGTTCCTGGGCAGCCGTCGGGAAATAGAGCAGGAACGCCGGGCGGCCGAGCAGGAACGTCTGGCCGCCGAGCAAGCCCTTGACCAGGAACGGGCGGCGCGGCAGGAGCTGGAAGCCTTGCTGCGGCAGCACGGCATCGCCCCGCCCAACCCCGGAAGGCAGGCATCGCCATGACCCGACTCCGCAACCTGCTGGAACGCATTGAACAGGGCGGCGGCCCGTCGCTGGGGTTCGGCGCGGCCCGGTCCGCCCGCCTGCCGGCAATGGCGCTGATTGCCCGCTGCTCCGGCGACGTTGACGCCGCCCTCGCCGCCGCCGGGGAGGCTGCCGATGCAGTGGTTATCTTTGCGCCGGGTTTAACGCCCGACGCGCTGCCCGATTTGGGCGGGCGCATCTGGGGCGCCGGCGGCGTGCCTTTGCAGCCCGATGTTATCAGCGGCTGGCGGGAGGCCGGGGCCGATTTCACCGTGTCGCCGCTGGCCGGCGCGATGGTGGATGCCATCGACCTGGCCGCGCCCGGTATGTCCCACGGCGTCCGCATCCCCGACGACGTGGATGGGAACGCCTGGCGGGTACTGGCGGGCGTCCCCATCGATTTTCTGGTGCTGGACAAGTCGGGGATGCGCGGACGCTGGACGCTGACCGACCTGGGGCAAGCCACCGACGCCGCCCGTCGCACCGGCAAGTATTTGTTCGTGAGGGTGGCGGCGCCGCCGACACGAAACGAGCTGCTGGCGCTGCGCCAGGCCGGAGCAGCGGCTATTGTGGCCGAGGCCAATGACCTGGGGGCCGCCGGACTGGCCGCGCTGAAAGCCGAGTTGACGGCGCTGCCGCGGCCGCCAATGGCGTCGCGCCGGCGGATGCCGATTCACCCCGACTTGGATAATCCGGCAACGTGATTCTGCAAAGCCTCGACCTGCTGCGGGAAAACCCGGCAGCATTTTTTATGGTCATCGGCATTGGGTTGGTGGGCCTGGTAATCGGCTTCACCGTCCATGAATTCAGCCACGCCCTCACCGCCCACGGGGAAGGCGACGAAACCGCCCGCAGGATGGGCCGCCTCACCTTCAACCCCATCAAGCACATTGACCCGCTGGGTTTTGTCCTGCTGCTGGTGGTCGGGTTCGGCTGGGCCAAGCCGGTACAGGTTGACCCCTACAACTTGCGGCACGGCCGGCTGGGGATGTCGTGGGTTGCCCTGGCCGGCCCGTTGTCCAACTTCGTGCTAGCGTTTCTGCTGTGCCTGGTGTTCCGCTTTGACTTGCTGCCCCTTCAGACCGACGTCAATCGCCTGGACACACTGACGGAGATTCTGGGCTTTGCCCTGTTCCTGACCATCTTTTTTAATTTTATTCTGGGGATATTCAACCTGATTCCCCTGCCGCCGCTGGACGGCAGCAAGGTAATCGGCGGCCTGCTGCCCAACGCGCTCTACCATTCCTACCTGCAATTCGAGCGCTACGGCTGGATACCTCTCATCGCGTTAGTGGGCATCAACCTGATTTTGAGCTACACCGTTGGCATCAATTTTCTGGGGCGAATACTAATCGGGCCGGTGCTGTTCCTGTTCACTTTGGCCACGGGATTGAGTTGAAACCCGTCACGCCAGGTTGGAGGGGGCGAATGATGGTTCGCCCCCTCCAACCCACTACGGGCGCAGCGGAATCGGCCGGTTGGTCCGGTTTTCAGCAATCTGCTCGGTGTCCCATAGCCTGGCGAAGTTGTAGGCGCGTGGGCAATGGCCGTAGGATTCCTCAACGTTGATGATAATGCCCTGCAAGTGCCGGGAGTTGTCATCCGTCCAGTACAAGGACAGTTCCACCTTCTGCCGTTCCAGTTCCGCTCGGTCAACGATAGCTACGGTGCCATTGACGCGCACGGTATCGTTGACGCCGGGAATCATAAACAACAGACCAACATGGGGGTTGGCGTCCATATTCTGGTAGGACTGGAACAGACGGTTGCCGGCCACGTCGGGGAGCAACAGGCGCCGGTTGTCGATAACTTTGACGAATCCGGGCTTGCCCCCTTTGGGTGAGGCATCGCAATTGCCATCCGGGTCGGCAGAGGCCATTACGACGAAGGGCGAGGCGGCGATGAATTTCTGCACGAAGTCGGACATCTCGCCCTTGACCTTAATCCTGGCGCGGGGGCTCATTTCGCCAAACTCATCGTTGAAACGGCTCGGTTCCTGAGCAATGGTGCACTGGTCATCGGTGGTAGCAATGGTAGTCATTTTGCAATCCCTCCCGGCAAATTCTGCTGCAATTCGGATGCGGCACAGAATACCGGATTTGGCCCGGCGACGCCAGCAAATGCGGTACTATGGCCGTAACCAACCCGCGAGGTATTTGCCATGACTGCCCACGCCGCCGGCTCTACGGCCCTGACCGCCGCCGATTTACGGGATGCCATTCCGCCGCTTGACGGCGTGGTAACGCTGCCGGGACTGCGCGCCGAGGCGCAAGTCCGGCGGGACAATTGGGGCATCCCCCACATTCGCGCCGCCAATGAGCGCGACGCCTGGTTTGCTCAAGGGTTCGTAACGGCGCAGGACCGGCTCTGGGCGATGGAGTACGACCGCCGCCGCGCGGTGGGCCGGTGGGCGGAGGCGGCCGGCCAGTCTGCCGTCGGACAGGATATGCAGATGCGCCGGCACCGGCTGGCAGACGCCGCCCGCGCCGACTACGCCGCCGCCGGGCCGCGGGGAAAAGAGATGCTGGATGCTTACGCTGCCGGGGTCAATGCCTTTATCGACAGCGACGCTCCGCTGCCGGTGGAGTACGGCATCACGGGCATCACGCCGGAACCGTGGGAGCCGTGGCACAGCCTGGCCATCTACAAAGTGCGCCACATCTTTATGGGGGTGTTCGAGACCAAAGCCTGGCGCGCACGGCTGGCTTTGGAGCTGGGGCCGGAACGAGCCGCCGCGCTGTTTCCCTCTTACCCGCCGGGGCAGCCGGTCATCATACCCACGGGCGCCGATTACGATGGGCCGGTGGACATTGGCCTGCAGCAGATGTTGGACCACGCCGCCGCGCTCAACCTCATTGGCGAAACCGACAGCGGTTCCAACTCCTGGGTCATCTCCGGGGAGCGCACCGCCACCGGCAAGCCCATCCTGGCCGGAGACAGCCATCGTGGGTTGGATACGCCCAGCGTCTATTACCAGAACCACGTGGCTTGCGACGCCTTTGACGTGATTGGCACGTCCTTTGCCGGTATGCCCGGCTTCCCCCACTTTGGGCACAACCGGTGGGTGGCCTGGTGCGTCACCCACACCGGCGCCGATTACCAGGACTTGTACATTGAGCGGTTCAACGACGCCGACGCCTCTCTCTACCAGCGGCAGGGAGACTGGTACAACGCCGACGTGCGCGATGAGGTTATCAAGGTGCGGGATGGCGCGGATGTTCACCTGCGAACCTGGGCTACCCATCACGGGCCGGTTATTGCGGGCGACCCGTTGGCGGGGTATGGGCTGGCGCTGCGCTACTCGGCCGGCGACGGTGGGGACTCGTGGACGGACATTCTGCCGGCAATGCTGGCGGCCCGCAGCGTCCCGGAACTGGCGGACGCAATGAACGGCTGGGTGGACCCGGTGAACAACTTCGTGATGGCGGACATTGACGGCAACATCGGGTATCAATGTCGCGGGGAGATTCCCCGGCGTCCCGGCGACGCGCCGGCGCCCTTGCCGGCGCCGGGTTGGAACGGGCAGCACGAGTGGCAAGGCAGCATTCCTTTTGCCGAACTGCCCCGCAATATCAACCCGCCACAGGGATATATTGTGACCGCCAACAACCGCCCCGTGGGCGCCGATTATCCGTATTACATATCAATGGACTTTGCCCCCGGCTACCGGGCGATGCGGGTGGCTGAGCGCGTGCGGACGATGGCCAACCCCGCGGCTGCCGACATGGGGCGGATTCACGCGGAGCGGGTGTCGATTCCGGCGCAAGCGTATGTCGCGGCGGTGGCCGGCGTTCCCGTTTCGGGTAATCCTGCGGTGACGGCGGCGCTGCGGCGGCTGCAAGGATGGTCGGGCAGCATGGACCCGGCGGCGGTGGAGCCTGCCATATACAGCGCGATGCGGGACGCCTTGCTCTGGCGGCTGCTGAAACACAACATCGGCGAGCGGCTGGCTGCCCTGGCCTGGCAACCCGCTGACCGGGGAAGGAGCGTATTCGTCAACCGGTTCCGCAACCTGATGGCCGACGCCATGGCCGCCGGCGATACCGGGCTACTGCCCGACGGCGCAGACTGGCCGGCAGTTTTGAGCGCCGCGCTGGATGAAGCGGTGCGAACGCTGACGGCACGGCTGGGCGAGGATATTGACGGGTGGCGTTGGGACCGCGTACACCGGGCGCGGCCCCGGCATCCGCTGTCATTGGCGATACCGGAGTTGAGCGGGTTGCTGGACCCGCCGGACATACCCACCGGCGGCGACGGCGACACCCCCTGGGCAGGCGCGTACTCGCCGGGAGATTTGGCGACGGTGGGCAGCCTGTCGGTGTTCCGTTATGCCTACGACACGGGGGACTGGGAACGGTCGCTGTGGGCGGTGCCGCTGGGCGCGTCGGGGCATCCCGGCAGCGGGCACTATGCAGACCAGGCGGCAATGTGGGGCCAGGTGCGCATGGCGCCGATGCTGTACGGATGGGAGCGGATAGCGGCGGCGGCAGAGGCGACGCAGATACTGCGGGCAGGTTAGCCGGGATGTGAAAGGGATACCGCCATTTGCTAAAATGGCGTTAACAAGACGAGAGGGCGCTGTGTTGTGGCAAACAAATTAACCAGATACGACAGCCCCGGTAACTGGCGGCTCCGGTTAGGAGTGATATTCGTACTTGCCTTCGTTGGAACGGCAGCGCCAGTAGCCATTGCATGGTGGGCGGCGCCCGTTCTAATCAACGGGCTTGGGCCGGGCGGAGCAGCCTATGGGTCGTGGTTGGCCTGGGCGCTGGCTGCCATTGGCGTAACCACGTCGCTCGCGCTCTGGCTATTCGCCCTGCGATTCTATGGGACAATGCTGTGGGCTTTATTGAGAAAAGGACGTTTGCCAAGCGGCGAAAATACGCTGGATATTGAGCAGAGCGTCACATGACCCTACAATCCTATGTGGAACTGGCCTGGTGGATTGGTTGGACATGGTTGGCAGCGTCGGTTCTGGTAGGATGCCTGATATTGGCCGCGCCATTAGCCGGGCCTGAATCAAGCGAGTGGCTTAATTCCGGCCGCGGTACAGCGATGCAATTTGTCGGAGGCGGCGCATTTTTCGCTGCCGTTTTTCCCGCCTTCGCAACACGACAGTACCGGTTGATGACGTGGGGCGCTCTGGTCGGCGCCGCTTTCGTGTACGTAGGCACCGCGTTGATTCTCCGGGAGCAAAACCCGATTTTGTTGGCGTTGATAATCTACCTCACCATTATTCCTGCCCTGGTGGCGGCCACTATGGTTTTATGGGCTAATCTGTTGCGCGAATTATTTGGGTGAGGCTACGCCCCGACCTACTCCGCGACGGGTGGCGTTGGAACCGCGTACACCGGGCGCGGCCCCGGCATCCGTTGTCATTGGCGATACCGGAGTTGGGCGGGTTGCTGGACCCGCCGGACATACCCACCGCGGCGACGGCGACACCCCCTGGGCAGGCGCGTACTCGCCGGGGGATTTGGCGACGGTGGGCAGCCTGTCGGTGTTTCGCTATGCCTACGACACGGGGGACTGGGAACGCTCGCTGTGGGCGGTGCCGCTGGGCGCGTCGGGGCATCCGGGCAGCAGGCACTATGCAGACCAGGCGGCAATGTGGGGCCAGGTGCGCATGGCGCCGATGCTTTACAGTTGGAGCGGATAGCGGCGGCGGCAGAGGCGACGCAGACGCTGCGGGCAGGGTGATGGTACAATGGCGCAGTAGCATAGCGCAAAGCGGCCGGCATCGGCGGAGAGTTAGCGATATGGCAACGTTACCGATTCCGGTGGACAAGTATACCTGGCTGCGCGTACTGGCAACCGCAATTCCGATTCTCATAAATATCGGGATAACCGCCGGGGTATTCTGGGGAATCCCGGTAATCAATGACTCTTTGAGGCTGGCGCTGCGAACCGGCGGCGCAACCTTTGTGTGGCTGGTGATTGTGCCGGCGTCCTTGTTGGCGCTGGTTAGCACGGTGCTGGCGATAAGAATCCTGTGGCGCGCGAGCGATCCGAGTTCGCTTCAGCAGGATGACTAGGGCCCGCAAATTTCGTAATGACGGCACGGGACTGGGAGAGGCTGGGATGGGTGTGGGTTGCTGGCCTGACTATACTCGGCCTCGTCATATTGATAGCGCCGGCATCAGACACCGACATAGGCATCTGGTTTCAGCCGGGTCAAGGAACGGCATTACTACTCGTTGCGGCAAACACTCTGTTCGCGGCCGTTCTTCCCACTTTACGGGCTAGCGGCAATCGGTTGGCAGCAGTGCCGGTGTGCTAACCGCTATATTCGGCTACGCAGGAACGACGATTATCCTCGCCGGTGAAAACCTCATCCTGCTGGCAATCGTAGTTCTTTACACATTCTACCTTGCGCTGATGGCTTATACCATCATCTCCTTTGCCCGCCTGGTGCAGTACGTAATTGGACGCTTCCGCTGATTATCGGCTACCCTCCCCGCAAATGCGGCGCCACCCGTTCCGCAAACAGCTCCAGGTTGGCAATGCCATCGGCCAGCGGCATCCCCGGCCACATCATGCGGAAGCAGACCGTGGGACATTCCCAGGGCTCGCGGTAGCGTGATAATTCCTCAACTACCTCGTCGGGGCTGCCGATAACGAACCGGTCGCGGGCCAAATCCGCGAAGGGTTCGCGGAAATTCTCCTCGCCGGGCAGCGCTTTGTCCTGGCCCCATTGCGCGTAGGCTTCGTATTTCCCGCCCAGGTAAGGCGCGGCGCTGGCGAAGGCTTCCTCGTGGGTGCGGCCTACGAACACCTCCCGGCCGATGGGCAGGCGTTCCGGGGCGCCGGAACCGGCGGCGCCAGCGGCCTCGTGGTACATTTCAACCTGCTGGCTGATGGTGTCAAACCTGGCGTGAGGATTGACGTACCAGGTATAGCCCAGGCGGGCGGCGCGGGTGATGGCGGCGTCGCTGTTGGCGGCAACCCATACCGGCGGGTGGGGCTGCTGCACGGGGCGCAGCATCAGTTGGGCATCCCGCAGTTGGAAATACTGCCCATCGTAGTTGACCTTTTCGCCAGACCACAGCAGGCGCATCGCCTCCAGACATTCCAGGTAACGGCTGACGCGGGTACGACGGGGAACGCCGAAGTTGTCGTACTCCGCATCACGATAGCCCAGCGCCGCGCTGAGCGTGAAATTGCCGCCGGTGATGACGTCCATCGTCGCCACGCGCTCGCCAGGTCAACCGGATGGTGCAAAGGCACCAGCATAGTTGCGACCAGGCCCATCCCCCGGGCCTCCGCGGCGATGCGGGCCAGCAGGGGCATAGTTTGCAGCTGCTGGTAAGGGTCGGTCAGGTAGTGCTGGCCCTGATAGACCAGATCAAAGCCCAAATCGCGGGCGGCGCCGACGTAGGCGCAGATGTCGGCGAACGCCTGCTGCATATCGGCGCCGGCCGGCTGTTGGGCGATGGCGGATAGGGACACTCCGAATTTCATCAGCGCACCTCGTAGCTTCCGGCTATCCGCCGGCCAATTGGCTGCCCAGCAGGTTGATGGCCGCCTGCACCGCGCCGCGCTTGGTGGCGTCCCGGTCGCCGCCGACGCGAATCTCGATGGCGGCGTCGGCGCCGTCTTTGATGCCAGGCCAATCCAGAAAGCGCCGATGGGCAGGCCGCTGCGGCCCGCCGCCGGGCCCGTAACGCCGGTGGTGGACAGGGCGTAATCCGTTCCCGTCAGCTCGCGCACGCCCCGCGCCATGGCGATGGCCATTTCCCGGCTGACGCTGCCGGCGGTTTCGTACAGCTCATCGGGCACGCCGAGGATTTTCTCCTTGAGGCCGCCGGTGTAGGCCACCACGCCGCCGGGAAAGAAGCGGGACGCGCCGGGGATGGTGCCCAGCGTATAGCCCAGCAGGCCGTTAGTGCAGGCTTCGGCTACCGACACGGTTTGCCCGCGAGCCAGTAGAATTTCGGCTCTACCTGTTGAACGTCCACGATTGCGCCTCCTGAAAGTGTTGGTCTTAAACGTCCAGCATTTTGTCGGGCGTCATCAGCTCCATAAACTCGATGCGGTTGTGTTCCACCAGCGGGCGGATTTGCGCCCCGACTTCCAGCGCCGCCGGCGGCAGGACGTTGCCGCCGCGCATGGGCGACATCAGGGCTTCATCGGTCCATTCCAGCACCACCACATCGGTCTCGCCGGGCACGGTGGCGCCGTTGAAATAGACCTTGAACTCGCTGCGGTGGCCGGCGTCGTGGTAGATTTGCGCCTGCTTTTGGAGCAGACTGGCCACGCGGCGGGCTTCGCCGGGTTTGGCTTTGAAGATTCTTCTCAGTAGATACATTCCATGCTCCTTAATTGCCCGGCGCCGCTGGCGCAAGGCGGATTCGCCGGCGACATTATAGCCCGCCAAGCCGTCGATTACAGCCACCGGGCATTGAGGTTTTCCATTTCACGAGGTCATTCTGCCCTACGTTCCGAACGACGCTGGCGGCGCAATCGGCCGACGCAATTGGCCGAATGGTATAATCGGCGCCGTCCGTCTTGACCAAGCCCGTCAGCGTCCGGCCGGCGCGCCCGGACAACGATTAACGCCGCTCCGCGTACTTAATCCTGCCCGATGAACTTTCCTGCTGTTAACATGGCCCGAGTCCGTTCCTGGCCGGCGCTGATTTGGAACGCCTCTTTCCTGCTACCGCTGCTGGGCGGCTTGATTTTTGTGCTGTTATTTCATTGGGCCTATTCGGATATTATGGTCAGGCGCTCCGGGCGTACTCGTTGACCAGAGCGACCATGCGGTTCACATAGTCGTGAACAAGGGGCCGGTCGACCTCAATTTCATAATCCTCCATTTCGTTTTCGCCGTAAAAGAAATTCTGGTGGAACTTTTCAGCGACGATGAATCCGCCGACCAAGAAAAGGTCATCGTACTCTGCGGCCAGCTGGGTGGTGGCGTTTTTAATGGCGCGGTGGCTGCCATACTCCCAGCCCCGCTGTTTAGCCGCCGCAATGACGGCTTGGGTGGCGGCGCAGTAGAGCTTTTCCGAACCTTGCAGGCTATCGCCAGCATCGAATTCAGCATCGGATTGCGCCAGGAACGACACGGCTTGGGCGGTGCATTCCGCAACGGTCTTTGTTCCGGCAGTAGTCATAGTCGGTTTTCCTCATCTCGGCAGCAAATTGGTCAGGCGCTCCGGGCGTACTCGTTGACCAGAGCGACCATGCGGTTCACAAAGTCATGGACAACAGGCCGGTCATTCACGATTTCGTAGTCTTCCATTTCATCGTGAAAGAAGTTCTTGTGAAACTTTTCGGCGGCCAGAAATCCGGCGAGCAGCAATGGGTCGTCGTATTCCGCTTCCAGTCTGACGACCGCGTTTTTGGTGGCGCGGTGGGTGCGATACTGCCAGCCGCGCTGTTTGGCCGCCGCGATGACGGCTTGGGTGGCGGCGCCGTAGAGCTTTTCCGAACCTTGCCGGCGGTCGCCAGCATCGAATTCGGCGTCGGATTGCGTCAGGAACTCCAAGGCTTGGGTGGTACATTCCGCAACGGTCTTTGCTCGGGCAGTAGTCATAGTCGGTTATCCTTAGCAGAGGCCGGGCGCAACTCCGGGTACGGTAAAACGCCCTCGCATCCCAATTATACTCCATCAGGCTGATTAGCCTACCCTAGCGCAGCCGGCCGGGGCAATCATATTCTCTCCGTCATTCCTGCGCAAGCAGGAATGACGGGAGTATTATTCGGGAATAACGGTAGCATAGCTTATGATGCGATTGCTGGCGCCGACGGCGATTTACGCAGCAGGGCCAGAGACTCCCGGTTGCCGGCGTCCCCGGTGATGGGCGACGGTATTGTATCCAGCAGTTCAACATCCTGCCGCGCCCGCAGCCAGCCCTGCACTCGCGCCAGTATATCGGCGCGCAGCCCGTCGTCCCGGATGACGCCGCCCTTGCCCACCTCGCCGCGCCGCGCCTCAAACTGCGGCTTGACGAGCGCGATGGCGTATCCGCCGGCCCGCAGATGGGTCAGCGGCTCCGGCAGGGCCATGGTCAGGGAGATGAACGATACGTCGGCCACCAGCAAGTCCACCGGCTCCGGCAGCGGGAATGGATAGCGGACATTTACTTTCTCCATGCCGACGACGCGGGAATCGGTACGCAGGCGGTAGTGCAGTTGCCCGTGTCCCACGTCCACCGCGTACACCCGCGCCGCGCCCCGTTGCAGCAGGCAATCCGTGAAACCGCCGGTGGACGCGCCCACGTCCAGCGCCGTAATCCCGTCCAGCGTAATGGCGTAAGGCGCGGCCCAGGTGTCCAGCGCGTGGGCCAGCTTGACGCCGCCACGACTGACGTAGGGCAGCCGCTGCCGCAGCTCCAGAGGCGTATCGGGAGCAAGAAATGTACCCGCCTTTAGTACCGGCCCACCCGGAGCGTACACTGCGCCGGCCATAATCAGGGCTTGCGCCTGCTCCCGGCTTGCGACCAACCCGCGCTCGACCAGCAGCAGGTCGGCGCGCTGCCGGGATTTTCGGCGCGGGGATGCGGGCATCGGCGCCGGCCGCTATTCCCCGATGAACCGGGGCCGGCGCTTTTCCAGGAAAGCCCGGAAACCTTCTTGATAATCGCGGGTGTCGAACTGGGTGAGCGGCAGGTCGGCTTCCTCGGGCGTCAGGTCCAGCGACGGCTTGGCCAGCACCTGGTTGAGCGTCCGCTTGTTGACGGCGTGGGACAGCGGGGCAAGGGCGGCGATGTCGGCGGCCAGCCGGTAGGTGACTTCTGCCAGCTTGTCGGCTGGCGCTACCTGGTTCACCAGGCCAATCCGCAGGGCTTCGTCGGCGTCCAGCAGGCGGCCCGACAGCAGGATGTAGAGCGCGTTGCCCTTGCCGACCAGGTTCACCAGGCCGTACATCTCCCGGTGGCCGATGGTGATGCCCAACCGGGCCACGGGGATGCCCAGCCGGCTGCCGGCGGCGGCGATGCGGAGGTCGGTGGCCACGGCCAACTCGCAGCCGCCGCCGGCAGCAAAGCCGCGAATCATGGAGATGACCGGCGTGGCCATTTCGGCTACCGTTTCCAGCAGACCGTCCACCGCGCGGTTATAGATGCGTCCCTTTGCCGAATCGCTGCGGTATTGCTCAAAGTCGCTGATGTCGGCGCCGGCGGAGAACGCCTCGTTGCCGGCGCCGGTGATTACGACGCAGCGCACACTACGGTCAGCATCCAGCTCCCGCAGCGTCTCGGTCAGCTGCGTCCACATAGTAAAGGAAATGGCGTTGCGCTGGGCGGGCCGGTTGATGGTGACGGTGGCGATTGGCGGTTCACAACGCAGCAGGATGTACCCATCGGAATCAACGGGGCTATCGGCAACGGCGGTTGGAACGGCGGTTGAATCGGGCATAAAGCGTTCGCTCCGAAGCTATTGGGTATGCAGACAACAGGCTATCGGGCTAAAAGGGCGGCGTCAACTGCGGGTTGGATTCCCGCCCCGTATCAAGCACGGGGTGACGTTCTGGCGTTGGGAATGGCGGGAATCAGACCACCGGGAGCGGAACGCTGCCGTTGCCGTTGGGTAGCGTTCCGTTTTAGGTGGTTTAGTTGTAGGATGGCTGCAAATACCGGCTCCGAAGTCAGAGGGAGGGGCGCTGCCATGGGACTGCTTTACGACTTGGAAACCCGGCTGGAGCAGCAGATACCCGTCCGGTTGCAGCAATCGTTGCAGCAGGCTTTGGATGATTACCAGCCCCTCTGCCCGGACTGCGGTTTAGCGATGCACCGGCATCATCGGTACGCCCGCACTATCACCACCCGCTATGGGGCAATTCGGTTGCAGATGCCGGTGTTCCGCTGCGGCCAGTGCGGCCGGATGGCCAGCGGCGCCGACCTGCTGGGCGAAGCAGAACGTCATCAAAGGTACTCAAAAAAACCCGGGAACTAGCCATCAAACTGGCGGCGCAGGGGTTGAGCTACGCCCAGAGCGGCCAGTGGTTCGGGTTCGTTAAAAGCGCTATGTGCCGCTGGCTGCGACGGGAGCCAATAGCGCAGCCGGAGTTGCGGGGGCGGGTGTTGGAGCTCGACGGATTGTGGACCAGAACGCGGGCGGGAGCTACGGAATTGAAGGTCATCCGAGATGAAAACGGCGTGGCGCTGGGGGCCTTTGGGAGTTGGGCAGGGGTGATTGACCAGGCCTGGCAGCAGGGGGCGGTTCAGCCAACGCACCTGGTGAGCGACGGCGATGCGGCCATCGCCGCGGGCATCCGGATGGTCTATGGCCGGCAAGCGCCCCATCAACTCTGCCATTTCCACCTGCTGCGGGAGTACCGGCGGAACATCGGGGAAGACGGCTGGCAGGCAGCGCGGCGACTGCTGGCATCGTCCAGCCTGGCGGAGGCCCGGGGCTATGCGGCGCGGGTGGCCGCGTTGACCGGAGGCCGGGGGACGTACTGGTGTCGGAAAGCCCTGGGGAAAGGACTGCGCCATTTGGCCACCGGGCAAGCGCGGCACAAGACAACCTCCCCTTTGGAACGGCACAATCGGGAGCTGCGGCGTCGGGAAAGAATGGGCACGGTATGGACACCGCACAACCTGCTGGTATTGCTCCAAAACCGGGGCCTGCTCAACCAAACCACCTAAAACGGAACGCTACCCGGAACGCTACCAATCAGCGCTTTCGGCCAAACTCGAGCCGCATTTTGCCACTTTAACCGCAGCTTGCCGCCCACGAAAATTAACCTTGCTATCGCGCAACCTCCGGCTCTCAATGGGGTTAAGACTGCGACGGGACGAAACCGGAACCGGATGGCCGGCGGCAGCAGTTTATCCGCTACTGCGGCCCCGGCGCACAATTGTGCCAGGAACTCGCTGGCCCTTTTACGGCCGGTAGTCAATTCTATGGGCGCTACCCACGGCCCGCCGCTTTCGTCGTTGCCGCCGACAAATAAGTAGTCGCAATGCGGCTGGCCCGAAGTAACCGGGGCGGCGTCCTGTTCCATATCAATCAGCAGAGATGGTTGCGGAGCTCCCGACAGCGATAGCGAGCATCCTCTGTTACGGCATCGCGTGGCATGGCAGGATGGGTTAGTCGCCGCCACCACCGCCGCTACTATTGCCGCCGGCATCAGCCCATCTCAATCCGGCCATCTCAATCCGGTTGAAGATTTCCGCCCAGCGGTTGTAGAGGGATTCGGTAATCAGCCCGAACCCGGACGGGAAGGTTCCGGTTTCTTGGTCGAGCTTAATTTCCCGAACCGTGGCACCACCCGCGTTGGGGCCGGGTTCAAAGAACCATGCTCCGACTTGGTCGGGACGGAGCGATATACCGGCATCTTCAAGCCCGTCACGGCGTTCCGCAGGAAGCTCCGATATGCTGACCAGGTTAGCGAGTTCCTCCAGCACCCACTCGCTGTGGGTGGTGACGATGATGCGGATGTCCGCCTGCACCGCTGCCGCCAGCAGGCGGGTGAACTCTACCTGCATTGCCGGGTGCAGGTGCGATTCCGGTTCCTCAATAATCAGCGTGTCGCCGGGTTGGACGACATAGCGCAGGTACAGAACTACCGGGGCCAATTCCGACACCATAGATGACGTATTCATCAGTGGCAGGTCGCGCTGCCAACCCTCCGGGCGATAGACGAATGACGGGTAGTTGATTTCCGACCGTTCAACGCGGATGGCGCCCCGCATCAGTTTTTGCTCCAAGCGTAATGCAAGGTCATCGTGGCGGCCCCGTTCCCGATGCGGTAAATCGGCCAACGCGACTAACTGTTCCAGAAAGTCGCCCAGAACCCCGGAGAGTACCGGCATCGGAACATCTCGGCGCAAGGCGACCCGAGACGCGCCGGCTATCAAACCGCGCACGGCTACCTGGTGGGCGTGCATTACGCCGGCGCGGTCGGCGGGTAGGTAATGCGCCGGCCGGCTCAAGGGGCCGAGGATGCCGGAAGCAACGGCGCTAGCAATTGCGCCAAGAAAGCTGCGCGCCGCATAGTCTCTTTCGCCATCAGCCTCTGTCCATAACAACAAATAGTCCCGGAAATGCCAGGGCAGGCGAACATCTTTCCCGATTTGCAGGGGCATAGCCTCAGAGATTGAAGCCTCAATGCTAATCCCTTGCCCGGCGATCTTGGCTTCGTATTTGGCAGTGCTATTGCCTCCGGTGGTATTTGCGATGTTGCTACAGAGGGAAAATTTGCCGCCGGAATTGCTGTGATAGCTGACCAAGTTTTCGGTGCTGTCCACTCCGAAGCATCTTGCGGTTTCATCGTCCAAAATTTGGTTCAGGCGCGCAACTGCGTTCAGAAAGGGACGCACCAACATCGCAATGTTGTCCGGCAGTTCGTAAGGAGAATTTCCCGGATGGTTGCGGGTCTCCGTATCGGGGAACGATTTGCCGGCCCAGGCCACAATGCCAGTGATGTCGTTTTCCGACAAGGCAAGGCTTTCCGGGGGCATCGTCGGATGCGCCCGCGACGCAAGCCGCCGGCCGAGCGCAAACCTATGGTCGGCACTCCCGGCGTAAATCCCGCAAAACTGGTGCAGCGCGTAAATCAGCGTCGCCAGGTAAGATTTACCCGTGTTGCTCGGCCCCACGAACACCGACAGCGGGCGCAGTTCGATACTGGCCTCAGCGATGGGGCCCAAGTTGGAAACCGTCAGTTCAAGGTGATTTGCGCCGGTTGCCGTAGTCATAGCACTTTATCCGGGGCCGGCGATGCCAGTCCGCGCATTTGCCATTTTAGCATAACGGGCATCAGCGGTCGTCGTCATAGTAGTAGTCGTCATCGTCATAATAGCCATCGCCGTCATCGTCCCCACGCCGGAACCGCCCCCACAGCCACTTGCCGGCCACGACCGCCACTGCCAGCAAAACCAGTCCGCCGATAATCCACGTATCCAGATAGGCCAGGAACGACAGGTTGGCCGGCGCGTCGCCCCCTTGCCGGGCCAGGGACAGCAGGATGTGCAGCGTGTTCATCGGTTCCAGTGCGGTTGCCAGGCCCAAAATCGCCAAATCTTGCAGCGTCTCAAATATGCCGCCACTGCGCCATTATAAAATAATAACACCGGAAAACCGACAGGGTATCGGCAGCGTATAATCGGTAGGGCTGCTCAGCCTCCAGGGTCGAACCACTGGCAATTCAAAGCGGTTTTCTGGTGGAGATTATGAAGCAAACGGTCAACTCGTTCCTGCAGCATCTCGTCATCGAGCGCGGGTTTTCCCAGAACACCCTGGATGCGTACAGCAATGACCTCAACCAGTTCCGTGAGTTCGTCGAGAATAAATTGCATTCCTCCGACGACCAGGAAGCCTGGCGGTTGGTGGACATCAACCTGCTCAACGCCTACATCAGCGAACTCCGGGACAATCGCAAGTACCGCGATACCACTACGGCCCGCAAGGTGGCTGCGGTGCGCTCGTTTTTCGGCTACCTCAGCGCCAACGGCCTGATTAGCGAAGACCCCACCGAGAACCTGGGCTCGCCGCGGGTGGGCCGCACGGTGCCCAAGTTTATCTCTGAGGACGACGTGAAACGGCTGCTGAGCACCGCCGCCGACACGGGAACCCCGGAGGGCCGCCGCGACGCCAGCATCCTGGAGCTGCTCTACGCCACCGGCTTGCGCGTCAGCGAACTGGTCGCGTTGAACGTGCAGGACATCGACTTTGAAGAGGGGTTCATCCGCACCTGGGGCAAGGGTTCAAAGGAGCGCATCGTCTATCTGTACCCCGACGCTCTGTCCAGCCTGCGGGTGTACATCGGCGGCGCCCGGGTCGAGTTGCTCAGTGAAAAAAAGGGCGAAACCGCGCTCTACCTCAACCAGCGGGGCGAACGGCTGACCCGTCAGTGGGTGTGGAACATCCTGAAAACCGGCGCCAAAAAAGCCGGCGTCGATCCCAAAATCACCCCCCACACTCTGCGCCACAGCTTCGCCACCCATCTGCTGCAAAACGGAGCCTCCCTGCGCCATGTCCAGGAGCTGCTCGGCCACTCCAGCATCTCGACGACGCAGGTGTACACCCACCTCACCGACTCTCACGTGCGCGAGGAATACGAACGCAGCCACCCGCGGGCGTAGCCGGCCGGGGCGTGATTTTCGCCCCGATGGCAGCGTTCCCTTTCAGGGCGTGTAGTCAAATTTAGAATCTGGTGGTAAAGTGGCGCAGTTAGCCGCAATCTGCCACCAGGCGGGCTGTCCCGTGTCCACCGCCGCCGCTGCTTGTCACCGGCACGACATCTCTGACCGCACCCGGTAAATCCTGGAACCCCGGCTCCCCGGCGGCAAGGGCAAAGTCGGACGCCCCGCAGCAAACAACCGCCGCTTTAGCAACGCCGTGCTCTGGGTACTGCGCACCGGCGCCCCTTGGAGAGACTTGCCCCGGACTACGGCGATTGGAGCAATACTAACCGTCGCTTTATCCGCTGGTGCAATCAAAACGTCTGGGCCGAATTGCAGGAAGCCTTGGTTGACGACCCGGACTTTGAGTGGCTGCTGATTGACGCCAGCTAAATCAAGGTACACCAGCAAGGGGGCCGAACAGCAAACTGCATCCGGCGATGGCTGCTCGCGGGATGCCGGCGCGGATGCGGGTAACGGCGGGCACGGTAGCGGATGGTACCCAAGCGGCGCCGCCGCTGGTGGCGCGTGCGGGTAGGAGCCTCTTAGACGGCCCCTACCATACCCCGGCACAGCGGCCCCAAACCCGCTATAATAGCGGGCAATTGCCGCATCGCCCGACTGCGCTGACCCTGCGGGCCGGGCCGGAGGTTTTATGCCCATCATCCAACGTCCCTACGTGCCGCCGGAAGACAAGCCGCCTCAGGAAGACAGCTACGTCAATCCTGGCGACATCGCATCGCTGAACGTTAACGCCGGGAACGTCAATACCGCCATGGCCCCGGTCGCCGCTCCGGTGGAGGCCCCCGGCTCACTGGACCCGATTACCTTTTACAGCGATTCTTTCCACATTTTCAGCAGCCTTTACTCCGCCGTGCTGTTCTTTGGCGAGCAGGTTGAGGAACGGGAGCCAATTTTGCGCGCCCGCATCAAAGTCAGCCCGCAGATGATGAAGGCCATCGCGGTGCTGGCCTCCAAGCACGTGCGGGAGTACGAGGAGGCCGTCGGCCCCATCACTCTGCCGGAGCAGGTTTACGCCGCCTGGGAGGTTGACGGGGACGGGCACGGCCACTGATTGACGCGGGAGACGGTATGACTACACCAGACCCAGCCGACGAAACGCGCGCCGAGCGTTACGGCTTGCGCGCGCCGGATGACCCCGGCGGTGAGGGCCGGCCGCTGGCCGAGGACATCTCGCTGCCCGTCGCGGTAACTCCCAACACCAACGCGGCCCGGCCCGCAGAATGGACTTGGGGCCGCACGTCCACCAGCCAACCCAACGCGGCTACCTTCCACATCAACCATAGCGACGTTACCCGCGTGTTCACCGACGTGTTGACTCCTGAGGACAGCCCGCCGGAAGCGCCCTTTGTCGTCAGCCGCGAGATTCCGGTCGTTATCATTGACAGCCTCGACCAGTATTGGGCCGGAGAATCGCGCCACGCCCTGCCCCTGAACGGCCTGCGCGTCCCTATTGCCGCCGATACCGTGGCCGAGGCGAAGCAGAAACTGGCCGCCGACTTGGCGGCGCAGGTCAGGCTGCTGCTGCTGCTTTCCACCGGCGGGATGGAACTGGCGCCGGAACTGCAGGCCAACTTTCTGATGCTCAGCGAGGTGCTGACGCGCCGGCAGTAAAAGGCGCCGGGGCGGGTTTGCAACCCACCCCGGCGTCTATTCGTGCGATAAAACGCAAATTTAATCGTCGGCGGGAGATGCCGTCGGTTCCGACTCCGGCGGCAAAGTGAACACTGCCAGCCCGTCATGGCGGTGAGTGTGGTTAGCCAGTGCCAGCGTTATCCGCCGGTGGCTGCGTTTGAACTCTTCCCGGAGCTCGTTGTGGTCTTCGCGTGTGGGGAGACGCCCCAGCCCAAAACTAGGTATGCTATGATGCTGCTGAGGGTGATTAGCGCAATGCAGTTCATAGCCGTGAAAGCAATGATAACGGTATTCTCAACGTGTGTTGGTGATGGGTAGAATAAGGCTAGCACAAGGCGGCAAGCCGGAGGAGGTGCGCTAATGGCTGGCAAACGCGCTTACCGGGATGATATGCAATGTCCCCGCTGCGGTTCCAACTGGTTGCCTAAATACGGCCGTTCCCGGGGCAAGCAAACCTGTCGCTGCGGCCAATGCCTCTACCACTTTACCTGGAATGCCCCCCGCCCGCACCAGCCGGCAAAGGTGAAAAACCTGGCCGCAGCGATGTACGCGGAAGGTCTGGGGATTGCCGCCATCGGACGGGTGCTGTCGGTGCGGCTGGGTACGGCCTACTCCTGGGTCAAAAAAAGCCCGTTGGGCCGGGGACTTGATACCCCGGCTGGTGCGGGAACGGGCCGCACGGCGACCGGGGCAGGGGCTGGCTAAGGTCATCTCCTTTGACGAGATGTGGAGCTGCCTGGGGGCGCGGCGAAAGGGATCGCGACGGTCGGTTTGGATTGGGACGGCAGTGATTGAAGAGGCGAGCGGGCGGCGCTGGGTGGATTTCGAGGTTGGGAACCGCAGCGCGGCGACCTTGCTGAGAGGGATACAACAAGAGCCTGGCGATGCTGCGGGATTCGATAGCCCTAGTCTGCTTGCGGCAGGGTCTAATCTAACACCAACACACGTTGAGAATACCGACGCGGCGGCCATCTGCGGGGTCAGGTCTCCGGCCCGCGCTTTGCGCCACAGCGCGTTGCCGACTTCCGACGCCAGCAGCTGCGGCGCGTGCAGCTCGTGCCCGGCGCCAAGCAGTCCGTTTGCCGCTGCGGAGTCCGCTTCTGCCACCAGCCATTTGACCGCCACGCTGGCATCCGTTACCAGTCGCATTACAGCCGCCCGCGGTCATTGTCACGGTCTTCCCGGATTAGCGCTTCGGCAGTTGTCCGGGGACGGTTGGTAGTCCGCTCTCTCTGCTGTTGAGCTTGCAGCTGCTTGATGCTAGCCAGGAAGGCTTTCTGGCGGGCAGCCATTTCCTCAGGGTCGGGCCCAACCGCCTGCTCCAGGATATGGCGAATTTCATCCTCAAGCGTCCGGTGGTTGACGGCGGCCTGCTGCTTGATACGCAGTACAAACTTTTCGTCCAGGCCGGAGAGGGTTATGGCAGCCACGGCGCATCTCCGTGATTGTTTGGCCGGTTGATGATAGCATAGGCTGACGACATCCCGCCGCCGCCGCATCCGTCCGTCAGCCTGTGGAGGCCACCGCCTGATGACTATGCCCACCGTCCGCACCGGACACCCTTATTATATGTACGATGCCATCGCAGCGCAGCCTGAGGCCATCGCATCCGTGATTGCGAGCCGGCGGGAGCAGTGCGCCGAGGTCGCCGGGACGCTGGCCGGCCGGCGGCGTATCTACGTCGTCGGCATCGGCACTTCGTGGCACGCCGCGCTGGCGGGGGCGCAGATTATGGCCGGCGGGCCGGAGTGTTTCGCGTACAACTCCTTTGAGTTCTGCGCGTCGCCGCCGTCGATTACGCCCGCTGATGCCGTCATCGTCATTAGCCACCGGGGAACCAAGCGGTCATCCTACGAGGCACTGGATTACGCCGTGGCCCAGGGTGCCTATACCATTGCTATCACGTCCACGAACCCCGGGCCGCGCATCCAGGTTGCCGATGCCGGCATCCGCACGGTGGGGCAGGAGGTTTCGGCGGCTTTCACCGTCAGTTACACCACGGCGCTTACCGTATTGGCAATGCTCAACCTGGCGATGGCGGGGCGGCTCTCCGGCAGCGACAACGGACTGGACGCGCTGCCCCAACAGGTTGCCGGGATGCTGGCCGCCGCGGACGACATTAAAAACGTGGTTGCCGAACACCAGGGCCAGCGGCGGTTTATCGCCGCCGGCTGGGGCGCGAACCGGGCCAACGCTTATGAAGTGGCCCTGAAAATCAAGGAGACCAGCCGCGCCGACGGCGAGGGCTTTCAGATTGAGCAGCTGCTCCACGGCCCCTTTTGCGCTCTGGATTCTGATTGCCTGCTGACGCTGATTGCGCCGGCCGGCAACGACCGGGGGCGCGCCGGTGACGTGACCCGCGCCGCCGCCGCGCTGGGCACGCCGGTATGGGCGCTGACCAACCGGCCCGGCGCGGAGCTGGCGGACGCCGGCGCCCGGATATTCCGGCTGCCCGATTGCCCGGCGTATCTTATGCCTGTCGCCAGCGTTGTGCCGCTGCAGCTGTTCACCTACTATCTGGCCCTGGCCCGGGGCAAGCACCCCGACTTGTTCCAGCAGGACGACCCATTGCAAGCCGCCGCGCGCGCTCACTACGACTTGTAACCCTTCACTCCACCAGGAGACGCAACCATGTCAACCAACGAAGCAGCCCAACGACTGATTGACGAAGCCGCCCAGACTCGCGGCTATACGCTGGAGATGCACCGTATCAACGCCCTGGCCGACCCGGAATGGACGCAGAAGTACGGCGAGTTTATCGAGGCTACCTACACCGGCCAGCGCCTGCTGGACCGTAAGACCAAAGAGCTGCTGCAAATCTGCGTGGAGACTGCCCTGCGCGCCGACCAGGAGCAGATACAGGCGCACATTCGCGTCGCCCTCAACGAAGGGGCCACGCCCCGGGAGATTCTGGAGGCGATGCAGGCGGTGATTGCGCCCATGGGCGCGCTGGCCTTCCGGCGCGGCGTGCAGGCGTGGGCTGCCGAAACGGGGTTCGAGTACTGACGCAGTTGGCCGCCGCGGCCCGGGCACAGGCAGGCGGGTTGCAATGCTTATCAACAAGATTAGCAGGATTTTGGGTGAAATGACCGGATGGTTTGTGCGGCAGGAAGGGCCGGTTGGCGGGAGTAGGGGCCGGTTTCAAACCGGCTCCGGCGAGCGGCGGGCCGGTTTCTCTCCATAGTGCAGCGCCACGCCGCCCAGCCCCAGGCGGCGGTAGCCCACGTTGACCAGCCCGGCCCGCCGGTACACGTCGGCCAACCCGTCGGCGGTGAGGAAGTAGTCCACGCTGTCGGGCAGGTAGGTGTAGGCGGCGCGGTCGCCGGCGACCAGATGCCCCAGCAGCGGCACCAGATGGTGGAAGTAGAGGCGGCCCACCGCCGCGGGGACGCCGGGGGCCATCGGAGTCAGCTCCAGGGTGGTTACCCGGCCGCCGGGGGCGACGACGCGGGCCATCTCTTTGATGGCGGCCGGCACGTCCGGCATATTGCGCAGGCTGAATCCGGCGGTGGCGCAGGCGAAGGCAGCGTCGGCGAAGGGAAGGCGCAGAGCGTCGCCGAGGACGAAAGCGGCCGGGGCAGCCGATTTGCGCGCGGCGATGCGCAGCATTTCGGGCAGCAAGTCAACGCCAACCACGGCGGTTATGCCGGGGCAGCGGGCCAATGCGAATGCCAGATCACCCGTGCCGGTGGCTACGTCCAGCGCCGGCCCGTTCAGGCCGGCGGCGGTGCGGCGGGCCGTAGCGCGCTTCCAGTGGTGGTGCAGTCCGCCGGTCATCAGCGAGTTCATCAGGTCGTAGCGGGGTGAGATGCGGGCGAACATCTCCGCGACGTAGCGGCGTTTGTCATCGCCGCGCAGATGGGCCATCAGGCTATGCGGCGGCAGCCGGGTGGTAGCGGAGTTCCACTATGCCGTTGCCGTAAGTTTGCGCGGCCACCAGGCGCAGGGCCGTCGGCGGGGCCGCGCCGTCAAACAGCGGGATGCCGCGCCCCAGGATAATGGGCATTACAAAGACCCGGTATTCGTCGATTAGACCCTCCCGACGGAATTGCTCAGACAGGTTGGCGCCGCCGACCAGCCACACGGCGCCGGAATAACGCGCGGCGACGGTTGCGGCGAAACTTGCCGGGTCGGTTCGCACAAAGTGGACGCCAGGCGGCCCGGCCGCCGGAGGATTGCCGGTGAACACATACGCCGGCTTGCCGGGATAAGGCCATTCTCCGAACCCGATAATCTGGTCGTAGGTGCGCCGCCCCATTGCCAGCGCGTCAACCGACTCGTAAAACTCCGCATAGCCGTAGTCGCCGCCATCCGGTTGGGGCAGCCAGGCTACGCCGCCGTTGGCGTCGGCGATGTAGCCGTCCAGGCTGGTGGCGATGTAGAGGGTGATTTTGGGCATAGTGACGGGGGCGTCAGCAGCGGTTCGGCTGACAGCAGACGGCGATTTGCTACCACTAGGAGTCCTTTCCCAATTCCAGCCCGCCGTCATCCCTTATGTACGCCCAGATTCTGGTTTTGCCTTGTGCATCGAACATATACCAGCCCGGCGAACCACTGCGTTCCAGTTCTAGTTCAAAGCGGCGGTTGTTGTACTGGTCGGTCATATACACCATTGGCCTGCCGTCGTCAGCCTCACCGACATACAGATGGCAATTACCGTTCTGGTCGTTGATTACCAATCTTTGCGAACCGTCCTCCCTCTGATATATCCCGAAACGACGCTTGCCGTTCCGGTCGGTCATATACACTATTGGCCTGCCATCGGCAGACTCACCGAGCCACAGACGGACATCACCGCTCTGGTCGCTGATTTCCAGCTGTTGCTGACCGTCCTCGCTCTGATATATCCTGAACCGGCGCTTGCCGTTCCGGTCGGTCATATACACCATTGGCCTGCCGTTGGCAGACTCGCCGAGCCGCAGACGGACACCACCGCTCTGGTCTCTGATTCTCAGCTGTTGCTGACCGTTCTCGCCCTGATATATCCCGAACCGGCGCTTGCCGTTCCGGTCGGTCATAAACACTATTGGCCTGCCGCCGGCAGACTCACCGACATACAGACGGCGCTTGCCGTTCCGGTCGTTCATAACCAGCACCGGGTCTCCGTCTTGGTCCAGTGACAGCTCGGCGCGGGTTTGGCCGGCGTCGTTGACCAGCTGGAATGACTTCGCTCTGATTGTGTCGGCGACGTTGGCGCCGCCCGCGCTGTTACCGGCGCCGGCGCGCTGGCGGTCGTAGGCGGCGCGCTGTTGGGGGTCTTTCAATACTTCGTAGGCGCGGTTGATTTCCGCCATACGCGCGGCGGCGTCGGACGCCGGGTTGCGGTCGGGATGGTAGATTTGCGCCAGCCCGCGGTAGGCGGCCTGGATGACTTCCGGGTAGGCGGAAGGGTGAACTTGCAGGATTTCGTAGAGGTCGGCGGGTTCGGTCATTGGGGGCGGCTCCGGGCAATGAGCGGGTGAGGCTGGCTGATGGTATGCTATCACCCTCCGCCTGGCGATGTCATTCCGCCGGCGCTGGCCTACCGCTCCCGGTCCCGGTACTGCATATCCTCCGGCAGCTGGTCGGCAACGCCCAGAGCGACCAGTGCGCGCTGCACTACGAAACGCACCACGCCGTCGATGTCCAGGGGTTTCAGGTAGAAGGGCGGTTCCGGCGGCAGGATGATTGCGCCCAGGCGGGAGAGGGTCAGCATATTTTCCAGGTGGACGGCGTGCAGTGGTGTTTCCCGGGGGATTAGCGCCAGCGGCCGGCGCTCTTTCAGGGTAACGTCGGCGGCGCGGAGCAGCAGGTTGGGCGTCAGCCCGTGGGCCAGGGATGCCACCGAGTTCATGCTGGCCGGCGCGATGACCATGCCGGCGGTGGGGAATGTGCCGCTGGCGACGGGCGCAAACAGGTCGCTGATGCCATACTGCCGGAAATGGGGCTGCTCCAGCCAACGGGCGGTGGCCCGGTTATAGGATTCGTCCAGCTCCTCCTGCCACACCATGCGGGCGGCGTTGGACGCCACGGCAATGACGGGCCGCTCCCGCTCCAGCAGGGCGTCAATCAGCTCGCGCGCGATGACGGCCCCGCTGGCCCCGGTGATGCCGACGATTACCGGATTTACCACGGCCAAAAGCCACCAAGAGGCCAAGCAACCGCCAGAACCGTAAAGCCTAACAGCTGTGTCGAGATGTATTTGTTGAAGGCAAAAGCCGCCCCTACTTTGGCGGCTGCGCCAGACTTGACCATATTGTTCTCGTAAATCAGCAGGACGACAGCGACGGCCCAGCCGGTGAAGTAGAATACGTTGAGGCCCATCCAGATGCCCAGGGCCAGCAGGGCCGCCGCCGCCAGGCTGTGCAGAACCCGTGTCGTGCGAATGGCGTTGCGGACGCCGAACCGCGACGCTATGGACTTGATGCGGTTGGCCCGGTCGAAATCGTAGTCCATACTGCCGTAGATGGTCTCAAACCCGCTGGCCCACATTGCTACGGCGAAGGTCAGCAGCACCGGCGGCCAGTCCAGCCGCCCGGTAACGCCAATCCACGCCCCCGACGGCGCGATGGACAGGGCCAGGCCCAGCATCAGGCTGCACAGCCAAGTGTAATACTTGGCGAAGGAATACAGCACGACGTAGAGGGCGGCCGCCGGAGCCAGCAGCAGGGCCAGGGGGTTGAGCTGCCAGGCGGCGACAAAAAAGAGGACGGTTCCCGCCGCCGCCATCCCGCCGATTTCCAGCGGCTTGAGTATGCCCGCTGGGATGTGCCGGCCGGCGGTGCGGGGGTTGCGCGCGTCCTCTTTGGCGTTGATGATGCGGTTGGCCGACATCCCCAGCGTGCGCACCCCCAGGAAGGCCAGGGTAATCCAGATAAAGGTATGCCAGCCGGGCCAGCCGCTGCCGCCGGAGTAGTGGGAGGCCAGCGCCATGCCGATGTAGCCGAAAGGCATGGCGAACAGCGATTCCGACACGTTGATGGCGTTCAGGTAGTGCGGCACCTTGCCGGCGATGGCGCGGAGGGGGCCAGGATGTGCGGGAGCATTCTGCATGGCAGCCTATGGTAACATATCCGCACCCGCCAAAAGACGCGCCGCCTCACTTGCGAAACAGCCTATGCCCAACGTAAGAGACGCCATCCGATTGGTTGCAAACGACGGCTGGCGGCAGGTGCGGATGCGCGGCGGCCACCGCCAGTTTCATCACCCGGTGAAACCCGGAACAGTGACCATTCCGGGCCATCCGAGCGACGACCTGCATATGGACACGTGGCGAAGTATTTTGCGACAAGCCGGACTTCGGGGGAGGAACCGATGAAACTGACCTACGCGGTGGTCTTTGAACAGACTCCCAACAACTACTGCGCCTATATCCCGGACTTGCCCGGCTGCATCAGCACGGGACGAACTTGGGACAAGATGCTGGCGATGATTAAAGAAGCCATCGCTTTTCACATTGAGGGTATGCACGAGGACGGCGACCCGATACCGCCGCCGCAGATGTCGGTATCGGAGGCACTCGCCTATCACAAAGAAACCATCCCGGAAGCCCTTGCCCTTTACCCGGTCTCCATTACCGACCCTGAGGAAATAGCCGCGCTCATGGAGCCGGCCGCTGTCCTCGAGGTTGAGGTCGAAGTTGACTTGGAGCCATCGTCAGTACGCTGGAGCGTTGACCCTTTGGCGCCGGCCGGCGTCCGGGAAAGAGACTGATAGAACTGCCGGCAACGCCGGAACTTCCTGACCAGCGGGGTGCTGGTTACGGCGCCGGTGGCACAATATCGTCCAGCCCCAACTCCGCCCAGCGTCGCGACACCCGTTCCCGAATCTCCTCGCTCATCGCGATGTCGGGCGGCCATTCCCGGTGGTAGCCTTCCTGGGGGCCTTTGCGGGTGGCGTCGATGCCGACTTTGCTGCCGAAACGGGGGGTGGGCGAGGCTACGTCCAGGTCGTCAATCGGGCCGTCCACCAGCACCAGGTCGGTGTTGGGGTTGATGTTGTTGGCGACGCGCCAGGCCACTTCCGACGGGTTTTGCACGTCCACGAAATCGTCCACCACCACGATGACTTTGGTGAGGCTGAGCAGGCCCAAGCCCCACAGGCCGTACATCACCTTGCGGGCGTGGCCGGGATATTCCTTTTTGACGGACACCAGCACCAGGTTGTGAAAGATGCCCTCCGCCGGCATATTGATGTCCACCACTTCGGGCAGGATGAGGCGGATGAGGGGCAGAAATACGCGCTCGGTTACTTTGCCCATCCAATAGTCCTCGGTGGGCGGGCGGCCCACGAAAGTAGTTGGATAGATGGGATTGTGGCGTCTGGTGATGGCCGTAACGTGAAAGACGGGGTACGGCTCGGCCAGGGAGTAGTAGCCGGTGTGGTCGCCAAAGGGGCCTTCCATCCGTTCCTCGCCGGGGATGACGTAACCTTCCAGCACGATTTCGGCGTGGGCCGGCACTAGCAGGTCAACGGACTTGGCCGGCGTCAGCTCCACCCCGGCGTCGCGGATGAAGCCGGCCAGCACCATTTCGTCGATGTCCGGCGGCAGCGGCGCGGAGCCGGTCCAGATGGACGCAGGGTCGCCGCCCAGAGCCACGGCCACTTCAAGTTTCTCAGCGCTGGCCCGGTAGTGGCGCGCGCCCACCTTGTGGGTTTGCCAGTGCATCCCGGTGGTGTTGCGGTCATACACCTGCATCCGGTAGATGCCGTAGTTCTGCGTGCCGGTGTCGGGGTCTTTGGTAATCACCAGGGGCAGGGTGATGTAAGGCCCGGCGTCCAGGGGCCAGCACTTGATGATGGGCAGGCGGTAGAGGTCAACATCCTCGCCGGTAAGGACCACCTGCTGGCAGGGGGCGTTGCGGACGGTGCGAGGCTGGTAGGAGCCGACGTGAACCAGGCGGCCCAGGGTACGCAGTTTGTTGAGCATTCCCTGAGGCGGGCCGCCCTGCACCAGTTCAATCATGGATTCCAGGCGGGCGGCCAGCTGGTCGGCGTCGGCGACTTCCAGCGCCCAGTTCATACGGCGGTCGGCGCAGAAGAGGTTGATGGCTACGGGCATATCGCAGCCAATCACGTTTTCGAACAGCAGGGCCGGCCCATCGGAGCGCAACAAGCGATGGGCAATTTCGGTAATCTCCAGCTCCGGGTCAACGGGAGCGGAGATGCGTCGCAAGTCCCCCTTGCTTTCGAGAAAGGCGATAAACTCGCGCAGGTCCTGGTACGGCATAGGGGCTGAACCGACCTATGTGGCCCCGCCCCGGAAGGCGGAAGGCCGGCTGCGCTGCGCTGCGCGCAGTGCAGCCGGCTAAGGGGCGATGCGGAGGTCAGGAGCGCCGCATCTGATTGAAGCAGTCGCTGCAATAGACCGGGCGGTCGCCCCGAGGCCGGAAAGGCACGGTGGCGTCGGCGCCGCAGTTGCTGCAGACGACGGGGAAGGATTCGCGCGGGGCGCCGTATCCACCGCCGCCGCCCCCACCGCCGCCGTCGCGGGGCTGGCCGCGGCGGGCGTTGCGGCAGGACGAGCACCGCTTGGGATAGTTAGTGAAACCGCGCGAGGCGTAAAATTCCTGCTCGCCTACGGTGAAGGGAAACTCGGCGCCGCAGTCGCTGCACGCGAGGGTAATGTCTGAAAGAGCCACGATGTATCCTCCGGCCGGATTGGTAATCACGCTGCACACCATTGGTCTGATTCGTCGGGCACAGCGAACTCCAATACCCAAGGAAGGCGGACCGGCGCAACCTATACTACCCCTACTATACTGGCAACCACCGATACAAGCAACGATTTTTGGGTAAATTGTTGAGGCAATCGCATTTGGACCGGACAGCCCGTGAATTGCTCACGCGATTGCCCGCGCCGGATTGCCGGGGGCAATTACACCGGCTCGGCGACGAATACCGGGATGATGCGGGAGGTTCGGCCCTGGTATTCCTCGTAATTGGGGAACGCGGCCACCGCCACGGCCCAAGCCTGCGCCCGTTCGTCCGCGTCCGTGATTTCCCGAGCGCGCATCGTATGCACCTCGGTCTGGTCCCGAATCTCCACGCTGCCGTCGGCGCGCAGGTTATACACCCACACCGGGTTGGTCGGGGCGCCGCCCCGGGAGCCGACCAGCACGTAGTTGTCGCCGTCCTTGACGCGCATCAGCGGCGTCTTGCGGATGGCGCCCGTCTTGTTGCCCCGGTTGGTTACGATTATCACGGGCAGCCCGGTGTCGCGTAGGGTAGCCCCCTCCGTGCCGCCGCTCCCCTCGTAAAGCTCCACCTGCTCGCGCACCCACTCCGTAGGCGATGGTATGTACTCGGCCATAGTAATCCCTCTCGATTTCGTTTCCCCGTATCATAACCCGAATCCTGTCTATCCTGTCCATCCCTGTAAAATGAAACCCGGTATAATGCCACTGCAATTTACTGGAGGCCCTATCCGATATGGACGGCAAGACCGCATTCGCTACGATTCTGGCGCAGGAAGGCGTGGACGTCGTTTTCTGCTTTCCCAACAATATCCTCATTGACGCTTGCGCCGCCGCGGGCATCCGGCCCATCATCTCGCGGATGGAGCGCACCGCCGTCAATATGGCCGACGCTTACAGCCGGGTTAACAACGGCAACAAGAACGGCGTGGTCATCGTGCAGGGCGGGCCAGGCATTGAGAACGCCTTTTCCGGCGTGGCCCAGGCTTATGCCGATTCGTCGCCCCTGCTGATGGTTCCCAATCATCCGGGCACGCGGCGGCAGGGGATGAGTTCCGACTTTAACGCCGTCCGCAACTATCAGGGCGTTACCAAGTGGGCCGATTCCGCCAACCACACCGACCGCATCCCGGAGCTGATGCGCCGCGCCTATACGCAGCTGCGGACGGGCCGCCCCTGCCCGGTGCTGGTGGAGCTGCCCAACGACGTGCTCAGCGGCGAAATCTCCGAGGAGCAGTTTCACTACCAGCCGCAACAAAAGCGCCGGTCGGCCGGCGACCCGCGCGACGTGTCCCGCGTGGCCGGGCTGCTGGTGAACGCGCGGCGGCCCGTCATCTACGCCGGCCAGGGGGTACTGTACGCCGCGGCGACGCCGGAGTTGGTGGGACTGGCCGAGCTGCTCAACGCCCCCACGATGACTACCACGCTGGGCAAGAGCGGCTTCCCCGAAAATCACCCGCTGGCTCTGGGCGCCGGCGGGAACACCGGCACCAAGATGGTGGGCGAGTTTCTGGCGCAAAGCGACGTGGTGTTCGGCATCGGCACGAGTTTTCAGAAAACGCTGGCCTCGGCCCCGGTGCCGGCCGGCAAGACCATCATCCAGTCCACCATTGACGAGAAGGACCTGAACGGGGAATACCCGCTGGAGGAAATTATCGTCGGCGACGCCAAACTGGTGCTGGGCCAGCTGATTGAGGAAGTGAAAGACCGCCTGGGCGCGGAGGGCCGGCGGGGCGATGAATCGGTGGCCGCCGAAATCCGGCAGGTGCGGCGGGAATGGCTGGCGGAATGGATGCCCCGTCTGTCCAGCAACGACGCGCCCATCAGTCCCTACCGGGTGGTGTACGAGCTGAACGCGCGTCTGGACAAAGCCAGCAGCATCGTAACCCACGACTCCGGCAACCCCCGCGACCAGATGGTGCCTTTCTACGCCGCCACCACGCCGCGGGGCTACATCGGCTGGGGCAACTCGACGCAGCTGGGCAGCGGCCTGGGCTACGCCATGGGCGCCAAGGTGGCCTTCCCGGAGCAAACCTGCGTCAACCTGATGGGCGACGTGGCAGTGGGCATGGCCGGCACCGACTTTGAAACGGCGGCCCGCGAAAAGCTGGGCATCATCACGGTCATCGTCAACAACGGCGCCATGGGCGGCTACGAAAAGAACATCCCGGTGGCCGTAGAGCGTTACGGCAGCAAGTACGTAACCGGCGAGTACGCCCGTATGGCCGAGGCGTTGGGCGCCTACGCCGAGCACATCACCGACCCGGCGGAAGTGGGGCCGGCGATTGAGCGGGCGAAAGAAATAGCGGCGACGGGGCAGCCGTGCGTGCTGGAAGTGATAACGCGGGAGGAGCCGGTATTTTCGCAGTATTATCGGTAGCCACAAGATTGCGTAGGACAAGCGGGCTGCCCTGATAGACAGCCCGGCTGTGCTATGCTATAAAGTGCCAGCCCATCGCAGGAGGGGTCCAAAATGGCTATGACCCTGGAGGATGTCCTGAGTGTTAACTTGGTGCTCGTTGGTGTTGAGTTGCTCCACGAGCCGGATATGGTCGAGCGGTTTCGCAACGAGCTCGCACACGACCTACGGCTTGAAGTCGGCATGGTTGTTCTCGGCGCCACAGGCGTACCCGAGCCGAGCCGGATCCTGACTATGAGCAGAGACAGGATCCAGCTTACCCTGCACGCATCCCGCTCAACGATAGCTAGGGAGTACCCCGATGACTTAGGATTAACCCGGCTAGCTCATGTTGCCGACCGCGCAATTGAACTCACCAATTTGGAGGGCAAAGCTCCGCAAGCCTTCGGTTACAATATGGAGTTGGTATTTGACCAGGACTCGGGGCAACCAGCCATCCAGTACATTGGCAACCGTCTGTTTGGCAATCTACCCACCGGCGTGCCAGGTCGGAATCTCGTCGGAGGCACTGGACAATTGATTTTCTCGGACTCCGCCGGGCAATGGACAATCTCCATTCAGCCGCGCTTTAACGATAGCGATACCCGTAGGGTATTCCTGAGCCTAAACCTACATAAGCAAGAACAGCGCTTTCCTGATGAAGCCGAAATCCAGACGACGCTGGAACAAATTCGGCAAGAAACGTTAGCGTTTGCGGACCGCTTGGAGAGGGCAGAATCATCGTGACCACGACCATCACCATCGAACCAGTCGCTAACCGCCCGATTATCGGGGTGGTGCTTGAACGCATTCCTATGCATCATAGCGGCGGCAATGTGTTCCATCACCGCACCGTAGTGCTAAAATTTGCGGAGCAAACGAACATCCGCACCTCGTCGTTCCCTTCCCTCTACGCAGAGCTGATTGGCACTGCCAGCAGTGGAAGTCGGCTGTGGGTTGTAGAATGGTGGCCGTCCTCTACCTTTGCCATCGCAGGCAGTACGCTGACAAATGCGCAACTGCCTATTGATGACAGCAACTTGTCGCGGGACTATGCCGTATTGTGGCAAACGTCCGTTTTGCACAATACGAGTGCTTTGCCGGTATCCGCCTTGCACCCTGTCGTCCAAGAGTTCGCAGAGGGGATTGACGGGATATGTCCAGCCCCCGATGTGGCGGCAATAGCGGAGCGTATTGTGCAGGCCGCTATTGAAAAGACAGTAGAGCCGGAATTTTTGGTAGATTCCGATGGAGCCTTGTCAATCGACCTGAGGCTGGTCAACGGTTTGCGGGCGCTAGCCGAATTGACGATAGACGGCATACTTGATGCCGGTTTCTATGACGACAGTGACAGCTCGCAACACGCCGTTGAGGTCGAGTATATGCCACAGGCGATGGCTGACGAAATAATCAGACTGTTCTAGAGTTCTGCCATATCTGTACCACCCGACGACATAGTGTGCCGATTTATCGACCCTATCCATTGGAGCAAAAGAGAACAGGGGCCACGTGAAGGAGCCTTCAAGCCGAAGAGGGGTGAAGGCCTTTCGGTCTGGCATATGGATAAGCTGCTTGAAAGCAACGCTTCACCTGATGACCTCCGCATTGAGAGTCTCGCTGGACATGGTCAAGTTCACCACCGTGCAAAGACATATACGGATTTGGCTAGAGAGGTGTCGGAGAAATCTGGCACGCCTTTCCAAGTTCAAGTGGAATGGCGTGCCGATGATGAGTTCGTTGAACTGTCTTGGCGGCGTTGGCGGAATGCTCACGCTCAAGTAGAGGCAATCACTGGCCCGCAGCAGTTTGTAGGCAGATACCGCAAACTGCTGACCGCAAGCTCGCGGTATGTAAAGATCATAGCTCCAGACGAGTTCCTTTGATTGATACCCCCATCATCGTCATCGGAGGCGGGCCGGCCGGTTCCTGCGCCAGCGCCCGGCTGGCCCGCAAGGGCTATCCCGTCATCCTGCTGGAACGGGAGCGGTTTCCGCGCGCCCACGTGGGCGAGTCGCTGCTGCCGGCCAGTATTCCCATCCTGCGGGATTTGGGCGTGTTGGACGACGTGGAGCAGGCCGGCTTTGTCGTCAAGCGCGGCGCGACTATGGTGTGGGGCGTTGACCGCGAACCCTGGAGCTGGCACTTCTGCGAAACTAACGCCAGCAATCCGACTTCTTACCAGGTCTGGCGTCCTCAATTTGACGCCATCCTGCTGGACAACGCCCGCCGCTGTGGGGTGGATGTGCGCGAGGGCTGCGCGGCTACCGGCGTGGCGTTTGACGATACGGGCCGGGCCGTCGCCGTGCGCTGCGGCGATGGCGAGCTGCCGGCGCAGTTCGTGGTGGACGCCAGCGGGCAGGGCGGGCTGCTCTCCCGCCAGCTGGGGCTGCGCCGGTGGGACGACTTTTTCCGCAACCTGGCAGTGTACGGCTACTTCCAGGGCGGGCAGCGGCTCGCGGCCCCGGACGACGGCAACATCCTGATTGAGTCGCAGCCAGACGGCTGGCTATGGCACATTCCCTTGCGCGACGGCTGGGCCAGCGTGGGCGCGGTGGTGGACGCCGCAACGGGGCAAGACGGCATACGGCGACTGGGCGCGCGGCGGTTCCTGGAATCGCAAATCGCAGCGGCGCCGCGCACTGCCCGGATGCTGGAATCCGCCACGCCGGTATCCGGCCCGGAGGTGGTGCGGGACTGGTCCTACCGCTGCCAATCGCTGTACGGGCCGGGGTACATACTGGTTGGCGACGCCGGCTGTTTCATCGACCCGCTGTTTTCGTCCGGCGTGCATCTGGCGCTGACCTCGGCGACTTTGGCCGCCGCCGCCGTAACGTCCACGCTGTCCGACCCGAGCATGGCCGGCCCGGTGGGGCAGGTGTATCAACGGCTGTACTATAAAGAGTACGGACACTTCCGGGAGCTGGCGCGACTGTTCTACTCCAGCAATCGCACCGCCGATTCGTACTTCTGGGAGGCGCGGCGGCTGCTGGACAACGACCCGTCGCTGACGCCGCGCCAGTCGTTCATCCAGGCGGTGGCCGGCCAGCCGCCCTACGGCTACGAGCGGGCGGTGTTGAGCCGGGGACTGGCTCCGGCGGCCTTCGGCGACAGCGTAGCGGCGGTGGAGACGGAGCGCGTCCGGCGGCGGGCCGGGCTGGCGTCGTTGGCGAACGCCCGGCCCCGCCTGGCCGACGGGGTGCGTTTGCAGCGTCAGCCCGTGCTGGCCGACGCCGAATTTGTGTGGGGTTACGGCCTGATAACCGGAGGCCACCCTGAGGGGCTGCCATGCAGCCCGCTGGTCGCCAGCCTGCTGAACCGCCTGGACGGCTGCGCCACCGCGTCCGAAGCCATCGCCGCCCTGTGCCAGGGGATGGCACCGGCGGCGGCGCAACAGGTGCAACGGGCAGCGATACAAGCGCTGCAAATCCTGTATGTTGATGGCGCGGTCAACATAACAAACTGATTCGGGAATCAGGGCTTGACCCAGGTTTCCGACCAGGCGATGCAGGCGGAACTGCTTTGGGCGGGGCCGCGGGTTTCCGGGGAAACCACGCCGGACAAAGCCCGGTCGCCCACCGTAATCTGCGCGCTGCGGGCGGGGAAGAAGCAGCTATAGACGCCGTGGGAACGGCCCGAAGCGCCGCCGGCCGGGTTGTTGAGCATAAAGGGGGTGAGGAAGTCGTGCCAGCTCAGCGTCACGGTTTCGGTGGCGGCGGCGACGGTTTCGTTCCAGAAGTTGGGGACGCCGCCGGCCTTGCTGAACTCGGCGGTGATTACCGGCAGGGCGGCATCGGCAAACTCCGGGAACAACATACTCTCGATTTCGTCCTGCAAGTAACGCGCCAGGGCGATGTTGTCGGAGTACACCCGGACGGGGTCGCGGTCGAAGTCGTCGCTCTTGAGGTAGAGGACATGGCCGGCGCCGGCGGGAGACCACAGCACGCGCCAGTGGCTGGCGCGGGTGGTCTGCTCGCCGCCGGCTTGCGGAGACAGGCGGATGAACGAGTTTTCGCCGGTCAGGACAATCTGGTTGGGGTCAACGGGACTGGTCATAAGGGGTATCCTCCGGTTGGTTCAAGGGCGCAGAATTAGTACGCCATACTGCTCAATCTTCCAGTCGTCGGTAATCAGGATGAGGCTCTCAACCTGCGCCGGCGCTACCAGCATCCGGTCAAAGGGGTCGCGGTGGTGCAGAGGCAGCCGGCCGGCCAGTTTAGCGTGGTCAACGCTTATGTCCAGTTGAATCAACCCGGTGACCCGCATAAGTTCCTCCGGTTCTCCGGGAAGTGCTGGCATCTTGTTTAATCCCACTTTGATGCTGATTTCCCAGATGCTGGCTATGCTGACGAAAACATCGTTGACCGGATCCCTGATGATTTCATCAACCTCGCGCCGCAATCGCAGGCTATGGGTGACCAGCCAGATGAAAGTGTGGGTATCGAGTAAATATCGTGCCATAGCTACCGGTAAAAATCCTCAATGACGTCTTCCGGCGTATCGCAAAAGTCGTCAGGCAGTTCGTACTGCCCATCCCACAGCCCCGGCCGCACCGGAGGGCGGTAGGCGTCGTGCTTCACGATTTTGAACCACGGTTGACCATCTTTGAGAACGATGATGTCATAGAACCAGGTTTTCTTGCCCAGTTCAATGATTTCTTCCGGGAGTTCGCTGGACTCAATCCGCATTTCAATTCCCCCACATTGCCCGGCATTGGCGTGGCCGGCGTGGCCGCTATTATAGCCCATCGGCGGCGGCCCGCATGGTTTTGAGGTAGTCGGCGCTGGCGGACTGGAGCAGGCGGCCCACGGTGTTGTGGAAGTAGCGGACGCCCAGTTCCAGGTAGTGGGGCACCAAGTTGTCGGGGCAGCTGCAGCCGGCGGTGATGCCGGCGGCGGCAATCTGCTGCACGCCCTGCTCTACCAGCGCCTGCACTTCGGGGTGGGTTTGCTGGCCGGGGTAGCCCATGCTCTGGGAGAGGTCGCCGGCGCCGATGAAGTACACATCTACCCCGGGGACTTTGACCAGCTCGGGGATGTTCTCGATGGCCTCCACTTCTTCCAGCATCAGGCAGACCAGGGTGTTGCGGTTGGCGGATGCGACGTAATCCGGCGTTGAGCCGCTGAACCCGTACTCCGCCGGGCGGCCGCCGCTGAACAGGCCGCGCTCGCCATCGGGATAATACTTGACGGCGGACACGGCGGCCCGGGCTTCGTCGGCGGTGTTCACGTGGGGGACTTGCACGCCCCAGGCGCCCCGGTCCAGAAAGGGCGCAATAATCTCCGGGCGGTTGCCCACCGGACGCACGATGGGCGCGGCGCCGGAGTATTCGGCGGCGCGAATCATATCCTCGGCCAAGTCTATGGTAATGCTGCCGTGCTCGTTGTCAATGAGCACCCAGTCATATCCGAGAAAGCCCAGCATCTCGACAACGGGGGCCGAGGGAAAGGTAATCATGGAGCCGAAAACGGGTTGCCCCGCCTGCAACTTCTGCTTCATCGTGTTGTCGCGCATCGTGCTGTACTCCTGTTATTCCGGTTAGGCGAATGCTATGCCCCCGGCCGGTGGCAGTCAACACCGCCCCGGCCGCTGGCCGGTCATCATGGCAAGGAACGAGTTCTTGGGCAAACCGAGCGGGCCGTTTTCGTCCCGAAAGCGTAATCTCCGCCGTGTGCGCGGCGGAGATTTGCTACCCAATGGCAACCGGCCCCGCGTCCCCGGCCGGCGTCGGCGTGTGGATGATGGGTGGCGGCTCAAAGACCTCCACTGTCGGCCTGACGGATGTACCGAAACGGTCTATAATCCAGTCTAAACTTTGAACCGGCAGGAACGACTATGGCAGACTCAATAACCGTGTCGGTTGATTCCGAAGTGGCGAACAGCTACCGTTCCGCCTCGGACGCAGAACGCCGCAAGCTGGACCTGCTGGTCAACCTGCGCTTGCGCGAGGCAGGGGCGCCCGGAAAATCGCTGCGGGAAACCATGCAGGAAATCAGCCGCAACGCCCAGCAGCGGGGGCTGACGCCCGGAATCCTGCAATCCATACTGGACGAATGATGCCGCGGTACGTATTCGACACGAACGCCATCGTCAGCGCATTGCTATGCAACACCCGATACGGGGCCGGGTAGCGTTCCGTTTTAGGTGGTTTGGTTGAGCAGGCCCCGGTTTTGGAGCAATACCAGCAGGTTGTGCGGTGTCCATACGGTGCCCATCTTTTCCCGCCGCCGCAGCTCCCGATTGTGCCGTTCCAAAGGGGAGGTCGTCTTGTGCCGCGCTTGCCCGGTGGCCAAATGGCGCAGTCCTTTCCCCAGGGCTTTCCGACACCAGTACGTCCCCCGGCCTCCGGTCAACGCGGCCACTTGCGCCGCATAGCCCCGGGCCTCCGCCAGGCCGGACGACGCCAGCAGTCGCCGCGCCTCCCGCCAACCAGTCTCCCCAATGTTCCGCCGGTACTCCCGTAACAGGTGAAAATGGCAGAGCTGATGGGGCGCTTGCCGGCCATAGACCATCCGGATGCCCGCGGCGATGGCTGAATCCCCGTCGCTCACCAGATGCGCCGGCTGAACCGCTCCCTGCCGCCAGGCCTGGTCAATCACCCCTGCCCAACCTCCAAAGGACCCCAGAGCCACGCCGTTTTCATCTCGGATGACCTTCAATTCCGTAGCTCCGGCCCGCGTTCTGGTCCACAATCCGTCGAGCTCCAACACCCGCCCCCGCAACTCCGGCTGCGCTATTGGCTCCCGTCGCAGCCAGCGGCACATAGTGCTTTTAACGAACCCGAACCACTGGCCGCTCTGGGCGTAGCTCAACCCCTGCGCCGCCAGTTTGATGGCTAGTTCGCGGGTTTTTTTGAGTACCTTTGATGACGCTCTGCTTCGCCCAGCAGGCCGGCGCCGCTGGCCATCCGGCCGCACTGGCCGCAGCGGAACACGGGCATCTGCAACCGAATTGCCCCATAGCGGGTGGTGATAGTGCGGGCGTACCGATGATGCCGGTGCATCGCTAAACCGCAGTCCGGGCAGAGGGGCTGGTAATCATCCAAAGCCTGCTGCAACGACTGCTGCAGCTGGACGGGTATTTGCTGCTCCAGCCGGGTTTCCAAGTCGTAAAGCAGTCCCATGGCAGCGCCCCTCCCTCTGACTTCGGAGCCGGTATTTGCAGCCATCCTACAACTAAACCACCTAAAACGGAACGCTACCTACGGGGCCGGAATCCATAGACTTCCCGGAATCCATAGACTGCGGTGTTGCAGACTTTCCCGGCGGCGCTGACGGATTCGGTCGCCGGATTCCCGCTTTCACGGGAATGACGGGGCGATGCAATCCAAATGCGACAGCCTTGGCAAAACCCCGCGGGCGACCTGACGGATGAACCGAAACGGTTTATAATCCAGGCGAAACGGGCCGGCTGCGTTGCGTTTAAGGTAACGCCCATGCCGGCCAATTGAACAGGAGACGGCATAAAATGGCAGTACGGGTTCTGGACGTTCATGCTCATATCACGCCGGCCAGCGCGCTGCGGGCGATGCAGAGCGGAGATAACTGGTTTGGGGTCAGCGCGCCCGCTTTATACAATCAGCACCGCTACAATCCGCGCACGTTCTGGACGCCGGAGCAGCGCATTGCCGACATGAACTCGCTGGGGGTGGACCTTCACGTGTTGTCCACCAACGCGAATATGTACTTTTACGACCTGGACACCGAGCAGACCATCGCCATGCACCGGGAATGCAACGACTACGTGGCCCAGCTCGCCGATGAGTATTCCGACCGTTTCGCCGGGCTGGCGCACCTGCCCATGCAGGACGTGGGCGCGGCCATTGAGGAGCTGACCCGCGCAGTGCAGGACCTGGGGTTGAAGGGCGCGATGATTGGCGACCACGTGAACGGGCGAACCTTTGACGACCCGGTGTTCAACCCCCTGTGGGCCACGGCCGAACGCCTGGGCGCCATGTTTCTCATTCACCAGGGCGGCGACACGGTGGTGTCGCCGCGGCTGAATCGCTACCATTTGCCCAACACCATCGGCAACCTGGCCGACCGGGCCGTTACCTTTGCGTCCTTCGTGTTCGGCGGGGTGATGGACCGGTATCCCGACTTGCGAATCTGCCTGTGCCACGGCGGGGGCTACGCCTGCTACGGCATCGGGCGGCTGGACCGGGGCTGGCAGGTGCGCCCGGAGGCCCGCGCCAACATTGACCGGCCGCCCAGCGCCTACCTGAGCCGGTTTTACTACGACTGCCTCACGCACAGCGAGGACGGGCTGCGGATGCTGATTGACATGGTGGGCATTGAGCAGGTGGTGTTCGGCACCGACTGGCCCTTTGATATGTGCGCCGACTGGCCGGTGTCCTGGCTGCTGGGGCTGGAAAGCCTGTCCCGCGACGAAAAGGACGCCATCCTGTTCGCCAACCTGGAACGACTGCTGGGCATCTAGCCCAATCAAACCCGGCCCATCCGGCCCATCCCTGCAAAGAACCCGGAGGAAATCTTATGGGACTCAACGCTGACAACATCCGGCTGAAGGCCATCAATCACATCACCTACAACGTGCGGGACAAGGACATTGCCCTCCAGTGGTATCAGGAAGTGTTGGGGGTCAAGCAGATTCCCAAGATGGTGGACAGCGATAACCTGTACTGGCTGCAGCTGCCCAGCGGCGCGATGGTGCACATTATTGAAAATCCCGACGCGCCGTCCGCGCCCTCTCACCACACCGCTTTTGAGGTCGATGACATTGCGGCGGCGCGGGGCGAACTGCAAGACATCGGCGTGGAATGCACCGACATCCAGACCCGCCACGACGGGCAGCAGGCGTTCTACTTCCACGACCCCGACCACAACCGGCTGGAAATCTGCACCAGGTCGGGGTTTGGGGTGCTGGTGTAGGCGGTTTGCCTTGACGCCGGGGCAGGTTTGAAACCTGCCCCACAGGCGTCAAGTGGTTCGGCCCCGGCGGCAGTGCGAATCAGCCGGTTTAATCCGCAACCGGGCGCTCCGGCGATTCGTTCACTATGCCGCCCTGGCGCCGGTAGTCTGCCTCGCCCCACCGCGCCACGCGCCGCCATACCAGCGCCAGCGCGCCCAGGCCCAGCAGCATCGCCGTCAGGTCGGTAGCCGGGAAAGACCACCAGACGCCCCACACGCCGAAAGCGCCGGACAAGGCGAATACCCACGCCAGCAGCATTATCACCCGTTGGGTGATGGTCAGCGCCACCGACGGCCAGGCTTTGCCCAGGGACTGAAAGGCGATGGATCCGATGAACTCAACGCCGACTATGGGCAGGGCCAGCAGCGCCACCCGCAAGGCGTCGCCGGCTTCCGGCGGCAAGGCGCTGCTTTCGGCAAAAAGGCCGATGATGCGGCCGGCCAGGGGCAGCAGCGCCGCAATCATTATGGCGCCGGCCGCCGTTGCGCCCAGGCAGCTTTGCCAGATAGCCTGCCGCACCCGGTGGTAATGGCGCGCTCCGTAGTTATAGGCGGCCAGCGGCAGGTAGGCCAACGCCGCGCCAATAAAGGGCGCCAGCGCAAACTCCAGCACCGAGTTGATGACGCCGAACAGCGCGATGTAGCCGTCGCCGCGCGGATAGTCGCTGAGGATGTTGTTGATTACGACCACCACGACGGAGCGGGCGATTTCGATAATGCAGATGGGCGCGCCCAGGGCCAGAATCTCCCGGATTAGACCGGGCCGGGGCCGCAGCGCGTCGGGGGTGATACGCAGCGCGCTGCGACCCGACAAGTAGAACCACACGGCGCACAGCGTAGCCAGCCCCTGGGCGGCGACGGTGGCCGCCGCCGCTCCGGTGATGCCCCAGCCAAAGACCAGGATGAACAGGGCGTCCAGGACTACGTTGGCCACGGCGCCCCCGGCCAGCACCGCCGTGGCCGTGCCGGGACGGCCTTCGGCCATCAGCAGGTTGTTGGCGGTCATCGTCAGCATTGAGAACAGGCCGCCGGGCAGGATGATGACGAGGTACTGGCGGGCATATCCCGCAGTGTCGGCGGACGCGCCCATCAGATTTACGATGTCGCGCAGATAGGCCAGGCCCACGCCGGTTACTATCAGGTAAACCGGGATGAGGACGGCTAACGTCGCCCCGATAACGCGGGAAGCCTGGCGAACATCCCGCGCCCCCAGCGACCGGGATACTACCGACATTCCGCCCAGCCCGGTCAACAGGCCGATGGCAACGGCGACCATCTGCGCCGGGAAAGCCGCGGACAGTCCGCTCAGGGCGGCCACGCCAATCACGTTGCCGACAAATGCCCGGTCAACGATGCTGTACAGAGCCATCACGATGATGGCCAGCATCGGCGGGAAGGCCATCTTTAGGAGCAGCCGCCACATAGGGGCCGTTCCCATGGCATCGGCCTGGGATGTGGATTGCCCGGTGTTTGACATTGTTCGCGCCGCGGCAGCGTTCCGTTTACGGTGGTTTGGTTATTCCTTTGAGGTGGTGGGCTGGGTTCATTGGCAATGCGTCCTTTTGCTGGTTCAGGCGGTTGGCGGGATACGGTGTGCGAGCCAGAGGTTACCGGTCATTGTCAGCCCCACGGCCGGGGGATTTACGCAAAGTTTTGCTCCGATGGTTCGTGAACTGCGCTTTTAAGGGCGCAGCCACGCAGCGCGGTGGCAGTCGCTGTTGGCCGGTTAGACCGTTCTCGCGTAAGCATTGGACGAGGGGTCTCCACGACGCCGGTATGCGATTTTGTGCTGACTGACCGTTGACGACCGGTTGACCTCTGGCTGGACTGAGATTCACGTGATAGATTGCAGTATAGTACCAATGTTCGCGGTTGTCAAAGGGGGGTTGTCAGTGGGCAGGGGCAAAGTCAGGGCGGCAGGTTTTGCGGACGCCGGAGCGGGAGCGCTACCCCTCTCCCCACCCTCTCCCACAAGGGGAGAGGGCTACCGGCGCCGGGCGGAGCCCTACCCCTCTCCCACAAGGGGAGAGGGCTTTAATGACTTTGCAAAGCCCCGACCGCCGGCAACGGAACGCTAGCTCGCGCCGCCGCCGCTTTGACCGCCCCGCCGGGGCGATGCTAGAATCTAACTACCACGCATTATAAGTAACTGAGGATGCGCTGGCGCGTCCGCCTGAATTTCCCGGCACGCGATTTGCGCGGCCACGGCGGGTTCAAGGAGGTGTTAGATGTCGGGTCATTCCAAATGGTCAACCATCAAGCGGCAGAAGGGAGCCGCCGATGCCAAGCGGGGAGCGCTGTTCACCAAGCTGGCCCGCAACATTTCGCTGGCGGCAAAGGAAGGCGGCGGCGGCGACCCGGAGATGAACTTCCGGCTGCGGATTGCCATTGACCAGGCCAAGTCCAACAATATGCCCCTGGACAGCATTACCCGCGCCGTCCGGCGGGCGACCGGTGAAGGCGGGGAGGGAATGGAGGACCTGGCCGAGGTTACCTATGAGGGGTACGGGCCGAGCGGCGGGGCAATCCTGGTGAAAGCGCTGACCACCAATCGCAACCGCACCGCGTCGGAGGTGCGTTCGGCGTTCAACAAGGGCGGCGGCAATCTGGGCGATGCCGGCTGCGTCGCCTGGAACTTTGACAGCCGCGGCGTCATCACGCTGGAAATCGCCGATGAATCAGTGGCCGAAGAGTTGAGCCTGACGGCTATTGACGCCGAGGCCGATGACGTCAGATTTGAAGACGGCATCCTGGAAGTCTATACCGCCCCGGAACACCTGCTGTCCGTAAAATCCGCGCTGGAAAACGAGGGGGCGGAACCATCCTCGGCCGATGTCGCCATGGTTCCGAAAACCGTGGTGCCTCTGGAGAGCAAGGCCGCGGAACAAACCCTGCGTCTGCTCGACAGCCTTGAGGAGCTGGCCGACGTGCAGAAAGCCTACACTAACGCCGACTTCCCGCCCGAAGTGCTGGAACGGTACGGGTCGGCCGGCTGATGCGCGTGCTGGCCATCGACCCCGGCACGCTGCGCATGGGCTACGCGGTGCTTGACGCCGAACCCGCGCCGTCCGCCGACGATTATGGCGTGGTAGCGCTGCCGGCCGCGATGCCCATTGAGAACCGACTTTACCAGCTGCACACCCACATCCTGAATATGATTCACGTGTTCCAGCCCGACGCCATCGCCGTTGAGGACCCCTTCGTGGGCAGGGGCGAACGAGCCTTCGTCAAATCGGCGCTGGCAATCGGCCAGGCTCAGGCCGTGGTGCTGATTGGAGCGGCGAGCCAGGGGGTGCCGGTGCATCGGTACGCTCCGGCGACGGTGAAACGGGCGGTGACCGACTACGGCGCGGCGACCAAAGAGCAAGTGCAGCGGATGGCGGCGTCCACGCTGGGACTGGCGCGGACGCCGGAATCGGACGCGGCGGACGCGCTGGCGGTGGGCCTGTGTCATCTGCAAGAAAGCAGGGTCAACGACCTGGCGGCGCGCGAGATTGCCCCCGGCGAGGAACGCTAGCCGGTGCTGGTGGGAGTGCGGGGCGCGCTGGAAGCCGTCGGCGCGGACTGGGTGAACGTGCAGGTGGGCGGCATTACCTTGCAGGTGTTCGTGCCGGCGTCCGCAATCGCCGGCCTGGGCAGCGTGGGCGAGCCGGTGCGGCTGCATACTGTGCTGCGGATTCAGAACGAACAGCCGATGCTGTACGGTTTCCCCGATGCCGGGGCGGTGGAATTGTTCGGGGCGTTAACCGGAGTTTCCGGGGTGGGGCCGCGCTCGGCGATGGCGATTTTATCCGAGTTGGGAGAGCACGGGTTCCGGCAGGCGGTGGCAGCGGAGGACGTAGCGGCGCTGGCCAGGGCGCAAGGCGTGGGCCGGCGCATCGCCCAACGGGTCGTGCTGGAGCTGCGGGGCAAGCTGCCGCAGGCCGACGGACTGGAACCGGCCGCCGCGGCTACGGGCGCCGACGCCGATGCCGTAGAGGCCCTGACGGCGCTGGGTATGTCGCTGGCGGATGCCCGGCAAGCGGTGGCCGCGCTGGATTTGCCCTCGGATGCCTCGGTGGAGGACAAAATACGACAAGCCCTGTTGGGTCTGGGCGGCGGGTAAGGCTGTGGACTCTGCGATGTCCGGTATAATGGCCGGCAGTAATACGGGGCTTTGCCTGATTGAGGAATTAAATTATGCCTGATTTTCAGTTAGTTGCCGATTTCGGCATGATGGGCGACCAGCCGCAAGCGGTGGCAAAGCTGGCGGCGGGCGTGAGCGAAGGGCGGAATTATCAAACGCTGCTGGGGGTTACCGGCAGCGGCAAGACCTTTACGATGGCGAACATCGTTCAGGAAGTGCAGCGCCCCGCTATCGTCATCGCGCACAACAAGACGCTGGCGGCGCAGCTGGCTACCGAGTTCCGGGAGTTTTTTCCCCATAACGCCGTGGAGTACTTCGTATCTTACTACGACTACTACCAGCCGGAGGCGTATATCCCGCGCAGCGATACCTACATTGAAAAGGACAGCAGCGTTAACGAAGAGCTGGACAAACTGCGCCTGGCCTCGACTACGTCGCTGCTCACCCGTCGGGATACGCTCATTGTCGCCTCGGTGTCCTGCATCTACGGCCTGGGCGACCCGTCCGACTACTTTGAGATGGTGGCGCAGATCCAGGTGGGCGAGGAATACAACCGCCGGGCGCTGCTGCGCCAGCTCATTGATATGCAGTACGAACGGAATGACACCGACCTGGCGCGGGGCCGTTTCACGGTGCGGGGCGACACGCTGGAAATTGTGCCGGCCTACGAGGAGTTTGCCGTCCGCGTGCAGTTCTTTGGCGATGAGGTGGAACGCATCCTGACGCTGGACACGCTGACCGGCGAGGTGCTCAACGAGCGGCAGGAGTTTTCCGTCTATCCGGCCAAGCACTTCGTGACCAGTCGGGAAAAACTGGACGCCGCGCTGATTGACATTGAGGCCGAAATGCGCGAGCGCGTCGCCGATTTCCACAAGCAGGGCAAGCTGCTGGAAGCCCAGCGCCTGGAGCAGCGCACTCGCTACGATATGGAGATGCTGGACGAAACCGGGTTCTGCGCCGGCGTGGAGAACTACGCCAGGCATTTATCGCGGCGGGAGGCCGGCAGCCCGCCCTGGACGCTGCTGGACTACTTCCCCGACGACTATCTGATGTTCATTGACGAATCCCATATGACCCTGCCCCAGGTGCGGGGGATGTACAACGGCGACATTTCCCGCAAGACCACGCTGGTAGAATACGGCTTCCGCCTGCCGTCCGCGCTGGACAACCGGCCCCTGCACTTCAAGGAGTTTGAGGACCACATCAATCAGGTGGTGTACGTATCGGCGACGCCGGGGCCTTTGGAACTGGAGCGCACCAGCAGCCCGGTGGAGCAGGTCATTCGCCCTACCGGGCTGCTGGACCCCACGATAGAAGTCAAGCCCACGGACGGCCAGATTGACGACCTGCTGCACGAAATCCGCCAGCGCGTGGCGCGGCAGGAGCGGGCGCTGGTGACTACGCTGACCAAGCGGATGGCGGAGGAACTGGCCGATTACCTGTCGGAAGCTGGCATCCGCAATCACTACCTGCACTCGGATATTGAAACGCTGAACCGGGTGGAAATCCTGCGGGACTTGCGGTTGGGCATTTATGACGTGGTGGTAGGCATTAACCTGCTGCGGGAGGGGCTGGACTTGCCGGAGGTGAGCCTGGTTGCCATTCTGGACGCCGACAAAGAAGGCTACCTGCGCTCCACCACGTCCTTGATTCAGACCGTTGGCCGCGCCGCCCGCCACGCCTCCGGCCACGTCATAATGTACGCCGACCGCATCACCGACTCAATGCGGCGCGCCATTGACGAAACCTATCGCCGGCGGGGGATACAGGACGCCCACAACCGGCGCTATGGCATCGAGCCGCAGTCCATTCACAAGGCCGTCAAGGACATCACCGAAGGGCTGCGCGGCGTGGCGGAAACCAAAGCCGCCTACCAGGTAGCCCGTGAGGAGCTGTCCCGCGATGATATGTACCGGGTGGTGAAAGACCTGGAGTTCCAGATGAAGGAAGCGGCGCGGTCGCTGGAATTTGAGAAGGCGGCGCACCTGCGGGACGAAATGCTGGAGCTGAAAAAGCTGCTGGTAGTTGAAGAGAAGATGCTGGCGGTGGGATAGCGGCGATATACAAAGCCGGCGCAGTTTGATAGCCTGTCAGCATCAGTACGGCTTGGCCCACTATTGCCCACAGGTGACGACATGGCAAAGAACAAACTTTTGCGCATCAACTACGCGCGCCCGTCTTTTCTGGAAGGGGCCGCGCGGCTGCTGGATTTCGACGGCGCGCTCAATCAGTATGATGCGGAGTATTTCGAAAAAATCAGCGAGGAAATCCGCTCCCAATGGCTGGATAAACCCGGCGACCCGCAGGATGACGCCGAGGCTATCCACGAGTGCTGGGTCACGGTTGGCAACCATCTCCGCAGCGTTATGGGGATGCCGCCGGTGGACACCAGTGAAAAGCGGCAGTTGCGGATGCAATCCCGGAAGAGTCTATGAGCCAACCGAATGACAATCTCCCCGACCCGTCAGCCGACCGTCCCGTAGAGCAGCAAACCAGCGTCGTCCTGGCCCACGCTACAATAACTCGGTGGGATGGGCCACTCCCACCGCCGGAAGCGTTGCAGATGTACGAGGAAACACTGTCAGGAACTGCGGAGCGTCTGTTGATAATGGCGGAAGAGCAGCACCGACACCGCATCAATCAAGAGCAGAGGGCTCTTGAACTCAGTAGCAAAGCTCTCGAAACTGCCAGAATGGTCAGGGTCAGCGATTCCCGGCGCGGCTACCTGGGCGTTATATTGGGGTTCGTTATTGCAATGATAGGCTTGCTGGGCGGCATATTTCTGGTGGCTCTGGGACGCGGGGGATTTGGCTTGACTTTGGGCCTGGCGTCGCTGGCTGGGTTGGTCGCCGTGTTTGTCTATGGCGCCCAATCCCGCCGCGCGGAACGCCGCCGCAACGCTGAAAGCGCCGGGGCGGAGTAAAAGCCGACGGCACAGCTCGGCTTTACCACTGCTGCGCCAGGTTGGTCACCAGGTTGTAGATAAACCAGCCGTCGCCGGTGCGGAAGGTTTGCGGCTTGGCGGTCTGGGCGTCGCGCATTATGCCGATGCCGTCGTTGTAGGGTTCAAAGGACACGATGCGGTCGTAGCGCACCCGGAACCGCTTACGGGCGCCGTGAAAGTAAATGTGCTTGCTGGTTACGCCCAGCAAGCCGCTATCCTCGTGGCTGGTTTCCTCCCATTCCACCGTCCGGCTGCGGAAGGCGCTGGGGCGGTAGTAGAGCCCTTTGGCCACGCGGATGCTGACGCCCTGGGAGCTGCCCCGCCGTTCCCGCCGGGTTTTGACTTCGTAGTAGTCCACGCCGTCAATCACCCACACCAGCTGTTCCGACTTCATCAGGTTGAACGGCACCCGGCCAATATCCCCCAGCCGGTTGGGAATCAGGCCCTCGGCGGCTTCGCGGATGACCGCCGACTGTATCATGCTGGTGAACGCGCCGTTGCCGTCAACATTGCCTTGCGACAGGTTGAAATGGCGCAGGTAGCGGATTAGCGCGTTCTCCTCGTCCAGGGACAGGACGCCATCTTCCAGGGAGCTTTCAACCGCCGCCTCCCACGCTTGCGTCAGCAGCCGCCGTCTTTCATCCGGCGACAGTTCCGATTCCGCCACCGCTGCCGCCAACCCGTCCAGGTGGCCATCGTCCTGGGTGACGGCCAACGCCGCCAGGCGCGCGTCCAGCATCAGGCGGTCGCGGACGGCCTGGTGCAGCTGGCCGGCGGCGGCGCGTCCGGCTTTATCGGTTTCGTTAAGGGCGAACTGGTCGCGGAAATTCCGCAGGCGGGTTTCCTCGGCTTGAGTCAAAATGCCGTCGGCCAGACTTTCCTTGACTGCCAGATGCCAGCCCTCGGCGATAACCGCCCGGATACCGTCATCGTCAACGAAAGCGCCGGCGGCGATGGCGGCAAGGTTGTCCAACAGGGCGGCTTCGCTGAAATCCGGCCCGGCGGCGGCCTCGGATACCAGAGCGAGCATCCGCCGCCGGCCGGTTTGATGGACGGTTTCACATTCCCGGTGCTTGCCGCGCATAAAGCCGGCCTTGTCGCCGCAGTGTTTGCAGTTGCCCATAGCAGTTCATCCTGTCAAGATAGCGTTTCAAGGCTGCGTTTCTTTTGCGGTGGCTTGCCCTTTACCGCCGGGGCGAAAGAGCCCGGATGACGGTAGCATGGGAAAGGAAACGCTAGCGGTAGTTTATCGCCGGCGGAGCAGCCAGACAATGACGGCAATGATGATAACAAGCAGCAGCGCCAACAGCAGCAGCAGCCAGGGGGACAGCGACGAACCGTCGTCGGGCACCGCCGGCTCAGGCTCCGGCGCGGGCGAGGGCACGGGGGCCGGCGTCGGCGCCGTGGTTGCGCCGGGGCCGGCAGTTGGCGACGGGTTGGCAGTAGGCGGGAGAGGCTCCGGAGATGCCGGCGGCCGGGCAGCCAGGGGCGTGGCCGCCGGGAAACCGGCGGGCGACGGCGTCGGGGCAAGCGTGGGCGTTGCGACCGGCGCCGGCGGTATTGCGGAGGGGGTTGGCGTCGGGGACGGCACGGGCGTATCGGCCAGCGCCGGAGTGGGCGTCAGCCCCGGAGTAGCCTCGGGTTGAAGCAGGGCCTGGGCGTCAGTGTCGCCGTCGGGTTGAAGCCGGGCCTGGGGGCCGGTGTCGCCGGTGGGGCGGGAAGGCATCGACGCCGGGGGTGGAGCGTCGTCATCGTCATCGTCCGGCTCCGGCTCCGGTGTGGGGGTAAGCGTGGGTTCCAAGGTTGGGGTGGGCATCGGCTCCGGGGTAGGCGTGAGCGTGGGTTTCGGGGTGGGCGTAAGTGTGGGTTCCGGTGTGGGCGTGAGCGTGGGTTCCGGTGTGGGCGTGAGCGCCGGAGGGTCGCCGTCGTTGTCGGTAAGGGTGATGTGGTAATCGGCGGCGGCCTTCAGGGCGGCGTTGACCTCAGGGCCGGGCGCCCCGACGCCGCTGACCGATACCGTAACGGTTTCGTCAACGTTGTCCTGGTCGTTGTCATCGGGCGTTATGCGGAGGGTGACGCTGCGCCCGGCAGCAGCAGCGCCGGCCGGGATGTTGAAGTCAGCGGGGTTATGGGCCGTAAAGGCGACGACATTCGCCTCTCCGCTGGCGAGGCCCCGGATTTGCACGTTTTCGGCAACGTTGCCGCCAATACGTCCGGCTGCCCAGGCCGTAATGGCGTCCGGCTTGACGGTCACCGTGACGTCGGTCGGCCCGTCGCCCTCGCTGATTTCGGATGGGGACAGGATTAGCGTAACCCGGCTTTCCAATAAGTTGCCAGTGAGATTCAGATGTATGATCCCGGGCACATTGGACAGTTCCGGCGGTATTGGCCCGGACAGGCGGTTATCGTTCAAATGCAGCCGTTCCAGGTTGGACAGCTGCCCCAGCTCTTTGGGAATACTGCCCGTCAGTTGGTTGCCGTTCAGCCGCAGCTGCTCCAGGTTGGACAGCTGCCCCAGCTCTTTGGGAATGCTGCCCGTCAGGCGGTTGTCCTGCAGACAGAGCGCTTCCAGGTTGGACAGCTGCCCTAGCGCTATGGGAATTGGCCCGCTGAGCCGGTTATCACACAGCTGCAGGCCCACCAGGTTAGACAGCTGTCCCAGCGCGCCGGGGATGGAGCCGTTGATGCCGGTATTGTTTATGTGCAGTTGCCGCAAGTTGGCCAGGCTGCCCAGCGTACCGGGTATGCTGCCGGTCAGGGAGGTAGAGGACAAGTTCAGTTCCTGAAGCGCGGCCAGGCTGCCCAGCGCACCGGGTATGCTGCCGGTCAGGGAGGTAGAGGACAAGTTCAGTTCCTGAAGCGCGGCCAGGCTGCCCAGCGTACCGGGTATGCTGCCGGAGATGGCGTTGTTGCTATTCAAGTCCAACTTTTCCAGCCGGGACAGGTTGCCCAATGCGGCGGGGATGCCGCCGGATAGCGTGTTGCGCGACAGTTCCAGCTCTTTCAAGTGGGACAGGTTGCCCAGTGCGGCGGGGATGCTGCCGGTGAGCCGGTTGCCGGTCAGATTCAGTTCCGTCAACGCGGCCAAGGTGGCCAGTTCGGCCGGAATCCGTCCGTGCAGGCGATGAGCCGTGTTATCGCCGGACGCCCATTCCAGCGTCACTTTGGTGACCCGGTGGGTATGGGTGATGGGAGCCGGCGGCGGCGCTACCGTTATGCCGCGCCAGGTGTTCATAGCGGTGGCGGCGCTCCAGTCCAGGTTGCCGGCGCCGGCCAGGGCGCGCGCGGCGTTCAGCAGCGCGTTGCAGTCGGCGACGAGGGCGGCCAGGGTTCCGGTGGTCGCAGTGGCGGCCCAGAAGGACAACGCATTGCTGCTGTCGTCGCAAGAAGGCGTGCCGGTTTGAGCGTATCCCAACCGGTCGTCCATCATCAGGATTGCCGCCACTGCCAACAAAACGACGGCCAGCAGCGCCGCTGTGGAGGCAATACGGCTTTTCATATAGCCTAGCGCGGGGGGGAATCATCGGCTTGCGCAAGCGTTAGGATTTCAGGCGGCGATAATCCAGTCGAACTCCAGTGTCGCGGCGGACAATACAACTATAGTAGCATCAGAGTATTGCGAAACTCAGGACCAGTATGGCGCGCTCGTCCACACGAACCACGCCGCATAGCCGGCAGCATTGTAGGATGGGCAATTGCGACCTCGGTCTCATCGCTGGTACTGGAATTGACCTCTATGGTCCCGGAGCGGAGGCAGACTTACCTGCTCCAAGATGAGTTGAGCAATTTTCATGCCGTGGGAGAGTTGGATACGGAATGGACCCGAGTTGTAAATTTCGAGGACGAGACGGCCTTGGAATCCTGCCATGACTGTCGGCGCCGTGATATGCACTGACAGGCCGAACCGTGCCAGTGAGCTTTTGCCCTCGATACGGGCGGCAAGATGGCTAGGCAGCGTTACGTGCTCTAGGGTCTTGCCCAACACCAGATGACGAGGTTCCAAGCGATAGGGGCCTTCGGAGGTGAGAGACCTAGCGGTTCCGTGGGTTTGCAGTAAGTTCATCACCTCTACTTCTTCATCGCTCGGCACGATGGTTAGTCCCGGTACCGGCTGTTCTGGCAGTAATATGAGATCCTCGTGGAGCAGCAGGTCGACAGCCGAACTGTCGATGCGCTCTTCCGGGTTCTCAATGTGCGGGTCGAATATCAGCCGTCGTGCGTCGATTTCCGCCCGAATGTCAATGTCGGACAGTACCATTCTATTCTCCGGCAGGTTAAGCTGCTATGGCGATCTTTTCCAGGTCGGCTTCGTTGGCGGAGAACCGGGTCTGACCGAAGTTCGTCGGCGGAAACGACACGACGATTTTACCATTGTACTCTCCGAGCAGTGTGGCAGTGACTGCCTCATGCTCTTCATCTACGATGTCCAAGGGGACGAAGGCGGTCCTGCGGACGCCGTTCAGTTGGAACCAGACTTGCGCTTCCTGTGGCGTCGGGAAAGGATCCTTCTGGATTTTGACGTAGCGTAAAGTCGCTGCCACCGGTTCGGTGTACAGGCGCATCTGCTCCGGCTGTAGGGTTCCTTTTTCCATAGCGGTGGCCTCCTGTCCAGTCCTTTCGCCGTTCGCAATGATCGCGGGAGCGGCTACAGTTGGGTTATCCCATAGGGACCTGTTTACAGTGCGCCAGATTAGCACAGGGTCCCGTTGGGATTCAATAGTTAATAGCCAAATTGATTGATACAGTTTATCATCCTTGTTGATGGCGGAACGGGGCCGGCTGTCATGAATAGCAAGGTACACAGGTCCACCTACTGCGACTACGCAGCATGGAAAAAGCCGGAGGGCAAGCTACTTCGAATAATCGGCATCCTCCGACGTTGCTATGACCGCTACGCGCAGGAGGACAGGGCACTGGAGCGCCAGCGCAAAACGGGCGGCGAACGCGCCGAACGCCGCCCGTGCGCCTCTGGCGAAACACAGTCGCCCCGGCGCATATACTCCCGCGAAAGACATTGCGCCACTGCGAGCGCAGGAGCGATGCTCCACGCAAAGAGCGTAATCCGCCGAAGGCATCTACGCTGCCGGACCTGCGGCCATCAAGTCCACGACGGCGTTCACGCCACTGCCAAAACGCCGGTCAAGCGGAACGACCCCGATGACGGCGCTACCTAAAACGAAGCGTCGCCCCCTGGCAAGCGGCTGTTGACGTAATCGTGCAGCTCTTGCAGCACGGCGGCGTTTTCCTCCAGGGTGAACTCGTCCACCAGGTAATCATGCGCGCCGCTGACGCCGCTGACGGCGCCGGCGTCCACCAGGTAGCGGATGCTGGCGGCGTCGGCGGCGGCAGCGGGCAGCAGGTTGCGCCCCGCGGCCAGCGACAGGGCGGCGACCAGGCCGTAGCCGCCCCAGTTGGAGGCGCTGGCGGCCACCAGCCGGTCGCAGCGGGTGACGGCGGGATGGTCGGGGAGTTGCGCGGACGCCGCCACCACGTCGGCGAGGTTGCCCATGCCGATTTCGTTGCCGCCGTCGCCGATGCCGATGGAGGGCAGGCCCAGCTCAAAGAGGCGGTCAATCCGCGCCGTCTGCGGCGATATGTCCCGCGCCCGCATATTGCGATAGACGCCGGCGGCGTCGGGGGCGCAGCGTTCGATGGCAACCAGCAGGGCGGGCGCGTGTTCCGCGATAATCCCGGCGGCAAAGCGCGCGTTGGCGTCGGCATCGTCGGTGATGGGGAAGTCAATTACCGGCGACGGGTCGCCCGACTCGGCCAGCCAGGACGCCATCATCCCGGCCATGGGCGCGTCGGCGGCGTAGATTGCCCGGCGGCCCAGGGCGCGGAGGGCGTTGCCGATGGCAAAGGCGCCCGGCGGGCCGTCGGTTTCCGGGGCGTCGCTCATCAGGATGTAGAACCCGGTAACGATGACCACCGGCCCCGGATGGGCCAGCGCGTATTGGGCCGCCCGGGCGCAGAAATCGGCCGGCAGGTGGGGACGGAGCGCGCCGATGCCCCGCCGGTCGTGGTTCAGGATGATGTCCTCAATGGTGGTTGGCATAGGAACCCCGGCGTAGTTGCGGTTCGGGTTGCGGGCGGGCTATTTTGCGGGCGTTTGATTGCGGCGGCGCAACCGGTTGGGGGTATTGTACGCCGGCCGGCGGCTTCCGTCTTTTACATTGATGGGCAGGATGGACAGGATTTTTCCGATTGGGATATGGTGGATTCCGGCTGGCGCCGGAATGACGGCAGTCCTGGCGGCGGCGTTAGCGTCCGGGCGGCGGCGGCGTGCAGTCCGACGATGACGCATTCCCGGCGTTCGGTCAGGGCGATATTGACGAGCTCCCTGATGACCATGGCGGCGGTGTCGTCAATGTACAGGGTTCGGGAAAAGTCCATCATTACCGTGCGGTGTCCGCGAATGTCGGGGCCAACCATTCGCCGCATGGTCGTCAGGCCGGCCAGCAGCATTCCCACCAGAGCGGCGGCGATGTAATCGGCGAAGATCAGCAGGGCGAAGGTGGTCAGCATCACGATGGCGTGGTCGCGGGAAACGCGGTGAATCCGGCGCAGGAAGGGCCAGTCGATGATGTTCCAGCCCAGCATAATCATAGCGCCGGCGATGGCGGCGTAGGGGACGCGCCCGAGGACGGGGCTAAGGCCGACCATACTGGCCAGCACGATTCCGCCGGCCAGCATTCCCACCAGCATGGAGCGGCCCCCAATGCGGACATTGGCTATGGAGGCCGGGAAATTGGGGGAGCCGGGCAGCCCCCCGAGCCGGCCGGCCGCCATATTGCCCAGCCCCTGCCCAATCAGTCCCCGGCGGGGCCGGGCCGCTCGCCGGTGGCGGAATCGATTACGACGGCCGTAAGGAGGGTATCCAGCGAATTAATCAGGGCCAGGATGATGGCGGCCTCCACAATGGCGGCAGCATCACCCATAGCGAAAAACGGTATCGCCAACTCCGGCCAGCCGGCTACGGCGCCGAATACCGGAGCATCCCGGAACAGGGCCATGCCGGCCGCAGCGCCGGCGACCAGGGACACCACGGGCGCCGCCAGTATGCCGTTAAGACGCCCCCGCCAAAGCAGGCACACGGCGAAGGAAACGGCGGCCACGGCCACGGCGTCGGGGTTGACGCTGGCCGCTGCCGCGCGCAGGTTGAGCGCAATCGCGGAGCTGCGGCCGCCGGTGGGCGGCGCGCCCAAAGCCGGCAGCAACTGGATGGCAATGGTGAAAACGCCGAATCCGGCGCTTAACCCGGAGACGAGGGAGTAGGGCGCGCAGGCGATAAAACGCCCCAGGCCCGTGGCGCCGACAATAAGCCGACAATAATTTGAATCAGGCCGGACAGTATAACGATGGCGGCGACCGCGGCCAGGTGTCGGCATACATTGCCACGATGACCGTCATTGCCGCCGCAGCCGGCAAGGTGGGGCCGGAAACCATGCCCCGCGTGCCGTGGCAGAGGCCGGCAAAGAAGGCCACGGCAACGGCGCCGTAAATGCCGGCCACCGGCCCCAAGCCGGATAAGGCCCCCTAGCCCATCGCCAGCGGCAGCATCACGCCCCCCCGGCCATTATCCCGCCGGGAATCTCCCGCCGCAGGATGTTCAGGCCGGATTTCATCCGGGCTGCGGCGCGGCCCGGTGGACGGGGACGCGGCGGGCTGCCGGCAATCCGGTGGCAATGCGGGTCAGGGGCATCAGTGGCGCCGGCTCGGTTGCGTGGGGCAGTCATAGCGCCCGCGAAAGCAGCGGGCCGTGTGGCGTCAGATAACGGCGTAGTCGGCATCGCGCCGGTCGGTGATGAACATTTTGCCGGGGGCGTGGGTAATCATCAGCGGCGGCTTGCAGTTGAGGGCCACGGCCTGGGGGGTTACGCCGCAGGCCCAGAAAACCGGCGTCTCGCCGGGGCGAATCTCAACGGCGTCGCCGAACTCCGGCGCGTCAATATCGCGGATGCCGATGGCGTCCGGGTTGCCGATGTGGATGGGGGCGCCGTGGGTATCGGGGAACCGGGACGTAACCTGCACGGAGCGCACAATCTGCTCCTGGGGGATGGGCCTCATGCTGACCACCATGGGGCCGGAGAATATGCCGGCCGGTTGGGTGGCGATGTTGGTAATGTACATTGGCACGTTGCTGCCGGCCTCCTGGTGCCGCAGCGGAATGCCGGCGTCGGACATTGCGGCCTCAAAGGAGAAGCTGCAGCCTAGCAGGAATGACACCAGGTCATCGCGCCACAGATCGGCCACCGATTGAACTTCGCCCGCCAGCTCCCCCCGTTCATAGATGCGGTAGGCCGGCACGTCGGTGCGGATGTCGGCGCCGGGGGCGGTAAAAGCGGGTTCCACCGCGCCGGCCTCGATGACCTCCAGCAGGGGGCAAGGCCGGGGATTGCGCTGGCAGAACAGGAGGAAATCGAACGCCAGTTCGCGGGGCAGCACGGCCAGGTTGGCCTGCACGTGGCCGTTGGCCAGTCCGGCGGTTACGCCGGCATATTCGCCGGCGCGGATGATGCGGCGGATGTCCGCCGGCTGGGTGGGCAGCAGCGTGGCAGTGGTCATGGACACTCTCCGTTCGGGCAGGGTTCACAGCGTATTATGCTAGAATTGCGCAAGATGCCGGCAATGATAGACAGGGGATTGGCTAGCGTCAATTTTGACGCCGACCCGCCGGGTCTTTTGATTTTTAGCGGCGGCGCCGGTTCCGTCATTCCGGCGCCGGCGGGAATCACGGAATGAAGCAGGGATAACAAGTTGTACCACGTATATTTGCTCACGCGCCCCGGTGAGAGGATGGCCTCGCTGGTCAACCAGATTGAGCGGGCCGGCCTCCGGTGCCGGGCCGGCAGCGATGTTATGGAGCTGGAGGCGGCGGCGCACACGGTCAAGCTGGACGTGGCGCTGCTGGACCAGGCGGCGGTGGGCATCGGCGCGCAAGCGGTGATTGAGCAGGTGCGCCAATTGCGACTGCCGACGCTGCTGGTGCTGGAGGCGGTCGCATTGGGGCAGTATGACCCGGCCATCAACCCGGACGATTTTATCGTAGCCCCGCTGGACGCCGCCGAGCTGCTGGCCCGGGTGGGGCAGATAGTGTTCCGGCGCAGCGGGAGGAATACCGAACAGGCAATCCGGGTGGGCGAGTTGTCCATAGATTTGCAAAGCTATGAGGTCAGCATGGCCGGCCGGCGCATTTCGCTGACCTACAAGGAGTTTCAGCTGCTGACGCTGCTGGCGTCGCACCCGGGGCGGGTTTATACCCGGGAGGCGCTGCTGAACCAGGTGTGGGGTTACGATTATCTGGGCGGCACGCGCACGGTGGACGTTCACATTCGCCGGCTGCGTGCCAAGGTTGAAGACCCCGACCACCTTTTCGTGGAAACCATCTGGAACGTGGGGTACCGGTTCCGGGACATTGCCGCCGAAAGCTGAGGCGTAAGGCAGGGCCGGCCTCAGTCGCTGATGTGCTGCTGAAAGCGGGCGAGGAAACGGTCGCGGGCGGCGGCGATGCCGGCGTGTTTGGCGTCGGCCAGCTCCGGGTCGGCCGCAATGATGAGGGCGGCCTCGCGGCGGGCCATCGCCATCAAGTCCTGGTCAAAGAGGTTGGCGATGCGGAGCACCGTCTGGTCGCCGCTCTGCGACGTGCCGAAAATGTCCCCTTCGTGGCGCATCTGCAAATCAATTTCGGCCAGTTTGAACCCGTCGCGGGTTGACTCCAGGGCCGATAATCGCTCTTGCGCGCGTTCCGATTCGGATTCGGACAGCAGCAGGCAATAGCTGCGGTGTTGACCCCGGCCAACGCGACCGCGGAACTGGTGCAGTTGGGACAGGCCGAACCGGTCGGCGCCGTCAATCAGCATTACCGCCGCATTGGGAACGTCGATGCCTACTTCCACCACGGCGGTGGCCACCAGAATGTCGAGTTCGCCATCGCGGAATTGGCGCATCACCTTGTCTTTCTCACGGGAGGACAGGCGGCCATGGAGCAGGCCAACGCGCAAGTCGGGAAAGACCTCACCGGAAAGGCGCTTGTGTTCGTCCACGGCGGCCCGCGCGTCCAGCTTGTCCGACTCCTCCACCAGGGGGCAGATGATGAACGCCTGCCGCCCGGCGCTGACCTGCTGGCGCACGAAGCCGTAGGCAGCGCGGCGCTTGTCTGCCGGCACGAGGCGCGTCAGGATTTCCTGGCGGCCCGGCGGCAGTTCGTCGATAGTGGATATGTCCAGGTCGCCGTAAAGTGTCAGCTGCAACGTCCGGGGGATTGGCGTAGCCGACATCATCAGGGCGTGGGGCTGTTCGGGGCCGTGGCCGCGCAGGGCCGTTCGCTGCGCCACGCCGAAGCGGTGCTGTTCGTCGGTTATGGCCAGGGCCAGGCTGGGGAGTTCCACCCCGTCCTGTATCAGCGCGTGCGTGCCCACCATCAAATCCAGATGGCCTTCCGACGCCAGCCGCAGGGCCTCGCGGCGGGGGCGGGCGCGGGTGCTGCCGGTGAGCAATCCTACGGTGAAAGGCCGGGAGAGATGGGGCAGATAGGCCGACAGGATGTTGTCCTGCTGCAAGGGCTGGTCGAATCCCCCCAGCAATTCGCCCACGGTGCGGAAGTGCTGTTCGGCCAGGACTTCGGTAGGAGCCATCAGCGCGGACTGCCGCCGGGCCGATGCCGTCGCCAGGACGGAGGCCAGCGCCACCAGCGTTTTGCCGCTGCCCACCTCGCCCTGCAACAGGCGGCTCATGGGCGGGGTGCCGCGCTCCAAGTCGCCCAGAATCTCACCGATGCAGCGCATTTGCGCCCCGGTGGCAGTGAAAGGCAGACTGTCCAGAAAGCCGCCAACGACGGCCGGGTGGTATTTAGTGGGGATTCCGACGGCGCTTTGCTCCCGGCGCTGACGCCGGCCCAGGATGGCCAGCTGGAACGCCAGGATTTCGTCGAAGGCCATCCGCCGGCGGCCCCGGTCGGCGGCGGCGAAATCGGCGGGATAGTGAACGTCTCGGATAGCGTCTTGCAGGCCGGCTAATCCCGTGCGCCGGAGCGCGTCCTCCGGCAGGGGTTCGGTGACGGCCTTGAGAAAGCGGACGATGGCCTGCCAGGTCAGGCTGCGCAGGTTGCGGGCCGTCATGCCTTGGGTGAGCCGATAGACCGGCGTGATGCGCCCGGCGTTGAGCGGCGGTTGGCGCGGCGTGACAACGTCGTACTCCGGCGACGACATTACCAGTCGATTGCGGTAGGTTTCCGCTTTGCCGCTGACAATCAGCTGACTGCCGGGCCGCAAGGTGCGCGCCAGATAACCCTGGCCGAACCACTGCAATTCGATTTGCCCGGTGTCATCGCGCAGGACGCCTTCGGTCAGCTGCAGTTTGCGCTGGCCGAGGCTGGCGGAATGGATGTCAACCAGAGCGCCTTCCAGGGTGAACGCGCCGCCCGGATAGACGTCGGCGATGCCGGTAATGTCGGCGCGGTCGTCGTGGCGGCGGGGCAGCATATAGAGCAAATCGCGCACGGTGTGGACGCCCAGAGCTTCCAGACGCGACACGGTTTTGGCGTCCATCTTGCGGATTTTGTCCGCCGGGTCATCGGGGTTTCCGGGATTGGCGGCGGGCTCGGGGGGAGCGGGCGCGCGGCGGTGAGTGGGCGCAATACGCGGCGGCTCCGCCGGGGCGAACAGACGGGGCGCGGCCGTGGGCTCGTCGGGAGCGGGTTCGGGCGCGGCGTCGGGTGCGGGCGCATCCGAGGCCACTGCGCCGGCCAGCGCCTTTTGCCAGCCGGCTACCCAGAGGCGACGCTGTTCGGGAGCCAGCTCCCGGTAGGGCCGGTCGATGAGTGCGACGACGGCGGCATCGTCGCCCAGGTATGCCCGCAGTTCGGGCTCCCACCGCTCAATAAAACGGCGGATGCCGCCGCTGACCGCCGTATCCGCAAAACCCTTGCGCTCCTCCAGAACAAGGATTTTGCGGAGGGCATCGCGCCACAGCGGTTCATTTTCACGGTTGCCGGTGGTCATCGGGCCAAATCCGGGTGCTGCCAGAGTCTGTTGCGCGTCAATCCCGCCGGCAATGACAAAGTGGGTACGTGCGAGACCCTAGGCCAGGGTGGCCACGGCCACGGCTCCCGGCCCGACGTGGGTGCCGATCGCCGAACCAATCTGCACGGTGTAGGTTTGTTCCGGGTCTGCCAGGTTGGACAGCAGGTTTTTGAGGTCGGCGGCCGGGGCGGCGTCGGTGGTGTAAGCGACGGCCAGTTTGGAGGCCGGCCCCTGCTCGCGCACCAGTTCCGCCAGGCGGGCCAGGGCGCGGCGCAGGTTGCGGGGGCGGTCCACGGGCAGCACCTCGCCCTGGGCAACTTTGAGGATGGGCTTGACCTTGAGCAGCGAACCCATAAAAGCCTGGGCCTTGCCGATGCGCCCGCCCTTTTGCAGGTATTCCAGCGTGTCCACCACGCAAAAGGCGTTGCCCCGCGCCGCGCGGGCCCGGGCCGCGGCGGCCACGGACTCGGCATCGGCATCCGGGGCGGCGGCATCCTCGGCGGCGGCAATGACCTGCAACAGGTGGCCCACCGATGCGGTGGTGGCGTCAATGACGGTTACGACGCCGGCGCCGAACTGCTGCGACGCCTGCATTGCCGAGCTGTAAGTGCCGCTCAACTGCCGGGGCACGGTGATGCAGACTACTTGATGGCCGGCGGATACCAGCGGTTCCAGACGCTGGGTAAAGTCGGCCGGCGTAGGCTGGGACGTGCTGGGCAGGCGGGGCGAGGTTTGCAGCCGGGCGTAGAACTCGTCCCGGTTGAGGTCAACCCCCTCTTTGTAGGCTACGTCGTCCAGCAGCACGTAGGCCGGCACGATGGTTATGCCCAGGCGGGCGGCCAGCTCATCAGGGATGTCCGCCGTGCTGTCGCTTACGATTTTGACCGGCATATCACGTTACTCCACCGAAACCAGATACGGGTAATGGGGCTGGCCGCCTTCGTACACGTCCACCTGGACGCCGGGCCACTGCGCGGCCAGCTCTTCCTGCAAGCGGGCGGCCCGGGCGGCGCTGGCCCCGGCGCCCCAATAGAGGGTTATGATGCTGTCGTCGTTGACGCGGCAACTCGCCAGACCCTGTTGCAAAACGCTTTCCGCAGTGTCGGCCAGCGCGGCCAGATTGCCGTCCCGAATCGCCATGAACTGCCCTTCCCGCACCGGGCTGCCATCTACCGTAGAATCGCGCACGGCCTGGGTGATTTCCAGGGTTTCAATCGCCATTCGCGCGGCTTCCATGTTGGCCAGGTTGTCGTCCACCGACAGCTCCGGGTTGAAACCCAGCATTGCGGCGGTTCCCTGGGGCATCGTCCGCGTGCCGACCACGTGGAGGGTGATTTCCCCGGCGCCGGCCTCGGCGGCCTGCGCCGCCGTCAGGATGACGTTGTGATTGTTGGGCAGCACGATAACGTCGCCGGCGCCGGCCGCCAGCGCCGCGTCGATAATTTCGCTGGCGCTGGGGTTGAGGGTTTGACCGCCGGGCACGATGGCGGCGCAGCCGGCGTCCTGGAACAAATCGGCCAGGCCCTTGCCGGAGGCCACTGCAATCACGGACACGCCGGGGCGAATTGCGGCGGGGCGGGCGCGTTCCCGGTGCCCGGAGGCCCAATCGCGGTTTTGCAGGCTCATGTTGTCAATTTTGACTTCGTCAATCTCGCCGTAGCCAATCCCGTAGGTCAGGGCTGCGCCGGGGTCCGGCGTATGCACGTGGATACGCGCCGCGCCGCCGCCGCCCACGACAACGGTGGATTCGGCGATTTCTCCGAAACCCGTGCGGAGCCGGTCAACATCCAGCCCCTGGCCGTGGATTACGAACTGGGTGCAGTAGCCAAACTCCTCGGCTTCGTGGGCATCCAGAAAATCGGCAGCGATGGCGACGGAATCGGTTTGCGCCGGGTTGATGACGCCGCCGACGCTGCGCAAGCCCAAGTCAACGGCCGGGCCGGTTTCGCCCTGCAAGTGTCGCAGCGCGCCGCCGATGATGGCGACGACCCCCAAGCCGCCGGAATCAATCACCCCGGCCTCTTTCAGCACGGGCAGTTGTTCCGGGGTATAGGCCAAGGCGGCGATGGCGCCAGCGTAGGCAGCTTCCCACAGGGCAATCACGTCGTCCTCGCCGGCGTCATTTGCGCTTGCCATAGCATCCGACGCGCCCCGGATTACCGACAGCATGGTGCCTTCGCGGGGCTGGCTGACGGCATGGTAAGCGGAATCGGTAGCGGCGCGAAAGGCGGCCACCGCATGGGATGATTCCATCCCTTCCGCGCCGGCCACGCCGTCGGCGAAACCGCGCAGCAGCTGGGAGAGGATGACGCCGCTGTTGCCGCGCGCGCCCCAGAACGCGCCGGCGGCAATGGATTCGGCGACAGCGCCGGCGCCGACGTCATCCGCGTCTTTGTCCATCTGCGCCACGCCGGCGCGCAGCGTCAGCAGCATATTGGTTCCCGTATCGCCGTCGGGCACGGGAAAGACGTTGAGGGCGTTGGCGGCATCGCGGTACAGCTCCAGATAGGCCACGGCGCCGCGCATAGCCTGGCGCAAATCGGAACCTTGCAGCGCGGTGATGATGATGGGCGTCATTCCGGCGACCAGCGTAGTTAGGATAGCGGGAGTATAGCACAGGCGGCGGCGCGCCCGGCTATGCCGGCGATACGGGGTGTCCTGATTTTGCCGTGCCGGTAGCGTTCCGTTTTAGGTGGTTTGGTTGAGCAGGCCCCGGTTTTGGAGCAATACCAGCAGGTTGTGCGGTGTCCATACGGTGCCCATCTTTTCCCGCCGCCGCAACTCCCGGTTGTGCCGTTCCAAAGGGGAGGTTGTCTTGAATCGCGCTTGCCCGGTGGCCAAATGGCGCAGTCCTTTCTCCAGGGCTTTCCGACACCAGTACGTCCCCTGGCCTCCGGTCAACGCGGCCACCCGCGCCGCATAGCCCCGGGCCTCCGCCAGGCCGGACGACGCCAGCAGTCGCCGCGCCTCCCGCCAACCAGTCTCCCCAATGTTCCGCCGGTACTCCCGCAGCAGGTGAAAATGGCAGAGCTGGTGGGGCGCTTGCCGGCCATAGACCATCCGGATGCCCGCGGCGATGGCCGCATCCCCGTCGCTCACCAGATGCGCCGGCTGAACCGCTCCCTGCCGCCAGGCCTGGTCAATCACCCCTGCCCAACCTCCAAAGGCCCCCAGAGCCACGCCGTTTTCATCTCGGATGACCTTCAATTCCGTAGCTCCGGCCCGCGTTCTGGTCCACAATCCGTCGAGCTCCAACACCCGCCCCCGCAACTCCGGCTGCGCTATTGGCTCCCGTCGCAGCCAGCGGCACATAGTGCTTTTAACGAACCCGAGCCATTGGCCGCTCTGGGCGTAGCTCAACCCCTGCGCCGCCGGTTTGATGGCTAGTTCCCGGGTTTTTTTGAGTACCTCTGATGACGCTCTGCTTCGCCCAGCAGGTCGGCGCCGCTGGCCATCCGGCCGCACTGGCCGCAGCGGAACACGGGCATCTGCAACCGAATTGCCCCATAGCGGGTGGTGATAGTACGGGCGTACCGATGATGCCGGTGCATCGCTAAACCGCAGTCCGGGTAGAGGGGCTGGTAATCATCCAAAGCCAGCTGCAACGACTGTTGCAGCTGGACGGGTATCTGCTGCTCCAGCCGGGTTTCCAAGTCGTAAAGCAGTCCCATGGCAGCGCCCCTCCCTCTGACTCCGGAGCCGGTATTTGCAGCCATCCTACAACTAAACCACCTAAAACGGAACGCTACCTGCCGTGCCGCCCGGATTGGCAATTGACACCGGGGCCGGGAACGCATACTGTCGCCGGGGTTCCTGGCGCTTGACGAGGGTGCAAAGTAAAGGCCACTCTCCTGCTGTTGGTGGCCGCGGTGGCATTGGTTATCGTCAGCATAGGGCTTTATCTGCCCGGTTTTTACGGATGGGGCTTGTTCCCACTGGGATGGTATGTCCCTCTGGTTATATCAATCCCGCCGTTAGCGTTTCTTGCCCGGTGGCTGCGCCGTTATTCGCCTCTGCTCAGGGACACTTACTTGCAACGCGCTTTGATAGTAGGGTTGTTATTGCTGTTCCCGGTTCCCGGAGGCACAGCGCAGTGCGCCGCTCCGTTATCGAGGCGCTCCCAATCCGATTAGACTGAAGTATAAGGAATCAGCCTTTATGGTCATATACCAGGATGGCAGTCGCGACTTTGCCCGGCTGTTGCCCATAACGGCGCGATAACCTGTTCCCCGCCAAAGCGCTGCCGGTGATGACATTTGCCGGTTGACCGCCTTCGGATACCGCCCCTAGAATGGGGCCGCGCGTCAATTTTACCCAAGCCAATTCCCCAGAGGTTCAGCATGACCACCGCCAACACCGTCGCCAGGACGCCGCAACCTTCCGGGCGTTTCCGGCTGCCCGACCCACCTCCGCGCGAGCCCGACGAGATGACCAGTTACGACCACGTGCACAAGCTCGGCAACAGCCACCATCTCATCCACCACCTGGGCAACCCCGAGACTACCCTGGTGACCGCCGAGCGCTGGATTGCCCGAGCTCCGCATCCGGGCGCCGTCGGCCTGCGGCGGCCCGACCTGCTGATTGCCTTTGACGTGAACCCGGCGGCCTACGAGGCCAGCAATGGCTACATCATATCGGAGCAGGGGAAGCCGCCGGATTTTGTGCTGGAAGTCGCTTCGGAGAGTACGGCCAGCGTTGACACCGACGCCAAGCGCGACGACTACGCCGGGCTGGGCATTCCCGAATACTGGCGCTTTGACGAGACGGGGGAACATCACGGCGCGCGGCTGGCCGGCGAGCGGCTGGCAGCCGGTCAATACCGGCCCATTGCCATAGAGCAGTTGGCGGATGACATATTGCAGGGGTACAGCGCGGCGCTGAACCTGAACATCCGCTGGGAGCGGGGCCGGCTGGGCTGGTACGACCCGGCGACGGGGCAGCATATCCTGACCTACGAAGACCAGCGCGCCCGCGCCGACACCGCCGAAGCCCGCACCAATACTGCCGAAGCGCGGGTCCGCGAACTGAAAGAGGAACTCCGACGGATGGGGGGACACTGAGGATGAGGTTACGGCATCGAGCCCGACGCAATCCGGTATGAAACCTGACGCAGCCACCGACGCTGCCGGCCAATCCCATGAATGGCACACGCTTTTACTCAGACAGGCCGGATTGACGCACAAATCCCGTAGAATGCTGGCATGACCACGGCAAAGCAATCTGACGAAACTGCCGGGGTGGCGCCCCGGCAAGTTGCCCCCGGCACGCAGGGCGACGAGGGCGAGCAGGAAATCCACCTGCGCCCGGCGCGGCTGACGGATTTTGTCGGACAGCCCCAGGTGCGGGAGAACCTGAGCATCGCCATGCAGGCGGCGCGGATGCGCGGCGAGGCGCTGGACCACGTGGTGATTTACGGCCCGCCCGGATTGGGTAAAACCACCCTCGCCAATATCATCGCGCACGAGATGGGCGCCACCATCAAAGTAACCTCCGGCCCGGCGGTGGAGCGGGCCAGCGACATCGCATCCATCCTGACCGGGCTGCAGCCCAACGACGTGCTGTTCATTGACGAAATTCATCGCCTCAACCGGGCGGTTGAGGAAGTGATGTACTCGGCGATGGAGGATTTTTTCCTGTCGTGGGTGGTGGGCAAGGGGCTGTCGGCGCGCAGCATCAACCTGCGGATTAATCCCTTTACGCTGGTGGGGGCAACCACGCGGTACTCTCTAATCAGCGCGCCGCTGCGGGACCGCTTCGGCTCGGTGTTCCGCCTGGATTATTACTCCGACGAAGACATGGCGACAGTGGTGCGCCGTTCCGCCAGGATAATGGCAATTGGAGCAGACGATGACGGCCTGCGCGAGGTGGCGGTGCGCTCCCGCGGCACCCCGCGCATCGCCAATCGCCTGCTGCGGCGAGCGCGAGATTACGCTCTGGTCAAGGCGGACAACTACATCACCGGCCGGGTCGCCCGCGAGTCGCTGGACCGGCTGGGCGTGGACGCGCGCGGGCTGGACGAAACCGACCACCGGCTGTTGACCAACATCATCAACAAGTTTGACGGCGGCCCGGTGGGACTGGACACGCTGGCGGCATCCCTCAGTGAAGATACCAGCACGGTGATGGAAGTCCTCGAGCCGTTCCTCCTGCAACAGGGCTTCCTGGAACGGACGCCCCGCGGTCGCGTGGCTACTCGCCTTGCCTATGAATATCTGGGCTGGCCGTGGTCGGGGACGGGCGCTGACCCCGGCCAGCAGGGCCATCTGTTCAGTTGATTTGCATAACGTCCCTGCCATTGGGGCGATTTCACGTTCGTAATTTACATAAAATTTGACACTCGTTCCGCACAGCAAGATTTCGCCTTGAATCCTGACCACCGCCTGCTTACAATAGGCGGAGTTTGTGCCTCTCGCTAGGGAAAGATTGACGTGACCTCCTCAGTTGCCACCGGCGCGGCTAATTCGCCATTGCCTCAGTTAGACCGGCTTGCAGCCGGGGCCGATTTGTCGGACCGCGATGCTCTCCGTCTGGTCGAACTTGACGACGGCGCGCTAGCGGACTTATGCGCCGCCGCGTCCGAATTGCGCGACCGTGGTAAAGGGCGCGTCATCACTTTCTCCCCCAAGGTATTCATCCCGCTGACCCGGCTGTGCCGCGACTTTTGCGGCTACTGCACCTTCCGCCAATCCCCGGTGGAGACGGAAAATCTATACCTGTCGGCTGATGCGGCGCTGGCCGTCGCCAAAGCCGGCGAAAAGCTGGGCTGCACCGAGGCGCTGTTCACCCTGGGCGAACGTCCCGAACAACGGTATCCCGAGGCTGGCGGTTGGCTGGCGGAACGCGGCTACCGGACTACCCTGGAATATCTGGCCGCCGTGTGCCGGATGGTATTCCGGCAGACGGAGTTGCTGCCTCACGGCAACCCCGGAACTATGAGCCGCCGGGAACTGGCAGCTTTGCAGCCCACCAACCCGTCCGTGGGGATAATGCTGGAAAGCTCCAGCCCACGACTGTACGAACCCGGCGGCCCCCACGAATTCGCGCCCAGCAAACGGCCCAGAGTGCGGCTGCGCACTATGGAACTGGCCGGCGAGTTGGGGATACCGTTCACCACCGGAATTCTCATCGGCATTGGCGAAACCCAGACGGAGCGCGTGGAATCCCTGCTGGCCATCCGGCGGATGCACCGACGCTATGGGCACATTCAGGAAGTCATCGTGCAGAATTTCCGCGCCAAAGCCGATACTCCCATGGCCGGCGTTCCCGACGCGACGGCGGACGAACTGATGTGGACGACCGCCGTAGCGCGGCTGATTATGGGCGAAAGGGTCAACATTCAGGTGCCGCCCAACCTCAGCGAGAACTACGAGCGTTATATCCACGCCGGCATCAACGACTGGGGCGGCGTGTCGCCGTTGACTATTGATTACGTGAACCCGGAAGCGCCCTGGCCGCAGCTGGTGGAGCTGGAGCGGCGCACGGCGGCGGCCGGCTACCAACTGCGCCCCCGGCTGCCGGTGTACCCGGAGTATTTCAAGAATGGGTCCGAGTGGCCGCTGCCGCCGGACCTGAGAGCAAAGCTATTGCGTCTGACCGACCCGGATGGATACGTGAAAGGGGGAATCCAACGCTATGCCCGAAATGATTGACAACGACACCCCGTCAACGCTGACGGCGCTGGTGGGCAGCCTGCAACCGGCGGTGGCGTCGGCGCTGAACCGCGCGCTGGCCGGCGAGGACATCACCGCAGCTGACGCGGATTTGCTGTTCGCCAGTTCCGGCGCGGAGTTCACCGCCACCATGATGGTGGCCGACGAACTGCGCCGTCGCGCGGTAGGCGACCTGGTCACTTACGTAGTCAACCGGAATATCAACTTCACCAACGTTTGCATCAAACGGTGCGGGTTCTGCGCGTTCAGCCGGGATTTCCGGGAAGAGGAAGGTTACTTCCTGCCGGTCAACGAAATTATCCGCCGGGCGAAGGAAGCCCAGGACTACGGCGCTACCGAGGTCTGCGTCCAGGCCGGCCTGCCGCCCCAGATGGAGGGCGACCTTTACATACGCCTGTGCGAAGCCATCAAGGAAGAGCTGCCCGATATGCACGTCCACGGGTTTTCGCCCGAAGAGGTGCTGTACGGTTCTATTCGTTCCAGGTGCAGCATCCGGGAATACCTGCAAGGGTTGAAGGACGCCGGCGTGGGCAGCCTGCCCGGAACCTCCGCCGAAGTGCTGGACCAGGAACTGCGCGACATCATCTCGCCGGGCCGCATCACCGTTGACCAGTGGATTGAAGTAATCACCACGGCTCACGACCTGGGCATCCCTACCACCTCAACGGTAATGTTCGGCCATAAAGAGACCAACGCGCAGATTGTGCGGCACATCGCGCTGCTGCGGGATATTCAGCAAAGCACCGGCGGCTTCACGGAGTTCGTTCCCCTGAGTTTCGTCAACTCGGAGGCCCCTATGTATCTGCGGGGGACGGTGGAAGGCGTGCGCTCCGGCCCGTCGGGTATGGACGTGGTGAAGGTACACGCCATCGCCCGCATCATGCTGAACAACTGGATTCCCAACATCCAGGCGTCCTGGGTGAAAGAGGGCAACCGGATGTCCCAATTGCTGCTCACCGCCGGCGTCAACGACCTGGGCGGCACCCTCATCAACGAAAGCATCTCCACCTCCGCCGGCGCCATGCACGGGCAGTTGATGCGTCCGTCGGAGTTCCGGGGGATGATTCGCGAGGCTGGCCGCACTCCGGCGGAACGCTACACTACCTACGGCCTGCGCCGCATCTACAGCGAAGAGGACGCGGTTTTGGACCCGCTGGATTTGGTGGGCGAAAACGTGGAAGAGATTTTCGGCTCTTACAACAAACTGGTTCAGATGGAATCCTACCGTTTCGAGCATCCCCGCGCCCAGCGGGAACGGGCCGGGGCCGAGCGGCCGGCGTAGCAGGTGGGCAAATCAACGCAAGGTCTGATACTGGCCCTGGCCGGCGGCGTCGGCGGGGCCAAGCTGGCGTTGGGATTGGCGAAAATCCTGCCGCCGGAACGTCTGGTGATTGTGGTCAACACGGGCGACGACGAGCAGTTCCACGGACTGCACGTTTCCCCGGACCTGGACACGATGACCTATACTTTGTCGGGCCTGTATAATCCCGAAACCGGCTGGGGAATTGACGGCGATTCATTTGGAACGCTGGATATGCTCCGGCGCCTGGGCGTGGAAACCTGGTTCAACCTCGGCGACCGCGATTTTGCCATGCACATCCGCCGCACCGACCTTCTCCGCAAAGGCGCAACCCTATCCGAAGTTACCGCCCAATTGACCGCCAACCTCGGCATCCGGCACTCCATAGTTCCCATGAGCGACCAGCCCGTCCGCACCGTGCTTGACACCGACGCCGGCGCCCTGGCAATGCAGGAGTATTTCGTCAGGCAGCGCGCGGAACCGGCAGTGCGCGCAATCCGGTACGCCGGGGCTGAGGATGCCCGCCCGTCGCCCGGATTCGCCGCCGCGCTGCAAGATGCCCATGCCATCGTGATTTGCCCCTCCAACCCTTTCCTGAGCGTGGCGCCGATCCTGGCCATCCCCGGCGTGCGCGATGCCATGGGCAGCCGTCACGTCCGCAAAATCGCCGTCAGCCCCATCGTCGGCGGGGCCGCAGTGCGCGGGCCGGCGGGCAAAATTATGGCGGAGTTGGGCGCGGAGGTTTCGGCGGTGGGCGTCGCCCGGGAATACCGGGGCATTTGCGACGTTCTGGCGCTGGACACCCGGGACGCCGACCTCGCTGCGGCGGTGGCGGCAGAAGGAATGGAGCCGGCCGTGATGGGAACTATAATGCACACGGATAACGACAAAATTGCGCTGGCGCGGCAAGTGTTACAGTTGGCCGCCCGAGCGGAGACCACAGCCCAATGATGAACCCAGCCAACCAAAGCAACCCTACCATAGTGCCAGTGATTCCCATGAAACCGCTGGCAGAGTGCAAGACCAGGTTATCCCGGGTAATGGACGCGCAGGAACGGGCCGATTTGACCATGGGGATGCTGCGCCGGGTGCTCCTGGCCGTCCGGGGCGCCGGGGCGGACCCCTTCTGGGTGGTCGGCGGCGACGACCGCATCCGCAATCTCGCGCGCACTCTGGGCGCAACCTGGATGGAGGACTTGGGCCGAAACCTCAACGACACGCTCACCCGCTCCTTTGAAAATGCCCGGCTGCGCGAGGTCTCGGCCCTGTATTTGCCCGGCGACTTGCCGTTTATCAAGCCCGGCGACATTCACCAGCTAATCCGCAGCGCGGAGCATCAGCATAACGTTACCCTCTCGCCAGCCCGTCGGGACGGCGGCACCAACGCCATTCTGGTGCCCTACGATTTGATACCGTACTTCCGTCCCGAACTGGGCAACAACAGTTTCCGCAAGCACGTTGCAACCGCAGCTCGAATGGGGGTATCGGTGGCCTTTTATTACAGCCAGGGCATGGGTTTCGACCTGGACGACGGCTCGGACCTGGAAGAATACGAACACATGGAACCCGGCCTTCTGGAAAGACTGCTGGGGCGTAAACCGACCGTCAATATGGCCGGTTTGAGTCGGTTACCGTAAATGGCGGCGAAAGCGCAACTGGGCTGCCTGCTCCCCACCCGCGGTTTGCTGCTGGCCGACCGCAAGCCGGCCGATGCCGAATCAGTCCTCCGGCTGGCAACGTGGGCGGAAGAAGCCGGCATCCACTCGGTTTGGGTGGGCGACAGCCTGACGGCCAAACCCCGCCTGGAAGCGATGACTACCCTGGCGGCCATCGCCGCCCGCACTAGCCGCGTCAGGCTGGGCACCGCCGTGATGCTGATGGCCCTGCGGCACCCCGTCCTGCTGGCCCAGATGGTCGGCACGGTTGACCTTATTTCCGGGGGCCGCCTGCAACTGGGCGTCGGGGTGGGCGGCGCGTTCAACGCGATGCAGCAGGCAGAGTGGCGCAACGCCGGCGTCAACCGGCGCACCCGCGCTACCCGGCTTGAAGAGATGCTGCAAGTATTGAAGGGTCTTGGCGCCGGCCAGCCTTTTACTTTTGACGGCCGGCATTTCCAGCTGGACGACGTAATTATGGAACCCACCCCGGTACAAACCGGCGGCGTGCCCGTCTATCTCGGCGTCCATTGGCACGGTCGAGGCGACGGGCAGGGGGCGCAGCGGGAGCGGCAAGCCCGACGGGCGGCGCGTCTGGCGGATGGCGCAATTTCCATATCGGCCACGCCAGACGAGTTCACCGAGCTCACGGCAACCGTCCTGGACTACTGCGCGGAGTATGGACGCAATCCCGATGAGATGTCGTCCGTGATGTACCTTACCGTGAACCTTGACGAAAACGTGGCCAGAGGCGAGGCCGAGGCTGAGGATTGGCTGCTCGGCTACTATGGAGCCAACATCTGGGGCGACCGCTGGGGGCCGTTTGGAGACGCCGAGCGGGTGCGGGAACGCATCCACGCTTACGCCGAGGCCGGGGCCGACCAGATTGTGGTGCGCTTTGCCAGCTATCGGCAAGAAGAGCAGATGCAGACCTTCCTGGAACAGGTTGCGCCCGATTTCCGCGACTGATTGAATTCTTTGCATCGATGCACGGGATATGCGGGATAGGGCTGACCAGATTTTGGGATTCCGACGTTCGGCGGAATGACAGTTATGGAGGAGCAGGGCATTGTATCCGATTGACCTGACGGGGCGGAATGCGGTCATCTTTGGCGTGGCTAACGACCGCAGCATAGCCTGGGCCATTGCGCGGATGCTGGGCGACGCCGGGGCGCGCATTGCGCTGACTTACCAGAACGACCGGCTCAAAAGCCGGGTGGCCCGCCTCGCCGATACCCTGGACAATGCGATTATCCTGCCCTGCGACGCCGCCGATGATGAACAAATCCAGGCGGTGTTTGCGGGTTTGCAGGCGGAAATGGGGTCGCTGTCAATCCTGGTACACAGCATCGCCTTCGCCAACCGCGAGGATTTGGCGGGCCGGCTGGCCGACACCGGGCGCGACGGTTTTCGCCTGGCTCTGGAGATTAGCGCCTTTACGCTGCTGCCCATGGTGCGGCACGCGGCCCCGCTGATGACCTCCGGCGGCAGCGTCGTCGCAATGACTTTTCACGCCTCCAGCCGCGTTTATCCCGGATACAACGTTATGGGCACCGCCAAGGCGGCGCTGGAGCAGGAGGTGCGCCAGCTGGCCCACGAGTACGGCGGCGACAACATCCGCGTCAACGCCATCTCGGCCGGGCCGGTGGATACGCTGGCGGCGCGCGGCATCAGCGGTTTTCTCGATATGAGGCGCACTCATGCGGAGAAAGCGCCCCTGGGACGGAATATCACCGCGGATGAAGTGGCCAAAACCGCGCTGTTCCTGTGCAGTGACCTGTCCAGCGGGGTGACCGGCGCGGTTCTGCCGGTGGATGCCGGCTACCACATCATGGCGGTGTGAACTGCCGGGCGGTTAGATTCCTTCCAGCTGCTGCCGGTCGGCCGCCGCTTTTTCGCTCAGCCCCAACTCGCTGTACGCCCGGGCCCGGTTGGCCCAGGCGTCCCGGTGCTTCGGGTCCAGAGCAATGGCCTTTGTGAACTGGTCCACGGCCTCGCGCACCCGGCCCTGGCTGAAGAGCGACAACCCCAGCTCCGTCATACCGGCGGCGGTGAGCGGGCGGGTAATCTGCAAGGGCGTTGCGGTGAAAGCCGGCGCGAGTTCCGGCTCGCCGGGGGCGGGTTGGGCCGGCAGCGCGGCGGGCGTTTCAGCCGTCTGTTGGGAGGTCAGCACGGGGTCGGCCGCCGGGGGCGGCAACGTGGTTTCGGCGGGCGTCTCAGCAGGCGCCGCTGCGGTGGCTTCCGCGGCATCCACCGGGTCGGCGGCGGCGTCTGCGGTGGCGTAGGGGCGGGTCAGCTCCCAGCCGCAATTGGTGCAAAAGCTGGGGCCGGGTTCGTGGGAGTGCTGGCAGCGGGGGCAGGACACGGCAGAATCCGGCGCGGCGTCATTGGCAACGGGCCGCCGCGCCGGCATAAATACCAGCGCCAGCATTGGGAACATACAGAACACCGTTAGCCAGTCCGGGAAGTCGGGGATAAGGCCGAGCGCCGGCACCGCGGCGACGCCGGCCCACATCAAAATGTTGCGTCCTTTGTTGCGGGCCAACCGCGCAGTCCAAAGCACTACGAAAAGCAGCGACAGTATTTGCAGGATTAAGCTCATTTTCACCGGGAATCCGTTGGCGTTGCGGCCATTATAACCGGATTATCGCAGCTTGGGCAAACTTGCCCCGGTTGTGGCGGAGTGGATTCCCGCTCCCTGGGGGGAGCGGGAGCTTGGGGATGGTTCGGGGACGCTGCGGTTGTTCCGTTACAGTCCTCCTGGGGTTGCCGGTCAGTGGCGGTTTGGCGATGGGGGTGTCAGGCGTTACGGTTTCGGGCGGGTGTCGGAGCACGGCCAACACTGTTTTTACGTGCAGAGCATTTTGTTCACCTTTTTCCCGTGTCCCGGATTAGCCGGCTAATGGAACCGGCAGCGTCCGGCGCGGAGCGCAGGCACTAACGCCGGGCCAGGATGGCCAACCCCGTTTAGAGTGCACGGAGTCCTGCCACCGGAGGCCGTTCTGCGAAATAACCGACGGGGCCGTTGCCGACCCGAAACCGTTTCGCCTCGCTATTCGGATGTAGGTTCGGCGACGCCGCTGGCCTGGCGGCGGTTCCGGCGGGGACGGCGCGGGTTCCCGCCGGGATTGCCTGACAAAGGTATGATAGAACTTGAGTGCGGGTTGGCGCAAGGGCCGGGCTGTCAGTGGGGTAACGGGTTTTTACAGGGATGGCGCGGGAATGACGGACGCAGTTCAATCCCGATGCGATTGCCGGGCAGCAATCCGGGGCAAATTGACAGCGTAAGCGCTACGGTGCTATCGTGCAAGTACAGAAGAATTGACGAACACCAGCAGCATTGTGCCGCACCAGTCGGCGTTGCTGGCCGCTGATGCGCCCAAGGGAGAATTCAGATGGATTTGACGATTTCCGTGCTCAAAGCCGATGTTGGTTCTATCGGCGGCCACACCAAGCCGTCGGATCGTATGATGGCCGCGGTGCGCTCCGCTACGGAACGGGCAATCAGGGACGGCCTGCTGATTGACGCTTACGTGGGTCATACCGGCGACGACATTTGCATCACCACCACCCACACTCGCGGTGACAACGACGATGCAGTGCACCAGTTCGCCTGGAACTCCTTTTTGGAAGCTACCGACATCGCGCGCCAGTACGGGCTTTATGGCGCCGGTCAGGACCTGCTTGTTGACGCTCCCTCCGGCAACATCCGGGGGGCCGGCCCCGCCGTGGCCGAAGTGACCTTTGACCACGACCCGGTGAAAACCAACCCGCTGCGGCCGGCCGAGTCCTTCTTTGTCCTGGCCGCCGACAAGTGCGGCCCCGGGGCCTACAACCTGCCCATGTTCCTCGGATTTGCCGACCCCATGTATTGCGCCGGCCTGATGCTGCCGCGCCTGGGCGACGGTTTTACCTTCAACATCATTGACATGGACAACACCGACGGCGACAGCATCATCTCGCTGAACGCGCCTGAGGATTACTACCGGATTACGGTGCTGCTGCGGGATAACGAGCGGTTCGCGATTGAGAGCATCGTTTCGCGCTACAGCGGCCAGACCGCCGCCGCCGTGTCCGCCACCCGGCTGCACAACATCGCCGGGAGCTACACCGGCAAGGACGACCCGGTGGCGGTGGTGCGCAACCAGGGTATTTTCCCGGCTCCCGAGGAGTTGATTTCGCCGTACACCAAAGCCCACTACATCGGCGGCGACGCGCGCGGCTCCCACGTTATGCCGCTGATGCCGGTGCCTATCAACACCGCAGTGACGGGTATGTACTGCCTGCCGCTGGTATCCTGCGTCGGGTTCAGCATTAGCGGCGAGGGCAAGTTCTCCGAATCTTCCACCGACTTTTTCGACAACCCGGCCTGGGATTACACCCGCCAGCTGGCCCAGGAGAAGGGCGTCGCCATGCGCGCGCAGGGTTGGTCCGGCGCCGCCATGCTTCCCTACGGCGAGCTGGAATACTCCGGTTTCCGCCAGAGCATCGGCGACCTGGTGGCGCGGTTCGCCATCCGCACCAACGGCCACCAGCCGGCGGCGGAGGCAGTGGCCACTGCCGACAACGACTAGAAAGCTCACACTGACGACGCAATGACATAGCGCCGGGACGAATAGCTATTCGCCCCGGCGCGTTTTCCGGTCTAACTAACTCCCGCTTAGCCCGAGAAAATCCCGTTGCGCTCAAAGATGGCTGCCAGTTCGGCAATGCCCTCCGCTACCGTTTCCGCAGTGGGATGGCCAAAGCACAGGCGCGCCAGGTTCGCGCCGTTGCCTTCCGGCGAGAACATCGTGCCGTTGTAGTAGCCGACGCCCTCGCGGAAGGACTGCTCCTGAAAGCCGGCCAGGTCAGTGCCTTCGGGCATTGTCAGCCAGACGTAGAGGCCGCCCTCCGGGCGCGACCACTGGGCGCGGCTGCCGAAATGCTCGCCCAGCGCCGCCAGCATCGCGTCCCGCTTGACCCGCAGCGCCCGGTTTTCGTCGTCAATATGCTCGTACATATTGTTGCGGAGATATTCCGCAATGGCCAGGGCGGCGAACTGGTTGACGCCGCCGGACTTGAAACTGACGGCCCGCTGGCGCACCGCCTCCGGGGCCACCAGATAGCCCATGCGGACGCCGGGGGCGATTATCTTGGACATTGAACCGACGTACAGCACCTGCCCGCTGTCGTCCTGGCTGTGGATGGAAGTTACGTCCTCGCCCTCAAAGCGCAGGTCAACGTAGCAGTCATCCTCCAGCACGGGCACGCCGTGGCGGCCGCAAACTTCCAGCGTCCGCTGGCGTCGCTCCAGCGTCATCGTCCAGCCCAAAGGGTTCTGGAAGGTGGGAATGGTGTAAAGGAACTTCACCCGTTTCCCGGCGGCGGTCTGCGCCTGTATGGTCTCGTCCAGCGCTTCGGGGATGATGCCGTCGCCGTCGCACTTGACGCCCACTACTTCCGCGCCCCACAGGCGCATTTGCCGCATAGTGCCGAGATAAACGTATTCCTCGGTCAAAAGCACGTCGCCGGGGTTGGTGAGCGCCTGAATCAGCATATTGATGGCTTCCCCGGAGCCGGAGGTGAGGACAATATCATCAGCCGATACGTCCATTTGCCGGTCGCGGCGCAGCTTGTCGGCCACCAGTTCCCGCAGCGGGGGATAGCCGGCCGCTACGGGATAATAGGCTAAATCGCGTCCTTCCCGTTCCAGGGCCACCCGCAGCGCATCCGCCAGCCCGTCCAGCGGCAGGGTGTCGGGGTCGGGGTAGGCCACGGCAAAGTCGTACCGGGCATGGCGGTTGGCGGCGCGGGTGGTGACGGGGGCGTTGTCGGCAAAGAGGCCGTCGTAGTTAAACTGGGTCATAAGTGTCGCTCCTCCGGCAGGCGATGTGCCAATCCGGTTTTCTTATTATGGCGCAAGGCGGAGTCCAAGCGTTTGGCTAATGGCGGTTGGGAATGTCAGTCAGCCCGGTCTGCCGGACTGCCACGGCGCAAAAGTTCGTCCTCCGGTTGCTGGCGATTGCCCGGCTGACTGTTGGCGGCGGCTAGTTAGCGGGCGGGCGGCGGGCCAGCCTGGCTTCCAGTTCCCGTATGCGTTCCTCGGCCTCGCGGCGGGCGGCGGATTCGGCGTCGCGCTGGGCTTCGGCGTCACGGCGGGCGGCGGCTTCGGCGTCGCGCTGGGCTTCGGCGTCGTGGCGGGCGGCGGCTTCGGCGTCGCGCTGGGCTTCGGCGTCGTGGCGGGCGGCGGCTTCGGCGTTGCGCTGGGCTTCGGCGTCGCGGCGGGCGGCGGCTTCGGCGTCGCGCTGACCAATGGCGGCGGCGGTTTGCGCCCTGGACTCGATCAGGTCGGGCAGGTACTCCCCGGTCACCGGGTCCCAGAAACGCAGCATTCGCTCCTGCCAGCGCAGTTCCAGGCCGAGGACGGCGCTGTAACCCCGGAACCCGCCGCCGGCCAGCGGATGCACCGGGATTGGCTCATACTTTCCGTTCACCAGCCGGTCGCCGGCCAGGGCCGCGTCGTGAAAATCGCCGCCCGTATGGTCGAATCGCCAGTATTCGCCTACCCCATAGCCGGCATAGAGGACGCGCTTGGTGGTGTAATCCCGTTCTCCGGTGCTTTTGGAGGCTGCTTCCAGCACGAAGTCGGGCGGCTTGCCGATTTCGCTGATAGTGTAGCCATTGGAGGCGATGATTTCCGCCGGGGGCACGGGCAAATCAAAGGCAACGATGCAGTCGGGCACCGGCGCGCCGCGGGCACTGCCAGCCTCCTGGCACAAGTACCCCTCTTGCATCACCAGCACATCGGGCCGTCGGATAAACCAGGACTCCAGGACGAGGTGGGCGCGGGAAGTGTAGGGAGACTGCGTAGCCACGGGACGCTGCGGCGGGTCGGGCAGTTGGGTAAGGTGGGGGCGTGACGCTGTGGGGCAGGCTAGAGAAATGGCTTCGGTAGTCATCGCGGGCCTCACGCTGGGGCGTTCACGAGGTGGGCGTCAGGGCATCATAACAGATCCGGCATCCGGGGTTGCCGGGCAATCGGTAAGAAGGAAGCGTCAACGGTGATTGACCGGTCTAATTGACTACCCGGATTGACAAATCCCGCAGCTGGCCGTCGTCCACCGGGGCCGGCGCGCCGAACAGCAAATCGGAGCCGCTCTGCGTCTTGGGGAAGGCGATGACCTCCCGCAGCGAATCGGCCCCGGCCAGCATCGCCACCAGCCGGTCGATGCCCGGCGCAATGCCGCCGTGGGGCGGGGCGCCGTAGTCAAAGGCTTCCAGAATGTGGCCGAACCGCTCCTGCACCTGCTCCGGGGAGTAGCCGAGAATCTCGAAAATCTTTTCCTGCATGGCGCGTTGATGAATGCGAATACTGCCGCTGGCCAGCTCCGCCCCGTTGCATACCAGGTCGTAGGCCCGTGATGGAATGGCGGACAGGTCTGCGCCGTCCAGCATTCCTTCGCAGCCCGGCGCCGGCGCAGTGAAGGGGTGGTGGGTGGAATCCCACCGTTTGGCGTCATCGTTCCAGTCAAAGAGCGGAAAGTCGGTAACGAAAGCAAACGCCAGCGTCTGCGGGTCGGCAAGGTTCATTTGCTCGGCCAGATGCGTCCGCATTGCCGCCAGCCACTGGTTCGCCAAACGCGGCGGCCCGGCCATCAGGATAATCAGGTCGCCGCGACCGGCATGGGCGCGTTCCGCCAAGCGGCGCACCCACTCTACGGGCATCCGCAATCCGGTGGACAGCAGGGCGTCGCCGTCGGTCAACGTGTCTAACGGGCCGCTGCCCGTCAGCCGGACGTGGCTCAGGCCGCCGGCGCCGAACTCTCTGGCAACGTCTTCCAGCCGGCGCAGATCCGAGCCGGTAAGTCCGCCGCGGCCCGGTACGGCCATCGCCTTGATGATGCCGCCCCGTTCCAGGATACCGTGAAAGATGCGGAACTCGGTTTCGGCGGCCAAGTCGCTAACGTCGGCCATTTCCAGGCCGTAGCGCAAGTCGGGCTTGTCGCTGCCGTAACGCGCCATGGCGTCGGCATAGGCCAGGCGGGGGAAGGGCGTCTTGATTTTGAACTCCGGCGTCAACTCCTGCACCAGTCCGGCGTACAAGCCTTCGATGAGGCCGAGCACGTCCGCTTCATCCACAAAGCTCATTTCCAGGTCAAGCTGGGTGAACTCCGGCTGCCGGTCGGCGCGCAAGTCCTCATCGCGGAAGCAGCGGGCAATCTGGAAGTACCGTTCCACGCCGCTCACCATCAACAGCTGTTTGAGCTGCTGGGGCGACTGGGGCAGGGCGTAGAAACTGCCGGGCTGCATCCGGCTGGGCACCAGATAGTCGCGCGCTCCCTCCGGCGTGCTCTTGATGAGAATGGGCGTCTCAATTTCCAGAAAATCGTGCTTATCCAGGTAATCGCGAATGTATTTCACCACCCGATGGCGTAACCGCAAGTTCTCCTGCATCGCCGGCCGGCGCAAGTCCAGGTAGCGGTAGCGCAGCCGCAGGCTTTCGTCGGCGTCAACGTCGTCGGTGATATAGAAGGGCGGCGTCAGGGACTGGTTGAGCACGGTTACGCCCTCCGCCATCACCTCCACCGTTCCCGTGGGCAGGGCCGGGTTTTCGGAGCCGGCCGGCCGCAGCTGCACCGTCCCGCTCACCTGAACGCACCATTCGGAGCGCAGCCGCTCGGCGATGCCGTAATCGCCGGCCGGCAGGCGCTCCGGGTTGAACACTACCTGCGCGAACCCGGAACGGTCCCGCAGGTCGATAAAAATTATGCCCCCGTGGTCGCGCCGTCGGCTCACCCAGCCGGACAAGGTGGTGGCAGTGCCATCGTGAGCGGCACGCAAATCGCCGCAGTCTTGGGTCTTCAGGGCATCAACTCCTTTGGATACCGGACCTGGCGCGGGGAACGGTTACCCCAGCAAGTCCAGAACATTTTGGAAAGGGCTGTTCAACGGGCCGCCGCCACCGCCGGCCACCGCCGCGGCCAATGCCGCCGGGTCGGTCACCGGAGGATAGCACACCGTATCCAGGCACACGTGCGCCCGGGCCGGCAGATTACCGTGGGCGGATGCAACGAACTTGATTAGCAGGTTGGGGGCGTCCAGCGTCATTGCGGCGGCCAGCATTGCGCTGGCGTCGGGGGCGTCAGGGCGACCTTCAACCGTTACCTCGACGACCGGACTCAAGTACTGGTCAACGGCAATGGCGTAGCCGGCGGCCAGCTCGCCATAGTCGCGATTTGCCGCCACGTAAGCGCTCAACACGTGGTGCGCCGTCTGCTGATAACGTTCCTCAAACGTGGCGTGGCGCAGGCGCATCAGGCCAATCGCGGCGGCGGCGTTTTCGGCCAGCGGCTTCTCCCGCACGCGCAGATAGCCCGGACGTTCCGCTGTGTCCTCAACATCGTAGAACCCGCCGCGCGTGCCGTCCAGAAACCGCTCCAGCAAGACGGCGGCGGCTTGCCGGGCAGCGTTCAAGTAGCGAGCGCTTGCGGAGGCAACGGCGTCGCAGCCGTCCAGCGCCGCCAGGAGGAAGCTGGCCCAATCCACCAGCAAGTCGCCGTCTCCCGGCGGCGCCGGGCCGGAGGCGGTGAAAACGTGAGGCAGCCGGCCCGACGCGGCGACGTCAGCCAGGTGGTCCAGCAACCCGATAGCAACCGCGGTGAGTTCGGGCCGCCCCAATTTCCAGGCCGCCGAGAACAGCAGCGATGCCGATTGAGCCGTCAACGACGTGTAGCAGCAGGGGTCAACCGCCGGCGGGGAGAGCAACGCTCGCGCCGGGCCGGGTTGGGCAAAGTAGTCGGAATGCGCCCCCTGGCTGCCGCGGATGCCCTCAGCCGGTTTGTCGTATAGCGTCCCCAGCAGGTAATCAACGGTTTTGCTGGCGAATTGCGCGTAGTCGGGCCGCTGCAAGATGATGCCGGCATCCATCAAAACGCCGGCCAGCGCGATATTATCCTCGGCCATCTTTTCGTGCTGCGGCTGCGTCCAGTCGGGGCTGGCGGCGAAACGGAAAAACCCGCCGTCAACATCGTCCTGCAATGCCCCGCGCGTCACCGAGTCCAGGGATTTTTCCAGCATCGCCCGGAAAAAAACTTCGCCGGTGGTGCGATAGCGCTGCAGCAACAAGCGGAGCATAGGCGCCGACGGAAACTTCGGCGCGACCCCAAATCCGCCGTGTACAGGGTCATAGGCGCCGGCGACCCGCCGCGCAATGCCGTCAACTATTGAGGCGTCCAACTCCCGGCCGGCGGCGACCCGCGCGGCGTGTTCCCGCCGTTGCCGGAGAATGTCGTTGGCCTGCTCGTACAGCTCCGGCTTGCGTTCGTCGTAAGCCCGGCACACCTCATCCAGCATCGCCAGAAACTGGTCGGGAGGCAAGTAGGTTGCGCCAGCGATATAACCGCCGTGGGGAGTCAAGAATGACGTAGTAGGCCACCCGCCGACGTTGTAGCGGGCGTTGATGTCGGGGCGGTGGTCGGTGTCAACGCGGATGGGCGTGAAGCGCTCGTTGACGAACCGGGCAACTTCGCCATCGCCGTAAGTACCCTCGTCCATAACGTGGCACCAGTAGCACCAGACGGCGTTGATGGACAGTATGATGGGGCGGTCCGATGCCTGAGCGGCGGCAAAGGCATCTGCGCCCCAGGGACGCCAGGCGACGGTTGCGGGCGGTGTGGTTGTGGTGGGTTTTTCGGATGCGGCGCTCACTGCTTGCTGCCTGCCCGTTGCGCCGGCGTTTTCGTCCGGCGGATTGCACAGCATAAACGGTAGCACACGCGCCCGGTATTGGCAATTTGCCGGCCGGCAGCGTTCCGCTTTGATGCTCCGTATCAGCGCAAGCGCTATTCTTGGTAAAATAGCGGCAGCATATCAAGGAGCGACTACGGAATGACTACCGCCATCCCCCTGGACCCGGAAAGCCTGGCTGCCCGCATGGTAGCGGAGCTGGAACAGAACCCGGATTTAAAGCCCATCCTGCTGCGGGCTTTGCTGACCGACGAGTTTCTGATGCTGCCCGCCAAAGTGGACCAACTTATGGACAGGGTCGAGCGGCTGGAAGGTCGTTTCGGCAATTTGGAGGAGCGTTTCGGCAATTTGGAGGAACGCTTCGGCAATTTGGAGGAGCGCTTCAGCAAGCAGGAGGAACGCTTCAGCAAGCAGGAGGAGCGTCTCGGCAATCAAGAGGGGCGTTTGAACAGTTTGGAAGGCCGTTTCAGCAATTTTGAGGGCAGTGACTACGAACGCCGGATACGCACCAGAGCGCTCAACCGGGCCGAATACCGCTTCAACCTCAATAATCCCCAAATCACCCTGACCCAGGACGGACATAAGGCCCCCGAACTGAACAGCGCAATCAGTCGCGCCCTCCGGGCCGGTTCCATTTCACGGGAGCAGTCCGAAGAACTTCACGAGGTTGACATCATCATCAGCGACCAGGACAACCGCCATGTAGTAATTGAGGTCTCGCTCACTGCCGACAACCCGGACATCACCCGTGCCCGGAACCGCGCCGACATTTTGAGTCGCGCCACTGCCGGCGTCGTCCTGCCGGCTCTGGTCACGGCGAACCTGAACGAGCCACAGCGCAGCCTGGCCGACGCGCAGGATGTGGCCGTATTTATCATCCCCTACCCGTAAGAGTCGGGCCGCGGCTATGCTTACCGCGCCCGCGGGTTAAACGCGTCGTTCACCGCATCGCCCAGGATGTTGAAGCAGAAGAACAGCAGGGTTACGGCGCCAATGGGGAACAGGATGAGGTGCGGCTCGTTGCGCAGCACGTTGATGTTGCCGTTCTCGAACATCATGCGGCCCAAACTCGGCACCGGCGGTTGCACGCCAATGCCAATCCAGCTCAGCACCAGTTCGGAACCCGCCACGCCGGCCAGCCCGGCTGATATGGACACGATGAGAGGGCTGAGGATGTTCGGCAGCACGTGGACGCGCAGGATGCGGGCAGTGGACGCTCCCGACACTAAAGCCGCCTCGGTGTACTGGCTCTCGCGCGCTTGCAATACCTGGCCGCGCACCAGCCGGGCCATTCCGAACCACCCGAAAATGGACAAGGCGACTGAGATAATGGCGTAATCCAAAACGCCCAGACGGATTATCCAGTCGATGCCGGTGGCGTCCTCAAATTGCTGCACTGCGCCAACCAGACGCGGTTTAAGGGCGGCGACGAAAATCAGGATTAGAATGATGTCGGGAAAGGACGACGTAATTTCGCCGGTGCGCATAATGACCGAATCAACCCAGCGGCCCAGATAGCCGCTCAACAAACCCAGCGCGATGCCCAATATCAGCGTGCCGCCCAGCAGCGAGGCGATGGTGATGATGACGGTGGTGCGCAGGCCGTAGATGACGCGGGTCAGCATATCGCGGCCCAGCCGGTCGGCGCCGAAGGGGTGGGCCAGCGACGGCCCGGCCCGGCTTTGCGACAGGTCTTGCGCCGTGTATTCGTAAGGCGTAATCAGGGGCGAAAGCAGCGCGCCGCAGTACATCAGGATAATCAGCGACAGGCAGAGCATCGCCAGCTTTTTGCGCGCCAGCCGGCGCACCGACAGGCTCCAATAGCTGTGGCCGCGGATGGGCCGGGCGTCCAGCGCCAGCGCCGGTTCCGACGCCAGTTCGTTTTCCGACCAGTCCCGCGGGTCAGCGGCAGCATCCCGGCGTTGAGTGTGGCCGTGCTCGCGGGCCGGCAGACCGGAGCGGTCAGGCAGCATGGCCAGCCCCCAACCGGATGCGCGGGTCCAGCAGCGGATACATCAGGTCAACAATCAGGTTGGCTAACATAAACAGCGTCGTGGAGATAATGGCGAAGGCCATGAGCACCGGGTAATCCCGCTGGAAAAGAGATTCAATAGCGAACAGGCCCACGCCGGGGATGCCAAAGTAGATTTCCACGATAAAGGTGCCTCCGGCCAGTCCCGCTATGGTGAACCCGAAACTGGTGGCCACCGGAATCATGGCGTTACGCAGGATATGACGCACCCGGACTACGTTTTCGGCCAGCCCTTTGGCCCGCGCCGTGCGGATGTAGTCCTGCCCCAGCACGTCCAGCACGCTGGCCCGCACCAGGCGCACCACGATGGCGATGCCGGGCACGCCCATGACAATCGCCGGCAGCACGATTTTAGGGGAAAAGAACCCGTCCCAGCCGCTGGTGGGCAGGATTCCCAGATGCAGCGCAAACACCAGCAGGAGTATCGGCGCCGTGATAAAAACGGGCAGCGACTGAAACGCCAGCGCTACCGCCACCACTACGTTGTCCCAGCCGGTACCCTGGCGCAGCGCCGCGAACAGCCCCACCGGAATCCCGATGCCCAACGTGATGATGATGGCCGCCAGGTTGAGCTGCAGCGACACCGGAATGCGCTTGGCCATCAGCTCGGCGACCGGCGTGCCCCGGTAGCGAAAACTGTCGCCGAAATCGAGGCGGGTAACTACCCCCTCCACGTAACGGATGTATTGCACCGGAATCGGGTCGTCCAGCCCTAACTCCTGCCGGATGCGGGCGCGCACTTCGTCGTTCTGGTGCTGGCCCAGCCAGACCTGAACCGGGTCGCCCGGCCCGAACCGGAGCAGGGCGAAGGTGATGAACGTTACGATAATCAGCAGGAATGGCAGCCAAAGCAGCCGCCGTATCGCGTAGGTTCCCATCGGCAACTATCCGTTTCGTAAGGACGCCGGCGCCGGGGCGAATGATTATTCGCTCCGGCGCCGGCCCAGGCTCTACTGGTTGAAGTAGATGTAGCGGTACTTGGGGATGCTCATTTGCAGCAGGAAGTAGTCGGACACTTCCGGCTTGATGAGCGCGTAGCCCTCGCCGCTGAACCAGGTCCACACCCAGGGGGCGTCGTCCAGGATTAGCTGCTCCACCTGGTTGTAAATCTCGAAACGGCGCTCCCGGTCCCGCTCGGTTCGGGCTGCTTCCAACAGCCGGTCAACCTCGGGGTTGTCGTAGTTGGTGTGGTTGTTGAGGCTGTCGGAGCGGAACAGGAGGTCAAGGAAGTTCTCCGGGTCGGGGTAGTCGGCAATCCAGCCCAGGGAGAACATCTGATATTTGCGCTCGTTCACATCGTCCAGGAAAGTCGCCCACTCGGTTTGCTGGATGTCGATTTCGATGCCCAACTCCTGACGCCACTGCTCCAGCATCACTTCCAGATAGATGGGTATGGCGGCGCCGAAACTGCCGGAGATGGTCAACGTGATGCGGGGGAAGTCGCCGCTGGCCAGGGCGTCGGCATACTTTGACTGCTGCATCAGCTCCATTGCCCGCTCCGGGTTGTATTCATAACTGCGCAGGTTTTCGGTGTAGGACGGAAAGCCCGGCGGTATCACGCCCCGGGCCGGCGACACCCGGCCGTCCAGCACGTTGTCGGCGATGCCCTGCAAGTCCACGGCGTAGTTGAGGGCCTGGCGCACTTTGGGGTCGTCAAAGGGCGGTTCGGCCGCGTTGAGGCCAATATAAAAGACGTCGAAATCCTGCGGGGAACGGTGCAGTTGAGGGTTCAGCGGGTCGTTAGGGTCAAGCAGCCGGGGCAGGTCGTCAATGCCCACGCCGGTGAGGTGAATCTCGTTGTTCTCGTACATAATCATCGCCGAGCCGCCGCTGAGAATCATCTGGACGCTCTCAATGTTGGGCGGGCCGAGGTGATACAGTTCGTTGCGTTCCAGGATTATCAGCTCGCCAACGTCGTAGGTTCCCAGGCGGAAGGGCCCGGTGGCGTTGGGCTGTTCCAGCCACGAATCGTCCTGGGTTACCTGCGCCGGGTCGAGCACGTAGGCGGTGGGGTACGAAAGCTTGGCGAGGAAGTAGGATTTGGGCGCGTCAATGGTGAATTCGATGGTGCGGTCGTCAATGACCCGGACGCCGCGCACTGCGTCAGCGTTTCCCTCCAACTTGTCGCTAACGCCGATGATGTCGCCAAGATAGTTCTGGGCGTTGACCGACAGCGTTTTGGGGTCAGCCGCCCGTTCGATAGACCACTTCACGTCCTGGGCGGTAACGGGTTTGCCATCGTGAAACCGGGCGTTCTCCCGCAGCACGAAGGTGTACACGGTGCCATCCTCGCTGATTGCGCAGCTCTCGGCAAGGTCCAGCACGGGCTGGTAGTCCAGGCTCAGCGTAACCAGGCCGCCGAATATTTCGCCAACCACCACGCTGGAGGTTACGTCGCCAATCTGATGCGGGTCCAGCGACGTGGGGTCGGAGAACAGCCTGACCAGCGTGCCGCCCTGCGGTGGCCGGTTGTCAAAGGTCAAGTCCGCGGACGGGGCGCAGCTGTCGCCCGGCGTCGCCGCGGGAGCGACGGCGGCCGGCATTGCCGCCGGGGACGGAGCGGCGGCCGGCGGGGCGGCGGCGGCAGGGCTGGTGGCCACGGCCGCAGCCGTCGGCGCAACGGATTGTGTCGCCGCTGCGCCCGCCGGCGCAGCGGCGGTCGGCGCTGCGGATTGCGCCGGCGCTTCACTGCCCCCGCAGGCCAACAGAGCGCTGGCCGCGGCCAGCGCGGCCGTAATCGCCAGTATTCGGAAAATGCTAAACGTCATAACGCCTCCGAGTCAGTATTCTGGATGTATTTTGATACGAGATGCTGACCGGAATCGGTTTGCATAAATCGGTTCGCCCATTTCATCCAGCGAAGTCAAGCCGGATTGTACCTAATCGCCCGCCGGCGTTCAATTCCGACTGAGCCGGCGTCACCCGTACCCGGTTTGGCGGGGCGGTGAGGTGAAAAGTTGTGATGGTGGGGCGGGCCTAGCCAGGCAGCAGGCCCGCAGCGCCGCCGCCAGCAGCCGTTGCCGCCGGCCGGTGGTGGTTACCGCGCTCCGGTCCAATCCAAAGCGCTGCTTGCCGTCCTGGAAATACTGCTCCGACGCCGATACATCCGCCCGGCCGGGCGCGGATCGGCCAGCGAAGTAGCCGGATACCAGCGCTCCCGGTGTCCCCGGGCCCAATACCAAACCGGGTTGGCTGCCACCGCTCCGTCTTGACGGTAGCGCACTCGGTTCAGGAACCGGATACGACCCCGGGGCCGCGGGTAGTTGCTCAGACGGCCCCGAAAGGTGTCGGTCTGTATGATGGCATCGCCTTTAAGTCGGATTACGCAGGCCACCGGATCGCCGGTGTGCCGGGGTATCAGTTGCCGGAATCGGAGCAAGCCGGCTCGCCATTGGTCAAGGGTTCGCACGCCGCGATCCGCTAGTAGCAGGGTCCAGTTCCGCCGGCGTGGACATCCAGCTGAGCCGGGGCCGACCCCGACGGCGGAAACAAACCACGGCAAACCGCCCGCCAGCGCCGCGGGCCTGAATCAGACCCGTCAATCATGATTGGCGTCAGACCCCGCAGCCGGGCCGCCTGGCAGATTGAACCCGGCAGCCCCGTCGGCGCCGCCATGGTGTCAAAGCGAGCGTTGGACAGAAACCGGAACCGCCGCTTTTTGCGCTGGTGATGTGAGGCGGGCAACCGGCAGCGCCGGCCCGTACCGGAACCGAGATGGCCCGGGTGCGTCGGTCCAGCACGGCGGCCGTGAGCCGGGCCAAGTTGGTGCGTCGCGTGGCGCGCCACTGAGGCAACGCATAGTTCAGGAACGTGGCGATAGAGTGATACCATGACATCGTCGGCCTCCCCGGTCAGCAACAGTGGTTAGTAACCTGTTCCTTACCCGGAGAGGCCGGCATTTTCAACCCCCCAACCCAAAGTGGGTAAGCGTGAGATCTCCCGCCGAATATCACGCCATCCCGGTCAAAATTGAAACTGACCAGCGCAACCGGCATCACGGAATTTCCTCAACCGCCGCCGCCATAATCCGCTCTAATTGCTGTATCATACATCCCCCGGAGCCGCATCCGGCGGAGGCATACGCAATGAGCAGCAGCGATAATACGCCGGCGAACCCGTCGCCCCCTCTGGGCCGCGTCCTGATGGTGCAGGGCACGGCGTCGCACGTGGGCAAGAGCGTGCTGGTGTCGGCCCTGTGCCGGATGCTGCGGCAGGACGGGCTGCGGGTGGCGCCGTTCAAGGCGCAGAATATGTCCAACAATTCCTACGTTACTCCCGACGGCGGCGAAATTGGCCGCGCCCAGGCGGTGCAGGCCGAGGCCGCCGGCGTCGCGGCCCGCGTGGAGATGAACCCCGTCCTGCTCAAACCGGAGGCTGACAGCCACGCCCAGGTGGTGCTGATGGGCCGGCCCCTGACCTCGGCCCGCGCCCGGGATTACTTCGACCTCAAGGCCACGCTGTGGGCATCGGTGGCAGCGTCGCTGGATGCGCTGCGCCGCCAGTTTGACGTAGTGGTTATCGAGGGGGCCGGCAGCCCCGCCGAAATCAATCTGAAAGCCACCGAAATCGTCAATATGCGCGTCGCCCTGTACGCCGGCGCTCCGGTGCTGCTGTGCGGCGATATTGACCGGGGTGGCGTGTTCGCCGCGCTGGTGGGAACGCTGCAGCTGCTGGATGATGCGGAGCGGAACGCCGTCAAGGGCCTGCTCATCAACAAGTTTCGCGGCGATGTTTCCCTGCTGACCGACGGCCTGACCTGGCTGGAGGACTACACCGGCAAGCCGGTGGTGGGGGTGGTGCATCATTTCCGGGACATCCACATCCCGGAGGAGGATTCGGTGGCGCTGGACCTCACGCCGCCCCGTTCCGCCGCGCCCGCCGTCCTGGATGTGGCGGTGGTGCAGGTGCCCCACATCTCCAATTTTGACGACTTCGACCCGCTGGCCCGCGAGCCGGGTGTCGCGCTGCGCTACGTGCAGCACGGCGACCGGCTGGGCCGCCCCGACCTGGTGATTGTGCCCGGCAGCAAAACCACCATCCCCGACCTGTTGTGGATGGAACGACAGGGGCTGTCGCCGGCGGTAATCGCCGCTTTTGACCACGGCGCGGCGGTCATCGGTATTTGCGGCGGCTACCAGATGCTGGGCAAGACACTGCTGGACCCGGACGGCGTCGAATCTGCCGTCGGCGCCGCCGATGGCCTGGGTCTGCTGCCCCTGGTTACGACCTTTGCCGGCACGAAAGAGACGCACCGGGTGCAGGCCACGGTGCGCGCTGAGGCCGCCGGGCCCGGCGGGCTGCTGTCCGGCGCGGCCGGCGAGCCGGTGGTTGGCTACGAGATTCACATGGGCCGCACCGCCGGCGAGGGGGTCATTCCGCCCTTTGCCGTATTCGACCGGGCTGATGCTCCGGTTACCCCGGAGACCGGGTGGGACGGCGCGCTGGAGACCACCGGGCGCGCCATGGGTACGTACATTCACGGCCTGTTTCACAACGCCGGCGTCCGCCGGGCGCTGTTGCAGGAGTTGGCCCGGCGCAAGGGAGTTACGCTGCCCGCCGGCGTTAACGTATCCCGGGACCGGGAGTATGACCGCCTGGCCGACTGGGTGCGGAGCAGCCTGCGTATGGAGTTGGTGTACGATATGATTGACTTCTCGCCGGCGTTATGAGCGCCATCCACCTGGCGCTGGGCGGCATCCGGTCGGGCAAAAGCGCCTACGCCGAAACGCTGGCGGCGGAACTGGCCCAGGGCCGGCCCGTGATTTACCTGGCAACCGGCGTGGCTACCGACCCTGAGATGGCCGAGCGCATCCGACGACACCGGGAGCGGCGTCCGGACCAGTGGCGGACGGTGGCAACCCCGCTGAACCCGGTGCGGGCTTTGCGGGAAATGGAAAACGCCCCGGAGAATGGAGCGGTTCTGCTGCTGGACTCGCTGGACGGGTGGGTATCGAACCTGCTGCTTGAACACGAAGGGACGCCGGCTGCGGAGCTGGAAGCGCGGACGGTCGGCGCCGTGCGCCGTTTTGCCGCTTTCGTGCGTGAACTGGATTCCGACGCCGTCATCGTCAGCGGCGAGGTGGGGCAATCGCCGGTGGCGGCGTCGCCGCTGGGCCGGCAGTTCCAGGATTTGCTGGGAACGGTGAATCAGGCCATGGCGGCGGCGTCGGATGCGGTGACGCTGGTCGTGGCCGGCATACCCGTGCGCCTGAAACCGTGCTAATCTGACCCAATGCTTGGCGATGTCATCGGAACCGCAACTGCCCTGGCCCCCGGAACCTGCGGCGAACTGGTGCAGGGGATGACCGGCGGCATTGATTTCCTGGTCACCTGCCCCATCAACCAGTTTTCCCGGGTCACCGTCACCCTGCGCGCCGCCGCTGGCGCTGACCCGGCGACGCCGGTAAGCGGTATCGACCACCTCCCCAAAACCCGGCGCGCCGTCGCGGCCACGCTGGCCCGGCTGGCGGCCGGCAGCGGCCTTGCCCACCTGACCGCCCAGGTGTCGGCAGCCAATCCGATACCCCCCGGCAAGGGGATGGGCAGCAGCAGCGCCGACATCACCGCCGCGGTCTGGGCCACCGGAACCGCCGCCGGAGTATCGCTCCCGCCGGCGACGATTGCCGGCATCGCCCTGTCCGTGGAACCGACGGACGGCGTGATGTTCCCCGGCGTCGCCCTGTTCGACCACCGCCGGGGACGCATCGCCGAGTCGCTGGGGCCGCCGCCGCCGCTGGAGGTAATCGTCATCGACCGGGGCGGCCAGGTGGACACGCTGGATTTTAACCGGACTGACCGCACGGCGCAGTGGCAAAAGATAGCCGCCAGCACCGACGCCGCCCTGGAACTGGTGCGAGAGGGCATCCGCCGCGCCGACGCCGGGCTGGTCGGCCGGGGCGCAACCATCAGCGCCCGCGCCGGCCATCCCCCCGACGCCGGCCCGTGGGTGGCGCGGGCGAGTTCCCTGGCCGAGGAAATCGGCGCCGCCGGCGTCAACGTAGCCCACAGCGGCACGGTGGTAGGCATCCTGCTGGACGCCCGCAAACGGCACAGCAAGCCGGCCTATCGCCGGGCGCTGCGGGAGTTCGCCGACGCCGAAAGCATACGGCACTTCCGCATCATCGGCGGCGGCGTCCGCCAGGCGTCTCCCTAAAACAATTCCCGCAGGGCCTGTTCCGGCGTTAGGGCAGGAATTGGCGATTGCGTGAAGTCTCTGACGTTTTGCGTGATGATATGCCCGGCGCCGCTGGCCGGCGCCGCCGCAACCTGCATCGCATCCTCAAAATCCGCCATCGCCAGCGACCGAGCATAACGGAGTGAATCTGTGCCTGTAGGTACGACCGTGGCGAAGTTAATCATCGCAACGACAAGTTCACGCGCCCTGGCGTTACCCGCCGCCCGGGCTGCCAGATAGTGGAAAGTCGCTACGGTGTGCCAGGCAACGAACGCGCGTCCCGGTTCTTGCACCAGTCGCTCAATAAGTTCCGTGGCCGGTATCGAGCTGGGACGTCTATCGAGCGCCCGGTCAACAAGCACATTGGTGTCAATAAGCATTATGCTAAATACTTGCGGGCCAGGTATTCATAGCGGGCTTCGTCCGCTGTCTCTGTCCCGAGCACGTCGTGTCGCCGCTTTCCGAAAAGAAATTCCTCGTCATCCTCCCGACGCCGGTGAAACAGGTACTGGTTGGCATAGCCGGCGTACTCGCCGAACACGCTCCGCGCCCGTTTTGCCAGTTCGCGCCGTTCCTGGTCGGTCGGTTGCCCGGTCTCCGCGATGCCCCACTCCGGGTAGGATTCGGTTAGCGCGCGCCATACCCATTTGTCCAACGGGAACGCCTCCAGCTTGTCCAGCGCAAAGAGCGCGATATAGTCGGCAGTTTTCTCGCCGACGCCGGGATATTGCGTTAGCCGTTGCTTGACATCGACATAGGGCTGACGGCGCAGCGCGTCCCAATCCAATTCGCCGTCGCAAACCCGCTGGGCGGCGGCAATTATGTTGTCCGCCAGTTCCCGGCCCAGCCGCAGCTCATCCAGTCTGACCAGCGCCCGCCCGGAGTCTGCCGCCAGTTGCTCCGCCGTGGGAAAGGTGTAGCGAACGTTGCCGGCCAGTTCCAGCGGCAGACCGAAGTTATTCGCTATGTTTGCCACCATTCCAATAGCATGGCCGATGCTGGTTCGCCCGGCGCAAAGCTGGGACACCATGCACTCCCACGGCTCTTGCCGCAGGATGCGCAGGCCCGGATACTCCCGCATTATGGCAGCCACTTTCGAGTCGCGGCCAACGCTGGCATAAATGGCGTCAATGTCATCATCCAGCCGAAAATAGCGATGCAGTCGCTCCGCCGGGTCGTCCTCGCGTCCAGGCGCGCTGGCCGCCTCGTACTCAACACCACCGCCAACCTGCCGGACGTGAACCAGATGCGGCCCCAGCACGCCGGAGTACCAGCCGTCGCCAAAAGGACGCCAGCGGAACGCCTGGCCCATCGTGAGGGTGAGAGACAGGTTGAAGGGATGACCGGTAAGGATTTCGCGTGTCATATTGTTCGCCCATTGCCCGCCGGGTTCATTTATTCGGCTTTATGCCGTGAAACAGGTACTGGCCGGCACATCCGGCATATTTGCCAAAATAGAGTTGCGCCCAGCTTGCTATCCTCCGGTGGTCGTTAGGGCTCATTGTATTCCTGGGCATCTGGCAGCCCCGGTTCTGGTATTGCCAACGTTCCAGCGCTCGCAATATCCAAATGTCCACTGGGAAAGCATCCAGCTTGTCCAGTGACATCATAGCAACGCAGTTGGCTATTTTGGGGCCAATGCCAGGGCAATCCTCCAATGTCCGTATGGCCTCATTACAAGGCACTTTCACCTCTGCCAGCGCATCCAAATTCAGCGCACCAATACAGACTTGATTGGCGGCTTTGAATACATTGCCAGGCCGGTTGAGGCCCAAGCGCAAGTCTTTCAAGGCCCCTTCTCCCGCGCGAACAATTTGGGCTGCCGTTGGGAAAACGCACCTCACATCATCCCCCAGCTTTACGGTTCTCTGACTCAGGCTTGCTATCGCCTCTATGTTATGGGCGATGCGGGCGATGGTGTTACGTCTTGAGCAAGTGTATGCCACCAGGCACTCCCACGGTTCTTGCCGCAGAACCCGCATCCCCGGATACTGCGCTACCAGCCTGGCCACCACTGGGTCGCGGCTTAGATCGTTGTAGATAGCCGTAACGTCATCATCCTCCCGGAAATAGCGACGCAGCAAACCGTCGTCCGAATCGGAGCCGTCCCGCTCCCCATCCGGCCCGCCCACCCGGTACTCCACGCCTCCTTCAATCTGCCGGATATGAATTAGATTTTCACCCAGCACGCCCGAAAACCGGCCGTCGCCCAGCGGACGCCACCGGAACGCCTGCCCCATCGTCAGGCTCAATTCCAGGTCAAAAGGCTGCGTAAGCGCAAGTTCCCGTGTCATCTCAATTCCTCCGGTTGTTGCCTTCCCGGCGCCGTCCGTGAAACAGGTACTGCTGCGAGTAGCCCGCATATTGCCCAAAGTACCCCTGCGCCCATTCCACCATCGCCCGGTCAGGCGGCTTTTTCTGCATCGGAAAATACCATTCGGCCAATGCGCGCCGTACCCACACGTCCACCGGGAACGCTTCCAGTTTTTCCAGTGCGAAGACGGCGATGCAGTCGGCTATCTTGGCTCCGATGCCGCGACATTCCATCAGCCGCGACCTGGCTTCGGGATAGGGCAGCCGTATCAGCTCATCCAGGTCCAGCGCGCCGTCGCAGACCCGCCGGGCGGCGGCGGCAACATAGGGCGCGCGAAATCCCAGCCCCAACTCCCGTAACAACCCTTCGCCGGCCGACGCCAGTTGTTCCGGCGTCGGGAACGTGTGCCGTACCTCGCCGGCCAGCTCTAGCGGCTGGCCCAGGCGATCCGCCATCGCCTCCATATTCTGATGGATGCGCGGGATGTTGGACGTGGCCGAGCAGATGAACGCTACCGTGCATTCCCACGGTTCCTGCCGCAGGATGCGCAGGCCCGGATACCTGGCCACCATCTCGGCCACCCGGCGGTCGCGACAGATGTCGGCGTAGATAGCGCTGATGTCATCATCCAGCCGGAAATATGCGCGCAGCAGAGCATCCGCGCCGGCGGCAGTCTGCCGCCCGCCGGCGCTGGCAACCTGATATTCCACGCCGTCCGCGTTCTGCCGGACGTGCAACAGCCGTTCGCCCAGGACACCGGAATACCGGCCGTCGCCCAGCTTGCGCCAGCGGTGGGCCTGTCCGCTCTCCAGACTTTCGGCAAGGTCAAAGGGCTGGTCAATGGCGAGCGGCACGGTTCAGCCGGAGCCATTGGGCGGCCTGCTGCCCCACGGTCGCTACGCTTGACTTCTCAAAAGCGCAGCTTGGCAAGGCGTTAAAGAAGCGGTCGCCGTAGTTGGCGGTTTGGATCCGGCGGTCCAGAATGACCACCGCCCCCCGGTCGGCATTGCTGCGGATGAGCCGGCCGAAGCCCTGGCGGAAACGCAGCACGGCGTGGGGCACCTGGAAGTCGTTGAAAGGGTTATTGCACAGGTTGCCCCGCGCCTTGACTATGGGGTCGTTGGGCACCGGGAAAGGCAACCGGCACAGCAGCAGGCCGCGCAGCACGCCCGATTCCAGGTCAACGCCCTCCCAGAAACTGGCGGTGCCCAGCAGCACCGAGCGCGGGTCGGAATGCAGCCGGTCGATGAGCTGGCGGGGCGTGCCGTCAATCCCCTGGGCCAGCACGGTGATGCCTTGCGCCCGCAGCGGCCCGCGCACCTGGAACGAGGCTTCGCGCAGGGCGCTGTGAGAAGTGAACAGGGCCATCAAATGACCGTCCAGCGCCTGCGCCATGTTCAGGATGACCTGGGCGGTTCCCCGGGCGTGGTCGGCGCCGCGTCGCGGGTCGGGCAGGTCATCGGGCACCATGAGCAGCGTATTGCGACGGTAGTTGAAGGGGCTGTCCACCAGCAGCTCGTCGCTGTCCTCGGGGAAGCCGACCCGTTGACGGAGGAAGCCGAAACTGGAATCCGTCGCCAGCGTGGCGCTGGTCAGCACCACCGCCTCTTTCTCCTGAAACAGGCGGTCGGCCAGAATCGGCCCGACTGCCAGCGGCGTCGAGTGCAGCGTGAGGCTGCGGCGCACCACGTCAAGCCACTGGATTTGCTGGTCGTCATAGCGACCGAAAATCGACGCCAGGTTGTCGCCCAGCTCGCCGAGAGCGTCCACGGCGCTGCCCAGTTCGGCAGCCGGGGAGTCGTCCGGCAGCTGAAACCATCCGTCGGTCACCGCGCGCTGTAGGGCGGACAATGCGTTCACGCAGCCGCGCCGGAACACGTCCAGCGACTCCCATTCGGCAGCGACGGTGGTCCATTCGCGGGTTTGGCGGGCGTCGTTGTCCAGCGTCAGGGGCTGCCGGTCGTTATCGCCACGGCCGCCGCCGCCGGAGCGGGTGGCGCTTTTGTACAGAGCGTCGATTGCCTCCCACAGGCGCTGCCAAGCCTGGCCCGCCTGATTGCAGGCGGCGGATGCGTTGCCGGCCAGTTCCCGGGCCCGGGGCGCTTCGCCGGCGTCGCCGAGGCGCCCGAGGGCAGCGTTCAGGTGGCCGATGGTGCGGTAGATGCCTTCCAGTTCCTGGGTGAACGTTCCGGCGGCAATCTCAAAACCCAGCTGCCGGCTGGCTTCTTCTTCCAGATGGTGGGCTTCATCAATGATGAGGCGCTGGTAGTTCTGCAACACCGTGCCGCCCACGGCCAGGTCGGCCAGCAGCAGAGCGTGGTTGACCACCAGGATGTGGGCCGCTTCGGCGCGCTGGCGGGCCAGGCGCAAAAAGCAGGGCGACCCGCCACGGAAGGATGCGCACGCGCCCTGATTGTCGGCGCAGATGCGGCCCCAAGCCGGCCAGTCCTGGAAATTCAGGTTCAGGTGCGTGCGGTCGCCCTGTTCGGTGTCGTCCAGCCAAACCGCCGTCTTGCCCAACACCCTGGCCTCGTCTTCCGTCAGCGTGTCGGAGCTGCCCAGATTCGACCAGCGGCGCAGGCACACGTAGTTGGAGCGACCCTTCAGCTGCGCCGCCTTGACCACCCCCGGCTCCAGAATACCGGCCGCTTCCAGAATCCCGATTACCGCCGGGATGTCCTTGCTAATCAGCTGTTCCTGCAAGTTGATGGTGTTGGTGGAAATCACTATCCGCTGCCCGTGAGATGCGGCATAGAGCACTGCCGGCAGCAGGTAAGCAACGCTTTTGCCGATGCCGGTGCCGCCCTCAACAATCAGCTTGCGACCCTGGTAAATCGCCCGCGTAACCGCCCGCAGCATCTCTGCCTGCTGGGGGCGGTTCTCAAATCCGGGGAAAGACTTGGCGAATATCCCGTCGGGCGCTAACAGGTCTTCAACCTGCTGCTCGGAGAGATTTTGCCGGACAGCGTTGTCCGGTTGGCCGCTGGCGTCGTCGGACAGGCGGTTGGCGAGGCTTTCCAGGTTCAGCCCGTTCCATCCCACCGGGCCGGCGTCTCCGGGCGCGGCGTTGGCGCCTCGGGCATGGGGAACCAGTCCCTCCAGCAGGTCGGCCACGGACGCATTGGCCGTGCGGGCGGCCCGCGCGATGAAAGCGACTTTGGCGGCCGGATAAGACGCGCCCAGTTCCAGCAGGCGATGGAACGCCAGCGCCGTAATCTCGGCGTCGGCGCTGGCCCGGTGGGCCTGGCTGTGGTCCAGGCCCAGACGCTTCGCCAGCGCGGCCAGGTTGTACTCCGGCAGGGTGGGCAGGAATATTGAAGCCAGGTCCCAGGTGTTGTAATTCCTGTTGGGCAGAGGCAGCCCGTGAGACCCCAAAAAGCCCAGGTCGAAAGCGACGTTGTGGCCGACGATGGGCAGGTCGCCAACAAAGTCGGCGAACTGTCCCGCCACCTGACGAAAGGCCGGCGCCCGCTCAATCTGCCCCGGGCTGATGGACGTTAGCTGCTGGATGAACGACGGGATTTTACGTCCGGGGTTGACAAAGGTCTGATAGCGTTCCAGCACCTCGCCACCGCGGAATTTGACCGCGCCCAGCTCAATGATGGTATCGGAATGAGCGTTCAGCCCGGTGGTTTCCAGGTCGATGCAGACGAACTGCTGCTCAAAAAGGTCGGGGTGCGGCAATGGTGTTTGTGTCATCGACGGTCGCTCCGTCGCGCTATTGAGAACGCAGGCGGTAAGGGCGCAGCGCACCCTGGCGCAGTCCTTCCAGGGGGTGGAAGTCGCCACGGTGCAATGCGGCCAGGAATTGGGTTTCGTCAAAAATTTCGTCGGGGAACTCGGTTACGAACCGGCCCAGGCCGTGGGTGCTGTGGGCGTCGCTGCCGCCGGTTACGGGAAGATGCAGGCGCTGGGCCACCTCCGCGGCAAAACGATTTTCCGCGTCGGACGTACCGCCGTTGGCTACCTCAATGGCGTCCGCCAACTGGAAAACCGGGTGCAGCATGGCGGTTTCCGGTTCCTGCGGAATGGCCTCATCCGGGTCGGGATACAGGTATGGCCGCGTGCGGTGGTGCTGGCCCAGGACGCCGCGGAAGGGGTGAGCCGAGACCACGAACCCGCCGACGGCGTGAGCGCCTTTGCTCAGCTCCGCGGCGTGATGGAATCCGCTCTGGTAACGGTCAACGCCAAAAGCCAGGATGTGGCCCATATCGGTGTCGGCCTCCATCGCCCGGATGAGCACCACGTTGTGCCGCGCGGCAAAGGCGGCAAATTCGTGCCGGTCCCAGGGGCCGGAGTGCTCGGTGATGCACAAACCGCGCAGCCCAAGCCGTTCCGCCTCGAGAATCAGGTCTTCGGGAGTCAGGCTGGAATCGCCGCTCCCCCTGGTGGTGTGGATGTGAAGGTCAAATATGCGCGCCATAAGCCCAACCAGTCTATGCGTAGGAACCGCCGGCGTCAACGACTTGGGCGACATCTATTATTCCGTCTTCGCTCTGTTAGAATGCGGCTACCTTACCCTCCGCTATTGGACGATTAGAGGAGATGACCAAGATGGCTAAAGTAGGTTTCATCGGTTTGGGCACCATGGGCGCCAGCATGGCGTACAACTGCCAGCGCGGCGGCAACGAGCTGGTGGTGCACGACATCCGCCGCGAGGCCGCCACCCAGCACCTGGAAGCCGGCGCGGAATGGGCCGACACTCCCCGCGCAGTGGCGGCATCCAGCGACATCGTGTTCACCTCGCTGCCCGGCCCGGTGGAAGTGGAGGCGGTATCGCTGGGCGAGGACGGCATCATGTCGGGTATGTCGCCCGGCAAGACCTATTTCGACTTGAGCACCAGTTCGCCCACGCTGATTCGCCAGATTCACGACCGGGTTGCGCCCCAGGGCATCAACGTGCTGGATGCTCCCGTCAGCGGCGGCCCGGCCGGCGCCGCCAGCGGCCGCCTGGCCATCTGGGTGGGCGGCGACAAAGCCGTGTTTGACCAGCACAAAGCCGTTCTCGATTCCATTGGCGACGCCGCCTACTACGTGGGGCCAATCGGCAGCGGGGCCATCGCCAAGCTGGTGCACAACTGCGCCGGCTACATCGTGCAGACGGCTCTGGCCGAGGTGTTCACCATGGGCATCAAGGCGGGAGTGGACCCGCTGGCCCTGTGGCTGGCCGTTCGCAAAGGCGCCGGCGGACGCCGGGGTATGTTCGAGGGCCTGGCCCAGCACTTCCTCATCAACGACTACGACCCGCCGGACTTCGCCCTGCGCCTGGCCCGCAAGGACGTTGACCTGGCCGTAGCCGTAGGCCGCGAGTTTGACGTACCCATGAAACTCGCCAACACAACGCTGGCCGAGATGACCGAAGCCCTCAACCGGGGCTGGGCCGGCCGGGACTCCAGGGTTGCAATGCTGTTGCAGGAGGAGCGGGCCGGCGTGGAAGTGCACGTCAACCCCGACGAGCTGCGGCAGGCGCTGGCGGCGGAGCAGGCCGGGTAAGATTCCAACGGGTTATAATAAGAGCCAATCCAACCGCCGGCCCGGATTGCCTTATGATTATCACCCGTCTCAAACTGGAAAACTGGCGCAACTTTACCGAAGTTGACATCCCGCTGCGCGACCGCGCCTTTATCATCGGCCCCAATGCGTCGGGCAAGTCCAACCTGCTCGACGCTATCCGCTTCCTGCGCGACGTAGCGAATCGGGATGGCGGCGGCCTACAGACGGCGGTGCGGCGGCGCGGCAGCGTGCGTGAAATCCGCAGCCTGGCGTCGCATTCCGGTTCCGCCGCGGTGGCCATCGAAACGCATCTCAGCCGGGACGCAGACGAACCTGTGGAATGGGTGTACCGGCTGGCCTTTATCGTGGAACGCTCCGGCAACCTGCGCATTCTGGTGCAAGAGGAAACAGTGCGGCGTAACGGCGAAACCTTGATTTCCCGCCCGGACGAGGACGACGTTAACGACACGGAACGGCTGACGGCTACGGCGCTGGAGCAAATCAGCTCCAACCGGCAATTCCGTGAAATCGCCGATTTTTTCAACGAGGTTACTTACCTGCACCTGGTGCCGCAGTTAGTGAGGTACGGAACGGAAATCGGCGGCAACCGGCTGGAAAACGACCCCCTCGGGCAGGGGTTTCTGGAACGAATCGCCAGCGCCCCAACCCAAACGCGAAAAAGCCGTTTGTCGAAAATCGCCACGGCGCTGTCCCATATCGTTCCGCAGCTGGCAGAAATTGCCTTCGAACGGGACGAAATTAACGGGCAGCCGCACTTGAAAGCCCGTTTCAATAACTGGCGTCAACATGGTGTCTGGCAGCGGGAAGACCAGCTTTCCGATGGCACGTTGCGGCTGATTGGCCTGTTCTGGGCGCTGCTGGAGCGGAGTGGGCCGCTATTGCTGGAAGAACCCGAAATATCCTTGAACCGGGATATTGTGCTAAAACTGGCGCCGCTGATTTATCGTCTGAGCCAACCCGGCCGGCGACGGAATGGCGGAACCCGACATAACGAGAGGCGACAGGTAATCCTCACCACTCATAGCAGTGACTTGCTGTGCGATTATGGCATTGCCGGAGAGGAGGTGCTTTACATCGCACCGGGCAAAGGCGGCTCAGTAGTCAAAACAATGGCCGATGACCCCGGCCGGCGTAAAGTCCTGGAAGCCGGCGTTATGCCGGGAGAAATTGCTCCTTTCCGCAGTATGGAATACCAGATTCCCCTGGATTTGGGGCTATCCGAGTAGTCTTGTGCCAATTACTTTGGGCGTAGAGGACGATTTGTCCGCATCCGTAGCAGAGCGCTTGCTTCGCGTGTACGCTGCGGGTATTCGTGTCGCTGAAGTAATCGGCGGGAACGGCAAGGACCGGCTCAGGCAGCGGTTGCCAGCGTTGGATTCTATAGCGCGTTATCAATGGCCGGCGCTGGTTTTGACCGACTTGGACAGCCCCCAATCCTGTCCGCCGGCCCTGCTGCGTGAATGGAGCCAGAACCGGACGCTGGCGCCCGCTCTGCTGCTCCGCGTAGCCGTGCTTGAAGTCGAGTCGTGGCTCCTCGCTGACCGGAACGGCATTGCCAACTGGTTTGGCATTGCCGCCAGCCGTGTACCTTACAACCCGGAAAGCATCCTTGACCCTAAAAGAACGCTGGTGCAACTGGCTTCCCGCAGCCCGCATCGCGTTTTACGAGAGGCAATTGCCCCGCGTCGCGTGCGTGGCACTCACCGCACCGGGCCGGATTACAACCGGGTAATGGGCGAGTTCGCAACGCGGCATTGGAACACGGAAACCGCTCGCCAATATGCCCCCAGCCTGAACCGCGCCATCATCCGCATTAGCGAACTGGCCGCCCGCCAATCCCGCTAACCCGCCGCCGGCTCCCAGCGCAGCACCGGACGCCGCGCCGCCGTCGCCTCGTCCAGCCGCGATACCGGCGTGGTATGCGGCGCCCGTTGCACCAGCGACGGCTCCGCCGTAGCCTCGGCGTCAATGGCCCGCAGCGCCGCGATGAAAGCGTCCAGCGTTTCTTTGGTCTCCGATTCCGTGGGTTCAATCATCAACGCTTCGTGGACAATCAGCGGGAAGTACATTGTCGGCGCGTGGAACCCGTAGTCCAGCAGCCGCTTGGCCACTTCCAGCCCGCTGACCCCGCGTTCCCTTTGCCGGTCGGCGGAGAACACCACTTCGTGCATACAGGTGCGGTCGTAGGGCAGGGCGTAGCGGTCTTTCAGGGCGTGCATCAGGTAGTTGGCGTTCAGCACGGCGTTGCCGCTGATGGAATGCAGCCCGGCCGCGCCCAGCGTGCGGATGTAGGTGTAGGCGCGCACCAGCACGCCAAAGTTGCCGTGAAACCCGCTAATCTTGCCGATGCTTTCCGCCGGTTCGGCCAGCGCATACTCGCCGTCGTCCGCAAGCTCCACCACCGGCGCGGCCAGATAGGGGGCCAGGTTTTCGCCGCAGCACACCGGGCCGGCGCCGGGGCCGCCGCCGCCGTGGGGGGTGCTGAAGGTCTTGTGCAGGTTCAGGTGGCACACGTCAAAGCCCAGGTCGCCCAGCTTGGCCCGCCCCAGCAGGGCGTTCATATTCGCCCCGTCGCCATACACCAGCCCGCCGCAATCGTGGACTATCCGGCACACTTCCAATATGTTGGTGTCAAACAGGCCCAGCGTGCTGGGCAGGGTTATCATTACGCCGGCCAGGTCGTCGCCGGCCAGCTCCCGCAGCGCGGCCAGGTCGGTGTTGCCGTCGGCGTCCGAGGGAATGGTCACCACGTCAAAGCCGGCCATCGCCGCCGATGCGGGATTGGTGCCGTGGGCGCTGTCGGGGATGCCCATTCTGGTGCGGCCCGCATCTCCCCGCGCCAGGTGGTAGGCGCGCATCATCAGCACGCCGGCCAGCTCGCCGTGGGCCCCGGCCAGCGTGGCCAGGCTCGTGGCCGCCATGCCGGTAACTTCGGTGAGAAAGTCCTGCAATCGGTACAGCAGTTCCAGCGCGCCCTGGGACTGCGCCGCCGGCTGCTGGGGGTGGATGCCGGCGAACCCCGGCAGGAACGCAACTTCGTCGTTCACTTTGGGGTTGTACTTCATAGTGCATGACCCCAGGGGGTAGAAGTGAGTGTCAATGCTGAAGTTCAGCTGGCTGAGCGCCGTGAAATACTGCACCACCTCCGGCTCCGATACTTCGGGCAGGGGCAGGTCGTCCCGCAGGTAGGCCGCATCGGGCAGCGGCGCCGGGGGCACGTCCGGCGCGGGCGTTATCACGCCTACCCGGCCGGGTACGCTGCGGTCCATTAGCAATCTGGTGGTGTCGCGGTTTCCGCCTTTGTTCAGCATGGTTCTGGTTGTCTCCTGATTGGATAGGCACCGGCGCTTACCACGTCGTGAGCGCTACCCACGCGCCCAACGCGGCCACAATTGCCAAGTCGGTGCAGAAACGGACGGTTGGAGTGATGGTTTCGGGTCGGATGGTGTTGACGAGGATGCTGACGGGTTCCAGGGCCAGGCCGCCCAGCACCAGCAGGATGCCCAAGCCCTGGGACTTGTCGGCGGGCATTGCCTCGGAAACATTGGGTTGTATGAACAGGAACCATAAACCCAGCAGCATCGTTGGTACGTGCAATGCGGATATCAGCTTGCGGGGGTCCATTCGGACGCTTCCTCGCTGTCGCCGGCGTTAGCATCGCTGGTGGCGCTTTACCAATCCCGCGGCTGCTGCGGCCGGCCCAGCAACCCGCGCAGTGTATTCGCCAGCGGCTCCCGGTAATACCACCAGACGATGGCCGAGCCGAGGGCCACCAGCATCCCCAGGATAAAGTACACGATATTGCCCCAGGGGAATATGAGCGTAGAGCCCAGCGTGGGGTAGAGGATAACCAGCGCCGCCATAAAATACACGTTGCGCCAGAACATCCTGCGGTTCAGCTGCTTATCCGACTGGCGCACGTATTCCTCCACCTCCTCCTCGGTGGCGTCATCGCGCCGGGCCATGCGCGCGTCGATTTCCCGGATTTCCTGTCGAAAGACATTGGTGGCGGCGCGAAACATCGAGAAGGAAGTGAAGGACAGCAGCATCACGACGGCCACAAAAACGATATTGAACCAGAGGGTGTCGTGGGGCAGGCCGGGGATGCGGTCGGCAACCGTAAAGCGGGCGCAAATCAGCGCCAGCATCAGCCCCACCATTCCAAAACCGACCCGAAAGATGGTGGAGGTCTTTAGCCGGAGGCCAAACCAGGGCACCCGTTGCGGCGCATCTCCCTCATCAGGAGGGCCGTCATCGGGGTCGCGGTAGCGGTGGATGCGTTCCAGTTGAGACTTATTGCGGTTCATCATCATTCTCTATCCTTACCGGCGGTTGGGCGTCCGGCGCGCTCCCCATAATCGGCAGGCCCACCGGCGAAGGTTGCCGGTGATTTCCTCATCCTGCGGGATACGCCTGATTGGGTCTTTCGTCCTCGGTCGCATCTAATCTTATCTCCGTCTGCCGGCTATCCGGCGCAGCGCGTCCCACGCCTGCCGCCGGTACACGGTGAGGAGGAGGAACACGACGGCAAGCGTCAATATCCCACCCAGAAACGGGAGCGGCCCGCCCCACGGAAATACCAGCGGACTGCCCAGCAGCAGCCAGATTCCCACCGAGACCAGCGCGTAGGCGCCCATACGGAAGTACAGGTTGCGGCGCATAAAGCGCTCGGTTTCGTAGCGGGCTTCCTCGTCAGTCGCCCCGTCCAGCTTCGCCAATTGCAGGCGCGAGTTGCGCAGCGCTTTAGCCATCACCCAGGTGCTCATCACCGTAATTATCATGATGCCCACCAGTCCCAGCACGCAAACGCCCGTGATTGACCACAAAATCCGGGGGTCGTCCGAGAGCCAGCCCCGGTTGGATACCCAGGATAGAACCACCATGACCACCACCGCAACCAGCGAGCCCCCCATGGCCGCCAGTGGGTGCACCGATATGCCAAACAGACGAACCCGTGGGTTGTCCGTCAATTCCATGTCTTCCCAGTCGTCCACATAGCTGGTGCGTAAACGTCTCATCAGGCTACCGCTCCATCCTGGCAGTTGGATTTGCGTAGTTCAGTTGGCGCGATTACTTGACCGCCGCCAGCCCGTCAATCAGCGCGTCAATCTCGGCTCGGGTATTCATTTCGGTTACGCACAGCAGCATCCCGTTGTCGAAACGGTCGCTCACGTCCAGCCCGCCCAGGATGTTGCGCTCCATCAGCTGACGGTTGACCTCTGCCGGAGCCCTTGGGCAGGATACTACGAACTCCTGGAAAAACGACTGCGCTTGCGGCAGTGAATAGCCGTCCAGAATCTCGATGCCGGCGGCGGCGTAGTGGGCTTTGTGATAGCACAGCTCGGCGACCTGGCGCAGCCCGTGGCGTCCCATCGCCGCCAGGTAGATGGCCGACGCCAGAGCGTACAGCGCCTCGTTGGTGCAAATGTTGGACGTGGCCCGTTCGCGCCGGATGTGCTGCTCGCGGGTTTGCAGGGTGAGCACGTATCCGGTGCGGCCCTCGGTGTCCGTGGTGCGCCCCACCAGCCGGCTGGGCATCTGGCGGATGTACTGCTGCTTACAGCTGAACAGCCCCAGGTAAGGCCCGCCGAAAGAGGGCGGAATCCCGATGGGCTGGCCCTCCCCGGTCACGATGTCGGCGCCGAACTCGCCGGGAGGACGCAGCATCCCCATCGCCAGCGGGTCTGCCGACACCACCAGCAACCCGCCGTCGGCGTGGGCCGCCGCGCCCAGCGCGGACAAATCATCCAGGCCGCCGTAAAAATTGGGGTATTGCGCAACGATGCCGGCCGTAGCCTCGGTAACGGCTCCGGCAGCGTCGGCGGTAGGCACGATGTCAATGGTGATGCCCTGGGCCTGGCAGTAGGTAGCGATAACCTGGCGGTAAGCGGGGGCCACGGCGTCGCTTACGATTACGCGCTGCCGTCGGGTAACCCGGCACGCCATCAACACGGCTTCGGCCAGGCTGGTGGCGCCGTCATACATACCGGCGTTGGCAACCTCCATGCCGTACAAGGCAGAAATCATCGTCTGGAACTCAAAGATGACTTGCAGCGTGCCCTGCGACACCTCCGGCTGGTAGGGAGTGTATGCGGTAAGGAACTCGCCCCGGGTCATCACCGCCTTGACGATGGCCGGGATGAAATGCTGGTAGCAGCCGGCCCCCAGGAAGGACGGGCCGCTGCTCAAAGGCCGGTTGCGCGCCGCCAGTTCGCCCAACTCCCGCTGGATTTCCAGCTCCGACATAGGCGCCGGCAGTTCCAGCGGCGGGTTGCGATAGCCGTCGGGGATGTCCTCGAACAAGTCGTCAACACTGCGCCGGCCGATGGCGGAAAGGAGTTCTTCCTGCTCGGCGATGGTGTTGGGTATGTAATGGGATTGGAAGTTGGTAGCCATGCAGCTTGCTCCGTGGGGATTCGGATTAATCATCCCAGGCTAGAGGCTGATTGAGGTCAGCGATGACAGTTTGGACTCTCCAATTGGCTTTATTCTTTAATGCGGCCAAGCTTATTCTAACCCGAAACGCCTCGCCGCGGGTGGGCGCATCACGGCCGGCGCGCCAAATACTATCATCCGCAGTGGGATTATAGCGGTATTGTAAAAGCCCGTTCGGCAGGCACAGGATTGAAATGGAATCGAGAGGGTTTGGTGGGTCGTCGTCGGTCTTTTCGGAATAATTGTACTTGACGAAAATCGTAGTTGTCAGGTATTCGTCGCCGCGCACCGTTGCAATACTGTCCATATCGCCGGGAATATCAATGCGCTGCCCCTGCCGGACCTGGCGAATCCGCATTGAGGTTTGGGAAGTTTGGATAGTGGCCGTGCCAGCGCCAACGGTTTGCTCAGCCTTGGAGTCAACGAACAAGGCTTGCCGCACCGCGTAGTCCGGCTGAAACAAATAGGTAGCCCGTTTGTAATCAATCTTGCCGAACAGCCGCACTGGTATGGTGGGCATACCTTGCCGGTCCAGGGCTTCACGGGTGATATCCTCGCCGATGTCCGCCACTAAATCCGACTCGTTGGCGAATATCTCAATCGCTTCCGCCCTGAAGTCGTAGATTGCCTGCATCACCATTCGCAAGGTCGCTTTCTCTATCTGCTCAATGATGTCAGGATTAGCCGTCAGTTCATCTGCTTGCAAGGTCATAGCAGAGACCTCCGCCCGGCTGCCAATGCTGCGTCAACCCGCGCTCTCGCCAGCCGCACGCTTTCCGGGTTTATATCAAAGCCCATGAACTGGCGGCCCTCGCCGATGGCCGCTAGCGCCGTAGTTCCGCTGCCCACGAAGCAATCCAGCACCAAGTCATTCGGGTCGGTCAATAACCTTATCATCCGACGGGGCAGCTCTGGCGGGAACTGGGATTCGTGCGCGCCGTTGGAGCGCACGGACGGAATCTGCCACACTGCCCGGGAACCCCATTCCGCCCATTCTTGCGGGTTCAAACGTTCCCGGTTCACCACTGTTATCCCCGGTTTCCAGAAAATCAGCACGTGCTCGAATTCGTCCACCGAACGATATGACAGACTATGCCAGCGGCTGTTTTCCCAGCAGGGGTCTTTCACCCATACCCGGCGGTCGTACAGGTAAAAACCTGCGGCCTCGGCCCATTGTTCAATCAAGCCGGCGGTCAGCCGCACTTTCGTCTGTGGCTGGTATTTGCCGCCTCGCACATTGTTGTGCTTCAGCCGGCGGTCTATCGTCTGCTCACTGCACCCCAGCAGAGCGGCCAACTGGTACTTGTTCAAGCCGGGGTTGGCGCGCTGGGCAGCCAGGACTTGCTCCCGCGTGATTTTAACCTTTTTAGCGCTGACGTTATCCGCCTGGATGCGGGGCATATCCGGGTCTTCAAAGGCCAGGATATCGGCGATGTTGACGCCCAAAAATCCCCCGGCGGCGATGACGCCGAAATGCGCGGCAATGGTCTCTTCCAGCAGGCCGCGCCACGCCGCGAAATCAAGGTGCGTTTCGTATGATTTGCCGACGCAGTACGGCGGCGACCAGAAACTGAGCGCCACCGATGCCGGCGCAACGCTTTTGAGCAAATGCCTGGCGTCGCCCCGGTAGATGCTGTTGGGGGCGAGAAAATTCGACGCGGTCATGGTCATAACGACGGATTGCTATTCCAGGTATTCACGGCCAGTGCCAGTATAGTTAGCTATCTGCGTTCTGATAGTCCAATCGGAAACCGTGAAATGTCCGGCAACCTGCTCCTGATTTTCACCGGAGTAGTCATTGCCCAGCATAGCCTGAACCGATTCCCAGGGGCTCAGCAGTTCGGCGGCGAATGCCCGTTGCGCTTTCTGTCGGTAGCTATACGAGCGAGTGGCCGGCGAAAGGGGTTCGCCGGCGGTGAAACCGCTTTGGTTGAACAGTCGGTCACCCACCAGCCGCGCTATATCGAAGCGGCGGCCAGTAGGCTGCAAGGCCCGTATGGCGACCCGTCCCCGATTGTGTTCGGGATAGAATACCCACGACAGGGTTTCGGTGCGTTTGTCGGAACTAAACACTGCCGGGGATATTCCGGCCAAATCCCCCAGCATCCGGTCGTCTAGCGCCTGGTCACCGAACCCGGCCTGTTCCCGCAAAGCACTGGCAGTGGCTGCTCCAATACGCCAGGCCGGCGGAGTACCCCAATGCATCGTCACCGGCTGGGCCAGCTGAAAGGCGTCGTCCGGCCTGATGTCAAAGGCCATTGCCTGAGTCACTTCTCTGATTTGCTGGGCAGACATTATGTTGCTGCCGGCGCCGATTGCCATTTCATCCAATGCGTTTTCGCCGATGTGCGTGGCATCGCTGAGCCGGTTTTCAATATGCGCGTCGTCAACCTCGTCCGGGTCAAACCCCAGCAGCGCCTCAAAACGCCGGAAACGGGCAAACTCCGGGTCACTGCGTTCCTCATTCAGGTCGTCCCAATGCTTGTGTAAGTCGGTGTCCGACAGGCCGGCGTTGCCAAGGGATTGCAGCGTCAGGCGAATAAACTGGTCCACGGCCTGCTCGAACTCCGTTGCCGGAACGGCAGTGGGCGGAGCCCCTATGTAATCAAAAGGGCGTGAATTGGGTTCGCGCGACTGCTCTGAAGTCACCAGGCAGCGAAACCCGTCTGATGCAATCGTTATGTTAGGCCATACATAACCATTGCCGATGGCTGATAGCTGGTGCGCCAGCCGCCATTCCAGCGGCAGTTCTTTCCGCTGGGGGCGTGGCTCCCAGCGCAGCCGCCACCAGTTCCATGCCAGCCATTCCGCCAGATGGTAGCCGGCAATATAAGGGCCGCGCGCGTAATTGCGGCCCTCGGCATCGCTTCGAAAACCGCCCGTCAGCAGACGGTTGCCGGCTGTGATTTCCAGCAGCCCGAAAGCGGCTTTCTCGTAATCATTGCCATTGTCGAGAACGGCCGGGGTCAGGTTGAATCGCAGGTCACTCATAACCCTCTACTCCTTTCGTTCCATTCCGAGATAACCGCCGCATGGTTTGCCGCATCATACTTCAGGCGGTATCCGTGATAGTTTGGACCATCGCCGATTGCTTCGTAGGCTTCTCCGGCATCATCAACTGCCCAGACGAATGCGGGTAAGCCGTTTTTTAGTGATTTGCTTACCATGCCCAAGCGTATGCCGGCGCGGAACAATTTTACCGCTTCCCGAAGCGTTATCGGACGTATGTCATCGCAGAGCGATTTACTCCCCCGCGGGCTCACCGGAGGGTCGAAACCATAGTCGGCCGGCCGTGACTTATGGTGCGGGCTGCCTACATAGCGTACCCGTTCCAGATTGGAGCGGATTTCATCGCTGATTGTTCCCACCGGTGCAATTCTGCGATTGGGCCGTTGGATAACTTGGCGCTTGCGGCGTGGCATACAGGCATCCTTCGGAGACGGCGGTTCCGGATGGCAACAGCCGGGTCTGGGATAGCAATGCTATCCTTACGCCAGCACCCGGTAGCGGTAGCTGGATTCCAGCAAATCCCCCTCGGCGAATCGCCCCAGCCGCAGGGGTGTCAGGTCAACGTCCCGCGCCCGTCCCTCGGCCACCAGCTCCGCCACCGCCTTGCCGATGGCCGGCGACAGCTTGAACCCGTGGCCGCTGAACCCGACGGCGCAGTACAGCCCGCCCACGCCCAGCACGGCGTCCAGTATCGGATGCCAGTCGGGCGTCGTGGTGAACAGCCCCGACCAGCCGCCGCGGTAGTAGGAATCGGCCATGCCCGGCATCCGGCGGGCCAAGCGCGCCCTGGCGGATGCGGCATCGGCCGGGTCCACGCCCTGGGGATAGCGGTCGGGGTCGGGCTGCGCCTCGTCCTCTCCGAAGCCCATCATCGTGAAATTGGAGCCGTCGGGCCGAAATGAAAAGGACTGGCTGATGTCGCCCACCGTAGGGTGGTGAGGCACCTGTTCCGTGGGGCGGGCTACGGTGGCTACCTGGTGGCGCACCGGCAGCAGAGGCACGTCCACGCCGATGCCGGCCAGCACCGGCTTCGACCATGGGCCGGCGGCTACAATCACGGTATCGGTGGCGATGCGGTCGCCGCTGGCGGTGGTCACCGCCTGCACCCGGCCGCCGCCGGTCTCGATTCCCGATGCCGGGCAGCGCATGGCGATACGCGCGCCGGCCTCACGGGAACGGGCGGCGTAAGAGACGGTAACCTGGTGCGGGTCGGCGTAGCCGGAGAGCGGCTCCCAGGCGGCCCGTTCATCGTCAAACAGCGTTAGCATCGGGGCGAGGCGCGCCACGTCGTCCTGCGACACCGGCGACGTAGGCACGCCCAGCTCCTGCTGCATGGCTACGTTGCGCTCCAGTCCGCCCTGGTCCGCCTCTTTGACCACTACCAGATAGCCGGTTTGCACGAAACCGGAATGACCGCCCACCCGTTCCGCGAAATCGGAGAACACCGCCAGGCTTTGCCACGCCAGTTGCGTCGTAATCTCATTGGAATAGTGCATCCGGCAGATGGCCTGCGAGCGGCCGGTGCTGCCGGAACCAAGCACGTCCCGCTCCAGCAGGACGGTGTTAGTGATGCCCAGCTGCGCCAGGTGGTACTGGATAGCGCAGCCGATAACGCCGCCGCCGATGATTACCGCGTCAGCGATAGTTCTTTCAGATGTTGGGGGCACCGGATTACTCGTCAACGCCTTTCCACGAGAGGACGCGGTTCACGTCAATCTCGATAGCCACCAGTTTCTGGTCGCCTTCGGTCAACTCGTTGGCGTCCTGCTCGCCTCGTTCCACTCCCTCATAGCGGGAAAAGATGCTGCGTACCGCGTCCTTCAGGTTGTCGCTGCGCACGGTAGCGTTGCCTTCCAGTATCACGTACTGATAGGGCCATTCGTCGGTGGCTACTGAGATGGCGACCCTGGGGTTGCGCCGCACGTTGCGGGTCTTGACCGCCGAATCGCCGGAGACCACCGTAACCTTGCCGTCCTCCCACTGGTACCACACCGGCGAGATGTGCGGGGTGCCGTCCTGCCGGATGGAAGCGAAGTGGGCAACGTGGGGGCCGGCCAGGTAAGCGTCAATCTCCTGGGGCGTGAGTCGCGGCATCGTAACCTCAATTCCGAAGTGGCTAATCGCTCGCCCACCGCGGGATGGCAGTGCAGTATAGTACGGACGCCATCATACCATACCGGCGGGGTTGGCCGGCGCCCCAACCCCTTTTACCGGAACGGGGATTTGCCCGGTCATTGCGGCGACTTTGAAATCACCTGGCCAAAATCATTAAAGCCCTCTCCCCTTGTGGGAGAGGGTTGGGAGAGGGGTAGCGCCCCGGCTCCGGCATAAAGGAAATCCTGTCTATCCTGTGCATCCCTTTGTGGGAGAGGGGTAGCGCCCCGGCTCCGGCGTAAGGGAAATCCTGTCTATCCTGCCCGTCCATCCCTGTCAAATTACCCCTTGCGCCCGCCAGAACTCCCGTGCTATCATAGCCGCGTCAGGCAAAAGCAAAACCCCGACCGGGTTTCAGGTAATCACGGCCACTATCAGCATCCAAGTCGCTACCGGCTCGTTGAGACTGTCGCCGATCTCATTAACCGGCGTAGTCGCTTCGGCCACGGCGTCAGCCACAGCGCCCCATGCTTCGGGCATGGAAAATACCGGGCTAAAAACCCCAGCGCAAAACCTCCGGCCGTAGGGCTGATAATCCCTGAAACCCGGTCAACCGCAAACCTTTCGCCCGACATCGCACCCATCGCCTGACATCGCACCCCAAATCCCCAACGCACCGTAGCCCAAGGAGCGAGCCGCCATTCCCAGCCTGCCCGAACCCCGCTTGCGCCCGAATCCGGCGCCGCGCAATCAAAAAATCCTGCCCATCCTGTCCATCCCTGTCCCCTGTCAGTTCGTAACTCCCGGCCTGGACTTTAAAAAGGCCCGGTAAAGTCGTTTTCGTGATTGCGTACCGACGGTCTTGGCGGTATTATGATTTGGAGTTTCGACCGTCTGCCACGCCATCGCTTGCCTATACTATGTCCACTGATACCGCCGCCGGGAATCTCCGCACCGCCCTCTATCAAACCCACGTCGGTCTTGGCGCTCGCATGGTGCCTTTCGGCGGCTGGGATATGCCCGTGCAGTACCAGGGCGTCATCAGCGAGACCGCGGCCGTCCGCAACGCCGCCGGGCTGTTCGACGTGTCCCACATGGGACGGCTGCACATCGGCGGCCCCAACGCCGCTGCCCTGCTGGACATCCTGCTGACCGGCTCAGCGTCGTCCCTGCGCATTGGGCGCGCGCGCTACTGCTTTATCTGCAACGAGCGGGGCGGCGTGATTGACGATACGATTTTCTATCGTCTGTCCGACGACGAGTTTCTGCTGATTCCCAACGCCGGAAACCGGCCCACCGTGGCCCTGTGGTTCGACCGGCAGCTGGCCCACCACTTCGACGGCCGGGGCGTGCAGATTACCGACCGCACCATGCTCACCGGACTTATCGCCGTGCAGGGGCCGGCGTCGGCCGGCATCATCGACCGGCTGTGCGCAGATTTTGCCCCCGGAGCGCGCCTCGCCCGCAACCCCGGACGCACTCCGGCGCCGTCCCTGCTGCGCCCCTTCACCTGGGGCCGGGGACACATCGGCGGTCGCCGGGTTTTCATCGGTCGCACCGGCTACACGGGAGAGGACGGGTTCGAGATGGCCGTCGGGGTGTCGGACGCCGCCGCCATCTGGCAGCGCCTGTCGGATGCCGGCGCCGTGCCTTGCGGCCTGGGCGCGCGCGACGTGCTGCGGCTGGAAGCCGGCCTGCCGCTCCACGGCCACGAGCTGACCGGCGAAATATCTCCCATCGCGGCCAGCCTGAGCCGGTTCGTCCGCCGCGACGGCGGTTTCAACGGGGCCGACGTTCTCGACCACCAGCGGGTGTACGGTACCGACCGGCGGCTGGTGGGCCTGACCCTGCCCGGACGCAGCGCGCCCCGCGCCGGCTATGACGTGCTGGCCGGCGGCGCCGTAGTCGGCACGGTCAGCAGCGGCAGCTACTCACCCACCCTGGAGCGATGTATCGCCATGGCCTTTGTGGACTCCGCCCACGCCGCCCCCGGCACGACGCTGACCGTGGACATACGGGGGCGTTCCGCGGCCGTAACCACGGTAGAACTGCCTTTCTACCGGCGCCCTCGTTAACCCCTGAATCATTTGGAGGTACTGGACAAGGTGAACCCCGACGACCGCAAATATACCCGGGAGCACGAATGGGTGCTGCTGGAAGACGCCGCCGGCGCCGCAACGGTGGGTATCACCCACTACGCGCAAGACCAGCTGGGCGACGTGGTGTACCTGGAGTTGCCCGCAGTGGGCGCCACCGTGGGCCACCTGGCCAAGATGGGCGAGATTGAGTCCGTCAAAGCCGTCTCCGACCTCTACTCGCCGGTCAGCGGCGACGTTACCGAAGTGAACGGCCGCCTGGCCCACGAGCCGGAACTGGTGAACAACGACCCCTTCGGCGACGGCTGGATGCTGCGCGTCCGTATGGCCGACCCGTCCGAACTGGACAACCTGCTGGATGCGGCAGGCTACGCAGAATACCTGGGCCAGTTATAGCCAACTCCCCAGGCCCACCGTGTAGGGGCGCCCCTGGTGGGCGCCCTGTCGTCTGGGGAGCATCCGTCATTGCGCGCCAAGCGTCACCATCCGGCGGGTATCGTAAATCCGGCCTAACCCACCCGGTAAAAATCTCCGCCGCCGGCCCAGCGCGCCCGCAGCGCCCGGCCGCCTACTACCGTGTCAAAGCGCAGCCGTTCCGCAGTCGGTTCGCCGGGTGGGCCTACGCCGAACCAACCCGTCGCGCTCCGGTCTGCCTCGCTGTGGTAGGAACGCTCCGGCGTAAGGGCCTCCTCGCCTCCGTTGGGCCAGGCCAGGTACAGCCGGCTGCGACGCAGTATGACGTAGAAGTTGGACACATACGGAGCATGGCTGCGGTAGCGGCCCGGCAAGGCTGCCCACTCCGGCGGATACGGCGCGGCTTCATCCGGCGGGATACTGCCCTCGCGCACGTACACATCGCTGCCGTGGTGCGCCTCGACCATCGCCGCATCATTGCCCGTTCCGGCGGCCCAGAACCGCAGTGGGAATGGGTCAAAAGCATCGTGCGGTACGCAGAAGGCGTTGCCGGCGATTTGCTCCAGCACGCCGGCAGAGTCGCCGCCGGTCAAACGCAGCGTATCGCCCGCGGCGCCTACGGACAGGCGGACGCCGTTAGCGGGGTTGATATAATCGCCGGCGTAACGGCTGGCGCCGGCAACACGGGTTGGGTCAGGAACCGGCGGCGGCTCCGGGATGGCCGACCCGCTGCGGACGGCCGCCGCCACTTGCAGCGCGTAGCGGGCCGGAGCGTAGGTATCAACATCGGAACCGTTGCAGAGCAGCGTTACCCCCAAACCGTCGGTCTGGTCGGTAAGCATAATGGCGCGGAACCCTACGGTGCTCCCGCCGTGCCCAATAAAACGGTGGCCGTCGGCCTGGTGGCTGATGATACCGAACCCATAGCCGTAGTCGTGCTCGTAGTTGTCGCCGCGGGACATGGCGATGACCGGCGTCGTAATACGCGCGTAAGACGCCGCCGACACCAGGGCGCGAATACCGCTGCGCCCGCCGTTAAGCCACAGGCGGGCATAGCGGGCCATGTCCTCCGCCGTGGCTGCCTGGCTGCCGTCGCCGACTTTGTACTCCATCCAGGTTGCCGGAATCAGCGTATCCCCGCGGCGATAGGGCCGGTCGTCGTGCAGGGAGACGTAGCCGGTAGCCATGCGGTGGCGCGTTTGGTGTGTGATTACCGGAACGGTGGCGGTCATTCCCAACGGTTCCAGAACCCGCTGGCGGATGGCGTCGCCGTAGTCCCGGCCGGTAATGTCCTCCAGCAGCCACCCCAGCAGCTTGTAGCCCGTGTTGGAATAATGGAAGCGCGCGCCCGGCTCCCAGGCCGCTACGGTATCCCGCAGCGCGTATCCCTCGTAGCGGGCCGACGGGGCAAAGTCGGCGCCGGCGGGCAAGCCGGCGGTGTGGCTCATGACGTGCCGGAGGGCGATGGGGCCGTAGCGCGACGGAATGGCGAACCAGGGCAGATGCGTGCTCAGCGGAGCGTTCAAATCCAGGCGGCCCGATTCAACCAACTGCATCAGCGCCAGCGCCGTCATCGACTTGCCGATGCTGCCAATCTGGAAGGTGGTGTCGGCCAGCACGGGCCGGCCGGCGTCAGCGTCCGCGTATCCCAGGCCGGCGGTGTACAGCGTCCGTTGGCGGTCGGTTACCGCAATTGCCAGACCCGCCGCCGGCGCGCCGGACAGCCAGCGCCGCAGGTAGTCAGCCAGAGGGGTGAACTGCATAATGTTGACCATACGCCCTAGTAAATCATATGACGGAGGATAAAGGTCAGCGCGCGAAAGAATCCCGTATTTTTGCTCACCCGGGCCGTGATGTAGATGTGGCCGTTGGAGCCACCGTCGAGGCCGGCGTTGCCCTGCCCCCGCAGGCGGAGGCGTCCGCCGTCGGCTACTCCCGCCGGAATGGTGGCATTCAGTTGCAACTCCCGACCCAGCCGCTGCTCTCCGGCACAGCGCCAGCACTGCCCCACGGCCAGCGTTTCTTCCGGTTCTATTCCCGTGCCCCGGCAGCGGGGGCAAACCTCCATCCGTTCCACCGGAAAGTTCTTGCGGGCGCCGTGCTTGGCCTCCCGACGGGTGATGAGCAGAGCAACTTCTATGTCCTCTCCGCGCTGGGGGACATACGGCCGCGTCCGGGCGGGGCTTGCTGTGGCGCGGCGACGACCGGGAGATTGCCCCCGTCGCGCCCGATTCGCCAGGAAGTCGCCGTTACTCTTGTGGATATCGTACTGGCGACGACGCAGCGGGTCCGACAGCGTATCGTAGGCTTCATTAATTTCCTTCATCCGCGCCTCAGCTTCGGGGCCGGAATTCAAGTCGGGATGATACTGGCGCGCCAGTCGCCGGTATGCAGCCCGGATTTCCTCCGCCGTCGCCGCCGGCGGGACGCCGAGGATGCTGTAGCAGTCGGTATTCATCGTGTAACTGAGATTTGCGTATTGTCGTTGCCGGTGATATGATGGGTATGTCGGGGCGGGGCGTAGCGCAGCCCGGTAGCGCACCTGCATGGGGTGCAGGGGGTCGCCAGTTCGAATCTGGCCGCCCCGACCATTTCCCACTTCCAGCTAGTATAGGGCCTTTTCACGCTAAACTCCACCAATCCGGGGACGACGCCGGGGCCATTCCACTCTCTCAATCCGTCGCCATCCCCGTTGCGCGGGAATACGCAAGCCGTCAGGCCCAGCGCCGGCCCAGCGTTCTGCAACGCCAAACCCCACAGATTCCTGGAGAACCGAAAGACCCTGGGGGATGACGCCAGGGCCTTTCTCACGAACGGGTCAATGCCGCTATATCGCCGTCGGATTACAGATTAGACTAACTCCCCCCTGGAGGTTGATGATGGTACTCGTTGGCCAAGACTTGGAGACCGGGACAATCCAGTACGCCAGCCGGGACGGCACAATGGTTGACGCTTTCTACAGCCGTCCGGCCGGGGGTGGGTCCTACCCCGGCGTCATCGTCACCATGGAAGGCATGGGGCTGATGGACCACCACAAGGACATTGCCGTCCGCTTTGCCGGGCAGGGCTACCTGGCCATCGCGCCGGACCTCTACACCCGGGAAGGCACGCCGGAGCCGGAAAACGTGCTGGCCACGCTGTTCGCCGCTCCCGACTCCCAGGCAATGGACGATTTGGAAGGGGCGGCGTTGTTCCTGAAGTCCCAGGCCCACTGCAACGGCAAGGTGGGCATCATCGGCTTTTGCTCCGGGGGCCGCTACACCCTGATGATGGCCTGCCAGAGCAGCAACATCAACGCGGCGGTGGACTCGGCGGGCGGCCACATCGTCCACGAACCCACCCCGCTGCGCCCGGTGCCGCCGATGGACATGGTGCCCAACCTGTCCTGCCCCTTGCTGGCCCTGTTTGGCGTGGAGGATGAGAACCCCACCCCGGAACAGGCGGAGCAGCTGAAAACGCTGCTGGACCAGCACGGCAAGACCTACGAGTGGGTGATGTATAACAACGCCGGACACGCATTCTTCGCCGACTACCGGCCCAGCTACCGGGCGGCCCCGGCCCAGGATATGTGGCACCGGGTATTGCAGTTCTACGGCCAGCACCTCAAAGGCTAAGCGGCCACTTTAGGCCAGGAATCCGCTCAGTGGGGCTTACATCGCGGTGCGCCCGCCGTCAATCACCACTTCGCTGCCGGTTACAAAGGATGCCTCATCGGACGCCAGGTAGATGACGGCGTAGGCAATATCCTCCGGGCGGCCGATACGACCCAGGGGCACGCGGCGGCGCTGCTCGTCGTCGCTGAGCGCACCCCGGCTGCGGCGGGATTCCTGCAACATGGGCGTGTCAATCGGGCCGGGATGCACCGAATTGCAGCGGATACCCTCGCTGGCGTGCTGAACCGCGGTGGCTTTGGTGAACAACCGCACCGCGCCTTTAGTGCTGCTGTAGGCAGCCAGGTTGTAATCGTTGCCCACCAGGCCGGCGGTGGAGGATATGTTGATGATGCTGCCGCCGTCGGCGTCGCGCATCGCCCCCAGGCCGGCTTTGGTGCCCAGGAACACGCCCTTGGCGTTCACGTCAAAGATGCGGTCCCATTCGGCGACGGTCATCTCCTCGATGCTGCGTCCCAGGACGATGCCGGCGTTGTTCACCAGCACGTTCAGCTTGCCGTACTCGGCAACGGCGGCGTTGACCGCAGCCTCCCAATCGGCCGCGCTGGTTACGTCCAGATGGACATAAGTAGCCTGGCCGCCCAGTTCTCTGATTTCGGCCTCTACCTGCCGCCCTTCGTCATCCAGCAAGTCGCCAAAGACTACGCACGCGCCCTCGGCGGCGAACATCCGGGCCTCAGTCGCGCCCTGGCCACGGGCGCCGCCGCTAATCAGCGCCACCTTGCCATCCAGTCTGCCCATAATTGCTGCCTCCTTGTTCGTTCCTTCCTGCCTGTTCTCATTCCTTCCTTACCCGGTGATGACTTCCTTGAACTCCCGAATTGCGTTGATGTGCGCGTCCGGCGTGGTCAGGTTGGCCGACATGGTGTTGACGGAGAAGTGGGATGCGCCCATGCCGCGCCACGCCTCGGCCCGCGCTTGCCAATACTCCGGGTCTCCGTCGGAGTAGTTGACCCGCGGCTCCATACCGATGGCGTCCGGGTCGCGGCCGGCGTCGGCGGCAGCCTGGCGCACCTTGGCGATGGCAGTCTCGGCCTGGGGGTCGTCGGATTGGAACTGCGGGAACCAGCCATCAGCGCAGCGACCCACCCGGCTCAGCACCCGGTCGGTGGGAATCGGCCCGCGCGCCCGGCTGCCGGCGCCCATCCAGAGGGGTATCGGACGCTGCACGGGCAAGGGGTTGATGCCGGCGTTGGTTACGTTGTGGTAGCTGCCGTGAAAGTCAACTACTTCCTCAGTCCAGAGGCGGCGCAGCAGCTCCATCTGCTCCTCGGCGCGGCGGCCTCGCGTCGTAAAATCCTCGCCCAGGGCTTCGTACTCCACCGGGTTCCAGCCGATGCCAACGCCTAGCCGCAGCCGTCCGCCGCTGAGGATGTCCACCTCGGCGGCCTGCTTGGCCACCAGCGCCGTCTGCCGCTGGCCGAGGATGACGATGGCCGACACCAGCTCCACGCTGGTCGTCAGCGCGGCCATATAGCCAAAGGCGACGAATATTTCGTGGAACATACTGTCTTTGGTGTAGCTGCCCGTCCACGGCTGGTGGTAGGCGGTATCGGCGCCGAGCACGTGGTCGTAAGCGATGATGTGCGCGTAGCCAAGCTGCTCCGCCGCCTGCACGTAGTCGCGCACGGCGATGGGGTCGGCGCCAATCTCGGTTTGCGGAAATACGGCGCCTATCTGCATCTGCCGGTTCGGCATACCTGAACCTCCTGAAATCAGCGGGGTAACTGGGATTGCCTGATTGTACCCCGCACGCTGGCAGCGGGCAAACGACTCGGTAGCGTTCCGTTTCAGGTGGTCGGTGCCTTCAACTTGACCCTGTTTTGGCCCTGTGCTTTACTGGTTCAATCGGTGGCGCTGTGATGGGTGGCAGCAAGTTGACGATGGCGCCAGGGGCGTGAGCAATGCACTTTGGGTTGTTTATGCAGTTTGGAACCCGCGCGGGGAAGTCCCAGGCCGGGGCTTTCGCCGAAGGTTTCGAGCTGATTGACCGGACGATTGCGCTAATTGAGGTGAGCACCCGATGAAAGTTGCCGTTCTTGATGATTACCAAAGCGTGGCCGCTGACCTGGCCGACTGGTCCAGCCTGCCGGCTGAGATTGACGTTACCTTTTTCAGCGACCACCTCACCGACGAAGACGCCCTCGCCCAGCGGCTGGCGGACTTTGACATCGTGATGGGGATGCGGGAGCGAACGGCCTTTCCCCGCTCCCTGCTGGAACGCCTGCCGGCCTTGCGCTGCCTCATCACCACCGGCGCGCGCAATGCGTCCTTTGACGTTGACGCGGCGACGGAGCTGGGGGTAACGGTCTGCGGCACACCGGGCGCCGGCGAAGGGCCGACCGAGTTGACCTGGGGCCTCATCCTCGGCCTGGCGCGCCGTATCGCCGCCGAGGACCGGGCCACCCGCGAGCAGGGCCAGTGGGGCATCCATGTCGGCACGAGCTTGCAGGGCAAGACCCTCGCCCTGCTGGGCCTGGGCCACATCGGTTCCCGGGTGGCGCGGGTGGGCAGCGCTTTCGATATGCGCGTCATCGCGTGGAGCCAGAATCTCACGGCCGAGCGCGCCGCCGAGTGCCACGCCACGTTGGTTGACAAGGACACCCTGTTTGCCGCGGGCGATATAGTGTCGGTTCACGTGCGGCTCAGCGACCGGACGCGCGGCCTGGTGGGCGCTCACGAAATAGGGCTGATGAAACCGTCGGCCATCCTGGTCAACATCTCGCGCGGCCCCATCGTTGATGAGGCGGCGCTGGTTGACGCCCTGCAACGCAACGCCATCGGCGGGGCCGCCCTGGACACCTTCGACGTTGAGCCGCTGCCCGCCGGCCATCCCTTCCTGACATTGAACAACACGCTCATTACGCCCCACGTCGGTTACGTTACGGATGACGGATACCGCGCCTTCTATGCCGGCGTGGTGGAAAACATCCGCGCCTTCGCCGCCGGAGAGCCGGTGCGCGTCATCAACCCCGACGTGCTGCCAGCCGGCAACTGGCGCGGGCCGGTCTAGGCTATATTGACATTTCCCGTCATTCCCGCGAAAGCCGGAATGATGGCGGTGAAGTACAGGAGAATCTCAAAATGAAAGCCCTGCGCATTGAGGAATACGGCAGCGTTGAAGTCCTGGAATGGAAAGATACCCCGGAACCAACCCCCGGCCCGCACCAGGCGCTCATCAAGGTGGACGCCGCCGGCGTGAACTATGCCGATATTATGCGACGGCAGGGGAATTACCCCGGCCCCGATTTGCCGGCCACGCTGGGTTTGGAGGCCGCCGGCACCATCACCGCGCTGGGTTCGGACGTTACCGATGGCCGGCTCGCCGTGGGGCAGCGGGTGCTGGCCATGGGGCCGCAGGGTCAGGCGGAATACGTGGCGGTCAACCACAACTTCGTTTTTCCCTGTCCCGACGGCATTGACCCGATACACGCCGGCGGTATGCCTATCACCTTCCTCACTTCCTACCATCTCCTGAAAACCCGTGGGGCTATGCAGCCCGGTGATACCGTACTGATTCAGGCCGGCGCCTCGGGTGTCGGCACCGTCGCCATCCAGCTGGCCAAGGAGTGGGGCGCCCGTGTGGTCGCCACCGCTTCCACCGCCGACAAGCTGGAACTGTGCCGCTCTCTGGGCGCCGACGTTGCCATCAACTACACCGAAGTTGATTTTGAGGACGAAGTGCAGTCCCTGACCGACGGGCGCGGCGTGGCGCTGGCGCTGGAGTGTGTCGGCGGCCCGGTGCTGGAAAAGTCGGTGCGCTGTGTCGCCTCCTACGGGCGGCTGGTCAGCTACGGCAACGCCAGCGGACAGCCGGCCAATCTGGCCGCCGCCGACATCACGACGCTGAATCGCACCGTCATCGGGTTCAGCATGGGCCGCTCGCCCATCGGCTCCCTGGACCACCAGGGGGCGATGCGCGACCTGATGCCGATGATAGTGGACGGCCGGCTCAGGCTCATCGTTGACCGCGTGCTGCCAATGTCCGAAGCCGGGAGCGCGCACCTGCATCTCGCCGCTCGCGGAACTCGCGGCAAGGTTATTCTGACGCCATGACGACCGCCGCCGCCCACTACGCCGCCACCTATGACGCGGCCCTGCAGGCCGGCCGTCTGTTCGACCACAGCCAGCCCGGCGACCGCTGGGCTGACCTGGCGCCGGAGTTCCGTATGGAACCGGGCCGGCCTCTAGACCCCAATCTCGCCATCCTTGCCGGCTACCTGCGTGACACCGACCGGCTGGTTGACGTTGGCGGCGGGGCCGGCCGCGTCTCGCTGGCGCTGGCTTCCCGCGTTGCCCAGGTAGCAGCAGTAGAACCTTCGGCGGGGATGCGCGCGCAGTTTGTGTCCGCCCGCGATGCTGCGGGTATTGCTAATGCCGAAGTAACCGGCGACTGGTGGATGGACTCAGCCGAGACCGGCGACGTGGTTCACCTTGCGGACGTGACCTATTTCGTGCGCGACATCGCGCCCTTTATCGCCAAACTCCATAACTCGGCGGCGCGGCGCGTGATGATTACCCTCTGGCGTCCGGCGCCGGGAGATACGGACCGGTTTCCGCGTCAAATTCTGTTTGGCGAGACGCCGCCGCAATGGCCGGGCCTGCCCGAGCTGGCCCCGGTACTCTGGGAGCTGGGACTGCTGCCGGAAATTCGGCCCTTGCCCCAACTGCCCTGGTGGCTCCCGGAGGCCGCCGGCCGGTTGTCCGATGCGGATGCGACGCAGCTGGTGATGCGCCTTTTGGAGTCCGAGGATGACGCGGTGCGGCAGAATGTGGCGGCGAACCTGGAGCGGCTGTTCGAGCGCCGCGCTGACGGTTTGACGCCCCGGTGGCTGCATCCGATGCGGGAAAATCTTATCACCTGGGAAACCGGCGGACGGCGGTTGCCACAGTAGGGAGCGCGGTATGGATAGGATTGGCGTTGCGTTTGCCGGCGGCGGGATGTCGCCGCCGGAGGTCGTGAAATGCGTACAGTTGGCCGAGGAGTTGGGGTATGAATCGGCGTGGGTTGCAGAGGGACACGGCGGCGACCAGTTCTCTATCCTGACGGCCTGCGCCCTGGCTACCGAACGCATCCGCCTGGGCACGAGCATCAGCAGCGTGTACGTTCGCAGCGCGCCTACTATTGCCATGGCGGCGGCCTGCGTCGATTATTATTCCGGCGGGCGGTTCGTACTGGGCCTGGGCAGCAGCCACAAGGTGCAGGTGGAACCGGAGCACGGTCTGGAATTTTCGGGGCCGATTCCGCGGGTACGCGACACCGTGGCGATAGTGCGCCGCCTGCTGCGGGACGGCAGCCTGGTGGACTACCACGGCGAAGCCGTCAGCATCCGGTCTTTCGACCTGCATTTCCCGGTCTGGCGGCCGCAGTTGCCCGTCTATCTGGCCGCGGTGTTTCCCCGGATGCTGGAAATCGCCGGCGAGATTAGCGAGGGTATCCTGCTAACCTGGTGTACGCCGGAACACGCGCGCGCCGCCGCGCACCACGTTGCCGTGGGGGCATCCCGCGCCGGCGTCAGGCCCGATGACGTAGAGCTGGCGACGCTGCTATCCGTAGCCGCGCCCGGGGCCGGCGACGGCGGGATGCGCCGGGTGGCTGCCGCCTACGCCGGCCGGTTTCCCCGCTACCGCCGGCTGATGGCCGAAGCCGGCTTCTCCGACGCAGTGGAGCTGGTGCGCCGCGCCTGGCGACAGGGCGACATCGCCGGGGCCGAGCGTCTGGTGCCCGACGACCTCATTGCCAGAATGTCGCTGCCGTCCGACCCCGGAGCCAGGCAGGAAAGGCTGGCCGAATACCGCGACGCTGGGATTAGCCTGCCCATCATCGCGCCGCGAGTGTCGGGAGCGGACGCCTTCGCGTCGGCGCAAGAGATAATCCGCACCAACGCGCCGGCGTAGCCACAATGCGCGCGGGGGCTATTGGTCGGCGGGGAGCCAGGGCGACCACAGCGTGAGCGGGATGGTAACCGAGATGCGGGGCTGGTCGCCGACGACGGCGGTGGTGTGGCCCTGGCCGGTCAAGTCGTCGGCCAGCAGCACGTCGCCGGCGCCAAAGCGCCGCTTGGTGCCGTCGCCGATGCCCACTTCCATCTCGCCGGCAAGGGTGATTACGTACTGGCGGCGCGGTGCAGTGTGCCAATCGGAGTAGTAGCCGGGTTCAAAGCGCCGGAAGTTGACGCCGGGCGTCACTTGCATACCGCTGTGCACGGCGCGGTCGCCGGACAGTTCCAGGTCCTCAAAATGGGTCTGGCCGTCGTCTCCGGTATAAATGCGAACGAACGTCATGGCGATGCCTCCTGTTATCAAAGCGTTTCTATTGCTGGCGGTTTCGCCGGCTGTGGGCTGACCGCCGCTTGCCAGCGATATTCTAGCGCATTGTAGGGCAGAGGGTGAGGGTAGTATCCCTTTCCATCGGAAAAATCCTGTCCATCCTGTCCATTCAATCGATGTTCCGATGGCAGCGTTCCGTTTCAGGTGGTTTGGTTATTCCTCTGAGGTGGTGGGCTGGGTTCACCGGCGATGCTCCTTGCTGGTTCAGGGGGTCGGGGTTACGGTTCAGGCTATCGGGGTTCGGGCGGTTGGCGGGATGCGGTGTGCGAGCCAGAGGTTACCGGTCATTGTCAGCCCCACGGCCGGGGGATTTACGCAAGGTTTTGCTCCGATGGTTCGTGAACTGCGCTTTTAAGGGCGCAGCCACGCAGCGCGGTGGCAGTCGCTGTTGGCCGGTTAGACCGTACTCGCGTAAGCATTGGACGAGGGGTCTCCACGACGCCGGTATGCGATTTTTGTGCTGACTGGCCGTTGACGACCGGTTGACCTCTGGCTGGACTGAGATTCACGTGACGGGGTACAGTATAGTACCGATGTTCGCTGTTGTCAAAGGGGGGTTGTCAGTCGGCCGGGGCAAAGTCAGGGAGGCGGGTTTTGCGGACGCCGGAGCGGGAGCGCTACCCCTCTCCCAACCCTCTCCCACAAGGGGAGAGGGCTTTGGGGAGAGGGCTTTAATTACTTTGCAAGCTGCGCGGTGGGACGGCTCTTATCGCAACCCCTATCCCTGACGGCAAGAGCGGCATCCCTGACTTTGCAAAACCCCGACCACCTGAAACGAAACGCTGCCAACGATAAATTCGATGTTGGCATTGCCTGGCCGTCGGGGTAAAATAGGAAACACGCCGATGTAGCTCAGCCGGAAGAGCAGCGGTTTCGTAAACCGCAGGTCAAGGGTTCGAGTCCCTTCATCGGCTCCATTTTGTTTATCGGATTTTAATCAGACGGGGTGGGCAATCCGATGGAACTGGCAGGGGGAGTGTTCATCGTAACCGGCTCGGCCACCGGCCTGGGCGCGACGGTTGCGCAGCGACTGGCCAGCAAAGGCGCCCGGGTGGTCATCAATTACACCAGGAGCGCAGCCGAGGCCGAGGCGACGGCGGATGCGTGCCGCAACGCGGGCGCGGATGTCATCCTGTGCCAGGCCGATGTTTCAGTGGACGACGATTGCCGCCGCATGGCCGCGGCGGCGTTGGCGCGGTGGGGCAGAATTGACGGGCTGGTGAACAACGCCGCCCAATCCAAGATTGTTCCCCATGCCGACCTGGAGGGACTTTCCGCAGCGGATTTTCACCGGATTTTCGCCGTGAACGTAATCGGCGCCTACCAAATGGTGCGCGCGGTAACGCCAGCTATGCAGCAGCAGGGCCGGGGCGCAATCGTCAACATCTCCTCAGGTTCGGCCTTTACCGGGTCCGGCAGCTCCATCGCATACGCGGCGTCGAAAGCGGCCTTGAACGTGATGACCCTGTCGCTGGCCCGGGCTCTGGCCCCGGAAATCCGGGTGAACGCGGTATGCCCCGGGGTGATGCAGACCCGTTGGTGGCGGGAGGGCCTGGGAGCAGAGAACTACCAAGCTTTTATCGACCGTTACGCCGCATCCGCGCCGTTGCAGACGGCCGGCACTACCGAGGCCGTGGCCGACCCGGTGGTTTGGCTATTGGAAGGAGCGGAGCACGTAACGGGAGAAACCATCATGGTCGATGCCGGGAGTCATTTGGGGCCGGCCCCGCGACGGTAGGCCGGCCGCCGCTGCCGCGCCAACGCCATTGCGGGCGTAGCGCGGCAATGCAGGCTTAGACTGCCACCGGATGGCCGCTGTCCATCCATTCGGAGTAAGAGCCGTCGTAGAGGCGCACGTCGTAACCGGCCTGCTTCATGGCAAGGTAGGTTAGGGCGGCGCGGACGCCACTACGGCAGTAGGCCACTACCGAATCGTCAGCAGTAATACCCGAATCGGACAGCCGTTGGCGCAGCAAGTCCGGGTCGATGAGCAGTTTGCCAGCGTCGCCGGCTGTTTCGGAGTGCGGGAGGTTGACTGCGCCGGGGATATGGCCGGGGCGATGGTCGATTTCCACCTCCCCGCGAAACTCCTCAGCGGAGCGGGCGTCCAGCAGTTTCGCCGCGCCGGGATTGGCTGCGTCTGCTAACGAGGCGCGAACGGCCGGGTTGAGCCGAAGGGTGAAGGTTCCGGCTGCGGTGGGGACGGGGCGGTAGAGCACCTCGCGGCCCTGTTCCTTCCAGGCATCGTAGAGCAGGTTCATAATATGGACGTCGTCGCGGCCCAGATATTCCAGTACCCAAGCTGCCATCGCCGCGTTGCGGCCATCCTGATGGTCGTAGAGCACGGGAGTTACGTCGTCGCCCAGCCCGGCGGTGCCAAAAGCGGCGGCCAGTTGTTCGGGTTGCCCCAGGCGTCCATCGGGGCCTTGCAATTTCTTGAAGGGGACGCTTACCGCCCCGCGCAGATGGCCCATCAGATAGCGTATTGCCGACCGGGGGTCGATTACCAGGTAACCCGGCCGGCCAATGCGTTCGGCAACCCAATCGGCAGAAACGAAGGTTGCCATTAGCCGACCATCTCAAAATCGGTTTCAACGGAGGTGCGATTGGCCACTGACTGGGTGACCGGAGAACCCTCCACCGCCAGGCGCCAGATTTCCTGCAACGTTTCCTCGTCGGCGTCAGCGCGGACAAAGCACTTGGCCGAGATGCGTCCGTAGCCGGGGTTGCCCTCGTCCTCAACGCCCGCCCACTTGCGGATGTTGTCGAAATACCCTTCCACGGCCACTTCCAGGTCGTGGATGCGGACGCCCTGTTTGGTGGCGTTGACCACGAAGCCGACCGTCATGCAGCTGCCAATGGCGGACAGCAGCTGCTCGTGGGCGCTGGCCGCTACGTCGGTGGCGGTCAGGTCGCCGGGCTCGTCCATATCCACCTGGTGGTTGCGCATATAGGCGCGGGCGCGCATCCCGTCCTGCCAGACCACGCGGGACTTCCACGGGCCGGTGACGGCGTTGAACACTTCGGGGTCCCGGAAGGAATCAAGGACTTCGGCGAGTTTCTCTCGGGGCAGGCCGTTAAGGTCCCTCTCTTGCGTCATTGGTTGGCTCCTTTATTCGTTGGCTCCTTTAGCTGTACTCCGCCCGCAGTTTGGCTGCGGCTTGGGAGATGACCCGCATCTTCTCGGCGGCCATCGCGTGGGTGTTGACGTTGCGCTCGGCGAAGGTGCCGAAGCCGCAGTCGGGGTTGAGGTAAATCTTCTCCGGGTCAAAGTATTGCAGCAGCTCTTTGACCCGCGCGACTATCTGCTCCGCCGGTTCAATCTCGTCGGTGCGGGGGTTGACCACGCCGAAGCCAATTTCCTTTTCGTTGCCGTATTCCTTGAATACTTCCATCTCGCCGGCGCGGGGCGTGGCGCACTCCAGCACCAGCTGGTCGATGTTCATTTGCACCAGGTACGGCAGCATCGGCCCGTAGTTGCCGGTGAGCAGCACTTCTTCCTTGCGGCTCCAGTTGCCCCGGCAGATGTGGACGCCGGTGCGGATGCCGTCGATGCCTTCGGTAGTCTCGTTCATCAACCGCACCGCCATCTCCAGCTCGTCGGTAGGGTCGCGGCGGTTGGGCAGCGCGGCGCACATAAACGTCTCGCTGCTCTCTTCACCGAATACCACCTGGCTGAGGATGGGTTCGTCCAACTGAACAAAGTCACAACCCTGGTCGCGGAGGGCGATTATCTCTTCGCGGAGGATGGCCACCACGTCTTTGGCCAGGTCTTCGGGGTCGGGATACACCCGGTCGGACAGGCCCTCAAACCAGCTGGAGCGGGTCAGCATATAAGGGCCGGGCAGGGGAACTTTTATCTGCCGGTCGGTATGTTCCTGCATAAAAGCCAGCTCATCCAGCGCCAAACCCTGCCGCTTGCCGATGCGGTCAACCACGATGGGACTCTTGATAGCGAAGGACGGCACGTCCAGCGCCCGCAATACCTCTTCCATACGGGCGCGGTCCCGGGAGTAGTCCAGCAATTCCGAGACCTTCATCAGCTGCATCCCGGTCAGCTTGTCCACCGCAAAGGAATAGAAATTGTCCCGGCGCTGCTCGCCGTCGCTGATGATGTCCACGCCGGCTGCTTCCTGGGCGCGGATGCAGGCCAGCACCTCACCGTCAGCGGCGGAGTTGAACTCGGCCAAGGTGATTTCCCCGGCTTCCTTGCGGCGCAGAGCCCGAATCAACTCGGTGGAGCGGGGCCAGCTGCCGACCACGGTAACGGGGAACAAAGGGGTGTCCGCCATTTATTTTCCTCCCGGACTGGGGCGTTGTGAGGGGGCCAATCGTAGGGGAAAGCGTCCGGCTGGCCCTTGCCGAACCTGGCAGTCGCTAATCTACAACAAAATCGGCGGCAAGCACAAATTAACAGTTCCGGCGCCGGCCAAAGTTCAGAGGCTTGCCACTCTCTCAGCTATACCGTCATTCCTGGTCCTGCGGGAATGACGGTATAGCTGAGGTTCAGGCTGCCCCGCCGGCGTCGTCTCCGTCGGGCAGGAACCAGGGCTGTTCCGCGGCTTCGTCGGGCCAGAGAAACTCGAAGCCGGCTTCCAGGGCGTACCGCTTATCCAGGTCTTCCCGGTCTCCGATGTGGTAATAGGCATCAGCCTCGAATTGAGATTTTACTTCGGAGAGCATATGCTTGGGGACGGCAAAGTCCACCGGGATGTTGTGCTCGTTCCAGATGGCGCGCTGGCTGCTGGGCGGGCGGTCTGAGCAGCTGCCGATAAGGAAGCCCTTTTCCTGCACGGTTCGCACCATATCCATGGTGAGCACTCCGGGCGGGTCGCCCACCTCCAGCGTACCGTCAATGTCAAAGCTGATTAGTATCATCATTTACCTTCCTGGTTCTTTGTCGCCGGGAAATGGGCGGCCCGGCCGGGCCGCCCCAAATCCGCATCGCCGTTGGAACATTGCCGGGGCCGGCGGTTTAGTCGGGGGTGGCGCTCCACACGGTGAAGTTGCCGCCCATGGGCATGGGGCCGCCGGAGACGGCGATTTCCGGCTTTACGCCGGTCAGCGCCCGCGCGCCGGCCCGGCCCTGCAACTGCTGGATGCAGTCGGTGTGCATCCAGAAGCGGCTACGGCCGCTGCCGATGTTGCCGCCGCTGGGCAGGATGGGGTTCGGCCCCTCGATGCTGATGTCGGTCTGGTAGAAGTCCAGGGCGTCGCCGGGCTGCATTCCGCGGTAGCGCAGGCCCTCGATGTGGAACTGGTGGAACTCGGCGAAACCGTCGTACATATTCTCGAAGGAAAGGTCATCGGCGGTGATGCCGGCGCCCTCGTAAATCTTGCGCCCGGTCGTGGCGGTTTCCCGCTCCACCTCTTCCAGGGTTGGAGTGATGCTGCGGGCAGCGCCCCGGCTGGACGCATGATTGAGGATGTACACCGGCTTCTGCGCCATATCCTGGGCGCGCTCGGCGGTGGTGAAGAGGTAGGCGGCGGCTACCATAATGGGGATGTCGTTGTCAAAAAGGTTGGCCGGCTTGGCAATCCAGCGGGCGGACAGGTAGTCCTCAGGCGGCAGCTGCTCCGGGCGATGCTGGGCCCAGTAGCCTTCCGGGAACAGGAGGCCGTTGCGCCGGGAGTTCTGCATAAAGGGGGCCATCATATCGTGGTTCTTGCCGTACCTGGTGCAGTATTCGGCGAACTGCAAAGCGGTGCCGAAGCATCCGGGGGCGCCCCAAAGGGTGCGGCCGGGGTTGATGGCGAAGTTGCCGGGCACTTCGGCGGCGGCGCTGATGCCGCCGTGGTTATAGCGGCCTTCCAGGTTATGCCAGCCCTTGAGCACCAGGCAGGTGCTGGCGAGGCCATCGCCCACGGCCTGGGCGGCGATGACGATGGCGGCGGACATACAACCGGGGGCGTACATGGTGAACTTGACGTTGGTCAGTTCGGGCATATTCTTCAATAGCCACTCGGCGCTGAGCTGGCCCACGCCGTCCAGTGGGTCATCCGTGGGATTGAAGGCGTTGACCACGTCCATGGGGACGGGGGTTCCCTCCGGCCAGTATGCTCCCGTAGTGGTAACGGGCACCAGCACCAGACCGTCAACCTGGTCGGGGGACACGCCGGCGTCGTCAATGGCTTTGCGCAGCGCCTGAATGCTCAGCGCGCCCACCGAGGTTTCGGCTCTCCCGTCCCAGCGGCGGGCGGTGGGGGAGTGGCCGATACCCACGGCGGCCACCTTGCCCCGGTGTTCCCAAATTCCCAAGCCTTCTGTGGAGCGATACATTGATTCCGGAGCGTTCGGGGTCGTCATGGCGGACTCCTTTTTGTGAACTCGATAACGCTGGATTCCCGCGCCAGCGGGAATGACGGGCGGGGGCAAGCAGGGATGGACGGCGCTAGCCCACTACCTGCCATTCGGGGACTTTCTGGCCGTTGGCGGTGGCTTCGAATATCACCTGCACGCTGGCGCCAACGGGAACCTCGTCCGGCGGGGTGCCGGGGAGGTGCGAGTACATCAGGATACCGGGGTCTTCATCCAACATAATGGCCGCAAGGTTGAAGGGCAAGTCATCCTTGAGGGAAGCGATGGGGCAGTCGTACACCACTCCGTAGTTATAGATCTTGCCGCGCCCGCTCATTTCCTTCCATTCGAGATTGTCGCCCGAACCGCACTGGTCGCAGGCCGGTCGGGGCGGGAAATGCAGTCGGTCACAGGAACCGCAATTCTGCACGACCAGCCGCTCGTCGTTGGCGGCTTCCCAGAAGGGCCGGGTCAGGTCATCGGGCGCTACACCCTGCTTTACCATGTTTCTCCTTTGATGCCGGCAGCCCCCAACTGTCAGCGCCGGGGACGCAATTGATGATAAAGGATTTTGACAGCGCCAAGAATATTCGGGATTCCGGCCCTATGTCAAGTTGAAAGGCGATGACGGCAGGGCCTTTGGCTTTGCGGGATGGCCCGGGCGATGGATGGCTATGCCTCTCGCAACTCCCTTGCGTTTTTCGCCGCCGGTGATGGGCAGTGTTTCAGGGAACGACGGTGGTGGTAATCAGGCCGGGGTTGGGAGGGATGCTCACGCCGGGCGGGACGGTTACATCAAAGACGACGGGGTAGCTGATGATGCCGCGCTCGGTGCGGGCGTCGGCGCCGGCCTCGCGGACGGCGGCGTTGAATACGGTTTCCGGCAGCGCCCCGATGGTTACGGTGGCCGGAGTGCCGACGCCGATGCGGTCGATATAGTTGGTTTCCACCAGGCCGAGCACGGTTACGTCGGTGGGGTCAACTATCTGCATCACGCGGGCGTCCACGGTGACAACGTCGCCGGGGCTGATGGTCAGCAGACGAACGACGCCGTTGAAAGGCGCGCGCAGGATGGCCTTTTCCAGGTCGGTCTGTGCGCTGTCGTAGGTTACGGAGGCGCGGTCAATTTCGGAGCGGGCCAGGGCGACGGCGGCCTCATCGGGGCCGGCGGCCAGGTCATCGCGGGCTTCGCGGGCGGTGGCAATGGACTTGGCGGCCGTGCGGACGGCCTGCTGCCGCGCGGCCAGTTCGGCCTGGTCGGGGCCAGCTTCCAGCCGGGCGAGCTGATTGCGGGCGGAGTCCAGAGCGAGGCGGCCACTGCCCACTACGGCCCGGAGGCGGGCCAGTTCGAGCCGGTCAACCCCCTGTTCGGCTTCGGCAAGGTCGCGGTCGGCCCGGCTCAGGCGTTCCCTGGCGGCGGTTACGTTGGCCTGGAGCACCGCCAGGCGGTTCTGGTCGGGGCCCTCGCTCTCGTCTTTTTTGAGAGTGCGCCGGAGGCGGGCCAGTTGGTCTTCCAGAACCCGGACGCGGTTGGCGGCGGCGGCGCGGTCAAACTCCTTGGGGCCGGCTTCAAGTTCGGCCACTTCATCCTCCCAGGTCTTGACCGTCTGCCGGGCGGTGTCGGCGGCGGACTGCAGCGCGTTGAACTGGACTACGTCGAAGTTTTGCCCATCGCTCAGGTCGCGAAAACCGTTCTCAATGGCGCGCAGTTGAAAAGCTGAGAAGGTATCTTCCGCGGCGTCCCGGTCGGTTTCCGCTTGGGCGAGCATTTGCCGGGCGGTGGTCAGTTTGGCGGCGTGGTTGATGTCCAGGTCGCGGAGGGCGTCGCGGGCCTGGTCGAGGTTCTGTTCGGTTGTGGAGATGTCGTTGTTGAGTTTGCTGAGGCTTTCGTTGTAATCGGGGAGGAAATCGTCCAAAGCGTCCTCGGCCGCGTCCAGAGCGACTACGGCCTGTTCTCTGGTTGCCAGGGCCTGGGCGAAGCGTTCGCTGTGGCCCGCGGCGAAATCCGACAGGGCTTCTTCCGCCTGGTCAAGACCCGCCTCAGCGTCGGCGACGGACTTGCGGGCGTTGCCCAGGTTAACGCTGTACTGCAGTTGAAAGTCGTCAAGGCGCTCCTGGGCATTGTCCAGATTGACTTTGCCCTGGGCGAGGGCGCTTTCGGCCTGGGCGAGGGCGCTTTCGGCGCGGGCGCGCACCAGCGGGTCTTCCGACCGGAGGCCCAGGGCAGCGTCCAGCCGGTCCCGGGCCGTGTCCAAATCGTAAGCGGCCTGGGCGGCGGCGCGTTCCATCGTGGCGAGGGATTCGGTATCCAGGGTGGCGAGTACGTCTCCGGCCGTTACCGTGTCGCCGAGGGCGACGTTGACGACGCCGACTTCACCCGGCACCGGGAAGGACAGGCTGGCGCGGGTAGAGAACACGAGCTCACTGCGGATGCGGAAATCGGCGGCGGCGACCGGGTTGGCGTCGGGAGCCGGAGTCGCGTCGCCGTTGGTATTGGCGGCGTCGGACGGGCTGCCACAGCCGGCGATGACCAGGGCCGTTACGGTTATCGCCAGCCATAACGTCAGGAGCCGGGCCGGAGCCGAACGGCGGCGGATGAATCCAGGGAACGGGTAAAGCAGAGCGGGGTTCAATGGTCAGCCTCGTTGAGTTGTGGCCACGGTGGTTGACGGGAGATTAGGTAGGTCAGTCTGCCGCCGGGTTGGGGTTGGGCGCCGGCCGGCGGGCAACCAGCCGGACAATGCGGGCCGCCAGGTTGGGGATGGTTTCGTGGAACAGCATATAAGTAACCGGCACGGCGACCAGGGTGAGGAAAGTGGAGCTGATGAGGCCGCCGATGACTACGGTAGCCAGCTCCGCGCCCACCAGCCCGCTGGCGTCGCTGAACGCCAGCGGAAAGATGGCCAGGATGGTGGTGAAGGCCGTCATCAGGATGGGGCGCAGGCGGGTGCGGCCGGCCTCAATAATGGCTTCCAGCGCGCCGTATCCGTAGCCCCCCCGCAGCTGGTTGACGAAGGTAATCAGGACGATGGCGTTGGTGACCACGATGCCGATGAGGAACAGGAAGCCCATCATCGCCGGCAGGCTCAAGGCCCGGCCGGTTATCGCCAGCGCCACCAGCGCGCCCACAATGGCCAGGGGCATACTCAATACCACGATGAACGGGTCGCGCAGGGAACCCATAGAGGCCACCATCACCAGATACACCAGGGACACGCCGATGGCCATGGCCAGATAGACGTTCTGGAACTGTCGCTGGATGTCGCTGGCAAAACCGCCCTGGCGCACGTTCACGCCCGGCGGCAGTTCGGTGGCGGCGATGATGCGGCTGACCCGGCTGCTGATGGCCTGCGTGTCCCGCCCCTCAAAGGTTCCGGTAATGGTCACCGAGCGGTCGCCGTCGTAGTGGGTAACTACCGACGGCCCCAGCGTATTTTTGACTTCGCTGACGGCGCCCAGGGCAGCGTTCCCCAGCTGCCCGCCGATGGGCAGCTGCTGCAGTTCGGCAATCTCGTCCACCCGGTCATCCCGGCCCCGGACGACCAGGTCGTAAGTTTCGCCCTCCAGGTTCACGTCGACCACGTCGCTGCCGTAAACCCAGGCGCGGAACTGGCCGGCGATGGCCCGGGAAGTAAGACCGTAGCGGCCGGCCTCGGGCAGGTCCACGGCAAAGGTCAGCTCTTCGGTAGTGTCGCTGATGTTGGTTTTGACGTTGACCACGCCGTCCACGGGCTCGATGCGCTCCAGCAGGGTGAGGGCGGCGGCCTGGACATTGCTGAAGTTGGCGCCGGTGATGGTGGCCTCCAGCCCGCCCTGGGGCGGCCCGCCCTGGTCAGCGGACACCTGGATGTCCACGTGCTCCTTGTCGGGCAGTTCCGTGCGCAGCCGGGATACGAAACCGGCCGGCGTGTCGTCGGTAAAGGGAATAAAGAAGCCGGCGACGTCAAAACCGCTGTCGGAGGCGCCGGGGCCAAAGTCGGTGCTGGCCGAGCCCAGAGTGACCTGGTAGGCCCCGATGTGGCCCTCTTGGACATAGGAATCCAGTTTCGCCTCCACTGCGCGCACTTCCCGGTGCATTGCGCTGGCGCTGGCGCCTTCCGCCATCGTCAGGTCAATCCGCGCCGATTCGGGCTGTCCCGCCGAGAACAGGGTAATCGGCAGCACGGCAATCAGCGACAGGCTGGCCCCGACTACCACGATGCAGACGCCCAGCGTAATCAGACGATGGCGCAGCGCCCACACCAGCGGCGGAGTGTAAATGCGCTGCAGCCAGGTGTCGCCGGCGGCGGCCTCTTCGTCCTCGGTGGCCATATCGTTGCGGCGCAGCAGCAGCGACGCCAGCACGGGCACGGCAGTGAGCGCCACCAGCGTGGACGCCACCAGCGAAACGCACACCGTCTGCGCGAAGGGCAGGAAAAACTGCCCCACCGCGCCCGGTATGAACGCCAGCGGCAGGAACACCGCAACGGTAGTCAGCGTAGAGGCCACGATGGCCGGGCCGACTTCCCGCACGCCCCTTATTGCCACCGTCTCGCGCGGTTCGCCGGCCTGCACGTGGCGATAGGTGTTTTCCAGCACCACGATGCTGTCGTCCACGATGCGCCCCACGGCGATGGCCAGCCCCGCCAGGCTCATAAAGTTAATCGTCCAGCTGAACACCGCCATCACCCCAATGGTAATCATCACGCTGAGCGGAATTGAGATGGCGATGATGAGCGTGGGACGCAGGGTGTTGGTGATGCCGCGCCAGGCCGAGGGCCGGATTTGCAGCAGAAAGAGGAATATGGCCAGCACGGCGATGCCGAACCCCTGCGCCCCCTGGCTGACGACGTTGGACAGCTGCTCCCGCAGCTGTGGGCCGTCGTTTTGCAGCAGTTCCAGGCTGACATCGGGGGGCAAGTCCAGCGCGGCGACTTCAGCGAGGACGCCGTTGGTGACGGCAATGGTGTTGGAGTCGGGCATCCGCAGGATGGACAGCGATATGGACGGGCTGCCGTTGGTGCGCGACACCGTAGCCGCCTGCGGGGTGTCAATGACTACCTGGGCCACTTCCGACAGCAGGACGGGCGTGACCGCGCCGCCGGCTCCCGGCGCGCCGGACGCGGCGCGGCGGTACGTGACGGGGACGCTGGCGATGGCGTCCAGGTTGGTATAGCCGTGATAGGTGCGCAGCGCCAGCGACCGGTCGCCCTGGCTCAGCGTGCCGGCGTTGAGGTCAATGGCGTTGCCGGTGACGGCGCTGATGACGTTCTGGATGCTCAGGTCGTAATCGTCCACACGGTCGGGGTCAACGATTACGGAAACGCGCTCGGTAATGCCGCCCTGCACCTGCGCGTCATAAACGCCCTCCACGGCTTCCAGGCGCGGCACAATCTGGGAGTCGATGACCCGGCGCAGGGAGGGGATGTCCCGCTCTCCGGTAACGCTGAACCGCATCACGGGAAAAATATCGGAGGTGATGCGGACCACAAAAGGGTCGTTGGCGTAGTCGGGCAGGTTGACCCCGCTGACGCTGTTGCGGATTTCGTCCTCGGCATCATCAATGTCCGACCCGGTGACGAAGTTGGCGGTGACCAGCGACAGGTTGGCGGTAGTTACCGAAGTAACCCGCTCCAGGCTGGACCGGCCCAGAACGGCGCCCTCCAGCTCATCGGTGATTTCGGTGGCCGCGGTGGTGGGGTCGCTTTGGTCGTAGCTCGCGCCCACGATGATGGTGCCAAAGGTAATGTCGGGGAACAGCTCCTGCTGCAGCCGGTTGTACGAAAACACGCCGGCCGCCAGCAGCAGAATCATTACCATCACGGTCACCGGCTTGCGGCTCAAAGCCAGTTCGGCCAGAAAGGTCACGTTTCCCCCGGCGCGTTTGCGGAACGAAAACCGCTGCTCCCCCCGCGTCGCAACTGACGGCAGGTAGGGATGCAACGGCGTATTATCAATAATACCAGATTAAAACGGCCGGCAACCGGGGCCGGCGCAACTTGTGGTAGCGTTTCGTTTCCGGTGGTTTGAGATGCTATACCATCGTTTTGGCGGCGGGCATAGGGGCGGCCCATGAGTCGCCCCTGCCGTTCCGAATGTTGAACCACCTGACTTGCAACGCTACCTTAAAGCCCTCTCCCCTTGCGGGAGAGGGTTGGGTGAGGGGTAGCGCTCCCGCTCTGGCAATGTAAAAATTTCGTATGACGCCGGCCCCTTGCGCTGCGCGCACCTATGTTCTATCATAGCCATGTCAGGCAACTCGGCGCGGCCCCGCGAACCGCGCCGAACCCGCCGCCAGGCCAGCGGCATCGCCAAATCAAAATCCGAATACGGCGAATACGGTTTCGGGCCGGTAACGGCCTGTCGGTTATCTCGCAGAATGCCCTTGCGACGGCATGACCCGCTTATTGCTTCAACGGGGCGGGCCGTCCGGGGCCAGCGTTAGTGCCAGCGCCCCGTGCCGGGCCCGGCCGGTCTCTTAGCCGGCCAGCCTGGGGACACGGAAAAATGGTGTACAAATGCTCTGCATAAAAATGGTGTTGGCCGTGCCCCGACGCCGCCCGAAACCGTAAATCGCCTGACACCCCCAAACCCCAATCCCCGAACCCCAAACCTCAGGAGGAACCGCCATTGCCAGAGGACTTACACGGTTGCCCCCGTCATTATGACCAGGCGGGGTACGCGCGCCTCTGAGTCAGCGTATCGTTTTCGGTGGTTTGAGCCACTATGCCATCGTTTTGGCGGCGGGCATGGGGCGCCCCATGGTCGCCCCTGCCGTTCCGAATGTTAAACCACCCGAAACGGAACGCTACCGCAACTTGTAGTACACTGCCGCCCTACCCGACAACACCACCGAGGAGCCTGGCATGGATTTCGCCCTGTTTTCCCATATTCCCTGGCCTGAGGAACATACGCCGCGCGGGCTGCTGGCGGATTTATCCGAGCAGGCCGTGGCCGGCGAGGAACTGGGTTTCAAGGCCGTCTGGCTGGCGGAGCACCACTTCACGCGCTATGGACTGGGGGCGTCATCGTTGATTATCGCCAGCAACATTGCGGCCCGCACCGCGCGCATCCGGCTGGGCACGGCCGTGCTCATCCCGCCGCTGCATCACCCGGTGCGTCTGGCCGAGGACACGGCCACGCTGGACGTGCTCAGCGACGGGCGGCTGGACGTGGGATTCGGGCGGGGCGCCGCCGGCTCCGAGTACGTGAATTTCGGGGTGGACCACGGCGAAAGCCAGGCCCGTTACCGGGAAACTATCGAGATGGTGGAGGCGCTTTGGACCACCCCGGACTGCACCTTTGCCGGCGAATACTATGCGGCCAGGCACCTGAATCTGGTGCCAACGCCGTTGCAGCAGCCGCATCCGCCGGTGTACGTAGCGGCGACGCGCAGCGCAGAATCATTGGACTTTGTGGCGTCAACGGGGCGGCGGATGATTATTGGCGTGGTGCTGAATACCGACGACGCTCTGGATTTGCTGCAACGCTTTCTGTCTCAGTCCGACCGGGCCGGCAACGCCGTTACCGCGGCGGACGTGCCGTTCTTCCGCTACTTCTACGTGGCCGAAACCGAGGAGCAGGCCCATCGGGACGCGCGGGACGCGCTGAACTGGACGCTGGACATCAACACCTGGCGGCGGGAGTTTGCGGTGGGCAGCGAGGTTTATCAACGCATCGCGGATTACCGCCAGCGGCGCACCGAGTTTCCGCCAACCTACGAGTACCTGGCGGAACACCGGGCGTTCATCGGCACGCCCGACCAGTGCGCCGCAAAGATACAGGCTTTGCACGACGCCGGAGTGCGCTACTTCGGCTGCAACTTCGCTTTCGGCGGGCTGGAACAGGGCAAGCAGCTGAAATCAATGGAACTGTTCGCGCGGGAAGTGATGCCCCGGTTCGCGGACGGGGACGGCGGGTGACACTGCTGCGCCGTCCGTCTGCCCAGCCCGGTATCGGCCCCGGCGCCCGTTTTTCGCGCGGCGGCGGGCGCATAACCTGGCAGAGCGGGAAAGGCGCGTTCCAGGGGCCCATTGCGGGTAGCGTTCCGTTTTAGGTGGTTTGGTTGAGCAGGCCCCGGTTTTGGAGCAATACCAGCAGGTTGTGCGGTGTCCATACGGTGCCCATCTTTTCCCGCCGCCGCAACTCCCGGTTGTGCCGTTCCAAAGGGGAGGTTGTCTTGAATCGCGCTTGCCCGGTGGCTAAATGGCGCAGTCCTTTCTCCAGGGCTTTCCGACACCAGTACGTCCCCTGGCCTCCGGTCAACGCGGCCACCCGCGCCGCATAGCCCCGGGCCTCCGCCAGGCCGGACGACGCCAGCAGTCGCCGCGCCTCCCGCCAACCAGTCTCCCCAATGTTCCGCCGGTACTCCCGCAGCAGGTGAAAATGGCAGAGCTGGTGGGGCGCTTGCCGGCCATAGACCATCCGGATGCCCGCGGCGATGGCCGCATCCCCGTCGCTCACCAGATGCGCCGGCTGAACCGCTCCCTGCCGCCAGGCCTGGTCAATCACCCCTGCCCAACCTCCAAAGGCCCCCAGAGCCACGCCGTTTTCATCTCGGATGACCTTCAATTCCGTAGCTCCGGCCCGCGTTCTGGTCCACAATCCGTCGAGCTCCAACACCCGCCCCCGCAACTCCGGCTGCGCTATTGGCTCCCGTCGCAGCCAGCGGCACATGGTGCTTTTAACGAACCCGAACCACTGGCCGCTCTGGGCGTAGCTCAACCCCTGCGCCGCCAGTTTGATGGCTAGTTCGCGGGTTTTTTTGAGTACCTTTGATGACGCTCTGCTTCGCCCAGCAGGTCGGCGCCGCTGGCCATCCGGCCGCACTGGCCGCAGCGGAACACGGGCATCTGCAACCGAATTGCCCCGTAGCGGGTGGTGATAGTACGGGCGTACCGATGATGCCGGTGCATCGCTAAACCGCAGTCCGGGCAGAGGGGCTGGTAATCATCCAAAGCCAGCTGCAACGACTGTTGCAGCTGGACGGGTATCTGCTGCTCCAGCCGGGTTTCCAAGTCGTAAAGCAGTCCCATGGCAGCGCCCCTCCCTCTGACTCCGGAGCCGGTATTTGCAGCCATCCTACAACTAAACCACCTAAAACGGAACGCTACCCCCATTGCGGTGGCAGTTGACGACGAAGGCCGCGTATGCGTGCCGGATGCGCCCGCCACCGGGCGCCGGTGTTCTACAAGCAGTCGGCCTGGTTCGCCGGCGACACGCTATAAAAGGCGCCTCGCCGGCGCCGCCGGATACTAGCGGACGCCCGGCGGCAGGCGGTAAATCCCCCGGAGCGGCTGCCCGTTGCCGATAGTGAAGTTGACGGTAAGCTGTCCGATGAGGCGATACCAACGCCTGATAGCGCGCAGGTATTCGTCGCCCGACGGCAAGGGGCCTCTGGACAGCTGCTTCTCGTGATCTACCCGCACCACATAAGCGCACATATCGGCAATTTGGATGCCGGCGCTAGTAGCGGAGTCAACAAATGCCGGGGTGTCGGCGATGTGCGCGCCGGCCTTGCCTTCGTTGGAACGGAACAGGTAGCCTGAAAAGCGGCGGCTCAAATCCCGAAATTGGCTCCCACGTCCGTCAAAAAGCACGCTGGCGTAAGCGTCGCGTTCAGCGGCCAGCGCGTCAATGCGTTGCAGCAGATAGCGGAACCTGGTTTCCAACGTTCCGCTGCTTTGAGGTGGCGTCGCTGCAAACGGAGATTGCATAACCGTCGCCAAAACCGTCACCTCCCAACCGGCGAGGGCCATGAAAAAATCCTCCGCGAATATCCGCGCCGACCTGCTGCCGTGGTAGGTCTTTTCTTTGCAACAGCATAGCTGTACAGAGTTAAAAGCGGCGGGCGGAATGTTCCAACGTTACACCCGTTGCTCTTGTCGAGGAGGTTGGCGCGTTGGGGCGTATGCAACGCTAAGTCGCCAACCCCGCCCGGGGCGGTTGCGGCTTTTGCCGGAGAATGCGCCCCGGTTTTTTTATATGCCCGCGCCGGCCAATGCCGCCTCCGGTATGGCCCTAGCCGCTGCCCAGAAACACTTGGGTCAGGATGTCGGTATCGCGGATGGATTGGGGGGTGCCGTTGTGGACGACGGCGCCTTTGTCCAGGATGTAGGCGCGGTCGACGATGTTCAGCACGCCCTTGATGTTGTGTTCCACGACCATTATCGTGGTGTTGAGGCGGTGGCTGATTTCGGCCACTTTCTGAAAGACCTCGGTGACGATGATGGGGGCCAGCCCCAGAGTGGGTTCGTCCAGCAGCAGCAGCTCCGGCGACGCCATCAGCCCGCGCCCCAGCGCCAGCATCTGCTGCTGGCCGCCCGACATCTGGCTGGCCAAATCGCGCCGCTTCTGGTGCAGGATGGGGAACAGCTCCATTACGGAATCCAGCCGGCGCGCCTTTTCCGCCCGGTCGTTGAGGTACAGGCAGCCCATCTCCAGGTTTTCGGCGATGGTGAGGTGAGTAAAGACCCGCCGGCCCTGGGGGACAAAGGCGATGCCCTCCCTGACGATTTCGTGGGTGGCCGCCGCCAGCAGGCGCTGCCGCCAGTGAACGCTGCCGGCCACCACCGGGGCCAGCCCCATCACGGCTTTGAGCACGGTGGACTTGCCGGCGCCGTTGGGGCCCATCACCGCCACCACTTCGCCGCGCCGCACGCCCAGCGACACGCCGTCCAGCGCGCGCACGGCGCCGTACTCTACGGCGATGTCCCGCAGCTCCAGCAGCATCGGCCCGCCGTCGGCGCCGTTTTCCGTTTCCGCAGCGTTCACCGGCTACACCCCCAGATACGCCTCAATGACTTCGGGACTGTTGAGGACGGGTTCCACGTCGCCGGCGGCCAGCAGGGCGCCGCTGTCCAGCACGATGATGCGGTCGGACAGCTCCCGCACAATGTCCATATTGTGGGAAATGAAAACGATGGTGCGCCCGTCGGCCCGCATCTGCTTCATTATGTCTTTCACCCGCTCCAGCATCTGCGGAAAGAGGCCGGCGAAGGGTTCATCAAAAAGGTAGATGCTAACGTCCAGGGCCAGCGCGCGGCCAATTTCCAGCAGCTTGCGCTGGCCGTAGGAGAGGTTCATCGCCAGGGCGTCGCGCCGCTCCCACATCCCCACGTTTTCCAGGATGCGCCGGGCCTTTTCGCGGTGGGCCGGCTTGAGCCGTTCCAGCAGCGCGGGGAACAGCCGGCGTTCCGTCAAGACCACCATAATGTTGTCCCAGACGGTCATCTGGTCAAACAGGCGCACTTCCTGGAAGGTGCGGGTTAGGCCGTGGGCCGGCGTTTCGTAGGCTTTGACCACCCGCAGGCTGGCGCCGTCAATGATTACCATACCGCCGTCCAGGGGCAGGACGCCGCTGAGCAGGTTCACCAGAGTTGACTTGCCGGAACCGTTAGGGCCGACGATGCTGGTCGTCCCCTGGCGGGGGATGGCCAGGCTGAGCGCGTCCACGGCGTGAACGGCGCCGAAACGCTTGGAGATGGCGACGGTCTCCAGGGCCAGGGGGGCGCGGCCGGGGCTGGCGTCGGGCGCGGCGCTCATACTCATAGGCGATACTTCCCGACCAGTCCCTGGGGCCGGAACAGCATCAGCAGCACCAGCAGGATGCCGAGGATTACCTGCCGCACCGGGCCGGTGTATTCCGCGGGTATAAAGGGGATGAAGCGCATTCCCTCCTCCAGCAGCACGAAGGCCATCGCCCCCAGCAGCGAACCCCAGATGGTCGCCAACCCGCCCAGAATGACGATGGACACCAGCAGGATGGACTCCAGCAGGATGAAGGAGTTGGGGTCGATGAAAGTAGTCCAGCTGGCGAACAGGCCGCCGGCGACGCCGGCCATCATCGCGGAAATAACCCACACCGCCAGCTTGTAATGGGTGGCCCGGTAGCCGAAAACCTCAATGGCCGGCTCGTCCTCCCGGATGGCGGCCAGCACCCGGCCAAAGGATGAAGTAACGATAAACCAGGAAACCAGCGCCGCCAGGCCCAGGAAAACCAGCGCCAGCAGCAGAAACTCCACTTCGCCGTCAAATACCCACCCGCCAATGGCGGGTTTGGCGACTTCGTGAATGCCAAAGGCGCCTCTGGTAACGGCGCGCCAGTTGAGAAAGACGTTGAAGGCAATGATGGTGAAGCCAAAGGATACCAGAACGAACATATCGTCCCGGAAGCGGTTGAATACCACGCCGACGATTATCGCGACGACGCCGGCCAGCAGGGCGCACAGGGGCAGCGCGGCAAAGAAGGGCCAGGCGAAGGTGGGAATCGTCTCGCTGCGCAGCTGTTCGTAGGCCGGATTGGAGGTCAGGATGGCCATAGTGTAGGCGCCGATGCCGAAAAAGCCGATATGCCCCACGGACAGCAGGCCGGCGTAGCCCAGCACCAGATTGAGGCTGACCGACAGGATGGCCCAGATGACAAAAACGGTGCCGATGGCAATGGCGAAACCCGCCCCCTGCCACAGCATAAAGGCCACGGCCCAGCCAATCACCAGCAGGTTGGCCCACAGCGCGACGTTGCTCCGCGCCAGGCCGGCCAGCCGGCGGGGGTGGCGCGCCAGCGTCCCCCATTCCCGCATCCGCCGCCGGTACGCCAGCATCGCATTACCTCCGGGGCAGCAGGCCGCGCGGCCAGAAGGACAGGAACAGCACCAGCAGGACGAACGAGATGGCGTCTTTCCACTCGCCGGCCAAATCCCAGATGCCGAACTGCTCCACCAGCCCCAATACGAAACCGCCCAGGATGGCGCCGTAAAGGTTGCCGATGCCGCCGACTACCGACGCAATCCAGCCTTTCATCAGCAGGATGAGGCCCATCCGGGGCTGCGCCGCGGTGTCGTGGCCGGTCAGGATGCCGGCCATGGCCGCATACAGCGCGCCGATGAAAAAGACGGCGGCGATGACGACGGTAGTGTTGATGCCCACCACCTTGGACACTTCCTCATCGTCGCCGATGGCCCGCACCGCCCGGCCAAAGGAAGTTTGCTTCAAGACCAGCCACAGCACAGCAAATCCGGCCACGGCCACGGCCACGCCAAAGACGTTGAACGCCTTGATGTTGGCGCCGGCGAGGGTCCACGGCGCGCTGCCGAAAGCGGTGGGCAGCGCCCGGGGCGCGCTCTGGAATATAATGGTGATAAAGGCCGCCACGCTCAACAGGATGCCCAGCGAGGCGACCAGCATCACCAGCGGCGAGCGGGCCCGCTGGCGCATATAGACGTACAGGCCCCGGTATAATGCCACGCCCACCGCCCCCGCCAGCAGGCAGGATACGCCCCAGCTGATGTAGAGGCCGGCGCCGGGCGCGTGAGCCGTCAGCCAGCCGCAATACGCGCCCAACGCCGCCGCCGGGATGGCGATGACGGCCAGAAAGGGCATAGCGCGGGCCCGGGGCGCCACCGCCAGACAACCCCGGTACGCCAGGCCCCCGGCGGCCAGAGCCGTCGCCGCCCCGAGGGCCGGGGCCGCCGTGACGTGCAGCAACGTAGGATAGCTCAGAATGACGCCCATATAGATTCCGGCGGCGGCGGCGATACCGCCGGCGATGATGCGGAGCGCGGCGGGGCCGATGCGCCCGCGCCACCGGGAACTCAAGGCGTTGTGCAGCGCCCAGCCGGACACGCCGGCAATCACCAGCGCGAATACGACGTTAACGTAGATGCTGTTGACGTCGGCGGAAGGGTTGAATATGGACGGCGTGGTGCGGAGATAAAAGACGCCGTAAGCCCCGATGGCCGCCGCCGCCCCATAGTAGAGGTCAAAGAACCATACCGTGCTGTACACCAGCGTAAAGCCCAGCGCCAGCAGGGCATACACCGCGCCCACCGACAGGCCGTTGAAAGCGAACTGCAACGCCTGCACCGGCGACTGCCCGATTTTCCAGCCGATATAGCCCACAAAAGCCACGGCCAAGATGATTGCCAGCAGCTGCGACAGCGGCAATTGGGACGCTAGGGAAAGCCGGCTCCGCGCGCCGGCGCGGTTGGTAGTCAATGAATCCCGTCCTCCGCAAGGGCGCGGGGTAATCTCTGCGGGATGATACCACAAAGGACGCCGGCCGGCATGGGCCTGCCTGGGCCGGGCCGGCCGGCGTTCAGGCGGCCGGCGCGATGGCGCGGTAAATGCGCCGCATATCCGCTATGAATCGCCGGGTTTGTTCCAGCGCAGATGCCAGGTCGTCCGGCGGCAGGTTCGCCTGGTCGGCGTGTATATGCAGCGCCCAGCTGGCGCCGGCGTCTCTAATCAGGCTGGTATAAGATGGGTGTGCGTTTGCGATGGCAGACAGTTCTGCCATCTTTTCGTGATTCGCCTGTGGGTCCCGCCCGTTCAGGTTGGCTACCGCGTTCACGCATTGTTTGGCGGCTTCATACAACAGCGCGCCGGATGAGGCAGTCAGTATATCGGCGGCGTCCGCAGCGCCGGATGCGCGGGCTAGAATGGCTGGCGCCAGTTCGTAGTATTCCCCGGCGCGCCGGTAGTGCAGAGCGGCTTTCGCCGGCCCCGGTTCACGTTGTAGCGTCATGGCAGAGTGCGATGAGTGCAACGGTATCGGTGTGGAGGTGCTCCCACCAGTAAGATTCCAGGACGCCCAGCCGGTGGTGAGTTCGCAGCATAATCAGGTTACTGAGCGAACTGCTGAAGTACTCGTCCCACGGCCCGACGTCCAGATTGTCCAACCGTTCCAAAATAGCGACATTATTAGCCTCAGAGATGCCGCGGGATTGGGCCAGCTCCCGTATCGCCTTTTCCATTGCCGCCCACAGGAGGCCGGCCCACCGGCGGTCTTGCCCGGCGTCGTAGGCCGCCTGGGCCTGTTTTACCAGTTCCATCGTCGCCGCGCGCGGGTCAATTTCAACCTTTAGGTTCGTCGCCATTGCAATGCCTTCCTGTGGTAGCCTGGCCGATAAGATGGCTTGCAGAATAGCATAAAGCGTAGGGGGAACGGCGCGCGTTGTTCCCCCTACGAACCTTGCCCGAGACCCCGGTTCACGTTGTAGCGTCATGGCAGATTGTGATGAATGCGAGGGTACTGTCGTGGAGGTACTGCCACCAGTAGGATTCCACGGCGCCGAGTTGGTAGTGGGTTTGCAGCATCAGTAGCCTGCCCAGCGAACTGCTGAAGTACTCGTCCCACGGCCTGACGTCCAGATTGTCCAACCGTCCCAGAATAGCGACATTATTAGCCTCAGAGATGCCGCGGGATTGGGCTAGCTCCTGTATCGCCTTTTCCATAGCCGCCCACAGGAGGCCGGCCCACTGGCGGTCTTGCCCGGCGTCGTAGGCCGCCTGGGCCTGTTTTACCAGTTCCATCGTCGCCGCGCGCGGGTCAATTTCAACCTTTAGGTTCGTCGCCATTGCAATGCCGTCCTGTGGTAGCCTGGCCGATAAGATGGCTTGCAGAATAGCATAATAAAGCGGGGGAGGAACGGCGCGCGCCGTTCCTCCCCCGCGCCTTGCCCGCCGGACGGGGAGCTACGGATTGGCCGGGGCCGGCCCCAGCACCCGGTAGCCCAGGTTATCCTCGTTGCGCTGGGCCAGGGGCAGGACTTCCACGATGACGTTGCCCAGGCCGGATACGTCGCCGTTGGCGTCAAAGCCGTAGTTGTCGCCGATGGCGCCGCTCCAGGTGATGTTGTACAGGCAGTCGCGGAAGCCGGCGGTGTCCTGGTCGCTGCCGGTCTGCTTCAGGCACTCGGCGGTGATATACACGTCGTCATAACCGGACGCCTGGAACCAGGGAATGGTGGGAACGGCGCCGTAGCGCGCCTCAAAGTTCTCCAGGAAGGCGATGCCCTTGGCGGTGGAGAGTTCCGGGTTGGGGACGATGGCCTTCATCCCGGTGGCGGCCTCGCCGGCGATGCCCAGGGCTTCGGGGCCGGTTGGCACAACTTCGGTGTAGATGGGGCCGTCGTAGCCCAGTTCCCGCAGCTGCTTGACGATGGTGCCGCCGGAGAATTCGCCCTGCGCCGCCAGATGAATGGCGTCGGGGCTGGCGGCAATCAGCTTGGTCAGCTGGCTGCGGAAGTCGGTGACATCCGACGAGTAGCCTTCGCTGGCCAGCGTCGCGCCGCCCAGCCGCTCAAACTGCGCTACGGTGGTGCGCCGCGCGCCCTCGGCGTAGTCGGTGGACTCAGTGATGGTGGCGATGCTGCGGATGCCGTCGGCCCACATCGCGTTGCCGGTGTCCACGCCCAGCTGGTTGTCGTTAATCGCCGTGCGGAAAATGTAATCGCCGGCAGTGGCAATATCCGGGCTGGTGGCCGATGCGGAGAGCAGGATGACGCCCTCGGCCTCCGCCAGGGGGGCCGCGCCCAGCATCGCGCCGCTGCAAGAGGTTCCCAGGATGATTTTCACGCCGTCAACGTCAGTGAGCTTGTTGTAGGCGGTGATGGCGTCCTGGGCGGCGCACTTGGAATCCTCGGGGATGATGGCCAGGGACTTGCCGTTGATGCCCCCGGCGGCGTTGATTTCCTCCGCGGCCAGCTGCTTGGCCATCAGGATGGGGTTGCCGTAGGATTCGGCCACGCCGGTGAGGGCGTCCATTATGCCGATGCGGTAGTGGTCGGTGACCACCACCGGAACATTGGCGCCGGCGGTGGGGCCCATCGGCGCGGGGCCGATGACGTAGTAGCCCAGGTTGTCGTCGTTGCGCTGGGCCAGGGGCAGGACTTCCACGATGGCGTTGTTCAGGCCGACGACGTCGCCGTTGGCGTCAAAGCCGTAGTTGACGCCGATAGCGCCGGTGTAAATGGTGTCGTACAGGCAGTTGCGGAACCCGGCGGCGTCCTGGTCGTCGCCGGTCTGCTCCAGACACCGGGCAGCGATATACACGCCGTCGTAAGCCGATGCCTGGAACCAGGGCAGCGTGGCTACCGTGCCGTAGCGCGCCTCAAACTTTTCCAGAAAATTCACCCCTTCGCTGGTGGACAGGTCGGGGTTGGGAACGATGGCCTTCAGCCCGGTGGCGGCCTCGCCGGCGATGCCCAGGGCTTCGGGGTTGGTCGGCACCACTTCGCTATAGATGGGGCCGTTGTAGCCCAATTCCCGCGCCTGCTTGACGATGGTGCCGCCGGCGAACTCGCCCTGGGACGCCAGGTAAATGGCGTCGGGGTTGGCGGCGGCCAGCTTGGTCAGCTGGCTGCGAAAGTCGGTAACTTCGGAGGCGTAGCTTTCCGCGGCGACCACGCTGCCGCCCAGGCTCTCGAACTGCGCTACGGTGGTGCGGCGCGCCCCTTCGGCATAGTCGGTGGTTTCGTTAATGGTGGCGATGGCGCGGATGCCGTCGCTCCACAGGGTGTTGCCGGTGTCCACGCCCAGCTGAGCGTCGTTAATCGCCGTGCGGAAAATGTAATCGCCGGCGGTGGCAATGTCCGGGCTGGTGGCCGATGGCGACAGCATCACGACGCCCTCGGCTTCGGCCAGGGGCGCCGCGCCCAGCATCGCGCCGCTGCAGGTGGTGCCGAGGATGATTTTCACGCCGTCAACGTCGGTAAGCTTGTTGTAGGCGGTGATAGCGTCCTGGGCGGCGCACTTGGAGTCCTCCGGGATAAGTTCCAGCATCCGGCCATTGACGCCGCCGCCGTCGTTGATTTCCTCAACGGCCAGCTGCATCGCCTGCAGGACGGGGTTGCCGTAGGATTCGGCGATGCCGGTAAGGGCGTGCATCGCGCCGATGCGGAAGGGTTCGTCGGACGGCGCGGCCGGCGGCGCGTCAGTGGGGCTGGCCGGGGCCGACGCTGCGGGAGCATCAGTGGGGCTGGCCTGGGCCGCCGCCGGAGCCGGAGCGGCGGCAGTGGGGCTGGCGGGCTGGCTCGCCGGCTGCGCCGCGCCCGTTCCCGCCGCTCCGCCCCCGGTATCCGCGCCCCCGCCGCAGGCGATGACGGCCAGGGCCAGCATTGCAATCAGCCCTAACCGGACAGTCCATTTTCCTGGTGAAACGAGCATACAGTCCTCCTGATGAGTAGCCGCTGTGACGGCCTGGATACGGCAACAATTTTACCAGCAGCAACGCCCAACCCGCCAAGACGGGGCGGCGTCAATCCGGTAACGAAAAGCGGCCGCTGCGCCGCGCGACGCCGGCGGGGCTGGTGGCAGCGCAGCCTAGTCATCCCCCGGAGCGCCGCCGGCCGCCGGAGTCCGGCCGCTCTCCGGCCGGCCGCCGGGCCGGCGCCGGCCCATGGCCCGGTACACTGAAATAACTGCCCCGACCGCCAGGCTGGAACCCAGCATCAGGAACGCCCAGCGCAGCCCGGCGACGAAAGCCGTGGCCACTTCCGGGTTCACCGCTTCCAGCTTGGGCTCCACGCCGTAGGCTGCCATCGTGGACACTACAACCATGGTGGATACGGCGACGCTGACCACGTTGGCCGAGTTGCGAATCAGCTGTGTCAGCGCCGATACCACCCCGTACCGGCTGCGGTCCACCACGCTCAGGATGCTGCTGTTGTTGGGCGAGTTGAACAGGCCCGTGCCGGCGCTCTGCATCATCATGGTGGCGATGACGAACCAGACCGCCGAGCGTTCCTGCAGGGCAAAGGCCAGGATGAACGCGCCCGTTGCCGTTATCGTCGCGCCGATGACGGTCAGGGCCTGCCAGCCGAAACGGTCGGACAACCGGCCGCTGAACGGGCCAATGATTACCATGCAGATTGCCGGCGGTATCATCATCAGCCCCACCTGTTCCGGCGAGTAACTCAAGACTCGCTGCAGGTAGAAGGGCATCATAAAGCGGGCCGCCGACGAGCCGAAGAATGACAGCCAGGCGGCGGCGACCCCCAAACCGAAAATGCGGTTGGCGAACAGACGCAGCTCCAGCATTGGCGACCGGGTTCGCAGTTCCCACCAGACGAACACGGCAATCAGCGCCACAACGGCCAACCCCCCGACGATTACGAGCGGAGACTTCCAGCCCAGTCCGTTGCCGTTGCCGACCACGAGCAGCAGCACCAGCAGGAACAAGCCGGAAACGGCGGCGCCCGTCCAGTCGAAGACCACGTTTTGCCCCCGCCGGTACTGGCCGGCTCCGGCCCCGCGCTCCAGCAGGAGCCACGACAACGCCAGCACCAGGCCGCCAGCCGGGACGTTGATGAAAAAGACCGATTGCCAGCCCAGCCAGGCGACCAGGAACCCGCCTACGGCCGGGCCTACGATTGCGCCCATGCCCACCACGCTGAGGTGCGTGCCCAGGGCCTTGCCCCGTTCGGAATCGGGGAAGGCGGCAATCATCATGCCCATCCCGCAGCCCTGCACCATACCGGCGCCGATGCCTTGCAAAACCCGCATGGCGATGAGCGTTCCCAGGCTGGGGGCCATAGTAGCGCCCAATGAACCCGCCACGAATATCGCAGTCCCGATGATGTACACCCGCCGCCGCCCGATAACGTCGCCCAGGCGGCCCATGGGCAGCAGCAGCACACTGATGACCAGGGCGTAGGCGACCACCACCCACTGCACCGACTCCAGCGAGGCGTCGAAGTGGGACTCGATGCCGGGCAGCGCGATGAGCACGCTGCCGTGGTCAATCACCGAAAAGAAGGTGCCGGTGGCAATGGTCCAAAAGTTCCACCATTTATAATGCCGGCTGGATGTGATGCGCTGAATCAAATAAACGACCGCCTCATGCCCGTGGTTGCTATGGGTTCTCTATCATACTCGTTTTAGCCGCGCGCTGACGGGCAGCGTCAGGGGAGCCGCCGCACGCGGCCTAGGGTGGCGAAGCATACCAGCGCCAGCGCCAGCCCCAGGACGCCGACGATGGCGATGGCCGTTACGGGGGAGGTAGCGTCGGACAGCGCGCCGACGCCCAAACTGGCGACCACCAGGAACCCGCGGTCGAAACTTTGCAGGCTGGTCAGCCGGCCGCGCAGGCGGTCGGGCGCGATGGTCTGAATGAGCGTGCCGCGACTGGTGCGGAAAACGGCCTGGCTGAACGCCATGGCGGCGATGACGATGAAGGCCAACGCCATCCAGTGGGAGTAGGCGAAGATGATACAGGCTATTGAGCTGGTGATAGCGGCGCCCAGCACCACTTTGCCCTTGCCGAACACGAAGCCGAAGGTTGCCATGAACAGGGCCGCCAGGAATCCGCCCACCCCGGTTACGGCCAGCAGGTAGCCGCCCACGTCGGCGTCGCGCTTCAGCACCTCCGTCGTGAACACGGGGAACAGGAACCAGACGGGATGCAGAATGATGTTCGGTATGATGTTGACCAGCATCATCTGAAAGATGGCCCGCTCGCCGCTCCAGACGTAGCGCAGCCCTTCTACCATATTTGCCAGCGGCGAACCCCGCTGGCGCGCATCGCCTTGCCGGTAGTAGGGCGTCCGCATAGGCAGCAGCATCAGGATGTTGCACAGATAGAGAGCGGCTTCCATAGTGAAGTTCCAGAAGAAGCCCAGGGTGAAAATCAGGATGCCGCCGATGAACGGGCCGAAGATGCGCGTCCCCGTGATAGTGAGCACGTTGGTCGCCAGGGCGTTGCCCAGCATCTCCCGCGGCACCGTGGCGGCGATGAGGGTCTGGCGCATGGGCTGGGAAACAGAGTGGCAGACGCCGGCCAGGATGACGTACAGGTAAGCGTGCCAAACGGTCACTCTTTCGGATAACACCAGCAGGGCGAAGCTGAAGGCCAGCGTCGCCATCGCTAACTGGAAGGCAATCACCAGCCGGCGCCGGTCGAAGCGGTCGCTAAGGACGCCGCCCCACGGGCCGACCACCAGGCCGGGCAGGGTGTTGATGCCGCCCACGGTTACGACCAGCAGGCCGGCGACGGTGGAACCTTCCGACAAATCGCGCACCAGCCAGCCCACGCTCAACAGTTGGAGCCATTGCGCGCTGTTGGCGAAAAAGTTGCCGCACCACAGCAGCCGGTAGTTGCGATATGCCAGCCACGCATCCAGCGTGTGCAATCGGGGCAGTCTGGCGACGCGAAAAATAGTTCCTCCTACCGCAGCGCCCGCACCCGGCCCAGCGTCGCCGCGCACGTCACCGACAGGCTCAGGCCGACGGCTCCAATGGCCAGGATGGCCATGGAGGCCGTGGTGAAGTCGGCCAGCATCCCCACCAGCACGCTCACGCCAATCAGGAACGTGCGCTCATAGGCCAGCAACGCCATGGTACGGGCGCGGTAGCGGTCGGGGACTATCGTAAGCACCAGCGTACCCGCGGAAGTGCGGAAGTAAGCCTGGAAGAATGACTGCACCGCCAGCACGGTAAAGGCCGCCCAGAGCCAGGACGAATAGGCGAACAGCATGGTAGTTATGGAACCGAGCGCGGCCGCGCCCAGCAGGATGTAGCCCCGCCGGAAGGGAAACCCCCAGGTGGCGATGGTCAACGTGGAAATCAGGCCGCCCAGGCCGGTGATTGCCAGCAGGTAGCCGCCCATGTCGGCGTGGGCCTGCAACACCTCGACGGTGAACAGGGGCAGCAGAAACCAAAGGGGGTGCAGGATGGTGTTGGGGATGAAGGACAGCAGCATTATCTGGAGGATTTCGCGCTGCTCCCGCCACAGGTGCATGATGCCGTCCCGGATGTCGGCAATAGGAGTAATGCGCCGTGAGACTCCAACGGGCAAGGCGGCGGTGTAGGGGATTCGCATGGGCAGCAGCAGCAGGGTTACGCCCAGATACAGCGCCGCTTCCAGGGTGAAGTTCCAGAAGAACCCCAGCTTGAGTATCAGGATGCCCCCGATGAAGGGGCCGAAAATCCGGGTGCCGGTGACGGTCAGCGTGTTGATGGCGTAGGCGTTAACCAGCGCCTCCCGGGGCACGGTGTTGGAAATCAGCACCTGCTGCATCGGTTGGGTTATGGCCAGGCAGGAGCCGGAAATCAGGACGTAGGCATAGGCGTGCCAGGGCCGGATGTAATCGCTGGCGACGAGGAAGGCAAAAGCTAGCGCCAGCACGGCGCTGAACGACTGCACCACGATGACCAGCTTGCGCCGGTCCAGCCGGTCGCCCAGCACGCCGGCCAGCGGGTTGACTACCAGGCCGGGCAGGGTGTTGATGGCGCTCGCCGACAATACCAGCAGGCCGCCGATGCCGGAACCCTCCGCCAGTTCCTTGACCAGCCACCCGATGCTGAGCAGCTGCAGCCATTGAGCGGTGAACCCGGAAAAGTTGGCAAACCAGAGCAGGCGAAAGTCGCGGTACTCCAGGAATGCGTCCAGCGTGCGCGGGCGGGGCAGTCGTTTTAAACCAAGAATGGGCCTAGCCTCATCTGCTGGAAAAGTTCCGGCGGCAACATAGTGCGCCCCCGCCAAAGCATTGTCAATACGGTGTGCTTTTACGGTAGCGTTGCAATTTAGGTGGTTGTACCTTGCCGTCATTCCGGCACCAGCCGGAATCCACCAAATCCCAATCGGAAAAATCCTGTCCATCCTGTCCATCGCTGTAAAAAACGGACTTAAACCACCTGAATTGCAGCGCTACCGAACCGGCACACCACATTGACCTTGTGTCGCATAGCCTATACCATCGCCAAGTGTGAACTTCCCGGCGCGAGTGCGGTCAATGCGCTTATCCTATAACTTCACTAGGCTGTATGGTGATGTCCTCGGCGGCGTTACGTCGTCGGTGATGGTAATGCCGTATGCGTTGGGCTTCGGGGTAATTTCGGGTTTGGGAGCGGCCGCCGGCCTTTACGGCTGCATCGCAGTGGGGTTCTTTGCGGCAGTGTTCGGCGGCGTTGCCCCCCGGATTGCCACCCCCAGCGGGGCCACCGCCATCGCCATGGCGGTCATCGTTGCCCAGCGCGCCGGCAACCCGGCCGAAGCTTTCACCATCGTAATGCTGTCGGGAATCCTGCAAATCGCAATGGGCGCCATTAGAATCGGCCGGTTCATATCTTATACGCCTTATTCCGTAAATTCCGGGTTTTTGTCCGGCATCGGCGTCTTTCTCATAGTAATCCAGACTCTGCCCCTCATTGGATGGGACACCGTTGCCGGTGGCGTGGTGGGGGCCGTCCGCGCCTGGCCGGAGGCCGTGGCCAATGCCAACCTGGACGCGCTCATCCTCGGGGCCGTCGCGCTGGGAATCAGCATCTTCTGGCCGGGCAAAATTCGCAAGTTCCTGCCGGAGCCGCTGGTTGCCCTGATTGTTGCCACGGCCCTCGCGCTCATCTGGTTTGACGACGCCCCGGTGATTGGGGCGCTGCCCACGGGCCTGCCCGCGCTGTATGCGCCGCAGCTCGCCCCCGGTTTTCTGGTGGGAGCCCTGCAATCGGCCTTGATTCTCGCGCTCATCGTTTCCATACCGGCGCTGGTGAACGGAGCCGCGGTCGCCCCGATCATCAACACGAGCCAACGTCCCAACCGGGAGCTGGTGGGCTTGGGGATCGGCAACGTGGCCGCCGGCCTGGTGGGTGCGATTCCCGCCACCGGGCTGGTTGGTACCACCCTGGTCAATATTCGCGCCGGAGGCCGCAGCCCGGTCTCCGGCGCCCTGTGCGCGGCGGTTCTGCTGGCCGCAGTGCTGGGCTTCGGGATTGTAGGGGAGTATATTCCCGTGGCCGTTCTCGCCGGCATTCTGATTAAAGTCGGCTGGGGTTTGATTGACTGGCGTTTTTTCACTCGCCTGCGCCACATCCGGCGCGATTACATCGCGGTGATGCTGCTAACCCTGCTCCTCGTCGTGTTCGTTGACCTCATTACGGCCATTGCCGTGGGGCTGATTGCCTCCGGCATCGCCCGGGCAGAGGAATCGCAGGCGCGGGAGCTCAGCAGCGTAGTTTCCGTTCCCATACTCGACCAGGCATTCTTTGCCACCGACGCCACCGACGATGACGCTGACGATGCCGACCCCTTCCTGGCCCGGGTCGGACTGGTGCAAATGCGCGGCAGTTTTACCGTGGCCTCCGCCACCGAACTAACCCGGGTGATTAGCGCGGACATCCGGGACCACCAGGTAGTTATCTTTGACTTCTCCGCCACCGCGCATATGGACGACAGCGCGGCGCTGGTTATGGAGCGCCTCGTCACTTCCGCCGCCCGGTACCATACCGAATGTATCGTGCTGAACCTGTCCGGTTCGGTGCAGCGGAACCTCAACTCCCTCAACGTTTTCCAGAGGCTGCCCAGGGACCGCTTCGTTGACAGTACGGACGAGGCCAGAGAGCTGGCAAAAAGCCTCCTTGACCGCCGGAGCTAGGGCCTGTTGACGTTCGCCCGGACGCAGCGCGACGCTATGATATGATAGCGGCGGCGGGCATTTCATTTGTCCCCGACACTCAATCCAACGTCCGACTGAGGCTGTTACGATGACTGGCGCCAATACCTCTACACTATCCGCCGGAGCCGGAGCGCGCTATTCGGAGCGCGCATTGCTGGCCCACCTGCTGCGCCGCGCCGGATTCGGCGCTACCCCCGCCGAGCTGGATACCTACTGCGCCTGGGGCTATGACGCTGCCGTGGCCTGGCTGCTGCATCCTGAAGCGCAACCGGACCTGGATGAGGACATCATCGAGCGGTATTACATCGACTGGAAGGAAAGCCGCAACATTGAGGGCGCGCTTACCGAAACCGTGTACCGGATGAACGGCAACGCCGGCGTCAAACCGTTGCAGGAGAAAATCGCCCTGTTCTGGCACGGCGTGTTTGCCACCGGCCTGGCGAAAGTGCTGCACGAAAAGACGATGCTCAACCAGATTGATATGCTGCGGCAGTACGGCCTGGGCAGCTTCCGCGAGCTGCTGGCCCGGCTGGCCCGCGACCCGGCGATGATTTTCTGGCTGGACAACAACTTCAACCATAAGGACGCCATCAACGAGAATTGGGGGCGGGAGCTGCTGGAATTGTTCGCCATGGGCGTCGGCAGGGATGGGAAAGAGAACTATACCGAGGCGGACGTGCAGGAGGCGGCCCGCGCCTTTACCGGCTGGACCATTGACGACGACAACGTAGCCAGCATCCCCTATGGCAAGACGCCCTGGCTTTTCCGCTACGACGCCGGCGACCACGATGATGGCGTCAAGACGTTCCTGGGCGAAACCGGCAACTTCAACGGCGACGACATCATCAACATCATCTGCCGCCAGCCGGCCACCGCGCGGTTTGTCAGCCGCCATCTGTACAACTTTTTCGTGGCCGACGATGTGCCGGTTCCGGCCTGGCAGAACACGCCGCCGGCCGACCCGGCGGCAATCGCGCTGCTGGAGGCAGAGTATTTCCGCTCCGGGTACGACATCAGGGCGATGCTGCGGACGCTGTTCACCGCGGATTTTTTCAAGTCGGAAACCGCGCGCTTTGCCCGCGTCAAAAGCCCGGCCGAGGTGGTGGTGGGGACGCTGCACCTGGTGGGCGATTTCAAGTTCCCCCGCGCCGGCGTGATGGACACCGCTCTGGAGTGCCGCTATATGAACCAGGACTTGCTCAATCCGCCGTCGGTGGAGGGCTGGCATACGGGCAAGGAATGGATTGACAGCGGCAGTATGGTGGAGCGCATCAACTTTGTCGCCGACGAGTTGGCGAATCCGACCCATCGCGGCGTCCGCAGCATCGTTGACCGTCTGCTGGCAAGCAGTTCGTCCCTGCCGGCGGCCGGTATTGTGGACGGGTGCCTGGAGCTGCTGGGCTGCATCGTCCTGCGCGAGGCTAACCGGGATGCGCTGATTGCTCAGGCGGCGCGGGCGCTGGATGCGGGCGCCGGGTCGGAGACGGTCATCCTCAACGCACTGCGGATGATTGGCTCAACACGGGAGTACCAGTTTGCGTAATGGGATTGACAAGCTGGGTGGCGGTGCGTACCCTTGGATGTGCTTCCCCCGGAGTTTCGATGAAGGGGTCGGGGTCGCTGTGCACGGCGGCCCCTGTTTTCTTTGTGCGGAGAGGATACAGGGTGTTGGTTACGAACTTTTACATCGACGGGTTCAACCTGTACTACCGCGCTTTGCGTGGCACCGCGTTCAGATGGCTGGACCTGCTGAGGTTGGCCGAGGTACTTTTCCCGGATGACCAAATTCATCGCATCTGCTACTTCACATCGCTAGTTGATGCCCGGCCTAACGACCCCAGCGGGCCCGAGCGGCAGCGAATGTACTTTAGGGCGTTGGCTACGCTGCCCAATTTGGAAATCCATTACGGCACAATCCGGCAGCGCGTTCGATTGCGCCGGCTGGCGGAGCCGGTTCCGGGGCTGCCGGAGTATGTCCGCATCGTGGATTCGGAGGAGAAAGGAACGGATGTGAACCTGGCGACCCGTTTGCTGGTTGGCGGTTTTAACGGGGATTACGAGCAGGCCGTCATCGTTTCCAACGATTCAGACCTCGCCAGCCCGATGCGCTACGTGCGCGATGCGCTGGGGCTTAAGGTTACGGTGGTCAATCCTGACAACAATAATTACACCCACCGGGATTTGGTAGAATCCGCAACCTATATCAAGCGGCTGCGGAAAAGCCACTTGCGGCGCAGCCAGTTTCCGCCGGCGGTCAGCGACGCCCAGGGGCAGGTGACGAAACCGGCGGGGTGGTAGCGCCGGTAAATCGCCGCGCCGTTAGCCGGGGCCGCCGGTATCCTGTAAAATGATGCCGGCTGGAGCGGGGCGTTCCCGGCGCACTGCGGACGATTTGGGCTGACGACTTATGGCTATCAAACTGGAACCGATACCTTCCGCCGCCGCGCGTGTGATGACGGACGGGCAGCTGGAACCGGTCCATAGCGCCCACCGGCTGGCGCAGGACAGGTTCGCCCCCCGCGCCGCCGGCTACGATGCGGCGGCGGAGTTTCCCACTGCCAATTACGTTGACTTGCACGATGCCGGCTTGCTGACCTTGCGGGTTCCCACCGAGTACGGGGGGCATGGGGCTGACCCGCTGACCTTTGCTATGTGCATCCTGGGAGTGGCGCGAGGCTGCCCCTCTACTGCGCTGACGTTGACCATGCACACTAACGTGCTCGGTTCCTTTGTCGGCGGGCTGGGTACGACTATGCAGCGCAGCCGTTACTTTGGCGAAGCGGTTTGGGCCGGCCGGCTGTTCGCCTCCATCACCAGCGAACCGCAAGCGTCGGCGCGGGAGCGATTTGTGCTGTCCACCACGTTCACGCCGCGGGACGATGGCGGCTACCGGGTGCGGGGCGTCAAGCATTTCTGCTCCCTGGCCGACGCCGCCGATTATTTCTTTGTGTCCGGCATTATCGAGGGCAGCGGCGGCGGGCCGGACAACATCATCTCGGCGCTGATTCCCAGCGATTCCAGCGGCGTAGCGGTCACCGGCCAGTGGGACGCGGTGGGGATGCGAGCCACCGCCAGCCATACCGTCAGCTACGATACCGTCGCGCCGGCCGCGGCCGTGTTTGGGCCACCCGGCCGGCTGCTCACTGCCGATTGGGGCAGCTTTTCACTGGGTTACGCCGCCGTCTATCTGGGCATCGCCGAGGCCGCCTATGGCTACATCACCGACTACGTGGGCAGCAAGTCCTGGACGCCTGACGGCGGTGCCATCATCAACCATCCTGGCACGCAGCGGGCCATCGGCGAGATGAGCGTCGCCATTCAATCGGGCCGCTTGCTGCTGGTGGATGCCGCCCTGACCGACCGCGCCGTTGACCCCACCGGGGCCGTGCTGGCAGTGAACCGGGCCAAGCAATACTGCGCCGAAGTGGGCGTTTCGGTTACTGACGCCGCCATGCGCCTGGCCGGTGGCGGCGGGCTGCTGAAGTCGTCGCCGCTGGAACGGCTGCGCCGGGATGCGCTGTCCGGCCCGGTAATGCCCCCGGCTAACGACCGCTGCCTGGAAACCATCGGCAAGCTGGAGTGTGGGCTGCCAGCGGTTACGATTGAGCTGACGTAGGGGGACGAATGACTACTGTTGTTGAATATCCGATGTCCGTTGCCGGGCTGTACCAGTATCACGACGTCATCGGGCTGCTCTCCGGCGGCGGGCCGGGGTTCAGCGGGCCGGTGTCGGTGGCGCTGGGGCCGGATGACGGCCTGCTGTATGTCGCCAGCCGGGCCAATCCCAACCAGCCGGAAGCGGTGCGGGTGTCCCGCTGCACCATTGACGGGGATTATGTGGGCGAGTTTTGCGGATGGGGTATTGCGCCGGGGCAGTTTATCTGGGTAACGGCTATTACCTTTGGGCCGGACGGCAACCTGTATCTGGCGGATGAGAATACGCACCGCATCAGCAAGTTCACCGGCGAGGGGCAGTTTTTGGGCTGCTGGGGCGAGTTTGGCGATGCTGCGGGTCGGATGAACCGTCCGGCGGGGATTGCCTTTGCGCCGGACGGCACGCTCCTGGTGTCGGATTCTCTGAACCATCGGGTGCAGCGTTTCACCGCCGCCGGCGACCCGCTGGCCGCGTGGGGAGAAGCCGGCGACTGGCCGGGACAGTTCAATATGCCCTGGGGCGTTGCCCTTGACGCCGCCGGCAACGTGTACGTTTCCGACTGGCGCAACAACCGGATACAGAAGTTTGACGCCGGCGGAGGTTTCATCGCCGCCTATGACGGGCGGGACGGCGGCGACGGGTTCGCCCGCCCCAACGGGCTGGCAGTGGACGCCGACGGACGCATCTACGTGTGCGACTGGCAGAACGACCGGGTGCAGGTACTGGACGCCGGCGGCAAAGTGATTGACACCCTTATCGGCCATTCCGGCACCTCCAAGTGGGCGCGCACGTTTCTGGACGCCAACCCCGACATTGAGGCGAAACTGAACGCGGCAACGCAGAACATCGAGCTGAAACGGCGCTTTTACCGGCCCACTGCGGTTGCCGTCAGCGACGATGGGCTGGCGTTCGTGGCCGACTGCTACCGGCACCGGGTGCAGATTTACCGGCGGCTGTGATACGCTGACGGTAAGAATACGGCAAAGGATTCCATTATGGTTATCACCGTCGCAACCGACCACATCCATCCGGCTCAGTGGCATTGGAGTGCCGGGAATATATTGGCTGCCGTCGGCATCGCCATCGTGGCGCTGGGCATCATCCTGGCGCTGACGCTCAACGGCATTGGCAACAGCCGTATTGACGCCTTGAACACTCGCGTTGACAGCGTGCAAAACAGCCTGTTCATCATACAGGAATCGCAGCTCGTGACGCAGGCTGAAATTACGGGCATCAAGCAGGACGTGACAGTTCTCCAGCAGGATACGGCTGTCGTCAAGCAGGATGTAGCGGTTCTCCAACAAGATGTAGCGGTTCTCCAGCAGGATACGGCTGTCGTCAAGCAGGACATGGCTGTTCTCCAGCAGGATGTGGCTGTCATCAAGCAGGATGTAGCGGTTCTCCAGCAGGATGTAACCGTCATCAAGCAGGACGTGGCCGACATTAAAGAATTGCTGACCCGCATTGAGGCTGCTCAGTCGCGTTAGTTCGTCGGGGCGGCCGGCCCGCAAATGTCGATTCCGCAGGAGGTTTATGATGGCGCGGCGGGAGATTAGCCCCGAGGATGCGGAGGCTTTCGGCAAGTCGGTCTATGAGCGCAAAGTGCGCCCCACGCTGAATAGGGCAGCGGAACCGGTCGGCTACTTCCTGTCCGTTGACTTGGACACCGAGGATTGGGAGCTGGACGAAGACCATCTGAAAGCGGCGCTGCGATTACGAGCGCGGCTGCCGGATGCGGACGTGTTCACCGTTCGCATCGGTTATCCGGCGGTCGGAGAGTGGACGAGCATCTTTGCGGTGTCCAACGATGATTAGCGGGGCCGTGAATCTGATGCGGAAGCCCGTTATTACCCTGATGGTGATGGACACTAACGGGCAGGACAGGGCGGTAGCAGTAAACCTGGACACCGGGTTTAGCGATAGCCTGACTCTGCCAAAATCGGCGATAGAGCAGCTGGGACTCAGTCCGGTTGACCGTTCCAATTTCCGAATTGGAAACAATGCCCTGGCTACCTTCAATACTTATGATGCAACTATCCGGTGGCATGACGGTTTGCGGCGTATTACCGTGCTGGAATCGGAGATATTTCCGGTCGTAGGCGTTGGCCTGCTCTGGGAAAACAATCTGTCCATAGACTTTGTTCACGGCGGCAGCGTCACCGTTGCGGAACTGCCGGAGGGCTGACCGCGCCATTGGCGACGGTGCCTGATTTTTCCGGTAGTCAGCAAGTCAAGGGCAATGGCAGGAGGTTTATGATGGCGCTGCGCGAGATTAGCCCCGAGGATGCGGAGGCTTTCGGCAAGTCGGTTTATGAGCGCAAGGTGCGCCCCACGCTAAACGGAGCCGAGGAACCAGTCGGCTACTTCCTGTCCGTTGACTTGGGCACCGAGGATTGGGAGCTGGACGAGAGCCTGCTCCAAGCGGCGCGACGGCTGCGGGAGCGGCGTCCCAATGCCGACGTGTACACCATACGCATTGGGTTTCCGGCAGCATTTATGTCTTGGAACCCTTAAGGCCGGGGTTGCAAAATGATTAGCGGCGCAGTGAACCTGATGCGGCAGCCGGAAGTTACCATAGTGATGATAGATAGCAACGGACGGCACAGGCGCACCGCAGCGCGGGTGGATACCGGGTTTAGCGGGGCTTTGACCTTGCCGCAAACGTCGATTGACCAGCTGGGCCTCCTGCTGGTCACCCGCGCCAGTCGTTACCAAACAGGCAGCGGGGCGATGACGGCATTTAACGCCTACGAAGGGACAATCCAGTGGCATGGCGGCATCAGGCGTATTACCGTGCTGGAATCGGAGATAGTTCCGGTCGTAGGCGTCGGCTTGCTCTGGGAAAACAATCTGTCCATAGACTTTGTTCACGGCGGCAGTGTCACCGTTGCGGAACTGCCGGAGGGCTGACCGCGCCATTGGCGGCGGCGCCTGATTTTTCCGGTAGTCAGCAAGTCAAGGGCAACGGCAGGAGGTTTATGATGGCGCTGCGCGAGATTAGCCCAGAGGATGCGGAGGCTTTCGGCAAGTCGGTCTATGAGCGCAAAGTGCGCCCCACGCTCAACGGGGTGGCGGAACCGGTCGGCTGCTTCCTGTCCGTTGACCTGGACACCGAGGATTGGGAGCTGGACGAAAACCACGCCAAAGCGGCGCTGCGATTGCTGGACCGGCGGCCGGATGCCGACGTGTACACCTTCCGCGTCGGCTACCCGGCCGCTTATGTGTCCTTCGGGCTCTAGCCGGCCGCAATAATGATGATTAGCGGCGCAGTTACCCTGACTCGGCAGGCGGCGGTCACCGTTACGCTGCTGGATAGCAGCGGCCGGCGCTGGCCCACCGAAGCGCGGATTGATACCGGGTTCAGCGGAGACTTGACGCTGGCGAAATCGGCGATAGAACGGCTGGGACTCCGCTGGCTTCGCCGCGCCAACGATTATACGATTGGAGACGCTTCCACAAGGGCCTTCAACGTTTATGCCACCATCATCCAGTGGCACGATGTTATCCGATACATTGCCATACTGGAATCGGAGATATTCCCGGTCGCAGGCGTCGGCCTGCTCTGGGAAAACAATCTGTCCATAGACTTTGTTCACGGCGGCAGTGTTACCATTGCGGAACTGCCGGAGCTTGACCGCAACGCCTGCTGACTTTCCGGCGGCGCAAATAAAGGGGGAAATTATGAGCAACAGCAGCAACGGCCAGCGGGCCACCCAGCAAGTCGGCGCCACCATCCTGGTGGTGATGATGGAGGTTGACGAGGCGGATGATGCCGTGTTCAACAAATGGTACAACGAGGAGCATTTGCCGGAGCGGATGTCCATTCCCGGTTACATCAGTGCGCGGCGGTTTATGCTGGACCCGGAGGACGGGCCGGCTAACGGCGTGCTGCGCTATCTGTGCATCTGGGAGCTGGAGAACGACAGCCCGTTGCAGTCGGAGTTTTACCAGGAACAGAACGCCAAACCGACGCCCACCAAAGAGGCGGCCGGCGCAGTAGTCAAGCAGCGGGCGCGGGGGCTGTATCGGCAGATATTTCCCACCGCCGGCGGGTTTGACGACCGGGCCGGCTATACCTATCCCGACGGTACGCGGATTGGCGCCGGCTAAATCCGCGTCAGCCGCAGCAGTGCGCTGATGTCCTGCTCGTCCTCCAGCCGCCACAGCCGGCCCAGCAGTTCCTCGGTTTGGTCTGGCGTCAGCAAGTCGGCGCACAACCCCCGGAACTTGGCTTCCACTTCGGCGTCGGTCATCGGGTTGCGGTGGTGGCCGCGGAAGTGGGCGACTTCAGCGTGGTAGGTTTGGCCGTCGCGCATTTGCAGGTCGAGGTTGCAGAGCATTGCCTCCGGGACGCGGCGGTTGGCCTCTTCTGACGCCTCAATTCGGGTGCGGCTGATTAGCGATGCCAGGCCGGGGTCGTTGATGTGTTCGTCGGCGAAGTGGCTCTGGTTCAGGCCGTTGTAAGTCAGGGCGACGGCGGTGGCGTAGGGCATACTGTGGTCGGCGGTTTCGCGGGTTTGGGGCCGCCACTTTTCGTCGTCGCCGGCCATGATGTCAATGGCCTTTTGCAGCGTGCGGATGTGGATGTCCGCCACGTCGTCAACGCGAAAATCGGGGACTTGATTGCGCGCGGCGAGGGCGGCTTCGACGACGGTTTGCGAGTAGAGGCCGAGGGCGAACTGCTTGATGCTGCACTCGTGAACCTTGAAGGGCTGGCCCTGGTCGCCGCCGAAGGGTTCCAGCCGGTAGGGCTCTTTGGTGACGGCGGCAAAGAAGCCATGCTCGCCCTCAAACACCGGGGCCGGGCCGGTCAGCCCCCGTTCCGCCAGCATGGCGGCAAAAACGGCGTTGCGGCTGGCGTTGGCGTAAGCGCAGCCCTTCCAGTGGGACAGGACGCCGACGCGGGTTTGGCCCAGGGCCAGGTTGGGCGTGATGCCGAGGTTCATAGTCTGCGCGGTCTGTGCAACGGATAATCCCATCGCCCGCGCCGCGCCGATGGAGCTGGCAATGGCCCCGTTGGTAACGTGGTCAAAGCCGATGTACTTCAGGCTGAAGGCGTCCCCGAACCGGCAAAAGGCTTCGTAGGCAACGGCGGTGGCGGTAATCAGACGCCGCCCGCCCGCGCCCGCCAGCTCCGCGCCGGCCAGGGTAGCGGCAATGCTGTCGCTGGGATGGCCGGATTCCAGGGTGGTATAGCCGTCGTTGAAATCCAGATAGCGAATCATTACGCCGTTGGCGAAGGTGGCCAGGTCGGGGCTGCTGGTTTGGCCGCTGCCGATGATGGTGACGGGCCGGCGGCTGGTGACGTCGCCGGCGAGGTCGCGGGCAATCTTGCTGGGCTCCGCAGTGTAACCGCCCACGGCGCAGCCGATGCTGTCGATAACCATGCGCTTGAGCAGATGCACGGTATCGGCGGGCAGGTCCCGGTAGTGCAGGTTGGCGGAATAGTTGGCGACGTATTCAGCGATGGTGGACATATGGGCAGTCTCCCTGTTTTTACGGCGATGCACCGGATGGATAGCGGAATGGACAGGATTTAAGCGCCTTTGACGTTGACGATTTGGCGGAAGGTGTGGATGACTTCTACCAGGTCTTTGGATTGCTCCATTACCAGGTCAACATCCTTGTAGGCCCCGGGCAGTTCGTCCAGAAAAGCTTCGGAGCGGTTGACCTCAATGCCGGCCAGTTCCCGGTCGAAGTCGTCCATCGTAAAAGTTTTCCGGGCCTGGTTGCGGCTCATCCGCCGGCCGGCGCCGTGGGGCGCGGTGTTAAAGGACGCCGGGTTGCCCTTGCCGCGCACCACATAGCTGCGGGTGCCCATAGAGCCGGGTATCAGCCCCAACTGGCCCGCGCGGGCCTCAATCGCGCCCTTGCGCGACACCAGTATGTTCTTGCCGAAGTGGTGTTCGCGCTTGGTGAAGTTGTGGTGGCACTGGATGCGCTCCACTTCCTCAAAGTCGCCGCAACGGTGCTGGAGCAGCCTGATTATCCGCTCCATCATCTCCTCCCGGTTGAGCAGGGCGAATTCCTGCGCCCAGTCCAGGTCGGCCATGTAGTCGTCGAACTCCGGCGTATCCTGCACCAGATAGGCCAGGTCGGCGTCGGGCAGGCTGATGTACCAGCGCGCCATCAGTTTCTTGGCGATGCCGATGTGGTGGCTGGCCAGGCGGTTGCCGACGCCCCGGGAACCGGAGTGCAGGAAGGCCCAGACGAACCCCGCCTCGTCCAGCACAACCTCGATGAAGTGGTTGCCCGAACCCAGCGAACCCAGCTGCTGGCGCCAGTTGGGGGAGATTTTGTCGTAAAAGTCCAGCCGGTCCAGCGCGGCGGCTTTGGCCTCCAGCCGCTCAATGCGCGGCCTGGCGGTTTTCTTGACGCTGCGGTTGTAGCGGCCGGCGCTGAGCGGTATCTGGTGCTCAATGGCCTTGCGGATGTCCGACAGGTCGTCGGGCAGGTCGGCGCGGGTCAGGGGCGTCTTGACGGCAATCATGCCGCAACCGATGTCCACGCCCACGGCGGCGGGGATGATGGCGCGCAGCGTGGGGATGACCGAGCCGACGGTGGCGCCCATCCCGAAGTGGCAGTCGGGCATCACGGCCACGTGCCGGAAAATGAACGGCATCCCGGACAGGTTGTCAATCTGCTGCCGGGCGGAATCCTCAATCTGCTCCGACGGCAGCCAGGAGAGTACGTTGGGGCCAATGTTGCGCGGCGGCATAATATCCTCATTAGCGTGCTGGGGCGGGCTGCGGCGATGGGCGACTCTGTTGACTATAGTATAGCACTCGCGGCGCCGTGGGCTTGGGTTGGGAGTTGCGCCCTGGCCATCAGCGACGCCGGCCTGCAGACCGGCCCGGCCCGGCGTGCGGCGATGCCCTTCCGGCGCTGCGACGGAGCGTCCGGCCCACCTCTTTGACGCCGGCCGCGCCAGGCCACACTCTGTCGCTATCCGCCGCCTGCTGGCCCGGCAAAGGGGTATTACGCTATGACCCAGCGCAGAACCTACGCTACCTTTATCGCAATGCTGGCCTTCCTGGCCGCTACGACAGCATTGGCCCCGTAGCCGTTGACTAACGCGCCCGGCACACCTACACGGGTTGTTGCCAGCGACCACGCGGGCGGCGCAACGCAAGGGAGAGCAGGCCATTATGACGCAAAAGCGCAAAACCGCCCTGAAATATACCCTGCTGACATCGGCAGTAGGGCTGACCGTCGCCTGCTGGGTAGCGCTGGCAGCGGCCTGCGCACCAGCCGCTCCGGTGGAGCAAACGGCTACCTCTACCGACGAAACGCTCAACACGCCCACGCCTTGCGCCAACGATGCAGACAGCGGTTGCCTTGCCTGCGGATGTCACCCTCCTGCCCGGTGACACCGATGTTAACGGCGATGGCATATTGGATTATGAGGCCATTGACGTGGATACTGGCAATGTCATTCGATTTGACATATATCCCACAGCGGCTACCGTTCGCGGCTCATATCCAGAAGGCGACTATCGTCTTGATCTGGACGAATTTTTCCGTACCGAGACTTTGCTGCGGATACAATCGACAGGACGCCGCTTTGTTCGTGTCAATTGGGATGCTGAGCACGCTTGCGAAGTGACCGAAGTTGAAGTGTTGCAGTACCTCAATGGTTCTGCCGAAGACCTGAATTTTTACAGTCCCGGCATTATCCTGGTGAACAGCCGGTGGTTTAACGCTTATCGAGTCGCCGAGAAGCCGAATTTAAGCGGGTTCTCCAACGGCGTTGACAAAGGGCTCGGTATAGAACCCGGCAAAGAGTATCTGATGTTCATAATTGACCGGGTTGGCAAATTCGTCGGCGACGAAGACTGCCCATTCTGGGACAGTCAAACCCTCTACCGTTCCGGGATAGGCAGCGGCGGGACGTTGTGGGAAATCGACGGTCCGGAATTGAAGAACACCTTGCTTTACGGATTGCCGTATGACTACGGCGTTACCGACTCCAATCTGTTCGCTACGGAAAGCTCTGGAGCTGCCGGCGCATCGGGCAGTTCCGCTTCAGAAAATCTTTATGGGGATGACCGGGTATTGAATTTGAATCTGAGCGAAGTGCTGAAACTGGCCAACGATCAAGATTGACGCGGCGCCTTGCAGGATACGGTTGCGCCCACAGCTGCACCTGCGCCCACGCCGGATTGGGCGCGGTTTTGCCGCGAGCGCTACAACGCGCGGTATGACGCGGCCAACCACCGCTGCGTCTGCCCGCCGGGATGGGGCAATGACGGCAACGACCGCTGCGCGCCGCCTACGCCCACACCCTCGCCTACCGCTACCCTCACGCCAGTGCCCACAGCTACACTGGCGCCGACGCCGACGCTCGCTGTGCCAACCTGTCCGGGCGGCAGCCGATGCGCGGTCTGTAGCAACGGCAGATATTACTGCTGCGATCCCGGATTTGTGCTGATTAATGGCTGGGGTTGCGCGCGATCTCCCTAGCCGCGGTGTCCAAAATCCGGGCCGGGATTGACATTATTGTGGAACTCTTCAACCCGCCGCAGATAGTTCCGCAGCAGGTCGTGGCCCACGGCGGTCATTATGGATTCGGGGTGAAACTGGACGCCTTCCACCGGCAGCTCCTTATGGCGCACGCCCATAATCAGGCCGTTATCAGTCCAGGCGGTGACTTCCAGAAAGTCGGGCAGGGTTTCGGGGTAGATGACCAGGCTGTGGTAGCGGATGGCCTCAAAGGGCGCGGGCAGGCCCGTGAAAACGCCTTTGCCGTCGTGGTGAATCAGGGAGGTTTTGCCGTGGCGAATTTCGCCGGCCCGGTCCACCGTAGCGCCGTAGGCGTCTCCGATGCACTGGTGGCCGAGGCACACGCCCAGCACCGGCAGTTGCGGCCCGAAATGGCGAATAACGGCGTTGGAGATGCCGGCCTCGCGCGGCGAACAGGGGCCCGGGGATATGACTATCCCATCGGGCCGCATCACCGCAATCTCCGCGATGGTGGTTTTATCGTTGCGGATTACCGCAACCTCCGCGCCCAGCTCGGAAAGGTACTGGTAGAGGTTCCAGGTAAAGCTGTCGTAGTTGTCGATGAGCAGCAGCATCAGTACAGCTCCACCAGTTCCAGCCAGTTGCCGTCCGGGTCCTGGCAGTACAGGGCCTTGCGCAGCATTTTGCCATCGTCGTCGTACATTGCAACGGGCGGAGTCCCGTAGGTCAGGCCGCGCTGCCGGGTAGCTTCATAGAACGCGTCGATGTCCTCAACGAAAAAGGCCAGGTGCGCCGCCCGCACGTCGTTCTTGTCAAAGTCGGCGAGGCCGCCCTCCGGGTTCAGGTACTGAATCAGCTCCAGCTGGTGGCCTTCACCCAGGTCAAAGAAGGCGCCCCGGATGTGGGTGTCGGGGTAACCCAGCAGCGTGCTGGGAAACTCGCCGATGCGTTCCGTGCGCATGGTCAGCGTGAGGCCCATCACGTCGGTGTAGAAAGCGATGGCGGCCTCCAGGTCTTTGACGATAAAGCCGGTGTGGAAAAAGGATTTGAGCATTGCCGAACTCCTCCGGTTAGTGCAGGATAGGCGTGGGGTTTTAGCGGCGGCGGCGGTCAGTTTTCGGCCTGGCGGCGGCGCAGTTCGGCTTCCAGCTGGCGCACCCGCTCCTCGGCCTGGCGGCGGACGGCGGCTTCCTCCTGCGCCCGGTTTACGGCCGCATCCCGCTGGGCGATGACGTTATCCCGCTGGGCTTCGGCCTGCCTTCGTGCGGATGCTTCGGCCTCCCGCCGGACGATAGCATCATTGCGCTGGGTGATGGCGTCGTTGCGCTGCGCTTTGGCCTCGGTCAGGTCGGGCAGATACTCCTCCGTCACCGGGTCCCAGAAATGCAGCCAGCCCGCCACCCACCGCAGCTCCAGACCCAATACCGTGCTGTAACCCCGGATTATCCCGTCGGCTTGCTCCGTCACGGAAATTCGCTCGTAGCGTCCATCTGTGGTTAGACGGTCGCCGGCCAGCGCTGCGTCGTGAAACCGGCCCCCGGTGCGGTCAAAGCGCCAGTACTCCGCTACTTTAAGGCCGGCGTACAACTCCCGCTTTACCGTATAGTCCCGTACCCCGGTACTCTCCGACGCCACTTCCAGCACAAAATCCGGCGGCTTGCCGATTTCGATGATGGTGTAACCGTTGGCCAGCTCAATCTCCTCCGTCGGGATGGTCAGCCCCAGAGCCACCAGGCAGTCGGGATGAGGCGAGCGGCGGGCGTCGCCGGCCTCGTAGCAGAGGTAGCCCTCGCCGGATACCAGGACGTCGGGGCGGTCGCGGAACCAGTCGTCCAGGACGATATGCGCCCGCGCGATGTAGGGCAGTTGCGTAGCCATATCGGGCAGTCGGGGCGGGTCGGGCAGCGGCGTCAGGCGTGGTCGCGTGGTCGTGGCGGCAGTTGAGCGCGGCGGGGATACCGGCTTGGTGGTCATTGTGTGCCTCCCGGCGGAACGGTTCACAGGGCAGCGCCAGCATGAGCATCATAGCACAGGGCCGGCATAGCGGCAGCGCCGCCGGCTAGGCCAATCCTTTTTGCAGAGAGATACCGGGTTTGCAGGAGAATGGTCGGCATAGATACAAACCACACGGGCATTACTGGTGGCCCTGACCCAAATTGGGAAAATGTTCGGTGAACGCCTCACTCACCCTTTCCCATAGGCCGAGATCAAGTTCTCGTTTGCAATGGACTGTGTTCATTACATCGTATCCCGCGGATTTCAAGGCACAAGCAAGCGCCTTTTCCAGAGGCGCAACTTTATCCCTTTTAATCTTGTGCTTGGACCACTCATTGATCTCCGGGAACAGAGGCCCGTAGGCAATCATCTTGAACTCGGTACACGTTTCTGGCTTGACTCTCTTGATATTCAAGTGCTCGCGAATCGAGTTCCCCTTCTTTATGCCCAGGTGCTGCCCGATGCGTGCGAAAGGAGAAGATGCATTTACACTTGATTCGTCCCCGGTGCGGCCAACGTACAGGAATGCTTCGCCTTTTTCGGACGTGATCGTCCACACGTAGAGCCAGAATCCGCGCTGGGTTAGGGGGCCATCAAATGTCATTGTATGGGTTTTGGCAGGCATAAAAAAGACCTCTACAGTTAGTGCTAGTCTCGCGCACTGTACACACGATAGATGATTGTGAATGTCAACGGGATCTAAGCCAATCCCTCGGCGGCGTCAATGGCGCGCATCATGGCGCCGGACTTGTGGCGGGTTTCCATGTATTCATCCTCGGCGATGCTGTCGGCCACTACGCCGCCGCCGGCCTGGACGTACATCACGCCGTCCTTGAAAACGCCGGTGCGCAGCACCAGGGCGGTGTCCATGTTGCCGTTGTAGCTGAAATAGGCCACCGCGCCGCCGTAAGGCCCCCGGCGTTCCTGCTCCACTTCGGCGATGATTTCCATAGCGCGAATCTTGGGCGCGCCCGACACCGTGCCGGCCGGGAAGCAGGCCCGCAGCGCGTCGTAGGTGGTCATATCGGGCCGCAGCCGGCCCTCCACGTGGGATACCAGGTGCATCACGTGGGAGAACCGCTCCACCTCCAGAAACTGCGTAACGTTGACCGTGCCGGGGACGCTGACCCGGCCAATGTCGTTGCGCCCCAGGTCCAGCAGCATAATGTGTTCGGCCCGCTGCTTCTCGCTGCTTTGCAGTTCCTTCTCCAGGGCGGCATCCTCGGCCGGCGTCTGGCCCCGGGGCCGCGTGCCGGCGATGGGGTGGGTGGCTACGATGCCATCCTCCACTTTAGCTACCGTTTCAATGGCCGCGCCCACAATCTGAAAGCCGTTCAGGTCCAGGTAGTACATATAGGGCGACGGGTTGCTGCCCCGCAGGGCGCGGTACACCTGGAAGGGGTGCGCGTCGGTCTGGCGGCTGAACCGCTGGGAATTGACCACCTGGATTACGTCGCCAGCGTAGATGTACTCGATGCACTTTTCAATCACCGCCTCATATCCGGGAACGGTGAAGTTCGACTCGACATCGCCGCCGACGGGCAGCGTCGGCTGGCTCAACAGTTCCGGCGGCAATTCCAGTGGACGGGACAGGCGGTCAACCATCCGCTCAATTTTGGCGATGGCCGCATCGTAAGCAGCGTGGATGTCGCCATCCAGCCGGGCGTGGCTGACCACCTTGATGTCGTGGCGCAGGTGGTCGAAAACCAGCAGGGTATCGGTGAACATAAAGACCGATTCGGGCAAACCCAGGGGGTCGGCGTCGGGCATGGGAACGCGCGGTTCAAAGTAATGCACGGCGTCGTAAGCCACGTAGCCGACGCCGCCGCCGTGGAAGGGGGGCAGGCCGTCCACGGGGATGAGCCGGTAGCGTTCCATTTCCTGCTGCACCAGCGTCAGCGGGTCAACCGGGCCCGAGGGTTCGCCGGCGCCGGTGCTGAAAACGTCGTAAGGTTCGGTGCCGATGAAGCTGTAACGGCCCAGCCGCTCGCCGCCGGCCACCGATTCCAGCAGGAACGAGTAGGGCGGGCGGGCAACTTTCAGGTACGCCGATACCGGCGTTTCCAGGTCGGCGTTGATGGTGCGATAGACGGGACACAGGTTGCCCTGCGCCGCCAGGGCGCGGACTTGTTCCAGCGTTGGTTGGTACATATTCGTCTCGAAAGGTAGCGGCATAGGAAAAGGCCCGTCCTCTGAGGGACGGGCCTGACGGTCGTTATGCCACCCTGATGATGGTGTTGGTTGGGCGACTAACGCGGCCCAAACGTCCGCGCCTACTCGGACAAACCTTTCGGCGGGCGGCTCCGGGGGCCATTCAGCGTCTGCGCCTGGCGCCGGTTCACAGCTAACCCGGCTCTCTGGGCCACGCTGGACGCTTACTATTCCCCTTCACAGCGTTTGGTGTATTCGGATTTGGTGATTTCAGTATATGGCGGCGAGTTGGGGGCGTCAACGGGGTTAGCAGAAGCCGTTTTCGCTCAGCAATGTTTCAAGTTGCCCGTAAGTCAATCCGGTCTCGCGTAGAATTTTGCGGACGCAGGACTTTGCGCTGGCCGCAACATTGTCTGTCCCGAATGGCTCATGGTTTTTACCTTGCAAATCATTGGCCGCTTTACCAATGTTAGACCAACTTTGACGCTGTTCTGACCGGATTTCTTTCACCTGTTCCCAAATTTCAGCGGGTGCTCTCGACGAATCTGGCACGGGAGGATTCAGAGGTGTCTTATTGGATTGTGTTGCTTTGGATAAAATCAGTAGTGGCTGATCGGCAAGAATCTTGTCTAAATCAAGGCCAGGATTCTCAATGAATTCTGGCGGTTGACAGACGCGGTTGTCTTGGAAAAATAGTTCCCATGAGGCTTGACGTATTGCCCACTCCAATTCCGGGTGTGGGTGCTGTTCTTCGGTGAGCATTCCCGCCCAAAACGGCATATAGCAGATGTTCCATCCGGCAGTGAACGCGTCGGGATTCCAGGGGTTGCCCCAAATATGGCGCACTCCGTATCCGGTGCCACGGGCGAGCTTTCTCCCGGTGTACTTTTCCCAAGCCATTTGGGCGCGGCTGTTGTCGTCCAAGATGACGTCGCGCCTTTGCCCGCCGCTATCCCATACAGCGCTTTGCCCTTTTCCCCGACCTGGGTAATGTTCCAGACTACGCCGGGCACGCTCCGGGTAATAAGGAGTTCTCTCTCGTACATTGTCGGGATGAACAAAGTACGAATGCGCGAAAGCGGCCTGGATGATGGAAACGCCGCCTTCCCGGAAATAATCTTCCAATGATTGAATCGGGGGAATGAGGTCTCCGGTGTGAATGCGTTTATTGAGCATTGCTGCAACTCCATTTAGCGGCGGGCCGGGAAGCGGTTGAGTTGGCCCGGCCAGTTGAGGATACGGTGGTCGTCGGTGATTAGTTGGTGACCTTCCAGGGCAGTGGCTACGATGATGCGGTCGGCCGGGTCATCGTGCATATCGGGCAGGGCAATAGAGCGGGCGGCGATGATTCCGTTAACCGGGATTTCGCTGAATCCTGCGTCGAGAAGGTTCTGACGCCACTGGAGGGCGCTTACGGTGAGGGTAAGGCGGCCTTTCTGGAGCAGAATGGCGACTTCCCAGACGGAGATGGCAGAGAATGCGGCGTCTCCGAGTACCCGCGCCCTTTGAATCCTGCGGTCGGCTTGTGGGCCAAGCCTGGGGTTTAACGTCAGGTACCAAATCAAGGCGTGGGTGTCCGGCAATATCACGGCAATTGCTCCCCGGACTCGGCTGGGGTGGAGTACCACTCAGCGGGCATTGGAGATACGATATCGCCAAGAATTTCCATCCGGCCTTTGAAGGAACCGCGGACCGGGTCGTGTACTTCCTCGTACTGGGTGAGTTGTACAATTGGCTCGTCGCCGTCAAAGATAATTACTACGCCGCCGCACTTGGAAAGTTCGGCGATGATTTCCAGGCATTGCTCTTTGAATTCGTCGGTGGTGAAGGTGAGGTAGATGTGTTGGGGTTTGGCGGGCTGTGTCATATTTTCCTCCGGTCACGCGACAGGGTTGGAGCGCTCACGTTGTTAATATATCACGGCGTCAGCAGGATTTTGCCGGTGGTTTCCCGCCCTTCCAGCCGGCGGTGCGCCTCGGCGGCCTCGGAGAGGGGCAGGTTCAGGCTGACGTTGAGTTTGATGGCGCCGGACTGCACCCAGTCCAGGCATTCCTCGGCCCGCAGCAGCAGTTCCGGGCGCGTGGCCGTGTAATCCCCCAGCGAGGGGCGGGTCAGATACAGCGACCCGTTGCGCAGCGCGGCGGAGTCCACCATGCCCACCGGCCCGCTGGCCTGTCCGTACAGACACATACAGCCGCGCCGGCCCAGGACGCGCAATCCTTTCTCAAAGGTGGTTTGCCCCACTGCATCGTAGATAATCTTGACGCCCGCGCCGTCGGTCAGCTTGCGGATTTCTGCCTCAAAGTCCTGCTGGGTGTACCGGATAACGTCGTCGGCGCCGGCGCTGGCGGCCAGCTCTGCCTTTTCGCCGGTGGATACGGTGGTGTACACGTGCAGGCCCCGGCGTTTCAGCATCTGGATGAGCAGCAGGCCCATGCCGCCGGCGCCGGCGTGAACCAGCGCCCCTTCGCCGGCGTGCAGGGGCACGATGTCGTTGACCAGAAAGTGGGCGGTCATGCTTTGCAGCAGCGTCGCCGCGCCGGTGGCAAAGTCCATGTCGTCGGGAATGCGCACCAGCAGCCAGGCGGGGACGGCCTGCTGCTCGGCGTAGGAGCCGGTGTGCATGGCGTAGGCCACCCGGTCGCCAACCGCCACTTCGCTCACGCCGTCGCCCACCCCGATTACCACGCCGGAGGCTTCCCGTCCCGGCGTCCAGGGGAACGCGGCCGGCGGGTTGGCGCCTTTCCTGCTGGAGACGTCGGTGTAGTTCACGCCGATGCTGCGGATTGCGACGATGGCCTGGCCGGGCGCGGGCGTGGGTTCCGGCAGATCCTCGTATTGGAGCACGTCGGGGCTGCCAATTTCGTAAGCCTGGATGCCTTTCATAATCTTTTACCCTCCAAGTACGGATACCATTCCGGTAACGTTCTCGATTTCGGCGATGTCGCGGAAGCTGCTGATGGCTTCGTCGATGTGGTCGGCCGGCAGAATGTAGCGAGTGCAATACAGAAACTTCGCCTCCAGCTCGTCGGCGTCCGGCGGCATAGCCGGAGCGCCCCGGGGATGGTCAATCCGGTGTCGCAGAACGCGGCCATCGTTGATGGTAACCGTTACTTCCGCCGGATGGACGGACAACGGCGACGGCGGCAGCGTGGCCGCGACGGATACCCGTTCCATTATGGCGCGCACGCCGGCGTCGCGCACTGCCGCATCGGAGAAAAAGTTAATCAGAGGCTGGCCGTGGCACAGCGTGGCGGCGGCGATGAAACCCGGACTGGTGCGGGCTTGCCAGCCGTCGGCCGGCAGGTGGTTGGGCAGTTGCTCCCAGCCGGCGGCGGTTATGCCGACGTGCACGCTGGCGATGTCTGCCGGCGCAAAGCGGTGCAGCTGCGTCAAACCCAGGGCGGCGTCGATTACGCTGTGGCTGGCCGGATGGCAGGGGTATAACCGGATGGTGACGCCGGGGTTGGTCAACCGCCAGCTTTGGCCCAGGCCGGCCAGGGCATCCTCCGGCGCTGCCGACCGGTCAACCGGCGCGCCGGCAATGCTTTCCGCGGCCAGCAGCGCCGCCATTACGCCGCGCATGGCGGATTGGCCGGCGGCCAGCGCCGCTGCTCCGGCGGCCCGGTAGCCGATGCCGGTGTTGGCCGCGCCCGCCGCGAGGCCGGCGGCGTTGGCTATCCCGTCGGCATCCAGCCCCAGCAGCATTGCCGAGGCCGCGGCCGCGCCTATCGCTTCGGCTGTGCCGCGGGTCGCTTCGGCGACTGCCAGGCGCGCCGCAATCTCGCATCCGGCCGCAAAGGCGGACAGTACCGCTGCGCCCCCGCAGCCGTGCATCTCTCCCAGGGCCATTACCGCCGGCAACACGGCGGCGGTGGGGTGGCTGCCGGTATCGGCGGTGTTGTCGTCGAAATCCAGCAGCCGCACCAAAGTCCCGTTGACCAGGGCGGCGTACACCGGCGACGTGCGCTGTCCCATGCCGATAATGGTGCTGCGCCCGTTGCCCCCCATCTCGCGGGCGAAGCGGGCCAGGGCTACCCCGTCGGGATGGGCCGCGCCGGCCAGCGCGGCGGCGGCGGCGTTGAGCATCATATCGCGGCAGAGGTCGGCTACCGGCGGGGGGAGCGCGGCGCCGGGGTGGGTGAGGCCGGCGGCAAACTCGGCGAGGCGATGGGTGAAGTGGGGCGGCGGGTTAGTCATAGTATGGCAAGGATAACCGGGGGCGGCGGGTGGCGCAACGTACATACTCGGTAGCTGCGTGTATAATGCCGTTATGGACAGCAGGACGGTTTTGCGGCGATTGGAAGCCGAAGGCTGGTACGTGCATCGGATTGTTGGCTCCCACCATCAGATGAAACACTCCGACAAACCTGGCACAACTACGGTCACTCATCCGCGGAAGGACGTCCCGATAGGGACTCTGCGGAACATTGAAAAGCAGTCCGGCGTAAGGTTGCGGCGGCGAAGGATGTAGCGATGGAACGAACTTATACGGCCCTGGTGCATAAAGACCCGGACAGCGATTTTGGCGTCAGCTTTCCCGACCTGCCCGGCTGCACTACCGCCGGCAGCACGCTTGCAGAGGCTCGCGAAATGGCGCGGGAGGCTTTGGCTTTGCACTTGGAAGGAATGTCGGCCGATGGGGAGTATATCCCGCCGCCATGCTCTGCCGATGCGGCTTTGGCCCACGAAGACGCTTGCGATGCTATCGCGCTAATCGTGGTCGAGGCACTGCCGGAACGGACTGAAGTAGAGGCTCAGGCCGAGTTTGAGGCGTTTCTGGCGTCGGACGAATACCGGGAGCTCTACGGCCATCCGCTTACCGAGGATGACTTGCCCGACTATCAGGAGCCATTATCCGAGACGCTTGCCTACGGTATCGGGCTGCGGCCGGTAACGGGGACTGCTGCGGAACGGACTTACGCAGCCCTGGTGCGCCAGGACGCCGACGGCGATTTTGGCGTCAGCTTTCCCGACTTGCCCGGCTGCGTCGCTGGCGGCGGGACTCTTGAAAAGGCTTGCCAAATGGCGCGGCAAGCGTTGGCCAGGCATTTAGACGGTATCCCTGCCAATGGGGAGCGCATCCTCAAGCCCAGTTCCGCCGCTGCCCTGCTATCGCACCCGGATGCGGGGGACGCTATCGCCCTGATTGTGGTCAAGGCGTTGTTGGAGCGGACGGAGGAAGGTATGGGCCCGGTTGGGAAGCCGGCCCTGCCATCGCAATTTTCGGCATTTTCTGCGCCGGGGCAGCTGCTTTGATTGGCATGACACGGAACCAAGCTGCGGGTTGGATTTTTACTGTGCTATCGGTATTGCTCCGGTTGGCGACGGTGATTGCAACCGCCGTTGCGTGGCACGAAATACAGGAGAGTTAGATTATGCTGGCGCACGCTGACAGTTTGGAGTCGGTTGATTCTCAAGCCTACGACGTAGCCATCGTCGGCGGCGGCATCATCGGCTTGTCCACCGCGATGCAGCTGCTGGAATCAACGCCCGGTTTGAGCGTGGCGGTCATCGAGAAAGAGGAACGGCTGGCGCAGCACCAGACCGGCCACAACAGCGGGGTTATCCATTCCGGCATCTACTATCGCCCCGGCTCCTGGAAATCGCGGTTTTGCGTGGGCGGGAAAGACCGGCTGGTGGCCTTCTGCGATGAGAACGAAATTGAGTATGACGAGTGCGGCAAAGTCATCGTCGCCAGCGATGAGAGCGAGTTGGGCCGCCTGCAAGACCTGTACGAGCGCGGCGTCGCCAACGGCGTGCCGGATTTGGAAATGGTCGGGCCGGAGCGTCTGGCCGAAATTGAGCCGCACACCGCCGGCGTCCGCGCGCTGTGGGCGCCGCATACCGGCATCGTGGACTACGTGCGGGTCGCCAACGCCTACGCCGGCAAGTTCCAGTCGGCCGGCGGGGACATCTTTACGGGCGCGGCGGTAACGCAGGTGCGCCGGACAAACACCGGGACGGCGTTGGAAACCGGACGCGGCGCGTTGCAGGCCCGGCATATCATCAACTGCGGCGGCCTCTACGCCGACCGTCTGGCCCGGATGATGGGCGAGGCAACCGACGTTCGCATCATTCCCTTCCGTGGCGAGTACTACAAACTGGTTCCGGGCAGCCATCATCTGGTCAAGGGTCTTATCTATCCGGTGCCCGACCCCCGCTTTCCTTTTCTGGGCGTCCACTACACGCGCAACATCCACGGCTACGTTGAGGCGGGGCCTAACGCCGTGCTGGCCTGGGCGCGGGAGGGCTATCGCAAGAGCGACGTAAATTGGGGCGAGACGGCCGGCGCGCTGGCCTTTCCCGGCTTCTGGAAGATGACCGCCCGCCACTGGCGCACCGGAATGCAGGAGCTGCGCCGTTCTTACCGCAAGCCGGTTTTCGTCAACGATTTGCGGAAGCTGATACCGGAAATCAGTTCCGCAGACCTGGAGCCGGGAGGGAGCGGCGTCCGCGCGCAGGCCGTATCATCGTCCGGCGCCATCCTGGATGACTTCCACATCCTGCGGGGGCAGCAGGCCCTGCACGTCCTCAACGCCCCGTCGCCGGGCGCTACCTCGTCCCTGGCCATCGGCGAATACCTGTCGGGCCTGGCAATGCAGGACTTCGGGCTGGCGGTGAAATGACTGGCAGCGTTCCGTTTTCGGTGGTTTGGTTATTCCTCTGAGGTGGTGGGCTGGGTTCATTGGCAATGCTCCTTGCTGGTTCAGGCGATCGGGGTTCGGGCGGTTGGCGGGATGGGGTGTGCGAGCCAGAGGTTACCGGTCATTGTCAGCCCCACGGCCGGGGGATTTACGCAAAGTTTTGCTCCGATGGTTCGTGAACTGCGCTTGGAGGACGCAGCCACGCAGCGCGGTGGCAGTCGCTGTTGGCCGGTTAGACCGTTCTCGCGTAAGCATTGGACGAGGGGTCTCCACGACGCCGGTATGCGATTTTGTGCTGACTGGCCGTTGACGACCGGGTTGACCTCTGGCTGGACTGAGATTCACGTGATAGATTGCAGTATAGTACCGATGTTCGCGGTTGTCAAAGGGGGGTTGTCAGTGGGCAGGGCCGGCGCAAAGTGCGGGCGGCGGGTTTTGCGGACGCCGGAGCGGGAGCGCTACCCCTTTCCCAACCCTCTCCCACAAGGGGAGAGGGCTTTAATGACTTTGCAAAACCCCGACCGCCGGCAACGGAACGCTGCCGAAATGACTTCGGTTGCGCTTAAAATCAGGATTTAAGGTTATAATATTGCAGATTGCAGCAGTAATGGTATCCGAGTAAAGTTTCGGCACGACACGGCAGCGAACGCGCTACCTGCGCTGAGGTTGGCAGATGGCAGGCCGGGGACGAACGGGGCGAAGGAAAGTAGCGGCCAGGGCAAAAGCCGGCCGCCAGCCCAAAGCTGCGCGCGCCGCGGCCGGCAGGGGAGCAGACCCTACTACCGCGAAGGATGGCCAGCAACGCAGCGCTACTCCCATCCCCGGCCGGCTGACCGCCCCGGTGCTGGTGCTGAACCTCAACTATGTGCCGGTGAACGTTTGCACCGTGCGCCGGGCTATCGTGCTGGTGGCCAAGGGCAAGGCCGAACTGCTGGAGCAGCGCCCCGAGTCGGCGCGCATCAGGACTTTCAGCGCCGCCCTCAACGCGCCTTCCATCATCCGGCTGGTGTACCTGGTGAAGCGGCCTTTCGCTCCCCGGCGGCTGTCCAAAAAGGAAGTATTCCTGCGCGACCATTACACCTGCCAGTACTGCGGCCAGCGTTCCCAGCATCTGACTCTGGACCACGTGGTGCCCCGCCGCCAGCATGGCCCCCACACGTGGGACAACGTGGTGGCAGCCTGCGGGCGGTGCAACCTGGACAAGGCGGGGCGCACCCCCGAAGAGGCCAACATGAAGCTGCGGCGCGAGCCGACGGCGCCCCAGCCCAACCCCTACCGCATTCTGGAAAACCGCGCCATCCGGGACGAGTGGCGGCAGTATATTCCGTGGCAGGCAACGGGCCGCTCCCGCAATGGCGATGGCGGCCCGCCGGAACGGGAGCCGGCGGCAACGGCGGTTGCGGACTGACTGGCTGCGGGCCGGTTGATTGATGCAGGTAGATTGCCACGGCAAAACCTGGCCGGAGGCGCTGGCCGAGTTCATCGCGCTGTACAACCACGCGGCGCAGTCGGACGGCGCGGCAACGCTGGACATCGTGCATGGCTACGGTTCCACCGGGGCCGGCGGGACGATGCGCGTCCGGTTCCGCGCCTTTCTGGCCCGGTATGCCCGGCAACTGGAGTACCAGCCCGGCGAGGAGGTTGACGGCAACCAGGGGCATACGCTGGTGCTGCCGATAGCGCCGCTGCCGGACACCGGGGATTTGCTGGCGGAACAGGTTTGGGAATACTGCCAACGGCCCCGCACTTTGAGCAAGATTACGGGCCGGTTTCGCCGGCATGGGGATACACTGGTAATGCAGGCCATCCGCACTTTGGAAAAAGAACGGCGGCTGCAAGCGGCGAACCGGGGGCGGGTCAAGGTGTACGCGGCGGCGTAAAGCCTCCGGCGCGCTCAGCCCGCCGGCGTCGCCAGCATCAGACATTCCAGGGCCAGGCGGGGGTTGGCGTTGGCGTCCAGCGCAACCAGCGTTTCCTGGATGCGCTGCAAAAAGGCTACGATGTCGGCGGTTGCCATATTGCCCGCCTGCGCCGTTAAGTCATCCCGGCGGTCGGTGTTCTGGATGTGGCCGTCCACTCCCTCTTTCACCAGCAGCAGGTCGCGCCACCAGCGTTGCCAAAGATACAGGGTCTGGCGGACGGATTCCCGGTCGCGGGAGAATGCGCCGGCCAGGCTGTTGGCGTAGGCGAAACGCTCATCCAGCGGCGCGCCGGCAGTGGCGACGATGCGCTCCAGCTGCTCGGCCCGGTCCGTCAGCACGGCGGGGTCGGCCAGGGCGTTGATGGCCCGGCCGGGGCAGCCCCGGGCCAGGCGGGCCAGCCAGCGGGCGGTGTCCGGCTCCGCATTATGCCGGCTTTCCAGATAGCCGGCCAGCGCGGCGCCGGGGACGGGCTGCAAGGACAGGATGCGGCAGCGGGAGCGGATGGTGGGCAAAATGGCGTCCGGGTTGGCGGCCAGCAGCAGGATTAGCACGTGCTCCGGCGGTTCCTCCAGGGTTTTCAGCAGGGCGTTGGCCGATTCGCTCTGCCCGGCGGACAGGGTTTCCGCGCCGTCAAAGATAACGACTTTCCAGCCGCCCTCAACGGGGGTGACCGAGAGGAAGTTTTCCGATTCGCGCACCTGTTCAATGCTGATGCGGGTGGGCACACGAGGGTCGCCCCCCACGGCGACGATGCTCAAGTCGGAGTGCACGCCCCGGCGGATGCGCTGGCAAGGTTCGCAATGTCCGCACGGGCCATCGCTGCCGGGGACGTCGTCGGCGGCGAACATCGGGCCGGGCTGCCGGCCGCTGGCAACGGCGCAGTTGACGGCGGCGGCCAGGTCCAGCGCCAGCGTCATTTTGCCGATGCGGGGCGGGCCGGTCAGCAGGTAAGCGTGGCCGACGCGGCCGGCTTCCAGGCTGGCGGAGAGTTGGCGGAGCAGGCGGTCTTGCCCGAATGTTGACCACATACGCTTACAAGTCGCAAAGCATCATGTCGGCGTAGGATTCGCGGCGGCGTATCAGCCGGCTCGCCCCGTCTTTCACCAGCACGATGGGCGGGCGCGGGTTGAGGTTGTAGTTGCTGGCCATGGACGGGCAGTAGGCGCCCGCCGCCGGTATGGCGATGACGTCGCCGGCGGCCGGCGTGGGCAGCAGAATGTCGGACGCCAATACGTCGCCCGACTCGCAGTATTTGCCGGCGATGGTTACGGTGGCGTCGGGTTCGGCGGCGGGGCGGTTGGCCGACAGCACTTCGTAGGATGCCTGGTAAAGCGCGGGCCGGATGTTGTCCCCCATGCCGCCGTCCACGCTGACATAAGTGCGGATGCCGGGAATCTCCTTGATGGCGCCGATGCGATACAGGGCCACGCCGGCCGGCCCGATAATGGAGCGTCCCGGCTCGATGACCAGGCTGGGCGGTTCCATTGCCAGCTCGTTGCAGGCAGCGGTTAGCGTGTCCACGATGGCGGCGGCATAGGCGTCGGGGGCCGGCGGCCGGTCGTCGCGGGTGTAGGCGATGGCGAACCCGCCGCCGGGGCTGAACTCTTGCAGGTTCAGGCCCTGTTCGCGCAAGCCGGCGGCAAAGCGCAATACCAAATCGGTGGCGGCCTGGTAGGGTTCCAGCTCAAAGATAGGCGAACCCAGGTGAAAATGCAGGCCCAGCAGGTTCAGATGCGGCGCGGCGACGGCCTGCACGACGGCGCGCTCCGCGTCCCCGGTCTGGATGGAAAAGCCGAACTTGGAATCGATAATGCCGGTAGTAGTGTAAGCGTGAGTATGGGGGTCAATGCCGGGGGAAACGCGCACCAGGATGTCCTGCGTCTTGCCGGCGTTGGCGCAGATGTGTTCCAGCAGGTCTAATTCGTGAAAGCTGTCCACCACGATGCGCCCGATGCCGGCGGCTACCGCTTCCGCCAGTTCGGCCGGCGTTTTGTTGTTGCCGTGGAAGTACACCTGCTCCAGGGGAACGTCGCCGGCCATCGCCACGGCCAGCTCGCCGCCGGATACCACGTCCAAGCCCAGTCCCTCCTCGGCAAAGATGCGGGCCAGCGCCGGATTGATGTATGCCTTGGAGGCGTACACCGCCTGGGAGTTGGGATAGCGGGAGGCAAAAGCGCCGGCGAACTGCCGGCACCGGGAGCGCAGGGTAGCCTCGTCCAGCACATAGACGGGCGTGCCGTACTGCTCTGCCAGGTCCAGCGCGTCGCAGCCGCCGAGGGTAAGGTGGCCCGCGGCGTTGGTAGCGGCGGTATCAGGGAAAACATGGGCAAGATGCGGGGGCAGCATGGGCAAACGCTCCGGGGGTGAGATTGTGACGGGGATAATTTAGCACAATGATGCCTAACCGGAACGATACGGCGTTGCGCGAATAAAGTTGAAATGAGCGCGAAATGAAAGCGAAATGAGTCTAAAATCGCAACTTGATTACCGCCCTAACCGGCGATGGCGGCGGCCCGGCTATCCGGGTTGCACAGGCGGATTACTTCCGATACGTCGCTGAGCAGTTCAATCGGTTCGTCGTCCCAGCTTGCGTCGTTATCGTCGATGACGGAGATGGCTTTAATATTGGGGTGGGATGGTTTGCTAAGGTGGGGGCCAAATCTGAAAACAGGGTGAAAGCGTGCTCGATGGCGCGCCTTTGCCGTCGGCGCTGCTTGTGTCCGGATAGGGCCAGCAGTGCGACTTCTCGCTGGGGGGTTGTACTACAAAATCCAGCTGCCATTTGAGATTCCGTCGGCCCGGCAAGGTGGCTTTGCGTTTGTAGGGCCAGCCGTGTTTTTTGATGACGGCGGTAATCCGGTCGGCAGTGTTTGGGTTCGGAGAACTTTCGGCGAGGGCTGGCGCCGGTTGCTGGCCGACGTCAAGGGTGTGGCTTACCGTCGTAATCGCCTGGGCCAGCCGTATTACGTTGACGAAAAGCCAGCCGTAGGTATCGCCCAAGTCCGATACTACCTGACCCCAGGGCGTGTCGCGCCAGTACACGTCAATCTGATGACCGTCCGGCAAGACGAAGGGCGTCTCAATTCGCACCCGCTCACCCGTGTCCACGCACTCAAACAGCGCGCCAATCTGCGAATGCAGGGATTGACAGATTGCGGTGGTCATATCTGCTGCGATGGTGTCCATTGCCTACGATAGTAGCATAGCCGGTCAATCAATCAATCGCAGCCCGGCCAATTTGACCGGCCCCCCGGCTGCCGTCTATACTGCCGGCCAACGTTCCGACTACCGGCGTTCCCGATTATGATGGGCTGGAATGAGCGGCGGCCGGCGGCTACAATCCTCTTTAAACAGTCTGCTGAATAGCATATACGCTTGCTGAAAGCGAATGGCTTGGAGAGTGCTGGTATGAGTATAAAGTTGGTTGATGGGGGTTGGGGGCGGGAGTTTGCTGATGCTGTTGGGGCTGGTTCGGGGGAGCTTTGCATTATTTGTCCGTTTATTAAGGCGGGCGCTGTCGAGCAGTTGTTAGCCGGACACGCTGGCGGTGTTCGGGTTATTACCCGGTTTAGACTTACCGATTTTGCGGCTTGCGTTAGCGATGCTGCTGCTTTGCGTCGGCTGCTTGACGCCGGGGCTACGGTGCGGGGCGTTAGGAATTTGCACGCCAAGCTTTATATTTTTGGGGAACGCCGGGCGATTATCACTTCGGCAAATCTTACCCAGGCCGGCCTGCGCTCTAACCATGAGTTTGGCGTGGTTGCGGATGGCGCAGATGTCGTTGCAGAGTGCCGGCAGTATTTTGACAGTCTGTGGGAACGGGCCGGTGCAGACCTTTTGCTGGAACAGGTTAATGAATGGGACGGTATCGTTGCCGGTTATCAGTTAGCGGGCGGGCGGGCCAGCCAGGCATATCAACTGAAAGACTTTGGGGTGGATGTTGGCATTGTCAACCCGACGCCGGAGCTGCCGGCAGCGGCAGTCGCTGAATCGTCTCAGGCGTTTGTAAAATTTACGGGCAGGGACAGCAATCGCAGAGCGCTGTCCGACGCCACCATCGAAGAGGTCAAAGGCAGTGGCGTACATTGGGCCGTCACCTACTCAAAGCGGCCTAGACGCGTAGAAAACGGCGCCGTTATTTTCGTGAGTCGCTTTACCAGTAACCCCAACGACATCCGTATCTTTGGATTGGCCATTGGTATGAAGCACGAACCGGACAGGGATGATGCCACACCCGCAGACATTGAAAAGCGGCCCTGGAAGGAGCGGTGGCCCTACTATATCAGACTGCATAATGCCGAATTTGTAGCCGGTACGATGCAGAACGGCATATCTCTAAACGAATTGATGGACGAGCTCGGAGCGGATTCTTTTGCGAGAACGCAACAAAACGCCATACGAGGCAATGGCAATACCAATCCGAGACGTGCCTATCGGCAGCTGCCCGCTATTGAGCTCTCCCAAGACGGCTTTCGGTGGCTTAACGAAGGGCTACAAGCGGCGTTCGAAACTCACGGCAGGGTGCCGCAGCACGAACTCGACCGGCTGGACTGGCCGGATTCTCCGTAACCCTTGCGCCGGGCAGCAGCACGGGTTGGGGGCGCAGCCCCAATTTGACCGGCCCCAGGCTGCCGTCTATACTGCCGGCCTAAATTGGCCGGCTGTTGAACGGCCGGTTCTACCGCGTTGACTCACCGTTGCCGCTGCCGGCTTTTGGCCGGCGCTCCGACTACCGGCGTTCCCGATTCCGTTTCCGATTTGAGGAGGTGTTATTTTGCCCAATAAAGTACCCATCACGATTACCGTGAATGGCCGCTCCCGTTCCGCCGAGGTGGAGCCGCGCACGCTGCTGGTGCATTTCCTGCGGGAATCTTTGAACCTTACCGGCACCAAAATCGGCTGCGATACCAGCCAGTGCGGGGCCTGCATCGTCAAGATGAACGGCGTTACCGTCAAGTCTTGCACCGCCTTTGCCGTGCAGGCCGACGGCGCCGACGTCACTACCATTGAGGGGCTGGCGCAGGACGGCAATCTGACCGCCGTGCAGGAAGCCTTCTGGAACCAGCACGGCCTCCAGTGCGGCTACTGCACCGCCGGCATGATTATGTCGGTTACGGAAATCATTGAGCGCAACCCCAACCCGTCGGCGGATGAAGTGCGCGCCGGGCTGGAAGGGAATATGTGCCGTTGCACCGGCTATAACAACATCGTCCGGGCCGCTCTGGCCGCCGCTGCCGCGCGTCAAGGAGGCTAACCTATGACTACCCGCATCTTTGGCTCCGGCATCCGGCGGCGGGAAGACCCGCGCCTGATTACCGGCCAGGCCGCCTACACTGACGACATCAAGCTGACGGGCATGGTTCATGCGGCTATCCTCCGCAGCCCCCACGCCCACGCCCGCATCACCGGCATCAACACCGACGCCGCCCAGGGCGCGCCCGGCGTGCTGGCCGTCTATACCGGCGCGGACACCGCCGGCGTCCTCAACCCCATCCCCTGCGCCTGGGCCATTCCCGACTCCGACCTGAAAGCCGTCGCTTATCCCGCCATCGCTACCGACGTAGTGCGCTACGTGGGCGACGCCGTGGCCGTGGTAGTGGCGGAGAACCGCTACCAGGCCGAGGACGCGCTGGAACTGATTGAGGTTGATTACGCGCCGCTGCCGGCCATCATCAACCCGGAGGCGGCCCTGGCCGACGGCGCGCCCCAGCTCCACGACGACGCTCCCCACAACCAGGCGTTCCACTGGGTGGCCGCCGGCGGCGACACCGACGCCGCCTTTGCCGACGCCGCCGTAGTGGTCAGCGAAACCATCAACCAGCAAAAGCTTATCCCTACGCCCATGGAAACCCGCTCGGCGATTGCGTCGTACTCGCCGGCGATGGGCGAGTTGACACTGTGGAACACTACGCAGAATCCGCACATCGCCCGGTTCGTGACCTGCCTCGTTACGGGTATTGGCGAGCATAAGATTCGCGTCATCGCGCCGGAAGTGGGCGGCGGGTTCGGGGCCAAAATCGCCGTCTATCCCTGGGAAATGATTGCCGCTTTCTGCTCCATGCAGCTGGGCGTGCCGGTGAAGTGGACGGAAACGCGCACCGAGAACTACATCGCCACCACCCATGGGCGCGACCACGTGGAATACGTGGAGATGGCCGCCAACAGCGACGGCAAAGTCACCGCCGTCCGCAGCGTGGTTTATGCCGGCATGGGCGCTTATCTGTCCACCGCCGCGCCGGGCATCCCCACCATCCTGCACGGCCTGATGTACTCCGGCCCCTACGACATCGCCAACATCAAGGCCGATGTGTACGGCGTGTTCACCAATTCCACGCCGGTTGAGGCGTATCGCGGGGCCGGCCGCCCGGAGGCCACCTTCCTGCTGGAGCGGCTGATGGATAAAGTGGCCGACGCCGTGGGCATCGACCCGGTGGCAGCGCGCCGCCGCAATCTGATTGAACCCTTTGACAACAACCGGGACGTGGCTATCGGCATCACCTATGACAGCGGCAACTACACCGCCGCCCTGGACCAGTTGCTGGGCCACATCGGTTATGACAGTTTCCGCCACGACCAGGAACACGAGCGGGAGCACGGCACTTTCCGGGGCATTGGCGTGGCGTGCTACTGCGAGATTTGCGGGCTGGGGCCGTCGCAGGTGGCTGGGGCCGTCGGCTTTGGCGGCGGGCTTTGGGAATCGGCTACCGTCCGCATCTACGCCACCGGCAAGGTCAACGTGTTCATCGGCACGTCGCCCCACGGCCAGGGCGAGGAAACCACTTTCGCCCAGATTGTGGCCGACGAAATCGGCGTTGACGTGGACGATGTGGAAGTGATACACGGCGACACCGATACCACGCCCATGGGCTGGGGTACCTATGGCAGCCGCACTACCGTAGTCGGCGGGGCCGCCGTCGCCCTCACGATGCGCAAGCTGCGCGACAAGGCGCGGGTCATCGCCGCCCACCTGCTGGAAGCCGACGAGGCCGACATTGAGTATGCCGACGGTCAGTTCTTTGTGCGCGGCGCTCCCGACCGGGCGCAGAGCATCCAGGACATTGCGCTGCAGGCCAACGTGGCCTGGAACCTGCCCGAGGGCATTGAACCCGGCATGGAAGCCAGCACCTACTACGACCCGCCCAACTTCAGCTACCCCTTTGGCGCCCACGCCGCCATCGTCAGCATTGACCCGGACAACGGCCATATCACCCTGGACCGTTACGTTGCCGTTGACGACTGCGGCCCGCAAATCAACCCGATGGTGGTTGAGGGACAGGTGCACGGCGGCGTGGTGCAGGGCGCCGGGCAGGCCCTCTGGGAGGGCGCCGTCTATGACGACAACGGCCAGCTGCTCACCGGCTCAATGATGGACTACGCCATCCCGCGCGCTCACCTGGTGCCGGACATTGAGGTGCATTCCACCGTAACGCCATCGCCGCACAACCCGCTGGGCGTGAAGGGCATCGGCGAGACGGGAACTATCGCCTCCACCGCCGCCATCTACAGCGCGGTGATGGACGCCCTCAAGCCGCTGGGCGTATCCGGGCTGGATATGCCGCTGACTCCCGAAAAGGTCTGGCGAGCGATTCAGGAAAGCGGCCACGGCAACGGGCATCACGGGCATAGCCACGGACACGACCACGGTCATGGCCACGGCCACAACCACTAGCCGGCGACGGAGGATTGAAAGCAATGTTTGCTGCAGAGTTTGAATACCGCAAGGCCGGCTCAATTGCGGAGGCCGTGCAAATGCTGGCCGACAACCCGGAGGCCAAGCTGCTGGCCGGCGGCCACAGCCTGATACCGCTGATGCGGTTCCGGCTGGCCCGCCCGGAAATGGTCATCGACATTGGGGGCATTGACGGCCTGCGGGGTATCGGCGTCAGCGGCGATACCGTCAACATCGGCGCGTTGACTACCCACGCCGAGATTGCCGCGTCGCCGGAGGTGCAGCAGGCCAACGGTTTGCTGGCCGAGGCGGCCGGCGGCATCGGCGACCCGGCGGTGCGCAATCGCGGCACCATCGGGGGCAACCTGGCCCACGCCGACCCATCGTCGGACTGGGCTACGGTGCTGACCGCTTTGGGCGCAACGGTGAGCGTGCAGGGGCCGGCCGGCAGCCGCAGCATCGCCGCCGCCGACTTCGTTGAGGACGCCTTTATGACCGCCCTGGCGGAGAACGAGCTGATTACCACCGTCAGCGTACCCACCCTGGCCGCCAACCAGCGCGCCGAATACGCCAAGATGTCTCACCCGGCCAGCTTCTACGCGGTAGTCGGCGGCGCGGTGGTGGTGACGATGGACGGCAATCGCTGCACCGCCGCATCGGTAGCCGTCGGCGGCTTGACGCCCCGCCCGGTAAAAGCGCCGGCAGTGGAGCAGTCCCTGGCCGGCACGACGCTGACGATGGACAGCATCGCCGATGCGACGGCGCGCCTGAGCGAAGACCTGGCCGCCGCCGGCGTGGACATCATCGGCGACGTGTACGCCTCGGCAGAGTTTCGCGCCGGCGTCGCCCCGGTGGAGGTGAAACACGCCCTGCTGCACGCCATCGGGCTGGCCCACCACTGAACTAAAGGCGCTGGCAAACCACACTCCGCACGGCGTACCTGATTTGCGCCGTGCGGAACGTTTTAGTGTACTATGCTATGTATCTTAAGACGGCTCAGGGAGCGCCATTATTACCGACCGCACCGTAACCATCACCTTCTCCGGCCCTTTGGCCGACGCCGGGCCGCTGGACACTGCCGTCGTCTTTCCGGCGGTTGAGGCATTTGCGGATGCCTTCCGGCTGATGGTGCGCCACCGGCACACCCAGGTTACCGGACATCGGCCATCGTACCCGGCGCTGCTGGCGGCCAGCACGCTGCGGCTGGCCGCCATTGACGCCGGTTCCGGCTCGGTGGCGCTGGAAATTGCCGGGCCGATGCCGCTGGGCAAGTTGGCCGATGCGCCCCGGGACGGGCTGGTCGCGCTGCTGGCCGGCGCGGCCGCCGATGTCCACGCTCTGCCGCAAGATGTATCCTTCCCCTTGCGGCAAATCGTAGAGGGGATGCCGGACGGTATCGACGCGGTGGCAATCGCCGGGCCCGCCGGCTTGCCTATGCTCAATCTGACCCGCGAATTGTTTGCCGACGGTCTCCCGCAGCGGGAAACTTTCTACTGCCACGGGCGGCTGGAGGAAGTCAACTGGGCGCGGTGCACCGCCGTGCTGGGAACCTGGCAGGGCATCTGCCTGCTGGTTTTCCCCGGAACCATGGCTGAGAAAATGCACGAGGCGGGCAACCGGCTCATCGGCGTTGCCGGCGTGGGCGAGCGCACCCCCGACGGGGTTATTATCATCAGAGAGATAGAGTCAATTACGATTGACAGCGATAAAGATGGCTGGACGGGAGATTTTGGTCCGCGCGAGGAGGACGTACAGCAGGCCCTGGCGATAGTGCGCTGGCAGAAAAAGCAGCGGGAGTGGTTTTATGATGACGAGCTTGACGCTTGGGCCGACGAACTCCTGAAGGATGCGCTGAAAGAGTGACTGCGCCGAACTTGCCAAGCGAGTTGCTGCTGCTGGACACCTCGGTAGCGTCGGAGAAATTTCGGGGCACTTTTGACGAAGTCCGGTACGGCCATATTTTCGCTAACCGGACCGCCGTACTGCCCTTGCCAGCGGTTGCGGAACTCTTGCAATTACCATTACGCCGCGGCTGGGGCCAGGACAGGGCGACAGAGCTCCGCCTGTTCATCAAAGGATTCACCATCCTCGTACCATCCGAGACGACAGCGGAATTGTGGGCGAACATCCGCGCCCGGTGCGCCCGCGTCGGTATCGCCGCCGGTGAGAACGATACCTGGATTGCCGCAACCGCTATGGAATCCGGCTGTGAATTGGTCTCCTACGACCGGGACCATGTGCGGATGGGCAACGCCATGCCACGATTGCGCGTGATATGGCTGGAACACACTGTCAGCCGCCGCTGACCATACCTGATTTGGAGTATCCCTTGAAAATCCTTCTGACCAACGATGACGGTATCCACGCCACCGGCCTCTGGGCCGCCGCCCGTGCCTTGTCTGCCGTGGGCGAGGTGGCCGTGGTCGCCCCCGACCGGGAGCAGTCGGGCGTCGGGGCGTCAATGACGCTGCACGCCCCGCTGTTCGTCCACCAGGTGCCGGCGGAGCAGTACCTGCGGCAGCACGCTCCCGGCGACGCTACGCCTCCCCGCGCCGCCGATGCCGTGTGGGAACCGCCGCCGCCGCCGGATGCGGCGCCGGCCTGGCCCCATCCCATAACCGCCTGGGCCGTGCAGGGCACGCCGGCGGATTCGTGCATCCTGGCTTTGGAGCAACTGGTCGTCCCCAAACCGGATTTGGTGGTGAGCGGCATCAATCGCGGTTCTAACCTGGGGTGGGACGTTATCGTGTCGGGCACGGTGGGCGCGGCGGTGCAGGGGTTTGTGCGGGGTTATCCTACTATTGCCATTTCGGTGGGGTCGGTGCAGTCGCCGCGCTATGACCTGGCTGCCAAAGTAGTGGCGGCGTTGGCCCGCCGTCTGGCCGATGCGCCGGCGGTTTTCCCGCCCTACTTCCTCAACGTCAACGTGCCTAATGAGCCGGCCAACCGGATTGCCGGGGTGCAGGTTACGCAGCTGGGCGGTCGGGCCTACGGCGAGTCGGTACGCACCGAGGAGTCATTCGGGCACCGGCGCTACTGGATTTCCCGCAACCGGCCGGTGCTGGCCGGCGGAGAAGGCAGCGACATCGCCGCGCACAAGGCCAATTACATTGCCATCACGCCCATGGGGATGGCGTTCTCCACCACCGACGAGCGGCTGGAAGTGGTGCGCGAGTTGGTGGACGGGATAGGCGTCGGCGGGAACGCAGGTTAGTGGCGGCGTCGCCGGCTGCGGGCGGCGCCCCGGTTGGCGCGGCGACGGCGTGATGAGGGTTGCTGCCGTCTGGGAGCATTATCGGTTTCCGCAGTATCCGCGTCGGCGTAGTTTGCAAACCCGCCGGCGGCCCGGATGCGACGGATGCGGGGCCGGTCGCGCAGCAGCCAGAGGGATTGGGTAAGTATGGTCAAGACCAGGCCGGGGGCGGCCAGGGCCAGCAGTGTCGGGTCGAGCAGCGGGGCATCGCTGCGCAGGCGGTCCTGCGTCCGCAGGAAAATCCACCCGCCGCCGGTAATTATCCATGCCCAGGACAGCGCCCCGGACAGCCATCCGTCGTGCCAGGGCGAGCGAATGAACAGGATGGCGCTGCACGGCCACCAGACGAAGGTGGGAACCAGAAACCAACCCTGGTAATACCAGGGTTTGAGCGCGTCGGGCGGTACGGCCGGCCGCGCGCCGTCCTGTGCCGTAGGCTGCATAATTCGGCGGCGCGCTAGTTGCGGGCCAGCAGCATATGGAATTCCAGCTCCCCGATGTGCCGGCTTTCATTGATGGAAGCGGCGGCGTATTCCAGGCACATACGAGCGAAGCCGGGGTAATCGTAGATGTTGCTGCCCAACACCACCCGCGGAATCAGACCCTCCAGGTCAACTCCCAGATAGTTGGGGTCTTCATCAACCACTCGCGACTCCACGTCGCGGTCGGTGATGCGTTCCAGTTTGTCCTTCAGGCGCGCCACAAAGGCGTCATCGTCCATTGTCCAACACCCTCCACTGTGGGCAGTTTATCCCATGTTGTCAAAGATGCGCGCCCGTACCTCAAACACAAAGCCCGGCAGTAGGTCCGCGCCGTCCAGCGTTTCCGGGTCGTGCCGCGTTTCCGGCGCCTGGCCGGGGCGGTAGATGGTTACCAGACGACGGCCGGCGTTGATGACCCAAGCCAGGCGAGTGCCGTTTTCCAGAAACAGATTTACCTTGCGCGCCAGCTCCGGGCCGCGGTTGGATGGCGACACGATTTCGACGATGAAATCGGGGGCGATGTGCAGAAATGGGGGTTGGCTGTCCGCCGCCATCAGGGCATTCCAGCGTTCATCGGAAATCCAGGTAGCGTCGGGGCCGGGGTGTGAGCCGCCGGGAAGGTTCCAACGCCCGGTAGGGCCGCCGGCTTTGCCGCCATAGCCATCGGCCCACAACCCGAGACGAGCGGTGAACTCGGTTTCGTGAAGGTAGCCGGGGAAGCCCGTAGGAGGCATAATTTTCAGCTCTCCTTGTGCGGTAATCTCGAAAAAACCGCACTCTTCTTCGTTGCGGTCGGAAAAGGCTGCCAACCACTCGCTCAGGTTGGGGCTGTCCAGCGACTGGCCGAACTCAGCCGGGGGAATGTAGCAGCAGCCCGTGGGCGGCTCTGCGGTGGCGGCGCCGTAGGCATCCCCATCAGTCGCGGTATGGCGGGCTTGCGCCGGTGCGGTGGTCATAACGGCGCCTCTTTACCCCACGTTGTCAATGCTGTCAAAGATGCGCGCCCTTACTTCAAACACAAAACCCGGCAGCACGTCCTCCCCGTCCAGCGTCTCCGGGTCGTGCCGCGTTTCGGGCACCTGGCCGGGGCGGTAGATAGTCACCAGCCGACGGTCGGGGTTGATTACCCAGGCCAGGCGGGTGCCGTTCTCGATAAAAAGCATCACCTTGCGCACCAGCTCCGGGCCGCGATTGGACGGCGATACGATTTCAGCGATGAAATCCGGCGCGATGGATGCAAAGGGGGGACGCCGTTCCTCTTCGGTAGCGGCGTTCCAGCGTTCCGGTGAAAACCAGACTGCATCCGGGCCGGGGCGGGAACCGTCGGGCATACGGAAACGCCCGGTGGCCCCGCCGGCTTTGCCGCCGCGAGGCCGGTTCCATACACCAAGGTCAACGATAAATTCGGTCTCAAACCAGTATCCGGGGATGCCCGTAGGAGGCATAATTTTCAATTCTCCTGCGGCGGTAATCTCAAAGAAACCGCACTCTTCGTTACGGGTGGAAAAGGCTTCCAGCCATTCGTCCAGGCCGGGATCGTCCAGCGCCATCCCGAACTCGGCCAATGGCAGCAGGAAGTTGCCCTCGGCCGGCTCTGCCGTCGCCGCTCCGTAGTCAGCAATGCCGTTGGCATCTACCGGAACGGCGGGTTGCTTTTGCAGACTTAGGGTAGTCATTATGCCGCCTCTTTACCCAACGTTGTCAAAAATGCATTCCCGGACATTGAACACGAAACCCGGCAGCACGTCCTCGCCATCCAGCGTCTCCGGGTCGTGCCAGGTTTCGGGCGCCTGGCCGGGGCGGTAGATAGTCACCAGCCGACGGTTGGGGTTGATTACCCAGGCCAGGCGGGTGCCGTTCTCGATAAAAAGCATCACCTTGCGCACCAGCTCCGGGCCGCGATTGGACGGCGATACGATTTCGGCGATGAAATCCGGCGCGATGGATGCAAAGGGGGGACGCCGTTCCTCTTCGGTAGCGGCGTTCCAGCGTTCCGGTGAAAACCAGACTGCATCCGGGCCGGGGCGGGAACCGTCGGGCATATGGAAACGCCCGGTGGGGCCGCCGGCTTTGCCGCCGCGAGGCCGGTTCCAAATCATCAGGTCAGCCGCAAACTCGCTCTCAAACCAGCATCCGGGGATGCCCGTGGGAGGCATAATTTTCAATTCTCCAGCGGCGGTAATCTCAAAGAAACCGCAATCCTCGTTACGGGCGGCAAAGGCTTCCAGCCATTCGTCCAGACCGGGATCGTCCGGCGCCGTCCCGAACTCGGCCAGCGGCAGCAGAAAACAGCCCACGGCCGGCTCCGCCGTCGCCGCCCCGTATTCAGCGACGCCCAATCCCTCCGGTCGCGTTGGCAACTGTATGGCAGTCATTATTCCGTACCTGGCGCGGTGATTCTGCCGGTATTGTATCAGGTAAGCCGGGCCGTTGGCGGAAGAAAGAGAACGATATGCTATGATGTCATTCCCCTATGGCTATTATCCCCTCCGCGCTCAAACCTGATTGGATTCGCAGCTACGCCTCCATCATCCTGGCGGTATCGGCGGCCGTCAACCTGATTACCAGCTTTTCGCTGTACGTTCAGGCGTTGACCATACCGGGGATGAAGGCGACGTTCCGGCTGTCGTACACCGAAGCCTTTATCCTGGTTGCGACGCTGGCGCTGGCGCGGGTGGTCTCCGGGTTGGCTTCGGGCGCGGTGGCCTCGCGGTATGGGGGGCGCTGGCTAGTCATAGCGAGCGTGCTGGGGTCAACGGTGGCGATGGCGCTCCTGGGCTGGTCGCCCAATTACTGGGTTGCCATGGCGGCGATGGTGATTGTCGGCGGTGCGTCGGGGGTGGCCCTGACGCCGATGATGGGAATGCTGGCCCCCTGGTTCAAGATGAGCGACCGGGGAATGGCGTCGGGAATCGCGGCGGCCGGCGGCAGTCTGGCCCTCGTACTGGCCGGCGTCATAGTGCCCCCGCTGACCAGCCGGTTCGGCGATGACGGGTGGCGATATACCTGGTATCTCGTGAGCGGGTTCAGCCTGCTAATCGGCGTGCTGTGCATCGGGTTCATTCGTGAAGCGCCGGCGCCGGCGGCCGCGGTGCGGCAGCGACGTTCGCGAGCCGGCCGTCGGCCCCGGTGGCCGGTGGACGTGTACACCAATCCCTACATCTGGCTCATCACGGGCATGGCGTTCTGTTCGGGGTGTGTGCAGGGCATCCTCACGTCTTCTTACGGTTCTTACCTGGAAGTTGAGCACGGCGTGGCCGTAAGCACGGTTGGCATCCTGTTTATGGCCATGGGCGTGCTGAGCATCAGTAGCGGCATCGTGCCGGGCGCGCTGTCCGACCGTATGGGCCGGGGCCTGGCCTTCGGCGTGACTTTTCTGATTCAGGCCGCCAGTAACGCCCTGTTCTGGCTGCTGCCCGACATCGTGGTGTTCGTCGTGGCGTCAATCCTCACCGGGCTGATATTGCGGGCAACCTACACTATCTGCGCCGCGTCCGCTGGCGACTACGTTCCGGTGTACATGGCGCCGGCATCCTTCGGGTTGATGGGCATGGGCGCCGGCATCGGCAACACGATTTCGCCGGCCATCGCCGGCCCCATTGCCGACGCCACCGGAACCCTGCAATGGGCTTTCGCCATGTCCACCGGAATGGCGCTGGTCGGAGCGGCCCTCGGCTTCATCCTGCACTTTATGCGTCGTCCCGCCTTGCTCACGCCTTCCGACCCGTCAATCCCGCCGGCGCCGGCTTCCCGGCGCGCGGCGTAAAGCATCAACCGGCGCGAAAATCTTCGAATTTCCTTAACACTGGTTCGCTATGGTGGTCTCAAACAAACCGCGGTTTCACCCTCACCCCGGCCCTCTCCCATCAAGGGAGAGGGGATTGAATTTGAAACGACCTTGCCCTGCCGGGAAGTCCTGTTCCGCGGGAACGGGGTTATGACCGTATGGTATTGTTTGTGGGCCGGCCGTGAAAAGCCGGCGGAGCCGTCAGGATGTCAAGCCGGATACTGATAATAGAGGACGACCCGGACACCGTAAAACTGGTGAGCCTTTACCTGAGCCGGGACGGTCACGAAGTTTTGACGGCGCGGGATGGCGTTGAGGGGCTGCGGCTGGCCCGGGAGTCGGCTCCCAGCCTGATTGTGCTGGACTTGATGCTCCCCCGGCTGGACGGCATCCAGGTGTGCCGGGCCGTCCGGGAGGAGTCGGACGTGCCTATTGTGATGGTCACCGCCCGGGTTGCCGAGGCAGACCGGCTGGCCGGGCTGGACCTGGGCGCCGATGATTACATTACCAAGCCTTTCAGTCCGCGGGAGCTGGCGGCCCGGGTCCGGGCGGTTCTGCGGCGAACCGCCCGCGGCGGCGCGGAAAACGATGCGCCCAATCTGTCCTATGGCCAGGTCGTCGTTGACCCGGCAACACGGGCCGCCCGCGTGGGCAGTACGCAGATTAGCCTGACTCCCACGGAGTTCCGTCTGCTGGCCATGTTTTTGCGGCAGCCCGGCCGGGTGTTCACGCGCGAGCAGATAATCGACGAAGTTTTCGGCTACGACTTCGACGGTTTCGACCGCACCGTAGATGCTCACGTCGCCAACTTGCGCCGCAAGGTTGAGCCGAACCCCCGCCAACCGCAGTATCTGCACACGGTTTACGGGGTGGGTTACAAATTTGGCGATGCCTAAGTGGTTCTACAGTCTCCAGTTCCGGCTGGTGGTGGGATTCGCCATCATCCTGGCCCTGGCCACGGGCGGGGTCGGCCTGTTTACCGGCCAGGCGGCCCACCGGCAGGTTCACCACATCCAGGGGGAATTTGACCGGGCCCGCTCCAACCGCATCAACGCAACGCTGGCAGAGTTCTACCGTGAAACCGGGGATTGGAACGGGGTTCAGGCTCTCACCAAACGCGCCGGGTTTCTGTCCGACCGTGAGATAGTCGTGGTCAATGAAGCCGGCGACGTGATTGGGGACAGTCGCCGGCGCCGGGAAGGCGCCGGCCATCATCCGCACCGTTCCCGGTTCGCGCCCATTGTGGTGGGAGAGACGCAGGTGGGGTCGGTGCTGGTGGCGACCGCCGGGGAAGGGCCGGGCCGGCCGGAGCCTGGCGGAGACGGCGACGGTTTGTCGCCGGCCAACGCCCACGGCGGGATTGCCGAACCGCCGCTGATTCGCTTTTCCGAATCAATCGGCCGTTCCCTGGTGTGGGCCGGGCTGGTGGCGGGCGCGGGCGGGATTTTGCTGGTGTCGCTGTTGTCGCGCCGTGTGCTGCGGTCGGTCAGCGGCTTGACGACGGCGGCGCGGGCCCTGGGCAGCGGCGACCTGTCCCGCAGAGTGGACGTGAAAGGAAAGGACGAGGTAGCCGAACTCGGCCACACTTTCAATGCCATGGCCGACGCCCTCGAAGACGCCGCGCGGCAGCGCCGGAACCTGGTAGCGGACGTTGCCCACGAACTGCGAACCCCCTTATCCAACGTGCAGGGATACACCGAAGCGCTGAAAGACGGCGTTCTGCAACCCGACGCGGCCACTCTCAACACGATACACCAGCAGGTACTTTACCTGGCGCGTCTGATTGAAGACCTCAGACTGCTGGCGGAAACGGAGGCCCGGGATTTCCGGCTGCGCCAGGAGGTCGAATCGGTTGCGGAGATAGTGCGACATACGGCGGAAGCCTTCCGCCCCAAAGCCGAGGCCGCCGGCATTGTCCTGGTGGTCGAGCTGCCGGAGGATTTGCCGCCGGTATGGCTGGACCGGACTCGGATTGAGCAGGTGCTTGGCAACCTGGTGGACAACGCAATTCGCCATACCCCGCCGGGCGGTACGGTAACCATATCCGCATTGGACAATGCCGGTGCGGTGACCATTGCGGTATCCGATACGGGGGAAGGCATCCCCGCCGATTTATTGCCCTTCGTGTTCGACCGGCTGTACCGGGCCGACCCGTCCCGGGCCCGCGCCACCGGCGGCGCCGGGTTGGGGCTGACCATTGCCCGAAAGTTGGTGGAGGCGCACGGGGGCAGCATCCGGGCCGAGAGCGCGGCGGGCGCCGGCAGCCGCTTTGTTTTTGACCTTCCCCTAACGCGGTCAACCGCATCGGAATGACCGCCCGCCGGAATCCTGCGCCAAACCGCAGGATGCAGCGCCGTTGCCGGCGCGCTTTCAGTATAATCTCGGCGTGCTGCAAGTGCGGCGAGCGCCGCTCAGGAGGTTTGAACGCTAAATGACAGGGCGACTAGAGGATGGATTCAGCCGCGGCATGGTGGTGGTGGCCCACGCCGATGACGCGGAGTGGGGCTGCTCCGGGACGGTGGCCCGGTGGTGCGCCGAGGGTTGGGACGTGGCGTATGTGCTATGTACCGACGGCAGCAAGGGCAGTTCCCATCCTGAGATGACCGGCCCGGAGCTGGTTAAAATCCGGGAGCAGGAGCAGCGGGAGGCCGGGCGCGTGCTGGGGCTGTCCGACGTGATTTTCCTGGGATTTCCCGACGCCTATCTGGAACCCACCCTGGCCGTCCGCAAGGATATTACGCGGGAAATTCGCCGGCGCCGGCCCGACGTACTCATCTGCATGAACCCCGTCCGCAACCTCGTCGGCGACGGCTACGTTGACCACCCCGACCACATCGCTTCCGGAGAGGCGGCGATGGCCGCGGTGTTCCCCTCGGCGCGCGACCGGCTGACTTTTCCCGACTTGCTCAATGACGAAGGGCTGGAACCGCACGTGGTGCAGGAGCTGTGGGTGATGGGACACAGCCACCCCGACCGCTACGTGGACGTTACCGACCATATTGATACTGCGGTGGCCGCACTGCAGGCGCACCGCAGTCAGGTGGCCCCGGAATCCGCTGGCCGTTACCTCAAGGAAGGGCGGCGGCGCAACGGCCAGAGCATCGGGGTGCCATACGCCGAAGCGTTCAAACGATTCCGCCTGGCCTAGCGGGGCCTTTTATTTTCTGTAAAATGCCCCTTGCGTCCGCCAGAACGCACGTGCTATCATAGCCGCGTCAGGCGAAAAAGCAATACCCCGACCGGGTTTCAGGTAATCACGGCCACTATCAGCATCCAAGTCGCTACCGGCTCGTTGAGACTGTCGCCGATCTCATTAACCGGCGTAGTCGCTGCGGCCACGGCGTCAGCCACAGCGCCCCATGCTTCGGGCATGGAAAATACCGGGCTAAAAACCCCAGCGCAAAACCTCCGGCCGTAGGGCTGATAATCCCTGAAACCCGGTCCACCGCAAACCTTTCGCCCGACATCGCACCCATCGCCTGACCATCGCCGACCAAATCCCAACGCACGGAGCCATAGGAGCCGCCATGCCAACATAGCCGAACCGTCCGCAGTAGCAGCCCTTCGCCTGATTGCTGCTGCATCAGCGCCAACTCACCCCAACCGGCGCTGTAGGGGCCACAACGCAAGGGCTTTGCGTTCGGTCGTCGTATTGACATCGGCTGCTTGCGGCGATACGATTATAAACTGATAACGGTTCCGCAGTTTGGGCGGCTATCTTAGGCCCTCGCTTATTGCGGACGCGGCTAATTTTGCGGTATATTTTCCCTATCAAAATCGGCCTACCGGGACCAACTATCCCAACAGGACACACAAGGAGGAACTAATGGCAGGAAGCAACGACATCGCACTGATGGCTCACCTTCTGCGCCGGGCCGGCTTCAACGCCAGCCGCGACGAAATCGAAGCCGCCGCTGCGAAAGGCTATGACACTGTGGTGGAAGAGCTGCTGAACCCCGGCTCTACTTCCGGCGTCGAAGATGACTTGATGCTGCGTTACCACCCCACTTACAACCACGCCGGAGCCATCGAGATTAACATCCAGAACTGGGTGTATCGCATGGTCAACACCGAGTACCAGCTCAAGGAGAAGATGGCGCTGTTCTGGCACATGATTTTCTGCGCCGGCCACTCCAAGATTGACTCCGGCGAAGAAATGGGCCGGATGATTCAAATGTTCCGCGACCGGGGCATGGGCAACTTCAGCGAGCTGCTGCTGGAACTGTCCGTCAGCCCGGCCATGGTCTATTACCTGGACAACTGCGAAAGCCACAAGACGGCCATCAACGAAAACTATGGCCGCGAGCTGCTGGAGCTGTTCTCCATGGGCGTGGGTATGAACGAAGCGTTCAACTACTCCGAGGACGACGTCAAGGCCACCGCCCGCGCCTTCACCGGCTGGAACATCGCGCCGCCGTACCCGCCCTTCCCCTATGGCCGCAGCCCCTGGGAGTTCCGGTACGACCCCGCCGACCACGACGATTCCGAAAAGACCTTCCTGGGCCAGACGGGCAACTGGAACGGCGACGACATCCTAGGTATGATTGCGGCGCAGCCGGCCACGGCCCGCTTCATCTCCCGCCACCTGTACAATTTCTTCATCGCCGACGAGGTTCCCGTTCCCAGCTGGCGGCAGACGCCGCCCAAGGACGAGGAGACCCTGGCCGCGCTGGAGCAGACCTACTTTGACAGCGGCTACAACATCACGGAGATGCTGCGCACCCTGTTCAACTCCGACGGGTTCAAGAACGCCCGCTACGCCAAGGTGAAGAACCCGGCCGAGATGGTCGCCGGCACCCTGCGCATGGTTGGCGACCACCGGGACGACATCAAGCCCGGTATGTTCGAGCTCAGCCAGGAACCCAAGTACATGGGCATGGACCTGATGAACCCGCCCACCGTTGAAGGCTGGCACACCGGCCACGAGTGGATTGACTCCGGTACGCTGGTGGAGCGGATTAACTTCGCCGCCGACTACCTGGGCCGCACTGAGCTCCCCGGCGTCCAGAGCATGATTTCCCGCCTGATGGCCCAGGGCGACACCCTGTCCCCCGAGCAGTTCGTGGACAGTTGCGCCGACTTGGTGGGCTGCCTGAATCTCACCGCGGACACCCGCGACCAGCTCATCACCCACGCCGGCCGCGGCGGCAACCTGACCCACGGCAGCGACGCCGAGCGCGCGGAGTTCACCCGCCGCTCCGGTGAGATGTTCCAGATTATCGCGTCCACCTCCGAGTTCCAGTTCGAGTAATCGGGGAACCACCACAAGACCCGTCAGCAGCGCTGCTGCAATTCCGCAAACACCATGGAGGACTAGCAAATGGTCTCTACCAACAAAGACAACGTTCTGGTGGTTCTTTCCCTCTCCGGTGGGAACGACGGCCTGAACACTGTCATCCCCTACAACGACGGCCACTACCGCGATTTCCGCCCGGCCCTGGGCGTGCCGGCCGACTCGGTCATTGACCTGAACGGCGAAATCGGTATGCACCCCACCATGCTGCCCCTGAAGAAGTTCTGGGACGAAGGCAAGCTGGCCATTTTCCTGGGCATCGGCTACGCCAACCCGTCGTACAGCCACTTCCGCAGCATGGACATCTGGCACACCTGCGAACCCGACACCATCGGCACCGAGGGCTGGCTGGGCCAGGTTATCAAGGAACTGGACCCGAACAACGCCGGCCAGGGTATCACCGGCGTGAACTTCGGTCGCGGCCTGCCCCGCGCCCTGGCCAAGGAAGGCGTCCCCGTCGCCTCCGTCGGCAACCTGGAGACCTACGGCCTGCTCACCGGCATCGAGGGTGAAGACCAGCGGGCCGAGGCGCTGGACCTGTTCAGCAAGATTTACGCGCCCACCGTGGGCCAGGGCTTTGTCAATGACTATCTGCGCTCCACCGGCACCTACGCCCGTATCGGCGCCGACATTCTGGCCACCGCCCCGCCGAAGTACACCTCCAACGTGGAGTACTCCAGCAGCGTCGTCGGCCAGTATATGCGGAACATCGCCCAGACTCACCTGGCTGACCTGGGCACCCGGGTGCTCTTCACCACCAGCCCCTACAACGGCTTCGACACCCACGCCAACCAGGCGCAGCTGCACAGCGCGCTGTGGACTGACGTGTCGGCCAACGTTGACACCTTCATCACCGACCTGCGGGACCATGACGCCAGCGACAACGTTGTGCTGTTCATGTTCTCCGAGTTCGGCCGCCGCGTCGGCGACAATGGCTCCGGCACCGACCACGGCGCCGGCTCCGTAGCCTTCGCCGTGGGCGAGCACGTCAAGGGCGGCATCTACGGCGTCTATCCGTCCCTGGAACCCAGCCAGCAGGAAGAGGGCGGCAACCTCAGGTCCAACATGGACTTCCGCCAGGTTTACGCCACCATCCTGGAGGACTGGATGGGTCTCGACTCCAACCCCATCAACCGCGGCGTCTTCGAGAAGGTTCCCTTCCTGTAGGCCGTTCGACGAGAACCAATAGCTGTGGCGGGAATGACCCGCCACAGCAGCCTGAAACCTGACGACCACACGAGAGGAAAGTCTATGAGTACCCATCTGTTTGGCCTCGTGGACACTGCCTTCACCTATAGCCACTCCGTGGGACGCAACGAGTTCAACGGCACCGGGTTCCGCAACCCGGTGGACATGGCTGTGGATGCCGAAGGCAAGGTTTACGTTCTCAACCGCTCCTATGAAAATCGCCCGGACGGCGTGCACGTAACCGTCGCCACGCTGGATGAGCAACTGGTGGGCGAGTTCAGCAAATTCGGTGAAGACCCCGGCGACCTATACTGGCCCTCTTCCTGCGCGCTGGACGGCGAAGGGAACCTGTACGTGGCCGACGAGTACCTGAACCGCATCACCATCTTTACCGAGGATGGCGATTACGTGTCCCACTGGGGCACCGCCGGCGACGGGCCCGGCGAGTTCAACGGCCCCTCGGGCATCGCCATTGACGGCGATACCCTGTGGCTGGTGGACGCCAAGAACCACCGCATCCAGAGCTACGGGCTGGACGGCTCTTTCAAGAGCCAGTTCGGCGAGTTCGGCAGCGGCGACGGCCAGTTCAATATGCCCTGGGGCATCTGCCTGGACCAGGCCGGCCTGGTTTACGTGGCTGACTGGCGCAACGACCGCATCCAGGTGTTCAACCAGGACGGCGAGTGGCAGGCCAGCTTCGGCACCAGCGGCGACGGCCCCGGCCAGTTCAAGCGCCCCAACGCGGTGTTCGTGGACAACGACGGCGACATCTACATCTGCGACCGCGAGAACGACCGGGTGCAGATTCTTGCTCCCGACGGACGGTTCCGCGCCCAGCTGAAGGGCGACTACACCCTGTCCGAATGGGGCAAGACCAAGCTGAACTCCAACCCGGACATGATCCGCCAGCGCACCATGGCCATAACCCATGACGGCGGCCAGTTCGAGAAGGCGTTCGCCAACCCGTGCGCAGTGCACGTATCCGACTCCGGCCAAATTGCCATCATCGACCACACCCGTGGCCGTATCCAAGTCTATCAAAAGGAAAAGGAGCCGGTGCTGCTGTAAGGCGGACGGCTGCTTAACCTAGGCGAAAAACTAGACCTGCCAGCGGGTGAACCCGCTGGCAGGTTGTGATTCAGAGGTGCGAACACGATGGACGTTAATATGGAACAGCTAACCGAGATCATTACAGTGGTGCGGGAAAATATTAAAGCGCAACCTGACTATGACAAGTTCAACGAGGCTCGTACTCGCGAAGCCTTAGTTGCGCCTGTGTTGCGTGTTATGGGCTGGAACGTCGCTGATTTTACCTTGGTGGACGTAGAATACTCGGTCCATGGAGGTGAAGGCCGGCGCAAGGTAGATTATGCTTTGTGGCCCCCTGCCTACCCTCGCAAGTCTCAAGGACACAAACCCTTTACTCTCCTCGAAACTAAAGGCGTTGACGAGGAGATAGATAAAGATGCCGTCATCAGAAGCATACGCGACTATGCTTTTGAGGCCGGCGTTCCGAAAGTAATACTAACCAACGGGAAAATATGGCGATACCATGTTTTCCCAAGTCCTGTTCTGACCGACCATTACCAAGGGATGCCGCAAGTTGACATTTACTCCGCAGAGAACTCGTCTTCCGATTGCGCCAAAGCCTTAACGTCAATGTTCGAGAAAGTCCTCGCAGCCCCTATCGACCATCACCTTACCTCTGGTTGGGTCTCATTAGAGGACTATCTGCGGCCTAGAAGCAGGAACAGACCACGCCCGAAAGCACTTCGATTCCCGGATGGCGATGAGCATGAAGTGAATCATATTAGAGACCTTATGAAGGTCACTGCCGATTGGCTTCTGGCAAGAGGTTTGCTCACCGCCGCCCAGTGTCCCATCGCCGGTGGCAGAAATAGGACGAAGCTGTTGGTGAGTACCGACAGTTCTTTGGAGGAATTGGCGAGTTGGGAAGCAATCGGCACCTCCGGCCTGTTTGTACGGATTGGCGAAAGAGGCAATGCAGCCGATGTTCCAGCCTTGCTTGAAGGATGCGGCCAGAGCCCCGCTGACTTGTACGTACAAGTGGCTCGGTGAGCAAACGGAAAAGTACCAACATGACTGTCCTGCTGGCTGCTTTCCGCCTATTTCAGACTAACGATCCCAGCAAACGCGGCGCAAGCCCGTTCCGCGCCCTCCCGGCTGATAGGCAGGACAGGACCGTATCATCCAACGCGCCGTGGCTGTCTTCCGGCTATTTCCTTCGGGTACCGACAGCCAGCATGGCATGGCCAGCAGCACCTCAAAGCATTTCAGAAGCAACCAATACATCGCCCTCGGCAAATTCCAATCGGCGCGCTGCATCAACCGCTCGGATGTTGCATTGCCTTTGCTCCGTTAGGTTTTGCATCCGCTCCAGAAATCGGCTTACGGCCTCCAGCAGTCCCTTAGCGTGCCGGTACGACCCCATCAGGTAGCTACTCGTTGTCGAGCTTTTCTATGGCGTCATAGGTTTGCTTTTGGTTCTCATACGGATAGCCACGTTGGTAGGCGGCTTTGACTACGGCTCAACGGGCAGCATCGCACAGTATTTTAGCACCCAGCATCACATTATGAATGGCGAGTTGCTGCCGGGCGGCTTCTGCCGGGTTAGATAAGGTTGGGGGCTGTTCCGTTGCGCACATTCTCATTCCTCAGGCCCGGTGGGCATCCCGGCGTCAATCCACGCCGCAATCTCCGCCGCTTCGGCCCGCGACAGGAACGGCCCCCGCAGCGGCATCCGCCCAAAGGTGCCGCAGCCCAGCCGCAGCGACCTTACCAGATGCGTCTCCGCTCCCGGCTTGCCCGGCTCGATGGACGGATAGCCGTTGAGCACCGAATTGGCCAGGTCTTCCGGGGTCTCCCACCAGTATTCGTGGATGCCAGGGTACGGGTCCCGCCCGTGCCGCTCGATCCAGCGCTCCATAATGCCGTCCAGCAATTCCTTGACTCTCGGCCAGTAAACGGGCGTAGCTTGGTTGGTGCTCATCTTGGGCAGGTCTCCGGGGGATGAAGTTTTGGTTGGATACAGGAGATTAGCGTGGGTGTTCCGGCACGGACTCGCGCTGCAACAGTTCGATGGCGTGGGGCAGAACGGGCAGCACCACGTCCAGGCATTCGCCGACGCCGCGGGGGCTGCCCGGCAGGGTGATTATCAGGGTGTGGCCGCGGATGCCGGCCACGGAGCGGCTCAGCATGGCCATGGGAGTGAACCGCAGGGTCTGGGCGCGCATGGCCTCGGCCATCCCCGGAACCTCCCGGTGCATCGCGGCGCGGACGGCTTCTGGGGTAACGTCACTCCGCCCCATGCCGGTGCCGCCGGTGGTAACAATCAGGTCAACCGCGCCGGAATCGGCCCACTCGCTGATGCGCTGCGTGATGATGCCGGCGTCGTCGGAGACGATTTCGTAGCGTACCTCGTCGTAGGCCGGCGGTGGCAGCTTGTCGCGGATGGCCTGACCGCCGGTATCCTCCCGCTCGCCGCGGGCGCCGGAGCTGCTGATGGTGAGGATGGCCAGTCGGTACATTTCGGGTTCGCAATGGCAGGTCACGGATACGGCGCTGCGGCAAGATGCCGAACGCGCTGACCGCAATAATACCATACCACCGGAACGATGCGGCGGCTTTCCTCTGTTAAGTGACAGCTAGTCGTTGACACTGCTGCGGCACCGTTCGTATATTACCGTCGGCGGCGGGTAAATGGCATCGTCAGTCTTGACCGGAACAGGAAAGCGGTGATATGGGTTACAATTGGAGTGAGTCCGAACCGGATGGCGCCGGTAGCAGGCGGAGCTCCCGTAGGATAATGGATTTCGCTCTGTTTGCGGCTCTGCCCATTGGCTTGGGAGCGGTAGCAGCCGGGGTTACTCTGGCCCTGCCCAGGGCTCCTGACGACTCATTACGGGACGCATTCGACTCAGCGTACATCAACGGTGTTGCTTCAATTACTGTTGCGGGGGTATTGCAAGTGTGGTTCACAATGGGCGAAACCCGAAGGGCCAACGAAGAACGGACGCGGGCCGACTGGGAACGGGCGCGGGCTGATGAGGCGCGGGCGAGAGCGGAGGAGGAACGGCAACGAACAGAGGAGGAACGGGCGCGGGCGGCGGAGGAGCGGCAGCGGGCCAACGAAGCAGAAGCCCGGGCCACTGCCCAGGCGCAAGCGCGGGCCGAAACTCTTGCCGCCGCCGCAAACGAAATGCAGCGGCAACGCCTTGATCTGGAACTGGAACGAACCAGACTGGAGATGCAACGGGCGGAGCAGGCGGAAAGAGCGAATGCGGAATTATTGCGCGTGATGCAGAGCCTCACAGACTCGGTTGACCTCCTCAGGCGGCAACTTGACGAGCGCGCCAACGGTCACTCCCAACTCTAATTCACCCCTTTACGAGTAACCCATGACCAGCTCAAACTCAACCCCCTCATCTTCACAACGCTACTGCGTATTCTGCGAAATCGTGGCCGGTCGGGAACCGGCCCGGATTCGCTATCTGGACAACGACCTCATTGCCATCGTCAACCGGCTGACGTGGGTGCCGATTATGCTGCTGGTAATGCCGCGTCGCCATATGTCGCAGCTGGAAATGTGGAGCAGCGGTATTATGACCCGCCTCGGCGACGTGGCGGCGACGCTGGGCTGTATGTATTGCCCCAACGGCTTTCGCATCCTCTCCAACTTCGGATACGACGGCCTGCAAAGCCAATCCCACGGCCACCTGCACGTTATCGGCGGCCAGTATCTCGGCCACTATGCTTGATACCCTGGAACCCCTGACCCGGAAAGCTCTACTGTCACAAGGAGACCACAACGCAATGCCTGAAACCGTACTCTACGAGAAGACCGGCGCCGACAACCATGTTGCCATCATCACGCTGAACCGGCCGGAATCGTCCAACGCCATCAACCGGCAGCTGCGCCGGGAGTTGCAAGAGGTCATCAATCACTTCGACAACGCGGATGATGAGGCTTGGGTAGCCGTCATCACCGGCGCCGGGCGCAACTTCTGCGCCGGTCGGGACTTGAAAGAACGCGCCGCCGACAACGCCGAGGGCGTGCAGGCCCGTGCCGAGAACAGTATGTCGCCCAACAAGCCGCATATGTGGGAGCGGCCGGCCAAACCGCTGGTGGCCGCCGTCAATGGCGCCGCCGCCGCCGGCGGTTGGTCCATCGCCCAGATGTGCGACGTGCGCCTCGCCGCCGACAACGCCCGGCTGGGCATCACCGAAACCAAGTGGAGCCTGATGCCGCCTTTCGCCGTGGAACTCACCAAGATGATTGGCATCTCCAACGTGCTGGAACTGGTGATGACCGCCGACCTGCTGCCGGCCCCGCGCGTCAAGGAAATGGGCTTCCTCAACAAGGTGGTGCCGGCCGACGAGCTGCTTCCGGAGGCCGTGCAGATGGCGGAGAGCATCGCCCAAAACGCTCCGCTGGCCGTGCGCACCATCAAAGACCTGGCGTACAGCAGCCTGGATTTGTCCATCGCCGAAATCAGCGCCAGGACTTACGTGGCTTACGACTACATCCTCACCACCGAAGACAGCAAGGAAGGCCCGCGCGCCTTCGCCGAGAAACGCCGGCCCAACTGGCAGCTGAAGTAGGACCCATTCGCCCCCGGCGTCAGCGCACAATGCTTCCCGGATTCGGCGGCCTTCTGCGCTGGCTGCTGCCGATTGTGGCGGCAGCCATATTCGCCGTCGCCGGGCTGGTCATCCTATGGTGGTTCCTGGAGCCGATTGCCGACAGTCTTGGAGTGCCGGCAGATGAGAGAATTGATATAGTGCGGGTGTATTTGCTGACGGTGGGCGGCGGCTTGTTAATTTGGCAAGTATCCATCGCCAACCGGCGGGCCGCGTCCGCAGAACGGGTTGCAGAGTTGACGGCATTGGGCAACATTACCGGGCGGCTCAGCGCAGCCATCGAGCATCTGGGAAGCGGTGAGGCGCTGGTCAGAATTGGCGGCATCTACGAATTGCACCATATCGCCGGAGACGCTGCTGATTATCGCACCACCGTTCTGGAATTGCTGCGAGCGCACTTGGAGGGCATTGCGGATTCGGTAAGCGAGGTTGCCGAGATTTCCAGCCAAAGATCCGTTGAATACGAAACGGTACTGCGTGTGATTAGGCAGATGTACGTGGAACGAGGCGTGTACTATGAAGAAGAAGAAAATGCGGAAGATGGCGGTTGACCTCAGCCGTATGAAGTTTCAGGGTATGCTGCTGAGCAAGTCGGACTTCAGCCGGAGCAAAATGATTCAGACCGACTTGAGCCGGGTTATCTTGTGGGACTCGCTAGTGAACGACGCTGACCTACGGCAAGCTCGGTTTGAAAGCGCCGACTTGCGAAACACGCAGTTTATCCGCTCCGACCTCAGAGAGGCCAGCTTGGTCAATGCCAACCTGGCCAACGCCAACCTGCGCCATTCCCGGCTGGACGATGCCGACCTCACCAACGCCGACCTCACCAACGCCGACCTGGAGTTCGCCACCGGCTACACGGCGGCGCAGTTGAGTGCCGCCCATTCCCTGTACCAAACCGCCGGCATTGACCGGAACATAGAGGCCGAATTGCACGGCAGCCATGCCCGGCTATTCGATGCCCCGCCCGGCTTCGTCCCGTCGGAACACAAAGCTGCTGTTGTTGTCCATTCCCCGCCTTCCTTTTTCCAAACCATAGCGTCCCTTTTCTCACGCGCCAAACCATAAGGAGCAATCGCCATGACTACGCAAGTACAGCCCCGGAGCCGAACTGTCACCGCCAACGGCATCAACCTGCACTATCTCGACTGGGGCACCGAGGGCAAGCCGCCCCTGGTTCTGCTCCACGGCCTGCGCGGCCACGCCCACGTTTGGGCAGACGTTGCCGAATCGCTGTGTGGCGACTATCACGTGTACGCCCTGGACCAGCGGGGGCGCGGCGACACCGACCACGCTCCCGGCGGCGACTACTCAACCGACGCTTTCGTAGCCGACCTCGTTGGCTTTGTCGATGCCGTCGGGCTGGACAAGTTCATCCTGTTCGGCCACTCCATGGGCGGGCGCAACAGCATGGCTTTCGCCGGCGCCCATCCGGAGCGGCTGGAACGGCTGTGCATCGTGGACATCGGCCCGCGCATCGAACCCGCCGGCGGCAATCGCATCACCGAAGAGCTGCGCAGCCTGCCGCCCGCATTTGACACCTTCGAGGATGCGCTGGCCCACGTCCAGACGGGCAACCGATTCGCCGCCGAGCCGGTAATGCGCCGCCGCCTCACCGGCCAGACCCACCGGCTGCCCAACGGCAAAATCGGCTGGAAGTTTGACCCGGCCATCCGCGAGCAGCGCATCAACGGCACCGCTGCGCCGGCGGTTGACCTCTGGCCGACTCTGGAGCGGATAACTTGCCCCACCCTGCTGGTGCGCGGCATGGAGACCGACCTGCTCACCGAGGAAACCGCGCAGCAGATGGTTGCCACGTTGGCGCAAGGCACGCTGGCGGAAATTGAGCGGGCCGGGCACATGGTGTTTGAGGACAACCCGGCGGACTTCATCGCCGCCGTCAAGAACTGGCTGGCCGGCTGATACGGCCGGCCAGCGCCGGAGCGAAAAGCAATAGCGCGGAGGGAAGCAGGAATTATGGTTGCCACTGCCGAAAGGCTGTACACGGTAGAAGAATTCTGGGCGCTGCCTGAAGAGATGACGGACGGCTGCGAGCTGATTGACGGCCGCCTGGTCAAAAAGCACGTCTGGGATGGTGAGGGAAAAGGTATGACGCCGCCGATGTACAACCACGCACGGGTGATGAAGTACGCTTACCGACCTCTGGACCAGTTTGCGGACCGGCATAGCCTGGGCGAAGTGTTGCACGAACCGACCATTATGGTTGGAGCCAATCAGGAACGGATGCGCAAACCGGACTTGGCCCTGTTTGTGGGCGAACCGCCCGTTGCGGCCGAGGCAATCTACTACCTGGTTCCCGCCTTTGCCATTGAAATCATCTCGCCCAACAACACCGCCGCGGATATGTTCAACAAGGTTGAGGAATATCTGGCGGCCGGCGTGCAACTGGTGTGGCAGATGTTCCCGGAACGCCGCTCCGTCATTGCCTTCGGGGCCGACTATGCGGCGGTGTTCCGCCCCGGCGATACCATCACCGCCGAACCCGTCCTGCCGGGTTTTGCTTGCCCGGTCACCGACCTGTTTCCGCCGCCGCAATCTGAGTAGCCCGGCCTGGCATTGCCAACGCTGTCCCGGAGGTATGGGAGGTATATCCGATGGTCTCCATTGCCGAAAAACTCTACACAGTGAGCGAGTTCCTCGCTCTGCCTGATGAAATGACCAACGGTTGCGAGTTGCTGAACGGCCGCATCGTCAAAAAACGCTACTGGAAGGATACCGAAAATGGGATGAACCCACGTAGCCTGAATCACTCGCTCGCAATGACTTACACCGCATCGGTATTGCGGGGGATTGTTGATGAGCGCAATTTGGGCAAAGTGCTAACTACCCCGTCGTTCCTGGTCGGCGCCAACCGCGACCAGTCACGCAAGCCCGATGTAGCCTTTGTCGCCGGCCCGATGCCTACCGAACCGGAGGCCGTCCTTGCCCTGGTGCCGACCCTGGCGGTTGAAATCATCTCGCCCAACAACACGGCCCAGGAAATGGAGGACAAGGTATGTGAATACCTGGCCGCCGGCACGCAGCTGGTCTGGCTGACCTTCCCGGAGAGCCGCACCGTTATTGCGATTGGGCAGGAAGGCGGGGCGGTGTTCCGGCCCGGCGACATCATTACCGCCGAACCCGTCCTGCCCGGTTTCGCCTGTCCGGTCACCGACCTTTTCCCGCCCCAGTAGCCCAACCCCGCTGTGGTACAATCCCACCATCCAATATGCACGAGTGGCCGCCGCGCCGCCGGGGTAGATTGCTATGAAAGTCTCCTTCTTCCACCTGATGCCCTACCAGGACCTGCCGGACGACTTCGCCCAGCAGCATCATTCCGCCTGGGTTGACCTGCCCAACGAGAACTTTGACCCGGTTAAGGGCAGCCAGTATTACTCCGACTACATCGACCAACTGCGCTACGCTGACGCGGTTGGTTTTGACGGCATCTGCGTCAACGAGCACCACAACAACGCTTACGGCATCATGCCGTCTCCCAACCTGATTGCTTCGGTGCTGGCGAACACCACTAACAAGGGGGCGCTCATCGTGCTGGGCAACAGCCTGGCCCTGTACAACCCGCCCGTGCGCGTCGCCGAGGAAATGGCCATGCTGGACGTCATCTCCGGGGGACGCCTGGTAGCCGGGTTCCCGGTGGGAACGTCAATGGATACCACCTTCTCCTACGGCCAGGTGCCCATCACCCTGCGCGACCGGCACACCGAGGCCCACGACGTGGTGATGCAAGCCTGGACGCAGCGCCAACCCACCATCTTCAACGGCAAGTACAACAAGCTGCGTTACATCAGCATCTGGCCGCGCCCCATGCAGGAGCCACACCCGCCGGTGTGGATTCCCGGCTCCGGCAGCCTGGAAACTTGGGACTGGGTGCTGGACCGCGATTACGTGTACTGCTACCTGTCTTACTACGGTTACCTGCGCGGCCACAACATCGTCAAGGGCTACTGGGAGCGCGCCGCCGAGCGCGGGGTTGACGACAACCCGCACCGCCTGGGATTCCTGCAACTGGTGTGCGTCTCCGAGACTGACGAACAGGCGGAGCAGGACTACGAGGAACACGTCAAATACTTCTACGAAAAGATGCTGCGCGTGTACCCGCCCTTTGCCGAGTCGCCCGGCTACCGCTCGCTGGAATCCATCCGCAGGTCGCTGCGCCCGCAGATGGGCGAGGAAGCCCAGCGCGCCGCCACCGAAAACACCTGGCAAGACTACATCACGCAGGGCCACGTCATCGGCGGCAGCCCCGAAACCGTGCGGCAAAAGCTCACCGAAGCCTGCGAACTGCTGCGCATCGGTCACCTGATGGTGCTGCTCCAGATTGGCAGTATGCCGCCCGAACTGACCCGCAAGAACACCGACCTCTTTGCCAACGAAGTGATGCCGCACATCAAGGGCCTGTTCAGCGACTACGACGACCCCTGGTGGCCGGAGAAACTGAAGCAGCCCGGCGACGGCGGCGCCATCTGCTAACTCCGAACCCGGGCGGGAACGGTTGGTATGCCGCCCCCGTCCTGTCCCCGTCGGAATCCCGTATGAGGCAATCCGATGACTTACCCTAACAATGACATCGCCGCCGCCGTCGCCCGCGGTCTGTCTGCCGCCCGTGACCGGCCTTCACCTGATGATGCCGGCCGGATGCCGGAGAAGTACGCTCAACTCAGCCGGGATTTCCGCGCCGGCGCGTGGCAGCACCTGCGCGAGGACGGCGACTTGCCGCAGGCATCCAACAAAGCCTGGGGGATGGTTGCGGAAACCGTCAAGGCCGTCAGCGCACACCACGGCGGCATCATTCATACCCATCGCGCCATCTGGCAGGTTCTGGAGGAGTTGAGCGCGTTGACGGTACAATCGGGAAATACCGACACGGAAGAATGGCTGAACAACGCTTTTAACGTGGCCCGCTACCTGCACACCAATTTTTACGAAGACGAAGCGTCAACCGCGCGTGTCGCTTCCGGTGTGCGCCTGTGCGAAGAACTATCGGGACGGCTCTACGAACTGTTCTGGCCGGAGGGGGCCGGGGCCGCAGCCTAAGGAGGCATTATGGGCGAGAAACTGCAACAGGGCGACCGCCTGCCCAAAACAACCCCAACCTGATTGACAGCGGAACGCCGGCCGCCCCATCAACTGCTGCGCATCGGCACCTGATGGTCCTGCTCCAGATGGGCAGTATGCCGCCCGAACTGACCCGCAAGAACACCGACCTGTTCGCCAACGAAGTGATGCCACATATCAAGGGCCTGTTCAACGAGTACGACGACCCCTGGTGGTCGGAGCGGTTGAAGTCGCCTACTGCGGTGGCGGTGGGGGATTAACTGGGAGTAATTCCGATGCCATTCGTCGATGCCGACATTGCCGCCGCCGTTTCCCGAGGCCTCACAGCAGCCCGGGACGGTCCTTCCCCTGCCGATGCCGGACGGACGCCTGAAAAATACGCGCGCCTCAGCCAGGATTTCCGGACCAGCGCCTGGAAGCATCTGCAAGAGGACGGCGACTTGCCCCAAGCCTCCAACAAAGCGTGGGGTATGGTCGCCGAAACCGTCAAAGCCGTCAGCGCCCGGCACGGCGGCGTCATCCACACCCACCGCGCCATCTGGTACATAGCGGGGGAGCTGAGCGGGCTGGCCGCAGCTGCGGGCGACACGCAGCTGGCTGACTGGATTAACAACTCGTTTAGCGTCGCTCGCAATCTGCACACCAATTTTTACGAGGATGAAGCAACCGTAGCGCAGGTTGCCTCCAATCTCAGGCTGTGCGAAGAGCTGTCGGAGCGGCTTTACGAACTATTCTGGCCGGAGCGTCCTCAAGGCTAGCGACTACGACGCCCCCGGTGGCCGGAGAACTGAAGCAGCCCGGCGACAACCCCGCCCCATCGGCATACCCTATGAAGCAATCCGATGACTTACACCGATGATGACATCGCCGCCGCCGTCGCCCGTGGTTTGTACCGGGACCCGGCGCAGCCGGGAGATGCCGGCCGCACTCCGGAGAAATACGCGCGCCTCAGCGGGGATTTTCGCGCCGGCGCCTGGAAACACTTGCGCGAGGATGGCGACCTGCCGCAAGCATCCAGCAAAGCATGGGGGATGGTAGCCCAAACCGTCAAAGCCGTCAGCGCGCGGCACGGCGGTATCATTCACGCTCATGGCTCAATCTGGCTGGTGGTGCGGGAACTGGCGGGGCTGGCCGAAGCCGCCGGCGATGTGGAAGCGCGTAATCTGATTAACAACGCCTTTCGCACCGCGCGCGCCCTCCATTCCAATTACTACGAAGATGAGGAGACAGCCGCAGAAGTTGCCGACGGCCTTGCGCTGTGCGAGGAACTATCGCAGCGGCTCTACGAACTGTTCTGGCCGGACGGGGCCGGGGCCGCAACTTAAGGAGGCATTATGACCGCGAAACTGCAACAGGGCGACCGCCTGCCCGAAACAATCCTCAACCTGATTGACGGCGGAACGCTGGCCCTACCCTCGGATATGTCCTCGCGCTACCTGGCGCTGCTGTTCTACCGGGGCGTGTGGTGACCCTACTGCGCGCGGCAGTTGGCCGCGTGGCAGTCGCAGCAGGATGCGTTGGCGGAGATGGGAGTTCAAATCGCCGCCGCCAGCGTGGAGCCGAAAGAACTGGTGCAGGAAATGGCCGGCAAGTCGGGCGTATCCTTCCCCATGGCCTACGGCGTAACCCGCGCCGACGCCGATCGGCTGGGTTCCTGGTGGTCGGACGACCGGGGCGGCTATATCCAGCCCACCGAGTTCCTGCTGGGACGCGGCGGCACGGTGCTGGGCGCGATGTACGCCAGCGGCCCGGTGGGACGCATCAGCCCCGATGAAGCGGTGCACTTCATTGAAAGCCGGGAACGGCGACGGCGGGCCGGGCAATAACCAACCTACCCGGCCGGCTCCACCCGCACGGCGCAGACCTTGTATTCGAGGATGCGCGACTGGGGGTCGTAGGCGGCGTTGGTGAGGAAGTTGGCCGTCGTGTCGTCATCGTTCAGGCGGATAAAGGGGATGAATATTTCCCCGGTGCGCATCCGGTAGGTATAGCGAACCGTGCCGGTCAGCTGGCCTCTGATAGGAAATGCCGGACAGGATGGGCGTCAGGCGGGCCATTTCGTCGAATATCTCCGACGGATGGCCGTAGGCGAACCGGCTTGCCCAGGGCAGCCCCAGCCGCCGGCACGTCCGCCGCGCCAGGTCGCAGACAATATCCCAATCGGGCCGGCTGTCGCCTACCGGCGGGATGGCCTGGCGCACCCGCTGCACCCGGCGTTCGCTGTTGGTGAAAGTGCCGTCCTTTTCGGCAAAGCTGGCAGCCGGCCGAATCACGTCGGCCAGCAGCGCCGTGGAGTGTATAAATATGTCCCGCACTACCAGAAAGTCCAGGCGACGGAACCGGTCGTAGGCGCGGCGCAGGCCCGGCTCGCTGACCAGCGGGTTCTCGCCGGTAACGTACAGCGCGCGCCGCCGGGCTGCCCGATGGACTCCACCATATCGGTGACCACCCGGCCCGGGGCGCCGGGCAAGCGGCCGGCGGCGTCCCAGGCGTCGTCAAACTTGGCCCGGGCGTTGGCCCCAGGCCCTGATAGCCGGGCAGGGAGTCGGGCAGGCAGCCGGCGGCGTCGCCGCAGCCCTGCACGTTGTTCTGTCCCCGCAGCGGAGACACGCCGCAGCCGGGCCGCCCCAGGTGTCCCGTGGCCAGCGTCAGGTTGAGCACGCTGTGAGCGTTGGCCGTGCCGTTGCTGTGCCGGGTGATGCCCATACCCCAAATCAGACAGGAGCCGCCGTAGCCCCGGCCGGTGGCGTCGCCTTCCGGCCCGGCCCCTTTGGGGACCGGCGGACGGGCGAAAATGCGGGCGGCGGCGCGGATGTCGTCGGCGGACACGCCGGTAATGGATGTTGCCCGTTCCGGCGGGTACTGCGCCACCACGGCGCGCCATTCGTCATAACCCTCGGTGCGATTATGGACAAAACCGGCGTCGGTCAACCCCTCGGTTACGATGACGTTGGCCATAGCGTTCAGCAGGGCTACGTCGGTGCCGGGATAGGGGCGCAGCCATAAATCCGCGTAGTCGCACAGGTCAATGCGGCGCGGGTTGACGACGATGAGCCTGGCCCCGCGCTCCACCACCGCCGGCGCATCCGGGAGGCGGCACCCCGACGCCCCGAACCCCGGCGGCGGCACTACGCCCGACGCATCCGGGCGGCGGCCACCGGATGGTTGGAAGTGGGTCGCAGCCGATGGCCAGCAGGCAGCCGGCGCCCTCATAGTCGGTGTAGGAGTTGCCGGTGGCGCCGCTGCCCAGGGCGGCCAGAGTGGCCTCCACCGAAGGGGAATGGCACAGGCGGGTGCAGTGGTCAATGTTGTTGCTACCCATCACCAGGCGGGCGAACTTCTGCTGCACGCAGCCATCCTCATTAGTGGCCTTGGCAGAGCAGAGGGTGGCAAAGGCGTCGCCCCGGCACTCGGCCAGCCGGCTCGCCACCAGGTCCAGCGCTTTCATCCCAGCCGGCCTCGCGGAAAGGGCCGGTGAACCGCTCCCCGTCGCGAATCAGCGGCGTTTTGATGCGGTCGGCGTGCTGAACATAGGTGTACCCGAAGCGTCCCTTGACGCACAGCATCCCCACGCTGGACAAATTATCCGGGTCATCGTGCGCGGCTGCGATGCGTCCGGCAGTGTCGTCCACATCCAGTTTGATGCCGCAGCCCACGCCGCAGTAGGGACAGGTGGCGCTGGCGGTACGGGTTGGCGCGGCCGGCGGTTCTTTGACGCTGATTGCCCCGGTGGGGCAGACGCTGAGGCACTGGCCGCAGGTGATGCAGATGCTGTCCGCCAGCAGCAGATCGCCGGCGGCGGCGATGCGGGCCGTCCGGCCAGCGCCTAAAACGCCAATGGCGCCGATAAACTGGTGGCTGTCCTGGCAGGCGTTGACGCAGACGCAGCGGGCGCAGAGGATGCAAGCGTCCATCGCCAGGTTGAACACGGGGTTAGAGGTGTCGGCAGCCTGGCGGGAGCGGGGCGGCCAGCGCCGGCCTGTAACCCCGTGCCTGACCGCCGCGTCGGACAGCCGGCCATAGCCGCCAACGCCGGCCCCGGCGCCGTTGGCCGATTGCGCCCCCACCATCCCCAGGGTCAGCTCAATAACCCCGGCGCAGATGCGGCGCGCGTCCTCCGTGTCGGTGCGGATGGCCATGCCCTCGGCGGCCGGCACGGAGCAGGACGCCGGGAATCCGCGCCCGCCGTCAATCTGCACCAGACAGGTGGGCAAGCGCCGATGGCGGGCAGATCGCATCCTGGCACAGCCGGGAGATGGGAACGCCGGCAGTATTGATGGCGTCCAGGGCCGACGCGCCGGGGGGAACGGCGACGGGTATGCCATCGCCGGTGAGGTTCATGGGTCAGCCCTCGAAGTAGCCCTCCTCCCGGAACAGCTCGGCCAGGCGGGCCACGCCCTCCCGAATCTCCTCCGGCGAGTTGTGGCTGTAGGTGAGGCGGAAGTAGTTGTTGCGCTGGCGGTCGGCGCGGAACACGCCGCCGGGGTTGTATTTGACATCGCGCCGGGTGGCTTTGGGCAGGGTGGCCCAGGTATCCGCGCCTTCGGGCAGGCGGACGAAGATCAGCATACCGCCCTGGGGATGCGTCCATTCGCAGAATGACGGGAAGTTTTGCTCCAGGGCGTCCAGCATGGCGTCGCGGCGGGTTTGGAGGGCTGCTCTGACGGCTGCAATGTGCCCGGCCTCATGCTCCCGCATATACTCATATACCATCATGGTAGCCAGATGGCTCACGCCACGGCGGGGCAGATTCTCCGAATTGACCTGGGGCAGGGCGGCCTTGACTCCCGGCGGCAGCACGCCGAAACCGACGCGCAGCCCACAGCCCAGCAGCTTGGTGAACGACGATACGTACATCACGTCGCCGTTGTCGCTCAATCCGGCAAAGGCCGGGGGCAGCGGGTCGCCGTCAATGCGGAAATCGGCGTAGGATTCGTTCTCCAGCACGGGCACATCGTAGCGTTGGACGACGTCCAGCAAAGCGCGGCGGCGGGGTTCCGAGACGGTGAAGCCCAGCGGATTCTGGAACACGGGAATCATCCAGACGAACTTGGCGCGCCGGCCCGCGTTGTCCAGCGATTTGAGCGCATCATCCAGCGCGTCGGGCAGCATTCCGTCGTCATCGCCGGGTACATGGACGGGTTCCGCGCCACGTTCCAGCATCATGCGCAGGCTGCCCATATAGGTGAACTCCTCAACCAGTATGGGGTCGCCGGGGTTGATGAAGGACTCCAGCAGGATAGTGATGGCCCCGCCGGCGCCGTCGGAGATGAACACGTCATCGGGCGCGGCGTCAAAGCCGCGATTGGCCGCCAGCCGCCGGGCCACCAGCTCCCGCAGCCCGGTATGCCCGCCGGCCGGGGGGTAGGCCGCCAGCGAGTTCGGCCCGCCGGCGTCCAGGCCGGCGCGGATGGCCGTCAGATACTCGTCGGCGGCGATGACTTCCGGCACGGCGTTGGTAACGGAAAAGATGTACTTGACCGCCGCATTTGCCCCCTCCGGTGTCGCCACCGCGCGGGGCAGGGTGCGCGAGAACAGGGCTGCGTAATCTACCATGGGGAGGGCCTCCGGGAGACGGGATTCCGCATCGGTTGTGGTCAGGGCGACTTTGAAAAGTTGTACTGCGCGGGCCAGCCGCCAGCGCAGCGGCGGGCCGGTGCGGCAGCTTAATCATAGCATTTATGGGCCGCCGGCTACAGCGGGGGCGCGCCGCCGGGCGACGCCTTCCCGGAGGCGCGGTATCAGCTCCCGCCCGTATTCGGCGGCGTCGGCCAGCGGGTCGAACCCCCGGATGATAAACGCGGTGCAGCCCAGGTCGTAATAGGCCAGCAGGGCGTCGGCCACCTGCGGCGGCGTGCCCACCAGGCAGGTGGTGCTGCCGGAGGCCCCGCTGGCGGCGGCAATGGGCATCCACAGCCGTTCATCGTGAACGTCTCCGGCGTCGGCGAAACGCAGCAGCCGCCATGCCCCTTCGGACTGCGGGCGCGTGGGCACGCCGGGAGCGATGCGGCCGGCGGTGGCCTGCCTGACGCGGTCGAGAATCTCCCCGGCGCGCTGCCAGGCTTTGGCTTCGGTGTCGGCCAGGATGGGCCGGGCGGACAGACTGAACCGCATCTCGTCCGGGTTGCGGCCGGCGGCGGCGGCGCGATGACGCACATCGGCGATGCGCTCGGCGATGGCGGCGCGGGGTTCGCCCCACAGCGCGAACAGGTCGGCGCGGCGGCCGGCTACATCCAGGGCCATCTCGGATGCGCCGCCGAAAAACAGCGGCACGTGGGGCTGCTGACGACAGCGGGCCTGGCTGTAGGCGGCTTGCAAATGGTAGAACTCGCCGTCGTGGTCGAAGGGTTCCGTCTCCGTCCAGACGCGGCGGAGTACGTCAAGGTATTCATCGGTGCGGCGATAGCGGGCGTCGTGGTCCAGCCAGTCGCCGTCCTGCCGCTGTTCCACGTCGTTGCCGCCGGTGATGATGTGCAGGGCGATGCGTCCGTTGGTGAGCTGGTCCAGGGTGGCGGTTTTGCGGGCGGCCAGGGTGGGCGCGACGAAACCGGGGCGGTGGGCAATCAGGTAACCCAGGCGGTCAGTGTGGGCGGCGGCGTACCCGGCCACCTCAAAGCCGTCGGGCGTGGACGACGAGTAGCCGGTCAGCACCAGGTCAAACCCGGCGTCCTCATGGGTGCGGGCAAAATCCAGGATATAATCCGGGTCAACGCCCGACGGCACTTCGGCGCCGGGGTTGATGCCGCCGCCAAAGAGGCTGAGGGTAGCGCCCCGGTTGGCGGCCGCCTCGCGCACCACGCCAATCATGCCGATGACGGTTACGCCGTCGTCGCCGTATACGCTGGGGGCGGCCGGGGTTGGTGTGGTTCCGTGGTCGCTGACGCTGCTCATGGCGGTCAAGGCTCCTGGGTTCGGGTGCTT